>NZ_RYEV01000005.1 GCF_004138485.1 Peristeroidobacter soli
ATTCGCCGTCGGAGTCGCCGCTGAATGAATGGAGCACGGTCTGCGTGCCGTCGGGCGTGATCATGAATACGGTGCCCAGATCATTCTCACCACCGCCCTGGCTGGCTCCGTAGAGATTGCCGTCCGGACCCTCGACCAGAGCTCCGGCGGGGTCCCAGGCGCCCGGCGGACTTCCGAAAGCGTAGAGCTCCGAGCCGGTCGCCGGCTCACATGAAACCTTCGAGTTGTTTGCCGCCGTGTCGCCGCCCGTTCCTGAGCCGTTGTTCACCGTGCAGCGCGACCCTGTGGGGCTGCTGCGAACGACGATGTTGTAGGCAGTGCCGCTGGCGACAGCCGTCGGCATCGTGAACGTCGTTGCGTTGGCAGGCACATTCAATGTGTCGTTGCCGTTCGCGAGGACCAGCCCGGTGGAGGTCAGTCCGTCGACCGAGCCGCCGACGGTTGCCGTGATTTGCGTGCAGGCAATCGCGACATTCGCGATGTCGCTCGCTGCCACCGTGCCTGAGCCCTGAGTGACTGCGCACTGATATCCGGCGGGCTGTGTGCCAACAGAGATGCTGTACGAAGTACCGCTGGGCACTTTCGTATTCAGGGTGAATGGCCCATTGGTGGAGATCGTCTGCGCACTCTCGCCGTTGTCGGTCACAGAAAGTTGCGCACCATCGGGCAGACCGGAGACGGTGCCGCCGACGGCGAAGGTCGGAGGAGGGGCGTCATTGTTGCCGCCGTTGTTTCCGGCGTCAGCGCCACTGCCGTTGCTTCCACCACCGCCACCGCACGCAGCGAGTGCGATGGTGAGCATAAGGACGCTGAGCCCTCGAAGAGACGTTTTCATCAGTTGATTCCGTTGTTGCCTGACGGCTGCGACCCATCGCACCCGAACATGATGGGCATGATCCGTGGAGGGCTCGGGCAATCGAACTGACTGAACGGGCGGGGTGGAGCTTTGCGCCGGGTGGGTGGGGCGCGTGATTCGCGGAAATTCCCATGCGCGCGCTCTAGCTCGCCAGCATCCGCATCAGATCGGCCGAGAATTTGGCCCCGGTGCGAAACGCATGCGCTTCCACGGGCTGCGATCGATAGGCGAGATAATCCGTGTTCGCACGAATGTAGAAGCCGTGGTTAGCCGCGAAAGATAACGCCTGCTCGTGCAGCGGATGATCTTCCTGGCTCACTGGATGTTCCTCTTGCACTTGCTTCGCCAGTTGATCCTGCCAATTGTGAGAATTCTCGTGGCATAGCCCGGCGATCATGTCCTCGAAATCCAGGAACTGGCGATTGACCGTGCCCACCAGGATGACTCGCTGGTCTCGCAGCCAGCGATAGCCCTTCACATCCGGATCGGTGGTGAAGCGGATATCTTGTGGCGGTTCGCAATTCAGCGCTCTACTGTGCGCCTGCGCGATCTTCATCATGATGTCGCGCATTTGCCCGGGCGTGTACGTGTGCCACAGGTCGCGCGCTTCCCGCAGCATCTTCTTGTCCCGTTGCAACCAGCTCATGAGCGTCCGGCGTTGCTCCTTCTCATGTCGTAGGAATGCAGGGCTGAGCTGCATCGCGCGGTACAGCTTGGACTGCGCATCCAGGAACGGCCGCCAGCGCGGATCGTTCGGCGGTTGGCCGCGCAGATGGCCGCGCACTTGCCGCAGCAGGATCAATTGCTCACGCACCGGCAATTTCATGAGGACGGCCAAGCTGGTCCTCTGGACCAGTTGGCGAGCCTGCTTCGCGCGCTGCGTAATCGAACTTTCGCGCTCCAGCTGAGCGATCTGTTCCACGGTGTCCGCGATCAACATCGCAACCTTTTGATCCGCGGCCTCGACAGTCAGCTGCAATGTTTCCAGTGCCTTTGCATAGTCGGGTGCAGCTTCGCCGGGATCTCTCCGAGCGCCCTGCGGTGAAGTAGGCAGCTGAGCCAGCAGTGCCTGGAATTCCTTCATGTCGGGATCGTCAGCGGCGCTGTCCAGATCGTCGACGCGTTCGAGATAGCGTCGCTGCCGAGACAGCTCGCGAAAATATTGTTCCTCCGCGGTGCGCGGCGTCCCAGGCTGGCGCTGCGTGTTGTGTTCGGCGACTTCCCTCAGCAACGCCTTGGCCTGCCGGGATTTGTCGAGCACCAACGCCTTGCCGGGCGAGGTATCGAAGTTGTGCCCCTCGACGAACCGGTTGTAGAGATCGGCTTGCGCCTGGTTCTTCGGCTGGATATGCACGGCTCTCCAGTTTGCGGTGGCGGAGTACCGGGCCGACAGTGCCGCTGGCGCGAGCTTCGGATGCGTCCTGTCGAGCGCATCGAGCAGATTGTCTCCAGCGTGTTCGAGCTCATCGCGCGCCGCACGCAGTTGGGCCTCGGTCGCGCCGGGTTTGAACTCGCACGCTTTGTTGGCCTGGTCGAATGCCTTCAAGGCAGCCGACAGGACCGGCCCTTTCCACAAGATTCCTGCCGCGATCTGCCTCGCGGTGCCGAAGCCCATCTTTTGGAGCTCGTTCCGGTGCTTTGCTTTGAGTCCCTCCACGGCACGAGAGCTATCGGCTTGCGTCGTGATCAGTGCCGAAAGTTGATCGCGCAAAGGGCGCAACTCCTCCGGAACAGAGTCTCCCGCGGCAGCGAGACATCGTTCGTGCAACGCCTTTTCGAGATGCAGCACCTTTTTTCCCGGCCACTGCCGCTCGAGCACGGTCCGCAGCAGATCGCCGAATGCTTCTTCGCTGAATTGCGGATCGCTCAATGCCCACTGCTGTTTCGCCTCCGACAGTTTGCGAAGGTCGGCCGCAAGTCCCGCGGCGCTGGCCTGCCTGGACGCCAGTCGATCCAACAATGCTTCGATCTGACTGCGTGCATGCCGCTGCTGAACGCAGGCCGCTGCGCGTCGAACGCAACGTGGCACGACGGTGACTATCGATGACAACCGCCGGCGGATCTGCTCGATCCCACGCGCAATCCTGTGTCGAAATCCCTGGGGCGGGGCGGTGCCGACGTCATGTCCCGCCAGCGCAGTCTGCTGTGGGTCCGGTGCGGCGCCGGACGATGCTGCACCAGTCTCGGTGGGGGACTTTGATCGAATACTCCCCCAACTCCAACCCATGTGATCTTCCTCGGTCTTGAACTCCAGATGGGTAACGGTGCTGGCGCAGAAGGTTCGCGCTACAGCCCGAACCTTTTCTGCGGATGCCGTTACTAGCGTCGTTGGATTCCTTCAGACGTCCGCGGGCGCAAGAGGACAAACCTCGCCAGCATCCCGCAGTCCTCCACACGAATGATGCTCATGAAACAGCTGCTCTCATGGTTCGCCGTCGTCCTGCTCGCCAGCGTCCTGGCCGCTTGCCGCTGGGATGACCGGTCCGTCTTCCATGCCTCCTTCAGCAGTGTTCCGCAGCCCACCGTTTCCGACGTGGCGCCGCCGACATTCGCCATCGGCGGAACTGTCGCGGGTCTCGGCGATCTTGCAGGCCTGCAACTGAGCGATGGCATCGATACCATCACGGTCGGCCCCGGCGATGCGACGTTCGTCTTCCCGACGCGCGTGCCATCCGGCACGTCCTATGTCATCGGCATCGTCAATGAACCTGCTGGCAAGACGTGTACGGTCGCCGGTGGCTCCGGCACGGTCGATTCGGCCGACATCGCCAACGCTGTCGTGACCTGCTCGGATCGGGCCTTTCAGCTCGGCGGCACCATCCAAGGGTTGAGCACCGCGGGCCTCGTGCTGGCCAATGGCGAAACGACACTCGCGGTCGCTGCGGACGCAGCGAGTTTCACGATGCCGGCGCTCGTCGCGTTCGGCAGCAGTTATTCGGTAACGGTGGAGACACAGCCGCTCGGGCTTGCCT
This sequence comes from Peristeroidobacter soli, assembly GCF_004138485.1. Lineage (GTDB taxonomy): Bacteria > Pseudomonadota > Gammaproteobacteria > Steroidobacterales > Steroidobacteraceae > Steroidobacter > Steroidobacter soli. Next base: position 3,829 of record NZ_RYEV01000005.1, read on the forward strand.
GCGCGGTGAGCAACGGTGCCGGCATCATGCCGGCGAGTGATCTCACGGCGGTGTCGGTCATCTGCACCGATCGATCGTTCTCGCTGGGCGGGAACATCAGTGGGCTGGGTAGCTACGCGGGCCTGGTACTCGCGAACGGCCCCGACCTTCTCGACGTCAATGCCGGGGCGACCGCATTCACGATGCCTACACCGGTGCCGTACAGCAGCGCCTATGACATCACGGTCCAGCGCTCTCCGGCGGGTCTGACCTGCTCAGTCACGCAGGGCTCCGGTTCCATGACCCCCGGCGATATCACCAACGTCGCTGTCACTTGTTCGGATCAGTCTTATTCGCTCGGCGGCTCGATCAGCGGCTTGACCGTGCCGGGGCTCGTGCTCGCGAACGGACCGGATCTGCTGACGGTTTCTGCGAACTCAACCGGTTTCACGATGCCGTCAGCGGTTGCATTCACCAGTCCGTACGCGCTGGTGGTTCAGTCACAGCCGACGAACTTCACCTGCACGATCGGCAACGGTACGGGCACGATGGGCGCGGGGCCGGTCACGGATGTCACGGTGACGTGCGCTCAGGCGACCTTCACGATCGGCGGATCGATCAGCGGGCTGACGACCAATGGGCTCGTTCTATCGAACGGCAGTGACAGGTTGCCGATACTGCCCAATGCGGCGACGTTCACGATGCCCACGCCCGTGGCCAACGGCGCAAGCTACGAGGTGACCACGGTCAGTAGTCCGGCAGCCGTGCGTTGTACAGTCAACAACGGTTCGGGCGTTGCGGGCGCGGCGCCGCTGTCGATCAGCATCTCGTGCGGGCAGGCAACCCTCTCAGCGCTGCATGTATTCGAAGATCCCGATCTGGGCGCCAACCCCGAAAATGCCCATGTCATTCAAGGCAGGGATGGCAACTTCTACGGAACGACGGGCAAGGGCGGCGCCTATGGCGGCGGCACGGCTTTCAAGCTCACGCCGTCGGGTGAGCACACGTTACTTTGGTCGTTCGGCTCGGGAGTAGATGGTCAGGAGCCGATGGCCAGCCTCATTCAAGGTCGCGATGGCAATTTCTACGGGACCACGGCCTTTGGCGGAGGTCCGACGAGCTATGGTACTGCGTTCAAACTGACGCCGGGCGGCGCTGAAAACGTGCTCTGGTCGTTCGGCGCCGGCGAAGACGGACGCAACCCGACCGCGCCTCTGCTGGAAGCGAGCGATGGGAATTTCTACGGTCTCACCAGCAGGGGCGGCGCCTCAGGTCTCCTCGGCGCGATCTTCCGGCTGACGCCCTCCGGGATGGAAACGGTGATGGTGTCTTTCTCCTCGGCGAACTGCCAGGGAGCCTTCCCCAATCTGGGGGGCCTGATTCAGGGCCGCGACGGCAAGCTCTATGGCACGACATACGACGGCGGTGCGCGCGGCGGGGGTAACGTCGTCAGCATGACACTGGACGGAGTTTGCACCTCGGTGGCGAGCTTCTCCACGAACGACGGCGGGCCGTACTACCTCATCGGCAGTCTCGTGCAGGCCAGCGACGGCAATTTCTATGGTGCGAGCATGGCGGGTGGCACAGCGAATAATGGCGCTCTCTTCAGGATGACGCCGTCGGGTGTCGTGACGCTGCTGGATGTGTTCAAGGACGGCACTCTCAATGGATCGCAGCCTGCCGGCGGCCTCATCCAGGCCAATGACGGCAACTTGTATGGAGTGACCACGACGGGCGGCGCCTACGGGCACGGCGTTCTGTATCGACTGACGCTGGCGGGTGAGGAGACTGCCTTGTACTCGTTCGAGTCCTCGCCCGGCGATGGCGTGATCCAGGGAGCAGACGGCGGTTTGTATGGGATGACGACGGGGGGTGGCGCCGAGGGCTACGGCATGGTGTTTCAAGTGAAGTAACGCGGCGTGTGGCGCATCGTCTCGGCCGTGACGAGTGCAAAGAAACGCTCGACATGATCGAGCCTGTTGCGTCGGCACGTTGGCCTCGATGGTGCGCAGAAGGCCCAAGACTCCTGATGTCGATGCCGCGGTTTGCAGGTTCTGCTTTCGCTTCGCTCAGAACAAGTTCGATCCGTCGCCGACCGCCGGGGGAGTCATCGCCCCATCGGTGAGCTCGGCAGCATTCGCATCAGGCGCACCCGAGCAGGCGGCGCGCTCTGCTATGACGTGCGTGGTTTCCGCGGCACGCCGAGCAGCGCGGCGGTGGTCTGAGCGATCAGTGCATCGATATCCCGAGAGGGGTCACTGCCGAGACGGCCCGCTTCGTCGATCTTCTCGTAGACCGTGCCGAGCACAGTCAGCAACAAGGTGAACACCGCGTCGCTTCGCTCGCACTCCATGCAATATGCCGCTTTGACGTACTCGCCCATCTGCCTTTCGCTGTTCCAGCGCTGCACGACGTATTCGGATGAATCCTGTCCCTGCAGCAGGCGGGCGAGCGCGTCCATGTCTTCCACATCCAACGCTGCCGCGTTGGGCGCGTGGCCAGCGAAATAATCGCCGCGACGAGTGATGGCTTTGCCGAAGGCCTCACGTAGCAAGCGACTCACAACGGCAATCGAAGTGAGCGCGGGCTTCTCGTGAATCTGCTCCAGCTGTTCGGCGAGGCCGAACGGGCGGCTGTCGGGTTGCTGTGTATTCATTCCAATTTACCTTCCACGGTCGGTAGAACTACGGCCTCGACGATGTACTTGCCGGTTTTCGGGTCGACGTTGACGCTATGGATTGCATAGCGCGTGTTCTCCGGCAGCAGCACTTCCTCTTCGCTTCCCATGATCGATGACTTGCCGATGTAGATGCCGCGTACGCCTTCGCCAGTGACGAGTCGCAGCTGCACCTCGTGATTGTTCTTCCCGGAGACATTGCCCTTCTCGCCGTAGACTCCGCTGGGGAGCGACAGCGAGTCGAATTGCGGGGACTGGATGATGGTTCCGGGCTTGAGACTCAGCAGCTTTCCTTTATCCGGAAACCAACCCAGGTTGCGCTTGAGCTCCATGCCCGCGGGCAGTGGCAGGGACACTCGATGCAGCACGTTCGAGAGATCGCGGACGAATTTGTTCACCTTGCCGTCGCGCATTTCCTTGTTGTCGCCGCAGTTGCTCACGTAGTGGTGGATGAGGTTCATGTCCTGCGGCGGCAGATTCCTGAGTGCTTCGTCATGCTGCTGCAACAGCGCCTCGTCGGGATTCGTACCCTTCCAGCTTCCGAAGGCGTCTTTGATCATTTCCGCATCGGTTTCACCGAGTTTCACGTAGGAAGCGAGTTTGTGATTCGCGTCGACGCGTGCCGCTTCCGTCACCGGAACGGGCGGGAAATGTTTGGCGTGCTCCGCTACTGCGTCGGCACGTGTGCGAGGGATCGGCGGCAGCAGCGCGGCCTGGCGCTCGGCTTCTTTCCTTGCCGCAGCTTGTGTCGCCTCCTCGGCGGCTGCTTCGGCAACCAGGCGCTCGGCTTCGTCATCCCAAGGAAGCAGATAACTTCGCTCGAGGATGTATGTCTTCTCCTCGCCTTCTTCCTCGACATGGATCGCTGCGAACCTCGGATTGGGGAGGGCGATGATCTCTGCACACCGCGGCTGGGGACCCAGCTTCCACAGGACCTTGTCGCCGAGCTCGAGATCGAGCGGAGGCTTCTCATCGACGCGGGCAGCAGGCTCGGCTGCCTGCGCTGGCTGAGCGGCTTGAGCGGGCTGAGTGGCTTGAGTGGTCTGAGTGGCCTGAGCAGCCGGAGTCGTCACCGCGGTCGCCGACGTCGACGCCGACGCCGACGCCGAAGCGGCGGGCGTATTTGCGCTGGACGATGCGATATCTGCGACGTGTGGCGGCGGATTCAAATTGTCTTCCGAGATCTCCCCGCTCGCCCTCGGCGCGAGTTGCTCGCTCGGTACAGCGTTGCCATCGGCTGAAGAGGGTTCCGGGCGTGGAAGCCTGAAAGAGTCGGCAGTGTTCTCGGAAGATGCGCGTCGACCGAAGCACGCTGCGACGGCACGAAACTGGCGCGAGAAAAAATCTCTGACGCTCGACCAGGTGCTTCGGCGAGGAACGAGGGGCGTTCCTGGCGCTGCCACGTGAACGGTTCTGCCGCTCGGCAATGCGCCAGCAGCGGGGTGCAATGGCGCGGTTCCCCCCGTCGTGGGTTGAGCTGCGGGCTTGGCGGTGCGCAGGAAGGGCAGGCAGTCTCGCAAGGGATTGGGCATCTGCTGTCGCCGCCTGACTGCGGTTCCTTAGTCGACTACGTGTGCGCTGTGGAAAATGGGAAAGACACGCTCGACGGTGAGTAACGAGTGAGCGCGGTAAGTTCACGCGCCACGCGAGACGGACAGCGCACATCTAACTGGCCAACATACGCATGAGGTCGGCAGCTAGCCGCCTGCCCGAGTGGAACGCGTGCGCTTCGAGAGGTTGCGTTCGATAGTCGAGATAGCCGTAGTCCGAGTCGAGGTAGAAAGGATGGTTGGTCTCGAAGATCAGGGCCTGCTCATACAACGGGCTCTGCGTCGCAGCCCGGCTCTTCACCGCCTTTATGAGCTGGTCCTGCCAGTTGTGCGTATTCTCGTGGAACACGCCATCCATCATGTGCTCGAAGTCGAGATAGTGAGCGTCGGCCGTGCCCACCACGATCGTCCGCGAGCTCCCCTGCCACTCGTAGCCGGATACCTTCGGATCCGACGTGAACACGATGTTGTCAGGCGGCTCGCAGCCGAGCACTTTACTGTGCACTTTTGCGATGTGCATCAGCACCGCCCGTCGCTGCTGGGGTGTGTACGTGTGCCACAGGTCGCGTGCTTCCTGCAGCATCTTCTTGTCTTGTTCCAATTCGCTCATGACGTCACGACGCAGCTGCTTTTCGTGGGTCAGCAGCTCCGGGCGCAGTTCCATCGCCTGGTAGAGCTTGGCTTGCGCCTCCGCGAACGGTTTCCATCGCTCTTCCTGGGGCGGCTGGCTCGTGAGATCGCCGCGCACCAGTTTCATCAACCGCAGCTGCGCCTCCGGCGGTAGTCTCGAGAGCACCACCTTGGGCGTATTCGAGACGAGCCACTGCGCGGTCTCGGCGCGCTCGGGCGTATCGGGTGGCGCCTGCTCCAGCTCATCGATGTGACCCAGTGTCAGAGCGACCCGCGTTGCGATCTTGCGATCCGCAGCGGCAATGGCCTGTTCCAGTGTCTGGAGACCTGCCGCGTAGTCGGGTGCTCCGCCATCCGCGCTCTTGGCCTTGCCGGACGTTTTCGTGGGCAGCCGGGCCAGCGTGTCGCGCAGCACCTTCATGTCGTCATCGTTCTCGGGCTCGCCTGTCGCGCGGACGGCTTCGAGATAGACCCTTTTTTTCCGCAGCAGGCGGAAATATTGTTCCTCTGTGCTGCGCAGAGCGCCGCGTTGACGCGGTTCGTCGTGGGCCAGCTGAATGCGCAGTGCCTTGACCTGCGCGGACTTCCTCGCGACCGCATCGCTATTGCGCGGAGGTTGCAGATAATCCCCCTCAAACTGCGCATAAAGGTCAGCTTGGGTCTGGTTTCTCGCCTTGACGACGATGGCGGTCCAGTTCTGATTGCTGAAGAGTCGGCGTCGCAACGCGGGCCCGGACGCCTTCGGTGAGCGCGCATCGAGTGCGTCGAGGAGACGATCGCCTGCCTCCTCGAGCGCCTCGCGCGCGGCCTGCAGGTCGGCCTCGGTGGCCCCGGGCTTGTATTCGCAGTCTTTGGTGGCCTTGTCGAACGCCTTGACGGCGCCAGCCAACATGGGCCCTTTCCAGAAGATGCCTCCGGCGATCTTCCGCGCCTGGCCAAAACCCATCCTGTGGATCTCATTTTTGTGGTGCGCCTTGAGCGCTTCGACGGACCGATAGTCGCCGACCTTGGCTTTCACGAGTGCCGCGAGTCGCTGACGAAGCGGCGCCTGCGGAAGGTGATCGAAGTCGGGGCCGGCCATCACGCCGACGGTCTTTTCCAGATGTCTGATCGTCTTCCCGGGAAAATGCTGAACGAGCACGTCGCGAACCATCTCGTCGAACTGCTGCTCGGTCTGGCCCGGGGGGCTCTGCAGCCACTGCTTTTTCAGGTCCTCGAGCTTGTCGAGCTCGGCGCCGAGCTTGCCGTCCTCGAAATCGCATGAATCCACGCGCTTGAGCAGCGAGACGAGCTGCTTGCGCGTACTGCGCTCCACAGACGCTGTGTCGGGGAGGCGGGAGTGACCAGACGGCGGCGCGCTGACCAGCGAAGAGAGCTTGCGGCCGAATTGCGCGAACGCCTGCGTGATGGCCTGGCGGAAGCCGCCGGGCGATGCCGTTTTCACGTCGTGACCCGCGAGAGCGGTCTGCCGTGGAGAGGGTTCTGGATGAGACGGCTGTCCAACCACCGCCGGCGGCGTCCCCGGTTGGATGGCTTCCCATCCCATGTGTGATTCCTCTTCTGTGGTCTGGTTTTCGGCTCAGCCGATTCGCAGGCCGTAGTAGTCCCGAACATAAGCGAGCAGCGCTTCGGGAAAGCGCGGATCGCCCCGCAAGATCGTCGTCGGGGCCAGCTCGAACGGCGGCGGCGAGGGCTCCTCCGACTCCACTGAGATAGCGGGTTTGCCGTTCAGCCGATGCATCACCTGCTCGAGGAACGAGGCCCGTGCGGGATCGGCGGCCAGGATTTCGAGCTGGCCATCGCTGTGAATTCTCATCAGGCCGATGAGGCATTCGTCGGCGCCGTCTTCCTCCTGGATCTCGTCGTAGACGCCCGCTATATCACCGTCCTCGCCCGAGAACGGGTCGGACGCGAGCTCTGATTGAGTGTTCGGCATGGCCACTCGCAGTCGGACGTTTTCACCTGGATCGCGGGGTGGGTAACGCCCGAGGAGGAGATGGTTCCAGTCCTCGCAGGGAACCGCGCGGCGCTGATGGTTGCTCAATGGCCGGGACAACAGAAGAGAAGGAGACGGTCGGCAGAGCTCCCGCTTACTGAAAAGGAACCTAGCCAGAAGTGACGTTACTCAGGGGTCTATCAGGAGTAGGCGAATTCAATCCATGCACTTTGCGCCGCTGAGGCTGTTGCGAACCTGCTTCGGAGTGCGTTCCGGTGCAACGCAGGACGCTTCGGCGCCGCAGCCCGTGCGGCGAGTGTCTGTCGCTGACTCTACCGTTCCGCGCATGCCCGTTACTCCCCCTCGGGCGGAGAATCGAGGGATATTCAGTTGCTTCAAGAGCTGGATGGCAAGGACCTTTCGGAGGGTCGCGTGTTGCGGCTTTTCCCGCAATCCGCAACGGGACAGCTCCTCCGGCCTTGCCTCCAGGGACACTGACAGATCGGGCGCATCTGGCAGCGAAGGGCTGTCGCCCGCCCATTCCGGGAACCCTGTCCCGCCCCAAGAGGCGCAGCACAATGCCGCGCCAAATACTTCCTTGCCGAAGGTCGGATGCGATGAAGGTCTCATCGGAATATTCGGAGAGCATCTGAGCGCTCTTCCGGATCGACCCGATGGTGAATGGTGTGTTGCCTTCCAGGCATTCGTTGCGGCCATCGACGAGCTCACCGTCGAGAAACAGAAACTGCCTGCGATCCTCCAGCTCATCAGGTGGTTGCCAAACGTGCCATCGAGCGACGCTCCTTACTGGTTCGATCGCCTCTTCGAAATGACGCTGACGCTTGCGCCGGAATCCAGGGCGGATGCGTTGTGTCAGATTGCGAGCGAGGCTCAACTGGGAATGATGGGCGCGACTGACCAGAAGGACAAACTGTTCGAGAAGCTCCTGGTTGCGAGCCATGAGATACCAGAACAGCAGCGAGGCGCGCTCCTGGAAGATCTCGCACGACTCATTGGCTACTTGTCGCGCAACCTCCGGTTGCAGCACAGTTTGACCGTTCTCCACGATATCGCGTGCCTGAAGCCTGATGACCATCTGAAAGCGCTCGTGGAATTGACCTTCAAATTGGATTATTTGCCCGCCAATGATCGGCCAGCACTCCATCGCCAGTTGACCGAGTTCAGCTCGCGATTGTCTGCGAGTCACAAACAGCGCCTGCTCGTGCGTCTGGCCGCTACCGTTCCCACCGAACGTTCAATCATGGATTCATTTTTGAATGAAATTACCCTGCTTGACGTTCAAGACCGCGCGGAGGTGCTTGGGAATTTGATTGCCAGAATAAGGAGGCTGCCGCTCGCGGAGCGGAAACCCTTCTTCCAGAGAGTTCTAGCCGAAGTCGAGAAGATCCCGGAGCAGCATCGGGAGTTCGTCGAGGCGGTCCTGGATCCGAGACCTGGCGCGGTCGCCTATGTCGAGGGGACGGTGCATTTGCAGCGGATACTTGTTAGAGAGTTGAGGCATCTCGAGCTCGATGATGAACAGGAGGCTGAGCTGGACCAGCAAGTGAGGACGTTGGGAAAGCGGGACTCGTAAACCCCGGATCTCGATCGGGGGCGCACGAAGCTCACGTCCCTTGGTATATGAAGCTGCCGCCGGAGTGGCTGACGCGAGATCGGTCGAATTTTCTGTATATTTTTGGGCTGATGCCTGTTACGTAATAACTTGCGCGGCAGCGCGTACGGGAATCAGGTCGAGGTGAACCGCTTTCGAAAGAGAGTGCCTTTCATCGAAGCCAAAGCAGCCGAGCCCGCCGCGCCGATGTCGGTGTTAGCGCCCAGGTCAAGCATCCTCACGTCGTGCATCTTGCTCAGAGCGATGGCACCTGCGTCGCCGATGAGGTTGATCCGCAGATCCAGCGAGGTGAGGCCCTTCATTGTGCTCAAAGCGACGGCGCCTTCATCGCCGATGTAGTTGCACCCCAGATTGAGCGAGGCCAGGCCCTGCATCTTGCTCACGGCGGTAGCGCCAGCATCGCCAATGTTGTTTCGCCACAAATTGAGCGAGGTCACACCTTTCATGTTTTCGCTCAAGGCAATGGCACCCTTGTCTCCAATGTAATTCCACGTCAGGTCGAGCGTTGTGATGCCTTCCATGGTGCTCAAGGCGCTGGCGCCTGTTGCGAAGATGGCGTTGGCGCTGAGATTGAGTGTTTTCAGGCCTTTCATCGTACTCAACCGCTTCGCACCGTTGTCGCCGAGGTCGTTGAACGACAGATTGAGCGAGTCCAATCCCTCCATGCCGCTCAAAGCGGCGGCACCCTCTTCGTGGATGACGTTGTCGCTGAGATCGAGTGCCTTCAGGCCTTTCATCGTACTCAACACCTTTGCATCCTTGTCGCCGATGCGGCCGCCGCTCACCTTGAGTGCATCCACACCTTCCAGCCGAGCGACGGACGTCAGATCGCGGACGGTACAGTTGATGAGACTCAGGCTCGCGAGCGGACGCGGCCCGCTGGGCGGGGCGAAGAAGTCGCGGTCAACCGTGCAGCCTTTGAGGGTGAGCGATTTGACGGAGGAGGGCAGATCCGCCAGATCGAAGCCTTGTGTGAACGCCGGCCCCTCGAGGGTCAGCTGCTGGAGATTGCTGAAGCGCTCGAGTGATTTCAGGGCGCGAGGATCGGTGATGGTGAGTTTGGTGACCGCTGGGTCGGCGTGGGCCTTGGAGAGCGTGCTCACCTCGGACAACGGCAGTCGCGTGCCCTCGGCGAAGGGGTATTGGTGGAATGCGGCGAGTGCATTGCTCAGCAACTCCGGGGACGCCGAGGGCATGACGTCACCCTCATCCTGTATGTCGCTGAAGTCCTCGATATCGCTGATGACGGTGGCGGTCGATTCGTGTGGCGAGTCCAGACTCGGGAACGGCTCGGTGGGCGCTGAGTCGGTAGCATCCTGGGTCAGGCTCGCAGCGTGCGTCGCCGAAGGGATATTCTCGCTTGGCAACTGAGTTCTCGAGCGCTCCGCACTGTCGGGGGCGGCGGATTGCTCGGCAGACGCAGAAGCAGGGTCCGGCTCCAGGGACCACAGGTCAGCGGTCCACATCTGAGGGGGAGGGGACGCGGCTGGTCTGCGGGCAAAGCCACAACAGGTGACCTTCTCACAGGTTCGCGACACCCAGTCCTTGAAGCGACTGAAGCGCCCGGGCGCCTGAGCGGGCCTGCGTGCAGCGGTGGGATCGGCGACCGAGACGGAACGAGCGGGCTGCGGTCCGGCAGCCTCCGCGGCGGGACGCGGACGCATGCCGAAGCAGCTTCGCAACAGACCCAGCGGTGTGACGGCCATTTCCAACGATCTCACGGTCCCAAGTGGCCAGTGAGTAACCGCAGTAACGGTTTCGTTTCTTTCTGGCCGAGATGTTTGCGAGATGAATCGGCGCCGTCACGATGTCCGGCCGGTTGGTGATGAAGTTTCCGCGAATGGCATCCGGCATGACGACGTCACGGCTTCAGGAATCGCGGATCCATCGGTTGTGGCAGCGATTCTCCGGTGTCTGCGGTATCGGTCGGGCGCGCCGCGTGCGCTTTGAGCTCGGACAACGCTGCCACCAGCTGCGCCCATAAACTCGGGAAATGGTCCAAGCGCCAGGCGAATTCGAAGGCGTTCGACTTGCCGATGGCGACTCGCTCCGAATAGACCAGCGAGTGCCGCTCGGCGTCGTAGCCGATGACGCCGGATGCCGTGCAGTGATTGAACAGATTCAACGCCAGCACGCCGAGCAGATACAGCGCGTCGGGCCTCGGATCGAGCGCCACGATGGGAGCATAGAGCACGACGGAGTCTTCGTCGGCCAGCACTTGAATGAAGAGGGTGGCGCCGTTGGCGAACTCGATGGCGCACGAGCCGCCGTCCGCGAGCTCGAACGCCGTGCCGAACTGCTCATTCACGGTGGTGAACCATTGATCGACGACACTTACCGGGTTCACTGTCGGACGTCCTCACTTGGATCGTGGAGTGAGTAACGCTGGAAGCGCAGAAGGTTCCAGCCCTTCGCACCGGGAACCGTGCGGCCGAAGACCGTTACTCAGTGGGTCGGGCGGCGTCGCCCGTCGCAAGGACCGTTGCCCATGAACTCCCCGTGCCCGCGAGGTTGTCCGCCGTGACCCACGCAGATCCATTTCCGCTGATCCTGGTGCTTGGCGTGATGGCGATGCTGCCGCTGCTCGTCGTCATGACGACCTCGTTCATGAAGATCGCCGTCGTGCTCTCGCTGGTGCGCAATGCTATGGGCGTGCAGCAGATTCCACCGAATCTCGCGCTCTATGGTCTCGCGGCGATTCTCACGTTCTACATCATGGCGCCGGTCGGCCAGCACATGTACAGCACGGTCAAGGCGAATCCGCAGGCGACGCAGTCGCTCGACAGCCTGGAATCCACGGTGCTGCAGGGAGCCGAGCCGTTGCGAAAATTTCTGATTCAACACAGCCGGCCGCAACAGCGCGCGTTCTTCATGGGAACCGCGCGCAAGCTGTGGGAGCCTTCGATGGTCGCCGGGCTGAAGGATACGGACTTCGTCGTGCTGATTCCGTCGTTCCTCGTTACCGAGCTGACCTCCGCATTCGAGATGGGATTTTTGCTCTACCTGCCGTTCATCGTGATCGATCTCATCGTGTCCAACATCCTGCTCGCCATGGGCATGATGATGGTCTCGCCCGTCACCATCTCCTTGCCGCTGAAGCTGTTCCTGTTCGTGATGGTCGACGGCTGGTCGCGGCTGATTCACGGCCTCGTGCTCAGTTATACGTGAAGGTGCCGCCATGACCGAAGCGAACTTCGTCGGTTTCCTGCACCAAGGGCTGCTGCTGATCCTGCTGCTGTCGATGCCGGCCATCGTCGTGGCCTCGGTGGTGGGCGTGCTGTTCAGTTTGTTTCAGGCGCTCACGCAGATCCAGGAACAGACGCTGTCGTTCGCCGTGAAGCTCATTGCCGTCGGCGTCACGCTGGCGCTTTCCGGACGGTGGATCGGCGTCGAGGTGTACAACTACACCGCGATGCTGTTCGATTCGATTGCTTACGCGGGGCGCTAGCGCCGGCGCCCGTTCCATGGAAGCGACGCAATTTCTCGGCGATTTTCACCGCGTACTGATCGCGCTGATGTGCGTGACGGTGCGAATTCAAGTCGCGTTCGCCATCATTCCGCTGTTCAACAAACAAATGATGCCGGCACTGCTGCGCTCGGGCATCGCCATCGGTCTGTCGTTGCTGCTGTTGCCGCCGGTGCTGGCGGACTTTTCGACCATTCCGGAAGCGCCGAGGCTGATCGCCATCGTGGTGAAGGAGGGCGTGCTGGGCCTGCTCATCGGTTACTGCGTGGCGGCCTTGTTCTGGGCCGTGGAGGCGGTGGGTTTCTTCATCGACAACCAGCGCGGCGCGAGCATCGCGAGCACGCTGGATCCGTTGACGGGCAACGACAGTTCGCCGCTGGGCATCCTGTTCAACCAGGCCTTCGTCGTCTATTTCATGGTCGCGGGCGGCTTCAGCGTGCTGATGACACTGCTGTACGCGAGCTACGGCCTGTGGCCGGTGCTCACTTATTTTCCCAGCCTGCCGCCGGATGGGCTCATCGTGTTCGCGGATGTTTTCGGGCGAATCGTGCGGCTCGCCGTGCTGCTCTCCGCGCCGGTGATCGTTGCCATGATGCTCGCCGAGATGGGCCTCGCGCTCATGAGCCGGTTCGTGCCGCAATTGCAGGTGTTCTTTCTCGCCATGCCGGTGAAGTGCGGCATGGCGTTCTTCGTGCTCGTGGTCTATCTGCCGGTGCTGTTCGGCTATCTGCGAGAAGAGATCGGGGTGTTGCCTGAGCTGTTGCAGTCGCTGGCGGGAGCCTTCGGATGAGCGGCGAGAAAACCGAACAACCCACCCACAAGAAGCTGCAGGACGCGCGCAAGAAGGGCCAGGTCGCCAAGAGCAAGGACTTCACGCAGACGGCGCTGATCCTTGCGCTGTTCGGATATCTCATCGCGGCCGCGGGGATGTTGGCGCACAGCCTCGCTGAGTTGCTGGTGCTACCGATGGGGCTCATCAACCAGCCGTTTCGGGTGGCACTCGAGCCGGTCGTCAGCCAGGTGACTCACAACGCCGTCATGATCGTGCTGCCGTTCCTGGGAATCGTCATCGGGGTCGGCATTTTCGCCGAGATGTTGCAGGTGGGCGTGCTGCTTTCGTTCGAGGCGCTCAAGCCCAGCGGCAAGAAGCTCAATGTCGCGGCCAATGCCAAGAACATGGTGTCGAAGAAAAACCTGGTGGAGTTCCTGAAGAACATCCTGAAGGTCGCGGTGCTCACGGCCATCCTGTACAAAGTCGTGCGAAGCGAGATGGCGCATCTGCTCGAACTGCCGAAAGCCGGCGTCGCCGGCGTGGGCATGGCCATCACGGCACTGTTGAAAGTGCTCATCATCAACGTGGCGATGGTGTATCTCGTGATCGCGCTCGCGGACTTCGTCTACCAGCGCCTCGCCTACAAAAAGCAACTGATGATGAGCAAGGACGAGGTGAAGCGCGAATACAAGGAATCCGAAGGCGATCCGCACATCAAAGGCGCACGCAAACATCTGCACCAGGAGCTGATGATGTCCGGCAACATGGAAAAGACGCGCAAGGCGTCGGTGGTCGTGACGAACCCCACGCACATTGCCATCGCGCTCTACTACGATGATGACAAGACGCCGCTGCCGATGGTGCTCGCAAAGGGCACGGACCTGGTCGCCAAGCGCATGATCGAGATCGCCAGGGAGGAGGGCATTCCGGTGATGCAGAACATTCCGCTCGCACGTGCGCTGCATGCGCACGCTCAGCTCGAACAGTATGTGCCATCGGATCTGCTCGAACCGGTCGCCGAAGTGCTGCGTGCGGTCAGGAAGGTGGCGCAAGGCCTGCCTCCCGGCGAGACCTGAAACAGAGGCGCCGGAACCTCGAAGGCGCCGCTGGTTACTCATCGGGGGACAGTGCCAGGTCACCGCACACCGATTGGAAGTACCGACTGATGACAGCACCTCCTGTTCCTCCCGCGTTGGCCTCGCTCGCCGAACAGCGCGGCGTCCACACGGATGCATGGGCGTTGCGCGGGACGCTCGATCTGCGAATCGACGCTCGCACTCGTATCAAGCTGCTGCCTGGTCGACGGCCGAATGAAGTGATGCTGGAGGCGCGGCTCGGCGCGTTGCCGGCTGCACATAAAGAATGCGAGGCGCTGCTTGCCCGCGTGATGCTGCGCGTCACTGCTGGTGCTTCCGACCAGTTGGGAACGATCGCTGTCAGCGCCGCGGGTGACCAACTGCTGCTGCAGGCAATGCTCGACGGCGCCGATGCAGATCGCTTCGAGGCGGGTGTGGAAACCTTTCTCAACGAATTGGATCGCTGGAACGCAGTGGTGGGAGCGAAACGTCCATGATGTCCTATCTGCGCAAGTTTCGATGGATCGGTTGTGCCGTGTTGCTGGTGTGGTCGACCTCGATTTGTTTCGCGGCGGAGCCCTGGCCGGCGGCACAGTTCAAGTACTACGCGCGGCAATCTTCGTTGGTGCGCGTGCTGAGCGATTTCGCCAGCACCTTTGGTATCGGGCTCGCGCTCGACCCGGAGGTGGAGGGAAAAGTCACAGGCGATTTCTCCGCGCGCACACCGACGGAGTTCCTGAATTCGCTCGCGTCCAGCTACGGCTTCAATTGGTACTGGCAAGCGGGCGTGTTGTATGTGAGTCCGGCCCGCGACTGGGTGACGGAGGTGTTGCATGTCGGTATGACGGCCAGTGACGTGAGCGCCCTCAAGGCGCAGCTCAGCGGGCTGAGTGTTTTCGAGTCCCGCTTCGGCTGGGCCGAGTTTCCCGAGCGCGGCATCGTGATCGTTTCCGGTCCGGCGTCCTATGTCGGCAAGATCTCATCGGTGGTTGGTTCGCTCGGCACGGGGCCGAGCGATGGCCGTCAGCTGCGCGTGTTCCGGCTGCAGAACGCACGGGCCGACGACTACACATTCGAGTATCAGGGTCAGCGCGTCGTGACCCCTGGCGTCGCTACGTTGTTGCGCAACCTTGCGGCGGGCTCGATGGCGTCGCAGTACGAGAATCCGAGCACCGGCCCGCTCTCGGTGGCGCCATCCGTGATCGAGCCCGTGCAGGCAATTCCTCCCCTGACCGGCGAGGGTGCTGCCGGCACTCCGCCGCTTCCGTCCGGTGGTCAGCCGGTGTCAGGTGGCAAGGTTGCCGTGACCGCGGGCCTCAACGCGCTCTCACCCGTGATCGAATCCGATCCGCGCCTCAACTCGGTGGTCGTGTATGACGCGCCGGAGAAAATGCCGATCTACGAAGCGCTGATCCGCGAGCTTGACGCCGGGCGTCCGCAAATACAGATCGAAGCCATGATCGTCGATGTCGCCACCGACAAAATCGATACGCTCGGCGTGGCGTGGCGCGCCGGCGGCGGCAGCGTCAGCGGTGGTTTTGGCGGTGGCGGAAATGGTGAGGGCACCATCCTGTCCGTCAATACGGACGGCTTCTTCGCGCGGGTTCGTGCACTGGTGACGGAAGGTAATGCTCGCATCCTGGGTCGCCCGTCGGTGCTGACGCTCGACAACTTGTCTGCCGTGCTGTCGCTGTCCGAAACGCTCTACACGCGAGTGTCGGGGCTGCGCGAGGACCGCAAGGGCGGCTCGTACGGTGCCTTGGTGCCGATCACGACCGGCACGCTGCTGAAAGTCATTCCGCGGCTCGTGGACGAAAACGGCCGGCGCGATATCGCGCTCGCCGTGGAGATCCAGGACGGCCAGATCCAGCGCGACTCGAAAGACAGCGAGGAGACGTTGCCGAGCGTGAGACAGAGCGCGATCAACACTCAGGCCGTGGTTCGCGAAAACGATTGCCTGCTCATCGGCGGATATTTCATGGAGAGCGACAACCTCGTGGAGCGCCGCGTGCCTGGGCTCAGTCGCGTGCCGCTGTTGGGGGCGTTGTTTCGAGACAAGAGCGGCGAGCACAAGCGCAGTGCGCGCCTGTTCGTGATCCGGCCGATGGTCGTGCCCTCGTCCTCGACGCTCAGCGCGAACCTGGAACCGTCGAATCGATAGTCCGCGAGCGTTGCGCCCACCCTTGGAACTTCCGCATCCCACCCGGCCGGAGAGTGTCGTGCCGACCGGCCGGTTGCTGAAATCACCTTCGTGATAGCTGCTCGCGGCAAAACGTCATCTTCAGAGAACTGTTCAGTGAAACCATACATGTGGCGAAATGTGAGCTTCGCGGAGCTGTGCAACGCTCTGCTCTGTGCCGTCGCCATGGTCGTTCTTGCGGGTTGCGGCGGCGGTGGTGGCGGGTGGCATCCCGCGGGCGGAGGATCGCAGCTCACGCCGCCGCAGACCGATCCGCCCACGAGCAACGATCCACCGGCGGACGACGATCCGCCAGCCACATCGGATCCGCCCGCCGC
This sequence comes from Peristeroidobacter soli, assembly GCF_004138485.1. Classification (GTDB taxonomy): domain Bacteria; phylum Pseudomonadota; class Gammaproteobacteria; order Steroidobacterales; family Steroidobacteraceae; genus Steroidobacter; species Steroidobacter soli. The sequence continues at coordinate 20,065 of NZ_RYEV01000005.1, forward strand.
ATCGCTCAGTCTCAACGACGGCGCCACGATTCGTCAGTACACGGCCGGGGCTACTGTGGTCGTTCCGGTTTCCCTGGATGGAGCCGCCGATGAAGCGCCGCTGACCGTGACGATCGCCTCTTCGGATGTGAAGGTTGCGGCAGTTGCTCCTGGCACTTGTTTCCTGGCAGGCACCGGCAGCTCGTGCCTCGTGACCGTGCGTGCCATGGGCACCGGTACGGCGACACTTTCAGCGTCGGCGCCGGGGCAGGAGACCGTGACGACGCAAGTTTCCGTCGGCGGGCCACCGCCACAACAGTACGATTACGGCAAGGTCCAGATCGGTACCTTTCCGACGGCGGCAGCACTGTCGACCTCGAATTTCCAGAGCGCCGGGCAGCTCGGACAGATCGTCACGTTGCAGGCCAGCCTCACGGGCTTCGATCAGCCTCTGAACGGGATACCGATTCTGCTGCAGACCACGGCAGGCGCATTCATCGGCAACCCTCAGTGCAACGTGGACAGTGCCGCTGATCCGAATCACACATGTTTGTATCAGCTGCGTCTGCCGAGCTCGGCGCCGGCCGACAACAAGGTGGTGGTCACGGCTCGCGTAGTGGGGACGGCGTCCTCGTTCCAGGCATGGAATGCGCCGACCGTGACGATCGCAACCACCGACGCGTCCGTTGCCGGCACGATCGCGCTCGAAAGCACCGACGGCGGTGCGCCGCGTGGCATGTCGAGCCCGATGTGGGCCGTGCTGCGCGACAGCTCCGGCGTCGGCGACACTGTAGTGACGCTGCAGGCGTCGAACACGAATGTCACGATCAATCCTGGAGTGACGCGCACGTCCGGCGCCTATCAGCAGCAGTCGTGCACGCTCAGTTCGGTGAACCCGGTGTGCGGCTTCGGCGTGAAAGGCGAGACCGCCGGCACCGTTTCGATCGCCGCGGGCGCCGGTGGCTACACCATCGACCCGTTGGCCTTGATGATCGACGAGCCATCGGCGACCGCTCGCGTTTTCAAGTTCCGCAACACGAGCCCCAATCCGGTCTGGCTCGGGGTCACCTCAGGCACGTCGAACAGCTATCAGACGCGTGCATTGATCAGCTCCACGGATGCGTCGGCGAGTGGGCCGAGCAAAATGTGCGGCCCATCGAATCCGGGCGGAGCGTGTCCGCGCGGATCGACGTGTCAGCAGGGCGGCGCCTATCCGGACGACGACACGACTTACTTCTGCTACTGGGATGCGCCGCAGCCGTCGAACGGCTATCAGCTGCGTGCCTCGTCGACGGACAGCACGACCGTGAGCATCTCCGACTCGTCTTACGATCCCGTCGCGGATATCACCTGGTCGGGCAATTTCTTCCCACGGGAAGGCTGCACGCTCTCCAATACCGGCGAGCTGATCTGCGCGGTAGCCAACTGCGGAAACGCGACGTCGGGTGAGGCATGCGCTCCAGGAACGGGAGGAGCACCAGCGGTGGCGACGTTGCCGGAAGTCACGCTCCAGCGTTACAACACGGACTACTACGACATCTCGATCATTGGCGGCGCCAATGTGGCCACGTCGTTCGGCCCGGATCGCGCAGCCACATCGTCTCTGAGTCCCATTCCCGATGCCGACGGCTATCAGTGCGGCACCGCTGGCGCCAACACGGCGCAGGGCTCATTGCCGGCAGCCGATTGGGACATGGCAACGCACGTCGCGGAACCCGTGGTAGCGGGCGGAACGGAACCGTTCAGCTTCGCGGCGCAGACGAGCGCCACGAAATCGACCTCGTTCTATCAATTCGTTTCTTCCGTCACACCGCGCGAAGCGCCGGGCTGTTCCACGAGCAATGCCTGCACGACGCCTGGCTATGTGTGCGGGTATGACTCGGCCGCGGTCGATCGCGGCGGCGACTCGGACTATCAGACGAGCTGCGGCAATCCGGTTGCCTGGCTCTCCGCCAACCAGCTGTGGGCGATGAATACCTCGCCGTCCAATGCCGCGCCGTTTCGCTTCTCCAGCAGCTATCAATCCTCTTCCGGGCCGGCCGTGCAGCTCAACCAGCTCTTCAGCTGTACTGCGCCTACCGCCAGCGGCTATGCCGTTTCCAATACCGATGCGTCGTTGTCTTGTGGTTGCACGAACTGGGGTGACGCGTCACTGCCGGGCGTGACGGGCGATGCGCCGTTCGCTGCGAAGATCGCGTCGCCGACCACGCCGTGTTCGACCAACAACACGGTCGAAGCGCAACACCCGTGGACCGAGAACGTGCTGCCGACGATCGCGTGGCTGAAGAAAGCGTGTCCGACCTGCTACACGTATCCGTTCGACGATATGAGCTCGACGTTCCAGTGCACGAACCACGAGCTCGCGGCGGCGGGAACGAACTCGGTTCCCTATCTCATCACTTTCGGAGGACATCTCCCGGGCCGTTGAGGGAACTCAACGCCGCGAGTTGTTACCCATGCGTAGATCGCACGGCGCACGCCAGCGCGCGATTCCGCGAACAAACATCCAGGAGACGACGTTGCTGAATCGTTCCATTCGCTTGCGCCGCGCAGTGCGCTACTTGGTAATGGTGCCTGCTGTCTGTGGCCTGAGCTCGGTGACTTGGGCTCAATCGATTCCGCTGCCAGCGCCCACCGCGGGTTCAGTGCTGCGCGAGATCCAGGCACAGCCTGCCGCGTCCTCGCAGGATCTTGGTGCGCCGAATCTGATCATTCCGAAAGCGGAACAGACCACGGCAGCGGGTGGACCGAAGATCGACGTTCGCCAATATCAGCTCAAGGGAGAGTCGGCGGCGGACGCGCAATCGTTGCAGCCGCTGCTTGCGCCGTTCGTCGGCGCCGGCAAGACCCTCGCCGATCTGGAAGCAGCGGCGAAGGCCGTCGAAACCGAGCTGCGCCATCGTGGCCGCTTCCTTGCGCAAGTCATCGTTCCCGCGCAGCGAATGGTCGACGGCGTCGTCGAGCTGCAGGTGTTCGAAGGCCGGCTCGGCGAGGTGAGCATCGACGTGCAGCCGGACGCAAACATTTCTCGCTCCCTGGTCGACAGCACTGTCGAACCGCTGCGTGGCAATCCACCGATCGAGCGGGACTTGATCGATGGCGCGTTATTGCGATTGGGCGATCTGCGCGGCATCGCCGTGCACTCGGTGCTCAAGCCCGGTGATGAACCCGGCATAGCGGACCTGGCAATCGACATCAATCGCGGGCGCCGTTACGCCACCGAATTCGAGTACGACAACGGCGGCTCGGTGTACACCGGTCGCGATCGCTTCTACGCGAATCTCGACGTGTTCGATCTGGCCGGCCGCGGCGACGTCGCTTCATTGCAAGCGCAGGCGTCGACCGGCACTCGTTATATACAAGGCTCGTGGCTCGTGCCCGTCAACGGCCTCGGTACGCGCATCGGTCCCGTCGCCGGCTGGTTGGACTACGAGCTGGGCACGCCGCAGTTCGAGCCGCTCGACGCACGGGGCAATGCTTACTGGTTTGCCCTGCAATTGCAGCAGCCGCTGATTCGCTCGCAGGATCACAATCTTTATCTGCAGGCCAGTCTCGGCGAACGTCGCTTCGAGGATGAAGTGCGGGCGCTTGGCATCGACAGCCACAAGAGCGTGGATGGTTACGGCAGCATCGGCCTCGCGGGCCAGGTGCGCGACAGCTACCGAGGTCTCAACAACTACTCGTTCAGCGTCGCGAGCGGCAAGCTCGGCTTCGATGACGCGGCCGATGCGGCATTCGACGCACAGAGCTACCGAACGGCCGGGCGATACACCCTCTATTCGGTTGCGCTATCCCGGTTGCAGACGATCACGTCGAGGGATTCATTGTTGCTGGCGACTCAGGCGCAGTTGCCGAGCCGCAATCTCGACAGCTCCGAGAAGTTCACGCTCGGTGGAATGAGCGCGGTGCGGGGCTATCCCGCGACCGACTCGCCCAGCGATCAAGCAATCACGTTGACGTGGGAATACCGCAGGCTGCTCGGTTTCGCACTGGACGGCCGCTGGAGTGCTTCGCTGTTCGGCGATTACGGCTTTGGCCGGCTGCACGACGAGCCCCTGCCAACCGATCCCGACAATACTCGTGACATTCATTCGCACGGCATCGGCCTCGACTACGGCAGCGACATGGGCCTTTCCATTCGCGGCTTCGTCGCCTGGCGCGGCAACGAGCCGGCCCAGACCGACGATCGCAGCGCGCGCCTGTTCGTGCAAGCCAGCATGGCCTTCTGATTTTCCGATGAGGAACCGCTTCCGATGAACAAGAAAGTTTTCGCACTGACGCCGCTGGCGTTGGCCTGCAAGTGTGTCCTGGCGCAGGCTGCGCCCCCAGTGCTGCCCGCCGGCGGCGCGATCGTGCAAGGTCAGGGCAGCATCGCCATCAGCGGCGACACGCTGACCGTCAATCAAAGCAGCCAGCGAATGATCGCCGACTGGCAGAGCTTCTCGATCGGCAGCGACAATACCGTCCGGTTCGCGCAGCCCTCGGCGGATGCCGTGGCGTTGAATCGTGTCGTCGGTGGAGATCCCAGCCGCATTCTCGGCAATCTCTCCGCCAACGGTCGTGTCTACATTCAAAACCCGAACGGCGTGCTCTTTGCGAAGGGCGCGCAGGTGAACGTCGGCAGCCTGGTTGCGACGACGTTGCAGGCGGATGCGAAAGAGTTCATGGAGACTGGAGGCCTGAAGCTCAGCGGTGCGCAGGGCGCGGGCACCGTGAGCAACGAAGGCACGATCAACGCGGCTCCAGGTGGACACGTAGTGCTGGCTGGACCGAACGTCAACAATGCAGGCTCCATCAATGCGCCTGGCGGCACGCTTGCGCTCGCCGCGGCCGGCGCAGTCACTGTCGACCCGACAGGCGCCGGCGTCGTATCGATCGATGTTTCGGCCGAGGCGGTGGGCGCACAGCTCGTCAATAGTGGTGTGCTCACCGCCGATGGCGGTCGGATCAATCTGCAAGCGGCGGCCGTCAACGCGGCTGCGAGCCACGTGCTGCAGATCGACGGCATCGTGCGTGCTCGCAGCATCGAGGGACACGACGGCGAGATCGTACTCTCCGGCGGGGCGAGCGGCCTCGTGAGTGTCGGCGGTCAGCTCGATGCGAGTGGTGAAGGAACGAACGGCGGGACCGTGAAGGTACTCGGCGATCGCGTGCTTCTGCAAAACACTGCGCAGATCGATGCCGCCGGCACGAACGGCGGCCGCGTACTCGTGGGTGGAGCGTTCCAGGGGCAGGGCAGTGAGCCCAACGCACGGGTCACGGTGGTTGAAGAAGGTGCACGGATCGACGCCAGCGCGAGAGATCGCGGCAATGGCGGCGATGTCGTCGTGTGGTCTGACGACGTCACCTCGTATGCAGGAAACATTGCTGCTCGCGGTGGAGCCTCCGGCGGCGACGGTGGCAGCGTGGAGGTTTCCGGAAAACGTACGCTTTTGTTTACCGGTGCCGTGGACACACAGGCGCCGGCCGGGAAGCGGGGAACCCTACTGCTCGATCCGGAAGACATCGATATCGGCGAGACGGCGAACGTCGATGGCGTGGGGCCCACCGGCGACGATTTGCTGGGCACGACACTCCTGGAGGATGACTACCTTTACGCCGAGAGCTCGATCACGGCATCGAACGTTGCTTCCCTTCTTGCAACAACAGATGTCACGCTGCAGGCCGGCTATAGCGTGACGGTGAGCGCGCCGCTCTCGGTTGCCCCCGGCGGCGCCGACTCCACGCTGACGATCAACACTCCGCATGCATTCATCAACGCTCCAGTGACCCTGAACAATGCATCGTTGAACATCGATACCCAACGGCTCTTCAGCGACTCGATCCGCGTCAATGCCCCGGTGCAGAGCTTGCGCTCGGTGGCGTTGACCAGCACCGATATCGGCCTGGCCGCCGACGTCACGGTGCCGTCGCTGACGATGCGTGTGCCGGACGATGCCCTGATCCCCGGCTCGATCCACCAGGATGCAGGCTCGATCGACTCGTCCGACGTGTTGACCCGCGCGACCCAGGGAATCGTATCGTTGACGCAGGCCGGCAATACCATGGCAACGCTCGACGTTACCGCTTATACCGCAAGCGTCGACGTGGACTTTACGCCGGACGGCTCGCCGCTCAGGACCGGCGCGACCATCGGCGATGCGTACACGCTGAACGTCGGCGAGCGGGTCGTGCAGTCCAGAAGCATGACCATCGGCGGCGAATTCGATGTGACGACGGCTGGAGATGCCGCGCTGGACGATCCTGACAACGAGTTCATCGGCCCGGTGCGCTTCGATATCGACGGCAGCTTGCGCCTGCGGGACGTCAACGATCTCGATGCTGGCGGCGTGGCGCGTGATGACATCAATATCGTCGCGGGCGGACTCTTCATCCTCGGAGCGGATATCAGCTCCACGGACGCGAGTCGCCAATCCCTCGTGGAGTTTTCGAGCGCCGGCTTCGACAACAGCGCCGACGCGCATGTGAACGTGCAGCCCGGCAGCCGCTTCATCATTCGCTCCAGCGATTTCACCCGGGATGTCATTGGCGCCATCGGCTTCAGCGCCGACGACATCGCCAATGTGAACTACACCGTGCTCAATGGCTGGGTCGGTGCCGATCCGACCACGGGCAACGGCTACTATACGAATCGTCGCGGCACCATCGATGCGCCGAATGCGGATCGACCGCCGATCTCATGGATCTACGATCGCACGACCGCGTTCGATTTCGTGCAGACCGGCAACCAGGCCGACGCCTGGCTGCAGCAGGACGCCCATGGTGCGACCGGCCTGAGCCACTACCGAGTGGTGACCGACGGCGCGTTCGACGACCCGACGGCCGGCACCAACAAGCGCTACACGGTGGACGCAACCAACAACGTGGTGGCGACCTACGCGGATAATGGTTCCACGGTTTACGGGCTGCTCTATGAATCTTTCACCCGGCCGGCGGGTGAGGTGGGCCCGGAAGGTCCGGGCAACGCGATCTCAGAGATCATCCCGCGGCCCGTCTACAGCAACGGCGTAGATGCGATCGATCGAGCTTATGACGGGACCAGTACCGTGGCACTCAACATCGACGCTGCGACGCTGAGCGGCGTGCTGGAAGGTGACACCGTCGGCCTGGCGCCCGGCAACCTCGTGGGCACGATGGCGGATCCGGACGCCGGCATCGACAAGCATGTGACGACCGACGGCCCGCTGGGATTGAGCGGTGTCGATGCGCGCAACTATGTGCTCACCGATCTGAGCACTCCGACGGTGACGATCACTGCACCACCGGTATTGGAGGTACCGCACGAGCCGCGCTCGGTATCGGACCCTCAGCAACCGTTTCGAAATTCCATCAGTGGACGACATGACGTGCGTCCCGCCAACGTGGATCTGGAAATGAGCCCGTTGGCCCTGCCGATGGCACCTCCGCCGGTGGCGGCGGTGGAGCCGGTGAAGCAGATCGTGACCGACACTCGAACGTACTACGTCTACTTCCCGTACCGGTCCGCGACTATCGATGAAGCACGCAGTGCTTCGGAACTGAGCTCACTGCTCCAGGCGCTCGGTGACGGTTTCGAAGTGCAGCGAGTGCGCGGGTTTACGTCGCCGGAAGGTCCGCGTGTCCCTCGGTATGGTTTCGAAGGCAACGACGATCTTTCCTATCGACGCGCGTCGGCGGCGCTGGCGCAGCTGCGTAAGGTGTGTGCTGAACATGGCGAAAACTGTGTTCCGGATTCGGTTCAGCCCGAAGCGGGCAGCGAATTGCACACCCTGGTGTCGAGCGATACCAAGGGCCGGTCGCAGGAGGTCGAGGGCGAGCCGCTCGCGGAATACGCAGTTGCCGAGTTCAATTCGGATAACACCGATGCACGCCAGCGCACGCCCGAGATCGAGCGTGAGCTCGAGTTCGCACGCACGCCCGTCGCGAAGGCTCAGATCGTGTATCCGCAGTTGCGTCGTGTCGAGATCGAAGTGACTCGGGAGCGCGCCGTGGAGCAGACCAATGTTGCTTCGACTGCGGACCCGCACTCATCTTCGGTTCACGAGTGAGTCGCGCTCGGTCGCGCACGAGATGCAGCAATGGCGCATGCGAGACAGGACAGCTGGGCGCTTTCGCTGCTGAACGTCGCGATCGGCTTTCATCGTGCCGGGCAGACCGTCGCGGCGATGGCCGTTTATGAGGAAGTGCTCCAGCGCCAGCCACGCTGCTTCGATGCGCTACACCTGCTGGGTGTGGCGGAGCTGCAGCGAGGCCATCCCGCAGAAGCACTTTCGTGGTTCGATCTTGCGATCGGCGAGGACAGATCGAACGCTGCTGTCCACGCTCATCGAGGTGCAGCGTTGCGTGAGCTGGGACGCGAGGCCGAGGCCCTGGAGGCCTTGGATCGCGCGGTTGCACTAGATCCGAGTCATATAGGAGCCCTGAGCAACCGCGCAGCCGTTTTAATGGATCAGGGACAAGCAGCGGCTGCATTGGAGGCTGTGGATCGGGCGCTCGCGCTCGATCCACAGCACGGCGTCTCCCTGTATAACCGCACGAGCGCGCTACAAGCGCTCGGTCGTTCGCGGGAAGCGCTTGTCGCCTGTCAGCAGGCGTTGCCGTTGCTGCCGGATAACGCAGATCTGTTTGCCAGATACAGCGCTCTGTTGCGAGAAGTAGGGCGTACTTCGGAGGCGCTCGGCGCGTGCGAGCATGCACTCCTGCTGCGGCCTGACGATGCAGCGCTGCTCGTGAACCGCGGACATTTGCTTGCCGAACTGGGACAACATTCCGCCGCTGCCGCGAGCTATCGCCGAGCCCATGCGATCGATCCCACGCTGCCTTATCTGCCCGGCTGGCTGATTCACACACAGCTGCGAATAGCGGACTGGCATGGGCTCGACGAGTTGCGAGATGAGATCGCCGCGGGGATCGACGCCGGACGCCGGGTGTGCGAGCCGTTTATTTCGTTGCTTCTGCCGCTGAATCGTCGACAACTGCGTCGCTGTGCCGAATTGCATTCACAGAGCTTGCAGCCGCGGCTGCCTGGGCCGCGAGCGCTGCGTGCAGCCAACCCCGATGCGCGACTCCGCATCGGATATTTCTCGGCGGATTTCCACGAGCATCCGACGGCTCAGCTCGTCGCCGGCACCATCGATCACCACGACCGCAGCCGGTTCGAAGTCATCGGATTCGCGCTCGGCGCCCCAGTGGAAGATTCCATGCGTGCCCGGTTGCGTGCGAGCTTCGATCATTTCATCGACCTGGACGGTTGCAGCGATACCCGGGCCGCAGAGATCTCGAGGCAGCTCGGGATCGATATTGCCATCGACCTGGGAGGCTACACGCGGTGTAGCCGCAGCGGCATCTTCGTCGAGCGCGCCGCACCGATCCAGGTGGCATGGCTGGGTTTCCCGGGCACCTCGGGTTCGCCGGCTTTCGATTACCTGATCGCCGATGGCGTGGTGGTTCCGGCGGCGCATGAGGCCGACTATTCAGAAACATTGATTCGGCTGCCGCACTGCTATCAGCCGAACGACTCGCGACGACAGACCAACGCGACGACGCCGACACGCGCTGCGCTGGGTCTGCCCGAAGATGCTTTTGTTTTCTGCTGTTTCAACAATCCCGCGAAGATCACGCCTGAAGTCTTCGAAGTGTGGATGTGGCTGTTGCGACACGTGCCGGACAGCGTGTTGTGGTTGCTGGATGAAAATCCCACGGCCACGCAGCACTTCTGTTTTCATGCGGGAAATTACGACGTCGATCCGCAGCGCCTGATCTTTGCGCCTCGCCAGCCGGCATCCGAGCATCTGGCGAGACATCGCCTTGCGGATCTCTTTCTCGATACCTGGCCCTATAACGCGCATACGACGGCAAGCGATGCACTATGGGCGGGGTTGCCCGTGCTGACGTTGGCAGGAGAGACATTCGCCTCGCGGGTTGCGACCAGCCTGCTGCTCGCAGCGGGATTGCCCGAACTCGTGACGCATTCCCGGTCGCGCTATGAATCTCTCGCCTTGGAGCTTGCCACGAAGCGAGATCGTCTGAGCAAGTTGCGACAACGTCTGAGCGGGCAGCGGATGGCATGCCCGTTATTCGATACGGCGCAGTTCACGCATGACCTGGAATCCGCATACCTGACGATGTGGCGTCGGAACTTCGCGTCGTGCCCCACGGCCGGCCAGGAGCTCCCATGAAAGCACCGCGTTCTCGTACGCACGGCTGCGCAATCGTTGGAACCGTTCTGCTCGGTTTCGTCTCCGCTTGCACGACTCCCATCCCACGCAAGCCTGTCGAGTCGATCCAGCTAACCTCACCGCTGCCCGCGAGCATTGGGAATCTGCGTGATGCCTTTCGAGCGGAATACGACGAGGCGGTCGAGGCACATTCAGAACGTCTTCGTGCGAGCGCGCCCATCATCACGCAAGATCTGCTGAACATGACGCTATGGCGGTCGGACGGGACAACAGCCCGCTTTCCGATGAATTCACGCGCCTATATGCTGATGGCTCACTCTTCGCATCCGCCCCTGACCGTATTCTCCATCCTCTCCAGCAACGGGTTCGGCTCCCTGACGGACAGCACGAAGCAGAAGCTGAAGGACTACGTAACCGTTCTCGAGGGCGCTGCTGGCGATGTCTACGCCTTGGATATACCCATCGAGACGCGGGATCGGTTGGTATCCATCCTTATGCAGACGCGGCAGTTCGTCGTTGCGACCTTGGCAAAGGGTTCAGCGACGGAGGCTGACTTTCAGTCTTACGCCCAACCGCTCAAAGAACTGATCAGCGCCAATCTTCGTGTGGGCGCGAACGAACAGCTCGTGCAGTTCCGGACACAGGTCAATGCGTGGCGCACCGAGTTCCCTGATGAGAAGTGGAGCGAGCTGCGCGTCGTCGTGCTGGGCGTTCACCAGGCCCGGGACCAATATGCCCTGAAGCTCTTTTTCCAATGGCTGCTGCGTGAACCGGCGTACGAAGACCGCGTGGTCTATGCCGAACTACAAACACTGCCGCGGGGTGATGCCCTGGCAGAGGCACAGAAGCAGGCGTTGACGCTCCTGACCAAGGTGGACTTCGAACACAAGGCCGGAGCATTGATCTTTGGCGACCGATTCATTCTGCAGAAGGATGTCATGGGTCCCGCGGCCGAAGATATCCTCGAAGCATGGGGCACATCGGACTGGCCGGCGGCTCGTTGAGCCTTCTGATACTTGTGTACACGGCGTCCAGACAGGCTGCCGCGAGAACCGATCCGCTGTAAGCATGGAGATAAATCTTGCTCCGGCGCACCGTGTCGGGCGACATGAGCCCATCGCTTCCCACACGAATGTCCATTTATTGGCTGGAGGGGCGTTCGCCTCGCGCGTCGCGGCCAATCTGCTGCAAGCAGCGGGACTGACCAAGCTCATCACGACTTCCCCGATCGCGCTACGAATCTCGCCCTCGAGCTTGCCAGCAAGCGGGACCGGTTGAGCAAGCTGCTCAGGCTAAGGGCGCAGCGACGGCCTGTCCGTTATTCGATACGGCTGATCTGCCTGCAGGCAACCGCCTCATCAATGACGTTGCTTGCTGCTACCGTGCGAGAGCCGGACGGATTGCGCATCCATCCGGCGGCTGTGTACCGAGAGAGGCTCGTTCATCACTGTGCTTCGTTACTTGAGCTGAATCACACTGCCGACGCCGTTCGCGCCACCGGTAGGCGAGATGCCATACAGCGCGCCGTCGGCACCCTTGAAGAGGGTGTCGTAGGGCTCGCCGCTGTATTCGGATGTCTCCGTGAATGAGTACAGCGTGGTGTACGTGCCTGTGGGCGTAATTCGAAAAAGTGTGCCTTGGCCGGGAGCCGAGGCCGTCTTCGTCATTCCGTAGAGGTTGCCGTCACTGCCCTCGATGAGCCCGGCCGACGGCTGCTGACCCGTTCCACGGTCGAACGAGTACAGTACCGAGAAGCCACCGTCGGGAGTCAATTTGTAGATGGTTCCCTGATCAGCGGCGCCGCCCTGCTGGGTTACTCCATAGAAATTGCCATCGCTGGCCTGCAGAAGCTGGCCGATCGGATAGATGCCATCGGCATCTTCGAATGTCCACAGCGTCGTCACCCTGCCGTCGAGCGCCATCCTGAAGATCGTCCCGTCCCCAGGACCCGTGGGTTGCTGGCTGATGACCCCGTAGAGCGCGCCATCTTTGCCCTCGATCAGCCCGCCGCCTGCAATCGCGCCTCGGTTGCCGGTGTAGTAGTCGAAGACGTGCAGGACCGTTTCGGTTCCGGATGGAGTGAGGCGGAAGATCGTGCCCATACCATTATCGCCGCCCAGAGAAGTCACTCCGTAGAAGTTGCCGTCGCTCGCCTGCAGCAGCTTGCCGTAGGGTTCACTGCCGTCACTGTAGTCGGCACCGAACGACGAGTTCACGGTGTTGTAGGACGAGATCACGGTCTTGTAGTAGCCACCGAACGACCAGATCACGGTTTTCGTGCCGGTTGGCGTGATCCTGAAAGCGGTGCCTCCCCACCAGTCGCCGCCACCGCTCGTCGTTCCGTAAAAGTTGCCGTCGCGGCCGAGAGTGAGACCGCCATCCGGATGTTCGCCGTCGGAGTCGCCGCTGAATGAATAGAGCACGGTCTGCGTGCCGTCGGGCGTGATCATGAATACGGTGCCCAGATCATTCTCGCCACCGTCCTCGCTGGCTCCGTAGAGATTGCCGTCCGGACCCTGGACCAGAGCTCCGGCCGGGTACGATGCGCCCGGCGGACCTCCGAAAGCATAGAGCTCCGAGCCGGTCGCCGGCTCACATGAGACTTTCGAGTTGCTTGCCGGCGTGTCGCCGCCCGTTCCTGAGCCGTTGTTCACCGTGCAGCGCGACCCTGTGGGGCTGCTGCGAACGACGATGTTGTAGGCAGTGCCGCTGGCGACAGCCGTCGGCATCGTGAAGGTCGTCGCGTTGGCGGGCACATTCAGTGTGTCGCTGCCGTTTGCGAGGACCAACCCGGTGGCGGTCAGGCCGTCGATCGAGCCGCCGACGGTCGCAGTGATCTGCGTGCAGGCGATCGTGACATCGGTGATGTTGCTCGCTGCCACCGTTCCTGAGCCCTGAGTGACCGCGCACTGATAGCCCGGGGGTTGTGTATCAAGAGAGATGCTGTACGAAGTGCCGGTGGGCACGCTCGCACTCAGGGTGAAAGGTCCGTTTGCAGAGATCGTCTGCGTACTCGCGCCGTTGTCGAGAATAGAAAGTTGCCCGCCGTCGGGCAGGCCGGCGACCGTGCCGCCGATGGAGAAATTCGGAGGAGGCGTGTCGTGGTTGCCGCCGTTGTCTCCAGTGTCGCCACTGCCATTGTCTGCGGAACCGCCGTCGTTGTTGTCGACGTTGCCGGTGCCGCCACTGCCATTGTCTGTGGAACCGCCGTCGTTGTTGTCGATGTTGCCGCTATTGTTTATGCGACCGCCATCGCCGCCGCACGCTGCGAGATTCGCGGTGATCAAAATGACGCCGAGCCAGCTGAGAGATACTTTCATTTGGTTGCTTCCTACCATGACGCAGATGAAATGATCCGCGGGCGGCCCGTCACCACAAATCCGCCGAACGGGTGGGACGGGGAGAGGCGCCGGGTGGGAACAATCAGCGGGAACTTCGTGGCGAGCTTCAGTTACAGAGCGTGCAACTCGCTAGCTCACATCGGAGACTCGACCATGCCCATCAATGCAGCATCTGCCGGTGCACCTAACGTGACCGGAGCTGCGCCGCTATCGGAGCCGGCCACACCGGAGAGCCAGGCGGGATCGCTGAAGATCGACGCGCTGTTAGACGCAGCTACCCGAGGCGGAGTCGATCCGAGCCAACTCGCAAGCCTGCTGGGTCAGGGCCAGATGACGAAATTGCAGTCGACGATCGATGCTCTGCCGCACGCCGAGCACGGCACGCTGCAAGCGCTGTTGGACGTACATCGAGTTCCAGCCGCCACGAACTGGCGCGAGGCGCTGGCGAACATCAAGAACCTCGACGAATCCGTTCAGGGCCAAGTGCTCGGCAGGCTCGCGATGCGGCTCGAGCATCTGCCCGATGCAATGGAAAAATCTCTGCTGATGGATGGCATCGTCGATGCCATGCACGACCTGCGCGGTCAGGCTGCTGTGGATGCAATGTGGGGATTTGCTCAGGGCATGGGCGCCGCGTGCCGGGCCGATCCGTCCTTCGAACAAATCATCGCTTCGCGGTCGTAATAACAACTTGCCGTTCAACCGGCTTGGCGCTGGTCGAACGGAACTAATCGTTGCCCGGTGTCACGTACGTTTCGTGTAAATCCGGTGGCTGCAACGAAAATGACTCGAATCGGTTTCAAACGTATTGGTGGAATAGCCGCTGCGTTGGCGCTGCTTGTTCTTACGGCTTGTAGAGGGGGAGAAGACACCCGGTCCATACCTCTCCAGCCTGAGCCACCCGCTTCCACTCTCGTGGCGCCTCCAGCCAGTCTCACCTACCAGAGTGCGACATATGCGCTCGGCTACGCCATTGCCGACAATGTGCCGGTCAGCTCGGGGGGCGCCATCAGCGTCTACACCGTATCTCCAGAATTGCCGGCGGGTCTGAACCTCGATCCGAGCACCGGCGTGATCAGTGGCACCCCTGCCGCTGTCTCGGCGCAGCACTTATACGCGGTCACCGGCAGCAACGACGCAGGATCGGCACAGGCCACCTTCAGTATCGAGGTAACGGAACAACCAACGGCGCCGACTGATCTGCGCTACGCGGACCCGGTTGCGTCGTACACCGTGAACACGGAGATCTCGCCGAACACTCCCACCAGTGCCGGTGGGGGCGTCACGTATTACAGCGTGATTCCTGCGCTACCGGCCGGGCTCGCCCTCGATCCGGTTAACGGAGTCATCAGCGGTGTGCCGACGGTCGTCGCAAGCCCGCTGAGCTACACCGTGACTGCAAGCAACAGCGCCGGTGCGACGCAGACGCAGCTGGAAATTGACGTCGGTCCGCAACTGAAGCCGCCAGTGAACTTGAGCTACACCAACCGTGCAGTCGTCTATGTGCGTGGGCAGCCGATCAAGGCGAACGAAGCAACTGTCGCCGGCGGTCCCGTCAGCAGTTTCAGCATATCGCCCGTATTGCCTGCCGGGCTTGTGCTGGATCCGGTAAGCGGCGCGATCAGCGGCACGCCGGTTGACACTGCAAGCACAGGGATCTTTACGGTGACCGCCAGCAACCGCGCCGGCGTTGCCCAAACAATCCTGATCATTGGCGTCGGCGAACGGTTGAGCCCGCCCACCAAGCTGGTCTACGCCAACCAGCCCGTTGTCTATGCTCGGAACCAGGCGATCACGCCCAATCTCCCCGACACCGCCGGCGGAATTGCGACGAACTACAGCATCTCGCCTTACTTACCGCTCGGACTTGTATTGAATCCCACAAGCGGCGTCATTAGCGGAACGCCCACGGTGATGTCCAAGCGGCAGACTTACGCCGTGACCGCCGGCAATGCCGCAGGCTCCGTGCAGATCAGTCTCGTCATGGAGGTCGCCGAGCAGCTACAGCCGCCGAGTAATTTAGCCTATGCGACGACGACCGCTGCGTACACCTCCAATCAGGTGATCGCTGCAAATATTCCCTTCTACACCGGCGGTGTGGCCACGGATTACAGTGTGTCGCCAGCACTACCAACTGGGCTCGCGCTGGACCCGACCAGCGGGGTGATCACGGGCACCCCGATGGTGACGGTGCCCATGGGTTCATATGTGGTGACCGCCAGCAACGGTGCGGGTTCGACTTCCGTCAGTCTGTCGATCGGGGTTGCCGAGGAGGCTCAGCCGCCCTCGGACCTCTCCTACGGCGATGTAACGACTACCTATGCCCAGTTTGGTCCGATCACACCGAACATTCCCAAAAACAACGGCGGGATGATCACGCTCTATGAAGTCTCGCCGGAGTTGCCGGAGGGCCTCATGCTTGACCCTGCAACAGGAATCATCAGCGGTCGACCTGCGGTTGAAGTCTCCCAGAGCACCTATACGGTGACGGGCAGCAATAGCGCCGGGTCGGCCAATGCGACGATCGAGTTTTCCGTAAAGGCTCCTTGGGCGCCAAAGTTCACCGTGGGGGCCGCTACCAGAGTTCCGATCAACGGAATCAAGAAATACGCGTACGGCATCAATGACTCCACGTTTCCATTTCTTCCCAACCGCGACGGCACGCAGTATCTCGCTTTCTGGGGCGACGCTTCGGTGATGCGATACTCAGGGACCGACCTCGATTCGATGCAACCTCCGCCGGGCAACGAGTCGGTCAACGTGACAGTCACTCCCGGCGTCAGCCGTGATTGGGACTCCGCTGGCAACTGGATGCTTACCGCCACGCGCACGCCTGACGGTGCGCTCGTCGCGTTCGTTCATGGTGAAGACCACCACTTCCTCGATGGCGGATCCGGTCAATGGAACTCGTCGGGCCTGTGGATTTCGTGGGACGACGGTTTCAATTGGACCAACTATGGCGAGGTCGTTGGCGAGCCCAAGCCGCCAAAAGCACAGCCGTTCGGGGGAATTGGGATTGGCGGGATCTGGGACCCGGTCAATCAGCGTTGGCTTGGGTATAACGGCGACAAGGCATTCATTTCAACGGACCCGCACGCGCTGCCCGGCACCTGGTATGGATATTACAACGAAGCGTTCAGCCAGCACGTCGATCCGACGCAGCCATTGCTTCCTCTGGATATCGCACCCGGCATGAAGGATGCGTACGCCAACAATGGCACGGGCGGGGGGATCACCTACAACTACTATCTTAGACAGTTCATCAGGACGTGGATGTGGTTCGGTAAGAAGAAGCAGATACTGGCTGCATTCAGTCCCGATGGATTGCACTGGAAAGCTCCGGTGACGCTCTTCACCGAGACGGACCCTTACACAGCGAGCTACGCATTCATCGTTGGCGACTCCAGCACTCGATCCGGCCAGGACTGCTACCTGGTATACATGCGTGAGCCGCCCGCGGGGTCCCTGCGTAAGGACATGATTCGACGTCCCATTCATTTTGAGTGAAGCGCCCGAGGCAGGCCAAAGGTTACGTGCCGGACGCAAAGGTGGCGAGTCGGCCGTGTCTCCGAGCCCGTCGTTACGGGCTCGGCAATTCAGGGTGGCAGCCATCGACGGATGAACATTCGGGTCAATTCCGCTCTTCGAAGGGGATCGATGCCGCTGCTCGACTCAGCTGCCAGGGCGGAGTCGATCCGGTACAAATCGAGAGAGGGATTTCGCGCTGTGCTGCGCGGCGCACGGCGACTTCGCTAGCGATGCTAGACGGATCGATGATCACAACGTGACAACAACCACACAAGGTGCATCCGTGCTTCGCACTGCTGCACAAGTGATACCCGGCACGCAGAGAGGTCGCCCATCATTCACAACCGTATACGCCGACACAACAAAGCGCGGGCGATGGCGGATGAGCGCATCAGTGGTTTTTCGCGTAGGCGAAAAGCCGAATAATCGTTCCGAACCAGGCTTGAACGATGATCGTCGGCGCCGCTACCGCCGAGCATCTGACGCGACATCGACTTCGTTCAGTCGCCACGCTGCGGAAAATCCGGCAGCGGTGAGCGTGCGCTCATCCTCCTCCATCGCTTGTGCTCCCAAATGGCGAGCAGCTCGAGCGAAGAGACTTGAGGTCTGATGCGCTCCCGTAATCACGAGAGGTGAGCTCTCCAGAACGTTGCGATACGCGCGCAGACCTTCGGCCAGGTCCGCGCCGATCAGCAGTCCCCACGCATAGCTGGTTGTTTGTTCCGGCATCAGCTCCTTCGATAGCCGCAGCGATCTCACGCTGAAGAGCAGCCTCGCCAAGCTGCCTCCCTGCGCGGCGCGATCGACTCCGGCAAGAAAGGAAGCTTCGCAGATGGAGTCGTTCGCCAGCTCGCCTCGCAGGAAACTGTGATTGCGCAGCAGCCCGAACAGCTCCACCGTCGCAGCTGTGTGAAACTGGACGATGCAATCGCCACTGACGTGCACCCACTTACCGTGCATGCCGGGAACGCACAGGACGATTGCTTCGCGCGGCCGTTCCGATCTTTGCATCCATCCGGCAATCAGGATCTCCTCGCCTCGCAAGCGTTCCGGATCGCCGAACACGGAACGGCCTGTCAGTCCCGGAACAATCCTGCATGCATGCTTTCCGATGTCGATGCTGACAGCTGCCGCGGCCAACTGGTCGTAACTCACCGGAGTTTCGAGCGCGGGCACCTCCGTCCACCCGACGTCCGATCCGATCATCCCGCACAACCAGATGGGGCCGTGAGCGGCGGGCCAGTTCGCGACGATGTCATTCAGGAGCTGTGCCAGCTCCATGCGTGAGGACGTCTGCAATGTCACATCGCGTGACTGACGCTCGAGAATGACGCCGCTGCCGCTGATCAGATACGCATGCAGCGCGCGCGTGCCCCAGGCGATGCCGATACGAACAGCGTGATTCATCGAAAGGTCTCGCCAGAAAGCCACCGGGTGAATATAATGTCGCTAAAGAAGCAACACGGCAACCAGGCCCTCTCAGAAGGGGAGGCGGCTCGCGTGGCTTCACGGTCGTCTGGCGCGCTCGATGGCGCGCTCGATGGCGCGATGAAATTGCTAACAGTGCATCTGACGAGCACTCGCATACGAGGAAAGGGTGTGAACAGACTCTCGGGCGCGTTTCCGGTCCTGCCGACCACGTTCGATGCGAACGGTGTAGTCGACGAAGCGGGCTTCTGCGCAGTCATCGAATTTGCCATCGCCGCGGGAGTCGACGGCTTGGTGTTTCCCGGTCTGGCCAGTGAGTACGACAATCTGTCGCTGGACGAGCGCTTGCGCCTGATTTCCCTATTGGGAGAAGCCGTGCGCGGACGCACGGCCATCATCGTCGGGAGCAGCGATCCCGACGAGGCCGTGACCAGAGAGTTGTTGCTTGCGGGCGCAAAGGCGAATGCGGCCGCAGTCATGGTCATGACGCCGAAGTCGCTCGGCCACGACGTTGATGCGCTCGCCGCTTACTACAATCGACTCGGCGAGAGCGGTGTGCCGCTCATGCTGCAAAATGCGCCGACTCCGATGGGTTCCGGTCTTGCGACGGAAGCTATCGTGAAGATCCTGGCAGCGGCTCCGGCCGTGTGTTACGTCAAAGAGGAAACCGTCCCGTCGGGGCAGAGAATCACGGCCCTGCTGGATGCCGGGCTCGGCACGCTGCGCGGTGTGTTTGGCGGGGCGGGCGGGCGTTACATCACAGATGAATTGTCGCGCGGGGCGGTTGGAACCATGCCGGCCAGCGAGCTCGCGGACGTTCATGTCGCACTGATGCGAGCGCATCGCGCCGGCGATCGGCAGGTGGTACGGCGCCTGTATGAGCGCATGCTCCCGATTCTGATGATGCAGGCTGTCTACCGCTGGCGGCTCACTAAGGAAGTCCTCAAACAGCGAGGTGTGATCGCTAGCGCCTACGTTCGCGCGCCAGGCCCCGAGTTGGATGAAGTCGACCGGCGCGAGCTGGCGGACATGCTCGTCATGCTCGATGATCTGCTGTTGGAAGGGTTTGCACCACAACCCGCCGCGGCTTCGCTGGCGAGAAGCAACGACTTGCGGGTACGCTTGGCGGACTACTCGTAGGACGCTCAATCCACCCATGCAAGCTGACTTCGGATCGCAGCCCAACCAAAGCCTGATCGATGGCATTGCCGTGTTGCAGGCATTGGCTATCTCATCCGAGCCCGTGGGGTGTCGCGAACTCGCGCGGCGCCTGAATCTGGAGCCGACGCGAGTCAATCGACTATTGAAAACGCTTGCTTGGCTGGGCTTTGCCACCCAGACCGTACGCCGAAAATACCAACCGGGTCCCGGCATGACAGTACTGGCAGCGCAGAGTCTGTTCGCGTCCTCGCTGATTCGCAAAGCACTGCCATCGCTCGGCAAGTTGCGACGCTTCGGTTATACCGTCGCCATGGGTGTTTTGTGGCGAGACAATGTGAGTTATATCTACCACGCGCCCCCTGGTATGAGCGATGCGGATGCCCTCGGGCGCATCGGCTTGTATCCTGCGACTTCCGGCGGTATCGGTATGGTGCTGCTCGCAGCGCTGGAAGAGCGTGTTGTGAAATCGATCTATCAGGGGCACGAGATCCCCAATTATCCGAACATGAAGGCGCTGCTCACGGACCTCGCGGACATACGAAAGAAGTCGTACGTTCGCCTGCGCGTGAAAACCGATGTTGAGCAACATACGGTCGCGATTGCGGTCGGCAACCCCGTGCACAGTGCAATCGGCGTGTCAGGTTGGATTCCCGTCGAGTCGACGCCTACCATCGTGGCGGCGCTGAGGGAAACGGCGCAGGAGATCGAGCAAGCGAGTCAAGTATCCGAGTCGGACAAGGATTTGCTGGCCCCGCTGCTGATTCGCCACGCGGTGTGAATATTTGACCGCCGGGGCTAACTGCGCGTCACACTCGCGCCCCCGTCGATGGGAATGCATGCACCGGTGATCCACGATGCCTGCGGAGTGCTCAAAAAAAGCACCAGCTGGGCCGCATCCTGTGGAGTCCCCAACCGTCCAAGCGGATGACGTGCGATGTTCCGCGCCAACGCGGCTTCGGGATCCTCCTGCGTTGCCAGCCCTCGCCGCAGCATCGCGGTGTCGATAGACGCCGGGCGAACTGCGTTCACGCGAATGCCGTCGGGGGCCAGTTCCAGGGACAAGGTACGCGTCAGATTATCGAGTGCTCCCTTCGATGCGGCGTAGGCGGAGAGCGAAGGGGTCGCAAACTGAGAGTTGATTGATGAGACAAGCACGATCGAGCCCTCGCCGCGCTCGCGCATCGCTGGCACGAACGCCTGAACGAGGCGGACGGCTCCGACGACGTTCACGTCATAGGCACGCAGAAAATCTATGGGCGAGGTTTGAAGTGTTCCTCCGCTTTCGCAGATTGCTGCCGCATGCACGATCACTGTCGGGCGCAGCTTTCGCTCTCTGACTAGATCCGTGGCTCGCCTTACTGAAGCATCCTCAGCAACGTTGCATATGATGCTCAAGTCTGCGGCGCTTGATTCCGAGACATCGAGCCCGATGACGACAGCACCTGCTCGCCGAAACTCATAGCAGATCGCCGCGCCGATTCCGCCGGCAGCGCCACTCACAAGGGTGGTGACATTATGCAGTAGCACTTGGGGTTGCTCCGATCATGTGGTAGCGGCCTGAGACGGTCCTGCCGGCGCAACGGCGGTAATGGTCGGGTCAAGCGATGACGCTCGGGTGGCGAAGAACGCGGCGACCAGCGCGGCCGGATAGGCAATGGCGACGACGATGAACATCGGGCGATAAGTGATCGTCTGCACCAAATGTCCGATCGCCTGGGTGGAAGCGACCGAAGCTATGCCACCGATCAGGGCGATCATGCCGAATGCTTTGCCGAGATGTTGGGCAGGAAACAGATCGACTTTCAGCGCCGTCAGATTGGTCAGCCATACCATATGACAGATCGCGACCAGCGCGCCGAGTGCGATGCTGGTGTTGACGCCAGGTTCCCAAGCGTTTAGCGCGCCTATAGGCGCGGCGACGGCCGCGATTGTCATGATGATGAGTCGTGCACGTGGCGGCGAGGCGCCGCGCCGAATGAGTTGCCCGGAAAGAATGCCACCCGTTAAAGCGCCGATGCCCGCGGCGGCATAAACGACCCACGTCTGCTCGCCCATCGCGGCAACGCTCATGCCGCGCTCGTCGGTGAGGTATTTCGGAAACCAGAACAGATAAAAGAACCAGACCGGACCGGTGAGTATTTCCGCAACGGTCAGCAGCCAGAGGGCGGGCGATGCGATCAGTCCGCGCCAGTCGGGCCATTCTTCTTTGAAGCTCGGTTTGTGGCCCTGCGGGGTTGCGGGGGCGGTGAGGAAAGGGGGTATGCGCTTGGGTCCGTAGATCAGGAACCACATTGCGACCCATGCGAAGCCGACCGCGCCCGTCAGCCAGAACGTTCCTCGCCATCCGACATTGTCCGCCAGTCCTGTGATCAGATACGGCGAGAGAGTCGCTCCGATCATGGCTGCGGCGGTACACAGGCCGATGCCGAGCGCCCAGTCTTTCGGGGTGAACCATTCACGGACGAGTTTCGGCGTCGCGACCCAGTTACCGACTTCACCCATTCCCAGGGCAAAGCGTGTCACGAGCATTTGATGCACATTCTGCGCGAATCCGCTCATCGCGCCGGCGAACGACCACCAGCCCACGAACAGCGCGAGACCTACGCGAGCGCCGAGTCGATCGACGATCCACGCAGCGACCAGGTTGAACAGGGTGTATGCAATCAGAAAGGCGGACACGAGATGGCCATAGCCAACGTCGTCGATGTTCAGGTCGCGCTGTATTGGCGCTGCGAGCAGGGACAGGGCCTGCCGATCGACATAGTTGAGAAATGCAGAGACGGCGAGCAACGCGACGATCATCCATCGAAAGGGTTGCTCTTTGGCCGATCGAATCATTTCCCCGCGCTCCTCTCGCCGCCGGCACCGGGCTGCAGCAGCTAGCGTTCAATGTCTGTATCGCTATAATAGCACCACACTAAGACGAGAATGGCTCGGGCGCAAGCGTTGCCGCTCAGGCGTCATTCTCGGGAGGATTGGGGGATGGGCGATATAGTCGCAAGCATCGAAACATTCATTGTTCGTCACGCGCCGCAGGCTCCTTACTTGTCCTCTGCGGCGGGCGGCCTCGACGTGAACGAACGGGGCTACTTCGTGCGGCCCCAGAACAGAACGATCTACCCGGTCCAGCACAAGTCGGTGATTGTAAAGGTCACGACGCGGGATGGCGTCATTGGCTGGGGCGAGACCTATGGCTTGTCCGCTCCCGCCGTGATCGCGGCCTTGAACACGGATGTCATCGGGCCGTTTCTGCGCGGCCGCGATCCGCTCGACGTGCAAGTCATCTGGGAAGATTTCTACGACATGATGCGGGTCCGCGGTTATCACGGAGGTTTTTACCTCGACGCGCTCGCGGCGCTGGACATCGCGCTTTGGGATATCTGCGGCAAGATCTTGCGGCAACCGCTTGGAAAACTGCTCGGCGGCATCCGCAGAACTCGTATTCCTGCCTACATCTCCGGGTTGCCACAGGCGACGCTCCCCGAGCGCATTGCGTTCGCCAAACAGTGCGTGGACCGCGGTTACAAGGCCTTCAAGCTGCACGCCGCGCAGAATCTTGAGCTCGAAAGGGACTTGGCTGGCCTGCGCGAAGCGCTCGGAACGGACGTTGAGCTGATGGTGGATCTCCACTGGCGCCATACGGCGGGCGAGGCGGCCGAGTTGCTGCATAGATTGTCGAAGTATCAATTGTCCTTCGCCGAAGCTCCGGTCAAGCCCGAGGACGTGGGCGGATTGGCGGAACTCGCCCGACGCGTGCCGATGCCGCTGGCGGTGGGAGAGGAGTGGCGCACGGTGTTTGATGCGCGATCTCGTATCGAGTCACGTGCCGCCTCCATCGTCCAGCCCGAGATGGGGCACACAGGGATCACGCAGTTCATGCGCATTGCGCGATTGGCCGAAGCATTCCATGCGCGCGTCATGCCGCACGCGACGATCGGCTTCGGCATCTTCATGGCCGCCAGTTTGCACGCCTCCTCGACGCTGCTGGATTTACCGATGCACGAGTATCAGCCCACGATATTCGACGTGAACCTGCACTTCCTGGAAACGGATATGGCGTGCAAGGACGGCGCCTATGTCGTTCCCAGTGGTCATGGCTTGGGCGTGGAGCCGCGCGAATCGCTTTGGACACATGTGGTGAGTGAGTAGCACGGCAACACGCCGATGCCCGGGAGCCTCGTGTGGTTGAGTGCTGGTCGGCTGCAGGCGGCGGTGGTGCCGGGTGTCGGCGGCTCGCTGGCGTGCGTGAATCTGTGGGACGGCTCGGAAACTCGACCGGTGTTTCGTGGCGCTCGCACAGACAAGATACGCGATCCCCGCGAAGCCGCGCTGTTTCCAATGGTGCCGTGGGCGGACCGCATCTTTGGCGGCGGCTTTAACTTCGGAGATCGACACTGGCGTTTATCGCCCAGGTCGCCAGGACCCCACGCACACGGGTATGGATGGATGTGCCCGTGGTCCGTTGTCGGGCGCTCGGCCGCTGAAGTTCAGCTCGCGCATGCGTGGCGCGGCGAAGGTGACGATTTCAGTTACGACTGCGTGCTCGCGTATCGTATCGAGTCCGACGGCATTGCTGTGGAGATATCGGTGCGTAACTCGGGCGCATCGGCATTGCCTTTCGGTTTGGGCTTGCATCCCTACGTGCCCCGTTTCGCGAGTACGCGCATTGCTCTGGCTGCGCACAGCTGGCTGCCGGCGAACGCAAATGGATTGCTGCAACGGGCATGTTCCATTGGAACCCTTGTGGACTCCAACCGAGTGCTGCGCGCTGACCCTGCAGTAGCCGTCAATGGTGTCGCCGCTGACTGGTCAGGAAACATTCAAGTCGATCAGCCCGCACTGGGGCTCGCGCTCGAGTTTCAAGCGACGGGTGTCCTTGCGCGTCACTTGCACATCTTTGCACCTGCCGGCGCCGACTACATCTGCCTCGAGCCTGTTTCGCATCTCGTCAACGAACATTCGCAACCTTCCGCGATGATCGATGTGCTGCCGCCCGGCGCCGAGTTGCGCGGCGGCTGGCGGTGCATCGTGCATGACAAAACCATGAGTCCGAAGCGTGATTGAGCTGACTCGGCCGTTGCTGGGCGTATGGCCCCTCGGCGCGGTTCTGGGCGAGTCTCCTTCCTGGCTGCCTGATTCAGGCGAATTGTTGTGGATCGATGCTTTGCGGCCGAGTTTGAACTGGCTCGATCCGAAGCGCGGCGACGCGCGAACGATCGTGCTCAGCAGTCCCATCAGCACAGCGGTTCCCTCGGCTGATGGAAGTGTGTTGATTGCGGGCGCAGCGGGCCTGCAACGCGTCGATAGTGACACCGACTCGATTAGCTGGATCGCGCCGCCAGCATCCGAGCGCTTCAACGACGGCAAGTGCGACCCGCACGGGCGATTCTGGATCGGAACCCGATCAGCAGAAGGTAGCCACGGCCGCGGCGTGCTGTATCGCCTCGATGGTTCCGTTCTCGTCGAGCAGGCGCGGGGCTTCGATGTGTGTAATGGAATCGCGTGGAGCCCGGACGGTGGCCGCCTGTATCTCGTGGACACGATTCCGAGAGTCATTCATGAATTTCGCTTTGACTGTGCGACCGGAACCCTTGGCGAATCGGTGTTACTAACCAGGTTCGAGATACACGAGGGGCGGCCTGACGGGATTGCGGTCGATGGCGACGGAAATCTGTGGTGTGCAATGTGGGATGGCGGCTGTGTCCAGATCGTCAGCCCGCATGGCGAACGCATCGGTCGTTTGCCCGTGCCAGTCCGCCGGCCGACCAGTTGCACCTTCGGTGGGAACGAGGGCGATACGTTATTCATCACCAGCGCCTCGGCAGGTCTGTCGCACAGCAGTGGCGCCGTTCTCGAAGGTTCCGTTCTGGCGTATCGCGCTGGCTGCCCAGGGCAGCCAGCGGGTCTCTGGCACGGCTGATTCCGCCGACCGGCGCGTACCTATAGCAACACCCATTCGCAGCGTGGGAATGGAATCCTGCGTCGGTCGAACGCGGCGTGGTCTGCCAAAGGCTGGAAAATTAATACTTGGAGCTAGGCAAGCGCCTTGACAATACAGAATTCATGTCGCTAGAGTCGCCTCACAATGTATCTACTATCGCAACAAATAGTAGGATCGAAGCAAGAGTAAATGGGCGGCATCGCGTCGTCAGTGAACTAACGCTTGGGGGAGATCGATGAACAGCGGAATCCTGATCCGTACTGCATGTCTGGCCGCGCTGGGCGTGGCCGCCGCACCTGTCAGCATTGCCCAGCAGGCAACTGACACCGGCGGCGCCGAGACAAAGTCCGAGCTCGAAGAAGTGGTAGTGACCGGCTTTCGTGCCAGTCTGGAGGCGGGCGCGGAAATCAAACGCGACAGCGTGCAGTTCGTCGACGCCATCGTCGCCGACGACATCGGCAAGTTGCCCGATAGCAATGTCGCTGAATCGTTGCAGCGTGTCTCGGGCGTGCAACTGTCGCGCGGTATCGGCGAAGGCTCCGATATCTCGATTCGCGGCCTGCGGCAGAATGTGATCCTTCTCAACGGTCGCACCATCGTGAATTCCTCCGGGCGCGGCGGTAACGGTCCGGATACGCTTGAAACGTCGACCTACGGAACGCTTGCGCAGATCCCTTCCGAGCTGATCTCTCGTCTGGAAGTAACCAAGCAGCCCGGAGCCGATGAAATCGAAGGCGGGCTCGGTGGCATCGTCAATATCATCACGCGTCGGCCCCTCGATCACGCGGGCTTTCAGATCGTCGGCTCTGCCGGTGCGACTTACAGCGAGCTGGCTGACAGCACGGGTTACGAGGCCTTCAGTCTCATCTCCGATACCTTCGCTAACGATACGTTCGGATTGCAGTTGAGCGCGCGCTATTCAGAAAACGACTTGCGCGAGGACGGTTTCAACAGCTTCACCGGCTATGTGCCGCTGCTGCCTGCATTCAATACCAACCCGGACGGCATCAACTTCGATCCGAACGGTGACGGTCAGCCGGGCTCGCGTATCGCCGATTTCCGATATCAGCAGATCGACGATACGCGCAAGCGTCTCGGTGTCGAGGCAGTGATGCAATGGCGGCCGACTGACTCGCTCGAACTGGCTTATGACGGTTTCTACTCAAAGCTCGATTCCGATCGCGAGCGCCATTGGTTCAGCATTCTGCTGGCGGATAGCGGGACGCAATATTCCAACGTCGTGCTCTCCGAGCACGAGACGTTGATCGCCGGCACGATCAACACGCCGCTGCAGACGAACTACGAGTTGGCCGAGTCGGGCAGCGAGACATTCTCAAACGCGTTCACTGCGCGCTGGCAAGGGGAGTCAACCACGGTATTCGGCGAGATATCCTACACGCGCGCCGAGGAAATTGCGGACCAGGGTTATGCGCGACTCGAGTCCCGGCAGCGCGCTCCGGTCGGTTTCGACCTGCGAGGCTCGGTTCCGTCGCTGAGCTTGCCTGGCAACGTGAGTGTCGTCGATCCCGCCAGCATGGCCGCCACCGTGCTGTTCGACAACATCTTCGAAGTCGAGACCACGGATCTCGCCGCTCGTATCGACATCGATCATTCGATCGATGTGGGCCCGCTCACGTCCTTTGAGTATGGCGCGCGCTATCAGGAGCTGAAGACCGATCGCGACACCGACATGTTTCAGCAGAGCGGATTGAACATTCCGCTGGCGGATGTGGCCGGCAACATCACGACGTTCTCCAGCCCGGATTTCCTCGATGGCAAGGCCTTCGGCGTGCCTGCGACGTACCTATCCTGGACCGGCCGGCGTCAGTGCGAGGAGTTCTTCCAATACTTCAGCGCGGCGTCGCAAGCGGCTTGCCTGCAGGCGCGCGATCCGAACCGAAGCTATAACGTTGACGAGGACATCACAGCCGCTTACGTGAAGAGTGCCTTCTCGTTCAATGCCGCGGCCCGTGAGTTCCAGGGCAATCTCGGTGTGCGCTACGTCTCGCGTGATGTGACATCTGCTGGCGCGGTCGTCATCGGTGCGCTCACTATCCCCGACGTACAGGATGTGAAGCAGGAGGAATGGCTGCCGTCCGCCGTAATCAAGACCGATCTGACGGACGACATCGTTGCCCGCTTCGGCGTAGCGCGCGTCGTTTCCTTCCCCAATACTGAAGACTTGAGCAATACGTTGTCCGTGTCGGGCGTCAATGCCGATGGTTCGGTCAGTGCGGATGTGCGGGCGACCGGCGGCAACCCGGCGCTCGATCCGTTCCTGGTGAATCAGGCCGACCTGTCGTTCGAGTGGTACTTCGCGGAAGGCTCGGTCGCATCGATGGGACTCTTCTACAAGGACGTGGAATCGTTCATCGTGACCCGTGTCCGCAGCGAGCTTGTCCCTGGCGTGGCCGTGCCCATTCCCACTTCACGTCGTATCAACGGCGAGGGCGGCGAGATCAGCGGCATCGAGCTGCTGTACCAGCAGAAGTTCGACTTCCTGCCAGCCCCATTCGACGGACTGGGGTTGCAGAGCACGTATTCGTATATCGACAGCCAAACGCCGTTCCGTGACGGTCGCACCGGCGAGACGCTGCCGATCCCAGGCCTGTCGCAAAACAACGTGAATCTTGTCGCCATCTATGAGAAGGGGCCATTCGGTTTGCGCCTCGCCTACAACTGGCGCGACGAGTACTTCGACAGCATCGGTGTCAATGGCGGCGGCGTCTATTTCGACTCGTATGATGATCTCGCGCTGACCGTGCGCTACGACATCAGCGATGCGATCAACCTGTCGTTCGAGGCAGCCAACCTGCTCGACACCGAACTCGTGCGCTACAACTCGGTTCCCGAGGCGCTCAACTCGACTCAACAATACGGCAGAATTTACTCCCTTACTGTACGCGCACGCTGGTAATCGGCGCCTCGCTGGTCAGTCCGTGCATGTGGAGTCAACGTGATCTCTTTCCGCCGGCGGCAACTCTGCCGCCGGCTTTCAGCATCATTACAAAGCGATCGACGGGGGAAGTGTCATGCTCAAGCGTCCACGCAACGTTCTAAAGATCATTGTCCCATTCGCAATCGCCGCTAACGCGTTCTGCAGCGTCGCGGTTTCGGCGCCACCTTCCGGCGCGGGCTACTCGCTCATCTATCAGGAGGAATTCAACGGCAGTGCGCTCGATTCAAGCCAGTGGTATCACCGGATCACGCTCGGTAAATACACCGAAGGCTACATGCGCGCGGGCAACGTCTCCGTCGAGGGAGGTCTGCTCCGATTGCGGTACGACTACGAAGATTTCAACAACGATGGCGTGCTCGATTTCACTGGCGGCGGAATCCTTTCGCGCAACCTGTTCGGCTACGGTTACTACGAAACGCGGGCGAAACTGTTCGACGCGGTGAGCGGCCTGCATACGTCGTTCTGGAGCATGGGCGTGCGCCCGAACATGCCCGGCGCCACCGGCGATCCCGACATCCAGGCCGACATCGATGCAAAGCGCATTCCGCTGCACAATCAGTTCCATGAGGTGGACGGTTTCGAGCACAACTCCGCTGCAAAACTGGGCATGGGCACGATCAAACAAGCGCAGCAGACGACGCAATCCCGATTTGCCTACAGGACGGAGGCGGAGCTTGGTGCGCTCATGGGCGAAGCCATCAATTTCGCGGATTGGAATACGTATGGCTATGAAATCTCGCCCGATTACCACCGCTTCTATATCAATGGTCATCTCTTGTTCGAAATTCCAAGCTCGCAGTATCCCTTCCAGTACGGGCCGATGAACTTCTGGCTCACTTCGTTGCCGTATACGCCGAACTCGAATTCGTCGGTCCTGCCGGGTTACAGCGAGTTTGACTATTTCAAGTTCTACGCCCGCCACGACACTGCCGCCAACCGGCTGGGCAACGCCGGCTTCGATGCACGTCCGCTCAACAATCCCGACCTGCAAATCGTCACCGGTTGGATCGAGAACTACGACGACCAAGCGAGCATGCTGGTGTGGGATGAGTACGTCGACGCCACACGCTCACTGAAGCATGAAAAGGCGACGTCGTACCTGGTCACGACCAAGCAGAACCTGCAGTTCATTCCGAACGGCAATTATCGCCTAACGGCCTACGTAAAGAGCTCCGGAGGTCAGCAGCAGTGTGCCATGCGCGTGCTCAACTATGGCGGCGCAGAGCGCGTTTATAACATTCCCGCGACGGCCAGTTGGACGCAGATCACGATCGACAATGTTCAGGTGACCAACCAGAGTGCGACGATTGCCTTTACGTCGAACGCCAGTGGTGGCCAATGGCTGCGTGTCGACAAGGTTGCGTTCCAGGAGATGTGACGATGCTACAGGCCGGCGTCCATCTTCACGGATGCCGGCCGCCCTATGCGGCGGACGCGCGGAGTGATCCGGTGCGTGGCGAATTCACGGATAGATACCGCGGCCATCCGAGCCATGCGCGGTCGACTGGCATGGCTAGCATTTCCGGCTCACGCCCGCGCTTGCTAGTCGCGAACCACCCCATGCTTCTCCGATGCTGCTGGTTACGGCCCTCATCGCGTCCCTGGTGGTGGTGCACGAGTGAGGCGTGATCGCTGCGCGGCGGTCACGTGAGTCTTGGTAGAGTTTGCTTATCAGTGCGCCGGAAGGCCGGCAAAGAGTAGGTGGTGTCTACGCCAGGTCGAGCTCTTCAGCTGCGTACAAGTCTGTTCCACCAGCGTCTCATCGCTCCAGCGCGTTTTCGGCTCCCGGCGCACGCGCGATACCGCATTCTTGGGTCGGCGCTGCGCGTAGCTGCTCGAGTGCGCGACACCACCAATCTCGCACACCGCACTCAGGCCGCAGCGCCCATGCGCGAAATCGGAATCGCGGCTCTCACAGCTTCGACTTCCCATCCGCTAAAGGGCCCGCTTTCCTCGCGTACACCTCGATCACTTCACGGGCGATTTCAATCAGCAGCGTCGTCGCACCTGGCGCCCTCTGTAGCTGCCCGTTCGAGCTCGGTTGCATAGCCCCGCACCTCACCAGGGTTGACCTTTTTCCAAAGCGATCTCGATGTATGCCGCTGCAGATCCCGAAGATCCTTGCAAGGCGTGCCCCATGTCAACGCTGCTGCGCTCGTATCGTTGCGCCCTGGACCCGCTCGGAACTCCGTGGTTGCCCCGCGTTACACAGCGGCAGTAGCACACGGGAACGCTATCTATGAAACAGGTTGTCTCCTGGCTCGGCGCCACTCTCATCATGGTCCTCGTGGCCGCCGCATTCGCCAGATTCGCAACCGCTCGATGGCGGGCACGTGCTGAGCAACGGTAGCGACACATCGGCCGTCGCCGCTGGCACATCGAACTTCACGTTGCCCGCGCTGGGCATGAAGACGCCCGCTGAGGCTTTCAAATTAGCCGCATGACCTGAGCAGGAATCGCGGGGTCACTAGAAATCATTGGAGAGGATCGCGCGATGACTAACCAAGTCGCAGTAGGAATGCAGGCCGGCCGTGGGCCTTTACGAGCAATCAATCTTGCTTTGGTGCTCTGGATACCAGCAGGCGTCCTGGCTCAAACTTCCGATGCGCCCGCCGAGCCAGGCGCTCCCGAGATCGAAGAGATCGTGGTCACCGGCTCGCTCCTCCAACGCAACGGGTTCGATGCGCCGACGCCGGTGACAGTTCTCGGAGCCGACGATCTGGCGCGAGTCGCTGCACCGAACATCGCCGACGCGATCAACCAGATGCCCGCCCTGCGACCTTCGCTTACGCCAGCTAGCACGACCAACGCGGCGGGCTTGGCCGGACAGAGCTTTCTGGACCTGCGCGGACTGGGATACCAGCGAACCCAGGTGCTGGTGGATGGCCGGCGCTACGTCCCAACGGTCGCGGCCGGAGGTGTAAGCATCTCCTCGATCCCGCAGGCGCTGATCCGGTCCGTGGACATCGTTACTGGTGGCGCTTCGGCCACGTATGGTTCCGACGCCGTAGCCGGTGTCGTAAACCTGCGAATCGATGACAAGTTCGAAGGCCTGCGCGGCACGCTTCAGGGCGGCCTGACCAACCACGACGACTACGGTAACTACCTCGTCTCGCCTGCCTATGGTCGTTCCTTCAGCGGCGGCCGCGGCCATGTCGTGATGGGTGTCGAATTCTCCGAGAACGTCGGCATCGATCGGGTCGGCGACCGCGACTGGGGCGCGCGCAACTATCAACTCATCAACAATCCGGCCTACACGGCTACCAACGCCGAGCCGCGCCTGATCCTGACTGACAATGTCATCTACTCCAATGTGAGCTACGGCGGCGTCATCAACTCGCCTGGACCGCTTCATGGCTACCAGTTCGCCGCCGACGGCACGCCCGTTCCGTTCCAGTACGGTGATTTGGTCTCTGCGTCCACGATGCGCGGCGGCGACGGAGCGCTGACCACCGCGGATGGCATTCTCGTCGCTCCCGTCGAGCGGCATAGCGCCTTCGGACGCGTCACCTATGACCTGACGGACCATGTCGCCATGTTCGCCGAGGCCGCGTACAACCAAACGAAGTCGGATTTCCTCGGTCTGGCGTCGGTCGACCAGATCACGATTCACGCGGACAACGCTTACTTGCCGGCATCGGTGCGCGACATGATGGGCAATACCATCCCAAGCTTCGTCATGGGCAAGAGCATCAACGACAACTCGCGGATCCAGAATCACTCCGACGTTCAGACCTACCAGGTCACCTCGGGCTTGAACGGCGAGTTCGGCGAGGGTTGGAGCTGGGATGTGTTTTACAGCTACGGGCGGACCGACAACCGACTGGATTTCTCCAATGCCCGGATCAGCTCCCGCTTCCTGCTGGCGGCAGATGCCGTTGTCGATCCCGCGACCAACGCAATCGTCTGTCGCTCCACGCTCACGGACCCTGCCAACGGCTGCGTGCCCGTCAATCTCTTTGGCATCGGCCGGGCATCGCCGGAAGCGCTGGCCTGGGTCAACGGATCCGGCTTCAATCGTACGGAGCTCACTCGGCACGAGACCGCCGGGACGCTCCGTGGCATGCCGTTCTCGCTGCCTGCCGGCTCCGTCTCTGTCGCGGTCGGCGCTGAGTACCGCCGGCAGGCAGTCGACGTGACCTCTGATCCGCTCGCGGCAACGGCCCGTTTCCGCGGCAACTCACTCGTACCCTATTCTGGAGAGGTCGAGGTGAAGGAGGCCTTCGGCGAAGCGCTCGTGCCGCTGCTGTCGAACGCGCGCTGGGCGAAAAAGCTCAGCGTGAACGTCGCCGCTCGCGTGACGGACTACAGCACCTCCGGCACGGTCACCACGTGGAAAGGTGGAGCGGACGATGCCATCAATGACACTGTGCGCCTGCGAGTGACCCGTTCGCGCGATATCCGCGCGCCGAGCCTGAGCGAACTGTTCGCGGCGGGATCAATCTCCAATCTGATCATCAACAATGATCCGGCGACCAACCAGACCTATCTGGTAGCGACGGCCAGCACCGGCAATCCCGATCTAGAGCCGGAAGAAGCTGACACCCTCACGGCCGGCCTGGTGCTGACGCCTCAGTTTGCGCCGGGGTTCGTTTTTTCCGTTGACTACTACGACATCGATCTGGAGAACGCGATCATCAGCCTGACGCCCCAGGCCATCCTCGATCAGTGTGCGCGCAACAATCAGCAGGCCTGCTCGCTCATCACGCGCGGCGCCGGCGGCTTGGTTACCACCATCGCCAACGTGCCGGTCAACCTGCAGTCGGTACGAGAGCGAGGTGTCGACTTCGATCTCAGCTACGGTCTTCCGGTGGGCCCTGGAGATCTCTCGCTGCGGGCGCTCGTGAATTACGTCGACACGCTCACCCTGCAAAACGGCCCGACCGTCACGGTGCTCGATGGCTCCGTCGATCAGCCCGCCATAGCCGCCGTCGGCGGAACACCGCACGTGCGCTTCAATGTGGCGGCGGACTACAAGACAGACGCTTATCGCGTGAGCCTCACGGCTCGATATGTGGGCGGTGGCGAGATCAATACGGCCTATACGGCGAAGGACATCAACATCCGGAGCATCAGCGGACGGCTGTACTTCGATTTTTCGGGCGAGCTGCCGCTGGGTCGCTCCATGGACGACAAATCTTCGCTGTTCGTGGGCGTACAGAACTTGCTCGACAAGGATCCACCGATCACGGGCGTTGGCGGCTACGGCACCACTCGCTCGCTGTACGACGTCATCGGCCGGGTCTACTCGGCTGGCCTCCGCTTCAACTTCTAAGGGACGGAAATGAGGTTCGCGCTCGATGCATTGATTGACCAGGCGTTCGTCCCCGCTGCCGCTGCGGTGGATGGGGGCCATTCCTGGAGCTACGCTGGGCATCGTTGACTCAATCAGTCACCGCGAAGGGCGTGTGGCCGGCCTCGCGGCCACTTCGGACTTGGGAAGGTTGAAAGCGGAGACGAGGTCGCTCGTGAACTGCGAGCACATTGGTGCTGCCGTTGCGCGTTTTGATTGGCGTATCGCTCTGGTAGTGGTGTGGCCGGATATGCCCCTATCAATCGGGTTGGTCGAGTGGAGCGCCGGGAGAGACTTGTGGGATGCTCAAGTTCTATCATCGAGAGGCGGTCTGACGACGAAGTTTTCAGACACAACGGTACCGACGGCGGATCGAACACTAGCTGCTTGTGGTGGCCTGCACGATCCTGGGCAATCCAGGGAGGAAACAAGAAACACGGCGATGGCAACTTCACGCGGCGAGTCGCTCGGCACACCGCATGATTTCGTCTATCGCTGAAAAAGGTCGCGGTCGCGCGCGAAGGGCATACCCCGTCTCCGCTGCACGCCGAACCTTCACAAGGAGAACTTGGTCCAGGTCCAGGCCCTGTCCAGGATCTCCCATGGGGCGCGCGAATCAATTTGATGTCGTGAGGCGCGGCGTCGCAGATTCACGCGGCATGGACTGTGAGCATCGTGAGATAACTGTGCTCGGTGCTGTTCGACGCGACCAACAGCAGCCAGTCTCGGCAACCAATGTTACCAGCGACCCAGACTGTCATCTTGGTCCAGCCCCCATATGCGATTACCGGCTGCCGACCCAGCCCGGTGGCAATACCCGCGGATCATCGATGTATTGGGGGGAATCATGCCGGGCCCGGCCGATCCCAGCGGATGCTTTCTGAATCACCGCTCGAAATATACATCGAACGTGACGGAGGGATGACGGTGGTGGCTTCGTGGCATCGTGCAGCCCGGAGGTATCGATGAATAAATCTTGGTGGTTTGACAGGGTCTATTCCTGCCGCACGTGTATCCGATTGCCCTCTCGGGTGACGATGACTGCCTCCTGGACCGAAAGTACCTTCACGAACGACTCTGGGTTGTCAGCTCTAATTCGAAAATAACCTACAATCCTGCGTTGTGCCAATTGCGGATCGTCGATCTGGATTTGAAGCGTGTTGCGGCGATTGAATTGATCAACAAACTCGCCGATGGTTTCGCCGTGAGACGCCCACCAACCGCGATGCCAGCCGAGGTCTTGAGGCGGGTCGATGTGCTCGATCTCGATCGGTTCTCTCCCCGACACACTCATCCGTTGTCCGGCGGATAGGAAGACGTCGGTGACGGGTTGTCTCCCTCCGCCGAAGAGTCGCTCCTCAAGTGTCGACCCAATTTTCGAGACCTTGACTATTCCTTCCTCAACGCTGATGACCGAGGCCTCAGCGGAGACATGTACCGAGAACTCGGTGCCCACGGCCTCGGCTCGCATGTTGTAGGTCTCGACAATGAAGGGGCGCTGCGTATCCTTGGCAACTTTGAAGGTGGCTTCGCCCTCGATCAGGCGCACATGGCGTTCCGCCGAGGTGACGGAATCCTTGAATAGGGTTCGAGGCATGGCTTGGATGATGCTCCCGTCGGCCAGCGTCAGTTGGTGCGACTCGCCCGTCTCGGCGCTAAGAGGGCGGTTCTCTCCAAGATTCGAAGAAGAGCTGAGCCACACGGCGCAAAGGCACACGAGCAGCTTACTTCCTCTTTGCATCCTTTTGAGGGCGGACTTCACGAGCTTCGCCGCCCGATTGCGGTTAATGCCCATCGCACGGCCGACCTCGGCGTAGGTCAGGCCATCTGACGCTCGAAGGCTGATGGCCTGATGCACCTCGGGTGGCTCCTGCGCGAGAGATTGGAGTTGTTGCTGAGCGTCCAGGGCGTCGGATCCAGCGTGCTCTGGTGTGGATTGAGGTTGTTCGTGCGCGAACTGTCCTTCGCTAGTTTCGCGGATACGTCGTTTTCGCAGATGGTCGGCGACCGCATTCCTTATGACCGTTCGGACGAAGGCGGGAGGTTGCCGGATCGGTTGGTGTTTCCTCTCCGCCTTCAGTAGCGCGATTGAGACGTTTTGAAGCACGTCCTTTGCGTCATCTCTTGATCCGAGTTCTCGGGTCAGGCGTTTTTCGTAGTCGGGTCGGCACTGGCTGAAGAACTCTAGAATGGACTGCGGTGGGCGTGTGTCGGTCGAGTCAGAGGGCGGCTCATTGGGCGCAGGATATTTGGGCACCAGAACGTCTCATCGTTGTCGTTTTTACTGTAGACGGCTGAGAAGAGCGCCGTGCACGGGCGAGATGAAAAAAGATGGCTGATCCGCAGACGGTCTGTGTGCGCCGCGAGCGCGTGGTTAGCGATACCTTAGAAACAGGTGGATGTTTATCCGCCGTCTCGGGAAGCTCGGCCGACGCTGTGGCGACGGGCGAGTTTAAGTCGATCGGTGCGGGAGGTGGCTCGTTCGTTTCAAAGTGCTACGGCGGGTCGTCATGCCTGTGATGAGCATAGGGCCGAGCCCGATGAGCGAAAAGCACGCGATCAGTACCCGGGTGCGATCCTTAAGATGCGGTTTGGCGAGCTCGCGCGCCGTCACGGTGAGGACGCGCCGAAAGGCGAAGGTCAATGGGGCCTTGCTGCTCGCGGCCTGGGGTGTGAGTCGCGGCATCGACGATGCGCTCATCGGATTCGTCCACGAAAAAGGTGGAGAGCAGCTCAAGGTGCTCCACGGTCTTCGCCGATCAGAGTCATGGGATCAATGAGCATGGGCAGCTCCAGTCGGGGCAATATTGAGCCCGCCGCGTCGGGCAGCCTTGCGCTTCGCCCGGGAAAGGGGCTATAGTTACGTCATCTTCGTTTTTCGGAGATGAGTTGTGTTTTTCAATTATCTTCGTTTTTCGGAGATTGGCTTTCTCGCTTCCGCGAGGTCGTTTAATTTACCGATCACGTCCTCACCGGTCTGCGTCAACTGCAGGTCGACTGCGCGGGCATTCTCATGATTGTCCGTGCGAACGATCAGCTTCGCGGCAATCAGTGCCGCGATTGCTCGCTCCAACTGTCCCTCGTTGAGTCTGAGATCCAGAAGGGCTTTGCTGTAAGGGATGCGTCCGTCCGGCTGCCCAGCAATGCGAAACAACAGTTTCGCACTGTGGCGCGGCCAGCCCGTCTCATCCACCGCCTGCAGAAACCTCGACAGGTAGAGGCGCATATCGGTGTCGTCTGTGACACGCTCGCGCATCTTCCCGGGAGTTTACTGACTCAGACGGGGAGAGTCTATTTCGGTGCCGCTGCGGCGACTCTGGGATGGGGTCAATCCATGACCCGCCCCAGCCGAGAAGACAGGCTCGTCCTCAGCATTGGCATCAACACGCTACTCGCGTGCATTCGCCAAACAGACACGTGGTGGCGAGCTCAGGGGGACGGGCATCGCTCAGGCGCACCCGGTTGCGTGGTCGCTGCTCCGGAAGAGGTCAGAGTTCGTGACTGATCGAGAAACATACGAGTCACCTCCCGCCACTCGCTCTCTGGAAGAACTCATCGAAGCAGAGCGCGCGAACCTCATGCAGGTTCAAGCGATGGTCAGGTGCCTGCAAGACGTCTTGCTGTACTCCGATGACGACGATGGGGTGATGCATGCCGACGTGGCCAAAGTTATCGCGAACTTGATAGAAGAAGCGGTCGATTCGCTCGCAAAGATCATGAGGCGCTTCAAAGCCGGTGAATTCGGCCCACCACCAGGCGTGGCATTAGGTGGTGCCCGCCCGGCCCGCTCAGCAGAGCGGCGAAGCAGGGGATGCACGTGAGCGATACGGTAAGCCCTCCACTCAATTCGCCGAAGGTCAACAAGGAGAGCCGGTCCTATTTCTCCGCGATTGGAAGGCGCGTCAGGCGGTTGCGAGAGTCACATGGTATGACCCAACTGGAGGTGGCTCGCTCGGTCGGTGTCAGTCCACAGGCGTTGGTTGCATACGAACATGGGGATAGGCGAATCTCAGCTCTCCTTCTCGAAAAGATCGCGAAGCTGTTCAAGCTGACGATGGATCAGCTTCTCGGCGTCACGCCCGAGCCAAGCAGGAAGGGACGACTCTCGCCAAAGGCGATGCGGCACGCGCAGCGGCTCCAGGCGCTTTCAAAAACCCAGCAGCGCTTTGTGATCAAGATCATCGATGTTCTGGAGTCGCAGAACAAAGCTGAAAATCCGCGTGGCGTGCTCAGTTGGAGACTTATCCGTGAATAAACGATGTCCCGATCGAATCGGTGAATCTCGCGAGCACCGCGAGGAGCTGACGAATCGAGCGCTGAGTGAGTCGGTGCGCAGGCACTTGAGGGTGCGCCGAGTTCGACAGACCGATGCAGCCCGGTGGAGTGCTGTCAGTCGCTCGTTCGTTTATTCCGTTCTTCGAGGACGCGGAAGTCACCTATGCTTGTTTATCGAACTGTCCGAGGGCACGAGCGGGGATCCATGTGAACTACTGCGCCAAGTTCTCAATCGGCGTGATCTCCTTCGTGACCTGAGATCAAGAAGTTCGTCGTCGGCCGCCCCCTTGGCGGCGAGCAACACATCAGATAGGAGACCCACCTGTGGATGAGAGCAAGGCCCTGAGCATCGTGTCCGCGCTGGCGAATGGCGTCAACCCGCAGACCGGTGAAATGTTCGAGATCGATTCGCCGTATCAGGCGGCCGACGTGATTCGCGCATTGTATGTGGCCGTCCGCGCCCTGGAGCTGAGCAAGCGCTCCAGGGCGCGGGGCAATCGCGGGCGGATGCCCGCCAACGCCGGCAAGCCGTGGGGGGAACAGGAGGATCACGACCTGCTGCAACGGTTCGCCGATGGCCAGTCGCTCGCACAGCTGGCTCAGGCACACGACCGGACGATGGCGGGCATTCAAGCGCGGCTGGAGCGGCATGGCCGGCTGCCGGGGCAGGGCTTGCAGTGGCGCGGGCGGGCCGGTGCCGGAGTCGTTGCCGGGACCGAGCGGTCGGAAAATGACAATCTTGATCAGTCCGGGCTAGCGCAGCGCGACTGATCGCGGATCAACATGGAAGAACCCTGCCCGTGATTGGGTTCCAAGAGAAAGAAGCCCGAGCTGTCATCGCCCAAGAGGAGGGGAGCATTCGAAACGGTCCTAGCGAGAATAGCGTCGGGCATTGCTATGTTCTAGTGGAAGTCTCTCGAGGGCACTTTCAGGACCCCGAGCCAACGTGTGTGATCGAACAGGGCCTGTGCGATGAGATGTTTCACGTTGCTCTCCGTCTGAAAGACTCCCCGAACCTCCAGCAGCGAAGCGCCGAGAAAAGCAGCTCGATATTTCTGCGCAACGCCGTGCCATACGATCACTTGTACGATGCCGGTTTCATCTTCCATGGTGACAAATGTCGTGTGCTTCGCTGTGCTTGGTGCTTGCCGCAGCGTGACAAGTCCGCAAAAGCGCACCTCGGCACCATTCTCCGACTGGAGGACCTCGCTGGCGGATTGTATGCGTCGTCGAATGAGGCGATCTCGTAACAGCGCGACGGGATGACGGCACAGTGACAGCCCTGTGCTCCGGAAGTCGGCGAGAATGTTTTGGCCTTCGCTGGGAGATCGAAGTAGGGGAGTAGCCTCCTTCGGTGGCGCCTGGGTCAGCAATGCGAACTCCGTGTCAACGCCGGCCAGCGCCCAGGCTGAGTGATGACGATTGCCGGCAAGTGTTGAAAGTGCGTTTGCATCTGCCAGCAATTCCAGCTCACGACGGTTGAGTCGGCTTCGATT
Source organism: Peristeroidobacter soli (assembly GCF_004138485.1). GTDB lineage: Bacteria > Pseudomonadota > Gammaproteobacteria > Steroidobacterales > Steroidobacteraceae > Steroidobacter > Steroidobacter soli. The sequence goes on from NZ_RYEV01000005.1 coordinate 59,623, forward strand.
TACCAGATCAGCCGTATCGGCAAAAGCGCGGACGTCGCGCGCACCGATCAATGAGTTGGCCGGGGTTTCGCCCAGCCCTTTGACGAGGCGCAACCCTAACCGCAGCGCCGGTCGTTGTCCCGGGGCATCAACTTCGAGTGTGCAGTCCCAGGAGCTCTTGGTCACATCGATGGCGCGAACCTCGACCCCATGTTCGCGGACGTCGCGAACGATTTGCGAGGGTGAGTAGAAACCCATGGGCTGACTATTGATCAGACCTGCGGCGAATGCAGCCGGTGAGTGGCATTTGAGCCAGCCGCTCGCGTAGGCGATGGCGGCAAACGAGGCCGCGTGCGATTCTGGAAAACCGTAGGCGGAAAAGCCTTGCAGTTGGCGCCACAGCTGGTCACCAAACTGCTCGCTGTATCCGCGCTCGCGCAACCCTTGCAGCAATTTTTCATGAAAGCTTTCCAGGTTGCCGTGCCTTCGCCATGCAGCCATTGCCCGGCGAAGTGCATCGGCCTCACCCAATGTGAAGCCGGCAGCTACTACCGCAAGCTCCATGGCTTGCTCCTGCCATATCGGAATTCCAAGCGTACGTTGAAGCACTCGTCGAACCGCTTCACTTGGATAGCTGATTGGCTCCAGACCCATCCGACGGCGCAGGTAGGGGTGCACCATGTCGCCGAGGATCGGGCCGGGGCGCACCAGGCCGATCTCGACAACCAGATCGTAGAACTCGCGTGGGCGCAATCGAGGCAGCATCGACATCTGCGCGCGAGACTCGATCTGAAAGACACCGACGGTGTCCGCGCGACAGAACATTTCGTATGTCCGTGGATCCTCGGTCGGGATCGTCGCCATGGTCAGCGAGTCGCGAGTTGCTTGATTGTGAAGCGCCAGCGACTTGCGAATCGCGGTGAGCATACCGAGTGCAAGCACATCGACTTTGAGAAGCTTCAATGACTCGAGGTCATCTTTATCCCATTGGATGACCGTTCGATCAGGCATGCTTGCGTTTTCGATCGGGACCAGCTCATCCAAGCGGTGACTGGCGATGACGAATCCACCAACATGCTGTGATAGGTGCCGCGGAAATCCGACGATCTCCCCAACCAGGTGGAGCAATCGTTCGATCATCGGATTGCTTGCGTCGAAGCCAATCTCAGCGAGCCAATGGGGTAGCTGCTGCGGGTCTTCCGTCTCGCGCCGTGCAAGCGCGCCGATCAACCGTTCGATTTGCAGGAGATCGAAACCGAGCGCCTTACCTACATCACGTAACGCGCTCTTGAGTCTGTATGTTATGACGGTTGCGGCGATGCCGGCCCGATGGCGGCCGTAGCGCTTGTACAAGTACTGCATGACTTCTTCGCGGCGTTCGTGCTCGAAATCCACGTCAATGTCGGGCGGTTCATGTCTTTCTTTCGAAACGAAGCGCTCAAATAGAACCGACTGTCGCGCAGGGTCGACGACTGTAATACCCAGGCAGTAGCAAACCACGGAATTTGCGGCCGAGCCGCGTCCCTGACATAGGATCTGTCTGTCGCGGGCGAAACGAACGAGGTCCCACACCGTCAGAAAAAAATGTTCAAAGCGCAATTCCGCGATGAGCGCCAATTCATGCTCGAGCAATGTCGCGACATTGTCGGGTATTCGATCTGGCCAGCGCTCGTGCGCGCCCTCATAGGACAACTTGCGCAACCAACTCGTTGCGGTATAGCCGTCCGGCACCAGCTCGGCCGGAAACTGATATTGGATTTCATCCAGGGAGAAATGGCACTGATCTGCGATGCGGACACTTTCCACGAGCCACTCGGCCGGATAGCGCGCCATCAGTACTCGGATGTCATGGAGGTGACGGTCGCGATTGGGCTCCAGGGCATAACCGCATCCTGACAGCGGGGTTCGTAGACGAATCGCGGTCAGCACGTCGTGTAGCGGCTTGCGATCTCTAACATGCATGAGCGCGCCGCCGCAGGCAGTGATAGGTAGATTCAACGTTCGCGAGAGGCCGCGTGCTTGATCGATGTGCTCGCGGTCACGACCATCGTGGTGCAGTTCAATGCCGATCCAGAGCCGTTCCGAAAACCTCGAACGCAACCATTCGCCATCGGTCTCCGCATTGCGGCCGGTCGGTAGCCAGATGAGGCAGCACGCATCCAGCGCTCCGTCCAACCAAGCGCGTTCCAGCGTGTAGGTGCCCTTCTCGGCAGCGCGTCGCGCTTGTGTGATGAGTCGGCAGAGCTGGCCGTAGCCAGAGCGGGATTTCACGAGCGGAATTACCGTCAGACCATCAGTGCAGGTAAGCAGGGCCCCGACGATCAACGAGATATTAAATTTTTTCGCGGCCTCATGGGCGCGGACGATCCCTGCAACGCTGCACTCGTCGGTGATGGCGACCGCGCGGTAGCCGAGCTTCGCGGCACGCTCCACGAGTTCCTCGGGGAACGAGCTCGATCTCAGGAATGAGAAGTTGCTCAAGGCATACAGCTCGGCGTACATCGTTCATCCGAAGAGTCCGTGCACGAACCACTGATACCGGGTGCTCAGGTCGCGAAAGATCCAGCATTCGATGCCGTCGCGCATGCGCGCTCGATAGTACGCGCGCCTTACGCTGCCGCTTTCCCAGGCTTCGGCCTCGATGGTCTCTGGGCTCGACGCGATTTGAAACTCGCCCGCTTCATACTCTCGCGTGGCGAGCTTTGGTTCACGCAATAGCCAGAATGGCCTGCGAGGTAAGTGCGCGGGAACCTGCGCGGATCTCGATGATTGCAGCGTCGAGCTCACTCGTTGGGCTCGTTCTGGGATGTGATCGGGGCGCACTGAGAGCGCCCGGATCGCGTGTGTGCCAAATCGACTTTGCAACTGTTCGAGCAGCCGTGCCTTGAGCTCCGGTGCGCTGCGTGGATCGGTGCGCGTGGCCGGGTCCATACCGAGCGACCGTGTATGTGGGCTGGCAACGAGCAGCCTCGGGGCATCGACCAGCACTTCACGAATCGGTGCCCGGAGGACGAGTCGGTCCAGATGTTCATGCAGGAGTCCTGCAAGATGATCAGTATCGGCAGTCGCCTGCTGTAATCGTAAGGCGAGTTTCGTTGCGCCCTCACGATGTTTGAGGGTGAGGTCCAACTCGTCTATCGCCCGGTCACTTTCAATGAGGTTGCGTTTCAGACGAGCCAGGGGGCGCTTCAGCATTTTCTCGAGCAGAGACGTCGTTTCAATCTCGAAGTCGAGCACCACTCGATCGCGATAACTTGGCGGTGTGGACCAGCCTCGATGAAGCCAACTTGTTCGACCCAGGGCCTGTTGTAGCTCTCGAACCGGGCCGGCACCGATGCGCCGCGCCAGGTCCTTCCGCGAAAGGCGCATCAGGTCCCCGATAGTGGTGATGCCGAAGCGAGCGAGTTGCAGCTCGACCGGGAGCGGCCATGCGAGGCTCGCGACAGGTAAGGTGCTGAGCGTATCTGCCAGTTCGCGCGGAAGGCACACGCGTGGCGTCGTTGAGGCTCGTGCGAGCCACTGAGCACTGCGGGCAGTAGGTGCAAGCGCTAGTTGCAGGCCGGCGTTCAGCGCACCAAGGTCCGACTGAATGCGCTCGATGAGCCGGGTGGGGCCGCCGAACAGTCGGAAGCTACCACGCAACTCGAGCAGCACTTCGTTCGGCGGTTGGAGGCTGACGGCCGATGTATATTTCAGGCAGTCGGTCGCGACTCGCTCGAGCAGCTGTTTCTCCCCTCTCATCCGTCGTGCGACCAAGGTGAGTGAGGCGCACAGTGCGATGGCCGCATTCATGCGATGGCCGGGGCGCACGCCGTACTGCCATGCTCGTTCATTGCACGCGACAACATGTTTCAATCGGTCCTCTTCGACGACCGCCCACGGTGTCGCGTCAAGCGTAGCGCGTTGGGCTGGCGATACACCTTGGTACGCCGCTGCAAGTGCCAGGTCCGCGAAATGCAATGCCAGCCACGCTTGCGAGCGGCGCGGAGAGCAGGCCGCAGAAGTGGGTGAGGGCGACAGCTCGACCGACTTGAGTGCTGACTTGGAAGCGATCGTCTGTGCTGGTACGTCGAACAGCAATAATTGAGCAGCGGTTGCCATTACTCACCCGGTGATTGGTCCACGTCGGTTGGAGTAATGCGTACGATGCTCGGCCGACGCCCCTGAATTTTCAGTATCGATAGATCGAGCGCGGGGGCCTGCGCTCGGAGCGCTATTCTTAACGTTGCCGGCGAGGCGATGCGCGCCTCACTCATCGGCCGAAACAATACGCCAACACCACGGCCGGTCATGGCTGCAAGCTTGAGCGTGCGCAGCGCTGCAGTCTTCAGGCGTTGAGCCCATGCGACAACCGCAAGACATGCGCCCGAGCGTAGTGCCTGTGTCATGGCCCACTGCAGATCCGCAGGCCGTGACACTGAACAGACCCAATGATCTTCAGGCACCAAGCGATACTGAGCGAGAGCGACGGCATGCAGTTCGAAGGGTGGCGAGAGCCACAGCACAACCTTTCGAACCGGCGGGTCCAAAGGTGACGGTTCCTGTCGCAACAGGCCCAGGAGCAGTCTCAGTTCGCCAACACCATACTCTTCACAAAGCAGCTCGATGAGCGATGGTGCCGGCCACCCGCCGCCGAGCGCACGATCGAGCTCTTCGTAACCCGTGGGGACGCAGCTCGATTGAACCGACGCAAGCGACTGCGCACGCCAGAGCAGCGGAATATCCGTGAGCGTGACCCTGTTCATTGATCAACCGCGCTCCCGCCGCCGTCCATTGATCCTCGACCACGCTTGGATGGACGGACTGTTGCTTGCGGGTCTCCGGACTGTCGGCCGATCCTCAAACGCGCGCGTTAGTGCGACTGGGTCGAGGCAGACGACTGTGCAGTTGGCACAATGGAACAGCTGGAGGACTGCACTCGAGCCGCTCGGCGGGTCCGCCATGACCGGCTGGAATACGGTGCCGTTGCAGATTGGGCAGCAGATGTGGTCGGGCCGGTCCGGCATGGCGAATCAATGGCTGTACGGATGTACATATCCTAGATCGCTTTGGCGGGCGGTGGAAGAAGTCAGACCGGCAAATTCGACCGTCTGACCCCTCCTGCATGGCTAACAGACTGATCGCCCGTCGAATAAATTTTCTCGTTGGGAGCGTGAAGACACGCTTGGCGAAGTGTTGGCCTCGTCTCGGAGTAGCAAACAGGTATACTGTACATAATCCCAGGTTAACCTATGATCATGAGTGGCTCCGCGCTACCCGATGCCTTCTATTATCTCCGCCCGCCGCGTCGAAACAATAGTGCAGGCACACTTGTCGAGTGCCGACACGCCGGTGTACTACGTCGAGAATAGCCTGATCTGCTCAATGTTCGGCTTGCTGTGTTAGGAAGCTATCTTCCACCCCATTTCGGGGTGCATTTTTTCATCCGTTTCAGTCGGGCCCAGCCGATCTTGGCTGCAGTGACTTCGTAGGGCGACGACGTTCTGTATTCGACGCATATCTGCAGTGGCTCGAATCGGAGGAGCACGCCCAAGTCATTCTGCGAACCTTTGTGGAGAAGCACGGAACCAGTGCACCGTTCGTGCATTGGTCTGCCCTCGAGGAATCCACGTTGCAGCTCGCACTTGCCTGCATCCCCGTCGAGCATCTGAAGTTGTCCTTCGCCAGGCTGCTCGACGACTTGGGCGCGAACAGCACCGGTTTTCCCGATTTGGTTCAGTTCTTCGTTGCTGCCCGCACGTACAAGTTCATTGAGGTAAAGGGGCCGGGCGATCGCGTACGGGACAACCAGCGTCGATGGTTGCAATTCTGCGCTCGGCATCGGCTGCCCGTGGAAGTCTGTCACGTCAGTTGGGCTTGAATGGCGCGCGATGTCCTTGGCGGTTGTCACCAGTCCCAGGCATGGCATGATGCCTCCAGGTTTGTGACTTAGGTGATCTCATGTGTTACGCAGCCCTCGTTTCTGCGGACTTGCGTCGATTAGAACGCGAGCTGGGCGCGCGCATCGAATTTGCCGCTTTTCAGCGGGCCTATGAGGCACGCCTTGTCGAGCCCAAGGCGTTCAGAATTCCGATTGCGCTCGACCGGCAGTTTCTAGGAATGACTGATTCGGCGGCAGCGCCCATCGTCGAAGCCATCGAGAAATTCCGCAAGCAGCATACGACGGAATGGGAAGCGGAAATCTTCGAGCAGCGCCGGCGCCATGCGGACGCCGAGCGTAAACTTGCGCAGAATGTGACCAAGTCGGCGCAGAAGGATTTCCAGGTTTCAACCGATAAGATCGAGCAACGGTTGAAGTGGCTCAAAGACTTTCGCGATGCCGAGACGAGCGAAGAAGATATCGTGATGTACCCGATGCACTATGGCCCGCTCGTGACCGAGGTAGATGGAGAGCGGAGAGTCACGCCCATGCGTTACCACTGTAGATTGCCGGGACATGCGCCAGACATGGACAAGCGATTGATGGGAAATTACAACGCGCGCATCGATTCCCTGGAAGATTGGTGGCGACCTATCTTCGGAAAGAATCACGGGCTGCTCGTACTGGACGGATTTCGGGAGAACGTCAAGGTTCATGATATGCAAGGGCGTGAACTCAAGGAGGGGGAGCGACCCGAGAACGTTGTACTCCAGTTCAACCCGAAGGACGAGACTCCGATGCTCGTGCCCTGCATCTGGGCCCGCTGGGAGAGAGGAGGGGAAGTACTAAATTCGATGGCCCTCATCACGGACGACCCGCCCGTCGAGGTTGCTCAGGCGGGTCACAACCGGTGCCCGATCAATCTGACGCATGACTCAGCGCTTGCCTGGCTGGCACCCAAAGGCCGCAGTTCGGCCGAGTTGTTTGAGATCCTCGCTCAGCGGCATCGCCCTTATTATGAGCATCGAGTTGCTGAGGCTGCTTGAGCGAGCAGGTTTCGGCGTCTGTCTGCGCTCCTGTAAAATGTCAGTTTCCGACTGCGGTTTAATCCGCAGCCGAAAGAGGATGTCGCTTCATAATGGAATGGCAGGATCGCGAACCGCACTCGATGTCTTTAGTCGGTGTGCGGCTCCGCATGTTTCTTCTCTGTGCTGAATCGCAGGCCTTCGATGACCTCCGCAATGAGTTGCGCATAGCGCTGCTGCTTCACGGCAGCCGGTATCGGGGCTTGTTTGATGAGCTTGATGGCAACGTCAATCTGCTCATTGCCGACCGTCTCGTCCCTCACTGCGGAGAGAATGGTGCGAACGTTCATCACAACGATACCCAGGACGGGCCAGCTCCAAAACGGCAATTGAGTTAGGTTCAGATAGGTGAGCGTTTTCAGTGCAGGTTCGAAGATGAGCATGAGAGCATGCACTGCTAGCCCCATCGAGACGCCAAGACCCGTGCGCGTGGGGGAGTTCGCCAGCAATAGATCGAGCGTCTTGTCGATAAGCTGCGTCCAGCGGTCGAGGGGGTTCATTCGGTGACAGCTCCTACGGCAAGCGTCTCAGACGCATCCGGCGGTGCAGGCTCGAATGCGGGACGACGTCTGCCATTGAAATCGTCGAAGTCGATGTGATCGGACTGCTCTACGAGAAACCGAATGAGTGTTCGGGCTTCAGAATCAGTACGGCCGAAGAAGCCGCGGGACACGCGGTAGCCAACCACAACTTCTTTGAGCACCACGAGGAGAAAGAAAGCGGCCGCGAAAGTGGCGGCGGATATCATGGCAACAAGTCCAAGCCAGGTACCTGCGAATAGCGCGAGCGAGACACTACCGAGCACTACCTTTGTCAGGCGATTGTGCTTGCGGAAGTGTGCGAAGTACGTCGAGCTGAGCGCGATGCCGCTTAAGTGCGACTCAATCGTTCTGCGAAGGGCGGCTGGCGAGGCTGGGGACGCCGTCGCAGCCAAACTGTCGTCCGCATGCTCTCGCAGAAGTTGATCAAGGCTAACGAGCTCAAGCATCTCTCGTACGTGTGCGGGACTTTGTTTGAGCCATCGCACATACGCAGCTTGCTCTTTAGGCGAAATGCCTTCCCCAAGCTTGACGAACCAAGCCTGAGCGCTTCCGTCTTGCGAGCTGCCTTCAGAAGGTTTGGTGCGCTGCCCTCCCATATTGCGGAAGACCGGTCGAGGGCACGGAGTGATCCGCCATTCGCGCGCAAAGCGGCAATGCACACGACGAGATACAAAACGTGTTCGCTTGATTTACTCGCAAATTTGGTGATCTGAGTGAAATTCCATGGACATTCTTGGTTTCTTTGCGAGTCCACGTCGACAGGAATTTTACATTCAGCGTTCCAGCTGGAGTCTCTGTCTCCACCGCTCCGGCTCGGTTCCCCATAGATCGTCGACAGCCTTGTCCATCGCCTTCATGAAAAGCGCACCAGACTGGGCGCGCACGCGAGTAGCTAAGTGGCAGTGTTGATCTGACCGGACAGGGCTGTGATCTTATGTCCGCTTCTGGCCCGAAAGCGGACATGGGCTGCCTGCGGGCGTGGATTTGATGGGCCTTCCTCGCGGTGGTTATATGCAGACTGGCGCCAAGCGGTGGCTCATCGTTCCTATCCGGGACCATCAAGTGTCGTCTCGCGTTCCAAGAACATTTCGTTGTTTGCTCCACGAACCAGCGCGTTGGTCCGAACGGGCACAAAAGGGACATTCCAACCGTCCGTACGAGAGCCGATCCGAAAGAATCAAGCCGCCGCACAAACGGCAACCGGCGAGCTCGATCTGCTCACCGCGCGCAAGTTCGTTGAGTACGAGCATTCCATGTTCGATTGTCAGCTTGGCCGCTGGTACGTCATGCTGAAACCACTCAAAGGCATCGCAAAGCAGATCTCCGCGCTCCACGCTCGGGAGCATGCGCTCGGGTTCGACCAGAACGTGGTTCGGTAGCACATGCACCGATTTGCAGATCGCCGCAAAGATCGCTGACTCCAATCGAAAGCGGGCGGAGTGCATGATCGTCTCCAAACTAAACGGTGAAACACCTCGGTGTCTGATCAGCTGTTCGCGGTGGCCGGGTGCGTAGCTCTTGTACAGTGCGCGAATTCGATGATCTGAGAGGCGCGTCCAGGATGAGATTGTTCGAGTGCGGGCTTCGTGCTTGATGAGCCGCCACGCCAAGTCGAGGCGCTGACGATCCTTCATGTAGCGATCATCGGTAATGCGCATAGTTGGGTGATCCTCGATCTGTCCAGGTTGGTCAGCGACCCGGCTCGTCGCTTGCGCCATCCGCCAGCCACCGTTCGATGTCGGACCTTCGCCAGCCTTTGGAGGAGTGCTGCTTGGGAAACGTGCCGGCACGCATACGTCGATAGATCGTGCAGCGATGACAGCGAGTGATTCGGACGACATCTTTGGTCCGCAAAATCTGGTCCATATGAGGTTCCTGCTCCCGCTTGAGCATGGATCTGCTGGGCGCCAGAGGAGGTGGATTGGCTGCGGCATCCGCACTCAATGTCGTTGCACCCAGTGGTAACGAGAATTGCCGATCGGCGCCATCGTGGGCGGATTTGTTCGGTCGGCGACGGCTCGGCTGGCGACGCAAGCGCATACGGGTGCAACGGATTTCGACTGATTCCGACTGTGCAGCGGCGTAGTGGGCGCAGCAAGGCGGCGTTCGTGCCGGGCTTAGTCAAAAAGGCGGGCTACTACGGTTCTTGATCTTGGGCGAGCAGATCCCAGAGGAAGAACTGCAGGCCGTGTGCGGTTACTGGTGCAACCCGCGCATACTCCGAAGATCTCGCGACGTAAATCAATCGATGCCACACGTCCGGCCGGTCGTGCCATCGTGGTCTCACCTGACCTCTATGAACCTCGCACGTCGCGATCTGCAGCAAGTCTGGAAGTGAGAGGCGGGCAATAGTCGCGGCGGTCTGGGCTGTAGCGCCCAAAGCCAGTCGCGCCGCAATCGCATCATTGCGAGCAAGGTGCCAGGCGAGGAAACACGCGGCGCGCGCCAGGTTCTCTAGCCGCGTTTGCAGCGGATCGGTCGCGACTGGCAGCACGGCCCGAGTCATCGCCACCCGATCATCTTCGGAGATCTGCCATCGGGTGGGATCGTTGAAGGCGATATCCAGCAGCAGGAACGGGCAGTGGGCGATCTGCGCGAGCAATGGCGCATCTACGTCATGTAGCTCGCTCCCAAGAGCATGCCATTCGGGCCAAGCCGCATCCGCCGCGTCGGAGTTCGCCACGTCCACGAGCAGCGCTAGCATTTCGGAGTTGATGCCATATATCGGTGCGAATGGCTCCGACACTGCAACATCCTCTTCTCAATAGCCCACTACAGCGTGCGTTCTGGACGCGGTTCGGCATGTCGGGCTCCACACTTTGGCTCTGCCGTCCGGGATCCGCTTGGCCGGCCGATCTTTGCCTCTGTCAGCGGGCGAGATGATTGCTACCAGTCCTTGATGACCTGGAGGGCCACGAAACGGCCCAGTGCGCTCGCGTTCTCTGTGTCGTACCCAGGGTCTCCGAATGCTCCGCGCCGATCGACAATTCGCGGCGGAGCCTTGTCCATCGCGTTGAGGACGCTGCCTTTCAGCGTCAATCCGCGCAGCAGTCCCGTTGTGCTTCTGAATACGTATGCGGTGCTGGCGTCGATGGTGCTCCACGAAGCAACTCTACGAGACGACGTGGTCTGATTGTCTCTATAGGAGTCGACGTAGTTGATCGAAGCCGATATCGACCATTCCGGACGCGACCACGTCAGCTGTCCCCGGGCTCGGAGAGCTACTGGATTGAAGACAGTATCGAGGATACTCACCCTCGGCGAAGAACGGTTCACCCATGTGTCGAAGGAGTGCAGGTAAGTTGCATCGATGTTCGACTTGACAACGCCCGCATCAGTCTGAAGTTCGTGCGAAAGCACGAGATCGAGTCCCGAAACCTTTGCCCTCGATTGATTGCGGGTGCGGGCATCGAGCGTTCCTTGCACGCGGCCAAAGTCCTGACCGCTCCGACTTGAGCCAACCGGGGCTATACGCACGAACTCGAGAACTTCTGGGTCCGCTGGCACAGAGATCAGCGGTACCTGGGCCGGATCTGAGAAGGGCATGCTAGTGACCCCAGGCGTCACGATCCTGTCCTTATAGTCGATGTGGAAGTATGTCGCCGTGATTCTTGTTCTCGGCAACATGTCAGGTCTGATGCTGAAGCCGGTCGTCCAGGTCGTAGCATGTTCGGGCCCAAGATCCGGATGCGGCGCTTGTGTAGCGATGGCAAGGAAAGTCGTGCCTGTCGGTGATGCGGGGTTGGGTGCGTTGAGGAGAATGCCGGTGCCGAATGTCGTATCGAACTGCTGAAGGTATGGCGCGCGAAAGGACGTTCCCCACGTCGTGTGGAGCGAGATGCTCGGCAAAGGCGCCCACGTCGCGCCAACCTTAACAGTATCGGTATCCCCCACGTCGCTGTAATCTTCATATCGGACAGCAGCAGTAACGTCGAGGCGATTGCGGCTCTCCCTAGTCATCAAGGGAACGTGGAGTTCAACAAACGCAGCGTCAACACTTCGGCTGAGTCCATTGGAGGTGTCCGGTGCGCCAGAAATATCGACTCGTCGGAGATCCAGGCTTTCCTCGCGTCGCTCGACTCCTAGAGCTACCTGGGACATGCCGCCCGGAGCCTCGAACGCCATTCCCGCAGCCTTGATTTCTGTGGCGGAGACCGCCAGCTCCAAATTCACCGTATTGTGAGGTGGCTGGACGTTGCCGAGATGGTTGGATCGCACGTTGTCGGAATCGCTGTATGTGTGGGCAAGCTCCACTTTCCAATCCTTGGCGAGACTCCATGCAAGCTCGAAGGTGCCGGCGATCGATTCGCTTTCCGAGTCTGACGACAGTTGATTCTGAGTGAAGCTCTGGAAGTGCTGAACATGCGAGTCCCGTCGGTTCGCATAGATGTCGACGGATGCGCTCAAGCTATCGAGGATTCTATAGTGAGCCCGCGCGAGGGCGCTCAATCGCTCCTCGTCTGGCAGCAGATCATTCCTTCCGCCCCAGAGGCCACGGGCAAAGGGTCGGTCCGAAGCTGCCAGTGAATCGCGCTCGCCGTAATCAGCGTTCAAGACGATCGATCCACGTTCCCATGTCTTGCCAAACAGCTGATTCACGGACCAGTCGCTCAGGTCTCCGCTGGTCACTGTGCCATAGCGTAGGCTCGTTTCCGCGCCGTCAATGTTGTCCCGGAGGATGATGTTGACGACTCCGGCCAGCGCGTCTGATCCGTAGATCGCGGATGCTCCATCAGGAACGATATCAATCCTCTCTATCGCGCTGAGCGGGATGGTCGATAGATCATAGAAGCCTCCCGACCCACCGGCGGCCATGCGTCTGCCATTGATCAGAACGAGTGTCGCCTCATTGCCAAGCCCGCGGAGATTGACTCCGGCTCCGTGCGTCAGATTGTCTCTGCCGCCATTGCGAAAGGACATTACTGCTGCGCTGGCCTCGCTGCGTCCGCCTGCAAAATTCTGAGGCAGTGCGCGAAGAAACTCCTGGGTTGACGTGGAGCCGGCGTTCGAAAAATCCATTCGATCAAAGGAGAGCGTGAGCGCGTGGTCGATAACATTTCTGCGGATATGACTTCCTGTGACAACCACTTCCTGCTCCTCCTGTGCAGTCTCGTTGCCCGTGTCGCTCACAGGACGCTTTTCGCCTGGCCGGGGGCTCAGAGTGGCTCGCACGGGTACGATCACGACAGAGCCAGCATCGATCACTTCGAAGCTGAGTGTAGTTCCCTCCAAGAGCTTGGCGAGTGCTTCGCGGGCGGGGAGTTGTCCAATCACGCCTTGTGATTTCTTCTGCTCCACAAGTCTGCTCGAGCTCGTAACCTGCACGCCTGACTGCTCCGAGTACCGTGTCAATGCCGACGGCAGCGGTTGGGGAGAGATCTCAAAGGATAAGACGCTATTCATCGGCGACTGTGCCAATGCTGTTCGAATCAAGAGGCCAATACACAGAAGTAGCATGGCTACCACCTGAATGCAGGCTTTCAATATATCCTTGACCGTCATATATGTAATCTCCTATACATGTTTGGTGCTTCTGGCACCTATACAGACGGGCTGTTGGCGTATTTTTGGAACACCGATTGAGTCGCCAAAATAGATTCAAAATTATAGGGTGTTGATCGTCTTAGATAGAGGGGCAATGGACGTGCAGGAGTCGGTGCATCGAGAGGCGGTGACGGAAGAGCATCGCGCACGCGTGGAGGACCTGTTTCGTCGATACAATAAGCAGCTGATTGGTTTTTTGGAGATCCGCTGGCTCTCGAGGCAGGAGGCGCGCGAGGTGGCGCAGGAGGCTTACGTGCGACTCTTGAGTGTCGATGTGCGAGGGGTCAAATCCCTGGAGAGCTACCTGTTCAAAACCGCCGCCAATATTGCCATTGATCGCCGGCGACGCGACGGTTTGCGTGAACGCCGTGCCGAAGAATTGCCTGTTTTCTCGGATCTCGTGGACAACCGCACGCCGGAGAGGAGAATTTCCGGGGAGCAGGCACTGCTGAGGTTGCAACACCTGATCTCGGCGTTACCGGCCAAGTGTCAACTGGCATTTGTGCTGAATCAAATAGTGGGAGAGGACTTCCAGCAGGTTGCAGAGCGAATGGGTTTGTCCGAGGACATGGTGCGCAAGTACGTCAAACGAGCTTGGTTGCACTGTCGTGCGCGCATAGACCAGGAGGTCATCAATGCGAAGCGATAACGTGCTTAGTTTCGGTTCGAAGACTTCGACCAAGCGGCGTTGGTGGAAGGACGCGGAGACCGATCCTATACATCTTGCGGCCACAGAATGGTTGATGCGAATGCAAGTCCCCGATGTGGCTCAGGAAGAGATATCAGCTTGGCTCGACTGGATGCAGAGGGATGCCAGGCACGCGGCGGCATTTGATCGAATCCAGGAGCTTTCAGTTTCACTGAAGGCGGTGCCGGCTCCACCTGAGCCGGATGCGGGCAAGCTCGTCGCGGATCACTACGACGCGGCGGTACCTCTCGGTGATTGGTACGCCACGCGAAATCGGCGCCGAGTTGCTGTCGGTGTTGTTGCCGCGGTGTCGACGGCAGTTGTTCTGGCAGGTGCGCTGTTGCACATCGAGACCGCCAAAAATGAGCCGACGGTCGCGGAGCAGGTGCTCGATACGTCAGTTGGCGAGAACCGAAGGGTGACGTTGTCGGACGGATCTCTTGTGGTGCTTGGGGGAAGTACGGGGCTTGCAGTGGCCTTCTCCGAGCGGCAGCGTGTAGTCAGACTCGATCGAGGTGAAGCGTACTTCCAGGTCGCTAAAGATTCTTCGCGACCCTTCATCGTGCAGGCCGGAGCGGCCTCCGTTACCGCAGTTGGTACGGCATTCAATGTAAACCAGCGCGAGGACAGATCGATTGTGACCGTAACCGAGGGGCGTGTGCTCGTGGAGCTGGCCAAACTTTCGACAGCGGTCTCGCCACGCACCGGTGTGCATCTCAATGCAGGCGAGCAAGCCACTGCGGACCATGCGGGCATCGGTGCTCCCGCTACAGTCAGTGACCTGGCTTCGATACTCTCGTGGCAATCGGGACGCTTGTCCTTCAACAAGCAATCGCTGCGTGATGCTGTACGAGATGTGAATCGCTATGCCTCGAAGCCGATACGGCTCGCGACTGAGGAAATCGGCGATATTCCGATTACTGGCACGGTGACTACTAGCAACATAAGCGGTTGGGTCACTAGCGTGGAGCGTGCATTCGGGTTAGCGGCTGATGAGACGCCAGATGTTGTCATGCTCCACGTAGCAGAGACTGAGCATGCTCGATGACAGGCCTCCACTGGAGATGTTGTTCATTGTTTGCCTTGACAGGCTTGGCTTGCAGGCGGATGGTAATCAGGAGGGGGAGTGTTCTACGTTATCGCAAGGAGGCTATGCATGATCAAGTTAGGAAGGGTCTCGATGGAGACTCGGGAGAGCAAATTTTTGGATCTTCCGGAACCCGAGGGGATACCCTGGTATCCATTGTAGTTCGCGACGCTGATGGCAGAGTGCGGTCGAGAATGGCGCACTCTGTCACTCTACAGCTCCGTTCACTGGGGACGAAACAAGCGCATGAGCAGGTAGTACACGGCCAGGAGTACGCCGAATCCTAGCGCCGTGGCAAGCAGCGTCCAGAAGGGAGCATCCGGAAGCGTCAGCTTCACGCCGATCGCCGTCAACACGCCAAGCACGGTGAGGGCGCCCAACAAGAAGCCGATAAAAGGTTCCAGAATCGCCAGCACGAAATAGATCGGAACGCATACTGCTCGCCACGCGAGCTTCACGCCGACTAAAGACAATTGGATCGGTCGAGTGTGCGGTTCGGAGATCATCGCTCATGCTCCTCTGTCGAGATGTGCGCATTCCTGTCGCAACCTGTTGCGTCCGGTCGCAGCGTGTCACGTCGCCGGTGAATCGTTCCTGAACCGTACATCCATTCCGAACATTTTTGAACAAACACGGCAATTTCGTTGCTCACGGCAAGCGTTGATCCGGTGATTTGATGCTGTCTCACGAGGCGACCGACGGTCGCCGGCACTCAGTGGAGGCAGATTGTCATGACCAGCTCCGATCTTGCCGCACCAAGTATCGTTTCGTTGCCCGCAGTCGCATGCGGTTGCGCGCTGTTGCTGGCCCCACCTGTGTGGGCGCAGACCTCGCCCTTCCACGTCGGGGCGCAGAGCCTCGTCACCAACATCGTCGCGATCGCCACTCCTATTGCCATCATTCTCATCATGGTTCTCGGCATCGTTGCGGCGACCGGCCGGATCTCCTGGGGCTGGCCAATTGGGGTGCTAGTCGGGGTGGCCGTGATCTTCGGTGCTCCTCAGGTGGTGGCCTGGATCCGTGGCCTCTTCGGTGTCTGAGGATAACCCATCATGAGCGAACGGAATGCCGGTCTCACGTTGGATCCATTGTTTGTCGCTGCGACGAGGCCGCCGATGCGATGGGGCGTGACGTATCTCGCGCTGCTCGGCGAGATGGTGATCACGATGGAGATCTTCCTGCTGAGCAAGAATTTGCTCACGTTGCTGCTTGCCATTCCATTGCACGGTATTGCCGCGCTCCTTTGTGAGCGAGATTCCCGCTTCTTTGACTTGGCGGCGTTGTGGCTGAGGACGCGCTTGCCGGCGCTGATGGGAACCCTGCGGTACTGGCACGGCACGAGCTACAGCCCGCTCGTGCTCGACCTTCCCAGTAGCAAAGGACGGCGGCGGCGCGTGCCGCACGTCTGCGTGTGAGGACGCTATATGCATGATCTGCTCTCCATTGCGCGCGCGAAGCGGGAGTCCGGCCTCGCCGATCGCATTCCGTACACCGCCCATGTCGCGCCCCACGTGGTGCGCACGGAGGCGGGCGACTATGTACAAACAATGCGCTTGAGCGGCGCGAGTTTCGATACTGCCGACGATGTGGATCTCAACGTTCGCCACGAACGCCTGAACGTACTATGGCGCACGATTGCGAGTCCTCACTTGGCGGTCTGGACGCATGTGATCCGCCGGGCCGTTAGCGTCGAGCCCCCGGGCGAGTTCCCGCCAGGATTTGCCGCGCAGCTGCTCGATGCCTACCGACGACGCGTGCGCGGCCGGTTGATGTGCAATGAGCTGTACGTCTCGCTCGTGTATCGACCTGCCGCGGGCCGCGCCACCGGATTGGCGACGCGCCTGCTCAAGCGAACGCATGGCAATGGCTCGGCGTTGGAGCTCACGGACTCCCTCGACCAGTGCGCGCAGTTGCGAAGGACAGTAATGGAGCATTTGGTGGCATACGATCCGGAGCTGCTCGGAGTGGTCGAGCGCGACGGCCGACGATTCTCGACACTGCTCGAGTTCTTCACCCTGTTGCTCGATACCGAGCCTCGACCTGTCGCTCTGCCGAGAGCGCCGTTAAACGAGGTGCTCGGCACCACGCGTCCCATCTTCGGGGCCGAGGCGATCGAGTATCGGATGCCTTCATCAACGCGCGTTGCCGGCATGCTCGGTATCCGTGAGTACGCGTCGCCCACGAGTCCGGGGATGTTCGATGCGCTTCTCGCAGCGCCTTTTCCATTCCTGTTGACTCAGTCATTCACCTTCCTGAGCCGCGTAACGGCTCAGGGGCTGTTGGTGCGTCAGCACAATCAGATGCGAAATGCCGGTGACTTTGCGATTTCGCAAGCGGATGCCCTGCATGTGGCGCTCGATGAGCTCTCGGGCGGCGAGTGGGTAATGGGGGACCATCACTGGTCGCTGCAAGTGTTGGCCGATCTGAACGCTGACACGGCGGATAAGGACGTGGCGCGTAGGTTGAAGCCGCTGAATGATCGACTCGCCATGGCGACCGGGATGCTGGTCGATACGCAATTCGCCGTGGCGCGCGAGGATCTCGGCATGGAAGCCGCGTGGTGGTCGCAACTGCCAGGCTACTTCGCGATGCGTCCCCGCAAGGCTCCGGTGAGTTCGCGCAACTTTGCCGCCTTCGCTTCGTTCGACAACTATCCGATAGGGCGGGCGACGGGCAATCACTGGGGCGAGGCTGCCGCGCTGCTCGTGACGCCGGTAGGTTCACCGGTCCACTTCTCGTTACACGCGAGCGACCCACGCGCTACAGACGGGGGCGCTCGACGCGATATCGGCCACACGCTGATTCTCGGGCCAACCGGTTCTGGCAAGACTGTGTGGATCGGCTTTCTATTGACGATGCTCACGCGCTTTCGCACCACACAGATCGTCATCGATAAAGATCGAGGCCTCGAGATCCTGATTCGCGCACTGGGCGGTTCTTACGCACCGCTGCGAAATGGCGTGGCCACCGGTTTCAATCCGCTGCAGCTCTCACCGACGCCCGGCAACATCGACTTTCTTCGCCAGTGGCTCCGCGTGCTCGTGAGGCGGCCCGATCGACCTCTCTCGGCCCGCGAGGAGAGCGATCTGGACCACGCGTTGCGCGGCGTGATGGCGCTCGATCCCTCGACGCGACGTTTATCGCGCGTGCTCGAGTTTCTGGATGTCACGGACGCCGAGGGCATCTGTGCACGACTCGCCTCCTGGTGCGCCGATACAGGAGAGGATGCCTGGGTGTTCGACAACCCCGAGGATGCATTTCTGCCAGGACTGACTGGCCACGCAGTGATGGGGTTTGACATCACGGATTTCCTAGACAACGTGCGCGTACGCACGCCGATCACGATGTATCTATTCCATCTGGTCCGCAGTCTGGTTGGCAACGGACGCGTGGTGTGTTGGGCGGATGAGTTTTCCCGACAACTCGATGATGAGGCGTTCAGCGAGTTCGCCAAGAACGGACTGCAGACCTATCGCAAGTTGGATGCCGCGCTGGTCGCCGCGGCACAAAGCCCGAGCAACGTGTTGGGCAGCCGGATCGCCCGAACCATTCTCGAACAGACGGCGACTAAATTGTTTCTTCCGAATCCAGATGCCACACGCGAAGACTATACCGAGGGATGCAGCTTGACCGAACGTGAGTTCCTGTTGGTCAAGTTCGAGCTGCGGCCGGGCAGCTGCCTCATCAAGCAGGGACATCACAGCGTGGTGTGCTCGCTTGATCTACGCGGATGCACCGATGAACTCGCCGTGCTGTCCGGACGCGCGGCGACCGGGACGCTGATGCGTGAGTTGATCGAGCGCCACGGCCCGGCGCCGGAGGCATGGTTACCCCTGTTTCTTTCGCAGTACCGATCTATCGGAGCCTGAACGCTCATCAGGAGATTATATGAGATCGCTTCTGAGTCGACTCTTAGTAATCGTGGCGACGTCGTTGTTGTCGCTGTCGGCCGCCCATGCGCAGTGGGCGGTGGTCGATGTCGGCGCGATCGCCCAACTGGTGGAGCAGTTGCAGACTCTGCAGCAGCAGCTGAGCACGGCTCGCGCTCAGCTCGCTGAGCAGCGAGCTCAATACACTGCCATCACCGGCTCTCGAGGCATGCAGCGCCTCTTGCGGGGAGCCAACCGAAACTACTTGCCGCAGGACTGGGCGACGTTAGTGGCGGCCGCTCGGGGGACCGAGGGTGCTTACAGTGCACTGGCTGCCGAGATCGAAGCGGCAACCCGCACGAATGCGGTGCTATCTGCAACGCAGCTCGCCGCACTCTCTCCGTCGGCGCGTGCAGATATCGAAGCCTCGCGACGCATCGCGGCACTGATGCAGGGATTGGCACGCCAGGCGTTGCAAGAGACCAGCCACCGGTTCGCGAGCATCGAACAGCTCATCGATTTTATTGGTACAGCAGGTGACCAAAAAGCCGTGCTCGATCTGCAGGCACGCATCGGCGCTGAGGCAGCGATGCTCGCCAATGAGCAAAGCAAACTCGAAGTATTGCGTGCGACCGCTCACGCGGAATCTGAAGCGCAGCGGCAGCGCTTGCTCGAGCGCGCGATCACGGACATCGGCTCGTTGCGGCAGTTGCCACCGCTGCGTTTCTAATTCACTCATAACAGGAGCGTCACCGTGGGATTCTTCGCTCAGTTCTATGCCTGGCTGAACGACCTGCTGCTTGACTACATCGCTCAAACGGTCGTGCGTGTGGCCACGACACTCGAGCCTGCGGTGGCTACGTTGGCAGTGTTGTACGTGATGGTCTGGGGCGCTCTCCATCTGACTGGGCGCATCGAGGAGCCGCTCACCGAAGGACTGAAGCGGATCGGCATTCTCGCCCTGATCCTCGGGGTGAGTCTGCGTTTGTGGCTCTATCACGACGTGATCGTCGATACGTTCTATGACGCGCCCTCGCAGCTTGCCGCAGCGGTAGTCGGTGCGAACGATCCGGTCGGCATTGCCGACGAAGTCATGTTTCAGGGTGCGGATGCGGCGCAATCGCTGCTCGCAAAGGGATCGATCTTCGGAGGAAATATCTCATATTACATGGCTGGAATGATCGTCTTCATGATGGTCGGCCTGACGGCGGTGTACACCATGTTCTTACTCTCGTTGTCGCATATCGCACTGGCGGTGCTGCTGAGTATCGGCCCGATGTTCCTCGTACTCGCACTCTTTGAGGCCACCCGTCGTTTTCTCGAAGCATGGCTCGCGCAGCTCGCGAACTACGCATTCATCGCGCTGCTCTCCGTGATGGTCGCGGCAGTCATGCTCACCATGCTCATCGCAACGACTCGCCAAGTGGCCGCGGTGGGCACGGGGATTCAAATTGTCGATGCCGTGCGAGTAGGGCTCGCCTCCGGATTGACGCTACTCATCATGCGGCAGGTGATGCCGATGGCGTCGGGTCTTGCGAGCGGCGTCGCGCTTTCGAGCTTCGGTGCGATGAGTGCCGTCATCGCGTGGGGGATGGGCCACGCCTCCAATTCTGCACGGCAATTTACGCGCGGTGCGCTGCTGGATAAAGAGACCACACGCTGGGATCCGTTATCGCGCATGGCGGGCTTTCAAGCACGGCGCGCAGTGCTCGGCGGTGGCCGCCGGACGTTACGTGCGCTCGCGAGCGATAACACCGTGAGTCCTTCGGCACGCGGGTGATTTCAGAATGAACATCGTCAAATCGCATCGTACAAGGGCCGGAATAGCATCAGCAATGGCGGGGTTGCTCGTCGGG
The DNA here is from genome assembly GCF_004138485.1 of Peristeroidobacter soli. Lineage (GTDB taxonomy): Bacteria > Pseudomonadota > Gammaproteobacteria > Steroidobacterales > Steroidobacteraceae > Steroidobacter > Steroidobacter soli. Next base: position 80,133 of record NZ_RYEV01000005.1, read on the forward strand.
TGCGCGGGCAACCGGGCCGTTCCTGTCGACTGTGATCGACGCCTGTCTCCGATCAATGTTCCGGCCGTGATAGCCGAACCGGTGAGGCGCGAGCCGCGGGTTCCGAAGGAGCCGGAGCGATGAGCACTGATTCGTCATTGGCCGACTACTACGCGGAGGCTGCCAGTTGGGATCGTGATCGTGCTGGCGAGCTCGAACGTCGCGCGCGAACAGCGTGGATCGTTGCCGGCGTGAGCCTCATCTGTTTACTGGCTTGCGTGACCGCGTTGGTGGTGTTGATGCCGCTCAAGTCGGTCGAGCCGTTCCTGGTGCGCGTGGATTCGCGTAGCGGCATTGTCGACTTCGTTCCACCGTACGACGGACGCGGAACGTTGGACGAGACCATCACGCGTTATCTACTCACTCACTACGTCACGGTTTGCGAACGCTTCTCCTGGTCCACGGCCGAGAGTGACTACGAAGAGTGTGCCGCATTCAACTCGGCGCAGCGCAACCAAGTGTGGGCCGAGGCATGGGCAACCGCGAATCCCGCGTCACCGCTGAATGCCTACAAGGACGGATCGACACTGCACGCTGACGTCCAGAGCGTTACGTTCTTTACGCGCAGCTCTGGACTCGCAGACCTTGCGCAGGTCCGATTCGTGAAGGCATTGCGTCGGGGCAACGGCGCGGATGAACAGCGTACGTACTGGATCGCGACTATTCAGTACGCGTATGCCAAGCCATCCGTCGATCCGAGCGTTCGCCGCTGGAATCCGCTTGGACTTCGAATCATCGACTACCGCCCCGAAGCGGAATCCACTGGCGCTCGCGGCGAGGCCGCGAGCGGGGCACGCAATCCAGTGGAAAAGGAATGACCGACATGCGTGGCCAGATCATGCGCATTGGGTGGTTGTGCATTGTGAGCGGCACTGTGTTCGCCGATGTCCCGCCGGCACGAGAAGTCGAGGCGGAGCGCCTTCCGGGTGTGGTCGATAGTCGCGTGCGCGTTGTGTCTTACGTGGCCGATCAAGTCTATCGCCTCAATGGCGCGGTGGGCTATGTCATTCACATCGAGCTCGAACCCGGGGAGCAATACCGAGGTATCGGTGCTGGAGACAGCGAGGCGATTGCGGTGGACGTGCAAGACCACCATGTCTTCCTGAAACCGCGCGCGTCTGGCATCGACACGAACCTCATTCTGGTGACGGATCGCCGTCGCTATCAGTTCGACTATCACGCCGATCCTTCGATGCTCGGGCGCGAAGTTGAGCCGCCGCCTATCTATTCGTTGCGCTTTGTGTATCCACCGGCGCCGGCGTCCGAAGTGTCTCGTCTGGAGCAGGCACTGTCGACTGCATCGTCTACGCTCGCGCGACGTGTGAATGTCGATTACTGGTATTGCGGTCATCCGGCGCTCAAGCCCGAGTCGGTGACCGATGATGGGGTCCACACCCGCATTCGCTTCGGGTCTCGCAGTGAGATCCCGGCCGTGTTTGTGCGACATTCGGACGGCACGGAAGCACTCACGAATTTCAGCGTGGAGGACGGCTACGTGGTCCTCCACCGCTTGGCGCCGCAGCTAATCCTGCGGCGAGGACGCTTGGTTGGATGCATCGTCAACCGTGGATATGCGGGTAGTGGGGAGCGGCTGCCGAACGGAACGATCTCACCCGACGTCGTACGTGACGTGAGACAGGTGCAGCCATGAGCGTCTCACGCCATGACGGGGGGAGCGACGACGCGAGCGAGCTCGAACCTACGGCGATGCCCGAGACACCGAGCAGCGACGCGCAGCAGGGGCGTTCAAAACAGAGTTCGGCGTCGAGCGTAGGAGTAGCGGGCGAACGCGGCATTCCCTCTGTCAATCGCGTCCGCTCCATGCAAAGCCGCGTGAGTAGCGCGCTCGCTATCGGATTGATGGCGGTCATAGGACTCGGATTTCTGGGGTGGTACTACTCACACGCGCTTGGTCGGGGCGAGCGCGTCCAAGCGAATGCGGAGCGTGCCACTCGTGAGCGTGCTCAGACCGAGATGATTGTGCCGCCGCTCGGCCCCATCCAACCGCCCCGCGTCGTTCCGCCCGACACGTCGGTTGAACCGGAGACGTCATGGATGGAACACGCCATGGGCGAGCCGCCGCCAATGCCTGGTGGTGTGAGATGGAGGGCCGCTCAAGGATTCGCTACAGAAACCAGTCACGAGGTTGCGGGCTCACCAGACGGCGCTGCTCATCCCGCATCGGTCGATCGGAGACTGACCGGCGCTGTACTCATTGGGCGCAGTCGTGCTGCAGATGATGGCCGCGCACCTGTCTTGCCGACGCCTCGGGCGGCTGACGTCGGCCAGGAAGGGGATCTCGCCGTCACGGCAGGGCGGTCCACACTCGAACATACGCTTACGCCCAGTGTGTTGCCGGCGACAGAGGCGCGCGTACTGCCGTCGCGGCACCTCTTATTGTCCAAGGGCACAGCGGTCGACTGTACGTTGATCACGGCAATCGATACCAGTCTCGAGGGCATTGTTACCTGCGTGACCGCGACCGACACCTTCAGTGCAGACGGTCGTGTCGTGCTGATCGAACGTGGCAGCACGCTTGTCGGTGAAACCCGTGGGGAAGTTCGTCAGGGCAATGCGCGCGTCTTCGTGCTATGGGGTGAGGCACGAACGCCGAACGGCATCGTCGTTCCGCTCGAATCGCCTGGCACAGACGCACTCGGGCGTTCCGGATTGCCTGGCTACGTGCACCGGCATTTCGTCGAGCGCTTCGGAGCCGCGATCCTGGTGTCCGTCATCGACGGCGCCGTGCAGGCCGCCTCGCAATCTCAACGGGGCAACGGCTCTGTTCTCGTTCAACCCTCGACGTCCAGCGGCGTGCTCACCGACGTGCTCCGTCAGACTATCGGTATCCCACCGACCGTCCTCGTGCACCAGGGTGATCGCGTCCAGATCCTGGCGGCACGCGATGTCGATTTTCGGAGGATCTATGAGCTTCGCCTCACGCGGCAGTAGTGTCATCGCCTTGAACAGTGACGCCGGGCAAACTGAGCCGGCTACTCCCGGTGCGCGAGAAACTCAAACGACTCTCGCAATGACGCTACGTCCGCTTGCGCCGTGGTTGTCGCAACCGGACGTCACGGAAATTTGTATCAATCGACCTGGCGAACTGTTCGTCGAATCGTCGTCCGGCTGGCGGCGCGAGGCCCTGCCGATCGCAACGTTTGACTGGTGTATGCGCCTTGCCAAATTGGTTGCGCACGCGACGCACCAACGAATTGCCGAGGACGCGCCGTTGTTATCGGCGACGCTGCCCGGCGGGGAGCGTATCCAGATCGTCTTGCCGCCGGCGGTCGCGTCCGGCACAGTCACGATGGCGATTCGACGCTCGCCACCAAGTACCTGGTCGCTCGAGGAACTCGGCGCGCAGGGACTCTTTCGTCGCACGCGTAGTGCGTGTGGTTCTCTGGACAGCAGCGAAGAGACGCTGATGCGTCTGCTCGCGGATCGCGACTATGAACAGTTCCTGAGATTCGCCGTCCAGACGCGACGGAACATTGTCGTCTCAGGTGCAACGGGCACTGGCAAGACGACGTTCACGCGTGCGCTCATCAGCGACATCTCCGTGCACGAGAGACTGATCACGATCGAAGACGCCGCTGAGCTCACGCTCGACCGTCACCCGAATCATGTGAGGTTGTTCTATTCGAAGGGCGGGCAGAGCGGTGCGTCGGTCACGCCGAAGCAGCTCCTCGAATGTTCCTTACGCCTGCGGCCCGATCGAATCCTGCTCGCGGAGCTGCGCGCCGAGGAAGCCTGGGACTATGTGCGCTCGGTCGCCTCAGGTCATCCTGGTTCCATCACGAGCATTCACGCATCCAGCGCGACATTGGCCTTTGAACAACTGACGCTGCTGGTCCAGCAGAGCCGTGCCGGTGCAGCGCTCGAGCCAGGTGACATCAAACGACTGCTCTATCAGTTGGTCGATGTCGTCGTGCAATTCGGGCGAAGTGGGGGAGATCGTTACATCTCGGAGGTGTGGTATGAGCCAGCACGGAAACGCAGTCAGGACTACCGCGCGTAGTCGCCCGAGCTCACTCGCGACCTGGGGGCTGCTAGCTGCGGCGGCTGGAGTTGTCATTGCGCAGTGGCTCGCGGGCTACTACTTTCTGTGGTCTCTCGGTTTACCGCCGATCAATGCCACGCCGCTGACGACGGCGAGATATCTCTATCACTACGGTGATCGACCGCAGGTTCAGCGGCGAGTAATTGTGTGCTCGGTAGTCAGCTTCAGCGTCGTTGGTGCTGCATCCGCGGCTGCAGCGTGGCCGAGGCCGCGACCGTTGTATGGGGCGGCTCAGTTCGAGCATCGACGCGCGATCAAGCGTGCGGGGCTACTCGGAGACGACGGGATTCTCCTCGGCGAGCTGTTCGGCCGATACCTCATTCTGCCCGGACAGCAAGGCGTTGCGCTTGCAGCGCGTCCAAGAGGAGGCAAAGGCGTCGCTGTCGTTGTACCGAATCTGTTGAACTGGCCTGGCAGTTCAGTCAGCGTCGACATTAAACGAGAGAATTGGACGATTACCGCCGGCTACCGCGCAGCGCAAGGTCACGATTGTTTCCTGTTTGATCCGTTGTCGGAGTCGGGGTTCACCGCGGCGTGGAATCCGCTGGACTATGTGAGTTCCAATCCCCACCTGCGTGTGAATGATCTCCAGCGCATAGGCAGCATGCTCTATCCCGAGGTGCCAGGCACCGATCCGTTTTGGATTGCCTCGGCGAGATCGCTGTTCCTCGGGATCGCTCTATATCTATTCGAGTCGCCATCACTGCCAAAGACGGTGGGAGAGATTCTGCGGCAGGGCATGGCATCCGACGATGAGGGCTTCGGCGCCCACTGGAGACGCATCATCCAAGGCCGCAACAGCGGCCGGTTCCCATTGTCGTCGGCATGCGTTCGCGCGCTCTACGATGTGATCGATCTGGCACCCGTCACCGCGTCGTCGGTTCGGAAGACTTTCACGAGCCGCTTGGATCTGTGGTTGAACCCACTCCTGGATCGAGCGACCTCTAGTAGTGATTTTGATTTGCGCGATCTACGACGGCGACCCATGAGCATCTACGTCGCGGTCAATCCCGACGATCTGCACCGGTTACGCCCGGTGCTATCGCTGTTCTTCGAACAGGCGATCGGATTGCAAACGCGCGTGTTACCTCAGCACGACCCGTCGCTGAAATTTCAGGTCCTGATGTTGCTCGATGAATGTCCAGCACTTGGGCGTATACCGATCCTCTCTGAAGCCATCAGCTACGTCCCCGGTTACAACGTGCGCGTGGTGATGGTGTTTCAAGCTCCTTCGCAACTGCGTGAGGTGTACGGTCAGGAGAACAGCCGGACGATGATGAAAAGCTTAGGCGCTCGTATCGTGTTCGCGCCAAAGGATTTTGAAGACGCGCGAGAGATCTCTGAGGAACTCGGGGACACGACCGTGCGTGTGCGCTCTCGGTCGCGTCCTGAATTTGGTGGCTGGGGGCTTCCGTCACGCGGCGCAACGATTTCGGTGAGTGAGCAGAAGCGACCATTGTTGCTGCCGCAGGAAGTTAAAGAACTGGGTGGCGACGAAGAGATCGTGTTCTGCGAGGAGCTACGCCCGATTCGCGCACAGAAGATTTGCTACTGGCGCGATCCGCGCTTTGTATCTCGGCTGTTGCCCGCCCCAACGCTGCCCCAGCCCGCGAGGTGCGCATCGCTATCGTCTGCCGAGGCGCACCTTCCGATCTCTGATTCCCGACCAGAGAGTGTTCTCATGGATTCATCCATCGCCCTTTTTCCGGTTCCGGCGGACGGCAGTGCACGTTCGACCGCGTCCGCTGATCGCGACCGACCCGATAACCTAACGCTAGAAGACTTTGGATGCGACTTCTCGCAGGTGGAGTTCCCCACGCACGATGGTCCATGGAGCGATGCGGAGATGCAGACCGCGGTCGACAGCTTCATGGCTGCGCTCGAGACGAGGTGAGGCGTCATGGCGGATCCGCACGATCGCTCACCCTCCGCATCAAAGGGTGCGGGTGCGCGGCGAAGCGCGGCGGACGCCGCAGCCGAGGCGTTCGATACTCCGCGCCCCGAAGCAGATCGCGTCACCTTCGGTCGCCTCGTTGATCATGGTCCCGGGCGGCACGAGGGTAAGCCTGGTGCGCCGCCGTCGTACTTTGTGAAGCTTGCGACCGAGCGTGGTGAGAGTGTGTTCTGGTCGCCCGCGCTTAAGACTGCGCTCGCACGGTCGCGTACGCAGCCGACGATCGGGGAGCAGGTCGGGGTGCGAGAGAACAGTATTCTGCCGGCGACAGTCCTCTTCAACAGCCGAGACAGGGCCGGGAAGGTCGTTGAGCGACGCCGCTTCGAGTCGGCGCGCACCCATTGGGCAATCGAGCAGCGAGCATTCTATGACGAGGCGCTGCTCGCGGCGGAAGCCCTGCGGAGCGAGCGGCTCCACCCACGCGATGCAATCAAGACCTTTCCTCAACTTCTGCCTGCGTACCTTGCCCTCGATTCCGCGCGGCGTGTCGCTAAAGAGCGCGTATCCCCGACGCAGCGAGAACGATTCGTCTCGCTGGTGCGTGAGACCTTGGCGCACGCTGTCGAGCGCGGTATGCCGATGCCCGCCCTTGAGAAACGAGTGGCCGAAATGGCGCAGTCGGGGAATCCGACACCGCCCGCGCGCAGATCGTCGTCCCTCTCTACATCCTCGTCGAAATCGCCGTATTCCACCGCCGTCGGTCCTCGTGTGACCACGCGACCGAGTGCACGTTCCCGTTAGGAGATTCCCCATGGTAGACCATGCTCCGTCGTCGCCGATGCCAGGCCCTGGCGCGTCCGCGGGCAAGCGTGCTCGTTCGGCGCCATCGATCAACGAGCTGCGACCATCGCCTGCTATCGTGAGTTGGATCGATCGCGCGGTTCAACGCATTACTTCGGATCCCCCATGGACATATCAAGCTGATTCTCCGGTTGCGGCACGCCTTGACGCACGCCGTCTGTCGGAGCGTGAGCTGGAGCCGGAAGAATTTGCGCCACGAACGCGAGCGCAGTCACCGGTTGGAATACCAGTCATCGCGGCGGCGCGACCTCCGGCGCTGGATGTACGCTCGGTGCCCGAGGATGTACGTGAGCGCTTTACGCGCATGGGGCGTTACTACTATTTTCCCGGCGGCGAGGTGGCGTTCGAGGATAAGGGAAAGAAGGTAGTCACGCGTTCTGAGAACACCGAGGTAGTACGCAGTTTGGTTGAGATTGCTCTGGCGCGCGGTTGGAATGACATCACGGTTTCTGGCACCGACCGCTTCAGGCGCGAGGCTTGGCGACAGGCGACGTATGTGGGGCTCATTGTGCGCGGCTATCAGCCCTCCGAAGTTGATAAGCGTCAGTTTGTGCGCGACCTGGCCAAAGCGCGGGCACCACAGGAGTCCCCTGAACCGTTGATTGATCCTCCACGACCGACAATCGCGCCACCGCATCGAGTAGCGTCTGCGCCGACGGCAGAAGCTGCCTTTAAACGAGGAGCTGATATGCGTGGGCAGCCGCAGGCGGCATCTGAACGTGAAGTGGAGCCGGGGCGCGAACGGACATCGATGGCATCGAAGGGGCGAAGTGTTCGTGCACGCCGCGGCGCGCGGAAATCTGCGGCATCGACATCCGAGCCAGAGAAGGCACCCAGCGAACCGCGCCGAGAAGCTCGCGATAAGTCGTCGCGTCCGCGTGTGTATGCAGGTCGGCTGATCGAGCATGGAGAGGCACGCTACAAATTTCGCGATGATAAGGAGCAATCCTATTTCGTTCGTCTCGAGACGGTGGACGGGCCGAAAGAACTCTGGGGCGTCGATTTTCCTCGCGCCTTGAGTCAATCCGGCGTGAAGAACGGGGATCTCATCGAAGTGGAGCTCACGGGGCGGAAGAGCGTCGCCGTGATGCGCCCAGCGCGCGATGCGGACGGACGTGTGCTCGGCGAAGAGGAAGTTCCCGCTCACCGAAACCAGTGGGACGTGCGTCAGAGAGAGGCCGGTGAGAAAGAAGGCTCTCGGAGCCAAGCATTGCATGAACCGACCGCGACGTCGCGTGAATCAGCGCATAACAACTCGGCGCTCACCAATGCGTTGGCATCGCTTCGCGCAGCGGAGTTGCTTGCAGAGGCTCGTATTCCCGACGCTGCCCAGCGAAGTCGATTCGTCGAGGGCGTGCGTGCGGAGCTGGCGCGGGTGTTGGATAGCGGAGTGGGGTCTCCAGCGCCAACGGTACCAGCGCGTGCAGCCGAACGCGTTCGAACGTCGGCTCGCGTCTTGAGCTGAGCGGGCTCTCCCATGCCAACAGATCTTGAAGGGACGCAGCATCTCTATGACGTTGAGCTGCTACGGATCGATACGAGCGCCGGGACTCTATACTTTTCGAGTGGCCATTTAGTCACGCTTGGGCGTCGCGAGGAGCTTCGTTGGTGGCAGGTCGGCGAGATCGGTGTGTTGCGACTCGGGCCGGTAGTCTCCGACTGGGGGTGGCAGCCCTATCCAAACCAACGATTGCGACGGGCACCCGAGCGTGATGATCCCGCAGCTGAGCGATGGGGATGGAGCGTCGGGAATGTCTACCTCTCAACGAAGGTCGGTGTGATCCCTGACAAGACGGAAGCCGGCTCCAACACGCAATCGAGCGGGTTCCATGAGTGAGAAGCCAAGATCTGAGGGCGGCGCAGCTACGCTTGCGGACGTTTGGCCAGCAGGGGCGACAGACGCGAGCGGTCGTATCGTTTCACCACCAAGCTCACAGACCAAAGCTGACACGCCGCAACTGCAGCCCGGGGCTCAGCGAACCGACCTGGCGCGTGAAGTTCGCGTCGACGAACGCGATCTGCGACCTCTTGGAACCGAACACAATAACTTGCCACGGCAACCGCGCTTTAGCACGGAGACGGTTGCAGGAAAATTACTAAAGCACGGGAGTGCGCCCTACCTCTTCGAGAGAAACCAGCGTCAGAGCTACTACGCGACGATCTTGACCTCGGAAGGGTATCGAACGCTGTGGGGCCCGGGGCTGCGAAAGGCAATCGAGCAGTCTCAGACTCGGATCCGGGTTGGAGACCGGGTGATGGTCCGACGCGTAGCGAATGCGTCGGCCCCTCGGCGCGTGAGATGGCAAGCCGAGAAGCCGGAATGGTTCGGAACGCGAGGAAACGAAGCTCGACGTTTGCGCGACGATCATGTCGCCGCTCTGCGGATCTCGCGTGGAGATTCGGAGTTGTTTCAGACGATGCTGGCGATGCAGGCAGCAGAGCGGGTTGCCGACCAACGACTGAGTGACCCAAAGAAGCGCTTGAATTTCATTGCGGGCGTCGCCAAACGCCTCCAGGAAAAAACTCAGCAGAACCAATCGGTACCTTCGCCGAAATTGCGCAACCGACGCGACGAGCGCAGCCGCTGAAGCAGGCGGGATTGCTGAGTTCAATCCTATCACGGCGATCCCTCCGTCAAGGACGAGTGCGATGACGCACTCGCCGCCTGAGGCGGTTGGGATCCTTGACTCCGAGATGCGCCGCGATGGATTGCATTCGGGCAATCCCGCCCAAGCAAATCAATTGAGGGATCGTCATGAAAACCATCCAGACACTTCTGGGCGATATCGATTGCGACAGCGCGTTCGTCGGCGGGCTCGATCGCATGCAACTCGAGAAGCTGACACCAGCTGTCTACGCACAGGCTCCCCATGAGAAGCTGAGTGCGAAGTATGCCTTCTTGCCGACCTCAGTCGTCATTGCAACGATGGGTGAGGCGGGGTTCAACGTAGTTCAGGCCGCTCAATCACGATCCCGCCGTGATTTGCCGGCGTTCGCCCGTCACGCGCTGCGATTCCGCAGAGCCAAGTCCGAAGTCTATGTCGGGGAGGTTGTCCCGGAGATTCTGATCCTCAACTCCCACGATGGCTCGAGCGCATATCTTATGTTTGGATGTATTTGTCACCGGACGTGGGGGAAATGCTTGAAATCCAGTATTTGCAACGCTGGGACCCAGCGCAACAAGAAAGGTGACAGTTATGGTGCTCGCGGGGTGTCGAGGCGCTTTTCCATTCGGTAGTTCGTCATGAATTCGCCTCGTACAGTGACTGTCTGCGGAACGATGACGCGAAATCCCATCGCCTCAAAGAGCGGGCGTGCCGTAATGCTCGCCTCTGTGTATAGACGACGCAAATCTTGGATGCGGGCCGCCTCTTCAATCTGCTGAAGTAAAGCACGGGCCACGCTACGACGCTGAAAATCGGGGTGGACGTAGAGCATGTCGACATGTCCATCGGGCTCGAGGTCGGAGAATCCAGCGATTTGGTCTTCGATCTCGGCGACCCATGTTGATTTACTCTCGCATCGCTTTCCAAAGCTCCTCACATCGATGACGTCAGGCGCCCGAGCCTCGATTTGAGATGGGCTGTAATCGCGCCCTGCGATGCGTCGAACGGAGGCAACTACGGCTGCGGAATCAGCCGCTCGATAGGTTCGAATGACGATCCCTGGCATGTCGGAGGAAGAGGCGGGCGAGATTGCGGGATGGCTAGGATACCAACGCCGGTCTCGCGGTCAATGGCTACGCGCGAAGCGCGCTTGCGGCCCGCTGGGCCGGCTTCGCCCATTGACCGCTGCGCTGCGGCGTGGAGCGGGAGCGCGGGCAATCTCGCCCCAATCGAAAAGGATCCCGCTCATGAATACCTCCACTGATCTGATGTCGCAGTCGATCCAAGCGCGCCGAGTTGCCGAAGCTGAGCGACTTGAGATGCTGCCTCGGCACTTCGGTCGTCACATGCTTACCGTGGAAGATGCAGTGTATACCTTCATGCGAAGGCTCGCTCCTCAGTATGCCGGCGGTTACTGGAATTTCATCGAGCTCTCAAACGGCGGGGTTTACCTTGCGCCGCACGGGGAGACAATCTTCCGGATCGACGTCGAAGGTAACGGCTTCTCGGGTGAGATGAGTGCGGATGCTGCAGGCATCACGGCTTGTCTTTTTGCACTGAGTCATCTGTCGTTCCAGATCGCGGACGAGTGCATCGCGGATCACTTCCATTACCTGCGGGAGTTCGCGCTGTCGCACGCCGAAGCCGGAACAATCCTGGCAGCGATCGACTGATCCGCCGCGTGGCCCGGGCGCAGCGATGCGCTCGGGTCTTTTTAAGTACGACACCTCAGTGCCGGTGCGCGCCGCGCGGGGTGGAAGAAACGACCGTCAGCCGCGCGGGCAACTGCTTGCGAAGCTGCGCGAGCTCTCGGTCGCGGCGCTCAAGGAGTGTGCTGGTCTCGCGATAGGCGGTGAAATAATGGTCCACGAGGGGCGAGCTGCGCCACGCGCTCGCGCAAGACCGCGCTCTCGCGCTGGCGATGCGCGGCCGCACGTCGGGCTTGGGTGCGCGCAGACTTGCGAGGTTGATGACGACGCAGCCGCGCAAGAATCGAAGCATGATAGCGATATAGCGAGTTGCGGGAGACGTCGGCGAGCCGGCACAGTTCGCTCACCGTCACGCGCGGTGGACGATGGCGAGTGTCCGCCGTCAGTCGCTCGAGCGCATCGCTGAGCCGTGCGCGAGCAGGACGCTCAGTACGTGGTGTTGGAGGCATGTGACTCTCCTGGGGATGAATCGAGCGCGCGAAGCATCCGTTGGGCTTCCGACAGGCGTTCGCGCGCGATCTTGAGGGTCTGTGTCGGCAGCGCCGGGATGTTGAGCAGATGCTCGTACCGTTGCTGCTGTTCTTGCCAGTAGGGTCGATGCGATACTGAAACCACGAAGTTGAGGCAGCGACGTCACCCCACCTTTCAGTAGCACGGTGATTTAGAGTCCGACCCCAGAGACGGATGTTGGACGGGTGAAGAAGCGTTTTTCTGAAGAACAGATCATTGGTTTTCTGCGGGAAGTGGATGCCGGCGTGCCGGTCAAAGAGCTGTGTCGCAAGCACGGCTTCTCGGAGGCGAGTTACTACCTCTGGCGCAACAAGTTCGGCGGCATGGAGGTCTCCGATGCGAAGCGGCTGAAGGCGTTGGAGGCCGAGAACGCGCGCCTGAAGAAGCTGCTGGCGGAGTCGATGCTAGAGAACGAGGTGACGCGCGAGGCGTTGCGAAAAAAGTGGTAGGCGCACCAGCTCGACGCGAGGTGGTGCGCTGGATGACGCCACAAGGCCTGTCCGAACGCCGGGCGCTGCAGATCATCGGGATGAGCGCGAGCTCGTTGCGATATCAGCCAGCGCCGGATCGCAACGGCGAGCTGCGCGAGCAGATCGTGCATCTGGCGCAGCGCCATCGCCGCTACGGCGCCGGGATGATCTACCTGAAGCTGCGTCAGGCCGGCCATCGCGTGAATCACAAGCGCGTGGAACGGCTCTACGCGCAGGAGAAGCTGCAGGTCCGCCGGCGCCGACGGAAGAAGATACCGATGTCGGAACGACAGCCGTTGGAGCGCCCGTCGGAGGCTAATTCCGTGTGGTCGATGGATTTTGTCTTCGATCGCGTCGCTGGTGGCCGTGCGATCAAGAATCTCGCGGTCGTGGACGATGCCACACACGAGGCGATCGCCGTCATTCCAGAGCACAACATCAGCGGTCGTCAGCTCGTGCGTATGCTCGAAGATATCTGTAGCCGCCGCGGCTACCCCAAGGTGGTTCGCACCGACAACGGCAAAGAATTTTGCGGCCGAGCGATGCTGGCGTGGGCGCATGAGAAGCACATACTGCTGCGGCTGATCGAGCCAGGCAAGCCGAACCAGAACGCCTACATCGAATCGTTCAACGGGCGCCTTCGAGACGAATGCCTCAACGAGCACTGGTTCACCAGCCTGGCGCACGCAAGAACGGTCATCGAAGCCTGGCGGCGTGAATATAACGAGGAGCGTCCAAAGCGAGCACTCGGCGGGCTCACGCCATCACAGTACGCAACGCAATTGGCAGAGAAGGCGGTTACAGTAACGGCCGGGCTCTAGAATCATCTGCTACTCAAAACGGGGTCACGTCGGTCCGTCTGCACTGTGAGTGCTTGGCTCGGCGCAGGAGTGATAGGCGGCGAACTTGCCGGACGCGAACGGTACCGCCAGAGATTCGGTCCCCAAAGAGGCGCGCAGACGCGCGCCCGCCGCAGACGGCGGCTTCGCTCTTTGCGGGCCGAATCTCTGGCGGTCGCCCGATCGCGGGCAATTTCGCCCGCGACGGTGAGACTTATCATGAATGATTCAGCCAACAATGAGAGTCCTTCTGGCGACCGGGGCTCCAGCATCCGTGCTGGGCAGATGCTGCACCTGAGAGAGCTGTCAGCTCAACTTCGTGAGACTGGCCTCGTGCGATTGAAGGCTTTATACGAGATGGTGGATGGCAGGGCCATAGTCGGAATCGTCTGTCTCGATGCCAATGATCAGCCTGTTTTACCGCGTTGCCCGATGGGTACTCTGGCAGAGGCTCTTAAAACATTTGAAACTCTCTTGAACGAGAGGGTTCGTGAACTAGGAGGCGGGGCGGTCGATGGTGCTGGGGAGTTTGACTGGGATGTTGTCGATAACAATGTCATTCACAAGCACGTGATCACTTATAACAACTTCGACTAAATAACTCGTGGTGTCCGGGCGCAGAGATGTGCCCGGACGCCGCGTTTACTATAGCCACACATTACCTCGTCTGATGACCGGAATTGTTGGATTGCCTGAGCTCACGAGCGTAGCACGCCTTATGTTTTGATCACGCGATGCTCGGGGTTGCACGTACGCAACGCCGTGGGCCGGGCTTGTCCTACGAATGAGATTGAGCCAGTCCGCCTGAACTACGGAGGGAAAGCAGAGGAAGAGAGTGACGAATTGCCTACCGATCCAGCCTACCACCCCGTGCTCGCTGTCAACATCGCGCGCAGGCGCGCGACCCGGCGAAGACGCCGGGCGTTGCGTTGACAGCTTGCGCGCGCGGTGGAGCAGCGGTCGCGGGCAAATTCGCCCAGCAAAGAAATGCGGAGCTCACCATGGGCGCCTTGTTTGAATTTTATTTCGGGGAAAATATTCCTAATGATGAGGTCGCAGTAAGAGTGGCTGAAGCGGCAATCCGAAGAAGTCGAGAAAACGAGGGATCGGGGCCCTACACAGGTGCGCTGGCTGAGTGCACCCGAGTCGAACTTATAAAAGAAGTCGCCGAAAGCATTGACGACGCCCAAGCGCGATTGACTCAAATGCCGACGCGGGATGTGCTTCACATCATGCGCCTGAGGTCCGGGGGCTATGCCTTCGGGGCTTGGTGTAGTTGGTAGCGCAGTGACATAGATCTCGGGGCTGCGGCGTTTGGTTAAGTGCTGCAGCCTCGCGTCTCTCTAAGGCGTGTGCGCATTCGCTTGGCCATGCCGGCTCGCCTCTCGTCATCTCGACCGAAGAGGAAGGGAGGGGAGTGGGGCTTGCATATGCGATTCCAGCGTACCACGTCGTGCTCGCCGTCAAGAGTCGCGCGAAGGCACGACCGCCGAAACGGCGGCTGCGCTCTTGACGGCTGCGCGCGCCGTGCTGCTAGCGTCGTGGGCAATCCCGCCCAGGCGGAGAACGATCATGACGGAGCGTAATAACGGAGAGCAGCTGGACGTAACCGAACCTCACCCCAGGATGCAACGCGTATCGCAACGTATGCCGGCTGTCGCAGCGATGTTGAAACGAGCCGACGTGTCTTACGTGCGAATCACTTACCAGGGTGAGTGGGATTCCGGCCGAGTGAACGATGCACTATTTCACGGTGCGAATGGCGAACTCATCAACCCATCCTTACCGGGAAGAGCACGACGAGCGCTCTGGGCATTCTTCCATGAGTTGCTCGAAGTGCGTCATCCTGGCTGGAAGAATGCCGAGGGCTCGCGCGGGGAGTTCGAGTGGGAACTCGTGCGTGACGAATTAACGCACGTTCACGGTTGGCGAAATTACAGTTACGACTTCGACTCCATGCGCGGGCTATAACGTTGACTGGGCGCAGATGTGGCATCTGCGCCCAGATCAAGCATTGATGCTCGGCTCAGCTGTCGTAGTTCGGCTCTTCCTCGTGGTTCCGGCTGATGCCTGCCATCGATATTCGGTCGAGCCTGACTGCCTGCCCTCGCCAGTTGATCAAATCGCGCTCGCATTCAATCGCAACTCCAGCGGTGACTTCGATCCAACGAACTGGAGGCGGGTTGCAGACTGTTTGTATTCTATCACGCTGCGCTCGCCGTCAAGGGCGAGTGCTCGCGCACTCGCCGCCTGCGGCGGTCTTTGCCCCCTGACTGGCGAGCACAGCGTGATAAGCGCCCCTCCGGGCAATCCCGCCATCAGATTGATCGGAGAAGGGCCATGACCGACTTGTCTCACGTTTCATTGGAACAGCGAGTGTGTCTCGTCTGCGGATACAAGTATGAGACTGGCAGCATACTGCTGGATCGCCGACTGCGTGCATCAATGACGCGCCATAAAGTGGACTGGCTGGGGACTATGCCCCGAGCATCTACGGCTTCACGAGGAGGGATACGTCGCCTTGGTGGAGTGTGACCCGGAGAGGAGTGACCTTGCTGGCACGGGCGACAGGGTTCTTCCGGAGAAAGTATTCCGAACCGGGCCGATCGCTCATGTCAAGCGAGAGATCTTCTCCGCCATCTTCGATATCCCTGTAACAAAAGATCAACCATGTATGTACGTCGAGCCTGGGGTCATCGAGAAGCTCCAGAGGGTCACGCAGAATCAACGTAGAGGCATTGGATGTCGCGAGAGGATACTTCGGTGTCCTCTCTTTTGATGAGAGAAAGCTTCGTGATGAACTGGGAACGCGAACGAGCCCCGCTTGGCATAGCGGTTCGGGATGACGAGCAGCAGCTGCTTTCCCTCGGTTGGTGTCGGATTGGGATCGCTGTGCGTGCCATTCTAACACGTCGTCCTCGCCCTCCAGACCCTGCGCACGCGAAGACGCGTGCTTGGCGAGTCGCGCATGGAACACGCGAGTCTGGATGGCTGCGCTGCGACGTGTGCCGCTCGCGCGGGCGATCCCGCCCAGGATGGAGAATGCTCATGACTCACCAGAGTGATAACTCGACACCCCGTACGGGCGGACCTTCCAGCCCAGAACTGATCGCGACTGTAGCTCCTCTCTACTGGCGTCTTCTGGCGGTGGGAGCGACGGAGCTGCGCATAGAATACAACGGTCGGGAGGACGCCGGCGATGTTAGCTGCCACGCGAGCAATGCATTTGGGAAGAGGTTGGCTTCCGAATTCAATGAAGACCTCGCTAAGGAGATTACGGTAGTTGTGCTGAAGCTGGTCGACCTGCGACATCCGAAGTGGTCGAAGGGCGAGGGGGCCTACGGTCGCATCGACTGGAATCTCGCTCGCAATGAGCTCGTCCACAAACACCATCGACGAACGGTCACGATCACGACGACCGAGCATCGAGGCCTCTAGCTCGTGTTTCATCTCGGGCTCGCGCGCAGCGTAGCGTGGGTCCGAGATTTTCGCCCTCAACGTTCAGGACGCGAACGCGTAGCTCGGCGCTGCCGCAGGGCTTCGATTGGCGGCAGATCCGGCAGAAAAATCCGTGCCAGCGCGCAAAGCCGCCCTCGCACGGATTTTTCGAGTGCAGCCAGTACGGCTCCCCCTGGAGCCAGGGCTAAGAAAGCTCCCCATGGGGGTGAGTGGGCCGCGAAGTGTGGCTCGTGCCAACGCGGGAGCTGCGTGCCATGGGTAAGTGGAAGATCGAGTTAATCAGTCAGGATCGCGTTCTTGTGAAATACCAATGTGCGCGGGGCAGATATTCCATAGAAATCGGATTGACGGAAGAGAGGGACGAGGAGGGCCGTCGCATGTGGGGTGACTTGTACAGTTGGCGCACGATGAGCGTCATGACTCGCGATGAGGCGATAGCATTTGCGCGAGCCTCTCTGCTCAGGCAGGCGTGGGAGTGTCCGCCGTGCCAGAACTGCAAACGAAAGGGATCGTGGTGCGGTGAGTGCGTGTTTGAGCACGTGCCGTTCTGAGTGGCCAGGGCCGAGCTGGGACTGCGGCACCTCTTGTTCTTGTTCCCGAATCTACGCTGCACAGTGGCCTACAAATCAACGATCTGGCGCCAACCGATCTGGGGCGCGGCATTGGGTTGCAAGCGGAACCTTCTCGAACATCACAATCACGCGGGCCTTTTTGCACAAAGAGATGGAATAGGCAGGATAGCCTTTCGGCTGCTCATGGGCCACAGTCGTCCCATGAGTCACACGCGCATCCTTCGCACCCGCCTGCCGGCGACGACACACGCAGTCGTCGAAGCGATCGCGCGTCAGCAACAGCTCACAGAATCTGCGTGGCTGCGGCGCTTGATCGAGACGACGCTCCAGTCTTCGGGTGTGGTGCTCGAGGCGGGCTTGAGGGACGAGCCGCCACGCCAGGCGAGATTGATGGTCCGGCTTCTGGCGGATGATCAGGCGCTGCTCCATGCACGCGCCAAGGCGCGGGGAATGCCAATGGCGACGTATGCATCGGTGGTGATTCGGAGTCATCTACGAGGCGTGGCTCCTCTTCCCAAGGAGGAGCGGTTGTTGCTTACCCAATCGCTCGGGGCGCTAAGTTCCATCGGTCGCAACCTCAACCAACTCGCCCGACATGCGAACCAAGGGGGCAGGGTGACCGGCCCGAGCCGGGAAGATTTGAAGACGCTGTTGCGTGCATGCGAAGGTTTGAGGAACCACGTCAGGCAATTGATCGACGCGAACCTGCGTAGTTGGGAGACGGGCCACGGGTAAGCGCACGATCGACCTTCGCAGCCAGAAACCACTCCTGGACATAGTGAGCTATGGCCGGCGTTCGCCAGGACGCGGTCGAACCTTCACTCCGGCCGAGCGGGAGCAGATCGGTCGAACTGTGGCCCGCGTTCCCGAGGTCATGATCAAGGTGACGGGCGGCGGGCGAACTGTGGGCGCCGTGTGGAGACATCTTCGGTACATTGACCGGCGCGGTGAGCTTGAGCTTGAAACGGACGATGGGGAGAGGCTCCGATTGAAGGGAGCGGAGAAGGCGCTGCTGGAAGATTGGGGGCTTGCGCTGCAGGAGCGCGAAGACAAGGCGGTCTACACGGGCTTGCCAGGGAGAAAGCCGGCGAAGCTGGTGCATAACCTAATGTTCTCGATGCCGAAGGGAACGCCGCCACATAAGCTGCTGGCGGCCGTTCGTCACTTTGCTCAGGAGACGTTCGCGCTTCAGCATCGCTACGCGATGGTGCTGCACACTGATCAGGATCACCCCCATGTGCATCTCGTCCTGAAGGCAGTGAGCGAGCTGGGCACGCGTCTAAACATCCGCAAGGACACGTTACGGCAATGGCGGCGCGACTTTGCGGGAGCACTACGTGCCCAGGGTGTCGCCGCTAACGCGACGGAACGGGCGGTGCGCGGCGTGAGCAGAACGCATCAGAAGGACGGGATCTACCGGGCCATGCGCCGAGGGCAGTCGACGCGCTTCGAGGAGCGAGTGCAATCTGTGGCGGGCGAGCTGCGGAGCGGGCGAGTCGATTCGGGCGATGGCAAGGAAAAGCTCCTCGCGACTAGGCGTGATGTGGAGCGAGGATGGTACTCCGTAAGCGCGCTGCTAAGCCGCGATGGCGACTTAGATCTCGCGAGCCAAGTCCGGCAGTTCACAAAGGAGATGCAGCCGGCCTACGTTGATCGTGAATGGATAGCCGCGGAATTCATGCGTCGATTGAGAGCCCCGACCCTGCAGCAGCCGAGGGCTCGCTAGAAGTATCGATCATCAATCTTGGCCAGGGTGAGGGGCGAATCTTGCATCGAAATACGACGCAGCTTTCTTCGCTCATGTCTCTACATGAAGAAGCGATAATCGTAGATTTCGTTGATGATTTCCGGTGATTGTTTGACGACTTGGGAAAAGACCTGCGAGTAATGTATGGTCACCGGCAAAGTGCTGTACAGCGTATTGTTGTTCCAGTTCACCTTGGTCAAAGAGAGTACGCTGGAGCACGTGGCATGCCATCCGCCTTCGCCTGTGAATCTGCGAAGCATGATCGGGCTAGGCAGTGGCTTTAGTGCCGCTTCCTTGAATACGGGCTGGTTCGAACGCTGCTGATTAACGCCATCAACACTCCCTTGCGTCCAGAGTAAGCACTCATCTTTTGTTAACGGCTGATAGAGGCCGCGACCAACGGGGTACATTGCCGGCCCCGGGGGATTACCTTGACGCGACGGTGCATCGACCTTTAGGCCGTACCAATTGTTTGTTCGGACGACTTGGATAAGTTCAATATCGGTCTTTGACCCGAAGGCGTCGAAGGCTCCTTGGATCTCGTCGTCTGTGAAGTGCGTGGTCTTGTGCACATAGATCTTTTTGGGCATGCGTCCGCCATGTCCGTTCTGGTAGAGCAGTAGGCTCTTCGACATGATCGATTGCATCTCTTGGTAGCTGAGATATGGGTTCCCTTTCTTGTCGGTCACATATTCGCGTGTGTCGTATGCGATGAATTCGAAGCCCGTTCCGTCCGGGTCGAATACTTGACTGCAGCATGTGCTGTACTCGGCACCATCCGGCTGTTTCTTGATCGCATAGCTTAGCCCGATGTACGCCTCATCCTTATCCCAGTCGGCAAGCTTCCACGGAATCCCGCCAGCTTTTGCATACAAGGCTACGCTCATTCCCCACATTACGTTCGCGCGGCACTCTCGCGTGAATGCGGTTTCATTCACGATCTGAATCGGTATGTTGAGAGGCGCGAGCTTGGCCTTTATGCGATCATGAAGATCGAAGCCGTCATACTGATAAGAAGCCTTCCAAGCATCAGGAAGGTAAACAATTAGCACGTCGAAGGTGTGCTTGATACGCATGAGCGCGCCAAGCCCCTGAAGAATTGCGTTCACAAGGCCATTGCCATTGCCCGCAGCCGCAAGCGCAGTGCACTCCGGCGGCGTTGCCACGCGTAACGCGGCCGTCGCGGGTATAAGGGTGCTTCTAAATACCTTGTCGAAACCTTCATAGGCGATGTAGTAGTTCACAGCATCCTTCGGCTGCTGCTTCTTTCGCAGTTCGTCCACGATCGAGTCGATCTTTTCGAGGAGTTCAGTGGGGGCAAGATAGGCAAGTCGGACCTGAGAAACGATGCCCAGGCCGGCGCTGTACGGGCCAAGGTCGTTGAGACCACGCAACGGGTGCTTGTGCGTTTTACTGTTGGCGAACAGTAGGTCGGGCTCTGGAAGCGAAAAGTTGCTGGCGAACTCGTTGGGGTTATCAGCCATGTGCGGCGTTCCGTTTGCTATAGGCCGTGCGCGTGCTGATCTCGAACTTCGCGCTGTAATCGGATGCGGGGAAAGCGCTAATGGCTACCGTCTGACCCTGGCCTATGTTGCCGAGTAATATCTGTATCCAGGCGCTAAGCATGTCGAATGCTTGAGTGTTGTATCTCTTGAGCTTTCGCGCGCGAAGGAAGTCCTCTGCATTCTCACGCTCCTTAAGCGGAGAGATCCAAACGTCAGGCCGCAACATCAGCCAGAGAGCACCATTTCTTTCCTCGATACGCATGGAAACTGATTCGGCCCAATAGACATCTTGCAGGCCGAAGACTTTGCCTGATACTGGAGCAAGTGATCCTCTGTATCCGAGTGCTTTCCGCAGGGGCTCGTAGATGTCCTGAGTTGCCGCGTCATGCTTAACGACGGCGTACCATGTGCGGTCATCTTTGCGAAGATATACTGGCTTGTCCCTTACGGCGGCTATCGCGATGGTCTCTTCGACAAAGGACTTCATCGTCCCTGAGTTATCAACAGAATCAATCAGATTCTCGAATTCATAGTTTTCCACCTTACGAATCTTTGTTGCATCCAAAACTTTCGCGAGTTCGCCGGCCCCTCCCCAGAATAGCAGGCGGTCGGTATAGGCTAGCGTGCAATCCGGTCTGGCGTTGAAGGCCGCGGATCTCACGTCACCCATGACAATTTCGCCATCGTACTCAATGGTGCCGCATGACTCTGGAAGCTTCGCTATTCGCAGCGCATTGGTGCGCAGCATCGGATATCGACTTCCTGGAGTTGGCAAGGCAATCGAGACCGGCTTTGCAATCGCGGTTCGGACTTTCTCATCAAGCTCCTTCGGCCTCTTCTCTATATTCTTCCAAATCTTCGACAGCATCTCGTCGAACGTTCCTGTTTGAACCAGGCCGCATTTGATTCCTCTACTGTGTGCGTAGTCCATCAGCTCACGGACGTTCTGCGCAACTCCGGAGATCTTTGGCGCCGTCCAAAACAGGCCGTGAGGAAAAGCATTGTTTTGGTCTATGGCAGCCCTGAGCATCGACATCACATTGCCATCGCGCCCGCTATAGCCAGCCATGATCAATCCAAATCGGGTGGCAGCAGCGACGAGGCACTTTTGAAGCTCCTGGTCATTGCTTAGGAGGTCCTTGCTAAGGTTCTTAACACTTTGATATCTGAAGTCGCCATGCACTTTTGCATAGAATGGAAATTGATCGCCATTCAGAGCTTCAAGGGCGGCATAGGAGCCTTCAAGATGAAAGGTCGCCAGATTCTTCCCGGCCATTGCGGAATAAGCGGTCTCGACGACTTCATCGAAGTTTGTCGTAAAGACGAGTCGAGCGCGATCCATGCATAGCAGCGCGGCAAGTGCACGATGCCCGATTGTGGATGATATCCTTTGAGTTGAAAGAGCATCGTTCAAATATTTCTGCTGCGCGGCGTAGTCATTGCCAAAGGTCCTTTCAAAGTAAAAGGAGTACTCGCGGGGATCCCACAGCGGCGGAAATCCTCTGCTGTCCATGTAGCCCTGAATGCGCGTCTGAACGGCCTTATTGGCGGCGTCATGATCCCGAACGTCCTGGTTCTGTTCCAGACAATAGAGTTTCCGCTTCAGGTCCCAAATGATGTCGGTCGCTGTTGGTAGGCCGGAGCTTCGAGATGCACCGGCGCCGAGAAACCACATGAGATGCGGGCCGGCTTGAATGACATGTCGAAGGAATTCGATCTCTGTAAGCTCGGGAGCCGCCATGCCTTACTATCCGTCGTGCTGGTGTTTGTGCTTGTTTATGCGAGCTATACGAGAAATCCTTCACAGTTGCAAGAGGTGAGATAACTCACCCATCGGATGCTTTGTGGATGCAACGGAAAGTGACCGCGAGCAGTCCGGGAGACGCGGCTGTCCACGTTTTGTCAAGTGCGTCACAGGCCCACGCAGTCACTTCGTTATAAAATGTCTTCCCTCAGTGACTAGCGGCGAAAGGCAAGAAGCCATGAGTGTTACGGGCGCCAAGATCGGAGTGGAGGCGGCCGCACAAGAGGAGCCGGGGTTGCGCCATGGTCTCGATACAGAGGCACCAACGCACCTGCAGTATCTGAGCAAGACGAATGAGAAGCTCGTTACGTTGGATGGCAGGGCCATCGACGTCTGGCGTCTTGCGCCTTCCACCAACGACGCCCACTTGAGTGAGTGGGCAACGCGCTTTCGCGAGCACTATTGTCTGGATCGAGAGATCGATGCATTAAGAGACGGCACCGGCCTATCGAGAGCGCAGTACCTCGCTGAACTGGTCTTTCCCGATAAGAGCGCGGCTCCCGGGCCCTCGATAAGGGCGGGGGACTTCGCAGAGATCCTGGTCGCCGATTACGTCGAGTATTTGCTCGGCTATTGGGTACCACGATGCCGATACGCCGAGAAAGCGGTTCGTAATGAGTCAGTGAAAGGTGTGGACATCTTGGGATTTAAGATGCCGGACCCTTCGAGCGAGTCTCCCTCGGACGAGTTGTTCGCCTTCGAGGTCAAGGCGCAACTGGCAGATGGAAAGTACAGCGGCCGTCTCCAGGTGGCGATCGATGACTCGCGCGCCGACTACTTCCGGAGGGCCATGACGCTGAACGCAACCAAACGACGGCTCATGCATCAGCAGGATGCCCGAGCGGGCATAGTCCAGCGCTTTCAGAATCCCAGCGATCGACCTTACCTGTATCGATCTGGCGCCGCGGCCATTCTCGTCGATGGAGTATACGACCGCGCGGAAATTGAGCTCTCCACGACGGCCGAACATCCGAATCAGCAGTACCTTTCGCTGATTGTGATACGCGGCGCCGATCTCATGTCTCTGGTTCACGCTATGTATGAGCGCGCGGCCAATGAAGCCTGAGTTTAATAGCCGGCGCCTGTTTGGCATCACACGCTCGACCGGCAAGATGTATGAGTTTGACCTGCCGAAGGAATCGCACGTCGTCGTGCCACCGCACGACGAGCCGGAATCACTATTCGTCCTTACCGTAGGCAATCTGGGGGATGCCGCGGCCAGTCTCAACGAAGGTCAGCTGAACGAAACCCAGGCGCCGAGTACCTTGCCGGTCGCTTCCGACGATTTGCAATTTGCCGCCAGCTTCTTCGATGCCTTTCTGGCATCACGCTTTCGCGACGAGATTTCGCGTGATGTCACGCTTCTGGCAGCTTCCGCATACTACCTGGCGCATCGGCCTGGGAGCAGCTTCGTGCTTGCGGAGCGATTACCCGATGGCTCCGATGATGCCCCCGTGACGCAGGTGCTGAGGTGGATTCTGCGCGGTCGTTGGGAAAGCTACCCGACGATCCAGCACCAACTGTTCGGCGATGGGCTGCAATCGCTGGTCAGACTCATTGCCTACCACTTTTACGACGGCTCCGGGAGGATGGAAACATTTGCCAGGCTCGCAGCGCTCCGGGCCCAGGCGTATGCGCGGGCTTCAGCTCGGGAGCTATTGTTCATTGATCTGATTGCCTCAATTGCAAGAATTCGGCTCACGCGCTCGGCATGGACCACGCTGCCTGTCTACACAGGAATTGCGGTAGAAGCCTGGAGACCCATCATTGGAAGAACCGGGTTCCCGAAGGAGCTCTGGCCGGCGCAAGTCCGCCTCGGAGAGCAGGGAATATTTGCTGGGCGCTCCGGAGTGATACAGATGCCGACCAGTGCCGGCAAGACCAAGTCGGTCGAGATTATTCTGAGAGCCGCGTTCCTAGCCGGGAGAACGCAACTCGCGGTTGTTGTCGCGCCTTTCCGCGCCTTGTGTCACGAGATTGCGGCCTCCCTGCACGGTGCGTTTAAAGCAGACGGCGTGACCGTGAACGAGCTGTCCGATGTACTGCAACGTGACTTCCTGAGCGAGTTCGCAGAGTTGCTCGGGCCGGGTTACGTGACCGAGAGTCGGATCCTGGTGCTCACGCCAGAGAAGTTTCTGTATGTGCTGCGGCAGGTGCCGGAGATCGTCGACCGGATCGGCGTGGTCGTTTACGATGAAGGACATCAATTCGATACTGGCAGCCGTGGCATCACATACGAGTTGTTGCTCACGCAGATCAAATCCTTGTTGCCTTCTGGCGCCCAGACGATTCTCATTTCGGCGGTCGTCAGAAATGCTCAGGCATTGTCTCAATGGCTGATTGGCGATGGAGCGACAGTAGTCGATGGGGCAGGGCTGCACCCCACGAGCAAGGCGTATGCGTTTGCCAGTTGGATGGATCAGCTTGGGCAGCTGATGTTTTTCGAGTCCACCAACTTTACCAACAGAGACTACTTCGTTCCACGGGCCATCGAGCAGCAGCAACTTGCCAAGCTAAGCTCGAGGGAGAAGGACAGGTACTTCCCGGATCGCGGCAGCTCGACGGAAACTGCCAAGGACGTGTCGCTGTACCTCGCTATCCGATTGGCATCGAAAGGAGCATGCGCCATTTTCTGCGGACGCAAGGACACGGCGGCGGGAATGGCGCGCCGGATCGTCGAGATCTATAAACGCGGCTACTCGCTGCCCGCGCCGGCAATCCATGCCGATCAGAACGAGCTCGGGCGACTTGTATTTTTAATCGACCGGCACTTTGGTGACCAGTCAATGGAAGCCCAAGGCGCTCGCCGCGGGCTTTTCGTTCACCACAACAATACGCCGCACGGCTTGCGCCTGGCCATCGAGCATGCCATGCAACACCGGCTCATACCGCTGGTAGCCTGCACATCGACGCTGGCGCAGGGAGTGAATCTACCCATTCGTTACCTGATCGTATCTGGTATTTATCAGGGAGCCGAGCGCATCAAGACGCGCGACTTTCAGAATCTGGTCGGGCGGGCCGGGCGAGCCGGCATTCATACCGAAGGGGTGATTATTTTTTCGGACCCGAGTGTCTACGACAGGCGTCGCTCGCGAGATGACGGCTGGCGATTCAAAATTTCGTGTGAGCTGCTCTCAGGGGACAACGCCGAGGATACCAGCAGCTCGCTGCTCGGGCTGGTCGCCCCCATCGGAACTCCGGATGACAAGAGCGAGCTGCTGGTCCCGGCGGATAATCTGTGTCAGCTGATTTACTCGTCGGAGCCCGAATGGGTCGCCTGGGCAGCTGAAGTCGTTCGGCTCAATCCGGCACATAGCTTCACCGTCGATAACGTCGTTGCTGAGTTGCGCCGACGCCGGGTAGATATCGTCGCGATCGAGAGTTACTTGATGGCCAACCGCGGTCAGACTTCCTTCCCGGAATTCGCCGCCACCGTCGAACAGCTTGCCAGAGGCACGCTTGCATACCATCTGGCAAACGACGACCAAAAGTCTGCCCTCACTGTGCTATTTCAATGGGTGGCTCGATACATTGAAGCGCAGGCCTCGGCGGTCGAGAGGCAGGCGGTTTATGGGAAAACCTTGTTGGGTGTTATCGATGCCAGACTGATAGAGCAATGGGTGGCTGAACGGCGCGACCGCTTGCTCGAGCTTACGTCTCCGGAGGAATGGCTCGCGGCTGTGTGGCCGATGTTCGCTGCCTTCAATAGAGATAAGTTTTTTCATACCGTCACTCCCGCGGCGCTCGCGTTCCAGCTCACCGGATTGTGGATGCAGGGAAAGAGTTTTCGAGAAATCCTGCAATATTGCCGCGCTCAGAAGGGTAGCAAGCCGTGGGGCGAAGAGCAGCGGCGCGCTCTGGCCGAAAGCGACGTTTTGGACTTCCTTCAGAACACTCTGTCCTTTGAATGTTCGTTGATCGTTGCGGCGATCGAGCAGTTCCTGTTTGAGTCGGCTTCCGAATCCAGTCCAGTGCGGGCCGGATTTCGGCTGTTCCAGAAGTCTATGACCTATGGATTGCCCGACGAGCTGGCGATTGCGGCATTTGAGTATGGCTTCTCGGATCGCATGCTGGCTCAGGACCTGCGGGACGTGCTAGGGATCAATGAATCCAAAACGAATATCCGCGCTCTGGTTGCGGCTAAGGTTGACACTGTTCGTCAGAAACTCCTGGAGTATCCCAGCTACTTCGAGGCTGTTTTAAACGGTCGCATTTGAGCCATTGTCGCGGCGCGCAACAGAGTAGAAATGTTGAAACAGGACGCGATATTGTGCGACAAGTTGCGCTCCATTTGGGAGGCCCGTCAAAGGGTTGAGCCGGACGCGACACGCTAAGACGACGCGACGAATTTTCACACTTGGCTCGCATAAGCCTGAGACAAGTGTTTTTCATCAAAGGCGTAAAAAACGAAGACTTGTGAATCTTGTCGTGCTTCACGCATCGTGTGCCCGTGTGAGCCGAGTTGCGTGCTGTGAGGGCCTGTCAGATGAGCAATACGTTCTTTGGCCTCCTCGCGGAGTTTGGTGAAGCGAATATCCCGCTGGATAAAATTGCTCCGAAGTATTTCGGATTGAGCTACGAGGAAGCTCGGCGTCGTGCCCCTGCGAAGCTACTCCCCTGCAAGGTGTTCAGGCTTGGTGGGCAGAAGTCTCCCTGGCTCGTCAGTGCGGTCGATCTTGCAGACCTGATTGATCGACAGCGGCAGAAGGCTGGTTAACCGCTTCGCGTGCGGTCGATCGACGTTTCTGTCTCGGGACCTCAGTGTTGCCCTCAACTGCCTCTGGGAGCTCTCGCACCTTTTCCGGTCGCAAGTTTGTGTAGCGCTTCAGCTCATTCCAGGACTCGTGAAGTGTGAATTGCGCAACTTCATGGATCTGGTATCCGCGCTCAAACAGCCGACTGGTCGCTTCGTGGCGCATGTCGTGAAAGCGGAGATTCTCGATACCAAGAACGTGACAGGCGCGAGTGAACGCGTCGCAGATGCTTTTCGGTTCGTAGGGAAATATATACTCACTGGTTTTAGGTTGGCGCTCAGCGATCGCCCAGGCTTCCGGCGTGTACTTGAACCGTCTGTGGTTTCCTTCCTTGGCGGTCGGGTGCTTCGCATCGCGAACCAGGCCTGTGCGCGCCTTTGCATCGTTGTCGTTCCACTCCAATCGGCAGATCTCGCTCTCGCGCCGAGCAGAGTGAATGGCAAACCAAAGGATATCGAGCATCGGTATGCGTGCTCGTCGATCCCTCCGCCGGAAGTGGTCGTCCAGTTTCTTAAGTTCCTCGAGGGTAGGGCGCCGATCCCTTCGGCGGCTCTTGCCGATCAACCGGAATTCCCGACAGGCGGTTCTCGCTTCTTCGACGACCTCTGGCTTGACCAGAACGCCTTTCACGCTCTTGGCCGCGCGAAGCACGACCGAAAGCCATGTAAGGTCATTTCCCACCGTAGCCGGTCCGGCGCCATTTGCCCGCCGAGATCGGGCGTGATCGATCAATGCGGAAGGCGTCAGCTTCAGGGCATCCGACTGTCCTATTGGATGCTTTTCCAGGAATTCGAGCTGACACTGCTTTGTTCGTTGCCATTTCGACAGGCTCTGGAACGAATCGATGTACCAACGGATCAAGCTCGCCAAGGTGACGTCGCCGTCCTGGGCGCGAACCAGAGCTGTAGGGTCTTCAAGCTCGACTTCGCGTGCCCGAGCCCACTTTTCGGCAGCGGCGCGACGGGAGAAGGTCTTCGCCTCCTGGTGGACGAGGCTCTTGCCATGATGCATACGGATCTGCGCTGTGTACCCGCATGACCCATCGGCTCGCTTTCGCACTATAATTCGTGCCATCGTGAAGTCTCCGAGCTGGTACAGGCCATTCTTGTACCAATTTTGTGCCAGCTGCAAGTGGAAAATGGCACCGAATTCGCAGAAATCCCGCAGAAACAGGTATGACGGAAAAGGCTGAAAAAATAGGCGTTTCGCTCGGTAAATCCAGCCTTTCAGTGGCTCGACGCGTGTCGGTCGCACCAATGATGGACTACACCGACAGGCACTGTAGGTATTTCCTGCGCCTGCTCAGTCCCAACACTCTCTTATATACAGAGATGCTGACCTCGGCCGCCCTGGTCCGGGGCGATGGCGCGCGCCTGCTGACTTATGACAATGCCGAGCACCCCGTGGCTTTGCAGCTGGGCGGTAGCGATCCGAAGGAGCTGGCGGTTGCGGCGAAGATGGGCGAGGACGTCGGTTACGACGAGATCAACCTGAATTGCGGCTGCCCGAGTGATCGGGTGCAGAGCGGGCGCTTCGGCGCTTGTTTGATGGGCGAGCCTGAGCTGGTGGCTGAGTGCGTGAGCGCGATGCGTGCGGTGGTGAGTGTGCCGGTGACGGTGAAGTGCCGGATCGGCATCGAGCCGATGCCGCAGGCGGCGGATGAATATGAGTTCTTGCGTAACTTCATCGCGACGGTACATGCGGCAGGTTGTGACGTGTTCGTCGTGCATGCCCGCAAGGCCATCCTGAAAGGGCTGAGCCCGAAAGAGAACCGCGAGATCCCGCCGCTGAAGTACCACGTCGCGGCGGCCTTGCGAGCTGAGTTTCCGAAACTCACATTCGTACTCAACGGCGGCATCAAGACCGTCGCAGAAGTGCAGACCCATTTGCAAACATTCGATGGCGTGATGATCGGGCGCGAGGCCTACTCGAATCCATATCTGCTGGCGCAACTCGAGCAAGCCGTGTTCGATCCGAGCTGGAGCCTGCCGGCGCGTGAGCTGGTGATTCAGCAGTACGCAGACTATGTGCGGACCCGGCTGGCCGAGGGGCATCGGCTGCGAAGCATGGTGAAGCACGTGCAGGGTCTGTACGCCGGTCTGCCGAGAGTGCGGTCGTGGCGGCGCTATCTTTCCGAAGGTGCAGGTCAGCCCACGGCCGGTGCGGACCTGCTGCTCGATGCCTTGCGTATCGTGCAGGCCGCCTAGTCTCGATTCAAAGAAAACACCTAAAAGCAAAATGCACGCCTTCCACGGATAGTGCATGACGCCGGCAGGCGCGGTAAGTTCGCGCTTGCGTCTCACTCATCCAAGGCTAGACATGACGTTCACTCGTTACGCGCGCGGGCTCACGCTCGCGCTGATCTGCACCTTGTTGCCCCTCGCTCAAGCGTGGAGCTTCACCATCGAGCAGGTGCGCAGTTATGCGTTCCCCGAGTCGCTGATCGCGGCCAGACAAGGCTCGCAAGTGGCCTGGCTCGTCAACGATCACGGCCGGAACAACATCTGGGTGGCGAACGGGGCGGACTTCGCGGCGCGCCAGCTCACCAGCTACGCAGTCGACGACGGACAAGAAATCAGCAGTTTGTTGTTGACGGATGATGGTTCGCGGATCGTCTACGTAAGAGGCGGAGAACACGGCGCGAACTGGGACAAAGGGTTGCCGGTGAACGTGTTGTCGCATCCCGCCGGTACGAAGGTGGAGGTGTGGAGCGTCGCGGTGTCGGGCGGTCAACCCGTGCGCCTCGCGGAAGGCGACTATCCGGCGGTCTCACCTGACGGCCGCAAGGTTGCGTATATCAAAGATGACGCCGCGTGGATCGTTCCTTCCGATGGCAGCGCCGAGGCGAAGAAACTGTTTACGGCCCGCGGCCGAACCGGATCTCTGCAGTGGTCGCCGGATGGCACGCGACTGGCGTTTACATCGTCGCGCGACGCCACCACGTACATCGGCATCTACTCCGACGAGAACACTCCGATTCGCTGGATCGCAGCCGACGTCTATCGCGACGGCACTCCGACCTGGTCGCCGGACGGCAAGCAGATCGCCTTCATTCGTCGCTTGGGCGACGGGGGCGTGCCGCCGCTGGCGCTGGAGTTCGAGGCGCGGCCGTGGTCGATCTGGATCGGCGATGCGCAGACGGGAACGGCGCGGGCGGTTTGGAACAGCGGTACGACGTTGCGCGAGACCATGTTCCAGGGATTCCTGGAATGGGCAGCCGGCGACAGGCTGGTGTTCAATTCATATGCCGATGGTTGGCAACATTTGTATTCGGTGGCGACCAAGGGCGGGACGCCGGAGTTGCTCACACCGGGCAACTACATGGTCGAGGACGCGACGCTCAGCCCCGATCGCAAACGTCTGGTGTTCGCGGCCAACACGGGCAGCGACAAGGACGATATCGAGCGTCGTCATCTGTTCCAGACGCCGGTCGATCGTGCCAAGGTCACGCCGCTCACGTCGGGTGCCGGCTTGGAATGGGCGCCGGTGCTCACCGGCGACGATCGTTTGTTGTTCCTCAGTGGCACGGCCACGCGTCCGCCGGTGCCGGCCACGCTGGCGAAGGATGGCAAGCCGAAGCTGATTGCGCCGGAGCTGGTGCCGGCGAAGTTTCCGATGGATGAACTGGTGACGCCGAAGCGCGTGACGTTCCAGTCGGCGGACGGCGTGACGGTGCACGGTCAGTTGTTCGTACCGAAGAAGGTCAAGGGCAAGCGGCCGGCAATCGTTTATCTGCACGGTGGCCCGCAGCGGCAGATGGTGCTCGGCTGGCACATGATGGGTTACTACTCGAACGATTACTCCATCAATCAATACCTGGCGCAGCAGGGTTTCGTGGTGCTGGCGGTGAACTATCGGCTGGGCCCGGGTTACGGCTTCGACTTCCATTTCCCCGCGAAGGCCGGGCAGCGCGGCGCGTCCGAATATCAGGACGTGAAGGCTGCGGGTCAGTACCTGCAATCGCTGTCCAATGTGGACCCGAACCGGGTGGGAATCTACGGCGGCTCCTATGGTGGCTATCTCACCGCGATGGGGCTGGCGCATGACTCGGCGTTGTTCAAAGCCGGCGTGGACATCCATGGCGTGCACGACTGGATTCTCCAGTACGGCCTGAAAGACCTGCTGACGCGCAAGAGCTATCAGATGCCGGCCGATGCCGAGCAGGCGCTGGAGGCGGGCTGGGCTTCGTCGCCGATCTCGGCGCTCGCCGGCTGGAAGTCGCCGGTGCTGTTCATCACGGGCGACGACGATCGCAATGTCAGGGTGACGCACACGGTGGATCTGTGGCGTCGATTGCGAGACACGGGCGTGCATCAGGAGACACTGATCCTGGTCGATGAGACGCACAGCCTGCAGCGTCATGAGAATGTGCTGAAGGCGAACGCGGCCACGGTAGAATTCCTCGAACGCTTCCTGGGGAAGCCAGCACAAGAGTGAGGGGAAGACTATGTGGCGATCCGTGGTCCTGGCTGCGGCATTGATGCCGGCCATTGCGACGGCGTCCACCAACATCGATGGGGGGTGGCAGCGGGCGGGCGAGGCGGCTCTGGTGGCCGCCGAGCAGGAGCGCGCTGCTCGCAATATCCCTTCGATCGCGGTCGGTATCGTTACGCGTGACGGGTTGGTGTGGTCGGGTGGCGTCGGTCACCCGGACGCCGAGGGTAAGCAGGCCGTCGATGCGAGCACCGTCTATCGCATCGGCGGACTGACTCAGGCGCTCACGGTCGAGTTGGTGCGATCGCTGGCGGCCGGCGGCAAGCTGGATCTCGACGCGCCCGTGACTCGCTATCTGCCTTCATTTCAGCCGCGCAATACGTTCGGCGGCGAGATCACGGTTCGACACCTGCTCGAACATCGCAGTGGGCTGGTTCGCATGCCGCCGAAAGGCCATCACGCGGACCTCGAAAGCGCGACGCTTGCGGAGACGGTCACGAGCTTGAACGCGACGGCGCTCGTGTCGCAGCCGGGGGCGGCGGTCAAATATTCCGATGCGGGCTACGCCGTGCTCGCTCATGTGGCCGAAGTGGCGGGTGGCAAACCGTTCGATCAGTTGCTGGCTGAAACGGTGCTCGCGCCGCGCTCCATGACGCAGACCTCGGTGCGAGCGGATAAGAATGCGCTGGCCGTCGCCACGATGGCTCCATTCGACGGCGAGCGATTCGCGCCGGCCGTGTTCGATTCGGGCGTTGCCGCCTCGATGGGCGCGCAGTCCAGCACCAAAGATCTCGCCCGGTTCACGCAGGATTTGCTCGGTCGTGAAGCGACTGCCCTGAGTGGCGAGCGAAGCACGCTGGATCGTCACGATCTGGTTTCGCTGAGCGGCGCGACCTACGGCTACACCGCGGATTTGTCGGTCTTCCCAGCCGACGGTTTCGCGGTCATCACGTTGATGGCGATCGACAGCGCGCAGCCGGTGCTCAAACGCGTGCGCGACTTCACGGCGCGACAGGTCATCGCTGCGAAATCGAAGCAGCGTCGGCCGACGTCGGAGTCGAGCAACAAGGTCACCGTCGACACGGCGCATCGCCTGCAAGGTCATTACAGCGATGGTGCCCACAGCCTGGACATTCGTATCGTCGATCAGCGACTGTTCGTCGAAGCGCCAGGCGTGGCGGCCGAGTTACGTCAGCGTGGCAGTCGTCTCGTTGTTGACGACCTCGCCGTATCTGGCGACGAGCTGCAGGTCGACTCGAAAGCGCGCTCCGTGACCTTCCGCGGAGCGACCTATCAGCGCACGAATTGGGAACGACCGTCTGAGCCGGCTGCGGATCTCGCGGGGCTCGTCGGCGAATACGGCTGGCCGCACAACATCCTGCGCATCTACGAACGCGACGGCGAGGTTTATGCGCGAGCCGAGTGGTCTCAGCACTACAAGCTCGAGCGGGCAGGGAAGGATGCTTATCGATTCCCGGCTGCGGGTTTGTATGCGAATGAAGAGTTGCGCTTCATGCGCGACGAACGAGGTCTGGGCGCGGCGGCGAACCTGAGTGGCGTCGTGATGCCTCGTCGCGATCTCGGCGCCGAGACGGAAATTCGTAGCCGCGCGAACGCGCCATTCATCGCCGCGCTCGTGGCGAATGCACGCAAGATGACGCCGCCGACGCAGCCCGCAAAGCTGCGCAAGCCCGACCTGGTCGAGGTCAACAAGCTCGAGCCGAGCACCAAGCTCGATGTGCGTTACGCGACGACCGAGAACTTCATGGGCGCGCCGTTCTACAACTCGCCGCGCTTTTTCATGCAGCGTCCGGCGGCGGATGGATTGATTCGTGCGCATCGCAAGCTCGCCGAGCAAGGATTTGGCATCGTGCTGATCGATGGCTATCGGCCGTGGTACGCGACCCGAATGTTCTGGGACGCCGTACCGCCGGAGAGCCGGCCGTTCGTCGCCGATCCGTCGCAGGGCTCGCGACACAATCGGGGTTGCGCGGCGGACATCAGCATGTTCGATCTTGCGACCGGCCAGACTGTCGAGATGGCGGGACGCTATGACGAACCGTCGGCGCGCTCGTCACCGTTGTATGTGGGCGGCACCTCGTTGCAGCGCTGGCGCCGTGACCTGCTCAAGAACGCGATGGAAGCCGAAGGCTTCGATGTCTACGTCAACGAGTGGTGGCACTTCGACTATGGCGAATGGCGGAACTATCCCGTCATGAACGTCGATTTCAACGAGATCGGCAGCGCCAACTGAAGCCGTGCCGTCATTCTACCGGGCCGCGCTACTCGAATAGCGCGGCTGAGAGAGTCCTGCGAGGCACTGGCTTACCATCTTTCATCACGAACGTGACAGCGGCCAACGCGCGGGCATCCGCCAGCGGGTTGGCCGCCGTCGCAATCAAATCCGCGTATTGTCCTTTCGCAATCGAGCCGCGCTCGGCTTCCAGCTTCATCACTCGCGCGGCGTTGGTCGTCATCGCTTTGACGATGTAGTCGGAGGGAATGCCGGCATCGATCCAGCCCTGGATGAAATCCAATGTCATGCGGCCACGATCCCGGCCGCCGAGATCCTCGGTGACGTCGGTGCCGAAGGCGAGCGGCACGCCGATTTTATAAGCGCGTCGCAGGCGTTCCACCTTGGCGCGTGCGCTGGCTTCGGCGGCGGCAGGGTTGGGCAGATTCAGTAGCGGCACATGACTGATCGGCCGGTCGGTGCTGACCAGATACACGCCGCGTTGTTTCATGAGTTTGAGCGTGGCATCCGAGACAGTGTAGCCATGCTCGATGCTGTCGGCGCCGCCGAGGATGGCAGGGATAGCGGTGAGATCTTCCTTGGCATGAACCGCGAGCGTCAAGCCAACGCGATGGGTCTCCTCAGCAGCGACGCGGATTTCCTCTTCGGTGTAGATGCCGTGCGTCTGGCCTCGTGGGTCGGAGACGAGTTTGATGACGCGTGCGCCATAGAAGATATTCGTGCGCACCGCTTTGCGAACCTCATCGACACCGTCGGCATCGATGTATTCGTAATGCCAGCACGGTCCGACTTCGACGGGCGCGCTGTCCTGTTGGGCGCCAAAGGGCGCGATGATCTTGCCCGCGTTGACGATGGTCGGGCCGACGAATAAACCGGCCTCGATGGCCTTGCGCAAGTCGGTATCGACGTAATTGCCGGCGTTGCCCAGGTCCCGAACGGTCGTGAAGCCGGCGGCCAGCATATCTTCAGCTCGTCGCATTCCCATGAGCGCGCGATAGCCGTTGCCGTGCTCCACGTAGTTCGCGCACAGCGTGCCGCTGTAGTCGTAGCTCAAATGCGTATGCAGATCCATCAGGCCCGGCGATACCCAGCTGGTCGACAGGTCGATGACTGTCGCCGGCGCGGGTGAGGGCATGCGTTCCACAACATCGACGATCTTCTTGCCGTCGATGAGCACGATGCGGTTGTCCATGACCGTGCCGTTGGCGGGGTCGACGAGATGACCGACCTTGACGGCGATCGTTTCCGCCGACGCGGAGGTGGCGAGCAGGAGCGAGGCGAGGGCGACTCGGAGCTGATTCACTCGGGAGACTCCAAAAAAGCGGGCCGGCGTGCAGCGCCGGCCCGGTCTGACTGCGAGCAGATCGTTACAGGCTGGCGCGCAATCCCAGCGAGATGTAGCGACCGAGCAGGTCGTACAGGCCCGGATAGGTGCCGCCGTTGGAGTACGAGAGGATGTAATTGGCGCCGATGATGGGGGGCGTGCGATCCAGGACGTTGTTGATCGACAGACTCACGTTCACCTTGTCGCGCATGCGCCAGTTGGCCGCCAGATCGAAATAGTTCTGGGCGCTGATCGACGCATCGACCGGCGGAATCACGCCACCGATTTCCGGCAGCGTGCGGTCCGACTTCACCGAGCCGATGTAACGCCAGCTCAACGACACATCGATGTCCATCGGCGTGTACCAGGTCGCGCGCAGCTTGTGTCGCCAGTTCGGCGAGGGCTGGCCGCATGTGGTGCCGAAGGTTTCGGCGCAGTCGTAGCTGCGAACATCGGGCAGGGCTTCGATCTCGCGCTTGTCCAGCTTGGTGCCGGATAACGCGAGTCCGATGCTGCCCATCGCGATGGGACGCGTGTAACCCACGTTCACGTCCAGGCCGGACGTGCGCAGCGAGCCGGCGTTGGTCAGACGGCCGTCGATCACGCCTCGGTTGCCGATCCACAGCGAGCCGGATGTCGGATCACGCTGCACCAGATTGCAGTACACGGGATTGCCGGTGGCCACGCACTGGCTGAGCGACAACGCGCCGGGCACCGAGCTCACATAGCCTTCCACTTCGATGTCGAAATAATCGAGCGTGATGTTGAGACCCTCGAGCCATTCGTTCGGTGTGAACACCAAGCCGACGGTCGTCGTGTCCGCGATCTCGGGCCGCAGGTTGGGATTGCCGCCGGAGACGAAGCTGTACTGGCCGCTCGGATTGGGAGCGATCGTGCCGTACTGTGCCGCCGTCACGCCCGAGTAGGCGCAGTTGGCAAGCGACGCAGTCGGTGTGGCACCAGCGCAGGGATCTTGCGTCGGTGTCAACGTGCGCGTCTGCGCTGTGAACAGTTCGACCAGCGTGGGCGCTCTCACTGCGCGGTTGTAACCGCCACGGAAACGCAGCGTGCGCGTCGGTGCCCACTCGCCAGCAAATTTATAGGCTTCGGCTTCACCGGCGGTGCTGTAGTCCGACTTGCGATAGCCGGTTTCCAGTGCGACCGAATGCATCAGGAAATGATCGGACACCAGCGGGATGCGCAGCTCGCCGAAATATTCCTTGATGTCGATGGAGCCCGAAGTGCCACTGACGACAGTGCCTTCGATTTCGCCGCGGCGGAAGGCATCGTCCGGGCTGTGCACCAGTGCTTCACGACGATATTCGGGGCCGAACGCGATGGACACGCCTTGATCGGTCCAGGGCAATTGCACGCCGTACTCGCCGAGATTGCCTGAGATGGACGCTGCGATGATGCGCTCGGTGGTCGAGCCCGTCTGCAGCGCGGTCAACGACATGTATTCGAGCGCTTCTGGCGTCACGCCACCGATGGCGAACGGGTTGTAAACGACGCAACTCGGGTCGGCGCCGCTGAGCGTCGAGGCGCAGACAGCTTCACCTGTGAGCGGATCGGGAACGCTGTCGATGGCGCGGGCGATGCGTGACTGCGCCAGCATGTTGCCCAGTTCCAGGTCGTACTTCGTGCGACCGTATTGAGCGTACACATCGTAGTTCCAAGCGGTCGCGAACTCGCCTCGCGCACCGATGACGGCGCGGAACGATTCATGCTGAATGTCGAACGGACGCAAGCCGCCCTCGACGTTGCGACGATACACGGTGACCGGGGCAGCGTCGTTAGCTCCGAATCCCTGCTGAGTACACAGCACGTTGACCTGATCGGCGCTCAACAGAGGGCTGTCGCAGCTGATGTCGTAGGTTCCGTAGACGCCGTCGGGTGCCTGCTGGCGCAACGACTGATTCCGCATGTAAGTGATATCGGAATACAGATCGACGCTCGGGTGCAACTGGTAGTGCATGAGTGCGCCGGCCACGTAGCGCGAGTCCTCACGCTGCAGGACGTTCGAATCGGCGAAGTTATAGGAATCGCCGTCGGTATACGGACGGAGCAGCCCGCTGCCGGAGTCGATGGTCAGGAACCGTCCATCGACGGGAATCAACAGTGCCGGCGCCGTGCCTGCCGAGCCACCGCAGTAGTGACCGGCGGCATTGGATTGCACGACGCAGGAGCTGAAGTCGCGCTTGTCCCAGCTCACGCCATCGATATTTCTATAGCCGAGATACGCCGTGACGTTGCCGCGACCGTCGGCGGTGTTGGCGCCGAAGGTGATGTTGAAGTCCTTGGTCCAGCCGTCATAAGCGCTGCCGGTGGCGGGCGAGTCGCCACGAGCGCGCACCAGATTCTGGATGGAGCTGTCGTTCTTGTGATTGTAGACGCCGATCGAGGTGTCGAAGGCGATGCCTTCGAAATCGCGCTTCAGGATGAAGTTGACGACACCGGCCACGGCGTCGGAACCATAGACCGCGGACGCGCCGCCGGTCAGCACATCGATGCGCTCGACCAGTGCGGTGGGAACGTTGTTCAAATCGGGCGCCGGGGTCACCGGATCGCCGGGCAGCAGACGCTTGCCGTCGATCAGCACCAGGGTGCGTGACGGGCCGAGCTGTCGCAGGTCCACGGTCGCGGTGCCGTTGCCCAGACCGTTGACGTGGCCGTTCTGGCTCGGGCTGATGGCGGGCAGGGAGTTCAGCACATCTTCGATGCGCGTCGCGCCTTGCAGCTGAATTTCATCGGCGGAGATGCCGACCACCGGACTGATCGCCTCGCTGCCGGCGTGCCGAATGCGCGAGCCGGTCACTACGATCTCGGCGACTTCGGCTTGGTCGGCTTGCAACGAGTCACGACCGGTGACGCCCGGCTGAGTGGTCGCGTTGGAAACAGGTTTGACCGCGATGGTTTTCGCATCGACCTTTTCATAGGTGAGGCCGGTATCGCGCAGCAGTTGAACGAGCGCTTCATCCGCCGTCAGCGTGCCGTGCACGGCCGGCGCCTGTTTGTTCTGTGCGTCCTGTGAGAAAACCAGAATCTGCAGATTGGTCTGCGCCGCCAGTTGCTGAAGCGCTGCGCCGACCGGTTGTGAATCGATGTTGATGGCGTGTCGTGCCGCGTCCTCCGCGTGCGCGCTCTGTGCGATCACGATCGCGACCGCGGCGCGTGCGGACATTGCGGCGAAGCTCGAAGCTCGTGTTCTCATTCCGTCTCCCCGTTTTTGAAATCGTTCCGGGGGCTAATGACAGGTCGAGCTGCTGATTTGGTCCCCGCGGCCTTCGGTCAACTGGATCAGTAGCGAGCCGTCGGACTGACGGATCGTTTGCAGATTGCCGGCGGCGGACAACGAATCGGTGAAAGTGCGGATGCTGTCGGAATCGAAGGTCGCTGTGATGCAGACGTGCGCCAGCTGCGGATCGGCGATCAGGATCGGCTGCGGGCTGTAACGGTTGAACTCGGCGACGACGTCGGTCAACGGCGTGTCTTCGAAAACCAGGCGACGTTTGGTCCAGGCGGTCACGGTGTCGAGGTTCGCCTCGTGGGGCCGCGTTGCAACTTTCGTTGCCGCTGACAGCGTCAGCGCCTGTCCGGGCGTCAGCATGACAGGTGCGGAATCGTTGGAGCGATGGACGGCGACACTGCCTTCGAGCAGCGCGACAGTTGTTTCGCCATTCTTCACACGGACGTTGAACTGCGTGCCGAGCGCTTCGATGACGGCTTGCGGAGTCCGCACACGGAACACTCGCGACGTGTCCTTCGCGACTTCAAACAGCGCTTCGCCATCGTCCAGCTGGATTTCACGCAGCTTGTCGTCGATGCGAGTCGACAGCTCGGAGCGCACGTTGAGCTGGATGTGTGAACCGTCCTTGAGTACCAACGAGCGTTGTTCGCCCGTTTCGGTTCGATAGCGTTGCGAGCCGGAAAGTTTGGAAACGATAGGGTAGGCGATGATGGCGAGCGCCGCCGAGGCCGCCGCCGCGATCAACCACGGTCGCCGGCTCGTGCGCGGCTCTTCAATCGTTTCGATCGCATCGACCGACTGACCGTACAGCGGCACGACATTCGGTGACTGCGTGGCGCTCGCGGCTTCTTCGATCAACGCTGCCACATCCACCGCGTTGAACTCGGGGGAACGTTTCAAGTCGCCGTACAGACCGGCGAGGCGCAAGAACTCCTCGACGTGCACCGGCGAACGGCGCAGCCAGTCGGCGAATTCGGCCTGGCGCTCGGGCGACACATGGCTCGCCTGCAGGTCGACAAACCACTCGGCGGCGGCCTCCGCGACGCCCGTATCCTGGGATCCGTCCTTTCGCTTGAATCTCACCGGCAATGCTCCTGTCACATGTCCTGCGGCAGCGTTGCGCGCAGGGTGGCGTAGGCCGTGAGCAGATAACGTTTCACCATCCTCGGTGTCACGGCCATTTCCTTCGCGATCTCTTCGTAGCTCAGCCCATCGCGAATTTGCAGCACCAGTGCCGCACGGACCGGGGCGGGCAGACGCGCCAGCTCGACGCCGATCCGTTGCGAGCGCATCGATGCAAGCACGTGCCGCTCGGGATCGTCCGACGAGGTCAGCTTGTCGACTTCCTCGGAGTGATGCGGACGGACCTGCCGCGCCTTGAAGCGCCACTCATGCAGCAGGTTGGCGGCGATGCGTAGCAAATAGCTGCGCGGCCGGCGCACCAGATCGAGTCGATCGACGCGTGCCAGCCGCAAGTAGACCTCTTGTGCAAGATCCTGCGCGTCGGCCGGTGTCGCCATCCGCCGCGCCAGAAACTTGATCAGGTCGCCATGCCATTCGTCGGCCCAGGCGGCGATCTGCCTGGACCACTCTGAAGATGTCATGTAAGCCCCAGCCCCCCGTGAACCATGACGGGGGCAGGCGCGATTTCGGTCCCCAAATAAATTTGTTTACGCGGGCCGCCACGCCGTGAAAGCCTGCGCGCGCTTTTTTCGCTGCCGGGGGACGCGATGATTCGACGATGCATGCTGACTGTGGTGCTGGCCGGATGTGCGCTGTTGGGCCTGTCCGCGCAGGTACATGCGGCCGCCGATTGGATGCGTCCTCAGTTCGACGTGCGCATTCCGATGCGTGACGGGGTGGAATTGTCGACCGACTTGTGGATGCCGGCCAAGCAGGGAAAGTACCCGGTGATCCTGATGCGAACCCCGTATTTGAAGACCGAGACGGAATGGCTGATGGCGCCCGAGCTCGGCGAGCTCTTCAGCAAGCATGGCTATGTGCTGGCGGTTCAGGACACGCGCGGCCGTGGCGATTCCGACGGCAAGTTCGGGTATCTGTTCGTGGAAGGCGACGACGGCTACGACAGCATCGCCTGGCTGGCCCGTCAGCCCTGGTCGAACGGCAAGGTGGCGACCATGGGGCCGTCGTATCTCGGCGCGGTTCAGTGGCTGACGGCGGCCAGACGCCCTCCGCAGCTCAAGTGCATGGTGTCGACGTCGGCCGTGGGCCGGCCATTCGATGAGCTGCCGTATGTTGGCGGAGCGTTCCGCATGGACTGGGCCTTGCATTGGCTGAATCGGACCGCGGCGAAGGTGGCGCAGTTCGACAGCGATGCCGCCAAGCTCGACATGGATCGCATCGATGCGCATCGGCCGCTGCTGACGATGGACGATGCCTATGGCCGGCACATGCCCATGTATCGCGACTTCATGCAGCACTCCACCATGGACGATTACTGGAAACGGATCTATCTCACGCCGGCGGATTTCGCGCGCATCGATCTGCCGGTGCTGCACATCACGGGTTGGTTCGACTCGGCGATTCCCGGCAGCATGTTTTATTGGCGCGGCATGGCGGAGCATTCGCCCGCGAAGGATCGTCAGTATCTGATCGCGGGGCCGTGGACCCATCG
This sequence comes from Peristeroidobacter soli, assembly GCF_004138485.1. Taxonomy (GTDB): domain Bacteria; phylum Pseudomonadota; class Gammaproteobacteria; order Steroidobacterales; family Steroidobacteraceae; genus Steroidobacter; species Steroidobacter soli. The sequence goes on from NZ_RYEV01000005.1 coordinate 120,859, forward strand.
TCACACCACGACGGGTGGGGTGAGAAAGGTGGGCGAGTTGAATTTCCCGGAGTCATCCATCGTCGACTTTCGCGAGCTGCATCTGAAGTTCTTCGATCATTGTCTGAAGGGCACCGCGCCGACGTTCAATTTCCCACGCACGCGGATCTACGACACGGGCACCAATCAGTGGCGCGATCTCGATGGCATCCCGCATTCCAAGAGCAAGTTGCAGCGGCTGTATCTGAGCGGTCGCACTCTGCAATGGCACAAGCCCGGCAATGAGACGCCGGACAGTTACGTGTTCGATCCGCTGAATCCGACGCCTGCGTTCGTCGATGGTTATCACTACGCGATCGACTATCAGCACATCGAGAAGCGGCCCGACGTGCTGACGTATTCCAGCGAAGTGCTGACCAGGCCGGTGACCGCGACCGGGCCGGTGTTCATGAATTTGTTCGCGGCCACCGATGCTCGCGATACCGATTTCGTGGCGCGACTGATCGATGTGTGGCCCGATGGCCGGGCGGTCAAAGTGGGCGCGACGCCGGCGGGTGTGTTGCGGGCTCGCTATCGCAAGGGGTATGAGCGCGAGCAGTTGCTGGAGTCGTCAGCGCCGCAGGAATATCGCATCGAGCTGTTCGACATCGCGCACACGTTCGTGCCCGGTCATCGGATTCGTATCGAGGTGCTCAGTGGCGCGGTGCCTTACATCTATCCGAACTCGAACACGGGCAACCCCGTGGCGACCGACACTGAGTCGCGGCCAGCGAAGCAGACGATCTATCACGATCGCAAGCGGCCCTCGAATGTGGAGCTGTGGGTGGAGTAACGCCCCCACCTTCGCGACGATTCAATCGGTGGAACATGCGCCTCGAATGTGGGCGCTCGAAATGCAATCGGTTAGGAACGAGCGTGGAGCGGTGGGCCGGCTGACTGGCCCACCGCTCCGCAGGGAATCAACGATCGAACGGCACCGGCGCGAGCCGGCCGAAGTCTCCTTGTTTGCTTGCCGCCAGGTAGGCGGCGACCGCGTAAGCCGCGACGCTTTGGTCGAGCATCTTGGCGTCGACCTTGGCGAGCGTGTCGTTCATCGTGTGGTGCACGTCGAAGTACAGGCTGGCATCGAGCACCGGATCCAGCACGGGCACGCCGAGCGCGCGGAGCGGGCCAATGTCGGCGCCACCCGATGCGGTGTTGATGCCGCCTTCGACAGGCACGGGCAATGGTTGCATCACTGCACGCATCTTTTCGACGGCGCCGAGCGATTCGGGCGCGACTTGAGTCTCGAGCCGAATCACCGGGCCGATGCCGGTGTCGGCTTCCATCGCCAGCACGTGCTTCGCCTGCTCATCGCCAATCAAGCGCGCATATTCCCTCGCGCCTGACAGCCCGAACTCCTCGTTGGCAAACAACACCACGCGAATCGTGCGCGACGGTTTGCGGTCCAGGCGTGAGATCAAACGCGCTGCTTCGACGACGATGGCGACGCCCGCGCCATCGTCCAATGCGCCTTGGCCCAGATCCCACGAGTCCAGATGCGCGGCCAGCAGCACGATCTCACCGGCGCGATCGGTGCCGGGAATCTCGCCGATCACGTTGGCCGACCAGGCGGGCGGCATTTCGCGCGCCGTGGACTTCACTCGCAGCCGCGTCTGTTTGTTTGTTTTCAACTGACGCGACAAGGCGTCGGCATCCGGATTCGACAACGAGAAGGCCGGGATGCGAGGGGCGCTCATGTCGTACACCATGCGACCGGTGTGAGCGAACCGTTCATCGGAGGTGCCGATCGATCGAATCACCAACGCGACGGCGCCGAGATTGCCGGCCGCGCTCGCGCCCAGCACCCGATTCTTCACGGTTGTGCCATAGGAGGAACCGTCTTTGGTTCGTTCCATGCGCTGGTTGATGAAGACGATCTTGTTCTTGATGTCGCCGGCTTGCATCGCGTTGAGTGCCTCCAGCGAGCCGACTTCGACGACCTGCGCTTCGATGCCTTCTTCCCCAGTGCCGATGCTGCCGCCCAAGGTGGCGGCGACCAATGTCTGTGCCGCCGGTCCGAGCATCGTGACTTCCGTGGTACCCCGGACCCAGCGGGGCACGAGCACGTCCTGGGTGCGCACGCCGGTGAAGCCCAATTTGCCGAGCCGGTTCATCGCCCAGCGCACAGCCGCTTCGTCGCCGGGGGAGCCGGCGAGGCGCGGACCGACTTCGGTGACCAGCGAGCTGACGTGGTCGTAAGCCGAGGTTCCTTTGAGGGCCCGGTCGCGCAGGGCCGCGGCCGTTGCCAGGTCAGCATCGGTCCAGTCGGTCACCGGTACGTTCTGGGCCCGCACGGGGAGTGCCGCCAGCTGAACGGCCAGGACCGCGAAGAGCGCCAGAATCCTGGCGGGTCGGGGAGCCATGTCGAGCATCCAAACTCCTAAATTGTGGATCCAGCAGGGTTATGTAGCGTTGTCGTATATACTGCCGCCCGTGCCCGGCCGTTCGGGTACAGGCCGGGAACCTCAAGCGGAACAGCAAGGATACCAATGGGGCGGCAACGAGGCGGGAGTTGACGATGAGCGCCAAGGGGTCATGGGAAAGGACATCGAACTAGCCATCCTGTTTGCCGATGTGGTCGGCAGCACGCGAATCTACGAAGTCATGGGCGACCTGCGCGCGCGTGACATGGTTTTAACCTGCGTGGAAATCATGCGGGCCGCCACCGAGCAGAACCACGGCACCGTCATCAAGACCATCGGCGACGAGATCATGGCCACGTTCCCCACTGCGAACGACGCCATCAACGCCGGCAGCCGCATGCAGCACGATATCCGCATCCATGCCGAGCTGAAGGTCGAAGGCCAGCCCATCGCGATCCGCATCGGCGGTCACTTCGGCCCGGTGGTGCTCGAGAACCGCGACATCTTCGGCGCCGCCGTGCATACCGCGAATCGCATGACCAGCCAGGCCAAGGCCGGGCAGATCATGGTCACCAGCGCCATGGTCGAGCGCCTCGCGCCCGAGTGGCAGTCGGCCGTGCGTCAGATCGACGTGGCCACGCTCAAGGGCAAGACCAGCGAAGACGAATTGTTCGAGGTGCTGTGGCAGAAGGAAGATGCCACCAGCATGCTGCCGGCGATCGCGCTCGGCGCCACGGCGTCGAGCCGCGACAAGCAACGGGCGCGGCGCTTGCGGTTGCGGTTCCAGGGGCAGGAAATCGTCGTCGACGAGAACCGTGCAAACATCGCGATCGGTCGCGCGGAAGAGAACGACATCGTGGTCAAGGGCAATCTGATCTCACGCCTGCACGCGAAGATCGAGCTGGTCCGCAATAAATTTCAGCTGGTCGATCAGAGTACCAATGGTACGTTCGTGACTACGAGAGAAGGAGAAGAGGCCTTCGTGCGCCGGGATTCGATGCAGCTGAAGGGCGAGGGATTGATTGGCTTCGGCCGGGTGCCGGAGAACAATTCGTCGCTGACTGTTCGCTACGTCTGCGAAGACTAATAACGCCGCCGCCGTCTTTCTTTTTCAAGCGTCGCGCCGGTACGGAGTGGTGCTCAGGTCGTTCAAGTGTCGCGCCGTACGGAGTGACGCTCAGGTCGTTCAAGTCTCGCGCCGGTACGGAGTGATGCTCAGGTCGTTCAAGCGTCGCGCCGGTACGGAGTGACGCTCAGGTCGTTCAAGTCTCGCGCCGGTACGGAGTGATGCTCAGGTCGTTCAAGTGTCGCGCCGGTATGGAGTGACGCTCAGGTAGTTCAAGCGTCGCGGCGGAGCGGCGCGCAGGTGGCATAAAAAAGCGGCGGTACCGTTAGGCACCGCCGCTTTTATTTGGCGGGTATCAGGCCGCGTTGGCGGCTTCGAGGCGCTTGGCCACGCCCTTCAGTTCTTCGCGCAGCTGACTCGGCACGCGGCTGCCATATTCATCGAGGTACTTACCGATCGCATCGACTTCCTGGCGCCACGCGGCGGGGTCGATGGACAGCAGGGTCTCGAGCGTGGACGCGTCCATGCCCAGGCCGCTGACATCGAGGTCCTGCTTGCGCGGCACGAAACCGATCGGGGTCTCGAGCGCCTCGGCCTTGCCTTCGCAACGATCGGCGATCCAACGCAGCACGCGCAGGTTCTCGCCGAAGCCCGGCCACATGAACTTGCCGTTGCGGTCCTGACGGAACCAGTTGACGTGGAACACCTTCGGCAGCTTGCTGGCGTTCTTGGCGTTGCCCAGTTTCAGCCAGTGGCTCCAATAGTCAGCGAAGTTGTAGCCGGCGAACGGCTTCATCGCCATCGAGTCACGGCGTACGACGCCCATCTGGCCCACGGCCGCGGCGGTCGTTTCGGACGCCATGCCCGCGCCGACCAGCACGCCATGCGCCCAGTCGCGCGCTTCATAAACCAGCGGCGCGACTTCGCGACGACGGCCGCCGAACAGGATCGCGGAAATCGGCACGCCTTCCGGCGCATCCGCGAGCGTGGAGTAGATCGGATTCTGTTTCGCCGACACGGTGAAACGTGAGTTCGGGTGAGCGGCCGGGCCGTTGCCGGTGTACGGCTTGCCCTGCCAATCCAGCGCCGGCTTGCCGGTCTCGAGACCTTCCCACCAGGGCTGGTTGTCTTCGGTCACCGCGACATTGGTGAAGATGGTGTCGCGCTGGATCATGTCGAAGGCGTTACGGTTGGTCTTGCGGTTCGTGCCCGGCACGACACCGAAGTAACCCGATTCAGGATTGATCGCGCGCAACTGACCCTCGGCATCGACGTGCAGCCAGCTGATGTCGTCGCCCAGCGTCCAGATCTTCCAGCCCGGCATGGAAGCGGGCGGAACCAGCATGGCGAGATTAGTCTTGCCGCACGCGGACGGGAAGGCCGCGGCGATGTAATGCGTCTTGCCTTCGGGGCTCTGCAGGCCCATGAGGAGCATGTGCTCGGCCAGCCAGCCTTCTTCGCGAGCCTGGTAGCTGGCGATGCGCAGCGCGTGACACTTCTTGCCGAGCAGGGCGTTGCCGCCGTAACCCGAGCCGACGCTCTTGATGGTGAGCTCTTCGGGGAAGTGCATGATGAAACGGCGGTCGGGATTCAGATCGCCGATCGAGTGCAGGCCCTTCACATACGTGTCTTCGCGCTCGATGCGCTTGAGCGCCGCGTCGCCCATGCGGGTCATCAGTCGCATGTTGACGACGACATACGGGCTATCGGTGATCTCGACGCCGCAACGGGCGAACGGCGAGTCGATGGGACCCATGCAGTACGGGACCACGTACATGGTCCGGCCCTTCATCGCGCCGGCGAACAGATCGTCGATCTTGCGATGGGCCTCGGCGGGCTCCATCCAGTGATTGTTCGGGCCGGCGTCTTCCTTGTTACGCGTGCAGACGAACGTCAGGTGCTCGACCCGCGCCACGTCCGAAGGGTTCGAGCGGTGCAGATAACAATTGGGATGGGTGTCCTGATTGAGCTTGATAAGATCGCCGCTCTCGAGCATCGCTTCGATCAGTGCGGCGTTCTCGGCGTCGGAGCCGTTACACCAGTGGATCGATGCTGGCTGGGTCAGGCGGGCGACTTCCTCCACCCAGCGTTTGAGCGATGCATTAGACGTGGACATTAGGGCGACAACCTCGCGGTTTCATGAAAACTCATAGATGTATTAGTGGTGGTGATTATACCCAGCGCCTTTCGCGCTGCATGGCTTGTCGAGTTCCTTGACGCGGCGTTGCTGCATAACGACGTCCCGAGCTGCGGAATCGATGCCAGAATCCAACGTATCTTGATGAAATCCCTAGTTTTAGTAATTGTGTGGCTGACAACGTTCGTCAGTCTTGCCATGGCGACAGAGCCGGTTGAGTTGCGCACGGAGCTGGTCGCGGAGGTGCGGGAAAGCGTCGCGGCCGCGGAGCGCCCGACCTTTCGCATGGTGCCAGCGACCCAGCTGTCGCAGGGCCAGGTTGTCTACTACACAGTTCGAATTACCAACCCAACGCCGGTGTTCGCCAATAAGGTCCAGGTCAGTCAGTTGATTCCCGCCAACACGTCCTATGTCCCGGGCTCGGCGGCCGGGCCGGGCGCGGACATCGAGTTCTCGATCGATGGCGGTCAGACCTTCTCGCGTCCCGAAACCTTGAAGCAGTCCGACGGCACCCGCGCGCCACCCGAGCGCTACACTCATATTCGATGGAGCCTGCGCAACCCGCTGGCCCCCGGAGCCACCGCGCTGGCCCGCTTTAGAGCTACCTTTCGCTGATGCAAGACTTCGAGGAAATCTTTGGCGCCGAGGGACCGCTGGCGGAGGCGATTCCGGGCTTTGCCACGCGCGATGAGCAGATCGCGATGGCCGAGCAGGTGTGGCAGGCGCTGCGCTCCAAGGGGCGGCTGATCGTCGAGGCGGGCACCGGCACGGGCAAGACGTTCGCGTATCTGGTGCCGGCTTTGCTCTCGGGCCGGCGTGTGATCGTTTCCACCGGCACACGCAATCTGCAGGATCAGCTGTTTCATCGCGACTTGCCGACGGTGTCGGCCGCGATCGGCCGGCCATCGCGTGTCGCTCTATTGAAGGGTCGCGCGAACTATCTTTGTCAGCATCGGCTCGAGATGGCCGAGCAGCAGGCTGTGTCGCGTGGTCTGCGGCGTGAAGTTGCCGTCGCGCTATCCAAAGTGCGGGCCTGGTCGAACGTCACCAAAGAGGGCGATATCTCCGAGCTCGCGCAATTGAGCGAATCGGATCCGGTGTGGCCGTGGGTCACATCCACTCGCGACAACTGTCTCGGCCCGGATTGTCCGTCGTTCGATCGTTGCCACGTGGTCAACGCGAGACGTAACGCGCAGGGCGCGGACATCGTCGTCGTGAATCATCACTTGCTGATGGCGGATCTGGTGCTCAAGGAAGAGGGCTTCGGCGATCTGCTGCCCGGCGCGGACGCCATCGTCATCGATGAGGCGCATCAGTTGCCGGAGGTGGCCGCGAACTTCCTGGGCTTCACCGTGTCGAGCCGTCAGATGCAAGCGCTGGCACGCGATCTCGCCAGTGAGTTGCTGCTCGCCGGGCCTCAGCAGGCGGTGTCGGCGGCATTCTCGCAAACCATCGATCGGCAACTCGTCGATCTGCAGGATTCGCTGCGCAGTCAGCGCGAGCGTTGTGAATACAAGGATTGGCCGGCACTTACCATCGAAGCGCTCGCCAACCTGCGCAGCTCGCTGGACGATCTGATTCAGTCGCTGACCGAAGCTTCGAAAGACAACACCGGGCTCGCGAACCTGCGTCGGCGCGCTTCGGAAGTGTCGAGTCGGCTGGGCGAGTTGATTGAAGAGGAAGGCAAGGCCGCGGTGCCGAGCGTGCGCTGGGCGCAGAGCTCGGGGCAGGGCGTGTCATTTCATTTGGTGCCGCTCGACGTGGCCGAGCAACTCGGTGACCTCGTGCAGGCAAACGCGGCCGCGTGGGTGTGCACGTCGGCGACGCTCGCGATCGGTGAAAGCTTCGATCACTTCATGCAACGAATTGGAATGCGTGATGCGCGGACCGCGCGTTATGGCAGTCCGTTCGATTACGAGTCGCAGACTCTGTTGTATCTGCCGAAGTCATTGCCGCCGCCCTCGTCGCCGCGCCATACGGTGAGTGTGGTCGACGCAGCGTTGCCGGTACTGCGAGCGAGTGGCGGTCGCGCGTTCATGCTGTTCACGAGTCATCGGGCGCTTCGCGAAGCCGCCGACTTGTTGTTGGCGCGCTTGGGGCCGGCGTTGCCGTTCCCCGTGCTGGTCCAAGGCGATGCGCCTCGCGAAGTGTTGTTGACGCGGTTCCGTGAGCGGGGCAACGCGGTGCTGCTCGGAACGAGCAGTTTCTGGGAGGGCGTCGACGTGAAGGGTGCGGCGTTGTCGGTGGTGATCATCGACAAGCTGCCATTCGCCGCGCCCGACGATCCGGTGCTCAAGGCTCGCCTCGACGCCATCGAGCGTCGCGGCGGCAATGCGTTCTTCGAAGAGCAAATCCCGCAGGCTGTGATCACCTTGAAGCAGGGCGTCGGCCGGCTGATGCGCGATCCGAACGACTTCGGCGTCATCATGCTGTGTGACGAGCGCCTGCGGACCAAGGGTTATGGGCGCATTTTCCTGGACAGCCTGCCGACCATGCCTCGCACCCAGAATCTGGTCGATGTTCAGCAGTTCTTATATGAGAGGTTGAGCGCCATCGGGCTCGCTCCGGATCCCGAGGCGATGAATCCCTCCACCGCGATTGACTGGCCATGATAATTGGAGAGGACCATGCGCCTGCTTGCCGTCGACACCGCCACTGAACGTTGCTCCGTCGCCTTGCGCCTCGACGGCCAGGTGATCGAGCGCGTCAGTGAGCAGCCGCGTGGGGCCGCGGATCTGGTGCTGCCCATGGTCGAGGCGGTGTTGAAGGAGGCGGGCGTACGATTGGCGGACCTCGACGGCATCGCTTACGGCCGGGGGCCGGGCGCGTTCACCGGAGTCCGCATCGGCGTCGGCGTCGTTCAGGGGCTGGCGTTCGGCGCCGGGCTGCAGACCGTCGGTATCTCGAATCTCGCGGCCGTTGCTCAGCAAGTCGCGGGGCCGGGAGATCGAATTCTGGTGTGCATGGATGCCCGCATGAACCAGGTGTACTGGTCGAGCTTCGCTCGCGATTCAGGAGCGGAGCTGGTTACAGCGCTCGCGCCGGAGCGCGTCGATGCACCGGATGCAGTCACCGACGGGGATTTCACGGTCCTGGCCGGTACGGGCTTCAAAGCGTACGCCTCGCTGCGCGCAAGATTGGCAAGCGGCACTCGTGTCGTTCACGAAGAGGCGTTGCCCAAGGCCAGCGACATCGCACTGCTGGCCGAAGCGGAGTTTCGCGCCGGGCGGGCCAAGCCCGCGAGCGAGGCCGAGCCCGTCTACGTCCGCGATCAGGTCGCCCACGTCAAAAGTGCCTGAGCAACAGCGCCGGCTGTAAAGAAGCTGTAACAAAGCCTGTGCTCCGAGCTCTCCGCACCAGAAGAATGAAAATAACGCTCCCCTCCCGCGCACGGGAGCGGGCAACGGGTGGGTTTTCCCGCGTAATTCCTGCCCGCGTCGCGACTTTGTCATCTTGGGAGCAATTTCCCCGGGGCTCGTCATGCGACTGTCATACTTCGTTGCTGTAATGTGTGGCGTCACCCATGTCATTGAATTAAGGCCACATCGCTTACCTCATGGCTACCAAGCAGATTCTGATCGTCGAGGATGAGCGGCCCATCCGCGAGATGATTGCCTTCGGATTGCGACGTAGCGGTTTCGAAGTCAGGGAAGCGGCGGATGTGAGCGCCGCCCGGGCCAGCATTGCCGACCAGCGTCCCGATCTGGTGCTGATCGACTGGATGTTGCCGGACATGAGCGGCCTGGAGTTGACCCGCGCTCTGAAGCGCGACAAGGAAACCCAGGAAGTGCCGGTGATCATGCTGACCGCCCGCGCCGAGGAGCAGGACAAAGTCATGGGCCTGGACAGCGGCGCCGACGACTACGTCACCAAACCCTTTTCGCCTCGCGAGCTGCTGGCTCGTATCAATGCCGTTTTGCGCAGGTCGACCAACGGCAGTGGCGAGGAGCTGATCGAAGCCGAAGGACTGGTGCTGGACGCGGCCGGTCATCGCGTTACCGTAGGCGATCGCACCGTGCAGCTCGGACCCACCGAGTATAGGTTGCTGTCCTTCTTCATGACGCATGCGGAGCGGGTGTACAGTCGCGCTCAACTCCTCGATCGCGTCTGGGGAGGCAACGTTTATGTGGAAGAACGAACGGTCGATGTGCACATCCGTCGCTTGCGCAAGGCGCTCGAAGCCTTCAACTACGATCGTTTCATTCAGACCGTGCGAGGCTCGGGATATCGTTTCTCAACGCGCGCGGAGTAGCCGTTGAAGAAAATCCTCAGCGCCTTTTCGCCGTCCGGCTGGCAATCCGTGTCCCGGCTCGGTCTCGCGCTGGCGCTCGCCGTGGTGATCGGCCTCATCGCCGGCCGGGTGGCGCTGGCGCTGGCGATCACCCTGGGAATCTATTCGATCTCGCAGGTCAGAAATGCCCTGCGCGTGGAGTACTGGCTGCGTCACCGCCGGGTCGAAACGCCGCCCGACATGAGTGGCGTTTGGGGAGAGCTGGTGACCATCGTCAGTCGCATTTACCGGCGCAAGCAGTTTCATCGGGCCCGCGTCACGGGCCTGCTGCGTGAGTTCCGTCGTCTCACCAGCGCGATGCCCGAGGGTGCGGTGCTGCTCGGCCCCGATCACGAAATTCTGTGGTTCAACGGTCGCGCCGGTGATTGGCTGCAGCTGCGGCGCAAGCGCGATGTCGGCATTCGCATCGAGAACCTGGTGCGCCATCCGACCTTCATCGATTACCTGAAGACCGGTCATCCCAGCGAAGGCGCGATCGTGCAGGATCTGGAGACCGATCGCTGGCTGGCCTTCAACATCGTGCGCACCGGCACCGCCGAGCGGCAGCTACTGATGGTTCGCGACGTGAGTCAGGAACAGCAGCTGCAGTCGATGCGCAAAGACTTCGTCGCCAACGCCTCGCACGAGCTGCGCTCGCCGCTCACCGTCATCAGCGGCTATCTCGACGCGCTCGCCGACGACGACAATCTGGATCCGGCCTGGAGCAGCCCGGTGCTGGAGATGCGCCGCCAGGCCGAGCGCATGCGGACCATCATCAAGGATCTGCTGGAGCTCTCGAAGCTCGAGTCCGGCGAGCATACGCAGGAAGAGCAACCGGTCGACATGGCCGGCATGCTGGCGCTGTTGCGCAAGGAAGTGATGGCGCTCGACGAGCGTCCACGCAACGTGCGTCTGCAACTGGACAGCGACGCGCTGTTGAAGGGCGTCGAGTCCGAGTTGCATTCGATCGCTTCGAATCTGATCACCAACGCGGTCAAGTACACGCCCGCGGAAGGCGAGATCGAGCTGCGTTGGTGGGTCGACGACACGGGGGCGCATCTGGCGGTGCGCGATACCGGCGTCGGCATCGCCGAAGAACATATTCCGCGGCTGACTGAACGTTTCTATCGAGTCGATCCGGGGCGGGCCCGCAGCATGGGCGGCTCGGGGCTGGGTCTGGCCATCGTCAAACATGCTTTGCAGCGGCACGAGGGGACGCTGCAGATCCAAAGCAAGGAAGGCGTCGGCAGCACCTTCACGTGTCACTTCCCTCGCGCTCGCGTGATTCCACGCAGCACCGGCGTTCTCGCCACCGCCTGATTCATCCGCTCGCGCAGTTTGTCACATCCCTGTCATGCGGGTGACCCGTCACTCGCATGTCACAAACACGCGCGCAACATCTATTTCCTGCGGTGCTGCCCGTACGGAATCGTGGCTGCAGCATTTGCACAACGTTCAATCAACGTCAAACGATCCGAGCATTGAAACATTGTTGTAATAACTCCGCCGTATAACGCCTGTCCGACACGCGCAGCAGCGCGGGAAGTTTTGAGCAGATTGTCTGGTCAGGTTATGAAACAAACGGAGACACCCCCCGTGAAGAACATCGTCCTCGCAGCCGCCGTCGCGACTGCACTGTCCTCGGTGCCGATGGGCGCTTTCGCCGCGAGCCCGAATAACGACGTCGCGCAGATTCGTGAGCAGCTCGAAGGGCTCATGAAACGCGTCGACAAGCTCGAGCAGGAGAACACCGAGCTCAAGCAGGAAAACGAAAGTCTCAAGGCCTCGGATGAGAAGCTGCAGGCGAACGACGAGTACTTGAAGAGCGAAGCGCGTGGCCTGCGTAAGGAAAGCGCGCAGCAGGCGGTCGAAGTGGCCAAGACCAAGGGCACCGATTGGGCCGGCAAGGTCACGGTCACTGGCGACATGCGTTACCGCTACGAGTACATCAGCGACGATACCTTGAGCTCGCCCACCGGTGTACCGACCGCCGATCGTTATCGCGACCGCATTCGCGCCCGTCTGGCCGTCACCGCGAAGGCGACCGACAACCTCACCGTCGGCATCGGCATGACGACCACCGAGAACAGCGATCCGCGCTCGGGCAACCAGAGCCTGACCGGCGTGTTCAGCAAGAAGGCGTTCGATCTGGATCTGGCGTACTTCGATTGGAAGTTCGCCCGCTGGGGCAATCTGATCGGCGGCAAGATGAAGCAGCCGTTCGTCAAGCCCGGCCAGAGCCTGTTCTGGGACAACGACATCACGCCGGAAGGCCTGGCGCTGGGTTTCCAGAGCGGCATGTTCTTCGGTACCGCGTACAACTACTGGCTCACCGAAATTTCGGGCGCCGAGAACACGCGCACCGCGGACACGATGCTGCACGGTGCGCAGTTCGGTGTGCGCATGCCGATGGGCGCGAGCAGCCTGATGCTCGAAGCTCATTATTATGATCTGAGCGCGGCTGTGGGTCGTGCGCCGTTCTATAACAACAGCGCGAACAACAACACCGTCACCGGTGCTGCGCCGGGCGTGCTGGTGTATGACTACGAAGTCATCAGTCTCGGTGCCGAGTTCAGCACCATGTTCGGCGCGCTGCCGTTCACGGTGTGGGCGGAAGCCGCTGAGAACCAGGACCCGTCGGACGAGAATCGCGCCTGGGGCGCCGGCTTCCTGTTCGGCAAGGCGTCGAACAACAAGACTTGGGAAGCGGGCGTCGCCTACCAGAAGGTCGAGAAGGATGCGCTGTTCGCGCAGCTGATCGACTCGGACTTCGCCGGCGGCTTCTCCGACAACGAAGGCTTCGTGTTCCGCGGCGCCTATACGCCGGTCAAGAACTGGACGCTCAACGCGACCTACTTCTTGAACAAGCGTAACGCCGAGGTGGCCAACGGCGCCCTTCAGACGGACGTCGATTACGATCGTCTGCAGCTCGATTTCAACGTCAAGTTCTGATTTGACAGCTGCCTGAAACGGGGCGGGGGGCGTGCGTCGCTCTCCGCCCTTTCCTTTTTGTAGTCTGCGGGTTATACAGCCAACGATCTCAAAGGTGATGTCATGGAAAAGTCCGATCTCTCTCATCACATCCTGAGTCGCTACAACGACGATCTGGAGCGTGTGCGTACCAACGTGCTGCAGATGGGCGGCTTCGTCGAGGAGCAGCTCAAGCAGGCGGTCACGGCGCTGGTCCAGGGCGACAGCCGCCTGGGCGAGCAGGTGGCGCGCGGCGATCAGAAAGTGAACGCCATGGAAGTGGCCATCGACGACGATTGCAGCCGCATTCTCGCAACCCGCGCCCCCGCGGCGTCCGACCTGCGCCTGATCGTCGCGGTCATCAAGACCATCACCGACCTGGAGCGCATCGGCGACGAAGCTGAAAAAATCGGCTACATCGGCTCGCGCCTGGCGGCGGTGGAGCGGCCGGCGGACCGGTATCGCGAAATCAAGCACCTCGGCCGTCTGGTCGCCGACATGGTGCATGAAGCGCTCGACGCGTTCGCGCGCCTGGATCCGGAAGGCGCCGTGGCCATCGCGAAAAAGGATCGCCTGGTGGATGAGGAGTTCGACGCCATCCAGCGCCAGTGCATCACGTTCATGATGGAAGACCCGCGCACCATTCGCCGGGCGCTGGACGTGCTGTGGGTGGCGCGCGCGCTCGAGCGCATCGGCGACCACGCCAAGAACGTTTGCGAATACGTGGTCTACATGGTTCACGGCAAGGACATTCGCCACCTCTCCATGGAAGACGTCGAAAAGCATCTGCAGTCGCGCGCGCAGCGGCCGCAGGACCCGCTGCCCCGCTAATTCATGCTCACGATCAATCGTCGCGTCGGTAACGCGCTGGGTTTCATCGCTTGTGCGGCTCTGATGGGGTACGCGCTGTACGCCCAGCACGTGCTCGGTCTGGAGCCGTGTCCGCTATGTATTTTTCAGCGCGTCGCGGTGATTTCGGTCGGCATCCTGTTTCTGATCGCCGCGCTTCACAATCCGTCGGGCCGGAAGGGCGCGTTCGCGTACGGAATATTGATCGACCTGGCGACGCTGGTGGGCATCGGCATTGCCGCGCGTCACATCTGGATTCAGGCCCAGCCGCCGGGCACGGTGGCCGCGTGCGGCGCGGATCTGAACTATCTGCTGGAGATCATGCCGGTCACGGACGTGATCAACAAAGTCCTGTTCGGCTCCGGCGAGTGCGGCAAGATCGATTGGACCCTGCTCGGCCTGTCGATGCCCTGGTGGGTATTGATCTCGCTGCTCGGGCTCGGGGCGTGGGCCGTGCTGGTCAATATCGTCGCACGGCCCAGACAACCCAGACTATTTCGCTAGCATCAGCTCCATCACACGCTCATACATCGCGGTGAGCGTGACGATGTCGTCCACCCGCACGTTCTCGTTCACCTTGTGAATGGTGGCGTTGGGCACGCCGAGCTCGACGACCTGCGCGCCGGTCGGTGCGATGAAGCGGCCATCTGAAGTGCCGCCCGTGGTCGACAGCTCCGGCGTGCGATTCACCGTTTCCTGAATCGCCTGCACCGCTGCCTTCGACAATGCGCCCGGCGCGGTGAAGAAGGGCAGGCCGGACACGAACCATTCCAGCGTGTAGTTCACTTTGTGGCGGTTCAGGATCTCGGTGATGGTCGACTGCAGCTTCTCGACCGTCTGCTCGGTGGAGAAACGGATGTTGAAGCGGCCCCGGAACTCGCCCGGGATCACGTTCGGTGCGCCGGTGCCGGCGCTGATATTCGAGATCTGGAAGGTCGTCGGCTGGAAGAATTCATTGCCCTTGTCCCAGACGCGGGCGGCGAGCTCGGCCAGGGCGGGGGCGACGGCGTGCACCGGGTTGTCCGCGAGGTGCGGATAGGCGACGTGGCCCTGCACGCCGTGCACGGTCAGCTTGCCGGACAGCGAGCCGCGCCGGCCGATCTTGATCATGTCGCCGAGCTTCTCGGTGCTGCTCGGCTCGCCGACCACGCAGTAGTCGATCTTTTCATTGCGCGCCTCGAGCACTTCCATGACCCGGCGGGTGCCGTCGACCGAGGGGCCTTCCTCGTCGCTGGTCAGCAGGTAGGCGAGGGTGCCCTTGTGGTTGGGGTGCTTGGCAATGAAGCGCTCGGTCGCGACCACCATGGCGGCGAGCCCGCTCTTCATGTCGGCGGCGCCGCGGCCGTAGAGGATGCCGTCGCGGACGACCGGCTCGAACGGGTCGGTGTGCCATTCCTCGCGGGGGCCCGTCGGAACGACGTCGGTGTGTCCGGCGAAGCAGAGCACCGGCCGCTCGGTGCCGTGCAGTGCCCAGATGTTCTCGACCGGCCCGAACGGCATGCGCTCGACCCGGAAGCCGATGGCCTCCAGCCGCTGCCCGATCAGCTGCAGGCAACCCTGATCCTCGGGGCTGACCGAGGGACGACGGATGAGGTCCTGGGTCAGAAGCAGGGAAGGGTCGTCGGCGTGCGTCGGCAAGGGCGTGAACTCCTCGGCAGGGAACCAATGGGACAGCTGGGCGCGGACTTATATCCAGGGTTGCCCCGGCTCGCAAGGGGTGTCGCTAAGTTGTTACGCCAGCAGCGAATAATTGCCCGGCGCAGGCGCGTGTTACGCCTTCATGACGAGGGCTCCCACGAAGCTCGGAACCTGTAATACGACTGTCATCGAACGCCGTCACACTCGCCGCCAGCTAGCTAACCAGTCCCTGCAATCCTCACTCCAATAACGAGGTTCAAGTCAATGAAGTTGTGGCACAAGTTGGGCGCGTCGGTGCTCCTGACGAGCTTCGCGGCCGTGGCCGCGCCGCAGTTCGCACACGCGCAGAGCGTCATCAAGATCGACGGCTCCAGCACCGTGTTCCCGATCGCCGAGGCGGTCGCCGAAGAATTCCAGATCAGCAAGAAGGGCAAGGTCCGCGTCACCGTCGGCATCGCCGGCACGGGTGGCGGCTTCAAGCGCTTCTGCCGTGGCGAGACCGACATCTCCAACGCCTCGCGCCCCATCCTGAAGGAAGAGATGGAAGTCTGCGCGGCTGCCGGCATCAAGTACATGGAACTGCCCGTGGCGTTCGACGCGCTGACCGTCGTGGTCAATCCGCAGAACACCTGGGTCAAGACGCTCACGCCGGCCGACCTGAAGAAGATGTGGGAGCCGAGCGCGCAGGGTCGCGTGACCAAGTGGAATCAAGTGCGTTCCGACTGGCCGGCTCAGCCGCTGATGCTGTTCGGCCCTGGCGCCGATTCCGGCACGTTCGACTACTTCACCGAGGCCGTGAACGGCAAGGCGAAGGCCAGCCGCGGCGACTACACCGCGAGCGAAGACGACAACGTGCTCGTGCAGGGCGTCGAGAACAACAAGAACGCCATCGGCTACTTCGGTTATGCGTACTACATCGCGCACAAGGACAAGATGCGCGCGGTGCCGATCGTGAACCCGAAGGGCAAGGAAGTGGGTCCGAGCGTCGAGGCCGTGATCGACGGCAGCTACAACCCGCTGTCGCGTCCGCTCTTCATCTACGTGCGTGACACGGCCGCTGCCCGCGCCGAAGTGCAGGAGTTCATCAAGTTCTACCTGACCGATGGCGCCAAGCTGGCTCAGGAAGTGGGCTATGTGCCGCTGCCGGCCAGCGCCTACCAGCTGACCTTGAAGCACTTCGCCGATAAGAAGCTGGGCACCGTGTTTGGCGGCGTGCCGGAAGTCGGCGTGACCATCGACGCGCTGCTGGCCCGCGAAGGCAAGCTCTAATAAGCAGCTCGGCGGGCGGGACTCCCCCTCAACCGGGAGTCCCGCCCCGACTGACACAACATCTGGGATCGCGGCGTCCATGACACTACAATGGACGCCCTTTCGCGACAGGGTCGCGAAGTAGCGGGTATTTATGGCTTCCACGGCAGCGACCACAAAGTCCAGCGATCTGGTTTTGCGCAGCGGATTGCGCTATCGCAAGATCCGGGACCGCATCATCGAAACGTTCCTGCTCGCGGCCGGTCTGGTCGCGGTGTTCACGACCATTGCCATCGTCGTGATCCTGTTGACGGAATCCTCGGCGTTCTTCGAACACGTCTCGCTGAAGGACTTCCTCACCGACACCATGTGGACGCCGCTGTTCGCGGACGCGCACTACGGCATTCTGCCGCTGGTCGCGGGCACGCTGACCACCACCATGGTGGCGCTGATCGTGGCGGTGCCGGTGGGCACCATCATTGCGATTTATCTGAGCGAGTTCGCGTCGCACCGGCTGCGCGAAACTGTCAAACCCATTCTCGAATTGCTGGGCGCGGTGCCGACCGTGGTGTACGGCTACTTCGCGCTGACGGCGGTCACGCCGTTGTTACAACTCATCTTCCCCGAGCTGCCCGGCTTCAACATGCTGAGCGCCGGTCTGGTGATCGGTCTGATGATCGTGCCTTATGTCGCGTCGGTCAGCGAAGACGCGATGCGTTCGGTGCCGCGTTACATGCGCGAAGGCTCGTATGCGATGGGCGCGACGCGCCTGCAGACGGCGCTGCGCGTCGTGGTGCCGGGTGCGTTCTCCGGTCTCGCGGCCGCTTTCATCCTCGGTATCTCGCGCGCCGTCGGTGAGACGATGGTGGTCGCGATCGCCGCCGGTATGCAGCCGAACTTCACTTTCGATCCGCGCGAACAGGCGGCGACCATCACCGCGTACATCGTGCAAGTCAGCTTGGGCGATCTGCCTCACGGCAGTATCGGATATCAAAGTATTTTCGCTGCCGGCTTGGTGCTGATGCTGATCACGCTGATCTTCAACGTGATCGGCTTCTCGCTGACTCGTAAGTTCCGCGAGGCGTACTAATGGCCACTCTTCCCAATGCCGTTCCGGACTATCTGAACCCGGACTCGATCCGCACCGGTCTGACGCGGCGAAAGCTGCTCGATCAGGTGTTCGTGATCGTCGGCCTGGTGCTGATGTTCGCCTGTCTGGGCATCCTGGCCATCCTGTTCATGAACCTGGTGCTGGACGGTTCGGAGCGTTTCGGTTGGGACTTCTTCACCAACTTCCCGTCACGTCGCGCCGAACGGGCGGGCATTCTCGGGGCCTGGGTCGGCACCTCGCTGATCATGCTGGTAACCGCGTTCTGCGCGGTGCCGGTCGGTGTGGCCGCGGCGATCTACCTCGAAGAATACGCGCCGAAGAACTGGTTCACGGCGGTCATCGAAATCAATGTCACAAACCTGGCCGGCGTGCCGTCCATCGTCTACGGCCTGCTGGCACTGGGCTTGTTCGTGTATCAGTTCGGCCTGGGGCAGAGCATCGCCGCCGCCGGCTTGACACTCGCGCTGCTGATTCTGCCCATCGTCATCGTCGCCACGCGTGAGTCGATCCGCGCCGTGCCCAAGTCGATTCGCGAAGCGGCGTACGGTCTGGGCGCCACGCGCTGGGAAGTGACGAAGGATCACGTGCTGCCGTATTCCACGGGCGGCATTCTGACCGGCATGATCCTCGGCCTGTCGCGCGCCATCGGCGAGACGGCGCCCATCATCACCATCGGCGCGCTGAGCTTCATCGCGTTCCTGCCGTCCTCGCCGATCACCAGCGAATTTCCGTTCATCTCATTCAAGTGGTTGAACGATCCATTCACCGCGATGCCTATCCAGATGTTCAACTGGGTGTCGCGTCCCGACCAGGCGTTCCAGGCGAACGCGGCGGCGGCCGGCGCCATCCTGCTCGGCATGACCTTGCTCATGAACGCGGTGGCGATCTGGATTCGCTATCGCTTCCGTAAAAAGATCAATTGGTGACCTATGATCGAGACCACGAGCACACGGGGCACCCCGGAGAGCATTTTGCGTAACGAAGAATCTGCACGCCCGGGGCAGCCGCCGGCGGGAGCTGCCGCGCCTCGATTGAACATCGCCGTGGACGATACTCGTCAGACGAAAGCGATCACCAGCGTCAAGGCGCAGGTGGACAATGTGAACTTCTACTACGGCCAGAACCGTGCGCTGAAGAACCTGTCGATCCCGATCGCGGACAAGCAGGTCACGGCGTTGATCGGTCCGTCGGGCTGCGGCAAGAGCACGTTCCTGCGTTGTTTCAACCGCATGCACGACCTGCAGCCGGACACGCGTTACGAAGGCAGCATCACGCTGCATCCGGACAACATCAACCTGATCGGTCCGGGCATCGACCCGATCGAAGTGCGCATGCGCATCGGCATGGTGTTCCAGAAGCCGAACCCGTTCCCCAAGACCATTTTCGAAAACGTCGCCTATGGCTTGCGCCTGCGCGGCGTGCGCAATCGCGCCACGCTTGCCGAGGAAGTGGAGAAGGCGCTGCGCGGCGCGGCGTTGTGGGATGAAGTGAAGGATCGTTTGCAGGACTCGGCGCTGGCATTGTCCGGCGGTCAGATGCAGCGTTTGTGTATCGCCCGCGCATTGGCGACCACGCCGGAAATTCTGTTGTTCGACGAGCCGACTTCGGCGCTCGATCCGATCGCCACGGCGAAGATCGAAGAGCTGATCTCGACGCTGCGCGACCAGGTCACGGTGCTGATCGTGACTCACAACATGCAACAGGCCGCGCGCGTCTCCGATTACACCGCCTTCATGTATCTGGGTGAGCTGATCGAGTTCGACGAGGCCGCCAAGATCTTCACGAACCCGAGCAAGAAGGCGACCGAAGACTACATCACCGGCCGTTATGGCTGACCGACGATGAACATGGGCGGGTCCGATCCGGTGGAAGGCCATACCGCCAAGGCATTCGATGCCGCGCTCTCCGACCTGCGCCTGCAGATCGTGAGCATGGGCGGGCTGGTCATCGATCAGGTGTCCTCCGCGGTACGCGCGCTGCTCGATGGCGACGCTGGCCTCGCGGAGCTGGTGCGGTCCCGGGAGGCGCGCATCAACGAAATGGAGCGCTCCGTCGATCGCGAGGCATTTCGCCTGATCGCGCTTCATCAGCCCGTGGCTGGCGATCTGCGCATGGTCAAGGCCGCTTCACGCATCATCGTCGAGCTGGAGCGCGCCGGCGATGAAGCCAAAAAGATCGCGAAGTTCGCGGCCCGCGTGGCCACCGGTGAACCGCAAGGTCCGGTGCTCGCCGTCGCCCGTTTTCTGCGGCACATGGCGGAGCTCACCACCAGCATGCTCCGCGACGCGGTTCGCTCGCTGGACGAATCGAATGAGGAGATGGCGCGCGCAGTACGCGCTCGCGATTCCGAGCTCGACGACGAATTCGCCGCCGCGCTTCGCCAGATCATGACGCTGGCCATGCAGGACGCACGCTTCCTCGGTGCTACCATCGATACCGTGTTCGCGCTCAAGGGATTGGAACGCATCGGCGATCACGCCAAGAACATCGCCGAGCAGGTGCTGTTCGTCTCCAGCGGCGAGGACGTGCGGCATAAGAAGAAAACGGTGGAAGCTGGGACGCCGGAGAAGTAGGCTCGCCCCCATCGTGATTCCGGGACTGTCCGTGTCAGTCCGCTTGATGTGCTCCTCGCTGGCATGCGCGGGGATGGGCCCATTCCAATCGATCTCTCTACCTGCTTGACGCTGCAACGGATTGTGGCGTGGGTTCCAGCTACACCTTCCTGATCAACTGATCCACCTTAAATGTGACGTCGCACCCGACGGCGCAGCGGACGAGGCAGCACCTCCGAGGGGCGATGGGATATGAGGAGCGACACGCATACCTGCTGCACGATCGCAGCACCATCTTCTCGGCCGAGTTGGATGAGTCATCCAGCGTCTGGGTAGGTCGTCCCTGAGCACCCACGCAAGCCCACCACACAACCCTGTGCGTGTTCGCTGAATTTCTAGCCGATGGCCCAGTTAATTGATGTTAGACGGCGAGAATCGGCTGCCACGATGAGCGCATGGGAAAAAGTGCTTTATCGAGGGGTGGCGGTGGCTCGGTTGACGACTATAACCCATTGGGTTATGGTTTGTCGCCGCAAACGGTTGTTGAGACGCCGCTGTTCATTCGTCGTGCCGAGAAACTCCTGAGTCAGGAGGAGCACGATCTATTAATCACTGAGTTGGCCACGCAGCCATTGGCCGGTGATGAAATCGTGGGCACCGGCGGGGTCCGGAAAGTCAGATTCGCGGCGAAGGGGAAAGGTAAGTCCGGCGGTGTTCGCGTGATCTATTACTTCTATGATCGTGAGATGCCGATCTACGCGTTACTGATTTATGGCAAGAACGAGCGGGCTGACTTGACGCCCGATCAGCGAAAGTCGGTTGCGTCATTCGCCGCGGCAATCAAGAGTGCGAGAAAACATAAATGAGCAAGCTGGGTGATGAACTGGTTCAGTCCATGGCGCAGGCGCTGGCACATGCTCAGGGCAAGCGCACTCGTAGCCGGGTGACCAAGGGCGGGATTCGCCCCGAGGAGATTCAGAAGGCTCGCAAGGTACTCGGACTTTCGCAGGATCAGTTTGCAGATGCTTTTGGCGTCAGTGCCTCGACGCTGCGCAAATGGGAGCAGGGGCAGCGTGTTCCTACCGGCGCGGCGAGGACGTTACTAAAAATCATCGAGCGCGAGCCCAAAGCAGTAGTAAGGGCGTTGCGAGTCGCTTGAGCGGAAGATCAATCGTTACTTCCGTACCGCTCTGCCATATATCGCCCCGGTGACACACCAAGCGCCTTCCGAAACATGGTCACGAAGCTGGGCACGCTCTCGTAACCGAGGTCCGAGGCAACTTGCTGGATTGAAGCGCCGCCGGCGAGCAACCTGACAGCGAGTACAACGGCGAGTTGTTGACGCCAACGACCGAAGCTCATGCCGGTCTCATGGCTGATCGTTCTTCCCAAAGTCCGCGTGCTCATGCCGGCTTTGCGGGCCCAGGTATCGAGGGTTCCGCGATTGGCAGGAGACTGCATCATGAGGTCGACGATTCGTCGCAGGCGAGGATCAGACGGCATCGGCAAATGCAGGTCTTCCACAGTGGCTGCGGCGAGCTCGTCGAGCAACACCGCGAGCATGCGCGAGTTGGGGCCGTCTTCTTCATAGAGGAGCGGCAGGGCGGCGGTTCTAAATAAGATCTCACGTAGCAAGGGTGTGACCGAGATGGCGCGACAGGTGGTGGGCAGGCGGGGATCGGCCTCCGGCGCGACGAAGGCGCCATAGCCTTCGAGCGCGCCGGTCATCTTGATCGCGTGTTGCATCCCGCCGGGGATCCATAAGGCGCTGCGCGGGGGCACGACCCAAAGTCCGCCTTCCACTTCGCAACTCAGCGCGCCCCGCTGGACGAGCAGGATCTGGCTTTTCTTATGGTGATGGGGCTCGAGCTCGAACTCGCCGAACGTCTCGGACGCGAAGCCATAGGTTACGACCAAACGCGGCACATCGTCCGGTTCGACCCAATCGGTCTCGGCGGACTGGTCGGTCAACAGCGGCATGGTCGATCATCGGATGATTGGCTGAAATGGATAATAACCTGACCGGCCTTCGTAATGGCGCCAGCGGCGCGCCACGATATGCTTTTTCCCATCGACCCAACCGAAGGGAAAGCATGAACACACTGAACACCGAGTGCGTCGGCCAGCTATTGAAGCGGCTCCACCGAGACGCGGAGGTCACCGATGGTCCGTTGATCCAAGAGATGCTGACGCGGCTGGAAGCGTCGGACGGCGCGACCGAGCAGATGGCGGAGGTGATTGCCGAGGAGCGGGCCGACTATCGACGGGTCTATCGGGGCTACGCCGAACACTTCCTCTCGGTCAGTCCCGACTATGGCCGGTTTCTCTATGCGGTCGCGCGAGCGTCCAAGGCGACGCGGATCGTCGAGTTCGGCACGTCCATGGGAATATCGACGCTCTATCTCGCCGCCGCGATCCGCGACAACGGCGGCGGGCAGCTCATCGGCTCGGAGCTGGAGCCATCCAAGGCGGCGCGAGCTCGTTCGCACCTGGAGGCCGCCGGCTTGAGCGATTTGGTGGACATCCGCGAAGGCGACGCGCTTCAGACGTTGCAGGCCGTCGGCGGCGAGGTCGATCTCGCGCTGATCGATGGCGCCTGGTCGCTGTACCTGCCGGTGTTGAAGCTGCTCGAGCCGCACTTGAGGCCGGGCGCCGTGATCCTGGCCGAGAATGCCTTTGCCGCCGACTATCTCGGCTATGTCCGCGATCCGGCGAACGGCTATATCGCGCAGGCACTGCCAATCAACGACGGACGCGGCAACGAGTTCGCGGTCAGGGTTCTGTAATGAGCGCTGCGAATTCAAGTGCCGGCATGGCGAAGGCGCCGAGTCGTTTGAGCAAGGCACTGCTGAGCGTCTTCATGAAGCGTGCGGTCGTCACGGCGATCGATGACGTCGCCGATGGTTTTCGCCTCGTCACGCTGGAGGGAGCCGCGCTACGAGGGGTCGCTTGGGCGCCGGGACAGAAGATTCAGATTGCAATGGGATCGGCGTTCGTGGCGAGAACGTTCACGCCGA
This sequence comes from Peristeroidobacter soli, assembly GCF_004138485.1. Lineage (GTDB taxonomy): Bacteria > Pseudomonadota > Gammaproteobacteria > Steroidobacterales > Steroidobacteraceae > Steroidobacter > Steroidobacter soli. The sequence continues at coordinate 144,101 of NZ_RYEV01000005.1, forward strand.
TCGATTGGGATGCGACGGTCGGGCGCACCCGCATCCTCGGCTATGGGCACGGCGAAGGGCCGGGAAGCGTGTGGCTGCGCGATATCAACATCGGCGATGACTGCGATCTGTTCGGGCCGCGCACGTCGCTGGATACGCGTCGGCTGACCGGAAACATTGCCATGTTCGGCGACGAGACCTCGATCGGGCTGGGGCTGGCGTTCGCACGGCAAAATCGCACGGGATCGACCTCCTGTTTTTACGAGGTGAACGATGCAGCCACCGTGGAACGAATGAATCGTGCGCTCGATGTATCGAATGCAACCGTGTTTGAGCGGCACGAGGACGGTTCCCACCTTGCGCAAATGGCAGGCGTGCTACCCGAGCTCGTCCGCGCGGGCATGTCGTTCGTGCTGACGGGCAAGGCTGCGACCGTCCAGCAATTGCATCGAGACTTGAAGCGGCTGGGCGTGGCGTCGAATCTGATCGCGACCAAGGTTCATTGGGCGCCCGGCAAGACCGGCATGGACTGACGAACTTGCCAATGAAATGCCAGAAGCATCGGCGTGTTGTGAAATAACTGCGCGACGCACGCGCTACGCAGTCATTTTTCACGCCCTGTCGCGTGGCAACCATCATCGATTCTCGATGGTTCCTCTGGCGCGTTACATCGTATGATGCGTCGATCTGCCGCACGTCGACAGCTGCGAGAGCGAAGAATGCTTGATGTATGTGCAGTGGAATGGCAAGCGGGGTCGCATTGATGGTTAACGCAACAGCAGTCACGGCAACCGCCGGTGGTTCGATCATTCAAGCCGGTGGCACCGCGCGATCGAGGCGGGTGCTGGCCATTGCAGTGGCCGCCGGTGCGCTGATCTTACAGGCCGGCGCTGCACTCGCAGGCTCGCAGTCGACTGCGATTACAACCGCCGCGCAGCAGAACTTCACCGAATATTTCGATCTGCTCAGCCTGCCCAACGTAGCGGCCGAGCCTGGCGACATCGTGCGGAATGTCGAGTTCCTCGAGAAGAGTTTCCAGAAGCGCAACTTCAAGACGCATCGGCTCGAAAACTCCGCCAGGCGTCCGATGCTGCTGGCCGAGTTGAACGGCGCGAAGGCCAACGCGCCGACGATCCTGTTCTACGCCCACTTCGACGGTCAGCCCATCGTGAAAGAGCAGTGGGCGCAGAAAGATCCGTTCGAGCCGGTCGTGAAGCAGCGAGACGAGCAGGGCGCATGGAAGGAAGTTCCGCGCGACCGATTGCTTGCCAAGCCACTCGATCCTGAACTGCGAGTGTTCGCAAGATCGGCATCCGACGACAAGGCGCCCATCGTCATGTTGTTGACGGCGATCGACGTGTTGCAGGCGCAGAGGAAGGCACCGGCGGTCAACGTGAAAGTGCTGCTCGATTCGGAAGAGGAGATTGGCTCGCCGAGCCTGGGCGAAACCGTCAAAGCCAATCGCGAGCTGTTCAACGCGGACGCGCTGATCGTGCTGGACGGTCCGGTGCACGGCACCGGCAAGCCGACGCTGGTCTTCGGCAATCGCGGCATCACGCAAGCGACGTTGACTGTATTCGGCCCGGCAGCGCCGCTACACAGCGGGCACTTTGGAAACTATGTGCCGAATCCGGCCATGAGGCTGGCGACGTTGCTCGCCTCGATGAAGGATGATGACGGTCGCGTCCTCGTGGAAGGTTACTACGATGGCATCAATTTGACCGATGCCGACAAGCAGGTGCTCAAAGCCACGGGCGACGACGAAACGGCCTTGCTGAAGCGAGCCGGCATCGCGAAGCCGGAGCGCGTCGGCGCGACGTATCAGGAAGCGCTTCAGTATCCCTCACTCAACGTGCGGGGCATGGCGTCGGCCTCGGTGGGCGCGAAGGCGGCGAACATCGTGCCCAGTGAGGCGATCGCGGAAATAGACATCCGCACGACGCCAGAAACCGAGGGTCGTCGGTTGTTCGAGCTGTTGAAGCGTCACGTCGAAAAGCAGGGCTATCACCTGGTCGACGCTGCCCCGACCAAAGAAGAGCGCGCGAGTTACGACAAGCTGGCGATGTTCAAGCTCGGCAGTGTCGAGGCTGCGGCACGCGTGCCGATGGATGCGCCGGTGGGGCGATGGGCGATGACTGCATTGAAATCATCGACCGCACCGACGCCGAAGGTGGAGCCGGTGAGAATCAGGATGATGGGAGGAACGGTGCCGACCGACGTACTGGTCGATGCCCTCGGACTGCCGTTCCTGCTGGTGCCGACCGTGAATGCCGACAACAATCAGCATACGTTCGACGAGAACATGCGCATGGGCAACTTCGTCACCGGCGCCGAGACTGTCTACAGCCTGCTGGTGACGAAGTACCAACGTTGATGGTCAGTCGCGCAGCAGCTCGTTCAAGCTGACTTTGGAGCGCGTCTGCGCATCGACGCGCTTCACGATCACGGCGCAGTAGAGGCTGCACTTGCCGCTGGCGGAAGGCAGCGAGCCGGCGACGACGACGGCGCCCGCGGGCACTCGGCCGTAGGTCACTTCGTCGCGCTCGCGATCGTAAATCTTGGTGCTGGCGCCGATGAACACGCCCATCGAGATCACCGCGCCTTCCTCGACGATCACGCCCTCGACGATTTCGGAGCGGGCGCCGATGAAGCAGTTGTCTTCGATGATGGTCGGGTTGGCCTGCAGCGGTTCGAGCACGCCGCCGATGCCGGCGCCGCCGGACAGGTGCACGTTCTTGCCGACCTGTGCGCACGAACCGACCGTCGCCCAGGTGTCCACCATCGTGCCTTCGCCGACGTAAGCGCCGACGTTCACGTAGGAGGGCATCAGAATGGAATTCGGCGCCACGAACGCGCCACGGCGCACGATGGCATGCGGCACGACGCGGACGCCTTCGGCGCGGAAGCGCGCTTCGTCGTAATCGGAATACTTCAGCGGCACCTTGTCGAAGAACTGGGTGAAGCCGGCTTCCATCGGGCGATTGTCATAAAGCCGGAACGACAACAGTACGGCTTTTTTCAGCCACTGATTCACCACCCACTTGCCATCGCGTTTCTCGGCGACCCGGACCTTGCCGGCATCGAGCAGGCTCAAGGCTTGTTCGACGGCGCCGCGGACGTCGGTGGGGGCGTTCTTGGGATTGAATTCGGAGCGACGCTCGAAAGCGTCGTTGATGATATTGGCTAGCTCTGTCATGGCCGAATTGTAGCCGAATTGAAGTTCCACCACTGACTAAAGTCAGGGGTGCGTTTGAGTCCACGACCAGAGTTTAAGAGGCCCTCAATCGCCGTACGGCTCGGAACGGAGCTGTCAGAGCCATATGGCGGGGCTACCTGGTTTTGACGAACTCGCGAATGCGCGACGCGGCTTCGATGCACTCGGGCACCTTGGCCACCAGCGAAATGCGTACGCGGCCGCGGCCGGGATTGGAGCCGTCGGGCATGGGGCGAGCGATGTAGCTGCCCGGCAACACGGTGATGTGTTGCCGTTCGAACAGCTCGCGCGTGAAACGCTCGTCGTTATCGACCTCGGGCCACAGATAGAACGCGGCTTCGGGCATGTCGACAGGCATTACTTCGCGGAGGATGGGCACGACGGCCGCGAACTTCTGCCGGTACAGGTTGCGGTTTTCGAGCACGTGCGTCTCGTCGTTCCACGCCGCGATGCTGGCGATCTGCGCCGGCGGCGGCATGGCCGAGCCGTGATACGTGCGATAGAGCAGGAACGGCTTGATCAGCTTCGCGTCGCCGGCGACGAAGCCCGAGCGCAGGCCCGGCACGCTGGAGCGCTTCGACAGGCTGTGAAACACGACGCAGCGTTCATACGAGGTGTTACCAGCGGCGGCCGCGGCTTGCAGCAGTCCGGCGGGCGGCCTGGTTTCATCGAAATAAATCTCGCTGTAGCACTCGTCGGAGGCCACGATGAAGTCGTACTGCTCCGCCAGCTTCAGCGCGTGCTGAAGATATTCGATGCTGGCGACGGCGCCGGTCGGATTGCTCGGCGAGCACAGGAACAGAATCTGGCAACGCTTCCACACGTCCGGAGGCACGCTGTCCAGGTCGGGCAAAGCCGAGTGCGCGGTGTCGTTCGGCATGAAGTAGGGCTCGGCGCCCGCGAGCAACGCCGCACCCTCATAGATTTGATAGAACGGATTCGGCATCACCAGCAGCGGCCGCTGGCTCGGATCCGTCATCGCCTGCACGAATGCGAACAGCGCCTCGCGCGTGCCGTTCACCGGCAGCACCATTGTCTCTGGCGACACCGACCCCGCGGGCAGTTTGAAACGCCGGGTCAGCCAGTTCGCGATAGCTTCCCGTAGCGGAAGAATGCCCGCGGTGAGCGGATAACTTCCCAACCCTTCCATGTTGTTCTTGAGCGCTTCGATCACGAACGGCGGCGCCGGATGCCTGGGCTCGCCGATATACATGGCGATCCAGGAGAGATCGGCGGGCGGTTGAGCGCCGGCCAGCAGCGTTCGCAGCCGTTCGAAAGGATACGGCTGCAGCTTGTTCAGAGCGGGATTCATACGCGACGGTCGAGGGTTTCGGTTATTCGTTGCGACAGCTGCTGCTTGGCCTCGGCACTGAGCGGGCCGCCGGCGGCGTCGGTGATGTAGAACACGTCTTCGGCGCGCTCGCCGACGGTCATGATCTTCGAGGTGTAGATCTTCACTTCCGCCGTCATGAACACCTTGGCGACTTGCGACAGCAGGCCGGGCCGGTCGCCGGCGATGATTTCGACGATGGTCCGGCCGTTCACCGGCTCTTCGCTGAATGTCACCTGGGTCGCGGTGGTGAACATGCGCACCTGTCTCGGCGCGCGACGGGTTACGGTCACGGCGACGTTGTCGGGTTTCGACAGCGCGTGCGACAGCTGTTGTTCGATGTCACGGATGCGCGCCGGATCGGTGATCTCGGCGCCGGTATCTTCCAGCACGTGATACACATCGAGGCTGAAACCGTCGTCGATCGGTGTGATGCGCGCGTCGACAATGTTCAGGCCGAGCTGGTCGAGCAGGGCGGTGGTGCGGGCGAAGCTGTGCTGAGTCTGCGGCGTGTAGGTCGAGATGCCCGTGCCGCCTCGCCCGGAGAGCTGCTGCACGGACACGAGCGAGGCACGCTCGTCGCTATCCCGGTCCGCCAGCATTTTCGTGTGCCAGGCGATTTCTTCGGGGGTGTGCCGCAGGAAGTAATCGATGGTGAATCGCTGCCACACCGATTGACGCAGGATCTCGCCGACACCGGCGCGCGTCGTCAGCTCCTTGGCTCGCGACTGGGTCTCGGCGATCAGCTCATCTTTGTCGAGCGGGCTTTCGTGGCCACGGCGCAAGGCCTGACGGGTGCGCTCGAAGAACTCGGCGAACAACGATTGTTTCCAGTTGTTCCAGAGTTTCGGATTGGTGCCGCGCACGTCCGCCACGGTCAGCACATACAGGTAATCCAGGTGCGTCTGGTCGCCGACGTGCTGGGCGAATTCGTTGATGACCTTGGGATCGGAAATGTCTTTCTTCTGCGCCGTGACCGACAGCACCAGGTGATTGCGCACCAGCCACGCGACCAGGCGTGCGTCGTAACGCGACAGGCCTTGCTCCAGACAGAACGCTTCGGCATCGACCGAGCCCAGCTCGGAATGATCGCCGCCGCGCCCCTTGGCGATGTCGTGAAAGATCGCGGCCAGATACGCCAGCTCCGGCTTCGGCAGCGACTGCATGATGCGCGACAGCTTGGGGAACTCATGATCGTACTTCGGCATCGCGAAGCGACGTAGATTGCTGACGACGAACAGCGTGTGCGCGTCGACGGTGTACGCATGAAACAGATCGTATTGCATGCGGCCGACGATGCGGCCGAACGCGGGAATGTAGCGGCCCAGCACGCCGTACAGGTTCATGCGGCGCAGCTCGTGCGTCACGCCGACCGGCGCGCTCAGGATCTCGAAGAACAGTCGATGATTGCGCGGATGCTGACGGAACTCTTCGTCGATCAGCCACAGGTGCCGCGTGAGCTGACGGATCGTCGAGGCGCGCACGCCGCGAATCTTCTCGGAGTTCTGTTCGATGATGACGAACAGCTCCAGCATCGCCGACGGATAGCGATCGAACACGTCTTCGCCGGTGACTTCGAGGAAGTCGTTCCGGATCTGGAAGCGGGCGTTCACCGGCACCGGCGGCACATTCGGATCGGTGAGAATGGCCTCGCGGAACAGCTGCAACAGCATTTCGTTCAGCAGGCTCACGTCCATGGCCGTGCGGTAGTAACGCTGCATGAACTGTTCGACCGCGAGCGTGTAGGTCGCGTCTTCGTAGCCGAACATCTTCGCCAGCCGGATCTGATGATCGAACAGCAGGCGGTCTTCGCGGCGTGACGTCAGCACGTGCAAGGCGAAGCGCACTTTCCACAGGAACGCCTGCGCCGTTTTCAGCTTGCGCAGCTCGCTGCGGGTCAGGAAGCCGTGATCGACCAGCTCATCGAGCGACTCGGCGCCGAAGTGACGCTTGGCGACCCAGCCGATGGTCTGGATATCGCGCAGGCCGCCCGGGCTCGATTTCACATTCGGCTCGAGGTTGTACGCGGTGTCGTAGTAGCGATGATGACGCGCGGTTTGCTCGGCGACTTTCGCTTCGAAGAAATCTCGCGTCGGCCACACGCGTTCGGGCGCCAGCGCGCGGCGCATGGCTTCGAACAACAGCTCGGGGCCCTGGAGCAGGCGCGCTTCGATCATGGTCGTCGCGACGCTCACGTCGGCGGCGCTCTCGCGCTGGCAGTCGTCGATGGTCCGCACGCTGTGGCCCACTTCCAGACCGATGTCCCACATGAAGGTGAGGAATCGTTCCAGCGCACCCTGCCACGGCGCCGATTCGCTCTTCGGCAGCAGGATCATGATGTCGATGTCGGAGCAGAGGTTGAGCTCGCCGCGGCCGTAGCCGCCGACGGCGATCAATGCAACCTCGCGCACGTGTTCGGCGATATGCATCGACCACGCGGTTTTCAACAAAGCGTCGACCAAGCGCGCACGGTCGCGCACCAAGCGTTCGACCGGCTCGTCGTCGAGAAAGCGTTGTTTGAGGCGGTTGTCGCCCTCGGTCAGGGCGGTGCGAAAGGTGGCGATGTCCTGCGGATTCGCGGCCAGCTGCGGCTGCATGGCCGCCAGATAGTCCCACGGCGGATCGCTCGCCTGCGTGGGCGAGGCAAGCTCTTCCAGATCATCTGGAGTGACGACGGGCATGGGGCGAAGACCTGATACTCAGCGCTGGGCGGCGCCGAGTGTCAGCACTTCGTAACCGGTGTCAGTCACCAGGACGGTATGTTCCCATTGGGCGCTCAAGGAGTGGTCCTTGGTGATGACGGTCCAGCCGTCGGGCAGCAGCCGCACGTGGCGTTTGCCGGCGTTCACCATGGGCTCGACCGTGAACGTCATGCCCGCAACCAGCTCCACGCCGCGACCGCGCTCGCCATAATGCAGTACCTGCGGATCCTCGTGGAAGATCCTGCCGATGCCGTGGCCGCAATACTCGCGCACGATCGACAGATGCTGGGGCTCCACGAACTGCTGAATGGCTGCACCAAGATCGCCCAGCCGGGTGCCGGGGCGGATCTGGCGGATGCCGGTCCACATGGCTTCGTGGGTGATGTCGATCAGCCGCTGGGCGGCGGGGGCAATCTTGCCGACCGCGAACATGCGGCTGGTATCGCCGTGCCAGCCGTCCTTGATCACGGTGATGTCGATATTGATGATGTCGCCCTGCTTGAGGCGCTTGTCGGGGCTCGGGATGCCGTGGCAGACCACATGATTGACCGAGGTGCAGATCGACTTGGGGAAGCCCCGGTAGTTCAGGGGCGCCGGCACGGCCTTCTGCACGTTGACGATGAAGTCGTGGCAGCGGGCATTGAGTTCCTCGGTGGTCACCCCAGGAACGACGTACGGGCCGATCATGTCCAGCACGTCGGCGGCCAGACGTCCTGCGACGCGCATCTGTTCCTGCTCGGCGGGAGTTTTGATCGTCACCTTCATGGCTTGTGGAACGGAAGTCAGGGACGCCGCGGAACCAGGCTCACCTTCGCCGGCGGTGGCTTTACGGTGCAGCGACTGCAATAGCCCACGCATCATGGGGATAGCGCCGGCTGGAAAAAGTTGTGAACGATCATGGAGTTTATGGTATAAAGCGCGCGCTTTTTTGGCAACGAATCTCTCTCTTCAACCTGAATTCTCACATCTGACCGACACAGTTGACGGGGTGCCTGTAACAGATTTACGGGTCGTCAGCTGGGGCAGATGGAGGCTCAACCCCTTAGGAGTTTTGCGATGACCAGCGTGTCCATGCGACAGATGCTGGAAGCGGGCGTTCATTTCGGACACCAAACCCGCTTCTGGAACCCGAAGATGGCTCCTTACATCTTCGGCGAGCGTAACCGAATCCACATCATCAACCTCGAAAAGACCCTGCCGATGTACAACGACGCGGCGGGCTTCATCCGCCAGGTCGTGGCGGACGGCGGCCGCGTGCTGTTCGTCGGCACCAAGCGTTCGGCTCGCGAGGCGGTGAAAACAGCGGCGGAACGCGCCGGCATGCCGTTCGTCAGCCACCGTTGGTTGGGTGGCATGCTCACCAATTTCAAGACCGTGCGCGGTTCCATCAAGCGTCTGACGACGCTCGATGAAATGGCCACCAACGGCACGCTCGAACAGCACAGCAAGCGCGAGGCCCAGGGCCTGCGTCGCGAGCGCGAGAAGCTGGAACGCAGCCTGGGCGGCATCAAGGCGATGGAGTCGCTGCCGGACGTGCTGTTCGTGATCGACGTGGGTCACGAAAAGATCGCGATTCACGAGGCCAAGAAGCTGGGCATCCCGGTGGTCGCCATCGTCGACACCAATTGCACGCCGGATGACGTGGATTACGTCGTGCCGGGTAACGACGACGCCATGCGCGCCATCTCGCTGTACGCCGAAGGCGTGGCCGATGCCGTGCTCGACGGCCGTTCGGCGCAGCCGGAAGTGCCGGCGGGCGAAGATGAGTTCGTGGAGCTGGACGAAGAGGGCAAGCCCAAGCCGAAGGCCGCAGGTGGTGCTCCGGCGCCGCGCCGTGACCGCCGTCCGGCCGCTTCGGTCAAGAAGAAGGCCCCGACGCGTCGTCGCGCTCCGGAGAAGATGGCTGAGGGTCAGGTCGAGGAAGTCGTGGCTGCCGAGGTGGATGACGTCGAAGGCGACGTGTCCCCTGAAGAGTTCATGGCGCGCCGTCAGGCGGCGCTGGCCAAGCGCAAGCCGACGACCGGTGCTCCTGCTGCTGCCGACCCGGCCGCTGCCGCCCCGGCCGCCGATGGCGCCGCCAAGCCGACGGAGTAATTGATCCATGGCCGTTACAGCTGAAGCAGTCAAGATCCTGCGCGAAAGAACCGGCGCAGGAATGATGGAGTGTAAGAAGGCGCTGGTCGAATCCAACGGCGACCTGGACGCCGCCGCGGAAGCGATGCGCAAGGCCGGTCTGGCCAAGGCCGACAAGAAGGCCTCGCGCGTCGCCGCCGAAGGCGTGATCGCTCTGGAGCGCTCGGCCGACGGCAAGCGTGCCGCGATCGTCGAAGTGAACTGCGAGACGGACTTCGTCGCGCGTGAGAAGGACTTCCAGAACTTCGCAAGCTCGGTCGCCAAGGTCGTGCTCGAGCACAAGCCGGCCAGCGTCGAAGCGCTGGGTTCGCAGGCGATTGCCGGCGGCCAGTCGGTCGAGGAGACCCGCCGTGCCTTGATCGCGAAGATCGGTGAGAACATCACCGTGCGTCGCTTCCAGGTGGTGGATGCCCCGGCCGTGGTCGGTGCCTATCTGCACGGTACGCGCATCGGCGCCCTGGTCGTGATGAAGTCCGGTGACGATGCGGTCGCCAAGGACATCGCGATGCACGTCGCCGCGATCAACCCGGCCCGTGTCACGGCCGATGAAGTGCCCGCCGAGGAAATCGCCAAGGAAAAGGGCGTGTACGTCGAGCAGGCCGCGCAGGATCCGAAGAACGCCAACAAGCCGCGTGAATTGCTCGAGAAGATCGTCGAGGGCAAGGTCCGCAAGTGGCTGAACGAGATCACGCTGCTGGGCCAGCCGTTCGTCAAGGACGACAAGCAGACGGTGGAGCAGTATCTGAAGAAGGCGGGCGGCGAAGTGCTGTCCATCGTGCGTTACGAAGTCGGCGCCGGCATCGAGAAGAAGCAGGAGGATTTCGCCGAGGAAGTGCGCAAGCAGGTGGAGAGCGCCAAGAAGGCGTGACCCACCGGCCCCGACACAGATTACACTGACATTACGATTTGAACCCCGCTCCGGCGGGGTTCTTTATAATGGCCCCTGGGTTTGATCAGCGTTTTTTCTGAACTCCGTAGGTTTTCATGGCAGCCACTCCAGCCAGCTCCGCTCCCAACGGCCTACGCCGCATCCTCCTGAAGCTCTCCGGCGAAGCGCTGATGGGCGAGGAGGACTACGGCATCGATCCGAAGTTTCTGAAGCGCGTGGCGATGGAGATCCGCGAGGTGATGGGCCTCGGGATGCAGGTGGCGGTGGTGATCGGCGGCGGCAACATTTTCCGGGGCGCGGGTCTGGCGCGCTCGGGCATGGACCGCGTCACCGGCGATCACATGGGCATGCTGGCGACGGTGATGAACTCGCTCGCCATGCAGGATGCGGTCGAGTCGCTGGGCATGCACGCCCGCGTGATGTCGGCGATCCGCATCAACGAAGTCTGCGAGGAATACATCCGTCGCCGTGCGGTCCGCCATCTGGAAAAGGGGCGCGTGACCATTCTCGCCGCCGGCACCGGCAATCCGTTCTTCACGACCGACACGGCCGCCTCGCTGCGCGCCATCGAGATCGAAGCGGACCTGCTGCTCAAGGCCACCAAGGTCAACGGCATCTACAACGACGATCCGATGAAGAATCCGAATGCCACGCGCTATACGCGGCTCACCTTCGACAAGGTGCTGACGGATCGTTTGAACGTGATGGACGCCACCGCCATCGTCATGTGCCGCGACAACAACGTGCCGCTGCGCGTATTCGACTTGAACACTCCCGGCGAGCTGCTGCGTATCGTGCGCGGCGAGGACGTGGGGACGCTCGTAACCAACGGCTGAGCCACCGCTCAACTGGAGAACGACCATGCTGGACGATGTAAAAAAAGACGCCATCGAGCGCATGCAGAAATGCGTTCTCGCGTTTCGCAACGAACTGAAGCGGCTGCGCACCGGTCGCGCGCATCCGAGCCTGCTCGATCACATTCGTGTCGAGTACTACGGTAACGAAGTGCCGCTGAATCAAGTGGCCAACGTCGCGTTGGAAGATGCGCGCACCATCACCGTGACGCCGTGGGAGAAGACCATGGTGCAGGTGATCGAGAAGGCCATCATGAAGTCCGATCTCGGCTTGAATCCGAACACCGCGGGCACGGTGATCCGCGTGCCGATGCCGCCGCTCACCGAAGAGCGTCGTCGCGATCTCACCAAGGTCGTGCGCCACGAAGCGGAGAACGCGCGCGTCGCGGTTCGCAACGTGCGTCGCGACGTGAACACCGAGATCAAGGACATGCTCAAGGAGAAGCTGCTGTCGCAGGACGACGAGCGGCGCGCCGGCGAGGAAGTGCAGAAGCTCACCGACAAGTACGTTGCCGAGATCGAGCAGGTCCTGCAGGAAAAAGAAAAAGAGCTGATGCAGATCTGAGCTGCATTGAACTCGCTCGTGAAGAATTCCCGCTCCGGCGGCGCTCCGCGGCACATCGCGGTGATCATGGATGGCAACGGTCGCTGGGCCGCCGCCCGTGCGTTACCGCGAACTGCCGGTCACGGCATGGGCGTGCGCACGGTCAAACAGATCGTCGAGGCCTGTGCCCAGCGCGGCATCGAAGCGCTCACCCTGTTCGCGTTCTCCAGCGAGAACTGGCAGCGGCCGCGCGAAGAAGTGTCGGTGCTGATGAACAAGTTCCTGGAGGCGCTCGACCAGGAAATCGAGGGCCTGCACAAGAACGGGCTGCGCGTGCGCTTCATCGGCAATCTGTCGCAGCTGTCCACGGCGCTGCGTGAGCGGATGGAAGCGGCCATGCGTCTGACGGCCGGCAACAAGGGGATGGCGCTGGTGGTCGCGGTCGCTTATGGCGGCCGCTGGGACATCGCCAACGCCGCCCGGGAACTTGCCCGCCGCTGTGCTGCCGGAGAAATAGGGAGCGATGCCATCGACGAGGCAGCGCTGGACGCGCATCTGGCGTTGGCCGGGTTGCCCGATCCCGATCTGCTCATCCGCACCGGGGGAGAACAACGCATCAGCAACTTCCTGCTGTGGAATCTGGCCTACACCGAGCTGTACTTCTGCGACACGCTCTGGCCGGATTTCGGGCCCAGGGAGCTGGACGCGGCGATCGAGCATTTCTCGCGCCGGCAGCGCCGTTTCGGCCTGACGCCCAGCCAGGCGGGGGCGCGCTGATGCTTCGGCAGCGGGTGATCACGGCGCTGATCCTGGCTCCCTGCGTCATCTTCGTCATTCTCTGGGTGCCGCATCCGATCACGACCGCCGTGCTGGCCCTGCTGGTGGCCGCGGGCGCGTGGGAATGGTCGGCGTTCCCCGGTTTTACCCATACCTCGACCCGCCTCGCCTATGTGGCTTTCATCGCGGCCTGTCTCGGCGTGGCCTGGTATGCCGGCGTCGATAGCGCCGGATCGAGCCTGCTGTTGTATGCCTCGCTCGTCTGGTGGGTGCTGGCCTTGCTCTGGATTGCGTTTGCGCCCGCCAGCGTGAACCGCGGGACCGCCGCAGTCGCCGGCCTGTTCGCGCTGGTGCCGGTCTGGCTGGCACTGGTCCGGTTGCATGCCCAGGGCCCGCAACTGATGTTGTTCCTTCTGCTGCTGGTGGTAGCCGCCGATATAGGCGCATATTTCGCCGGTCGCGCCTTCGGCACCCACAAGCTGGCGCCCCGGGTCAGCCCGGGCAAGACCTGGGAAGGGGTGGGCGGTGGCCTGGCGGCGGCGGCATTGATGGCCGCGTGCGGCGTCTGGTGGTTCAACATGGACACGGTGCCCTTCATGGCGTTGTGCATCGTGGTCGCGATCGCCTCGGTGGTCGGCGACCTGACCGAAAGCATGTTCAAACGTCACGCGGGTCTGAAAGACAGCGGCAGTCTGCTGCCCGGCCATGGCGGCGTGCTCGACCGCGTCGACAGCGTGACCGCCGCCGCGCCGGTGTTCCTGATCGGCCTGGAACGGCTGGGGCTGCTGCGATGAGCACCGCTCGCCTGAAGGTCGCCGTGCTGGGTTCGACCGGCAGCATCGGCTTGAGCACGCTCGACGTGCTGGCGCGTCATCCGGACCGGTTCGAAGTTTTCGCGCTCACCGCCCACAGCAACATCGCGCGGCTGCGTGAGCAATGCCTTGCCCATCGTCCGCAATTTGCGGTGGTGGTGGATCCCGTCGCGGCTGCGAAATTCAGCTCTGAATTGCAGGCTGCAGGCTGCGCGACCCGCGTATTGGTCGGCGAGGCCGCGCTGAGTGAAGTTGCCGCCCATGAGCAGGTTGGCGCGGTGATGGCCGCGATCGTGGGTGCCGCCGGCCTGCGCTCCAGCCTCGCCGCCGCGCGCGCCGGCAAGCGGATCATGCTCGCCAACAAGGAAGCGCTGGTGATGTCCGGCCCCTTGTTCATGCAAGCGGTTCGCGAGGGTGGGGCGACGCTGTTGCCCGTGGATAGCGAGCACAATGCGGTATTCCAGTGCATGAGCGGGCCCGGTGCGACTCAAGCCGGAGTGACCCGTTCCGATGTGAGACGAGTGCTGCTGACCGCCTCGGGCGGTCCGTTTCTGCGCACCCCGGCGAGCGCATTGGTGGCGGTCACGCCGGAACAAGCGTGCAAGCATCCGCGCTGGGTGATGGGGCGCAAGATTTCCGTGGATTCGGCCACGCTGATGAACAAGGGACTGGAGCTGATCGAGGCCTGTCTGCTGTTCGCCTTGCCGCCGGCGCAGGTCGAAGTGGTGGTGCATCCTCAGAGCATCGTGCACTCGCTGGTCGAGTACATCGACGGCTCGATGCTGGCGCAGTTGGGCAATCCCGACATGCGCACCCCGATCGCCCATGCGCTCGGCTGGCCGGAGCGCATCGCCTCCGGTGTAGAATCGCTGGATATTTTGCGGGCCGCGCGGCTCGATTTCGAAGCGCCCGACGCGACCCGGTTTCCGTGCCTGCGGCTGGCGCGCGCGGCGGCGGAGGCGGGGGGTACTGCTCCGGCGGTATTGAACGCAGCGAACGAAGTTGCTGTCGAAGCTTTCTTACAGCGCCGATTGTCGTTCCTGGAGATTCCGGAAGTGATCGAGCGCGTGCTGGCGCGTCACCCGACGCTGCCCGCGAGCTCGCTCGATGACGTATTGAGCGCGGATGACTGGGCACGCCGTGAGGCGCAAGCGGCGCTGACGGCGGCCGCGGGAGTGTGTGCATGATTTCACCGACCAATCCCCTGGAATGGCTGATCTCGGCCATCGGGTTCGTCATTGCCATCGGCATCCTGGTCTCGGTGCACGAGTTCGGCCACTACTGGGTGGCGCGCCGGCTCGGCATCAAGGTGCTGCGATTCTCGATCGGTTTCGGCAAGCCGCTGTGGCAGCGGACCGGCAAGGACGCGGACCGGGTCGAATACGTGATCGCGGCCATTCCGCTGGGCGGCTACGTGAAGCTGCTGGATGAGCGCGAAGGCGATGTCCCGGCGCACGAGCTGCCGCGGGCGTTCACTCGCCAGCCGGTATGGAAGCGCATCGCCGTGCTGCTCGCCGGCCCGGTGTTCAACCTGATTTTCGCGGTGTTTCTGTATTGGGTGCTGTTCACCGCGGGCGTGCCGGCGCCGCGCTCCATCGTCGGCGAGATCACGCCGAATTCGATCGCCGCGAACGCCGGCATGCGCTACGAAGATCACATCATCCAGGTGGGCGGCAAGCCCACCGATACCTGGGAAGACGCCACGCTCGGCATCATCGAAGACCTCACCGACGACGGCACGATTCACATGCGCGTGCGTGGTGTCGACGGCAGCGAGCGGGATCTCGAGCTGGTCACCGGCAATCGCAGCCGCGAGCTGACGCAGCCGGATGCGCTGCTGCCGGGCCTGGGTTTCGATATCTGGCAGCCTCGCGTGGCGGCCGTGGTCGCGGTCGTGCAGGATGACACCGCCGCTTCCCGCGCCGGCCTCAAGAAGGGCGATGAGATCCTGAAGATCGACGATCACGAGATCGCCGATTTCAATCAGCTGGTCGCGCAGGTCCGGCCCAATCCGGGCCGCGCTGTCACGCTGCAGATCCGCCGCGACGGCCAGATCATCTCGGTGCCGCTCACCATCGGCGAAAGCGAGGCAGCCGGCGGCAAGCGCATTGGCCTGATCGGCATCGGGCCGGAAAACAAGCCCCTCAAGAGCGGCCGCACCGTGGAAGACATGGTGGCGCTGCAGAAGTACGGCGTGATCGGCTCCATCGGCCACGCGGCTGCGAAGACCTGGGACACCTCGGTGTTCACGTTGCGCATCGTGGGCCGCATCGTCACCGGCAATGTGTCGCTGAAGGCGATTTCCGGACCGATCAGCATCGCCGAGACCACCGGGTTCGCGATCCGGCAGGGCTGGCGCTTCTTCCTGAGCACCCTGGCGCTGATCAGCATCAGCCTGGGCGTCTTGAACCTGCTGCCGATCCCGATCCTGGACGGCGGCCAGATCGTGTATCAGCTCGCGGAACTGGTGAAGGGCCGGCCGGTCTCAGAACGAGCACAGCAGCTCGGGCAGAGCATTGGCATCGCGATGTTGATCCTGATGATGACGCTGGCCTTCTACAACGACATCGTGCGGCATCTGAATTAAATCCGCCCAGATGCGAAAGATGCAAGATCAGGGCGCTGTGGCGGCGCATTCCAAGAATATAGGGGCATAGGGCTGATGCGGTTGAAGTCCATCATCCACGCGACGCTTGCGGTCGCAGCGGCAGGCGCGTTGCCAGGAATCTGGCAAAACGAGGCCGTGGCCCAAATTGCGGGCCCGGGCGCCGCCGCGTCGCAGTCCAGCTTCGCGGTCGGCGATATTCGTATCGAAGGCCTGCAGCGCATTTCCGAAGGCACGGTCTATAACTATCTGCCGGTGAACATCGGCGACCAGATCGACGAGCGCCGCGTTCAGGAAGCATTGCGTGCGATGTACAACACCGGCTTCTTCAAGGATGTGGAGATCCGCCGCGACGGCGGCACGCTGGTGATCGCGGTGCTGGAGCGTCCCTCGATCGAGAGCTTCGAGATCAAGGGCAACAAGGACATCAAGACCGAGGACCTGCAGAAGTCGTTGCGCAACGTCGGTCTGGCCACCGGCAAGACCTTCGACCAGTCGGTGCTGGATGAGGTCAAGCAGTACCTCACCGATCAATATTTCTCTCGCGGCAAGTACGCGGTGCGGGTCGACGCCAAGGTCGAGGAAGTGCCGGGCAACAAGGTCAAGCTGACCATCGACGTGAACGAAGGCAAGCGCGCCCGCATCCGCCAGATCAACATCGCCGGCAACAACGCGTTCAGCGACGAGGATCTGCGCGAGGAGTTCGAGCTGAACACGCCGAACTGGCTGTCCTGGTACAAGCAGGACGATCGTTACTCGCGCGAGTCGCTGTCGGGCGACCTGGAAAAGCTGCGCTCGTACTACATGGACCGCGGCTACGCGAACTTCCATGTCACCTCGACGCAGGTCGCGATCGCGCCCGAGAAGGACGATATCTTCGTGACGGTCAACGTCGATGAAGGCGATGTCTTCAAGATTTCCGAGATCAAGATGGCCGGCAACATGGTGGTGCCGGAGTCGGAATTGCGCCGTCTGATCTTCCTGAAGCCCGGCGACACTTATTCGCTGCGGCAGATCACCGCGACCCAGGAGGCGATGAAACTGCGCCTGGGCATCGACGGCTACGCGTTCGCGACCGTCGATCCGGTGCCGACGCCGAACAACGAGACCAAGGAGATCTCGCTGACCTTCGTGGTCGATCCGAAGAATCGCGTGTATGTGCGCCGGGTGAATTTCAACGGCACCTCGGGCGTGAACGACGAAGTGTTCCGTCGCGAAATGCGCCAGTTCGAAGGCGCGTATCTGTCGAACGCGGCGGTGGAGCGCTCCAAGCAGCGTATCCAGCGTCTGCCGTTCATTCAGAAGGTCGAGGTGGAAACCAATCAGGTGCCGGGCGCGGCCGACCTGGTGGACGTGGACTTCCAGATCGAGGAGGGCTTGCCCGGTCAGTTCGGCGGCGGCATCGGCTACTCCGAGTCGCAGTCCATCATCCTGAACGGCAACTTCGTGCACTCCAACTTCATGGGCACGGGCAACCGTATCGCCATGGAGATCAACTCGGGCCGCTACGCGAAGGCGTTCAGCTTCTCGCACACCGATCGCTACACCACCATCGACGAAGTGCAGCGAACGATTTCGGCGGGCTATCGCGACGTCACTCAGTTCACGTCGGCGACCTCGGACTTCGATACCACGACCATCACGCTCGGCATCAACTACGACTGGCCGATCACCGAGTATCAGTACCTCGGCGTGGGTCTGTCGGCGCAGCGTGCCGAGCTGGTGACCAGCCAGGGCGGCAGCGCCGAGCAGGCGACCGACTGGGTGCGTTCGAACGGCAATTCGCGCACCCGCTGCGTGGATGTCTACGGCGACGGGGTCTGCGCGCCGGGCGTCAGCCTGGGCGACTACTACCTCTACAGCAGCGACTTCGACACGCTCGAGCTGAACCTCGGCTGGCGCTATGACTCGCGTAACCGCGCCATCTTCGCGGACCGCGGCGCACGCCATCGTTTCAATGTCGGCTACACGGTGCCGGGCAGCGACGTGGAGTTCTGGACCGCGTCCTACGATTACCTGCAATTCATCCCGATCTGGCGCAGCCTGACGCTGATGTTCAACGTCGAGCTGGCCTATGGCGAGGCGCTGGGCGATACCACCGCGCTGCCGCCGTACCGGCAGTATTTCGGCGGCGGCCCGGACTCGGTGCGCGGCTTCCGCGAGAGCCGCCTGGGACCGAAAGACAACTTCGGCCGCCCCTACGGCGGTAATATCAAGACCATCGCCCAGACCGAATTGCTGCTGCCGATGCCGGAAAAGTGGCGTAACAGCGCCCGCTTCAGCCTGTTCTACGACATCGGTAACATATTCTCGAACCAGAAGGTCAAGTTCTACGGTCCCGACCAGACGACTGTAGTGGACTACGGGTTCAGTTATGATGAGCTCCGCGCGTCCGCCGGTCTGGCCGTGCAGTGGTTGGCCCCGCTGGGTGTGTTCCGCTTCAGCTACGCGGTGCCGCTCAAGAAGGTCAGCGGCGACACGAACGAGCGCTATGGCGACGAGACGGAAGGCTTCCAGTTCTCGATCGGTCAGGCATTCTGACGGCGCGGTTCGATTCCTAGATCCTATTACGATAATTGGGACAATTTTTCCGAGGTTGGATATGGCACGTTTGAGCATTCCTGCTTTTCTGCTGGCCCCGCTGGCGCTGTCGGTTGCGTTGTTTGCGCCCGTGGCCGGCGCCCAGACGCAGTTGAAGATCGCCGTGGTCAACGTGCCGCGGCTGCTGGAGGAGGCCCCGCAGGCGAAAGGCGCCATGCAGGCCCTGCAGGACGAGTTCTCGCCGCGTCAGCGCGAGATGGCGGCTCAGCAGAAAGACCTGAAGGCCAAGGAAGAGAAGCTGTCGCGCGATGGCGCGGTCATGGCCGAGAACGAGCGTCGCAACTCCGAGAAGGAGCTGCGCGAGGGGCAGCGCGACCTGGCTCGCAAGCAGAACGAATACGTCGAAGACCTGAACGTGCGCCGTAACGAAGAGCTGGGCAAGCTGCAGAAGGCGTTGCTGCAGGAAGTGCAGACCTTCGCGCGCGCTTCGGGTTATGACCTGGTGGTCGGCGATGGCGTGCTGTTCGTCAATGAATCGCTCGACATCACCCCGCAGGTGCTGACCGCGTTGCAGGCTCGCGCCAAGACCGGTGCCGGTGTGAAGCCGGCGACGCCGCCCGCCAAGCCCGCGACTCCGCCGGCCAAGCAGTAACTGATGAGCGCGCATATCCATTCCGGGTTGCGCCGCTGAGCCGGGCGACGGCGATGTCCGCACAGCCCGGCCTCAGCCTGGGCGAGCTCGCCGTCCGCTTTGGCTGCATCCTCAAAGGTGATCCAGACCTGCGCGTGTCGCGGGTCGCAGCGCTGGAGAGCGCGGACGCCTCGTCGGTTACGTTTCTAGCCAATCCACGCTATCGCCGCTTCTTGCAGCAGACCAAGGCGGGCGTGGTCGTGCTCGATCCGAAGCTGGCCGACGAGTGTCCGGTGAACGCGCTGCTCGCGAAGAATCCGTATGCGACGTATGCGCGCATCGCGGCTTTGTTATATCCGCCGCCGGCGGCACCACCGGGACGACATGCCACTGCCGTGGTCGACGACTCCGCGCAGATCGATGCGAGTGCGTCGATCGGTGCGCACGCAGTCATCGGCGCGAGAGTGAAGATCGGTGCGCGCACAGTGATCGGACCGGGTTGCATCGTCATGGACGATGTGACGATCGGCAGCGACACGCGGCTCGCCGCGAATGTGACTTTGTGTATCGGCGTGTTCATCGGCGATCGTTGTCTGTTTCAGCCGGGCGTAGTGATCGGCGGCGACGGCTTCGGTCTCGCGCCGGATCAGGGTGAATGGTTGAAGGTCCCGCAGGTGGGCACGGTGCGCATCGGCAACGACGTCGAGATCGGTGCCTGTACCACCATCGACCGCGGTGCCATCGAGGACACCGTGATCGGCAACGGCGTGAAAATGGATAATCAGATCCAGATCGGCCACAACGTGCGCATCGGCGACCACACCGCCATCGCCGGCTGTGCCGGTATCTCCGGCAGCGCCGTGATCGGCAAACGGTGCATGATCGGCGGCATGGCCGGCATCGCAGGCCACCTGACCATCTGCGACGACGTGGTGCTCACCGGTAAAGCGTTCGTGAACAGCAGTATCCGTAAGCCCGGCTACTACTCCAGCGCCATACCGGTCGACGAAACGGCCCGTTTCCGCAAGAATGCCGCCCGCTTCCACCACCTGGACGACTTCGTCCGCGAGGTGCGCCGGGAGCGGGGCGCCGCCGACCAGCCCGCGGCCCCAGACGAACCCGAGGAATAACAAGGCTTCAGATGACCGAAAGCACCCAGACCGCCAGCGACGTGTTGACCATGGACATCCACGAGGTGATGCGCCGGCTGCCGCATCGCTATCCCTTCCTGCTGGTGGATCGAGTGCTCGAATGCGTTTCCGGCAAGCACATCCGGGCGCTCAAGAACGTCACCGTCAACGAGCCGTTCTTTCCCGGCCACTTTCCGCACCGGCCGGTGTTTCCAGGCGTGATCATTCTCGAAGCGCTGGCCCAGACCGCCGGCATCCTGGCGTTCGTGACCGCCGGCGTGTATCCGGACGAGCACCGTCAGCTGTACTTCGTCGGCATCGACAAGGCGCGCTTTCGCAAGCCGGTCGAGCCGGGCGACCAATTGATCCTGAAGGCGACGCTGGAGCGCTCGATCCGCGGCATCTGGAAGTTCTCCACGATCGCCGAGGTCGATGGCCAGGAGGCGTGCAGCGCCGAGATGATGGTTGCCCCCGGCGAAACGCGTAAGTAATCAGAGTTGCCACGATGGCTATTCATTCCACAGCGCTGATCGATCCCAGCGCGCAGCTCGCGCCGGATGTGCAAGTTGGCGCATACACTGTCATCGGCCCCGGCGTCGTGATCGGCGCGGGCACCTGGATCGGGCCGCACGTGGTGGTCGACGGTCCGACCACCATCGGTTGCGACAACAAGATTTTTCAATTCGCCTCGATCGGCGCGGCGCCCCAGGATCTCAAATACAACAATGAGCCGACGCGGCTCGAGATCGGCGACCGGAACACGTTCCGCGAGAACACCACCATCAATCGCGGCACCACCAAGGATCAGCTGGTCACGCGCATCGGCAGCGACAATCTGTTCATGACGGGCTCGCACGTCGGTCACGACTGCGTGATCGGCTCGCACTGTGTGCTGGCGAACTACGGCACGCTCGGCGGTCACGTGATCATCGGCGACTGGGTGCACATGGGCGGCTTCGCTGGCATTCATCAGTTCTGTCAGGTCGGCGCGCATGCGTTCATCGCGAACAACACCGCGGTGACGCGCGACGTGCCGCCGTTCGTGATGGCGGTGGGGCGTCCCGCCGAGCCGCACAGTGTGAATTCGGAAGGGCTGAAGCGTCGCGGCTACTCGCCCGAGCAGATCAGGAACATCCGCGATGCCTATCGCATCCTGTATCGCTCGCAGCTGAAGCTGATCGAAGCCACCGAACAGATCGAAGCGCGCGCCAAGACTCAACCCGAGCTGCAGCCACTGATCGATTTCCTCAACGACTCCACGCCGCGTCGCGAGCGAGTGGGCATCGTCAGATAGCAGAGAAGGTGCCTTCGGCGTGATCACAGCGACGTTCGTGACTGCGATTGCAGTCGATTTGTTGGTTACAGTGCGGTGTCTTTTTGAACGGCCGCACCTCCGGCGTAATTACAGCCACATCCGTGGCTAATCCAACCGTTGCCGTGCCTGGATCGGTAGTGACTTCTTCCGACGCTCCACTCATCGTTCTGGTCGCCGGCGAGGCATCAGGCGACAATCTCGGTGCCCAACTGATCATAGCGCTGCGCCAGCGCATTCCGCAGGCACGCTTCGCGGGGATCGCCGGCTCGCGCATGGTTGCCGCGGGCTGCGAGGCCTGGGAGCGCATGGAAAACCTGTCGGTGATGGGGCTGTTCGAAATCATTCCCCATCTGCCGCGCCTGCTGAAAATCCGGCGACAACTGATCGATCGCGTGCTGGCCGAACGGCCCGCCGTGTACGTCGGTGTCGACGCGAAGGAATTCAATCTGCGCATCGCGCCACGCTTCAAAGAGGCGGGCATTCCCACGGTTCAATACGTCAGCCCCCAGGTCTGGGCCTGGCGGCAGGGGCGCGTGAATACGATCGGCAGAGCGGTCGACCTGGTGCTGTGTCTGCTGCCGTTCGAGAAACCGTTTTACGACACGCATTCGGTGCACGCGGAATTCGTCGGCCACCCGCTCGCGGACGTGGTGCCGATGGAGCTGAGCGCCGAGACCGCGCGCTATCAGCTGGCCTTGCCCGAGAGAGGTCAGTACGTCGCGGTGCTGCCCGGCAGTCGACAGGGCGAGGTGTCGCGCCTCAGTCCGGACTTCGCGCAGACCATGGCGTGGCTGCTTCATGAACGGCCGCAGCTGCGCTTCATCGCGGCGCTGGCCAATGAGCCGGCCCGCAGAATTTTCGAGGAGGCCCTCGAACGTGCTGCCCTCGGCAACCCGGCGCTGCTCGACCGGGTGACGCTGATCAACGGCCATGCGCAGACGGTGATGGCCGCCAGCGACGTCGTGCTGCTCGCCTCGGGCACCGCCACCCTGGAAGCGACCTTGGTGAAGCGCCCGATGGTGGTGGCTTATCGCTTGGGGATGCTGACAAGTTTTCTGCTCAAGCATTTGAAACTCTTCAAGGCGCCGTTCTTCGCCCAGCCCAATCTGTTGGCGGGTCGGGAGCTGGTGCCGGAGTTCTTCAACGCCGAGGTGCGCGCCGAGGTGCTCGGGCCCGCGGTGCTTCAGCAATTGGAACGTGCCGATCGCGACCAGCTCGTGCAAACTTTCACCTCCATTCACGAGACCCTCCGGCGCGACGCCAGCGCGCGCGCGGCGGACGCGATCGTGGATTTGTTGGTGAAGCGTCGCTTGTCGGTGTAAATAACTGCGATGGCAGCATCTCAACGGGCAACATCTCAACGGACGATGGCCTTGCCGTTGCAGGCGCCCGGCTTGGTCGCCGGCGTCGATGAGGCAGGGCGCGGGCCACTGGCGGGACCGGTGGTCGCCGCCGCGGTCATCCTCGATCCGCGCCGCCGTATTCGCGGCATCAAGGACTCCAAGCAGCTCGAAGCTGAAGAGCGCGAAGCACTTGCGATCAAGATCCGCGCTGCTGCGCTGTCCTGGTCGGTCGCCTGGGCCGACGTCGAAGAAATCGATTGCCACAACATCCTGCAAGCCACGCACCTGGCGATGCGCCGTGCATTGATCGGCCTGCACATCCAGCCGGGCCACGTGCAGATCGATGGCAATCTGTGCTGCTCGTTCCTCGGGCTGCCGATGAAGTGCAGCTACGAAGCGATCATCGATGGCGACGCGCTCAAGACCTGTATCGGTGCCGCGTCCATTCTCGCGAAGACCACGCGCGATCGGATGATGGTCGAGCTGGATGCGCTCTATCCCGACTATGGATTCGCGTCCCACAAGGGCTACAGCACGCCGCAACACTACAGGGCGCTGAAGCGTCATGGCCCGACGCCCATTCATCGTCGCAGCTTCGAGCCGGTGCGGCTCGCCGCCGAGCGGCGCCTGTCGCTCGCCGACATGGGCGAGATGGTGGCCGACGTGTCCGAGACTCCGCTGGCGGTCGGGCTGTAAGCGGTGTCTGCGTTCGTCCATCTTCATCTGCACACCGAGTACTCGCTGGTCGACAGCGTGGTGCGCATCACCAGCGAAGGCGAGGGCATCCCCGGCCTGATGGATGCAGCCGCGGCGGCGAAGATGCCGGCGGTCGCGCTCACCGATCAGAGCAATCTGTTCGCGATGGTGAAGTTCTACAAGGCGGCGCAGTCCGCCGGTGTGAAGCCCATCATCGGTGTCGATCTGCGCGTCCACGAAACCGGCGAGCGCACCGAGCCGTCGTCGCTGGTGCTGCTGTGTCAGAGCGCGCTCGGTTACAACAATCTTTCCAAGCTGGTCAGCAGGTCCTATCTGGAAGGCCAGAAGAAGGGCGTGGCGATGGTCGATCGCAGCTGGCTCACGCCCGAAGACTTGAAAGGTCTGATCGCGCTGTCCGGTGCGCGCGAAGGCGATATCGGTCGCGCCATCCTCAACGGCCGCAACGACGAGGCCAATAGCGCGCTGGATTTCTGGCTGAGCGTGTTCGGCGATCGTTTCTATCTGGAACTGCAACGCACCGGCCGCGAAGGCGATGAGCGTCAGGTGCAGGGGGCGCTGGACCTCGCCATCGAGCGCGGCGTCCCTGTGGTCGCGACCAACGACGTGCGCTTCATCCGCCGCGAGGATTTCGAATCTCACGAAGCGCGAGTGTGTATTCACGACGGCGCGTTGCTGGCCGATCCGAAGCGTCGCCGTCGTTACTCCGAGCAGCAATATCTCAAGTCGCCGAAGGAAATGGCCGAGCTGTTCAAGGACGTGCCCGAGGCGCTCGAGAACACGGTCGAAATCGCGCGCCGCTGCAGCCTGGAGCTGAAGCTCGGCAAGAGCGTGCTGCCGAAATTCCCCACGCCGGGCGACATGCCGGTCGACGACTTCCTGCGCGAGCAGTCGCGCAACGGTCTGGCTCGACGCCTGGTGCAGCTGAAGACGACGCCGGTCCAGGGGCGCGTGATTACCGACGAGGAATACACGGAACGTCTGGAGATCGAGCTGGGCGTCATCATCCAGATGGGCTTCCCCGGCTACTTCCTGATCGTCGCGGACTTCATCAAGTGGGCGAAGGAGAACGGCGTGCCGGTCGGACCGGGCCGCGGCTCCGGCGCGGGCTCGCTGGTGGCGTTCTGTCTGGGCATCACCGATATCGATCCGCTGCGCTACGACTTGCTGTTCGAGCGCTTCCTGAATCCCGAACGCGTCTCCATGCCCGACTTCGACGTCGACTTCTGCATGGACGGTCGCGACCGCGTCATCGATTACGTCGCGCGTCACTACGGGCGCGAGCGCGTCTCGCAGATCATCACTTACGGCACCATGGCGGCGAAGGCCGTGGTGCGCGACGTGGCGCGTGTGTTCGGCCAGAGCTATGGCTTCGCCGACTCCATCGCCAAGCTGATTCCGTTCGAGCTGGGCATCACGCTCAAAGACGCGCTCGCCAAGGAAGAAGAGCTGCGGCGCCGCTATCAGAACGAAGAAGAGACCCGCGCCATCCTGGACATGGCGATGTCGCTCGAAGGCCTGGTGCGCAACGCCGGCATGCACGCCGGTGGCGTGGTCATCTCGCCGTCCGTGCTCACCGACTTCTCGCCGTTGTTCTGCGACGAGAACGGCCAGAGCGTGGTGACCCAATTCGACAAGGACGACGTCGAGCAGGCCGGCCTGGTGAAGTTCGACTTCCTGGGGTTGCGCACGCTCACCATCATCGATTGGGCGTTGAAGGTCATCAACGCCCAACGCGCGCAGCAGGGCGAGCCGCCGCTGGACATCAACGCGCTGCCGATGGATGACGTCGCGACGTTCGATCTGCTGAAGCGCTACGAGACCACCGCGGTGTTCCAGCTGGAATCGCGCGGCATGAAGGATCTGATCCGCCGTCTGCAACCGGACTGCTTCGAAGACATCGTCGCGCTGGTGGCGCTGTTCCGTCCCGGCCCGCTCGAGTCGGGCATGGTGGACGACTTCATCGCACGCAAGCGCGGCACCACGACGGGGCCGATCGATTATCTGCATCCGGATCTGAAGCCGGTGCTCGCGCCGACCTACGGCGTCATCCTGTATCAAGAGCAGGTGATGCAGATCGCGCAGGTGCTCGCCGGCTACTCGCTCGGCGGCGCCGACCTGCTTCGTCGCGCGATGGGTAAGAAGAAGCCCGAGGAAATGGCCAAGCAACGGACCATTTTCGTCACGGGCGCCACCGGGCGCGGTGTCGATCAGGCACAGGCCGAACACATCTTCGACCTGATGGAGAAATTCGCCGGTTACGGCTTCAACAAATCGCACTCGGCCGCGTACGCGTTGCTGACGTATCAGACGGCGTGGTTGAAGGCGCACTATCCGGCGGCCTTCATGGCGGCGGTGCTGTCCTCCGATATGGACAAGACCGACAAGGTGGTGACGCTCATCGACGAAGCGCGGCGCATGAAGCTGAAGGTCGAGCCGCCGGATGTGAATTTCTCGCAGTTCATGTTCACCGTGTCGGGCGAACGCACCATTCGCTACGGCCTGGGCGCGATCAAAGGCGTCGGCCAGAACGTGGTCGACGAGTTGGTCGAGAGCCGAAGCAAGGAGCCGTATCGCGACCTGGCGGATATGTGCCGGCGCAGCGACGCGAATCGAATGAATCGACGCGTGCTGGAAGCGTTGATTCGCTCCGGCGCGACCGATTCGCTCGGCGCCAATCGTGCGACGCTGATGCATTCGCTGCCCTCGGCGATGCAGCTCGCCGATCAAACCATTCGTGCGCGCGCGGTCGGTCAGAACGACATGTTCGGCTTGATGGACACGAGTCCGACGGCGGCGCCGCAGGTCGTTACCGAGGTGCTGCCGGACTGGAGCCGCCGCGTGCGCCTGGACGGCGAGCGCGACACCCTCGGTCTGTATCTCACCGGCCATCCATTCGAAGAGTTCGAAGCGGAGGTCAAGCCCATCACCAGCGGTCGTATCGTCGACTTGACCAGCGACCGGCCGGCGCCGGCCCAGGAAGGCAGCTTCCAGCAGTTCAAGGGCAAGCCGGTGACGGTGGGCGGCATGGTGTTCGACGTCGGCAAGCGCGGCCAGCGCGTGATTTTCACGCTCGACGATCGCAGCGCTCGCATGGAAGCGTCGATGTTCGAAGATCAATGGCAGCAGTACCGCACGGTGATCGCCAAGAGCGCCATCGTGATCGTCGAAGGCCAGCTGCGGTTCGACGAATACATCGAAGGCTGGCGCTTGAACGCCAAGAAAGTCATCGATATCGATCAGGCCCGTGAGCTGTATGCCAAGCGCCTGGCGATCCGCTGGCCGCCGGGGCTGGATGCGGCCGGTCAACGCGGCTTCCTCAAACAACTCGAACAGACGCTGCGCCCGTTCCGCGGCGGCCGCTGTGCGGTCGCGGTTTACTACACCGGTTCCGCTGCGCGAGCCGAGCTCGTGCTCTCTCAAGAGTGGCAGGTCAAACCGACGCGCGAGGTGACGGAACGGCTGTCGCAGCTGTGCGGGCACGACGGCTTCAAGCTGATTTACGGGCCGGCTGGTGGCGGCAATGGTCGGGGTGGTGAGTAGTTAGTCGTTGGCGGTTTACGGTGAGGTCGGAGATGATGTCTCCAACTCACAGCCGCCGACCGTTCCGTGCCACCCCAGCGACTCTTCGTTCTCATCGCCGGCAACTTCTTCGTCGCCACCAGCTTCCTGAGCGTCGGCGGCCTGCTCAACGATATTTCCGCGTCGTTGCAGATTCCCGTTCATCAGGCCGGCCTGCTGATCGCCGCCTTTGCCCTGGCGGCTGCCATCTGCGCGCCGACACTGGCCACGCTGGGTTCCCACATCGACCGACGCAAGTTGCTCACCGGCTCGATGGCGGTCGGCGCGCTCGCGAATTTTCTGGCAGCGCTCAGCCAGACCTACGATCACTTGATGTGGGCGCGCGTGCTCGCGGCCGTGACTTCCGCCGTTTACACGCCGCAGGTGGCTGCGACGCTGACCATGCTCACGCCGGCCGGGGAGCGGGCGACGGTGCTTGCCAAGCTGATGGTCGGCTGGTCGGTCGGTGCCGTGCTCGGCAATCCCATTTCCGTGTTGATCGCGTCGCTGTCGTCGTGGCGCATGTCGTTTGCATTCATCGGCGTGGCCAGCGCCGTGATTGCGATTTTCATCTGGCGCTCGCTGCCGGCCAACGTGATGGTGCCGCCGCTCAACTGGGTTCGCTGGTTTCAGGTCCTACGCTCGCCCGCGCTGCGCTGGCTGACGGCGGCCACCGGACTCACCAATGTTGGCAGCGCCATCATGATGAGTTACATCGCGCCCATCGTCAAAGAAGTGCAGGGGATCTCCGGTCCCGCGCTGGCGCTGCTGTTGTTTACTGCCGGCGGCGGGGCATTGCTCGGCAATCTGCTCAGCGTTCGTATGGTGCGTCGGTTCGGTGCAACCCTCGTCGCCTACCGCTGTAACATTTCTTCCGCGACCATGCTGTTGTTGTGGCCGCTGTTCTCGCTCTGGTTCGTGACCATCTATGTCGCGCAATTTCTATGGAGCTTCGGCAGCTCCGGCTTTCCAGCCGTACAACAGGCGCGACTGGCCGCAGTTGCTCCCATGCTTGCCGCCGCCACCATCGCGCTCAATTCTTCCGTGACTTATTTCGGCATGGCGATCGGGGCAAGCATCGGCTCGACCGCGTGGACCGTGGTGCCGGCGCGTTTCATGTCGTGGGTTGGGTTTGTCTTCGTCATCGGCGCCCTGGCATGCTCGGTGATGGGCGAGCGCGCCGCGCAGCGGGAAGCTATGGGATGAGCAGCAGATTGTCTGCGTGGCTTTGGGCGTTCCTCGCATGCGTCGTGTTGTTGATTTACACCGCGGATGGTTACGTTGCCGTGAATCTCATGCCCAAGGGCAGGGCGTGGCGCGTCGACAGCGCAACGTTGAGTGAGCTACGACTAACGGTCGGCGAAGGCTTCCACGGGTTATGCAGGGCGGTATGAAGTCGATGCGGCAACTGGCACGGTGACTCACGTGCTTGCGGTCAGTCTGGATCCCGCTGATGCAGGACGCCGGCTGGTGCGACGTTACGTTCTGGACGCAGACACACTCAAACTCTCGGGGAAATGGACTCATCGAGGCAAGGAACTGGTGTTCACGGCGATCTGGCGCCGTGCGCGATGAATAAAAAATAACTGACACCGGTGGCACGAACATCCAGCTATCAAGCGCTCTGCGAAATACGCACAATCAGCGATCGGGCGTCGATGGCGGCCGAATTATGACAATGAATGATGGCCATCGAGCGGCACGGAGCTGTTCTGAGCGTTTTCGGGTGTCGATAGGGAGCCGGCATGTTCTTTCCATCTTCCGGAGCAAATCCGGAGCGGGCGTCGCGGTATTGGTTGATCGTCGCTGCCATGTTTGTTTTTCCGCAAACCGCCAACGCGTGTGCTTGTCAACCGGCGCCGAAGGTTGATCCGGCAAAGGTCAAGAAATCGGTCGAGTGGCTGCTGACCAACCGGACCAACGTATTGAGAGTGCGTGCGCTCCGGCGCGTGAGCGACAAGGAATACTCGTTCGAATTCGCCGTGATCGAGTCGTGGAAGGGCGACTACCAGGCCGGCGATGCCATCGTCGCCTCATCGATCGCCTTCGCCGATTGCCGCCAGCCGGTGGAGGTCGGCGACGACCTGGTGGTCAGCTTCAACGAGCTCGGCAAGGCCAACTTCGCCAAGGACACCTGCCCCGATCGTTTTCAGGAACGGCGCCGCGAGCTCGAAGCGGAGTATTTGAAGAAGCTGTCGCCGAAATATCGCTCGCCCGAAGCGGCGGGATGACGTTTACTGATCGGGTGTCAGGGCGAGAGGCAGATCGCGGTCATGGAACGACGGGATCTCACTTCAGGCATTTTCACCATCAGTGACGTCCTGACCGCGGAGGAGTGTCGCGAACAGGTCGCGTTGGCGGATCGGCGGGGTTTCGAGGTTGCCACCATCACCGCACAGGATGGACCGCTGCTGAATACCAAGATTCGTAACAACGATCGGGTCATCGTGGATGATGTCGAGCTGGCGCAGCGTCTCTGGACGCGTGTCGGCAAGTTGATTCCGCGCCGGAGGCATGGCCGGCAGGTGCGGGGGTTGAACGAGCGCTTGCGCTACTACCGTTACACGCCCGGACAACAATTCACCTGGCACTACGACGGAGCATTCCAGCGCGACAACGGCGAGCAGAGTCTGCTGACCTTCATGATTTATCTCAACGAGGGATATGAAGGCGGCAGCACTCAATTCGAATCGCTGGAGGTAGCGGGCAAGCAGGGCATGGCACTGCTGTTCGAGCACGAGCTGCTTCATCAGGGCGGCAGGGTGACCGCGGGCGTCAAATATGTGCTGCGATCCGATGTGATGTATGGCCCGCTGAATGCGGTCCGCCTGAAATGAGGCGGGTGTCGCGCGCGGCGAGGTGAGCCGCCGCGCGCGCGCAATCACACAAACTCAGTCGGCCTTCACAGCCTCGATCTGAATCTGCAGATCGACGTTCTGCTTGAAGCCATAGCCCTTGCCATAGTCCACGCCGAACTCGTCGCGGTTGATCTTCGCGCTGGCATCGGCGCCGCAGGTTTCTTTCTTGGTCATCGGGTTCGGCTTGCACAGGAAGCTGTTGATCTTGAGCTTGACCGGCTTGGTCACGCCGTGCAGGGTGAGGCTGCCGTCGACTTCGGTCGGGGCGCCGTTCTTGAAGTTGGTCAGCTTGCCGGTGTAGGTCGCATTCGGAAACTGCGCGACGTTGAAGATCTCGGCGCCCTTGGCGTGCTCGTTCAACTTGTCGTGGCCGAAGTCGATGGCCGACATGTCCATCTTCACATCGACGGTGCCGGTGGCGGCGGCGGTGTCGAGCGTGACGGTGCCGGAGCTGCTGTTGATCTTGCCGCGCCAGTTCGAGAGTCCGCCAAAGTGGTCGGCGGTGAAGCTCGGGAAGGTGTGGTTGGGATCGATGTTGTACTTGACCGGAGCGGCGCTCACGGTGCCCGCAGTCAGCGCGGCGGCTGCGACTGCCAGGGCGAGCAGGGACGATGATTTCATGCAGGTCTCCATTGGGGCTGCCGCACCGGCAGCGGTTGAGTCGAAGCGTCAGCCGCCGGCGCGCTTGGCTTTGAAGCCGCGCGTCGTCAGCTCTTGAACCAGTTTGTCGCGATGGTCGCCCTGGATTTCGATGCGACCGTTGTCGACCGCGCCCCCCGAGCCGCACTTCTTCTTGAGCTCGGTGGCGAGTGCCGCGAGTTGATCGGGTGGCAGACCGAGCCCGGCGATCACAGTGACCCCTTTGCCTTTACGTCCCGCGGTCTCGCGGCTGACGCGAACCACGCCGTCGCTGGCGGTCTTGCCGGGCGTGCCTTTCTTGCAAACGCAGTCACGCACCGGGCGCTGGCAGTTGGGACAGCGCTCGCCGACGTCGGTGGAGTACACGATGCGGCTGGAGGTCATGGGGCGGAAAGAGGCACGGTTTGCATGGCGCGAAAGTGTTGCGGCTTTCACGAGCCGGCGCAACTGCAGGTCGCACGCCGGGGCCATGTAAGATGGGATAAGTCTTATGCCACGGAGGAATGAACCATGTTCGGTCTGATCGGGAAGATGATCGCCGCCCCGGGTCAGCGCGAGGCCTTGATCGCCATCCTGCTCGATGGCATAGCAGGCATGCCGGGCTGCCTGAGCTATGTGGTGGCGCGCGACGTGACGGATGAGCACGCGATCTGGGTCACCGAAGTCTGGGACAGCAAGGACAGTCACGCGGCGTCGTTGCAGTTGCCGTCGGTGCGGGCGGCCATCGCGAAGGGCAAGCCGTTGATCGCGGGCTTTGGCGACTACGTGGCGACCGAACCTGTCGGCGGCGTCGGTCTGCAAGATGAATAATTATTCAGGTACCGTCGGCACGCGCCGACGCCACCTGCTTCTGCAACAATTCGTTGCATTCTGAAACGACCCCGCGGTGACCGCTTTGTCACACTGATCCCGTTTTGGCGACGACGGGATCAGCGAGATGTCACGACCGAATGTTTACTTGCACGGAGGCTGGCGCTGCGGCAGCACTTACGTGTGGAGCCGCTTTCGCACCTTGAGCGAAACGCTGAGCTACTACGAACCCTTCAGCGAACAGCTCGCCAGCTGCACCACCGAGAGCATTCTCAAGAATACCGAGCAGACCTGGGAGTCGCGTCATCCTGAGCTTGCCGCACCTTATTTCAGCGAGTATCTGCCGTTGATCGGCAGCGGCGGCGTTTGTTTCTACGACGATCGTTTCGCCACGCAGCGTTACTTCATCGCCGCTCACCAGAAGTTGCTCGAAGAAGATTATCTCGGGCTGCTGCTCGAATTCGCTCGCAACGAGAACAAGCGTGCAGTCTTCGGCTTTTCACGCTCGCTCGGGCGCGTCGGTGCGATGAAGCGCGTGCTCGATGGCTGTCACGTGGTGCTGGTACGCGATCCGGTGCAACAGTGGCTGTCGAGTCGTTCGTATCGTGAACAGAATCAACCGTCGTACTTCGAGCTGCAGCCGCTGATGATACTGGCGCTGGCGCGGCCCGGGTCGCCGGCGGGAGCAATCGCGCGCTGGTTGCGGTTGCCAACACTCGCTGGAGATTCGTACCGGCATCAATATCGTTCGTTGCGCCGGCATTTCAAAACGCTCGATGACGAGCTGTCGTATCGAGCCTTCATCGCGGTGTATCTGCTGTCGTACATGCACGCGTTGCTGCACGCGGATCTGGTGATCGACATGGATCTGCTCAGTCGCTCACCCAGCTATCGTCAGTCGATCAGCTCGGCGTTCCAGGAGCGGGTCGAGCTCGTGCCGGATTTCAGCGATTGTTCGCTGCCGTTGCATGCCACCGATGCGCTGCCCATCGACATCGACCGCATTCATGACGAAGTTGCGGAGCGGGTGCTCAAGCAGGAGATCGGTTATCGGGGTGAGCTGGCGAGTGCGTCCATTGCCGGCAGCTTCAGCGTGGTGATGAACAAGCTGCGCGCCGTACATCGCGGGCCGGCGAATGCGAATAAACATTCAGCGCTGCAATCGATTTCGCTGGCGCGAGCGTCGCCGCGTGGGTTTGGCGGCGCAGGGGGACTGCGCCGCTGGTTGGGATTGGGCTAATACGACTTACGGTTGCGCAAGCTGCGTGATGCCGCGCTTGCGCTTCTCCTCGGCGACCATATCGCGCACGTCGCTCAACAAACCGCGGGCGTCGTAGATGATGCCGTCCTTGATCGTGTATTTCACACCGCCGACGCGGCGGGGGTGCCCGTCGTCGCCGAGGCGTACGTGACCGGTGCCGTACATCACTTTGAAATTGGCCACCGGGTTTTCATCGAGCACCGCGAGGTCGGCGAGTTTGCCTGGCTCGACCGAGCCGATGCGATCCGCCGCGCCGAGTGCCTGCGCGCCGTTGAGCGTCGCGGAGCGCAGTACTTCCAGGGGATGGAAGCCGGCTTCACGCAATAGTTCGAGCTCCTGGATGGTGCCGAAGCCATACAGTTGATAGATGAAGCCGGAGTCCGAGCCCACGGTCACGCGACCGCCGCGATTCTTGTAATCGTTCACGAACTCCATCCACGGGCGGTAGTTGTCGCGCCAGGCGACCTCATCTTCGGTGCCCCAGTCGAAGAAGAAACTGCCGTGATTGTCGCGATTCGGGGTGTAGAAGTCCCACAGCTGCGGCAGCGTGTATTGCTCGTGCCAATCGGCACGGCGGGCGCGCATCAGATCGCGTGAGGCGAGATAGATCGTGAAGGTTGGATCGATGGTGAAGTCGAGCGCCAGCAATTCCTTGATCACCGCCTCGTATTTCTCGCTGCCGCGCCTGGCAGCCTGGCGCCACAACCGGCCGGCCTGGCCGAAGCGATCCTGTTCGTTGAAGTAGTTGTAGGCCGGCGGATAATTTTGCACGGTGCGATCGTCGAACAGCGCTTCCGGCAGACCATACCAATGTTCCATGGTGGTCAGGCCCCAACGAGCCGTCGTCAGTGCGTTCACGCGGCTCACCTCCATCTGCGCGTGATGGCACGCGCTGCGCATGCCTTGTTTCTTCAGCTCATCGAAGATCGCCTGCAGAACATCGGGCCGGTAGCCGAAACATTTCATGCCTACCGCGCCCTTGGCTTTGATGTCCCGGACCCATTTGCGGCCTTCTTCGGGCGTGGTCAGTGGCTTGTCGGGAGTCAGGAAGGCATAGGGGAAGATGCGCGGCGCGGTGATCTCGTTACGCTCGCTGCGACGGGTTTCGCTCGCGCACCACTCGACGCCGTTACCGCAACCGGGATCGCGGATGGTCGTGATGCCGTGGCCCATCCACAGTTTGTATACATACTCCGAGGGCACGCGTTGTTCGCTGCCGCCGATGTGACCGTGCATGTCAACGAGGCCGGGCAGCACGTAGTGGTCGCGCAGATCGATTTCACGGCCGCCGGGTTTCAGCTTCGGCCGATTCGGCGGTTCCTTGGTGCCGCCGGGCGCGCCCACCGGAAACACATTCACGATGCGATTGCCTTCGATGACGATGTCCGTCGGTCCGAACGCGGGTGCGCCGGTACCGTTGATCACGATCGCGCTACGCAGGATGAGTTGCGAGTAGGGGCCGTCACCTTCTTTGCGGGCCGGCGCCGGCGGCACTTGG
This sequence comes from Peristeroidobacter soli, assembly GCF_004138485.1. Taxonomy (GTDB): domain Bacteria; phylum Pseudomonadota; class Gammaproteobacteria; order Steroidobacterales; family Steroidobacteraceae; genus Steroidobacter; species Steroidobacter soli. The sequence continues at coordinate 178,241 of NZ_RYEV01000005.1, forward strand.
TATTCATCGTCGGCCGCGAGGGGCGCGGCGGAGTGCAGGAACAGGCTGGAAACAACCGTCGTCCAGGCCAGCGTACGAAGAAGCGCTCGGGGATGCATGCGTCGCTCGTCTCCATGCCACGGAGCGCGCATGCTACTAGCTCATGTGAACGCCGAATAGACCAGCGTGCGCAGCTCCCGGCGCAGGTTGTAGAGGGTCGAGGGGATCAGCTGAGTCATGAATATCACGATCAACTGCTCGCGCGGATCGATCCAGAAGTAGGTGCTGGCCATCCCACCCCAGGAAAAATCACCCCTGCTGCCGGGAATGAGCGTGCGGGCCGGGTCGGTGGTGACCGCGAAGCCGAGCCCGAATCCGACGCCCGAGTAACTCGCTTCGCTGAACAACGACACCGACAGATCGGGCAGCTCCTTGCCGCCGGGCAGATGATTGGCGGTCATCAGCTCGATGGTCTTCGGGCTGAGCAGGCGGGCGCCGTCGAGCGAGCCGCCGTTCAACAGCATGCGACAGAAGCGCAGATAATCGGCGGCTGTCGACACCAGGCCGCCGCCGCCGGAGATGAATGCCGGCGGCTGCAGGAAACGACTGGTCTGCGCATCGTCCTGCAGTTTCATGCGGCCATCCGGCGCGAGCATGTAACACGACGCGAGGCGCGACGCCTTCGCTGCGGGCACGAAGAAATCCGTGTCGACCATGCCGAGCGGCGCGAGGATGCGCTGACGCAGGAAGTCTTCGAACGCAATGCCCGAGATCTTGCCCACCAGGTAGCCGAGCACGTCGGTGGAGACCGAATAATTCCAGACATCGCCGGGCGACGCTTCGAGTGGAATCTTCGCCAGGCCCTCGATCATGGCCTCGAGCGTGCCCGTGCCGGCGGGATCGCCGAACGCGAAGCGGCGATAGGCGGCATCGACGTTGGTCCGCTGTTGCAAGCCATAGGTCAGGCCCGAGGTGTGGCGAAGCAGATCGATGATGCGCATCGGCGCCTTGGTCGGCCGCGTGCGGAAGGTTTCCATGAAGCCGGCTTCATACACGCCCAGGTTGCGCCACTGAGGAATGTAGCGATGCACCGGATCGTCCAGCGCGATCAGTCCTTCCTCGACCAGCATCATCAGCGCCACGCTGGTGATGGGCTTGGTCATGGAATAGATGCGGAAGATCGTGTCCTGTTGCAGCGGACGGCTGCGCTCCAGGTCCAGCTGGCCTTGCACGCTGCAATGAGCGAGCTCGCCACGACGCGCGACGAGCGTGAGGGCGCAGGGCAGGCGGCCCATGTCCACGTAGCGCGTTTGCACGTACCGGTCGAGATATTGCAGGCGACTGCTGGACAGACCGACGGCTTCAGGTGACATGCGAGATTCCTGGCTAGATGCGCGACTCCCGTTGCGAGTCTCGCATGAAAATGTACACCAGCAGCGAGATGAACACGCAGCCGGTCACATACCAGTAGAACAGCTCTTCGTGGCCGATGTTCTTGAACGCCAGCGCGATCATCTCGGCCGTGCCGCCGAACAACGAGACCGTGATCGCATACGGCAGCCCCACGCCGAGCGCGCGAATCTCCACCGGAAACAACTCGGCCTTCACCACCGCGCTGATGGAACTGTACAGCGAGGAAATCGCCAGGGCGATGAATATCAGGAAGAAGGCGGTCCAGGCGTCGTGCGCCTGTGACAAGGCCGACAGCAGCGGCACCGTGCCGAACAGCGCCAGCACGCCGAACACGATCAGCATGGGGCGCCGGCCATAGCGATCGGACAGCGCCCCCATCAACGGCTGCAGCAGCATGAAGATGAACAGGTTCGCGGTCGACACCAGCGTCGATTCGCCCTTGCTCAGGCCGACGGTGTTCACCAGGAATTTCTGCATGTAAGTGGTGAACGTGTAGAAGAACAGCGTCCCGCCCATGGTCAGCCCGACCACGATCAGCACTTCGCGCGGGTGTTTGAGCAGCAGGCTCAACTGACCTGCCTCGGGTGCGGCGGCCTTGTTCTTGAAGGCTTCAGTCTCGACCAGATTCCGGCGCAAATACAGCGCGGCGACGGCGGCCAGGGCGCCGATGACGAAAGGAATGCGCCAGCCCCAGGCTTCCAGCTCGTGCGATTCCAGCACGAAGAACTGCAGCACCATCAGCACGGCGAGGGCCAGCAGCTGGCCCATGATCAGCGTGACGTACAGGATGCCTGAATAGAAACCGCGGTTGCCGGCGGTCGCGATCTCGCTCATGTAAGTGGCGCTGGTGCCGTATTCGCCGCCGACGCTGAAGCCTTGAATCAGGCGCGCGATCAGGAGCAGGGCAGGCGCGGCGATGCCGATGGTCTGGTAGGTCGGTGTGACTGCGATGATCAGTGAGCCCAGGCACATCAGCATGACCGACAGCGTCAGTGCAGCCTTGCGTCCGTGACGGTCTGCATAGCGGCCCATCACCCAGCCGCCGATCGGGCGCATCAGGAAACCCACGGCGAAGATGGCCGCGGTGTTCAGTAATTGCAGAGTGCTGTTGCTGGCCGGAAAAAAGCTCGGCGCGAAATAGATCGCAAAAGCGGCGTACGTGTACCAGTCATACCACTCGATCAGATTGCCGACTGAGCCGCCGAAGATGGCTCGTAACCGTTGTCTGGTGGTGGTCTCGATCCCCGCGCTGTCGTTCACTTGGTATCGTTATTAGTGGACCCGCGGGCGATGGTGAACGAAGCGCCCCATAAAGAAAAGCACAGTGAAGACACCTAAGGGCGCACAAAAGGAAGCGGTGGATGGACCGAACCTGACGGCTGGGCCATCACACCGCTTCGAAATTCACGACCTGCTATGTCGACGGAGTCATACCCAGCCGTCGACTAGTGTTTGGGGCGTGAATTCCGAGACGAATCTTCCCGACTGGTGCCTTCGCGAGTGGTCGCATCGCTGGGACCGGTAAGCTCGGCGGGGTCATGATCCTTGGCGCGTTGCTTGGCCTGCTCCTCGGCGCGGCGAATGTCCTTCTCTTCGCTCGGCGAGACGTTGCCGGCCTTCTCGATCTCGCGCTGACCGCGCTCGGACTCCACGAACTCCGTGGTGGCCTTGCGATAGTTGCGATCGGCGGTTTTATTGCCTTCGCCTTCGTTTCGCTGTGTTCCCATGAGTGCGGTCCTCCAGTGCATCAACCCAACTGCGAAGTAAAACGTCCGCCGGTCATCGAGGTTCCGCGCACGGCTGGTATGCTTATCAGCGTGTACTGGATACTCGCTACAATTTTCATCGTCATCGCACTGGCCGTACCCCGTTACCGGCCGGTGGGAATCGTTGGCTGCGTGCTGCTCGGTGCGATGCTGACATGGGGTGTCATTCAGCGCTTACGCGCGCCACCGGATGACGATCAGCCTCAGGTGCAGCAGCGGGGCCGGCCGACCTCGCCGGCGGCGGCGTTGCAGATCATTGCGCCGGATCGAGTGCAGGTCGACCATGTGAAGATGTCGGGCGGCGGCGCGCCGTTCGAGCTGCGAGGCCGGATCGAGAACAAATCGGACGCGTTGCTGAAGTCCGTTACGCTGCTGGTCACGCGACGGGACTGCTACGAGGGCGCGCTGGATCCGAGCGGCTGCATCGTGCTGTGGCAGGACAAGCATTGGATTTCGATTGCCATTCCGCCGGGCGATGGGCGCGATTTTTCCAGCTCCGTGTGGATGCGAGGCACCGCCCCGGGCGTGCGGGGCACGGTCAAGGACTCCTTCGAAGTCGTGGCCGCATCGGGTGAGATTCCGCCGCCCGCAAGCACAGCGGATCAATGATCTCCAAGCGAAGACGAGCGGTATGCAGCTGACATTGAGCTACTTGATTGCCGGCTGGTCCGGGTTCTTTGTGATGGCGGTGGAGCTGCTGGGCGGGCGCCTGCTGGCGCCGACTTTCGGCAGCAGCATCTATGTCTGGGGCGCCATCATCACGGTGTTCATGCTGGCGTTGTCCATCGGCTATCTGGCCGGCGGGCGCCTGTCGATGAATGCGCCGTCGGTGCGCAAGCTCGGGCTGATCCTGATCGTCGCCGCGCTCACCGTGTTGCCGTTGTTGCTATTCGCCGTGCCGCTGCTCGATGCGGTCGCCAATGCCATTCCAGATCCGCGCTTCGGCTCGCTGGTCGGCGCGACGGTGCTGTTCTTCATTCCCACCGTGTTCTCCGGGATGATTTCGCCCTATGCAGTGCGCCTGATCGTGCCGGACCGCTCGAGCTCGGGCCGCCACGCCGGTCAGCTGTATTTCGTGTCGACTTTTGGCAGTGCCGCCGGCACGCTGCTGACTTCGTTCTATCTGGTGCTGATCGCGGAGGTGAACACCATCCTGATCGCGCTGATGACCATTTCGGGCCTGATCGGCGCGGTCGCCTGTCTGACTCGCGGAGAATCGAATGCGCAGTAGTTGGCGAGCCTTGCTATTGTTGGCTGCTGGGTTGCTCGCCGCCGGTGGGGCGGCCGCCGACAATATGAAGTTATTGCACTCAGAACGTTCTCTGTATCGTGAAGTGCTCGTCTACCAGACGGGCGACGTGCGCTGTATCTGCTTCACGCGCTTTTGCCGCATCGGCCGGCAGACCTGCCAGGATGTGAAGCATCCCGATCGCATCGTCATGAACTATCCGCAGATGATGCTGGGCTCGCTGTTCGTGAAGCCCGAGCCGAAGTCGGTGCTGATCATCGGGCTCGGCGGCGGGACGATTCCGCGCGCGCTGCACGAGTTGGTGCCGCAGGCGCGCATCGATGTGGTCGAGATCGATCCGGCGGTCGTCAAGGTGGCACGGAGCTATTTCGATCTCGGCGACAACAGCGACATGAATGTGATCGAGGCCGATGGTCGCGTGCAGGTGAAGCGGGCGCTGCGCGAGCAGAAGAGCTACGACCTCATCATGCTCGACGCCTTCGATCATGAGTACATTCCCGAGCACTTGCTGACTCAGGAATTCCTGAAGGAAGTGAAGGCGCTGCTCGCGCCGGGCGGCGTGCTCGCGGCCAATACGTTCTCCTCGAGCCGGCTCTACGATCACGAGTCGACCACGTACGCGTCGGTATTTCCGGAATTCTTCAATCTGAAAAAAGAGAACCGCGTGATCATCGCGGCCAACGGGCCGTTGCCGGATGCGGCGCAGTTGCAGGCGAACAGCAAGCGCTTCGAGGGGGCGTTCGGCGCTTTCGGCATGAGCACGGGCAATCTGTTGCCGCTGTTCTCGACCAAACAGGATTGGGAACGCGGCGCGCGAATCCTGACCGATCAATACTCGCCGGCGAACCTGCTCAATCTCGGCAAGAACTGAGCAGGTCGCAAGTCCCGCGGCTCAGTTGATCGAGCCGCGCGTGCGTTCCAATTCCTGAATGGCGAGCATCACGTCCTGCAGCTGCGGGCGTTCGCCGCCGGCCATGTTCTCGTCCTGTGCCGTCGACAGTAACTCCGCGTCCTTTTTCCACGATTCCAGGATGCGTAGCTTCTCGTCCGCGGCGAGTTCCGTGTCCCGAACTACGTCCATGGGCTTGCGATACTCACGCGTGGGATCGCTGATGGCGTCGCACACCTTGCTTTCGTGGGGCTGACTCATAACTGTCCTCAGTCGCGACGCGTGAGAATGCCGACGAGCAGAGCAACGCCGGCGACGGCGCCAATGATGCTCCAGGTGTGATCTCGCACATACGCGTCGGTATAGCGGGCGTATTTGCGGACGCGACGCTGCATCCGGCGGTCGTACAGATTGTCGAAGGCCTGCCGCACGGTTTTCTGGGTGCGGGCACGCGCTTCCTGGACGCGATCGTTGGTAACGTCGGCCGTGGCGCGCAGTAACTCTTCGGCGTCGCGGGCCACACTCTGCAGATCCTTGCGCAGATGTCGGATAGGGGAGTCAAAAGCGCCGTTTCTCATTGGGGGAACCTCCTCGGGACTCAACTGGTACGGTGTGGACTGGTCCGCCGTCCGCAAAAACAACGCGATGAATTGCAGGCGGGTTCCACGTAGGATTTGACTGCGTATCAGTATCCGTATGCAACCTTTGCACGGAGTGGTTCATGGCTACCAAAAGCAAAACGACGGCGAAGCGTAAGCGAGCGCCCGCCAGGCGTAAGACGCCGAAAAAGGCAGCTCCGCGTACGCGTGGCGTTCTGCCCGCCGAATGTCGTCTGGAGGAGTTGCCACCCGACGCCAAGGCGGTCGCTGATCGCATCGAGCAGGAGGGCGGCTATGTCATTGGCAGCTATGCCGAGCCGCTGGGGCGCACTCCGTTGATGCTCGCGGCGCTGCCCATCGACCAGGTTGAGCCCACGCCGTTTCAGCGCGATCTGTCCGATGCGCATTACAAGAAGCTCTCGGGCGTCATCGATCGCACCGGCCTGTTTCTGGATCCGGTGATCGCCATCACCGCGCCCAAAGAAGGCTTCTGGACCCCGAACGGCCGGCACCGGCTCGAAGCGATGCGCCGGCTCGGTGCCAAAACCATCATCGCGCTGGTCGTGCCCAAGCGTGAGATTGCCTGGCAGATCCTGGCGCTCAACACCGAGAAGGCTCACAACCTGCGCGAGCGGGCCCTCGAGGTGATTCGTATCTACAAGGGGCTCATCGAGGAAGATGCGCGCCGGCCGGAAAAGGACTTCGCGTTCTATCTGGAAGAGGCCTCGCTGGTGACCTTGGGCCTGTGCTACGAGCGCAAAGGCAACTTCGCGGGCGGCGCCTATCATCCGATCCTGCGCCGGCTCGAAGAGTTCTCCGACGAGACCTTGCAGGCGTCGCTGAAAGTTCACCAGAAGTATGCCGACCAGCTGTTCGAGCTGGACGAGAAAGTGATGAACGTCATCGAGAAGCTGAAGCAGCGCGGCCTGGTCAGCCCGTACCTGCGCGCGTTCGTGGTCGCTCGGATCAATCCGTTGCGCTGGATCAAGGACGAGCCGCCGCCGTTGCCCGAGGTGCTCAAGACCATGAAGGAGCGGCTCGCCAAATTCAACGTGGACAAGGTGAACCAGCAGGATCTGGCCAAGGCGGGCGGCGCGCCGGACACTGAGTCCTAAAGGTCGGGATCGGGAACAAACATTCCTGCCGGAAACGGATTGGGATGGTCTCGCTCGGCATAGCGCCGCGAGTCTTGGATCACGCCGCGCGCGAGCAGATTTTTTCGGGAGTCGTAATGGATCACGATGGTCTCGTCGGGGACGTGCGACGCGCGTTGAAAGTCGACGTACTCGGCACGCGATGCTTCGCGATGACCGTGTCCCGTGCCTAGGTCCTGCCGACGGCGCGCCAAGGATTCATCGGCAGGCTCGGCCGAGCTTTGCGGGCTGATGCGGTCGCGCTCCTCGAAGGGAACGGCGCGGCAGCAGGGGCGGCGCTCCCGAAACACCGCCACGCCAATCACGCCCACGTTCTCGGGTCGGCCAGTCCGGGCCGCGTAGGACTTCGAGGGTTTCGTGAAATAAAACGTCGCGACCTCATCCAGGCTCTTGCGCCAACCCTCGATGTTCACGCGGTCCCCGGCGTCGAGCACATAGCCGGACTGTCGCTCATCGGCGGTCTTGCCATTGATCACGTTCACGCCATCGACGCTGGTCACGGCCAGCAGCCGCTCGCCGGTCCGGTTGGCGAGCCGCACTTCATATTGATGTCCGGGCTCGCCGACCACATAGAGACGGTTCTCGTGAACGTGCACGGGCAGGGTGTAGCCGGCGGTCCGGTTGAAGACTTCGACGCGGGCCAGCTGCTGGATATACCAGGGCGCGACCTCCCGACCGGCGAGCGCCACGGCGGGCAGGGACAGGGCGAGGACCATGAGCAGGGGCGGCACGAACCGGCGCATATCAGCTCCGCTGTGGGGTGGCTGATGGCTGTAAACGGGCCGGCCCGGGCAACGGGGTCAAGGAGTTCGAGCCGTTCAGGCGGCCGGGCGCCTGCGGGGCCGGGCGCCGCGCTTGCCCTTCGTCCCGACCCCCGCTATGTTCGCGCCTCCGAAGGATGAGGCAACTGTTTGCATGGCAATGAATTTCCTGGACTTCGAGCAGCCGATCGCCGAATTGGAGGCGAAGATCGACGAGCTCAAGTTCGTCTCCAGCGATGCCGAGGTGAATATCGGTGAGGAGATCGCACGTCTGCGCGCCAAGAGCCGGGCGCTGACGACCAGCATCTTCTCCAACCTCAGCCAGTGGCAGATCGCGCAGCTGGCGCGTCATCCGCAGCGGCCGTACACGCTGGATTACATCAGCACGGTGTTCACCGATTTCCAGGAACTGCACGGCGATCGCATGTATGCGGACGATCACGCCATCGTCGGCGGCGTGGCTCGGCTGGACGGCCGGCCGGTGCTGCTGATCGGCCAGCAGAAGGGCCGCGACACCAAGGAGCGCGTGCGTCGTAACTACGGCATGCCCAAGCCCGAGGGCTATCGCAAGGCGCTGCGCCTGATGCACATGGCCGAGCGGTTCCAGTTGCCCCTGATTACGTTCATCGACACGTCGGGCGCCTATCCCGGCGTCGGCGCCGAAGAGCGCGGCCAGAGCGAGGCCATCGCCCGCAATCTGTTCGAGATGTCGACCCTGCAGGTACCCATCATCAGCGTCGTGATCGGCGAGGGTGGTTCGGGTGGCGCGCTCGCCATCGGCGTGTGCGATCGTTTGCTGATGCTCCAGTACAGCATCTATTCGGTGATCTCCCCGGAGGGCTGCGCCGGCATCCTGTGGCGTAGCGGCGATAAGAAAGATCTGGCGGCCGAAGCCATGGGCGTGAGCGCCGAGCGCATCGCCAAGCTGGGCGGCATCGTCGATGAAGTGCTCAAGGAGCCGCTGGGCGGCGCGCATCGCGATCCGCAAGCCATGGCCGATACGTTGAAAGACGCGCTGCTGCGCAATCTCAACGAGTTGCAGGCCAAGCCGGTGGACCAGTTGATGAAGGCGCGCGAACAGCGCCTGCGCGGCTACGGAGTTTATAGCGTCAGCTGACGGTATTATCGTGGCTCATGTTTTCTCCACGTGAGCTGCAAGATCGGCTTCGAGGCAAGAGCGGAGGCGGAGCGTTACTGCCGCCGGACGCCGCCGTTTGTGTCGCTTTCAGCGGCGGTCTCGATTCCACGGTGTTGTTACATTCCTTTGCGCGGCTCGGCTATCGAGTGCGCGCCGTTCATATCGATCACGGACTGCACGCCGACTCGATGCGGTGGCGGGACCACTGCGAGCAGCAGGCCCGAGCGTTGCAGGTTGAATTCACTTCGGTGCGTGTCGCTGTCACTGGCAGCGACGAGATCGGTTTGGAAGCCGCGGCTCGCGAGGCTCGATACGACGCATTCTCGAAAGAGCTGCGTCCCGGCGAATATCTACTGCTCGGCCAGCACGCCGACGATCAATTGGAAACCCTGTTGCTCGCGTTGATGCGAGGCGCGGGTGTGCTCGGGCTGAGCGGCATGCAGGTATTCGAACCGTTCGCGCGCGGCGCGCTGCTCCGGCCGCTGTGGGACTTTACTCGGGCCGAACTGGAGGCGTGGGCGAGGGCAGAAGGATTGCACTGGCTCAGCGACCCCTCCAACGACAATCACCAGCTCGATCGCAATTTCATCCGCCATCGGGTCGTGCCGGCGCTCCGCGAGCGATGGCCGGCGGCGGCACAGACAGCGCTGCGTTCCTCGCAACACTTGCAAGAGGCCTGGCGGACGCTGGAGCAGCTGGCCGCGATCGATGCCGAGCAGGCTATCGACGGCGAATGTCTCAGCGTCGCGGCGTTGGAGGCGCTCAGTCCGGAACGACGGCGGAATCTGTTGCGCTATTGGATCCGCCGGCGCGGCGCTCGGCCTCCGTCGACGCGCAAGCTGGCGGGCATCGAGCACGACATGCTCGCCGCCAGCCTGGATCGCGTTCCCTGTGTCGGCTGGGATGGCTGGGAGATGCGTCGGCATCGAGGCTGGCTGTACTGCGAGCAGCAATTGCCGCCCCTCGACACGGAGTTGACTCTGGTCTGGCCCACCCACACATCGCTGCAATTGCCGGCAAACCTCGGCACGTTACGTATCTCTCCTGGAGCGCCAGGCGGCCTGAGCGCTGCTAAGCTCCCCGCGGTGCTGTCGGTGCGGTTTCGCGCGGGCGGGGAGACGTTACAGCCCGCCGGTCACGCGATTCACCACAAGTTGAAGAAGCTGCTGCAAGCGTCGGCGATCCTGCCATGGTGGCGCGAGCGCCTGCCGCTGGTATACGCGGGCAAGCGGCTCGTCGCTGTCGGCGATTTGTGGATTGCCGACGAGTTCGCTGCGCGAGACGGCGAGCCCCCGCTCGGCATCTCGTGGGACCAGCGCCCCGCCATCGTTGGCCGCCACCCCAACGTATAGACGATTTCTATCCTTTCTCGTCTATCCGTACGCAACGTATTGAGTTAGACTGCGCTCCCGTCGTGATTCATTGATGCGCCCACTCTCGCCCTCTTTATGAGATGAGAGCGCGTCACGATCCAGATCCCCTTCCTTCTTGTTTGCGACGGTGCTTTACGATGACGCGTTTTATCTGTGTAACCGGCGGTGTTGTTTCCTCGCTGGGCAAAGGCATTGCCGCGGCTTCCCTGGGCGCCATCCTGGAATCGCGCGGCCTCAAGGTCAGCATGGTGAAGCTGGATCCGTACATCAACGTCGATCCGGGCACCATGAGCCCGTTCCAGCACGGCGAGGTGTTCGTGACCACCGATGGCTACGAGAGCGATCTCGACCTCGGTCACTACGAGCGCTTCGTGCGCACCACGACTTCACGTAATTCGAACTTCACGACCGGGCGCATCTACGAGCGCGTGATCGCGAAGGAGCGTCGGGGCGACTACCTGGGCGCCACGGTGCAGGTCATTCCGCACATCACCGACGAGATCAAGCATTGCATCCGCATGGGTGCCGGCGATGCCGACATCTGCATGGTGGAGATCGGCGGCACGGTCGGCGACATCGAATCGCTGCCGTTCCTCGAGGCGATTCGTCAGATGGGCGTGGAGCTGGGCCGGAACAACGTGCTCTACATGCACCTGACCCTGATCCCGTACATCCCGAGCTCGGGCGAGATCAAGACCAAGCCGACCCAGCACTCGGTGAAGGAGCTGCGCTCCATCGGCATCCAGCCCGACATCCTGGTGTGCCGTTCGCAGAACGTGGTGCCGGCCGAGCATCGTCGCAAGATCGCGTTGTTCACCAACGTGGAAGAGCGCGCCGTCATCACGGCGGTGGACGCCGACGATCTGTACAAGATTCCGCAGCTGTTGCACGAACAGGGTCTGGACGACATCGTGGTCGACAAGCTGCGCCTGGACGTGCCGCCGGCCGATCTGAGCGAGTGGAAGCAGGTGGTGAACGCCAAGGCCAACCCCGAGGCGAAGGTCACGATCGCGATGGTCGGCAAGTACGTCAACCTGCGTGACTCCTACATCTCGTTGTCCGAAGCCCTCACGCATGCCGGCGTGCGCACTCGCACGCGCGTCAACATCCAGTTCGTGGAAGCGACCGACGTGGAGAAGCACGGCACCGGTTGCCTCGAAGGCGTCGACGCCATCCTGGTGCCGGGCGGCTTCGGTGAGCGCGGCGTCGAAGGCAAGATGCAGGCGATCAAGTTCGCCCGCGAGCGTCAGATCCCGTACCTGGGCATCTGCCTCGGCATGCAGCTGGCCATCATCGAATTCGCGCGCAACATCGCCGGTCTGCAGGGCGCGCATTCGACGGAATTCAATCGCGCCTCGCCGCATCCGGTGGTCGCGCTCATCACCGAGTGGCAGGACGAGAAGGGCAACACCGAGCAGCGCTCCGAGAAGTCGGACATGGGCGGCACCATGCGCCTGGGCGCTCAGGAAGCGCGTCTGTCGCACGGCTCGAAGGCGCATCAGATCTATGGCTCGGACACGGTGATGGAGCGTCATCGCCATCGTTACGAGTTCAACAATCGTTATCTGCAGAAGCTGATGAACGCGGGCCTGCGCTTCTCCGGCTTCTCGCGCGACGGCCTGGTGGAAATGGTCGAGCTGCCGTCGCATCCGTTCTTCGTGGCGAGCCAGTTCCATCCGGAATTCCGCTCCACGCCGCGTGACGGTCATCCGTTGTTCTCCGGGTTCGTGAAGGCCGCGCGCGCGTATCACCAGAGCCAGCAGCCCGAAGAGAAGCGCGTCGCCGTCGGCGGCGCCTGAAGCGACCCCTTTTATTTAGAGCCGGGAAGACGATGCGATTGCTGAATTTCGAGGTCGGGCCGGACCAGCCGTTCTTTCTCATTGCCGGCCCCTGCGTCATCGAGAGCGAAGGCTTGAACATCGACGTCGCCGGCAAGCTCAAGGAGCTGACGGCGCGTTTGAACGTGCCGTTCATTTTCAAATCGTCCTTCGACAAGGCGAATCGTTCGTCCGTGAAGAGCTTCCGTGGCCCGGGCATGGAAGAGGGCCTGCGGATTCTGTCGGAAGTGAAGAAACAGCTCGGCGTGCCCGTGCTCACCGACGTTCACGAGGACACGCCGTTCGCGGAAGTGGCCTCGGTGGTCGATGTGATGCAGACGCCGGCGTTCCTGGCCCGCCAGACCAATTTCATCGTCAACGTCTGTTCGCACAATCGACCCGTGAACATCAAGAAGGGTCAGTTCCTGTCGCCCTGGGAAATGGGCAACGTGGTCGAGAAAGCCCGCTCCACGGGCAATGAACAGATCATGGTGTGCGAGCGCGGTTTTACGTTCGGTTACAACAATCTGGTTTCCGACATGCGCTCGCTGGCGGTGATGCGCGAGTTCGGCGCGCCGGTGGTGTTCGATGCGACTCATTCGGTGCAGCTGCCCGGTGGCAAAGGCACCTCGTCCGGTGGTCAGCGCGAGTTCGTGCCGGTGCTGGCGCGTGCCGCGGTGGCGGCGGGCGTCTCCGGGTTGTTCATGGAAACGCATCCGGATCCCGCCAAAGCGTTGTCCGATGGCCCGAATGCCTGGCCGCTGGCACGCATGGAAGCGTTGCTGACCACCCTGAAAGAATTAGACCAAGCCGTGAAGTCGCGGCCTTACGAGGAAAGTTTGTTATGAGCAAGATCGTCGACATCCGCGGCCGCGAGATCATCGATTCGCGCGGCAATCCGACCGTGGAGGCCGATGTTTATCTGGATTCCGGCGCCATGGGTCGTGCCGCGGTCCCGTCCGGTGCTTCGACCGGTGCGCGTGAAGCCATCGAACTGCGCGATGGCGATAAGTCGCGTTACCTCGGCAAGGGCGTGCTCAAGGCGGTCGGCAACGTCAATGGCGAGATCAAGAAGCTGCTGGTGGGCCGCGACGCCGGCGACCAGGCCGCGATCGACCAGGCCATGATCCAGCTCGACGGCACCGAGACCAAGTCACGGCTCGGCGCGAATGCGCTGCTCGCCGTCTCGATGGCCAACGCGCACGCCATGGCCAAGGAAACCAAACAATCGTTGTTCCGGCGCCTCGGCAGCTCCAAGACGCTGCCGGTGCCGATGATGAACATCATCAACGGCGGCGCGCACGCCGACAACAGCGTCGACATTCAGGAGTTCATGATTCTCCCGGTCGGCGCGCCGTCGCTGTCGGAAGCGTTGCGCTATGGCGCCGAGATCTTCCACACCCTCAAGAAAGTTCTGCACGAGCGCAAGCTCGCCACGTCGGTCGGCGACGAGGGCGGCTTCGCGCCGGACCTGCCGTCGAACGAAGCGGCGCTGGAAACCATTCTCGAAGCCATCGATCGCGCCGGCTACAAGGCCGGCAAGCAGATCTTCCTCGGCCTGGACGTGGCCAGCACGGAGTTCTTCAAGGACGGCGTCTATCACCTCGAGTCCGAGAATCGTCAATTCAATTCCTCGCAGTTCGCCGACTACCTCGAAGGCCTGGTGGGTCGCTATCCCATCGTCACCATCGAAGACGGCATGAGCGAGGACGACTGGGACGGCTGGAAGTTGCTGACCGATCGGCTCGGCAAGAGGGTGCAACTGGTCGGCGACGATCTGTTCGTCACCAACACCAGGTTCCTGAAGCAGGGCATCGAGAAGCACATCGCCAACGCCATCCTGATCAAGGTGAACCAGATCGGCACGTTGACCGAGACCATCGCCGCCATCGACATGGCGGTGGACGCGGGCTACGCGGCGGTCGTGTCGCATCGCTCGGGTGAGACTGAAGACGCGACCATCGCCGATATCGCCGTCGCGACCCGCGCCACGCAGATCAAGACGGGCTCGATGTCGCGTTCGGATCGCATCGCCAAGTACAACCAGCTGCTGCGCATCGAGGAGGAGCTGGGCGCCGAGGCGAAATACGCCGGCATCGAAGCGCTGCCGGTGCCGCTGCCTGGCATGTCGTGCTAAGTAACGACCCATGAAATTCCTTGCCGCCGGCCTGGTCCTCATCCTGGTGCTGTTGCAGTACCGGTTGTGGCTGGGCGACGGCGGTATGGGCGAGGTCCATCGGTTGCGCGCCGACATCGAGGTTCAGAAAGAACAGAACCGCGAGCTGAAGGAGCGCAATCGAACGCTGGCCGCGGAAGTGCAGGACCTGAAGAAGGGAACTGTCGCCATCGAGGAGCGGGCGCGCACCGATCTCGGTATGGTCGGTCGCGGCGAGACCTTCTATCAGGTGGTCGAAGCCAAACCGGTCGTCCAGCCCGCGCCGGCGCCGCCGAGTGAGCCGGAAGAAGAGAGCGGTGGCGGCAGCTCGCGCGGCAACAGTCCGGCCAGCGTCATTCAGGCCCGCTCGCCGAATAAAGACTAGCGACAAACTCGGGTACAGAATGTAACCGCGCCGCCTTTGGCAACTCGCCCGAGGGTCGCGGCAGCATGCCCGATCCCGAGTTTTGATGAGCACGTTTCTGAGGTTCTCGTTTGGATAGGAGATTCTGGGTCGTCGTGCCCGCGGCCGGCAGTGCCCGCCGTATGGGGGCCGCTGTGCCCAAACAATATCTGCCGCTGGCCGGCCGCACGGTGATCGAATGGTCGCTGGCGCCGTTCCTGGCGCACGCGCGTACGGCTGGCATCGTCGTGGCGTTGTCGGCGGACGATCAGCGCTGGTCGCAAACCACGCTCGCAGGCGATGCGAAGATCGCTACCACCATTGGTGGCTCGGAGCGCATGGACTCGGTGCTCGCCGGTTTGCGCGCGTTGCAGGGGCGCGCAGCGCCCGATGATTGGGTGCTGGTGCACGATGCCGCTCGGCCATGCCTGTCTGCAATCGATCTCGATCGTTTGCTGACTGAGCTGGACGGCGACGCGGCGGGTGGGCTGCTGGCCGCGCCCGTCGTCGATACATTGAAGCGCGCCGACGAAGGCGGGCGGGTTTCGCAAACAGTGGCGAGAGATAGACTCTGGCGGGCGCTGACGCCGCAGATGTTTCGCTACGTCGTCTTGCAGCGGGCCTTGGAGAATGCGCAGGCGAAAGCGGTCGCCGTCACCGACGAGGCGCAGGCGGTCGAGTCGCTGGGATTGCAACCCAAGCTGGTCGCGGGCGACGCGGACAATATCAAGATCACGTTGCCCGAGGATCTGTCGCGAGCCGAGCGCATTTTGAGATCACGGAGCGCACCATGACTTCACAACTTCGTATCGGGCAGGGGTACGACGTTCACGCCTTCACCGCCGGCGATCACGTCACGCTCGGTGGCGTAAAGATTCCTCATACGCACGGCATCCTCGCCCACTCGGATGGCGACGTGTTGTTACATGCGCTCTGCGACGCGTTGCTTGGCGCGGCCGGGCTCGGCGACATCGGCATGCACTTTCCCGATACCGAGGCGCGTTGGAAAGGTGCGGACAGTCGTGCGTTCGTGCGTCACGTTCGCGACCTGCTGAAGGTGAGCGACTTCGTGGTCGTGAACGTCGATACGACCGTCATTTGCGAAACGCCGCGTCTCGGCAAATATCGCGAGGCGATGCGCGCCAATATCGCCGCCGACCTCGGCATCAATATCACTCGTGTGAACATCAAAGCCACGACCAGCGAGAAAATGGGCTTCATCGGCCGCGCCGAAGGTCTCGCCTGTCAGGCCATTGCATTGATCGAGCATATCTCTGGATGAGTTTCGTCGACTTCATGACTCTGCCGTGCGCTCACGGTGGACCGGCCGGCAGTGCGCGCTTGCGTGTTACGCCTGAAGATTTCGTCGTGCGCGAATGGCTCGGCTTCGAGGCCGACGGCGAGGGCGATCATCTGCTGTTGAAAGTGCGCAAGCGCGGCGCGAACACGATGTGGGTCGCCAAGCAGCTCGCACGAATCGGCAAGATCCATCCGCGCGATGTCGGCTTCGCGGGCTTGAAAGATCGGGACGCGGTCGCGGAGCAGGCATTCACCGTGCCCGGGCGCTCAGCGGTTCCCAATTGGCTCGGTATTACTGGGGATGGCTTCGAAGTCATCGGTGCCGAGCGTACGCGTCGCAAGCTCAAGCGGGGCGCGTTGAAGGGCAATGATTTCGACATCGTGCTGCGTGAATTCTCAGGCGACCTGGCCGTGCTCGAGCAGCGGTTGCAAACGCTCGCGGTGGCGGGCACGCCCAACTATTTCGGACCGCAGCGCTTCGGTCACAACGGCTCCAACATCGCCAGCGCGCTCGCCTGGTTCGAGGGCGGTCCGGCGCCGGAGCGCGCGGAGCGGGGCTTTGCGCTATCGGCCGCGCGCTCGGTGATTTTCAATGCGGTGCTTGCCGAGCGCATCAACTCGGGCTCGTGGAATCGATTGCTCGACGGTGACGTCGTGAATCTGAACGGCAGCGGCAGCTTCTTTCTCGCCGAAACCGTCGACGACACGTTGCGTGACCGTTGCCAGCAACTCGACGTGCATCCGACCGGGCCGATGTGGCACGGGGATGATCTGCTATCGAAGGGCGCGACCGCGGCGCTGGAGCTGCGGACGGCTCAGAAATACGCCGTGCTCTCGGCGGGTTTGTCGAAGGCGCGATTGGAACCTGAACGCCGTCCGCTACGCGTGCCTGTACGTGAACTGAAATGGCGCATCGAAGGGGCGGACGTGCATCTGCAGTTTCGATTGCAGCGAGGCTCGTTCGCCACCGGCGTGCTTCACGAGCTGATCAGCAATGCGTTCCAGGCCGAGACGCCGGAAGCCGATGTTTAGAATGCTCTACCGACGTTTACTTCGTTCGCAGCAGCACGTAGACGGCGCCACTGCCGCCATCGACATGTCGGGCCGAGCCGAAGGCCTGGATGTTGTCGATCCGCTGCAGCCATTGATTGACGACGTTCTTCAGCACCGGACCGCGCGGTCCGGAGCCCCGGCCCTTGCCGTGAATGATGCGGACACAGCTGGAGCGCCGGTTCACCGCCTCGGTGAGGAATTCGCGCATGGCCGCTTTGGCCTCGGCGCCCGTCATGCCGTGGAGGTCGAGCTCGGCGTCGACCGTATAGTGACCCCGGCGCAGCTTGAGCAGAACCCCTTCGGGGATGTGCGGCCGGCGGAAGCTCAGCTCATCGCCAGTCGCGAGCATCGCCTCGTCACTGGGCGGCAGCAGGCTCTCCTTCAGGACCTCCTGCTGATCGGCACGCGTAAAGCGTGCGCGCGGCGGCGGTTTGGGCGCCGATGGCGGCCGCTTATCGGCATTTCGCAAGCGGCGCACGTCGCGCATCGCCTCGCGGAAGGTCAGATTGTCCTCGTCCCGATCGTCGCTCACCCGGTACTCCAGCGCTCGACTTGGCTCGCAATGAAGTTGAAGCGCGGATTCCAGTATAGTTCCGCGCCGCCAGCTTTCATGAATTCATGAAGATCCTTCTCAGCAATGACGACGGCTACCGCGCCGAGGGCCTGCGTGCCCTGGGTGAAGCGCTTGCGCCGCTCGCAGACATTACCGTGGTCGCGCCCGACCGCAACCGCAGCGGTGCCAGTAACTCACTGACGCTGGACATGCCCTTGCGCGTGCACCCGTTCGAGGAACGCAAATTCCTGGTCGTCAACGGCACGCCCACCGATTGCGTCCACCTGGCGGTCTCCGGACTGTTCGAGGGCGAGAGCGACTTCGACATGGTGGTCTCCGGGGTCAATGACGGAGCCAACCTGGGCGACGACGTGATCTATTCGGGTACGGTCGCCGCCGCCATCGAGGGCCGCTTCCTGGGTCTGCCGGCCATCGCGGTGTCGCTGGTCATGCAGCCGGACTCCGGCCGCCACTTCGAGACCGCGGCGCGCGTCGCCGCCGAGATGGTGATGCGCATTCAGCGTTCGCCGCTGCATCAGGCGACCATCCTGAACGTGAACGTGCCGGATGTTCCCTACGATCAGTTGCGGGGCTATCAAGCGACGCGCCTGGGTTTCCGGCATCGCTCCGATCCCATCGTGAAGATGGCCGACCCGCGTGGCCGTCCCGTGTATTGGGTCGGGCCCGCCGGCGGCAGTCAGGACTCGGGGCCGGGCACCGACTTCCATGCGGTCGCGAACAACTATGTGTCGGTGACGCCGTTGCAGATCGATCTCACACGTCATTCGATGCTCGAGGACATGAGCAACTGGCTGCGGGGACGCGCTGAATGAAGCCACCCGCGCCACCGAAGAACAACACCAGCAGTCGGGCCGGCATCGGCATGACATCGGCGCGCACCCGCGAACGTCTGGTGCAGCGGCTGCGCGATCAAGGCATCGTCAATGCAGCGGTGCTCGATCAGATTCGCAATGTGCCGCGTCATCTGTTCGTCGATGAAGCGCTCGCCACGCGTGCCTACGAAGATACCGCGCTGCCGATTGGCCACGGCCAGACGATCTCACAACCGTTCGTGGTCGCGCGCATGACCGAAGCGCTGATCGAAGCGGGCACGCCGGGCAAGGTGCTGGAGATCGGCACCGGCTGCGGTTATCAAACGGCGGTGATGTCGCCGCTGGTGCGATTCATCTACAGCATCGAACGCATCGGTGCCTTGCAGGAGCGCGCGCGGCAACGCTTGCGGGAACTGAATATCTCCAATGTCCATTTACGTCACGGCGACGGCTTTCAGGGCTGGAGCGGGCATGCGCCGTACGACGCCATTCTGATGGCGGCCGCGCCGCTCGCGATTCCGGATGTATTGTTTCAACAGCTGGCGCCGGGCGGTCGGCTGATCGCGCCGGTGGGGCCGGAGGGGCGCCAGCAACTGGTGCGTATCACTCGCCGCGTCGATGAACGTCGCGGCGACGAATTTCACAAGGAGACGCTGGGGTTGGTCAGTTTCGTGCCATTGCTCAAGGGTCTGAACTGATCAGGGGGCTCGCGCCGTGGTTGCTCGCGCTGGCCCTGCTGGCTGGTTGCGCGTCCACGCCGGAGCGGGGCGGGACCTACACCGTCAAGCGCGGCGACACCCTGTACTCCATCGCGTTTCGTCACAAGCTCGATTACAGGGATCTGGCGCGCTGGAACAACATCGGCCGGGATTATGTGATTTATCCGGGCCAGACGTTGCGCCTGTCCGCCTCGGGGAAGGGCAGTGCGCGAACCGCATCGTCGACACCCAGGGCGACGACTCCCGCCAGGAAAGCGCCGCCGGCGCCTCGACAGCCTGCGATCCCGACCGGGCCACCCGTGAAGTGGCAATGGCCGGTGAGCGGTGGAACAGCGACGCTCACTTCGCGTCCCAACGGCGGCCAGGGTCTGATGATCGCGGGAAAATCGGGTGACGACGTGCGCGCCGCCGGGCCGGGCCGCGTCGTGTACACGGGCTCCGGGCTGCTGGGTTACGGCCAGCTCATCATCGTTAAGCACAATGAAACGTACCTGAGTGCCTACGGACATTTGCAATCGGTGCTGATCCAGGAGGGCGACGCGGTCACGGCCGGGCAGCGCATCGCGACCATGGGCAACGGGCCGCAGGGCTCGCCGCAGCTGTATTTCGAGATCCGGATCAATGGCACGCCCGGCAATCCGTTGAGCTTGCTGCCGCAACGTTGAGGGAGAAACCGTCCCCCGACCCGTCTGGCCCGATGATTGCAGTCGAGATGACGGTTCGGCCCCTCGCACTTTCGCGAAGCGAACAATAGTTGCGCGATCCGCGATGGTGTGTCTAAATCCGCCCCCATTGTGAGTCGGCAATTCCGGACACCCTCACAGGGCGACCGGGAGAAGACGCGGGGGCGGAGGGGGATTCGAGGAAACAGCGCGAAGAAGAACAAAAGCAAAAGAAAAAGAATATTCCGTCAGGCGACGACTCCAGTGGAGCGGCCAGGCGAGTTGGGTCGAACGATCTTCAGTCCCTCGCGTCTTCTCCCGGTCACCTTGGTTTACAGGGTGACCGGGAGATGTTCTTCCTCTAGTTAGATTTTCTTGGTTCTAACTGTTTCTGAGCAACAGCGCCGCCACCACGGTGCGTCCCTCGCTTGCCAGGATGTTATAGGTGCGGCACGCCGCGCCGATCTCCATCACCTCGCAACCGATCCCCCGCGACATCACCGCGCCCAGCACTTCGGGCGCGGGAAATTCCTGTTTCGGTCCCGTGCCGATGATGATCACTTCCGGCTTCATCGCGATCGCCGCCTGCAGATCCTCGAGCGACAGCTCGGCGACGGTTTGCGGACGCCAGTCGCTGACCAGCCGATCCGCTGTCACCAGGCAGCTCGCCTGGAGCACGGTCTCGCCGATGCGGACCTCGCCGGGGGCGTAGGAGCGGATCATGTTGATGCCCGCAATTTTCTCGTCGGTCAGTTTCATTCGGCTACCATAGCGCAGGTCGTCGCCGCCGCGCAGAAGATGTTGAAGACGCTGACTTTGATCATTTCGGACTTGAATCCCTTACGCGCGGGGGACGAGCAAGGTGCCGCTGAATGGCTGCAACTCGCGCGTCTCGCCGGCCGCGGCTCGGTCAGCAAGCGAACGCTCGAGCCCCGTCAGGAGGCATTGCATGCGGCCGTCCTCGACGCACTTCAACTCCACGACGCTGCCGATAAGTACCCGAGTGCCGCGGTGATTCGCACGGGTCTCAGTGGTCAACGCGCCGACGGTTTCTGGCTGCGCGCCCAGCCTATACACTTCGCCGCGGGCCTGGATCGACTCACGACAGTTCCCTTGCGAGGGCCTGCACGCATGAGCGTGGCTGAACGCGAGTCGCTGACGCCGACGATCGTCGATCACCTGCAGTCCACCGGATTCGAGTTGCACGCCGGTGCCGAGGGTGAGTGGCTGCTAAGCAGTGAAGCGCCGTTGCAGGTGCAGACGGTCACGCCGGAGTTCGCCGCGGCAAATCCAGGCGAAGACATTCTGCCGCGCGGTCGCGATGCTGGCGGATTACGGCGCCTGATGACCGAGCTGCAAATGTTGTTACACGAGCATCCAGTCAATACGCAACGGCAGCGGCGAGGCTTGCCGGCGTTGAATGCGATCTGGATGCATGGGGAAGGAATGTTGAGTGACCCGAGCACCCACATCGATGCGCTGGCGTTGCCGGCCGCCTGCGGCGACGATGTTTATTTGCGTGGAATCTATCGTCTGCACGGCCGGCCTGTGAAAACGCGGCCTGCGGATGCAGCTGGGCTGCTGGCGCAAGTCAGCGGGCCGACGGTGGCAATGATCGATGTGACGAATGCAGCAGCGCTCGAGACGCAGTGGCTCGCGCCGCTGAGTCGCGCATTGATGAGCGGTGCGTTCTCCAATCTCACTGTGATGTTCGATACCTGGCGGGTCAGTGCCAATCGCGCGGCGTTGTTCAAGTTCTGGCGCGGTGATTTGCAGCCGGCGGATTGGGGCGCATGTTGAATCGCACTATTCGTCGCCGCGAGGCCGGTGGGTTGGCGGCACTGCCGGGCGATCTGCATCCGTTGCTGAAACGTTTGTATGCGAATCGCGGCATCAATGAAGCCGAAGATCTGGATCTGGGCCTGGCCCGTTTGATTCCGATCGGCCGGCTGGGCGGGATCGATGCTGCCGTCGCTTTGCTTTGCGAACATTTCCGTCGCGGCACCCGCATCGTGGTGGTCGGGGATTTCGATGCCGATGGCGCGACCAGCACGGCGCTGGTGGTGCGTCAGCTGCGACGGCTCGGCTTCAAACAAGTCGACTTCCTGGTGCCGAATCGTTTTGAGTATGGCTACGGCCTGACGCCGGAGATCGTGCAGCTGGCCGCGGCATCGAAGCCCGGGCTGATCGTCACCGTCGACAACGGCATCTCCAGTCACGCCGGCGTGGCGATGGCCACGTCGTTGGGCATCGAAACATTGATCACGGATCATCACCTCGCGCCCGCGACGGTGCCGGACGCGAATGCCATCGTGAACCCGAACGCGCCCGGCGATACGTTTCCGAGCAAGGCGTTGGCCGGTGTGGGCGTCGCGTTTTATCTGATGGCGGCGCTGACGCGTGCCATGCAGGAGCGCGGGCTTGCGACGAATCCGCCGGCGGTTGCTGAATTGCTCGATCTGGTCGCGCTCGGCACGGTGGCGGATCTGGTGCCGCTGGATAGAAACAATCGCGTGCTGGTGTATCAGGGGCTGCGTCGCATTCG
Organism: Peristeroidobacter soli; assembly: GCF_004138485.1. Classification (GTDB taxonomy): domain Bacteria; phylum Pseudomonadota; class Gammaproteobacteria; order Steroidobacterales; family Steroidobacteraceae; genus Steroidobacter; species Steroidobacter soli. The sequence goes on from NZ_RYEV01000005.1 coordinate 200,601, forward strand.
CGCCGGCCGGTGTGCTGCCGGCATTCGTGCGCTGCTGGAAGCGGCGAACTGCATTCCCTCCAATGTGAACGCGGCGGATCTGGGCTATCAGATCGGCCCGCGCCTGAACGCGGCGGGGCGGCTCGACGACATGTCGATCGGCATTCAATGTTTGCTGACCGACGATCCGAACATGGCCCGCATGCTGGCCGCGCGGCTGACGCAGCTGAATACCGATCGCAAGGAGCTCGAGCTGCAGATGCAGCAGGAAGCGCTGATGGCGATCGCGGACATGCGGGCCGAAGATCCGCAGCTGCCGTTGGGCCTGTGTCTGTTCGATGAGTCGTGGCACCAGGGCGTGGTGGGATTGGTGGCCTCGCGCGTCAAGGAGCGGGTCAATCGTCCGGTCATCGCGCTGGCTCGCCAGGACGCGGATACGTTGAAGGGCTCGGCGCGTTCCATCTCCGGCGTTCACATTCGCGATGTGCTCGATGCGGTCGCGACTCGTCATCCCGGCTTGATCGAAAAGTTTGGCGGTCACGCGATGGCGGCGGGGCTGACCTTGCCGGCCGCAACGCTGGCGAAGTTCCAGGCCGAGTTCGACGCCGAGGTGCGTCGCTGGATGAGCATCGACGACACCATCGGCATCGTGCATTCCGACGGCAGCCTGCAGCAGGAGGAGTTGACGCTCGATGTCGCGCGGCTGTTGCAGCAGGCCGGGCCGTGGGGCCAGAACTTTCCCGAGCCGATGTTCGATGGCTGTTTCGAGGTGCGCAACGTGCGCATCCTCGGCGAGCGGCATTTGAAGCTGGAGGTGCGCAGCGTGTCGGGCGACGGCCCGCTCAAGAGCTCGACCAGCTGCGAGGCCATCGCCTTCCGCCATTTCGATCACGACGATGCGCCGCACGTCGAGCCCGAGTCGCGGGTCGAGCTGGCCTACCGCCTGGACGTGAACCGATTCAACGGCTCGGAGCGCCTGCAGCTGGTCGTGGAGTATTTGCGGGTCCTTTGAGGGCCGGTTTTTGTTAGGATCGCCGTCCCGCAATTGAATTGCCCGCGACTGACGCCACGCCCCCGACATGGAAACCAATCCCATCCGCCGTTCCATCGAAGACCTCACCGAGCGCAGCGGGGCGCTCAGGAGGTTTCTTTGACTACGACACCAAGGCCGAACGACTCACGGAAGTAAGCCGCGAGCTGGAAGATCCTGCCATCTGGAACACGCCGGACCGCGCCCAGGAGCTGGGCAAGGAACGCGCGCGTCTGGAGCAGATCGTGGCTACGCTGGATAAGGCTACCCATGGCCTGAGGGACGCCGAAGAGCTGCTGGAGATGGCGATCGCCGAGAACGATCCGTCGACGGTGGCGGACGTGGAGCGCGACCTCGCCGGCATCGATGCGCACCTGAAGAAGCTGGAATTCCAGCGCATGTTTCCGGGCGAGATGGATCCGCACAGCTGCTTCCTGGACATCCAGGCCGGCGCCGGCGGCACCGAGGCGCAGGATTGGGCGCAGATGCTCATGCGCATGTACCTGCGCTGGGGCGATCAACGCGGTTTCAAGACCGAGGTGGAAGAGGTGAGCGACGGCGAAGTCGCCGGCATCAAGAGCTGCACCATCAACTTCAGCGGCGAGTATGCCTACGGCTGGCTGCGCACCGAGACCGGTGTGCATCGCCTGGTTCGCAAGTCGCCGTTCGATTCCAACGCGCGGCGGCACACGTCGTTCGCGTCCGTGTTCGTTTCGCCGGAAATCGACGATGACATCAACATCGCCATCAACCCGGCCGACCTGAAGACCGACGTGTACCGCTCGAGCGGCGCCGGCGGTCAGCACGTCAACAAGACCGAATCGGCCGTGCGTATCACGCACATGCCCACCGGCATCGTGGTGGCCTGTCAGGCCGAGCGCAGCCAGCACAAGAATCGCGACAAGGCGATGAAGATGCTGAAGGCCAAGCTGTACGAGCTGGAAGTGAACAAGCGCAACGCCGCCGCCAAGGTGCTGGAAGACTCCAAGTCCGACGTGAGCTGGGGCAATCAGATCCGTTCCTACGTGCTCGATCAGTCGCGCATCAAGGATCTGCGCACCAACGTCGAAATCGGCGCCACCGACAAGGTGCTGGACGGCGATCTCGATCCGTTCCTGGAAGCGAGCCTGAAGCAGGGTCTGTAAAACATGTCTGAAAATACCAAGGCCCCGAACGCACCGGCCGCCGAGGCGGTCGATGAGAACAAGCTGATCGCCGAACGGCGCGGCAAGCTCGACAAGCTGCGCGGCCCGGGCGCCAACGGCTTCCCCAACGATTTTCGTCGTGACGCGCTCGCCGATCAGTTGCTGACCGCCTATGGCGATCGCGAGCCGGCGTGGTTCGACCAGAACACGGTGCGTGTGAAGGTTGGCGGCCGCATGATGACCAAGCGCGTCATGGGCAAGGCCAGCTTCGCCAAGATCGCCGATCGCACCGGTGAGATTCAGTTGTTCCTGCAGAGCGCCGCCATCGGCGCGGCCTACGAGGAGTTCAAGGGCTGGGACGTGGGCGACGTGGTCGGCGCCGAAGGCACGCTGTTCATCACCAAGACCGGTGAGCTGTCGGTCAAGGTCGAGAAGCTGCGCTTGCTGGTGAAGTCGCTGCGGCCGCTGCCGGACAAGTGGCACGGCCTGTCGGATCAGGAGACGCGCTACCGGCAGCGTTACGTCGATCTGATCGTCAGCCCGGAGAGCCGGCAGACGTTTCGGACGCGCACGCGGCTGGTGAAGTATCTGCGCGACTTCCTCGACGCCATGGACTTCCTCGAAGTCGAAACGCCGATGATGCAGGCGATCGCCGGCGGCGCGGTGGCGCGGCCGTTCGTCACGCATCACAACCAGCTCGATATCGATTTGTATCTGCGCATCGCACCGGAGCTTTATCTGAAGCGTCTGGTGGTCGGCGGTTTCGAGCGGGTGTACGAGATCAATCGCAACTTCCGCAACGAGGGCGTGTCGACCCGGCACAACCCCGAGTTCACCATGCTGGAGTTGTATCAGGCGTACGCGGACTACACCGATCTGATGAATCTGGTGGAGCGGATGTGCCAGGGCCTGTGCGACACCCTCCTCGGCAAGCGTCAGATCGAATATCAGGGCGAGGTGTTCGACTTCGGTCAGCCGTTCCGTCGCGTGACGGTCGAGGACCTGGTCGTGCATTTCAATCCGGGCATCGAGCGTTCCAGGTTGCGTGATCTGGACTACCTGCGCGCTCACTGCGACAAGATCGGCGTGCCGTACGGGCAGGGCGACGGTCCGGGCAAGCTGCAGATCGAAATCTTCGAGAAGACCGCCGAGCACCGGCTGCTGGCGCCGACGTTTGTTTACGGCTATCCGACCGAGGTGTCGCCGCTGTCCCGCCGGAACGATTCGGATCCGTTCATCACGGACCGCTTCGAGTTCTTCATCGGCGGACGGGAGATCGCCAACGGCTTCTCCGAGCTGAACGATCCCGAAGATCAGGCGCAGCGTTTCAAGGATCAGCTGGCGCGCAAGACGGCGGGCGACGAAGAGGCCATGCAGTACGACGCCGATTACATTCGCGCGTTGGAGTATGGCTTGCCGCCCACGGCGGGCTTGGGCATCGGTATCGATCGGTTGGTGATGTTGTTCACCAACTCACCTTCGATTCGCGACGTGCTCCTGTTCCCGTACATGCGGCCGGAAACTTAAGCCGGAAGACCCACCCCCTGGCCCATACACGTGCCCCAATTTTTTTAAAAACTAATTCTTCCCAGAAGAGGCAAGCGCTGTCCTGGTCCTATCCGACGGCGTAGGGCAGAGGCTGCCGTGTAAGCGGCGCCGTTTGGCCATCGATATGCAACGGCGCGTCGAGTTGCGCCAGGCTGATGACCGCAAGGATGTCACATCCATCCTCGGTGGCGACGGCATCAACGATGTCGCCAGCGTGTTGCTCACCAGCCAACACGCGCGTGCCAGGGGCCGGCGCCGGGCCGGCGCTGTGAAAAAGAAACATGCGTCGTTTGACGGCGCCGCGGAAGTGGGCGCGGGCGATGATTTCCTGGCCGGTGTAACAGCCTTTCTCGAAATTGATGCCGCCGAGCAGATCGATGTTCAGCATCTGCGCGACGAAGGCTTCGTGCGTCTCTGGATAAACCTGCGGCAGGCCTGCGCGCACCTGTGACATATGCCAGCGATGCTCGCGCGCGGGATCGGCTGGAGCGGAGCCGGTGCCGAGGACCAGCACATCGTCCAGACCGGGCAATGTGAAATAGCTCACACCATTGATCTCACGATGCGAGCCGGTCTCCGTCAAAGTCACATCCGCGGGCAGGGCAGCGCGAGGGATGACGCCGACCTGCAAGTGTTTCGCAGCTTCGATCTTTGCCTTGGCCCGCAGCACATATTTGCGTAGGCGCACCACCGTCGCATCGACCAGCGAAGCGGGCAACACCAATGCAATGCCTTCGGCGCGCTCCAGCATCCAAAACACCGCCTGCACCCGCCCCTGCGGGGAATTGCAGCAGGCCAGCTGCGCCTGATTCGGGTTGAGCTTGTCCAGATCGGCCGTCAGCTGACCTTGCAAATAAACGCGCGCGTCGGCGCCGCTGACCATGATCGCGGCGAGCGCTGTCAGGGGGCCGATGCCCGGAATCGGGGTGCCGGCAGCCACGGCCGGGGCGGAAATGGGGGCAGACATTCGTGAAATCCGAAATCAAGCCTCGTCACAAACGAAAAGCGCACCGTTCCGGGCCAGGGGTGCTTCTGGCACACTACCGGCCGTTCGAACGGTCACCGCCATCATCGTCCGGTTCAATGGCAGATACAAATTCGCGGCCAGATTCACCGCCCGAGGCTGACAGCCCCGAGCCGGTGGTTGCAACGGCCACCGATACAGGGACCGGGCCGCGCCCAGCGGGTTCCGCGATTCCCAAAGAAATCGGCGGCCGTGACGGGCCGGAGCCGACGCGTTTCGGCGATTGGGAAAAGTCCGGCCGTTGCATCGATTTTTGAATTCCATCCGATTGCCCTCGGAGCAGGCTACCCCACATGAGCAATCCCAAGTTTGAGCGGCCGCTGTCGCCGTTCATGAATTATCGATGGCAGTACACCAATACGCTGTCGATCCTGCACCGGGTCACCGGCATCGCGCTCAGCGTCGGGCTGCTGTTGTTTGTTTATTGGCTGGTGTCGGCCGCCAACGGTCCGGAGGCCTATGCCTCGGCACAAGCGGTGTTCGCGCATCCGCTGACCATCGTTGCGCTGGTCGGTTTCTCGTTCGCGTTCTTCTATCACCTGTTGAACGGCGTGCGTCACCTGGTGTGGGACGCCGGCCATGGTTTCGAGAAGTCCACCGCTCGTACCAGCGGCTGGCTGGTGGCCATCGGCGCAGTCGTGCTCACCGCGATGCTTTGGTTCCTGCTGGTCCGCGGAGGTGCGGTATGAGTTTGCGCAGTCCGGTCGGACGAGTTCTGGGATTGGGAGCGGCCGGCGAGGGGGTCGGTCACTGGTGGACGCAGCGAGTCACGTCGGTGGCGCTGGTGCTGCTCGGCCTGTGGTTCGTGTTCGCGCTGATCGCTCTGCCCGATCGCAGCTATGAAACGGTCACCGCGTGGATGCACGCTCCGTTCAACGCCGTGATGTTGTCGCTGCTGGTGGGCACGGCGGTTTATCACTCGCAGCTGGGTGTCGAGGTGGTGGTCGAAGACTACGTCAGCGATCACGCCGCCAAGATCGTCACCTTGCTGGCTCTGAAGTTCATTCACATCGTCCTTGGCGCTCTCGGCATCTTCTCCGTGCTGCGCGTGGCATTCGGGAGCGCGGCATGAGCGCCTATCAATTCATCGATCACAATTACGACGTGGTCGTCGTCGGCGCCGGTGGCGCCGGCCTGCGCGCCACGTTCGGTCTGGCGCACTCCGGTTTGTCGGTTGCATGTATCACCAAGGTGTTTCCGACGCGCAGTCACACGGTCGCCGCGCAAGGTGGCATCAGCGCCGCGCTCGGCAACATGGGCGAGGACGACTGGCGCTGGCACATGTATGACACCGTGAAAGGCTCGGACTGGCTCGGTGACCAGGACGCGATCGAGTTCATGTGTAAGGAAGCGCCCGGTGCCGTGATCGAGCTGGAGCACTACGGTGTGCCGTTCTCACGGACCGACGACGGTCGCATTTATCAGCGTCCGTTCGGCGGCATGACCACGCACTACGGCAAGGGCACGGCTCAGCGCACTTGCGCGGCGGCGGATCGTACCGGTCACGCGATGCTGCATACGTTGTATCAGCAGGCGCTGCGCCACGAAGCGCAGTTCTTCATCGAATATTTCGCCGTCGACCTGATCATGGAGAACGGCGAGTGCCGCGGCGTCGTCGCCATCAACATGTCGGACGGCACGGTGCATCGTTTCCTCGGTCACCAGACGATTCTCGCGACCGGCGGTTATGGTCGCGCGTACTTCTCTTGCACGTCCGCTCACACTTGCACGGGCGACGGCGGCGGCATGGTGCTGCGCGCTGGCCTGCCGATGCAGGACATGGAGTTCGTGCAGTTCCATCCGACCGGCATCTACGGCGCCGGCTGTCTGATCACCGAAGGCGTGCGCGGCGAGGGTGGCATTCTGCGCAACTCGCAGGGTGAACGTTTCATGGAACGCTATGCGCCGAACGCCAAGGACCTCGCATCGCGCGACGTGGTCAGCCGTTCGATGACCATGGAGATTCGCGAGGGCCGCGGCGTCGGGGCTCACAAGGATCATATCTTCCTGCACCTCGAGCACCTCGGTGCCGAAGTGATTCACGAACGTCTGCCGGGCATCGCCGAGACCGCCAAGATCTTTGCCGGCGTCGATGTGACCAAGCAGCCGATCCCGGTGCTGCCGACGGTTCACTACAACATGGGCGGCATCCCGGCGAACTATCACGGCGAAGTGGTGACGATGAAGAACGGCAACCCCGACTCCGTGGTGCCGGGCTTGATGGCGGTGGGCGAGGCGGCGTGCGTGTCCGTGCACGGCGCGAATCGTCTCGGCTCCAACTCGCTGCTCGACCTGGTGGTGTTCGGCCGCGAAGCCGCGCGTCACGCCGCCGAGATCGTCAAGCCGAATACCAAACATCGGCCGCTGGCGAAGGATGCGGGCGAGCTCGCGATCAGCCGCATCGACAAGTTCCGGCACGCCAAGGGGGCGCTGAAGACCGCCGACATCCGCCTGAACATGCAGCGGACCATGCAGAATCACGCCGCCGTGTTCCGCACCTCCGAATCGCTCATCGAGGGCGTGCACAAGATGCAGGAAGTGTTCAAGTCGTTCGAGGAAGTGAACGTCAGCGACCGCGGCATGGTGTGGAACACCGACCTGATCGAAACGCTGGAGCTCGACAACCTGCGCAGCCAGGCGGTCGCGACCATCGTTTCCGCGGAGAACCGCAAGGAAAGCCGGGGAGCGCACGCTCACGAAGACTATCCGGAGCGCGACGACGTGAACTGGATGAAACACACCCTCTCGTGGGTGGATCCGCAGGGCAAGGTGTCGCTCGACTACCGGCCGGTGCACTTGAACACACTGACCAACGACGTCGAAGTCGTGCCGCCGAAGGCGAGGGTGTACTGATCATGGCGCAATTCCGTCTTCCCAAGAACTCGGTGGTCGGTGTCGGCAAGACCTACCCGGCGCCCTCGGGGGCCAAGGACGTGCGGTCGTTCCGCATCTACCGCTTCGATCCGGAGTCGGGCCAGAACCCGCGCTACGACACGTACGAAGTGGACATGGCGACGTGCGGCCCGATGGTGCTCGACGCGCTGATCAAGATCAAAAACGAGATCGACCCGACCCTGACGTTCCGTCGCTCCTGCCGCGAAGGCATCTGCGGTTCGTGCGCGATGAACATCGACGGCGTCAACACGCTGGCCTGCACGCGCGCCACCGAGGATGTGAAGGGCACGGTGAAGATTTTCCCGCTGCCGCACATGCCGGTGATCAAGGACCTCGTGCCGGATCTCACCAATTTCTACGCGCAGTACGCGTCGGTGAAGCCGTGGTTGCAGACTCGCACGCCGGCGCCGCCGGATCGCGAGCGTCTGCAGTCGAAGGAAGATCAGGAGAAGATCGATCGTCCGGCGGCGTGCATCCTGTGCGCGTGCTGTTCCACCTCGTGCCCGAGCTACTGGTGGAACGGCGATCGCTATCTCGGCCCGGCGGCATTGCTGGCGGCCTATCGCTGGATCGTGGATACCCGCGACGAGGCGACCGGTGAGCGCCTGGACGCGCTGGAGGATCCGTTCAAGCTGTATCGGTGCCATACCATCATGAACTGCACCGAGGCCTGTCCGAAGGACCTCAATCCGGCCAAGGCGATTGCCGAAATCAAGAAGAAGATGGCCGAGCGCAGACACTGATGAGCACCGCTCCAGCCGTAGGACAGCTCCGGTGGCGCTGCCGCCGGGGCATGCGCGAGTTGGATGTGCTGCTCGAACGCTATCTCCAGGAACGGTATCCTTCCGCCCCGGCTGCCGAACAACAGGCCTTCGTAGCATTGCTCGAGGCGCCAGACCCGCAGCTGTTCGCCTACGTAGTGCAACGAGAGGTCCCGGACGATCCGGATTGGGCGCATGTCATTGCCAAGCTTCGCAACCCCAACCCTGCTGACGATTGACGTACGGAGCCGCCGCTCCGAGCGTCGGCTCGGCATGCTCGCGTTCGGGGGCGTGGCCGCGGCCACTTATCTATTGTCGCTGCCTCTCGTGGCGGCCGTGCTCTTGTTCGTGACTGCGTCCGCCATCGTGATGGTCGGCTTGCAGTGGCAAGGATGGCTGGGCGGTGACGAGCGGCTGACGGCTGTCAGCTGGATGTCGGACGGCCGTTGGGTGCTGAGCAGCGCCAATCGGAAAAATATTCCCGCCACCTTGTCCGCCGGCACGCGCGTCGGCCGCCGCTGGCTGTGGCTTCGTTGGCACACCGGTCGGGGGCAGCGCTCGATGCTGCTGCTGACGGGGGACGCACTACCCGCAGAAATCCGTCGTTTGAGCGTGCGTTTGCGACTGGAATCGGTCCCGGCGACATGATTATTGATCCCGGTCACGCAATCGGTCAGCAAGTGTTCAGGAACACTTATGTCGCAGCGAACTTTCGCGCGGCTCATCAGTCTATGAGGGCAGTTGTAGCGTTGCCGACGAGCGCGCTTCCGCCAGCAGGGCCGGGAGCGGGCGCTTGACGACCGACCCGACCAATGCAACGGACGATACCGACCAGGAACTGGTCCGGCGGGTCCAGGCGGGCGACCAGACGGCGTTCAACCTGCTGGTGCTGAAATACCAGCATCGGGTGTTGAAGCTGGTGGGCCGCTTCGTCAACGACCAGGCCGAGGCCGAGGACGTCGCCCAGGAGGCGTTCCTCAAGGCGTATCGGGCGTTGGCATCGTTTCGTGGCGATAGCGCGTTCTATACATGGCTGTATCGGATCGCGATCAACACCGCCAAGAACGCGCTGGTGTCGCAACGCCGCCGGCCGGTGGACTTCGATCTGGATCTGCAGGATCCGGAGCAGTACGACCGGCATGCGAAATTGAAGGAAGTGGACACTCCCGAAGGAGTGCTGCTGACGGATGAGATTCGCGCCGTGGTCGAGGAGGCCATGGAGCAACTGCCCGAAGACCTGCGCACCGCCATCGTGCTGCGCGAGTTGGAAGGATTGTCGTACGAGGAGATCGCCGAAGCGATGGATTGTCCGGTGGGTACGGTGCGGTCCCGGATTTTCCGGGCGCGCGAGGCCATCGACAAGAAGCTGAAGCCCTTGCTCGACGGACCTGTGGACTGAGCCGTTCGAAGTCGATTTGAGTTATCGTGGTGACAGCATGACGGATGCTCTGAACGAACAGCTTTCTGCCTGCCTGGACGGCGAATTGCCGCCGGCGGAGCTCGACCTGCTGTTGAAGCGGGTGGGGCGGGAAGCTGAGCTGCGTGCCGCCATCGGCCGCTACTCGCTGATCGGCGAGGCGATGCGGGCCGAACGCCCGGCGGTCGCTTCCCGCGATTTCGCCAGCAAGGTGATGGCCGCGGTGGCCGCCGAGCCGGCCGAGGCTCAGACCCAGGCGCCGATCGCTCGACCGGCTGCCGCTCCCGCACCGGCCGTTGCGCGCACTTCCAGGATTTCTCCCGCCGCGATTCGTTTCCTGCGTCCCGCGGCCGGCATGGCCATCGCCGCCGGTGTCGCGGCCGTCGCCGTGCTCACGATGCAGCCGATGGGGCAGCCGGATGTCATGCCGGTGAATGCGCCGCTGGTCGCGGCCAATACGCCTGCTGCCAATGAGGCGACCGTCACCAGCGATACAGCGTCGAGCTACGTGGTGCCGACCTCGACCACTCAGTCCGCGTTCATTCCGGCGACCCGTCTGACCAACTACGTGGTCGCGCACAGCGAATATTCCTCGCCGCTCGGCCGTCGCTCGGTGCTGAGCGGAGTGCTGGCCGAGGACGCGGAGGCCGAAGCCCTCGAGTCCGGCGAAGCCGAAGTGAAGATTTCCGTTGGCGACGACGGCTCCACGGAACGTTGATGGCCTCTCTGCGCGCCACTGGTCTGATCGCCGCACTGCTCGCCGTGGCGTCCGCGGCGAATGCCGGGGATCGTGAAGCCCGTGAATGGCTGGAGCGCATGTCCGAGGCGCTCGCGACCCGCAATTACGAAGGCCGTTTCTTCCACATGCGCGATTCGCGCCGCGAGTCGATGCGGATCTATCACCGCGTCGACAAGGGCAAGGTGACCGAGCGCCTGGTGGCACTCGACGGCAGCGGCCGCGAGATCATTCGCAATCAGACCGAAGTGGTGTGTTATCTGCCGGACCGTCGCACGGTGCTGGTCGAGAAGCGCACTGACGACAATACATTGCTTGCCGCGGTGCCGGCGTACAACGAGGAGCTCGAGGCTCACTACAACATCGAGCGCGGGCCGTTCACGAAGGCGTTGGGCCGTCGCACTCAAGTGATCAACGTCACGCCGCGCGATCAATTCCGTTATGGCTATCGCCTGTGGCTGGATGACGAGACGGCCATGCCGCTGAAGTCGCAGCTGTGCGATCGCGACGGCAACGTCATCGAACAGATCCTGTTCGCGGAATTGAACTTCCGCGACCGCATTCCCGCCGACAGCCTCAAGCCATCCGTTTCCGGCGAAGGTTTTCGCTGGATCCGACAGGACGTGCAGCCGCAGCTGGCTGCGGGTCAGGTCGCAGGGTGGGGCGTGATTCGCCTGCCCGCGGGCTTCCGGCTGACGGCGTGGCGCATTCAATTGATCGCCGGCTCCAAGGTCCCGGTCCAGCACTTGGTGTATTCGGACGGGCTGGCGTCGGTCTCAGTCTTCATCGAGCCGACTGATCCGCAGGCTGCGCCCTTGAGCGGGCTGGCCAAAGTGGGAGCCGCCTTTGCCTTCTCGCGCGCGATGGATGGCCACCAGGTCACCGCTGTAGGCGAAGTACCGCCAGCCACACTGGAGGCGATTGCCGCCGGCGTGACCAAGGATGAAGCTGCCCGGAGCGGTCCCACGCCCGCGACGCCGGTGCCGCCGGCAGCCTCGCAGCCCAACCACCATCCCGCCGGGCCGCCGCCTCCTCAGCAATGACGACTTGGACGGTGCTGAGCCGCGCCGAATGCAGCCTGTGCGACCAGTTGCTGGCCGAGCTGGCCGGGGAGCTGAGCCCCGAAGAGGCCGCCACCGTCCAGGTGGTGGACGTCGACAGCGACCCCGAACTGGTCCGTAAATACGGTCACCGCGTGCCAGTTCTGCTGGCCGACGACGACTTCGTCTGCGACTACCGCCTGGACCGGGCGCGGGTCCGGGCCATCGCCGGGTAGCCGGCCGCGCAATACGCCCGACGCCGGGCGCCAACCCCGCTATAATCCGCCGCCGCTGGCCAGTCCCCGGCCAGCAATTACAAGCCCTTGCAGATGAAGCTGATCCGCAACTTCTCGATCATTGCCCATATCGATCACGGCAAGTCCACGCTCGCCGACCGCTTCATCCAGTTGACCGGCGGTCTGGAACAGCGCGAGATGGAGGCGCAGGTGCTCGACTCCATGGACCTGGAGCGGGAGCGCGGCATCACCATCAAGGCGCAGAGCGTGTCGCTGCGCTACAAGGCCCGCGACGGTCAGACGTATCAGCTCAACATGATCGATACGCCGGGCCACGTGGACTTCTCCTACGAAGTGTCCCGCTCGCTGGCCGCCTGCGAAGGCGCGCTGCTGGTCGTGGATGCGGCCCAGGGCGTCGAGGCGCAGAGTGTCGCGAACTGCTACACGGCCCTCGAGCAGGGCCTGGAAGTGGTGCCGGTATTGAACAAGATCGACCTGCCCTCGGCCGAGCCCGACCGGGTCATCAAGGAGATCGAGGAGATCATCGGTATCGAGGCCGGGGACGCGGTCCGCGTCAGTGCCAAGACCGGTGAGAACGTGCCCGAGCTGCTGGAGCAGTTGATCGCGCGCATTCCGGCGCCGAAGGGCGATCCGGACGGGCCGCTGCAGGCGTTGATCATCGACTCGTGGTTCGACAATTACGTCGGCGTGGTGTCGCTGGTGCGCGTGATGAACGGCTCGCTGCGCATGGGGCAGAAGATCCGCATGTGGTCGACGGGCCGCGCCCACACGGTCGACAAGCTCGGCCGCTTCACGCCCAAATCCAAGCCGACCGAGACGCTCGAGACCGGCGAAGTCGGCTTCGTCATCGCCGGCATCAAGGAGATCAACGGCGCGCCGGTGGGCGACACCATCACGCTCGACAATCGTCCCGCCAGCGAGCCGCTGGCCGGTTTCAAACAGGTGCAGCCCCGCGTGTTCGCGGGCCTGTTCCCGGTACAGTCCGACGATTACGAAAACTTCAGGGACGCGCTCGCCAAGCTCAAGCTTAATGACTCGGCCCTGCACTACGAGCCGGAAGTCTCGAGCGCGCTCGGCTTCGGATTCCGCATCGGCTTCCTGGGCCTGTTGCACATGGACATCGTGCAGGAGCGATTGGAACGTGAATACAACCTGGACCTCATCACCAGCGCGCCCACGGTGGTGTACGAGATCCAGAAGACCGACGGCACCACGGTCAACGTCGACAATCCGTCGAAGCTGCCGCCGAGCAATGAGATCGAGGACCTGCGTGAGCCCATCATCACGGCAAACATCCTGCTGCCGCCGGAGTACGTCGGCGCGGTGATCACATTGTGCACGGAGAAGCGCGGCCGCCAGACCAAGATGCTGTACGTCGGCAATCAGGTCTCACTGCAGTACGAAATGCCGATGGCCGAAGTGGTGCTGGATTTCTTCGATCGCCTGAAGTCGGTGAGCCGCGGCTACGCGTCGTTCGATTATGAATTCAACCGTTTCGAGAGCGCGCCGCTGGTGAAGCTGGACGTGCTGATCAACGGCGATCGCGTCGACGCGCTGTCCTTGATCGTGCACAAGGACAACGCGTATCAGCGCGGCCGCGAGCTGGTCGATAAGATGCAGGAGCTGATTCCCCGGCAGCAGTTCGAGATCGCGGTGCAAGCGGCGATCGGCAGTCACGTGGTCGCGCGCGCGACCGTGAAGGCGCTGCGCAAGAACGTTCTGGCCAAGTGCTACGGCGGCGACATCTCGCGCAAGCGCAAGCTGCTGGAGAAGCAGAAAGAAGGCAAGAAGCGGATGAAGCAGGTGGGCTCGGTCGAGATCCCGCAGGAGGCGTTCCTCGCCGTTCTGCAGGTGGGCAAGGCCAAGAAAGAATAAACGGACAAAGCATGATCTTCGACTTCTCTTTCATTCTGGTCGCGGCGACGTTGCTGACCGGCCTGATCTGGGGCATCGATTCGGTGGCCTTCAAACCGCAGCGGGTGGCCGCGGCCGGCGCCAAGGGCATCGCGCCCGACAACATTCGCGAGCCGCTGGTGGTCGAGTACGCACGCTCGTTCTTCCCGGTCATCCTGATCGTGCTGGTGATCCGCTCGTTCCTGTTCGAGCCGTTCCGCATTCCTTCCGATTCGATGATGCCGACGCTGCTCGACGGCGACTTCATCTTCGTCAACAAGTTCTCCTACGGCCTGCGACTGCCGGTGGTCAATTCCAAGATCGTCTCGATCGGCGATCCGCAGCGCGGCGACGTGATCGTGTTCCGGCTGCCGAAGGATCCGGCCACCAACTACATCAAGCGGCTGGTCGGCCTGCCGGGCGATCACATCGTGGTGCGCGGGCAGAATCTCTATATCAACGGCGAGCGCGTGCCGGTCGACTTCAACGGCACCTACACCGGCCCGGGCGAGCGTGGCGAGACGCTGGGCACCGAGCATCTGGGCAACGTCGACCACCATGTGCTGTACATCCCGAGCCGGATGGACGGCGAGGGCCGCGACTACGACCAGGTGGTGCCGGCCGGGCACTACTTCTTCATGGGCGACAACCGGGACAACAGCAAGGACAGCCGCTTTTTCGAAGTCGGCTTCGTGCCCGAGCGCAACCTGGTGGGCAAGGCGGTCCGGATCTGGCTCAACTGGGACCTGCCGAACGCGCCAATTTGGGACCGGATCGGCGCTCCAATCCGCTGATTGGAGTATCTTGCGCGCCATGCTGGCCTGTATTCGGCCTGTTTAGCGGAGTTCGGAGCATGCGTTCTCGTCAGCGTGGCGCTACGGCCCTCGGTATCCTGACCATCGTCGCCATCGTGGGCTTCGGCCTCTATGCCGTGGTGAGGCTGGTACCCCTGTATATGGAGTACCTGGCGGTGGTCCGCGCGCTGGAGCAGACCGCCAAGGACGACCCGGGCGGCAACCCGCAGAGCCTGCGCACCTCGCTGAGTCGGCGCTGGACGGTCGAAGACATCAACAGCATCGATTACAAGGACATCGAGATCAAGCGCCAGGGCAACGGCTTTACCATGCGGGCCTGGTATCGCGCCGAGGCGCCGTTTATCTCCAACATCTCGCTGGTCGTCGACTTCGACAAAACTGTCGCCGTGGGCTCTGGAGCCACGGTGCCGGGGACCTGATCCGCATTGAAGACCGCTCGCGAATGGCTGCGTGACAAGCTTGGCTACGAGTGCCGCGACCCGGCTCTGCTCGAGTCCGCGCTCACTCATCGCAGCGCCGGCGGTTCGCACAACGAACGGCTGGAGTTCCTGGGCGACGCGGTGCTCAACTGCGTGGTCGCCAAGCTCGTGTTCCATGAATTCGCCAGTGCCGACGAAGGCGACCTGTCCCGGTTCCGCGCCAGCCTGGTGAGCGGCGAAGCGCTGGCCGTGATCGCCGCCGAGATCGATCTCGGCAGTCAATTGCGACTGGGCTCGGGCGAGCTGAAGTCCGGCGGTTTCCGACGCAAATCCATTCTGGCCGATGCCCTGGAGGCGCTGTTCGGCGCCGTTTATCTCGACGGCGGCTTCGACGCCGCGGCCGGGGTGATCGAGCGGCTGTTCGTGCCGCGGCTGGACCGGCTGCCGAGCGCGGCCGAGCTGAAAGATCCCAAGACGCGTCTGCAGGAGGCGTTGCAGGCACGCGGATTGCCCTTGCCTTCATACGCAGTCGAATCCATCTCCGGCGAGGCGCACAATCAAGTTTTCCAGGTGCGCTGCTCGGTCAGCTCGCTGGGCCTGAAAGTCTCGGCGAGCGGTGCCAGCCGTCGCCGCGCGGAGCAGGCCGCCGCGCAACTGTTGTTGGCTGCATTTAACGAGAGCCAGGGAGTCTCCTCCTGAGGAGCCCGGTTCTGATGACCTTTGGATTGATGAGTAAGCGCCATGCACGAAGATCCCCCTGAGCTCGACGACAGCGACGACGGCGACGATGAGTTCGAAGCCGTGACGGGCGCCAGCGTCCCGCCGAACTATCGCTGCGGTTTTGCCGCCATCGTGGGCCGGCCCAACGTCGGCAAGTCGACGCTGCTGAACGCGATGCTCCATCGCAAGGTGAGCATCGTCAGCCCCAAGCCGCAGACCACGCGTCATCGCATCCTGGGCATCCTGACTCGTGCCGAGGACCAGATCATTTTCGTCGACACGCCCGGCATTCATTCCGGCGCGCGTCGTGCCATGAACCGTCACATGAACCGCGCCGCGCTGTCGTCGCTGGCGGATGCCGACATCAATCTGTTCGTGGTCGAGTCGTTGAGCTGGAGCGAAGAGGACCAGCGCGTGCTCGAGGCGCTGAAGCAGCAGAAGCGTCCCATCATTCTGGTGCTCAGCAAGGTCGACAAGGTGCAGCCGCGCGAGCGCATGCTGCCGTTCATCCAGGAGATGAACCGGCGCGCCGAGTTCGTCGAGGTGGTGCCGCTGTCGGCGCAGAAGGGCAGCAATCTGGATGAGCTGCCGTCGATCATCGCCAAGCACTTGCCGCTCGGGCCGCCGCATTTCCCGCCGGATCAGGTCACCGATCGCAGCCCGGAATTCCAGGCCGCCGAGATCGTGCGCGAGAAACTCACATTGCGCCTGCGGCAGGAACTGCCGTACGGCCTGACCGTCGCGCTCGAGCAGTTCAAGGAAGAAGACGGCCGGCTGCTGGTCAACGCCGTCATCTGGGTCGAACGCACCGGCCAGAAAGCCATCGTCATCGGTCAGGGCGGCGCGCAGCTGAAGGAAGTGGGGCGCTCGGCGCGCATCGAGATGTCCAATCTGTTCGGCCAGCCCGTGCACCTGGAGCTGTGGGTGAAGGTCAAGGAGAACTGGTCGGACAACGAGATGGCGCTGAAGCAGCTGGGCTACGAAATGTAAGCCGCCGTGAGCGACGCTCGCCGCATCCAGTTACAACCTGCTTACGTGCTGCATCACCGGCCGTATCGAGATACGAGCCGGATTCTCGAGTTGTTCACCAGAGATCACGGGCGCGTCTCGGTCTTCGCCCGTGGCGCGCGCGGCGGCACCAAAGCCGGCGCGTCGCTGCTGCCCATTTTGCAGCCTTTCAATCGTCTGCTCGTTTCCTGGAGCGGCAAGGGCGAGGCGGGCCAGCTCACCGGCGCCGAGTTCGATGGCGCGATGACGCCGTTGCCGGCGGACCGGCTGGTCCACGGCTTCTACTTGAACGAGCTACTGCTGAAGCTGTTCGCGCGTCACGACAGCCATCCCGACGTGTTCGCTCTGTATGCCCAGACCATGGAACAGTTGAAGCGCGAGGACGCGATCCGTCCCTTGCGTCTGTTCGAAAAACGCCTGCTCGACGCCATCGGCTACGGTCTCGCTCTGGAGCGCGATGCCCACGACGGCTCGGAGCTGGATCCGGGGGCGACCTATCATTACCGGATCGAGCAGGGGCCGGTGCGTGTCGAAGGCGTCGATGAGAATGCCGTGGTTTATTCAGGCGCAATGCTGCTGTCCCTGGCGCGCGAGGAGTTGTCCGACGCGACGGTGTGCGCCGAGGCCCGCCGCCTGTTGCGGGCGGCTCTGGATCGCTGCCTGGATGGCCGCGAGCTGCGCACGCGACAAGTCATGCTGGCATTGAGAAAGGGAAAATGACAGCATTCTCAAATGCTTCACCTCGGTGTAAATGTCGATCACGTGGCCACGCTGCGTCAGGCGCGCGGCACTACCTATCCTGATCCGTTGTTCGCGGCGTTGATCGCCGAACAGGCCGGCGCGGACAGCATCACCATCCATCTGCGCGAAGACCGTCGGCATATCCAGGACCGCGATGTCCGCATGTGCAAGGACGCGCTGCAGACGCGGCTGAACCTGGAAATGGCGACCACCGACGAGATGGTCCGCATCGCCCTGGAAGTGCGGCCCCCGGATGTGTGCCTGGTGCCGGAGAAGCGCACCGAAGTCACGACCGAAGGCGGTCTGGACGTGCTCGGCCAGCTGGATTCGTTGAAGAAGGTCTGCGCACGGCTGGGCGACGCGGGCATTCGAGTTTCGTTGTTCATCGATCCGGAGCCCGCGCAACTGGAAGCCGCCGTGCGCGTCGGCGCACCGGTCGTCGAGCTGCACACCGGTGCCTATGCGGAAGCGAACCCGAAGCATCAGGCGAAAGAGCTCAACCGCATCGAGGTCGCTGCCCGCTACGGCGCCAAGCTCGGGCTGACCGTGCATGCGGGGCACGGCTTGCACTATCACAACGTGCATCCCATCGCCGCCATTCCCGAGATCGTCGAGTTGAACATCGGACACGCCATCGTCGCGCACGCCGTGATTCACGGCATGGCGCCGGCGGTCTCGGAGATGAAACGCCTGATGCTGCAGGCCCGAGCCGGGCGGTGATCTTCGGCATCGGCACGGACATCGTGCAGATCCAGCGCATCGAGCGGCTGCACGAGAAGTTCGGCGAGCGCTTTGTCGAACGACTGCTGATGCCCGCCGAAGCCGATGCGTATCGCGCACAGAGCCGTCACGACCGTTTTCTCGCCATGCGTTTCGCCGCCAAGGAAGCCATCGTCAAAGCCATGGGCACCGGCTTCCGGCACGGCCTGTGGATCCGCGATGTGGGCGTGGCCGCCAACGAGTACGGCCGGCCCGGCATCATCTGGTCCGAGCGCGGCCAGCGGATGCGTGAGCAGCTCGGCATCGGCGAGGGTCACATCACGCTCACCGACGAAGCGGGCCTGGTGGTCGCGGTCGCCGTGTTGATGCGTCGGATTTAAATTCACTCAGCGCAGCCGAGGCGCGACTCCATGCCTGTCTTCGTTTTCGATATAGAAACCATTCCCGACGTCGAGCTCGGCCGGCGCATCTACGACCTGGGCGACCTGAGCGACAAGCAGGTCGGCTATGTGATGCAGGCCAAGCGTCGCGAAGAGTCGGGCACCGAGTTTCTTTCCTATGAGCAGCAACGCGTGGTCGCGATCTCGGTCGCGCTGCGCACGCGCGATTCGTTCAAAGTGTGGTCGCTCGGCGATCCCGGTGCATCGGAAGCGGAGATCATCCAGCGCTTCTACGATGGCATCGACAAGTTCACGCCCGATCTGGTCTCCTGGAACGGCGGCGGCTTCGATCTGCCGGTGCTGCACTATCGCGCGCTCCGGCACGGCATCGTCGCGCCGCGCTATTGGGAGTCGGGCGAGGAAGATCAGTCGTTCCGTTTCAACAACTATCTCAATCGCTATCACTCGCGGCACCTGGACTTGATGGACGTGCTGTCGAGCTTCCAGGGACGCGCTCGCGTCAGTTTGCAAGCGGCGGCGACGTTGCTGGGCCTGCCGGGCAAGCTCGGCATGAGTGGCGACAAAGTCTGGGATGCCTATCTCGACGGCCAGCTCGAGCACATCCGCAACTACTGTGAAACCGACGTCTTGAATACGTTCCTGGTCTATTTGCGATTCGAGTTGATGCGCGGCCGGTTGATGCGCGATGAGTATCACGCCGAGGTCGCCCGAGTGCGCGACGTGCTCGCGGCGCAAGCCAAACCTCATTTTCAGGAATTCCTCGCGGCCTGGGGGCCGCCGCCGGATGTGATCGCGCAAGGAGCCGGTACGTGAACGCGAGGGCCCGACAACGTCAGTCCGCGCCGGAGACCGCGAAGATCACTGATCTGTCGCATGAGGGGCGCGGCGTCGCGCACGTCGACGGCAAGACCGTCTTCATCGACGACGCGCTGCCCGGCGAGCTGGTGGAATGGCAGCGGCTCAAGCGTGGCCGCAATTTCGATGAAGGCCGCCTGCTCAAGGTGATCGAGCCGTCGCCGGATCGAGTCGAGCCACGCTGCGCTCACTTCGGCATGTGCGGTGGCTGCGTGTTGCAGCACCTGTCGGGCGAGCAGCAGCTGCAGTTCAAACAAAAGCAGCTGATGGATTCGTTGACCCGCATCGGCAAGGTCACCCCGGATGAGGTGTTGCCGCCGCTGCAGGCCGGCAGCTGGAACTATCGCCGTCGCGCTCGGCTCGCGGCGCGCTGGGTGCCGAAGAAGAATCGGACCATCGTCGGCTTTCGCGAGCGAAGCACTCCATACATCACGAATATCGAGCGATGCGAGGTGCTGCAGGCACCGCTCGATCGGCTCATCGTTCCGCTGTCCGAGCTGGTGACGGCACTCAGCATTCGTAACCGCGTCCCACAGATCGAAGCGGCGGTCGGGGACAATGCGGTCGCGTTGGTCGTCCGCGTGCTGGAGCCGTTGACCGAGGCCGATCAGGAGCTGCTGCGACGGTTTGGTCGCGAGCATTCGGTCCAGATGTTCCTGCAGCCCGGCGGCTATGAAACGGTCGCGCCGATGGCACGGGATTCTCTCGGACATGAGCCTTCGTCGCCGAGCCTGCCGATGGAGCCGCTGGAATATCGACTGCCGGCCTTCGATCTGACGCTGCAATTCCTGCCCACCGATTTCGTTCAGGTGAACGGGCCGCTGAACCTGCAGATGATCGACCGGGCGGTGGAACTCCTGGCGCTCAAAGCCGATGACCGGGTGCTGGATCTGTTCTGTGGTCTGGGCAATTTCTCCTTGCCGCTGGCGCGTCGGGCCGGGCAGGTCGTGGGGGTGGAAGGCGAGGCCGGCCTGGTGGCCCGGGCGCGGGACAACGCGGCTCGAAATGGCCTGGGAAATGCGCAGTTTTTCGCCGCCAACCTGGCCGACGAAAGCATCGGTTCAGCCGCCTGGGCCGGCAAGTTCGACAAGGTGCTGCTCGATCCGCCGCGCGCCGGCGCTAAAGAAGTGCTGCCGGTGGTCGCTAAGTCTGGTGCCGACACCGTGTTGTATATTTCGTGTCATCCCGGCAGCCTCGCGCGCGACGCGGGTATTCTGGTGCACGAGCATGGTTATGAGCTGCGGGCCGCCGGTGTGATGGATATGTTCCCGCATACAGCCCACGTGGAATCGGCCGCATTGTTCGTGAAGTGATCAGCGGTTAGCGGTTGGCCAGAATGGCCGCTACGTCGATCGCGAGTATTCTCAACCAACCACCAACCACTAACCGCCAACCGCTAACATGACGCTCGGCCCGGTGATGATGGACGTGCAGGGCAAGACCCTGACCCAGGAGGATCGCGAGCTGCTGGCCCATCCGCTGGTCGGCGCCGTGATCCTGTTCACACGGAATTTCGAGAGCGTCGAGCAACTCCAGCAGCTGGTCGCCGAGATTCGCGCCGTTCGTTCGCCGCCGTTGCTGGTGACGGTCGACCACGAAGGCGGCCGCGTGCAACGGTTTCGCAAGGGTTTTACCGTGTTGCCGTCGATGCGGATGATAGGCCGGCAATACGACCTGGATCCCGTCGCCGGCCGACTGCTGTCGCGTCAGTGCGGCTGGTTGATGGCCGCCGAGCTGCGCGCGGTCGGCGTCGATCTGAGTTTCGCGCCCTGCGTGGACCTGGACTACGGCGCCAGCAGCGTCATCGGCGACCGCGCTTTCCATCGCGATCCGCGGGTGGTGTCGGAGCTGGCGATCTCGTTCATGGGCGGCATGCGGGAGGCGGGGATGTCCGCCTGCGCCAAACACTATCCCGGCCACGGTTTCGTGGTGCCGGATTCCCACGTGGCCATGCCGGTCGACCGTCGGCCGCTGGTCGATATGGAGGAGGATCTCACCCCCTATCGCCGGCTGATCGACAACGGCGTCGCCGCCATCATGGCGGCCCATGTCGTGTACAGCCACGTGGACGATAAACCGGCCGGTTTTTCACGCCGCTGGCTGCAAACTGAACTGCGCGGCCGGCTCGGTTTCGACGGCGCCATCTTCACCGACGACCTGTCCATGGCCGGTGCCAGCGTGATCGGCGACATGCCGGCCCGGGCAAAAGCGGCCCTCGCGGCCGGTTGCGACGTGCTTTCGGTCTGTAACGATCGCCAAGGTGTGCTCCAGGTCATCGATTCTTTGCGAGGGACCGAAGATCCTCTGAGTCAAGTTCGCATGGCCCGCCTGCACGGCAAGCCGGGATTGACCCGGGACGCGCTGCACGCTTCGATGGATTGGCAGACCTGCGAAGGCGCGGTCAAGGGTTGTATGGAACGGCCCGATCTCCGATTGAATTCATAAAACTATGAGCGTCGACGCAACACTGCTGCAGAGCCTGGTGGAATCCTCCCCGGAGGGCGTGGTCATTTGCGATGCCAAGGCGGCCGACCGCCCTGTGATTTTCGTGAACGCGGCCATGGAGAAGCTCACCGGCTACGACGCCAGTTACATCCGCGGTCGCAACCTGCGTTTCCTGCAGGGTGACGATCATGAACAGGAGGGTCTGGAAAAGATCCGGACCGCCTTGCGGCAGGGCACGCCGGTGCATACCACGCTGCGCAACTATCGCAAGGACGGCACGATGTTCTGGAACGAAGTGCACATCCAGCCGCTGCGCGATGCCAACGGCAATGTGACGCACTTCGCGGGCTACCATCGCGAAGGCGGCGACCGGCTGCGGCTCAGCGAGTCGCGCGAGAAGACCGATCCGATGCTGAGCACGCAGACCATGATGGCGTACCTGCGTGACGACAAGCTCACCGGGCTGCTGCGCCGGACCTATTTCGACGAGCTGGTGAAGCGCGATTGGGGCCTGGCCCAGCGCGAGTCGCGCCGCCTGAGCTTCCTGGTGTTCGATCTGGATTGTTATCTCGCTTACAAAGAGACATTCGGCAAGAACGGCTCGGATCAGTCGTTCAAGCGCGTTTCGCGAGTCATCAGCAGTTGCTTCCGCCGTGCGAGCGACCTGTGCGGTCGATTCGATGAGGACCAGATCGCGGCGGTGACGACCGGCCTGGATCTGGCGCAGGCGGCCAAGCTGGCTGAAGCCGTGCTTGGGCGAGTGCGCGATCTCGCCATTCATCATCCGCGGTCGGTGGTGTCTCGCTATGTGACGGCGAGCGCCGGTGTGGTTTCGCTGGTGCCGCCACACGATGCGGCCCCTGAGCGCGTTTATGAGATGGCGTTGAAGGCGCTGAAAGACGCCAAGGAGCTGGGGCGGAATCGAGTCGTCAGCCGCGAGGCGGACTGATCCTTCAGCCGGCCTCGCTGCCAGGGCTCGGCGTGATGACTGCGATCACGCCAAACTTCGGACTGTCGATGTAATGGCGCTCGTTGCTACGCATGCGCCGCGTCTGCCGCAACACATAGCGCGAGCCTTCACCCGTGGCCGCGCCGTCCATCACCAGGTCCAATGTGAGATGCAGATAACGGCCGCGAGTCAGCGCGATCTGCCCCTGCAATCCCGAGGTGGCCGGCACCAACGTGCTCACCGATAGATATTTCGCCGCGTTCCTCGCATAGCCCGGCTGCGTCCAGCCGACGTGCGCCACCGGCTGATAGCCCCGGCTGCGACGCATCTGATCTTCGATGGCCGTCAGCTTCATCTTTGACGCAGGCAGGGAAGGGAAGGAAGCAGTCGGTGCCGCGGCAGTCGTCGGCGGTACGGCCGGTTCAGTTTCGTCATCGGGAATCGCCATCTGCTGCGCCGAGTCCGCCGCCGCCTCGACACCCCAACTCTCTGGTGTGTCCTTCCCGGTGAGATTGCGGAAGATGAGCAGCTCGACGTCGTAGGACTGTAGCGCCGGGGTCTGCTGCGCGACCGCCGAACCCACGGACATGAACGCCGCGAGCAATATCACCACGCCCAACTTGCGCTGGCGGGCACCGAAGCGAGATAAGAAAGCTGAATGGCTCATGGCGGGGGAGTTTAGCAGTTGGCGACTGGCTCACGATGACGCGTCGCTGAGACAGCGCGGTGGTCAGCAGCGCCAGGGTGGGGGATCTCCTCCCCGGCACCGCGCACACGCCTGCGCACGCTTCGCTCCCGCTGTCGCGGGCGCCCTGCTGCACATCCGTGTGGCTGCTATAGGACCGCCGTCCCTGGACGGATCCAATTGCCGGGGAGGAGATCCCCCACCCTGACGCTGCCGAAACGATAGTGGCGTTGGCCGGGGAAGAAGAGCCAAAGAGACCACGAGCCCGAACCGCCGACGTCAGCGTCTGAATTTCTTCGAAGACGAAGACGACGGCTTGTAACTCACGCTCGGCTTGGGCGGCGGAGCCTTGGGCGGCGGCGCGTTCGCTTTCGTAGCCGCAGCCGCGATCACTTTCTCTCGCGCCTTCTCAGCAGCCAACTCGCTGGCCGTCGGTGTGGCCTTGCTCAGCTCAGCCAGTAACTGCTCGACTTGAGTAAAGCGAAGTTCTTCCTGCTCCAGGTTCATCGTGAACTTCAGCTTGTTGCCGCCTTCGAGCCGATGCGTGCGCGAGTTGCGTTGGACGTAGCGGATCAACGTCCCCGGTTCGACCTTGGTATCGCTTTCAAACGTAACCGACCCACCCCCCGGACCCACATCGACTTTGCGCAGTCCCAGCGTCCGTGCCGCCTGTTTGAACTCGGCGATACGGAACAAATTCTTCGCCGGTGGGGGCAACAGACCGAACCGATCGATCATTTCCACCTGCAGCTCACGCAGCTCCTCGTTCGTCTTGGCAGCCGCGATGCGCTTATAAAGTACCAGCCGCAAATGCACGTCCGGCAGATATTCATCGGGCAGCAACGCGGGCAGATGCAGATCCACTTCCGGCCCCTGATGCATCGGTTGATCGAGCTGCGGCACCTTGCCTGATTTCAGCGCATTGACCGCGCGCTCCAGCATCTCCATATAGAGCGCATAACCGATCTCCTGGATCTGGCCGCTCTGTTCCTCGCCGAGCAATTCGCCGGCGCCGCGAATTTCCAGATCGTGAGTGGCGAGTGTGAAGCCCGCACCCAAGTCCTCCAACGACTCGATCGCCTCCAAGCGTTTGACCGCGTCGGCAGTCATCAGATTGCGCGGCGGCGTCATCAAGTACGCGTACGCCTGGTGATGCGAACGGCCGACGCGTCCGCGCAGCTGATGCAGCTGGGCGAGACCGAGCTTGTCGGCGCGATCGATGATGATGGTATTTGCGGACGGCACGTCGATGCCGCTCTCGACGATGGTCGTGCACACCAGCAGGTTCGAACGCTGGTGATAGAAGTCCAGCATGACCTGTTCGAGCTCACGCTCACGCATCTGACCGTGGCCGATGGCGATTCGCGCTTCCGGCACCAGCTCCGCCAGCGTGCGAGCGGTCTTCTCGATCGTATCGACGGCGTTGTGCAGGAAATAAATCTGACCGCCGCGGCGGATTTCGCGGAGGCAGGCCTCGCGGATCGTTGCGGTGTCCCACTGAGAAACAAACGTCTTGATCGACAGTCGAGACACCGGCGGCGTCGTGATCAACGACAGCTCACGCAGGCCGCCCATCGCCATGCTCAACGTACGAGGAATCGGCGTTGCGGTCAGCGTCAGTACGTCCACTTCCGCGCGCAACTGCTTCATCTTTTCCTTGTCCTTGACGCCGAAGCGATGCTCTTCGTCGATGATGAGCAGGCCGAGCCGCGCGAACTTCACGCCCGTCTGCAACAGGCGATGAGTGCCGACCACGATATCCGTCTGACCGGACTCCAGCGTCGCCATGACCTGATTCACTTCCTTGGCCGTTCGGAAGCGCGACAAGGACTCCACGCGCACCGGCCAGTCGGCGAAACGGTCAGCAAATGTTTGATAGTGCTGTTGGGCGAGCAGGGTAGTGGGCACGAGCACGACGACTTGCTTGCCCGCCTGAACGGCGACGAACGCGGCACGCAGCGCGACCTCCGTCTTGCCGAAGCCCACGTCACCGCAGACCACGCGATCCATCGGACGTCCGCTGCCGAGGTCCTCGACCACCGAGCGAATCGCTGCCGCCTGGTCGGGCGTTTCTTCGAACTTGAACGCAGCCTCGAACGCACGCAGATCGTCTTCAGGTGCAATCAACTGTTCGCCCTGGCGAGCCGCGCGACGCGAATACAAATCCAGCAACTCGGCCGCGGTATCGCGAATGCGCTGCGCGGCTTTCTTGCGCGCCTTCTCCCAGGCATCGCCGCCGAGCTTGTGCAGCGGCGCGTGTTCGGCCGGCGCACCGGTGTAGCGGCTGACCAGATCCAGCGCCTGCACCGGAACGTACAGCTTGTCGCCTTCGGCATATTCCAACACCAGGAATTCGCTGGTGAGGCCGCCGACATCGAGGGTCGCGAGACCGACGAACCGGCCGACGCCATATTCCTCGTGCACGACCGGCGAGCCCGGATGCAGATCGGTGAGATCGCGGATGATCTTTTCCGGATCGCGCTCGGGCCGGCGACGGCGTCGTTCCTGTCGGGCGCGCTCGCCGAACAATTGTTCTTCGGCGATCAGCGCCAGCGGCGGATCGTCGGTCTGCAGGCCGGTCGAGATCGGCGAGACGGTGATCGCGAGGCGCTCGTCACCGGCTTCGAATGCCGACCAGCTCTCGACCAGCGGCGGTTTCAGCTGACTCCTGGACAGCAGGTCGATCAGCATTTCGCGCCGGCCGGCGGACTCGGCGGCCAGCAACACGCGCCCTGGGAACGTGCTCAGGAAATTCACCAGCTCGCGCGCGGGCTCTTCACTGCGTTGATCGACCCGCAGGCTCGGCGGCACGCGAGTGGAAAAGTTCTGATAGGGCAGCGTTTGCGTCAGCGGATCCAGCTCGACGCGCGACAGTTCGATGCGTCGATACGACGTCATCCGTTGCATGAACTCGGCGACGGGCATGAACACTTCGCGCGGCAACAGAATCGGTCGATCGACGTCGTGGCCGCGTTGCTCGTAACGGTTTTCGATCTCGGTGAACGCCTGCGTCGCCATCGAATCGATCTCGCGTTCGACGGCGATGATCGTGTTGGCGGGCAGATAATCGAGCAGCGTCGAGGTGCCGTCGAAGAACAGCGGCAGGTAGTACTCGATGCCCGGCGGTGGCGCGCCTTCCGCGATGTCGCGATAGATCGACATGCGCGTGAGATCGCCCGGGAAACGATTGCGGAAGCGGCGCTTGAAGTTCTGGATGCCTTCGGCGGTGAGCGGGAACTCGCGCGCGGGCAGCAAACGAAGCGCCGGTACTTTGTCGCCGGAGCGCTGAGTTTCAGGATCGAACTTGCGGATCGACTCGACTTCGTCATCGAACATGTCGAGGCGATAGGGCGTGTCGCTGCCCATGGGATACAGGTCGACGATCGAGCCGCGCACTGCGAACTCGCCGGGTGCCATCACTTGCGAACTGGCGACGTAACCGGCGCCGGCCAGCCGGTCGCGAAACGCGGCGACATCGAATCTTTCGCCGGCGCGCAGATCGAACGCGTGCGCGTCGATGTACGCCTGCGGCGGCAGTCGCTGGAGCATCGTTTCCAGATCGACGATGACGATGCCCTGGGTCAGTCGAGGCAGGGTCGAGAGCAATCGCAGACGTTGCGAAACGATGTCGGGATGCGGCGAGAACAGGTCGTAGGGCAGCGTCTCCCAGCCGGCAAAAGTTTCAATCGGCGTGCCGGGCTCGCAGAAGAAGCGCAGTTCGTCTTCGGTACGGCTGGCCGCTCGCGCGTCGTGCGCGATGACGAGCATCGGTTGGGAAGACTTGCGGGCAGCTTCCGCCAACCACAGCGCAGTGGCGGAGCCATAGAGCTGGCCCCACCGAACCTGCAGTTGGTTACGGCTGGGAAGAATCGGTCGGTCGGCGTCGGTCATCGCTCGGGCAGAATTGGGTCGACGGAGTTCAGTTCAAATAGCGGACACTCGGGCCGACGCCTCGCGGCGTCCCCGAAGGGCGATGACTCTACCAGAGAGAACCTGACGGTGAGGGTGGGGTTAGCCGCTGACGACCGTGTGGATGACCAGCTGATGTTCGAAATACACCTCGAAGCCGGGGTATTTCCAGCGGGTAATCGGCGGTTGACCGACGGCGGGCAGACGCTCGGTGGGGGCGCCGAACTGGGCTTCGACTTTTTCCATCGAGGTGCCACGAGCCGGCACATTGGCCTGGCTGGCAGGCGCGGGCGGAGTGGTCAGCTCGTCGGCCAAGGCGGCCGTGGAGGCGGTGCCAACGATCAGGGCCGCCAGCAGTTGCGGCAGCTTGGAGCGCAGTTTCGGGCGAATCTGAAAGCTCATGGACACCCTCCTGGGAACGAACCAGCCTCTCGGGGAGGACCGGCGGGGACTGTATAGCAGGGCTTACATAAGGGCCAAGCGCGACACCCCAATTTGTTGTCGCAGTTCACATTTCAGCGGCAGTTTCCATCGGCGCCCGCCCAGGTTAGCCTTGCCGGCCCGAAAGGAGTGACATGTTCCACCCCCTGCCGCTGTACATCGGGCTGCGCTATGTGCGCAGCCGCCAAGGCTTCTTCGTCTCCTTCATCAGTTGGGTTTCGATGGTGGGCATTTGCCTCGGGGTGATGGCGCTGATCACGGTGATCTCGGTCATGAACGGGCTGGAAGGCGAGCTGCGGGGGCGGCTGCTGAGCCTGGCGTCCCACGCCACCCTGTCCGGCGAACCTGAACAGTTGCAGGACTGGCCGCAGCTGGCGGATCGGATCCGCAAGCAGAAGGAGGTCGTCGGCGTCGCTCCTTATATCGATCTGCAGGGCATGCTGGGGCGGGGCGGCGACATGCGGGCCGCGCTGATTCGCGGCGTCGATCCCAAGCTGGAGTCCGAAGTCTCCGACATCGGGGCTCACATGCGGGCCGGCAGCTTCAGCGATCTGATCGCGGGCGAGCAGCACATCATTCTCGGCGCCGGGCTGGCGTATGCGCTCGATGCGCGGATTGGCGATGAGATCACGGTGCTCGTGCCGGCGATGGCGGCCGCGGGTGAGGGGGCGGTCGGCGGCATCGATCTGAAGCCGCGCATTCAAAACTTCATCGTCAGCGGCGTGTTCGAAGTCGGCGCGCAGGAGCACGACAACGTGCTCGCGCTCATTCATCTGCAGGATGCGTCCGGGCTCGCCGGCACGCATGGCATGCCCAATGGCTTGCGCTTGAAGTTCGACGACATCTTCGCCGCGCCCGTGCGCACGCCGGAGATCAACCAGGCGCTCGGCGGCAAATTCAAAGTGAGCGACTGGTCGATCGAGAACGCCAGTTATTTCCGTGCGGTGAAGATCGAAAAGACCATGATGACCTTGATCCTCATGCTCATCGTGGCGGTGGCGGCGTTCAACATCGTCGCGGCGCTGGTCATGGTCGTGAACGAGAAGCGCACGGATATCGCGATCCTGCGCACCGTCGGCATGACCCCGCGGGATATCGTCGGCGTGTTCATGACGCAGGGGGTGTTCATCGGCTGGTTCGGCGCGCTGCTCGGGCTGGTGTTGGGGCTGCTGCTGGCCTTCAATGTCAGCACCATCGTGCCGTTCCTCGAGCGTCTCGCCGGTGTGAAGGTGTTCGATCCGACGGTGTTCGTGATTTCGGATATGCCCTCGGAGGTGCAGTGGCCCCAGGTCATCGGCATCACGCTCACGGCGTTGATCCTCACGGTGCTCGCGACGATCTACCCGTCGCTGCGCGGCGCGGCCACCGAGCCGGCGGAAGCGTTGCGCTATGAGTAAGCGTTACGAGTTCCTGATCGGCCGCCGCTATCTGCGATCCAATCGCGGCAACCGGTTCGTGTCCTTCATCTCCACCATTTCCATGCTCGGCATCGCCATCGGCGTCGCGGTGCTGATCGTCGTGCTGTCGGTGATGAATGGGTTCGAACGCGAGGTGCGCGGTCGCATTCTCAGTCTCACCTCGCATGCCACGATCAGTGCCTTCGGCTCGGGGCTGCCCGACTGGCAGGGAACCGCGGCCAAGATTGGCGAGAATCCCGACGTGGTGGCTTCGGCGCCTTACATCGAAGCGCAGGCGTTGTTGATCGCGGGCTCGAAGAGCAGCGGCGCGATGATCACCGGAGTGCTGGCCGACTACGAGCGCAAAGTCACCTCCATCACCGAGAAGATGGAGAAGGGTTCGTTCGAGGCGCTGAAAGGCGGAGGCTACGGCATCGTGCTCGGCACGGAGCTGGCGAAGGCATTGAACGTGTCGTTGGGCGATCGGGTCGTGATCGTCACGCCGTTACGCAAAGTCACGCCCGTGGGCGTCACGCCGGTTTATCGTGCGTTCAAGGTGGTGGGCATTTTCAACGCCGCCATGTACGAATTCGATCGCAACCTCGCTTACATCAATCTGCAGGACGCGGCGAAGTTGTATCGCATGGGCGATGACGTGACCGGGATACGTCTGAAGCTCACGGACATGATGCTCGCACCGCAGCTCGTGCGCGAGCTGGCGCTGTCGCTGGGCGGCGGCTATTACATCGACGACTGGACACGCAAGCATGCCAATTTCTTCCGTTCCATCCAGCTGACGAAGTCGGCGATGTTTCTGATCCTGTTGCTGGTGGTGGCCGTGGCGGCGTTTAACATCGTGTCGACGCTGGTGATGGTCGTGAAGGACAAGCGCACCGACATCGCCATTCTTCGTACCATCGGTGCGTCACCGCGCGGCATCCTGACGATCTTCATGACCCAGGGAACCGCGATCGGCTTCATCGGCACGGTGGCCGGCGTGATGCTCGGCGTGCTGATCTCGGTCAATCTGGAAACCTTGATTCACGGCCTGGAAGCTGTGCTGGGCGTGCATTTCCTGGATGCCAAGGTGTATTTCATCAGCGATCTGCCGGCGACGGTGGAGTGGCCCGATGTGATCAAGATCAGCGTGACGACGTTCCTGCTGTGTTCACTGTCGACCTTGTATCCGGCGTGGCGTGCCGCGCGCACCCAGCCCGCGCAGTCGTTGCGTCACGATTGAGAACCAAGAGAAATTCATGTCCGATCCGGTTCTGGCTTGCGGCAACTTGACCAAATATTTCCAGCAGGGCGACACCCGCGTGGAAGTGCTCAAGGGCATCGATCTGGTCATTCATCCCGGCGAGCGCGTTGCCATCGTCGGTGCCTCCGGCTCGGGCAAGACCACGTTGCTGCAGCTGTTGGGCGGGCTGGATCTGCCCACGTCCGGCACGGTGCGGATCGCGGGTCAGGAGATCAGCGAGCTGTCCGACAAGCAACGGGGCGATCTGCGCAATCGGGCGCTGGGCTTCGTCTATCAATTCCATCATTTGCTGCCCGAGTTCACGGCATTGGAGAACGTCGCCATGCCGCTGCTGATCCGTCGCGTGTCGGTGGAAGAGGCGCGCAGGCAAGCTCGCGAATTGCTGGAACGTGTGGGCTTGGGGGCGCGTCTCGAGCATCGGCCGGGGCAACTGTCGGGCGGTGAGCGTCAACGGGCCGCCGTGGCGCGTGCGCTCGTGACACGTCCGCCCGTGGTCCTGGCGGATGAGCCCACTGGAAACCTCGACGGCGCGAACGCGCGCCAGGTATTCGAGCTGATGCTGGAACTGAACCGGGAGCTCGGCACGGCGCTGATCATCGTGACTCACGCGCCCGAGCTGGCCGCACAACTACAACGATCGCTCACGTTGACCGACGGCAGATTGCATTCCGCCTGACTCCATTCAGCGCCGATTCGCGAACTGATCTCGAGCCGTCGCGAGCTCGCGACGCGCAACGATTGATTACATTTGCGGAGGAAGTCCGGACGTAGACTGCCGGCCGCGCTCAAGATCGAGTCAACGCTCAGGACAAAAGGAACGTCATGCGTTTCAGCCATCTCCTGTTGGGTCTGTCGGTCGCGGCCTTGATCGGTTTCAGCGTCGGTGCCGCTGAATACAATCCCGTTCGCAAACAACCCGCGAGCGCCGGCGCCAATGGCAAGCGCGTCATCGTCAAGTTTCGAGCTGCCGGTGCGTCACCGGGCGTGCAGGCGAAGTCCACCAGCAACACGGTCGCGGCGCTGGCGGGGCGAAACCAACTCACCTTGAAACAAACCAGTCAGATCGCCTCGAACATGCACGTCATGCAGTTCGAGTCGGAGACGTCGGGTGAGTCGCTCGACGAGAGTCTGGCGCGTCTCCGTGCAGATTCCTCCGTCGAGTACGCGGAGCCGGATCAGCTGCGTTATCCGCATGCCGTGCCCAACGATCCGCTGTATACGGGGCAGTGGTATTTGCAGAACGCAGCCTCGACGCCGAGCGCGATCAATGCCGAGGGCGCCTGGGATGTGACGACCGGCAAGTCGGGTGTCGTCATTGCGGTTCTCGATACGGGGGTGTTGTTCAGCCATCCGGATCTGTTGCGCGCGGCCGCCAGCGGAAAATTGCTGCCGGGCTACGATTTCATCTCCGATACGTCGGTGGCCAACGACGGCAACGGACGCGACTCGGATCCCACCGATCCCGGCGACTGGGTCACCACTGCGGACGCGAATTCCGCGGCGTTCAGCGATTGCTCGGTAGCGGACAGTTCGTGGCACGGCACACGTGTCGCGGGAATCCTGGGTGCGCTGACCAACAATTCGACGGGCGTTTCCGGCATTGCCTGGAGCAGCTCGATTCTGCCGGTGCGCGTGCTGGGCAAATGCGGCGGATATGATTCGGACATCCTCGCCGCGATGCTGTGGGCGGGCGGCATTCACGTCGACGGCGTGCCCGATAATGCCAATCCCGCGAAGATCGAGAACCTGAGTCTCGGTGCGACCGGCACGACTTGCCCCGCGAGTTATCAAGACGTCGTCGATCAACTCACCGCGGCCGGTGTGCTCGTCGTGGCATCTGCTGGGAACGAAGGCGGGCCCGTGGGCGTGCCTGCGAGGTGCGATGGCGTCGCGGCTATCGCGGGGCTGCGTCATGCGGGCACGAAGGTGGGCTTCAGCAGTCTCGGCACGGAGATCGCACTCGGCGCGCCGGGCGGCAATTGCGTCAATACCGGTGTGGGTCAGCCTTGTCTGTATTCGATCGATACGACGTATAACATCGGCGCCACGACAGCCGGTGCCAACGCCTACACCGATCAAAGCGACTACAACGTCGGAACCAGTTTCTCCGCGCCGATCGTTGCCGGCATCGCTGGGCTCATGGTCTCGGCGAACGCCAATCTGGATTCCATTCAGTTGCTGGCTCGTTTGAAGGAGGGCGCGACCACACCGTTCCCGGTGTCGAGCGATCCGAGCATTCCGCAATGTCACGTTCCCGTGAGCGCGAACGATCTGCAGACCACTGAATGCAGTTGCACGACGCAGACCTGCGGCGTGGGCATGGCTGATGCGAACGGCGCCGTGCAGGCGGCGCTGCGTCCGATTGCCGCTGTCACAACGCCGTCAAGTGTCAGTGCTGGGCAGAGTCTCGCGTTGCAGGCTGCGGGCAGCGCCGCGGCTTGCAACTACACGATCGCGTCGTATGCATGGACCGTCGTCAGCGGCGCCGTTTCGATCGTAGGCAGCAGCACGGATACGGCTACGGTGATCGCACCTTCATCAGGTTCGTACACCGTGCGACTCACGGTGACGGACAATATGGGACGGCAGGACACCGCTGACGTTGTGGTGAGTTCCAACGCCGCGACGACATCCGCGCCGTCGAATGCCGGTACGACCGCTTGTGCGAGCGGCACCACGACGGACGGGACGGTTACCCCGCCGCCCGCGCCTTCGAGCGGCTCCGGGGATTTACGTAACTCCGGCGGCGGTGGCGGTGGTGCGATCGGTGTGCTGACGCTGCTCGCCTTCGGCTCATTTCTCGGCTTTCGCCGACGTTTTTAGCTGACTTCCGCCTTTGCGCTCGTGGTATTTGAGCACCAGGCTCAGATGCCACATGCCGCCGACGATCACATAGCCGAGCACGGCTGAGATCGCGCCCAGCACCAGGCAGCCCAGCAGGAACGGTTTCCAGATCGGCAGCAGCTGCGTGGTCAGCCATTCCCAGGTCATTGCGAACGCAATGGGATGCGTGGTGATGCCGAGCATGTGGCTGCCGAGCCAGTAGGCGCCCATGTACATCGGCACCATGGTCAACGGATTGGCCAGGAAGGTGCCGAAGATCGCGGCGGGCACGTTCAAGCGCAAGCTCAGTGCCAGCACGGTCGCGAGCAGGAAATGGACCGGGATGGGGATGAACGCGATCAGCAGGCCGAGCGCGAACGCTCGCGTCACATTGCGCCGGTTCAAGCTCCAGTACACCGATTCTTCCAGCAGCAGCCGGAACGGCCGCATGAACCAGCGATCGTTCCAGCGATGGCGCTGGCGGCTGAGGGTTTTGAAGACTCGTCGGGGCATTCGATACGGCGGGGTGGACTGGACGGCGGATTATCTCAGTCGCGCGCCTCAGCCGCGACGGATTTGTTCACGCGCAAGGAGGCGCGATGGGTGCGATCGCTCTGGGATTTCTCGTAGGCCACGGCCTCATTCACGCGTTGCCCGCATTGCCGGCGCTTGCATGGCTGACGGCGATCGTGCCGGCCGTCTCGTTGTTGCTCGTAGGCAGACACCGTGCAACGGCGAGGATCGGCATTGCGGTTTTGTTGGGGGTCCTGTCGGCGTGGGGCCATGCAGCCTGGCGACTGGCGAACGATCTGCCGCCGGCGCTCGAAGGCCAGGACCTGACGGTGCGGGGCTTCGTTGCCTCGTTGCCGGATTCGAAAGTCGATCCGCAGTTCACGTTCGATGTGGTCGACGCGGCCGCCGACGTGCCACCGCATCTGCGGCTGACGTGGTATCGCGCGCCGGCGCCGCTGCAACCGGGCGAGCAATGGCAGCTCAACGTTCGTTTGAAACGTCGCAATGGGTTCGCCAATCCCGGTGGCTTCGACTACGAGGGGCATTTGTTTCGTGAGGACATCGGCGCGGTTGGATACGTGCGCGCGGATGCGGGCAATCGTCGAGTGTCTGTCACGTCGTTTCGATATGTGATCGTGCAAGCACGCGCATGGATAGGTTCGCGCATTGCCGCCGCGGTTGGCGATCATCGGATGCTCGGTGTACTGCAAGGCCTCGCGATCGGCGATACGAGCGCGATGAAAGCAGAGCAGTGGCGAGTGTTCGCTGCGACGGGTACGACTCATCTGATGGCGATCTCCGGTCTGCACATCGGCATGGTCGCGATGCTCGCGGCGTGGGGTGGTGGTTGCATAGTTCGTTGGCGTCGTGCGCAGTCGTTGGGGTTGACGGCCATGCACGGTCAGGTGCTCGCCGGTGTGTCGGCGGCGGTGATCTATTCGGTACTCGCGGGGCTGTCTGTTCCCACGCAGCGTACTCTCGTCATGCTGTGTATTTATTTCGGTTTGCGGGGATTTCGGCGGACGCTGGATATAGGCCGGTCGCTGAGCCTGGCGCTGATCGCGATTCTGCTGGTCGATCCATTCGCACCGCTGTCGGTGGGCGCATGGCTGTCGTTCATTGCCGTGCTGGTGATTCTCATGGCGACCGCGGGCCGGCTGGTGCGCGAAGGCATGATCGCGAGCTTCAGCCGCGTGCAATGGGCGGTGACGATTGGCTTGATCCCGGTGTTGCTGGCGTCGTTCGGCAACCTGTCGCTGCTGGCGCCGGTTGCGAACGTCCTTGCGATTCCCGCGTTCACTTTGCTGGTCGTGCCGGGCACGCTGATTGGCACGGTGGCGGCAATGATCGATCCGTCGCTCGGCGCGCCGTTGCTGAAGTTGCCGGCGCTGTTACTCGATGCGGGCTGGCCAGTCCTGGAATGGCTGGCACAGCGGCCGCTGGCAGTCTGGCATGCGCCGCAGCCGTCGCTGCCCGTGTTTCTCGCGCTGCTCGCGGGTGTGTCGTTGCTGTCGTTGCCGACGATCTGGCCGCTGCGTTTCACGGGCGTGCTGCTGTGTCTGCCAATGATGTTCTATCGCGCGCCGACGCCGGCGCCCGGCACATTCGAGCTGACGGTGCTGGATGTGGGGCAGGGGTTGGCGGCGGTCGTGAGAACACACTCGCGCACGTTGGTGTACGACACGGGGCCGGCCTATCCATCGGGCCGCAGCGCTGCCGAGCTGGCGGTGCTGCCGTTCCTGCGCAATCGCGATGTGCGCGGCATCGACCTGCTCATGGTGAGTCATGGCGATCAGGACCACAGCGGCGGTTTGTCCGAGCTGCTGGCGGCAATGCCGGTGCGTGCAGTGGCCACCGGTCCGTCGGTGGCGTTCCACGATTCCGCCAGAATTGGCTGCCATCGTGGCCAGCATTGGCAGTGGGACGGCGTGAGGTTCACGGTTTTGCATCCGGATTCCGAAGGGCAGACGCTCGCACGCAGCGGCAACGACAGCTCTTGTGTGCTGCTGATTCAGGGACACGGCGGCAATGCGCTGCTGACCGGCGACATCGAGATCGATGCCGAACGACGACTGCTCGCGCGGGGATTGCCACGGGCCGAGGTCGTGGTTGCGCCTCACCACGGCAGTGACACTTCGTCGAGTTCGCTATTCGTCGCCGCCGTGCGACCGGATGTGACGATTTTTTCCACCGGCTATCGGAATCGCTGGAATTTCCCGCGTCCGGCGGTGTTGGCCCGCTGGCGGGAGGTGGGCGCGCGCTGCTATGAAACCGCTGCGAGCGGCGCCATCACCGTCACGTTCGAGCCGACCGGATTGCAAGTTCGCGAGCAGCGTCACACACAGCGACGTTACTGGACCCGGCAATGATGCCGGTACGGCGAAAGCTGCTAGTATGCGATGAATAACCCGGCCCCACACACGGTCACAGCAAACACTGTCATGTTCGAAATCGTGAAAGCCGGCGGTCTCATGATGGGGCCCATCATCCTCGCCTCCATCGTGACCGCAGCCATTTTTCTGGAACGTCTCTGGACCCTGCAAACCAAGCGCGTGCTGCCGGCCGAGCTCACCGAAAAGGTGTGGCGCTGGGTGGAGCAGGGGCAGATCCAGGACAAGCACATCGCCGCGCTTCAGCAGAACTCGCCGCTGGGCAAGATCCTGGCGGCGGGCCTGACCAATCGCAATCGCGATCGCGTGGTGATCCGCGAGGCCATCGAGGACACCGGCCGGCACGTGGTCCACGAGCTGGACCGGTTCATCGGCACGCTCGGCACCATTGCCTCGCTGTCGCCGCTGATGGGGCTGCTCGGCACGGTGTTCGGCATGATCCGGACCTTCAACGCCATCACCGTGTCCGGCATCGGCAATCCCGCCAGCCTGGCCGGCGGCATCGCCGAAGCGCTGATCACCACGGCCGCGGGTCTCACGGTCGCCATCCCGGCGCTGCTGGCCTATAAATACCTGCGCGGCCGCGTGCAGACGCTGGTGGTGCAGATGGAAAAAGAAGCCATCAAGCTGGTCGAGGCCCTGGAAGCCCAAGCGCGGGAAGCCGCATGAACCTGCGCCCCAAGGACCATGAAGAGCCGGAGATGAACCTCACGTCGCTGATCGACGTGGTGCTGCTGCTGCTCATCTTTTTCATGGTCTCGACCACGTTCGTCGACGAGTCGCGGATCAAGCTGCAACTGCCTCAGGCCAGCAACGAGCCGGCGGCGGCTCAGAAAAAGGATCCCATCGAGGTGGCCGTGACCGCCACCGGCGAGTATCGTGTCAACGGTCAGGTGTTGATCAACACCAGCCCCGCGACTTTGTCGGCGGCGGTTTCCAAGCTCGCCGGCGAGCGACGCGACCTGCCGGTCACCATCCGTGCCGATGCCCGTAGCACGCATCAGTCGGTGGTGACAGCCATGGACGTGCTCGGCCGGCTCGGATTCAAGGCTATCAGCATTGCCACAGTCAACGATCAGAGCACCTCGGGCACAGCCCAGTAACGACGTCCCCCAGAAGAACGTCCCGGCCACCATGTCACGTTCCGCCAAGGCCGCCATGCCAGACGACGCCTGGCAGACCTACAAGCGTCTGATCGGTTATCTGCAGCCTCATCGCGGCATGTTCGCGCTGGGCATGCTCGGCGCCATCGTGTTCTCGATCAGCATGGTGAGCTTCACCGCGTTCGCCAAAGTGTTCGGCGACGGCACGTTCGAGCATCGCGATCCACGCACCATCGTCTGGTTGCCGATCGCGCTGATCGGGCTGTTCCTGCTGCGCGGCCTGGGCGACTTCACCCAGACGTATTGCATGGGCTATGTCGGCCGGCAGATCGTCAAGCGTCTGCGCGGTCAGGTGTTCGAGCGCATCGTGCACCTGCCGGTGGGCTACTTCGATCGCAACTCCAGCAACGTGCTGCTGACCAAGCTCACTTACAACACCGAGCAGATCGGTCAGGCGTCCACCGATTCGGTGCTGATCACGCTGCGCGAGGCGCTGACCATCATCGGCTCCATCGTCGCCTTGTTTTATTTCAATGCGCGGCTGGCGGCCATCGCCTTGATCATGGGCCCGCTGGTGGCGTGGCTGATCGGCATCATCAACAAGAAGTTCCGCCGTTACAGTCATCGCATCCAGGATTCGATGGGCGACATCACGCGCATCGCCAAGGAAACATTGGAGGCGCCGCGCGTCATCAAGGTCTACAACGCCGAGGACTATCAGACGGCGCAATTCGAAGGCGTGAACGAGCACAACCGTCGTTCGCACATGAAACTGGTGCTCACCAAGGGCCTGTCGAATCCGGTCGTGCAGATGGTCACCGCGACCGGCTCGGCCATCGTGCTATCCATCGCTATCTCGGACGCGATCAACGACCGTACCAGCATGGGCGATCTGCTCGCGTTCTTCGTCGCGCTGGTGGGTATTGCGCAGCCGCTGCGTGCGCTGGTGGGAGTGTCGGGCCCGCTGCAGCAGGGGATTGCGGCGGGGCAGAGCATTTTTCAGATGCTCGATGAAACAGTCGAGCCCGAAGGCGGTCACTACATTGCCGAGCGGGTCCGCGGCGATATCGAGTACCGGAATATTTCTTTCACCTATCCGGTGGGCAAGGGCGCGGCTCTGCACGATGTGAGTCTGCAGGTCGCGGCGGGCGAGATGATCGCCATCGTCGGCCGCTCCGGCAGCGGCAAGTCCACGCTGGTGAATCTGTTGCCGCGCTTCTACGAGCCGGATGCGGGCAGCATTCGCGTCGACGGCCGTGAGATTCCGGAATATCAGCTACGCAACCTGCGCGAGCAGATTGCGGTCGTCAGTCAGGACGTGGTGCTGTTCAACGATACGATTCGCGCCAACATCGCGTTCGGTCGCAAGGTCACGGACGAGCAGATCGAGCGCGCGGCGCAAGCGGCGCTGGTCATGGATTTCGTGCGCGAGCTGCCGTTGGGACTGGATACGATGGTTGGAGATCGCGGTGTGTTGTTGTCGGGCGGCCAGCGGCAGCGTATTTCGATTGCACGCGCCTTGTTGAAAGATGCGCCGATTCTGATTCTCGACGAAGCCATGTCCGCACTCGATACCGAGTCGGAGCGGACCATTCAGGCGGCGCTCGAACAGCTGATGCAAAACCGTACGACCCTGGTCATCGCGCATCGATTGTCGACGGTCGAGAACGCGGACCGCATTCTGGTCATGGAAGCGGGCCGCATTATCGAGAGCGGCACGCACGCCGAGCTGATCGCGCAACAAGGTCAGTACGCGAAGCTGCACTCGATGCAGTTCAACGCATGAGCCTGGCGGGTCGCCAACGCTCATCGCGTTCGCAGTCCGACAGGTGAAGGGGCGCGGCTGATGGACGCGTTCCTGCAGCGAGTCTGGTACGAGGGGCGATCGCAGTGGTTCTCGCTGCTGCTCCTGCCGCTGTCGTGGTTGTTCGGGGCTGTCGCGGGCGTGCGGCGTGTTGCTTATCGACGCGGCTGGTCGCAATCCATTCGAGTGGCACGTCCGGTCATCGTGGTGGGCAACATCACGGTCGGTGGCACGGGCAAAACTCCCATGACGATCTGGCTCGCCGAGCGGCTGCAAGCGCGGGGCGTGCGAGTCGGCATCGTGTTACGTGGCTATGGCGGTACATCGACGCAGTGGCCACGCGATGTCACCAGCCAAACCACCGCTGCAGAAGTCGGCGATGAAGCCGTGCTCCTGGCGCGACGAACCGGGGCGCTGGTCGTCGCCGGTCCCGATCGAGTCGCGGCCGCGAATCGCGCCATCGAACGCGGTGCTCAAGTGATCGTGTGCGACGACGGTTTGCAACACTATCGCCTCGTGCGCAATCTCGAGATCGCCGTGGTCGATGAGCGCCGAGGTCTGGGCAATGGTCGGCTGCTGCCCGCCGGGCCGCTGCGTGAGCCGCCCAGTCGTTTGGATAGCGTGGGCCTTAGGGTGCTCACCCGACGCGCCCCGCCAACCTCTGTCCGGGCGATCCCGAACGCGATCGTGACGATGCCAGTGCTCGGCGATGCCGTGTCGCTCGGCACCGGCGAGAAACGCTCTTTGCAGAGCTTCGTCGGTTCGCCCGTGCACGCCATCGCGGGCATCGGCAATCCCCAGGCGTTTTTCGATGCGCTGAGCGCCGCGGGCCTGTCGGTCGATGCGCACGCCTTGCCGGACCATGTTCGACTGACCGAGGAGCACATTTCGTTCCCGGACGGCGCGCCAGTGCTTATGACCGAGAAGGATGCAGTAAAATGCCCGCCTGGCGTGGCTGCCGCGCGCCTCGCGAACTGCTGGGCCGTGCGCCTGGATGTCGCGATCGGCGAGGCGGATGCGCAAGCCATCGATCGTCTGCTCGATCGTCTGCTGCCGTCTCATTGATTCCTCGGAGCCCACCTCATGCTGGACACCAAATTCCTGGACATCATCGCCTGTCCGCTCTGCAAAGGCCCCGTGCAGTACGTGAAGTCGGAGCAACTGCTGATCTGTCGCGCCGATCGGCTCGCCTATCCGATTCGCGACGGCTTTCCCATGATGCTCGAAGACGAGGCGCGCACGCTCGATCCGATGGACCCGTTGCTGAAGGATTGATGTGACCTTCAAAGTCGTCATTCCGGCGCGCTACGCGTCGGCGCGCCTGCCGGCCAAGCCGCTGCTGGATATCGCCGGTCGGCCGATGATTCAGTGGGTGATTTCGGCGGCGGCGCGCAGTGGTGCCGACGAAGTCCTGGTCGCCACGGACGACGAGCGCATTGCCGGCGCGGCTATCGATCCGCGTTCGCAGCAGTCGATCGCAGTGATGACGAATGCCGACCATCTGTCGGGCACGGATCGCATCGCTGAAGTGGCCGGCCGGCGCGGCTGGGACAAACGAACCATCGTCGTGAACGTGCAAGGGGACGAACCGCTGTTGCCGCCGGCGCTGGTGGGGCAGGTGGCGAGCCTGTTGGAACAGCATCCCGATGCCGCCATCGCGACTTTGTCCACGCCCATCACCAGCCTGCACGAGTTCCTGGATCCGAACGTGGTGAAGGTCGTGACCACCAAGGACGGCACCGCGTTGTATTTCAGTCGCGCGCCGATTCCCTGGACCCGCGACGGCGCTCTGCAAGGGCTCGCGAGCCAGGTCAGCTTCGCGGGCGCGCAGCGTCACCTGGGCATCTATGCCTATCGAGTCGAAGCTTTGCAGCGAGTGACGGCGCTGCCGCCGGCGGAGCTGGAGCTCACGGAAAAGCTCGAGCAGCTGCGCGCGTTACAGGCGGGAATGAAACTCGTCGTCGCGGTCGCTGCGGAGACGCCGCCAGCGGGCGTCGACACAGAGAGCGATCTCATCAGAGTGCGCGCCGTGCTAGGCGCGAGCTGAGTCGTCGCGCAACTTGGTGAGCTCGGAATGATGGGCGGTCTCGAGCACATCGCTGTCCCAGCGGATCAGTAAATAACCCAGGTCCATCAACCTCAGGACCGTACCGTCGGGAAATTCAGTGCGGCGAGTGGCTCGCACGCGATCGCCTTCCGCGAAGTGATGAGCTGACTTCGGCATGAGTGGCCATGGTTTGGCCGCCCCCGGCCGATGTGCCGAAGTTTGTACGCAGGCGCGCAATAGACGCGCATCAGCATTTCCGACTAGGGGCAGATGCGAGGGATCGCATCAGCAAACCGCTGAGGCGCGCAGATATTTCCGATCACGCGGTCGGTCTCGGGACGATTACAATGCTCCGTAATCAAGCGCCGGAGGGCGGCGTCGAGCCGTACCAGCATGGGAACTCGCAGCGTCAAGCGCATCCTGTTTGTTTGCATGGGCAACCTGTGCCGGTCGCCGACGGCGGAGGGGGTGTTTCGGCAGATCCTGTCGAGCGACGCCCCGGATCTGCAGATCGAAATCGATTCGGCGGGCACGCACGATTTTCACGTCGGCTCGCCGCCGGACAGTCGCTCGATCGCGGCCGCCAGGCGGCGGGGCATCGATCTGTCGTCGCTCCGGGCGCGTATGGTGACCGCCGAGGACTTTGCGCTCTACGATCTGATTCTGGCCATGGACGAGGAGAACCTGCGGGAGCTGCGTCGTCGCGCCCCGGCGGTTCATCATGAGCGCATTCGTCTGATGATGGAGTTCGCGCCAGACGCGCCGTCGCGCTTCGTGCCCGATCCGTACTACGGTGGCGCGCAGGGTTTCGAGGACGTGCTGGACCTGTTGGAGGAAGCGGCGCAGGGCCTGCTGGCCGAGCTGCGCTCGATGCCCCCCACTGAAATGTAAGAACAAACACAAGGGCCAGCGGTCACCCGCTGGCCCTTGGTTCAATCAAAGCGCGTTGGATTACTCCTCGCGACGCGTGCCCGAACCACCCCACGAGCTGCTGCCGCTGGACGGCGAAGAGCTCCACACCGTGTACTTGTCGGCACCGCTCGACGCGGCCGGCGCCTGACCGTCCGACTCGCGAGGCTTCGGCGCGGGCGGTGGGGACGACTCGCTCGAATGTTCACGAGGCGCATGCTCACGAGGCGCTGCTTGTTCACGAGGTGCATGTTCACGCGGTGCCTCGGATCGAGGCGCTTCGAAGTGAGGCTGCGAGTCGGGTCGGCTCGGGGCGCCGCCACCGAAGTCACCACCACGAGCCCCGCCGCCCGAGTTCGACTCTCGAGGCGCGGCCGGAGCGTGGTCCGCGGGCGCGGCGCCTGAAGAACCGTCACCGCTCGAATCGCCGCCGTGAGCGTCGCCTTCGCTGCCGCCGTGAGCGTGATGGTCTTCGCCACCACCCTGACCACCGGCGTTGCCATCGTCACCGCCGCGGCCACGACCACGACGACGTCGGCCACGACGACCGCGTCCGCCGCGCTCGCCGCGTTCACCTTTGTCACCACGCTCGCCGGAACGTTGAGCGTCGCCACCTTGAGCTGCTCCAGATGCTGCCGGAGCTGCGCCTTCAGTAGACGCTGCCGGGGCGGGAGCGGCAGGTGCGCGCGGAGGTTGCTGATGTTGATGCTTTTGCTGTTGCTGCCGACCGCCGCCTTCGTGATGGCGACCGCCGTCAGCACCTTGTTCGCGCGGCTTGTTGCGATCTTGCCGTTGCTGACCGTCGCGGCGAGCTTCCTGCGCCGGCTTGTCAGAACGCTGATCCTGCTTGCCACCGCGATCGCGATCACGCGAGCCGCGTCCCTGACGATCACGATCGCCGCCGCGGTCACGGCCATGACGGTCGCGATCACGACGATGACCGCCGTCGGCGCGAGCGGGGCGCTGCCCAGCGTCGCGACGCGCGGGTTCAGCAACCGGCGCGGGCGGCGTGCCCGTGCCGAAGAAGTAACGCCACATCTTCACGAAGATGCCGATCTGCTCGACGGGCTCCGGCTTCGGCGGCGGGGCGATGGTCGTTTCCATCGCAATCGTCGGCGGCGGCGGGACCGTCGGCACCGTCGAAGTCACAACCAATGGTTGAGC
This sequence comes from Peristeroidobacter soli, assembly GCF_004138485.1. GTDB lineage: Bacteria > Pseudomonadota > Gammaproteobacteria > Steroidobacterales > Steroidobacteraceae > Steroidobacter > Steroidobacter soli. The sequence goes on from NZ_RYEV01000005.1 coordinate 243,845, forward strand.
GGCAGCGGCGCGCTCTTCGCGCTTGGCGATCTCTTCGGCGGACGGTTGTGGCGCGACCGGGATCTGATGGCTGATCGTCGAGTTCTCCGGCAGACCGGCCTCGTCGTCACGCACGCGGCGGATTTCGTACGCCGGCGTTTCCATGTACTTGTTCGGCACCATCACCACTTGCACGGCGCTCTTGTGCTCGATGTTGTTGAGCCACTCACGCTTCTCGTTCATGAGATACGTGGCGACTTCCACCGGCAGCTGCGCGATGACTTTGACGGTGCGGTCCTTGCGGGCTTCTTCGCCGATCAGGCGGAGCAGGGCGAGCGCGAGCGAGTCGACGCTGCGGATCGAGCCCATGCCGCTGCAGCGGGGGCAGTTGATGCTGGCGGACTCGCCGATCGACGGACGCAGGCGCTGACGTGACAGCTCGAGCAGACCGAAGCGCGAGATGCGGCCGATCTGAATGCGCGCACGATCCTGCTTCACGGCGTCGCGCAGACGATCTTCGACCGCGCGCTGATTCTTCTGCGACTCCATGTCGATGAAGTCGATGACGATCAGGCCGCCCAAGTCGCGCAGTCGCAACTGGCGGGCGATTTCATCGGCCGCTTCGAGGTTGGTGTTGGTCGCGGTGGTTTCGATATCGCCACCGCGCGTGGCGCGGGCCGAGTTGATGTCGATGGACACCAGCGCTTCGGTCGGGTCGATGACGATCGAGCCGCCCGAGGGCAGGTTGACCTTGTGAGAGTGCGCCGACTCGATCTGATTCTCGATCTGGAAGCGCGTGAACAGCGGCACGCTGTCCTCGTAGAACTTCAGCTTGCGCAGGCCGGCGGGCATGAAGCGCTGCATGTACTGCTGCGCCTCGGCGTAGATCTCCTGGCTGTCGATCAGGATCTCGCCGATGTCGTCGGACAAGTAGTCGCGCAGTGCGCGGATGATGGCTTTGGATTCCTGATAGATCAGGAACGGTGCGGCCTTGCCTTCGGCGGCGCCGGCTACTGCATTCCAGACTTCTTTCAGGTTATCCAGATCCCACTGCAGTTCTTCGGCGGAGCGGCCGACGCCGGCGGTGCGCACGATGGCGCCCATGCCGTCGGGAATCTGTACCTGGTCGAGAGCTTCGCGCAGTTGCTCGCGATCTTCACCCTCGATCCGGCGCGATACACCGCCGGCGCGCGCGTTGTTCGGCATCAGCACCAGGAAGCGGCCGGCGAGGCTGATGAAAGTGGTGAGCGCGGCGCCTTTGTTGCCGCGTTCTTCCTTTTCGACCTGGACGATGACTTCCTGGCCTTCGTTCAACAGATCGCGGATGTTGCCGCGACCGCCGGGCGACGATCCGTCCTTGAAATACTCGCGAGAGACTTCCTTCAGCGGCAGGAAGCCGTGGCGCTCCGCGCCGTAGTCGACAAAGCAAGCTTCCAGGCTGGGCTCGACGCGGGTGATGCGTCCTTTATATACGTTGGCTTTTTTCTGTTCCCGTGACGGGACTTCTACATCCAGGTCGTAAATGCGTTGTCCATCAACCAGTGCTACGCGCAACTCCTCTTCCTGAGTCGCGTTGACTAACATTCTCTTCATGAGGCCCTTCTAAGGAATCAAGGGCCGGGCGAGCACGCACGGCGGGCGCGAGCCATAAAGGCAGGGAGGAGCGATCGGGGAATGTCTTCATCCGATGTTGCCTGCGCGGACCCCTGGTGTAATACCGGGAAGATCCGGCGCGTTTTTTATCCTGTCGCTTTGGCGTCCCGCTCGTAGGCGTGAGCGTCGACCCGGAATACGAGGTGCGTCATTCCGGCATCGCCGTTCGCGCGGCCGAGCGATGGTCTGCGACCCTGTCCGGTCTTGAGCGGGCAGGTCTGAGCAGAACCAACTAAGATGCGGCGCCTTCGGAAGCGAAGCCCACGAATGTGCCGCGTATCGGTACGCGTGCGCCGCTTCGACTGATCGGTGTTCAGATCTGTGGTTGGACGCGCGCGAACCTGAAATCGTCGCGGAACATATCACAGGCTATTTGCCCAATCAATGGTCAATCAATAAGTTACGAGCGCTTCTCAAGTCCGACCCGCATGCCAGGTTCCGCCCCCCCAAAATCTCCCGACGATGCTTCCGTTCCCCGGTCCGCCGCCAAGACCGGGCAAGGCACGGGGGTCAGCTATGTTGAAGCCGGCGAGGGCGATGCCGGACAGCGCATCGACAATTTCCTCAGCCGCATCATCAAGGATGTGCCGCGGAGCTTGATTTACAGGATCTTGCGAACGGGCGAGGTCCGGGTGAACGGCAAGCGCGCCAAGCCGGAAACGCGGCTCGCCGAGGGCGATCGGATTCGTCTGCCGCCCCTGCAGCGAAAGACTGACGAGCAGCGCGCGGCCGAGCGGAGCGCGCCGTCGCGCTCGCTGCGTGAGTTCGTCGCTGGCGCCATCATTCATGAAGATCGGGACCTGATCGTCGTGAACAAGCCGGCCGGCGTGGCGGTTCACGGCGGCAGCGGACTGAATGCGGGCGTGATCGAGGCGCTGCGAGCCCAGCGGCCCGAGCTGAAGGAGCTCGAGCTGGTGCATCGACTGGACCGGGACACCAGCGGCGTGTTGATGATCGCCAAGCGCCGGGCGGTGCTTCGCGAGCTGCACGCCCTATTAAGAGAGCGCGACATGGACAAGCGTTATCTGGCGCTGGTGGTCGGGCGCTGGCCGTTCGGTACCAAGACCATCGATCTGCCCTTGAAGACCAATATGAAGCAGGGCGGAGAGCGGATCGTCCGCGTGCATGCGGACGGGCAGCAGGCCATCACGACGTTCAAGCCGATTCAGCATTTCGGCAAGCTGGCCACGCTTCTGGATATCGAGCTGGGCACGGGCCGCACTCATCAAATACGCGTGCATGCCGCGCATGCCGGGCACCCGATCGCGGGTGACGAGAAGTACGGCGATCGCGAGCGGGATGCGAAGCTCAAGCCCTATGGATTGCAGCGAATGTTCTTGCATGCACAGTCGCTGACATTCGAACGCAAGGGCGCAAAGCCTTTCACCGTGAGCGCGCCGCCACCGCCCGACTGGCAGGCGGTGATCGACAAATTGAAAGAAGGGCTGAAATAGAGTTGCCCGGGTACATGGATGTACCTCGCCGCCATGGGCGGCGGGCGAGCGGCAAAAGTCGCGCCTTGTGCCGCCTCGCCATGGGGTCGTGGCAAGATGCCCGATCCCTAATATCGATCAGGGCAGATCGAAGCCGTTCTTTCTCAGCGCGCCGGCCAGCCAGATCAGCGGCAGGCCGATCAGCGCGGTCGGATCCTGCGAGTCGATCCGGTTGAACAGCGAGATCCCCAGTGTTTCCACCTTGAAGCCACCGGCGCAGTCGTACGGCTTGTCCCGCATGACATAGCGCTTGATCTCGTCGTCGCAGAGCGAACGGAAATGCACCGTCGTCAGATCGACGTGACCCACGTTGCTGTCCGTGGCGGTGTTGATCACATGCACGGCTGTGTGGAACACGACCCGCTGGTTGCTGAGGGATTTGAGCTGGGCGATGGCGCGATCGCCGGACCCCGGTTTGCCCAGTACATCCCGGCCGCACAGAGCCAGCTGGTCCGAACCGACGATCAGGCTGTTGGTATGGCGGCGGGCGACCGCTTCAGCCTTGGCCCGTGCCAGTCGCTGCACCAGGTCCACGGCCGACTCACCGGGCAGGGGTTCTTCGTCGACATTGGAGGCCGCCACCGTGAACGGAATACCCAGCCGTTCCAGGAGTTGCCGTCGATATGTGGAGGTGGATGCGAGCACCAGCCGCAGCCCATTGGCGGGGGGAGCGGGGCGGGTCATGGCCAAACCTTGACGAACCCGGCCATGGGCCGGATTACAAGCTGTGAGAAAACAAACATTTACGCCTTTCTTTTTTTGACACCATGGGGGGGCGCCGCTAGTATACGCGCCCCATGCCGCGACCCCCGGCCCAAGAGATAGCTGTGGCCGCAGACAAAATCGTTGATGCGTCGGTCTGCGCGCGGGCGGGAAGCACGATTTCACGACGTTTTTCCGCTGCCGAGCTGCCGCGCCTGCGCGAGGCCGGCGGGCAGGATGGTTCGTGGATCGAGGCGGAATTCCAGTTTTCGCTGTTCGATGGCAAGCCTGCCGTGGCCGGCGAGCTGCATGGCGTAGCTGTGCTGACCTGCCAGCGCTGCATGCAGCCGGCGCAGATCGAGCTCGACGACACCTTTCAGGTGATACTGGTCGAGGAGGAGCGCAATGACGAGCCGGGCGGTTACGAGCCGGTAGTCACGAATCCCTCGCGGCTCGATCTGGCCTGGCTGGCGGAAGAGCAGGCGTTGCTGGCCTTGCCGCTGGTGCCGATGCACCAGAGCGAGGACTGTGCCGCCGCAGTGGCGTCGGGTGAAATTGCATCGACGGAGGAACGAGAGGATGAGGTCGAGGACGCGCAGGACGCGGCCGGCAAGACTCATCATCCGTTCCAGAATTTGCGGGATCTGCTGCGTAAGCAGTGAGCTGCCCGAAGTCGATATTGGATAGTTTGGAGATCAGTCATGCCTGTTCAGAAAAGCCGAAAGACCCCGTCCAAGCGCGGCATGCACCGCTCGCACGACGGCCTCGCCCGCCCGGCGCTGTCGGTCGATCCGACCTCGGGTGAAACTCATTCCCGTCACCGCATCTCGCCGGATGGTTTCTATCGCGGCAAGAAAGTGATCGCGACCAAAGAAAAGTCCGATAGCGACGAATAATCCGCGTCGTCAGCTCCGAAGGACCGTATCTGAGCAACCGACCGGTCACCATCGCGGTCGACGCCATGGGGGGCGATCACGGCCCCTCGGTCACCGTGCCTGCGGCGCTCGCGGCCCTGCAGAGAGACGCCGACCTGCGAGTCACGCTGGTCGGCCTGAAAGAGCCCGTTCAAGCATTGTTGAACGGCGCAGAACAGGGGTTGCTGTCGCGTATTCAGCTGCGCGCAGCCTCTCAAGTCGTGACCATGGACGAGAAACCGCAGGAAGCCCTGCGGAAGAAAAAAGACTCGTCCATGCGCGTCGCCATCGATCTGGTGAAAGCAGGCGAGGCCGACGCCTGTGTGAGCGCCGGTAACACCGGTGCACTGATGGCCACGGCGCGCTTCGTGCTCAAGACCATCGAAGGCATCGATCGGCCCGCCATCATCTCCCGCATCCGTGCCCGTCACGGCCACACGCACATGCTCGACCTCGGCGCCAACTCTCAATGCAGCGCCGAACATTTGTTTCAGTTCGCGGTGATGGGGTCGGTGGTCGCCTCCGACATGCATGGCATCGCCCGGCCGCGAATCGGCATCCTCAATATCGGCGAAGAAGAAACCAAGGGCGACAGCGTCGTGCAGGACGCCGCGCGATTGATCTCGGCGAGCCAGCTGAACTACATCGGCTTCGTGGAAGGCGACGATATTTTTTCGGGTGAAGTGGACGTCGTGGTGACCGACGGCTTCACCGGCAACGTCGCGCTCAAGACGATGGAAGGGCTGGCCAACATGCTGGTCGGCGCCTTGAAGACCGAATACACGCGCAATCCCATGCGCTATGTAGGAGCGTTGGCTTCGTGGCCGGTCCTGCGGTCGCTACGTAAAGAATTCGATCCGCGCACCTACAATGGTGCGAGCATGGTCGGGCTGACCGGCGTGGTGATCAAGAGTCATGGCAGCGCCGACACAGTGTCGTTCGCCAATGCCATCGCGGTGGGTCTGGTCGAGGCACGTAAGGGAGTGCCCACCCAGATCGTCAACCTGCTCAAGGCACACACGCCCGCCGTGGCTTGAAATCGCCCACGGCCCCCCTAAGATTGAACCAGTTGAGACGTTGACAGGTCTGCTTACGTTTGGCTGGGACGCCGTCCAGCTCACACTCTTGACCGTGCGCAACTGCTAGACTTTTCGCTCACCATGAAGATCCGTTCTCTGATCCGCGCCGCGCTGCTGCTGGCAGCCACGACCAACGCCTTCGCCGCGACCTATACCTTGCCCATCGGCAAGGACACCGTGATCGGCGAAGTGCAGAAGGTGGTGGCCGCGCACGAAGACACGCTGCTGGACATCGGCCGCCGCTACGGCGTGGGCTATGAAGAGATCGTCGCGGCCAATCCCGGTGTGAATGCCTGGGTGCCGGGCGCGGGCACCGAAGTGCTGATTCCGTCGCGTTACATTCTTCCCGACGGGCCGCGTGATGGCATCGTCGTCAGCCTGTCCGAACATCGTTTGTTTTATTTTCCGCCGCACAAGCAGGGCGAGGCCGCGGTGGTTCGTACCTATCCGATCAGCGTCGGACGCATGGATTGGCATACGCCGCTGGGTCTCACGCGCATCGTGAATAAGCGCGAGAAGCCGATCTGGTATCCGCCGGAATCCGTGCGCGCCGAACACGCGGCCGACGGTCGTCCGCTGCCGAAAGCAGTGCCGCCGGGGCCGGACAATCCGTTGGGTGAGTACGCGATGCGCCTGGGAATCCCTGGCGGTGCGTATCTGATCCACGGCACCAATCGTCCTTCGGGCGTGGGCATGCAAGTCACTCACGGCTGCGTGCGCATGTTCCCCGAAGACATCAAGGAGCTCTATCCGATGGTGCCGGTGAATACGCCGGTGCGTCTGGTCGACCAGCCGTACAAGATGGGCTGGCGCGGCGATGAGCTGTTCATGGAAGTGCACACGCCGCTGGAAGGCACCGATAGTGCCGATTCGCACAGTCTCACCAACATCACCAAGCTGCTGGTGGCCGCGACCCAGGAACGTCCGGATGTGGTCAGCTCCGGCGTGATCGACTGGGCCAAGGCCGAGCGCACGTTCGAAAGTGCCAGCGGCATTCCCGAGCCGGTGATGCTTCATCCCGCCCCGGTGCCCTCGACCGTCCAGGTCATCAACGACACCGCCGGACGATAGTCTTCTTAGCGTCTCCCACGCGCAGTGGGGTGCACTGCTAAACTGCGCAAGCGGACCTCGCGGCCGAGGTCACCTAAACCACCGAGTTAGTCCATGGCCAAAGCTGTGGGGTCCGCCTCTATCGCCTTTTCCGCCCCCAAAAGAAAAACGCCGCGGATTGCTCCGCGGCGTCTGTCTTGATCTTGCGATCTCGAAGCTGAGTCGATTACTTCGACTGCGACTTCTTGAACATGCGATCGATCTTCTCGTTGGTCGCGTCACAGCAGGCCTGGCTGGCCTGAGCGGCCTGCAGCGCCTGGTTGGCAGCGCTCTGCGCGCTGTCAGCAGCGGAACGAGCGGACTGCGCGGCGCTGGCAGCAGAGTCGGCAGCAGCCTTGGCGGCAGCGGCGTCCTGCACAGCCTTGTCGGCAGTGGCCTTGATTTCGTCAACGGCTTTCTGCGAGACGCAACCGCTGGCAGCAACGAGCGCCAACGCAGCAATGCCTGCCTTGAGCGAGGTGGAGATGGTGTTCTTCATGAGTTCTTTCCCCTTCGGGTCGGATAAAAAAGGACCAGAGCGACAAATTTTCACGGCCTCTTAATACACGAGAGTTATGGCTGGTTCCCGTGGTTCAGGCTTGCCAGCTTCTTTTGTTGTAAAAGCTGCCAGCTTGGCCGAGCGCGGAGGATACAAGATTGGCGTCGACCGATAAAGGTTATGTAGCCATACGTCGTTTCAGCGCGACACAAACATACTGATTTGAGAGGTTCGCCAGCGGCTGCCTTGCCGATTCTTCGGCGGATCGCACCGGCCGGATGCCCCCTCGCGGGGCAGGTTCGGCGATTTCACAGAATCGGCATGCGCCAGCCGTCCGTCTCGGTCCGCAAGCCGCCGGTCGGCTGCAGTTGCCCCCGGTCCGGGCGGTGGGCAATTTGCGCGCCATGAAAAAAGCACGTTCCCAGGTCGACGCCTGCCGGGCACGGCACCGATCGCGCGGCTTCACCCTCCTGGAGCTGATGATCGGGTTGACGGTGCTCGGCATCCTGCTGGGCATCGGCGTGCCCGCGTTCCAGGGAATCATTCGCCAGAACCGGCTGGCCGCGCAGACCAACGAGCTGCTGGCGACGGCGGCGATGGCTCGCAGCGAAGCGGTCAAGCGCGGAGCCACCGTTTCCATCTGTCCAGTCTCGACCGGCAACGCCGATGAATGCGCCGGCGATTCTTCATGGAGCAATGGCTGGCTGCTGTTCAGTGACGACGCCGGCGATGGCGAGTACGACGACGGCGCCGACACGCTCATCCAACGCTGGCCGGCCTCGACGCTCCGGCGCATGACCATCACGAACGAGGCCGTCGCGGCGGTCACTTATCGCGGCGACGGCAGCACGACGCTCGGGCCGGGCGGCGACACCACTTTCACGGTCGCGCCTACCGGCGACTACTGCAAGGACCCGGACGGGGCGCGCAGTGTGACGGTCACGACGACCGGGCGCGTCAACGCGTCCAAGCGCGATTGCCCATGACGGGCGGCGTCGATACGAGTCAGGACCTCCGGACATCTGGCATGAAAGCAAACTTCACAAATCGCGGCTGGCGCGCCAGGCGACACGGCGCCGGCATGACGCTGATCGAAGTGCTGGTGACATTGGTCATCATCTCGGTCGGTCTGCTGGGTGTGGCCGCTCTGCAGTTGACCACCGTGCGTAACAACTACGACTCGTACGTTCGTTCGCAGGCCGCGGTGCTGGCGGCCGACATGCTCGATCGGATGCGAGTCAACCGCGCAGTGGCGTTGAGCGACGCCAATCCGTACACCGTCGCATTGGGCCCGGTAACCGCCAGCGGCACGCAACCGGCGCGCGACATCGTGGACTGGAAGGCCACTCTGGCGGCGCAGCTGGTCGGCGGCGACGGCGCGATCACGGTCACCCAACTCGCTCCTCCGACGGGGCCGGGGACGCCGCCCCGGCGCGCCATCGTCACCATCACGGTGCAGTGGGGCGAGCGTAACGCGGGTGATGAAGACAACACGCTGCGATTCGTCACGTCGAGCCAGATCTGAGCATCGCCATGCCGACACCATCCAAACATTCCGTGCAGGGTTTCAGCGTGCTCGAGCTGATGGTGGCCATGGCCATCAGCTTGCTGTTGCTGATGGGCGTGATCGCGTTGTTCGTCAGCTCGCGCCAGAGCTACGAAACGACGGAACGTCTGTCGCGCATCCAGGAGAACGGCCGGTTCGCGCTCGACCAGATGGTCAACGACGCGCGGGCTGCCGGCTTTCAAGGCTGTTCGCGGGCGGTCAATACGTCCCGTCGGGTCGACTATGCGATCAACCGACTCAATAGTTCGAACTTGTTGACCTGGAACTTCGGGCTGACGACGCAAGGCTTCGAGGGCGCCACTGGCACCTTCGTGCCGGCGCTGGACGCGGCCTCCGTTGGCATTTCCCCTGAGCCCAATGCAGGGGGCGACGTGCTGGTGCTGCGGATCCCGAGACGCGAAGCCCAGACCATGTACACGGTGAACTCAGCCGGTGCCACCGCTCCGCTCGAAGTTGCGAATGTCACTCCGGCGCCGTTCGAAGTGGGTGACACGGTCATGGTGACCGACTGCGAGGCGCGCGCCTGGTTCTCAGTCACCAGCTACGCAGCGGGCGTCATCGGGCATGCGGCGAGCGGCGCCGGCAGCAGGAGCCCGGGCAACGTCGACGGCGATTTGTTTCATCCGTTCCGGGCCTTCTCGCAGATCGTGCCCGTCGACACCATCATTTATTACCTGGCGCGCAGCTCGCAATATCCGGACGCCGACCCGGTGCGGCTGTCGTTGTATCGCAGGACCGGCAACGCTGCGGTCAGCGACGAGATCGCCGACGGTATCGATCGGCTGGAAGTGCAGTATGGAATCGACGCCGGCGGCGGCGCCATCAGCTACGTGGACGCCTCCGGCGTCACCAACTGGGACAACGTTCTGACGGTCCAGATCGCGGTGCTGGCACGCGCGCCGGAAGCCTACGGCACCGATCTCGACACTCAGGAATACGTGCTGTTCAGCTCACCCAATCTGGTCACGACCGAGCCGTACAACGATCGTTTCCAGCGCAAGGTGTTCACGGCCACGGTCGGTTTGCGCAACCAGATCATCGATTAGGCGACTCATGAACAAACATCTGACATTGCCGCGCGCGCGGCAGCAACGGGGCGCAGTGCTGATCGTGAGCCTGCTGTTGTTGCTGGTGATGACGCTGCTCGGTCTCGGCGCCAGCCAGAGCACGCGCTTGCAGGAGCGCATGGCGGGCAACCAGCGCGATCTGGAGCTCGCCTTGCAAGGCGCCGAATCGGCGTTGCGCGCGGCGGAATATCAGCTGCGACCGAACATGAACGTCAACGAGCGCATGTGCCAGACGCCGTCGATCGACTGTGTCACTTTCGACTCGCTGCTGCTCAACGACAGCAACATGCCGCTCGATCTGGGCAAGCAGATCGACCAATGGTGGACCGACAACTCCCAGATCTACGAGGAAGCGGCCCGCTTCACGACGCTCAAGCAAGCGCCTCAGTACGTCAACGAGTACTACGGCGAAGTCAAAGACTCGCTGACCGTTGGCAGCTCCTACATCAACGTGGTGCGCGACTTCTACCGTTCCACGGGCCGCTCGCGCGGCATGACCGACAGTGCGCAGGTCGTGGTCCAGAGCACGTACTCGCGCGTGGTCTTCGAATAACTCTCATCGACATGGCCGAGGCAGGTCCTTACATGTTCAAAAAATACATCACCCGAGTGTCGACTCTGCTGGCGACGACAGCCGCGATGCTGCTGTCGATTCCGGCGAGCGCGGTCGACTTGGCCCTGAGTCAGCAGCCGCTGTTCCTCAGCCCGACGGTCGCGCCTCTGAACATGCTGGTGGTCGGCCGCGATCACAAGCTCTATTACGAGGCCTACAACGACTACACCGACCTGGACGGCGACGGTACGCTCGACATGCGGTTCAAACCCGGCATCACGTACTACGGCTATTTCGATTCCACCAAGTGCTACGCCTACGGTGCCGACGGCGTGTTCGACCCGACGCGTACGGCAGGCACCGGCAATACCTGTACGGCGGTGGACTCCGAGTGGAGCGGCAACTTTCTCAACTACGTGACCACCGCGCGTATCGACGCGCTACGCAAGGTCCTTTACGGCGGCTTTCGCTCGACCGATACCGCCACCGAGACGGTCCTGCAGCGGACTTATCTGCCGCAAGACGCGCACAGCTGGGGTAAGGAATACACCAGCGTCGCGGTCGACGGCTACAACATCGCTGACTACACCTCGCTCGCGTTGCCGACCGCCAACAATCGGCACCTGTTCGCCAACACTACGATAACCTCCACGCCGGACAGCTCCAATCCGCTGATGCGCGTGCTGACGAATCGCGCCGAACGGATCTGGAACTGGGTGAGCATCGAGCGCCCGGTGGCCAACGATCGCATGTTCAACGGCGACAACGGCCCGTTGATCTCGCCCGCGCCCACCGACTACTACGTCCGGGTCCGTGTCTGTAAGACCGGTCTGCTCGAGTCGAACTGCCAGGCGTACACCGGCGGCGGCAACAAGCCGATCGGCTTGTTGCAGGAGTTCGGCGGCAACGATTCGATGTACTTCGGCCTGATCACCGGCTCGTACAGCAAGAACACCAGCGGCGGCGTGTTGCGACGTCGGATGGACTCGATCGCCAGCGAGATCAACGACGACGGCACGTTCAAGACCGGCAATTCCAATGCCGGCATCATCGCCACGTTGAACCGGATGCGAGTCACCGGCTTCAACAGCGGCAGCCATCAATACAACTGCGGATGGACCGCGGCCGCGCGCACCATCAACGAAGGCGAGTGTCAGATGTGGGGTAACCCGATCGCCGAAATGATGTATGAGAGTCTGCGTTACTTCGCCGGTCAGAGTGCGCCCACCAGCGCATATTCCATCGCTTTCGGCGCCGGCGAGGAGAGTCAGCTGGCCGGCGGCGGCTTGCCGGTGGCGACCTGGAACGATCCGTATTCGGGCACCGGCGCGCATCCTTACTGCGCCAAGCCGTTCCAGACCGTCGTCAGCGACATCAATCCGTCGTACGACACCGATCAGTTGCCGGGCACCGCGTTCGGATCGTTCAGCGGCACCCTGGGCACGCTGAATGTCTCGGCGCTGGGCCAGACCATCTGGGACAATGAATTCGGCGGCTCGCAGAACGTCTTCATCGGTCAGTCGGGGAACGTGACCGATGGCGCACCGACCCCCAAGACGGTTACATCGTTCGGCAATATCCGCGGCCTGTCGCCCGAGGAACCGACCAAGCGTGGCGGCTATTACGCTGGCAGCGTCGCTTACTACGGTCGCACCAACGATATCAGCTCCGCGCGCGGCACACAGAACGTGCAGACATTCGCGGTCGCGCTTGCTTCGCCGTTGCCGAAGATCAGGATCCCGATCGGTACCGGCGCCAATGTCAGAACAGTGACGCTGGTGCCATTCGCGAAGTCGGTGAACGGTTCCGGCATCTCCGCCACCGCAAGCTTCCAGCCCACCGACCAGATCGTCGATTTCTACGTCGATACGCTGAGCGATACCTACGGTAAGTTTCGCGTCAACTTCGAAGACGTGGAGCAGGGCGCCGACCACGATATGGACGCGATCGCCATCTACGAATACACGGTGACCGGTAACACCGTGAACGTCAAAGTGACGTCAGAATACGCGTATGGCGGCATCACTCAGCACATGGGCTATGTGATCTCCGGTACGACCCACGACGGTATCTACTTGGAAGTGCTCGATCAGCGCGGCGGTGACGTGTCCTACGACACCGATTACTTCCTGGATACCCCGGAGGCATTCACCGGCACACCGCCGGCGCCAAACTCCGGCGTCGGTCGCTGGAACGACGGCGCGGCGTTGCCCTTCGTGCACGAACGCACGTTCTCCGCGGGCACCAGCCCCGGCGCGATCCTGCTGAACGACCCTTTGTGGTACGCAGCCAAGTGGGGTGGCTTCACCGACACCAATGAAAACAACCTTCCGGACCTGGAGTCCGAGTGGGATAGCGATCGTGGCTCGGGTCAGGCCGGCGTGCCCGACAATTATTTCCTCGTGACCAACGCCTTGACGTTGAGTCAGCAGCTGCGCGAGGCGTTTACTGAAATCCTTGCGCGTAATGCCTCGGCGTCCTCGGCGTCCGTCAACAGCGGCGCCATTTCCACGGACTCGCGTGTGTACCAGGCTCGGTTCAACACGCGTAACTGGGATGGCGAACTGATGGCCTTCGGGCGCGATCCCGCAACCTCCCTTGTGAGTACGACGCCGCTGTGGAATGCGCGCGACAGGATGCCTGCGCCGGATGCGCGCAAGATCTTCACGGTCAATAGCGATAACACCGCCGTGCCTTTCCGGTGGGATAACCTCGACGCCACGCGCCGCACTCAGCTCGCCGATACCGAACAGCTGCAGCAGACCTACGTCAATTATCTGCGCGGCGATCAGACCAACGAGGGCTCGGGCACTAACTACCTTCGCGAGCGCGCGTCGAGGCTTGGCGACATCGTGTCCTCAGCGCCGCTGTACGTCGGCGCACCGCGCGCCCGTTACGCGGACAACATGCCGGGCACGACGCCATATTCGGAGTTCGCCGAGGAACAGCAAACGCGTAAGCCACTGCTGTTCGCCGGTGCCAATGACGGCATGCTGCACGCGTTCGAAGCGGGTGGCCTGGTCGCCAATCCGTCCGGTCCTCCCGGAGACATGATCGAAGATCCGAGCGGCGGCAGGGAAGTGTTCGCGTACATTCCGAAGTCGGTCTTCCCGAACCTGCGACTGCTGCCCCGGCAGCCCTATTCGCATCGTTATTACGTCGACGGTTCGCCGAATTCCAACGACGTGTTCTTCAGGAACGCCAATGAGTGGCGCACCGTGCTGGTCGGCGGCTTGAACCTGGGCGGCCAGGGCATCTACGCGCTGGACATCACCGATACTTCGGCACTGACCAGCGCCGAGGCGAATGCCGGTTCCATCCACCTCTGGGAGTTCACCGACGAGAACGATCGCGATCTCGGCTACACCTATAGCCAGCCCGCCATCGTGCGTCTGAAGGACGGCAGTTGGGCTGCGGTCTTCGGTAATGGTTACAACAACACCGTTACGGATGGACGCGCCAGCACGACCGGCAACGCCGTGCTGTACATCGTGAACATCGAGACCGGCGCCTTGATCCGCAAGATCGATACCGGCGTCGGCATGAGCGATCCGCGGGCCGGCGGCAAACCCAATGGCCTGGCTACGCCCACCATGGTGGACATCGATGGCGACCGCATCGTCGACTTCGCGTATGCCGGCGATCTGCTCGGCAACCTCTGGAAGTTCAACCTGCGTCCCACCGAAAGCTCGCAGTGGGGCGTCGCCTTCACCGATACCAACGGCAATCCGGCGCCGATCTTCGCGGCCACCGACAGCAACGCGGCGGGCGGCAACATCCAACCCATCACGGTGCGTCCGGAAGTGGCCCGCGGGCCGTATGGCGCGGGCACGATCGTCGTGTTCGGCACCGGCAAGTTCCTGGAGATCGGCGACAAGGACCTGCCGGCGGGCTCGACGACCAAGCAGAGCTTCTACGGCCTGGTCGACCGGGACAATTACACCGCCGCCACCAACACCTACGACCCCAACGACAAGGTGGTCCGCAACCGCCTGGTGCAGCAGACCATCACCTCGGAAACGAACGCGGCGCCGCTCCGGCGCAGCACCTCGATGACGGCGATGAATCGCAACGGCTGGTACCTGGATCTGGTGTATCAAAACAATATCCGGGGCGAGCGCGCGGTCACCGATCCGACCATTCGTGGCGATCGCGTGTTCTTCACCACGTTGATTCCGAACAGCGTGCCTTGCGACTTCGGCGGCCGCAGCTGGTTGATGATTCTGGACCTGCTGAGCGGCGGCCGGCTGCCGGATGGGCAGGTGGACAGCGACGGCGATGGCGACATCGACCAGGCCGATGCGGATACCTCCGGTGTCGGCACGGAGGACATCCAGTCGCGCGTCGAATCCCAATTGTGTCTGGACGGCAGCAACTGCGAGTACGACAGCCTGTTGTCGTCCGGTAGCAGCGGTGCGCTCACCGAACGGGCCGGTGCGCCCACGCGCGGCCTGCAGGGCCGCCAGTCGTGGCGCCAGATCCGGTAAGGTCAAGGAGACATTTGTATGCTAGTGGGAACATCGCGTCGCTCGGTGCGCGGCATCACGCTGATCGAGCTGATGATCACGGTGGCGATCGTCGGTATCCTCACCGCGATCGCCTATCCGAACTATCGTCAGTATGTGCTGCGGGGGAATCGCACCGAGGCGAAGACGGCGATGATGCAGGCGTCGCAGGACCTGGAGAAATGCTTCACGCGCTACGGTCGCTACAACCATGACGATTGCGTGGCGTTCGGCAGACTCAGAGCCGGCGTCAACAGCGCGGGTGACCGCTACCAGCTTTCGTTTGCTGCAGTCGACGACCCCACGGTGCAGTATTCGATCCAGGCGCAGCCGCGGGCTGCTCAAGCCCAGGACGTCTGCGGCACATTGACACTCGACCAAACCGGCAGGCGAGGCGACTCCATCAACGACGCCGCCAAATGCTGGTAACGTCGAAATAACTCCCGTTTGATGCGGCAAGCGACCTCCTTCCAGGAGGTCGCTTGCTTTCGCGGCTGTGCACCTGTATATAGGCACAGTCGTTGGATGCATATACAACCGCCATGTCCGAACTGACGCCCCGGCAACGTGAGATCGTCAAGCTGATTCAGGAGTCTCTGCGCGATAACGGCATGCCGCCGACGCGGGCCGAGATCGCGACCGCCATGGGCTTCAAGTCAGCCAATGCCGCCGAGGAGCACCTGCGTGCGCTCCAGAAAAAAGGCGTGCTGGACATCATCCCGGGCGCCTCGCGCGGCATTCAATTGAAGGATTCTCTTCGTGAGCAGATGGGTCTGCCGCTGATTGGTCGAGTTGCAGCAGGCAGGCCCATGCTCGCGGAGGAGCACATCGAAGGCCGTTATCAGATCGATCCGAAGATCTTTCAACCGCGCGCGCATTACCTGCTCAAGGTACGCGGCATGAGCATGAAAGACATCGGCATCATGGATGGCGATCTGGTGGCCGTGCATCGCACGCCGGAAGTGCGCAATCGTCAGGTCGTGGTCGCGCGTCTGGACAACGAAGTGACGGTGAAGCGCTATAAGCAGGACGGCAAGATCGTCTGGCTGTTGCCCGAGAACGAAGAGTTCGAGCCCATCCGGGTCGACTTGAAGGAACAGTCGCTGATCATCGAAGGCATCGTGGTCGGCGTGCTGCGCCAGGGCGGCAAGTCCAAAGGGCTATTTCAGTAACAGCTGCCTGATCTCCGGCAGGCACGAGCCGCAGTTCGTGCCTGCTTTCAATTTCCGGCCCACCTCCTGCGGCGTCTTCAATTGATCCTGGGCGATGGCCTTGCACAGCGTGGTTCGTCCCACGCCAAAGCACGAGCACACCAACGGGCCAGGATCTTCCGCCGAGGACGGCGGTCCGCCGTTGAGTAACGACACCCGGTCCACGTTACCGATGCGCTTTTTCGCGAACAGACTGGACAGCCAGGTTCGTGAGGGCAGATCGCTGCGAGGCGAAATGAACGCACAGCCCTCGAGTCGTTCCTCGACCAGCAGCGCCCCTCGAAATACGCCGCACGCCGGATCTGAGAACTCCACCCAATCCATATCGGGATGAATCGCCTGTAATGCCTGGCGCGCCCACGTGGAGCCGGGTGCGTGGCCACGTCCGGCAATCTCATATCGCATGAACTGCGCGCCGCGGATGGCCGTCCACCAGACCGCATCCAGCTTTTGGATGGGCGCGCGCGTGAGCACGAATCCATGCCAATTGACAGGGAACGGGGTGACGCGCGCCGGCGTGTGTTTGAACTCCGGCTCGCCCGACACCGGATCGACGACTGGATTGACCAGCGCGCCCACGCGCGCATCGGATGCAACAGCGCCACTCCAGTGAATGGGCACGAAGATCGTGCCTCTCGGCATTTCACCGCTGGTCTTCACACGTGCGACCAGCGCGCCCCACTGAGTTTCAACGCGCGCGAGCTGACCGTCGCTCACCGCCGCCAGCAATGCGTCCTGCGCATGCATGTCGACGTAAGGCTCGGGCAGATGCGCGCTGAGTTGAGGCGCGCGACCCGTGCGGGTCATCGTGTGCCATTGATCGCGAATACGACCGGTGTTCAACACCCATGGAAACTCTGCGTCGGTTCGATGCTCCGGCGCGCGTGTCGCGGTCGGAACGAAACGCGCGCGACGATTGCGTCTGTAGAAGTGCCCGGATTCGAGCAGGCGAGGTGTCCCGGGATGATTGCGCCCAGGCACCGGCCATTGGATGGGCGCGAGCTCGTCGTATTCGGTCGAGGTGATTTTCGCCAGGCCGCCGATATCGAAGGCGCGCTCGCCGTCGTTGTTCCAGGTCGACAGCGCGGCATGCTCGATGAAAATCTCGTGCACGCTGTCGTAGTTGAAGCCGTGGTCGAAGCCCATGCGCCGTGCGACTTCGCAGATCAACCACCAGTCCGGGCGCGCTTCGCCGCTCAATGCTTGGAAGGCCCGCTGACGTGAGATGCGACGTTCCGAGTTGGTGACGGTGCCATCTTTCTCGCCCCAGCCCGCAGCCGGCAGCAACACATGCGCATGCGCGTTGGTGTCGGTGCCCGCGAAACAATCGGACACCACGACCAGCTCGCACCGTCGCAACGCTTCCTTGACCTTGTCGGCGTCGGGCAGGCTCACCACCGGATTGGTCGCCATGATCCAGACGGCTTTCACTTTGCCGTCATGAATGGCATCGAACAGCTCGACTGCCTTGAGTCCGCCGCGTTCGGCGATGCGTGGGCTGCGCCAGAAGTTTTGTACGAGCTCGCGATGGCTCGCATCTTCCAGGTCCAGGTGCGCGGCCAGCATGTTCGCAAGGCCGCCCACCTCCCGACCGCCCATCGCGTTCGGCTGGCCGGTGATGGAGAAGGGCCCCGCGCCGGGCTGACCGATACGCCCGGTGAGCAGATGACAGTTGACGATGCTGTTGACCTTGTCCGTGCCCGCCGAGGATTGATTCACACCCATCGAGAACGCGGTGATGACGCGCTCATGGTCGGCAAACATTCGATAGAACTCGAGCACCCGCTCGGTGTCGAGCCCGCAGACGGCGGCAAGTCGATTCACGTCACCGGCGGATTCGCGGGCAACGCTCAACGCCTCATCGAGTCCTTCCGTGTGGTTCGCGATGAAGTCCTTCGCGACTCGGCCATGCTCGTGCAGATACGCGAGCAGACCGTTGAAGAGCCACACGTCGCTGCCGCTGCGTACCGGCACGTGCAAGTCGGCGATCTCGCACGTTACGGTTCGCCGCGGATCGACCACCACGATCTTCATTTTCGGCCGCTGCTGTTTCGCCTGAGCGATGCGCTGGAACAGGACGGGATGACACCAGGCGGCGTTCGCGCCGACCAGGACGATCAGATCCGCCAGCTCCAGATCTTCGTAACACACCGGCACGACGTCCTCACCGAAGGCACGCTTGTGCCCGGCGACGGCCGATGACATGCACAGCCGGGAGTTGGTGTCGATATTCGCAGTGCCGATGAAACCTTTCATCAGCTTGTTGGCGACGTAGTAGTCCTCGGTCAACAATTGACCCGAGACATACAGCGCGACGGCGTCGGAGCCATGCTCGGCGATGATGCGATTGAATCCAGCGGCAACGTGAGTCAGCGCCGCCTCCATGCTCACTCGCTGGCCGTTGATCTCCGGATGGAGCAGCCGGCCGTCCATGCCGAGCGTCTGACCCAGCGCCGACCCTTTGGAGCACAGTCTGCCGAAGTTCGAGGGATGAGTCGTATCGCCGCTGATGGTGACCGTGCCGCGCGCAGCATCGGATTGAGCGATGACTCCACACCCGACGCCGCAATACGGACACGTCGTCCTGATGCTCACTGTCGACGAGCCACCGCTTCGCCAAATATCAGCTTGTCACGCAATGGACTGACATCGCGGCCTTCGCTCATCAGCTCGCAGTACCAGGCGCCGTCGCGAGTGTCGCCGTACAACACGGCGCCGCGCACCTTGTTGTCCTCGATGACGATGCGTTTATAAACGCCGCGCTTCGCATCACGTAACACCAGCGCCTCGCTGCCGGGCCCTCCGATGAAATCGCCGGCCGAGAACAGATCGATGCCGGTGACTTTCAGATGCGTGGACAACATCGAGCCCCGATATCGACCGACGCCGTGCTCGGAGAGATGAGTCGCGCAGACGCTGGCCTGCTCGTAGAGCGGGGCGACCAGGCCGTACGTGTTGTTTCGATGCTGGACGCATTCGCCGACTGCATATATGCAAGGATCGAAGGTTTGCAGGGTGTCGTCGACCAGCACGCCACGGTCGCATCGCAGACCGGCCGCGCGGGCCAGATCGGTATTCGGGCGAATGCCGGCGGCCATGACGACCAGATCCGCGTCGATGACGGTCTCATCGGCAAACTGCACGCCTCGGACTCGATCGGTGCCCAGGATGGCTGTGGTCTTGGCCGGCATGTGGAATCGCAGTCCGCGTTTTTCGAGCGACTGCCTCAGCAGCTGTGCGGCCACCGGGTCGAGTTGCCGCTCCATCAATGTTTCCAGCAAGTGCACCACAGTGACTTGCATGCCTTGCTTCAGAAGTGCGTTGGCGGCTTCCAGGCCCAGCAGTCCGCCGCCGATGACAACCGCCTTCTCATGCGTGCGGGCAGCCGCGAGCATCGTGTTGACGTCCTGCAGATCGCGGAACGTCACGACGCCGGGCAGGTCCTTGCCGGGCACGGGCAGCACGATGGGATTGGAGCCCGTTGCCAGCAGCAGCCGATCGTAGTCAGCTTCAATCCCGTGCCGAGAGCGTACGCGACGACGGATTCGATCGATCGCTACAGCCGGATCGCCGAGATGCAGTGTGACGCCATTGTCCCGATACCATTCGATGGGATTGAGCACGATGTCGTCGAATCGTTTCTCGCCCGCCAGCATCGGGGACAGCAGGATGCGGTTGTAATTGGGGACGGGCTCGGCGCCGAACACGATGATGTCATACGGCTGACCGGGGATGCCGAGCAATTCCTCGACGACCTTCATGCCGGCCATGCCGTTGCCGACCACCACCAGCTTGCGACGCGAGGTTTTGCGCAGCGGTTGGGTCTTGATCCAGATCTTGCCGTCGCTCACTCGCGTCGGCCACGCGCGTACCGAGTAATCGGCGTCCTCGACGCAGCGACCGGTGGCAAGATTGAAGTGATGTTTGTAAACCGGGGAGGCGACCACGGGCTCGCCGTTCAGATCGCCGACCAGCCCCCGCGAGAGCACGTTGGCTTCACTGTGGGGATCGTAGTTGTCGAGTGCGTAGATTGCGTCGCCGACCCGAAAGACGGCGATCTGCCGTCCGTCGACCAACGCGGCGACACCGCTTTCGGGCAGCAAGTCATCGAACGAGCAGGCGCTGCTCCAGGTGTGTGCGTGCTTCATACAGCCTCTCGTTGGCGCTGAGCGCGCTCTTCGTTGGTCGCGGGGCGGATCTGCCCGCGCTCCTGCACGAACACGACGTTGTCATCGGTACGATCGCTGTTCACGAAGTGGCGGAAGCGCTTCAACGTCTGCGGATCTTCCACGGCCTTCTTCCATTCGCACTCGTAAGTGTTGACGATGCGCGCCATGTCCGCTTCCAGCTCCGCGCCGACGCCGAGCTTGTCTTCGATGACGACCTGTTTGAGGTAGTCGAGTCCGCCTTCCAGATTGTCGAGCCACACCGACGTGCGCTGCAGGCGGTCGGCGGTGCGGATGTAGAACATCAGGAAGCGATCGATGTAGCGGATCAACGTTTCGCGATCCAGATCGCCGGCGAGCAAGTCGGCATGACGAGGCTTCATGCCGCCGTTGCCACACACGTACAGGTTCCAGCCTTTCTCGGTGGCGATGATGCCGACATCCTTGCTCTGCGCTTCGGCGCATTCACGGGTGCAGCCCGAGACTGCGAACTTGAGCTTGTGAGGAGAGCGCAGACCTTTGTAGCGGTTTTCGATGTCGATGGCGAAACCGACGCTGTCCTGAACGCCGTAACGACACCACGTCGAGCCGACGCAGGACTTCACGGTGCGCACGGATTTGCCGTAAGCGTGACCGGATTCGAAGCCCGCATCGATCAGCTCGCGCCAGATCAGTGGTAACTCGTGAACCTGCGCGCCAAACAAGTCGATGCGCTGACCGCCGGTGATCTTGGTGTACAGGCCATACTTCTTCGCCACCTCGCCGATGACAATCAGCTTCTCTGGCGTGATTTCGCCGCCGGCGATGCGCGGGACGACGGAGTAGGTGCCGTCCTTCTGCATGTTGGCGAGGTAGTAGTCGTTCGTGTCCTGCAGCGTGGCCTTGTCGCGCTTCAGCACGAACTCGTTCCAGCACGACGCCAGGATGGAGGCGACAGTGGGTTTGCAGATGTCGCAGCCCAGACCGCGGCCGTGCTTCCCGAGCACTTCGTCGAAGCTCTTCAGCTGACCGACGCGCACCAGATGGAACAATTGCTGGCGCGAGTAACGGAAATGCTCGCAAAGGTGGTTGTTGACCGCGACGCCTCGGCTCGCCAGCTCCGCTTTCAGAATCTGAGTGACGAGGGCGGTACAGCCACCGCAGGACGTTGCAGCCTTGGTCGAGCTTTTCAATGCGCCGATGGTCTTGCAGCCGGCATCGATGGCAGAGCAGATCATGCCTTTGCTGACGTTGTTGCAGGAACAGATCTGGGCGGTGGCGGGCAGGCCTGCGACGCCGGCGCGCTTGGGTTGTTCGGAGCTGCCGAAGCTCGGGACGATCAACTCTTCGGGATTCGACGGCAGCGCCGTGCCGTCGAGCATCATGTTCAGCAGCACGCCATAGTCATCCGCGTCACCGATCAGAATGCCGCCGAGCAGTCGGGTGCCGTCGTCGTTCACGACCAGCTTTTTGTAAACCTGCTTGCGCTCATCGACGAAGGCGTAGGCGCGCGAGCCCGGACTCGAGCAGTGCGGATCGCCGATCGACGCGACATCGACGCCCATGAGCTTGAGCTTCGTGCTCATGTCCGCGCCCGTAAAAATCGGGTCGGCGGTCTCCTGCAAGCGCGCGGCGCAGACGCTGGCCATCTGGTAGCCGGGCGCGACCAGGCCGTACAGCTTACCGTTCCATAGCGCGCACTCGCCGATGGCGAAGATGTCCGGATCGGAGGTGCGACAGTCGCTGTCGATGACGATGCCGCCACGCTCACCGACACTCAGTCCGCATGCGCGGGCCAGTTCGTCGCGTGGTCGAATGCCGGCGGAGAAGACCACGATGTCCGCTTCGAGCGCGCTGCCGTCGGCGAAGTTCAAGCGATGACGGCACTGTTCGCCGTCGACGATTCCAGTCGTGCTCTTGCCCGTGTGGATGCCGACACCCATCTCGTCGATCTTCTGTCGCAACACGCGACCGCCGCTATCGTCGACCTGAACGGCCATCAGGCGCGGCGCGAACTCGACCACGTGTGTTTTCAAACCGAGATCGCGCAGCGCTTTGGCCGCTTCGAGGCCGAGCAAACCACCGCCGATGACCACGCCGACTGTGCTGTGCGCGGCGGCCGAGCGAATGGCTTCCAGATCTTCGATCGTACGATAGACGAAACACCCCGCGCGTTCTCGTCCCGGGATTGGAGGTACAAAAGGATATGAACCGGTGGCAAGCACCAGTTGATCGTAGGGGAGGGTTCGACCCTCCGCCGTTCGCACGCAGCGCGCGTCGCGATCGATCCCGATGGCTTTGTCATTCAGATGAAGCGCGATGTCGTTGCGCTCGAAGAAGTCTTCACTCGTAAGGGCAAGATCTTCCGCGCGCTTGCCGCTGAAGAAGCTCGTGAGCTGCACGCGATCGTAGGCAGCGCGCGGCTCTTCGCAGAGCACGCTGATTTCATACGAGGCGGTCGCGTCCGCGAGCCGCTCGAGGAGGCGTTGCCCGACCATGCCATTGCCGATGACGACCAGCTTTTTAACAGACATCTTGCACCCATGACGGACCGCCCCGAGCAGGGCATCCGGATCGTTTGATGAGGGTGGTTGGGACAGCGAGCTGCGTCAGGCCGCGCGTGGCGGAGGTGAGTACCGGCAGTCACTGGTGCTGCGCCCGTCATTGGAGCAGCCAAGATGCTTCCAATGCTGCAAACGCTATGCCACGACTTGTGAGGCGACTTGCCCGCTATTTTGGCGACCTTCATGCGTCTGAATGCGCGGATGTGGTGCGTGCGGCCCGCAGGGCGCGCTTAAAGTGGTGCGATTCCGGTCGCGCCTCCTGATGGTGCAAGGGCCGTGGGCATGGCACAGGCATTGCAACCGTGACCCATCGATGCCCGATGTCAGGCCAAAAACCGAAGCCTCCCTGCGCGTGCTGATCGTCGATCAGAACGTCATGCGAGCCAGCATTCTCGAAGAGGGATTGCGGGAGGCCGGCTATCACAACGTGACGGTGCTGCGTGAGATGCACAACCTCATGCGACGCATCGTCGACATCGATCCCGACGTCATCGTCATCGACCTGGAGAATCCCAATCGCGACGTGCTGGAGCAGATGTTCCAGGTGTCGCGCGTGGTGCGCAGGCCCATCGCCATGTTCGTCGATCGGTCCGATACCGACATGATCGTGGCGGCGGTGGATGCCGGCGTCGGCTCCTATGTGGTCGACGGATTGAAGAAGGAGCGGGTGAAGGCCGTGCTCGACATGGCGATCAGCCGGTTCCACGCCTTCAACAAGTTGCGTGAGGAACTCGACAGCGCCCGTCAGGCGCTCGACGAACGCAAGATCGTGGAGCGGGCCAAGGGCATTCTGATGAAACAGCGGGGCATGAGCGAGGAGGCCGCTTATGCACTGCTGCGGAAGGCCGCGATGAATGAGAATCGCCGGATCAGTGAGGTGGCGCAAAGCGTCGTGACTGCGTCGAGTCTGTTCAAATGAGTGATGTGACCACCGTCGTCGGATTCATTCCATTGATGGACTGCGCGCCGCTGGCGGTCGCGGTCGAAAAAGGCTTTGCCGCCGGGGAAGGCCTCGACCTGCGTCTGGTGCGCGAGACGTCGTGGGCCAACATTCGTGACCGCGTGGTCGTCGGTCATTTCGATGCCGCCCACATGCTCGGTCCCATGGCCATCGCCTCGACGCTCGGGATCGGTCATCTCAAAGTGCCCATGGCCGCGCCCCTGTCGTTGGGGTTGGGCGGCAATGCCATCACTGTTTCGTTGCGGGTGTGGGATTTGATGATGGCGGAAGGTGCTGCCTTGTCCGCGGGTCCACGTGCGCTCGGTGAGGCCCTTCGCAAGGTCGTGCGCGCGCGTGAACGAGCGAACAAGCCGCCGTTCACGTTCGCGATGGTCTATCCGTTCTCCGCGCACAACTATGAGCTGCGGTATTGGTTGGCTGCATCGGGTATCGATCCGGATCGGGATGTACGACTGGTCGTGATTCCGCCGCCCTTGCTCGTCGATGCCATGCGTGAAGGCCAGATCGATGGTTTCTGTGTCGGCGAGCCTTGGAATAGTGTCGCGGTCTCGGTCGGTGTCGGCTGCATCGCGTTGCCGACCACCGCGATCTGGAAACAGAGTCCGGAGAAGGTGCTCGGCTGTCGTCTGGAGTGGACACAGCGCTATCCGGACCGGGTGCAGGCGCTGGTGCGCTCCCTATATAAGGCAGCGCTGTGGTGTGAGCAGCCGGAGAATCACTCGGAGCTGGCCCGCTTGCTGGCTGAGCCGCGCTTCGTCGGTGCGCCGGCGGAAATCCTTTTGCGGGGCCTGTCGAATCGGCTCTGTTTGCAACGAGGCGAGGAAGTGGAGCGCCTGGATGGGTTCTATTTGCCAGCTTCGCACGCCGCCACGTTCCCCTGGGTGAGCCATGCGCTGTGGTTCTATTCGCAAATGGTGCGCTGGGGACAGGTCGCATTCGATCCCGAGCACGTTGCACAGGTGCGGGCGACTTATCGGCCCGATCTGTATCGTCTCGCGTTGGACAAAACAACAAACGTTCCCTCGGCGGATACCAAGCTCGATGAGCTCTTCGATGGCGTTCGCTTCGATTCGGACGATCTGCCGGGCTATCTCGCTGCGCTACCTTCGTGCAGCTGAACCGGATGTTTGCTCCGTTGCGGCTCAATTGCGGCTCGCATCCATTGGCTCCAGACACGCAAGTCGTTGTCCTGTCGAGAGGTGGCTGGCTGCATTGATGCTGGCACGGTCGTTGCAACTCTGAGGGCAACGGGGCGATTCGTCGCTCCAACCATCGGGCCGGCCCAATAGCGGGCTGGCCGGGCAACGCCGCCGACTCCACTGCATGCCATGCGCGTGCAATGAAGTCGGCGGCGTTTTTTTTTGGTCTGGAGATCGTCTGGGGAGTGACCGGGTCCATGCTGAAGAAAACGTTCCGGGCTTGCTGGCTGATTGCGGTCGCCGCGTTGAGTGCCACTCACGCCCCGGCTGCGGAGCTCGCGCTGGAGAAGGAACAACTCAAGCTCGGCTTCATCAAGCTGACCGACATGGCGCCGCTGGCCATCGCCTACGAGAAAGGCTTTTTCGAGGACGAAGGGCTGTATGTGACGCTGGAGCCGCAGGCGAACTGGAAAGTCGTCCTCGATCGCGTCATCACCGGCGAGCTGGATGGCGCGCATATGCTCGCGGGACAGCCGCTCGGCGCGGCGGTGGGCTTCGGCACGAAGGCCGACATCATTACGTCGTTCAGCATGGATTTGAATGGCAACGCGACCACGGTCTCGAATGAAGTCTGGAATCTGATCAAGCCAAAGCTGGCGACGGATGCGCAGGGCAAGCCGATTCATCCAATCAAAGCGGACGCACTCAAGCCCGCGATCGACGCGTTCAAAGCGGCGGGCAAGCCATTCAGGATGGCCATGGTGTTCCCTGTGTCCACGCACAACTATGAGCTGCGGTATTGGCTCGCCGCGGGCGGGCTGCATCCGGGGTTCTATTCGCCCACCGATGTGTCCGGCCAGATCAAGGCCGATGTGTTTCTTTCCGTGACACCGCCACCGCAGATGCCGGCGGCGTTGGAGGCGGGCACGGTCAATGGCTACTGTGTCGGCGAGCCGTGGAATCAGCAAGCCATCTTCAAAGGCGTCGGCGTTCCTATCGTCACGGATCTGGAGATCTGGAAGAACAATCCAGAGAAGGTGCTCGGTGTCACGCGGGCCTGGGCTGAGAAATATCCGAATACCTATGTGGCGCTGCTGAAAGCGCTGATTCGCGCCGGCAAATGGCTCGATGAAAACAATGGCGCGAATCGCAAGGAGGCAGCGCAGATTCTTTCGCGCTCCGAGTATGTCGGCGCCGACTACCGCGTGATTGCCAATAGCATGACGGGTACGTTCGAGTTTGGTCGCGGCGACAAACGCAGCGTGCCGGACTTCAACGTGTTCTTCCGCTACTACGCGACGTATCCGTACTACAGCGATGCGGTGTGGTTCCTCACTCAGATGCGCCGCTGGGGACAGATTCCGCAGACTCAGACAGATCAGTGGTACCACGACACCGCGAAGAAGGTTTATCTCACCGCGCCCTATCTGCGCGCGGCAAAATTGCTGATCGAAGAGAAGAAGGCGAAGCAGGAAGACTTCCCCTGGAACAGCGACGGCTACCGCCCGCCGACCAGGGAATTCATCGACGGCGTCGAGTACGACGGCCGCAAGCCCAATGATTATTTGCAGAAGCTCACGATCGGCTTGAAGCAGGGTCAGATCGTCGAGAGCGGCAATGTCGCGACCAAACAGGGAGCCACCTGATGCCCACATCGACCTTGGCTATCGCACGCGAGCAGACTCCGCCCGCGCCGACATCGAGTACGCCCGCGGCAGTGTCGCCACCAGCTCGGAAGTTGAAAGAGTCGCCGCTGTGGCTCGAGCGCCTACTGCGCCTGTTCGCGACGGTCGGACTGGGCTTCATCAATCCCATCGTGCGTCTGTGTCGTGGCGAAAATCCACAGCAGCAGATGCGTGAGCTGTGGCGCCAGCTCGGCGTTCCACTGCTGGCTGTCGCAGTCTTCCTGTTCGCCTGGAGCCAGGCGTCCAGTCGTATTCAAACCAGCCTGGGCCAGATCCCGGGGCCGATTGCGGTTGCCGGGCAGGCGCGGAGCTTGTGGGCGGACCACAAAGCCGAGCGCGCGAAAGCGGCGGCATTCTATGAGCGGCAGGAAAAGCGCAACGCCGCCAGACTCGCGAAGGATCCCAACGCCGGGATCAAGTTCGTGAAGTACACCGGCAAGCCGACGTACATCGATCAGATCCTCACCAGCCTGAAGACCGTGTTCACCGGCTTCTTGCTGGCGACACTGATCGCTGTGCCGCTCGGCATCCTGTGCGGACTCAGCGCCACCATCAACTCATCGCTGAACCTGCTGATCCAGATCTTCAAACCGGTGTCGCCGCTCGCGTGGCTGCCGCTCGTGACCATCATCGTGAGCGCGGTCTACGTGACGGCGGACCCGATGTTCGAGAAGTCGTTTCTGATCTCCTCGATCACAGTCACGCTGTGCTCACTGTGGCCGACGCTGATCAATACGGGCGTCGGCGTGAACTCCATCGACCGCGATCTGCTCAACGTCTCGCGAGTGTTGCAACTGAAGTGGACCACCAAGCTGTTCAAGCTGGTGTTGCCGTCGTCGCTGCCGCTGATCTTCACCGGCATGCGACTGTCGCTGGGCGTGGGCTGGATGGTGCTGATCGCGGCGGAGATGCTCGCGCAGAATCCCGGCCTCGGAAAGTTCGTGTGGGATGAGTTCCAGAACGGCAGCTCCGATTCATTGGCGCGACTGATGGTGGCGGTCTTGACCATCGGCATCATCGGCTTCCTGCTCGATCGGATCATGCACACGGTGCAGAGCCTGCTCGACTTCGGCGTGCGTCGTTGAAAGAGAAGTCTTATGACCTTTTTACAGCTCAACTGTATCAGCAAGAGTTACGGCTCGGGGGAGCAACAGGCCGAGGTGCTCAGCGACGTTAACTTGAGCATCGAAGAGGGCGAGTTCGTCGCCATCGTCGGCTTTTCCGGCAGCGGCAAAACCACGTTGATCTCGACCATCGCCGGCTTGATTCCGCCGGACTCGGGCGAGGTGCTGTTCCAGGGCCAGCCGGTCACCGGACCGGCGCCGGATCGGGGCGTGGTATTTCAAAACTATTCCTTGCTGCCCTGGTTGACGGTCCAGAGTAACGTCGCTCTGGCCGTCGACAGTGTCTTTCCAAAATGGCCGGCCGCGCAGCGGCGGGCACACGTTCGCAAATACATCGAGATGGTCGGCTTGACGCATGCGATCGACCGGCGTCCCGCGGAGTTATCCGGCGGCATGCGTCAGCGTGTGGCGGTGGCGAGAGCCCTGGCGATGGATCCGAAGGTCTTGCTGCTGGATGAACCGCTCTCCGCATTGGATGCGCTCACCCGTGCCCGCTTGCAGGATGAGATCGAGGCGATCTGGGAGCGCCAGCGCAAGACCGTCATCCTCGTGACCAACGATGTGGATGAAGCACTATTGTTGGCGGATCGCATCATTGCCCTGAAGCCAGGTCCGCGGGCCACGCTGGGTCGTGAATTCAAAGTGGATCTGCCCCGGCCGCGCGATCGCAGGGCGGTCAACGAAGATGATTCCTATCGACGGCTGCGTGCGCAGATCTCTCAATACTTGATGAGCCTGAGCATGCAACGCAGCGGGGCCGCGAGCTCCACACGAGCGCTGCCGTCGGTGGTTCCCATCGAGCCGCCGGTGCCGAAGACCTTACGTAAGGCGACGCGGCCGAAGCCCGCGGAGAATCTGGACAAGTTCGTCGAGTTCTACGATGTGAGCAAAGTGTTTCCGACGCCGAAAGGGCCGCTGACGGTCGTCGACCGGTTCCAGCTCGACATTCGAAAAGGGGAGTTCATTTCCTTGATCGGGCACTCGGGCTGCGGCAAGTCGACGGTGCTGTCGATGGTCGCCGGGCTCAGCGAAGTTTCCAGTGGCGGCATCACTCTGGATGCACGCGAAGTCACATCCGCTGGCCCGGATCGTGGTGTCGTGTTTCAAGCGCCGAGCCTGCTGCCTTGGTTGACCGCCCGCGAGAACGTGGCGCTCGGTGTCAACCAGGTCTACCCCCATGCGACCGAACAGGAACGACGCGACATCGTCGAGTACTACCTGACTCGGGTCGGCTTGGGCGATGTGCTGGAGAAAAAGGCGGCTGAGTTGTCGAACGGCATGAAGCAACGCGTCGGACTGGCCCGCGCGTTCGCGCTCTCACCCAAGCTGCTGTTGCTGGATGAGCCATTCGGCATGCTCGACGCGCTGACTCGCTGGGAGCTGCAGGAAGTGCTCATGGAAGTGTGGAAGCGCAATCAAGTGACCGCGATCTGTGTCACGCACGACGTCGACGAGGCCATTCTGCTCGCCGATCGAGTGGTGATGATGACCAACGGTCCGCAGGCGCGCATCGGTCGCGTCATGAATATCGATCTGCCCCGGCCGCGGACTCGAAAGCAGTTGCTCGAGCATCCGAGATACTACGGATATCGTAATGAGTTGCTCGCATTCCTGGAGTCGTGCGAGCGTCAGCATACTCATGCGGCATGAGTGAAAAAAAGCGAATGCACTGGGAGAGCGGACGATGAAATCCTGGAGTCGACGGTTGAGCCTGGCGGTGGCCATGGCGGTGCCATGCATTGCCGGGGCGGCGGACTTTGGCGTGATCGGTGGCGCGCTCATGGAGTCGAAGCCGATCTTCGATACGCGCTTGCGCTACGAGAATGTGGATCAAACGCCGTTGGCGGAGGAATCGGACGCGGAAACGTTGCGCGTGCGGCTTGGCTTCGAAACCGGCAAAGCGTGGAACACGACGTTCCTGGCCGAAGGCGAAGCAATCGTCGATCTCGCTGGCGACTACCGTGACGATGCCTCTCGTCCCCGCAACGCGGCCTATCCCCTGATTCCCGATCCGGCCGGCGAGGAGATCAATCGGCTGCAGCTGGTGAATACCTCGCTGCCCGGCACGACGGTGACGTTGGGGCGACAGCGCATCAACCTCGACGATCAGCGCTTCGTGGGCAATGTCGGCTGGCGACAGAACGAACAAACATTCGATGCGGTCCGCATCGTCAACAAGCCGACATCATCGCTCACCCTGGACGCGACGTACTTGACCCAGGTCAATCGCATCTTCGGTCGCGACTCGCCGCAAGGCCGTTATCACGGCGATGGCGTGCTCGCCAACGCGGCGTATCAGTTCGGCTTCGGCAAGCTCAGTGCCTTTGGTTACTGGCTGGACTTCGATCACCTGGATGGCGTGCCGGTGGCGATGGACCCGATCCGGGTGTCCAGCGAAACCTTTGGCGCCCGGTTGGCGGGCGAGCGCCCGCTGAGCAGGATCAAGCTGGCGTACGCGGCCACATACGCCCAGCAGAGCGACTATGGCAACAATCCACTCAACTTCGACCTCGATTATTATTCGGTCGAACTGACCGGCACGTATCGCCAATACAGCGTGACGCTGGGTCAGGAAGTGATGGAGGGCAATGGCACCGTCGGCTTCTCGACGCCGCTTGCGACCATGCATCGCTTTCACGGCTGGGCCGACAAGTTCCTGACCACGCCGGCCAATGGCATCGACGATAAATATGTGAGCGTGGGTTATCTCGCGAAGGGCGTCGCGATGCTCGATACGTTGTCCGCGACGGTCGTGTATCGCGACTTCGAATCGCAGCGGCTGTCGCAGGATCTGGGCGACGAGGTCGATCTGCAGATCCAGGGCAAGTATCAGCGCTTCATCGGGCTGGCGAAAGTTGCGCTCTATGAGGCGCACGAAGGTCGCACGCCGGCGGCGTATCAGGACACGACCAAGTTCTGGGTGCAGCTCGAGTACGTCTGGTAACGCGTCGAGCGCGGGATCCTGTCGCTATTGTTTCGGCGGCAGGATCTTCAGCACCGTTTCCGGCGGACGGCTCAGCACGGCGCCGAGCGGCGTGATCACGACAGGGCGGTTCATCAGGATGGGATGCTCGAGCATCCGCTCGACGATCTGATCGTCGCTCCACTGCGAGGAGTCGCCCAGATTCAACTTCTCGACTTCCTTCTCGCGCAACAGCTCGCGAGGCGTCAGCCCGGTTTTTTTCAGCAGGTCCAGCAGCGTTTTCCGGTCCGGCGGCGTTTTCAGGTACTCGATGACCGTGGGCTCGATGCCGCGCTCGCGGATCAGCGCCAGGGTGTTACGAGAGTTCCCACAAGCGGGGTTGTGATAGAGGGTCACGTCGGTGGAGCTCATGCCGGCAGTCTAACATCGAGTCGCAAGGATCGCGATTTCGCCACTGTCGCGATCCGGCGTGCGGTAGGCTCGGGCCACCACAAATATCCTGGGGAACCCTGCAGTGATCACTCGCCGCTCCGTATTGAAGTCCGCCGCTGCCGCCACCGTGCTCAGCACGGGCTTGCCCATGATCAACATGGGTCAATACCAGGCGTTCGCGGATTCGCCCAAGAAATACTCGGCGAAGACCATGAAGACGGTGGAACGCGCCATCGTGATCGACATGCTCGGGCCCTTGAAGATCAATTTCGCTCCCGAGGCTTATGCGGGACGCATGACCGATGAAGAGGCCGAGATGTTTCGGACCTGCGGCATCACCGCCTTCCACAATTCCATCGGCACTGGCGGTCCAAGCGCAGTTGAAGACACGCTGTCCTTCATCGCGGCCTGGCAGGGTTACGTTGGACGCAATTCGCACGTGTTCACGCAGGTGAATACCGCCGTCGATATCGATCGCGCCAAAGCCGATCGCAAGATCGCCGTGATCACGGGCCTGCAGAACTCCGAGCACTTCCGCAAGAAGGAAGATGTGAAGGCGTATTATCAGCTCGGCCAGCGTTGCTCGCAGCTCACTTACAACACCCAGAATCTGCTGGGCAGCGGCGGCACCGAGCGTGTCGACGGCGGCTTGAGCGATTTCGGCGTGGAGATCGTCAACGCCATGAACGAAGTGGGCATGCTGGTCGACGTTTCACACTGCGGCGACAAGACGACGCTCGACGCCATCGAGGTATCGCCGAAGCCCATCGCCATCACGCATTCGAACTGCCGCGCCATTTTCAATCATCCGCGCCTGAAGACCGACGAGGCGATCCAGAAGCTGGCGGCGAAGGGCGGGGTGATGGGCATCACCGGCGTGCGCATGTTCGTGCGGGACCGGGAGCCGACCACCATCGATCACATCGTCGATCACATCGACCATGTGGCGAAGCTGGTGGGCATCGAGCACGTCGGCATCGGCTCGGACGCCGACCTCAACGGCTACGACGACATGCCGCCCGACCAGCTCA
Source organism: Peristeroidobacter soli (assembly GCF_004138485.1). Taxonomy (GTDB): domain Bacteria; phylum Pseudomonadota; class Gammaproteobacteria; order Steroidobacterales; family Steroidobacteraceae; genus Steroidobacter; species Steroidobacter soli. The sequence continues at coordinate 276,160 of NZ_RYEV01000005.1, forward strand.
AGATGCTGCGCGGCTCGTACAAGGCGAGCTACGGTTTCCGCGACAAGATCGACATCGAAGGCTTCGATCATCCGAAGAAAATCTTCGATCTGACCGAAGCGCTGTACCGTCGCGGTTATTCCGAACAGAACGTCCTCGCCGTGCTCGGCGGCAACTTCCGCCGGTTGCTCGGATCGACCTGGATCTGAGCGCCGATCAGGTCATGCCGTGCGAGAGCTGGGGCTCTCGCACGGCCGATATCGGACGCGCTCAGTGCGCTTCGCGTTTGCCGATGGCGTGGCTGATGGCGTGATCCAGCCGCTCCAACGCGCCGTCGATGGCGAGTTGCAGGGTCTCGGCATGATGAGTCACTGCGATGGGTTGCAGATTCGACATGCGCGCTTCCAGCATGCAGCGCTTATCGGGGCCGCCCTTGCCGCCGTTGATGTCCCCCAGGTGCATTTCCACTCTTGTGATCCGGTCGGCGAACTTGGCTAGAGAGCTTTCGACCGCCTGGGATAGCCGGTCGGCGATTTCCCCGGTGAGGCGGACGTGGTTGTCATGATTCACTTGTATCTGCATGCGAGCTTCCTTCGACCCATAAGCCATTAATTGGCCTATTTAAAGTACTCAGGCGGCTGTCGAGTTGTTCCTGTCGGTGAAAACTCCACAGCGGCCCCACAGGTGGACGATGGGGCCGTTGCGGACATTACGCAAGTGGGCCCTGTCACGATTCAATAAGGCGAAGCCGCAAGGCGGTGCCGGCCGTTGGCTGTATAAAAGGGTCATAGGCGCCGTTCCGAGCCCCGGCGTATGATTCCGGGCTGGGTGAAAATAACGAGAGCGGGTGTGAACAAGGTCAGCGTGCGAGGCGTCGATGGCTCCCACCGCGACTATGGACTGACCGCCGGCACTGTGGCCATCGGCCGCGATCCGGCCAGCGCCATTCACTTGAAAGACTCGCAGGTCAGCTGGAAGCACGCCGTGCTCATCAGCGACGCGAGTGGCTGCATCATCGAAGACCTGGGCAGCTCCAACGGCACCTTCGTCGGCGCGCATCGGGTCCAGCGACATGTCGTGCATCCTGGCGAGCGGATCAAGATCGGTCCATACGAGTTGATGCTGCAAACCGCCCAGGTGCCGTCGCCCAATTCCGCCAGCGAGCGAACCTTGTTCGCCGCCGCCGATCATTACGTTCAGCGCCACGAACAAGAGCAGGACGCGAGCGTGCAAGCCGCGATCGAGAAGACCGGTGTCGCGGCGAAACCGGGCATCGAAGCCCGTGACTGGCGTACGTTGACGAAACGTTTGTTTCCGATCATGGGCGGGAAGGCGCTGTACGGCGACTTTCAGCTGCGCACCGAAGTCGTTGCGGGCATCACTGTCGCGGCGTTGCTGGTGCCACAGGGCATTGCTTACGCGCTGCTCGCAGGTTTGCCGCCCGTGATGGGTTTGTATGCGGCCATCCTGCCAATGATCATGTATGCGCTCACGGGGAGCGGCAGACAAACGTCGACGGGACCGGTGACGGTCGATTCGCTGATGTTGGTGCTCGGGCTGAGCACGATTGCCACGGCGGGCACCGCTGCCTACATCGCGCTCGCCGTCCTGCTCACCGCGGTCATCGGCATTTCGCAGGTGTTGATGGGCGCGCTACGGCTCGGCTTTCTGGTGAACTTTCTTTCCTATCCGGTGCTGGCCGGCTTCACGTCGGGCATCGCGATCATCACGGTGCTGGGTCAGCTGCATCACATCCTCGGCATTCCTCAGCATCAGTTCCCTTATCTGTATGAAGCCGTGATCGATGTAGCGTCGCGTGCCGATCAGACGAGCCTCGCGACGCTCGCCATCGGCGTCAGCTGCATTCTGCTGTTGCTGGGATTCACGAAACTGTCGCCGAAGGCGCCAGGCCCGCTCACCATGGTCGTGGCGTGCACGCTGCTGTCGTTCGTGTTCCGGCTCGATCAGCACGGCGTCGCGGTGCTCGGTGACGTGCCGCGAGGATTGCCGCATTTCAGCCTTCCCGATTTCGAGTGGGCGCAGATCAAACAGCTGCTGCCGCTGGCGCTGACGATGGCACTCGTGGGGTTCGCGCAAACCGTTTCGGTGGGGAAGTCGCTCGGCAATAAATACGGCTACGACATCGATGCGAATCGCGAGCTGTCGGCGCTGGGTCTGGCGAACATCAGCGCGAGCGTGTCGCAGGGGTATGCCGTCTCGGGCAGTCTGGGGCGCTCGGCGCTGAATGCAACGGCAGGGGCGAGGACGCCGATCGCCGCCATCGTGACGGCGCTGTGCATGCTGCTGATCGCTTTGTTCCTGACGCCGTTGTTCAGCTATCTGCCCAACGTGGCCTTGGCCGCCATCCTGGTCGTCTCGTCGCTGCGGCTGATCGATACGCGGGAGATCCGTTATCTGTTCAATGTGAAGATCACGGAAGGATTGTTGCTGGTGTTGACGTTCGTCGCGACTCTGGTGATCGGCGTGATGCCGGGGCTGTTGTTGGGCATCGTCGCCTCGATCCTGCTGTTCATCACGTTGAACACGCGACCCTACACGGCGATTCTTGGCCGGCTGCCGAACACCAACATCTTCCGCAACGTCGAGCACTTTCCGGAAGCGGAAACCATTCCCGGGCTGGTGATTCTGCGCATCGATGCGTCATTGTATTTTGCGAACGTGGTCTTTTTGAAGGAGCGCCTGCACGAGATCTGCGATGGATACGAGGGCGAGCTGCAGGCCTTGATTCTCGATGCCAGCGCGGTGAACGATCTCGATTCGTCCGCGGACACGGCGCTGCATCAGCTGTCCGACGAGTTCAAGAAGAAGGGCATCACCTTTTATATCGCCGGCGTGAAGGCGCCGGTGCGAGAGGTCATGCGACGCTCCGGCCTGTACAGTGCGCTCGGCGGCGATCATTTCTTTTTCACCATCGATGCGGCGGTCCGGCGCTTTCAGGAACGGAGCACGACCTCGCGATGAAACGTCCCATTGAAACTCCATGCCCCTGCGGATCGTCGCAAGCCCATGAACGTTGTTGTGGGCGATGGCACGCAGGCGAGCCGGCACCCGATGCGGAATCCTTGATGCGGTCACGGTACTCGGCGTTCGTGATGCGTAACGAACCGTATCTGCTCGCCACCTGGCACGGCACTCAGCGACCCAAATCGATCGAGTTCGATCCGAACCAAAAGTGGCTGGGTCTGAAGATCGTCGACTCGCGTGGCACCGGCGCCGACACGGCGGAAGTTGAATTCATCGCTCGATTCCGGATCGGCGGCGGCTCCGCGGCGCGGCTGCACGAGCGCAGCCGCTTCGTGAGAGAGGGTGGCCGCTGGTTCTATGTCGACGGCGACATTCGCGGCTGATCTCGGGCGACTACAGGCCGCCCAATCCCAAGCCGAAGTTCACCTTGAGCAGGATGAGCGCGCCGAAGATCGCAAACAGCGCCGCGGCGACGAAGCGCATCTTGCTCAGCGGGAAGCGTTTTGCCAGGGTCTCACCGAGCAGTACCGCCGGAACGTTCGCGATCATCATGCCGAGCGTCGTGCCCATCGTGACGGCGAGCAGGTTGTTGAACTGAGCGCCGAGCGCGACGGTTGCGAGCTGGGTCTTGTCGCCCATCTCGGCCAGAAAGAACATCACCAGCGTCGTGACGAACGCGCCGTGCCTGGCGGTCTTTTGTTCGTCTTCATCGAGCGTATCGGGAACCAGTGCCCAGGCGGCGAAAGCGAGGAAGGCGAGGCCGAGCACCCAGCGCATCACGTCGGGGCTGACTTTCATCGCGACCCAATCGCCGGCCAGGGCGGCGAGCGCATGATTGACGATGGTGGCAATGAAAATGCCCGCGATGATGGGCCAGTGCTGACCCCGGAACCGGGCGGCGAGAACGAAAGACAACAGCTGCGTCTTATCGCCCATCTCGGCGAATGCGACCATGCCGAGCGAGCTGAGCAAAGCTTCCACGAATCGGGACTCCCGGGCCAGCGGCGCAAATACCAATGACTCCACGCCCACCGCCGGCCCCGGCCATGGTCGTAAAGTCAAAGGTCTCGCCCAGCTGATGCCGCCGACGCCATGGTCTTCGACCAAGTGTGTTGACGTCGGCTCCTTACGTTGCGTAAGGCGGCTACTCCCCAGTGACGGGGCGCAAGATAACGACTCGGGCGGCGACATACAAGGGGCCGCCGCGCTGCTGTCGACGATTTAAGGGTTTGGCCTAAGGAAGCTCGGATCAATCGACTTCCCTGGCCTCGGCAAATCTGCGACTGATTGAAATGCTTCACCGATCGAAGCCGATGAAGTCGAGTCGTGGCAATTGATCAGATGTTCTCCGGAATGCTTCAAGAGGCGCGCGAGGGATCGGTCAGAGGTTCGGCCAGGTCGTGCGGTGTCGAGACATGGCCGGCGGGGAGTGCTCCGGTCTGTCGCTCGATCATGCGCCTGACGATGGGCAGGCCCGGTCCTTGATGCAACCCGTGCAGGCGCTCGGGAATGGTGGCGTCATCCTGCGTGATCCGATTGTTGTGCCGGATGTATTCGAGCCATGTCGGCGTCGTGTAACGCTCCACCCAGACGCTGGCATCGGCGAGGTCGCGCAATAACATCCAATGCATGGCGCCGTCGCGCTTGCGGATGCGTCGGCGTTCCGCCATCACTGCCAGAAACTCGAGCACGTCCTCTTCGCGAATTCTGTATTCGACCGTAATGACGACCGGACCGGTGCGTGACTCGACCGGGACGGCGGTGTCCGGCGCCTCCCATCGGCGCAGCGGATCCAGATTCAGATCGGCGGTTTCCGATAGCGGCACTCGCAGGCCAATCGCCGCGCAGATCAACATGACCAACGCAGCGGCGAACAACGCGAGGCTCACACCATCGCTTTCGGAGATCACACCCCACAGCCAGCTGCCGGCCGCCATGCCGCCGAATGTGGTCACTTGATACAACGACAATGCGCGGGCCACGACCCAACGGGGCGTCGAGAGCTGCACCGAGACGTTGAATGTTGAAAGCGTCAGCACCCACGATGCGCCGGCGATCATCATCATCGCGACGGTGAGTGTGGAGAAGGTGCTGATGCCGGCGATGGCCGCGGCAATTGCGAAGGCCACGCAAGAGATGCGCGTCAGTCCTTCCGACGACAATCGCTGACGCAGACGAGCACTGCTCAGCGCACCGAGCACCGCGCCGAATCCGAACGCGCCCAACAGCAGGCCGTAGGTGAGCGGGCCGCCGGTGAGTAAATCTTTCGCAACCAGCGGCAACAATGCCATCACCGAGCTGGCGCCGATGCCGAAGACACAGCCTCGCAGCAGCACGCGTCGAATCGACGGCGACATGGCAACGTAACGAATGCCGGCCGCGACCGCGATTCCCAATGTTTCTCTGGGCAGCAGTTGGGGAGGGCGCACCGGGCGCCAGCGCGAGAGCACGGTAATCAGCGCGATATAACTTGCCGCGTTCACCGCAAATGCCGCTGCGGCGCCGGCAGCCGCCACGATCGCACCACCGATCGCCGGGCCAACGCTGCGAGCAATATTGAAGCCCATGCTGTTGATGGCGACCGCGCCCGCCAGATGCGCTCTGGGCACCATGTCGCCCACCGACGCCTGCCACGCCGGCCCGTTGAACGCGGCCCCGCAGCCGATCAGGAATGTGAACATCAGCAGCAGCCAGGGCGTGATCAATCCCTGCCAGGCGCACACGGTCAGCATGATGGATACGCCGAGCATGAAAATCTGCGCACCGAGCATGACCTTGCGGCGATCCAGGTTGTCCGCCATCGCCCCGGCGAACAGCGACAGCAACACGATGGGCAGCGCCACCGAGGTCTGCACCAGGGCGACCATGTCGGCCGATTTCGCGATGGACGTCATCATCCACGCCGCGCCCACCGTCTGGATCAATCCACCCAGATTCGATGCCACGCTCGCGAACCAGATCGAGCGGAACACCGGAAACCGGAACGGCGACAGCGCCGACACGGGCGGCGTGCTGTCGGCGGAGGAGGTCGTGGCCTGAAGCATCGGCCAATGATATCGCGACCTTGCCGCCGCGCGGTTGCTTATGTCAGCTGTTTCAGGCGGGCGCACGTCCGGCCGCACCTCCGCCTTCGCGACGCAGTTCCCGCTTTCGACAGGATCCCGGCCGGGCGCTGCGTGGCTTGGAATCACTTCACGGCAGGGCAGCAGTGCTGGACGGTAACGTCCTGCAAATGTCCGCTGTCCTCATTGATCTACTGCCGGATCTGGTGTTCCTCATGCGTCGCGACGGTTCGGTCGTGGCGCACGCGGGAGGCCAGGCTGTTCCCGACTTTCGCCGCGATGGCCTGGATGCAGGCGACAAGGTCGAGCAGATCTGGTCGCCGACCACGGCGGCGCTCATCAAGCGGCTGCTGCGCCGGAGTATTACCAGTCGCGCTCCAGTCGAAACCCGTTTTCAGGAGCAGGGGCGCGGTTACGAGCTGCGAATTTCCCCGCAGGGTCCGAGTCGCGCCATCGGCGTGATTCGTCCGGTGCTGTCGGAGTCGGATCGCGCAGGCGAAGTGATCGCCGACGAGCCGCGCTGGCTGGGTCTGGATCGGCGGGGGTTCCTGCGTCGTTTGAACGATTCGCTGTCCACGTCGGTGCTGCGGGAGATGCCCATCGCCTGCGCCGTCGTGCATCTGGAAGGAATATCGGAGATCGCGCGGACTCTGGGGGTGCGCGTGTCGGAAGAGGTCATGAGCACCGTCATGGCCCGAGTCAACGAGCAGCTCGGAACCAGCGAGACCAACTACTCTGGCCAGCTCCGAGAGAATGAGCTATCGGTCGTGCTGAACACGACCGATCGCGATGCCATCGGCGCGAGCCTCAAGGATCTGACCAAGCATCTGCGAGCGCCGATTCCCTCGGGCGACGTTGAATTCAGACTCACCCCGTACATTGGCGTTGCGTTGTCTGCGGTGGACGCATCGTCAGCCGAGGCGCTGCTCGAGCATGCGCGTACCGCTGTCGAGGAGGCGAGGCGGGCGGCAACGACGCGGCCCTCGTTCTATAGCGAAGCCATGCAAGTGCGTTCGCTGTCGCGGCTCGATCTGGGTCGGGAGCTGCGCGACGCCATCGCCAATCGTGACATTCGTTTTCGTTACGTGGGGCGTCACGAACTGGCCACCGGCCGGCAAGTGGCGACCGTCGCTTATCTCAGCTGGCATCATCCGTTGCGCGGTGAGATTCCGCCCGCCGAGTTCCTGCGCATCGCCGTTGCCACCGGGCTTGCGGTGGATCTTTCCAGAATGGCTCTGGATTCCATCGTGGACGAGTTCGCAGCCCAGTTGCAGCACTGCGCGCCGGATATGAGAGTTTCATTCGGTCCGCTGCGCGATCACATTCTTCACGAAGAGTTCGCAGCCGACGTCGAGCGCGTGCTCGCGAGACTGCCACCGGAACGACTGGAACTGCGCATCGCCGAGAAGGCGTTTGTCGCTCGCGAAATCCACCCTCTGCGCACGCTACACGAGCGAGGAGTGCAAATCGTCGTGGATGAAGCGGCGCGCGCCGTTGCGTCGTTACCTTCCCTGGCCAGCGCCCCTGTTTCAGGTCTGCAGTTGGATCGTTCCTGGACGACCGCGCTGTTGAGAGACGAGACCGCTCGCAAGGTATGTCGCGCCACCATGAGCATCGCTCATGCGCTCGATCTGTCGCCGATCGCGGCCGGCGTCGATACCGAGGAAATTCGCGATCTCCTGCTGGAGATGGGCTGCCGCTACGGCAGTGGCGATGTTTTTGCCGCGATATAACAAAACCAATAGCGGCGCGGCATTTAACACCACGTTATGGGAACCGCGTCACAGGTACTGACTGGTTTCGAGCGACTACTCCAACGCGGTTACAGCTGCATTCGAGTGAAATAACGATTACGGGACACGCACCGTCCCGCACTCGTGAGTCACTCATGCGAATGCGCTCGACAGCCTTGTTATTGACTGCTCTGGTCGCCGCCGGTACCGCCATGGCGGACGCGCCGGCCCGGTCGTTGTATATCGTCCAGAGCAAATCCGCCGACGCCGCGTCGACACGCTTGCGTTCGGCGGGAGTTCAGGCCGAACGTGAGTTGAGTGTGATCAATGCAGTTTCGGCTTATCTAACGCCGGAGCAGGTCGCCACGCTGCGTGCCGATGCGAGCGTGCGCGTGTTCGACGACCGCGAGGTGAGCCCGCGGGGCGGATTGTTCGATTCGCTGGCCGGTGTCCTGGGCAACAACGCGGTCATCAAGCTGACTCAGCAGGTGACCACACCGATCGTCGCTCCGCTGTTACAGAGCCAACTGACCAGCTCGCTCACCTCGCCGCTGGTGAAGCAGTTGAGCGCTCAGCAGCAGCTGAAGGATGGCAAGGGCCTCAACACGCTGGGCCTGCTCTATGAAACGAATTATCCGGCGCTGATCGGCGCGGATTCGCTGCACACCGCGGGCGTCACCGGCAAGGGCGTCACCATCGCCGTGCTCGATACAGGCTTCTGGCAGGACGTGAGTCAGAACTACGCCAACCGCGTGCTGGCGACGGTGGATGTGACCAACGGCAATCGTCCGATCACCGGCGATCCGTACGGTCACGGCACGCACGTGACTGCCATCGCAGCCAGTGGCTCGCAGGCGCTCAACGGCAGCTATTCCGGTATCGCGCCGTCGTCGAACCTCGTGCTGGTACGCGCTTTCAATGGCGAGGGGGCGGGTCGTTACACCGACGTGATCGCCGGCGTGAACTGGATCGTCGCCAATCGCGACAAGTACAAGATCCGCGTGCTGAATCTTTCCTTCGGCGCGCCTCCGCAGTCGTATTACTGGGATGATCCGTTGAACCAGGCGGTGATGGCCGCGTGGCGGGCGGGTATCGTGGTCGTGGTGTCGGCGGGTAACGAAGGCCCGAGCCCGATGACGATCTCCGTGCCGGGCAATGTTCCTTACGTGATCACGGTCGGTGCGTTGACCGACAACAACACGCCGTACGATGCGACCGACGATCGTCTCGCTTCGTTCTCGTCCGCCGGTCCGACGTTCGAAGGCTTCGTGAAGCCGGAGATGGTGGCGCCGGGCGGTCACATCGCGTCGTCCATGCCGAGCAGCAGCTATCTCGCGACGCTGGACCAGGATTCGATGAACCTCGCCAGCAATCTGTTCACCATGTCGGGTACGTCGCAAGCGGCGGCCGTGACCACGGGCGTCGTGGCGCTGATGTTACAAGCCGATCCGAGCCTGACGCCGGACGCGGTGAAGTGCCGGCTGCTGGCGTCGACGCGGCCTGCGATCACCGCTCAGGGCAAGCTGGCTTACAGCGTATTTCAGCAGGGCGCGGGCTTGATCAATGCAGTCGCCGCGGTCAACAGCTCCGCGACCGGTTGTGCTAACCGCGGCCTGAATCTGCAAGCCGATCTGGAGGGTTCCGCGCACTTCGGTGGCCCCGCCAACATCGACGACAACGGTCATTACGTGATCATGGACATGGAAAGCACCGACTGGGGCGACACCGTCGACGCCGACGGTTACACCTGGTCGAAGGGCTACACCTGGAGCAAGGGTTACGCGTGGAGCGAGGGCTACACCTGGAGCAAGGGCTTCACCTGGTCGAAGGGCTATACCTGGAGCAAGGGTTTTACCTGGTCGAAAGGCTTCACCTGGAGCAAGGGCTACACCTGGAGCAAAGGGCTGGCGTGGTGGGATGCGATGTCGCAGAGCTATGCCACCGGCACGCGCTCGGCGTCGATCGCGTCCTGGGTGCCGAACGAATAGTTGGGATTGTGACGCGCGTCGTGCGGTCCTTCGGCGGCGACGATGGATTCGGCAAACCAGTCAACGGTTGCTTCATCAAACCTCGGGCAAGCTGCGGCCGTGAGTGCAAATCCACTGACGCGCGCCTGGCGGGCGTCACTGATCATCGCAGGGTTGTTGTCGGGAGCAGCGATCGCCACGGCGGCCGATGCTCCTCCGCTCATTCTGGAACATCTGACGACGGTCGAGGGTCTGCCGCAGTCGACCGTCATGGCGACCCTGCAGGATTCGCAGGGGTTTGTCTGGCTCGGGACCGAGGATGGCTTGGTCCGTTACGACGGCCACCTCCTGCATCGCTATGCCGCCGTTCGCGGCGAGCCGGGCACGCTGTCGGGCAACTACATCTGGGACATCGCCGAGGATGCCCGCGGCGATCTGTGGATCGCCATTCGCGACGGCGGCGTGGCGCGATGGCAGCGCAAGTCCGATACATTCACAATCTATCGTCACGACGACAACAAGCCCGACTCTCTGGCGAGCGACAGTGTTCGCGCGCTCCTGGTCGATACACGCGGACAGGTCTGGATCGGCACCAGCGATGCGGGTGTCGACATTCTCGATCCGGCGACCGGCGGTGTTCGACACTTGCGCTCGACCGGCCGTGGCCGGGCGGCGTTGAGCAGCGACCGCATCTTCACTCTGTCTCTGGCCCGTTCCGGAGATGTCTGGATCGGCACGCAGGCGGGGCTCGACCTGTGGCGTCTGGAGGACGAGTCGATCACTCCGTTCGGTCCGCCGGCCGGCGCGCCGGGCTCGCTGGCGGGACAGGAAATCTCACATGTGCTCGAAGACAAGAGTGGCGCCGTATGGGTGGGCAGCTTCAAGGTCGGCTTGACGCGACTGGATCGCGAAGGACGTCTGCTGGCTGCGTATCGCCAGAGCCGCGCACCCGATGCGCTCGGCAACGACGATGTTCGCAGCGTTCTCGAGGATCAGGCCGGCCGCTTGTGGGTAGGGACCGCGGACGGACTCGAACTGCTCGATCGCGCCAGCGGGCGCTTCACGCACTTCCGCCACGACGATAGCAACGCGAATTCGCTGCTCGATTCGTTCGTCATGTCGCTGTACGAAGATCAGGCCGGCGTGATGTGGATCGGCACGCGCACGGGGGGTGTGAGCCGCTGGAATCCGCGCAGCTGGGAACTCGGCGGTCAGCGTCCACAGTGGGTGGGCAGCGGGCCGGTGAATGCATTTGCCGATGCTGGCGATGGGCGTGTCTGGATCGCGGCGCTCGATGGCGGTCTGCGCCAGTTCGATCCTCGAACCAACGAGGCGACTCCGCTCGACAAGTTGACGCGTGATCATCAAGCGCTGCGTGACGAACGTGTGATGTCACTGCTTCGCGATCATCTCGGCACGCTGTGGATCGGCACGATGTCGGGTGGCCTGAAGAAACTCACTCCGGCCGGGCGCATCGAATCGATTCCGGTGAAGGCGGGCGATCCGCGTGCGACGAGCGCCGCGGGCATCATGAGCATCGCGGAAAGTCGCAGCGGTCAGATCTGGATCGGCACCTTCGGCGGTGGCGCGAACGTGCTGGATCCGGCGTCGGGCGCGATTCGTCAGCTGCCGTTTGGAGCTCAACCTGGAGCCATCGGTTCACCCGAGGTGACCTCGCTTGCCGAGGATGCGCGTGGCAACTGGTGGATCGGCACCATGAACGGTTTGAATCTCGCGCGGGCCGATGGGCAGGTCGTGCGGGTTTTCAAGAACGATCCGAACGACACGGCATCGTTGGCGGCCAACGTCGTCTATGCAGTCACCGTCGACGCACGCGATCGTGTGTGGGCCGCGACGGATGGCGGTGGTCTGGCGCAGGTCGAGGGCTCGTCGGCGGCGCCGGAGCAGATTCGCTTCAAAACCCTCACGCGCGAGCAGGGCCTGTCGAGCGACACGCTGTACGGTGTCGTGGCCGACGACGCGGGCTCGCTGTGGCTGAGTGGCAATGCCGGCCTGATGCGTCTGGATCCCGAGAGTGGCGCGATCAAGACCTTCCATCGCGAACACGGTCTGCAGGGCGAAGAGTTTGCATTCGGTGCCTATCATCGCTTGAGCGACGGTCGCGTGTGTTTCGGCGGTCCGGGTGGTTTCAACATCTTCGATCCGACCCGGCTGAGCGAGAACCGGCAGCCGCCGCGTCTCGCGCTGACCAATGTCGACATTCTCGGCGCCCGCATGCGCAGCGGCACGCCGTTCTGGTTGCTCCAGAATATTCCGCTCAGCTATCGCGACAGCATCCTGTCGCTCGACTTCGGCGTGCTGGACTTCGGCTCGACTCAGCACAATCGCCTGGCGTATCGCATGCCGGGACTGAGCGATGACTGGATCGACCTGGGCAGTCAGCGACGAATCACACTGACGACGCTGCCCGCCGGCGAGCACGTGCTCGAAGTTCGCGCCGCGAGCTCCGATTCGGGCTGGAGCGAGCAGCCCTACAAAATCACTATTGAGCGCGCGCCAGCGCCCTGGCAATCGCCTTGGGCCTATGCCGCGTACGCTGCATTGATCCTCGGCGTGATCTTGTATCGCGCGCATCGACAGCGCCGCAAATACCAAGCTGTGGTTCACCAGCGTGAAGTGCTGGACGCCGAAGTGAAGTTGCGGACGCGAGAGCTGGTCGAAAGCAATCGTCAGCTCGCCGAAGCCGCGCAAGCCAAGAGCAACTTCCTCGATCGCATGAGTCACGAGTTGCGTACGCCCATGAACGGCGTGGTCGGCATGACCGAGCTGCTGTCGCGTACCCAACAGTCAGCGACGCAATCGCATCTCACCAAGACCATTCGCTCCTCGGCGCAGATCCTGTTGCAGATCGTGAATGACTTGTTGGATCTGTCGAAGATTCGCGCCGGCAAAGTGGAGCTCGAGGCATTGCCCATCGATCTCGGCCAGGTGCTGGAAGAATGCACCAGCCTGTTTGCCGGGGCCGCCGAGGGCAAAGGCATCGAACTGATCGTTTGTCCGCCCGCGCGCGGCGAACGGGTGCTGCTGGGCGATCCGCTTCGCGTGCGTCAGATCGTGATGAACCTCGTCGGCAACGCGGTGAAGTTCACCTTGCAGGGTGAAGTCGTCGTGCGAGCCGATGTGACGATGGTCGACGAGGAGCGCGCCGTTGCCAGGATTGCCGTGACCGATACCGGCATCGGCATGGATGAAGCGGCCGTCGAGCGCATCTTCGAACCGTTCTCGCAGGCGGATGAGACCACGACCCGGAAATTCGGCGGCACCGGTCTGGGCCTGGCGATCTGTCGCGAGCTGGCCGACATCATGGACGGCGAGATCACCGTGGAGAGCACGCCGCAGGTCGGATCGACGTTCCATTTGGCGCTGCCTCTGCAGATTGATTCGACACCTGCTGCAGCCGAGACGGCATTGCCTCGCCGCACCGTTCGCATCCTTACTCGACGCACGTCGTTGCGGGAGTCGCTGACGCGTCACGTGTCTTCATTCGGGCTGGTACCTGCAGACGGCGGGGCGGAGATCACGATCCTGGATGCGAGCACGCATTCCGAAGAGTTGAAACGTTTGTTGACAGGCCGGACGTCGCGGCCCGGGCTCATCGTCATTGCAACCAATGCCGAGGCCGAGTCTTACAACCTGCGCGCGTTGCTCGATGAGAAGATCATCGTGCTCAAGCCCGTGCACCGGATTGCGCTACGCGAGGCGCTGGCGGTGGTCACTGGTGTCGAGGTGGCAGCGACCGATCAGCCTCGTACCAGCGCGAGCGATACGCCGTCGTTCAAAGCGCATGTCCTGCTGGTTGAGGACGAGCCTGTCAACGCAGCGGTGGCCGAAGGCTATCTCGCAAGCCTGGGTTGCACGAGCGTGTGGGCGAAGAGTGGCAACGAAGCCGTGGCGCGCAGCGCCGGCGAGCACTTCGATCTGATCCTGATGGATCTGAACATGCCGGACATGGATGGATTCGCGACGACCCAACTGATCCGCCAGCGAGCGAAGCAGGGCGAGCGCACGCCCATCGTTGCGCTCACCGCGCACGATGCAACCACGTATCGAGAAAAGTGCTTGCGCGCCGATATGGATGACATCCTCACCAAACCCTACACGCTGGACGAGTGCGCGCGCCTGTTACGCAAATGGTTGGTGACCCAGGAAGCCGATACCGCGGCGCAATTGATCAAGCTGTCCGCCGCACCGACGAAGCAAGATGCGCTTGCGAGCGTCGATGCCAATGCGGTCGCGTCGATGCGAAAACTGAGCGCCCGCGGTCACTCCGACTTGTACTCGAAGCTCGTGGAGTTGTTTCGAACCGGTTCGGCCGAGTCGCTGGCGCAATTGAGTGCCGCGATGGCTGAGCAGGATCTGAAGACCGCGGCCGGCATCTGTCACAAGCTGGCTTCGAGTGCGTCGAATGTCGGCGCGCTGAGCTATGGCAAGGAGCTGCGCAGGCTCGAGCAATTGTGTATCGCGGGCGAGCAGCAGCAAGCCGCCACGCTCCATGACACGATTCAGGCCGCGCACGCGCCCCTGATGAACGCACTGCTGGGCCTGACCATGAAGGCGAGCGCATGAGTATCGCGGACCGCCATTCCGGCATCGCCATCATCGCCGACGACGAGTCGACGGGGCTCGTGTTGTTGGAAGAGTCGGCAGCGCAGGTTGGCTTGGAAGCGCTGGCATTCGACAACGGTGCCGATGCACTCGCGGCCGCGCTCAACAATCAAGTGGCCATCGTCCTGCTCGACGTCGATATGCCGGGCCTCAACGGCTATGAAGTCTGCCGCCGTTTGCGTGCCGACGCGCGCTTCACCACCACACCCATCGTCATGGTGACCGGGCATGAGGATTCGGACGCGATCACACTGGCGTTCGAAGCAGGTGCGACCGACTTCGTTTCCAAGCCGGTGAATTGGGCACTGTTGCCGAGGCGCCTCGAATACATTCTTCGTAATGCGGCTGGTGCGCGAGCACTGATTGCGAGCACCGAACACATCGAGCGACTCGCTTACTACGATACGTTGACAGGCCTGCCGAATCGGCAGCGCTGCATGGAAACGGCTGCGGCCATGTTCGATGCCGCCAGGCAGGCGGGTGAGAATGCAGCGGTCGTCTATATCGATCTCAACAGTCTGAAGCGTGTGAACGATTCGTTTGGTCACGCCATGGGCGACGCTGTGTTGCGTGCCTTTGCGGATCGACTGGTGCGCACGGTGAACGAGTTCGGCATCGAGTCCGAGCGAGTCCTGATCTCACGATTGGGCGGTGACGAATTCGTGGTGGTGCTCAGACAGGCGGGTGCTCGCGAAATCGCGCTGACCCTGGCACGACAGTGCGCCGAAGCGTTCAAGCTGGCGATCACTCACGACGCATTGGAGTTCTACTCATCGCCGAATATCGGCGTGGCGGTGTATCCAGACGATGGCGCTGACGTAGCCACTGTGTTCAAACACGCAGACACGGCGATGTACCACGCCAAGGCAACCTCCGGCGCCGTAGCGTCGTATGCGCCCGCGATGAGCGCCAGAATGCGTGACTGGCTCGAGCTGGAAGGCCGGCTGCGCAAGGCAGTTCACAACGACCTGCTGAACCTGGTCTTTCAACCCAAGTTCCGGATCCAGGATCGCAAGCTGGTCGGCGTCGAAGCGCTGCTGCGCTGGCGCGACGCCGAGTACGGCGATATCTCACCGAACCGCTTCGTCGAGATCGCCGAAGACAGCGGTCTGATCCTGGACATGAGCAGCTGGGTGGTGCGAGCCGTGTGCCGGCAGCTGCGCAAGTGGCTGGATCGCGGCATCGTGCTGCCGGTCGCGATCAACTGCTCGGGTAAGGAATTGTTACACGGCGATCCCGCGAAGGTCGTGGAGGCCGAGGCAAAGGCGGCGGGCGTGCCGGCGTCGTTGATCGAGATCGAGTTGACGGAATCGCTGCTGATCAAGGACTCGGCGACGGTACAGAGCGCGCTGAAACGTCTGCGGCAGCTGGGGTGTCGAATTGCGCTGGATGACTTCGGCACCGGCTACTCGTCGCTTGCCTATATCACCCGCTTTCCGCCCGATCGCATCAAGATCGACAAGGCATTCGTGCGCGATATCGAGAACTCGGCCGGTGACGCGGCGGTGGCGAGCGCCATTCTTTCGCTTGCTCACAGTCTGAATCTGGTGGTTACCGCGGAAGGCGTGGAGCGCCAGGGTCAGCTCGATTGGCTGCTCGCCCGAGGCTGCCACGAAGTGCAGGGTTTCCTGTTAGCCAAGCCGCTGTCGGTGGCGGATCTCGAAGCACGTTTTTTTCCTGCAGCGAACGACGTGGCCGAAGAGCCGCAGCAACTGCTGTCGCGGGCGTAGCGCGCAACTATTCGCTTGCTACGGTCCGGTGATGTACAGGGCAGGGGCGGAATACGACGACCTTCTGGCCGTGCAACCCTGAGCGGGCCGGAGATTGTCGCGTCTGGGCCGCGCGTGATTGCACGCCGGCTCAGGCGGTCTGATAGAGCGAGACGCGATTGCGGCCCGCCTGCTTGCCCGCGTACATGGCCTTGTCGGCACGGTCGATCAGTGTTTCCAAGGTGTCGGATTCCCGGCTGGCGGCGACGCCGATCGAGATGGTCACCCGGTCGATGCATTGCTCGGTGCCGCTGCGCCGGATCGTGCGGGCTGACGTGGCGGCGCAGATCCGCTTCGCCAGAATCGCGGCACCCTCGAGCGTGGTGTCCGGCAGGAAGATGGCGAACTCTTCGCCGCCGATGCGAGCGGCGATGTCACGGCCCTTGATGCTCTCGCAGATCACTTGCCCGACCGCGCGCAGCACCTTGTCGCCGAGCAGGTGGCCGTAGGTGTCGTTCAGCGTCTTGAAGTGATCGATATCGGAGAGCAGCATGGCGCCGCCCTGCAACGAGCCCGCGTCCTCCACGAACGACTGCATGCGTTGCTCCAGGCCGCGCCGATTGAGCATGCCCGTCAGCGGATCCAGCTTGGCCTGATGCTCGGCCTGCTTCAGCTGTTCGGTGAGGTGGCGCGCTTCCTGCGTCGAGCGCTCGAGCTGCTCGGTCAGCTCCTTGGTCACGACCCGCATGCGCTCGGTATCGGTGATGAGGTCGGCAACGATGTCGGTGATCAGGTTCATGGCCAGCGGCCGGGCCAACTGATCCTTGTGAAGCAGCAGGGTCTGATTGAACTGCGTGGCCTCGAGTCCCGCGCTGGAGGCGGCTGTCGCTGTATCCGACAGCAGCGTCTGCAGCCGTTGATGCATGCGTTCGAGCGCTTCCGCGTCCCGGGCGATGACGAAGTTCGCATGCAGGCGCCAGACGTCGTCGTCGGTCAGCGACTCGCGCCGGGCCACGCGTTGATCCAGCTCGTTGCTCAGTCGCGGGTTGATGCCGGCGACGTGCTCATACCAGAGAGTGTAGGTCTGAGGGTGATAGGCCGCCCGATGCTGAGCCATCAAGGGCAGTGTCAGGCGCAGAATCTCCGCGCTCTGTTCTTTCGTCTCTTTGTATCGCATTGTCGACGCCGGTTGAGCCGGACTTTGTCATAACCCGCTGGGGCGCAAGTCTGCGGCCGGAAACGCTTATTGACAAGGCAAATCGATAAAGTGTCGATCGCCATTACACAATGGCGAGCAATAGTTCATTGGCATCCCATCAATTGAGTCGTGGTGTGCGGTGCGAGGGCACGGCTACCTTCGCGCCGCGATCGACCAGCAAACTCAACACGGGGGATGTCATGAAAGGAACCAGATATCGCGCGTCTCGATCTTGCAACCTGGCAGGCGTCGCGCTGCTAGCGTCGTTGTCCTACGTGGGATCGGCCGATGCGATCACCATCACCAACACGGATCTATTGTTCGAGGCCGGGGCGGCCACCGTCACGCTGACCAATCCGACCGGCAACGTCTCCTGGACGCTGCTGGATATTGCCGGAAACATCGTGGCCTCCGGCACGGCCAGCGGCACCAACGGCTCCATCAATCTCAACAGTATTCCAGCCGGATATTACCGGCTGTCGCTGGGGGCCTTGTTCCAGGGCACCATCGATACCAGCGTCGGCATCATCACCAATCTGTCGACGGTACCGAATGCGTCGACCAACAAGTTCGGCACCACGGCCCATCCGGAGATCCTGCCGTCACCGAACTACGCGAGCCTGCTCGCGAAGGGCGGCCTGTCGTTCATGCGCTTCGATATGCGCTGGCCGCAGATCGAGCCGACCGCCGGCAATTACACATTCGCGCCGACCACGCCGTACTTCATCGACTACGACGCGCTCATTTCCTCGCTGACCACCGCCAACATCAAGCCGTTGGCCGTGCTCGGATATTCCAATCCGGCCTACGACAACGACACTCGTCCGTACTCGCCGGCGGGGCGTGCTGCCTATGCGGCCTACGCCGCGGCCATTGCCGATCGTTATGGCGCTCAGCTCGAATACGAAATCTTCAACGAGTACAACCATCCCGACGGCTTCGCGCAGGGCAACTGCGACTGGTCGGTGAGTTGTTATCTGCCGATGCTACAGGCGGCGGAAGCAGCCATCCATGCCGAGGCACCCACGGCGAAGGTCGTGCTGACCGGCATGGCGGGTCTGTCGCCGCTGTGGCTCGGTGGCGATACCCAGGTGCAGCCGGAATATAACTTCATCTCCTACAACTGGCTGAAGGACTTCCTGGATGCGGGCGGCGCCAGCTATGTCGACGTGTTCAATATTCACAACTACACGGTCGAGACCGGCACCGGCGCGCTGACTTTCGGCAATCCGGAAGGCGACAACGAAACCATCGTGCAAAACGTCAAGTCGTTGCTCGCGAACTATCCCGCCGCGTCGGGCAAGCCGCTGTGGATGACGGAGACCGGCTGGTCCACCTATCCAACCATCGGCGTTTCGGAGGCGGTGCAGGCCGCGTATCTGGTGCGCGATGCCGTGCTGACCTTGCGCAAGGGGTTGGATCGTTATGAGTTCTACGATCTGTTCGACGACAGCCCGTATGCGAGCCCGGACGGCAACTGGGGCATGCTCCGTCATCCCCAATACAATCCCGCCATCGCGCCGAAGCCCGCATTCGTCGCGCAAGCGGTGCTGAGCCGCAAGCTCGACGGCTACACGTACTCCAGCTCGGACAGCCTCGGCGCCAACGTGTACTCGCTGGTGTTCACTAAGTCGGGATCGCCGTCGGTGCGCGTCATGTGGACGTCGAATCCGAACGCGACGGGCGTCGATGTGGCCGCGAGCGCCGCGTTCAACGTGACGAGCACGTTGGGCACGGTCAGATCGGTGACACCGTCGAGCGGTACGGCGGTGCTCGCGCTCTCAGGCAATCCGATTTACGTGGTTGGCAGTTCGGTGAGCGGCGTGAGCCTGCATTCCGGCAATCCCAGCGGCGGCGCTGATCTCGCGCTCGGCAAGTCCGTTGTCTCGAGCAGTGATTCCGGCGGCAACGTCGGGGCCAACACAGTGGATGCCGGCGTCAGCACTTACTGGCGGAGCGCCAGCTTGCCGGCGACGTTGACGATCGACATGGCCGCGAGCTACGACGTGCATACGGTGAAGGTGTCGCTGCCGCCGGAATGGACGTGGTGGAGAAACGAGACCATTGCGATCCAGGCGAGCACCGATGGGATCAACTTCTCGACGATCTCAGCCGCGAAGTCGTACGGATTCACCAACACCAACAATTTCCTGGTATCGATCGATCTGCCGGTCACCACGGCACGATACATCCGGGTGTCGGTGACGGCCAATAGCCTGAACACGGGCGCCGAGATCGGTAAGCTGGAAATCTACGGTCTATGACAATATAGGGGTGGAGTGTTCGATGGCGCGGCCGTAAACGGTCGCGCCATCTTTTCTCAGTCTTGCGTCATGGCGAACAGATAGCGGGTATCGTGACGATACGTTTCGCCCGGTTGCACCATGATGCTCGGAAACGTGGGCTCATTGAGCGCATTGGGAAATCCATGCGGCTCCAGACAGAGCCCGACTCGTGCACGGAACATCCGTGGTGTCGCGCCCGCCAGGCTGTTGCCTGAGTAGAACTGAATTCCTCGCTGGTTGGTGCTGACGCTCAGGCGAATGCCCGAGCGGCGGCTCGATAGTTCGGCGGCGACGGCCGAGCCCGGCAGCAGAGGGCAGTAGTGATCGTAGCCCCCGTCCGTCTCATGAATCCTGGCGCCGATGGGGGTGCGCTGTCGAAAGTCCAAGGGTGTGCCGTCGACCGCGCGGATCTCGCCGGTGGGGATTTGATCCTGGCTGACCGGCAGATACGTCGCGGCTGCGAGCCGCAGCTCATGATCGTCGATCGAAACGTCCGGATCGCCCGTGAGATTGAAGTAGGGATGCAATGTGAGATTGAGCGGCGTCGCGCGATCGGTGGTCGCGGTCACGACGGTTCTGAAGGACAGCGGCGAGTCCAGGCGCACCTCCATCTGCACCGAGACATTGCCTCGATACCCTTCATCGCCATCGGGCGACTGCAATTCCAGCAGCACGCCGGGCGAGCCGCCGTCGACGCAGGCAACCGCCCGCCACAGGGAACGACCGAAGCCGATGAGCCCGCCATGCAGATGGTTCGGCCCATCGTTGCAACTGAGTTGAAACTCCGGATGGGCCCGCGCGACCGTGCGATTCGCGCAGCGTCCGATGATGGCGCCCAGAGCGGCGGTATCCAGCTCGTATTCCCTCAGCGACGCATAGCTGAGCACGGTATTCACCGGCCCCCGGCGCGCGTGTGGAAAATTGATCGCTCGTATTCGGGCGCCGTATTCGAGGATCTCGACACTGAAGCCACTGCGTGGATGCGACAGCGTGATGCGATCCACTCGACGGTCGTCCTGCAGGTATCCAAACGTATCTTTGATGACTGGCACACATCCTCCCCGGGGTCGGAGCGAGGGTAAAGAACGGTGGCGCGAACCAGCCACGCGCCGCTTGATCGCGCACCGATTCTGAATTGATCGGCGCGCAGTCAAAACGATATCGACATCGCATCAACTGTGTCGTGGTAGCGGCGAAGAGCCGGTCGCTAAGGTACGGCCATGTCGAAAAGATTGGCGGGCAAGGTTTGTCTGGTCACAGGGGCGGCGCAGGGCATCGGCCGTGCTGTCGTCGAAGCGTTCGCCGCCGAAGGCGCGCGCGTGATCGCGACCGACATCCAGACGGAAAAGCTGCGTGAGCTGGGCAGTGGCGTCGAGGTTCTGGCGCTCGATGTCACGAATGCCGACAGCGTTCGCGAGGCGGCCCGACGATATCCCGATGTCAACGTACTCGTGAACTGCGCCGGTTATGTCGCGGTGGGCACCGCGCTGGAATGCACTCCCGAGGATTTCGCGGCCAGCCTGAGCATCAATGTGACCTCCATCTACACCATGGTGCGGGCGTTTCTGCCTGGCATGGTGGAGCGTCACGACGGCGCCATCATCAACATCGCTTCGGTGGTCTCGACGACCATGGCGGCGAGTCGGCGCTTCGTGTACGGGGCCACCAAGGGGGCGGTGATCGCGATGACTCGTTCCGTTGCCTTCGATTTCGTGCGCGAGGGAATTCGTTGCAACTGCATCAGTCCCGGCACCATAGATTCACCCTCTTTGGCCGATCGCTTGAATGCTTTCACCGATCCAGGGGCCGCGCGGCAAGCGTTGCTTGACCGGCAACCCATGGGCCGGATGGGCCAGGCGCATGAGATCGCCGCCGTCGCCGTGATGCTGGCGTCGAACGAAAGCTCGCTGATCAACGGCGCCGATCTGGTGGTGGACGGAGGCATCAGCATCTGATGTCGGCCATGAAGTTGCTCAGATTTGGCCCCAAGGGCGGCGAGCGTCCCGGATTGCTGGATGGCGAGGGCCGCATTCGCGATCTCTCGGGAGTCGTTGCGGATATCGATGCGCGCACGCTGCCGGACTTGCAGCGTCTGCGTGTGCCGTCCATCGACAGTCTGCCGATCGTGAATGCCGATGTGCGCATCGGCGCGCCGGTCGCCGGCGTCGGAAAGATCATCTGCGTGGGCCTCAACTATTCGGATCACGCCCGCGAAACCGGCCAGGCGATACCTCGCGAGCCCATCCTGTTTCTGAAAGCGACCTCGTCCATCGTCGGCCCGAATGACGACGTGGTGTTGCCGCCCGGTGCGGAGAAAGGCGATTGGGAAGTCGAGCTCGGCATAGTGATTGCTCGCGAGGCGCGTTATGTGCCGCTGGCCAGCGCGATGGACTACGTCGCTGGCGCTTGCGTCGTCAATGATGTGTCGGAGCGTAGCTATCAATTGGAGCGAGGCGGGCAATGGGACAAGGGCAAGGGCTGCGACACCTTCTGTCCGTTGGGTCCCTATCTGGTGACTCTGGACGCAGTCCCGCGCCTCGATGATCTTCGGATGTGGTGCACGGTGAATGGCCGCACCGTCCAGGACGGCAACACGCGCACCATGATCTTCGACGTTCCCTATCTCGTTCACTACATCAGTCAGTTCATGAGTTTGCAGCCGGGCGACGTCATCAGTACCGGCACGCCGCCGGGCGTAGGCATGGGCATGAAGCCGCCCCAATGGCTCAAGGAACAGGACATCATGGAACTGGGGATCGAAGGATTGGGAACGCAGCGACAGCGCGTCGTGCGCCACACCGCCGAGGCGCGCTCGTGACCGACGCAACCAGGCTTGCTGTCGTCACGGGAGGCAACTCCGGTATCGGTCATGAGACCGTCATCGCGCTCGCCAGTCAGGGCTGGGATGTCGCCGTCAGTTACATTCATGACGAAGCGGCGGCTGCGAATGTGACGCGTCAGATCGAGAGCCACGGCCGACGCGCCTGGGTCAAGCGCTGCGATGTGGGCATCCGGGAGGATGTCGAGACCTTCTTCGACAACATCGTCGCGGCGTTCGACACAGTCCCGACGCTGCTGATCAACAACGCCGCGGTCCAGACCTGGAGTCCGTTCCTGCATCTGGAGGAAGCCAGCTGGGATCAGGTCATTCGCACCAATCTGAAGGGCTGCTTTCTGAACACGCAGAAGGCGGCGAAGCTGATGATCAAAGCGGGGCGGCGTGGCGCCATCATCAACATCGGCTCCGGCTGCAACAAGGTGCCCTTTCCCAATCTGGTCGATTACTCGGCGTCGAAGTCCGGCATCGAGCAGCTCACCCGGCTCGCGGCCGTCGAGTTCGGTCCGCATGGAATCACGGTCAATTGCGTGGCGCCCGGCGCCATCGAGAACGAGCGCACGCGTAAGGAAGTGCCCGACTACGCCGCAACGTGGTCGCGTATC
This sequence comes from Peristeroidobacter soli, assembly GCF_004138485.1. Taxonomy (GTDB): domain Bacteria; phylum Pseudomonadota; class Gammaproteobacteria; order Steroidobacterales; family Steroidobacteraceae; genus Steroidobacter; species Steroidobacter soli. Next base: position 299,145 of record NZ_RYEV01000005.1, read on the forward strand.
ACGCCGATGCGCCGGGTCGGTACGCCGGCCGACGTCATCAACGCGATCCTGTTTCTGGCCCGCGAGGAATCCAACTTCATCACGGGCCAGACCCTGAGCGTCGACGGCGGCGTCTTTACTCAGCCGAACTGGCCATACTGATCCGATTCGGGTGCGGCTTGCGCTGCAGGTCGGCGCTCGCCTCCGGCACCTGCGGACGGTCCAGCATCCGGCTGCGCTGCTCGCGGAACTGAGTCGGGTTCATGCCCTTGAGCGCCAGGAATTGCCGGTTGAAGTTGGCGATGTTGTTGTAGCCGCAATTCATGGCGATGTCGGTGATGCCTGCTTCGCCCTCCATCAGCAGGCGGCACACCTCGTTGATGCGCAGGATGTTCACGAACCCGACGAAGGTCTGGCCGGTGGCCTTGCGAAAGAAGCGGCTGAACGCCGGCGGCGTCAGGCCGACCAGCGCGGCGATTTCCGACTGACTGACTTCGCGGCCGAGATGCTGTCGCACGTAACGATGAATGAACTCGATGCGCTGGCGGTTGGTCTCGGTGATGTCGTTGGTGATGTGATAGTCGGCGCTGGCCAGCGCGCGCAGGTCGTCGGGCGCCTGCGCCATGACCTGCAGGATCTCCAGCAAACCCATCAAGCGCTCCAGCCCGGTCTTGCGAAAGATCGATTTCATCAGGCCCTGCACGCGCGTGGCCGTCTCACCCTGAATATGTAAGCCGCACTTGGACGCGCGGAACAGGCGGTTGATGGGCGCGAGCTCGGGCAGGCCGAGGAAATCCCCGCCGAAGCTTTCAGGGCGAAACTGCAGGACGATGGCTTCGGAGCCATGTTCCTGCGCGCCGAGATCGGTTTCGTCGTGCCAGCAGTGGGGCAGATTGGGGCCGAGCAGCACCAGGTCGTTCTGTTCGTAGCGCTCGATGCTATCGCCGACGAAGCGCGTGCCGGCGCTGCGCACCACCCAGCTGAGCTCGAATTCGGGGTGATAGTGCCAGGTGTGGTCGTCGGCCAGCCGGGCGCAGGAAAACCAGAGGCTGCAGAAAGAGCTCTCGTTGTCGGTCTGCACGTTCTCGAACTTCGGTTCCACGTCTGTCCCCTCAACGGCACCCGGGTGCCGGAGCATATTAAAACTGTACGTGTGGCTGGCCAACTATTGCGTAGTCGGCAACTGCGACGCTGTGTCCTAATCTCACCACAGTAGCGCGGACCCTGAAGAGTCCGTCACAGCGAGGGGGAGCATGAAGTACAGAAATCGCGGCTTGATTTTCGTTTGTGCCTGGTCGGTGGCGGGCGTGGCGTCGGCTCAGTCGACCAAACAGGCGGTCGAGCCGAATTCGCAACTGCTGGAAGAAGTGGTGGTGCAGGGCTATCGCATCGATGCGTCCACCAGCGCCACCGGCATCGTCACCAGCATCCTGGACACGCCGATCTCGATCACGGCCCTGACCAGCGAGTTTCTCAGCGACACCGGTTCGCAGCAGATGATGGATGCGATCAGCTCGATGACCGGCGTCATGGGTCAAAGCAACAGCGGCGAGGTCGGCACCAATTTCGGTGTGCGCGGCTTCGCCGTCACGCCCCAGGTGGATGGCTTCGATACGCTGTCGACTGCGGCGGGCCTGGGCTCCTCGGTGGGCGTGGAGCGCATCGAAGTGGTCAAGGGCCCGTCCGCGGTGTTCAACGGCAACGTGCCGCCGGGCGGCACCATCAACATCATCTACAAGAAGCCGTCGTTCACACGGAAGAATTACATTGAAGTGGGCTATGGCAGCTGGGATTACAAGAGCGCGGAGGTCTTTTCGACCGGCACGCTGGGCTCCGACAAGCTCGCCTATCTGATCAACGGCTATCTGAAGGACATGGATGGCTGGGTGAAATGGACCGGGCAGAAGGAGCAGACCGTCATCCTCGGCCTGACTTACAAGCCCATCGACGATCTGACTCTCTCCGTGAACTATCGCAAGGCCGATGTCGATACGCGCGCCTCGACGTTGCCGGTCAGTCACGAGGGTTTCATGGGATCGGGCACGCCGTGGTTCGTGCCGCTGGATGCGTGGGTCGGCGCGAATTACGGACCGACGGAGCCGATCCAGACCATCACCGTCGAGGACTACCTGCCGGGCGGCAAGCGTTACAACGTGCTCGGCCCGCAAAACCTCAACCAGGCCGAAGTCGAGATGGCCAGCTTCGATGTGAATTATCGGATCAACGACCACATCGAAGTGCGCAACGGTTTCTTCTACAACACGTATCTGTGGCAGCCGCTCGCGCTGATCCAGAGTGGCGCCAAGGTGCTGGGTGCCGACGGCCGCTCCAGCATTCTTTCCATGTTCCTCGGCGGCCGAACCGGCGAGACCGGTTGGCAGAACAAACTCGAGGCGGCGCTCGACTTCGACACCGGTCCGATCAGTCATCAGATGCTGGTGGGCTATTCCGACTCGTACAGCGAGGCGGATATTCTCGAGGCTTACATCGGGGCACCGGCGATCAATTCGAACGGCGAGCCGTGGGACTATCGCACTGACGGCCCGCGCATGTTGCGTGATGAGTTCAACGCGCGTCTCGCTACCAATCCGACGCCCGACATTCTTTCCACCGACTATGCGCACACACGTACGCATGCGTACTACATCGCCGAGCAGGCATCGATGTTCGACGGTCGTTTGCGTGCGCTCGTCGGCGGTCGCTACACCGAGACCACGGTTTCCGGACTGCGTGTTACAGATACGACACCGCAGGCCGGCCTGGTGATCAAGCCGTTCCCGGGCGATTCCTCGCTCGCCGATACGTCGATCTTCATGAACTACTCGGAGTCGTTCACGCCTTCGGGGCTGTTACAGCCGGGGACCGACCAGGTCGTTCCGCCCGCGCAGGGCACGGGCAAGGAAATCGGCATCAAGACCGCATGGTTCGGTGGCGAGGTCGCGAGCACGATCTCCGTGTTCCGCGACGACCTGGGTAACATCGCGACGCCAGATTATTCCACGCAAGGTCAGACCGGCAGCATTGTTTCCTATCACCTCGGCGGCAAGGGACGAACCGAAGGCGCCGAGGCCGAGGTCGTGTGGACGCCGAGCCGCAGTCTGCAGCTCTCCGCCAACTACACCTATATGCCGACGGCTGAGTATCTGGCTTATCCCGGCGTGCCGCAGATGGTCGGTCTGCGCTTCGGCAGCACACCCAAGGAGCAGTGGAATCTCAGCGGTCGCTATGCGTTCGACCAAGGACTGCTGTCGGGTGCGTACGTCGGCGCCTGGGTTCATGGGCAATCGAGCACTCAAGGCGTGATGGCTGGAGATTGGCAGTACGCAGTCCGGCTTCCGAGCCTGGTGCAGGCCGATCTGTTCGCCGGTTACGCGTTCAACAAGCTCGAGGCGCGCGTGAACGTCAAGAACGTCGGCAACCGCGGCGGCTATGTCATGAACAACGTGTTCCAGCCCAACTCACCGAGATCGGTGTACCTTACATTGAACTATTCACTGTAAGAGGCTGGCGGAGCGATGCTGACATTCGATCGTCGGACGTTTTTGCAACAAGCCGGCGTGGCGACGGTGGCGCTCGGGATGGGTGCCACATCGCTGCGTGCGTTCGCGGATGAACGCGCGACACCAGAAGCCGCGGGCGTTTCGTCACAGGCGATTCGAGCGTTTCTGGACGCGGTTGCCGGTTCGAAGCATGAGATGCACAGTCTGATTCTCATGCGCCACGGGCAGAACGTGGCCGAAGGCTGGTGGCAACCGTATCGCGCCACTACGCCGCAAACTCTGTATTCGTTGAGCAAGAGCTTCACCTCGACCGCGGTGGGGCTCGCGGTCGCGGACGGCAAGCTCAAGGTGACGGATCGGGTCATCGACTTCTTTCCCGACCAGTCGCCCGGCGGCGTCAGCGAGAATTTACATGCGATGCAGGTTCAGCACTTGCTCACGATGTCGGCGGGCCACTCTGCTGATACGGCGCCGCTGATCACTCACGAACAGGATTGGGTGAAGGCGTTTCTGGCGCTACCTGTCGAGCATGTGCCGGGCAGCACGTTTGTTTATAACAGCGGCGCCACCTACATGCTCTCCGCCATCGTGCAAAAGGTGACGGGGCAAAAGCTGATCGATTACCTGCGTCCCCGCCTATTAAAACCATTGCGGGCTCGCGTGGTTCAGTGGGCGACCTGCCCGCGCGGCATCAACACTGGCGGATGGGGGCTGAGCATAACCACGGACACGCTCGCGAAGTTCGGTCAGCTGTATTTGCAACAGGGACAGTGGAACGGTGCGCCGTTGTTGCCGGAAGCCTGGGTGAGGGAGGCGACGACCTTCAAGATCCAGCAACCGGCGACCGCGCCCGGCAGCGACCTCGCCCAGCTGAAACAAACCAGCGATTGGCACCAGGGCTACGCCTATCAGTTCTGGCGTTGCCGCCACGACGGCTTTCGCGGCGACGGTGCGTTCGGGCAGTACTGCATCGTGCTGCCGAAACAGGATGCGGTGATCGCAATCACGAGCGCGACTGCCGACATGCAAGGCTTGTTGAACCTGGTATGGGAGCATCTGTTGCCTGGCCTGCGAGACAAGCCGCTGCCGGTGACTGCGGCTTCGAGTTCGAAGTTACAGGAACAACTCGCCGCGCTGACGTTGCCGGTGCCGGCAGGTTCGAAAACATCGCCGACGGGTGCTCGAATCAACGCTCGCAGCTTCACGCTGGAATCCAACAGCCTCGGGGCCAAGAGTGTGGCGCTCCGCTTCGATGGCGATGCTTGCAAGTTCGAGCTGACGACGGGGACGGGCAGCTTCGATGTCGATTGCGGGCTCGGTCGCTGGGCCGATGGCACGACTTCCATGCCCGGCACACCGCCAGAAATCTCTGAATTGGTCGGACCGCCCGTGGGGCCGCAGCGGCCGGCGAACGTCGGGGCCGCGGGGGCATGGAAAGACCCGAACACTTTCCAGATGCAGTGGCGCTTCTACGGAACGCCCCATCACGACGACGTGACGTGTCGCTTCGATGGCGACGGCGTGCAAGTCGAATTCAAGAACAGCATCACGACACTCAGCGGCGGCGGGCATCCCGAGACGCGGCCGATATTGAAGGGACGAGCCTGACAGTGGGATTCATTACCGCCGACGCGGCGTTGAAGTCGCAGTATGACGTGATCGTGGTGGGCTCTGGCGCCGGCGGTGGCCAGGCAGCCTATACGCTTGCAATGGAAGGCGCGCGCGTACTGATGCTCGAAGCGGGGCGCCGTTACGATCCCACGACCGAAACGCCGATGTTTCAAACGCCGGAGCAGGCGCCGTTGCGAGGCTGGATCACCTCGGACAAACCTTTCGGTTTCTACGACGCGACGGTGGACGGCGGTTGGGAAGTGCCCGGCGAACCGTACGTTCAAGGCAGCACGCAACCGAGTGAGAAATTCACCTGGTGGCGCGCACGCATGCTCGGCGGTCGGACCAATCATTGGGGACGCATCTCGCTGCGTAACGGTCCCTACGATTTCAAACCGCGCACGCGCGACGGTCTCGGCTTCGATTGGCCGATCTCTTATGAGGAACTCGCGCCGTACTACGACAAAGTAGAGATGCTCATCGGCGTGTACGGATCGAAGGAAGGCCTGGAGAACACGCCGGACTCTCCCGATGGGATTCTGTTGCCGGCACCGAAGCCGCTGGTCAGCGATTTGTTGATTGGCAAAGCAGGCGGAAAACTCGGCATCCCGATGGTCGCCTGTCATCGCGCCGTGCTGACGGAACAGCTCGACTGGAAACGTTCGCCGGCCAAACTGCATCCGGGCAACGCCGCCGCGCAGGCCATCATCGCGGCCGACATGAAGAAGCGAGCGGCGTGTTTCTGGGCGACCCCTTGCGGCCGCGGTTGTTCGATCCGTGCGAACTATCAATCGACGACTGTTCATCTGCCGCCGGCGCTGGAGACGGGGCGGCTCGATATCGTCACGGATGCGATGGTTCGCGAGGTCACGCTTGCCAAGAACGGCAACGCGTCCGGCGTCATTGCCATCGATAGAAAAACACGCCGGGATTTCCAGGTCACGGCACGCGCGGTGGTGTTGGCGGCGAGCGCGCTGGAGTCGGTGCGCATTCTTCTGAATTCCGGGCGAGGGCTGGCGAATTCGAGCGGCAAGCTCGGCAAGTACCTGATGGATACCGTCGGCAGCGACCTTTCGGGGCAGATCCCGATGCTGGAGAACATTCCACCGCACAACGAAGACGGTGTCGCGGGCGGGCACTTGTATTCGCCCTGGTGGCTCTACAAGGAGCAGCGGGCCGGTAAGCTCGGCTTCGCGCGCGGCTATCACATCGAGTTCGGTGGTGGCCGGCACATGCCGGAGGTATCGACCGCGATGGGGTTGGAGTGGCTGACGGGCGGCAGCTATGGCGCGAAGTTCAAGGAAGACGCGCGTCGCTACTACGGCTCGATGGTTTACTTCGCCGGTCGCGGCGAGATGATTCCCAACGAACATTCCTATTGCGAGATCGATCCTGTCATCAAGGACAAGTGGGGTATCCCGGTGCTGCGTTTCCATTGGAAGTGGTCGGAGCACGAGACGCGTCAGGCGGCCCACATGCAAAAGACTTTCGCGCAGATCATCGAAGCGATGGGCGGGCGCGTGCAGGGGCGCGCGGAGACCGATGGCACCAAGGCGATTGCGGCCGGTGGCAGCATCATCCATGAGGTCGGCGGTGCGATCATGGGCGACAACGCGCGCGACTCCGTGGTTAACAAGTGGTGCCAGGCCTGGGACGTGAAGAATCTGTTCCTGGCCGACGGCGCACCGTTCCCGTCAAACGCCGACAAGAACCCGACGCTCACGATCATGGCGAACGCCTGGCGTGTGGCCGATCACATTCTGGATCGCATGCGTCGCAAGGAGCTGTGATGGACAGACGTACCACCATCAAATGGGTGCTCGCCGCGTCGGCGTCGATGCCGTTGCTCGAGTACTGCGACGAGGTTCTTGCCGCGCCGTCGACCAAGACGACGCCAGCGGTTGCAAAACCGTACGGCACCGATCCGAATCTGTTGCGCGTGTACAAGCCGGGCGATCTCTGGCCACTGACATTTACGGCGGATCAGCGGGCAACGGCTGCCGTGTTGTGCGATCTGATCATTCCAGCGGATGCCAGGTCGCCGAGTGCTTCGTCGGTGGGCGTGGTCGACTTCATCGATGAGTGGGTCAGCGCGCCGTACGAACCTCAGCGCGCCGATCGGGCAGTCGTGGTCGACGGACTGCAGTGGCTCGATCAGGAATCAAGCCGGCGTTTCTCCAAACCGTTCCGACAGCTCGGGGTGAGTCAACAGCGACAGGTCTGCGACGATATCTGTTATCTGCCGAAGGCAAAGCCGCAGTTCAAACAGGCTGCCGTGTTCTTCGCTCGTTATCGCGATCTGACCGCGGGCGGTTTCTATACGACGCCGCAAGGCCGTAAAGATCTCGAATACATCGGCAACGTGCCGATGCCGAGCTTCAACGGACCGCCGCCCGAAGTGCTGAAGAAAGTGGGATTGCTATGACACAACCGCAGCTTCGATCGCGACGACAGGTGCTTGCAGGTCTCGGCGCCTTTGCCGCCGCCGCGATGTTGCCGACGTTTCGGGCGCAGGCAAACACGCCGGCTGCCGCGGGTGGGAGTGCGCCATGGTTGTTGGGGTTGCAGCTCTACACCTTGGAGGACGCGCCAGCGAAAGATCTGGACGGCACACTCGAAGAGGTCGCGGGTATCGGCTATCGAACCGTACAGATCTCACAATCGTATGGCCAATCGGCGCAGCGTCTGCGGGCTGCGCTGGATCGGGCTGGGCTGTCTTGTCCCGCGATTCATGTGTTGCCACGTCCTGCAAAGAACAGTTGGGATCTCGAAGGCGACCTGTCGCGACTCGCCGATGACATCTACACCCTGGGCGCGACCCATGCCGTCGTTCCGGCGCCGCGCTATTCAGATGCGCTCGTCGACGCGCTGAATCATCCGCCGCCCGGCGGTTTCAACGCGGCAAAGCTGCTTGGAGTGCTGAAGCTCATGGGAGCGGACGACTGGCGGCGAACCGCCGACCTGATGAACGAGAAGGCGGAGATCCTGGCGCGCTCGGGCATTCGTGTCGGCTATCACAATCATGGCTTCGACTTCGTGCCGCTGGAACAGGGCAAGAGCGGCTTCGACATTCTGTGGGAGCGCACCGATCCGAAACTCATCGACCTCGAGCTCGACATCGGCTGGGCCGTGACCGCCGGGCAGGATGTCAAAGCGCTGTTCCACCGCGCCAATGGTCGCATTCGCACCGTGCATCTCAAGGACACGGCCAGGGTGTCGAGCAATCCCATGGACCTGGCCTCGACCGATGTGGGCACAGGCATCGTCAACTGGCGAGAAGTGTTCGAACTGATTCGCGAGACCCGAGTCCGCTACCTGTTCGTCGAGCAGGAAGCGCCATGGGTGAATACATCGCCGATGAAGGCCGCGCGAGTGGCCTACGCCTATCTCAGCAAACAGTTTGGACACGCGGCATTCCGATGATGATATTCAACGAACGTCACTCTGTGCTGAGGAGCACCGCTGGGATTGCTTCACAGGCGACCGGATTGTGGTCGCGATGCTTGCGTGCTTTGGTGGGGGCGACTGTCGCGCTCCTTGCGATGAGCGGCATTGCTTCCGCGTCCGAGCCTGATTTCGCCGCAAAGGGACCGGGCTCGCTGGTCGAAGCGAAGGTCGTCACCGACATCGACGAATCGATCACTGCCCTCCGGGCGACAGCGGTGCGTGTGAAGTATCGCTCGACGTCCGGTCGTGACGGCTCCTCCACCGTCGTCTCCGGCATGATCTTCGTGCCTGCGGGCACGCCGCCACCGGGCGGCTGGCCGGTGCTGGCGCATGCACACGCAACGGCGGGCATCAACTACGAATGCGGTCCCTCGCTGTCGAAAACCATGTTTGGCACCGTGCCGATGATGGCGGCTTCGCTGAAGATGGGCTACGCCGTCGCGGCGGCAGACTACGAAGGGCTCGGCGCGCCGGGCGTCCATCTCTATCTCGGCGCCAGGACTGAAGCATGGAACGTCATCGATTCGGTGCGTGCGCTTCGTCACTTCCGGCCCGGCGCGATTTCCGATCGGTGGCTGGTGTTCGGCGGCTCGCAGGGCGGGGCGGCCGCATGGGCAACAGCGGAACAAGCGGTGACTTACGCGCCCGAACTGAATCTGCTCGGCGCCGCGGCGCTGGTCCCGCCGACGGATTTTTCCGAGTATGCGCAGATGGCGGCGGACGGCTCGTTCAATGAGTTCCAGAAGGCCGCCTACATCTGGATGCTGATGACTCAGCATCGCGTCAATCCCAAGCTGGACCTCGATCTCTATAGACGCGGCTCCGCGGCGAAAAATTGGCAGGCGCTTTCCTATTGTTTCGGCCCACACGAGCAAGAGCGTGCGGAAGCTTTGCAGAAAGTCACAGCCGATGAGATCAAACCGGCAACGCCGGCGGCCACTCAGCACATGGCGAAGCTGCTCGAGGCGATGGCGTTACCCCACCAGGCAGCGAAGGCGCCCATGCTGGTGATCTACTCCGGCAAGGATGAGTTCATCAAACCCGAATGGACCCGCACCGCCATCAAGAAGGCGTGCGCCATGGGCACGAAGATTCAGGAAGTGTTCCTGGCCGACAAAGGCCACATCGGGCCGAGTTGGGAGATGTCGACGCAATGGCTCAACCAACGGTTGGCGGGCGAGCCGTTCCAGGATACGTGTTCACAGAAAGAAGAGGATTTTCCGGTCGGATATTCGGACGGTCCCAAACTGCCGGGCAGCCAGTGGCGCGTCCACGACGAGAAGCGCCCGCGTCCTGCGATCGTCACACCTGCCGCGGCCGAGGGTAAGCCACCGTCCGACGCCGTCGTCTTGTTCGATGGAACAGACCTGAAGGAATGGGTCTCCGCCAAGGACGGCTCTTCCCCAAAGTGGAAGATCGTGGACGGCGCGATCCAGGTCGTCGCGGGCACCGGCGATATCGTCACAAAACAATCGTTCGGCGACAGTCAGCTGCACGTCGAGTTCGCGACGCCGGCGCTGCCCATCAATCGCAGTCAGTGGCGCGGCAACAGCGGTGTGTTCTTGTATGGTCTGTATGAGGTGCAAATACTCGACGGCTATCAGAACCTCACCTATGCGGACGGCGAGGCCTCCGCCATCTTCGGTCAGTCGCCACCCCTGGTGAACGCGTCGCGCCCGCCGGGCGAATGGCAAAGCTTCGACATCGTCTATACCGGCCCGCGCTTCAAGGACGGCAAAGTCACGACGCCAGGCTACGTCACGGTGTTTCACAACGGTGTGATCACGCAGAATCACACGCAGATCCTGGGCACGACATTGTTCCACCAACTGCCCGGCACGGTGGTGCACGGTCCGACGGGACCGATCAAGTTGCAGGATCACACCTATCCGCTGCGTTTTCGCAATATCTGGATTCGACCGCTGCAACCGACCGCTCCGGAGTAGGACATGGTCGATCGCGTCAATCTCGACGGCGGAGTCGCCAGTGACGTCGCCATTGTCCGCGACGAACGAGGCCGGGAGATTGTCGTCAAGCAGGCGCTGCCGAAACTCAAAGTCGCTGCCGACTGGCGTTGCGATCCCGCACGATCCAGTCAGGAGGTCGAAGCGCTTCGAATAGCGCCGACGTTCCTGGGCGGCGAAGTGGTGCCTCGGGTTCTGTGGGTCGATGCCGCGAATCATCGATTCGCGATGGAGCGGATCGACGCGAGCCTGCGGAACTGGCAGGCGCAGCTCAGTGCAGGCGAGGTCAACTTGATGACCGCCGCCCGCATCGGCGAGTTGCTTGCGCGCCTTCAAACGGAGTCCGCTCGCGACTCCAGTCTGGCGACGACGTTTGGCACTCGTGAATATTTCGAGCTGCTTCGCATCCAGCCGTTCTTTGTGCGAGCGGCCGAGAGGAATCCCGAGGCGCGTGAGCCGATCGATCGAATCATCGAACTGCTGCGTGCGCCGGGACGAGTGCTCGTCCACGGCGACTACAGCCCAAAAAACATTCTGGCGCGCGATGCGCAGGTTGTGATCCTCGACTGGGAAGTCGTGCATTGGGGCGAGCCGCGCTTTGACATCGCATTCTGTCTCTCTCATTTGCTCCTGACCGGCTGGCGTCGCGGCAGCTCGAAGTCTTCTTACTACGCGGCTTGCCATGCGTTTACCGGTGGCTATGCCAAGCGCGGACCGGTTGCCTCGCATGACACCGTGCTCGCCCGAGTCATCGGCGCACTCGTGCTGGCGCGACTCGATGGCGATTCGCCGGTGAATTTTCTCGACGAGCTCGATGTCGAGGAAGTGAGAAAGCGCGCCCTGAGGCTGCTGCTCGAACCTGCGCCGGCGTGGTTGGAGCTCTTTGACCGGCTACTGTACTGAGATTGCTGCGCTCATGAATCCTTCGCGAATCGCTTCTTTGAAGCTGCGTCAGATCCTCGACTCTCGCGGTCGCCCGACCGTCGAGGCCGATGTGATCTTGCATGACGGGTCTTTGGGTCGTGCGTCGGTGCCCTCGGGTGCTTCCACCGGCAAATACGAAGTCCGCGAGTTGCGAGATGGCGATGCCGAGAGCTACGAGAGCTACGGAGTTCAATCCGTCGTCGCGACTGCGTTGCAAGCCTGTGAAGGGCAGATGCAGGGCGTGGATGCGCTCGACCAGACTGCGGTCGATGCAACGCTACGCTGGATCGATGGCACACCCGACCTCGGACGCGTCGGTGCCAACCCCATTCTCGCGCTGTCTCTTGCAACCGCTAGAGCTGCGGCCGCGCATGTGCGTCAGCCCCTGCATGTTTATCTCAGATCGCTCGTGCCCGGCGTGGCGCCGTCCATGCCGATGCCAATGACAAACATCCTGAGCGGCGGAGCGCATGCCGGAGGAGGCATGGACTTCCAGGACTTCCTCGCGATGCCAGTCGGCGCAACGACGTATTCTCAAGCACTGGAGTGGATTGCCCGCGTTCGCAGCGCCGCTGCACGTTTGATGGCGCAAGAGGGTCGGGTCACATTGCTGGCGGACGAGGGCGGTCTGAGCCCGGGTTTCGAAAGCGCCGAGCAAGCGTTGACGCTGATGGTGCGGGCCATCGAGGCCGCACGACTGCGACCGGGACATGACATGGCCATCACCATCGATGTCGCTGCGAGCCAGCTATATGTGGAGGAGCAACGTTGCTATCACTTGCGCCGCGCCGGCCGCGAGCTGACTTCTGATGCGATGATGTCCTATGTGTTCGACTTGTGCGGCAAGTACCCGATCGTGTCGGTGGAGGATCCATTCGATCAGGACGATTGGGAGGCGTGGCAATCGTTCACTCGCAAGCTTGGCGATCGCTCGCTACAACTCGTCGGCGATGACTTCTTCGCGACCAACGCGCAACGCCTCGCTTCGGGGATCGAACGGCAGGTGGCGAATGCCGTACTCATCAAGGTCAACCAGAACGGCACCTTGAGCGGCACTCTCGACGTCATGGCACTGGCCCGCAAGGCCGGCTATGCGACCGTGGTGTCCGCCCGCTCGGGTGAAACCGAGGACTCATTTATTGCCGATCTGGCCGTGGCCACCGGCGCGGGCCAGATCAAGATCGGATCGGTGCGCAATTCGGAGCGGCAGTCCAAGTACAATCAGTTGCTGCGGATCGAGGAGGAGGCGGGGTTGACGTTCGCTGCCTTCATGCACAAACGGCGCTGACTGCGCGAAGGGCATGCGCAGCGTGCGTCATTCGCGACGAAACCTTGCCCGCCGCTCCTTCGACTGAAACTCAGCCCGGAGCCCAGGCGTACTGTCCTTGAAGTAACAACAAGGAGTGCATCGTGGCTTCGAAGCTCATGCTGTCGGTGCTATTGGCCTGCGGTCTATCCCTATCGGCGGTTGCCGCCGAAGATCCAGCAAATAGCAAGCTGTTGAAACAGTGCGAATCGGCCAAGGGGCAAGTGAAGCGCGAGTGCGAGGCCGTGGCGAAGGAAATGCTCAAGGAACAGGCGCCGGGCGAGGAGCGCGAGGATAAGACGGATCAGGACATTACGCATTCGAGTCCTGCAATGACGAGTCCGGCGGAGAATAAGAAGGAAAAGAAGCGCGTTGAGGAGGAGAAGGCGCAGTAGGTGGCGCGCGGCTTGAGCGCTTGAATCAAAGGGATCGTTGTCGAGCAACTGAAACAACGGGAAAAGATCGGTGAACGCAAGAAGAGAAAGTGAGCGGACCCCATGAAGAACGACACGACGACAGAGCGTACGTCCGAGCGCGAGCTCGTGGTCACGCGAACCTTCAATGGCCCGGCGCAGATCGCTAGCTGCTGGCGCATTCTCGACCTCGACGATTATTCCCTGACGACGAGGGCATCGTCGTAAGCCCGCCTGCGTTTGCAGGCAACCCCAAGCAGCTTTAGACCAGGCAGAGCTGCGCAGCCAACCCGGCTGTGGTCCTGACTCATCACTCGGGCGCTGACGCCTTTCTTCTCCAATCCGCTGTCCAGCGGTCGTCTCTGCGGCAACTATTCTTCTAACAACGTAACTACACAAACTGCGTCAACAGCAGCATTCCTCCACGCGTGCGTCACTGTCTTCGGCGAAGCCGAGAAAGTGACGCACACCGCCCACTGCCGCAAATCACTGTCACCGCAACGCATTTTCACCGATGCGAGAAAGTGGCACCGCGTCTGCAACGGACGCAATCAACCATAGCTTCGCAACGAAGCTCCTTCAGTCGATATCAGCCACCGCGAGCGGCCCGCCAAGGGCAGCCTCGATCTCACGCTCACGCGTGAGCAGCACCACATGTCACCGGCACGTGCTGCTGTGAGGCCACGAAACTCAACCGACCGGACTCGCACATCCGGCCGCTCGCGATGGATCAAGGCAGGAAACGTTTCCTGCCGGGATTGCCCGGATGTGCAGATCGAAGTGACGAGTTGGAGGGAGTGATGAGTAAGAAATCTGAGTTGCAGGCAGATCTTCAGAGGATCGGCTATCTATTGGGTCGTGGGCATTTAACGCAGGAGGGTCGCAGCCGAACGTTCAAAACGTTCGCCGAGGTCATGCGGGAAACGGGCTTCGGGATTCACTCCGCAACTCAGATTGGCGGCAAGCACTTGCAGGCGTACATCCGCCATCGGGCGGACGGTGGTCTCGCAAGTCGAACGCTGGCAAAAGACATGAGCCATCTGCGTGCAGTGCTGGAATACGTTGGTAAAGAAGGGCTGGCTCGCAATCCCGCTTACAGCAATCGAGCACTCGGGATTGCCCAAGGCAGCCGCATTGGTCGCAAGCAACCACTATCGGACGATCAGATTCGCGCGTTCCAGCAACGCATGGAACGGTTAGGCAGGCCGGACGCCGGCGCAACTCTGGAGTTGCAGCGAGCACTAGGTCTGAGGGCGCTGGAAGCCATTCGTGCCGGCCAGATAGATGCGCTCCTTCGATTGCAACGTGAACTAGAACGGCAGGGATGCGCCCGCTTGTTCGACGGCACCAAAGGTGCGCGGCCGCGGTTAGTGCATCCTGCTGATGTGGGGCGGGCGCTGGCATCGGTGCGGCGAGCACTGGAGATACTGGAAGCCAGTGGACGGCGTTATCTCTTGGCATGCGCCAAAGGAGTGGAAACGAAGGAGCTAAAGCAAGCCGCGAAGGTATACAGCGGTATTTGCAGCCGAGCAGGAATCCAAAGTCACGCTGCCCGCTATGCGTTTGCGCAGGAGCGTATGCAGGCGTATCGCGATGCCGGCTACAGCCAGCGGGAGGCGCGCATCGCGACCTCCCTGGATCTTGGTCATGGTGATGGTCGCGGGCGCTATATTGCGAGCGTTTATGTCCGCAACGGTTAGATCCGCCGCTGCAGCTGTTCGGCGATCCACTGCTCGATCTCAACAGAGTCCCAGCCAACGGCTCGGACGCCGATGCGAACCGGTCGAGGAAACTTTCCCTCGTCTATCAGTTTGTAGAGATGAGCACGCTTGAATCCGCATCGAGCCTCAACTTCCCGCCGGCGTAGAATTCGGCGATTTGATTCAGGACTTTCAACAGACATTCGGAAACCTCTGTGGCGACATGCCACGCGGGAAGCAGTCTGCTTTCATGAGGCCGGATCGGCGACAGTGAACCGGAAACTGGCGCGATCGGATTGTTACTTGCTTGCTTGCTGGGCTGCAATCTGCTAGTGGACGCAGTGATCGTCACTTGGCTTATCAGTTTTTACCTATATTCATGAGTTATGCCGATTATTTCTCGATCGAGATCGCCGAAGGCACGCTGGGATAATGGCAGCTTAACGGTGGATGATGGCCTCGGCAGATTTCCCGACATGAATCGCGAGCCCAGCGAGGCTCTTTGCGCGTCTCGCTGATAAGCGAAGGCGACAGGCTGGTCTGGAATAATCTCTGCAAAGATTCCGGCCTTCCTCCTGGGGGGGCGCGTTGTCGGCATCATCCCGCTGGGGCGTTTCCATCCAATGTTGTTAAGGTGGCCGAGTCTGTAGTGCGCGAGGATGATATCGGCTGGTTCATGCTAGCCTAATCAACTATTCACAAATCAACCTTGCGGCCTCGGGAGGTGTGAGCCCTTCGGACATCGAGATCGGTGTGCGCGAGTGGAGAGCGCCGTAACGCGTCGAGGATTCGCCCTTTGCGCTGCGCACCGGTGACTATGAGCCGATTCACCGCGGCGCGTATAGACGGGGCCGGGGAGCCGGATTCGGCCAAGAGCCTCGCTAGCGCGCCAATCAGGTCGCGGTCAGCCTCCAAGCCAAGAACCTCAAACCGTACCTCGCCCGGCCCGTCGCGGCCGAGAGTTTCGAAGCGCACGTTTCGGCATGGTATCGCTCATAGTTACTGTCCATCCAGTCCGTGGCCCAATCTATATTTGCATGTAAATATGGCCGCGAGTTAGAGTTGGATTATTAACGGGTGTGGTCGTATTTTGCTCTTTCTCGATCTGCCAAGACGACGGTCGTGCGCTCAAAGGGAAGAACAATGAGAAGAACAGGAATTAAACAGCGCTGCATCACCTCAGGCTGTTGGTCTCTGTAAGGCAGATTTAGTCATGCCTCAGACTGCGCGAGTGAGCGGCGTGCGCTCACGGACCCTCAATTCGGACTCTCCGGCCGATGCTGTAGGGGTGGCTGGCCAGTTGCCATCGGTGACGCCAATCCTACGTTGGGCGGGTAGTAAGCGAAAGATCCTTCCGGTGCTTGCGGATTTCTGGAAGCCCTCATATCGAAGATATGTGGAGCCATTCGCGGGCTCAGCAGCGTTGTTTTTCAAGCTTCAACCAGAGAAGGCGCTCCTCGGAGATATTAATAGTGCGTTAATGGAGGCATATGAGGTAATTCGCGAACGTCCAGATGACGTTCACCGCGCTGTCTCCGCCATTGAGCGCACCGAACGGGAATATTATCGGGTACGAGATCGGAGTAGTAGTCGACTTAAGGCGTTCGGTCGAGCGGTTCGATTTGTGTATCTCAACCGGTATTGCTTTAACGGCATATATAGAACGAACCGGGACGGTCATTTCAATGTTCCGTTTGCCCATAAGAAGCCAGGTGTGATCCCTCCAATAGAGGATTTTCGGCGATCCGCTGCTCTCCTTCAGAGCGCGGCGCTGAAGGCGGGGGATTTTGGGGAGGTGCTTTCTGCCGTCCAGGCAAACGATTTTGTCTATGTTGATCCTCCCTATGCTGTTGAGTCGCGGCGCGTGTTCCGTGAGTACGATCGGCGCGAGTTTTCAAAACGAGATCTAGAGCGTCTCGCTGCCCATCTAAGCACCATGGATAGGAAGGGGGCCGCCTTTGTGGTCAGTTATGCGGACTGTCGAGAGGCGAGAGAACTATTCTCACGCTGGTCGATAAGACGAATAGCTGTTCGACGCCACATTGCCGGCTTCGTCTCCGCGAGGCGAAACGCCATCGAGCTTCTGGTAACGAATACCTGAGACCAAGCGCATGGCATCGAGTCAATCCGGAACGCTTGCTGACATCCCAACCGGAAAGATTCGTCCTAATCCAGATAATCCTAGAATCACATTCCGTCAGGGCGAGCTTGAGGAGTTACAGGAGTCGATTCGACAGTATGGAATTCAAGTTCCCATCGCTGTATTCAAGCGTGGGTCGGAGTTCATCCTTATCGATGGTGAGAGGCGCTGGCGCTGCGCCTCAAAGCTAAACCTAAAGACCATTCCCGCCCTCATTCAGAAGGAGCCGAAGCCGCTAGAAAATCTGCTTCTAATGTTCAACATCCATGCTCTTCGCGAGCAATGGGATTTGTTGACGATCGCTCTGAAGCTACCGAAGATTATTGAATTACTTACCGCAGAGCTGGGCAAGGAGCCATCGGAGGTTGAGCTATCTGCGAAGACTGGGCTCGTGCGGGGTGTCATTCGCAGATGCAAGATGCTCAGTGATCTGCCGAAGAAGTATCAAGACATGCTCCTGGAGGAGCTAAAGAAGCCAAAAAGCAAGCAACTACTGAGCGAAGACCTCTTTATCGAGATCGAAAAATCTCTAAAGACGGTTGTTCGGGCGATGCCGGATGTCGTCAGGAACATAGATGTTGCGCGCGATGTGCTCCTTAAGAAGTATAAGGACAAGGTGGTCGACAACATCGTCGATTTCAGAAAGGTAGGAAAGATCGCGAGAGCCACCAAGGTTGGAGTCAGTTCCGATAAAGCCAAGAAGGCGATCAAGAAGTTGCTAACGGAGCCGAAGTACTCCATTACGCAAGCATGGGATGAGACTGCTTCGGAAGCATATGCTGAGCGCGACATCGTTTCACGCATAGATAGCTTGTTGGTGAAACTTCAGGAGGTGGATGCTTCGGAGATTGATGAGGATGTCAGGGAGAAGCTTGAGGAGCTGGTGAAGCGCGCTGAGGCGATCCTGAAGGCCGACGCATGACCTACATCATCCTCGGCCAAAGCCTTCATGACGTTGCGGACCGAGCAAAGTCGTACTTTGCGCAGCACTATGGTGCGAAAGGGTTTAAATGCGAGACATCGATCGACGATGGCTTACCGCTTAAGCCGACATGGCTCGCCACTTTGTCTACGGGTTACTACGTTGGGATAGAGGTACGAGAGACGCCATTTTCCAATTCGCTCTACGAATTTGTTAGTAAGTCGGCAACTCGGGCGTTGCCCATACAGCTATGGGTGGCGGTTCCGCCTACTGCGGCTGCTCCGACATTCAATGCTGAACTTAAGCAGGCGAGAGAGTGCGGTATTGGGGTCGCGCAAATAAATGACGATGGTAGTGTTCATGAGTTCCATCGCCCCGTGCCACTCTCCTTGTTCGGTCTAAAGAAGACCACGCTGGAATCTGTGCCAAAGAATCGCAGGGAGGAGGTCAAGAATGCGGAGTCGACTTTCCTTGATGGTTCGCCTGGTCAAGGTTGCCAAGCTATCAGTCAGTCGCTTGAAGAGCTGACGCGCATATTCGCGGAGCATACATACAGCAAGGGGCTCTGGAAGCATCCGGCTGGAACGCCCGCCCTAAAAGCTAGGTTCTTTCACACCGATTCCTGGGCGACAATGCTGGAGACAATGGAGGTGCGCATTGATGTTGGCAAGATCAAGGCTAAGGTGCCGACTTTTAGCAAGCAATCGATCGTGAAGGCACGAGGCCACACTGATTGGCGAAATGCTGTTAGTCATCAGCCGACTAATTTTAAGCAACGAAAAGAGCGGGATGCCAAATTGCGGACTATGTTCGAGTCGACCCGCGATCTTTTGATTGAGTGGTACGAGATCGCGAAGCCGTTCAAGTTGATTAAGTAGTCCCCTAGTGTGGTGTTCGCTATGAGCTTTGCGCACGCCGGAGTTTCGCGAGGTTGCATCTGGCAGTGTTCATCTGCACGCGAAATTAGAATGGGTTACAGATGCTTAGCATCGTGGCACCAATCTCCATCTGCCCGACACCAATACAGCTTGTCGGCCGGTGCCGGGGTCCGTAGCAGTCGAGCCCGGCACGCCCGCTGAGTGATTCAAAAGATCCTGCACGTAGGCTTTGCAGACCGCATCGGCGGCAGCCTCGTCGAGTCCTTGTGCTTGCGTCACGTGGCTGGGAGTTCCTGCGATGACTGTTGACGGCCTCACTGCAAGAGCAAGAGTTAGCCCAAGGCTCGCGATTGAGAGCAACAAGAGGATGTAGAATCCATCCATCTTGTGATGTGAGTGCACGCTTTTCTTGAACACTGTGAAAGGGCTCGCGAGGCTAATCTGAGTGCCCAAATCGACCGCCAGTCCGAGTTCCGTGAGTTTCTTTTCTGCCTGAGTCCCTGCGTTGACAGCCCCCTTAAGAAGGCGGTGATACCACAGCCTATCCATCAGATAGAAAGCCAGGAGCGGTACGAGAGAGGCTGCCACGATCAAAGCAGCAGTTGGAATGTGATGGCCATTAATGGTTGCAGTGCCCCCATCTTTGAGGGCGTTTGCGCCTAAGCCTAAAAATGCACCCGTGACAATTAGGGCAAAGTTTCGGATGCGAAGCTCCAAATCGTTGAAGTGTTGTTGCACGTCCACGATCTTCTTCCAGATCTCAATTTGCGCCGCCATCTCGTCCATTAGATCTCCATTATTTTAATGATCTCATCGAACGAATCGCGTAGCACGTATGTTGGTGTGACCGCGCCCGGTCTCAATGCCTCTCGTTCGCGTGCCACCATCTCAGGTGTCCAATGCGTCACCTTTTTCAATAGATCGTATTCCTCGGCCCTGTGCTGTGCAGCCCCGTATGCTGCGTGCACAGAAGTGACCTGGGCCTGCTGCGCCATGAAGACGTCCTTCCACAGGTTGTCACCAACGTATACAGTGCTTTCAATGTCAAATCCAAGTTCGTCAACGATGCTCAATAGGATGTGCGGATTTGGCTTGTATTCGCCCTCAGGAGTGAAGCGATGTCTGGTGTACTTCAGTTCATAGGTTTCGGGTGAGTACTTTCGAATGGAGCTCGCGTCATCGGGTAGAGCGTGATCAACCGGTGAATACAGAAAATCTATCCTTTCGTCGAGTCCGAGCTTTCTAAAGCGGTAGCTCGTATAAAAGGCTTTTGATTCCGTGAAGGCGGCGACAGTTATTCCTGCTTTTCTGAGGAAGTCCAGAGCAGCATGGACACCGGGATATGGCTTAAGGTATTCACGCCGAGCTTCTCGGAAAGAATCGATGGCGGGCTGCATCACGTTCATGACATCCGCCCCGTAGAGTCTCTTCAATGAGGGTAGCTCGGTAAGAACAAAGGCGTACTCGCTAGTTCCGTGCTTCTGATGCAGTTGACTGCACTCAGCATAGAATAGTTCTGGGTCCATGCCCGAGATGTCCAAGGCTTTGCGACTCATAGCCGAAAAGGACTCGTACCAAAGGCGCTGCCAGTCAAACAGTGTATTGTCGACGTCCGTGATCAGCAGTTTTTTCACAATTGCACGCTTGAATATCGCTTAGAACGTTCTGCGGTACGACGCCGTAGCCAAGGCTATGTTCCTTCTGCTCTGCCGTTGTCGCGGTCGGTTGAGAGTATTCCTCAAGTTTAATGGGCTTGAGGTAAACGAGTGTTGTGATTAGCTGTGTGACGCACGTTGCTCCGTGCGCCGTGGTTTCGGGGCCGGTCTCACCGACAGTCTCAGACCAAACGCCTCAAGGATGAGTGCCAACGTATCCAGCCGCGGATTGCCGCTCGCAGACAGGGTCCGATAGAGCGTTTCGCGTGACAATCCTGTCTTCTCGGCAAGCGCCCCCATGCCGCCCACGGCTTCCGCCACCGTACGAAGCGCGATCGGGACCGCGCGTGCGTCGCCATCCGCCAGCATTTCTTCGAGATAAACGGCGATCTCCGCATCGCTGTGAAGATGGACTGACGCGCGGAAGGGCACGCTAGGTGCGATTTTGCGCTTTGTAGTCTTTCCAGTAGGCATGTGCTTGCTCGATATCTTTCGCTTGAGTGCGCTTGTCGCCGCCACACAGAAGGATAACAACGGTGTTGGCATGCTGTGCGAAGTACACCCGATAGCCGGGGCCATGGTCGATGCGCAGTTCATTCACGCCGCCGCCCACTGACCGCCAATCACCGCGCAATCCGAGAGCCAGTCGTTCAAGGCGGGCGTCGATCCGAGCACGCGCAATGCGGTCACGGAAGCTGCTTAGCCATTCCAATACGGGAATTTTGCCGTCCTGGGTTCGGTATTGCCGTACTTTGATGGAACTCATTCTAGATCGCTTGTAGCCTAAAGGCTACCCCCTGCTATTTATGGATGTCCCGCGCAGACCATCGCAGTTGTTCGTTTACTCGGGCATCGCTTTCCATCGCGCTGGCGAGTAGTCGTTAAGATCGAACGGGGGTGCGCCCTGAACCCATGCGCTCTGAATGTTTCTTTGTTGTCGGCAGAGCAGGGGTGCGCGCGTTTTTCGCGCTCTTGGTTGTGCGAGTCACCCGCGGAGTCGCGCGTCCTGGTCGCCGCGCATTTCGAGCGCGGTGTAGTTCTCTCGCGCCTTGGATAGGGAAGAGCCCGGCCCCGCGTACGCTCGTATTCGTGTGTCGGGACGAGCAAGAGGCTGCGGCCGTGGTCGAGGGCCTTGGACTGCGAGAGGTTGGAGGGCAAATGAGCCGACGCCGACACGCTTCTCGCAATTTCCCCTTGAGATCCGCCGCTTTGGCCTTACACTAGCGTCCGTTGCCATGAGTGGCGACACCTTCGGGGGCGACCGGCTTCGACGTGGGTGGCGAAACTCCAGGTGCATGCGGAGTTGTAGGTAACTCCTTAAACTGCTTACAAACTTATAGTTGCAAACGACGACAACTACGCTCTGGCGGCTTAATCCCGCCTAACCTCCGCCTGGTATGTGCTTGTGCATCCAGATTGGGGGACGCGCTCACAAGCTCGCGAGTCGGTGTGCTACAGGCCGCCTCGTTAAAACGCTCTGCAGCTGGTCGTTCGTCTTCCCTGCTCCTCGGGTAGCGCGCGGCGAGAATCAATGAGTGAGCTAAGCATGTAGATCTTGTAGCGTAGTGCTTGCGGACGCGGGTTCGATTCCCGCCGCCTCCACCAATTCCCGAAATGCCACCGACGCATCGTCGTCGGTGGCATTTCGTTGGCGCTGACCCAGCAATCAGGCCGCAACGCTCAACGACCCCACTGCGCTCGAAGCCGACCCCACCGCCGCGTACTGATTCACCAGCGACGACAGCAGCTTCTCGAAGTTCATCCCACCACTATCACCGCCACGGTGACCCTGCGGACCGCGGCTCATGGCGTCCTCGAATTCCGCGGAGCTGATGGCGCCGTCGCCGTCGGTATCGTCGCGGGCGAGGATGTCGTCTGCGCTTGGGCCCTTGCCGGAGTCATCGGCGCGGCTGCTCAGGAAGGTCTCGAGCTCGGTCTTGGAGATCGAGCCGTCGCCATCCGTGTCGATGCTGGAGAACATGTCGCTCGAATCCTCGCCCGAGGGCGGCGGAGGCGGTGGGCCGCCGTGGCCCGGTTGCATCTGCGAGCTCATCAGCTGCGACTTCAGCTGATCGAACAATGCGCTGGCATTGTCGGTCAGCTCGGTCTCGCTGATCGAGCCGTTGCCGTCGCTGTCGAGCGCTTTGAGTGCCGATGCCGAGTCGATCGAGCTGCCGGTTTTCTCGCCGACGTAGTCGAGAAACGAGGTGAGCTCGGTCGCGTCGATGGACTTGTCGCCGTTCGTGTCCACCTTGCTGAACAACTGCTGTTGCAGTTTGGATGTATCCGCGGCACGCGTTTGCGTGCTCGCGTACGACGAGTAGCAGTTACTCATCGAAATCGCGCTGGTCATGTTTCCTCCGGAAAGCGTTACGCCGCACGGTGCGGCTCACCGTGCACATTGCACGGCGACGCGTCCAGATCCCGTGAGCAACTGTAACCGCGTGACGCGTTCATCACTTTGACCGCGCCACGCTCGGGAAACAGGCAGGGAATGTCTTAAAAGGGTGGGGGTTCAGCGCTTCGAATGTTTCATCAATCGCGATTTTTCGCGCTGCCAGTCGCGATCCTTGGAGGTCGCGCGCTTGTCGTGTTCCTTCTTGCCCTTGGCCAGACCGATGCGCAACTTGGCGCGGCCGGCCTTCCAATACATTTCCAGCGGCACCAGGGTGTAGCCCTTGCGTTCGACGGCACCGACCAGCCGGCTCAGCTCCGCGCGGTTCAGCAGCAGCTTGCGCGTGCGGATCGGGTCGGGGATCACGTGCGTGGAGGCGGTGGGCAGGGCGGAGACGTGCGCGCCGTACAGGAAGGCTTCGGCGTTCTTGAGGAACACGTACGCTTCCTTCAGCTGCACGCGTCCGGCGCGCATGCTCTTGACCTCCCAGCCTTGCAACGACAGACCGGCCTCGTACGTCTCTTCGATGAAGTACTCGTGGCGGGCCTGGCGGTTCTCGGCGATGGTCGGGTTGTTGTCGGCTTTCTGCTTGCTCATAGAGGGCGCGGATTGTACCGTGCCGGCGCATGCGTGAAGTAACTCGAAGTGCCCTGGTCCCCTATTCAGCCGAACAAATGTTCGCGCTGGTGGCGGACATTGAGCAGTATCCGCAGTTCGTGCCCTGGATTTCCGCCGCGAAGTTGCTGGAAAGCACGCCGGACCAGGTTACCGGCAAGCTGGAAATGCACAAAGCGGGCGTGCGCGAGACGTTCACGACGCGCAATTTTCTGAAACGTCCCACCGAGATGTTGATGACGCTGGTGGACGGGCCTTTCAAGACCTTCGAGGGCCGCTGGACGTTTACCCCGCTGGGTGACAAGGGCGTCAAGGTCGGGCTCACGGTCCGGTTCGAGTTCGCCAGCGCCATGCTCAACATGCTGCTCTCTCGCACGTTCGAGAAGAATTGCAGCGAGTTGATCGACGCCTTCGTCGACCGCGCTCGCGAGAAGTATGGAAAAAAGTGAGCTGCTGCGCATCCGCGTGGTGTACGCGCTGCCGGACCAACAGCCAGGGGTCGATCTGAAAGTGCCGCCCGGCACCTCGCTCACCGAGGCGGTGAATCGCTCAGGGCTGCTGCAAAAATTTCCGGAAGCCGCGGCGCGCCCGTTGGCCTGTGCGATTTTCGGGCGGGCAGTGCCGCTCACCTATCAGCTGCGCGATGGCGACCGCATCGAGATTCTGCGGCCGTTGCTGATCGATCCCAAGCAGAGCCGGCGCGAAGCGGCCGAGCGCAGCCGCGCCGAAACTCAACGTCGCAAGTAACTCAGTTCGCCGCGGCGGTCTTCGCTTCGGGCGGCTTCACCAGGGTGGGCACCGTGTCGGTCGGGCGATCGATGCGTTCCACTTTATCGGTGGCGTCGAAGAACACGATGAAATGACGCTTCTGCGGCTCGCTCCAGCGACCGCGCTTGAAGTAGTACAGGTAGTCCCAGCGCTGACTCACGAAGGGGTCGGCGACCATGGGCGTACCGAGAAGCGATCGCACCTGGACGCGGGTCATGCCAATCGCGACGCGGTCGATGTCGTCCTTGTCGAGAAAATTGCCTTGTTGAATATCGACGCGGTGGACGCATCCTGTGAGGCCGCCGGCCAGCAGCGCGGTAGCGATCAGCGAGGCCAGTATGTACTTGATTCGTGTCATTTCGGGGTGGAGCCAGCGGCTGGGCTGCGAGATAATGCGGCAGGATGATACTCAAAAGCGGTCGGTCTCGCAGCGGGACGCTCGCGGACATTCGATCTGAGGACCAAGCACGTGGAAACCAATGATTTGCGGAAGGCTGGCCTCAAGGTCACGTTGCCTCGGATCAAGATTCTCGAGATTCTCGGCACGGCCACGCCGCGCCACATGAGCGCGGAAGACATTTATAAGCATCTGCTCGAATCTCACGAGGATATCGGCCTGGCCACGGTGTACCGGGTCTTGACGCAGTTCGAGGCCGCGGGGCTGGTGACGCGTCATCACTTCGAGGGCACCACGGCGGTGTTCGAGCTCAACGAGGGCCAGCACCATGACCACATTGTGTGCTTAGGTTGCGGCCGGGTCGAAGAGTTCATGGATGCCGGTATCGAGGAGCGCCAGCGCCAGGTGGCGGCCCGTCTCAAGTATGAGCTGAAGGATCATTCCATGATCCTGTACGGCTACTGCAGCCGCCCGGACTGTCCGGCAAGAAACCAGAAAAGCCGCAACTGAAGCCACTCCTCTGACGGCTCAGCGCCGCGCCGGCTTCTTCTTCGGAGCGGGGGCGGCAGCTTTGGCCGGAGCCTTGCTCGCGCCAGCCGCCGCCTTGGCGGCAGTCTTCGTCGGCGCCGGCCGCAGCATCTCGGCGGCATGTTCCCGCGCCTTGTCGGTCACATTGATACCGCCCAGCATGCGGGCGATTTCTTCCACGCGTTCATCGGCAGTCAGCGGGTGAAGGGCCGTGCGGGTGGTCTTGCCATCCGTCAGCTTGGTCACTCGGACATGCGCGTGCGCCTGGCTGGCGACCTGGGGGAGGTGGGTGACGCAGAGGGCCTGCGCCCGCTCGCCGAGGGTTCGCAGCTGACGGCCGACGATCTCCGCCACGCCGCCGCCCACCCCGGCATCGACTTCGTCGAACACCAGGCAGGCCAGCGAGCCGGCAAGGGCATCGGTCTGCACAGCGGCTACCTGAATGGCCAGGCTGATGCGTGACAATTCACCGCCCGACGCCACTTTGGCGAGCGGACGAGGCGGCTGGCCGGGGTTGGCGCTGACCAGGAACTCGATGTCGTCGGCGCCATTCGCACCGGCCGACTCCGCGGCGCGCACGTCGATCTGAAATTTTCCGCCCGGCATGCCGAGGGTCTGCATCAACGAGCTGATGCTCGAGCCCAACGATTTCGCGGCGGACTTGCGCGCGGCCGTCAGCTTGTCGCAGGCAGCATTGAATTTTTTCTGGGCGTCCTCCAGGCGCTTCTCGATCTGCGCCATGGACGCTTCGAGCGAGTCGAGCCGCTGGAATTCCTGCTGCAATTCCGCTTGCAGGTCGAGCAGGGCGCTGACTTCGACGCGATGCTTGCGCGCGATCGATTCCATGGTCGCGAGCCGGTCCTCGACCCATTCCTGACGCTGCGGATCGGCTTCGAGATCGGACTCGTAACGCTCCACCGCTTCGACGCCTTCGCGCAGAGCGATCAAGCTCTCATCGATCAACCTCGCCATCGGTGCGAACGTCGGGTCCAGCTCGCCGACATGTCGTGCCGTGCTGAGCGCGCGCGAGATCGCCTGTTCCGCGCTCACATCTTCCGCTTCACGCAGCAGTTGGATGATTTCTCGCGCACCGGAGGCGAGCCGACCGCGTTGTGACAAACGCGTCCGCTCGGCGCCGAGCTCTTCAGCTTCGCCGGCCTTCAGATCCAGTGCTTGCAGCTCGCTCGTGTGATAACGCAGCAGCTCGAGTCGAGCCTCGCGGTCCTGGGCGGAGGCGGCCGCGCGATCGCGTTCTTCTTTGACCTGGGACAAAGTGCGCCAGGTTTCGGTGACTACACTGAGCAGCTCGCGGTGTTCGCCGCTCTGGTCGAGCAATTCGCGTTGAGCGGAGCGACGGACCAGCGACTGATATTCCATCTGGCCGTGCACGTCGACGAGCGTTTCGCCGAGCTGGCGCAGCGACTGCACGGACATCGTTTGTCCGTTGACATAAGCGCGCGAGCGACCGTCCGCGGAGATCACTCGACGCAGTACGCATTCACCTTCGTGCTCGATGGATTGCTCGTTGAGCCAGGTGTGGGCCGCGGCGTTTTTCTCGATGGCGAACGTCGCGGACACTTCAGCGCGCTCGGCGCCATGACGAACGACTTCGGCGCCCGCGCGACCGCCGGCCGCGAGCAGCAGCGCATCGACCAGGATCGACTTGCCCGCGCCGGTTTCGCCCGTGAGCACGGTCAGGCCCGGGCCAAGCTCCAGCTCGACCGCGTCGATGATGGCAAAGTCGCGGATCTGAATATGAGTGAGCATCTTCGCGGCGGAGGTTTATTCGGTGGTTGGGTCGGGGTACGGAGCGGTTCGGTCACCGCGGCCCCAGCGCAGCTTCGAGCGCAGCGTGCGATAGTAATCGTGATCGGCGGGATGCAGGAGAGTCACCTTGCCCGCGGCCGGCTGAACGATCAGCCGATCGCCTTGAGAGAGAGCGCCGAGCGACACGCCGTCGCAGGTGACCTGGCCGTTGCTGTCGGGCCGATCGAGCAGCCGCACTTCGATGATGGCATTGCTTCGGACCACGATGGGCCGGTCCGACAAGGTGTGCGGGCAGATTGGTGCCAGCACCATGGCATCCAGTCCCGGATAAAGAATCGGTCCGCCACACGACAGCGCATAAGCGGTCGAACCGGTGGCCGTCGCGATCACCAAGCCGTCGCCGCCGTGCGTGTTCACGTAGCGGCCGTCTATGTAGGTCTCGAAATCCAGGATGCGACCGGTCTGCCACTTCTGCAGAACGACGTCGTTCAGGCCGTTGCATTGGCGATCCGGCTGGCCGGGCGAGCTCAACGTCGCCTGCAGCATCGTGCGCTGATCGCTCACATAACGGCCGGCGAGAATCTCATCGACGCGAGTGGCGAGCTCGGTGGGGCCGATGTCGGCCAGAAAACCGAGCCGTCCGCGGTTGATACCGAGCACCGGCAGACCGCGTGGCGCGGCGAGCCGGGCCGCATGCAGCATCGAGCCGTCGCCGCCGACCGCGATCAAGAGGTCCGCCTTCGTGCACAGCTCCGATTCAGGGAGCTGCTCGACGGTGACGCCGCGGTAGTCGACGCTCGTCGCCCCATCGATGAGCACACGCCGCGAGCGGCTGTGCAGATGAGCAGCGAGAGCCTGTAACGACTCGACGACCCGCGAGTCTCGCGTGTTGCCGATGATGGCGATGGTTTGGAACGGGTGGGGCGCTGCGGGCATGGATGCGGTTTTTAGCACGGACCCATGTCAGCCAGCCACGCGAATCCGGTGGCGAAGCGGGGGAGGGGTCACAATATCTCCCGGGTCGAATGTGGTCACGCCTAGGGGGCGAGCTGCTTGATCCGAGCCCGGCGCCGTGTTTAGCTTACTCGGACAGTCGGGCATCGCAGCGCGGGCTGGTGCAAATTGCCTTCTGTCACATAGGTTTGAGTCCTAGATGCGGTCGGGGCGTGATGCTTCGATGCAAGCCGCCCGAACCGAACGATGCCGACCCAAAACGACGAATCGCTGAATGAACGCTCGCAGCAGTTACTCAGACTGCTGGTCGAGCATTACATCCGCGACGGGCAACCCGTCGGGTCCCGCACGCTGTCGCGTGATCTCGGGCTGAATCTGAGCGCTGCGACCATCCGCAATGTCATGGCGGATCTGGAAGAGCTCGGCTTCGTCACTTCACCGCATACCTCGGCGGGCCGCGTGCCCACCGACAAGGGTTATCGTTTCTTCGTCGACACGCTGCTCAAATATGAGCCGCTCGATGACGAGAAGATCGCCGCGATCCAGACGCGCTTCGGTGAACACTCCGCCGACCATAAATCGCTGGTGGCGGCGGCGTCGCAGATGTTGTCGAGCGTGACGAGGCTGGCGGGCGTCGTGACCTTGCCGCGTCAGAGTCACTCGGCGCTGAGCCAGATCGAATTCGTGCCGCTGTCGGATAACCGCGTGCTGGCCATCATGGTCGTGAACGGTCGCGAAGTGCAGAACCGGATCGTGCAGCTGGACCGGCACTACACCTCCGAGGAGCTGCGGCGCGCGTCGAATTATCTGAACCAGGAATTCGGCGGCAAGGAATTGAGCGCGGTGCGCGAGCACTTGCTGACTCAGCTGAAGGAGACGCGCGAGTCGCTGAACCAGGTGATGCTGGACGCGATTCATCTGGCCCAGCACGTGGTCATGCCGAGCCCGATCGGCGGCCGGATGGAATATGTCATTGCCGGCGAAACCAACCTGATGAGCTTCGCCGAGTTATCCAACGTCGAGAAGCTGCGGCGTCTGTTCGAGGCGTTCACCCAGCAGCGCGACATCCTGCACCTGCTGGATCTGAGCCTGAAAGCCGACGGCGTGCAGATCTTCATCGGCCAGGAATCCGGCTACACCATCCTGGACGATTGCAGTCTGGTCACCGCACCCTACACCCTGGATAAGGAAGTCGTCGGGGTGCTGGGGGTCATCGGTCCGACCCGCATGGCCTATGAACGCATCATCCCCATCGTCGACATCACCGCGAAGCTGCTCGGCTCCGCCTTGAATTCTCGCGTCTGAGTCGCCATTCCCGTCGCGCCTGACTGTCCCCTGAAGCGGTCAGGCATGAGGTCGGCCGCCTGATCAGGCAGAATGCCGCCCCTTTGAGAAACCGCGCGTCCCGCCACCGGCGTTGCCAGCCGGGCACGGGGCCCTTTTTGCGATAGGAGAATTCATTCATGAGCACGCCCAACGAGCAGGATCGCCCGCCCGGCAGCGACGCGGCCCAGGCAGCGCAGCCTGGCGATCTGGCGACCGCGCTGGCCGCCGCCGAAGCCCGAGCCCTGGAAAGCCGCGATCTGTACATGCGCGCGCTCGCCGAGATGGAAAATATTCGCAAGCGTGCGTCGCGCGATGTAGAGCAGGCGCATAAGTACGCCGTCGACCGCTTTGCCAACGATCTGGTGGCCGTGAAGGACAGCCTGGAGCTCGGCCTGCTGGCCGCCGGCGATGCGCAGACCCTGCGCGCCGGCACCGAAGCCACCCTGAAATTGCTGGCCAAGGCCTTCGAGAAGAACGGTCTGACCGAGATCGACCCCCTGGGGCAGCAGTTCAATCCGGAGCACCACGAAGCCATGGCCATGCAGCCTTCGGCCGAGCACGTTCCGGACAGCGTCACTCAGGTGGTGCAGAAGGGGTACCAGCTGAACGGCCGGTTGCTCCGTCCGGCACGCGTAATCGTCGCCCGGGCGCCCTGATCGTCTGTCAGCGGGGGCTTGTAAACGCCGGCACGGTCCGCAGATATCACGGCAAGACGGCCGGAGTTGCAGGCAGAACGCGCGCGACCTGGCCAGACTTACAGACTTCAATTCGACAATTACTAACGGATAATTTGCAGGAGAGATTACGGCCATGAGCAAAGTCATCGGCATCGACCTCGGCACGACCAACTCGTGCGTCGCGATCATGGAAGGCGGCAAGCCGCGCGTGATCGAAAACAGCGAAGGTGATCGCACCACGCCGTCGATCGTGGCGTTCACCAAGGACAATGAAGTGCTGGTCGGCCAGTCGGCCAAGCGCCAGGCGGTGACCAATCCGCAGAACACCCTGTTCGCGATCAAGCGCCTCATCGGCCGTCGCTTCGACGACCATGTCGTGCAGAAGGACGTCGACATGGTGCCCTACAAGATCGCCAAGGCCGACAACGGCGATGCCTGGGTGGAAGTGCAGGGCAAGAAGATGGCGCCGCAGGAAATCTCCGCGCGCATCCTGCAGAAGATGAAGAAGACCGCCGAAGACTTTCTCGGCACCACGGTCACTGAAGCCGTCATCACCGTGCCGGCTTACTTCAACGACTCGCAGCGTCAGGCGACCAAAGACGCCGGCCGCATCGCCGGCTTGAACGTCAAGCGCATCATCAACGAGCCGACCGCGGCTGCGCTGGCCTATGGCCTCGACAAGCAGGGCGGCGATCGCAAGATCGCGGTGTATGACCTGGGTGGCGGCACGTTCGACGTGTCCATCATCGAAGTGGCCGATGTCGACGGCGAGCGTCAGTTCGAAGTGCTCGCCACCAACGGCGACACGTTCCTCGGCGGCGAGGACTTCGACAAGCGCGTCATCGACTATCTCGGCGAAGAGTTCAAGAAGGAAAGCGGCGTCGACGTGCGTCGCGATCCGCTGGCCATGCAGCGCCTGAAGGAAGCGGCCGAAAAGGCCAAGATCGAACTGTCCTCCAGCCAGCAGACCGAAATCAATCTGCCGTACATCACGGCCGATGCTTCCGGTCCGAAGCACCTCAACATCAAGCTGACGCGCGCCAAGCTCGAGTCGCTGGTCGAGGATCTGGTGACCAAGACGGTCGAGCCGTGCCGGATCGCGCTGAAGGACGCGGGCTTGTCGATCAAGGACATTTCCGAAGTGATCCTGGTCGGCGGTCAGACCCGCATGCCGTTGGTGCAGAAGGCGGTGAAGGATTTCTTCGGCCAGGAGCCGCGCAAGGACGTGAACCCGGATGAAGCCGTGGCCGTCGGTGCCGCGATTCAGGGCGGCGTGCTGTCCGGCGAAGTGAAGGACGTGCTGCTGCTCGACGTGACGCCGCTGTCGCTCGGTATCGAGACGCTCGGTGGCGTGATGACCAAGCTGATCGAGAAGAACACCACGATTCCCACCAAGGCGAATCAGACCTTCTCGACCGCCGACGACAACCAGGGCGCCGTGACCATTCACGTGCTCCAGGGTGAGCGTCAGCGCGCGCACGACAACAAGTCGCTGGGCCAGTTCAACCTGGAAGGCATTCCGCCGGCGCCGCGTGGCATGCCGCAGATCGAAGTCACGTTCGACATCGATGCCAACGGCATCCTGAACGTGTCGGCGAAGGACAAGGCCACCGCCAAGGAACAGAAGATCGTCATCAAGGCCTCGAGCGGTCTGAACGAGGACGAGATCAAGCGAATGGTGAAGGACGCCGAGGCGCACGCCGAGGAAGATCGCAAGTTCCGCGAGTTGGTCGAGTCGCGTAACAAGGCCGACGCGCTGGTGCACGGGACCGAGAAGGCGTTGAAGGATCTGGGCGAGAAGGTACCGCCCGCCGATCGCGCCAACATCGAAAATGCCGTGTCCGATCTGAAGCGCGCCCTGGGCGAGGACGACAAGGACATCATCGACAAGAAGGCGGCTGAAGTGAGCCGTCTGGCTGCGGCCCTGGCGCAGCAGTCCGCTGAAGCTGGCGCTGGCCCCGGACCGGGCCCGCAAGGCGCGGCGGGTGGCGGTGGCGCGGGCGGCGGCAACGAGGACGTGCTCGATGCCGAGTTCGAAGAAGTCAAAGACAAGAAGAAATAATCCAACGCAGCGGGCCCAGGGGACAGTCATGTCTCCTGGGCCCGACTTGTTTATCAGTGGCGTGGGGCCGGCGACCGCAGGCATCATGCGCCACGTCTGGGATGGGGTCTGAACCGCGAAAATGTCCAAGCGCGACTACTACAAGGTGCTCGATGTAGCCCGCACGGCCACGGAGGCCGAGATCAAGAAGTCTTATCGCCGTCTGGCGATGAAGTTTCATCCCGACCGCAATCCCAACGACGCCGAAGCCGAAGAGAAATTCAAGGAGTGCAAGGAAGCGTACGAGGTGCTGACCGACGCGCAGAAGCGCGCCATTTACGATCAGCACGGTCATGACGGCCTCGCGGCCCGGGGCGGCGGCGGTGGCTTCAGCGCCTCCGACGCGTTCAGCGACATTTTCGGCGATGTGTTTGGTGACATTTTCGGCGGCGGTCGTCGCGGCGGACGTCAGCAGGTGTTTCGTGGCGCCGATCTGCGCTACGACCTCGAGCTGGATCTCGAGCAGGCCGTGTTCGGCCATTCCTCGGATATCGAATTCACCACGCTCGCCGAGTGCGAGCCGTGTCAGGGCTCGGGCGCCGCGCCCGGCTCCAAGCCGGTGACCTGCGACACCTGTAACGGTGCCGGTCAGGTCCGCATGCAGCAGGGTTTCTTCGCGGTTCAGCAGACCTGCCCGCGCTGTAAAGGCCGCGGCCAGATCATCAGTCAGCCGTGCGATTCCTGCCTGGGGCAGGGCCGGCTGCGCAAGAAGAAATCGCTCAACATCAAAGTCCCGCAAGGCGTCGACAATGGCGACCGCATTCGCCTGACCGGCGAAGGCGAGGCCGGCCGCAACGGCGGCCCGCCGGGCGATCTCTACGTCGAGATCCGCGTCAAGGAACATCCGATTTTCGAGCGCGACGGCAGTCATCTGTCGTGCGAAGTGCCGGTGAGCTTCGTCACAGCGAGTCTCGGTGGCGCGATCGACGTGCCGACGCTCGGCGGCAATGTCGAATTGAAAGTCCCGGGAGAGACGCAGTCCGGCCGGGTGTTCCGCCTGAAAGAGAAGGGCGTGAAGCCGGTGCGTGGCGGAGCGACGGGTGATCTGTTCTGTCGGGTCGTGGTCGAGACGCCGGTCAATCTCTCCGACCATCAGAAAGAACTGCTGCGCGCCTTCGATGCGTCCCTGCAGGACAGCCGGCGCAGCCACAGCCCGCGTGAGAGCACGTGGCTGGACGGCGTCAAACGTTTCTTCGACATCGGAAGCTGATTCAAGCGATGGCCGACAACTCTTTGCAGATCGCCGTGCTCGGCGTCAGCGGCCGCATGGGTCGTGCATTGCTGAGCGCGATCGACGAAGCGCCGGGCGCCAGGCTCAGTGGCGCGTCGGCCTCGGCGAGCAGCCGCTGGCTGGGCAAGGACGCGAGCGACGCAGGCGGCGGCGGTCCCCAGCGCAATGTCGCGGTCGAGGCTGATCCGGCGGCGGCGCTGCGCAATGCGCAGGTCGCCATTGATTTCACATTGCCCGAAGCGACCGCCGCGAATCTCGCCGCATGTGTCGCGGCCAGGTGTCCCGTCGTCATCGGCACGACCGGTCACAGCGAAGCGGTGCGGGCCCAGATCGCGGCCGCGGCGCACTCCATTCCCATCGTGATGGCGCCGAACATGAGCCTGGGCGTGAACCTGTTGCTCAAGCTCGTTGAATTGGCGGCCAGCAAGCTCGACGCCGATTACGACATCGAAGTGTTCGAGGCGCATCACCGGAACAAGAAAGATGCACCCTCGGGAACGGCGCTGGCACTCGGTGCGGCGGCGGCCGACGGGCGAGATGTCAAATTGGCGGACGCGGCTGAATATTCCCGCCATGGAAATACCGGTGCGCGTCCCCGTGGCTCCATCGGCTTCTCGGTATTCCGGGGTGGTGATGTGGTCGGCGACCACACCGTCACGTTTGCCGGCATCGGCGAGCGCATCGAGCTGACTCATCGCGCCAGCGATCGGCTCGCTTTCGCGCGCGGCGCGGTCAAAGCCGCGCGATGGCTGGTGGGCAAGTCGCCCGGCCTGTATTCGATGCAGGACGTGCTCGGTCTGTAGTTCGGGCGCCAGCCCTTTAAATCCGGCTAGCTTGCTCAACCTTGGGCTCGAGCCGGAGGGGACAGATTTAAAATCTGTCCCCTCCGCTGGTGACAGACACGCGCATTTCGCTTTCATCACCTGGGCGACTCGCGTAGACTGCCGTCTTCAGCACGCGGTGAAATCACTTGTGGCGGGATCGGGCCTTAGGCGCCCATCTCGTCTTCCGCATGCGTGTCTGAAACAGATGACATCGGGAGCTACATGAACCACACCGGTAACGTGGCCGCTGTACTGGCACTCGAGGACGGGACCGTTTTCCACGGCCGCTCCATCGGCGCCAAAGGCAACACGACGGGCGAGGTGGTGTTCAACACCGCCATGACGGGCTATCAGGAAATCCTCACGGACCCGTCCTATTGCAGACAGATTGTTACTCTCACCTATCCGCACATCGGGAACACGGGCACCAATCCGGAAGACCTGGAAGCGGCATCGGTGTACGCGGCCGGTCTGATCATTCGCGATCTGCCGGCCGTCCATTCCAACTGGCGCGCCTCGGAATCCCTGGAGAGTTTTCTCCAGCGCGGCAAGATCGTCGCCATCGCGGACATCGACACTCGCAAGCTGACGCGAATCCTTCGTGAGAAGGGCGCGCTCGCCGGTTGCATCATGACGGGCGAGAAGGTCGATGCGCAGGCGGCGGTGCATGCCGCGCGCAAGTTCCCCGGCTTGAAGGGCATGGACCTGGCGAAGGTCGTGTCTACCAAGCGCGTGTATCAATGGAACGAAGGCACCAACTGGGGTGAGCATCAGGGCCCGAAGTCGCGTCCGGGCCAGCGAGTGCATGTGGTCGCTTATGACTACGGCATCAAGCGCAACATCCTGCGTTGCCTCGCCGATCAGGGCGCGCGTGTCACCGTCGTGCCGGCACAGACGCCGGCCGACAAAGTGCTCGCGATGAATCCGGACGGCATCTTCCTGTCCAACGGTCCCGGCGATCCGGAGCCGTGCACCTACGCCATCGAGGCGATCAAGAAATTCCTCGAGACCGACATTCCGGTGTTCGGCATCTGTCTCGGCCACCAGCTGCTGGGACTGGCGAGCGATGCGAAGACGGTGAAGATGAAGTTCGGCCATCACGGCGCCAATCATCCGGTGCAGGACATGGCTTCCGGCCGCGTGCTGATCTCCAGCCAGAATCACGGCTTCGCGGTCGATGAGAGCACGCTCGGTCCGAACGTGAAGGTGACTCACAAGTCGCTGTTCGATGGCTCGCTGCAAGGCATCGAGCGCACCGACTGTCCGGCCTTCAGCTTCCAGGGCCATCCCGAGGCGGCGCCGGGCCCGCAGGACGTGGGCCAGCTGTTCACCAAGTTCACCACCATGATCCACCAGCGGCTCGCCAGTGCGCAGTCCGCTCAGAACCCGGCCGCCGCCAAAGACGGTCGCCGCGCCGCCGAAGGTTGACGAACACCCGACATGCCCAAGCGTACTGACCTCAAAAGCATCCTGATCATCGGCGCCGGCCCCATCGTCATCGGCCAGGCGTGTGAGTTCGACTATTCCGGGGCGCAGGCCTGCAAGGCGCTCAAGGAAGAGGGCTATCGAGTCATCCTGGTGAACTCGAATCCGGCCACCATCATGACGGACCCCGAGTCCGCCGATGCGATCTACATCGAGCCCATCAACTGGCGCACGGTGGAACGCATCATCGAGAAGGAGCGTCCCAGCGCGCTGCTGCCGACGATGGGCGGACAGACCGCGCTCAACTGCGCGCTCGATCTGGTGCGCGAAGGCGTGCTGGACAAATACGGCGTCGAGCTGATTGCCGCGTCCCGCGAAGCCATCGACATGGCCGAGGACCGCGAGAAGTTTCGTAACGCCATGCGCGAGATCGGCCTGGAGTCGCCGCGTTCCAAGATCGCGCACAGCATGGATGAAGCGCTGGCGGCGCAGTCCGAGATCGGCTATCCCACCATCATTCGTCCGTCGTTCACCATGGGCGGCTCGGGTGGCGGCATCGCGTACAACCGCGAAGAGTTCATCACCATCGTCGAGCGCGGCCTGGATGCATCGCCGACCTCCGAAGTGCTGCTCGAAGAGTCCGTCATCGGCTGGAAGGAATACGAGATGGAAGTGGTCCGCGACCGCGCGGACAACTGCATCATCATCTGTTCCATCGAGAACCTGGATCCGATGGGCGTGCACACTGGCGACTCGATCACGGTCGCGCCGGCGCAGACACTCACGGACCGCGAATATCAGCTGATGCGCAATGCCTCGATCGCGGTGTTGCGCAAGATCGGCGTTGAGTGCGGCGGTTCGAACGTGCAGTTCGCGCTGAGCCCGACCGACGGTCGTCTGCTGATCATCGAAATGAATCCGCGCGTGTCGCGTTCGTCGGCACTCGCCTCGAAGGCGACCGGCTTTCCAATTGCAAAGGTCGCCGCCAAGCTCGCGGTCGGCTACACGCTCGATGAGCTGCGCAACGAAATCACCGGGGGCGCGACCCCGGCGTCGTTCGAGCCGACCATCGACTACGTGGTCACCAAGATTCCGCGCTTCACGTTCGAGAAATTCCCGGGCGCCAACGACCGTCTCACGACCCAGATGAAGTCGGTGGGCGAGGCGATGGCCATGGGCCGCACGTTCCAGGAGTCGCTGCAGAAGGCGCTGCGAAGCATGGAAGTGGGCACCGACGGTCTCGATCCATTGCTGACGCTGCCGCTCAGCGAACAACAGACGCACAAAATGCGCGAAGAGCTGCGCATGCCGGGGCCGAATCGCCTGCGCTATGTCGGCGATGCGTTCCGTGCCGGTCTGTCGTTCAACGAAGTGCAGTCGCTGTCGCGCATCGATCCCTGGTTCCTCTCGCAGATCCACGACATCGTCCTGGAAGAGCAGAGGGTGCAGGAGCAGGGCCTCGAGGCGTTCACGCGCGATCGTGTGTGGACGCTCAAGCGCAAAGGTTTCTCCGATCGTCGTCTCGCGACCCTGCTGGGTATCGATGAAGCGAGCGTGCGTCGCAAGCGCATCACCATGGGCATTCGTCCGGTGTACAAGCGCGTCGACACCTGCGCCGCCGAGTTCTCGACCTCGACCGCTTACATGTACTCGTCCTACGACGAGGAGTGCGAAGCGAACCCGACCGATCGCAAGAAGATCATGATTCTCGGCGGCGGTCCGAATCGCATCGGGCAAGGCATCGAGTTCGACTACTGCTGCGTGCACGCGGCGCTGGCGCTGCGCGAAGCGGGATTCGAGACCATCATGGTCAACTGCAATCCCGAAACGGTCTCCACCGACTACGACACCTCGGATCGTCTGTACTTCGAGCCGCTCACGTTCGAAGACGTTATGGAGATCATCGACAAGGAGAAGCCGGTCGGCGTGATCGTCCAGTACGGCGGTCAGACGCCGCTGAAGCTGTGCCGCGCGCTCGAAGCCGCGGGCGCGCCGATCATCGGCACGACGCCGGATGCGATCGACGTTGCCGAAGACCGCGAACGTTTCCAGCAACTGGTGCAGCAGCTGAACCTGAAGCAGCCGCCGAATTGCACGGCCCGCACCGAAGAGCAGGCCATCACGATGTCCAAGACGGTCGGCTTCCCGCTGGTCGTGCGGCCTTCGTACGTGCTCGGCGGTCGCGCCATGGAAGTGGTCTTCAACGAAGACGACCTGCGCACTTACATGACCGATGCGGTGAAGGTGTCGAACGACAGCCCGGTGCTGCTCGACCGCTTCCTCGACCAGGCCATCGAAGTCGACGTCGACGCGATCTGCGACGGCGAGGACGTTTATATCGGCGGCATCATGGAACACGTCGAACAGGCCGGTGTGCACTCGGGCGACTCGGGTTGCTCGCTGCCGCCGAACAGCCTGTCCGCCGAGACCCAGGCCGATCTGAAGGAACAGACGCGCAAGCTGGCGCGGGGCCTGAAGGTCGTCGGGCTGATGAACATTCAGTTCGCGATCCAGAACGGCATCGTCTACATCCTCGAAGTGAATCCGCGTGCCTCGCGCACCGTGCCGTTCGTTTCCAAAGCGACCGGCGTGCCGCTCGCGAAGATGGCGGCCCGCGTGATGGCGGGCGCGAAGTTGCAGGAGCTCGGCTTGACCGAGGAGCGCGTGCCGAAGTTCTTCGCGGTGAAGGAGTCGGTGTTCCCGTTCGCCAAGTTCCCCGAAGCCGATCCGATCCTCGGCCCGGAAATGAAATCCACCGGCGAGGTGATGGGTACCGGCCGTTCTTTCGGCGAGGCTTACGCCAAGGCGCAGCTCGCCTCGGGCGTGATTCTGCCGACGCGCGGTGTTTGTTTGATCAGCGTGCGCGATCGCGACAAACCCTCGGCGGTGTTGCTGGCGCGTCGTCTGGTCGCGCAGGGGTTTGAAATCGTTGCAACGTCTGGCACCGCGGAAGCCATCAACAATGCGGGAATTCCCTGTCGCACGGCCAACAAGGTGCGTGAGGGTCGCCCCCACATCGTGGACATGATAAAAAACGACGAGATTTCGCTGATCGTCAATACCACCGAAGGCAAGCAGGCGATATTCGAGTCGCGCTCCATCCGGCGCGAAGCGGTCCACAAGCGCGTCACGTACTACACAACAGTAGCGGCGGGACTGGCGACCTGCGATGCCATTGCCCACATGAATGAGGTCGACGTGAACCGTCTGCAGGATCTGCACAAGGAGATCTCGCAAGACAGCGGGACGACGGCCGGCCAGCGATTGGAGATCGCATCGTGAAACGTCTGCCGTTGACTTTGAAAGGCGCCGAGAAGCTGCGCGCCGAACTGAAGCGTTTGAAGAGCGAAGATCGTCCGCGCGTGATCCAGGCGATTGCCGAGGCGCGCGCGCATGGCGACTTGAGCGAGAACGCGGAGTATCACGCCGCGCGCGAGCAGCAGAGTTTCATCGAAGGCCGCATCAAGGACATCGAGGCGCACCTGTCGAACTCGGAGATCATCGACGTCGCTTCGTTGCCGGCCACGGACAAAGTGGTGTTCGGCGCGACGCTCGACCTGGAAGATGAAGACACCGGCAACAAGGTGCTCTATCAGATCGTCGGCGACGCCGAGGCTGATATCAAACAGGGCCTGATCTCCGTGTCGTCACCGATCGCGCGCGCGCTGGTCGGTAAGTCGAAAGGCGATGTCGTGGACGTGGTGGCGCCGAACGGCACCAAGAGCTACGAGATCGTTGCGGTCCGATACCAGTAGCTCATAACGCGGCCACATTGTTTTTTGTCAGCTCGCCGCTGGCCCTGATCAAGAACCGACAGTTTCATCCGCGACCTTCGAGTGACTTGGAACGGCTGTGGCTGATTGATCGGCGGCTCGTCGGGCGGGCTCGGCGGCAGCGATATTGTTGGCGCCCAGGAATGGGCGCTGACGAAGTAGGGCACACCATATGGCTATCAGTGGAATCGAGGCAGCTCAGCCCGAGCGCCGCGCTTCGCGGCTGCTCGAGTTCAGCGCGACGTTCCTGGTCACGCTCTGGGCCGGCTCGTTGTGGACGGTCTGCGGCATCGTCGCGCCTCAACTGTTCGCGACGCTGCCGGAGCGCCGGCTCGCCGGTCAGATGGCCGCGCGGCTGTTTCACATCGAGACGTGGTTGGGCGTCGTCATCGCGATTCTGCTGATCGCCATCTTCGCCGCCCGCGGGGCCTTTGCCGCCGGCAGGGCATTCGCCGCCGGCAGGGCCAAGACGATTCTCTGGTTGATCCTGCTGACCGCCGCCGCGCCATTATCCAGCGAGCTGATTCTCGGCCCGATGATGAACGCGGCTCGCGAAGCGAACGACATGGCCCGCTTCGGGATGCTTCACGGCGTCTCCGCCGTGCTGTTTCTGATCGCTTGTCTGAGCGCGCTGGCGCTGATGTGGAAGGCGCGCCAACAGTGATGGGTACGTGGATGTACCCCGCCGCCGCAGGTGGCGAGCGAGAGGCAAAAGTCACGCCTTTTGCCGACTCGCACGAGGGTCGTGGCAGCATGCCCGATCCCGAGTTTTCAATCATTCCGCCGGCAGAATGATCTTCGGCTTGTCCTTGTGCGGACGATAGAACACACCCACGTTGCCGATGCGCTGTACCAAAGAACTGCCGCTTTGTTTGGCCAGTTCGGCGAGAATGTTGTCCCGCTCCTCACGATCGCCGACGCGGGCTTTCACTTTCACCAACTCGTGGGCGCCGAGTGCGACGTCGAATTCCTTCGAGACCCCGGCGGACAGGCCGCCCGAGCCGATGAGAATGATGGGATCGCGGCCATGGGCGAGGCCACGGAGGTACTTTTTCTGCTTTTCGGAAAGCTGCTGAGCTGAAGTCATGGCTAAGCGTACTAAATCGAGCCGGGAATGGCTTGCCGAACATGAGAGCGACCCGTACGTAAAGCAGGCACGGCAGATGGGCTATCGCTCGCGTGCCGTGTTCAAGCTGGACGAGATTCAGCGCGCCGATCGGCTGATCCGTCCGGGTATGACGATCGTCGATCTGGGCGCGGCTCCGGGCGGCTGGAGTCAGCTGGCTGCGAAATTGCTCCAGGGCAAGGGCCGGATCGTGGCGCTGGATATCCTGCCCATGGATGCCATCGTCGGCGTCGATTTCCTGCAGGGCGACTTCTCCGATGATTTGGTGCTGGAACAGCTGGAACAAATGATCGGGGCGGAGCGCCCGCAGCTTGTAATGTCCGATATGGCCCCCAATACCACCGGCATTGCCGATGTGGACCATGATCGTTCGATGCATCTGGTTGAACTTTCTCTGGATTTTGCCCGTCAACGGCTACGGCCCGGCGGTGATTTCCTGGTCAAGGTATTCCAGGGCCGGCACTTTCAGCCGTTCGTGAAGGCGCTCCGGGCGAGCTTCGGCTCGGTCAAGGTGCGTAAACCGGACGCCTCGCGGCAACGAAGTTCGGAACTTTACCTGCTGGGCCGGGACTTTAAGGCTTAACCTGGAAGATCTTACTTTTAAGGTTGATAAGGATCGGGGAGTCGGTTATGGCGCGTCCCGGTCCGGTGGTGTAGTGTCATTCGCGCCTACTTATTTACTTCCAGGCTGCGGCCCCAAGGTCAAGAGGACGGGACGCACGAGGATGGGACTTTGAACGACCTAGCCAAGAACATCGTACTCTGGATCGTCATCGCCGTAGTTGTGGCCACCGTGGTCAGCAACTTCAGTGCGCGATCCGGCGGAGTGCAGGAGATGCCGTATTCCACCTTCCTGCAGCAGGTGAAGGATGGCGGCATCGCCGAAGTCACCCTCAACAAGACTACCGACGTGATCCGCGGTGTGCGGGCCAACGGCGAGCAGTTCACCGTCAACAATCCCGAGACGGAAAACTCCGAGCTGATCGGCACGCTGATCGAGAACAACGTCAAATTCTCCGGAGCGGCGCCCGAGCGGCAGTCGTTCCTGATGCAGCTGTTCATCTCTTCCTTCCCCATCCTGCTGCTGATCGCGGTGTGGGTGTACTTCATGCGCCAGATGCAGGGCGGTGCCGGCGGCAGGGGGGCCATGTCCTTCGGCAAGAGTCGCGCACGACTGCTCGGCGAGGACCAGGTACAGGTCACTTTCGCCGATGTCGCGGGCGTGGACGAAGCCAAGGAAGAAGTGGTCGAGATCGTCGAGTTCCTGAAAGACCCGGGCAAGTTCCAGCGCCTGGGCGGCAAGATTCCGCGTGGCGTGCTGATGGTCGGCTCGCCCGGTACCGGTAAGACGCTGCTCGCCCGCGCCATCGCCGGCGAAGCCAAGGTCCCGTTCTTCACGATTTCCGGTTCCGACTTCGTCGAAATGTTCGTCGGCGTGGGCGCGAGCCGCGTGCGTGACATGTTCGACCAGGCCAAGAAGCACGCGCCGTGCATCATCTTCATCGACGAAATCGACGCCGTCGGTCGGCATCGTGGCGCCGGCCTGGGCGGCGGTCACGATGAGCGCGAACAGACCTTGAACCAGTTGCTGGTCGAGATGGACGGCTTCGAAGGCACCGAGGGCGTGATCGTCATCGCCGCCACCAACCGTCCCGACGTGCTGGATCCGGCGCTGCTGCGTCCGGGTCGCTTCGATCGTCAGGTCGTGGTGCCGCTGCCGGACGTGCGCGGTCGTGAGCAGATCCTCAAGGTCCACATGCGCAAGCTGCCGCTGGCTGAAGATGTGAAGCCGCAGGTGATCGCGCGCGGTACGCCGGGTTTCTCGGGTGCCGACCTCGCCAACCTCGTCAACGAAGCTGCGTTGTTCGCCGCTCGTGCCAACCGTCGCACAGTGACCATGGATGAGTTCGAGCGCGCCAAGGACAAGATCATGATGGGCGCCGAGCGCCGCTCCATGGTCATGGACGAGCAGGAGAAGAAGCTCACCGCGTATCACGAGGCGGGGCACGCCATCATCGGCTTGACGGTGCCCGAGCACGATCCGGTCTACAAGGTCACCATCATCCCGCGCGGTCGCGCGCTGGGCGTGACGATGTTCCTGCCGGAAGCGGACCGTTACAGCACCAGCAAGCGTCGTCTCGAGAGCCGCATCAGCACGCTGTTTGGCGGCCGTATCGCCGAGGAAATCATCTTCGGACCCGAGTCGATCACGACCGGCGCTTCGAACGACATCGAGCGCGCGACCGAAATCGCCCGCAACATGGTCACGAAGTGGGGCTTGTCGAACAAGCTCGGCCCGCTGACGTACAGCGAGGACCAGGGCGAAGTGTTCCTGGGCCGCCAGGTCACGCAGCACAAGCAGGTGTCCGATGTGACCGCGCACGCCATCGATGAGGAAGTGCGTTATCTCATCGACACCAACTACAAGCGTGCCAAGGACATCCTCGAGTCGAACCTGGACAAGCTGCACAAGATGTCCGAGGCCCTGATCAAGTACGAGACCATCGACGAGACTCAGATCAAGGACATCATGGAAGGTCGCGATCCGAAGCCGCCCGCCGGCTGGGACGACAGCGGCGCGCCGTTCGGTGGCAATGGCAGCGGCAAGGGCCGCGAGCGCGAGAAGGGCAGCGAAGCTCCGATCGGCAAGCCGGCCAGCCAGCACTAAGCGGCGCCAGGCAATCGGGTAGTTGGAGAGAGGCGCGGCAACGCGCCTCTTTCCGTTTCAGCGGGACCACTCCATGCAGCTTCGCTGCGGCACTCACACGCTCGATCTCTCCCATCCGATCGTGATGGGCATCCTCAATGTCACGCCGGATTCATTCTCCGACGGCGGCAGGTTCATCGATGTGTCACGCGCCGTCGACCATGCGCTCCGTATGATCGAGCAGGGCGCCGGCATGATCGACGTGGGCGGTGAATCCACGCGACCCGGCGCCGCCGATGTGAGCGAAGCAGAAGAGATCCGCCGCGTCGTGCCCGTGATCGAAGCGCTCGTCGCTCGTACCTCGATTCCCCTCTCCATCGACACCAGCAAAGCCGCCGTCATGTCCGCCGCCGTCGCCGCTGGCGCGAGTTTGATCAACGACGTTCGCGCTCTGCAGGAGCCGGGAGCCTTGGATGCCGCCGCCCGAACGGACGCGGCCGTCTGTCTGATGCACATGCAGGGACAGCCCCGGACCATGCAGCACGAGCCACGCTATGACGACGTAGTAGGGGAAGTGACGGCATTCCTGGAGCAGCGGGCCGAGGCCTGCCAAGCTGCCGGCATCGGCCGCGACCGCCTGGTTCTTGATCCCGGTATCGGTTTCGGTAAGCGCCTTGAGCATAATCTCGCCCTCCTGGCGCATCTGCCCGAACTGGGACGCTCGGGCCTGCCGCTGCTGGTGGGCGTATCGCGTAAATCCATGTTCCAGGCCCTGCTGGGCCGGCCGGTGGAGCAGCGCCTCGCTGGCGGGCTGGCAGTGGCTACCGCCGCCGTGCTGGCGGGGGCTGGTATCCTTCGCGTCCACGACGTGGCCGAGACGGTGGATGCCGTCAAAGTCGCCCAGGCCCTACGCGCCGCCGGTTTTGTCGCACGCGGGCCGATTGAAAACTAAGCCTTCGAGGGAGCAGCTTTGAGCCGTAAATACTTTGGCACCGATGGCGTGCGTGGCCGCGTTGGCGAACATCCGCTGACCGTGGAATTCGCATTGAAGCTGGCGAGCTCGGCGGCGCGTGTGCTGGCGCCGAAGGGCGGCACGGTGCTGGTCGGCAAGGACACGCGAATCTCCGGCTACATGTTCGAAGCCGCGCTCGAAGCGGGCTTCGTCGCCTCGGGCGTGAACGTGATG
Organism: Peristeroidobacter soli; assembly: GCF_004138485.1. Taxonomy (GTDB): domain Bacteria; phylum Pseudomonadota; class Gammaproteobacteria; order Steroidobacterales; family Steroidobacteraceae; genus Steroidobacter; species Steroidobacter soli. The sequence continues at coordinate 343,324 of NZ_RYEV01000005.1, forward strand.
TTGATCGGCCCGCTGCCCACGCCGGGCATCGCGTATCTCACCAAACGTTTCGAATGTGACTTCGGCGTGGTCATCAGCGCCTCTCACAATCCGTACGAAGACAACGGCATCAAGTTCTTCGATCGCAACGGCGGCAAGCTGAGCGACGAGATCGAAGCGCAGATCGAGCAATATCTGGACGAGCCGCCCGTGACCCGCAGCTCCAGCGATCTGGGCCGCGCCACCCGCGTCGACAAGTCGCGCGTGCGTTATCAGGAGTTCGTGATGAGCACCGTGCCGGGCCTGGATCTGTCGGGCTTCAAGCTGGTGATCGATTGCGCGAACGGCGCCGGTTACAAAGTCGGTCCGCGCATCCTCGCCGATCTCGGCGCCGAAATCGTGCCGATCGGCTCCTCGCCGAACGGCCGGAACATCAATCTGAATTGCGGCTCCACCTCGCCGAGCTTGTTACAGCTCACGGTGCCGGGCGTGCAGGCGCAGGCGGGCATCGCGCTCGATGGCGACGGCGATCGATTGGTGATGGTCGACAACCTCGGCCGCACCGTCGACGGCGATCAACTGCTGTACATCATCGCGCGCGCCCGCAAACAGAAGGGTTTGCTGAAGGGGCCAGTGGTCGGCACCGTGATGAGCAATCTGGGGCTGGAACATTCGCTGCAGAAAGAGGGCATCGAATTCCGTCGCGCCAAGGTCGGCGACCGTTACGTGATGGAGCTGCTGAAGGAGACCGGCGGCACGCTGGGCGGCGAGACTTCGGGCCATCTGCTGTGCCTGGATCACACCACGACCGGCGACGCGCTGATCAGCGCGTTGCAGGTGCTGGCGATCATGAAAGAAACCGGCGGCAGCCTGGCCGAGCTGGCCGCGCCGATGCCGAAGTATCCGCAGGTGATGGAGAACGTGCGGGTCGCGAAGAAGATCGACCCGTTCAGCTCCTCGCAGATCAAGGAGGCGGTGGCGCGCGCCGAGGCCAGGCTGGCCGGCACCGGCCGCATCGTGCTGCGTCCGTCGGGCACTGAACCCGTGATCCGCGTCATGGTCGAAGGCAGGGACGAAAAGCTGGTCCGTGAGATCTGCCGGGAATTGGCCAGTGTGGTGGCGGCGGCCGCGGAACAGAAGGTTGCCGCGGGCTAGTTTTTTCGCCCTAACTCACGGTTTCCGTTTGATTTCGCGCTGACTCGCCGCTAAGCTTCCGCGCCCTTCGCAGGGGGGCGACGAAGACCCAACTGTGGAGGTACTGCCCATGCGACGGCCATTCATCGCCGGGAATTGGAAGATGCACGGCTCGCGCGCGCAGAACGCCGAGTTGATCGAAGGCCTGCTGCTGGGGTTGCCCGGGCAAGTGCCGGTCGATATCGCCGTGTGTCCGCCCAATGTCTACCTCTGGGAAGTCGGGCGGTTGTTGAAGGATTCGATCGTGAAGCTGGGCGCGCAGACGTGCTGTGCCGAGCAGATCGGTGCGTTCACCGGCGAGGCCTCGGCGGCCATGCTGAAGGACGTTGGTTGCACGTACGTGATCGTGGGCCACTCCGAGCGGCGCACGATCTACCGCGAGGACGATGCGCTGGTGGCGCGTAAGTTCCTGGCGGCGCAAGCGCAGGGTCTGATCCCGATCCTCTGCGTCGGCGAAACGCTCGAAGAGCGGGAAAAAGGGCAGACCATGCAAGTGGTCTCCCGGCAGTTGAAGGCGGTATTGGATGTGGCGGTCCCGGGCGCGCTCCAGCAGGCGGTACTCGCGTACGAGCCGGTCTGGGCGATCGGCACGGGCAAGAACGCGACGCCGGAGCAGGCGCAGGAAGTTCACGCACATATTCGCGCCGAGGTGGCGGCTCGTGATGCTAATATCGCGGCCCGTTTGCAGGTGCTATACGGCGGCAGCGTGAAAGCCGGCAATGCGAAGGAGATCTTCGCGATGCCCGATGTCGACGGTGGACTGATCGGTGGCGCGTCGCTGAAGGCAGATGAGTTCTTGAAGATCTGCGCGGCGGCCCAGGCTCACTAAGAGCGGAATTGAATCGTATGAACTGGTTACATTCGGCGGTGGTGATTATTCACCTGTTGATCGCCGCGGCCATTGTGGCGCTGGTGTTACTCCAGCGAGGCAAGGGCGCCGATGCGGGCGCCGGCTTCGGCGCGGGCGCGTCGGGCACCGTGTTCGGTGCTCGTGGCTCGGCGTCGTTCCTGTCGCGTACCACGGCGACGCTCGCGGCGCTGTTCATCGTGACCAGCCTGTCGCTGGCGTACATGGGTGGCCGCACGCCGGCCGCGCCGAAGAGCGTGATCGATCGTGTGAATTTGCAGGACAAGGCACCGGAGCTGCCCGCGACCACGCCGGCCGTTCCGCCTGCCGACCAGGCGGTCGAAACGCCCTCGGAACCGGCTCCTCAACCGGCCCCGAACGAACCGCCCAAACAGTAAAAGCGAGAAGCCTCGAAAGTCGATTACAAGTGCGGCTGTGGTGGAACTGGTAGACACGCTACTTTGAGGTGGTAGTGGAGCAATCCGTGGAGGTTCGAGTCCTCTCAGCCGCACCAGTTCTTTCGAGTGTTTTCGCCGGGGTTCTTGCATTAAGAAGGCTGCCTTCGTGCAATTCTTATAGAACCCTTTTCGGACCGTCCTGATACAATGCGCGCCGCCGCCGGACCCGGCGCGTCAGCAGCTTACGTGATGTTGCAGAACTACGTTCCCATCCTGATCTTTCTGGGCGTGGCCGCCGTGCTCGGCTCCGTGCTCATCGGTCTGGGCTTCCTGCTCGGACCCCGCAAACCCGACGCCGAAAAACTGTCCGCTTACGAGTGCGGCTTCGAGGCTTATTCCGATACGCGCATGAAGTTCGACGTGCGCTATTACCTGGTGGCGATTCTGTTCATCGTGTTCGACCTGGAAATCGCCTTCCTGTTCCCGTGGGCGGTGGCGCTCGATGCGGTCGGCATGGTGGGGCTCGCTGCCATGGGCGTGTTCTTGGCTGTCCTGGTGGTGGGCTTCGTGTACGAGTGGAAGAAAGGGGCGTTGGAATGGGATTGACGGCTCCCACGGCGGAAACGCCGGATGCCGCGGTAACTCAACGCGGCTTCATGACCACCACGGTCGACTCGCTCATGAACTGGGCGCGCACCGGTTCGATGTGGCCGATGACTTTCGGTCTGGCTTGCTGTGCCGTCGAAATGATGCATGCAGGCGCGGCTCGCTATGACTTGGACCGCTTCGGCGTGGTGTTCCGCCCCAGCCCGCGTCAGTCCGACGTGATGATCGTGGCCGGCACCCTGGTGAACAAGATGGCGCCGGCGTTGCGTAAGGTCTACGACCAGATGCCCGAGCCCCGCTGGGTGATCTCGATGGGTTCCTGCGCCAACGGCGGCGGTTATTACCATTACTCGTACGCGGTAGTGCGCGGCTGCGACCGGATCGTGCCGGTCGATGTGTACGTGCCGGGCTGCCCGCCGAGTGCCGAAGCATTGCTGTACGGCATCCTGCAATTGCAGAACAAGATCCGCCGCACCAGCACGATCGCTCGCTGAAGGCGGGCATAGGTAGAACTTCGATGAGTTCACGTACCGAGACATTGGCCTCGCGACTGACGGCGCGCTTTGCTCAAGAGCTGCGGCCGTTGCCGGCGTTGCCGAACGAAGTCGCGTTCGAAGTCGACGCCGCGAATCTGCTCGCCGTCTGTAAAGAGCTGCGCGACAATACCGAATTCGGCTTCGAGCAATTGATCGATCTGGCCGGCATCGACTATCTCGATTACGGCCGCGAAGAGTGGAGCACGCTCGCCTCCACTGCCACCGGTTTCAGCCGCGGCGTGAATCGCATCCAGGAACATGTGAGCGAGCAGACCACGAAGCCGCGCTTCGCGGTCACGTATCAGCTGCTCTCGATTACAAACAACTGGCGCCTGCGTCTGCGCTGCTTCACCGGCCAGGGCGAGCCGCCCGTGATCGACTCCCTCGTCGAGATCTGGGCCGGCGCCAACTGGTTCGAGCGCGAAGCGTTCGATATGTACGGCATCATGTTCCGCAATCATCCGGACCTGCGCCGCATCCTCACCGACTACGGCTTCATCGGCCATCCGTTCCGCAAGGACTTCCCGCTGATCGGCAACGTCGAGGTGAAGTACGACCCGGCCAAGGGCCGAGTGGTGTACCAGCCGGTGAGCATCGAGCCGCGTACGCTCGTGCCGCGTGTCATTCGCGAAGACAACCGTTACGACCAGGTGCTCAAGGAAGTGCCGGTCGGCTCGGATGTGTCGCCCGCCAATCGCTGACAGTTGCCATGGCAGATATTCACAATTTCACTTTGAACTTCGGCCCGCAGCATCCCGCCGCGCACGGCGTGTTGCGTCTGGTGCTGGAGATGGATGGCGAAGTCATCCAGAAGGCCGATCCGCACATCGGGCTGTTGCATCGGGGCACCGAGAAGCTGGCCGAGTCCAAGCCGTTCAATCAATCGATCGGCTACATGGATCGTCTCGACTACGTGTCGATGATGTGCAACGAGCACGCCTACGTGATGGCCATCGAGAAGCTGCTCGGCATCAAGGTGCCGGAGCGCGCTCAATACATCCGCGTGATGTTCGATGAGATCACCCGCATCCTGAATCACTTGATGTGGCTCGGCGCGCACGGCCTCGACATCGGCGCGATGACCGTCTTCCTGTATGCGTTCCGTGAGCGCGAAGACCTGATGGACTGCTACGAGGCGGTGTCGGGCACGCGCATGCACGCGACTTACTATCGTCCGGGCGGCGTGTATCGCGACCTGCCGGATTCGATGCCGAAGTATCAGCCGTCGAAGTGGCGCTCGCAGGCCGACGTGGATCGTTTGAACGAGCGTCGGCGCGGCAGCATGCTCGACTTCATCGACGACTTCGTCGCGCGCTTTCCCGCCAACGTCGATGAGTATGAAACATTGCTCACCGACAACCGCATTTGGAAACAGCGCACGGTGAACATCGGGGTCGTGTCGCCGGAGCGCGCTCTGCAGCTCGGCTTCACTGGCGCGATGCTGCGCGGCTCGGGGATCGAGTGGGACCTGCGCAAGAAGCAGCCGTACGAAGTGTACGACCGCATGGACTTCGACATTCCGGTCGGCTTGAACGGCGATTGTTACGATCGTTATCTGGTGCGCATCGAGGAGATGCGTCAGTCGAACCGCATCATCAAACAATGCGTCGACTGGCTGCGTGCCAACCCCGGCCCGGTGATGCTCGAGGATCACAAGGTCGCCGCGCCGAAGCGCGAAGAGATGAAGGGCGACATGGAATCGCTGATTCATCACTTCAAATTGTTCACCGAAGGTTACTGCGTGCCGGCGGGCGAGACCTACGCCGCCGTGGAAGCGCCGAAAGGCGAATTCGGTGTTTATCTCGTGTCCGACGGTGCCAATAAACCGTATCGATTGAAGTGCCGCGCGCCGGGCTTCGCGCATCTCGCCTCGCTGGAAGAGATGGTGAAGGGCCACCTGCTCGCGGACGTGGTGGCCGTGATCGGCACGCAGGACATCGTATTCGGGGAAGTTGACCGATGAGCGGCACGCAAGATCCAGGCTCCAACGACGGCGGCAAGAGCGCGCCGGAGCTGGACGAAATCGACACCGGCAACGTCGCGCACGACGCGCCGCACGGCTACAAAGGCGTGCTCTCCGAGCATGCCCGTCATGAGATCGATCACTGGCTGACGAAGTTCCCGCCGGATCGCAAGCGCTCGGCGGTGATCGCCGCGCTGCGCGCGGTTCAGCACGACATCGGCGGCTATCTCACCAAGGAATCGATGGACGCAGTCGCCGAGTACATCGGCCTGCCGCCGATCCAGGTGTACGAGGTCGCGACGTTCTATTCGATGTTCGAGACCAAGCCGGTCGGCCGCCACAGCATCTCCGTGTGCACCAACATCTCCTGCATGTTGTGCGGCGGTGAAGACATGCTGTCGCACGTCGAGAAGCGCCTCGGCATCAAGGTGGGCGAGAGCACCCCGGACGGCCGCTTCTTCCTGAAGCGCGAAGAGGAATGTCTGGCCGCGTGTAACAACGCGCCGATGATGATGGTCGATCACGTGTACTACGAGAATCTCACGCCCGAGAAGATCGACGAGATTCTGGATCGGCACAAGTAACGAACGCCGCGCGATACACCTAGCCATCGCCAACCATGACTGACGAATCAAACAAACTGCTGTTGGGCAAGTACGCGAGCAACTTCGTGTGCTTCGCGACGCTCGGTAAGGATCAGCCGTCGTCGATCGATACCTATCGGAAGACCGGCGGCTACGAAGTGTGGGAGAAGATCCTGCGCGAGAAGCCGACGCCCGAATCCATCATCGATCAGGTGAAGGCTTCCGGCCTGCGTGGTCGCGGCGGCGCGGGCTTTCCCACCGGCATGAAGTGGAGCTTCATGCTCCCGAGCAAGGCGCCGCAGAAGTACGTCGTCTGTAACTCGGACGAGAGCGAGCCGGGCACCTGCCACGACCGCGACATCCTGCGTTACAACCCGCACGCGCTGATCGAAGGCATGGCCATCGGCGGTTACGCGATGGGTGCCACCGTTGGTTACAACTACATCCGCGGCGAGTTCCTCGACGAGCCGGTGCCGCGTTTCGAAGAAGCGTTGAAAGAAGCGTATGCCGCGGGCCTGCTCGGCAGGAATCTGCTGGGCTCGGGCGTTAACTTCGATCTGTATTCGTTCGTCGGCGCGGGTGCTTATATCTGCGGCGAAGAAACTGCACTGCTGGAATCGTTGGAAGGCAAGCAGGGCCGGCCGCGTTTCAAGCCGCCGTTCCCCGCGAACTTCGGTCTGTACGGCAAGCCGACCACGATCAACAACACGCAGAGCTACGCGTCGGTGCCGACCATCCTGCGCAACGGCCCGAAGTGGTTCACCGACCTGGGCGTGCCGAACGCCGGCGGTACCATGATCTTTTCGATCTCCGGTCACGTGAACAAGCCGCAGAACATCGAGCTGCCGCTCGGTATCCCGTTCAAGGATCTGCTGGAGATCTGCGGCGGTGTGCGCACCGGTCACAAGTTGAAGGCCGTGATTCCCGGTGGCGTGTCCGTGCCGGTGGTGCCCGCCGAAGCAATGATGGCGGCCACGATGGATTACGACGGCGTGCGCAAAGCCGGCTCGAGCCTCGGCACCGGATCGATGATCGTGATGGACGACTCGACCTGTATGGTCAAGGCGCTCGAGCGCATCTCCCGTTTCTATTACGCCGAGTCGTGCGGCCAGTGCACGCCGTGCCGTGAAGGCACCGGCTGGATGAACCGCCTGTTGAAACGAATGCTGGCGGGCCAAGGCAAGAAGTCGGACCTGGACATGCTGGTCGATGTCGCCAACAAGATCGAAGGCCACACCATTTGCGCCTTCGGCGACGCCGCCGCGTGGCCGGTGCAGAGCTTCATGAAGCACTTCCGGCACGAGTTCGAATACATGATCGAGCATGGCCACAGCATGGTCGACAAAGATCGCCGTCCGCAGGCCGCTTGAGTTGAGACCGAAGCATGAGTGACGAGGTCAACATTGAAGTCAACGGCGTGCCGATGAAGGCGCGCAAGGGTCAGATGGTGATCCAGGTGACGGACGCGAACGACGTGTACGTGCCGCGTTTCTGTTATCACGAGAAACTGCCGATCGCCGCCAACTGCCGCATGTGCCTGGTGGAAGTGGAGAAGGCGCCGAAGCCGATGCCGGCGTGCGCGACTCCGGTCGCCGAAGGCATGAAGGTGTTCACGAAGTCCCCGAAAGCCATCGCCGCGCAGCGCGCCGTGATGGAGTTCCTGCTGATCAATCATCCGCTCGACTGCCCGATCTGCGATCAGGGCGGCGAATGTGAGTTGCAGGATCTGGCGATGGGCTTCGGTCGTGACATCTCCCGCTACAGCGAGCGCAAACGCGTCGTCAAAGACAAGAACCTCGGCCCGCTCGTCTCCACCGACATGACCCGCTGCATTCACTGCACCCGCTGCGTGCGTTTCACGCAGGACGTGCAGGGCTTCCAGGAACTGGGCACGGTGGGCCGCGGCGAAATGACCGAGATCGGCACGTTCATCGAGAAGAGTGTCGATCACGAGCTGTCGGCCAACATCATCGATCTGTGTCCGGTCGGCGCGTTGAACAACAAGCCGTACCGTTATCGCGCGCGTGCCTGGGAAATGACTCAGCATCCGCTGATCTCTCCGCACGATGCCGTCGGCACCAACATCTACGCGCACGTACTGCGTGGTCGCGTGATGCGCATCGTGCCGCGTGCCAACGAGGACGTGAACGAGACCTGGATCGCCGACCGCGATCGGTTCAGCTACCAGGGCATCTACAGCGACGATCGTCTGCTGAAGCCTTCGATCCGTGAGAACGGCGTGCTGCAGGAAACGGATTGGGAAACGGCGCTGCAGAAGGTGGCTGAAAAGCTCGGTCGCATCGCCAAACAACATGGCGGCGGACAGATCGGCGCGATTGCTTCGCCGAACTCGACGCTCGAAGAGTTGCACCTGCTGGCGCGTGTCACGCGTGGCCTGGGTAGCGCGAACCTCGATCATCGTCTGCGTCGCAGTGACTTCCGCGACGATGCGAGCGATCCGTTGTTCCCCTCGCTCGGCGTGGCGATTAAAGATCTCGAGACGGCCAACTCGGTGTTGATTGTTGGATCGAACATTCGTAAGGAAGTGCCGCTGCTCGCGCATCGCATCCGTAAGGCTGCGTTGAAGGGCGGAAAGGTGTCCTTCATCAACGCGCAGCGTTACGACTATCTGTTCCCAGTCGCGGGTTATCTCGCATCGAACGGCATCGGCTCGCTCGATCATCTGGTGGCTGTGGCCGCGGCTGCGGTCAATGCGAGCGGCAAGCCCGCGCCGGCGTCGATCGCGTCGCTGGTCGGTCAGGCTCAACCGAACGACACGCACAAGGCCATTGCTCAGCAGCTGAGCGAAGGCGAGCGTCGTTTGATCCTGCTCGGTGCGATCGCTCAGCGCGATCCGGCGTTCGCCGATCTGCGTCTGGTGGCGAGCGCGCTGGCCGAAGTGACGGGTGCGACACTCGGTTATCTGCCGGAAGGCGGCAATGCCGTCGGCGCGCACATCGTTGGTTTCCTGCCGGGTCGCACGGTGGGTGGTCAGGCAGTTTCGGCGCCCGGCCTGAATGTCGCCGACATGCTGGCAGCCAAGCTCAAGGCCTACATCGTGTTTGGTGCCATCGAGCCCAAGCTCGATATCGCCTCTGATGCGGCGAGTGCCGCGTTTGAAGGCGCGGAGTTCGTCGTCGCGCTGTCGCCGTATTCGACCGCCGCTCAGTTCGCCGATGTCGTGTTGCCGATCGGCACGTTCGCCGAAACGGCCGGCACGTATGTGAATCTCGAAGGTCGCTGGCAGAGCGTGCCGGGCGCGGCGTCGCCAGTGGGCGAGGCGCGGCCGGGTTGGAAGGTCCTGCGCGTGCTGGGCAATCTGCTCAACCTGCCGGGCTTCGAATACACCGCGGCCGATCAGGTCACCGCGGAGATTCGTAAGATCGTCGACGAAGCGGGCGCGTTCACTGCCAAGGCTGCAACTCGTACGTTGCAGGCGAAGACGGCGGGAGCCACGGTCGTGCGCGACGTTCCGATCTATCAAGTCGATGCGATGGTTCGTCGCTCGGCGGCATTGCAGAACACGCGTGAAGGTCGCGAGACAGTGCGAGGGCAGAACGCGTGAACGGTGTTCCTGAGTTTGTAAACACGCTCCTGCCATTCCTGCCGGAATGGATTCGCGCCGTGGTGTTCTACGGCGTGGTCGCGTTGGTTCTGTTCATCAGCGTGATTCTGACGATGGCGTTCCTGACGCTGGCCGAGCGTCGGGTCATCGGTTCGATCCAGGCGCGCATCGGTCCGAATCGCGTCGGCCCCGGCGGCTTGCTGCAGCCGTTCGCGGACGTGTTGAAGCTGATGCTGAAGGAAATCGTCATTCCTTCGTCGTCGAACAAGTTCCTGTTCATCATCGCGCCGCTGCTGGCCGTGATTCCTGCGCTCGCTGCGTGGGCGGTCGTTCCTCTGTGGCCGGATGGCGCGGTCGCCGACATCAACGCGGGCCTGTTGTATCTGCTCGCGCTGAGCTCTGCCGGTGTGTACGGCGTGATCCTCGCGGGTTGGGCGACCAACTCGAAATACGCGTTCCTGGGCGCCATGCGCGCCGCCGCGCAGATGGTCGCCTACGAAATCGCCATGGGCTTCGCGCTCGTCGGCGTCGTGATGGCCGCGGGCTCGCTGAATCTCGGTGACATCATCGAGCGGCAGTCGGGCGGCTACTTCAGCTACTTCTTCTGGTGGATGATTCCGCTGTTCGTCGTCTATTTCATTTCGGGCGTCGCGGAAACCAACCGCGCGCCGTTCGACGTGGTGGAAGGCGAGTCGGAAATCGTCGCCGGCTTCCACGTCGAGTACTCGGGCATGGCGTTCGCCGTGTTCTTCGTCGCCGAGTACGTGAACATGATCCTGATTTCGGCGCTGACCTCGATCTTCTTCTTCGGCGGCTGGCTGTCGCCGTTCGAGGGCTATCCGCTGCCGGGCTTCCTGACCGCGCCGGGCTTCCACTGGCTGTTCCTGAAGCTGTCGTTCTTCCTGTTCTGTTACCTGTGGTTCCGCGCGACGTTCCCGCGTTATCGCTACGACCAGATCATGCGGCTGGGCTGGAAAGTGTTCATCCCGGTGACCTTGGTATGGCTCGCGGTGTTGGGCGCGTTCTTCGCCTACGACATCGGGCCCTGGTCCAAGTAAGGCGAGCCAAGAGATAGCCATGAAAACGCCTGCCAGTTTTTTCAAGACGTTCTTCCTGACCGAGCTCATTGTCGGCCTGTACGTGACGATGCGTCAGTTCGTCGCGCGGCCGAACATCACGGTGCAGTACCCGGAAGAGAAGACTCCGCAATCGCCTCGCTATCGCGGCCTGCATGCGCAGCGCCGTTATGCGAACGGCCAGGAACGCTGCATCGCCTGCAAGCTGTGTGAAGCGGTGTGCCCGGCGCTGGCGATCACCATCGAGTCCGATGTCGCGGCCGACGGCACCCGCCGCACCACGCGCTACGACATCGATCTGTTCAAGTGCATCTTCTGCGGCTTCTGCGAGGAGGCATGTCCGGTCGATGCCATCGTCGAGACGCGCATCCATGAGTACCACATGGAGAATCCCGGCGAGAACATCATGACCAAGGACAAGCTGCTGGCCATCGGCGATCGCTACGAAGCCATGATCGCGGCCGACAAAGCTGCCGATGCGAGATACCGCTAGTCATGTCCATCACTGAAATTCTTTTCTACGCGTTCTCCGGCGTGCTGCTGGTGTCGGCCGTCGGTGTCATCACCGCGCGCAACCCGGTGCACGCGGCGTTGTTCCTCGTGTTCTCGTTCTTCAACAGCGCCGTATTGTGGATGCTGCTGGAAGCGGAGTTCCTCGCCATCGTGCTGGTGCTGGTGTACGTCGGCGCCGTGATGGTGCTGTTCCTGTTCGTGGTGATGATGCTCGACATCAACGTCGCGCAGGTGAAGGAAGGCTTCACGCGCTATGCGCCGCTCGGCATCCTGATCGCGCTGATCGTGGTCGCCGAAATCGGCAGCGTCGTCTGGGTGAAGAGCCTCGGCCAGGAAGTGACGCCGGTGACGGCGATCGCAGCGGAGCCGGGTTACAGCAACACCGGTGCGCTCGGAGAGCTGCTCTACACCAAATATCTGTATCCGTTCGAGCTCGCGGCAGTGATCCTGCTGCTCGCCATCGTGGCCGCGATCGTGCTGACCATGCGTAAACGCGCCGGCCTCAAGCAGCAGGACATTGGCGCGCAGGTGTCGGTGCGTGCTCAGGACCGCGTCCGCATAGTGAAGATGCCTCCCGTGATCGAGGCAGGGGAGAAGCAGTCATGATTTCCCTGAACTTCGTATTGATGCTGGCGGGCATCCTGTTCGCGCTCAGCGTCGCCGGCATCTTCCTGAACCGGAAGAACGTGATTCTGCTGCTGATGTGCATCGAGCTGATGCTGCTGGCGGTGAACTTCAACTTCATCGCGTTCGCGCGCCAGCTGGGCGATCTCGGCGGGCAGGTGTTCGTGTTCTTCATCCTTACGGTCGCGGCCGCCGAGTCGGCCATCGGTCTGGCCATCCTGGTGGTGCTGTTCCGTGAGCGTAAGAGCATCAACGTCGAGCAGCTCGACACGATGAAAGGTTGAACGTTGCGATGACTACTACGGTTATCCCGGCAATGCCCTCGATCAGCACCGCAGTCGTGTCACGACAAAGACAGCGCAGCTTCTACTCATGATCTCGCAATCCGTACTCCTGACCATCGTTCTCGCACCGCTGCTGGCGGCCATCCTCGCTGGCATCGCCGGCAAGGTCATCGGTCGCGCCGGTGCTCATACCGTCACCATCGCCGGCGTCGGCATCGCGTTCGGCCTGTCGGCCTATGTGCTGAAGCTGTTGCTGGTGGACGGCGCGCCCATCGTCAATCAGACCGTCTACACCTGGCTGGTGAGCGACGGCATTCGCATGGAAGTCGGCTTCCTGGTCGACAACCTGAGCGCCATGATGATGACGGTGGTGACGTTCGTGTCGCTGTGCGTGCACGTCTACACCATCGGCTACATGAAGGACGACCCGGGCTATCAGCGCTTCTTCGCTTATATCTCGCTGTTCACGTTCTCCATGCTCATGCTGGTGATGTCGAACAACTTCATGCAACTGTTCTTCGGCTGGGAAGCGGTGGGCGTGGTGTCGTACCTGCTGATCGGCTTCTGGTACACGCGCCCCTCGGCGATCTTCGCGAACCTCAAGGCGTTCCTGGTCAACCGCGTCGGCGACTTCGGCTTCGTGCTCGGCATCGCCGGCGTCGCGTACTACACCGGCTCGCTCGACTACGCGACCGTGTTCAACGCGCGTGACGCCATCGTCGCCAACACGATGACCATTTTCCCGGGCGTGGAATGGCAGGCGATCACGGTTGTCTGTATCTGCTTGTTCGTCGGCGCGATGGGCAAGTCGGCGCAGGTGCCGCTGCACGTATGGCTGCCGGACTCGATGGAAGGCCCGACCCCGATCTCGGCGCTGATCCACGCGGCCACCATGGTGACCGCGGGTATCTTCATGGTGGCGCGCATGTCGCCGCTGTTCGAGCTCTCTGAAACGGCGTTGTCCTTCGTTCTGGTCATCGGTGCGACGACGGCGTTCTTCATGGGCCTGCTGGGCCTGGTGAACAACGACATCAAGCGCGTGGTCGCGTACTCGACGCTCTCGCAGCTCGGCTACATGACGGTGGCGCTCGGTGTGTCTGCTTACGCCGGCGCGCTGTTCCACCTGATGACGCACGCGTTCTTCAAGGCACTGCTGTTCCTGGCCGCGGGCTCGGTGATCATCGGCATGCATCACGAGCAGGACATGCGGAAGATGGGCGGCCTGAAGAAGTACATGCCCATCACGTACTGGACGTCGGCCATCGGCACGCTCGCGCTGATCGGCTTCCCGGGTACCTCGGGCTTCTTCTCGAAGGACGCGCTGATCGAAGCGGTGCACGCTTCGCACATTCCGGGCGCGACGTACGCGTACTGGTGCGTGTTCCTCGGTGTGTTCATCACCGCGTTCTACAGCTTCCGTCTGGTGTTCATGACCTTCCACGGTCCGGAGCGCTTCCGTGAGGGTGCTGCGCACGGCAGTCACGACGATCACGCTGCTCCGCCTGCGGCCGCCGCAGGCCACGGTCACGATGCGCACGGTCATGGCGCAGTTGTGGCGCATGCCGGCGCGCATGACGATCATCACGCAGCGGTAGGTCATGGCCACGACGATCACGCGAAGGCCGGCGATCACGGTGCTGCTCATGGCACCGGCCACGACGATCACGGCCATCACGGCCCGGTCGAGCCGCACGAGTCGCCATGGGTTGTGACATTGCCGCTGATCCTGCTGGCGATTCCGTCGCTGTTCATCGGCGCGGTCACGATCGGCCCGATGCTGTTCGGCGATTACTTCAATGGCGTGTTGTTCGTGAGCGAAGAACACAACGTGCTCGGCCACATCGGCGAGGAGTGGCACGGTCCGTTCCAGTTCATCGTGCACGCGATGATGCAGCCGCCGGTGTACCTGGCGTTCGCAGGCTGGGCGCTGGCGTGGTTCCTGTACGTGAAGCGTCCGGATCTGCCGGCGGTGATCGCGGGCAAGTTCTCCGTGCTCTACAACCTGTTCGCCAAGAAGTTCTACTTCGACGAGATCTATCAGGCCGTGTTCGCGAAGGGCAGCGTCGGTCTCGGCACCGCGCTGTGGCGCGTGGGTGACGTGGCGATCATCGACGGCGCGGCGGTCAATGGCTCGGCGCGGGCGGTCGGCTGGTTGTCGGGCGTCATGCGCCGGCTCCAGTCCGGCTATCTGTATCACTACGCGTTCGCGATGATCATCGGATTGTCCGTGCTGCTGGCGTGGTATGTGCTGCGGTAATTCAAAGTAAGAACCCGATATGTCGACGATTACCTGGCCCATTCTCAGTGTCTTGATGTGGCTGCCCATCGCCGGTGGCGTGGCCATGATCCTGCTCGGCGACAAGAGCATCGCGCTCGGTCGCTGGGTCGCGCTCATCACCACCGCCGTCACGTTCGGCATCTCGACGCTGTTGTGGACGAACTTCGATACCACGACCGCGGCGATGCAGTTCGTCGAGGAGCGCACCTGGATTCCTTTCTTCAACTCGTACTACGCGCTCGGCGTGGACGGCTTTGCGATGCCGCTGATCGTGCTGACGGCGTTCATCACGCCGCTGGTCGTGATCGCCGGCTGGAGCGTGATCGACAAGCGCCCGGCGCAGTACTATGCGGCGTTCCTGATCCTCGAAGGCCTGATGATCGGCGTGTTCTCGGCGCTCGATGCGTTGCTGTTCTACGTGCTGTGGGAAGCGATGCTGATCCCGATGTTCATCATCATCGGCATCTGGGGCGGACCGCGCCGGGTGTACGCGACGATCAAGTTCTTCCTGTACACGTTCCTCGGCTCGGTGCTGATGCTGGTGTCGTTGATCTACATGTATCTGCAGACCTGCGACGCCGGTCAGTGCAGCTACGCGATCGCCGAGTTCCAGCGCCTGCCGCTGGGCCTGAACGAGCAACTGTTCATTTTCGTCGCGTTCCTCGCCGCGTTCGCGGTGAAGGTGCCGATGTGGCCGGTGCACACCTGGTTGCCGGACGCGCACGTGGAAGCGCCCACCGGCGGCTCGGTGATCCTCGCGGCCATCATGCTGAAGATGGGCGGCTACGGCTTCCTGCGCTTCTCGCTACCGATCACCCCGGACGCGAGCGACACGCTCGACTGGCTGGTGATCTCGCTGTCGCTGATCGGCGTGGTGTACATCGGCTTCGTCGCCCTCGTGCAGAACGACATGAAGAAGCTGATTGCGTATTCGTCGATCGCGCACATGGGCTTCGTCACGCTCGGCTCGTTCCTCACGTTCGAACTGATGCGCGTGAATTCCGGTGACACGACCGGCGCCGCGATGGGTATCGATGGCGCGATGGTGCAGATGATTTCGCACGGCCTGATCTCGGGCGCGATGTTCTTCTGCGTCGGCGTGCTCTACGACCGCGTGCACAGTCGTGAGATCAGCGCATACGGCGGTGTCGTGAACACGATGCCGATCTTCGCGGCGTTCATGGTGCTGTTCGGCATGGCGAATTCCGGCTTGCCCGCGACCTCCGGCTTCGTCGGCGAATTCCTGGTCATCCTCGCCAGCTTCCGTGCCGACTTCTGGTACGCGTTCCTGGCCGGCCTGACGCTGATCCTCGGCGCCGCGTACACGCTGTGGCTCGTCAAGCGTGTCGTCTTCGGTCCCGTGGCCAACCATCATGTCGCCGAGCTGACCGATGTGAACGGTCGCGAACTGCTCGTGCTCGGCGTGCTGGCACTGGCCGTACTCGGCCTGGGCCTGTGGCCCGCGCCCCTGCTGGACGTGATGCGCCCCACGGTGGAAAACCTGGTGCAGCAGATCACGGTCTCCAAGCTCTGAACCTATCGAGCGTAAGGCGATAAACCGCAAGCCGAACAAGTCGACTACCCTGACCGAAACGATTCGGATGATCGCAAGACCAACTCAATCGGGATTCGTCGTCAACGGTGTCAAGACTTGGGTCGTAAGAGACAAGTAGATGGAAGCAGTAGTAACAAACTTTGGTATGCAGGCCGCGGCGGCAGAAATCTTCCTGCTGACGGCGATCTGCGTGATCCTGCTGGTCGATGTGTTCCTGGACGACAGCAAGCGCTGGCTCACCTACGGACTCACGATGGTGACGCTGGCGGGTTGCGCGTTCGTCACCTGGCATTACTCGGTCGACAGTCGCGTCACCGCGTTCGACGGCATGTTCATCGCCGATCCGATGGGCGACGTGCTGAAGCTGTTCACTTATGGAACGGTCGCTGTGTCGTTGCTGTACTCGCGCGAGTACCTGCAGCGCCATGGTCTGTTCCGCGGTGAGTTCTTCATCCTGGCGCTGGTCGCGATGCTCGGCGTGATGGTGATGGTCTCCGCCGGCAGCCTGCTGACCGTGTATCTGGGCGTCGAGTTGTTGTCGCTGTCGCTGTACGCGATGGTGGCGTTCGATCGCGACTCGGGCGTCGCGGCCGAGTCGGCCATGAAGTACTTCGTGCTCGGCGCGATCGCGTCCGGCTGTTTGCTGTACGGCTTCTCGATTCTCTACGGCGTCGCCGGCACGTTGCAGCTCGACGAGCTGGCGGTGGCGGTGCGCGAAGTAGGGGCAGGCAACCTCGGCCTGATCTTCGGCCTGACGTTCGTGATCGTCGGCATCGCGTTCAAGTTCGGCGCCGTGCCGTTCCACATGTGGGTGCCCGACGTTTATCACGGCGCTCCGACGCCGGTGACGTTGTTCATCGGCTCGGCGCCGAAGATCGCGTCGTTCGTGCTCGCCATCCGCGTGCTCGCCGAAGGCCTCGATGCGATGGTCGCGAGCTGGCAGCACATGCTGATCGCAATCGCCGTCGCATCGATGATCGTCGGCAACGTGGTCGCGATCGCACAGACCAACCTGAAGCGCATGCTGGCGTATTCGACCATCTCGCACGTCGGCTTCATTCTGCTCGGCATCCTCGCCGGCACGACCGACGGCTATCGCGCCTCGATGTTCTACACGCTGACCTACGTGATCATGTCGGTCGGCTCGTTCGGCATGATCCTGCTGCTGTCGCGCGAAGGCTTTGAAGGCGACCAGCTCGAGGACTTCAAAGGCCTGGCTCGCAAGAGCCCCTGGTTCGCCGCGGTCATGATGATGCTGATGTTCAGCACCGCCGGCGTGCCTCCGTTCGTCGGCTTCTGGGCGAAGCTCGCCGTGCTCGGCGCGGTGGTGAACGTGGGCCTGAGCTGGCTGGCTGCGGTGTCCGTGCTGCTGTCAGTAGTGGCGGCGTACTACTACCTGCGCATCATCAAGCTCATGTACTTCGATGAGCCGTCCGATACCTACAGCATCGAAGCCGGTGGCACGCTACGCGCCGTATTGAGCGCCAACGGCGTCGCCGTGCTGGCCCTCGGCATTTTCCCGTCGGTATTGCTGGATCTTTGCGCTCGCGTATTGCCGTGAGGCGGGCCCCTTGAAAAACGCCGCCGTCGACTTCATTTACAGAATTCGACGGTGAGGCGTTTCACGCTGATTTCTCTAAGATTTCTCGGCTGATTATTTAGCTTGTAATGTTCACGATAGGGCGCTTACAATGCGCGCCCTCCTGTTGCGGGGTGGAGCAGTCTGGCAGCTCGTCGGGCTCATAACCCGAAGGTCGCAGGTTCAAATCCTGCCCCCGCTACCAACCTGGCTTTCCAGGTTGATTCATGTACCCAGGCTCCAATTCACCTCTGGGTACGGCGGCTCTGACGAGTTCATCCGTCAGTCGCGCCTTCCTCAATGTTTGCCATGCACGTACTGACCAACGACGTCAGCTACCTTGCTGTGCTCTTCGGTGCGCAGATCATCGCGAGTTGCCTTGAAAATCGTGTAGTGAGCTTCGAGGAGATCAAGAGCAAAGGCGCCTACGTGCCACCCCGGCGCCTCCGGTGTTTTGTCAGCCGACTTCGTCATCGGGCGAGTTCTCCAGGACAAAATTGCGTTGCGGGTTGAGAATCCCGCAAAGTGGTATTCGGAGGTTATCGCACCATGAACGCCGTAGTAGATGTTATTGATGGCGGCAAAGCGACTCTGCCGGAGTTGCGACAAGCAGGCATTGAGGCGCTTGTTAAAGCGCTCGGACCTGTGGGCATGGCGCGCTTCCTCCAGCAGTTCGATCCGGGTCGAAGCGACTACACAGCGGAGCGGGATGGCATTCTCGAAAGCCCCACAGTCGATGAGCTTGTGGACGAGATTGAGCAGCGCCGAAAGAACCCATCGACCAAGTAGCCACGGCGTCGCCGCTCTTCTCATGCCCGAGCCTGTATCCAGAGCAAATGTCGCTGACGGTGCGCAACTCGCTGGGCAGCTCTCCGGCCTTGGTTATCCAGGCTTTTCTCACCTGCGGCCTCGAAAGGCAAATCCGGCAGCCGTTGTTCTCGATGCTCTTCTTCAGAACGACCTCGAATCCCGACTGGCGGAGGCGCTTCCGTGGGTGCTGTTGACGTATCCGGACTTGGATTGGATGTGGCTCGTTCGAAATGCTGAGCTGCGCGGTGTGCAGAATCGCTTGGGGTTTCTGGTCGCGATAGCAAAGACTTTGGCCGCTCGCCGCCTGGAATTCGGGTCTGCGTTCACTAAACTGTCTGCCATCGAGCAGCAGTTGGAGCATGCCCGGCTTGCCGGCGAAGACACTCTCTGTCGCGAATCCATGCCAGCCGCTGAGCGTCACTGGCTCAAGGCGCATCGCTCGGCGCTCGCGCGGCACTGGAACCTATTTACTGGCTTGACCGCCGATCAGTTGTCCTATTCCCGTTGAAGCGGCGCGAATCGAGCGGAAGAACTGCGACCACCTAGATCCGGCTGTTCTGTACGATCGCTGCTACTTCAGCCGAACGCTCTGCGGCACCGGCGGAACGCTCCAAAGCACGCCCCGCTACCAACCTGGCTTTCCAGGTTGCTTCATGTACCCAGGCTCCAATTCACCTCTGGGTACGGCGGCTTCCACGCACTCGTTTGTTCCGTTCTGTGATTTTGTGATGGCCAGGCGGTGTACATCTTGTTTCTGACCTCCCAAGGAGGCACTGTTCAGTTCACCCGGTCCACGACCGGCGCCGTTCAGGGCCTGCTCGTCACAGGCGCACGTGTGCAGAATGTAAGGTTTGTGCGCAGGAGCTCATTCATCGATGCACGTTGAGACCCCGCTGATCGAATCGCTACCGCTGAGCGCGAAGGCCGGCTTTCAAACGTTCCTGAAGCTGGAGGCGGTTCAGCCGACGGGATCATTCAAAGCTCGCGGCGTCGGTCACGCCTGCGTCGAATATCAGAAGCGCGGCGCCAGGCGGTTCATCAGTTCGTCGGGCGGCAATGCCGGACTCGCCGTGGCGTACTCGGGACGACGGCTCAACGTGCCGGTGACGGTCGTCGTGCCCAAGACGACGACTCCGCGCGCCAAGCGCCTGATCGAGATGGAAGGGGCGGAGGTGATCGTTCATGGCGATGCCTGGAACGAAGCGAACGCCATGGCGCTCACGCTGGTCGATGCGAACAGCGCGTTCATTCATCCCTTCGATGATCCGCTGCTGTGGGCTGGGCATGCGACGCTGGTCGATGAGCTTGCCAGGCAGGCCGACAAGCCGGATGCCATCGTGCTTTCAGTGGGCGGCGGCGGGTTGCTGTGCGGAGTTTGCGAGGGCCTGAAGCGCAACGGCTGGAACGATGTCGCCGTCGTCGCGGCGGAAACGCGAGGGGCTCATTCGTATTCACAGGCACTGGCTGCGGGTAAGCCGGTGCTGCTGCCAGGCATCGAGTCCATCGCAAGCTCGCTGGGGGCGCGCGCGGTGTGCGAGCGATCAGTGGAGCTTGCTGGTCAGTTCCGAATCGAAAGCGTGGTCGTGTCGGACGCGCAGGCGGTGTCGGGTTGCCTCATGCTGTTGGAAGAGCACCGCCTGCTGACGGAACCGGCCTGTGGCGCGTCGTTGGCGGCCTTGACCGAAAAATCATCGGTGCTGTCGCGCGCGAAGCGGGTGGTCGTGGTGGTCTGCGGCGGCGTGGGCGTCAATTATCAACAGCTCCTCGACTGGCATTCGAAGTCGGTCAGCGGCTGACATCGGGATTCTCGTGCCTGAAGCGCATCCACCATTGGTCGAATTCCCGATCCTCTCGTAGCTGTCGCCAGCTATCTCGCATTTCGGAATGAATTCCTTCGCCGCCCTCGTAGGTGCTCAGGACTTTACCCACGCCGTTCATCAGCCTGCTGCCGATCTCCTCGAAGTCGGGCACGATCTTCTGCAGCAGCCAGTCGGGCAGGGCGGCGATGCGTCGATGCTCGGAGTTCCACGAAGCTTCGAGCACGCGCAAGAAGCGTAGTGTCGCAGGGATTTTTTTCTTCAGATAGGCGAGGCCGTCACTGCGGTAGCGTTGCACCGGTTTGAGCGTGTATCCGATGTGAACTGTCGGTAGCGCGATGTGTTCCGCCCACGGTGCTGGATATCTCAGCCAGGGGTCGTCGATGACCAGCTGCAGATAGTCCAGAGAGAAACAGAGCGGTTCGCGATGCAGGTAATTCTCGCCGCCCGGATCGCCCAGCAACAGCTTGCCTCGAGTGGAAAGATGCAGCCGGCGCTGCACGATCTCCTTGCCCTCGTACTTGATGTCGATGCATTTGAAGCTGTGCGGTGAGCTGAGGATCCCCACCATCAGGCGGACCAGCCCTTCCTCGTAGCCACAGACCTCGCACAGGAACCGGTGCAACGCACGGAACTCGATGCACTGATTGCGGTGCGCCTGGATGATTTTCAGGATCAGGAATTTCAGCCAGTAGGTCTGTTTGTGTCCCTGGTGCGCTTCCGGATAGTCGGCGTCGGGATTGGCTCTGCAGTCGTTCAGGAACAGATTGGGAAAGTGATTCTGGGATTGTCGAAAGCGTTTGCGCATGTTGGTGACATACATGCGCAGCAGATTGCGAGGACTGATTTCCAGCACTCTGGCCAGCACCTCGCAATCTTCCCAGCCGTCGACCTCGAGCTGGGTCAGGAACTCGAGCAGCGATCGCAGTCCCTGATGACACAGGTCGCAGATGTAGCGCAGCACGGGCAGCGGCGGGTCGTCCTGGCCCGGCAGCGCTTCCGCTGCTTGCATGGCGCGATCCAGGATGGATTTGGCCTTCTCGTAGCGCGCCACGTCGGCGCTCGACATGGAGTGGCGCACCGATTCGATGACCTTGCCGAGCAGCGCGACCCGTTTGCGCACGATCTCCACGGGATCCACCTGCAACACCTGGAACACCGGCTCCTTGCCGGTGAGGCGCAGCTCGGCGCCATCGTAGGCCTGGCGGCTGTAATCGAAGACGTCCTTCCGGCAAACGATGATGATGGTCGCGGACAGCGCCCCCAGATACTTCTCGTCCTGGAAGTCGCGATAGAGCTTCAGGAAATTGGTCTGGACGCTGTGAATCTGCTTGTGCCGATAGGCGTCGAAGTAGGAATAGCGGGTGTGCGCGAAATGGAAACGATCCACGTTGTCCAGGATGAAGAGCGCGTAGTAGCGCTTCTCGGGCAGCCAGCGGCACAGGTTCTTCAGGCGGATGGCGGGACTGTCCGAGACCAGCGCCGAGCCATGTCGCTTCGAGAACTCCGCGTATGGCAGGTCGTGCTGGATGGCGGCGTCCTCGACCCTTTCATAGATCATTTGATGGAATGAGGCATCGATATCCTTGAACTCTCCCTCATGGTGGCCCCAGGCGGCTTCCAGATCAATATAGATGGGCAGGCAGCGCAATCCCTTGGAGGGACGCGAGCCGTTCCTTTCTTCGATGGTGTCCAGCAGCTTCATCATCAGCAGGGACTTGCCGTGACCCACGTTGCCGGTCACGAAGCTCAGATAGTTGCTGCCGGGATTGGTCTGACCGGCCTGGGCCGACGGCACAGTGACCTGATCGAAGAAGTCGTCGAAGGACACCATGCGATCGGCGATATCGTCTTCCATCTCATTCGGGGTCGCGGAGATCCGGAATTCCGACATGAACGATTCGCGGAACATCGCGGTGATGTCATCGCGTTGTACCAGTCGGAGCGGATCGTCGGGCGAGGCCTCGATGTTTTTCCTTTCTTTTGGCTCGGTGTAGTTCCGCGTCGCATGGTGATGAAACACATCGCTGACCATGTTGCGGAAGTGACGATCCGCCCGCGTCATGCCGTCGGACACGACTTTGTCCCGATAGCAGGCCAGGTGGCCCAGAAAGTCTTCCGAGTCCGGAAAGAATTCGGTGAAGCGCATCGGCATGATTATCGGTTCCTTTTCAGCAAGTCGTTGGCGTGGCGGCCGTGCATTCTCAGCAGTTGCTGCTCTCTGTGTAGCTCCGCTGCGGTCGATGGCAACTGGGTATAGCAGCTGAGTCGCCATTTGAGATATCGGTCGTGGACTTCTTCCAGCATCGTGTCGAAGTTTTTGATCGCCAGTAGTGCCGGCAAATGTTCGTTCAGAATGGCCAGATCGACGTGGCTCATCTGGGTCACGGGGTGATGGAGTGCTTCGGCCAGGCTATGAGTGAAGTAATAGAACGTACTGAGCGCGACGCGGCGTGACTTGGCGCGATCCGCATACTCGCGTGCGAGGTACAAGAGGGCGGTGACGGACGCGCCAATCAGCGCGGCCGCCACAGGCATCCATGAAGTGGGTGAACAGGCCGACATCAGCGTCTCACCGCCGGATTCGTGCGTCTGAAGTCGAGCCACCAGTTGTCGAACGCCGCATCGCTACGCAGATGCCGCCAATAGTCGCGCCACTCCGAATGAATGCCTTCCGCACCGATGTAGGCGTGGAGCATCTTGCCGGCGTCGCTCAGGAGCCTGACCGCGATCTCATCGAAGCGCGGCTCGATCATCTGCTGCAACGCTGATGGCAGCTTAGCGATGCGCTGGCTCTCGGATTTCCAGGATGCATCGAGCACGCGCAGGAACAGCAATGTCGCGGGGATTTTCTTCCGCAGGTACTGAAGACTGTCGGCGCGATAGCGCTGGGCGGTCTTCAGCAGGTGCCCGAGATGGACGTTCGGCAAGGCGATGGCCGATGACCAGGGCGCGGGGTATCGCAACCAGGGATCGTCGGTGACCAGCTGCAGATACTCCAGACTGAAGCAAAACGGATTTCGATACAGATCCTGAGCAGCAGTGGGGTCGCCCATGAGAAGGCGACCGCGGTTTGAAAGGCACAGCCTGCGCTGCTCGATACCGTCGCCGGCATCGTGCGGATCGATGCATCTGAACTGATTCTGGGTAGAGAGGTTGCCAACGACCAATCGGAGCAATGTATCTTCGTAGCCGCAGATCTCGCACAGCAGTCGGCGCAGCTCGCCGAACTGGAGGCTTCCGTCAGGTCTCGTCTGGAGGACTTTCAGGACCAGGAATTTCAACCAGTAGGTTTGTCGGTGCGCTGGCCGGTGAGCGTACGGATGATCGTCGTGGGCGTCGACACTGGCGTCGTTCAGGAACAGGTTGGGAAAGTGATTCCGGGCCTCGCGAAAACGCTTTCGCAGATCGGTGACATACAGGCGCAACAGGTGGCGAGGACTGGTCTCCAGGACTCTGGCGAGCAATTCGCCATCGTCGTGGCTGTCGAATTCGAGCCGGGCCAGGAAGTCGAGCAGAGATCCCGCTCCCCGGGTCGACAGTGTTTGGATGTAGCCGAGGATGTGCAATGGCGAGTCGTTGAGGTTCGTCGAGTCTTTCGCGGCTATGAGGGCGCGATCGAGAATGCTTTTCGCCTTGTGGTAACGCGTCGTCTCGGCGGGTGTCAGCACGTCCCGTACAGAGTCGATGGCGCGGCCCAGCAATGCGGCGCGCCCACGCAGAGCATCCAACGCATCCACACCGGATACCAGGAACACCGGTTCGGGGTTCGAGGGGCGCGATTCGCCGCCGTCATATCTCTCATGCAGGCACCTGAACAGATCGCTTCTGCAAACCATGATGACGGTCGCCGACAGGGCGCCCAGCTGCAGCGGGTCCTGAAACTGGCGATACAGAGCCAGGACGTTCTCTTTCACACTCTGCGATTGCTCGTGCCTGTATTCCTCGAAGAAGGAGTAGCGCGTATGTGCGAACTGAAAGCGATCGAGGTGATCGAAGATGAACAGTGCGCTGTAACGCTGCGACAGCAACCATGAGCACAAGCGGTTCAGACCGGAGACAGGATCGTCCGAAGCCAATGCAGCGCCATGCTTCAGCATGAACTCCGAGAGCGGCAGGTCGTGCGCTGCAGTTGCGTCCTGCAACCGCGAATAGATCATTCGATAGAACGATGGGTCGATATCGTCGAACTTGCCTTCGCGAGGCCGCCACGTCGCTTCTATGTCTATGTACAGAGGTAACCTGCGCAACCTGGCGGGTTTTGGTGCGCGGTTCTCTCGCATGACATCATCCAGCAATTTCGCCATCAGTAGCGACTTGCCGCTGCCCGCATCGCCGGTGACAAAGCTCAGGTGATTCCTGACGGGTGCCGTCGTGCCCGGCCGGATCGAAGTGGCTGTTATCTGTTCGAGGAAAGCAGCGTAGGGAAGTTCACGAGCGGCGAGATCTTCGGGCGCTGCGCTCGAGGTGGCGGCCAGCGTGAAGTCGCTCAGATAAATGTCGCGAAAAACGACCGAGAGGTCGTCGCGTTGCAAGAGTCTCGATGCACTGGTTTGCGCCGCCGGGCGCACGATCGCATGGGGAGGTTCCGGAGTATGGTGATGCTGAAAGACGTCGCTGAACAAATAGCGGAAATGACGGTCTGCCTTGGTGACGCCGTCCGTGACCACCTTATCGATGTAGCAATGCACATCGCCCAGGTGACTGTCCGAGTCTGGAAAGAGCGTGGTGAAATCCTGTGGCATGCAGTGCATAGACTGGGCTACAGGAAGACCTCACCCCCGTTGGGTGGATGGCAAACCAACCACGTTTGTCGTTACTTTCTCATCTCCACGAGCTCTCTGAGATCCCGCCGCTCGATGGCCGCCGCCATCAATGCCGGAAATTTATCCGGCGTGCACGCAAACGCCGGTACGCCGAGCGTCGCGAGTCGGCCGGCGAGCTCGGCGTTGTAAGCGGGTGCGCCTTCGTCGCTCAGTGCCAGCAATGTTACGAACTGCATGCCGGATGCAACCATGTTCGTGGCACGTCTCATGAACTCAGTTTCAACGCCGCCTTCGAACAGATCGCTGATCAATACAAACACAGTGTCTTGCGGTGAGCGCACCAGCTGCTGGCAGTAACCGACGGCGCCGTTGATGTCGGTGCCGCCGCCGAGTCGCACGGAGAACAGCAGGTCGATGGGATCTTCGAGCTGGTCGGTGAGATCGATCACTGCGGTGTCGAACACGACGAGCGAAGTAGTTACAGACGGCAGTGTCGCGAGCACTGCGCCGAAGATGGCTGAGTAGACCACGCTCGCGGCCATCGAACCGCTCTGGTCGATGCACAGGATGATGTGACGCATGGACTGCCGCCGTCGGCCATACCCATAGCGCACTTCCGGAATCACCGTTTGATAGTCCGGTTGATAGTTTTTCAGATTGGCGCGGATCGTTCTCGGCCAATCGATATCGTTGTGACGCGGACGCCGATTGCGAGCGGCGCGATTGAGCGCGCCCTGCACGGACTGACGCGTCGGCTCGGCGAGCTTCGCCAATAGCTCGTTCACGACCTTGCGCACGACTTGCCGGGCGGTGTCGCGTGTCTTCGCGGGGATCATGCCGGACATGGCAATGAGATCCGCCACCAGGTGCACGTCGGGTTTGAGCGAGTCGAGGACTTCCGGCTCCATGAGCAGGCGCGTCATGTCGAGGCGTTCGATGGCGTCCCGCTGCAGAACCTGGACGACGCTCGTTGGAAAGTATTCGCGAATGTCGCCGAGCCAGCGAGAAACATTCGGTGCCGAGCTGCCGAGCCCGCCTTTGCGATCGGAGTCGTACAGCGCCTGCAGGGCGCGATCCATGCGGCCATCGGACAGGGTCAGTGAGCAGCCGATGCCGTCCGCGGATTCGCCGCCAAGAATCAATCGCCAGCGTCGTGCTGCTTCGTCGTCGAGGCTCATTCGCTGAGATTCCAGATGCGTTTCAACACGGGCAGCACGGCTCGCGCTGCCGTTTCGTCGAACTCGATATTCGTAGCTGTAGTTTGCAACTGCTGACCGGCACGCAGACGTTCGCCGATCTGACGCCGCTCCGGCGCTGGGAACTGAGCAAACGTTCGACGCAGCAGCGGCAACACCTGCACGAAATTGTCAGCGGTGGCATTGCGTACCCACTGGTCGATCAGGTCTCGCAGGCGATCGTCGTGAACCAGTACCGCGCCGCTGCCCGACAGCAGTCCTTCAACCCAATGCGCGCCGACGACGGGCTCATTGCCAGGCGACAGCGAGCGGGCAAAGGCAAGCGATAGAGCCTCGAAATCGAGCTGGCTCGCGTCGTAAAGGATGCGGTGAGCGTAGCCGGTGATGAGTGCATGCGCGGTGTCGCTCTGTGCGACCCGTTGCAACATTGCGCGCCAGCTGTCGATGAAGTCCGTGTTCCCCAGCATCTCTAGCGCGCGATTGGTTTCGATGAGCTTGCTCCACAGGCTTCGTGCAGCATCCTCGTCGATGTGACTCGCGGCCGCCGGGCATCCGACGGTGATACGCGGCACCAGACCACTCAGAATCTCGGCCACCAGCGAAACGTCCGTACCGCGCACGTTGCCGTAGCGACAAACATTAGCCAAGGGTGGAAGCGCATCCAGAAGTTGCAGCACATCGACGGACACCGCGGCCCGATTCTCGATGGCGGCAACGAGCGTCGTGATGGCGCTGGGCAGATCGGCGAAGAGGGCGTCGTCGAGCAATTCGATCAGAGAGGCTAGCGATGCGCCCGGGTTGGCGCTGCGCTCGGCAAGCAATCCGGTTGCGGCCTGTTCGACGGTGTGACCGTAACGGCTCGCCTCGATCAGCGCGATGGCAAACTCGGGACGCCAGCCGATCTGCCACAGCTCATGGAAGGTGCCGCGGCCGCCGCTGTGAGTTTGCTGCCGGCCCCATTCGATACGGAGCAGGCGCAGACGTCGCAGTAGCTGGCTGCGCTCTCGATCGATGGCTTCACGCAGATCGAGATCCAGGGTTTTCTCTTCCGCCTTGGGCGGCAGTCGCAATCTTTTCTGTAGAGCAGCCAGGTCCTGTTGAACCGGCGCCGTGGGAAATGCTTCGGGCACGATGCCCAGGCGATCGCCGAAGTGCCAGCGCCGATGGATCAGCTGCAATGCCAGCGCATCGCCCGAGCCCAGCACCGATACGGCCGCATCGTTGTATTCCGCCAGGCCCGGGACCGGGCGACCGCGCACGGAAGCGAGCGCGTCCGCGAGCCGGCATGCTTCGATTACGTGTGCCGATGAAACAGGAATGTCTTCGTCACGGAGCAGGCGAGCAGCACGCGTCATCCAGCGCGCACCGAGCGCGGTGTGCTTCTCCCACAACAGTTCGTACCATGCCGGCGAGTCGATGCCCGCGCCGTAGCCGGAGCGATAGGACAGACGTTCATAGGACCACGGCGTCCACGCTGCTGCGATTTTGACTTTGGGCAGGCCCTTCAATAGTGCATCGTCGGACTTTGCACTGGGCATATCAGCGAGGGCAGGCGTATGCCAGGCACCGCATACGACTGCGATGTTCGCAAAGCCCTCGGCGGTCGCGGCGCGAATGCACTTGCGCATGTGAGCTTCGCGCTGCTGCTCAACGAGTGGCACGGGGCGTTCGAGGGCGCCGCGCAGCTCGGACATCATTTCGTGAATGGCTTTGAATACATCCACATCATGGCCGGCGCGTGATTCGACCAGATGATCCCACCAGCGCTCCGCATCGCTATAACCCGCGGCGATGGCCATCGGCGCGAGCGGATCTCGAGTCGTCTCGTCCGCCCCATCTTCACTCGATTTCTCTTCGGAAGAAGGATCACGCAGGCGCGCCGACTGCGGCAGATCGATGAATCGCACCGGCAGCTTTCGCGCGAGACCGAACTGGATCGCCTGCCACTCGGGCGAGTAGTGCGCGAATGGATAGAGCACCGCCTGGCGCGGCTCGTTCGGCACATAGATCAACAGCGCCACGGGCGGGACGAGCTGCGGATGCGCAGCCAGCGCGATCAGATCGTTTGCGTCCGGCGGCCCTTCGATCAGCACCACATCCGGTTGCACGCGTTCGAGCGCGTGTACCAGGCTGCGTGCCGAGCCCGGTCCGTGGTGGCGAATGCCGAAAAGGTGGACGTTCGCCACTCAACTCTGCTCGCGGCAGGCCCGGTAGAGATCTTTCCAGCCGTCGCGCTCCTTCACGACGGTCTCCAGATATTCCCGCCACACGATCGTGTCCTGTACCGGATCTTTGATCACCGCGCCAACCAGACCCGACGCGACATCGGCGGCGCGCAGCGTGCCGTCGCCAAAGTGACCTGCGAGCGCCATGCCGTTGCTGACCACGCTGATCGCTTCCGCCGTGGACAGCGTGCCGCTCGGGGATTTGAGTTTGGCTTTGCCGTCTTCGGTCTTGCCTTCGCGCAATTCGCGAAACACCGTGACGATGCGGCGGATCTCCGCGAGGGCAGGCGCCTCGGCCGGCAGCTCGAGCGCGCGACCGATGGAATCGACGCGCATCTGAACGATGGAGACCTCTTCATCGAGCGAGTCTGGTGTCGGCAGCACGACCGTGTTGAAGCGACGCTTGAGCGCGCTCGACATGTCATTCACACCGCGATCCTTGTTGTTGGCCGTCGCGATCAGATTGAAACCGCGAGCCGCGCGTACTTCAGTAGCGAGTTCCGGAACCGGCAGCGTCTTCTCCGACAGCAGTGAGATCAGCGTGTCCTGCACATCGGCGGGAACGCGCGTGAGTTCTTCGAGCCGTGCCAACGCGCCGGTTTCCATCGCGCGCATGAAGGGGCTCGCGACCAGTGCTTCACGTGACGGGCCCTTGGCCAGCAGCAGGGCATAGTTCCAGGAGTAGCGGATCGATTCCTCACCGGTCCCGGCCGTTCCTTGCACCAGCAGGGTGGAGTCGCCGCTGATGGCTGCAGCGATGTGCTCGCTAACCCAGCTCTTCGCGGTGCCCGGCAGACCGAGCAGCAGCAACGCACGATCGGTAGCCAGTGTCGCCACCGCGATTTCCATCAAGCGTCGCTGGCCGATGTACTTCGGTTTGATCTGGAAGCCATTGTCGAGCTTGCCGCCGATCAGATAAGTGACGACGGCCCACGGCGACAGCTTCCAGTTCGCCGGCTTCTGCCGCTCGTCCGCCCTCGCGAGCGCCGCCAATTCCTCGGCAAATTCCTGTTCCGCGGGCGCCCGCAATACTTCTTGTGTCTTCACACCATCTCCCGTTTCATGGCAGCGCGAAATTCGACGAGGTCGTTGAACTCTTCCAAGGCGTTGCGCCAGGCCGATTCTGTCGACGTGGTTTCCAAGATGCGCGGCAACCTGGCCGCTGCGGTCGGCACATCGCATTTCAGTGCCCACTGCGAGAGGGCATTGCGGTTGTGCGACCATTGCTGACGTTCATCGCGCGCACGGTTCGACAGCAATTCGAGGGCCTTCGCGGTCAGTGAGCTCGTCCAGGGCACATCGATGCTCGCCAGCAGCGTGAACGCGAAGTTGTGATCCTTCCTGCCGAGCAGCGCTTCGATCAAGGCGCCGCGCTGATCCTCGGGTGCAGCGGCGACGAGTTGAGCGACCGCCTGCGTATTTAGATACGACTCCTGTTTCAAACTCAGCCATGCGTCGCAGAGGGCGTGCAGCCAGGCTGGGTCTGGATGCCGCTTGGCCGACTCGCTGAACGCGTCGAGCAGCTCGCCCGCATATTCGGTCGCCATCACGGCGTCGATCAGCGTCGCCGGGTCGCATTGAAAGCGTGCTGTCCAATCGACGGGCTGCGAGAGTTCCACCATCTGCACCAGCCAGTAGGCGCGCTCACCGATCTTGCGTTGCGCAGGCACTTTGACGTCGATACCGTCGCGCTGAGCTGCTTTGTCGGGCGAGGTAGGCAACTCGATGATGAGTCTCCGTTTGATGAATTTGCCAAGCAGGCCGGACTTGTTCTCGAAAGCCACCAGCGGCTCGAGACGCGAACGCATGCGCTGCGCGTAGGTGGCCTGCGGCAGTCTCACCAGACATTCGATCGCAGCTTGTCGCACAGCCTTGCGCTTGTCATCGAGCGCAGATTCCAGGAACGCCTCGTCCTGATCGGACAGGCCAATCAGCAGCGCGCGCACGAAAGCTTCCCGCGCTTCGGGCGGATCGCTCTCCCACGTTGTGACTACCCACTCTCGTCCACGCGCCGGATCGCGAGCGCGCATCGCTGCGAGTTCTGCTCGTCGTTCCTCGAGTGTGCCTTCTTGCCAGCGCTGCTCGGAGGGTTCGGCGACGATGGGCGTGACGGTCCACGTTGAATTCAGTTGCGCGAGCCAGGCTGCTGTCGGACCAAGAACAGAACTCGCGGTGGCCCGAACGGCGGGCGGCACGTGCTCCAATACCAGCGGCAGAAAATGCGGCGGCAGGATGCGTTTCGACTCGCGCGCATGCTCGAACCATTCGGGAATGAATTCGCGACGATCGCC
The DNA here is from genome assembly GCF_004138485.1 of Peristeroidobacter soli. Classification (GTDB taxonomy): domain Bacteria; phylum Pseudomonadota; class Gammaproteobacteria; order Steroidobacterales; family Steroidobacteraceae; genus Steroidobacter; species Steroidobacter soli. The sequence continues at coordinate 374,010 of NZ_RYEV01000005.1, forward strand.
ACCAATCATTCGAACGAGGCGCATCGCCGCGGCTTCCGGCAGCTCCGATGTGTTGGGAGCCGGAGCAGGGGGCGCAGCGGCCACAACGGCCTCAGGCGCAGTTCGTGCTCCAGCGAGGTCCCACAGTTTGCGAGCCGACGCGGCTCGCAGCAGCGTGCGTTCCGGCGACGTGGCCTCGCTGAGCGAAGACAGAGACGCCTCTGGCCAGATCGATTGGTTCTCGATGGACGTTCGCCGCGTGCCAAGCGTCGCCAGACTGGCCAACTGATCCCAGGCAGAAGGCGGTGTCGACATTGCTCAGGCGACTCTCGAGAGCAACGGCAGGTCCGCGATGCGGGCAAGGGTATAAAGCCGTCCGTCGCGTTCCACCGAATGAGGATCGAAGGCGTTGCCGCTCCATTCACCGAACAATGCAATGGCGTCGCCGCCTGCGAGTGCAATCAGATCCCACGTGTGCCGACAATTTGCAGCGACCGGGATGCGACGATCTGCCGCGTCCTGCAGCTGCAATCTTCCGGCATGAAACATCGGGCGCACCGGCCCGAGCACGAACGGCATCCGTTCGAACCAGGGATTGGTTGCGAGGCGTTGGGAATATTCAGTTTGTAACGTCGCGATATCACGCGGTGTGGGCAACGTCAGCTGTCTTGGCGCGACGCTGAATCGTTCTTTCTCCAGCGCGCGTATCGGTGGGCAGCCATCGAAGAACACGAGTTCCGCATCGACGACCTGGCCGACCGAGTAGGTGGCCGGCAGAGGTTGCGCGCCGACGGCGAATTCGAGCACCAACGCAAAGGCATTGCTGGTTGCGCCGTGCAGCCAGGTGAATTGAGTTTTGAGGGTGTCGTCGTCGGTCTGACGGCGCGCGATGACTTGCCAGCGATCACGCGTCCCTTCGCGAGCTCGTAGTGCATCCTGCTCCTGAGTCCAACCCACGATCGAGCGCACTTCCGCCGCGAGTTCCGGCGGCAGACGATCGATGCCGCGATAACCGTCGATGAGCAGTTGCAGGCGGGCGAGGCCGGCGAGCAGGTCGTCCTGCCATTGCGGGCTGGCCATCGCGAGCTCGCCGAGGTCTCGAACCCGTCGAGCGAGACCCGGTGCCTGCGCATCCACCAGGCGACTGGCCATCTGCGACCAGAACGCCGGTCCTTGTGCGCGAGTGACTGCGAGGCCCTGACCAATGATGTCGGCCAACCAGACTTCCAATTGATCGAGGCCGGAGACGACGCGTGTTTCACGCTTCTCGACCCGCTTGGCTCGAGCTTCGGGATCCGGTGCTGGCGCCGTCGCTTCCCTGGCCTCGCGGGCTTGTTTGGCTTCGGCGCGCCTGGCGCGGTTGGCCGACCATTCGGCGACGAATTCAGGAGGCGCGGCGGTATTGATACTGGCGCCGCCGGCCACCAACAGCAGCAATCCGAGCGTGTGCTTGCAAGGCAGTTTGCGACTCGGGCAACTACACTTGTATGTCACATCGATCAGATCCACGCGCACCTGATACGGCGTCGATCCGCTGCCCTGACATTCACCCCAGACCAATCGGTCGTCCCGGCCGAGGTTCCGCCATTTGGCGGGCTTGGCCGTGCCCTGCGCGGCCTTGAAGGCGGCCGAGTCCGTGGCCAGCTGTTCGACGCGTTGTATGGACCAGTCCGACATGGGCCGAGTATATCGTTACTCTTTCGCGAGCTCCGCGTCGATCGCCTGTATCAATCCAGGATCGTTCGCGGTCGTGTCCGGCGCGAAGCGGCCGACGACCTGGCCCTGGCGATCGATCAGAAACTTTTCGAAGTTCCACAGCACGTCGCCGGGGGCGCCCGTGTCGATGCCATATCCTTTCAGGCGTTCGCGGAACGGTCCATCACCGGTGGCTGCGGGCTGCGCACGTGTCAAGGCGGCGTAGAGCGGATGCTGATCGGCGCCCTTGACGGAGATTTTAGAGAACAGCGGGAAGTGCACGTCGTAGTTCAGCGAACAGAACTGACTGATTTCGGCGTCGCTGCCCGGCTCCTGCTCCTTGAAGTTGTTGGCGGGAAAGCCCAGCACTTCCAGGCCCTGCGCACGTTTGTCCTGGTAAAGCTTCTCCAGGCCCTCATACTGCGGTGTCAGGCCGCACTTGGAGGCGACGTTCACCACCAGCAGCACTTTGCCGCGATAGGCCGCGAGCGTGGCGTCCGTTCCTTCGATGCGCTTGACCGGGATATCATAGAGATTGCTCATGTCGGGCTCTCGTGGTCGTAGGGTGTGGAGCACTATAAGGTGCAAGTGCGGCGCTTCATAGCGATAGTCGTGTTGGCAATCCTGCTGGCGTATTTCGGTGCCTGCGCTGAGCTCGATCCGCGACCGCCACTGCCCGAAGAGAAGGCCCTGGCGATCTCCGACGACACGCCGCTGGATCGGGCGACGGCTCCGTTCGAGGCGCGCTATCCGGAGCAATCCGCTTTCCGGCTGGTCGTCGAGGGGACCGAGGCTTTTGCCGTTCGTGCCCAGACCGCGCGGCTGGCGAAGCGAAGTATCGACGTGCAAAGTTATATCTGGCATGCCGATCTCACCGGCATGTATTTCGCCAATGAACTGCTGCTCGCGGCGGATCGTGGCGTAAAGATTCGCGTGTTGCTCGATGACGTCGATGCACGCAGGAACAACGACGCAATCGCCGCGCTCTCGGCGCATCCCAATATCGAGATACGCACGTTCAATCCATTCGCCACGCGCAGTGGCACGTTCAGCTTGATGGCGGAAGGGTTGAGCAGCTTCTCGCGCATCAACCGCCGCATGCACAACAAGAGCTGGATCGCGGACAACCGGCTCGCGATCGTCGGCGGGCGCAATATCGGCGATGAATATTTCAGTGCCAGCGATGACGTGAACTTCGTCGATCTGGACTTCGCCATGGTCGGTCCGGTCGTGCGCCAGGCCTCGGCGTCCTTCGATGAGTATTGGAACTCCTCGTCCGCGTATCCCATGGAAGTGCTGGATCCGGACCAGGTCAGTCTCGACGCGCTGAACCTGTTGCGGCCCAAGTTGGCAGCGCACGCCGCGAAGGCGGAGCAGAGTCCTTACTCGCAGGCGCTGCGTACGAACGACGCGATCCAGCGCATGATCAACGGCGACTGGCCGATGCAGTGGGCGCACAAGTATCAATTCGTGGCGGACGATCCAGACAAGGTCACGATGCAAGAGCGCGACGCCAATCGTGCTCAGGTTGCGACGGCGCTCGTGCCGATGGCGCAGGCGGCACAGTCGCGGCTATCGATCATCTCTCCCTATTTCGTTCCAGGCGATCGTGGCACGGAGGTGCTGACCAGCGCGGCGCGGTCCGAGCGCAGCGTTCGCGTGCTCACCAATTCACTCGTCGCGAACGACGTGGCGGCGGTGCATGGCGGTTACTCTCGCTATCGAAAACCGTTGCTGGAAGCCGGCGTTCAGCTGTGGGAGCTGAAGCCGCTGACCGAGGGCAAGCGAGAATCCAGCTTCTTTGGCTCCTCCGGTGCGAGCTTGCATACCAAGGCGCTCGCGGTCGACGGCCGCGCGCTCTTTGTCGGCAGCTACAACCTGGATCCGCGCTCCGCCTGGTTGAACTGCGAGCAGGGCGTGCTGGTCGAGAACGATGAGCTGGCGCTGCAATTGGAACAGATCTTCCAGAAAGAAACCGGCGGCACGCACGCGTGGCGGGTCTCGCTCGAAGCAGGCAAGCTATCGTGGAGCGATGGCAAGGAACGTCTGAACAAGGAGCCGGACGCCTCCCTTGGTCGGCGCTTTCAAGCCTGGTTCTCCCGCACGTTTCATCTCGATGCGCAGTTATAGGCGCGTCATTTCGTCGCCCCGAATCCCACCAACACGCCGGCCCACGGGCCGTGATAGCCGAAGTCGAACGAGCCGTTCCAGTGATCCTTGTTGGCGTCGAGATTGATGCTGTAATAGTTGTAGCCGACGAACATCGTGAAATGTCGTGCCGGCCCCCAATAGAAATTGGCCACGGCATTATTGAGCGAGCCGTCGTAGTCGTCGAACGTCAGGCGGAAGATCTGCGCGGTAACGTCGAACGCAAAGTGCTCGCCGAGGCGACGCTGATAGGCGATGCCGATCACCGGTAAAGGAACATCCGTGTCGGCTTCGGCGCGGATCGAGCCGGTTGCGGTATCCAGTCCGGCTTTCACCTGGGTGTAGTGCACGCCGAACTGCCCCATCAATCGCTGGCGGTCGTCGGCTATGAACGCGTAGCCGTAGCTCAGTCGCAGTACGTTTGTTTCGAACAGGCTGTTGATGGTGCTTTGGAAGGGATAGGTCTGATCGCGAAAGTTGATGTCGCGGGAAATGTTCCTCGTGCCGCGGCGGCCCAGCTCGAAGTACAACAGGTCGAGACTGTGCCGCCGCGTGATATTCCAGGTCATGCCGCCGGCCAACAGCGTGTCGCGATCCGTCAGCCCCAGCTCGCTTTCCAGATCGAGCGAGGTACCGACGCGTCCGCCGTTGCCGTCGGCTCGGATGGTGGTATCTATGTCGGGCCAATAGCCCCCCGCGCTCACCGAGAAGCGATGATCGAACGGATCGTCGGATTGCGCGAGCGCCGCTGCGCAGATGAGGAAGGAAAGGAGGACGCAGGTACGCATGGTGCGTCTCCATAAGTCAGGTGGTTTTACCGCGCGACGCGTCCAGTGCGTTTCTGAGGGTGTCGGCCCAGCCGGTGATGATGCGTCGGGCCTCGGCGCTATTCGTTACCGAGGTGGTCCACTGCCAGCTCATGTTGTCGCCACTGCGTCGATCGAAGGCGCGGCCCAGCAGTGTGCCGGTGACCGAATCGCGTAGTTCGACCACCAGCGTCATTTCGCCAGCGTCGGCGGTGTAAGTGCGTACTCGCCCCGCTGTCTGCATCGAGACGTCGGGAGCGGTGATGTAGAGATTGACGATGGCAGGCCGCACTTCGAGTACGTCGGCCGCCGATTCGTTGACGAGCTGATAGCCGCCCTTGGTCTGCAACTCTTTGACCATCACTTCGGCGAACATCTCGGCCAGCCCCTGACGGATCTTGTCGCGGTCGGGCTCGTTCATCCGATACAGATCGGAGTCCTGCTCGGGCTTCCAGTTCTTGCTGAACTCGACGTACACCGGCCGTACCAGCAGCTTGTTGTATGGAGCGAGGTTCGCTCCAGGCCGCTTGTAGACGGCATCTACTCCCTTCACGTCGGCGCGTACCAGGCCTTCCTGGGTCGACACCTCATCGATGGGCGATTGCCTGGTCGACTGGCAGGCGGCAAGCCCGAACGCAGCGGTCGCCGAGAGCAGCAGGGTCGGAACGGGAGGGGGACGCTTCATCGTTTCCCTTATAAGCGTGGGTCGACGCCGGGCCATCCGTGCAAGGGGATGAAGCAGGTGCCGATTTCAGCGGTGGGGAGGCGAGTATTGGACATTTGGCCTCGGTGTCGGCGTGAGCTTCTGAGGACGCATTGCAGGTTTCCCTGAATCCAACGCCATGGAGATTCCGCGGCCTCGTCACACATCGTGATCAACGTCTCCTTCTACGGACAAAGAACTCGCTCGCGCTTCAGTTCGGTGCAGTTCGTGCCGCCTCGTAGGCAACGATAACCAGAACGAATTGCACGGAGGTCTTTGCAGTGAAGAGTGTTGCCATCGCGGCCGCAGTGAGCGCGGCCCTATTTTCTTGCGCGTCGTTCGCGGCGCCGGGATTTGTCGATGCGGGGCCGAACCTTTCGGATAACGGTGCCTCGGGCGCCTGGACTGCGCTGTACGCCACGCGCAATCCGGCCGGCGCCGAGTTCGCAATCGCGCCGGAGTCCTCGTTCCGCCTGGGTATTCTCAGCTCGATCGGCATCGGCATGGAGGTCGGCCCGGTCGACAACTTCTCCGATGAGATCGACGACCTGATCGACGCGCTCGACCGCGACGACATCTCCCTGTCCGAAGGCAATGCGCTGGTCAACCGTTTCAATTCTATTCTTGGGCCGCTGAGCCGCGACGGTTACGTGAAGGTGCACGGCGGCGTGCAGGTGCCGTTGTTCCCGATTCTTTACCGCAACAGCCTCGGCGTCTTCACGCTCGACGCGAACATCAGCGCGCAGGGGCGTCTCGGACTGCTGGATTCGCCGCTGACTTACAACTCGGTGTCCGAAGAGATCGAGACGGCGTCGGCGGCGTACATCAAAGCGGGTCGGGTGGATGAGATCGCGCTCGGCTTCAGCCGCCCGGTCTGGCAGCAGCCGGGACGACGCCTGATCGTCGGCGGCAGCCTGCGTTATCTGCAGGCCACGCTCAGCAAGGAAGTCGTCGCGCTCGAAGCGATCGACGAGGACGACGACATCGAGGACGTGCTCAAAGACAGCTACGACGCGAACGAGCACAAGTCCAGCAACGTGACCGTGGATCTCGGTGCGATCTACGACGCGAACCACTATCGCGTCGGCCTGACGCTTGCGAACCTGACCGAGCCCGACTTCGAGTACGGTGCCATCGGCAGCAATTGCGGAGTGTTGAGCGGCAGCGCGCAGTACAACTGTTTCACGGCGGCTTATTACAGCAATCGGATCGCGCTGAACGAAACCTGGACGCTCGAGCGTCTGGCCACGCTGGAAGGCGCGGTGTTCTTCGCATCCGGCAAAGGCTCGCTCGCGGCCAGCGTCGATCTCAACGACGTGCACGATCCGGTGGGCGATCTGAACCAGAACCTGAAGGTGGCGGTCGGCTACAAGACGCAGACCCACTGGCTGCCCGACCTGCGCGTGGGCTATCGCAAGAACCTGGCGGGCAGCGAGCTGAGCAGCGCGTCCGTGGGCTTCACATTCTTCGGCGCCGTGCACCTCGATGTTTCGTGCGCGCTCGAATCCACGAATATCGATGGGAACTCCGTGCCGAGAACGGCAGCGTTCAACCTCGGCTTCGAAATGAGCTATTGAGCACAGCAGGGAAAGAAACAGAATGAAAATTCGTAAACAGATTCTGGCGGGTGCAATCGCCAGCAGCATGATGGGATTGGCGGCGTGTGGTGGCGGCGGCAAAGGCACGCAGGACACCGGCACCGATGCGCGTGGCAACAGCGCAGGCTCGACCACCCGAGTGTTCCATGCTCGCGCGATCGACGGCTATCTCGCCGGCGCATCGGTGTATGTCGATCAGAACGACAACGGCAAGCTCGATGCGTTCGAGCCCCGTGCACTCACGGACAACGACGGTTATTTCTCCTATAACCATCGCACGGGCACGAACTATTGCGCGGACGGCGGACTGACTCAGTACTGTCTGCGCGGCACGATCGCAGCGAGCACTGAAGTCGTGATTCGCGTGACGGGCGGCTATGACACGGTTACGCAGCTGCCGTTCAAGGGCGTGCTCAGCCTGCGCTCGAGCGACTTGAATCGCGACGATCTGCGATTGGTGACGCCGCAGACCAGCATGGTCGCGGATTCATCGTCGAATATACAGAGCAAGGTCGACGCGCTGATTGCCGCGGGTGTGCTGAATGATTCGTTGAACGACGATTTGCTGGCGAGTGGAGACATCCAGCGAATGAGCCGTGCGCAGCTGGCGGCGATCATTTCGCGCACCACTGGCGAAGTGGGCAATCTGGCGCTCGGGCCGGCCACGTTCCAGGACATCGAGAGTACTTCTTGGGCGAACGGCTATATCGCCATGGCGGCACAGATCATCGACTTCGGCCCCTCGCAAACGTTCGAGTCGACTTTCTCGTCGGTCGATGCGTTGGCGGAGATTGCGCGTCAGGCCCTCTACACGGCGCAGAATCCGGGGCAGGTGACGCCTGCCACGTATCAACTGCCGAATCCCAGCTCGTTCCAGCCGCTGCTGGATTTCACCGCCGACCTGGTCGCGTTGAATGAAGAAATTGTCGGCGCCCTGCAGGGCGTGGGAACGCCGGAAGACTTGAAAGCAGTGCTGCGTCTGCAGATGGTGGCCGCCGAGCGTGCGCTGGCGAATCCGAGCGATCCGGAGCTGAGCAATCTGATCGATTGGGTTCGCAACCAGCTTGCTCAGGGCAATGGCCTCGGCACGGACCTGGCCGCGCTGGGTGAAGACGACATCGATCTGAGCACGCTGATTGCGCCGGGCTTCGGTTTCGATCGGAACTCCAACTCGATCAGTGCCAGCGCGAAGATTCCGGCTGGCGCGGCGACGGCCTTCGCGTCGCTCGTGAACACCGCGTTCTCGGTCAGCCTCGACAAGCCAGGCGAGCGGGGCGATGCGCTGTTCTTCGTCAGCGGCGCGGCGAATGCGCGCTCGGGCGATATCAAGGTCTGCGTGCGCTATCGCGGCGACGATGGCGATTTCGATACGACGAGCAGCACCGATCCGAACGGCGCGTTGCTGGTCGGCGGTCACTGGAGCCTGCTGGACGATCACACACTGACGTTGAGCATCGATGTCGCCGGCGGCGTGCGCTCGCTGCTGCTCAAGGCTGTGGGCACGAATGCCTCGGGCCTCGACTATCGCTTCGACTTCGGCAATGACCTGTCCGATTGGAGCGGCGCGGCGCCTGCTGGCTTCACGCCGGGCTCCGTGCCCGCGACCGATGCGGCTTGCAGAACGTCGCTGATCGAACGTTTCGGTCAACTGACCTGAGGGGAATGAGGGCGGGGCTCGCGATGAGCCCTGCCTGCCCAGCCGCTGTCCTTGCGCAGGACGTGCTGGTCCTGAACGCGTCGGGTGTAACCGACGCGATCGAAGAATTCCAGAATCTGTATGGTTCGTTTGCGGCCGAGCCCGATCGCATCCCGGTAGCGCGCGGCATTCACGCTGCCCCCTTCCTGGGCCAGCGAGGCGACGACTTCGGCCAGCGTGTCGACGCGATCGCTGTCGTAGAACAAGTCATGCACGATCTGACAGACCGCGCCGCAGGCAACTTGCTTGCGAAGAATCTGTCGCACGCGGTCTTCCGGCTGTCGAACGGCAGCGGCCAGGTCTCTCACCCAGGGTGGTTCAGGTCGCGCCTGCGCGATGAGTGATTGCAATTGTCGGGCAAGCTCTTGGTCGCTCTCCGAAAGCGCGGCGGCGTGGTGGGGCAGTTGCAGCCACGGGCCATGTCGAACGATCGAGCCGTCTTGCGCGAGTTCATCTATGAGCGCCGTCCAAAGTGGCGCGGGCATGTCCGGTCGTGCAATGCGACGCAGCCGTCCGCTATCGGGACCGGGATCGTCGGGAAACTCGACATGAAACTCTCGCAGGGCGATCAAAGCGTCTTCACGCAATGATTCCCACGTCGAGGTGAGCATGACGAACGTGGCTTTGACGACAGCATCGGCAGGAAAGGTCACGTTGGCGGACGCCGTCAATCGTTGCAGATCCGTCATGCTCACGCCGTGAGGCGAGACGGCCAGCAACTGCGACAATCCCTCACCCGCGAGCATCTTTTCCACCGCGTAGAGATAACGCAGGCGTTGATCCGAGCGGCGCTTGCGAGCCGGCGCGGAGGAATCGAGAACGACGCCGCCGCCAATCGTGTGTGCCGCCTGCGCGTCGCGAATGATGAAGCGATCGCCGGGCAGCGCGCACACTGCAGTTTCGAACACGAGCTGAGCTCGCGTCGACTCGCCAGCTTGAAGATGCTCCGACTCCAGCAGCATCAGGTGCGCCGTGGCGTGTGCGGCACCGAGGTGCACGTGAACCGTCGCGGCGGTCGCAAGTTTCGGCTTGCCATGGGCTAACAGTTGAATTCGTGCGTCGATTCGTTTGGTTGCAACCAGGGCCCGAGGTTCGCCGAGCCAGTCGCCCCGGGAGATCGCGCTTTTCTCGATGCCGGCGAGATTGAGCGCGCAGCGCTGGCCGGCGACGCCGCATTCACTCGGATGATTCTGTGCGTGAATACTGCGCACACGGGCAGCGAAGTTGCCCGGCATCACAACTACGCTGTCGCCGACCTGAATCCTTCCCGAGAACACCGTGCCCGCGACAATTGTGCCGTGGCCGGGCAGCGTGAAGACACGATCCACCGCCAGCCGGAACAGACCTCCATCCTTCCTCGCCGGCATGGCCATCGCCGCTTCATGCAGATGTTTTCGAAGCGATTTGGTGCCGGGATCATCGGCAGACGTGGCTTTCACCAAGAACAGGGGAGCGCTGGCGAGCGATGTGGGCCGCAGAAGCTCTCTTATCTCCGACTCCACTTCGCGCACCCGCTGTTCATTCGCCCGATCCACCTTGGTCAGCGCGACGGCGCCACGCGAGATGCCGAGCAGCTGAAGGACTGCGAGATGCTCGCGAGTCTGCGGCATGACGCCGTCGTCCGCCGCGACGACGAGCAGTGCGAAATCGATGCCGCAGGCACCGGCAACCATCGTATGAACCAGTCGCTCGTGACCCGGCACATCGACGAAGCCGAGCACATCGCCGTTGGGCAGCGCTGTGTAGGCGTAGCCGAGCTCGATGGAAATGCCGCGCTCCTTTTCTTCCTTCAACCGATCGGTGTCGATTCCGGTCAGCGCGCGCACCAACGACGTCTTGCCATGATCGATGTGCCCGGCGGTGCCGACGATCATGGCTGCTGCCACAACAGGGGATTGGGGCTGGCACGACGATAGCCGGCTTCGCTCAACAACAGATCCAGGCTCAGGCTGGCGAGATCGTCTGCGACCGGTTCGACCGCGACGTCATCTTCTTGATACAGAATCTTTCGATACGTCCGGCAGGTGTCGCAGCACTCGGCACGAATGCTTCGCGGCCCATCCTCGATGGACTGATAGCTGATGCCCTGGGTCGTCTGGCAGTGACTGCATTTCACCCGGACCATGTGCCACTCGGTCGCGCACAAGGCACAGTGCAGATAGCGCAGTCCTTGATGCCGTGAATCCGCGCGCACGATGCTTGCCACCGGCAGTGTGCCGCAGGTCGGGCAGACGCCGGGCACGTCGAGCTCGTGAATGGCGTCGATGTTTGTTCGACTCGCCAGCGCCACCCAGTACACCTGCAGGGCCGCCATGATGAACGGAGCGGTCGCCGTGTCGACCTGCAGCGGCTGAACCGCCAACAAATTATCCGCTTGGGCTTCGAGCTGCTGCGCCGTCAGAGCACACACATGATCGGTGACCAGCAGGACTTGTGCGGGAAGATTCGGCAATGCTGTGAGCGAGCTGCAGATCGACGCCAGCGCCTGTTGCCACTGCGCCTGACGCTGCCAGCTCGCCACTGATACCAGGGGCATATGAAATGCCTGGGCATGGGCGATGTCCTCGTCGCCGGGCAATTCGAGCGGCCTGGATTCGATGCTTTCCAAGGCAGCCTGTTGGGCATCGGCAAGATGCGCCATCAGGTGCAGATAATCACGGATGGCATGTCCGATGGCACCGGCTTCGCTTTGCCGGCGCAGGCGCTCGGCGCGAGCGGAGAACACGCGCGCACGATCGGGAAGACGCAGTCGAGGAATGTCCCGCTGCGCGAAGGTCTCAATCTGACCGGGTTCGAGAATGCGTTGCATGGATCTTTTCCCGGAACCAGGCGCGGTGATGTTTCCACGCCCAGCCTGGCGTCACGGTACCACGCGTCATGGCCGCGATCGACCCCTTCACCCAAAAGGCGGCGTAGATGTGGACGACGATGGCGCAGATCATCACGAAGGCACAGATCGCATGCACGACCGCGGCGGCCCGAACGACCCCGACCGAGAAGTACAGGGAAAAATACTGACGCCAGATGACCAGGCCGGAGAGCAGCAGACCCAGAACGCAGAGCACGAACACGAAGAACAGCAGTTTCTGCCCGCCGTTGTAACGACCGACCTCCGGCGCGTTGGCCTCGCGGTTGTTCAGCACGTCGCGGCCCTGGCGCAGCCATTGCCAGTCGCGCCGTTCCATTCTGTTGAACTTCCACATCGTCGCTGCCAGCAGCGCGAAGCAGATTGCCATGAGCACGCCGAGGAACGGATGCAGGATCCTCGTCCAGGTGCCGCCGCCCAGCAAGCCGCTCAGCCAATAGAGGGCGGGATGAAACAAGGCCAGCCCGGAAAGCGCCGTCAGAATGAACACGATGGCCACGGTCCAATGATTGGTGCGCTCGTTGGGCGTGTAGCGCTCGATCGTGCGACGGCTCGGATCACTGGTGGTGTCAGCCATGGCGGGCCCGCTCCGTTGCTTGCGCGGCGGCCTGCTCGTCACTTTCGTGCGTCTCATTGCGGCCAACGCGGATGAAGTGGAAGAAACCAGCCAGGGCCGTCAGTGCGATACCGGCGAGGGCGAGCGGCTTGGTCACGCCTTTCCACAATCTGGTCGAGAGACTGATGCGCGGATCTTCGGGCAGGCCGTTATAGAGCTCGGGTTGATCGGCGTGATGGAGCACGTACATGACATGTGTGCCGCCGACGCCCGGCGGATCGTACACCCCGGCCTGATCGAAGCCGCGCGATTTCAGATCTTCGACTCGCTCGGCGGCATGCTGATGCATGTCTTCTTTGGTGCCCCAGACGAGCGCGCCAGTCGGGCAGGACTTGATGCAGGCGGGCTCGAGGCCGACGGCGACGCGATCCGAGCACAGCGTGCATTTATATGCTTTGTGATCCCGCTGCGAGATGCGAGGAATGTTGAACGGGCAGCCGGCGATGCAATAGCCGCAGCCGATGCAATTCTCCTCCTGGAAGTCGACGATACCGTTGGCGTATTGCACGATGGCGCCCGGCGCCGGACAGGCTTTGAGACAGCCCGGATCGGCGCAATGCATGCAGCCGTCCTTGCGGATCAGCCATTCCAGATCGCCGCCCCTGGCGGGGTTTTCATATTCGGCGAACCGCATCAGCGTCCAGGATTGATCGGTGAGATCGTGCGGATTCTGATAGCCGCCGACGTTGGTGCCGATCTCATCGCGCAGATCGTTCCATTCCATGCACGCGACCTGACAGGCCTTGCAGCCGATGCACTTGGTGGTGTCGATCAGCTTCGCGACCGTGCCGGTCTGTGCCTTGCGCACGGTCGGCGGGTGCGTGGTGGTGGCGGAGCGTCGGACGATATCGAGTGACTGTAGCGCCATGACGAGCTCCTACACCTTCTCGACCTTGACCAGGAACGCCTTGAACTCCGGCGTCTGCGAGTTGCCGTCGCCGACGAAAGGCGTGAGCGTGTTCGCGATGTAGCCGGGCCGCGCCAGACCCGTGAATCCCCAGTGAATCGGGATGCCCACGGTGTGCACGGTCTTGCCATCGATGTTCAGCGCCCGGATGCGCTTCGTGACGACGGCGACGGCTTCGATGTGTCCTCGATTGGAGCTGACTCTCACTCGATCGCCCGCGGCGACGCCGATCTGATCGGCCAGTGCGGTGCCGATCTCGACGAATTGCTCCGGCTGGGTGATGGCATTCAGGCGGACATGTTTGGTCCAGTAGTGAAAGTGCTCCGTCAACCGATATGTCGTCGCGACGTGCGGGAACTGCGCAGCGCTGCCGAGCGCATCACGGTCTGCTTTGAAGATGCGTGCGGCCGGATTGCTGACAGCTCGCGGCTCGTTGCGACTGAGCGGGTTGTAGCCGAGCGGCGATTCGAACGGTTCGTAATGTTCCGGGAACGGCCCCTCGACCATGTTGCCGCGGGCGAAGAAGCGGGCGACGCCTTCCTGATTCATGATGAAAGGCCCGACACCCAATGACGGATCGTCGTCCACTTTGTAGTCCGGTGTATCGGAGCCGATCCACTGCTTGCCATTCCACGCGACCAGCATGCGTTCCGGATTGAACGGCTTGCCGTTCGTATCGCAAGAAGCGCGGTTGTAGAGCACCCGCCGGTTAGCGGGCCACGACCAGGCCCAGTTCAAGGTCTGACCGATGCCGGTGGGATCGGCGTTGTCTCTGCGAGCCATGAGGTTGCCGTTCGGTCCCCAGGCGCCACAGAAGATCCAGCAGCCACTGAGGGTGGTGCCGTCATCGCGCAGCTCGCCAAAGCCAGCCAGTTGCTCGCCACGCTTGCGGAGCACCTTGGTCGGGTCTTTCGGATCGAGCAGATCGGTGAGCGCCTGACCGCAGTATTCCTTTGCGAGTTCCTCGGGCGTCGGCTTGTTGGGATGAATGTAGCGCCACGACAGGTTCAGGATCGGATCGGGATACGCACCGCCTTCGAGCTGATAGAGCTTGCGCAGTCGCGTGTACAGCTCGGCCATGATCTCGATATCGGTACGTGCTTCGCCCGGCGGCTCGGCACCTTTCCAATGCCATTGCAGCCAGCGTCCGGAATTGACCAGCGCACCGTCCTCCTCGGCGAAGCAGCTCACCGGCAGACGAATGACTTCAGTTTGAATCTTGCTCGAGTCCACGTCGTGGTGGACACCGAAGTTGCGCCAGAACTCCGACGTCTCGGTGACCAGCGGATCCATGACCACCAGATACTTCAGCTTCGAGAGCGCCGCGGTCATCTTCGCCTTGTTCGGAGCGGCGGCCAGCGGATTGAAACCCTGCGCCAGATAGCCGTTCATCTTGCCCTGGTCCATCAAGTCGAAGACCTGCAGCATGTCGTACAGCTTGTCGATCTTGGGCAGATAATCGAAGCCCCAGTGATTCTCGGCGGTGGCGGCATCGCCCCACCAGGCCTTCTGCAGGCTGACGAAGAATTTCTGGAAGTTCTGCCAATAGCTCATCTGATTCGGTCGCAGCGGCTTCTGCGAGCGCACGGCCACGTACTTCTCATAGTCCTGTTCGCGATCGAAGGGCAGGGTGATGTAGCCGGGCAAGCTATTGGAGAGCAGGCCCAGATCGGTGAGGCCCTGGATGTTCGAGTGGCCGCGCAGCGCGTTCATACCGCCACCGGAAACACCGATGTTTCCCAGCAGCAGCTGGACCATCGCCGCGCACCGGATCATCTGCGAACCAACGGAGTGCTGAGTCCAGCCGAGCGCATACATGATCGTCATCGCACGCGTGGTGGTCGACGTGGAGCTGATCATTTGGCAGATCTGCTGGAACTTCTCTTTTGGCGTGCCACACACGCGCTCGACCATTTCCGGCGTGTAGCGCGAGTAGTGTTGCTTCATCAGATTGATGACACAGCGCGGATGCGCGAGCGTCGGATCGGTATGAGCGAAGCCGTCCGCGCCGATCTCATATTCCCAGCTGGTCTTGTCGTAGGCGCGCTTTTCCGCGTTGTAGCCCGAATACAGGCCCTCGTTGAACGCGAAATCCTCTCGCACGATGAAACTGGCGTCGGTGTAGTTGATGACGTAGTCGCGCTGAATCTTGTCGTTCGCCAGCAGATAACTGATCACGCCCCCAAGGAACGCGATGTCGGTGCCGGCACGGATCGGCGCATAGACGTCGGCGACCGATGCCGAGCGGGTGAAGCGCGGATCGACCACGATCAGTCGCGCCTTGTTGTGCGCTTTGGCTTCAGTGACCCACTTGAATCCGCACGGGTGCGCCTCGGCGGCATTGCCACCCATGATCAGGACCAGGTCGGCATTCTTGATGTCGACCCAGTGATTCGTCATCGCTCCACGGCCAAACGTCGGGGCAAGACCTGCCACCGTCGGGCCGTGTCACACACGCGCCTGATTGTCGAACGCCAGCACCCCCAGACTGCGAATGACCTTGTGGGTGATGTAGCCGGCTTCGTTACTGCTCGCCGAGGCCGCCAGCATGCCGGTGGTCAGCCATCGGTTCACGGTCTGGCCGTCGGCGTTTTTCGCGATGAAATTGGCGTCGCGATCCTGTTTCATGAGCCGCGCCACGCGTTCCATGGCTTCATCCCAGGAGATGCGTTGCCAGCGATCCGACCCGGGGGCGCGATACTCCGGATATTTCAATCGATTCGGACTGTGCACGAAATCGATCAGCCCGGCGCCCTTGGGGCACAAGGTGCCGCGATTGACGGGATGATCGGGATCGCCTTCGATGTGAAAAATGCTTTGGGTGGCGTTTTTCGCTTTATCGCCGAGCGAATACATCAGCAGGCCACACGACACCGAGCAGTAGGGACAGGTATTGCGCGTCTCGGTCGCGCGCGACAGTTTGAACTGACGAACTTCGGCCAGCGCCTGGCCCGGCGAGAACCCCAGCAGCGCCAGGCTGGAGCCCGCCAGCGTACTGCCGGTGATCGCCAGGAACTGGCGCCTGGTCATATCGCTCATGGACGTGACTCCTGTGCGGGGATGACGTGGAGTGAGCCGAGTCTACTCTCGTCGCCGGCTACCGCAATGCGGTCACACCCCAGGCAAATTGACGCCCATCGGTTGCGCATTGGTATGATCCGAAATGTCGCATCGATGGGGATACAGATGTGCTTGAACGGATCTCGGCGTCTGGAACGCGTCGATGCCGCTGGACCGGGCTGCTCGTCGGGCTGGCGATCTTGGGCAGCTCGCCGTGCCGCGCCGAGGGTCCGCCGGTCAAGCTATCCATCCTGGGTGTGCCGGATGGCCAGATAAAACTGTCGGCCGACACCGCAGCGGTCGCATTGACGCTCGGGGTCGAGGCCAGCGGCAATAAAGACATTTCGGCCACGATCCGGAGCAGTCCGTTGCGCGATGCCAGCGGACACCTCCATCCCCTCGAGCTGAGCGCCGATAGTGGCCTGGCGTCGCAAGCGGCGGGTCCGGGCACCCGTGCCGAGTTGCCCATCGTCATTCCCGCCGGCCGGGTTGTCACATTCCGGGTGGCGGCAACGCTCGCCGCGACGGGTCAGTACACCGGCGACATTTCCTTTCTTCACGGCAGTACTCGAGACACCGCCCAGCTGTCGGTGACCCGTGCCGCTCGCGAGCTCGGCGTCGAAATCCAAGGCATCCAGCCGCTGCGAGCGGTGGCGGCGGTTGGAGGCGACAGCTACGCGCAGCTGCGAATCGTGTTGCAAGAGACCGCGGGGCGCCCGGTCACGCTCGATGCGCCGATCGTGACCGAGTTTTCACGACGGGAAGCAAACGGCGGCCGCGGACAGGCCAGCCAGCGGCTGCTCATCGGCATTCGGGATCCCGGGCCGCTGACGCTTGCGGCGAATCAGTCGTTGCCGCTGTCGTTCATTCTCGCCGAGCTGGAGGGAGCGGGAGAGTACCAGGGCAAGCTGCGAATCGGCGCGCGCGGCGCCAGGCCCGTGGATGCGGATTTTACCGTCACATTGCGCCAACCGGCCTCGGCCGCCTTCATGGCCATCCTGATCGGCGTCGGCATATCGATTGCCTTGCGTTTTCTATCCGAGAGCGTGCGTCCGCGGCTGGTCGAGATGCGGCGGGCTCAATGGTTGCTGCTGGAACTGGAGCGGATGCTGCAGGAGGCGCGGGATCAGCAAGAGGAGATCGCGACCATTCGCTCGTTGCATCGTGAGGTCAGTGCTCTTCTGCTGACGCTCGAGCTCGGCACGATGGAACCAGGTGTCCGGGAACAGCTCGATCGGCTGAGCGAGCGTCGCAAACTCACGAACCTGTGGATTTACTGGCGTCGGCGCGTCGCCGGACTGGTACCGAGCTCGCTGCGGGGCAAATTTCAGGGCGTCATCGTCAGCGTACGCGGCGTGATCTCGTCCGCGGACTCGAATGTTTCGCAGATCGAGCAGGCCAGGCAGCGGTTGCAAGGCCTCGATGCCCTGATCGAGACGGAACTGCGGCGGCAGCTGACTGCTCACATCGAGGCGCTGCGCAAGAGCATCGAGGCTGCGGTCGCGTCCCGACCGGAAGGAGCGATTGCAGGCAGCGCCGGCATTCTAACGGCCCGACTCGGTGAGGCTCGCAATCATCTCGGCGAGGACAACGTGCCGGCGGCGCTCGATATCTATACAGAGGTGAGCGCAAAGTGGGCTGAGATATTGGTCGACGACCTGATGGAAATCATTGGCGCCGGGGCGCCACCAGGCGTTGCGCCCGATCGCTGGGTCGTGGAAACGGACGCGTTACGAACTCAGTTGGCAGGCGCGCGTGCGGCTGTCTCGAGCAACGTCGAGCAAGCCATGGCGAGCTATCAGGAGGCATGGGCGCGCTATACGAGGCTGATCGGAGCGGGTCTGAAGCGCCACATCGAGGCCCTGCGAACCGAGGCGGCCGCCGATCAGGACCTCGACAGGGATGAGCGCGACACCGTGGTCAGTCTGATTCAAGGTGCTGAGTCGCAGGTGGCGGCGGCGTTGACTGCGGCCAGCGCGGCAAACACGCAAGACACGTTGACACAACTGCTGCAGGCAGAGCGCGCGACTTTGGAGGCTGAGCGCCGGCTCCATGGTGACAAGCGAGGCGCCATGCTTGCGAGCGAGGCTGCGCCACTGAAGCTCCCCATCGATCTGCCGCCCCCGCTGGCCGACGCTCACGCGGGTGATCGCGTAGTCACCCGGGAAGACCTGCGCATCAACGTGCGACAGACACGAGCGATCGACGCCGTATTGCTGGTGGTCACTGTGCTGGTGACCACCGTGCTGGGGCTGATTACGTTGTGGTCGCCCGATGCAACCTGGGGCGGCTGGGAGGACTGGATCATGGCGATGTTGTGGGGCCTCGGTCTGCATCAATTCACGTTTGCCGGCGTAGCCAACTTGCGCGAGCGACTGACGGGTCAACGCACCAGTGTGACGGTTTCTTCATGAAGAATATGAATGTACTGCCCTGGTCCAGCATCGTCGGTCAGACGCAGCTGAAGAACGCGCTCATGATGAGTTACATCGAGCCGCGCATTTCCGGAGTTTTGGTGAGCGGCGAGCGCGGGGCGGGGAAGTCGACCATCGTGCGTGCTTTCGCCCGCATGGTGAGCGGCACATTGCCGGTGACCTTGCCGATCAATGCCACCGAGGATCGGGTCGTCGGTGGCTGGGACGTCGGCGAGCTGTTGAAGAGCGTGCCGCGCTGGAAGCCCGGGCTGCTGGAGGAAGCCAATGGCCGCATGCTGTACGTCGACGAGGTCAATCTGCTCGACGATCACATCGTCAATATCATTCTCGATGTGACCGCCAGCGGTCTGTTGCGCGTCGAACGTGAGTCTCAGACGCGGGAGTCGCGCGTGCGCTTCACATTGGTCGGCACGATGAATCCGGAGGAGGGTACGCTGCGTCCCCAACTGCTCGACCGTTTCGGTTTGATGGTCGACGTTCGCGGGCTCGGCGACACCGGCCAGCGCCGGGCAGTACTGGATACAGTGATGCGGTCGGCGGCGGGCATCGACGACGGCGCGCTCGCGAAGGATGAAGCAATGCGGGTCGAGCTGGAGGATGCGAAAGAAAGAGCCGCTGCGATGAGCGTGCCGGAGCCGGTGCTCGAAGGGTGCGTGGCGCTGGCTCAGCGTTTCCAGGCCGACGGTCATCGCGGCGATGTCACACTCGCGCTTGCCAGCCGGGCCCTGGCAGCGCTGCAGAATTCGAATCGAGTCACCCGTGATCATCTTTGCTCGGTCGCGGCACTGGTGCTGCAACATCGACGCAAGATGCCAGGCCAGCGCGAACTGCTGCCCTGGTCGACCGAAGACGATGCGTCAGTCGCCGAAACACTTTCCGATGTCCGTGCCTGATCTCGAGCGGCTGATCGATTGCGTCGCTGTTTCCAGCGCCCTCGACGGGCTCCTGGTGTATGGCGCGAGCGGCTCGCAGCTGGAGTCCCTGGCGGACCGTCTCGCCAGAGGTCTGTTGCAGGCTGGCGCCGAGGCCGTGGATCGTGTGTGGCTCGGAGCCGCCGAAAGCGAGGATTTGCTTTGGGGAGTGGCGGATCTACCCCAAGGTTGGAATGGCCGCGGCCTGTTGGTGCCGCCGCCGAACACGACTCGCATCGTGATCGTTCCTGATTTGGCTCGCTTGTCGCTCGCCGCGGCTCGTGCGGGTGTGACCATGCTGGGCGCATCGCACGTGCGAATCGAGCGTCGTGGTCGCAGCAGTGTGGTTCCGGTCCATCATCGATGGATTGCCTCGCTTCCGGACGCAACGGGTTCCAGTGTTTCCAGACATCTGGTCGACCGGTTTCCCGTGCGCATTCGAATGCCCGTTCGACCGATCGTGAGTCGCCTCGATATTTTGCGAGAGGCGCTGACCCACCCGGAGCAACGCGCTCTACCGGGACCGAGCCAGGGGGTGAGGGAGCGAGGTGGCGCCCGAATCGTGACGGATGAGGCGATCGAGCAAACGATGAGCTGCATGGCCAGCAACGTGAGCGGTAACGTTCGCGAGTCCCTGGCGTTATTGGAAGTCGCGAAGGCGCTGGCTCTGCTCGACGCGAAGCCGAGCGTCGATGCGAACACCGTGCGTGAAGCGGCCCGACTATTGGACCTGGGCAAGCAGTCGGACCGAGACGAGGCAGCGGCGGATTCCGCCGGGGCATCGGCGACGCCGAGCTCCCTGGGAGCGAGCGCGGATTTCACCAGGCCCGATCCGATGCTCGTCACTCCCGTCGATGAGTGTGGGGCGAGTAACACGGAGCCGAATGTCCGGCTTGCAACGGCCGGTGACGCGTTGCTCGGCACGGATTCGCAGATCGATGGAGCCGACGCGCCCGCTGGCGCATCACCCCAGGCTGAAACGCTGCCGCCTCATGAGTACGCGTCGTTGCGAATGCCCTGGCGGCTTGCTCAGGTCGCCTCGTCGGGGCGAGGCACGATCATCGGCACCCGGCGTGCCGAGACGACGCGCGATCTGGCCATCGTGGATACTTTGTTTGCCGCCGCGCCCATGCAGTCGCTGCGCAGGGCGGCGTTGGAGCAACCACCGACCGATATCATTTTGCGTCGGAGCGATCTGCGTTCCTATCGTCGCGTCCCGCTGGCGACGGAGCTGTTCGTATTGGTGATCGACTACACCAGCGTCGTCGACCGCGAATGGCTCGATAGCCTGATCCCTTTCTTGCGGCATGCGTATGCGGCGCGAGCGAAAGTCTGCGTGATCAAAGTGGGAGCCAAGGACGCAACCAATCCGCTGCGTGCGGAACGGGTTCTCGCCCGCAATGTGCTGGTGCCCGGTATCGCCGCGCTGCTCGATGCACCTGCCGGTTCTGCCACGCCTCTCGCCGACGGCTTGTCTCTGGCGTTGCAAGCGATTCAACAGTCGTTCGGGCATGGCAGAGTTGCCGCCAGGCGCGCGACGCTAGTCGTCGTTACGGACGGTCGCGGCAATGTCACATTGAAAGCGAGCCGCGAGGGTTGTCTGACGGAGCGGGTCGGCCGGCAAGGGATCGAGGATGCGAGAAGTGTTGCTCGCGATCTGCGAGCGTTGACGCACACGAAGCGGGTTCTCATCAATCCAGGGCCGACGTTGTTGCGCGACTTGCCGTTGGCGCTCGCGGCGGCGCTCGACGCGGAAATCGTTCGAGTGACGGATCATCATGGGTGAGCGGGGCGATGCCACGATCGCCAGTGCCAAGGGCGCCGCGCCACGGCGGCCTACGCCCGTACGGCCACCGAAACGCGTCTATGTCGTGCCCAGTCTGGACCTGGCCGAATCCAGCGACGGCGAGGTCCCCGAGGGCGCCGATGACCGGATGGATCTCGGGCACGACTATGAAGTGATACTGACGTTGCAGAGCTCTGAAGCTGCGCCAGATGCGATCGCGATAGAGGGGGACACCTCCATGTCGCTGGTGTGGCAGGGCGCAGCGGCGCTGGAGGTTCTGGAGCCGGAGCTGCTGGTGGGGCCGAGCGACGTGGACAATGGCGCGTGCCAGTGGACCTTTACCGTGCGTGTGCCCCGGACGGCCGCACGCTGCATAGGGCAGTTCGGTCTCAAGGTCGCCCGGGAGCGAACGCTTCGCGAGTTGTCGAAGATCGCGATAAGCGGCAACTACTATGCGCCGCCGGCCGAGCTCGGTGAACGGGCGCACGTGAATCTGGCGTTCGAGCCCGATGAGCGCTTCGCGATAATCAATGTCACGGCGAACGGCGATGCTCTGGACCTCAGTTGCTATCATGCGAAGACGGGTCACGTCACCACGACCATTCCTCAGCCGCCGCTGAGCCTGGTCGATGTCGAGCGCGATGGCGGCAGCGCCATGAATGTATATACGAGCGTGCTCGAATACTCTCGGGCATCCATCCACGGTCTGCTTCGATGGCTCAATCGGGTGATCGAGTGCACTCAGGGTCAGGTGTCTCTTCTGATCTGCGAGCACGCCGACTCGCGAGTGCCCTGGGAGATGCTGGTGCTGCGCCAGGGCGGGATGCCGCTCGGGGCATTGATCGAGGTTACGCGGTGGACCGCGGTGTTCAACTTTTCCGAGGCCGTGCGTCTCGATCCCCAGGAACGACGTCACTTGCGCGGCGGAGTCGTACGATATATCGATGCCGTTCGCTTGAAGCATGCCGCCGCCGAAGTCGGCGAGCTGGACAGCTGCGAGCACGTCGAATGCGAATCCAATGCCAAGCTGGTCAAGACCCTGCGGACGCTGCCGCCGGACATCGCGATGGTGTTCATGGCCTGTCACGGCGTGCCTGCCTGCGACGCGGAGCACCGCAAGGAGCTGCGGAAAGCGAACCTGAAGAGCGGCGCGGTCAACTCGCTCGACTTCGAAGTCCTCGATGCGCCCAAGATGCGTCCGGCGATGATCGTCAATGCCTGTCACTCCGCGCGGTTGACGCGCACGCGGCTGGGAGTCGCCGGTTTGCCCGCGTTCTTTCTGTCCTATTTCAGCGAAACATTTGTCGGCACGCTGGGCGCCGTCGACGACCGGCACGCCGCCGAGATCGGCGCGAAGCTGCTCAGACAGGCGCGTCGTCCGGATGGTGTCCGGCTCGCGAAATTCCTGCGTGAGTTGCGCGAAGACGCGGTGAAGAATTTCGACGGAGAAACCGGCGCCGCGCGCTTCGTCAGTTCCTTCATGTACGTCCAGTACGGTTCGGTGGGATTCTCGGTGGGACTCAAGGAGCGCGGAGCAAAGGGTGACCGCAATGGATGAGCACATCCCACTGCAATTTCGCATCAACTATCCGCGCAAGCCCAGGGCGGGGGTGCGCTATCTCATCTCGGTCGACGTCGATTGCGACCTGCGGTCCGGGCAGTGGCCGTACGCGGAGGAGGAATATCCCGTCACTTGTTTTCTCGATGCCGGGCCGGCGTTCGTGCAGGAGTCCGCCGGCGATTCCACCATCGTCGTGCATCGGTTCGGGGGCTCGTATGGCCCGGCCAAATTCTGGGTCACGGCGCGGGAGCCCGGTCCGGCCAATATTCGCTATGTGCTGGTGAATCGCGCGGGCGTGCCGATTGTGAGCCGCAGCGCGGCGGTGGATGTTGTCGAGCAGGCGCGCCCGCAGGTGGTGGTCGATGCCGGAAGGGACCTGGTCGAGTCGATTTCGCGGCCAGTCCCGCAGCCCGCCGCCAGGCCGGCATCAGCTCGAGTGTTTCGCTGGTTACATCTGGGCGATCTGCATTATCGCGTCCGGGATGGCTGGTCCGCGCAGCCGCTCATCGACGATGTCTGCCGCCATCTGAGCGCGGACCGCCCCATCGACGCCGTCATCGTGACCGGCGATCTCACGATGCATGCCGGTGAGGAGCAGTTCGTCGGGGTGGGGGACCTTCTGTTCGAGCTGAGAAGCTCGATCCAGAAGTTGCAGCAAGCCTGGCCGGCGCTGATCGTCGTCCCCGGCAATCATGATGGCGAGCATAGAATCCCCTTCGATCGCGACGGACTCGGGGCCAGGATCGCGGACGGTCAGGAGCGAACCGCCGATTTCTGGAGCAATGAACAGGATCCGCAGCGGCAAAGCGTCGCGCGGGCGTTCTACAACTATGAATCCTGGCGGCGTCGGGCCGAATCGCTCGGCGGTAACGTCCGCGGCCTGTTGCCGGGCGACTTCGCAATCAGCCGTGAGATCAACGGCATTCGCGTCGGCATCGTTGGATTGAATGATTCTTCGATGTCGCCCTTCAGGACGTTCGGCGGCAATTCCGCATCGCTGGATCGCAAGCAGCTCGATGCGGTGTGTGGCGATGTGGCTGAGTGGGCCAGCCGCCACGAGCTGCGCATCCTGCTCACTCACCACGCTCCTCCGCAATTCTCACCGCAGACGCGTCAACATTTCCTGACCGACTTCGCGCCGCGTTGGCTGTTCGACGTGCGGTTGTATGCGTCCTGGCAGGGGAAGGATCCGGTCATCGACGACGGTCACGAGTATGCCATCGGCTGCAACGCGGCTCCGAAGAGCGAGGCCTGGGATTCCGGCGTGCGCGCCTATCGGATCGGCGAAGCGATCCTCGATGCGGAAGAAATCACGGTACGAGTACAGGGCCGTCAGCTGCGGCGCGCCGGTTGGACTCCCGATGTCTCCGATCGAACTGATAGCGATGGCGTACGGTCGGCACACCTGGGCGCGCGGCCTGCGCTGCCGGTGGCTTTGCCGGTGTCCACAGCTCCGGTGAGGAAACGGCACGCGCTGTTGGCGGGCGTGGGCGAAGTTGCCTCGCAGGAGCTGCCGCGGCTTCACTCGGCCGCGAGCGACGCGTATGCATTGACCATAGAATTGAGCCGCCTGGGCTACGCGAGCACGCAGTTGCTGTCGGACACGAGTGCGACGTCGAGCAACATACTGAAGACCCTCGATGAGCTGTATGCGAGCAGCGATCCGGACGATTTGATGCTGTTGTTCTTTGCGGGCCACGCCATTGCTCGGGATGGCACGACAGTGCTCGCGGCTCACGACTGGAGTGCAGCCGGCGGCGGCGTGGTGTTGGAGAATATTCTTGGATCGGCGCGCAAGGCAGGTCGTCGACTGCTGGTGCTGACAAACGTTGGGCCAGTATCGGTGCGCTCAGTGCCGGCCGGCACCGGTGTGATCGCGAACTGGGCTCCCGCTGTCAAATCTGACCGGGGCCTGCCATTGCCGCTGGCCGGGATATTGCTCAAAGCCACCACCCCGCCTGTCTCCGTGTCGGAATTTGCACGCGTGGTCGAGGATGCGGGCGACAGTTCTGCGTTCGTGAAACTCAGTTCTGAAATCGAGCCGCTGATCCTGGCCGAAGCGGAGCGGAAGCCGGCGTCCGGTGATCGAGCGCAACAACTGCTCGAACGTTTTCGCAAGACCCATTCGCCAACGATGCTGGCTCGCGCCGGCTTGCTGGCAGTGGAGCGCCGGGCGCCATCGCGTGTCGATCCGGCGCTCTGGAACGCTTTGGCAGAGGGCGGGCTCGTCGTCGACTCACCCGATCGAGGCTGGGACTTCGTCGTGGGGGTACAGCAGCTGCTGCAGTCGGTTGCGGACCGGGAGTTGTTCGTGGGAATGACGCTGCTGTGGGTCGGCAACCCCGATCACGAACTGCGCGACTCTTTGTCCGATCTCATTGACCGCGGCGCGAAGATTTACTTTGCCAGCGATACGAATAAAGCGGCGCCTGAGCTGCGCAAACGTGACATCAATATCGTGGTGGTGGAGCGACCTGATGGCCACATCGATGAAAGCCTCTATCGGGCCGCCGAGCTCATCAGGGAGGGCTGGCGGCTACCTGTGCTGCTGTTCAGCGCGCGATTTTTCTCCGAGAATGTTCAGGCGCGGATCAGTGCGATGAACTATGGAATGTTTGCGTGCGCGAGCGACTGGTCGGAGCTGTTCGAGTGGATATGCGAGGCGGCGGGGCGCACGATCAGTGCGCCACTGACCGCAGATCAGAGATTCTTGCTCGCGCGTGTTCGCGGCGCGGGCGTGCGCGCACGTGACGGGTTGATCGAAGACCCTGAATTCATCGCGCAGGGCCTGCTGCGCGTTACTGAGAACAGAGAGCTGGCGTTCGATGAGTATTTGAGAGTCATGCGTGCCGTGGCCGAGGCGAGTGCCTGTCAGATCATTCAATTGGTCGATGAGCAACCTGTCGTCATCGCTTCGCGATCAAGGCAGCGGCAGTCTGCGATCGGTCCCGGCAGTCGTCGGGCGTTGCTCGAGAAAGTCTCACGAGCGGGCGAGCCGATGTGGATTCCCGATCTCGCCGTAATGTCACCTGCGGTGCGCATCGAGGAAACGTCCCGCTCAATGTTGCTGGTGCCCGTGCGCGACATACGCGCTCTCGGAGTGGTCCAACTCGAGCTGCCCGAAACCGATGCACTCAATGAAACGACTCGGGCTTGGCTGGCCCGCTTCTGCGCGCCGCTGGCCGAGTGCATACGAGAGCTCACGGCGGAGGAATCCGCTGAGAAGAAAGATCTTGAAGCCGGGTCGAGCGAGGCGACCGTCACGGCACTTTACGAGGCCGAATGCGTGCGTTGGGGATATACACCGGATGCTGCGCAGCTCGCCGTTGCCGAGGAGTTGGAGCAACTGCGCTTGCGTCTGGTGACACCTGCGCCGAAACGGCGTCTGATCAATTTTCTCCGCTCGGAGCCGCGCAGGGCCGAGCGCGGCCTCTATATCTGGGGCGGCGCGGGGATGGGCAAGACATTGCTGCTGGACCTGTTCATCCGCAGTCTCACGATCGAAGCCAAGCAGCACGAGCAATTCCACAGATTCATGCGCTCGATACACGATGAGCTGCGCTTCACTGCGAAGGGGACCACTCCGCTCAGGGACATTGCACAGAGCATTGCGAGGCGTGCGCAGGTTTTATGCCTGGATGATCTTTTCGTCACAGACATCGCAGATGCGATGATTCTTGGGGGGCTGCTCAAAGAGCTGGGTGACGCCGGTGTCACCCTGGTGATCGGCTCCAGAGTGAGGGCTCGGGAGCTTTACAAGAACGGTTTGCAACGTCAGCGCTTCCTGCCGGCGATCGAGCTGCTGCAGGAACGTACGGTGGAGTTGGAGCTGCGAGGGGAAGTCGACCATCGGTCGCAGCTCCTTGTCTGGACCGCCAAGTGGCTCGACGCAGCGGACCAGGAGACGCAAGGGAGACTCGAGACGCTGTTCGACGCGCTCACGCGTGGGCAGGGTCAATCGAACGCCACAGTGACGATCCACGGAGCTCCACTATTGGCGCGATGGCTGAATAACGATGCCGTTTGGTTCGCATTCGATGAAATATGCGGTGAGCGGCCCAGTCTGGGCGATTACGATGAGCTGGGGCACCGTTTCCGCACGGTATTCGTGAGCGATGTTCCGCAGTTCGGGGTGGAGCATGAGGTTCAGGCGCATCGATTCGCGCTTCTGGTCGACTCGATCTACGAATGTGGCGGGCATCTCGTCGTATCGGCACGCGCGCCCATCGATACTCTGTACCAAGGCTCGCGATACAAGGGCCTGTTCGGAAGGACTGCCCAGCGGCTGACCGAGATGCAGACAGAGCTGTATTCGTCGCGTGACCCATCCGCATGATCTTCCCTCCGTGACTCCTCGCACCGCCTCTCGGTATTCCGTGATTCCTCCCTAAGCAATCACCGAATACAACGTGACTGGGCTCAAGGGGTTGGAATAACGACATGCAAGTGGAGAAGCGGCGCGAGCTGGCCGTATTCATCTTTCTGACATTCATCGTGGCGCCGATTCTATCGGTGCTGATCGTGGCCGGTTATGGCTTCGCGGTCTGGATGTATCAACTCATCGCCGGCCCGCCCTCGGTGTAACCAGAGCCATGCGCGAAATCTCACGTCGTGACTTTTTCAAGCTCGGGCGACCCGCGGGTGAGGCGGACGAGCCCATGGTGCACATCGCGAGTCTGCTCGTGCGAGCGACCGAGAAAGGCTGCGAGGCCGTGCGCGCGTTGATTGGCTCGATGCCCGGTGCCGAGCTGCACGAGACCGGTCAGGTCGGCAAACTGGCGATCGTGCTCGAATCGGCGGACAGCCGCGCGATCGCCGACGCCACTACGGATCTACAGCAACTCTCCGGCGTGCTCACCGTTTCGATCGTGGCGCACCTGATGGAAAGCGCCTCGGCAATGGAAGAACCTCATGACGCTGAATCGACGACAGTTCCTGCGACGTAGCGCGGCCGCATCGGCCATCGCGGCGGCGAGTCAGAATGCGCCGGCCCAGAACATCATTACCGAATCGCAATTCACCAAGTTGAAATGGTCGAAGGCGCCGTGCCGGTTCTGTGGCACTGGCTGCGGTGTGCGTGTGGCGGTAAAGGGCAACCGTGTGGTCGCGACACATGCCGACGCCAACGCCGAGGTCAATCGCGGCCTCAACTGTGTCAAAGGCTATTTCCTGTCCAAGATCATGTATGGCGCGGATCGCCTCACGCAGCCGTTGTTACGCATGACCAACGGCGCCTATGACAAGAACGGCGAGTTCACACCGGTCAGCTGGGACGCGGCGTTCGACGTCATGGCGCAGAAGTTCAAGGAGGCGCTGCAGGCCAACGGCCCGGAGTCCGTCGGCATGTTCGGCTCCGGCCAGTGGACCATCTGGGAAGGTTATGCGGCCAACAAGTTGATGAAGGCCGGCTTCCGCAGCAACAATCTCGATCCGAACGCGCGCCATTGCATGGCTTCGGCGGCCTACGCTTTCATGCGAACTTTCGGCATGGATGAGCCGATGGGCTGTTACGACGATTTCGAGTCCGCCGATGCATTCGTGCTGTGGGGCTCGAACATGGCGGAGATGCATCCGATCCTGTGGTCGCGCGTCGCGGACCGGCGCTTGTCCGCGCCGCAGGTGAAGGTCGCCGTGCTCTCGACGTTCGAACATCGCTCGTTCGATCTCGCCGACATCCCGCTGGTCATGAAGCCGCAGTCGGATCTGGCGATCATGAACTACATCGCCAATTACATCATCGAGACCGGTCGCGTGAATCGCGACTTCGTCGGCAAGCATGTGAACTTCAAGAAGGGCAATGACGATATCGGCTATGGCTTGCGGCCGGAGCATCCGCTGGAACAGAAGGCGAAGAACGCCAGGCAGGCGGGCGATTCCACGCCCATGTCGTTCGAGGAGTATGCGCGCTTCGTGAAGCCATACACGCTGGCGCACGCGGCGAAGATTTCCGGCTGTCCGGAGTCATGGTTGAAGCAGTTGGCGGAGCTGTACGCGGATCCAAAGGTGCGGGTCGTATCGTTCTGGACGATGGGGTTCAATCAACATACGCGCGGCGTGTGGGCCAATCATCTCTGTTACAACCTGCATCTGCTCACCGGCAAGATCGCCACGCCCGGCAACAGTCCGTTCTCATTGACCGGCCAGCCGTCGGCGTGCGGCACGGCGCGTGAAGTCGGCACCTTCTCGCATCGCTTGCCCGCCGACATGGTGGTGACCAATCCCGAGCATCGCAAGCACGCCGAGGAGCTGTGGAAGATTCCTCACGGCACGATCAGCCCGAAAGTGGGGTATCACGCGGTCGAACAGAACCGCATGCTCACCGACGGCAAGCTCAACGCGTATTGGGTGCAGGTCAACAACAACATGCAGGCGGCCGCCAACTTCAATCAGGAAGGGCTGCCGGGCTATCGCAATCCCAAGAACTTCATCGTCGTGTCGGATGCGTACCCGACGGTCACGACGCAGGCCGCGGATCTGATCCTGCCGGCGGCGATGTGGGTGGAGAAGGAGGGCGCGTATGGCAATGCCGAGCGACGCACGCAGTTCTGGCATCAGCTCGTCAATGCGCCGGGGCAGGCGCGCTCGGATCTGTGGCAGTTGATGGAGTTCTCGAAACGGTTCAAGACCGACGAAGTGTGGCCCGCCGAGCTGTTGAACGAGAATCCCGCTTATAAAGGCAAGACGCTGTTCGAGGTGCTGTTCGCGAACGGCCAGGTCAACCGCTTTCCATTGAGCGAGCTCAACCAGGAGTACGAGAATCACGAGTCGAAGGACTTCGGTTTCTATGTGCAGAAGGGCTTGTTCGAAGAGTACGCCTCGTTCGGCCGCGGTCATGGCCACGACATGGCGCCGTTCGAGAAATATCACGAAGTGCCTGGCTTGCGCTGGCCGGTGGTGAACGGCACGGAAACCAAATGGCGCTATCGGGAGGGTGCCGATCCGTACGTCAAGCCGGGCACGGGCTTTCAGTTCTATGGCAACAAGGATGGCAAGGCGAACATCTTCGCGTTGCCGTACGAGCCGCCGCCGGAGCAGCCTGACGCCGAATATGGTTATTGGCTGGTGACGGGGCGCGTGCTCGAGCACTGGCATTCCGGATCGATGACCGGTCGTGTGCCCGAGTTGTACAAGGCATTCCCGAACGCCGTGGTGTTCATGCATCCCGACGATGCCGAAGCGTTGGGTGTGCGTCGTGGCGTCGAGGTCAAGGTCGTGTCCCGCCGCGGTGAGATGCGGACACGTGTGGAAACTCGCGGTCGTAACAAGCCGCCGCGCGGCGTCGTGTTCGTGCCCTGGTTCGATGCGTCTCAGCTCATCAACAAATGCACGCTGGATGCCACGGATCCAATCTCGAAACAAACCGACTTCAAGAAGTGCGCGGTCAAGATCGTGCCGGTAGGAGCGGTGTGATGACACCTCTGATGCGGCGAATCGCGATCGTCGGCGTGCTGTGTTTCAGCGCTGCGCTGGCGGCGGACAATCTCAAAGGACTGCGCGGGCCGGCGCCGCTCAATGAAGAGCCCAAGGCACCGCGCATGGCAACGGTCGAGAACTTCGACGTGAAGCGGGGACGTGCCTACACGAGCCAGCCGCCGACCATTCCGCACGCCATCGATCGGTACGAGATCACGCGCAATGTAAACTTCTGCATGTACTGCCATTCCCGCGTGCGCAATGAGGAGTTCGGTGCGCCCATGGTGAGCGCGACTCACTTCATGGATCGCGATGCGAATTTCCTCGCTGAGATTTCGCCGCGACGTTACTTCTGTACGCAGTGTCATGTGGTCCAGACCGATGCGCGCCCGCCGGTGAGCAATACCTTCACCGACGTGTACGAGTTGGTCGAGCGCGAACAGCGCGCGAGCGATCCGCCGGCGCCGGCGTCGAAGGAAAAGAAGGAGTGAAGGCGCTGCTGGACAGGGCGCTGCGCTGGTGGCGGGTGCTGAGCTCGCCGAGCCGCTATTTCAGCCTGGGGTTTCTGGTCGTCGGCGGCTTCATCGGCGGCATCATCTTTTGGGGCGGGTTCAATACCGCGCTGGAGGCGACCAACAGCGAGCAGTTCTGTACTGGTTGCCACGAGATGCGGGACAACGTGTTCGCCGAGCTGAAGAGCACCATCCATTACAGCAACCGTTCCGGCGTGCGTGCCACCTGTCCGGACTGTCACGTGCCTCACAAATGGACCGACAAGATCGCCCGCAAGATGCAGGCGTCCAAGGAAGTGTGGGGCAAGGTCTTCGGCACGATCGACACCCGCGAGAAGTTCCTGGACAAGCGCCTGGATCTGGCCAAGCACGAGTGGGCGCGCTTGAAAGCGAACGATTCGCTCGAGTGCCGCAACTGCCACGCCTATAAATTCATGGACTGGACGCGTCAGAGCCAGCGCGCCGTGTATGTTCACTCGACCGCGCTGGCGGGCAAGGAGCACACGTGCATCGATTGCCACAAAGGCATCGCGCATCATCTGCCGAACATGGAAGGCATCGAGATGCTGTACGGCGCGCCGATCGAGCAGATTTCCTCGAGCGAGCCCGCCGCCCCGCCCAAGGACTAGCGCGTCAGGTTCTTCAGATCGATGCCGTAGATGGCTGCGTTCTTCGCCATGTATGCGGCACGCTCCTGGACCGGCCGATCGTTGACGGCGTCGGTCAGCATGTCGAGCAGGGTGTGCCAGCCCATGGCGTTCTGCGGGATGAAGCGTTCGAGAACGGGGAAGTGCTCGAAAGTCAGCAGGACCTCCGTACCGCGCGATTCGAGCTCGAACGTCGGGTATGACTCCGGATACGCGGACACCGCGTCCTCGGCGTCGTCAGCGTCGAACACATTCCAGGTATGGACGAGCTTATGCGGTGGTTGCCACTGCGTGACGATGCCACGAATGTGACCGTCGACCAGCCGGACCTTGCCGCCCTGGCGGGGTTCGAGCAACGCGACCTCGCCGTACCACGCGGGCAGTTTCTTCGGGTCGGTGAGATACGACCACACCCGCTCGATGGGGCCGGGGAGCAGGCGGGTGAAGCGGACGCTGGGAACGCTTGCCGTCTCACCGGGGGCATTCAGTTCGGCCTTGGCCATCGCATCACCTCGCAGCGCTCATGTCATTTGCCGGCGGGGCCCGACTATGCCGGGCCCCATCCGGTCGCGCCAGCGGTCGGGGAGTGAAATTTCGCCGGCAGGGCGTGGCCATTCACCGGCAGCGCGTTGCATTGGTGGCTCGCTGTCCGGATACTTCTGTCAACAGCTTTTTCAGTTGAGGGATGAACAACTCGTGCTGTTCGCCGCAGAGACCTGGCCATTCACCGTGGCGACCTTTCTGCTCCTGCTGATCGCGATCGTCGAAGGCATTGCGATGTTGGTGGGCTCCAGTCTCTCTCAATCTTTGCAACACCTGCTTCCCGATCCCGGCGACGTGCACGCCGGCCTGTTCGACAAACTGCTGGGCTGGCTCTCGTTCGGCCGTGTCCCGGTGCTCGTGCTGATGGTGGTGTTTCTGGCGAGCTTTGCGCTCACGGGGTTTGCGCTCAATCTGGTCGTGCGCCAGTTGTTCGGCTTCTGGGTGCCGCCATTGATCTCGGTGATCGCAGCCTGCCTCGTCACGTTGCCGGTCGTGCGTCTGGCGGGCGCGAGCCTGGCGCGCGTGATTCCCCAAGATCAAACATATGCGGTCTCGTTCGATTCGCTGGTCGGCCGGGTCGCGACCGTCGTGAACGGCACCGCGCGCATCGGCTATCCAGCGCAGGCGAAGGTGCCGAATGAGCATGGACAGATTCTGTATGTGATGGTCGAGCCGGAAGCCGAGGGCATGACGTTCCAAAACGGCGAACGAGTGCTGCTCACCAGGCAGCTGGCCGGCAACCGCTTCGCCGGGGCGGTCAATCCCTGGCCCGATTTGATCTGATGGAGGCCTTTTGGAGTTGGCAACGTTGCTGGGGAGTGGGCAAATGTCGGAAGTGACTCTGCAAAATCTGATTCTCGCGGGCATCGCGTTCTTCGCGCTGCTGTTGATAGGCATCATCTTCTCGCGGCTGTATCGCCGCTCCTCGAAGGAACGATCCTTCGTGCGCACCGGGCTGGGCGGGCAGAAGGTGGTGATGGATGGCGGTGCCATCGTGTTTCCGGTGTTCCACGAAACCATCCTGGTGAACATGAACACGCTCAAGCTCGAAGTCACCCGCTTCGGCAAGGACTCGCTGTTCACCAAGGACCGCATGCGAGTGGACGTGGTGGTCGCGTTCTTCGTGCGGGTCGTGCCGACCAAGGAGGGCATCGCGAATGCCGCGCAGACCTTGGGTCAACGCACGATCGACCCTGAGCAGCTGTCGCAGCTGGTGGAAGACAAGTTCGTCGACGCGCTGCGCGCCGCGGCCGTGTCGATGACCATGCAGGAGCTGCTCGACAAGCGTCAGGACTTCATCCAGGGCGTGCAGAACGCGGTGAGCGAAGATCTGTTGAAGAACGGCCTGGAGCTGGAGAGCGTGTCGCTGACCCGCATCGACCAGACAGCCATGCAGTTCTTCGATCCGAACAATGCTTTCGACGCCGAGGGTCTGACGCGTCTGACCGAACAGACGCAGCGTCGCAACCGCGAGCGCAACGAGATCGAGCAGGACACGTCGGTCGCCATCTCGCGCAAGAACTTCGAAGCCAAACAGCTGCAGCTGGAGATCGATCGTCAGAAGCGCTTTGCCGAGCTCGCGCAGTCGCAGGAGGTCGCGGCTCGCGAGGCCGAGCAGAACTCGATCGTCGCCAAGGTGCAGGCTGAGCGTTCCCGGGAAGCCGAGGAGGCGAAGATCACTGCCGCTCGTCAGATTCGCGAGGCCGAAGTGGCCAAGGAACAGGCGGTGCGCCAGCGCGTCGTCGAAGCCGAGCGCGAGGTGAAGATCGCGACCATCGAACAACAGCGCGCCACCGAGATCGCCGATCAGAACAAAGCGATTTCCATCGCGCAGAAATCCGAGGAACAGTCCAAGGCTCAGGCCAGCGCCAACCTGGCGTTGGCCGAAGCCGTGAAGTCCGAGCAGGCCGTGAAGACTGCCGAGGAAGTGGCGAAGGCCGAACGTGATAAGCAGGTGACGCTGGTGCTGGCTTCGCAGGAAGCCGAACGCCAGGCCATCAGCGTGAAAGTCTCGGCGCTCGCGGAAAAAGAAGCGTCGGAAGCCAAGGCCGATGCCATCCGCACGCTCGCCAAGGCGAACCGCGAGAACTACGAGGCGGAAGCGGCCGGTAAGCGCGCGTTGAACGAGGCCATCAACACGCTTTCGAACGCGCAGATCTCGTTGCAGGAAAAGCTCGCGTTGATCCAGGCGCTGCCGAAGATCATCGAAGAGGCGGTGCGGCCGATGCAGAGCATCGACTCGATCCGCATCATGCAGGTCGACGGTCTCAACACCGGTGCCGCCGGTGCGCAGGCGGGCGATCAAGGCAACGGCGCGGGCGGCGGCAACCTCGCCGAACAGGCGGTGGGCGCGGCCTTGAAGTATCGGGCGTACGCGCCGGTGGTCGATCAGCTCATCAAGGAAGTGGGCTTGTCCGGCAACGGTCTGGACGGGCTGATCAAGTCTTCGGCGGCGGTCTCGCCGCCGGCTGCACCGCCGGTGCCGATGCCGTCCTGAGGTCTCGATGACGATGCGGTCCGCGCCGGGCAGTGACTGGCGCGGACCTTTTGGCGAAGAGAACCGCCTCCAGTCCGTTATGATTCCGCGATCGGCCGGTCAGGCGTCAGATGGAATCGGTATTCAATGAAGCTCGCCAGTTGGGTGTTTCTGTTCAGCGCACTGCTCGCGGTCGAGGCGCCGGCCGCCGACACATCGGCCAGCAATCAGGCAGCCATCAAAGCCATCAGCGGCAAGCCCGCGGTGAAGGCAGCGCTGGCACAGATTCGTCGCGAAGACGAACGCACGCTGCGCGAGCAGATCGAGATCGCCGAGATTCCGGCCCCGGGTCGCAAGGAAGAAGCACGCGCCAATGACTACATGCGCCGCCTGCGCGAGCTCGGCTTGACTGAAGTCGCCACCGACTCCGAAGGCAATGTCATCGCAAGAAGGCCTGGAACGAGCCGCAAGGGGCCGACGCTGGTGCTGTCGGCGCATCTGGATACGGTGTTCAGTGCGGACACCGACGTAAAAGTCCGCAAGGAAGGCAATCGCTATCACGGTCCGGGTATCAGCGACGATGCTCGTGGTCTCGCCGTGCTGCTGACCGTGTTGCGCTCGATGCAGGAAAACAAGATTCGCACGCAGGGCGATGTTTTATTCGTCGGCACCGTGGGCGAGGAGGGGCTGGGCAATCTACGGGGCGTGAAGGCGTTGTTCCGCGATCGTAACGATCTCGACGGCTTCATCTCGGTCGATATCACTGAAACGCCGTCGATGCCTGCCGGGGAATCCGAAGTGGTGGCGCGCGCCGTCGGCAGCCATCGCTGGCAGATCACATTCACTGGACCGGGCGGCCACAGCTACGGAAATTTCGGGACGCCCAGCGCGGTGCATGCGATGGGGCGGGCGATCAGCGCGATCTCGGATCTGCAGGCGCCGGCCGAGCCGAAAACGACGTTCACCGTCGCCATCGTGTCCGGCGGCACGGCCATCAATGCGATCGCCGAGAAAGCTCAGCTCCAGCTCGACATCCGTTCAGAATCCGCGGCCGCGCTCGCTGCATTGGAGGAACAGATCATGGCGGCGGCTGAACGCGCCGGCGTCGATGAGGGTAAGCGCTGGAACGCCGACCCCGTGAAAGTCGAGCGGATCTTGCTGGGCGATCGGCCGGCGGGTGCCGGCAGCAACGATGGCCTCATGGCGTCCACGTGGATCGGTGCGATGGTGACCTTGGGCCGGAAGCCGCCGGTGCCGATCGCGGCCAGTACCGACGCCAACGTTCCGATGGGGCTGGGCATTCCGGCCATCACGGCCTCGGGCGGCGGCATTGCCGATAAGGAACATTCGCTGGATGAATGGTACGAACCGGTCGACGCCTGGCTCGGTCCCCAGGGCGTTTTGCTGACGACCCTGGCTTTGACGGGAATTGACGGAGGCCCGAAGCCCTTGTTGCCGCGCCGTCGCTGAACGAAGACGACCGGGGTGAGCCCGGATGTGCGGCGGGTACTACTGTTGATCTGAGGTCTGTAGTACAAACGTGCCCATCGAAGAAATGGGAGCGGTCTCTACATGGAATGGATGGCCCGGGGGGCGGTAATCGCGGTCGCGTTGTTGACGGTGGCGGGCTGCGGTGGGGGCGGTGGAGGCGGCGGCAGCGGCTCGATCGCCGGCGGCTCCAGCGGCAGCTCGAATGGCAGCTCGAATGGCACCTATACCGCCGGGGTCTTCCAGCCGTCCTCCAGCTACGCCAATCAGTGCAGCTCGACGTTCACCCAGAACATGTTTCTGCGCTCGTGGACCAACGAGCTGTATCTCTGGTACTCCGAAGTCCCGGACCGCGACCCGGGCAGCTCCTCGACGGCGGATTACTTCGCTGGCTTGAAGACGCCGGCGATCACCGCGTCGGGGCGTTCCAAGGATCAGTTTCATTTCACTTACTCGACCGCCGAGTGGGAGCAGCTCTCGCAGTCCGGCGTCGAAGTCGGCTATGGCGCGGAGTGGGTACTGATTGCGAGCACGCCGCCTCGCCAAGTCGTCGTTGCGTACTCCGAGCCGAACACTCCCGCCGGAACAGCGAATGTTCCGCGTGGCGCCGAGGTGCTGCTCGCTGACGGCGTCGATGTGGTGAATGGCAACGCTACTGCGCTGAACGCTGCATTCTTCCCCGAGACCGCGGGCGAGACACATACGTTCCAGATTCGTGAAGCCAACAACGGCCCGGTGCGCAATATCTCGCTCACCAGCGTCGCCGTGACCCACAAGCCCGTGCTCGTCTCCAGCATCATCGATCCGACCGGCATGCCGGTCGGTTATCTGCTGTTCAACGATCACATCGCCACTGCCGAGGCGCAGCTGGTCAGCGCGATCACTTCGTTCCGTAACGCCGGCGTTCAGGATTTGATTCTGGACCTGCGTTACAACGGTGGCGGCTATCTGGACCTGGCCAGCGAGCTCGCCTACATGATCGCCGGCGCTCGGACCGCCGGTCAGACCTTCGAACGCTCGGTGTTCAACGACAAGTATCCGAACACCAATCCCGTCGAGGGCGGGGCGTTGACGCCCACGCCGTTCTGGTCCACGGCGCAGGGTTTCAGTGTCACTCGCGGCACGGCGTTGCCGACGCTGAATCTGAATCGTGTGTATGTGATCACCAGCAGCAATACCTGCTCGGCGAGCGAGGCCATCATCAACAGCCTGCGCGGCATCGATGTGGAGGTGTATCAGATCGGCTCGACCACTTGCGGCAAGCCGTATGGCTTCTATCCCAAGGGAAACTGCGGCACCACGTACTTCTCGATTCAGTTCGAAGGGCGCAATGCCAAGGGTTTCGCCACCTATCCGGACGGCTTCACGCCAGTCAATTCGCCGGATATCGGCAGCGTCGATCTGCCGGGCTGCTCGGTGGCGGACGACTTCACGCATCCTTTGGGCGACACGGACGAGGCCCGGTTGCAGGCCGCGCTGAGCTTCCGGGCGAGCAACAACAACCCGCAATCCTGCCCGGCGGCGACCGGCTTCACGCCCGGCATCACGTTCAGCTCGAAGATGGCGCTGTCCGGTACCGAAGGCGAGATGCTGAAGGCGCCGACCCGCACGAATCGAATCCTGCGCGAATAAGATCCGACATGCGCATCGTCGTGTTCAGTGCTCTCGTGACGTTGTCGGCGTGTGCTTCCGTCGCCAGCCAGGCTGGTCCGGCGGTGCTGACCGAATCGACGCCGGCAACACACGCGGAGCTGGTGAAGGTCGTGAGCACGGCGCTGAATGTCGCCACGGTGACGATCGCGGACGATGCGCTCACCAAAGACAGCGAGCTGGTGATCGAGCGCACGCCAATCCGCGATGCGGGCGGGCGCAGAGTGCAGGGGCGCGAGCTATCTCAGCCCGAACATTTCCAGCTGATCCGCGCCAACAACCGCTGCTTTCTCGTGCATGCGCGGACCAAGACCGAGTACGAGCTGCTCAGCGCCAGGTGCAGGCAGCTGCCCTAAACGGAACGTTCCTTTTTCAACTTGCGCCACAGCGTCGTGCGACTGATCCCCAGTCGCTCGCTCGCTTTGGCGTAAGAGCCGTCGCTTTCCTCGAGCACGCGTCGAATCAAATCGATCTCCGACTCGGCGCGATGCGCGGCGATGGAGGAGGTGACTTTGCCCGGTGCTGGAGCTGAGATCTCGGGCATCAGTTCGCGCAGCTGCATGTCGCTGAGTGCCGCGTCGTTCGGAGTGGCGAGCATCGCCACGCGCTCCAATAGATTCTCCAGCTCACGCACGTTGCCCGGCCACTCGTAATTCCAGGCGGCGTCCAGCAGTTTCTGCACGCGGGAATCGTGGGTGATATCGATACCCGTGCGCGTCGCAATCTTGCGCGCGAGGTGAGCGACCAGCTCGGGCAGATCCTGCCGTCGGTCGCGCAGGCCGGGCAGTTCCAGGCGCAGGATGTTGAGTCGATAGTAGAGGTCGCGGCGAAAGTCGCCGGTGCCGATGCGTTCGGTCAGATCGCGATGTGTGGCGGCGATCACGCGAACATCGACTCGTGTCGGCTCGATCGCCCCGACTCGCAATATTTCCTTCTCTTGCAGCACGCGGAGCAGGCGGGTCTGCAAAGACACCGGCATCTCACCGATCTCATCGAGGAATATCGTGCCGGTGTGCGCGGCTTCGAACAGACCGAGCTTGCCGCCGCGACGCGCGCCCGTGAACGCGCCTTCCTCGTAACCGAACAACTCGCTTTCCAGCAGCGACTCTGGAAAGGCGCCGCAGTTGATGGCGATGAACGGTTGATTGGCGCGTTTGCTCGCGGCGTGGATGCCTTGCGCCAGCAGCTCTTTGCCGGTGCCGCTTTCCCCGAAGACCAGCACGGTCGCATCGCTGCGAGCGTATTGAGCGGCCAATGATCGGGTGTGAACGATGCCGGCGCTGGTGCCCACCAGATCGGTGAGTCGATAGCGAACGTTGGCCGCGGGTTTGTGGCGGCGGGCGCGGAGATCGCGATCGACACGCTGAATCGATTCCGGATCCTGGGCTGTGAGCACGGCGCCAGTCTGGGCGCCTTGCTCGGTAATTGGCAGCCGGCTCGTGAGCACGGCCCGCGTGCCGATTTTCTGCAGCTCGTCGATCTCAGTGCGTGGCTCGCGCAGGGTGCGGGCGAGTGAAAGCTCAGGTGCAATGTCACTGAGCTTGTGACCGATGAGATCCGATGCGGGCCGCTCCAACAGTCGCGCCATCGCGGGATTCAGGATCTCGATCCGCTCATCCATGTCGACGGCAACCACGCCATCGCGCAACTGGCCGATGATGGTGTTCAAGCGTTCGCGCTTGGCGCCTTCCATGTGCGACAGGCGCGCCATTTCAACCGCATCGTCGAGCGCCTCGCGCACGGCATCTTCGGAATAAAGAAACACGCTGGCCATGCCGGCCGCTTCGGCGAGATCGGCGATCAAGCCCGGCGCGACCACGACTTCGATGCCGCGAGCGCGCAGCTCGAGCACACAATTCCGGGCTTCATCGGTGGTTCGATAGCTTCGCTGCTCGATACCGAGGCCGAACAGCTCGTTGAACCGTTCGAGCTCGACGGGCAGGGCGCCGTGCGTCACCAACGCGATACGCGACGAAATGCTTCGCGCCCGGCCGAGCGCGCTCAGGATGTCGAAGCCGCCGACGCGGACCAGCACCACGGGCAGCTCGATATGCTGTCGAAGATAAGCGCCGTTGGAGCCAGCGGCCACGAGCACGTCGATGGGCTGCTGGCGGCTCAACTCATTAATAGTGTCGACCGCGGTCTCGAAGCCGCTGTCGAGCACCTCGACCCGGGCGACCTGGGCGTAAGTGGGGGCGAGGTCCCGGAACAGGTCCTTCAGCCTGTGCAGGCCGACGGCGACGATGCGGAGCGGGTCATTGGGGCGGGCGACCTGGGCGTTCATGGCCATGGTTTCAATCTGTTACAGTGGCGAAACTGTACCGTTTCAAAAGTGAAACCGCTACTGGCCGGCTGCGCCGGGCGCACACGGCATTCACCGAATAATCAATGGGTTAAACGGGGCTGTTGGTGCAGCCGGGGTGGCATAGGTCTTGCTCTCCCTCTGCAACCCAGTTTTCGACCGTTTCGCAGGAGACTTCCATGGCATCCGCCGGACAAAACTTCCGCTCCGCCCTGGCCGCCGAGCAACCGCTGCAGATCGTCGGCACGATCAATGCGAATCACGCGCTGCTCGCCAAGCGGGCCGGTTATCGCGCGATCTATCTGTCGGGCGGTGGCGTGGCTGCCGGTTCGCTGGGCATGCCGGACCTCGGCATCAACAATCTCGATGACGTGCTGACCGACATCCGTCGCATCACCGACGTGTGCGATCTGCCGCTGATCGTCGACATCGACACCGGCTTCGGTCCGAGCGCGTTCAACATCGCCCGCACCGTGAAGAGCCTGATCAAGTTCGGCGCCGCCGGCTGTCACATCGAGGATCAGGTCGGCGCCAAGCGCTGCGGCCATCGTCCTGGCAAAGAGCTCGTGTCCACCGAAGAGATGGTGGATCGCGTGAAGGCGGCGGCGGATGCCAAGACCGACCCGTCGTTCTATTTGATCGCCCGCACCGACGCGATCGCCTCGTTCGGCATCGATGCCGCCATCGAGCGTTCCATCAAGTGCGTCGAGGCCGGGGCCGACGCCATCTTCGCCGAAGCGGCCTACGACCTGCCGACGTATCAGAAGTTCGTCGATGCGGTGAAGGTGCCGGTGCTGGCGAACATCACCGAGTTCGGCAAGACGCCGCTGTTCTCCGTGCCCGAGTTGAAGAGCGCGGGCGTGGCGATGGTGCTGTATCCGCTCAGTGCGTTCCGTGCCATGAACAAGGCCGCCGAGAATGTTTACGAGGCGATCCGCCGCGATGGCCATCAGCGCAATGTGATCGACACGATGCAGACGCGCGAAGAACTGTATGAGCGCATCGGCTATCACGCTTACGAACAGCATCTCGATGCACTGTTCAAGGCGAAGAAATAACCGGGCGCCGCAAGCAATAAACGACCAGGAGAGACATGAAAATGACCGACGCTTCTACCCAAACTGGATCTGGCCAGCCCGGGTTCAAACCCAAAAAGTCCGTTGCGCTCTCGGGCACCGTCGCCGGCAACACCGCGCTGTGCACGGTCGGTCGCAGCGGCAACGATCTGCACTATCGCGGCTATGACATTCTCGATCTCGCGGCTCAGTCCGAGTTCGAAGAAATCGCGCATCTGCTGGTGCACGGCAAGTTGCCGACCGGCGCTGAACTGGCCGCCTACAAGACCAAGCTGAAAGCGCTGCGTGGTCTGCCGGCTGCTGTGAAGACTGCGCTCGAGCAGTTGCCGCCGTCGGCACATCCGATGGATGTGATGCGCACGGGCGTGTCCGTGCTCGGCTGCGTGAGCCCCGAGAAGGACGATCACAATCACGCTGGCGCGCGTGACATCGCCGACAAGCTGATGGCGTCGCTCGGCTCCATGCTGCTGTACTGGTATCACTACGCTCACAACGGCAAGCGCATCGAGACGGAGTCCGATGAGGATTCCATCGGCGGTCACTTCCTGCACCTGTTGCATCAGCAGAAGCCGCCGCGTTCGTGGGTGCGGGCGATGCATACGTCGCTGATCCTGTACGCCGAGCACGAGTTCAACGCATCGACGTTCACGGCTCGCGTCGTCGCCGGCACCGGCTCCGACATGTTCTCGGCAATTTGCGGCGGCATCGGCGCGCTGCGTGGCCCAAAGCATGGCGGTGCCAACGAAGTGGCGTTCGAGATCCAGAAGCGCTACGACTCGCCGGCCGAGGCGGAAGCGGACATCCGTGCCCGCGTCGAGCGCAAGGAAGTCGTGATCGGCTTCGGCCATCCCGTCTACACGATCTCCGACCCGCGCAATAAGGTGATCAAGCAGGTCGCGCTGGATCTGTCGAAGGAAGCGGGCAACACCAAGATGTACGATATCGCCGAGCGCCTGGAGACGGTGATGTGGGAAATCAAGAAGATGTTCCCCAACCTGGACTGGTTCAGCGCCGTCAGCTACCACGTGATGGGCGTGCCCACCGCCATGTTCACGCCGCTGTTCGTGATCTCCCGCACCTCGGGTTGGAGCGCGCACATCATCGAGCAGCGCATTGACGGTAAAATCATCCGTCCGAGCGCCAACTACACCGGTCCAGAGGACCAGAAGTTCCTGCCGATCGAACAGCGCAAGTAACCGCTAACAGCCAACCGCCATCCGCTATGAATTCAGCCCATCGCAAACGCCTGCCCGGAACCCAGCTGGATTACTTCGACACGCGTGAAGCCGTCGATGCGATCAAGCCGCACGCTTACGCCAAGTTGCCGTACACCTCGCGGGTGCACGCGGAGAACCTGGTGCGTCGCTGTGATCCAGCGACGCTCACTGCGTCGTTGAAGCAGCTCATCGAGCGCAAGCGGGACCTGGACTTCCCGTGGTTCCCGGCCCGCGTCGTGTGTCACGACATCCTCGGTCAGACGGCGTTGGTCGACCTGGCCGGTTTGCGTGACGCCATCGCGGACAAGGGTGGCGATCCCTCGCAGATCAATCCGGTCGTGCCGACGCAGTTGATCGTCGATCACTCGCTGGCGGTCGAATACGGCGGCTACGACAAGGATGCGTTCGCGAAGAATCGGGCGGTGGAAGATCGTCGCAACGACGATCGGTTCCATTTCATCAACTGGACCAAGCTGGCGTTCCGGAACGTGGATGTGATTCCGCCGGGCAACGGCATCATGCACCAGATCAATCTGGAGCGGATGTCGCCGGTGATTCACGCGGTGGATGGCGTTGCCTTCCCGGACACGCTGGTCGGCACGGACAGTCACACTCCGCACGTCGACGCACTTGGCGTGATCGCCATCGGCGTCGGCGGTCTGGAAGCGGAGAGCGTGATGCTCGGTCGAGCGTCGTGGATGCGCTTGCCGGACATCGTCGGTGTCGAGCTGACGGGCCGGCCTCAGCCTGGCATCACGGCGACCGACGTGGTGCTCGCGCTGACGGAATATCTGCGCAAAGAGAAGGTCGTCGGTGCGTATATCGAGTTCTACGGCGAAGGCGCTTCGGCGCTGACGCTGGGCGATCGCGCCACCATCTCCAACATGACGCCGGAGTTCGGTGCCACGGCGGCGATGTTCTTCATCGACCAGCAGACCATCGACTATCTGAAGCTCACGGGCCGCAGCGATGAGCAGGTGAAGCTGGTCGAGAACTACGCCAAGCTGACCGGTCTGTGGGCGGACAGCCTGACGACGGCCGAATACGAGCGCACGCTCAAATTCGATCTGTCCTCGGTCGTTCGTAACATGGCGGGTCCGTCGAATCCGCATAAGCGCCTGCCGGTGTCCGATCTGGCGAAGCGCGGCATCGCTGGCAAATGGGAAGAAATCCCCGGTCAGATGCCCGACGGGGCGGTGATCATCGCCGCGATCACGAGCTGCACGAACACCAGCAACCCGCGTAACGTCATCGCAGCGGGCTTGCTCGCACGTAACGCGAATGCTCGCGGCCTCACTCGCAAGCCGTGGGTGAAGTCTTCGCTGGCACCGGGATCGAAGGCGGTGCAGTTGTATCTGGAAGAGGCGAAGCTGCTGCCTGAGCTGGAAAGTCTGGGCTTCGGCATCGTGGCGTTTGCCTGCACGACTTGTAATGGCATGTCGGGCGCGCTGGATCCGAAGATCCAGCAGGAAATCATCGATCGCGATCTGTATGCGACGGCGGTGCTCTCCGGCAATCGTAACTTCGATGGCCGCATCCATCCGTATGCGAAGCAGGCGTTCCTTGCATCGCCTCCTTTGGTCGTTGCTTATGCTATCGCAGGCACGATCCGCTTCGACATCGAGAAGGACGTGCTGGGCCACGATCAGAGTGGCAAGCCGGTTTACTTGAAGGACATCTGGCCGAGCGATCAGGAGATCGACGCCATCGTCGCCAAGAGCGTCAAGCCCGAGCATTTCCGCAGGGTGTACGAGCCGATGTTCGCGCCGAGCGCCGCGAGTGCTGTGAAGATCGATCCGCTGTACAAGTGGCGGC
The DNA here is from genome assembly GCF_004138485.1 of Peristeroidobacter soli. Classification (GTDB taxonomy): domain Bacteria; phylum Pseudomonadota; class Gammaproteobacteria; order Steroidobacterales; family Steroidobacteraceae; genus Steroidobacter; species Steroidobacter soli. The sequence continues at coordinate 417,916 of NZ_RYEV01000005.1, forward strand.
CGCAGAGCACCTACATTCGCCGTCCGCCGTATTGGGAAGGCGCGCTCGCGGGTGTGCGCACGCTGAAAGGCATGCGTCCGCTGGCGGTGCTGCCGGATAACATCACGACGGATCATCTGTCGCCGTCCAACGCGATTCTGCTGGACAGCGCCGCCGGTGAATATCTCGCGAAGATGGGCTTGCCGGAGGAAGACTTCAATTCCTACGCGACCCATCGCGGCGATCACCTGACCGCGCAGCGTGCGACGTTCGCGAACCCGCAGCTGGTGAATGAAATGGCGGTGGTCGACGGGCAGGTCAAGAAAGGTTCTCTGGCGCGCATCGAGCCGGAAGGGAAGGTCACGCGCATGTGGGAAGCGATCGAGACTTATATGGATCGCAAACAGCCGCTGATCATCATCGCGGGCGCCGACTACGGTCAGGGCTCATCGCGTGACTGGGCGGCGAAGGGCGTGCGTCTCGCGGGTGTGGAAGCCATCGTTGCCGAAGGCTTCGAGCGCATCCATCGCACCAATCTGATCGGCATGGGCGTGCTGCCGCTGGAGTTCAAGCCCGGCGTGAATCGCAAGACATTCAGCATCGACGGCACCGAGACGTATGACGTCATCGGCGAGCGCAAGCCGCGTGCGGATCTGACGCTGGTGATCCATCGCAAGAATGGCGAACGCGTCGAAGTGCCCGTCACTTGCCGACTGGATACCGCCGAAGAAGTGTCCATCTACGAAGCCGGCGGCGTGCTGCAACGGTTTGCCCAGGACTTTCTCGAGTCATCGAAGGTGGCATAGCGCCGCCTTCGGCAATGCATACGAGCGTCATTAAATAGAGTCAGCGCCGACATCATGGCCAACGCACCCCAAATCAAAATCCCCGCCACCTATATGCGTGGCGGTACCAGCAAGGGCGTGTTCTTCCGTTTGCGGGACCTGCCCGCGGCGGCGCAAGCGCCGGGCGCGGCGCGCGATGCATTGCTCCTGCGCGTGATCGGTAGCCCCGATCCGTACGGCAAACAGATCGATGGCATGGGCGCCGCGACCTCCAGCACCAGCAAGACCGTGATCGTGTCGAAGAGCACCAAGGCCGATCACGACATCGATTATTTGTTCGGCCAGGTGTCCATCGACAAACCGTTCGTCGATTGGAGCGGTAACTGCGGCAACCTGTCCGCCGCGGTCGGGCCGTTCGCGATCAGCAATGGATTGATCGATCCGAGCCGTATTCCCAAGAACGGGACTGTCACCGTGCGCGTCTGGCAGGCCAACATCGGCAAGACCATCATCGCGCACGTGCCGATCACCGACGGCGCCGTGCAGGAGACCGGCGATTTCGAATTGGACGGCGTGACGTTCCCGGCGGCCGAAGTGCAGCTGGAGTTCATCAATCCGGCGGCTGATGAAGAAGGCGCGGGTGGGGCGATGTTTCCTACCGGCAATCTGGTCGATGACCTGGCCGTGCCCGGCGTCGGCACGCTGAAAGTGACGATGATCAATGCCGGCATCCCGACCATCTTCGTGAAAGCCGATGCGATCGGCTATACCGGCACCGAGTTGCAGGAAGCCATCAACGGCGACGGCAAGGCGCTGGCGATGTTTGAAAACATTCGTGCGCACGGCGCGATTCGCATGGGCCTGATCAAGACGCTCGAAGAAGCCGCAAAGCGACAGCACACGCCGAAAGTTGCGTTCGTCGCGCCACCGAAGAGCTATGTATCCTCCAGCGGCAAGCACGTGCAGGCGGGCGATGTCGATCTGCTGGTGCGCGCGTTGTCGATGGGCAAGTTGCACCACGCGATGATGGGCACAGCCGCCGTTGCCATCGGCACGGCTGCCGCGATCCCAGGCACGCTGGTGAATCTGGCCGCGGGTGGAGGAGAGCGCAGCACGGTTCGCTTCGGTCACCCGTCCGGCACGCTGCGAGTGGGCGCCGAGGCCAGCAAGGTCGATGGCGAATGGACGGTCACGAAGGCCATCATGAGCCGAAGTGCACGCGTACTCATGGAGGGGTGGGTACGCATCCCGGGCGACGCATTCTAATAATATGTATCGCGCGGCCTTCGGGCCGCGCCAACTGTGACGTCCGTCACAAAAATTCCCCAGCTGTCGCCATTTAAGAACTCCGAACGGTCCGCCGCCTTCATGGACTGAGAGCGCGAGGAACCCAAAGTTGTCGCGCTCAGTACGACAACCACCAGGAGTTTCAAACATGCTTTCACTTCACACTAACGCCGCTGCACTCTCCTCGCAGAACGCGGTGGGTAACACCCAGAAGTCCCTGACGACCTCTTTGACCCGCCTCGGCACCGGCTTCCGCGTGAACAGCGCGATGGACGATGCCGCCGGCTTGCAGATCGCAACCCGTCTCGATGCGCAGACCCGCGGCATGGCCGTCGCTCAGCGCAACACGCAGAACGGCATCTCCATGATGCAGACTGCCGAAGGCGCGTTCAGCGAATTGACCAACGTGCTGCTGCGTATGAAGGATCTGGCGACCGAAGCGTACAACGCCTCTTCGACCACCGAAGACGTGGAAGCGCTGCAGGCCGAGTTCGACGCGCTGGGTTCGGAAGTTGCAAACATCATCAAGAGCACTTCGTTCGGCGGCTCGACGCTGTTCAGCGCCGACGGCACGGCGGTGCCGGCCGCGGGTGCGGCTGCTGGTCTGCTCGGCACGGCGGGTGGTATCACCTTCCAGATCGGCGCCAGCGAGAACGAGACCATGGTCGTCGATACTGAAACCGACCTGGAAGATCTGGCGACTGCGCTGGATGCGGTGAGCGCGAACTATGCCGCTGCCACTCCGGGCGTGGGCACCGAACTGACCGACGGCAACACCATCATCACGACCATCAACGATGCCATCGCGGCCGTCGGCACGGTGCGCGCGAAGCTGGGTGCGGCTTCGAACCGTCTCGATCACGTGTACAACAACCTGGGCAACATGATCACGAACACGACCGCTTCGAAGGGTCGCATCATGGACGTGGACTATGCCCTGGAAACGTCGAACTCGACCAGCAAGCAGTTGCTGTTGCAGGCGGGTACCTCGGCCCTCAAGCAGAGCAGCAGCTTGTCGCAGCTGGTGATGTCTCTGATGCAGTAATAGTGAGACGCCGCGGTCCTGGTGGCGCGGCCCTCATGCGGATGGGAGCCAGTCGTGCAAACGACTGGCTCTTTTCGTTTGGTTCATCGGTGGGTAACGCCATTTAAGAACTCCGAACGGTCCGCCGCCTTCATGGATTGAGAGCGCGAAAACCCAGAGTTGTCGCGCTCAACACGACAATCACCAGGAGTTTCAGACATGCTTTCTCTTCACACTAACGCTGCGGCGTTGTCTTCGCAGAACGCGGTCGGCAACACCCAGAAGTCCCTGACGACCTCTTTGACCCGCCTCGGCACCGGCTTCCGCGTGAACAGCGCGATGGACGACGCCGCCGGCTTGCAGATCGCGACTCGTCTCGACGCGCAGACTCGCGGCATGGCCGTCGCTCAGCGCAACACGCAGAACGGTATCTCCATGATGCAGACCGCTGAAGGCGCGTTCCAGGAATTGACCAACGTGCTGCTGCGTATGAAGGATCTGGCGACCGAAGCGTTCAACGCCTCGTCGACGACCGAAGACGTGGAAGCGCTGCAGGCGGAGTTCGACGCGCTGGGTTCTGAAGTCGCGAACATCTTCAAGAGCACCTCGTTCGGCGGCTCGACGCTGTTCACCGCCGACGGTACGGCTCTGCCGGCCGCGGGTGCATCTGACGGTCTGCTGGGCACGGCTGGTGGTATCACCTTCCAGATCGGCGCCAGCGAAAACGAGACGATGGTCGTCGACACGGCCACCGATCTGGCGACTCTGGGCGATGATCTGGCCGCCGTCAGCTCCTTCTACGCGACCACTGCGCCGGCGACCGCGGGTACGGAGCTGTCGGGTGCCAACACCATCATCACGACTATCAATGACGCCATCGCGTCGGTGGGCACGGTGCGTGCGAAGCTGGGTGCCGCTTCGAACCGTCTCGACCACGTGTACAACAACCTGGGCAACATGATCACGAACACGACCGCTTCGAAGGGTCGCATCATGGACGTGGACTATGCCCTGGAAACGTCGAACTCGACCAGCAAGCAGTTGCTGTTGCAGGCGGGTACCTCGGCCCTCAAGCAGAGCAGCAGCTTGTCGCAGCTGGTGATGTCTCTGATGCAGTAATAGCGGGCACCGGGAGCCAGTCCGTGCCAACGGCTGGCTCCTTTGTTCATAACAGGGCGACATGACTGGGGATGTGATGACTGCTGCTGTCGATAGAGTCGCCGCGATCGTTCAGCCGCGCATCATGCAACCGCGCGCCGGTGAGCGAAGAGCGCTGCCCACGCCCGGTGAAACATTGTTACTGACGCTGGCTGAAGCCGCCGGCGACGATCTGCTCGTGACCATGGCCAATGGCACCGAGCTGCGCCTGATGGGACTGAATCGACTGAGCGAGGCTTTGCGGCCTGGCGATACCTTGATGATGCAGGTCCTCGCGACCGAGCCGCATCTGGAACTGGCGTTTCGCGATACGCCAGCGGCGAGCTCCAACGCCAATTCGATCGGCGCCTCGGCGCCACCTCTGACTCAATACAAGGCCATGCAGCTGGACCAGGCGGTCCTGAAACAAATTGCGTGGCAATTGCCCGATCCAGCCGCGCTGTCGACCGCGTGGCGATTGCTCGCGCAGGAGCACTGGACGCGATCACCAGGCGAACAGTGGGCACATGCGACGGGAGCGCATTGGGCGCGCGCCGCGGATTTCATCGGCGCCGATTCGCCGGGACCGCGCGCGGGCACTGCTGCTCTGTTTCGTGAGCCGGCATTCATGGCGAATGCCACGACACATGATCGCTGGGTGTTGCCTGTGTACGCCTGGGCAGGAATGCAATTGATGTTACGTCTGGTCGTCGCGATCGATCGGGCGCGTCGCAAACCCCAACGCAAGGGACTGCCGTTGGCGTTGCAGCTCGGTCTGTCGCCGCCATCGATGGGCGGCATCGTGCTACACATTCAGTCCGCTGGCGAGGATGACGTGGAATTGGTGGTGGCTTGTGAGCAGCGTCCCAGCCTGCTCGCGATTCAGCAGGCACTGCCGGGGATCGCCTCGGCACTGAGTCGCGCCGGTCTGCGCTTGCGACGGGCTCAGGTCACGCAGGGCAATGCCGTGTTGAGCGTCGTGAACGAGAACTCGACCAGCATGTTGCCGCCGCATCTCGATGTCGAGTTGCCGTCGCCGTCGCTGTTTCGATCCGCGGCCGAAGCCGCGATCGTAATTCTGCAACTGCGGCCCAGGCCCGAGCTCAGCCAAGCGACCCGATGATGCTGATGTCCCGGTGCTCCGGAATCTCGTTATACGACAGCACCGAAAGACCGGGCGCAAACAGCCTCGCGTATCTCGCGAGCAGCGGCCGGATCTGCGGCATCACCAGCAACAGCGGCGGTACGCCTTGCTGCTTCATCTGCTCGCGCATGACTGGCATGTTGGTCTGCAGCTGCGACAGCAGGTTCGGATCGACCGGGTAGTTGTCCAGCGCGACCTTGCCGGTCTGGGTCGCCTGATTGAGCGAACCGAGCAGCATGTTCTCCAGCTCGCCGGTCAGGTTGAATGCCTTCATCTGCGGCGACTTGCCCAGGATCGAGCTCACGATCTGCCGGCGCAGCGAACAGCGCACCTCGGCGGCGAGCAGAATTGGATCTTTCGTGGTCTCGGCACTTTCCAGCAGCGTCGTGGCGATGGGCACGATGTCCTTCAACGACACGTTTTCCGCCAGCAACAACCGGAACACTTTCAACAACTGACTGTGGGTGAGTGCCTTCTCGACCGCGGCCGAGAGTTTGGGAGACATCGCCGCCAGTCGCTCGAGCAGGGCGGGCACGTCCTCGTGACGGATGACCTCCGAGAGATGCTCGCGAACCAGTTTCGAGACATGCGTGGCGATCACGCTGGCGCCATCGACCACTTGATAGCCGAGGCCCAGTGCATTGGCGCGCTCGGCGGCCGCGATCCAGATCACCGGCATGCCATACGCCGGCTCGACGCCAGGAATGCCGTCGATCGGTCCGTAAACCTGCGCCGAAGCGATGGCCATCAGCTTGTCGGGTTGAATCTCGGCCTCGGCGATCACGCTGCCGTTCAACAGCACCGAATACTGAGTGGGCGGCAACGTCAGATCGTCGCGCACGCCAATGGGCGGCAGCAACAGCCCCATCGATTCGCTCATCTGCTGCCGAATGCCTTTGAGGCGGGCATCGAGCGGCGCGCCCTGACCGCGATCGATCAGATTCACCAGCTTGTAGCCGACGCTGACGGCGAGCGGCTCGACGAAGGGCAGGCTGCGCCAATCCAGTTCCGGTGCCGGCTGCGCGAGAATCGCGGCTTCGGTCGCGGCATTCGCATCGGGCTTCTCGGCCTGATGTTTGGTCATGCGCCACGCGGCATACGCCAGCACGGCAGCGAATGAGAGGAACGTCAGCCACGGCATGCCGGGGATCAAACCCAGCACCAGCATCATGGCCGCCGCGCCCCACAGCACGCTCGGCGATGCGAGCATCTGCGAGCCGACCTGTTGCTCGAAATCGCCCGAGTCGCTGATACGAGTGACGATGATCGCGGCCGCGGCCGACAGCAACAGCGCCGGAATCTGCGCCACCAGGCCGTCACCGATGGTGAGCAGGGCGTACAGCTTGAACGCTTCGCCGAACGACAGGCCGTGCATCAGCGAGCCGATGATCACGCCGCCGATCATGTTGATCAACAGCACCAGGATGCCGGCGATGGCATCGCCGCGCACGAACTTCGACGCACCGTCCATCGCGCCGTAGAAGTCCGCTTCCATCGCGACTTCACGACGCCGCTGCTGCGCCTTCTCCTGGTTGATCAGGCCGGCGTTCAGATCGGCGTCGATGGCCATCTGCTTGCCGGGCAACGCATCCAGGGTGAAGCGCGCCGACACTTCGGAGATACGCTCGGCACCCTTGGTCACGACCGCGAAGTTGATGATCATCAAAATGACGAACACCACCAGACCGACGACGAAGTTGCCGCCGATCACCACGTGGCCGAACGCTTCGATGACGCTACCGGCGGCGTGCGTGCCCTCGTGACCATGCAGCAGCACGACGCGCGTCGAGGCGACGTTCAGGGCCAGCCGCATCAGCGTGGTGGCGAGGATGATGGTCGGGAAGATCGAGAAGTCCAGCGGCCGGCGGCTGGTGACGCTCACCAGCACGACGATCAACGCCAGCACGATGTTGAACGTGAACAGCACGTCCAGCAGCACCGGCGGCAGCGGCAGAATGATCATCGCCAGCAGTGCCATCAGGAAGATGGGCACGGCCGCGCGATGCTGCCGGAGCGAGTGGACGATGCGACTCAGGAAATTGTCAGGCGGTGGGGTGCTCATGCACGGCTACCCTTCGAAACGTGGAAATGAAAGATCGCTCGGCAGCGTCGGCAACACGTTGCGACGGCCTTTGCGGAATGCTTGGATCTGCAGCACATACGCCAGCACGCTGGCGACGGCTTCGTACAATGCCGCGGGAATCTGCTGATTCACCTGACTGGTGTTGTAAATGGAGCGCGCCAGCGGTGGCAGCGTCACGACCTCGACGTCGTGCTCGATGGCGACGGACTTGATGAACAGCGCCATCTCATCGACGCCCTTGGCGATAACGAACGGTGCCTGCGCGCGCGTCTCGTCGTATTTCACGGCGACGGCGTAGTGTTCGGGATTGACGATGACCACATCGGCCGTCGGCACGGCTTTGCGAACCGCGCCGCGCGACATCTTCTGTTGAATCTGCCGGATGCGCTGTTTGATTTCCGGCCGGCCTTCCTGGGTCTTGTGCTCTTCCTTGACCTCGCGCTTGGTCATGCGCTGCTCGCGCAGGAACACGAACGTCTGGACCGGCAGGTCGATGAGGGCGAACACGATGAACACCGCGCACAGCGCCATCACTCCGCCGAGCATCAGATCCGCGCCACCCTTGATCGCATCGGGCAGCGGGCGGCTCTGCAACTGCAGATAGTCGGCGACGTTGCTACGAGCGACCCACCACAACGTCGCGATGAGCACCGTGGCCTTGAGCATCGACGTGAGCGTCTCGATCAAGTGACGCTGGGCGAACATGCGTTTGAAGTAGGAGAGGGGATTGAGCTTGTCGAACTTCGGCTTCAGCGGCGTCAGGCTCATCACCCAGCCGCCCGGAAACAGCGAGCCGAAGCCCACCAGCAGCGGAATGATCAACAGCGGCAGCACCATCTTGAACAGCAACACCATGCTGGCGGAGAACAGCGTCGAGTTCGCATTCTCGATGTCGCCGGGCTGCGGCATTGGCACGAAGCTGCGCGCGAACAGCTCGCGGAAGTCTTCCACATAGCCGGGGAGCAGAAACACGATCAGCTGCAGACACAGAAAGATGCCGAGCGCCGTGGTCCAGTCTTTCGAACGCGCAACCTGACCCTGCTCGCGCGATTTGCGCAGCTTTTGGGCTGACGCTTTTTCACTCTTGTCGTCTTGTGAGGGGGCCGACATGGCGTTACCCCGTCTTCAGGCGCAGCAGTTCGAGCACCTGCTGCGTCAGTCGCAAATAATGTCCGGGCACCACTCGCGCCAGATACCCCAGCATGAACAGGCCGAACATGATGATGGCCGAGAAGCCCAGCGAGTACAGGTTCAGCGCCGGCGCGATGCGGTTCAACAGGCCGAAACCCAGTTGCACGACCAAAGTGGAGAACACGATGGGAATGGCGAGCAACAATGCCGCCGAGAACACCCAGGCGACGTTGAAAGCGATGTCTCGCAATGTCTCGAGGTCGAGCGGTCCGCCGACCGGCCAGGTGTGAAAGCTCGCGCCGATGACCTGGGCGATGATCAGATGGCCATCGATGCTGAAGAACACCAGCACGCTCAGCAGATAGAACAAGGTGGCGATCACGTCCGAGGACGCGCCGGTCATCGGATCGTTCATGACGGCCATCGACAGACCCATCTGCGAGGACACCACGAAACCCAGCATTTGCATCACCGCCATCGTGAGATGAAAGGCGAGGCCGAGCCCAAAACCGATCAGCGCCTGGTTCGCCGACAGGACGATGGCCTGCAACGACATCGGATCGATCGGCGTCAGTGGCTGAGCCACCGGAATGAAGATCACTGCGAGCACCACCGACAGCAGCACGCGCACGGTGATGGGCACCATGTTCTCGCCGATGATAGGCGTTGCGTTGAGCATGCCCAGCACCCGGCAAAACGGCCACCACACCGCGCTGAGCAGATTCGGCAGTTGTTGGAGTAGCAGTGCTTCCATGCTCGTGGTCTCAGCCGCCCGCCAGTTGCGCGGCGCCTCGGAACACGGCGACACAGAAGTCCATGAGTTGCGCCGCCATCCAGTGGCCGGTCAGCGCGATCGCCAGCAATGTCACCAGCAAGCGGGGCAGGAAGCTCAACGTCTGCTCGTTGATCTGGGTCGCGGCTTGAAACAAACCAATGACCAGGCCGACCAGCATGCCGGGCACGACCAGCACGCTGACCAGCAGCATCGTCAGTCGGAGCGCGGAGGCGACCAGGTCGGCGGCGATATCGGCGTTCATGTGCGTTCGCCTCGCTAATACGCCTGAATGCTGCCGACCAGCGTCTGCACCGTCAGCGTCCAGCCATCCACCAGCACGAACAACAACAGCTTCAAGGGCAGCGAGATGACCAGCGGCGACAGCATCATCATGCCCATGGCCATGAGCACCGAGGACACGACCAGATCGATGATGAGGAACGGCACGAACAGCATGCAGCCGATCTGGAACGCGGTCTTCAGCTCACTGAGCACGAACGCAGACAGCTTCACCAGGAAGCCATGCTGGGTCGGATCGGTGATGTGAGCTTCGCCGGCGAGCTGCGCCATCTGGGTCAGCGCCCCTTTGTGAGTCTGCGCCAGCATGAAGCGCGACAATGGCGCCTCGGCATTCTTCAGCGCCTGCTGAAAGGAGATCTGCTCGTTGTCGAACGGCACCAGTGCTTCGGTATAGATCTGTTCGCCGACCGGGCGCATCACCAGCAACGTCAGAATGAGCGCGACGCCGGTGATGATCCGGTTCGGCAGACCCTGCTGCAAGCCGAGCGCCTGACGCAACAGCGCCAGAATGATCACAAAGCGCGTGAAGCAGGTCATCATCAACGCCAGGATGGGCAACAGCCCAAGCAGCGTCATGATGATCAGGACTTGCGTCTTGACCGTGAACTCGGTGGTGTTGCCGTTGGCGCTGGTACCGATGATCTCGATAGGCGCCGCGCCCGCCGCCGAACACAGGCCGAGCAGCAGCGCGGCCGCTGCAATCAAGCGCGGCCACTTCCAGCGCAGGAGGCCCTGCGCTTTCACCAAGGTCATGGCGTCAGCGAATCCAGATCCAGATCGCTGAGCTCGACCACCTTGAGGCCGTAGTTCTCGCCGCTGACCACGACCTCGGCGCGGCCGATGACGGTGCCGTTGACCTTGATGATCAGCGGTTCGCCGGCGAGGGTGTCCAGTTCGATGACGCTGCTGCGCTCGATGTTGGCGAGGTCCTGCAGCGACAGCCTGGCGGAGCCGACTTCGAGCGTCAGCGTCACCGGGATCCGGCGCATCATCGCTGCGAAATTGCGTTTCGCCGGAGCGGGAGCGGGCGGGGCAGCCGCGGGTGCTTCGTCCTCGAGCACGTCTTCCAGATCGGCCAGCAAATGGTCGTCGGCAGGATTCGTTGCGGTGTTCACGGTATTCAATCCCTGGGGTCAATCCACATCGGCCAATGAAGTGAGACACAGCTTGCCGTGATGTTCGGCGACGCTGGCGGTGAAGAGGCGCGAGTCGCCGATCAGAATATCGGCATCTCCCACGCTGATCGGCAATACATCCCCCAGGCGCAGATCGAGCAGTGTCCCGAGCGACACTTCCTTCTCCAGCATCCGGGCCCGCAAAGTCAGCTGCAGGCGGGCTGGAAACGGCTTGGTGGCCGTCATTTGTTTCTGTCTCGAACGATCGCGGCTCGGCGCGAGTGCCTGTAACAGACGATTCATCCAGGCCGCGGAAATCTTCAGCATGAGATGGCCGCTGACGTTGTAGCGGCTCTCGCTGAGCGTGATACACAACAGCCACTCGCCGTCGCTGGTGCCTTGCAGACCGGCATCGGCGAAGCTCACTTCGGCGGGTGTCTTGGCCCGGCCGCGTTGCGTGGCTTCGATCCGTCGCACGGCGAGCTCGGAGAGTTGTTGACCCAACATGGTGCCGAGACGTTCTTCGGTCGCTGTCTCGGGCTCATCGGTGATCGGTGTGGCCGGCGGCGGCGCGCTGTTTTCGACTGATGCACTGGTTTCGGGCATCACCGAACCGTAACGATAACGTAACAAACACAGCAGCAGCGGCCGCTCGATCGAGAAGTGAATGCGTCCGTCGTTCGCTGTGTAACTCAACCAGCGCTGCGAATCCGCCGGAGCGGCGACAAAAGAGATTGCGTCGATCTGAAAGTTTGCTTTGTAGCGACGATTGATGCGCGATCTTAAAAAATCGGCAATATCGTCGCGAACCTGATTGGCGAAGCCGCCGAGCAGATGCACCGGGCGACCCATGGTGCGCGGGTCGATCACTGTATGCGCGCGGACGTTGGGCTGTTTGTTCGTCATCGCGGCCACGTCCACCTCTCGTCGGAAAAAATAGTAGCGAGGCGGTTATCGCGTGCGCATTGGAGTTTCTTGATGAGGCAAACCACTAAGTGGTCAGCTCCTGTGATTCACGTCACTAACTTGCGTTGCCGGTTTAATCGAAAGTGCAGCCCGGTCGCTAATGCCCCGTTGCAGGCGCAATAGCGTTTCGCATTTTTGCGCGCCATGCGACGTGCTCATGCTCAGGCTGATCCATCGGTTAGGGGTTGGTCGTAGAGAAGTGTGCGCGGATGCGCTGAATCTGCCTGCAAAAGTGTGCGTCGCGTAGCAAAAGACCGGACGTGCGCTTAACTTGGATCAAGAGCGCGTCGATGCTACGGACGGCTCAGCGCACTGCGGCGACTCTGAGCGACCAGGACGAGTTCAAAAGGATGAAGCGATGCCCGTAACGCAGTTCTCCCATAGCCCGATGGCTGCAGCGATTGAAGCAGTTCAATCGCGCATTACCGAAGACGCCGCATCTCTTCGGCAATTCGCGCCATCACCCGCTGTCGCAAATGATCAAGCTCAATACATCGACGGGTTCGGTTCGTTCTTCCAACGAGCCGTGAGCAATGTCGATGCACAGGATCGTGCCGCCGCCGAAAAGATGGCCGCGGTCGATGCCGGTCGCAGCGACGATCTGGTCGGCGCCATGCTGGCCAGCCAGCAAGCGAGTCTGTCCTTCTCCATGCTGATGCAGGCCAGGAACAAAGTGGTCGGCGCCATGGAAGATCTGATCAAGCTGCCGCTGTAGGCCCACCCCAGTGACGAATACGCTGAAATCGGCCGTGGCCAGATTCTGGCCACGCAGTGGTGCTGCGAGCGTGCCAAACGGCAACGCCAGCGCGCCGCCTCCCTTCGAATGGGCCGGGCTGTTGCGCAGCCTCGCGCCGCTGGTGTTGCTGGCGACGGTCATCACCGCTGTGGTGCTGATGTTCGCTTGGCGCGATCAGTCTTCCTTCAAGCCTCTTTTCGGTGCACGCGAGAAAGTCGCGGCCGCGGATATGATGACCGTGCTCGATGGCGCCGGCATTCCATATCGCATTCATCCCGACACCGGTCAGGTGCTCGTGCCTGGCAATCGGCTCGGCGAAGTGCGCATGTTGCTCGCCTCCAAGGGCGTAGTCGCACAGCTGCCCGCGGGTCTCGAGCTCATGGATCGCAGCGATCCGCTCGGCGTCAGTCAGTTCGTGCAGGACGTGCGCTTCCGTCGCGGCCTCGAGGGCGAGCTCTCTCAGAGCATCATGACCATCGACGCCGTCGAGACGGCGCGTGTCCACATCGCAATCGCCAAGTCTTCGTCGTTCGTCGTCAACACCGCCGAGCCCAGCTCTGCATCGGTGGTGCTCGGCCTGAAGGCGGGCCGCAAGCTTTCCAATGAACAGATCGCCGCCATCGTGAAGATGGTGGCGAGCAGCGCCACCGGGCTGGATCCCGCCAACGTCACGCTGGTCGATCAGTCGGGCAACCTGCTGTCCTCGCGGGTGGATCTGGCGGAGGGGTTCGAGGCTCAGGTCAACGATGCCGCGGCTCACTATCGCGACGAAACTCTGCGTAGCGCGGAGAATCTGCTGGCGCCGGTCGTCGGCAACGACAACTTCAAGCTCAGCGTCACCGCCGATGTCGACAACGACAAGGTGCAGGAGACGCACGAGCAGTACGGCGACACGCCTAAAGTCACCAACGAATCGACGCGTGCCGAGAACGATACCGATCCGCTGGCGCTCGGCGTGCCGGGCTCGCTGAGCAATCGGCCGATCGATGTCGGCGCGAATGCTCAAGCGGGTCAGGAGAGCAGCAAGCAGCGTAACGCCGCGACCCGGCAGTTCGCCTATGACCGCAGCGTCACTCAGATTCAGCGTAGCAAGGGCCGCCTGAAGAAACTCAGCGTGGCGGTCGTCCTCAACGATGCCGCCGCGCCGACCGGCGGTGCCTGGAGCGAAGCGCAGCTCGCCAACATCGACAAGATTCTTCGCAGCGGTCTCGGCATCGATACCACTCGCGGCGACAGCCTGGTTGTCTCTTCGCTCGGCTTCCCGAAGCCGGCGCCGCCGCCGGTGTGGTGGCAGCAGCCTGAGCGCATGGTCGATATCGGAATGTATGTGGCGTACGCCCTGGCCGCACTGTTTGCCTATCTGTTCATCGCACGTCCGATGTTGCGAATGGCCAGGCAGCGCCTGGAATTGCCGGCGCCGACGGTGCAACAGATTGAAGCGACGCCGGTCCCGGCCGCTGCCCCCGCGGGCGCTGCAATCGCGGCGGCGGCGTTGCCGACGCCGAGTGCGAACAAGGGGCCGATCCCGGTCGGTCCGCTCCTGGAAGATTACGACCTGCCACCGCCGGGCTCGCCGGTCGATGTGATGGTCGATCACCTGCGTGCGCTGGCGGCCAAGGAGCCGGAGCGTGTCGCCGAAGTCGTGAAGCAGTGGGTACAGAAGAATGTCCGACGCGAGTAATGCTGTCGCTCAAGTGGCCGCCTCGCCGTTGGAGCAGGCCGCCATCGTATTGCTGAGCATGGGCGAGGAGCCGGCCGCGGCCGTGCTTCGTTGCCTGTCTCGCGACGAGCTGCTGGAAGTGACCCAGGTGATGTCGCGAATCAGCGGTATCAAAGTCGAAGCGGTGAAGAATTCGCTGCAACGGTTCTTCGATGAATACCGTCAGCAGAGCGGCGTGCACGGCGCGTCCCGCTCTTATCTGAAGCGTTCGCTGGATCTGGCGCTGGGCTCGGATATCGCCGACAGCGTGCTGAACAGCATTTACGGCGATGCCATTCGTCCGAAGCTGGCGCGTTTGCAGTGGGCCTCGCCGAAGTGGCTGGCCGAGCGCATCAGCCAGGAGCACGTGCGCATGCAGACCGTGTTCCTCGCATTCCTGCCGCCGGCACTCGCAGGTCAGGTCATCGGTGCGCTGCCCGCTGGCACTCGCGATCTGGTGCTGGTGAATCTGGCGCGCTTGAACGAAGTCGATCACGAGTTGCTGGTCGAGCTGGATGAACTGGTCGAGCGCTGCCTCGCGAGCCTGGGCTTGCAGAGCACCAGCGTGGAAGGTGTGCGTCAGGTGGCGGAGATCCTCAATCGTCTGCCGGACAACCGCGCCAAGATGGTCGAAGTGTTGCGCAGTCACGATGCCGAAGTGGTCGCCGAGATCGAACGCAGCATGTACGACTTCTTCATTCTGTCGCGCCAGAGCGAAGCGACCCTGTTGCGAATCATGGAAGACGTGCCGGTCGAACAATGGGCCATCGCGCTCAAGGGCGCCGAGCCCGCGGTTCGCGATTCCATCATCAGAGCCATGCCGCGTCGTCAGGCGCAGAGCTTCGAAGAAACCATGCGTCGCAGTGGGCCGGTGTCGCGCAGCCGCGTCGAGCAGGCCCGCGACGAAATCATGGCTCAGGTCAAAGCGCTGGCCGACGCCGGTGAAATCGAAGTGCAGCTGTTCGCCGAGGCGGTGCTGGAATGAGCCGCGTCTGGCGCTCGCACCGGTTCACTGCGCTGTCGCAGCTGGCGGACCCGAACGCCTGGGCCGGGCCGGGCGCGATGCCGTCGCAAGTTACATCGGCCATGCACGATGGTTATCAGCGCGGCATGGAGCGCGGCTATCGCGAAGGTCACGAGGCCGGCATGCGCACCGGCATGGACACAGGCCGTGCCGAGGGCCGGGAAGAGGGCAAACAGCAGGGTCACGAAGCCGGCAAGCAGGAAGCCCTGGTCCGCTTCGAACGACTCTCGGCGCCGGTCACCGAGATGCTCGAGGCGTTCAAGCACATGCAGGCCGACTATCAGACGGCCATGCGCAAGGAAGTGATCGAGCTGGTCGCGAAAGTCGCGCGCCAGGTCATTCGCAAAGAAATCCAGATGCAGCCCATGCAGTTGCTCGCGCTGGTCGACGAAGCGCTGTCGACGATGCCGCGGGTCGCCGCGGATGAGATCGCCGTTTATCTCAACCCGCAGGATCTGGAGCGCATCATCGAGCTCGATCCGGCGCAGGCGGAGCGTTGGAATCTGTGGGCCGACGACAAGCTCGAGCTCGGCGAGTGCCGCGTGAAGGCAGGGCATCGCGAAGCGGACGCGGGTTGCAGCCAGCGCCTGAGCGCCTGCATGGAACAGATCGAAGAGCGCCTGCTGCCGCACCCGGATGAGCAGGTGGCTGCATGATCGGTGCGGCGCTACGCGGCCTGGAGCTGGAGTCGGTGCCGATTGCGACACCGACCGGCCGCCTGGTCGGTGCGTCCGGACTGCTGCTGGAAAGCCGGGGCTGTCCGTTGAGCACCGGTCAGCGCTGCAGCGTCGAGACCGGCAACGGCGACTGGATCGACGCGCAGGTGGTCGGCTTTCGCGAAGATGTTTCTTATCTGATGCCCTTCAAGCGACCGGAAGGGCTCGCCACCGGCGCACGCGTGCTGCCGCAGACAGATCGCGATGTTCTGCGCATTGGCCCGTCGTGGCTGGGGCGTATCGTCAACGGCTTGGGAGAGCCGGTTGACGGTCGCGGTCGCCTGGGTGGCGAGCACGTGCTCGACATGCAGCCGCCGCGGGTCAACCCGCTCAAGAAGAAGCCAGTGAAGGACGCGCTCGATGTGGGCGTGCGCGCCATCAACGGCATTCTCACGCTCGGCAAAGGGCAACGCGTCGGTCTGATGGCCGGCAGCGGCGTCGGCAAGAGCGTGCTGCTCGGATTGATCACACGCCAGACCGTCGCTGATGTGGTCGTGGTGGGACTGATTGGCGAGCGCGGTCGCGAAGTGCGCGAGTTCATCGATCTGTCGCTCGGCGAAGCGGGCATGAAGCGCGCGATCGTCGTCGTTGCGCCGGCGGATGAGTCGCCGCTGATGCGACTGCGTGCCACTGAAATCTGTCACTCGATCGCCGCGCACTTTCGAGATCAAGGTAAAGACGTGCTCTTGCTGGTCGATTCATTGACCCGTTACGCAATGGCGCGCCGTGAAGTTGCACTGGCGCTTGGCGAACCCCCGGCGACACGTGGCTATCCGCCGTCAGTGTTCAGTTTATTGCCGCAGCTGGTCGAGACTGCTGGCAACGGCGAGCGCGAGGAGGGCAGCATGAGCGCCATCTACACCGTGCTTGCCGAAGGCGATGACCAACAGGATCCGGTCGTCGATACCGCGCGAGCCATTCTCGACGGTCACATCGTACTGACTCGTCAGCTCGCCGAGCGCGGCCATTATCCGGCCATCGATATCTCACAATCCGTCAGCCGCTGCATGTCGCTGGTCGCAGCCCAGCCGCATCAGCGCGCCGCGCGTGCGTTGCTCGCTATGGTTGCGAGGCACGCACAGGTTCGTGATTTGTTGCCGCTGGGTGCCTACGTGCCCGGCGCCGATCCGGCGACCGACAAAGCCGTCGAGCTGTATCCGAAGATCGAAGCCTTTTTGCATCAGGGTACGCGTGAAGCGGCGCCGCTGATCCAGACCATCTCGGCACTGGAAGGATTGATGGCATGAGCGAACGTCAGCGCCTGCACAGTCTGGGTCGCCTGGTCGATCTGCAGAGTCGCGAAGTGGATCGGCTCAGCGCCGATGTCGCCGAGAAGCGCGCGACCCGCGAACGTTTTCTACGCAATCTTTCCACCATCGAGCAGTTGGCCCACGGCAGCGGCCCGGTTGGCGGCTCGCCGGTGCTGGCCATGAATCGCGCGGGTTACAAACAGGCTATGTTAAGAATGGCGGCCACCCATCGGCTCGACTTGTCATTACACGAATCCGAGCTCGCATTGTCACAACGCGAGCTCGCCAGCGCGGCCCGCCGTCACGAAGCCCTGGGCCAGGTTCTGCAGCGTGAGCACTCGAATGTGCGTCACGTCACAAAGGTGAAGGAGCAGAAACATCAGGACGAGCTGGCGTCGCAGGTCTGGTGGCGCAACAAATAATCCTCCCGACGAAAATTTAATTTCCTCGCGGTTCCTGTCGCCTTTCCACGACTGAAGGAACCGCTTCCGAGGAAGACGCAAATGGCCACACTCGATCCAGTCACTACAGCTACGCAGCTGGCAACGGCGTACACCCAGGCGACGCAGACGCGGCTGACGACTCAGACGCAGACGGCGCAGAAGGAGTCGACCGCGCTGAACACGCTGAAGTCGGCGCTGAGCGCGTTCGATTCGACGCTGACCACGCTGTCCTTGAGCAAGGGCCTGAAGCAGTTCGCGGCGTCCTTCAACAACTCCGGCATCGCCACCGCGACCACGACGTCCAAGGCGCAGGCCGGCAGTTATCAGTTCCATGTGGAGCAGCTGGCCTCGGCGCATCAGGTCGTGTTCGAAGATCTGCCCGCTGTGCCGGTGGCGCTCGGCGGACCGATCACGGTCCAGCTGCAGGATGGCAGCTCGTTCAACGTGAACCTGGTGGCCGCGGATTCCGATTCAGACGGCACGATTTCCCAAGCGGAGATCGCGCGCGCCATCAACCAGGCCAACGGCAACTCAGGCAAGGTGGTGGCCTCGGTCGTCACCAGCGGCGGTCAATCGCAGCTGCTGTTGAGCTCGGGTCAGACCGGCGAGGGCGGCGAGATCACCATCAACGCGGGCAGCCTGCCTGCCGGCGCACTGCAGGATGCGTTCAACGCGCCGCGCGAGCTCACTGCCGCTCAGGATGCAGTGGTGTGGTTGGGCGGTCAGGGCGGTGTCCGCATGCAGCAGGCGTCGAACACCTTCAACAGCATCGAAGGCGTGAGCCTCACTTTCACTCGCGCCATGACCGCGAGCGAGTCGCCACTGACCTTGACGGTCAGCGACGATGCATCCGGCACGGCCAGCAATGTCGAGAGCTTCGTCAAAGCGTACAACACGCTGCGCACCGCGCTCGACACGCTCACCAAAGCAGGCGGCGAAAATACCACGGGCGGCGTGTTCGCTTCCGATGCCGGCATTCGCGCGCTGGGCAACAAGCTCAACAGCCTGCTGCGCACTGAATATGACGGCATCAGCCTGACGGAGCTGGGCGTGAAGGCCGATCGCAACGGTCAGTTGTCGCTCGACAAGACGCGCCTGGAAAAAGCGCTGCTGGCCGATCCGGCCGCGCTCGACAAGGTGTTCGGCAAGGCCAGTGTGTCCGCGCCCACCGGCTTGCTGGGCGGCATGGCCAAGTACCTGGATCAATGGACCACCAGCGGCAGCGGCCAGATCGCCACTCGCCAGAACAGCATCCAGATCCAGCAAAAGAATCTTACGGCGCGTCAGACGCGTCTCGATGCCCAGTACAACAGCGTCTATCAGCGCTATCTGCAGCAGTTCACGCAACTGGCGACGCTGCAGGAGCGGATGGCGCAGACGTCGGGCCTGTTCGCGCAGGTCAGCACCGGCTGATAAATCCCGCGCGATCTCCAAGGAGCAAACAAACCCGTGAATCAAGAAGCCTACCGCAATTATCACAGCGTCAACCTGGGTGCGCAGGTCGCGCATGCCTCGCCAGTGAAGCTGGTGCTGTTGTTGACCGATGGCCTGCTCGAAGAGCTGGTGCGCGCCCGTGCGCACATCGAAGCGCGTCGCTACGAGCTGAAGGCCAAGAGCCTCGATCGTTGCGTCGACATGTTGAACGGCCTGTCGAGCGCGCTGGATATCGAGAAGGGCGGTGAGGTGTCCGAGAATCTGAGCCGGCTCTACGACTATTGCGCCGAGCGTCTGTATCGGGCCGGTGTGAATCTGGATCCGGCGCTGATCGATGAAGTCTCCGGCCTGCTGACGACTTTGCGTCGCGGCTGGCAGGGTATGCAGCAGCGCCTGGGTTGATGTCATGGAGCGATACGCACAACTCATGAGCATTGCCCGCAACCTGCTGAGCGCATCTCAGCGCGGCGACTGGACGCTGCTCGAGAGCGTCGATCGTCAGCTCGCCGAGCTGTTGACCCGCCGTACCGAGTGGGGGCAGTGGTCGCAGCAGGAAATGATGGCGCTCGCCACCGTGCAGCGGGCTCACGAACAGGCGCGTGAACGTTGCATCTCCGAAACGCAGGCCGTGCGCGCGCGACTCGATCAGATGCACGATCACAAAACGGGTTTTCTGGCTTACGCGATGAATGGCGAAGTCGCCGAGGAGCGGGTATGACCGCGATCTCTTTTGGCGCCGCGCTTCTCAGCACCGATGCTCCGGTCGCCGGCGCACAGCCCGGATTGCCGCTATTGCCGGTCGGTCAGACACCCGCGCTGTCGACGCCGACGGCGCAGGCGACGCCGCTTCGCTTTGGCGAACAGTTGCGTCAGTCGTTGGGCGTCGAAACGCTTGCGACGTTGAATCTCACGCCGCGGATGGTGGATCAGCCGAAGTTCGATGACGCACAGATCGAGCAGGGTGAGGAAGGAGCGGAAGACACCGCGACGAACGACGTGCTGCCCGCATTTCCGAACCTGATTACATTTACGCAGCCGATCGCGGTGCCGCTCGAATACGCGCAGCGCTCGAACACGTTCTCTCAGCAGCAGTCGACGCCGCAGAATCTGCCGTCGATCGCAGCGGTGTCGCAGCCGACTCAGTCGATCGCTCCGCGCGAGCAGACCCTGTTGAATGTGTTGGCCGCAGTTCCGGAAACATCGGCGCTCGGCGCGATGACCATCAACGCGGCGGCGCTGTCGTTGCCGTCGAAGGGCAATCCGGCGGCGTTGCTGTCGGAGAATCAGCCGACATTGCCTGTCACCCAGCTCGCGTCGCTGACCAATGCTGGCCTGGCACAGGCGCTGGTCGAAGGATTCAATCAGCAGCCCGGCGTGCTGGCGCCGGTGTCGACGCAGTCCGCTCAGCCTCTGAACACGCAGCGCTCGGCGCTCGAAGTCGCGCTGGGCGACAGGTTGCAGCTGCAGATCACTCAGCGCAGCGAGCACGCGGTCATTCGTCTCGATCCGCCTTCCATGGGCACGATCGAGATCGTGATTCAGCGTGAAGCCGGCAACCTCCAGGTCCATCTGCGCGCCAGCAATGCCGAGGTCGCGCGTCAGTTGCAAGTGATCGGCGACTCGTTGCGTCAGGACTTGATTCATCGTCAAAGCGGCGATGTGTCCGTGCACGTTTCCGACAGCTCGCGCGAACAGCAGAGCGCCGGCCAGCAGGGCCAGCGTCAGAATCAGGCACAGCGCGAAGCCCCGGGCCGCGCGCTGTCGGAGTCGAATGAAGAGTCGGCCAAGTCGTTCACGCTCGCGGTGGATGAGGAGCGTGGCGCATGAGTTTAGGAAAGATCGCAGCCGCGCTCGTGGGAGTGACGGTCCTAGCTGTCGGCATCGGTGCCGGCGCGACCTGGTGGTTCATGAAAGGTAGCTCGGCCATCTCCTCGGCCGAAGCGGCGCCCGCGCCAAAGCAAGAGCCGGTCGATGACCGCGTCTATAAATATGTGAGCCTGGAAAAGGTCATCGTGATGCTGCGTGGTGTGGAAGGCGAGCCCGCCCCTCACTACCTCGCGCTCGACCTGGTGTTCAAGACGCCCGAGGAAGATGAGCGCAACACACGCGAACAGTTGCCGTTGCTGCGCAGCCTCGCGGTCAAGGAGCTGTCGACGCTGACGATGGATCGCGCCGGCAAGATGACGGTGGAAGAGCTGACCGCCATCATGGACAAGGCGTTCGCGGATCGTTACGTGAAGGACCGGGCCGATCGTCCGTTCACCGATGTGATGATCGGCAAGCTCATCGTCGAATGACCCGTTGAATACGAGCATGCAAGCTGGATACGCAGTAACGGATGAGTTCGTCGCGGCGCCCCTGAGCGCGGCCGACGAACAGCGTCTGCTCGTGACGTTCGCGCCGCTCGTGAAACGGGTGGTCAAGCAGCTCGAGCTGCAGACCGGCGGCGGTATCGATCGCGAGGACTTGCAGCAGATCGGCTTGATGGGATTGCTGGATGCGGTTCGGCGCTACGGCACTCCCGACGAAAAGTTCCCTGCGTACGCGTCGGTGCGTGTGCGAGGCGCGATTCTGGATGAGCTGCGCCGGCAGGACTGGCGTC
The DNA here is from genome assembly GCF_004138485.1 of Peristeroidobacter soli. Classification (GTDB taxonomy): domain Bacteria; phylum Pseudomonadota; class Gammaproteobacteria; order Steroidobacterales; family Steroidobacteraceae; genus Steroidobacter; species Steroidobacter soli. The sequence continues at coordinate 439,546 of NZ_RYEV01000005.1, forward strand.
CGCGAACGGTGCGTCAGGAGACTCATCGGGTGCGCGATGGCGTGCGTGAGCTGGCGAAAAAGCTGGGCCGCGAGCCGACGCCCGCCGAGATTCAGCAGGCGCTGGGCCTGACGGTCGAGCAGTATCAGGAACATCAGCTGGCGCAGAGCGCCGAGCAGTTGGCCAACTTCGACGAGCTGTTACAGCAGCTCACCGAGCAGTCGGGCGACCGGCGTCATTCGCCGGAGTCGCATCTCCTGCTCCAACGCAGCATCGAGCAGGCGCTGCGTCGTTTGAACGATCGGGAACAGCGCGTCGTGCAGCTGTACTACGAGTTCGACCTGAGCTTGAAAGAGATTGCCCGCGTGTTGGACCTGACCGAGGCGAGGGTGTGCCAGATCAACAAGCTGGCGCTGAAGAAGTTACGGGAGCTGCTGCAGTAGCAGCGAGGATAGATCGATGCAGTCGCTCATTGGCATAGCCACCATTCTGCTGTGTGTGTTCGGCGGCTTCGCGCTGCACGGTGGCGAGATGGGAGTCATCTGGCAGCCGGTCGAGCTGGTCATCATCATCGGCGCCGGCGTGGGCACGATCATTCTCGGAAATCCCCGTCACGTGCTCACAGAAATGTGGTTGCAGGTGAAGGAAGTGCTGGGCCGTCGCAAGGACGGTCAGGAATTCCAGCGCCAGCTGCTGTTGCTGATGTATGAACTGTTGCAGACGGCCGCCGGCGGTCTGAAGGCGCTCGATGCGCACGTCGAGGCGCCGCACGAGAGCGAGCTGTTCAAACGGTATCCGATGGTCCTGCACGAGCCCAAGCTGCTGCACTTCATCGTCGACAACTTCCGTTTGATGGCCATGGGCAAGATCAGCGCGCACGAGCTCGAGGGCGTGCTCGATCAGGAGATCGACGCGATCTACGAAGAGATGGCGCAGCCGGCGCGTTCGTTGAGCAAAGTCGGCGACGCCATGCCGGGCTTCGGCATTCTGGCCGCGGTGCTCGGCATCGTGATGGCGATGAAGTCGGTGGCCAGTGGCGCGGATACGGGTGAAGTGGCGGTTGCCGTGGCGGCCGCGATGGTCGGCACCTTCATCGGCATCTTCATGTGTTACGGCGTGCTCGATCCGATCTCCAATCGCATGCGCCAGCTGGTGGACGATGAGCGCCAGGCGCTCGATTCGGTGAAGGTCGTACTCGTCACGCACGTGGCCGGCAAGCCGCCGCTGCTCGCCATCGACGCGGGCCGCCGCCTGGTGCAGTTGAATACCAAGCCGAGCTTTGCGCGCCTGGAAGGCTGGATCGACAAGCTGAACAATCCGGAAGCAGGCGCGGAAGAGCCGGCTACGCCGCGGCGTCGTAAGGGAGACTTGCGTGCTCAACAAGCAGCTTGATAAAGGCCAGCAGGCCATCGTCAAGCGTGTTTCTCGCCGTCATAGCGAGGATGGGCACGGTGGCGCGGCATGGAAAGTCGCGTTCGCGGATTTCTGTCTCGCGCTGCTGGCGTTGTTCCTGGTCATGTGGCTGATGGCTTCGCGTCAGCAGGAACATCTGCAGGACCTGTTGAAAGCGGCGGGCGGCAGTCTGATCGACGAGGGGCGCGGCAAGGTATCCATGTCGATGGGCGGTCCGCGCGGCAGTCTGATCGATCGCAATCCCTTGCCGAGCGATGGCGACACGCTCTCCAAGCGCGCGGTGAACACGGGTGAGCGCGATCCCGCCGGTCCGGGCGAGGGCATGCGTCTGTCGAAGGCTCACTATGAGTCGCATGCCGACATGATCGAGCTGTCGCAGGTGCTGGCGGCGATCGGTGCGGAAGTCGGCCTGTCGAGCAACGTCCGCACGATCATCACATCGTACGGTCTGCGCGTGCTGATGCACGACACGGACAGGACGGGCATGTTCCAACGCGGCAGCTCCGCGCCGAACGAACGTTTCCGTCTGTTGCTGAAGAAGCTGGGCCCGCTGTTCAAGCAGATCGACAATCAGATGCTGATCGTCGGTCACACCGATTCGGTGCAGTACGCGGATCAGAGCTACACCGCGTTCTCGAATTGGACGTTGTCGAGCGAGCGCGCGATGACGGCCCGCAGTTATCTGCTCGCGGGCGGCATGCCGTCGAAGAGCGTACTGCAGGTGGTCGGTCAGGCGGACACCGCACCGATCAATCCTGACGACACAGCGGCGTCTGAAAACCGCCGCATCGAACTCGTCATCCTCACTCGCGGTCAGGCGCAAGCCATCGCGCAGATGTATGGCGCGCCGAAGGAAACCCGGCCGCTGCTGGATGACGATGTGAGCACCAGTTTGCCCGATAGCGTCGCTCTGGAAGAGCTGCGCGGCCAGCTGCATAACGAAGGATTGTGAGTCATGCGTACCAAGTCTCGAGGATCCAATATGAAGGTCGTTCCGGGCGCCGCCGCCACGCCGGTTGCGGGAATTGCGCCTGCCGTCGCCGAACTTCGCACCCCCGCGACCGCCGCGCCGGGTGCCGCGTCGAAGTTACAGTCGAGCGTGCTGCAGCCCGCGATGGCCGCGATGAGTGAGATGCCCGACATCGATCATGCAAAGGTCGCGGCGTTGAAGACGGCGCTGGAGCGCGGCGAGCTGCCGTTCAATCCCGCCAAACTCGCAGCGTTGATCGAGCGTTATCACCGGAGCGGCAGATGACAGTGCGTGAGGCGCTCGGCCGTCTGATCAAAGGCGTGCACGCCGATCTCGGCGACTATCGCACGCTGCGTGAGTTGCTGGATGTGCAGTTCGACGCTGCGCTCAAGCATCGTTCCGCCGTGATCACAGACATCGCCGATCGCATCACCGCGCTGACCACTCAGATGGAGAAGCGCCGCGCCGAACGTTTCGCGCTCGCCAAGGTGCTGGTCGGCAAGCAGCAGGGAGCTGTGACGATCTCTGCGGTTGCCGCGCGATTGCCGGCGAATGCGCGTCCGGCGTTCGATGAGTGGTGGCAGACGCTCGAGAAGCTGGTGCAGGAGTGCAAGCGACTCAACCAGCGCAATTGCGATCTGCTGATGAATCAGCACCAGATCCTGCAGCGGGTGCTGCAGGCGGACGGCGGTGGGACGTATGCGCCAGCCTGAGTGCTATCGAGTCGTTCCGGAAGGGATTTCGAGCGGCTCGACAGCATCGGGCCCGATGACGCGTGCTCTTATCACGGTGCCGTTGGCGGAGTTCTTGACCGAGATGACTTCGCCGCGCCGGCCATTCTGCAAGGCCTCTGCGGCTACGTGCACTTCGACGCCTGCGTTGCGCGCGACGATGGTGACTTTGCCGTTGCGTTTCACCAGCACGCTCTCGTTCAACCAGCGTCGATCGACTAACTGTCCTGCTCGCATCGCGCGCCGGCTGGTTTTGCCCGCGACTTCATCGATGTTGCTGACAGCGCCGGGTGTCGCGGTCACATCGCGACGTTCCAGTTTCAACGCCGACGCATCGATGGGCGTGCCGGCTTTCAGATCTTCCGCCAGCACGACGACGTCGGCAGCAATGGTTGCTCGCACGACGACCTCTCGCTTCTCGCCATTACATATCACCGAGAAGCGCATGCGTGACGGTTGTCGGACGTCAATTGTTTCTATGTTCGAATCGTTGGCACACCCACCGAGATTCCCTGTAGTCAATTTGAGCTTAAGTTGTGGCTGCGCCCAGCCGATGGATTCGGCGTATCGATTCAGGTGGTCTCGCGCCGCGCGTTCGACGGAGCTTTCGACAGCGCTCGCGGACCACGCACTGGAAGCGAGCAGCGGCAGCAACAAGAGCGACGTGTAGCAGGACGCGAATTTTTTCATAGCAAACATCATGGCCATCAACTTCGACAAAGCTCTGGGCATTCATGCCGACGCCCTGCGGTTGCGCGCCGAGCGCACCAAAGTCCTGGCGTCGAATCTCGCGAACGAGAGCACGCCGGGCTATCAGGCTCGCGACATCGACTTCGCCGCCAGCCTGGCTCGCGCCACCGCGGCGAGCGAAGAGGGCGGCCTGGTGCTCGACACCGGTGCAGCCGAGACGATGTATCGCGTGCCCAACCACCCATCGGCCGACGGCAATACCGTCGAGCTGGGCGTCGAGCAGGCCGCATTCTCGCAGAATGCCTCCGACTTCCAAACCTCCCTGACCTTCATCGGCATGAAGCTGCGTGGGCTGGCCAAGGCCATCGAAGGATAAACCATGTCATTTCGTGATATCGCCAACATCGCGGGCTCCGCGATGAATGCACAGAGTGTGCGGCTCAATACCATCGCCAGCAACCTGGCCAATGCGGATACCGCCGCGAGTTCGGAGGCCGAAGCGTATCGCGCCCGCAAGCCGGTGTTCGCCGCCGTGTTCGAGCGGAACGCAACCGACGAGGCCATGGCGGGAGCGAAGGTCCAGGTGCTCGATGTCGTGCAGAGCACCGAGCCGGTGCGCGAGTCGTACGAGCCGGAGAATCCGCTCGCCAACGCCGAAGGCGTGGTGTTCTATCCCAATGTAAATTCCGTCGCCGAGATGACCGACATGATGTCGGCCTCGCGCGCGTTCGAAACCAACGTCGAAGTGCTCAGCCGCCTCAAGTCGATGCAGACGGCGCTGTTGCGACTGGGTGAGGAGTAATCATGACCGCAGCTACCAACGGAGTGAATTCCGGCAGCAATGTCGGCAGCTCGTCCAACTCGATCACCGGCAACGGCGACATGTCGCAGCTGTTCACCAAGCTGCTGATCGCCCAGATCAAGAATCAGAACCCGCTCGAGCCCACCGATCCGAGCCAGTTCGTGAGTCAGCTGACCCAGCTGTCGCAGGTCGAGTCCATGCAGCAGATGGTCGCGCAGACCAATGCCAGCGCCTCGATGCTGGAGAGCATGCAGGTGATGGCGCTCGGTGCGCAGGTCGGCGCGAACGTGACGGCAGTGTCCGATCGCGTCGTGGTCGGCGACACGGCGATTCCGGGCCGCTTTACCCTCGAATCCGCCAGCTCGTCGACTACGGTGGTGCTGGAAGACTCCACTGGTCAGCAGCGCCGAATTGAACTCGGCACGCACAAGCCCGGCGAAGTCGATTTCCAGATCGATCCCCAAGCGCTGGGCCTCGTGCCCGGCACGTATTCGATGCGCGTGGAGACCACGAGCAAGGAAACGCCTGCCATCGAACTGCAGGGCACCTTGCAGAGCGTGCGTATCTCCGCGACCGAAGGCGCCGTGCTCCAGGTCAGCACCCTGGGCAGCATCAGTGCCAGCGCCATCACGGCCTTCAACGGCCGGCCTCAATAAGTCTACTTTCCAGGAGCGCCCATGAGCTTCAACATTGCACTGTCCGGCATCAACGCGATCAACACCGAGCTGGACGCGATCAGCAACAACATTGCCAACGCTGGCACGTATGGTTTCAAGTCGAGCCGCGCCAACTTCGCCGCGATGTATGCGGGCTCGCAGGCGATGGGTACGGAGGCGTCGTCGCTGACTCAGAGCATCGATGTCGGCGGCGGCGTGCTCACGACCGGTCGCAGCCTCGACGCGTCGTTGCAAGGCCGCGGCTTCTTCGTCACGCGCGACACGTCGGGCGCCGAAGTTTATACGCGCGTCGGCATCTTCTCGGTCGACAAGGACGGCTATCTCTCTGACAGCTTCGGCCGTCGCGTGCAGGGCTATGCCGCGCTCGCCGGCAGCAACGCGCTGGGTGCGTTTGGCGATCTGCGAGTCCCGACGGGGCAGATTCCTGCGCAGGCCAGCACCACGCTGAACTACGTCGGCAACCTGTCCGCCGACTGGACCACGCCGACGGTGGTGCCGTTCGATGCCACCGATCCGCAGTCGTTCAACGGCTCGATGGTGTCGGTTGCGTATGACTCGCTCGGCGTTCAGCACAGCGTGACTCAATATTTCGTGAAGACCGGCACCAACCAGGTGACGGTTCACTACACCACCGACGGCGTCGCTGTGCCGACGACGACGGTGCTCGATTTCAACACCAGCGGTCAGCTCACTGCTCCGGCGGGTGCCGTGGCGCTCGCGCTGGGTACGCCGGTTGGCGCGGCTCCGCTATTGCTCAACGTGAGCTACGCAGGCACGACGCAGTCGGCGGGTGAGGCGACGACTACCACCAACGCCACCAACGGCTACCCCGCCGGCACTTACCTCGGCCTGCAGCTCGCTGAAGACGGCGGCGTGATGGCTCAGTACAGCAACGGTGAGAAGCAGCGCATCGGCACGCTCGCCGTCGCGACCTTCCCGGCGGAAGGCGCGCTGATTCAGGTCAGCGATACGGCCTGGACGACTTCGAGCGCTTCGGGCATGCCGCTGTATTCCACACCGGGCGTGGGCATGGCAGGCGGTTTGACGCCGGGCACGCTGGAGCAGTCGAACGTCGACATGACTTCGCAGCTGGTGCAGCTGATGAATTCACAGCGCAATTATCAGGCGAACTCCAAAGTCATCGCGGCTCAGAACGAGATGATGCAGTCGCTGATGCAGGCGATCTGATGGACGCGTTGATCTTCACACTGATGAGCGGTGCCGAGCGCGGCATGCGCGCTCAGCAGATTCACGCCAACAATCTCGCCAATCTCGAGACCGGCGGCTTTCGCGCCGACCTGGAGCTGGCGACCAGCAAGGCCGTGAACACCGGCTACGGCTACGACGCCCGGCACATGAGTCAGCTGCAAGCGAACTCGGTGGCTTCGCGCGAAGGCGTGTTGCGTCAGACCGGTCAGGATCTGGATGTCGCGATCTCCGGCCAGGGCTACTTCGCCGTGCAGTTCGGCGAGGGCGAGGCGTATACGCGCGCGGGTCACTTCGTCGTCGATCAGGATGGCCAGCTGACGCTCGATGGTCGTGCGGTCCTGGGCGATGGCGGGCCGATCGTGCTGCCGCAGTTCACGCGCGTCGAGATTGCGAGCGACGGCGTGATTTCGATTCAGTCGCCGGGCACGACGGAAATGCAGCAGGTCGATCGTCTGCGTCTGGTGAAGCCCGATGCGGCTGAAGTGACCAAGAATCCCGCCGGTTTGATCGTCGCGCGCAACGGTCAGCCATTCGCGGCCGATGAAACCGTCGCTGTGCGCAGCGGCCATCTCGAAGGCAGCAACGTGTCCGCCATCGAGGAAATGATCGCCGTCATGAATCTCACTCGCGAGTTCGAGATTCAAATGAAGCTGTACCGCGCGGCGGACGGCATGGCCGAGACCGGCAATCGCCTGGTCGGCACATGATGAAACAGCGACTCGGACACATCCCTGTACCTGGGGTAGCAATAGTTGAGTTGGTTTGGGAGCTCTCATGAATCCGGCAATGTGGATCAGCAAGACGGGCGTGCAGGCGCAGGACGCCAAGCTGCAGGCCATCGCGAACAATCTCGCCAACGTGAATACGGTGGGCTTCAAGCGCGATCGCGCGGTGTTCGCGGATTTGTTCTATCAGGTCGAGCGTCCCCCGGGCGCGCGCAACGACGACAACACCGTGTCGCCGTCGGGCGTGCAGCTGGGTAACGGTACGCGACTGGTCGGCACGCAGAAGGTGTTCACCACCGGCAATCTGCAGACCACCGGTCAGACCTATGACGTGGCGATCGAAGGCCAGGGTTTCTTCCAGGTCGAGCAGGCGAACGGCGAGTTCGCGTACACGCGCTCGGGCGCGCTGACCGTCAACGACCAGGGCCGCCTGGTCACGGCGACCGGCATGCCACTCGCGCCAGAGGTGACCGTACCGGCGAATGCCAGCAACGTCGTCATCGGTCAGGACGGCCAGGTGTCCGCGAACGTGCCGGGCCAGACCGAGCCGGTGCAGGTCGGTCAGATCACGCTGGTCAATTTCATGAATCCCGCGGGCCTGCTGGCGCTCGGCGACAACCTGTATCAGGAGACGGTCGCGAGCGGCACGCCCACCGAGGGCACGCCGGGCCAGGATGCGCTGGGCAAGCTCAAGCAGGGCGCGCTCGAGGGTTCGAACGTGCAGGTCGTCGAAGAGATGGTCGACATGATCGCCGCTCAGCGCACCTACGAAATGAACACCAAGGTGCTGACCTCGGCCGACAACATGCTCCAGTACCTGGCGGCGGCTGTCCGGTAATGATCATGAACGTTCGCACGATGTTTACAGTCCTCGGAGCGGCACTGCTGCTATCGGGCTGCTCGATAGTGTCTCGGGTGCAGCCGAAGCAGGAGGAGCCGCCGGTTCCTCAGTTCACCGCTGTGCCGAAGGGCACTTCGGGCGGCGTGTTTACGACGGAGCGGCCGTGGGCATTGGTGGCGGACGTGCGTGCGTTCCGTCCGGGCGACGTGCTGACGGTGGTGTTGCAGGAAACGACGCAGGCTCGCAAGAGCGCCGACACCAACATCAACAAGAGCAGCAGCGTCGACATTCCAAATTTCACGATCGGTCACAGCACCATCGACGCGAACACCAGCATCTCGGCCGACCGCTCGTTCCAGGGCGGTGCGACCAGCACTCAGCAGAATGCCTTGCAGGGCGCGCTGACCGTCATCGTGCAGGAAGTGCTGCCGAACGGGCTGTTGCGCGTTCACGGCGAGAAGAGTCTGAACTTGAACCAGGGTGAAGAATTCCTGCGCGTCGCCGGTTACGTGCGCGCCGAGGACATCGACGCCGAGAACCGTATTTCGTCACAACGCGTGGCAAACGCACGCATTGCCTATTCAGGTCGGGGCAGTCTGGCCGATTCCAATCGGGCGGGCTGGCTGACGCGCTTCTTCAACAGCCCGTGGATGCCGTTCTAAGGACTTGGGATCAATGTTGATGTCACGAATTCTTCGCACGTTGGCGCTGGCGCTGCTGATCAGCGCGTCGAGTGCCAATGCGACGGCCAAGGCGCCGCTGGCGCCGACCAAGCCGTTGCGTTCGCTGGTCAGCATCGAAGGCGTGCGTGAGAACCAGTTGCTGGGGTATGGCCTGGTGGTCGGCTTGCAGGGCACGGGCGACGGTACGCAGGTGAAGTTCGCCGGCCAGTCCGTGGCCAACATGCTCAAGCAGTTCGGTGTGAAGCTCCCCGAAGGCACCGATCCCCGACTGCGCAACGTCGCGACCGTCATGGTCAGCGCCGTGTTTCCGCCGGGCTATCGTCGCGGCCAGAAGATCGACATCACCGTTTCCTCGATGGGCGACGCCAAGAGCTTGCGTGGCGGCCTCTTGCTACTCACGCCGCTGCGTGCCGCGGATTCGGAAGTCTACGCGCTCGCTCAAGGCAACCTCGTCGTCGGCGGTCTGTCGGCGCAAGGGCAGAGTGGTTCGAGCGTCACCGTGAATTCTCCGACCTCCGGTCGCGTGCCGAACGGCGGAACCATCGAGCGAGAGATCGAGACCGACTTCGACACGCGTCCGACCGTGCTGCTGAGTCTGAAGCTGCCGAGCTTCCAGACCGCGACCAATATCGTTCAGGCCATCAACAAACGTTACGGTTCGGTCGCCACGACGCGTAATGCCACGAGCGTGGAAGTCATGGCCCCGATGGATCCGACGCAGCGCGTTGCGTTCGTCGCTGGCCTGGAATCGTTGCCGGTCGATGTCGGCGCGCAGCTGCCCAAAGTCGTTTTCAATTCGCGCACCGGTACGGTGGTGATCTCCGAAGGCGTGCGAGTGCGTTCCGCCGCGATCTCCCACGGCGGTCTGAAAGTCATCATCAGCGAGAACCCGCAGGTGAGTCAGCCGAATCCGCTGAGCCAGGGGCAGACCGTCGTGACGCCACAGTCCGACGTGTCGGTCACGCAGGATGAGGGTCGCATGTTCCAGTGGCCGGAAGGCGTGAGCCTCCAGGCCATCATCGATACGGTCAACAGCACGGGTGCGACGCCGGACGACCTGATGGCGATTCTGCAGGCGCTGGATCAAGTGGGCGCGATCGAAGGCGAGCTGACGGTGATCTGAGCCATGAACGTCAACGCCATTTCATCGCCGGCCACGACATCGTCCGATGAAGACATCATCTATCGCGCCAAGGTACAGCAGGCGGCGGAGAAGTTCGAAAGCTTCTTCATTTCGCAGATGCTGCGTCAGATGCGCAGCGCGACCAAAGAGATCGCCGGCGAAGACAGTATCTACGGCAAGAATACCAACAGCGACATGCTCGATTACGCGGACACGTCGGTCGCCGATGTGATGTCCAGGCAGCGCGCGTTCGGCATCGCCGACGTGATCGTGCGTCAGCTGCTGCCGAAGACCTAAAAGGGGACAGATTTATTTTCTTCGGCATGGCCGCGGGTCTATGCCAGGCTGCTGAAAATAAATCTGTGCCCTTTTAAGTTTTGGGTGGTGCGGGTCGCTTTCCATTCCAGCAATGAGCATCATCTATAACGCATTGTCGGGAGCGCTGGCTGCGCAGGCGGGCCTGGCCGCCACCAGTCAGAACGTGGCCAACGTCATGACGCCGGGCTATACGCGCCAGGGCGTGCTGCTGGCGTCGGTGGCGCCTCGGCAGACGGGCGTGCTGAGCGCCGGCAGCGGCGTGGCCGTGCCGGCACTGATCCGCTTCAGCGACAGCTACAAGAGCCTGCAGATGTGGAGCGCCGCCTCCGATCTGGGCCAGCGCACGACGGCGCAGCCGTATCTCACGCAGCTCGAGCAGGTGATGGGCGATGAGGCGTCCGGCATCAACAATGGACTCGATGCGTTCTTCGGCGCGCTCAACGCTGCGAGCGTCGATCCCACCTCGACCCCGTTGCGTCAACAGATCATTACCTCCGCCGACGCCCTCGCGCAGCGTTTCAACAGCCTCACGCAAGTGCTGTCGAATCAGCGCCAGGCGATCGTGCAGCAGCGGAACACCACGATCACTCAGATCAACGGCCTGTCGAAAGACATCGCCGAGTTGAACAAGGAGATCGCGGCCACTCAGGGCACCGGAGTGAATCCGTCGGCGCTTCTCGATGCGCGCGACAAGAAGATCGACGAACTCGCCGGGCTGGTAGCCTTGCAGGTGGTCGATCAGGCCGACGGCACCCGTAGCATCTCGTTGCGCGGCGGCCAGCCGCTGGTCGTCGGTGGACGCTCCGCGACCATGAGCGCGACCACCAATCCGGACGGCTCGCAAACTCTGCAGGTTGCCTTCGCTTCGGAATCGTTTGTTCTGCCGAAAACCGGTCTGGGCGGCGAGCTCGGCGGCCTGGAAGACTACGAGACCAAGACGCTGATGCCGATGATCGAGTCGATCGGCGACATGGCCGAGCAGTTGGCGGATGCCGTCAACACGCAGCTGGCCGCGGGCTTCGCGCCGGACGGCACGCCGGGTGTCCCATTGTTTACCTACGATGCGACGACCGCCGCCGGCATGCTTCGCGTCACTCCGGGCATTCAGGGCAGCCAACTCGCATTCTCATCGTCGGCCACCGCCGGCGGTAACAGCGACAACCTGCTTGCGTTGATCGGTGTGCGTTCCTCCCCGATTACGCTGCCGGGCATCGGTTCGGTGACGCTGTCCGACGCATCGACGCAGCTGGTCGCGAAGCTGGGCATGGACAGTCAGCAGAACCAGGCCGCCATGGACACCGCGCAGACCGTACGTAACCAGGCGGAGGAGAGCTGGAAGTCGACCAGCGGCGTGAACACCGACGAAGAGGCCATCAATCTGATGCAGTACCAGCAGATGTATCAGGCGAACATGAAAGTGATCGCGGTCGCGAACGAGCTGTTCGACAACACGCTCGCCATGTTGGGTTGATATTGAGGCCACGCCCATGATGCGCATCTCGAGCACGCAGTATCACACCACGATGAACACGGCCTTGCAGAAGGCGTCCTTCCGTCTGGAGGACATTCTGCAGAAGATGGCCAGCGGCGAGAAATACTCGCTGCCTTCCGAGCATCCCGTGACCACGGTGCGCCTGTCGCGCCTGTACCGTGAAGAGGCGGCGCTCGATCAATACCGCGACAACATCGGCGCTCTGCAAAGTCGCCTGACGCAGAACGAGGTTTATCTCACCAGCATGTCGAACGACATGTTGAGCGCGCGCGACTTGCTCGTGTGGGCCGGCGACGGCGCCAATACGCCGGAAGACGTGGCCGCGATGGCGGGATCGTTGCAGCCGCTGCTCGACAGCATGTTCTACGTGGCGAACAGTGCCGACGCGGAAGGTCGTTACATTTTCTCGGGCACGGCGGTCGACACGGCTACCATCACTTACGATCCGGCCGCGCCGGTCGGCTCTCGTTATACGTTTACGGGCAACACCGAATCGCAGCGAGTGGCGGTCGGTCCCGGCGTGACGCAGCCTTCCAACGTCACGTTGCCGGAAATCGCGGGCATGCTCAATCAGATGGAGCAGGTGCTCACGACGTTGCAGACGCCGGGCGCCAATGTGAACGATCCGGCCGTGCGTGCCGACATCAACTCGGCGATGGCTTCCCTCGACGATGTGATCGAGAGCATCAGCGGCCGCATCGCGGGCCTGGGCGGCGCGCAGAATATTCTTGCGACGCTGGAGACCAGTCACGCCAACGTCAGTCTGGCGAACCAGCAGGCGGCGTTGACGTTGGGGCAGCTCGACTACAGCGACGCGGCGGTGAAATTGAACGGTTATACGACGGCAGTGCAGGCGACGCAGAAGGCGTATGCGCAGGTGAGCAAGCTGTCGTTGTTCGACGCGATCTAGTTGCTTGTCCATGCAACTTTCAGTCGTCGATTCAGGCCGTCAGGTTACTGCGCGGGGCGCTGTTGAAAGCGTCTCGCTCACTCGTACCGAATTGCCCGCGCCGGTCGGCAAAGTCGAGCCGGTGGCTCGGACCACGCTGCGCCCCGGGCTGAAGTCATACGACGGTCAGCTGAATCGTCAGGTCTCGGGCGCGCAGCAGGCGTTGCAGTTCCTGTCCGAAGCCGATGCCCGGCTGCGTGTACTCCGCAAGGAGATGAACAGCGGCGATGCGGCTGCTGCCATCGAGAAATTCAATCAGTTCTGGCAGCAGCGCGCCTCGGCGAGCGCAGGCACGCTGGACGGCAATCTGAAGTTCAACTCGGACGCGAAAGCGAAACAGGAATTCTCCGTCCGCGGCTTGAGTTTCGAAACATTACGCAACGGCGATACCGAAACGCTGAGCTTTGCCGTCGGCAAGTGGTCGCGCCAGGCGAGCTCCATCACGGTCGATCCGACGCAGTCCGAAACTGCAATGGTCACCGCGCTGGATCGAGCATTGACTCCGATGGGCGTGCGCGCGACGCGCGATGCCAGGGGCGAGCTGGCGTTCAGCGTCTCGGAAAAGGATTGGCCGCAGATTCGCGACTCGCTGGCCATTCGCGGCGGCGGTCGGCGCTTTCCGACCGGTCAGTTCAATCACGTTCGTACCGTCGTGGCGGAGCAGGCGATTCAGCCGTCGCACTGGAACGCGGCCGATCCTCGCCAGGCGTTACAGGATATTTCTCAGGCTCAGCTGCTGATTCGCAAGTCGTATGGCGACGTTCGCGGGGTCCTGGAAGAGGCCGCTCAAAGCATCGATGGTGGCTCGGTCGCCGATGCACGCGGCGCCTATTGGCAGGACTTCGCGGCTGGATTCGCCGACACGCTGGAACGCGCCGACGGCGAGGCGGTCAGCACGACGGTCCGGACAGTTGCCGGCATTTCCAAGCGTACAGTTTCGTCGCTGCTGGCCGCTCCGCCGGCCTGACCTTTGCTAACATCGATGGCGTGGACTATCGATTGCGACCGGCGACCCTCGCCGACGAACCCATCCTGCGTGACCTGATCGCGCGCTCCATTCGTGAGCTCGGCGCGGACGACTACACGCCGGCACAAATCGAAGCCGCGCTGCTCGGCGCCTTCGGCGTCGACACGGCGCTGATCCGTGATCAAACCTATTTCGTCATCGAATCCGAGGCTGGCGAGATCGTCGGCTGCGGCGGTTGGAGTAAACGCAAGACGCTGTTCGGCAGCGACACGCGTGAGAGCCGGGATGATTCGTATCTGGATCCCGCCGTCGACGCAGCCCGCGTTCGTGCGTTCTTCATCGATTCGCGCCATGCCCGTCGCGGGCTGGGGCGCATGCTGCTGGATCGCTGCGAAACGGAAGCTGCACATGCCGGCTTCACCGAGTTTGCATTGATGGCCACGTTGCCTGGCAAGCGCTTGTATGAAGTCTGTGGCTATGTCGGCGACCAGCCGCTCGAACACCCGTTGCCGGGCGGGTTGAGCATCACGTTCGTGCCCATGACCAAGCGCAGGTAGTTCACCGCCCTCCGGTTACCCCGTGCCAGGCGGCACTTGAACCGCCGCCCAAGCCTGACTACAGTCGCCGCGCCACGACCGACAAATAACAACACCGCGGGGCCGGGTGGGCGCGTTCTTCCAGAATAATTTGGGGCTGGTCATCGTCAGTGCAGTGATGCTGGTCGCTGCCCTGGTATTGACCGCCGTTGCATTGTTAATGCGCAGTGCCGGCCTGTCGCTGCGGCCCGTGGTCTTCGTCGGCGTGTTTTTCGCCATTATTTGCGTGCCCCAGCTGCTCGGGCACGGCGTGATGGCTGTTTGGCCCAAGGCAAAACCCGCGGTCGATGCGGCTGCGATTGCCGGTGTGGGAACGTTTGCCAGACCGGAATCGATCTTTGGCGCCGATGTCGACCGGGCTCGTCTGCAGGACGCTCGGGCCGTGTTCGTCGAAGCGCTGGGCGGGGCGGAAGTCGCGCAGCTGCTGATACATTTCAGTGGCGAAACGGCGGTTGCGGCACGATTCGCCGATGAAGAGGCGGCCCGCGCGGGGGCCGCTGCGTTGTGGACGATGTTCTCGCCGAGAAACACGTCCGGCGATGGCACGACCACTTTTGGCACGCGCACGCCCATCGGCGACAAGATTGCGCTTCAACGACTCGGTCGCGCGGTTTTCATGTGGACCGGTCCCGACCGGGCAGCGATCGAAGCCCGCATGCGTCAGACCCGAGTGCTGACGACGCCGACTGACATTCGTCCGCCATGGGTGGCCGCATTCGACAGCGGGCGCGTAGCCGGTGGCGCCATCGTGATTCTGGTCATCCTCGCCTCATTGTGGTTCTTGAAAGGCGCCGCTTGGGCAGCGCGCGTGCAGCCCGCCGGTATCGTGCAAACGCCGCTCAGCGCAGCCGGACTCGATCAGCGGATCGCGGCCCTTGCATCGCCAACGGTGCCGGTCACTCGCCTGAGCGACGGGCGATGGGAAGTGCGAGTCGACTACGACACCCCTGGCGAAGTCGGCATGCATCGCTACGTCCTCGAGCTCGATGAGTCGAGTCATCGGGTCAAAGTGCTCGAATACCTGGGCCGTCGCGAGTCGCCTTCGGGTGAATACAACTGGAAATTGCAACGGGGCATCACGTTCTTCCGCCGGGGCCCGGGCGTGGATTTACAACAAACGACAGGGCCGTTGATTCGCACCGTCACCGACGCCGGCTGGACCTGGCAACCGCTGCTGTTCGACGCGCCGGGGCCGCTCGCCTGGTGCGCTTCCTGAGGATCTATGCATCTTTATTGGATCGTGGCGCTCGTGATCGGTGGCATTTCCGTGGCCAGCGCGGGCATGTTCTTTGGAACGGGCTCGACCAAGCGCCAGCCGCTGGCCGAGCTGGGCTTCGTGGACGTGCCGAGCCGGCTCGATCCCTATGCCACCCGGGAAGGCGAGGGCTTCGCCTTGTTTTCGTTCGATCAGACTTCGGGCTCCATCTTCTTGATGGGCAGCAACCGGCCGGTCTCCGAAGTGCTCGCGATTGCGGCGTGGCATCGAGACAGTCGGTCGGACGCTTTAAAAGCGTTGACGAGTCGCGCTGCCGATCGCACCGACAACATCAAGTGGACCACGCAAGGGGAGTATCGCATCGGCCAAGGTGTGCACGAAGTCAACGCGAGCGAGCACGACGCTCGCATCGTCGTGCGCGAATATCCGGATCGTCAGCTCACGATCGGTCACATGACCTGGGTCAAGCGCTCCTCCGCGCAAGATCAAATGAAGCTGATCGAGACGACCGCTGCCAGTTTCGAGCAGCGCGTGCCCGTGGCCGACTATCTGCAACTCGCATCGGATCGGCCCCGCATTCTTACCGAGCGCTATCGAGCGGCGCTGCGAAAACTGCTGGCGATGCGCACGGTTCCATACAAAGTGGATGGCCCCATCGTCGAGCGCGACGGCACGTTCTATGACTGCTACGTTCATTCGCATTGGGGAGAGATGATTACCGCGGTTCATCCGCTCGGCACGTTGCCGGCCGCGCGCAGCTTTCGGACGCTCAATCCGACGACCCCGCCCAATGTGCCCAATTGGCCGCAGATCGTGAGGTTCCAATGGGACGGCGAGGAGTGGGAAGTGGACGGTACGCCGGCGTTGTCGGATCGCATGATCGCGCTGTTGAATGAGCGTCATCAGGACCGGACCCGGGCGTATTTCTATGCGGTCGCCTCCGATGCGCCGCAGCCGTTCGAGCCCGGGGAGTTTCGTATCGATTTCCTGTGGCGCGCGATCCCGGGGCTCAACGATCATTTCAAGCGCGGCGATCTGGTGCAGCCGCTGCCCTGAGGTACTGGACAATCGCCCTGGGCGGTTGTACATGTGTGCCATCTTTTATTTGATAGGCCCGCAACCATGAAATTGCCCGCCTTGCTGACCCTGGCGCTGCTGACGGCCGGTCTGGCCGCTCCCGGCTTTGCCGAGGAAAACACGCTCAAAGAGGGCGCCAGGGAAGTCGGTCACGCCGTCGGCACCGCCGCCCGGGAAGTGGGCGACGGCGCCAAACAGGTCGGCAAGGCCGTTGGCAATGCCGCCAAGGACGTGGGCGAGGCTGTCAAGGAAGGCGCGAAGGAAGCCAAACGCGCCATGAAAAAAGAAAAAAGCGAATAACGGTCAGCCGCCGGTCATGGTTCGCATCCGGCCCATGAATTCGGGTTCGGAAAGCGATTCGCGCAATTGAGCCAGCATCACGCTGTCCGCGCCCGCCGGGTAACGCAGCTTGTCGTCGCTGCTGGTCGCGGCGGCGTAAGTGGCTTCGGCGACGTCCGCTTCGGCCGTGTAGGCAGTCGGATAGTTCTGCATCGATGCCAGATAACGACTCGCGAAGGCGCCATAGGCGGTGGGCAGCAGATCTTCCCTGCGACCGCCGGACTTGGCGGAGAAGCTGGTCGTGGGCGCAAAGCCGGGTTGAACGATCTTGACCCGAACGCCGAACGCTCCCAGCTCATGCGCGAGCGCTTCGGAGTAACCCTCGATCGCGTACTTGCTCGCGGTGTAGACCGCGACCAGCGGCATCGGTGCGATGCCGACGCTGGAAGTCACATTCACGATCGTGCCCGATCCACGCTCACGCATGTGAGGGATCACCGCGCGAGCAACCGCCATCACGCCGAAGGTGTTTGTTTCGAACACCTGCCGGGTGAGCTCGGCCGGTGTCGCTTCAGCGGCACCAAACAATCCGACGCCCGCATTGTTGACCAGTACGTCGATCTGTCCGAAGCGGGCGATGCCTTTCGTGACGGCCTCGGCAACGGTGTGAGGCGCGGTGACGTCGAGCGCGGTCACCAGCAGTCGAGGGCTGCTCTCGAACAGCGTTGGATCGGGCGAGCGCATGGTGGCGATGACATTCCAGCCGCGGGCCAGAAACAATCTGGCGCTCGCGAGGCCGAAGCCCGATGAGGTGCCGGTGATCAGGACGGTGTGAGTCATGGGTTGTCTCCGTGGTTGATGGGGAGACAGTAGCCCTGGCTCGCTGGACGAGCTATAAGAGGCCGTCCAAGTTTCGTTTGCGAGAGTCCAAGATGGATGCGCTGGCCGCCGTCGTCACGCTGCTCAAGCCACAAACCATTCTGTCCAAGGTCGTGCGCGGCGCCGGTCGCTGGGGCATTCGCTATCCCGCGTTCGGGCAACCGAGCTTTGCCTTGGTCATCGCCGGCCCGTGCTGGCTCACCACCGAGGGCGCGCGGCCGACCAGGCTGGAAACCGGCGATTTCATCCTGTTTCCGGCGACGCCTGGATTCGCGATGGCCAGCGATCTGCAAGTGAAGCCCAAGCTGCTGAAGTTACCCAGCGAACATGTCGATGAGATCTTTCATGGCGATATGAATCTCGCGCCGTCGGTAACGTTGCTGGGCGGCTACTTCGCGTTCGATCCGATCAACGCGTCGATGCTGGTCGATCTGTTGCCGCCGATGTTGCATATCCAGGCCAGCGACCCTGCCAGCGGTAACGTCGCCCCCATCGTCGAGCTCATCAAACGCGAAGCGAGCGACAAGCGTCCGGGGCAGGCGCTGGTGCTGACCCGTCTGATCGAGATCATGCTGGTCGAAGCGCTGCGTTCGGCACCCTCCGAACCGAAGTCGGGCGGGTTGCTGGCGGGCCTGCGCGATTCGCAACTCGCTATCGCGTTACGTGGCATTCACATGAAAGCGTCGCATCCGTGGACGCTCGATTCCCTCGCGCGCCAGGCCGGCATGTCGCGATCTTCCTTTGCCGATCGATTCGCCCGCATCATCGGCACCACGCCGCTCAATTATCTATTGCAATGGCGGATCGCAGTCGCCAAGAACATGCTGGCGCATGAACAGATGTCGGTGGCCGAAACCGCGCTGGCGGTGGGCTATCAGTCGGCCAGCGCCTTCAGCACGGCGTTCAGTCGCGAGACGGGCTCCTCGCCGAAGGAGTTCCTGGAGGCGCTACGCCAGGCGTTGCCCTGATTTGAAACATAACGCGCCTTGAATCACACCGGTTTGGCGTTGCTTTGTATAGAATCGCGCCGTCCTTCAGCGGGTCGGACTCAATGAACGCCAGCACTAACGGAATTAGTTTTCGACAGTTTCTTTTGCAGTCGGTGTGTTTGCTGGCGGGGGCGACCTCGGTCCACGCCGACACGGTGACGCCGCCACCCATCGACGCATTCGCCCGCATTCCCGCCATCCGCAACGTCGCCATCTCGCCGGACGGCAAGCAGCTGATGCTGATCGCCGGCGTCGATGACTCGGAAGCCGTGGCCACCGTGCCCGCCGATTTCAGCGCCGGACCGAAATTCATCTTCGCCTCGCGACCGGGGGACTACGATCTGAGCTGGTGCGGTTGGGCGAACAACAAGCGCGTCCTTTGCGGTGTGACGGCGACGGTGCGTGAGGGGGCGATCTTCTACGGCATCTCGCGCATGGTGGGTGTCGACGCCGACGGTGCCAATCAAAAGGTCCTGCTGCAGGAGTCCGACGCCGGGCGCACGCAGTTCCAGGACGACATCCTGGACTGGACGCCGAATGAGCCCGACACGGTCCTGATGGCGCTCGACATGGATCGCACCGGTTACCCGGCGATCTACGAGGTCAACGTCAACAGTGGCCGTCGCGTGATACGCAGTCGCGACTACTATCCGATCCGTGGCTACGCCACCGACGGCGCCGGCAACGTCCGCTTCGGCTACGGTTACCGGCGAGACAGCGCGGTGCTGGAATATTTCGCGCGCATGGACAACGAGAAGAAATGGCTGCCGCTCGCGAAAGTGAAAGTGTTCGGCGGCGGCGATGAGCTCGTACCCATCGCCATCATGCCCGGTACCAATCGCGCGTTTGCCCAGGGCACCTACGAAGGCCGCGAGGCGCTCTGGGAAATGGACCTCACCGATCAGATGGAGCCCAAGCTGGTGTTCTCGCATCCGCATGTCGACGCATCGGATCCGATTCTCACGCCGGATCGCAAGCTGATCGGCATCTACTACGAGACCGACCGGCCGTTCGTGCACTACACCGACGAGGCGACCCGGGCGCAGGTCGAGGTGATCAATCGCGCGTTGCCGACCACTTTCAATGTGCTCAGCGACTATTCGGATGACCGGAAGGTTTATATCGTTCGCTCCTATAGCGACGTGCAAGGCCCGACTTACTATCTGCTGCGCGCCGGCGAAAAGAAGATCTACAGGATCGATACGGCCTATCCGGAGCTCGATCCCAAGACCATCGGTCAGATGCAGTCGATCTCGTACAAGGCCAGCGACGGAGTGGAGATTCCTGGTTATCTCACGGTGCCGCCGGGGGTGCGAGCGGAGAAGTTGCCGCTGATCGTCATGCCTCACGGCGGCCCGATCGCTCGCGACTCGTGGGATTTCGACTTCCTGCGCGCGTTCCTGGTGAGCCGCGGCTACGCGGTGTTGCAGATGAATTTCCGTGGCTCCTCGGGCTACGGCGGCGACTGGTTCCACGCCGCGCATCAGGATTGGGGCGGCCTGACTTACGCCGACATCACCGACGGCACCAAGTGGGCGATCGAGAAGGGCATCGCCGATCCGAAACGCATCTGCGTCGTCGGCTGGAGTTTCGGCGGTTACGCGGCGCTGTTGTCCGCGGTTCGGAACGGCGAGTTGTATCGCTGTTCGGCAAGCATCGCGGGCGTCAGCGACCTCAAGGATCTATTGAGCGAATCCCGCTATTTCAGCAACCGCGCCATCGTGCGCGAGCAGCTCGGCACCAACAAAGAGAAGCTGAAGGAAGACTCGCCGCTGCGTCACGTGTCGAAGATCTCCATCCCTATCTTCCTGCTCCACGGCGAGCGTGACATCCAGGTGGACGTAGACCATTCGCGGCAGATGGCCTCGGCGCTGAAGAGTGCCGGCAAGTCTCACAAGGCCATTTTCCTCAAGGATGCCGGCCATCAGCTGAATCGAAAGTCCGATCGCGTGACGCTACTGACGGAGTTGGAGAAGTTCCTGGCGCAGAATCTGGCTCCGGAAAGTTGAAGACGTACCAAGCATGAGGCCGCCGGGTTATTTTCTGATCATTGCGTTGGGGCTTTCCCTGGCGGACTGCAAGGACGACCGGTCTCATCGAATCGGCGGTCAGGTGAGCGGTCTGTCAGCGACCCTCAAGAGCACGCAGCTGAGCGTGCGGTGCGCGCGTGCATTGACTAACTGACGATCTCGACGGCGGGATACCGCTCCACGTACTCCTCATCTCCGCAGCCGTAGTAGGTGACGGTCCGCTCGTTGAGATCCACTTCCCAGCCGATCACGCCGGCCCGCCAGGCCGAAGCGAGAAACTCCGGAAAGTCGGCGTCGCCCGACTGATCGCGACGAATCGCTGCGATCAGCGCGTCCTGATCGAAGCGCGGCACGTCGGCGGCGCCGCTGATCAGCGATGTGCCTTGAATCACCACGGGACCCTCGAGCGTGTCGTAACGACTCTCGCAAGAGGGCAGCGACCAGGTGCTTTTTGAAACCCCTGCGGATCGAAGCGTCTCGGCGAGATAGGGGAAGCCGCCGACCTTCGGACGGATCGCCATGGCGCGCTGCTGAGCGGCCTGCAGATTCGCGACTGCCTTGCTGATGTCGGTCATGGTCATTCCACCGGGGTCTGAGTGATGTGATGCGCGTCGGCCAGCTTTCGCAGCAGGCCGCGCAACGTGGCTTGCTCGCTCTTCGTCAACGCGTTGAAGAAACGTTCATCGTTGCCGTCCGCGATCGCGGTCAGCTGCGGGAGGAGGCGACGACCCGCGGCCGTCAGCGACAGAAATTGCACGCGGCTGTCCTGATCGCTGGTGGTACGCGCGATCCAGTTCTTGGCGTCGAGTTTGTCGAGCACTTTGGAAACGGCGCCGCGCGTCATGCCCATTGAATCCGCGAGTCGTGCGGGTGTCGGGTCCGGCGTGTTGCCGATCTGATTCAGCGCCACCCACTCAGCGACCGAGATCTGCCGTTCCTGCAGCGCGCGGGCGAATGAACCGGACACCTGGTTGGACACCATGCGCAGCCAGTAACCGATGTGCGATTCGAGCGGGTTGGCCACGCGTGAATTCCAAAAGGTGTCGTTGGAAACCATTATGGTTTCTAGGGAAACCTTCGTCAAGAACCGGGCTGGCCGACACCGCCAGGCTTGAGTTAAGGTTCGGTTCCGATGACTCAAGATCTGTTCGCAACCGGCGGCCTGGATCGGCTCGACATTGCCGACGCCGAAGTCTATTACGCGCCGCGCGTGGCGCTGGGCGCGGAACCCGATCTCATCCTGAAACAGCTCATCGAGCAAATCCCCTGGCGCAGTGAGGTCATCAATCTGTGGGGCAAGGAGTATCAGCAACCACGCCTGACTGCGTGGTTCGGAGATGCGGACGCCCGTTATACATACTCGGGGCTGTCGCTCCAGCCACTGCCGTGGACCGATTTATTGTCGACGCTGCGAAGTCGAGTCGAGGCGTTGTCGGAAGCTGCCTTCAATAGCGTGCTGCTGAACTACTACCGGGACCACCGCGACAGCATGGGCATGCACAGTGACGATGAGCCGGAGCTGGGAAGAAATCCGGTGATTGGGTCGCTGAGCTTCGGTGAGCAACGGACGTTCGTGCTGAAACATAAATTCAAGAAACAGCTGCAGCCGGTTCACCTGGAGCTGGAGTCGGGCAGCTTGCTGCTGATGAAAGGCGCGACTCAGCATCACTGGAAGCACGGGATCAACAAGCTTGCTCGGCCGTGCGGGCCTCGGGTGAATCTGACGTTTCGGCGGATCCTGGCGTAACCGTCGGCCCGGAGCGCGTTCGCACGAAGGTCACGCGCACGCGTTCGGAACGCAGCATATAAGCGGTCCAGATGAGGGTTCCGATCAGTTCCAGAGCCACGAACAGGCCGATCACTTTTGGCGCGGCTGCGCTCATCCCGACGGCGGACAGCGATAGCCGGTTCAGGACGCTCCATAGCAGCTCGATCCAGATCAGGCCGAGGTAGCCGGGCGCAAAGCCGCGTCGTTTCGTGAACAGCAGATAGAGCAGGAAGATTGTGATCAGCTGGAGCGCGACTCCCAGCATCAGAACGAAGAACACGCCGATCTTGCCCCAATGCGCGACCACCGCATCCTGGCCGCTGCCAAGTGCTGCCCACAGGGTGGCGTCGAAATAGCTGCGCCAAGAATAGAGCACGCGCGCCAGCGAGATCACTGACGCGAACAGTCCGAGGGTGGGAAGCACCAGCCATCCGCCGACGCCTTCCAGAACAGGGGCGTGTGGGCTGGTCGCCGGCTTCGGATAGCGAGGATCCTGGTAGCGCCACAGCCAGCGCATGATCAGTCCGCCGCCCACGATTCCACCGATGAGCGCGAACGTCATCGCAAAGCTGAGCTCGAAAGGCTCGGGTGCTGCCGCGGCCGCGGTCGAATAGCTGAGGGAATAAGAGGCGTCGTGACGTACGGCCTCCAGTTTGCGGCCGTGCTCGGCGACTTCGGCGGCGGGAATGTCGTTCAGCTGTGTCTTGAACTCGTACTCCGCGGTGACGGTGTTGTGCTGATAGCGGACCGCCGAGCGATACGTGAACGCCTTGGTCGCGATGCTGTTGTGGCTGTCTTCGATCGGCCAGGGCTCGGGCAGCAGGACCACCGCCTTGTAGCGGACGTTAGTCGGGTGGTCGAGCTGCAGCGGCGACGTGCGCACCACGGTCTTGGGCGCGCGTGCTGCCAGCCAAATGGCGTTCGGATTGATCTCGAAGTAATGGTCCTCGCCGTCCTCGTCGTCTGCGACGAACGCCGGATCCAGCAGGTATTTCTCGATCACCACGACCTGGTTGGCTTCGCGATCGTCGACGACCACGAACGGCTCGGCGACGTCGACGTTGGGATAGTCGTCCTTGTAGAAGTTCAAGTACTGACGGGTGACTTCATCCTTGCTGGTCCTGGCGAGCCAGCCACGCATGCGATCCGCTTCAGCGCCCAGATAGGTCGTCTCGACTCGCATCGATGCCTTGGCGAACACGCCGGCCTTGAGATCGAAGCGCTCGACGATGCTCTCGTTCGGCGTGTTCAAGATCGGCTCGGGAATGGTTTCGAACGTGCCCGAGTCGTCGACGACCAGGGCCGCGCCGAAATGCGCCTGCTGCAGGTTGTACAGCCCGCCGCCCTGCAAGGTGCGCGTCGAATCGAGCCAGTACACTTTGCCCTCGTGCTGGACGCGCACGATCATGTGATCGAACGCGGCGGCGGAGGGCAGCAGCAGGTCCGGGGTTGCTTGTCTGCGATAGGTGTTGACCAGCGCGGGCCGCGCCTCGATCCCCAAGGCCTGCAGCAGCGTCACCAGCAGATATGACTTTTCCTTGCAGTCGCCGAAGCGGCGCTTCAGCACGACGTCCGGCGGCTGCGGCTTGTAACCGCCGGCGCCGATCTCGATACCGGTGTAACGGATCTCGTCCTGTACGAAGCGGAGCGCGGCGACGATCAGCTGCTCCTTCTTCTCGCCGGATGTCTGTAGCTGCGCGATGAGCGATTTCAACTCGGCAGACAGTCGCGCTTTCGGATAGAGGCGCGTGGCCCAACGGGCGATCTCCTGCCAGCTGCGAGCTTCGCTCAAATAAATGTACGGATAGTGGACGTACCAGCCGGGCCGGTCGTCTTCCCGGGGCAAGGCGGCGAGGTCGTGCCATTCCCACACGAGTTCGCGCCACGTTTCAGCGACGCGGCTGGTTGGCTGATCCGCCGGGTTGGAGGTCTTGATCGCCAGCGCTCTGGCGTCGGGGTAGATGACGCGCAAATGTGAGTAGCGTACCGGCGTCAACCATTGCGTGGTGAAGGTCTCCGAGAAGGGCGTGTCCAGACCGTCCGCTCCGGTCACCAGCGTGTAGCTGTAGTCGACGATGTCTCCAACGCGGACGTCCTCGAGCACGATGCTGGCGGTCAGCTCGCCGTCGATGATTCCCCGCTCCAGGTCCCGCTCACGACGCAGCGTCGAAATGCGAGCCCGCGACAGCTGATCGATGCTCTGGCCGCCGCGCCGGAGCGCGAGGCTGTGCAGGACGATCCGTTGGGTCGCCGGGCTATAGTCGATCTGCACATGAGATTCGTCGTCCACGGCAGCCTGATTGCCGAGGTGCATGACGAAGTGCGAATAAAGCGAGGAAGTTTGGTCTTCGACGCGCAGCTGACGGTCGATCAACAGATAGTCGAGCTGGGTGTTCTTGAGGTCGACCGCCGCGGCATCGATTTTCCTCACCCAGCCTGGAGGCGCCGCCACGGGTGGCTTTTCGGCCAGCACCGTCTCATCGTCCGCCCAGGCCCGTCCACCAGCCAGAACAGCCCACACCATGCCTGCACACAGCAGGAGCAGGCGAACGATTCGTCCAGCCGACCGCGAGGAAACTCCGTCTCTCATGAGAAAATGGCACCTGTCGCCATCCCTGGGTGGCGCGAGATCTTGTGAGGGCAAGCTGGCACGGGACACGCGCTTTGGCAAGACTGCCTGCCATGAACTCCATGACGATTCACGTCCTGCGACCGGGCTTCACTGCCGTCTATATCAATGCGCTTGCTGCCCACATCATTCCGCGACGGGCGTTTGCCAGCAACGAGCAGGTGTGGCAATTCGTCGCGACGGTCAAAGAGCGAATGCGCGCGGCGGGCGGGTGAAGCTCACTTTTCTGCAGATTGCCGAAGGGATGGCGCGGCCCGCGATCATGAATTCAGATGAGCATGCCGTGAGCGGGTCGGGGCGAGTGCAATAGCCCCGACACGCTCGTCTGAAGTTACGCCGCGTAGTCCGTGTAGCCTTTCTCACCCGGGGTGTAAAAGGTGTTCGGGTCCGGGGCTTGCAGGGAGGCGCTGGCCTTCAGCTTCTCGACCAGGTTCGGATTGGAAATGAACGGGCGGCCGAAGGCCACCAGATCGCCACGCTGTTCCGCCAAGTCGGCATTGGCACGAGCGGCGTCGTAGCCGCCGGAAAGAATGTAGGTTCCTTTGAACGCCGCTCGGAGTTTCGCTTTCAACTCCGGGCTCACCGGCGGCGCGCCCATCGAGCTGTGATCGACGATGTGGATGTACAACAGCCCTAACGTGTTCAAGCGTTCGATGAGCGTCAAGTAGAGCTCATCGGTTTGTGCGTCCGGTGTGCTGCCGTTGAACACGCCGTACGGCGACAAGCGAATGCCCACGCGGTCCGCGCCGATCGCCTCCACGCTGGCCTTCGCTACTGCTTCAACGAAGCGGATGCGGTTCTCGACGCTGCCGCCCCAGCGATCGGTTCGCTGGTTGGACGCAACGTTCAAGAACTGTTCGAGCAAGTAGCCATTCGCGCCGTGTAACTCGACGCCATCGAAGCCGGCTTGAATCGCCAGCTTGCTGGCGGTTGCGAACTCCGTGATGGTGTCGGCGATGTCCTTTTCACTCATCACCTCCGGCACGGGGAAGGGTTGCTGACCGCTCTGATCAGTCCACATCTCGCCGGGCGTCACGATGGCTGCCGGTCCGATGACCCTCGCAGCTTCAGGCAAGTTGAGCGCGTGCGAGACGCGACCTGTGTGCATCAACTGGACGAAGATTTTGCCGCCGGCGCCGTGAACCGCGTCTGTGACCGTTTTCCAACCGGCG
The DNA here is from genome assembly GCF_004138485.1 of Peristeroidobacter soli. Taxonomy (GTDB): domain Bacteria; phylum Pseudomonadota; class Gammaproteobacteria; order Steroidobacterales; family Steroidobacteraceae; genus Steroidobacter; species Steroidobacter soli. The sequence continues at coordinate 465,750 of NZ_RYEV01000005.1, forward strand.
ACCTGCGCCTCGTTGAACAGGCCGGGAATGCGTGCGTAACCGAGGCCGTTCGGCGAGGGCGACGTCCCTTCAGTGATGATCAGGCCGGCGCCGGAGCGCTGCCGATAGTAAGTCGCCATCAATTCATTCGGCACGTTGCCAATGGCACGGTCGCGCGTCATGGGCGACATGACTACACGATTCTGCAAATGAATCTGGCCGAGCTGCGCCGGTGTGAAGAGGGGATGGGTCATGGGCATTCCGTTGTCGTTGTCGCCACGATATGGGGTTCGCAAAGACGATAGCAGCTGGTCGGATTGGGAAAGCCGGGGGCGCGGGAATAACTTTCATGCCTGGAGCGATGGGAATCCTCCACGTGCGCGTTGTAGGGCAGGTGGGGTGCTTCGCGTCTTGCGGCCCGCGTTGAGTGGTCGCCGTTCTCGTCTTCTAGGATGCAAACCACGCTCGCGTTGCATGCGAGTCGCCGCCATTCCAACCGCTGCTGCGGTCGAACTCGGCGATGACAGAGAAGGAGGCGATAGTTGGCCGCGTTGATGTGGCCGGCGAGCTCGGTGCGAAGATCTGTGTCGTAGATGTGGCAGTCACATTGAGATTCGTGCATCTTGATCGTCGGTCGCAATTACCGGGAGCGTGGGCATGGCACTGTCGAAACAAGCACAAGCGGGTGGGTTCATCGCCTGGCTCACCATTTGTTTTATCGCAGCTGCGATCGGTGCGGTGGCCTCCGTGCAGGCAGGTACTTTCTACCTATCGCTCTCGCGGCCTACGTGGGCGCCGCCGGCGTCTGTGTTCGGTCCCGTGTGGACGGTGCTCTACGCGCTGATGGCGGTTGCGTCTTGGCTTGTTTGGCGCGAGAGAGGATACGGTTATGCGCGCGCGGCGCTGAACCTGTTCCTGGCGCAACTCGCGCTTAATGCGCTGTGGAGCTGGCTCTTCTTTGCGTGGCATCTCGGCGGAGCTGCGTTCGTTGACATCCTCCTGTTGTGGGCGCTGCTCGTCGCGACACTGGTTTCGTTCTGGCGCATTCGACCACTCGCCGGAGCGCTGCTCATTCCTTATTTGCTGTGGGTGAGCTTTGCGGCTGGGCTCAACTACACCGTGTGGAAGATGAATCCGAGTGTCTTGGGTGGATGAATTTAACAGTGCGCACTCCAGCTGGAGGATCGTGTGGCGTTCGATGAAGGGTTGGCGGAAAGAATTCGCGACGTGTTAGTCAGGACGCCGCGCATCAGCGAGCGACGTATGTTCGGCGGCATCGCGTTTCTCGCTGATGGGCATATGTTTGTTGGCGTCATCGGCGATCTGCTGATGGCGCGCGTCGGCCCTGAGAACTACGCCGCGGCACTGGCGCGGAAGCACGTGCGTGAGATGGACTTCACGGGGAAGCCGATGAAGGGATATGTATATGTTGATGCGGCGGGGATCGCGGATGATGACGAGCTTGAGGAGTGGGTGATGCGGTGTCGGGCGTTTGTGAAGACGTTGCCGGCGAAGCATGAGGGTGAGGTGGTGCCGAAGGCTTCGCGGAACAAGAAGGCCAAGAGCCCAAGCAAATCGCGATGACTGCGGATATGGCTAAGGCGGGCTGGTTGGTTCCCCGGTCTGTGATCCATGGATGGTTGCCGCGGGACTCTGCGTGCGTGTTGCCGCGCAACTGATGCGGCTTTCCCGATACAGGTTCCCTGTGAGTTGATCGTTTTCTTCTGGACAGACAGACGTCGCGGAGTAATATGACGACCGGGCCTAGCCCACGAGGTCTTCGTATGAGGGCCGCCTCAAAGGCTCAGACATTGTCTGGGCCTTTGTTGTTTCTAACGTCCGCGTCGATGACGGTGGACGAGTTCAAAGCAGCTGTCTTTCGGCCCACCTACGACCTCACCGATGACGCCAAGTGGTCTCTCGAAGAGGGCATCACCCGCGCTGGTGGGGAATTTAACATTCGGCACTCCAGCTGGAGTGCGGACGGCGATGCGATCAATGCGCTCGCGTCATGCAGCACTGCTTATACTTCTTGCCACTACCGCACGGACACGGTTCATTGCGACCGGTCTTCGGCTGGCTACGCACGAACGTCGAGATGATCGGTTGCGCGCGCATCGGCGCGAAGTAGCGATACATCTGCACGATGCCGGCTGTCATCATTTGCAACAGCTCTGTTCGCTTCTCGGGTGACGGCGACTCGAAACGCGATTTCGGATCCGGATCGTTCTCATGCGCCAGCGCCATCATCGGGACGATCGAACCGGCGCGCTCTTCGTCGTGCAGGAACGTCTGCCAGCTGGCAGCTCGCAGGCCTACGCCATGCATGAAGCCTTTCGCCCATTCGTTACCGAGCGCCTGGTCGTTGTCATCCAGTACGACGATCGGGACGTAGATGTCGCCGCGCTCGAGCGTTCTCGCAATCGAGTTCCAGTGGCGCGTGAACATGCCCATGATGGTTTGCGCTTGCTCCATCGAGTCGAACGCCGGGCCATGCTCCGCAGATTCGCCGCCGATGACGTGCGGCCAGTATTCGCTGGGCATCACGAGCTCCGGCCCGACCACGAGCGCGCAGAAGAATCCATCCATGCGCTCGATGTTCATCGCCGTTGGGCTGGGGAGGGAGTCGAGGAACTCGGTGAGTTGGTCGAGTTCGTCGTCGGAGAGAGGGGTGGTCAGGGAGGTCATGGGGGCGGAGTGTACGGCATTTGGGCTTTAACATTCCCGCGGTATACGCGCGCCGAATGCGTGCATTCTTCGGAGCGCTGAGTCGACAGGTGCGATCAGGCTTCTCTCGGCAGGGCAGCTGTGACGCCAGTGGCAATCTCGGTTGATGCGGGGCGTGAGCGAATGAAAGCGGGAGATTGGATTTGAGACGACACCCGATGCTGCTGGGCGCGACTACTTTCAAGCGTACATATCTCCCGAGTGTACCGCGGGCCATGTGTCGCGCCTCGGTGGGCCGGAATTGGCGTGATCGAGGCTATGTTCAAACATCCTGATCGGGAGCGACTGCTTAGAGCGGCGAACCAATATCGGTTGGCACTTGAGTCATGGAAGTTGGGGCGAGAGAGCCTTTCCTGGCTCATCTGTGGACGGCGACTGAAGTACTAACGGAAGCCAAGTGCGGCAGTTGATGGTGCAGCAGGCGATCAGTACAAAGGAAGAGCTAGCGAAGAGCCTTGGAGTGACTGATCAGCGACAATTCGAACCGACGATCCGAAGGAAATATCTTTTGAAAGGTGACGATGAATGCTATGCGAAGGCGCGCAAGGCGAGCGACCGCTTCGAACATGGATATCTGGGGTATGAAGTAATTCGCACACACGTAGAGGCAGGTCGCCATAGGCTCGCCGATTACGTGAGAGCATGCATCTTTCATCTGACAGATGTCCCAGCTGAAAGTATCGAACGATTGCTCCGCGCTCCTTACGATAAACCGGTCGGCCATTGGCCACTTGCGAAGTATCTTCGAGGGACACTACAAGGGAAGGTTGATCAGCTCGCGGCAGCTGGAAGCGCGTACCCCTTTGTGAAGTGGAATCCGGTAGTCACAGCTTGTGCTCTGGGTCCTGATGGTCAAATCAAGATGACAACAAGGGATAGGTTCACTGCGGAGTTGGGAGATGGAGCGACTTCCACTCAGCGGTCATACGGGGTCTGGGAGCCTCGATAAAGTGATGCTTGGGGATGCCCCGCAGCCAAATGCTTTTCGGTTCTTCCCGGAGATAGATGCCCCTTTATGCACCGCTTGCCATCCCCCACCCCCCACCGTAAACTCCGCCACCCCTGAAGGCGCGTCTCCCCCTGGTAACAGGTGTCAGCCGTCCCGACAGGGGTTGTAGGTAGCGCTTCCGGGCATATATAAGGTGTCCGGGTACGAAAGGGCCCGATTCGAAGGGCCTTTTTCGCTTCTGAGAATAGGGGAGTCGGGCGCCGCCAAGGCCGCCTGGCAGGAAGGGACGGAGAGTGAGAATGGGCCTTGGGGCCCATTTTTCGTTTCGGCGACGGTAAAAACCGGCCCGGCGGAGCTCTTCCGGCGCGGGTAATAAGCGCCGGAACGGGGCACCCGAGGGCCCCCACAGTCAACCGGAGGTGACCGATGCTGCGAGATCAGCTGGGCGAGCTGCTCGGCCCGGTCGTGGCCAATCTCGGTTACGAGCTGTGGGAAATCGAGTACGCGCCGCGTGCCGGCGGTGGGCTGTTGCGGCTGTATATCGATAGCCCGGACGGCATTTCCGTGGACGATTGCGAGAAGGTGAGTCGGGCCGTCAGCGCCGTGCTGGACGAGGCCGATCCCATTCCGAACGAGTACACCCTGGAAGTGTCCTCGCCGGGCCTGGATCGGGTGCTCCGGACTCAGGCCCATTTCGCGCGCTTCGCGGGCGAGCGGGTCAAGGTGGAGATGATTCAGCAGATCAACGGCCGCAAGCGGTTTCAGGGGCGCTTGCAAAAGGTAGGCGAGAGCGAGATTACGCTCGAGACGGATGGCGGCGAGGTGAGCTTGCCGATCGAAGACATCCACCGGGCGCGGTTGATCCCGGACGTATGACGTATGAGCGACGGGAGTCGCGGTAAGCGTATAGCGGAGTTCGCACGATGAACAAAGAGATTCTGATGGTGGTGGACGCAGTCTCCAACGAGAAGGGCGTCGACAAGGAAATCATCTTCGAGGCGCTCGAAGCCGCGCTCGCGTCCGCGACCCGCAAACGTCACGGCGAGGGCATCGACGTGCGCGTCTCCATCAATCGCAAGAGCGGCGACTACGACACGTGGCGCCGTTGGAAAGTGTTCGCGGACGATTCCACCGAGCTGGAATTCCCGGACAGTGAATTACGTCTGGAAGACGCCAAGGACATTTCCGAAGACGCCGAGGTCGGTGGCTACGTCGAAGTGCCGATGGAGTCGGTCGCATTCGGCCGTATCGCGGCCCAGACCGCCAAGCAGGTCATCGTGCAGAAGGTGCGCGAGGCCGAGCGGGCGCAGGTGGTCGATGAATTCAAGGCGCGCCAGGGCACGCTGGTGTCGGGCATCGTCAAGCGCGTCGATCGCAACGGCGTGTTCGTGGACCTCGGCGGTAACGCCGAAGGCTTCATCGCACGCGACCAAATGATTCCTCGCGAGCCGATCCGTTCGCAGGATCGCGTGAAGGCGTATCTCGCGGATGTGCGCACCGAGCAGCGCGGTCCGCAGTTGTTCCTGACGCGGACGGCCCCGGAATTCCTGATCGAGCTGTTCAAGCTCGAAGTGCCGGAAGTCGGCCAGGGTCTGATCCAGATCCTCGGCGCCGCGCGCGATGCAGGCGTTCGCGCCAAGATCGCGGTGAAGAGCAACGACAGCCGCATCGACCCGGTCGGTGCGTGCGTGGGTATGCGTGGTTCGCGTGTGCAGGCGGTTTCGAACGAGATCGCCGGCGAACGCGTCGACATCATTCCTTATGACGAGAATCCGGCGCAGTTCGTGATCAACGCCATGGCGCCGGCGGAAGTGGTGTCCATCGTCGTCGACGAGGACTCGCACTCCATGGACATCGCGGTGACGGAAGAGAAGCTGTCGCAGGCCATCGGCCGCGGCGGTCAGAACATCCGCCTGGCGAGCGAGCTCACCGGTTGGGAATTGAACGTGATGACGCAGCAGGCCGCCGAAGCCAAGAGCGAAGGCGAGTCGCAGAAGCTCATCGACCTGTTCAAGCAGCAGCTGGACGTGGATGAAGACGTGGCGCAGATCCTGGCGCAGGAAGGCTTCTCGACCATCGAAGAGATCGCCTATGTGCCGGCGTCTGAGCTGGCCAACATCGAAGAGTTCGACGAAGACATCATCAAGGAGCTGCGTAACCGCGCCCGTGACGTGCTGCTGACGCAGGCGATCGCGAGCGAGGAAGAGATCGACAGCTCCGAGCCTGCCGAGGATTTGTTGCAGGTGGACGGCATGGACGACGATCTGGCGCGGAAGCTCGCCAGCAGAGGCATCGTGACGCGTGAGGATCTCGCCGAGCAGGCGATCGATGACCTGACGGAGATCGAAGGCGTGGATAACGAGCGCGCGGGCGCGCTCATCATGGCGGCGCGTAAGCACTGGTTCGACAACGCGGGGCAACAGGCATGAGCGGCGTCGAACTGAGTAGCGGGTCGGGAGGGCGTATATGGCGGATGTGACTGTTAGCCAGTTTGCCGAGGTATTGAAAGTACCCGTCGAGCGGCTGCTGACGCAGCTCGATGAAGCCGGGATTCGAGTCTCCGGCGCGAATGACATGATCAGCGACGATGCCAAGATGGAGCTCTTGACGTTCTTGCGCCGTGCACACGGCAGCAAGCAGAGCACCGCTGCGCCCAGCAAAATCACGTTGAAGCGCAAGTCGCAGGGCGAAATCAAAGTCGCTTCCTCGCAGGGCCGTGCGCGCATGGTCAACGTCGAGGTTCGCAGCAAGAAGACGTATCTGAATCGCAGCGTGCTCGAAGAGCAGGCGCAGGCGCGCGGTCCGTCCTCGACTGCGGCCGATGAAGCGGCCGAGCGTCACGCCGCCGCCGCCGCTGAAGAAGCGGCTGCGCGTCTGGCTGCCCAAAACGCCGCGATTGCAGCTCAGAACGCCGCGGCGGCTGCCGCTCAGGCGGCACAAGCAGCTGCGCTCGCAGCTCAGAACGCCGCACAAACGGAAGCGGAAAAGGCCGCACAAGCGGCTGCGGAAGCGGCTGCCGAAGTGGCACGCCAGGAAGCCGCTCGTCTGCAGAAAGAGCAGGCCGATGCGGAAGCGCGTGAGTTCGCGGCGCGCGAGCAGAAGAAGCTCGAGGACGAGATTCGTCGGATGGCCGACGCGGAAACCCGTCAGTCCGCCGAAGACGAAACACGTCGCATCGCTGAAGCCGCGGCGCGTGCCGAGGCCGAACGCAAGCAACAGGAAGCTGCCGCTGCAGCTCCGCCGCGTGCTTCGGATCGGAGTGGTGGCGGTGGTGGCAAGCGCGGGGGCGGCGGTACCACCGATCGTCCGCAGCGTGCCGAGTTGCACGTGTCCAGCGACGCCAGTGCTCGTTTCAAGAAAAAGAAACAGCAGGCGGCGACCAGCGCCAGATCGCGCGGTCGTTCGACGCAGATCAATGTCGGCACTCAGCATGGCTTCGAGCGTCCTGCCGCACCGGTCAAGCGCGACGTGCAGATCGGCGAGACCATCACGGTCGGCGAGCTCGCTCAGCGCATGGCAGTGAAGGCCAACGAAGTCATCAAGGTGATGATGAACATGGGCGTGATGGCCACCATCAACCAGCCCATCGATCAGGACACCGCGGTGCTCGTGGTGGAAGAGCTCGGCCACACGGCTGTGCTTCACAAGGAAAGCGCGATCGAGGACGAGTTGCAGGCCACCGATGCCTCGCACGAGCTCGAAACGCGTCCGCCGGTGGTCACCATCATGGGTCACGTCGACCATGGTAAGACCTCACTGCTCGACTACATCCGTCGCACCAAAGTGGCGGCGGGCGAAGCGGGCGGCATCACGCAGCACGTCGGTGCGTATCACGTCGAGACGCCGAAGGGCATCATCACGTTCCTCGATACGCCGGGTCACGCCGCGTTCACCGCGATGCGTGCTCGTGGCGCTCAGATAACGGACGTGGTCGTGCTGGTCGTGGCGGCGGACGACAGCGTCATGCCGCAGACCATCGAAGCGATTCAGCACGCGAAGGCGGCTGAGGTGCCCATGGTCGTTGCGATCACCAAGGTCGACAAGCCCGCGGCCGATCCGGAGAAGGTGCGTACCGACCTGGCCCGATACGAGGTGCTGCCGGAGGCCTGGGGCGGCGACACCATGTTCGTCAACGTCTCGGCGCATACCGGCCAGGGCATCGACGAACTGCTCGATACCATTCTGTTGCAAGCCGAAGTGCTGGATCTCAAGGCGACGAAGTCGGGCCTCGCGGCCGGTGTCGTGGTCGAGTCCAGCATGGAGAAGGGCCGCGGTGCCGTGGCGACCGTGCTGGTGAAGCGCGGCGTGCTCAAACCGGGCGATTCGATCATCGCGGGTACCGAGTTTGGTCGCGTGCGAGCGATGTTCGATGAGACCGGCAAGCCGGTCACGGAAGCGGGTCCGTCGTTGCCGGTCGTGGTGCTCGGCTTGTCCGGTGCACCGAATGCCGGCGATGAGCTGCTCGTGGTCGAGAGCGAACGCAAGGCTCGCGAAGTGGCGTTGTATCGTCAGGGCAAGTTCCGCGATACCAAGCTGGCGAAGCAGGGCCCGGCCAAGCTCGAGGACATGCTCTCGCAGATGGGCGACGGCAAGGTCGCGACCGTGCATGTCGTCATCAAGGCGGACGTGCAGGGTTCGGCCGAGGCATTGCGCGATTCGCTGGTCAAGTTGTCCACCGACGAGGTGGCGGTCAAGGTCATCGGCAGCGGCGTCGGCGGCATCACCGAGTCCGACATCACCATGGCTCAGGCGGCGAACGCCCGCGTCATCGGCTTCAACGTACGCGCCGACAGCTCGGCCCGTTCGATGATCAAGGAAGCGGGCATCGACGTTCGTTACTACAGCATCATTTACGAAGCCATCGACGACATGCGTGCGTTGTTGACGGGCATGCTGGCGCCGGAAGTGAAGGAACAGATCGTGGGCCTCGCCGAGGTGCGCGACGTGTTCCGTTCCAGCAAGTTCGGCACGGTCGCCGGTTGTATCGTCGTGGACGGTTACGTGCGCCGGAACAATCCGATCCGCGTGCTGCGTAACAACGTGGTGATCTTCGAAGGTGGCCTCGAATCGCTGAAGCGTTTCAAGGATGACGTGAACGAAGTTCGTGCGGGCACCGAGTGCGGTATCGGCGTGAAGAACTACACCGACGTGCAGGTGGGCGACCAGATCGAGTGCTTCTCGCGTGTCGAAGTGGCGCGCACGCTCGATGCTTGATACTGAGGATTGATGTCGACAAAGTCTTATCCCCGTGCCAAGCGGGTTGGCCAGCAGATTCAACGCGCTCTGAGCGAGTTGATCCGACGTGAGCTGCGCGACCCGCGGCTCGGCATGATCACGTTGACCGACGTGCGCATGTCGAGCGACTTGAGCTACGCGACGATTTACTACTCGGTGCTGGGTGCTGACCCGCACCTGGCTCAACAAATCCTTACGCAGGCCGCGGACATGCTCCGCGGCCCGCTGGGGCGCGCGCTCGGCATTCGCCACAGCCCGGAGTTGCGCTTCGTGCAGGACGAGCTGATCGAGAGCGGGGCGCGCCTGTCGGCCTTGATCAACAAGGCCGTGAAGGACGATGAGGCCCGCCATGTCGACGAGGAGCCGGCCGCTGAGTCCGAAACCGCGGCTGAGTCGGGCGACGACGACGCGCATTACAGCTCGGACGACGATGACGACGGCCACTACGATTCGGATGAGGATGACGACTCCGGCTCGAACCAGGACGAGCCGTCCTCCCCCAAACGCTGACGGCATCTCCAACGTGAAGCGCTTCCACCGTGAAGTCGACGGCATCCTGCTGCTCGACAAGGCTCTCGGCGTGTCCTCGAACGCCGCCCTCCAACAAGTTCGTGTGCTCTACGGCGCGCTCAAGGCGGGCCATGCGGGCAGCCTCGACCCGCTGGCCTCGGGCCTGCTGCCCGTATGCTTCGGGCAAGCTACGAAGGTCTGCGGCCGTCTGCTGAACTCTGGCAAGACCTATCGCGTGCTGGTGCAGCTCGGCGAGCTGACGCCCTCGGGCGATGGCGAGACCGAAGTAATCGAGCGGGCGCCGGTGCCGGCGCTGACGGGCGCGGGTGTCGATGCGACGCTGGCCGGGTTCCTGGGCAATCAGCAGCAGATTCCGCCCATGCATTCCGCACTGAAGTTCGAAGGCAAGCGCCTGTACGAGCTGGCTCGCAAAGGCGAGTCGGTCGAGCGGCCGCCTCGGGACATCGTGATCCACAGGATCGCGCGCGTAAGCACCGAGGATGGGCTGGCCTCCAATCAGCTCGAATTCGACGTGTACTGCTCCAAGGGGACCTATATCCGCACCCTGGCCGCCGATGTGGCGGTCAAGCTCGGCACGCTAGGCTATGTCAAAGGGCTGCGCCGGCTGTCGGTGGATCCCTTCGGCGAGCTGCCCATGTTCACGCTGGAGGCGTTGTCGAGCCAGACGCCGGAGCAGCTGGGCGGGCATCTGCTGGCGGTGGATACGGCGTTTGCCGACCTGCCGCGCGTGGATCTGGACGCCGCCGCCGAGCAAAGCCTGCTGCTGGGTCGTACGGTTGCCGGGCAAGCCGCCGCGCCGCTGAGCGAGGTGAGGCTGTATGGCGCCGCCGGGCGTTTCCTGGGCCTGGGCGAGGGCCAGCCGGGCGGGCGGGTAAAGCCGGCAAGGCTGTTTGTTTCGGTAGCCTGATTCTTGATTTTACTGGCTTGGTTTTACTTGAGATTCCAGGCCGCGCGGGTACAATGCGCGCCTCTCAAAAGGCTGACGGCATTCCGCCGCGCCGGTTTTGAGCATTCTTCACGCGGCGATTCGTACGCCGCACCGAGGTAAAGCAGATGTCTTTGTCGACCGATCAGAAGGGCGGAATCGTCGCCCAATACCGCCGTAATGCCAACGACACCGGTTCGCCGGAAGTTCAGATCGCGCTGCTGTCCGCGCGCATCAATGGCCTGGGCGAACACTTCAGCGCTCACAAGAGCGATCACGCCTCCCGCCGTGGCCTGCTCAAGATGGTGAACCAGCGCCGCAAGCTGCTGGACTACCTCAAGGAGACCGCGCCGGAACGTTATACCGCTGTCGTCAGCAGCCTCGGTCTGCGGCGCTAATCCGCTGGGTGGCGAGCCGGACAACATCTTCCGCCGGCTCGCCTTCCGATCGCGTACGAACCTTGGCACATCCTGTGTTCCGTTCGCAGCCTCCATTCTTCAATTCAATTCCGTGTCTCGGCCAATTTGCGCCCTCGTGTTGCGCGATGAGCTGCTGAGCCATCCAAATATCAGTAGGAACCATCGTGAGCGCTATTAAAAAATCCTTCGCCTTTGGCCAGCATCAAGTCACGATCGAAACCGGCGAAATGGCCCGCCAGGCCGACGGCGCGGTGGTAGTGACGATGGGCGATACCGTGGTGCTGGTCACCGCGGTGGGCCGCAAACAGGCCGATCCGAACAAGGACTTCTTTCCGCTGACCGTCAACTACGTCGAGAAGACCTACGCCGCGGGTCGCATCCCCGGCGGCTTCTTCAAGCGCGAAGGCCGTCCGTCGGAAAAAGAAACATTGACCTCGCGCCTGATCGACCGTCCGATCCGGCCGCTGTTTCCGGAACACTTCTTCAATGAGATTCAGGTGGTCGCGACCGTCGTGTCGCTGAATCCTGAAATCGATGCCGACATCCCGGCGATGCTCGGCGCCTCCGCCGCGCTGGCGCTGTCCGGTGTGCCGTTCATGGGCCCGATCGGCGCCGCCAAGGTCGGTTACATCGACGGCCAGTACGTGCTGAACCCGACCGCCAAGCAGCTCAAGACCTCCAAGCTCGATCTCGTGGTCGCCGGCACGGCCGAAGCGGTGCTGATGGTCGAATCCGAAGCCGATCGTCTGTCCGAGGAAGTGATGCTCGGCGCCGTGGTGTTCGGTCACGAGCAGATGCAGGTCGCGATCAAGGCGATCAACGAGCTCAAGGCCGAAGCCGGCAAGGCCGCCTGGGCCTGGGCGCCGCCGGTGGCCAACACCGCGCTGGAAGCCGCTGTGGCCGCCAATGCGAAGAGCGCGCTGAGCGACGCTTATCAGGTCACCGACAAGATGAAGCGTCGTGACCGCGTGCAGGAAATCAAGCTGGCCGCGATCACCGCGCTGGCTTCGGGCGAGGCGCCGCAGTTCGCCGCTGGCGATGTTTCCAAGGAATTCGCCAACCTCGAATACCGCATCGTGCGCGATCGCGTGATCACCGGCGCGCCGCGTATCGACGGCCGCGACATGAAGACGGTGCGTCCGATCACGATCAAGACCGGCGTGCTGCCGCGTACGCACGGCTCCGCTTTGTTCACTCGCGGCGAGACGCAGGCGCTCGTCACCACCACGCTCGGCACTGGCCGCGACGCGCAGATCATCGATGCGTTGACCGGCGAGCGCAAAGAGCCGTTCATGTTCCACTACAACTTCCCTCCGTTCAGCGTCGGCGAGACCGGCATGATGGGTTCGCCGAAGCGCCGCGAAATCGGTCACGGCAACCTGGCTCGTCGCGGCATCAGCGCCGTGATGCCGGACATGACCAACTTCCCGTACGTCATCCGCGTGGTCTCGGAAATTCTCGAGTCGAACGGCTCCAGCTCCATGGCCAGCGTCTGCGGCTCCAGCCTTGCGCTGATGGACGCGGGCGTGCCGATCAAGGCGTCGGTCGCCGGCGTGGCGATGGGCCTGGTGAAGGAGGGCGACAAGTTCCAGGTGCTCACCGACATCCTCGGTGACGAAGATCACCTCGGCGACATGGACTTCAAGGTGGCCGGTACGCGCGATGGCGTGACCGCCCTGCAGATGGACATCAAGATCAACGGCATCACCAAGGAGATCATGCAGGTGGCGCTGGATCAGGCGAAGGCCGGCCGTCTGCACATCCTCGAGCAGATGGACCAGATCCTCCCGGCGGCTCGCGCGCAGATGTCCGAGTGGGCGCCGTCGATCATCACCATCAAGATCGATCCGGAGAAGATTCGCGAAGTCATCGGCAAGGGCGGCGCGGTCATCCGGGCCATCACCGAAGAGACCGGCACCACCATCGACATCGAGAACGACGGCACGGTCAAGATCGCGTCGGTGGACGGCGTGTCGGGCCGCGAGGCGCAGCGTCGCATCGAGCTGATCACGGCGGAAGTCGAAGTGGGTCGCGTCTATGAAGGCCGCGTGGCGCGTCTGATGGACTTCGGCGCGTTCGTCACCATCCTGCCGGGCAAGGACGGCCTGGTGCACATCTCGCAGATCTCCGAAGAGCGCGTCGAGCGCGTCAGCGACAAGCTGAAGGAAGGCGACGTGGTGCGCGTGAAGGTGCTGGAAGTCGACCGTCAGGGCCGCGTGCGTCTGAGCATGCGCAACGTCGAGGCGTAAAGAATCAGGCCGGAGGCAGTGGCCACTGCCTCCGGTCGAAAGACTGGTTACTCAGGCACGCGAGTCGGTTTCCGTATCCACTGCGCGCTGTTCTTCGCGGGCCGCCGTCGCCGCTCCGCTCATCACTTTAAAGATATCGTCCTGCACCGAGCGCCATCGCTCGATGTTCTGTTGCGTCAGCGCGGCAATGCTGTCGTAGGCCTCGTTGCCGAATACGCCTCGCATGTGCTCCCTCATCTGCTGCTGTTGGCTCGACAGCATCTTCAGGCTCTGTTCCAGATAGCTTCCCACCAGGCATTGCATGGCGCCGCCATACGAGCGGATGACCTGCGACAGGAAGTCCTGACTCATCAGCGGTTCGCCGGCGTGCTCCTGCTCGGCAATCACCTGCAGCAGGATCGAGCGGGTGATGTCCTCGGTGGATTTCTTGTCGATGACGACGAAGTCGATTTTCTCCATCACCAGCCGGCGAATGTCGGCGAGCGTGATGTAGCGGCTTTCGACGGTGTCATAGAGCCGGCGGTTGGGATATTTCTTGACGACTCTGGGTTGAGTTGTTTGATTCGTCGCGTTCTCCTGCTTGTTTTCAAACTTGGGCTCGCTCATCACTGCTCCCCGATGCAGCTCAGAGCTAGAAGCCAATCTTGTTTCTAGCGCATTCATATTAGTCCATCCTCGCGTCCGACCCGGATCGTTGCCTGACGCTGTCCGTTCAAACGTTGCGGTTGCCAGTGTTTTATTGCCCACTCCCACAGCGTCGCCAATCCGGCACGACGCAGTTCGGGAGGCGGCGCTTGCTGCAGAAACGCCAACGCCCGCCATACTTCCCCAGTCGGGCGGTCGATATCGATTGCTGCAGCGCCTGCCGACTTCGACAGTTTGATCCCGTTAACATGTGTTGCTACTGGCAAATGTGCGTAGTCCGGTACTGCCAGATCTAACATGCGATGCAATATCACCTGTCGAGGTGTGCTGTGTAGCAAATCGGCCCCGCGCACGACCGCGGTAATTCCCTGGAAGGCATCGTCGATCACCACCGCGAGTTGGTAGGCATGCAGCCCATCCCGGCGACGAATAACGAAATCTCCCACCTCTGCTGACACATCAACAGTGAAGCGTCCTTGCAGCAGATCCGTAACTGCGGTTTCCCCTCGGGTCACAAATAAACGAATGGCGGTCTTGCGTTCCGGTGCGCGAGGGCCTAGGCGACACCATCCCGGATAGCGCAACTCATCGGTATCAAACAAACGCACTTCGGAAGATTGCGCGGCTTGCAGTTCACTTCGAGTGCAGGAGCAATGAAATGCCTGAGCGTTATTTAACAAACGTTGCGTCGCCGCTTCATAAGCTTCGCGGCGTGAACTCTGACGCAAGATAGAACCAGTCCACTCGAAACCGAGCGTGTCGAGGGTACGGATGATGGAGTCGGCGCTGCCGGGGACCTCGCGCGGGGTGTCGAGGTCTTCGATACGAAGCAGCCATTCGCCGCCCGCCTGACGGGCATACAGATAACTGCCGACGGCCGCGACCAGCGAGCCGAAATGGAGAGGGCCGGTCGGCGAGGGTGCGAACCGGCCCCGGTAGAAGCGGTTGGCGGTTGGTGAAGAGGGTAGCAGCATCCGATCATCGCCGGCTGGCGGCAATGGGTCGATTCGGACAGTACATCGGACGGCCGCGGCTGGGGCTCTTGACTAACCGCCAACCGCCAACCGCCAACCGCCAACCGCGAACCGCGAACCGCTATCTGTACCGGTCGTCGCGGTCGCCGTACTGAAGTTCGCGACGCTCGCGACGTTCCTGCGCTTCGATGCACAGGGTCGCGACCGGACGGGCTTCGAGCCGCTTGATGCCGATCTCCTCGCCGGTCTCGACACAGTAGCCGTAGCTGCCGTCCTCGATCCGCTTGATCGCTTCTTCGATCTTGCGGATCAGCTTGCGCTCGCGGTCACGCGTGCGCAGCTCGAGGCTGAACTCGGACTCCTGGGTCGCGCGGTCGTTCGGATCGGGGAAGTTGGCCGCCTCGTCCTTCATATGGAGCACGGTGCGATCGACCTCCTGCATCAAGTCCCGTTTCCACGTGTTCAGGATCTGTCGGAAGTGGTCGAGCTGCTCCTTGTTCATGTACTGCTCGCCACGCCGCGGAATGTAAGGTTTTACATTCCGAGGGCCGGCTAACAGATTGACGCTCGACAGATCCTGGCCTTCGCTGTCCTCACTGTCGCTGGTCGCGTCAGTGTCCTGGGAATTGGTAATCGGATGAGAAATCACGGGTCTCGCTGAAGTTGGCTTCACAGGGGTTGCAGGGACCGGTTCGGCGACCGACTCGTCGTCGGTTTCCGTAACCGGGGCGGCTGCCGGCTTGTGGGCCGGCTTCGCTGCGGCGGCTACTGCTGCCACTGGCTTGATCGGTTCGCTGGGCTTGTCGGCCTTGGTTGCAGTGTGGGCGGAAGCTGGGGTCGGCCGGGGCACCGGGGCGGCTGAGGCCGGCTTCGGCCGCGCCGCTGCCGGGGGCGCTTTCCTGGCGGGCACCGCCTTCTTTGCGGTGTCCTTGGCCGACTCTTTCACGGCCGGGGCTTTCTTGACCACGGGTTGCTTGGCCTTCGTCGCTTTCGTCGACGGTTTTTTTGCGGCCATCGAAAATGCCTCCGCGAGGGCCCCGGCTCAAACCACGGCCCTAAACAACAGCTTGGACACCACCTTGTACTAGGTGCTTCAACAGTTCCGGACAATCGTTCGCCAAAGAGGGGCGCGATTATACAGACCGTACCTGCCTCGTACAGGGCTATCGGCGGCTGCGAATTTCGGTCCACTCAGCCGCTGTCAACGCGTCCACAGGCGGGAATGTTTCACATACACTACGGCCCGTTTTCACACCCCCTTTGGCACTCGAGGCGCGATGCGACTCAATAAGATCAAGTTGGCCGGGTTCAAGTCGTTCGTGGACCCGACCGCGGTGAATTTCCCGGGCAATCTGACGGGCGTCGTCGGCCCGAACGGTTGCGGCAAGTCGAACATCATCGACGCCGTGCGCTGGGTCATGGGCGAGATCTCCGCCAAGCATCTGCGTGGCGATTCGATGGCCGACGTGGTGTTCAACGGCTCCAGCTCGCGCAAGCCCGTGGGCACCGCCTCCGTGGAACTGGTGTTCGACAATTCCGACGGCAAGCTCGCCGGCCAGTTCGCCAACTTCAACGAAGTGTCGCTGAAACGCGTCGTGTCCCGCGACGGCACCTCGGCGTACTTCCTCAACGGCGCGCGCTGCCGTCGCAAGGACATCACCCAGCTGTTCCTCGGCACCGGCCTGGGCTCTCGCAGCTACGCCATCATCGAGCAAGGCATGATCGGCCGCGTCATCGAGGCGCGTCCGGAGGAGCTGCGAGGCTTCATCGAAGAGGCGGCCGGCATCTCCAAGTACAAGGAGCGCCGTCGCGAGACCGCCAATCGCATCTCCGCCACCAAGGAGAACCTGGAGCGCCTGAACGACGTCCGCGAGGAGGTCGACAAGCAGCTGCGCCACTTGCAGCGCCAGGCCGCGACCGCGCGCCGCTATCAGTCCCTGAAGCAGGATGAGCGCAAGCTCAACGCCGAATTGATCGCCCTTCGCCTGAAGACCATCGAAGGCGACGCGGAGTCGAAGGAAGCCATTCTGCGTGAGCGCGACACGGCGATGCAGGCGTTGATCGCCGAGCTGCGTGCCATCGAGTCGTCGATCGAAACCTCGCGCGAAGATTTCACCGAAAAGTCAGAAGCCCTGAACGCGGTTCAGGGTCGCAATTACCAGATCGGCTCCGAGATCTCGCGCACCGAACAGTCGATCCAGCACACCCGCGAGCTGCGCCAGCGCCAGCGGCAGGATCTGGAACAGACCGAAGAGAGCGCGGCCGAAGCCAGCAAACACCTGTCGCGCGATCAGGAACAGATCACCACGCTGCAGACCGAGCTGGAACAGCTCGAGCCCGGTCTCGAAGCCGCTCGCGAGCGCGAGCAGTCCTCCGCCGACGCGCTGTCACAGGCCGAAGAGGCGATGCAGCTGTGGCAGGAGCGTTGGGAAGATTTCAATCGCGAGTCGCGGTCGGCCAGCGAAAAGACGCAGGTCGAGCGCGCGCGTATCGAGCAGTTGGAACATCAACTGTCGGGCCTGCGGTCGCGTCGTGAACGGTTGAGCTCCGAGCTCGGTCAGCTCGACATGGGCGACTCCGCCGAGCGCATCGCCATGCTCGAAGCTCAGCAGGAAGATGCCGCTCTCCAAGGCGAGACCGCGGCGACTCAGCTGCGTGAAGCAACGGAACAGTTGCAGGCGCTGCGTGAGCGCGAGCGCGAGCTGGTCAGCGCCGAAGACAACGCCCGCAAGCAGTTGCAGGAAGCGCAGGGCAAGCTGATGTCGCTGCAGGCTCTGCAGCAGGCGGCGCTCGGCCTCGCTCAAGGCAAAGTCACCGAATGGCTGTCATCCAATTCTCTCACCGAGCGTCCGCGTCTCGGTCAGCAACTGGTCGTGGAGCAGGGCTGGGAGCGTGCGGTCGAGACGGTGCTCGGCTCGTACCTCGAAGCCGTGTCGGTCGATGCCCTCGACGACATCGCGCAACGCATCGACTCGTTGCAAGTCGGCTCCGTTTCTTTCTTCTCGGCGGGATCGAGCAGCGCTCACAGCAGCGACAGCAACAGCCTGCTGTCTCGCGTGCAGGGGCCGTCCGCGATCTCCGCGTTGTTGACGGGCATCGTCGCCGTCGACTCGTTGCCCGAAGCGCTGGAGCGCCGTCACTCCCTCTCCGATGGTCAATCGATCATCACGCGTGATGGCGTCTGGATCGGGCGCGACTGGCTGCGTGTCAGTCGCGACAAAGACGTTCACGCCGGCGTCATCGAGCGCGAAAAGGAAATGGGCGAGCTGCGTGACCGCGTCAGCGCGGCCGAAGAGCAGCGCGAGACCGTGCAGTCGCAGCTCGCCGAATGCCGTGACGGCTTCCACGCGCTCGAACAGCGCCGCGATGAATTGCAGGTCGAGGTGAATCGTCTGCATCGCTCGCATAGCGAGTTCAGCTCGCAAGTGACCGCACTGCGTGCCAAGGCCGAGCAGACCGCCGAGCGTCTGCGTCGGGTCACCGGCGAAATCGAAGAATTGGATAGCGACCATCAGAGCCGTGCCGAAGCCATTGCCGAAGCGCGTGCCCGCCTGCAGGAAGGCGTGGAGGCGATGGCGCAGTTCGAAGATCAGCGCATCGGTCTCGAGCAGGAGCGTGATGAGCGCCGTGAAGATCTGGGTCACAAGCGCTCACAGGCGCAGCTGGATCGCTCCGGTGCGCAGGACGTGGCGATCAAAGTGGAGTCGCGGCGCTCGGCGCTGCAGTCCATTTCCGCCGGTCTCGATCGTCTGCGCAATCAGTTGGAACAGTTGGAGCAGCGCAGAGACAGGCTGACTGCGCAGTTGTCCGAGGGCGATGCGCCGCTCGAAGCGCTGGAGCTGGAGCTCGAAGCGAAGCTCGAGCAACGCGTCGAAGTCGAACAGGAATTGTCGGTCGCGCGCGAGGCGCTGGAAGGTGCCGAGCATTTGATGCGTACGATGGATCAGCAGCGCCTGGATCGCGAGCACGCGATCGAAGCCGCGCGCAATGGCCTGGAAGACGTGCGCATGCTCGCTCAGGAATTGAAGGTGCGCCGTGAGACGCTGCAAGAGCAGTTCGCGGCGACCGGTCTGGAGCTGGCGACCGTGTACCAGGAAATGCCGCCGGAAGCCGACGTGCATGCCTGGGAAGAAACATTGAGCGACATCGCCGACAAGGTCGGCCGGCTCGGCGCGGTCAATCTCGCGGCCATCGAGGAATATCAGGAACAGTCCCAGCGCAAGGAATACCTGGACAGCCAGTTCAAGGACCTGACCGAAGCGCTGGAAACGTTGGAGACCGCGATCCAGAAGATCGACAAGGAAACGCGTCAGCGTTTCCAGGACACGTTCGATCGGGTCAACGCCGGCCTGAAGGAACGCTTCCCGCGCCTGTTCGGCGGCGGTCATGCGTACCTGGAGCTGGCGGGCGAGGACATCCTGAACGCCGGCGTGTCCATCATGGCGCGCCCGCCGGGCAAGCGGAACAGCACCATCAATCAGCTCTCGGGCGGTGAGAAGGCACTGACGGCGGTGGCGCTGGTGTTCTCCATCTTCGAACTGAATCCCGCGCCGTTCTGTCTGCTGGACGAGGTGGACGCGCCGCTCGACGAAGCGAACGTCGGCCGCTTCTGCAACACGGTCAAGGAAATGTCCGAGCGCGTGCAGTTCATCTTCATCACTCACAACAAGACGACGATGGAGCTGGCGTCGCACCTGGTCGGTGTGACCATGAACGAACCGGGCGTGTCGCGCCTGGTAGCAGTGGACGTCGACGAAGCGGTGCGTCTGGCGGCGATGTAAAGAACGAGCTCTATGAGTGAGTTGCGTTGGATTCTGATCGGGTTCGGTATCGTGCTGCTCGCAGGCATCTATCTGTGGGGGCGGCGCGGTGCTACGGCAGTGGGCGAAGATGTCGCGCTTCGCTCTCGCCCCGAGCCTTCGATGCAGCCGCATGGCTTCACCGAGGTGCGTCGGGAGCCGGCGTTTCAGCGGGACGATGTGCCCGACTACGAAGAGCCGGAAGAAGACGATCAGCCTGAGCAGGTGGCAGGTGAAGCAGAGCCGCCGGTCGAGGACTATGACGACACGGCCGTGCGACCGGTGCGTCCGTCGAGCCCCCGCATGGAAGCTCGTGTTCCTCGCGGCGAGTCGCCGCGGCCGGTGCGAGAAACGCCGCCGGCGGTGAACCTGGAAGCGGCCCGGCCGCTGCCGGATTTTCGTCGTGGCCGCGTCGAGCCGACACTCGGCAACGATTCGATCACCGAAGAGCTGCCGGTGCAGGCGCCGGACTCGACCGCCGTCGTGACACCGGCGCCGACGCTGTCGTCCAGCGAATCGCCGGGCGCGCGCCGCTCGCCCGATCGTCGCAAGATTCTATCGCTGCGGCTGAGCTCGGCCCCGCAGAAGATCGAAGGCGCGAAGCTGCAGGAAATGCTGGCGGCGGAGCTGCTGGTTCACGGCAGGTACGACATTTTCCATCGCGAGCACAGCGACGGTCAGGCCATCTTCAGCATCGCCAGCATGGTCGAGCCCGGCACGTTCGATCCGGAGAAGATGAGCGAGACACTGTATCCGGGCGTGACTTTGTTTGCTCAGTTGCCGGGCCCCGTGCCGGGCATGCATGCACTCAATGAGCTGGTCGCCTGCGCGCGGCGCCTGCATCAAGGGCTGGGCGGCGTGCTTCAGGACGATCGCGGTGTGCCGCTGACGGTGCATCGTATCGAGCGGATGAAACAGGAGGTTCGCGATTTCGAGCGGCCACCTCCGGGCGCCAGCACGCGCCCCACCAGCAGATCCGAGGGTTATCAGGAGTGACAGTCCGTTCCGCCGCGGCGCGCGCAGTGGATCTGCGCCGCCAGCTGGAGCAACACAACTATCGTTATTACGTGCTCGACGACCCGGAAGTCTCCGACGCCGAGTACGATCGTTTGCTCAACGAGTTGCAACAGATCGAGGCGGACAACCCCGATCTGATTACTGCCGACTCACCCACTCAGCGCGTCGGTGCGACGCCGGTCAGCGAGCTGCAGGAAGCCGTCCACACGACGCCCATGCTGTCGCTGGACAACGCCTTCACGGATGAAGACCTGATCAATTTCGACCGCCGCGTCCGCGAGCGGCTGGAAACAGACAAAGTCATCGAGTACGTCGCCGAGCCCAAGCTCGACGGTCTGGCCATGAGCTTCCGTTACGAAAACGGCAAGCTGGTGCGTGCGGCCACGCGCGGCGACGGCATGAAGGGCGAGGACGTGACTCACAACGTCCGCACGATCAAAGCCGTGCCGACGCAACTGCGTGGCAAGGCGCCCGATGTGATCGACGTGCGCGGTGAAGTGTTCATGACACTCGCCGGCTTCAAAGCGATGAATCAGCGCGCGCTGGAGAAGGGCGAGAAAGTCTTCGTGAACCCGCGCAACGCCGCGGCCGGCACGATGCGTCAGCTCGATCCGCGACTCGCCGCGAGCCGTCCGCTCGATGTGTTCTTCTACGCCGTCGGCGAGCATGGCAATTGGAAACTTCCGGCCACGCACTTCGAAGTGCTCGAACAGCTGCGTGAATGGAATCTGAAGGTGTCGCCGCTGGCCAAGGTGGTGCAGGGCGCCGAGGGCTGTCTCGAGTACTACAAAGACATCGGTGAGAAACGCAGCTCGCTCAAGTACGAGATCGACGGCGTCGTCTACAAGGTCAATCGCTTCGCTCAACAACGCGAGCTCGGCTTCGTTTCTCGCGCGCCGCGCTGGGCGATCGCGCACAAGTTTCCGGCGCACGAAGAAAACACGATCGTTCGCGACGTGGAATTTCAAGTCGGCCGCACGGGCGCGCTGACGCCGGTCGCGCGACTCGAACCTATCTTCGTCGGTGGGGTGACGGTGAGTAACGCCACGCTTCACAACATGGACGAAGTCGAACGCAAGGACGTGCGCATCGGCGACACGGTCGTCATTCGACGCGCGGGCGATGTCATTCCCGAGGTCGTCAAGGTCGTTCTCGACCGCCGGCCCGACAATGCGAAGAAGGTCGTGCTGCCGAAGAAGTGCCCGATTTGCGGCTCGGCCGTCGAGCGCGAGGAGGGCGAAGCCGTTGCTCGCTGCACAGGCAGCTTGTCGTGCGCCGCGCAGCTCAAAGGTGCGCTGCTGCACTTTGCCGGCCGCCGTGCGATGGATGTCGACGGGCTCGGTGAGAAGATCGTCGATCAGCTGATCGAGGGTGAGTCGCCGCTGGTGAAGAGCCCGGCCGATCTCTACCAGCTGACCGTCGAGCAGTTCGCGGACCTGGAACGGCTGGGCGAGAAGTCGGCGAAGAATCTGGTCGACGCGCTGGAGAAGAGCAAGAAGACCACGCTGTCCCGTTTCCTCTACGCGCTCGGCATTCGCGACGTGGGCGAGTCCACCGCCACCGCGCTCGCGAATCACTTTGGATCGATCGAGGCGCTGCAGGAAGCGAACGAGGCCGCGATCCAGGAAGTGCCCGATGTCGGGCCGGTCGTGGCCGCACACGTCTACACGTTCTTTCAGCAGCCTCACAATCGCGAAGTCGTCGAGGCGCTCAGAGAGCGCGGCGTTCATTGGCCTGCGCAAAAGGCCCGGGCCGCTCCGGCCGAGGGGCCGCTGACGGGCAAGACGTTCGTGCTCACCGGAACGCTCGATAGCATGAGCCGGGACGACGCGGGCGATCGCATCGTCGCGCTCGGCGGCAAGGTCACGGGCAGCGTGTCGAAGAAGACCAGCTACGTCGTGGCGGGGGCGGAAGCGGGCTCGAAGCTGACCAAGGCTCAGGAGCTGGGGGTCGAGATTCTGGACGAAGCCGCCTTTTTGAAGCTGCTCGGGGGCTGATCGGCCGCTTGGGTCGTCGTGGCTGTGACCCCCTTCACGCCAGGGGGGCGGGCCAGTATGACTTAATCCCGCCGATAGCCGGCGAGACTAGGCACGTGCGCGTATACACCACTGGCGTGTTCGACATCCTCCATCGAGGACACCTCAATATTCTCACCCAGGCGGCGGCGCTCGGGGAGCTGACCGTCGGCATCATGAGCGACCAGGGCGTCGAGGACACCAAGGGCGCCCGTCCCATCCTGAGTCTGGAAGAGCGCGATGCGCAGATCCGCTCGCTGCCGTTCGTCGCCGAGGTCATTCACTACACCGACGTTGACCAGCGCGCCAACTACGCGGCGTTGCGGCCAGACATCGTCGTGCAGGGCGACGACTGGTTGTTTTCCGCCGACCGCACGCCAGCGCTGAACTTCTTACGCGACAATGGTATTCGTCTGGTGCTGTTGCCGCGGACCCAGGGCATTTCCACGACCGAGATCCGTAAACGCGTGGAGCGCTCGAGACGCCGCGACGAGCAGTTCCTTCGCGAACGGCTGCGCATGGTGCCGATGGCCGAGTTGAAACGCTACGAGGCTTTCGACGAGGCCAAGGTCGACAAGCTGATCGCGAAGATCCACGCCGACGGCACCTTCTTCAACCCGATCAGCGTGGTGCGCGAGATGATCGTGATCGATGGGGCGAATCGGCTCGAGGCGCTGCGTCGCCTGGATGCGAGACACGTGCCCTGCGTGGTTTACGATTACTCGGAGATCGATCTGCTCGGCAACGTGCATTTCATCAACAATGGCGTGACCACTCGACTGTCGGAATTCTCGCGTGAGGTCGGAGAGCGCATCGAATTCCCACGCCGCTCGCCGCAGGATATCCGCGCGGCAGCCGAGAGCGGCAAGATGATTCCCAACGGCGAGACGTTTCATCGTGTCCCGCAGAGCGTGATCCGGTTTCCCATTCCCATGAGCGCGCTCACGTCGCCGACGGCGTTCGATCTGGCGGGCTACCTGGAGCGCAGGATCGCGTCCGGGCAGATTCGCTTTTATCAATCCGGTGTCTATGTGTGCGACGAATGGCAGGACGCGGGCTGAATCATGAGCACCCAGACCGCCAGTGATTTTTGGAAGTCGCAAACTCAGTATCCATTCGCGTTCACGCGCAAGCGTCGTATCCACGAGCTCAACTATCTGGTGCCGCGCCTGGCGAAAGTGCAGGGCAAGCGGCTGCTGGATCTGGGCTGCGGCGACGGCTCGTTGCTGGAATGTCTGCTGCGCCTGACCGATTTCGAAGAATTTCATGGCTGCGATATCGCGGCCGATCTGCTCAAGGGCATCGATCCGCGGGTGCGCACTTCGGTCTTCGATATCGCCCATCCCAGTCCGCTGCCCGAAGTCGATGCGGCCATCGTCGCGGGCGTCATTCAATACGTGTTCGATGACAAATTGGTCGATGCGCTGTTTGCACGACTGCAGGCACCGGTGGTGTGGGTGCGTTCGACCTGCACGTTACAACCGCAAGCCGAGCGTGTCGTGAAGGACGGCTACGCGTCGAACTACCGGACCGTACCCGAGACCTTCGAGTTGTTGTCGCGGCATTATCGGGTCACCGCCGTCGATCGGGTCTATCCCGACGAGCTCGAGTCGGCGTTTGGCACCAAACAATTCTATTTCGAGGCGCGGCGCTCCCCATGACGCGGTCCACATGGACGTGCCGGGCCGCGGTCGGGCTCGGGTTGCTGCTGCACGCCGCGACTGCGGCGGCCTACATCGATCCCGGCACCGGCAGCGCGCTGTTCTACGTCGTCTCCGGCATCGTCGTGTCCATCTACTTCGGCGTGCGCGGTCTCTACTACCGCGTGGTCGAGGCGATCTTTCGCGTGCGCTACAAAGATCAGCGCTGTGAGCTGGCGATCCATTGCGAGGATCCGCGCTATGAAATCACGTTCCTGCCGGTGCTGAAGGCGCTGGTCGAACGCGGTATCGAGCCGACCTTTTTCACCATGTACGAGCGCGACGCTTCGTACGAACCGTTGCCGGCCAAGGTCACGCACCGGTCCATCGCGCCGGGCATGGTCGGCTATGCCTATTTGAACAACATCGAGGCGGATTTGCTGGTCACGACCACGCCGCAGCTCGATGTCATGACATTTCGTCGCTCCGCCAGGGTGAAGCACTACGCGATTCTGCAGCACGCGCTGGGTGAGTCGCGCTACGTTCGACCCTATGCCTATGATTACTACGACTCGGTGTTGTGTTGTGGCGAGATCATCAAAGCGAACATCCGCCGGATCGAGGCCATTCGCGGCCTGCCGCAGAAGGCGCTCTACGAGACCGGCATTCCTCACTACGAAGAGTTGTTGAAGAGCCGGCGCGAGATCGGCGCGGCAAGCAGCAAGCCGGTGGTGCTGGTGGCGCCCAGTTGGGGGCCGTTCAGCATGTTCGAGTCGTTCGGCGTCGACTTCCTCGCATCGCTCGCCCGCGACTATCAGGTGATCGTGCGGCCGCATCCGCAAATGAAGGTGTCGCAGCCGGAGTTGTACGCCAGGGTGCTGGCATCGAGCGGTGTCACCGTCGATACCCAACGTACCCCGGCCGATGCGATGTCCCGTGCGCACGTCCTGTTGAGCGATATCTCGGGCATCACTCATGAGTTTGCGTTCATCTACGAACGCCCGGTGGTGATCATCGATCAGAAGCGCATCGCCGGCGGCCTGGAGGGCGATCTGCTCGGCGGCGACAGCGAGTTGAAGGAGCGCTGCCGGGAATTCATCGTGCCGGTGCCTCCCGAGGAGATGCCGAATATCGCGACTCACATCGGCCGGACGCTGGCGAGTCACTCCGCCGCGAGGCTGACGGAGGTTCGCTCGCAGTTGATCTATAACTTCGGTCGCGCGGGCGAAGTAGCGGCGGGGCAGCTCGCCGACATCCTCGCCCGGCAACGCTCGACGGCGGGAGCAGTGTAATGCTCGACGCACTGGAGCACGTGTTCGTCGATCCGCTGATGCTCATCTATGCGTTCATCTACCATTTTCCCGAGCGCTGGATACTCGATGCCGGGGTGCAGCTGATCCTGTTCAGCGTGATGTTGAATCTGCTCTTGATGCCGCTGTATCGGCAGATGGAGCAGCGGTCGGCGGCCACGCGCGAGATCAGGCAGCGCGTGGCGAGCGAAGTCGCCCGCATGAAGCGGCACTTTCGCGGTCGCGAGCGGTACTTCTACATCCGTGCCGTCTATCGCAACTACAAATATCACCCGATCTCGGAACTGCTCGGCTCGGCGGATCTACTGGTGCAGATCGTGGTGTTCTTCACGGTGTTTCATTATCTGTCCGGGCTCGACGCGGTGGCTGGACAATCGTTCGGTCCGATCGCGGATCTGAGCCGTCCGGATGGATTGCTGGGCGGCGTGCACCTGTTGCCGCTGCTGATGACGGCAATCAACGCGGCGTCGACCTACTATTACGTCGACGATCCCAGCAAGCGTTGGCAAGCCTGGGCACTGGCGGCCGTGTTTCTGGTGCTGCTCTATGGGAGTCCGGCGGCCTTGGTGCTGTACTGGACCACGAACAATCTGTTCTCGTTGATCCGGAACATCTTGGCGCGTCGGATGCGATCAGGAAGCAGCACGCCGCAGTTCCCGACCTTCGCGCGATTCACCGCGCAGCGCTGACTCATGTCCCTCGAAGTCATATTGTTGTTTCTCACCATGGTGCTGGCGCTGGCAGGCGTCTTTCGCACGGTGAGCTCGGTCGGGATCGTGCCCGTCGTGCGCCTGGTGACGGGCGTGCTGGCTGTCTATGCTGCGTTGCTAGCGGCGCTCTGGCTCGAATGCACGCCGTGGCTATTGCTCGGCGTCGCGATCGCGGCAAGCCTCGCTTCGCTGGCCATCCAGGGTGAGGGGCTGTCGCGATTGACGCACGCACTGGGACGGTTGCGTCTGCCGCTCTATTTGTTATCGACGGCCGCCATGGCGGCGCTGTTGCTGCTCTTCGTGCCTGTCGCGACGTATCTCACGTCGCCCGGCGAGTTGGGCATCCCTCTGAGCGAGCTCCTCTGGGGCAATGCTTGTCAGGCCATGCTTGCAGTCTACGTCGCGGCGCTGTTCTACATGCTCGCATTCACATCGAGAATGCGCACGCTGCTGACGTTGCTCGTGGTCACCGCGCTCGCGCTCTCGATCGTCTACACGTTCGCATTGCCTTTTGGCTATCCACCGATGTCGGGCCTCGCTTTCGAGCAGATTCCACTGCCCGGATCGGTGCTCGCCTGGCGCGCATTGGTCGATGTCGCGTTGCTGTCGGCAGTCGCGTCGACGGTTTGCGCACTGATCGTTCGTTTCGGCGCGCGGCCGTTGATCGTCGCCAGCGTACTGATGAATGTGTCCTTGGGCGGCGTCATCGTCCTGCGCGCCTCGCAGGATCGAGTGGGCGAGGCGGGCGGGGCGACCGCCGACGCGCAATTGCCGGCGCAGCCGCTGAGGTTCTCCAGTACCAAGCCCAATGTTCTGATCCTGTTCCTGGACCGATTCATGGGCTCGTATGTGGAGTCCATCGTACAGAGCGATCCTGATCTGCTGGAGCGGCTCGACGGCTTTACCTGGTATCCGCGTACCGTCTCCGCGGGTCACAACTCGATCGCCGGCGTGCATCCGATGCTCGGCGGTTACGACTACACGCCGGTCGAAATGAACGCGCGTGGCCGATCGTTACGCGAGTTGTCGATAGAGGCGTTCTCCATTCTGCCGCATAACTTCGCGAGCCACGGCTACCACGTCAATCTGGTCAGCCCGCGAGGACTCGGCTTTACGATGGCGGGCGATTGCGGCGCGTTGAAAATCAACGGCGTCACCTGCACGCATTTCCCCCTGACCACGGTTCGCCAGCGCGCCCAGCGCATGGGATTTACCTTCGACGATCTGGCCAAGGCGGGCTATGCGGATCTGTTGTCGTTGCTGAGCTCGATGCGCGGTGCGCCGTACCTGGTGAAGCACGTCATCTATGAGAAAGCGCAATGGCGTCCGTTCATGGATTCATCGGCCGGGACCACGTTCAGGGAATGGGCGCAGTTGCAGGCGCTGCCGGAAGTGACGCGGTTCGATGCCGAAGAATCCAATCTGAATTTCGTGTCCAGCCTGCTGGCGCACGAGCCCAGCTTCCTCGGCGAGGACTGCCAGCCACGGCACGAATTGTTCAAAGTCCCGGATGAAGAGTTCGCGCGTCGGGGCCATACCAGCTTGTATTCGCTGTGGCATGCCATCGGCGCGCGCTGCACCTTGCTGAGTGTGGCCGACTATCTGGATGTCTTGAAACAGGCGGGTGTGTACGACAACACCAAGATCGTCATCGTGTCGGATCACGGCATCGTCGGGCGGATCACGGACCGCTCCACTCGCGCCGTGGCGGGCGGCACCACAGACGCCAGATACGTGGCCACTCGCTCGGTATTGCTGGTCAAGGAGCGCAATGCGCGAGGCCGGTTGCAGACCCTGGAGGACTTCCTGCCGAACGCGGAAGTGCCCCGCATTCTTTGCGAAGAGATCGGCGGGTGCGTGAACCCGTACCTCAACGATAAAAGGATCGCCGCGGACGGTCGCGACGATCCTTTCTATGTCTCCATCGTGCCCTGGCAGTTCAGCGCGCAACAAGCCGAATCGTTCGTGATCCAGGAACAGCGCGTGTTGAAGGGCAAGGATCCTTACGATGTGAAGGGCTGGACCACGCTCGAGTGAGCGCTCAGGTCTTTTTCTCGATCTTGGCGTTCTTGCGCAGCTCATCCAGATAGTTCTGCAGCTTCTTCCGCTGCACCAGCATCTTGACCCGGTCCTTGACCTCGTCGAACGCCGGCGCCTGAGTGGTGCGGGACTCTTCGAGCTTGATGATGTGCCAGCCGAACTGGCTCTGTACCGGCTGATCCGTCATCTGCCCCGGCTGCAGCGCCGCGACCGCGTCGGAGAACGGCTTGACCATGGTCTCGAGCGTGAACCAGCCGAGATCGCCGCCGTTCTTGCCGGAGGGATCCTTCGAGTTCTTTTCCGCCAGCTTGGCGAAATCCGCGCCGCCCTTGAGCTCCTTGGTGAGCGCCTCGGCCTTGGCCTGGTCGTCCACCAGAATGTGTCGTGCGTGATATTCCTTAGGCATCTGCGCGACCTGCGCGTCATATTCCGGGCGCAGCTCCGCGTCCGTCACCGGGTTCTTCTCCAGCCACTCCTGGAGGCCGGAATCGACCAGCACGTTGAGGCGGGCGAGGGCGAGCTGATCCTGGACCTTGGGCTGCTTTTCGATGCCTGCCTTGGAGGCCGCTTCGGCCGCCAGCTGCATGCTGATGAACTGATCCAGCAGCTGCGACTTTTCGGCTTCGGAGATCTCGCGCTTGGACTGGCGCCCGACGTTCTCGACGTACAGGTCGAACTCCGACTTGCTGATGTTCTTGCCATTGACCACCGCGACCGGCGGGCCGGCGGGGGCTTTTTGGCTTTCGGCGGCATTGCCGCAGCCGGCCAGCAGCGTCAGAGGCAGCAGCAGGCCGACGAGGAGATGACGATTCATGGGAGTCCTTGATGTGGAAGTTATCTGAAAGATATTCGTCAGCGCGCTTCGTCCGGTGTCAGCGCGGTGATGCTCAATGCGTGGATGTCGGTCTGCATGAGATCGCCCAGCGACCGGTAAACCAGCTGGTGCCGCTGCAGCGTGCGCAGGCCGCCAAAGTCGGCGGACACGACGCGCACGCGAAAATGCCCTCGGCCATCTCTCGCACCCGCATGACCGGCGTGCAGATGGCTGTCGTCGATCAACTCGACCTGCTCGGTGTGCAATGCCTTGCGCAGCTCACCGACGATGCGCTCGGCGCGGGTCACTGCGGCTTCTCCGACGGGGCCGAGGTGTCCTCGGGCGGCATCTTGGACGACAGCCAGATCGCCTGCGCGATCGCGAACACCACGGTCAGCCCGAGCATGCCGAACAGCTTGAAGTTGACCCAGACCTCTTCGGAGAAGTTGTAGACGATATAGAGGTTGATGATGCCGAGCGCGGTGAAGAACACGATCCAGGCCCAGTTCAGCGTGCGCCATACCGGCGGGTCCAGCTGCACGTTCTCGCCCATCATCCGTTCGATCAGCAGTTTGTCGCCAAAAAACCGGCTGGCGAGGAAACCGGCCGCGAACAGCCAGTTGACCACCGAGACCTTCCACTGGATGAAAACCTTGTCATGGATCAGCAGCGTCAAACCGCCGAAAATCAATACCAGCACGCCCGAGATCAGCGCCATCTGGCTGACCTTGCGGTGGCGGAACCATTGCCAGGCCGTCTGCGCTATCACCGCGACGATGATCACGCCGGTGGCGACGAACAGGTTGCCGGTGATCTTGTAGGTGAGAAAGAACGCGATGACCGGAAAGAAGTCGAACAACAACTTCATGAGAGGACGCGGACCTTGCCGGTCGACCGGCGGATTTGACAGGGCCGCTATCATACCGGGATGACCAGCCGCTATTTGGAGATTCACCCCAGGGACCCGCAGCTCCGCCTGATCCGTCAGGCGGTCGAGATCATTCGTGAGGGCGGGGTGGTCGTTTATCCGACCGATTCGTGCTACGCGCTTGGCTGCCACCTCGGCGACAAGGCGGCCATGGAGCGCATTGCCCGCATTCGCCAGACCGACCGTCATCACCACTTCACATTGGTGTGCAGCGACCTGTCGGAGATCGCCAACTACGCGCGCGTCAGCAACACGCAGTACCGCACGCTGAAGGCGTTCACGCCGGGGCCATACACCTTCATCCTGCAGGCCACCAAGGAGACGCCGCGGCGCCTGCAGAACGAGAAGCGCAAGACCATCGGCGTGCGTGTGCCCGACCATCCCGTGGTCACCGCCATCCTCGACGAGCTGGGCGAACCGATCATGAGCTCGACGCTAATCCTGCCGGGCGACGAGCATCCGCTGACCGATCCGCGCGAGATCCAGGAGCGGCTGTTTCACTTCGTCGACGCGGTGATCGACAGCGGCAACTGCGGGCTCGAGCCGAGCAGCGTGATCGACCTGGCCGGTCCCGCGCCGGTCGTGGTCCGCCGGGGCAAGGGCGACGTGAGCGCGTTCGAATAATGCGACTCATCGGCAGCTATCAAGAGTGGCTGTCAAGCTGCGTATAATGCCGCCAGCTTCACAAGCTGCTGATTTCCCGAATTAACAAGATTCGCTAACGCCTTGATTTTTAGGTCGTAAGGATAGGCATTGAGCTCGACTCCCGCTACCAACCGACGCGTCCTGTCCGGCATGCGCCCGACAGGTGCACTCCATCTTGGTAACTATCACGGCGCGCTCAAGAACTGGGTGGAGCTGCAGTACCAGTACGAGTGCTACTTCTTCGTCGCGGACATTCATGCGCTGACGACCGGTTACGAGGACACTTCGCAACTCGAGAGCAATGTCTGGAACGTGGTGATCGACTGGCTGGCCGCCGGTCTGAACCCGGCGTCCTCGACCATCTTCATTCAGTCGCGCGTGCCCGAGCACTCCGAGCTGCATCTGTTGCTGTCGATGATCACGCCGCTCGGCTGGCTGGAGCGCGTGCCGACCTACAAGGATCAGCAGGAGCAGCTCAAGGACAAGGATCTCGCGACCTACGGCTTTCTCGGTTATCCGTTGCTGCAGTCGGCCGACATCCTGTTGTACAAGACCGCCTTCGTACCGGTTGGCGAGGACCAGATCGCGCACGTGGAGATCACGCGCGAAGTGGCGCGTCGCTTCAATCATGTCTATGGCCGCGAGCCCGACTTCGAGGCCAAGGTGGATAAGGCACTCAAGGCATTGGGCAGTCGCAACGGCACTCGATACAACGAGTTGCGGCGTCTTTATCAGGAGAAGGGCGATCAGGAAGCCATCGCCAAGGCGCACTCGCTGCTGGAAGGCACGGCGCGGCTGACCCTGGCCGATCGCGAGCGCCTCATCGGCTATCTGGAAGGCACGGGCCGCAGCTATCTGGTCGAGCCCGAAGTGCTGCTGACGGCGACGCCGAAGGTGCCCGGCCTCGACGGTCGCAAGATGTCCAAGTCCTACGGCAACACCATCGGCCTGCGCGAGGATCCCGATCAGGTCGCGAAGAAGCTGAAGGGCATGATGACCGACCCGGCGCGGCAGCGTCGCACCGATCCGGGCGATCCGGACAAGTGCCCGGTGTTCGATCTGCACAAGATCTATTCGTCGACCGAGACGCAGGCGTGGGCCGCGCAGGGCTGTCGCTCCGCCGGCATCGGTTGTCTGGATTGCAAGAAGCCGGTCATCGATGCAATCGTGACCGAGCTGCGCGGCATGCAGGCACGTGCCAAGGAATTCGAAGAGAATCGCGACCTGGTCCGAGGCATCATCGCCGAGGGCAACGAGAAGGCGCGCGACGTGGCCCGCCAGACACTCGATGAGGTGCACCAGGCGATGGGGATGAACTACCGGTGAGCAAGGCCAAGCCCGAACTGAAGCTGGTGGAAGACACCGGCTCGCAGCTGCAGGACGAGGACCTGAGCGCCGAATTGCCGCCCCAGCAGAGCGAGATGCCGTTCGCCGTCGTCGAAGGCGAGCCGATGACGCAGCTGCCGCGGGATTTGTATATTCCGCCGGATGCGTTGCAGGTGTTCCTGACCGCGTTCGAAGGTCCGCTCGATCTGCTGCTGTATCTGATCCGCAAGCAGAACCTCGACATCCTGAACATTCCGATCGCCGAGATCACTCGTCAGTACATGAAGTACATCGAGGTGATGGCGGAGTTGCAGCTGGAGCTCGCCGGCGAATATTTGCTGATGGCCGCGATGCTCGCGGAGATCAAGTCGCGCATGCTGTTGCCGCGGCCGCCGTCGGCTGAGGGCACGGATGAAGACGATCCGCGCGCCGAGCTGGTGCGTCGTCTGCAAGAGTACGAGCGCTTCAAGAAAGCGGCGGAGGATCTCGACAAGCTGAATCGGCTGGAGCGCGACAACGTGCTCGCGTCCGCCGAGCTGGAAGAGCGCCAGGTCGTCAAGCTGCTGCCGGACGTGACGCTGAAGGAAATGCTCGACGCATTTCGCGACGTGTTGTCCCGCGCCGAGAAGTTCGCGCATCACCACATCTCGCGCGAGCGCTTGTCGCAGCGTGAGCGCATGACGGAGATTCTGGCGCGCTTGCAGACGGTCGCGTTCTTCGAGTTCCGCCAATTGTTCAAGCCCGAAGAAGGGCGCATGGGCGTCACTGTGACGTTCATCGCCATTCTGGAATTGATGAAGGAAGGCTTGATCGAAATCGTGCAAGCTGAGGCTTACGCCCCCATCCACGTACGCACCGCGCAGCGGCACCTGAAAGTCGTTCAGGGTGGCGTCGCGGCTTCGGAGACGGCCGACGCGGAGAACGCCGCGGCGCTCGCGCAGCCGGAGCTGGCGGGTGAGAACGATATTCCAGATGACGACGACACGCCGCCGGCCGATGACGCTGCCATCGCCGTGCAGGAAGCTGTTGCCGATGTGGCTGCGGCGTCTTCGATTGCGGTCGACAGCATCGAGTCGGATAACACGATTGTCGATGCGGGCTTTGTTGAAGCCGCGGTGTCGGAGGCGATTGCGTCGACCGAGAATGCGGTGGAGACCGTCGCCGAAGTCGCTGCGACTGATGAGGCGGCCGTTGCCGCCGCGGTGGCCGAAGAGGTTGCTGCTGGATCGCCGGTGGTGATCGATGAGGCGGCGCTCGAGTCCTCCGAGGGTCGAGAGGTCGCGATCGATGCAGCGGTGATCGAAGCGGCCGCCGCCGATCTCGCGGCAGAAGATTCGTTGCCGGCTGAGCCGGGGGCCGTCGATGTTGCGACGGACGGCTCGTTGCTGATTGAGTCGGCCGGCGCCGATATCGCGATTGAAGGATTGCTGATTGAGCCGGCCACGCTTCAGGTCGTGACCGATGAGTTGTCGGTGAACTCGCACGTTTATGACGAGGTCACCCTCGAAGACGTGCCGCATGATTTTGGCGCCGTGGATTCCGCCCTCGCCGACGAAACAGATCCGCTGACGGCGCAGGCCGTCGAGCAGGTCGCTGAGCTCAGCGTGTCGCCGGTGATGGATGTCCTCGCGGAGGGCGAGTTGACACAGGCCGGCCTCATCGAAGGCACGGTCGCCGACGCGCCTGAATCGGTTGAGGCGCTGGTGTCGATTTACACGCCGGAGCCGGTGGAGACGACCGAAGCGGTCGAGCCGAACGAGGCAGCTGGGCTGGCTGAGACGACCGAAGCGGTCGACGTGACCGAGGTCGTCGGGCTGACCGAGACCACTGAAGCCGTCGAGCCGAACGAGGTTGTCGGGCTGACTGAGACGACCGAAGCGGTCGAGTCGACCGAGGTCATCGGGCTGACCGAGATGACCGAAGCGGTCGAGCCGAACGAGGCCGTCGCGGCGATCGAGAGTGTTGACGTCGTTCCCGGCGACGAGCGCACGGTTGAAGAACACGTCGTCGAGGAGCACGAAGTCGAGGAACACATCGTTCCCGAGCACGTGGTCGAAGAGCACGTCGTGCCCACGCCGGTGGTGATCGAAGAGAACACGTCGCAGACGGATGCAGCCGCGTTCGTCGATGAGTCCGTCGCCCGGTCGGAAGCCGAGGTTGTTGTCGACCAGGTCGAGGCAGCTGACGGCGTCGACGGAGTTGTCGACCAGGTCGAGACCGCTGAGGTGCTCGACGAAGTGGTCGATGAGGTCGAGGCAGCTGAAGCCGTCGACGGAGTGGTCGATGAGGTCGAGGCAGCTGACGGCGTCGACGGAGTTGTCGACCAGGTCGAGACCGCTGAGGTGCTCGGCGGAGTGGTCGATGAGGTCGAGACAGCTGACGTCGTCGACGAGGTTGTGTCTCGAGCCGAGCCGGTGGAGATCACCGACGAAGTCGTCGCATCTTCCGACTTCACGACGGCCGAAGTCGTGGAAGAGGAAGTCGTGGACGAGCATTCGCAGCCGGTCGAGACGACGGATGTCGTCATGACCGAGGCAGCGCCAGCGGTCGAAGCAGTTGAAGTCGCTGCGGCCGTCGAGGATGCGCCGGCTGATGAAACGATCGAAGTCGCCGCCGGGCAAGTACCGGCTGAAGAAACGACCAACGTGGTGATCGAGGATGCGCCGGCGCCGGTTACGGCCGATGCGGCCGGGCATGACGAAGCGACCACCGAGCAGACTGCCGACCTGTCCGGGCCTGATCTGTCTAATGCAGGCGACAGCGTGACCGGAGCCTCCGACGAGGCTGACAATACGGACGCGGAACCAACGAGATGAACGAACACGATCTCAAGCACATCATCGAAGCGACGCTGCTGGCGGCGGGCAAGCCGATCACCACGCAGCAGCT
Source organism: Peristeroidobacter soli (assembly GCF_004138485.1). Taxonomy (GTDB): domain Bacteria; phylum Pseudomonadota; class Gammaproteobacteria; order Steroidobacterales; family Steroidobacteraceae; genus Steroidobacter; species Steroidobacter soli. Next base: position 500,516 of record NZ_RYEV01000005.1, read on the forward strand.
GATGGATCTCTTCGAAGAGCGCGAGCGCCCCACGCCCGAATTCTTCACCACCGCCATCGGCATGCTGATCGCCGACTACGAGAACCGTGGCATCGAGCTGGTCGAAGTCGCGAGCGGCTGGCGCATCCAGGTGCGGCCGAAGGCCGCCGAAGTCGTATCGCGTCTGTGGTCGGAACGTCCGGCGAAGTATTCGCGTGCGTTTCTGGAAACATTGGCGCTCATCGCCTATCGCCAGCCCATCACCCGCAGCGAGATCGAAGAGATCCGCGGCGTGTCGATCAGCTCGACCATCATGCGCACGCTCCAAGAGCGCGGCTGGATTCGCACCGTCGGTCACCGCGAAGTCCCGGGCCGTCCGGAACTGCTCGGCACGACGCGTGAGTTCCTGGATTACTTCGGTCTGAAGAGCCTGGATCAGCTGCCGACGCTCGCCGAGCTGAAGGACATCGAGACCATCGGTGTGCAACTCGAGCTGCAGGCCGATCAGCCTCAGCCCATCGAAGGGTCGGCTGAAGGTGAAGTTGCGGCGAGCACCGAAGAGGGCGCGGCGACGACAGAAGAAGCTGCGGCGAGCGGCGAGGCCGCTATCGAGTCCGGTGGTGAAATTGTGGCGAGCGCGGAAGGCGCCGCCGCCGCCGTCGAAGCAGGAGCAGAGGCTGACGCGGAAGCCGGCATCGACGGCGAGACGGTCGCCAAAGCCGACGACAGCGGCCGTGATGCCGACGACGAAGACGCCGAAGACACTGACGCCGACGCCGACGCCGAAGAGGAAGAGGACGAAGACGACGAGGACGAGGACGAGGACGAAGAGGAAGAGGACGAAGAGGAAGAGGACGAAGAGGAAGAGGAAGAGGAAGAGGAAGAAGAAGACGACGACTTCGGCGATGATGACGATGATGACGACGCCGAAGACGAAGACGAAGACGACGACGCCGACTTCGATGACGACGAAGACGATGACGACGACTTCGATGAGGACGACGACGAGAGCGAGGACAAGCTGTCGGCCGACGCTGGTGACAGCGACGAATCGAACGACGCCGACGATGAATTGTCCGCCGACGCCGATGAGGGCGACGACGAGTCCGGTACCTCATCGCCGATGGTCGCATCGGACCACGATGAAGAGCACACTCGCGTCAGCGAGCCACCGAGCGAAGGCTAACCCACCGGCACCGCTGCACCCGCGGTGCCCGAATCATGTCCGAACGTCTGCATAAACTCCTGGCCCAGCACGGCCTCGGCTCGCGTCGCGAGATCGAGAAGTGGATGCTGGAAGGCCGTGTCCGTCTGAACAATCAGCCGGCGCAGCCCGGCGACCGTTACAACGCGGGCGATCGGGTCAGCATCGATGGCAAAGATGTCACATCGCGGCTGAGCGTCTTCGCGGCGCCGAAAGTGATCCTGTATCACAAGCCGCAAGGCCAGCCGATCACGCCCACCGCGGAAGATGAAAGCGGCGAGGTGGCGGGTAAATCCGTCATGGAATCGCTGCCGTCGTTGCGCGGCTCGCGCTGGCTGGTCGTGAACACCATGCAAGCGGGCGACAGCGGATTGTTGTTACTGACGAGCGATGGTCGCCTGGCCGACGCGCTTCGCCGCCGCGCTGAAACGACGCCGGCAGCGTACGTTGCACGCGTGCTCGTGCCGTTTCCCGAATACGACGTCGACTCCATTCCTCGCGTCGTTCAATACGACGACGAGACCATCGAGTTCGAAAACATCGAGCCGGCCGGCGGCGAGGGCACGAATCGATGGTTCCGCGTGGAATCGCATCGTGCGCATCGTCGCGCCGCCGTGCGGGCATTGTTTGAAAGTCGCGGGTTGAAAGTCAGCCGCGTGATTCAAGTGCAGTTCGGCGAGTTCGAGCTGCCGCGAGATCTGCCTCGCGGTAAGCATCGTGAGCTGTCGGACAGCGAGGTCGCTGAGTTGTATGCGAGCGTCGAGCTCACATTGCCGACGCCGCCGCCCAAGCCGGAAGCGCCGGCCCGTCCGCGCCGCCGGCCCGCGCCTGATCGACGCAAGAAGCCGAAGCGGCGCTGACCTCGGAAGTAACAATCGAAAGTAACAATCGTTACTTCGGCTCGTTCATCGACCACAGCACGCCGAACGGGTCTTTCAACTGGCCGTAGCGGGCGCCCCAGAACATATCCTGCAGCGGCAGCACGATCTCCGCGCCGGCATCTACCGCGCGCTGCCACCACTGGTCGATGTTCTTCACCTGCAGCGTCAGGTTGAAACCCTGCGGCTGCTCGCAGGGGTGGCCGTGCTCGGGATAGCCGTCGGCCAGCATCAGCGACGAGCCATTGACGTAAAGATGGATGTGCATGGTGCGGCCCTTGTCATCCACCGGATAACGAAACACTTCCCTGGCGTCGAATGCCTTCACGTAGAAGTCGGACGCCTTGCTGGCGCCATCCACGCACAGATAGGCGACCAGGCCGCCTTTGACTTCGGGATTCGGGTAGGGAGTTTCGCTCTGCGCCGCGCTCATTTTCTGCTCCTGTTGCGAGTGGAACCGGTCGTTCGAGGCAAGGACGCCGCCGCCGACCGGTTCCCGACACAGGCGGGCAAAAAAGTCGGCTACTGGGCGTTGAGGGTCTGGCCCTGGACGCCGCGGCTATCGGGCCCGAGCAAGTAAAGATACGCCGCCACGATGGTGTGAGCTTCGCGCAGCTTGCTGCGATCCTCGGCGGGGTAGGCCTGCAATCGCATGTTCGTCTTCACCGCGCCCGGGTTGATGCTGTTCACGCGCATCGCCGGCTGCTTCTCCAGTTCCTGCGCCAGCATGCTCATCAGACCGTCGCTGGCCCACTTGGACACCAGATACGAGCCCCAGAACGGACGCGGATTGGAGACGACGCCGCTGGAGGTGAACAAGATCACTGGATCGGGCGACTTCTTCAGCAGCGGCAGACAGGTGCGCGTGAGAATGAAGGGCGCATTGACGTTCACGTGCATGGTGCGCAGCCATTTCGCCACGTCGTGATGTTCGATCGGCGCGCGTTCGCCCAGCATCGAGGCGTTGTGCAGCAGGCCGTCGAGTCGGCCGAATTCCTGATCGAGCGCGGTGACCAGCTTCTCGTACTCATCCGGGCCGGCTTTCTCGAAATCCAGCGGCAGAATGGATGGCCGCGGATGGCCGCCCTTCACGATCTCATCGTAAACCGCTTCGAGCTTGCGAACGTTTCGACCATGCAGCACGACCTGCGCGCCGTGGGTCGCGGCCGCAATCGCCACCGCTTTACCGATGCCGTCGCTCGCGCCGGTGATGAGGATGACGCGATCTTTGAGCGCGTCTTTGGAGGGTTGGTAGGTACGCGGGTCAGTCATATTCTTTGCCAGCCATATGCTTCGTCGGACGGGCGGATCAAGCACGACGCGCGGCGCGCCACGCAGTCCACGGTTTTTGCAGCGGGCCGAGCTCGATGCGCTGGGAGGCGACATCGTAGTGGCGGGCCGCGATGTGATCGAGCAATTTGCGGTGCAATGCCGCCAGCACGAACGCAGGACGCAGACTCTCCGTCTGTCGGCCCCGAGGAGGCAGCTCCAGTTCGGCGGCGGCACTGTCACGGATGGAGCTCAATGCGGTCTTGAGCTTCGGATCGACTTCGCGGGCGCGCAGATGATCCGTTTTCAATTCCTGCCGGTCGAGCAGGTCGAGCGGCAAATAAACATTGCCGTCGTACGCATCCTGACGCAGATCCCGAACGATCTCCGCCATGCGAATGCCGACGCCGAGTTTGTTGGCCGCCGCTCGCGTTGTTTCATCGAGCGCGCCCGGTTGGGCGAGCAGGGCAGCGATCAACTCCTGAATCGCGCCACCGCTACGAGAGCAATACGCACGCAGCTCCTGCTGATTCGAGAAGGTCATGCGGGCGAGATCCATGTCCGCCGCCGCCAGCACTTCGTGCAACTTGCTGAAAATGGCACGATCGCCGGACGCGTGTTCGTTGAGCACCCGCGTCGCCGGATGCTGTGGATTGCCGTTGACCAGCCGATCAGTCTCGGCGCGCCACCAGGTCAGCCGCGTATGAGCGACGTCATGACTGGCGCTCTTGGCGGATTCGCGAATTTCGGTGTCGATGACGTAGAGGGCGAGGACGGCGTCGCGCTTGTCTTCGGGCGAGTACAGCAGCGAGAAATAGCGCATCGAGCCCGGTGGGGCCGTGCGATTGACCAGTTCGTTCTCCAGGATCGACATGGCGCTACTTGGACTGCGCTGCCTTGTCGTTGGTCCCGGGCAGCGGCAGCTGGTCTTTCTCCGCCGGCTCGCGCGTCATCTTGTCGATGGGCTCCAGCGTTTCCAGCTCGCGATCCGGGCGCACCCCCAGCTCGGTGAACTTGCGTGCGCCGGGCAGCACCTGGCGTTCGAGCGAACCGACCGCGGCGTTGAAATGATCGACGCTGCTACTCAGGTTGCGGCCCAGCTTGCCCAGATGTGTCGTGAACACCGCCAGACGCTTGTAGAGATCTTCGGCGAGCGTGCGAATGGTCTCGGCATTCTGAGCGAGCGACATCTGCCGCCAGCCATAGGCGACTGCTTTCAGCAGCGCGACGAAGCTCGATGGGGTCGCGATGATCACGTCCTGACGAATCGCGTCTTCCAGCAGGTTCGGTTGCTCGGCGAGCGCGGCGGACAGGAACTGATCGCCCGGGATGAACAGAATCACGAAGTCGGGGCTGCGTTCGAACTGCGCCCAGTAGCTCTTCGCGCCGAGTTGCTTGACGCGCTCGGCGATGGCGTTGGCGTGACGGCGCATCGCCACTGCGCGCGCTTCGTCGGTGGCGGCATCGACGGCTTCGAGATAGGCATCGAGCGGCGTCTTCACGTCCACGACCAGATCGCGGCCGTCGGGCATGTGGACGATCATGTCGGGACGCAGGTTGCCGTCCTCGATGCGTACGTGCACCTGTTCCTTGAAGTCGCAGTGCTCGACCATGCCGGCCAGCTCGGCCAGGCGACGCAGCGTCATTTCGCCCCACTGGCCGCGCACTTCGGGCCGGCGCAGCGCGTTGACCAGCGTGCGGGTTTCCTTTTGCAGCGCTTGCTGGCCGAGCGCGACGGTTTCGAGCGAGGTCTTCAGGCTGCCGAAAGTTTCGGCGCGCTCTTTTTCGATGCGCACGATCTGCTGCTCGGTCTTGCCCAGCGCCTCGCGAATCGGCGCGAGCATGGTCTCGATGGCTTTCTCACGTTCGGTGAGTGCCGAGACCGCGTATTGCTGATGCTGAGTCAGGTGCTCGCGCGCGAGTTGCAGGAACAGCTCGCTGTTGGTACGCAGGGACGAGCCGGCCAGCGTGTCGAACTGCGACTTCATCTTTTCCATCGAACGTTCGAGCGCGGCCTGGCGCTCGCGTTCGAGCTGCTCTTCGCCCTTGACCTGAGCTTTCAGCACCGCGAGCTCGACGTGCAGCCCCTCAGAACGCTGACGCGCACGCAGACTCGCGACGAGCGCGCCGACGAGCGCACCCACCAGCGCGGCCAGAACCATCAACCCAATCGAAGTACCGACCAATTCAGGCATCTCTTTTCAAGTGCATCATGTAGTTCACGCTCACGTCGCCGGTGCGACGGGCGGTGTGTTGGAGCGGGTCATACGCGAGGCCCGCGATGTCCACGACATTGAGACCGGTGCTGCGGGCCCAGCGGCTCATCTCGGAAGGCTTGATGAAGCGCTCATAACTATGAGTGCCACGCGGCAGCAGGTTGAGCACGTACTCCGCGCCGACCACCGCCAATAGATAAGCCTTGAGATTGCGATTCAACGTCGAGACGAAGATGTCACCGCCGGGCTTCACCAGATCGTGCAGAGCGCGCAGCACGCTTTCCGGCTCGGGCACGTGTTCGAGCATTTCCATGCAGGTGACGATGTCGTAGGCGCCCGGCGAATGAGCCGCGTGGGTCTCGGCCGACTCGCGCATGTAACGAATCGTGAGCTGGCTTTCGAGCGCATGCAGCCCGGCGACTTCGATGGTCTGAGGCGCGAGGTCGATGCCCGTGACTCGAGCGCCGCGCTTGGCCATCGCTTCGCTGAGAATGCCGCCGCCGCAGCCCACATCGAGCACGCGCTTGCCCCGCAACGAGGCGCCCTCATCGACGTAGTCGAGCCGCACCGGATTCAAAACGTGCAGCGGACGAAATTCGCCCTTCGGATCCCACCAGCGCTGGGCGATGTCGTCGAAGCGGGCGATTTCGGCCGGGTCGTGATTGGAAGCAGTTGCGTTCATTCTGTCACCTGAGCCGCGATACGAACGCGCCAGAGCTCGGCGCGATTCAACAGAGCCGCGGTGTCGATATGCGTCAGCTGGCGATCGCGCACCAGCGTGCGGCCGGCGACCCAGACATCGCTGACTTGCTCGCGCGACGCGGCATATACAATCTGCGCGGCCGGATCGTAGGTGGGCTGAGTATTGGGCTGGCCCAAGTCGATACAACACACATCGGCCCATTTCCTCGGCAGCAGCGAGCCGATGGACTCGGCCAGGCCGAGCGCGCGTGCACCGTTCAGCGTCGCCGTTTGGAGCCAGTCATGCGCATCGACCGGGGTCGCCGCGGGGAACATGCCATTGGCGATGAGGGCGGCGGTGCGCAGCTCGGCGAGCAGATCGTGATTGCCGACACCGCCGCTGCCCAACGCCACGTTCACCGCACGATCCTTGAATAGGGGCACGGGGCACAGGCCGCTGCCGAGCTTGAGGTTGGATTGCGGGCAATGGACGACACTGGCGCCCGCGGCGGCGACGCGTTCGACGTCGGCGGAATCCAGTTTGACCATGTGAACCGCGGCGAGCAGTGGGGACAGCAGCCCCAGCTGTTCGAGCCGTTCGAGCGACGGCGCGCTGCCTCGGCTCTCGTTGACGTGCATGTAGATGGGTAATTCCAGCTCGTCGGCGAGGCGCCGCAGGCGTTCCAGCGTGTCGTCGCTGAGTGCTGCGGGTTCCACCGGCGCGAGCGCGGTCGTGATCAAAGGATCGTCGCGGTATTCGTCCCGCAATTTGAAGCCTTTATCCAGACACTCGCTGGCCGAACCGGCCCAGACCGACGGCGTGTCCTGTACGGGTAGGCCGACGCAGACACGCATGCGCGCTTCGGCGGCGGTCTGCGCGACCACTTCTGGAAAAAGATGCTGGTCGGCAAAACATGTCGTGCCGCTCGATAGCGCGGCGGCGATCGCAAGCTCGGTACCGTCGCGGACGTATTCAGCATCGACCCAGCGCCGTTGAAGCTGCCGGATGGTGTGCGCCCAATGCTCGAACGAGCTGCTGGCGACTGCTCCGTGCAACAGGCTGCTGGCGGCATGCGTATGCGCGTTCACCAGCCCCGGCAACAGCACGTGCGCCGGCCGGTCGAGCTCTTCCTGCGCGGAAAAACGCTGTTTCGCCTCGGCCGTGGGCAACACCGCCAGGATGCGGCCCTGGTGAATCGCCAGCGAATGTGCTTCCAGCACCACGCCCGCCGGTTCGATCGGAATGATCCAGCGGGCCGAGAGCAGCGTGTCGATAGGTTCCATGGGCGCCGGAGTATAGCTGTGAGAAGTACCACCGGACGCCCTGTTTTGGACGCGCGATGTGATAAGATTCGCCACTTCCTTCGACGAGTTCCGCATGGCCGAAATCGCGCGCGAAATCCTGCACGTCAACCTCGAAGACGAGATGCGCCAGTCGTATCTCGACTATGCGATGAGCGTCATCGTCGGGCGCGCTCTGCCCGACGTGCGCGACGGCTTGAAGCCGGTCCATCGTCGCATCCTGTTCGCGATGCATGAGAGCAATAACGTCTATTCCCGCCCGTATGTGAAGTGCGCGCGCGTGGTCGGTGACGTGCTCGGCAAATATCACCCGCACGGCGACACGTCGGCTTACGACGCGCTGGTGCGCATGGCGCAGAACTTCTCGATGCGCTACCAGCTGGTCGACGGCCAGGGCAACTTCGGCTCGGTGGACGGCGATCCGCCGGCGGCCTATCGCTACACCGAGTGCCGCATGACGCAGCTTGCGAGCGAGCTGCTCGCCGATATCGACCGCGAGACCGTCGATTTCGTCGACAACTACGACGGCAAGGAAAAAGAGCCGGTCGTGCTGCCGACGCGCGTGCCGAACCTGCTGATCAACGGCTCGGCCGGTATCGCGGTCGGCATGGCCACCAACATTCCGCCGCACAACCTGGGCGAAGTGGTCACGGCCTGTATCGCCCTCATCGACGATCCGAGCATCACCATCGCGACCTTGATGCAGATCATTCCGGGCCCGGACTTTCCGACCGCCGGCATCATCAACGGCGCCGCCGAGATCGCCTCGGCCTATCTGACCGGCCGTGGCCGCGTATACGTGCGCGCCAAGACCGACATCGAGGAAGACGACAAGGGTCGTCAGGCCATCATCATCACCGAGCTGCCGTATCAGGTGAACAAGGCGCGGCTGCTCGAGCGGATCGCCGAGCTGGTGCGCGAAAAAGTGGTCGAGGGCATCGCCTCCGATGGCTTGCGCGACGAGTCCGACAAGGACGGCATGCGCGTGGTCATCGAGCTCAAGCGCGGTGAAGTCGCGGATGTGGTGCTGAACAAACTGTTCAAGCACACGCCGATGGAAACGGTGTTCGGCATGAACATGGTGGCCTTGCAGGACGGCCAGCCGAAGCTGTTCAACCTGAAGGAGATGCTCGAAGCGTTCGTGCGGCACCGGCGCGAAGTGGTCACCCGCCGCACCGTGTTCGACCTGCGCAAGGCTCGCGAGCGCGCCCACATTCTGGAAGGCCAGGCGGTCGCGCTGGCCAACATCGATGAAGTCATTGCCTTGATCAAGGCGTCGCCGACGCCGCCTGAAGCCAAGGTCGCGTTGATGAGCCGCATCTGGACGTCGGGCGCGGTGCCGGCGATGTTGGAGCGGGCCGGCGACATCGTCTCCCGGCCGGACGGCTTGTCCATCGAGTTCGGTCTGGTCGAAGGCGGCTATCGCTTGTCCGACGTCCAGGCGCAAGCCATCCTGGACATGCGCCTGAACCGGCTGACCGGTCTGGAGCAGGACAAGATCATCGCCGAGTTCCAGGAACTGCTGACGCAGATCGCCGACCTGAGCGACATCCTGGCGCGTCCCGAGCGCCTGTTGCAGGTGATTCGTACCGAGCTGGAAGAGGTCAAGGCCAAGTACGCCGATCCGCGTCGCACCCAGATCAATTTCGATCATTCGGATCTGACCATCGAAGATCTGATCGAACAGCAGGACGTGGTGGTCACGCTGTCGCATGGCGGCTATGCGAAGTCGCAGCCGGTCACCGATTATCAGGCGCAGCGTCGCGGCGGTCGCGGCAAGTCCGCCACCGCGATGAAGGACGAAGACTTCGTCGACAAGCTGTTCGTCGCCAATACTCACGACACGCTGTTGTGCTTCTCCAGCACCGGCAAGCTGTATTGGCTCAAGGTGTATCAGCTGCCGCAGGCCAGCCGGGGCTCGCGCGGAAAGCCAATTGTGAATCTGTTGCCGCTGCAGGAAGGCGAGCGCATCAACGCGGTGCTGCCCATCCACGAATTCGAAGAAAACAAATTCGTGTTCATGGTCACGGCGGCGGGCACGGTGAAGAAGACGTCGCTCGAAGCATTCTCGCGGCCGCGCCAGGCCGGCATCATCGCCATCGAGCTGGAGCAGGGCGACCGGCTGGTCGGTGTCGACATCACCGACGGCACCAAGCAGATCATTCTGTGCTCGAGCGGCGGCAAGGCCATTCGCTTCGATGAGAACGACGTGCGTCCGATGGGGCGCACGGCAGCCGGCGTGCGAGGCATTCGCTTGCCGGAACCGACACCAGCGGCTGAAGGCGCGGAGCTGCCGGCCACCGCCGCCGAAGAGGTCATCTCGCTGATCATCGTCGATGAGCAGGGCATGGTGCTCACCGCGTCCGAAAATGGCTACGGCAAGCGGACCGCGATCGAGGACTTCCCGATCCATGGTCGCGGCGGTCAGGGCGTGATCGCGTTGCAAATCAGCGAGCGAAATGGTCGGATGGTCGGCGCGCTGCTGGTGAAGCCGGAAGACGAGATCATGCTGATCAGCTCGGGCGGCACGTTGGTGCGCACGCAGGTCAACGAAATCTCGGTGCAAGGTCGCAACACTCAGGGCGTGCGCCTGATCCGGGTCGACGAAGGCGATCGTCTGGTCGGTCTGGAGCGCATCGTCAGCGAAGGTGCTGGCGAAGCCGGCGCGGAAGGCGCCGAGGGTGAGGGCGGCGAAGGCGATGCCGGTGGCGACGATGGCGGCGGCGCTGCTCCGGATTCTGCCTGACCAGTCATTAGTCAGTAGTCATTGGTTACTTCGGGTCTTATGCGCGTCTATAACTTCAGTCCCGGTCCGGCGGTGTTGCCACAGGAAGTACTCGAGCAGGCGCGCGAGGAAATGCTCGACTGGCATGGCACCGGCATGTCGGTCATGGAAATGAGCCATCGGGGCAAGGCGTTCATTGCCATCGCGGAACAGGCGGAAGCCGATCTGCGCGAGCTGCTGTCGATCCCGAAGAACTACAAGGTGCTGTTCCTGCAGGGCGGCGCCTTCGGCCAGTTCGCCGGCGTGCCGATGAATCTCAGCAAGCCCGGCGACACGGTCGACTATGTGAACACCGGCGCCTGGTCCAAGAAAGCGATCAGCGAGGCAAAAGCCTACGCCAAGGTGAATGTGGCTGCCGATGCCGGCGAGCCGTACACCTCGATTCCGTTGTTGTCGAATTGGCAGGTGAGCGAGAACGCCGCCTATCTGCACTACACGCCGAACGAAACTATCGGTGGCGTGGAGTTTCATTTCGTCCCCGAGCTGAAGAGCGGCACGCCCCTGGTCGTCGACATGTCCTCGACCTTGCTGTCGCGGCCCATCGATGTTTCCAAGTTCGGGCTGATCTACGGTGGTGCACAGAAGAACGTCGGCCCCGCCGGCCTCACGCTGGTGATAGTGCGAGAAGACCTGCTCGGTCACGCCCGTCCGGGCACGCCGTCGTTCATGGATTACGGCGCCATGGCGAAGGAAGGCTCGATGCTGAACACGCCGCCGACCTACGCCTGGTATCTGGCGGGTCTGGTGTTCCAGTGGTTGAAGCGCCAGGGCGGCCTGAAGGCCATGGGCGAGATCAACCGGCGCAAGGCGGAGCTGCTGTACTCGGCCATCGATACCTCGTCGTTCTATAAGAATCCGGTGGCGCACGATGCGCGCTCCTGGATGAATGTGCCCTTCACGCTGGCGCGGCCGGAGCTGGACAAGACGTTCACCAGCGAGGCGAAGGACGCCGGGCTGGTGACATTGGAAGGCCATCGCTCGGTCGGTGGCATGCGCGCCAGCATCTACAACGCCATGCCGCTGGCGGGCGTGGAAGCGCTCGTGAGCTTCATGAAGGAGTTCGAGCGCAAGCACGCAGGATGAAGTGACTGGTGACTGCTGACCAATGACTGGTCAGAGCGTCGAGGGGAACGATGTGGCTTATCGAATCCTGATGCTGAACAATATTTCCGTTCGCGGCCTGGAGCGGCTGCCACGGGAGAGATATGAGATTGCGTCGGCGTTGAGCAATCCCGACGCCGTGCTGGTTCGCTCGGCGGACATGCACTCGATCGAGCTTCCCGCCAGCGTCATTGCCGTCGGCCGCGCCGGGGCGGGCACCAACAATATTCCTGTGTCGCGCCTGTCCGCGCGCGGCATTCCAGTCTTCAACGCGCCGGGCGCCAATGCGAACGCCGTGAAAGAACTGGTCATCGCCGGTTTATTTCTTGCGGCCCGCAATATCTGCCAGGCCTGGGACTACGCACGCAATCTCAAAGGCTCGGATGAAGAGCTGGAGGTCGCGGTCGAGCAGGGCAAGAAGAAATACGTCGGCTACGAGCTGCCCAGTCGCACGCTCGGTGTCATCGGCCTCGGTGCGGTTGGCGTCGAGGTTGCGAACGCGGCTCATCTGCTTGGCATGCGAGTGCTCGGTTTCGATCCGCAAATCACCGTGCAACGCGCGTGGCAATTGTCGTCGGGCGTGCAGCAGGCGTTGTCGCTGGACGATCTGTTCTCACGTTGCGACATGGTCACGGTGCATGTTCCCTTGATCGAAGCGACTCGCGGCTTCGTGAACGCCGCGCGCATCCGGCTGCTCAGAGACAACGGCGTCGTGCTCAACTTTTCACGCGCCGGCATCGTCGATGAGAAGGCGGTGGTGGAAGCGCTCGACAGCGGCAAGCTCGGCGCCTACATCTGTGACTTCCCGACCAACGGCGTGAAGCATCATCCGAAGATCGTGGCGCTGCCGCATCTGGGCGCGTCCACCGGCGAGGCCGAGGAGAACTGCGCCATCATGGTCGCGGACACGCTCAAGGACTTCCTCGAGAACGGCAACATCCGTCACTCGGTCAATTTTCCCGAGGCGGTGCTGCCCCGGACCGCGAGCTCGACCCGGCTGTCGATCTCCAACGAGAACGTGCCGAACATGGTCGGACAGATCTCCACCGCCCTGGCCCACGCCCGACTCAACATCGCCGATCTGCTCAACAAATCCCGCGGCGAGCTGGCCTATACGTTGATCGATGTGGACGGTCAGGTGCCCGCCGGGGTGCTGGACCAGCTGCGCAAGATCGAGGGCGTATTGAACGTGCGTGCGTTGTGACCGTCGAGGCTGGCAGAATGACGGGCTGAAAACCCGTTCAGCCTCGAGCACGACTGTCTCACAATGAAGCGCACTCCCAAGGCCGGCTCTCGCAAGGCCGTCTCCAAAAAAGCGGCAGCCAGAAAGGCTCCGGCGTCGGTACCGGCCGAGCTGAGCTCGATCCGCCAGCAGATCGATGCGATCGATCAGCACATCCACGAGTTGCTGAACGAGCGCGCCCGCTTTGCCCAGCAGGTGGGCGAGTCCAAGCGCGGTGAGGGCATGAGCACGGCGGACTTTTACAAGCCCGAGCGCGAAGCGCAGGTGCTGCGCAATGCCATCGAGCGAAACAAAGGCCCGCTGCGCAACGACGAGATCGTGCGGCTGTTCCGCGAGATCATGTCCGCCTGTCTGGCCCAGCAGGAGCCGCTGAAGATCGCGTTCCTCGGTCCGGAGGGCACGTTCTCCCAACAGGCGGTGCTGAAACATTTCGGCCATTCGGTGCGGGCGCTGCCGCTGCCGGCGATCAGCGAAGTATTCGAGGAAGTGCAGGCCGGTCATGCCGACTTCGGCGTGGTGCCCATCGAGAATTCCACCGAGGGGACGGTCAATCACACGCTGGACATGTTTCTGAATTCGCCGCTGAAGATCTGCGGCGAGATCGAGCTGCGCATTCGTCAGCATCTGATGGGCCGCATGAAAGGGCTGCAGAAAATCTCGCGTGTCTGCTCACATCCGCAGTCGCTGGCGCAGTGTCGGCAATGGCTGGATGAGCATCTTCCAAACATCGAGCGCGTGCCGGTCAGTAGCAATGCCGAGGCAGCCCGCCGGGCCCGCGATGAGGACGGCACGGCGGCGATTGCCGGCGAGGCGGCGGCGGAGGTTTACAACCTCGGCGTGCTCGTTCCGGAAATCGAGGACACGGCCGATAACACCACGCGCTTCCTGGTCGTCGGTCGCAAGCTGTTCAGCGCCAGCGGCCAGGACAAAACCACCTTGCTAGTCTCGGCCGGCGACACGCAGTCGCCCGGCGCGCTGCATCGGTTGCTGGGGCCGCTGGCGGACAACGACATCACCATGACCCGCATCGAATCCCGGCCGTCGCGCAAACGTAAATGGGATTATGTGTTCTTCATCGACGTGATCGGCCATGCCGAGCAGCCGCCGCTGTCCACGGCGCTGGATGAGCTGCGCAAAGCGTCCACTCTGTTTCGAGTGCTGGGCTCGTACCCGGCCGCGGTGCTGTAAGGCCGGAATGAGGGTAGACTGGGCGCCCTGAGGCTCGGCGCCGCCGAGCCGGTGACCCCGTAAAACTAGATGTCGCATTACATAGTCGAGCCCGTTTCTGGCGTTTCCGGCGCGGTCCGCGTGCCCGGCGATAAGTCCGTTTCACACCGTTCGCTCATGCTCGGCAGCATCGCCGATGGCGTGACCGAGGTGTCCGGCTTTCTGGAAAGCGAAGATTGCCTGTCGACCATGAAAGCGATGCGCGCGCTCGGCGTGAAAATCGAGCAGATCGGCCCGCAGGCCGTGCGCGTTCATGGGGTCGGCATGCGCGGCTTGAAGCCGGCGAATCATGCGCTCGACATGGGCAACTCCGGCACGGCGATGCGCCTGATGACCGGTCTGTTGTCCGGCCAGTCCTTCAACAGCGAGCTGATCGGCGATTCCTCGCTGATGAAGCGTCCGATGGAACGCGCCGCGAAGCCGCTGCGCGAAATGGGTGCGCAGATCGCGACGCTCGACGGTAAACCGCCGGTGAAAATCACGGGCGGCGCGACGTTGAAAGGCATTCGTTATGAATTGCCCGTGGCGAGTGCCCAGGTGAAATCCGCGGTGCTGCTCGCCGGTTTGTATGCAAACACGCCGACGACGGTCATCGAGCCTGCGATCACGCGCGATCATACCGAGCGCATGTTGCTGAGCTTTGGCTGCCAGGTCGACGCCGCGCACGGAGAAGTGTCGCTGACGCCGCCCACGCAACTGAAAGCGTGCACGCTGGAAGTGCCGGGAGATTTTTCTTCCGCAGCCTTCTTCATGGTCGCAGGCTCGATCAATCCCAGGAAGGACGCCGTGCTGACCATCACCGGCGTCGGCATCAATCCGACGCGCACCGGCCTGCTGGATATCCTGGCGCTGATGGGGGCGGACCTGCGCGTAGTGAATCATCGCTCCGCGGGCGCCGAGCCAGTCGCCGACATCGAAGTGCGTCCGGCGCAATTGCAAGGCATTCATGTGCCCGAACATCTGGTGCCCCTGGCGATCGATGAATTCCCAGTGCTGTTCGTCGCCGCGTCCTGCGCGCAGGGCGAGACCATCGTCACCGGTGCCGAGGAGCTGCGCGTGAAGGAAAGCGACCGCATTGCTGTCATGGCCGAGGGCCTGAAGGCGATGGGCGTGACCTGTGAAGTGCTGTCCGACGGCATTCGCATTCAGGGTCGTCCGGAAGGCAAGGTGTTCTCCGGCGGCACCGTCGACAGTCATGGCGATCACCGGATCGCTATGTCGTTCTCGGTGGCCAGCTTGCGCGCCGCCGCTCCGATCAAGATTCTGGATGTGGCCAATGTCGCCACCTCGTTCCCGGACTTCCCCGGCACCGCCGCCTCGGCGGGGCTGAACGTCACCGTGCATGGCTGATCCCACTCCGATCCTGACCATCGACGGCCCGAGCGGCTCGGGTAAAGGCACGATCGCGCGGCGGGTCGCCGACCAGTTGGGGTGGCACCTGCTGGACAGTGGGGCGCTGTATCGGCTGGTGGCGCTCGCCGGGTTGCGCAAAGGCCTGGCTCAGGACGACCAGAGCGGTCACCAACGGGTCGCCGAGCAGCTGGATGTCAGATTCGGCCTGGCTTCGGATGGGGGCGAGCAGATCTGGCTGGAGGGCGAGGAGGTCAGCCGGGCCATCCGGACCGAGCAGACCGGCGAGGGCGCCTCCCAGGTGGGGGCGATGCCGGGCGTCCGTGCGGCCTTATTAGAGCGTCAGCGTGCATTTGCACAGGCTCCCGGGCTGGTGGCCGACGGGCGCGACATGGGTACCGTGGTTTTTCCGTCCGCCCGCCTCAAGATATACCTGACGGCCAGCGCCGAAGAGCGCGCGCGCAGGCGTTATAACCAGTTGAAAGACAAGGGCCTCGATGCTAACCTCGCCGCCCTTTCGCTGGACATCGCCGAGCGTGACCGACGCGACGCAAGCCGCCCGATCGCCCCGCTAAAGCCCGCGGATGACGCGCAGATCGTGGACTCCACCTCGATGACGATTGACGCCGTCCTGGCCAGAGTTCTGGAACTGGCCGCCGCGCGCTTCGGGCTCTGATTCCCAGCTGAAAGCGTTTGTTTCGATTTCTTGGCGCTGCGCCGGATGCGCGGCTTGATGCAACAACCCCTCGTCGGACCGGATGCCGGCAGGACAAACACGCGGGCCCACGTGGCCCTGGAAATACTCATGACCGAAAGTTTTGCGTCGATGTTCGAAGAGAGTCTGGCATCCCAACGGATCAAGCCAGGCGCCATCCTCACCGGCCGAGTGGTCGAAGTCGGGCCCGACGTGGTGCTCGTCAACGCCGGCCTGAAGAGTGAGGCCGTCATCCCGGTCGAGCAGTTCAAGAACGACCGCGGCGAAATCGAAGTCCAAGTCGGCGATGACGTCGAAGTCGCACTCGACAGCGTCGAAGACGGCAATGGCGAAACGCGTCTGTCGCGCGAAAAAGCCAAGCGCGCCCGCACCTGGTCGCGTCTCGAACAGGCGTTCGAGAAGCAGGAGATCGTCAAGGGCATCATCAATGGCCGCGTCAAGGGCGGCTTCACCGTCGAAATCGACTTCGTCCGCGCGTTCCTGCCGGGCTCGCTGGTCGATGTGCGTCCGGTGCGCGATCCCTCGTATCTCGAAGGCAAGACCCTCGAATTCAAAGTCATCAAGCTGGACCAGAAGCGCAACAACGTGGTCGTGTCGCGTCGTGCGGTGGTCGAGCAGGAATACAGCGCCGAGCGTTCGGAGCTGCTGGAGAAGCTGCAGGAAGGCGCGGTCGTCAAGGGCACGGTCAAGAACCTCACCGACTACGGTGCGTTCGTGGACCTGGGCGGCATCGACGGCCTGTTGCACATCACGGACATGGCGTGGAAGCGCGTCAAGCATCCCTCGGAAGTGGTCACCGTCGGCGACGAGATCGACGTGCGCATCCTGAAGTTCGACCGCGAGCGTCAGCGCGTCAGCCTCGGCATCAAGCAGCTGGGCAACGATCCGTGGCAGGCCATCGGCCGCCGCTACCCGACCGGCACGCGTCTGTTCGGTAAGGTCACCAACATCGCCGATTACGGCTGCTTCGTGGAAATCGAAGAAGGCGTCGAAGGCCTGGTGCACGTGTCCGAAATGGACTGGACCAACAAGAACGTGAATCCCTCCAAGGTCGTGCACATCGGCCAGGAAGTGGAAGTCATGGTGCTGGACATCGACGAGGAGCGTCGTCGTATCTCTCTGGGCATCAAGCAGTGCCAGAGCAATCCGTGGAAGGACTTCGGCGACAACTTCAACCGCGGCGACAAGGTCAGCGGTCAGATCAAGTCGATCACGGACTTTGGCATCTTTATTGGCCTTTCCGGCGGCATCGACGGTCTGGTGCACCTGTCCGATATCTCCTGGGACATCCCGGGCGAAGAGGCGGTGCGCAACTACCAGAAGGGTCAGCAGGTCGAAGCCATGGTGCTGTCGATCGATCCGGAGCGCGAACGCATTTCGCTGGGCATCAAGCAGCTGGCGAAGGACCCGTTCTCGGCCTGGATCGCCGATCATCCGAAGGGCAGCATCGTCAAGGGCAAGGTCCGCGAAGTCGACGCCAAGGGCGCGATCATCGACCTCGGCGGCGGCGTGGACGGCCACCTGCGTGCGTCCGAGCTGTCGCGTGACCGCGTGGAAGATGCGCGTACCGTGCTGAAGGTCGATCAGGAAGTGGAAGCCCGCTTCACCAACGTCGATCGCAAGAGCCGCACCATCGCTCTGTCGATCAAGGCGAAGGAGATTCACGAGGAAGCCGAAGTGGTATCCAACTACCGCACCAGCGAGACCTCGGCCGGCACCAGCCTGGGCGACCTGCTGAAGGAGCACATCGGCGGCAACCAGGACAATTGATTTTGTCCTCCGCGACAGTCAGCGGCACGGCGGTGGGGCATCCCACCGCCGTGTATGTCGCCTCAGGTTCTGTGGAAGAACAACAACGGGCCCGAGCATGACCAAATCGGAACTCATCGAGCTCATTGCAGCCAAGCAGAAACATCTGCCAGCCAAGGATGTGGAGCTGGCGGTGAAGCAGGTGCTGGAGATCATGAGCGATGCCCTCGCGCAGGGCGGTCGTATCGAGATCCGCGGCTTCGGCAGCTTTTCATTGCATTTCCGTCCGCCTCGCCAGGGTCGCAATCCCAAGACCGGCGAGACCGTGGCGCTATCCGGCAAGTACGTGCCGCACTTCAAGCCCGGCAAGGACCTGCGCGAGCGCGTGAACGACGGCGCCGACAGTCCGATCCGCGACTAATTTTTGTCGATTCCCTTAGACTAGGGACCATGTCCCGCGTCGTTTTCTATTTCACCGTTGCGCTGGCCGCGCTGGTGGCGCTGTTCGTCAGCGCCATGAACATCGATCGTGTCGAAGTGGAGCTGGCGTTCCTCAAGATCGCAACTCCGCTGGGACTGGCGCTGGTGGTGGCCTTCGTCGCCGGGCTGGTGGCGGGGCTGATCTGGCGCGTCTACTGGGTGGCCGAGCTGCTGAACGAGCGTGGCCGGCTGCGACGCGCTTTGCGCCTGGCCGAGCAGCGCGCCCGGGCCGCCGCCGCGACCGGGGAAAATGCCGGCTGACCCGCCGTCCCTATTGCTGATCGTCGCGCTGTTCGTCGCCGCGGCTGCCGGCTGGCTATTCGGACGCTACCGTGCCAGCGCCGGCGCGACCCCTCCCGAACCGAACCGGCTCTCCGAAGAATATTTCCGGGGCCTGAGCTTCCTGCTCGATGAAGAGCCGGACAAGGCATTGGAAGTATTCCTGCGCATGGCCGATGTCGACAACGACACCGTCGAAACTCACTTCGCGCTGGGCAATCTGTATCGCCGCCGGGGGGAAGTGGAACGGGCGATTCGCGTGCACGAAAGCATCATGGCGCGGCCGTCGTTGAGCGACGACCATCGTCTGCACGCGATGTTTGCTCTGGGCGAGGATTACTTTCGCGCCGGCCTGTTCGATCGCGCCGAACGTTTGTTTCTACAGCTCGCCGACGGCGGCGGCCGTCACGTGCAGGCATTGCGATATCTGTTACGGATCTACGAGCAGCAGCGCGATTGGGAGCAGGCCATCGTGGCGTATCGCAAGCTCGTCGCGGTCGCCTCTGCCGAGCATCCGACCGCGATCGCTCACTACCACTGTGAGCTCGCGGAGCAAATGCGTGCCAAGGGCGATTTCACCGGCGCTCGCGAACAACTGCATCACGCCCGGGATGCCCAACGTAACTTTCCTCGCGGCGCATTGATTCGCGCCGACATCGCGCTCGATATGAATCAGCCGGAGCTGGCGGCTTTGCTGTGTCAGCGCGCGGTCGAGTTGCATCCGAAGCTGCTGACATTGGCGCTGCCGCGAGTGATGCGTGCGATGCGCGGAACGGATGCGGTTGAGATCGAGCGTCGTTTTCGCGCGTGGATGCGACCTGATCCGGTGGCCCGTGCAGAGCTTGCATACGCCGCCATCGTGGCCGGCTTGGAACAGGAACCCTTCGTCCGCGAGTGTTTGCCCGACCTGCTGCGGGAGGATCCCACGCTGGGCGAAATTGTGAGCGCCACGAGCGGCGATCCCTCACAGTTGACGGCGGAGCAATGCACCGCGCTGGCAACCGCGCTCGGCCGGATTCTCCGGCGCACCCAACGCTATCGCTGCGTGGACTGCGGCTTCGCGAGCGCGGCGCATTTCTGGCAATGCCCCGGCTGCCGCAGCTGGGACGCGTTCGCGCCCGTGGCATTGCTGGACCTGGCGCCCGGCATGTATCGCCGCTGAGCACATTTCCGTACCCATAATCGACCGATTGCGGGGCGTTTTCCCCAGATATCGAGCACCTTTCGCCACCCCTTCCGGCCGACACTCTCCGCCGCCGACAACGGCAAACCATTCAAGGAGAGAATCATGTCGAGTCATTTCGTGAGGCGCTCGGTGCAGGTGCTGATCTGCAGTCTGTTACCGGCGGCGGTCTGGGCCGGACCGGTGGATATCAATACCGCCGATGCCGCCACCATCGCCAAGGAGCTGCAGGGCATCGGGCTCAGCAAGGCGCAGGACATCGTCGAGTACCGAGAGAAGAACGGCGCCTTCAAGAGCGCCGACGAGCTGCGCAAGATCAAGGGCATCGGTGCCAAAACGTTGGAACGAAACCGCGTCAATATCCGTATGGATTCGGCGACAACCGGCCCCCGCAAGGGCAGCTGAGCAGGGCAGTAGCGTGAACTGTGCCCGGTCACCAGCGACCGGGCCTTTTGTCACCCCTCCCGCGTCGGCCGCTTGCGATATCATCGGGGCCGCACCTAAGTACCCAACGCGGAGATGTGCAGTGGCGAAGACGAACGAGATCAGAACGGCAGTATTTCCGGTGGCGGGGCGCGGCACGCGCTTCTTGCCGGCCACCAAGGCGAGCCCCAAGGAGATGTTGCCGATCGTCGACAAGCCGCTGATCCAGTATGCCGCCGAAGAGGCGCTCGCCGCCGGCGCGCGCAAGCTCGTGTTCATCACCGGCAGCTCCAAGCGCGCCATCGAAGATCATTTCGATTCCGACCACGAGCTGGAAGAAGCGCTGGAGGCGCAGAATAAGCACGACCTGCTCAAGGCACTCAAGGACATCGTGCCGTCGTGGGCCAGCTGTATTTACATTCGCCAGCCCTCGCCGCTCGGTCTGGGTCACGCCGTGTGGTGTGCCAAGCCGGTGGTCGGCGATGAACCTTTCTTCGTGCATCTCGCCGACGACTTGATCGATGCGCCGACGCCGTGCCTGCGTCAGATGGCCGAAGTGTACGCAGAGCGTGGCGGCAGCGTGCTCGGTGTGGAAACCGTGCCGCGTACCGAAACCGACAAGTACGGCATCGTCGCGACCGAAGAGCGCGATGGCCGGGTCAGCAAAGTGAAACAGATCGTCGAGAAGCCGCGTCCGCAGAACGCGCCGTCGACGCTCGCGGTGGTCGGCCGTTATCTGTTGTCACCCACCATTTTCGCGAAGCTCGAAAACACCGGCCGCGGCGCCGGCGGCGAGATTCAGCTCACCGACGCGATCGCCGATCTGCTCGACGAGGAGAGCGTGTTTGCTTATGAGTTCGAAGGCAAACGCTACGACTGCGGCAGCAAACTCGGGTATCTGCAAGCCACCGTCGAATACGGATTGAAGCACGAAGCCCTGGGCACCAAGTTCCAGGACTATCTGCGCAACCTCGCGGCGACGCTGCCGCCGAAGTAACTTTTGTTTCAGAGACCCAAGATGTCAGCCAACTCAGATCTGCACGCCCGGCGCAACGCTGCGCTCACCAAGGGCATGTCCACCATGCTGCCCGTCTATATCGAGAAGGGGCAGAACGCGGAAGTTTGGGACGCGGACGGGCGTCGTTACGTCGACTTCGCCGGCGGTATCGCCGTGTTGAATACCGGTCACTTGCATCCGCATGTGAAGGCCGCTGTGGTGAAGCAGCTCGACGCGGGCTTCACGCATACCTGTGTGATGATCACGCCGTATCGTGTGGCGGTTGAATTGGCCGAGAAGCTCAATGCACTGGCGCCGGGGCCGACGCCGAAGAAGACCATGCTGGTTACCACCGGTGCCGAAGCCGTGGAGAACGCGGTGAAGATCGCGCGTGCTCACACGGGGCGCTCCGCGGTGATCGCATTCGGCGGCAGCTTCCATGGCCGCACTTATATGGCGATGGCGCTGACCGGCAAAGTATCACCTTACAAGGTGGGCTTCGGTCCGTTCCCTGGCGACGTTTATCACGTGCCGTATCCGGTGACGTATCACGGTGTGACCTCGGACGACAGCCTCGCCGCGCTCGAACAGCTGTTCAAAGTCGCCGTCGAGCCGTCGCGCGTTGCCGCCATCATCATCGAGCCAGTGCTCGGCGAGGGTGGTTTCTATGCGGCGCCGGTGGAGTTCATGAAGGCGCTGCGCGCGCTGTGTGACAAGCATGGCATCGTGCTCATCGTCGATGAGATCCAGACCGGTTTTGCCCGCACCGGCAAGATGTTTGCTATCGAGCACTACGGCGTCGAACCGGATCTGATGACCATGGCGAAGAGCCTCGCGGGCGGCTTCCCGCTGGCGGCGGTCGTCGGCAAGCAGCAGATCATGGATGCGCCGATCACCGGCGGGCTCGGCGGTACGTATGCAGGCTCGGCTGTGAGCTGTGCCGCTGCGCTCGCCGTGATCGAAGTGATGGAGAAGGAGAAGTTGCCGGCGCGTGCCAATCAGGTCGGCGACATCCTGATGCAGCGTCTGCGCAAGTTCCAGGGCGAGTTCACCTGCGTGGGTGAAGTGCGCGGGCTGGGCGCGATGGTCGCGATGGAGCTGGTGCGTAATCGCGATGCGCATGCGCCCGATGCGGATCTGGCCAAGGCGCTGGTCCAGCGCGCGGCGGCCAATGGCCTGGTGCTGCTCTCGTGCGGGCTCTATGCCAACGTGATTCGTTTGCTGGTGCCGCTGACCGCGTCCGACGCGATCATCAACGAAGGCCTCGACATCATCGAGAAATCACTCCGCGAGGTGCTGGCGGCGACGGCGCCGGTGGCTGCGACCGGCTGAGCCGCTCGGAACCTTGCGGCGGCCGAAGGCGGGCAACGCCAGCGGCAACAGGCCAAGGAACAGCAGCAACCAGTCGAAGCTGCCGCCGCCCCCGTTGCTCTGACCGATCGGCGAGGAGGCCGGCGGAACCTGGGTCTCGGGCGGCGTGCTGGTGACCATCGCGAAATCGGTGTCATCGGTCGCGCCCGCGTCGTCCGTCACTCGCAGCCGCAACGTGAAGCGGCTGTTTCCACTCACTTGCAATGTGGTCGACGCGGCCGCCGCGTCGGCGATGGTCGGCGCCGCGCCCGTGACGTTGACTATGCTCCACTGATAACTCGTCACCGTGCGCGGATCCGCCGCGAAGCTGGTGCTGCCGCTGATGTTTACGGCGACGTTGGGATTGATGGTTGCGGTCGACTGCACGATGCCGAACGGTTTACGGGCTGCATCCACCGCGGCCTTGGTATTGAGCATGCCGGCGCCGCAGGTGACCGTCGTGCAGATACATTCGCCCCCTTGCACGAAATTGGTCGGCACGCGGCAGATCGCGTTGGTCGTCGCGCTCGAGGTGGGGAAGGGCGACGCCGATTCCTGTAACAGCGTCGTGTACTGATCCGGGGTGAGGCGCGGGTTCACCGCGTGCATCAACGCCGCGGCTCCAGCTACCAAAGGCGCCGAGAAGCTGGTACCGAAGTTCGGCCGAGTCACGAAATCCGTATAACTCGGGGCCGCAGGGGCCTTCTCGCCCGTGTCGACCGCCACCTGCAACGCGAACTGGCAAGGCGCGGCGTCGGTGAACGGCGGGCCCGGATTCACGCAATTGCCGCCAGGGGCGGAGATATCGGTGCCGGGGCCGAGATTGCTGAAGCCGATCTTGGTGCCGATGTGGCGAATGCCACCGACGCCGAGCACGTTCGAGCAGTTCGCAGGCGTGCCCGGAGGAATGCCGTCATTGCCAACCGAGGCGACGATCAAGGTGCCACGCCCCGTGATCTCATCGACGGCGGATTGATAGGCGGCATTGCAGTCGTCGTCACCGCCGAGGCTCAGGTTGATGATGTCGGCGGGGTTCTGGTTCGCGGGCGCGCCGTCGACGATCAGGCCCGCGGCCCAGCGCATGCCATCGATGATGTCCGAGTCGAAGCCGCCGCATTTGCCGAGAACTCGTACTGGCAGGATCCGAGTGCCCCAGCCGGTGCCCGCCATGCCGACGCCATCGTTGCTCGATGCGCCGATCAAGCTCGCGACGCGCGTGCCATGCCAGGAGCTGTTGCCCGTCGCGCAATTGGTGAAGGGCGCCGAGGTACGATCGGCCGCGTCGACCCAGTCGCCGGGATCGGTGGCATCCGCGTCCCGCACATCGCCGTCGTTGGCGACGCGGGCATCGGAGATGAAGTCGTAGCCGGGCAGTATCTTGGCCGTGAGATCGGGATGATCGGGACGGATGCCGGTATCCACCACGGCGACCACCGCAGTGGTGCCCGTGCTGTCGGTGGTGACGTCCCAGGCCTCACTCGTATGAGTGGCGGCCGGTTGAGTGCCGAGCAGGTACCACTGATTGGCGATCAGCGGGTCGGACGGGATCTGCTGGATCTGGCGGCGTTTGTCGGCGACCGCGAAGGCCACGTCCGGATCGGCATTGAGCTTGTCGAGCACGGCCTGCAGTTCGTTGCCGCTCATGGCGCGATCGAGCTTGTATACGTCGGTATTCGAGCTACTGCGCCGCTTGTGCTGGATCGACAGACCCGAGCTCGCGGTGAGCTTGCTCGCGCGTTGCACGGGGGAAGCGGCGAGCGTCGTTTTGGCACCGCTGCGCCAACGCACGATGATCTGATCGGTGGCATCGGGTGCCCGCAACCGGGGACCGGTGTAGTCCCGCGTTTGGGCGAAGGCCGGCAAGGCGACCAACGCGGACAGCACGACGGCGGCGAACATCTTCATCTGCGATTCCTTTAGATCCCTCGACGAGTGTACGTCTGCGCGAGCGGCGATCAAACCATCGCCAGGGTGTACGGTGGATGAATATTGCATCCGATCCGCGACGGCGGGCGAATCCATTCCAGGTCAATCACCGAGGGTATTCGCTGCCACAAACGTCCTGGATTCCGTGACGTAGCGCACGGTCGACACCTTGCGAGGGTCGTAGCCGGGTCGGTAGCATCCGTCGCGAATTTAACAAATAAAATCGTTCGGGATGGCAGCGGGTCGCAAGCAATCGCAGGGAGGAGCAAGTGCTGGCGCATTTGTTTCTGCATGTACCAAATCGCAATCATCGGCGCGGGCCCCGCGGGCCTCAGCGCAGCCGCACGCGCAGCGGCGCGTGATCAACAGGCGAGGCGCTCGAGCCCCAGCTACATACTGCTAGAAGGCTTCAGCGCGCACGCCAAGACCATCCAGCGTTACCAGAAGGGTAAGCATGTGATGGCCGAGCCCGGCTTCCTGGATCTGCGCAGCGATCTGGGCTTCGGCGCCGGCAGCCGCGAGAAAATTCTGTCGTCGTGGGGCGACGGTCTGCGTCAGCTCAGCGTCAACATCCGGCACAACGCTGAAGTCCGGAAGATCGGCGGCGGCAAGGGCGCGTTCTCGATCCAGCTCACCAGCGGCGAGACCCTGCAGGCCGCCTGCGTCGTGCTCGCGATCGGCCTGGAAGGCAATCCGCGCAAGCTGGGCGCGCCCGGCGAGGACCTGGAGCGGGTTCAATATCAGCTCGACGATCCCAAGGAATTCAGCAACGAAACCATCCTGGTGGTCGGCGCCGGCGATTCGGCCATCGAAAACGCACTGGCCCTGGCCGAACAGAACGAGGTCTGGATCTTGAATCGCGGCAAGGAATTCAGCCGCGCCAAGGACGCCAACCTCAACGCCGTGGTCGCGGCCATCACCGATCCGCGCCGCCGGTTGAACTGTCATTACGAGACCAGCATCAAGAGCGTCACCCAGACCAACGGTGCCATGCCTCTGTCGGTCGTCATGCAGACCGCGACGGGCGAGAAGACGGTGCAGTGTCACCGCATCATCGCGCGTCTGGGCGCCATTCCGCCCCGCAAGTTCGTCGAGTCCATCGGCATCAAGTTTCCGAACGAGCGCGCCGACGCCATTCCCGAGCTGAGCCGTCACTACGAAAGCAACGTGCCCGGCGTCTACATCATCGGCTCGCTGGCGGGCTATCCGCTGATCAAACAGGCCATGAACCAGGGCTACGACGTGGTCGAGTTCATCAACGGCAACGACGTGAAGCCGGCCGACCACGCGCTCCTCGAATATCAATTCTTCGGCCTGCCGTTCGAGCGCCCGGTGGATGAGATCATCGAACGCTTCCAGACCCTGATTCCGATGTTCCGCCAGATGAACCCGCTGGCGTTTCGTGAGCTGGTGATCGAGAGCGACCTGCTGGTCGCGTTTCCAGCCGGTGCCGAGTTCGACGATGCCCGCAAGCGGATGGGGGTGTTGCAGAAGAAGCTGGCGTTGAAAGATCCGCAGCCGCGCATGACCCGCGTCATTCGTGAGGGCGAGGTGATCTACGAGCCCGGCGAGTTCGGCACGTCGTTCTTCACCATCGTCGATGGCGAGGTGCTGCTCGAAGCCACCGGGCCGCAGAGGATCCGCACCCGGTTGGGGCGCGGTGAGTTCTTCGGCGAGATGAGTCTGCTGTCGGGCCGGCCGCGCCTGGAGAAAGCGGTCGCGGGTCCGGGCTGCATCCTGGTGGAGACACCTCGACGGACCATGGTGAAGCTGATCAACTCCAACGAGGAGGTGCGCAGCGGCATCGATTGGATCTTCATCGTGCGCGAGCTGCAGCGACACTTCGCGCCGTTCGCCACGCTCAGGGAGCTAAGAAACATCGCCACGCGCGTGACGCTGCGCAAGCTCAAGGCCGGCGAAGTGCTGTTCAGCGAGAAAGAACCCGGCGACTCGTTGTTCGTCTTGCGCTCGGGCGCGATCACGTTGTTACGTCGGCAAGGTGACGAGGACAAGCTGGTGTCGCAGGTTCGCTCCGGTCAGCTGATCGGTGAGATGGCACTGATGGGCGATCCGGTGCGACGCGAGACCGCGACTGCCAACGTTGCCGCCGAGCTCATCGAGATCAAACGCAAGGAATTTCTCGAGCTGACGCGTCGTGACGACGCGCGGCTCGATCCGCTGCAGAAGGACGTGAGCCGGCGCGTCGTGGACAACGCGCGCATGCAGGTGCGGCCGGAAGCGGGCACGCTGATGAACTTCCTGATGGACGAAGGGCTCGGCGAGGCCACCAACGTGCTGGTGATCGACGAAGCGCTGTGCGTCGGTTGTGACAACTGCGAAAAGGCCTGCGCCGAAACTCACGAAGGCGTGTCGCGACTGGATCGCGAAGCCGGCGCGACGTTCGCCAACATTCACATCCCGATCTCCTGCCGTCACTGCGAGCAGCCCCATTGCATGAAGGACTGCCCGCCGAATGCATTGCGCCGCTCGGAGAGCGGCGAGGTCTATATCAACGAGACCTGCATCGGCTGCGGCAACTGCGAGGCGAACTGCCCGTACGGCGTGATCCGCATGGTCTACGACGCGCCGAAGAAGCCGGGCCTGGTGTCCTGGATGCTGTTCGCGATCGGCAGCGGCCCCGGCGAAGAGCCCGATTACACGCCCTCCGCCAAGGCCAAGGACAAAGGCAAGAAAGCCACCAAGTGCGACGCCTGCGTCGGCCTGAAGGGCGGACCGGCCTGTGTGCGAGCCTGTCCGACCGGTGCGGCCATTCGCATCGGACCGGAGCAATTCATCGACCTGGTCGAGGAGCGCAAGCGGTGATCCACCGCAATCTGCTCTCGTATCGCGGCGCTCGTTACCTCTGGTGGTCGCTGGGGCTGATCATCGCGTCCTGTGCTCTATATGTCACACAGGGCGACTCGCAGCCGCCCAACGGCGGCACCTGGCAGGGGTATGTGCTCGGCACGGTCGGCGCGCTGCTGATCGTCTGGCTGACCATGCTCGGTGTTCGCAAGCGTCGCTACAGCTCGACCACGGGCACCGTGCAAGGCTGGACGTCGGCCCATGTGTATCTCGGTTCGGCGCTGATCGTCATCGCGACGTTGCATTCCGGCATCCAGGTTGGCTGGAATCTGCACACGCTTGCGTATGTGCTCATGTGTGTGGTGATTCTGAGTGGCTTCTTCGGCCTGTACACGTACATGAGCTACCCGCAGCTCATTTCCAAGAACCGCGAGGGTGGGGCACGCGCGGAATTGTTTGCTGAATTGTTCGAGCTGGATCGAAATGCTCGCTCGGTGGCGAGCCGTTGCGCGCCGGACGTCGCCATTTCCGTCGACAGCAGCATCGAGCGCACGACGCTGGGCGGCGGCATGTATTCGCAGCTGTTCAGTCGCGACGACTCGTATTTCGTTCGCGGCGAGGGCAAGCCGGTTCGAAACACCGACCAGCAGCGAGTCATCGATTTCGTCGGCGCCCGCCTGCCGCGGGCGGCCAAGGGTGCCGAGGCCGCCAATCTCCAGCAGCTCATCGTCCTGCTCTGTCGTCGCCAGGCCGTGCTACGACGAATCCGTCGTGACATTCGTTTGTACGGCTGGCTCAAGATCTGGCTGTACTTTCATGTGCCCATCACCATCGCGCTGCTCGTGGCGCTGGTGTTGCACATCGTCGTGACGTTCTTCTACTGGTAGCCGCGCATGGATGCATTACTACGCGAGCTACGGGAAGGGCCAGACGGTATCGCCGAGTACTACGATACCGAGATCAGCAGCAAAGCGCTGTCGATCGGCAGTGCCGCCGATCGCAACATTCAATTGTTGGGTCGAGGCATCGCGCCCGAGCATGCGGTCATCGTGCTGGCCGGCTCGCAGCTGATGCTGGAGTGCCGGCGCGGCGAGGTCGTTCGACTCAACGGCAGGAAGAAGGCGACGGCGCGGCTCAACGTCGGCGATGTGATCGAGCTGGCCGGACATCGGCTGCGCATCGCTCAGCCGCCGCCGGGGTTCAATGCCGCCATCGAGCTGCAACCGAACGATCGCATCGACGCCAGCGCGTTCGAAAGCGCCTTCCGCACCGACCTGTCCCAGACCTGGCTCGGCAAGCGCGCCATGGCGTGGACCGGCGTGGTGCTGGTGCTGTTGTTCGGATTGATGCTGCCGTTCTTCGTCATGAAGTTGCATCACGCCGGCACGGCGACGCCTTCATGGGTGCCGGGCGACAAGTTCTGGAACACCGGACCGCTGCATCAAGTGCATCAACAGGCGACTGGCGATCGCTGCGAGACGTGTCATCAGAAGCTGTTCCAGCGCGTGCAGGACGCGGCGTGCACCGAATGTCATCGCACGACGCACGATCACATCATGCCCGCGCGCCTGGCGCTCACCGAGCTCGGACCGACGCCGCGCTGTGCGACCTGTCATCGCGAGCACAACGAGCCCCAGACCTTCCTGGTCAACAGCGGCGACGGGATGTGCGTCGCTTGTCACGGCGATCCCGAGCACGGTTTCGGCGAGATCAAGCTGGATCGGGTGCTGGGCTTCGGCTTGCAGCGTCATCCCGAGTTCAAGCCTCACCTGCTGGTCTCGACGACGGCGCCGGCGGGCTCAGGCCTCACGTATGAATGGAAGACGCTGGTCGCCGAGCTGGACCAGGCGAAGGAACAGTCGAACCTGAAGTTCTCTCACCAGCAGCATCTGGATCCGGATCAGGTGCTCCGTCGCGGCGACAGCAAGCCGATGAACTGCGCCGACTGTCATCGCCTGGAGCCGGATGGCGAGCACTTCGCGCCGATCCGGATGGAAGGGCAATGTTCGTCGTGTCATGAGCTCACGTTCGATCCCGGCGCGCCGGATCGTCAGCTGCCTCACGGCAAGCCGCGCGAAGTCGTGCTCACGCTGCAGGATTATTTCACCCGCAAGTTCTCCGATCCAAACGCCGGCAAGGTGACCCGCGAGCGTCGTCGCCTGCCGGGGCATGAAGAGGAGGAGGAGACCTGCACCGGCGCGCCGTTCGATTGCGCCATGCGCAGTGCTCGCAAGGAAATCGAAAGTCAGTTTACCCGGCGCGGCTGCATCGGCTGTCACGCCGTGATCGACACGCAAGCGCCCAATGTGTTCGATCGCTTCCAGGTCATTCCGATCAAGTTCGCGCGCGACTATTTCCCCTCGAATCGCTTCGATCATCGCAGCCACCAGATCCAGGGCAAGCTGACCGGCGACGACGCGTGCCTGTCCTGCCACGCAGCCAAAAAATCCGAGGACGCCAGTGATCTGATGGTGCCGGGCATTACGAAATGCACCGAGTGTCATGGCGATAAGGCCGCGGCCGAGCGAGTCACCGTGCAATGCGTGAGCTGTCACGAATATCACCCCCGCGATCCATCGCTGCGGGACATCTTCAGCAGCAGCCCGAGTCCGCGCATCACGACGCAATTGATCCCAAAGGCTGCGCGACCGCAGGAGCGCGGCCTGGGGAATTCCGCGGCAGAGCGAATGGGCGAAACCAAACCGGCGCCTGCGGGCGAACTCGCTGGATCATGAGACAGACTTCACAGATTCGCTGGTGGCGGGGCTTGCTATTGCCGTTTTCGGCGGTCGTGCTGGCGGCATGCTCAGGCGGCTCGCCCACCACGCCGACGACAGGCACCGATACCAGCAATCCGAATTGCACTGGCACTTGCCTTGGCACGTCGCTATCGAATCTAACCGTCGCCGATGTGCAACGGGTGATCGCGCAGGGCGTCGCCGAAGCGCAGGCACGCGGCACGAATGCAACGATCGCGGTCGTCGATCGCGTCGGCAACGTGCTCGCCGTGTACCGCATGGGCGACGCGAGCACGCGCTCGGTCACGGTGACGACGTCGCCGGACGGCAGCGCGCCGATCTCCGGTGGGTTGGAAGGCATTCGTCTGCCGGTGCAGGCGGCGATGGTGAACATCGATCAAGCGGCGGCCATCGCGAAGGCGGTGACCGGCGCGTATCTGTCTTCGGAAGGCAACGCGTTCTCCACGCGGGTCGCCAGCCAGATCGTGCAGGAACATTTCAATCCGGGGGAGGACTTCCAGCCCGCCGGCCCGTTGTTCGGGGTGCAGTTCAGTTCGCTCGCCTGCTCCGATCTGGTTCG
This sequence comes from Peristeroidobacter soli, assembly GCF_004138485.1. GTDB lineage: Bacteria > Pseudomonadota > Gammaproteobacteria > Steroidobacterales > Steroidobacteraceae > Steroidobacter > Steroidobacter soli. The sequence continues at coordinate 530,976 of NZ_RYEV01000005.1, forward strand.
CTCGTTCACCGGAACACCGGGCCCGGGGCCGCAGCGGACGCCGCTTGGATTATCGGCAGACCCTGGTGGTTTCCCGCTCTACAAGAACGGCACCGTGGTGGGCGGTGTCGGTGTGCTGGCCGATGGCTTCTACAGCATCGACAAAAACATTCTGGATCGTGACATCGACGTGGACGAAGCGATCGCGCTCGCCGCGACGTTCAGTTATAGCGCGCCGGTCGATCGACGCGCGGATCGCATCACCGTCGACGGCAAAGTGCTGCGCTTCACCGATGTGGAGTTCGCCGATCTCAGCACCAACCCGCAGTCGGCCGCAGACTTCAGCACACTCACCGCGGCCGTGGGTGCGCTGATCATGGTGCCCGGCTATACGGACGGTGTGATTCGCGACGGCACGGTGTTCGGCCAGCCCGGGTCGGGTGTGCGACCGGACGGCGATATGAATTTTCCGGGGCGGGATGCGTTCGTCCTGGTCGATGAAACCAACAACCTGCGTTATCCGCCACGCGCCGGCACCGATGGAGCGTCGGCGCTGACTGAAAGCGAAGTTCGCACGTTGCTCCAATCGGCGCTCGATGTCGCGAACCGCGCCCGTGCGCAGATCCGCCGCCCGGTGGGATCACAAGCGCGCGTGACGATCTCGGTGGTCGACTCGCAAGGCGTGATTCTGGGCGTTGCTCGCACGCGTGATGCGCCTCTGTTCGGCACGGACGTGTCGTTGCAGAAGGCGCGCACTGCCGCCTTCATGTCATCGAGCACGGCGGCGAGCTTCATCGCGACCTTGCCTGACGCGCGATATCTCAGCACGACGGACGCCTCCGTCAGTGTCGTGCGCTCGATTCAATTGAGCAGCTACGTGGATGCGTTGCGAACCTTCATTGGCAGTCCCACCGCGCTTGCCGACGGTCAGATCGCATTCACCGATCGCGCCAACGGCAATCTGTCGCGACCGTTCTTTCCCGATGGCATCAACGGCGCGACTCCGGGCCCGTTGAGCAAGCCGGCCGGCGAGTGGAGCCCGTTCTCCACCGGCCTGCAGCTCGATCTGGTGATGAACGCGACACTTCAGCACGTGTTGTTCGTGGCCGGCGTGCCCGGAATTCCCGATGTCGCGACGGGCTGCGCGGGCGTGCAACTCGCCACCGACCTGACCAGCGTGGGGCAGACGATCACGGGCGTGCGTCTGGCGAATGGGCTGCAGATCTTCCCGGGCAGCGTGCCGGTTTACCGAGGCAATGTGTTGATCGGCGCGGTCGGTGTGTCCGGCGACGGCGTCGATCAGGACGACATGGTCGCGTTCATGGGCCTGCACAATGCCGGCCAGACGTTGAGCGGCGCGATCAACAACGCCCCGGCGGAAATGCGCTCCGACAATCTGCTGCCGCAAGGCGTGCGCCTGCGCTATGTGCAGTGTCCGCAGGCGCCGTTCATCGACGGCACGGACGACAACGTGTGTGGAGGGAAGTGACGTGAGCAAGAAACGTCAACCACTGACTGCTTCGTTACTCACGATCAGTACGTTTGTCGTTACCGCGACCGCATGGTCGACGAGCGCGAACTCCGCTGAAGTTTGTTATCAGGACGACATCGGCCGCATCGTGAAGCGACGCCGGCCGGGCTACACCGAAGTGCCGTGTCCGCAGGAGGGCAGCGCGCAGCAGCCGACGACGCCGACGGGCGAAGGCGTGCCGCCGCAACCGCCGGAAGCTCAACGAGTCCTGCCGGTGCCGTCCGTTGAGGACACGGGCCGCGCGCCGAGACGCCGGGTGATGGAACGAACACCACCCGCGTCGATCTCGCCGATCCCGCGGCCGGGTCTCACGGATTTCGTCGACTCCGTGCCCATGCCCGATCGGTGGCGCATCGTCGACACGCTGGGCTACAAGGAACGTTGGTGGGATCCGTACAACCGCAACGTGCTCAAGGCGGACAAGCCGGTGGTCGGCGACGATTGGTTCTTCAACCTGGGATTGATCTCCGACACGGTGTACGAGATGCGCGAAGTGCCCACCGGCATCGGCGCGATCTCCACCGACCAGCCCGGTGGCATCGATGTGTTCGGCAGCTCCGATCAGTGGTCGGTGTCCCAGAACATCAGCGCCGAGTTTGTCTATTACAAAGGCAACACCGTCTTCAAGCCACCCGATTGGGAGTTCCGCCTGACGCCGGTGGTGTCGTACAACTACACCGAGCTGGAAGAAATCCAGGGCGTGAACGCCGATGCGCGCAAGGGACTGACGCGCGACGATACGTTCGTCGGCTTGCAGGCCGCGTTCGTGGACAAACATCTGCGCAACGTTTCCGACAACTTCGACTTCGACAGCTTCCGCATCGGCATTCAGCCGTTCTCGTCGGACTTCCGTGGCTTTCTGTTCCAGGACAACCAACTGGGCGCGCGCCTGTTCGGTACCCGTGGCAACAACAAATGGCAGTACAACCTCGCGTACTTCCGCCGCTTGGAGAAGGACACGAACAGCGGCTTGAACGATGTCAGCGAGGCGCCGCGCAAGGACGACGTGTTCGTCGCGAACCTGTATCGACAGGATTTCCCGGTGCTCGGCTTCACATCGCAGGCGACGGTGCTCTACAACCGCAACCGCGAAGATGAGCTGCGTTACAACGCCAATGGCTTCATCGAGCGGCCGACGTCGTTGGGCCTGGAGCAGCTTCGTGAGTACGACGTGACTTATGTGGGCTACAACGGCGACGGCCATTTCGGTCGGTTGAATCTCACGACCTCGGTGTATTACGCGTTCGGCGACGAGACGCCGAGCGTGTTCGTCAATCAGAAGGTCGACATCAGTGCGCTGTTCGCGGCGGCGGAGCTGTCGATGGACTTCGACTGGATCCGCCCGCGCATCTCGCTGTTGTACGGCAGTGGCGACGACGATCCGTTCGACGACGAGGCGCACGGCTTCGATGCGGTGTTCGAGAACCCGCAGTTCGCCGGCGCGGATACCAGTTACTTCATCCGTCAGGCCGTGCCGCTGATTGGTGGCGGTCGCGTGAACCTCGCGACACGTAACGGGGTGTTGAACAACCTGCGCTCGTCCAAGGAAGAGGGTCAGTCCAATTTCACCAATCCCGGCATCGTGATGGCGGGCCTCGGGGTCGACATGGATCTGATGCCGGAGCTGCGCCTGTCCTTCAACGCGAACACGCTGTACTTCGACGACACGGCGGTGCTCGAAGTGGCGCGCAATCAAGGACCGATCGACAAGCACATCGGCTATGACGTGTCGGCGTCGCTGGTGTATCGCCCGATGATGTCTCAGAACATCGTGATACGCGCTTCATACGCAACGCTGATTGCCGGTGACGGCTTCGACGCGTTGTTCCCGGACGAGGATCCGGGCTACTTCCTGCTCAACGCGGTCTTCGCTTACTGAGGGTTGTGCTCGGACATGCCAAAGATGCCAACAACCCTCCTCAGCAAGCTCGCAACCGTGCTTGTGATGTGCGCGCTCAACAGCGTGGCTTCGGCCAGCCTGTTCGGCGACGAGCCGAAGTATGTGACCGCGTCGTCCGCACCCAAGAGCCAGACCGACGAGATGATGCGGGCGAAGACCGAGGGCTGCCAGACCTGTCACACGCAAACCGATCAGGCGACGATGCATATGAACCCGGCGGTGAAGCTGGGTTGCACGGACTGTCACGGGGGCGATGCGAATGTGCGCCTCGTGCCCGGCGTTCAACGCGGCACCAAGGAGTACATGAAGCAGCAGGAGCTCGCGCACGTACTGCCGAAGTTTCCGGAGGAGTGGAATTATCCGTCCAGTGCCAACCCGCGGCGCACCTACACGCTGTTGAATCGGGAGAGCCCCGAGTTCATTCGTTTCATCAATCCGTCCGACTACCGCATCGTTCGCGAGTCGTGCGGCGCCTGTCACATGGAGATCATCGAGGCTTCCGCGCGCAGTATGCACACGACGGGCGCGATGCTGTGGGGTGGCGCGGCTTATAACAATGGCATTCTGGATTTCAAACAGTACATCCTCGGTGAGGCCTACGACCGCAATGGCCAGGGCGTGCTGTTGAAGGGACCGAAGATCCCGGATCATCTGATCAATCAGGCGGCGGTCGCCGGCATTCTGCCGCAGCTATATCCGCTGCCGTCGTGGGAAACGATTTACCCCGGTGACATCTTCCGTGTGTTCGAGCGTGGCGGACGGAACATCGCGAACCTGTTTCCCGAAACCGGTCTGCCCAATGCCGCCGGTCAGCTGCAACGAATCGAAGAGCCGGGGCGGCCCGATTTCCGTCAATCCAATCGCGGCCCGGGCACGGGTGCTCGCATCGCGGTGCCGGTCATCAATATCACCAAGACGCGGTTGAACGATCCGCTGCCGTGGTTCATGGGCACGAACGACCAGCCGGGCGACTTCCGGCATTCGGGCTGCGCGTCCTGCCACGTCGTGTATGCGAACGATCGCGACAAGCGTCATTCGAGCATCTACGCGAAGTTCGGTCATGAAGGCCTGACGCGCACCGTCGATCCGACCATCAGCAAGAGCGAGCCCGGTCATCCGCTGACGCATTCGTTGACGCGCTCGGTACCGACCAGCCAGTGCATGGTCTGTCACATGCATCAGCCGAACATGTTCATGAACAGCTTCCTCGGCTACACGATGTGGGACTACGAGTCCGACGCGCCGTTCATGTGGCCCGAGCAACAGCAGTACCCGACCAGCGAGCAGATCCGCAAAGTCCTGGATCGCAATCCGGAAGGCGCGGCGACGCGGGGCAAATGGGCGGACGTGAACTTCCTGAAGCAGGTGTCGGAGCTCAATCCGCAGCTCAAGGACACGCAGTTCGCGGACTATCACGGCCACGGCTGGAACTTCCGCGCAGTGTTCAAGCGAGATCGCAAGGGCAATCTGCTCGACGCCAACAACAAGGTGGTGAGCGACGAGGATCCGCAGAAGTTCAAGAAGGCGGTCCACATGTCGTCCATTCACGTCGACGTGGGCATGCAGTGCGTGGACTGCCACTTCTCGCAGGACAATCACGGCAACGGCTACATCTATGGTGAGGTTGCCGCCGCCGTCGAGATCGACTGCAAAGACTGCCATGGCACGGCACTGCAGCTGCCGAACTTGTACACGTCGGGTCCGGCCGCGTTGGGTGGCGGCGTGGACATGACGACGCTGCGCACGCCGGATGGCCGCCGGCGCTTCGAGTGGGTCGGTGACACGCTGTATCAGCGCTCGATGATGGAGGCGGGCGTCGAATGGCGCATGAGCCTGGTGAAGCGCTCGGTGGATCCCAACAGCGCGGAGTACAACCCGAAGGCGGCGCGTGCCAAGCTCATGAGCAAGAACACGTCGTCGCTGGAGTGGGGCAAGGGCGTCGCGCCGAACAACCTCGCGCACACCGATGAGAACGTCGAGTGTTATACGTGCCACACGTCGTGGACCACGAGCTGTGGCGGCTGTCACTTGCCGATCGAGGCGAACGCCAAGACCGAGCGTCATCACTACGAAGGCGGCGAGACGCGCAACTACGCGACGTACAATCCGCAGGTCGCGCGTGACGACATGTTCCTGCTCGGTCGTCGCGAGCCTGCCGCCGGCGGCAAGATCGCGCCCGTGAGATCGAGTTCGGCGCTGGTACTGTCGTCGACCAACGCGAACCGCGAGAAGATCTATATCCAGCAGCCGCCGATCGCGGCCAGCGGCTACAGCTCGCAGGCGTTCAACCCGCATTACCCGCATACGGAGCGCAAGACCGAGACCAAGACTTGTACCGATTGTCACCTGTCGAAGGAGAACGACAACAACGCCATCATGGCGCAGCTGTTGGCGCAGGGAACCAACTTCATCAACTTCGTCGGCTACAACGCGTACGTGGGCGGTCAGGGGCAGATCAGCGCGGTGAACGTGACCGAGTGGGATGAGCCTCAGGCCGTCATCGGCAGCTATCTGCATCGCTATGCCTATCCGGACTGGTTCGCCGCTCACAACAAGAACGATCGCGAGCTGAAGAATGGCTACAGTCACAGCGCGGGCGAGGTGAGGTGTCTGCAGTTGCGTGGCGAATATCTGTATGTCGCCGAGGGACGCGGCGGCCTGCAGGTGTACGACGTGGCGAGCCAGGGTAACAAGGGCGTGTCACAACGATTGATCACGGCACCGTTCAGCCCGTTGGGTCACGATACCCAGGTCAATACGAAGGACGCGACGTGCGTGGCGCTGCCGACCAATCAGCCGATTCATCCGCCGCGTAACAACGGCGAGAAGATGCGGGTGGCAAACCTCGAGCAGCCGATTCATCCGCTCTACAACTACGCGTACGTGACGGACTCGAAGGAAGGACTGATCCTGGTCGACGTGAACACGATGGCTGACGGCGAGCCGCGCAACAACTTCCTGAAGCGTGCGGTGACCTGGAATCCGGGCGGTGTGCTCAACGGCGCGCGTCACATCACCGTCGGCGGCTATTACTTGTACATCACGACGGCGAAGGGCGTGGCCATCGTCAGTGTCGATACGCCGAAGAACCCGGTGCTGATCGCGGAGATTCCGCTGAAGGATGCGCGTTCGACGGCCTTGCAGTTCCGTTATCTGTTCGTCACCGACGCCGAGGGCTTGAAGACCGTCGATGTGACAGATCCGAAGGCGCCGCGGCTCGTGCCGGACAACACCATTCGTATCAAGAACGCGCAGCGCGTGTTCGTCGCGAGAACGTACGCGTACGTCGCGGCGGGCAGCGATGGTGTCGTGATCGTCGATGCAGAGCGGCCGGAGCGAATGTTCGAGTATCAACGCTTCACGGCCGGCGGCAAGATCACCGATGCCCGTGATGTGATCGTCGCGACGACCAATGCTTCGTTGTTCATGTACGTGGCGGACGGCGAGGGCGGCCTCAAGGTGGTGCAACTCACGTCGCCAGCCTCACAGCCGAAGTTCTATGGCTTCAGCCCCGATCCCAAGCCGGAGCTGATTGCGATGTATTCGACCAGCAAGCCGGCGCTGAGCCTTTCCAAGGGCCTCGAGCGCGATCGCGGCGTGGACGAGACGGGCGGTCAGATCGCCGTCTTCGGTCGCCGCGGCTCGCGACCGCTCAACCTGGAAGAAATGCGCAAGCTGTTCCTGGATGACAACGGGCAGCCGTGGTATGTCACCGACCAGGTAGAACAGAGGGTCTCGCGACAATGATAAAACAGCGACGCGGGCATCCTGCCACTCGCGCTGTGGCGCCGGAGAAAAGGCGCGACTTTTCCCCGGCGCTCGCCGCCTGCGGCGTCGGGCACGTCCATGTGCCTGGGGGTGCCATGTGCAAGGTTCCGTAACTCGTCGCACGCCGTGGATGGTCGCGGCGTTAGTGGGGGTGAGCGTGCGCGCGCTCGCCATCGAGCCGGGTATTGCCGATTACAAACATATGGGGGTGGCGAGCTGTGCCACCAGCGTGTGTCACGGCAAGCTCGCGCCGCAGTCAGACAAGGACGTGGCGTTGAACGAGTACCGGATCTGGCAACAGGAAGACCGGCACGCGCAGGCGTTCCGAACGCTGGAGCTGGCCGAGTCCAAACGCATCGCCACCAATCTCGGACTGCCGAATGCGACCGCGGCCAGGATTTGTCTCGACTGCCACGCCGACAATGTGCCGTCCGACAAGCGCGGCCCGAAGTTTCAGATGAGCGACGGCGTGGGCTGCGAAGCGTGCCACGGTGGCTCGGAGAAATGGCTCGAAAGCCACGCGACCGAAACCGCCACGCATAAGGACAACGTGGCGCGCGGCATGTATCCAACGGAGCAGCCGCTGAAACGGGTTCAGGTGTGCCTGGGATGTCATCTCGGCACCAAGGATCAATTCGCGACGCACGCCATCATGGGCGCCGGTCATCCGCGCCTGAGCTTCGAGCTCGAGGCTTACACCACCAATCAGCCGGCGCATTTCATCGTCGATGAGGACTACAACGAACGCAAGGGCGAGATCCCCGGCATGAACCTGTGGGTCACCGGCCAGATCGAAACCACGCGTCGCTACCTGTCGCTGTTGCAAACAAACATGTTCCATGCGGGCGACATGTTTCCGGAGCTGGCGTTCTACGATTGCCACAGCTGCCATCATCCGATGGACAAGATCCGCTGGAATTCGGCGCGCGCGGGCGCCGGCATCAAGCCGGGAACGGTGCGTTTGCAGACCCAGAATCTCATCGTGTTGCAGGCCCTCACCGATGCTTTCGAACCCTCCGCGACCGCGCAGCTCGCCGATCTGACGAACGCGCTCATTCGCGCCGGGCAGCGCGATCGTGCCGCGGTGAGCGAGGCGGCGAAGGCGTTGCTGAACTGGCTGGGCCCGCGCGATGCGCTCGCTCGTAAACAATATTCGAGCGCCGATGTAATTAAGATGCGCAAGACGCTCGCTCGTTGGGCGGCGACCGACAAAGCAGGCGACTATGCGGCTGCGGAGCAGATCGTGCTGGGGCTGGAGAGCCTGAGTTACACGATCGGCGATCGCAACAGCAAGAAGGCGGCGCTGGATGCGCTGTACAACGCGGTCAAGAACGACACGACGTTCAGCCCGCAACAATTCGCCGCTGCCGCGGCCAACGCGCAAAAATCATTCTGAACGAGCCCCACCGTGCGCTTCCCAGCCGCCAGCAAACGATTCTCCGGACGGACTCACCCGGGCCGTCGCGGCGGTCCGAATGAAGACGTGATCGGTTGGGACGAGGCCAGCCACTTCTGGTTCGTCGCCGACGGCATGGGCGGGCATGCCAGCGGCGACGTGGCCAGCCGCGTCGTGAAAGAAACATTGCTGGGCGAGGCGTTGACGCTGCCGCTGGTGGATGCCCTGAAGAAGGCGCATGAAACGGTGCTGGCAACCGCAAAGACGAATACTGCTTACGACAACATGGGTTCGACCGTCGTGGCGACGCGCATCGTTGAGCGCGAGGCGGAGATTGCCTGGGTCGGCGACAGCCGCGCGTATCTGTGGCGTGCCGGTTCGTTGAGTGCGCTGACGCGCGATCACTCCTATCTGGAAGTCCTGCGAGTCCAGGAGAATCTTTCCGAAGAGCAACTGCGCGGTCATCCCAACCGCAACCTGGTCACCCGGACGCTGGGCATCGGTACGCCGGAGCCGTCGACCGCGAAACTGCCTCTGAAACGGCGGGACTGGCTGCTTCTGTGCAGTGACGGGCTCAATGACGAGCTGGAGGATCGTGAGATCGCCGAAGTGTTGCGTACCCATACGGAGCTGGAGGAGGCCACGGAGGCGCTGATCGATGCGGCGCTCGCCAAAGGCGGGCGGGACAATGTGAGCGCGGTGGTCGTCGAGTACGACGGGCCGGACGCGGTCGAGGTTTCGAGCGGGATGTCGCAGAAACTCAGGCCGATGTTACCTATTATTGGCGGTATGGCCGCCGCCACGCTTGTGGCGGTCTTGTGGTGGTGGTTCTATGGTCGCTGAATCCAACGCAGTCCTGATCAAGGTCGGCAACAGCCGCGAGATCCAGGTGAAGCAGGAAACCGTACTGGGCCGGCAGGCCGAGTGCGACGTGCTGCTCACCGAAGGTCATACGTCCCGGCGGCACGCCAGACTGGTGCAAGCCGAGGATGGCTATTGGCTGGAGGACCTGGGCTCCTCCAACGGCACGTTCATCAACGGCAATCGAATCTCGGGTCGGGTGAAAATCGCCTCGGGCGACCGGCTGCGTTTCGACGTCGAAGAGTTCGACTTCCGTATTCCGTCGCAGGGAGCTGCACCGGTGGCGCTCGATGAGAGCAAGACGGTGTATCGGGCGCCGGAGTCGGCGGCGGTCGTGGCTGAGAGCAGCGGTGTGTTCAAACGGCCGGGCGCGTGGGCGGATCCGGATGCGATGGGCGATGCCGGCATCCACAAGACCAAGTTCATCGATCCCGCCCAGATGAAACAAATGGCCAGCAGCACCGCGCCGGTCGCGGCGGCGCCCAGCTCGGTCGATGGACCGCATCTGCAAGTGGTGTCCGGGAGCCGCACCGGATTGAACATTCGCCTGGCGGTCGGCGACTCGGGCAATGCCGAGTGGACCATCGGCAGTCAGACGGATCGCGAAGTGCAGTTCATGGATAGCGGCGTGTCGGCGCTGCACGCCAAGATCGTCAATGAAGGCGAGCGCTGGAAAGTGCTCGATCAGATGTCGGCGAACGGCACGTTCGTCAATGGCAAGCGGGCCAATGTGAGTTATCTCGCCTCCGGCGATCGCGTGCGCTTCGGCCCGGTCGAATGCGTGTTCCGCACCGATGCCAGCAGCGCCCCCATCACCGCCACTCAGCGCATCGCCGATGCGAGCGTAGGCGAGGAGACCAAAGGCCGGAACCTCGTGGTCGCGACGGTCGCGTTCCTTGCGACCATCGCCGTGCTGTTCGTTGTCTATAAATTCTTGCTGGCGAAGTAGTCAGGTATCGCGGCTGCGCATCGCCGCCTCTCCGGCATCCGACACCTCAACCCACTTCGGATCCGGCGGCGCCTCCGCGACGTAGCTGTCGTGCCAGTTCCACCACTTGTAAGGCCGGCTCTGCGGATAACCCTGCGGCGATTTCTCCCATTCCTCCTGCCGCCCCAGCGCCGTCATATCCAAGAAGCTCCACACCGTACCGATCGACTCATCGCCGCGGCTGTTGATGAAGTACGTGCGGAAGATCCGATCGCCGTCGCGAATGAACGCATTGTGGCCGTGCCACTCCGCCACGCCGAAGTCGGCATCGAAGCGGTCGGTGATGGTGTACCAGGGAATGTGCTGCCACCCCATTTGTGACTTCAGCCGCTTGATGTCAGCTTGCGGTGCTCGAGACGCATACGCGAGCGTCGTGTCGCGGGCGTGGAGGTGGGAGAGGTGTGAGACCTGGTCCGCGACCATGGAGCAACCGATGCACGCGTGTTGCGGCCAGCCGTGTACGCCGGGCTCGAAGAATGCGCGATAGACAATCAGCTGCCGACGGCCTTCGAATAAATCGAGCAGGCTCACGCGGCCCTTGGGCCCATCGAAGAAGTATTTGTTTTCAACCGCGACCCAAGGCATCTGCCGGCGCTCCGCCATGAGAGCGTCGCGGGCGCGAGTGTGGGCCTTTTCCTTGGCGAGCATCCGCTCGCGGGCCGCTTCCCACTCCTGGGCCGACACGATTGAGGGCGTATTGGGGGGTAATTGGGTCGTGCTCATCGAAACCTCCGAGGGCGATTCGGGGGAAGTGTCGCCCTTACGGAGCACAACGCGGGAGTAACAAATACGGCGGGCTAGAGCAGTGTCAATAAATGCTTGGCGGCGGCCGGATTGTGCTGTTTGGCGCCGCTGATGAAGAAGATAAAGACGTCGCGGGGTTTCTTCGGCGGCTTTGCGGTCGTTACATACGGCAGATCCGACGGAGTGCCACCTTCCGCCCACAACTTCGCGCGCTCACTCCACGCCTGTAGATCGGGTTTGGAGTAGCCAGTCGGCTCCGTCTCTTCCGTCTTGCGAAGTCGCGCGTAAACGAAATCAGCGGTCACGTCGGCGAAGTTCGGAAACTCGTCGGTGTGGGCGTACACCGTCGCGACCGAGTACTTCCGGGCCAGTTCCACATAGGCTGGATCCATGAAGGTCTTGTGCCGTACCTCGAGCACGTGCCGCAGCGGCAGATCGTCGAGTGTGTGGGGCAGGGCTGCGAGAAATCTCTCGATGTCCTCGGCGTTGAAGTGCAGGCTGGGCGGGCATTGCCACAGGATGGGCCCGAGCTTCGGCCCGAGCGACGACAGGCCGCTCGCGAGAAAACGAGGCATCGACGGCACAGCCTCCGACAGCACCTTGCGATACGTGAGATAGCGTGGCGCCTTGATGGAGAACACGAAGTCATCGGGTGCATCGTCGCGCCACTTGGCGAACACCTCCGGCTTCTGCAGCCGGTAGAACGTGCCGTTGATCTCGATGGCCGTGACCTGCCGGCTCGCGTAGTGGAGCTGGGATTTCTTGGGCAGGTCGGCAGGGTAGAAGGTCTCTTCCCAGGGCTCGTAGGTCCAGCCGCCGATGCCGGCGCGGATGCTTCCCCTCTTGTTGCTCATGAAAACCTCAACGCACCAGATGACGGACCGGGAGGCGCGACGAACGCTTGATGGTATTGAGCACGATGCTCGAATGCACGTCGCGGACCGCGCGAATGGCCATGAGCTTCTTCAGCACGACGTTGCTGAGCTGCTCCAGATCCGGGACGACCACTTGCAGCAGCAGGTCGTAGGCGCCGGTCATGGCGTGACAGCTCACCACTTCTTCCATGCTGTCGACGGCGCGGCGGAACTGTTCGATGTTCTCATCGGTGTGACGCGTCAGACGGACCTGCACGAACGCCTGCACCTTCAAGCCGAGCCGGCTCGGATCGATGACGGCCGTGTATCCCTGGATGATGCCGTCTTGTTCCATGAGCTTCACCCGGCGGGCGCAGGGCGTACTCGAAAGTCCGACCTCTTCGGCCAGGTCGACGATGGATAAACGGCCGTCGCTTTGCAGCTCGGTGAGGATGGCGGCGTCGTAGCGGTCCAGGTCCATTTTACAGCTCGGAGTGGAATCGCCTAATTCGGCGGGTTGGCGTGGAGACTATCACCAATCCGGGGGGTAAATCCTGGGTGACTTTGTTGATTTCCGCTCAGGGCTCAGGCGTAGGCTGGCGCCCGCGGCCAGAACTGCCGCTTGATGCAAGACTCCAGTACATGAGCGCAGAACGACATTCGCTATTCGGCACCGGCGTTGGCAGTGGGACCCGGCAGCATCCGCAGCCTGACTGGCAGCGGGTAGTGCATACAATTCTGTTGTCGCGTGCCCTCGATGAGCTGGAAGAGACGCAGTTGCTGCCGGCGCGCAAGATCCTCTATCAGTTTACGGCGCGTGGCCACGACGTGACGCAGGTGTTACTCGGGCAATTGATGACCGGTGCCCGCGATGGCATGGGTGTGTATTACCGCTCGCGGCCGTTGCTGCTCTCGGTCGGTCTGTCGCTCAAGGACGCGTTGGCATCGACCATGATGCGTTCGGGCAGCGTGAGCGATGGTCGCGATATCGGTGTGGTGTTCAATTTGCCGAAGCGCGATGGAGTCTGCGTGTTGCCAGCCTGTGGTGGCGTGGGCGCGCAGTACACGCCGGCGATCGGTTGGGCGCAGTCGCTGCAGTATCGAGCGCAGGTTCTGAAGGAAGCCGAGGCCAATGGCAGCATCGCCGTGGCTCATGGTGGCGACGCCTCGGTCGCGACCAATGGTTTCTGGGCCGCGTTGACGATTGCGACCACGCAGCGTCTGCCCATCCTGTTCTTCATCGAAGACAACGGTTACGGCATCTCGGTGAAGTCCGACTTTCAGACGCCCGGTGGCAACATCGCCGCCAATCTCTCGGGCTTCAAGAATCTGCGCATCATCGAAGGCGACAGCGCCAGGCCGGTCGAAGCCGCGAACCTGCTCGCCGAAGCGGTGACCGCCGTGCGCGCCGGCGAAGGACCGGTGCTGATGCGAATGCTGGTGCCGCGCCTGTCGGGCCATTCGGGTCAGGACACGCAGACCTACAAATCGCCCGAGGAAATCAGCGCCGAGCGAGCTCGCGATCCGCTGGTCAAGTTGCGTGCGCAGCTCGTGCCGAGCGTGATTTCCGAAGATGCGTGGAAGGCGCTCGAACAGCGGGCTCATGACGATGTGCAGGCCGCGCTGGCCGCCGTCGAGGCGAGCGCGGTGCCCGATGTCACGCGTTCGACGAGCCACGTCTTCTCCGAAAACAAGGCGGATGGCAGTGTCGATCTGCAGCAGCAGGGCGGCTTGTTGAATGCGGGTGTGAAGCACCCCGAAGGCAACGAGACGCCGCGCTCGGAAGGACCGCGCATCAACATGGTCACGGCGATTCGTCGCACGTTGGAGCATGAGTTGAGCGTCAATCCGCGCGTCGTCGTGTTTGGCGAAGACGTTGGTCGCAAGGGTGGCGTGCATGCCGCGACGCTGGGATTGCAGGAGAAGTTCGGCGCATCGCGCGTGTTCGATACGAGCTTGTCGGAAGAGGGCATCATCGGTCGCGCGGTGGGCATGGCGCTGTCGGGCCTGATGCCGGTGCCGGAGATTCAGTTCCGTAAGTACGCCGATCCGGCCGTCGAGCAGTTGAATGACTGCGGCACCATGCGTTGGCGCACGGCGAATCGTTTCGCCGCACCGATGGTGGTGCGCATGCCGGGCGGCTTCTTCAAGTGCGGCGATCCGTGGCACAGTCAGAGCAACGAAGTGCAGTTCGTGCACGCGATCGGCTGGCGGGTTGCGATGCCTTCGAATGCCGAAGACGCCGTGGGCCTGTTGAGAAGCGCGCTGCGTGCCAACGATCCGACGATCTTCTTCGAGCACCGCGCGATGCTCGATGGTGCCTGGGCGCGTCGTCCGTATCCGGGCGATGATTTCATCGTGCCTTTCGGCAAAGCCAAGCAGTTGCGTGCGGGCTCCGAGCTCACGGTTATCAGCTGGGGCGCCATGGTCGAGCGTTGCGAGCAGGCGGCGGAGGAATCGAGCGTCGATGTTGAACTGCTCGACCTGCGCACGCTGATGCCGTGGGATCGCGAGGCCGTGCTGGCGTCGGTGCGCAAGACGCGTCGTTGCCTGATCGTTCACGAGGACAATCTCACCGCCGGCTTCGGTGCCGAGATCGCCGCCACGCTGGCGAAAGATGCGTTCTTCGATCTCGACGCGCCCATCGAACGCGTCACCATGCCGGACGTGCCGAGCCCGCACAGCCCGCTGTTGCTCGACTCGGTGGTCCCGAGTGTCGCCCGCATCACTGACACCATCCGTCAGCTCGCCAGCATCTGATCGAGAGACTCACAATGACAACAATCGAAGTGCGCGCACCGAGCGAGCAGTCCGAAGGCACGCGTTCGCAGGTTCAGCGCTGGTTGAAGAACATCGGCGAGACGGTCGTGGAGAACGAACCGCTCATCGAAGTGGAGACCGACAAGGTCACCATCGAAATTCCGGCACCCGCCGGCGGCGTGCTGCGCGAAATTGTTAAGCACGAACAGGAAGAGATCGAGCCGGGCGAATTGCTGGGTTGGATTGCGTCAGCCCAAGCGGCTGCTGAAGAAGCGCCAGCGCCAGCAGCGGCAAGTGAGGCCGCTGCTTCGACTCGGCCGGCCGCACCGGGTGCGGAGATTCGGATGGCGGCGCTGGCTGCTCACGCCGAAGCATTGTCGACCGGTCGTAGCAGCCCGGCCGTGCGTCGATTGATCGCCGAGCATGGGCTCGAATCTGCGCCGATTCGTGGCACAGGGGCGGGCGGACGAGTCACTGTTGACGATGTGCTCGCATACGTCGCTGACCGGCGAACAAACAGCGGAGCGGCCCCGAAGCAGAAAGCGTCGTTGCCGACGGAAGCGGAAGCTGCCGTTGCCGGTCGCCGGATTCCGCATTCGACGATGCGCAAGCGCATTGCCGAGCGCATGGTCGAGAGCCTGTTGCAGACGGCGCCGCACGTCACGACGGTGTTCGAGGCCAACATGTCCGCGGTGATCGCGCATCGCGCGGCTCACAAGGATGAGTTTCAAAAGCAGGGCGTTGCGCTGACTTTTACGGCGTATTTCCTCGCGGCGTGCGTGGATGCGATTCGCGAAGTGCCCGAGGCGAACAGTCGCTGGACCGACGATGCGCTGATCGTTCCGGACACCATCAACATCGGTGTCGGCACGGCGCTCGAAGGCAAGGGGCTGGTGGTGCCGGTGGTTCGCAACGTGCAGGGGCTGGACCTGCTCAGCATCGCTCGCGAGCTGGGTGAGCTGGTCGATCGTGCCCGTAACGACAAGCTCACGCCGGGCGATGTCCGCGATGGCACGTTCACGATCTCGAATCACGGCGTGAGTGGCAGCCTGGTCGCGACGCCCATCATCATCAATCAGCCGCAGTCGGCGATTCTGGGCGTCGGCAAGCTGGAGAAGCGGGCAGTCGTCGTCACCGAGAATGGCGAAGATCGCATCGTGATCCAGCCGCGTTGTTTCATCACGCTGACGCTGGATCATCGCGTGATGGACGGCCATCGTGCGAACCGGTTCCTGCAGGTGCTGGTGGAGCGTCTGGAGAACTGGAAAGACTAGGCCAGCTGCGTGTCGCCGCCGCCGATGGTGGCGTCGACCGCGGGCAATCCGCCGAAGCGTTGGAAGATCTCCGCGGCCGGTGCCGGCAGGGCGCCGGCCTGCGTTTGCACTGTCGCGGACAGATATTGTTCCGACGCCGGAAACACTTTCGCGTACAGATCGCGGCAGAGCTTCTGCGCATCTGTGCCAGCCCAGTCCTCCGGCAGCAGCGCCGCGGGCAGCAAAGGATCACGCAAATGAATCTTGCGGTATTCGTGCAGGAGCAGGGTGCGAAGGAGGAAGGCCACGTCGCCTGCCATCGGCGCCTCGTCCAGCGACGTCGCGACCGGCGAGAACATGTCGATGAAACGTTTGTAGCGACGGCCCAGATCGTCCAGGTCCCAACCCATCGCGACCAGGTTGGCGCTCGCCGCCTGCGACAGGATGGAGCCTTTCATCACGATCAGCTGCCCGGCCGCTTGCAACTCCTCCAGACGCGCATTGATCGCCGAGGCCTGGTCGGTGGGGTGAGCAAAGACCCCGGGCGTGATCTGACCAAAGCCCAGCCAGGACAGTTCATCGCGCAGATCGTCGCGTCGGGTCTTCAGCGTCGGCGGCACGATCGCCAGGGTCCACAGGCCGTCCCAATCCTGCGGAGGCGCGCCATAGATTCGTTGAGTCGCTTCGGCGAAGCGGGCACGGCCGTTGGTGGTGAGGCTGTAGAAGCTGGCGCGGCCGCTGCGCTCGAAGCTCACCCATTCCTCATTCGCCAGTCGACCGATCGAGGTGCGCACCAGCCGCTCGGTCAAGCCGAAGGGCATGGCCAGCTTGATCAGGCTGGCCAACGCGATGGTGCCGCCGCGAGGCGCGATGGCATCGCCCAGGATCGTGACCAGCAACGAGCCGCCGCGAAGCGGGCGTTGCCGCCGGAAACGGGCGACGAGGGCGTTGGTGCGAGTGACGAAAGCCGAGTTCGATTTTGCTGACATGGATGCGCATGGTAGCGCAGGCGGCGTTGCTTAATCTGACACAGAAATAATTGATCTATCTCAAAAACTGTGTCACATTGTCCGGGCTGGACTGTGGGGGCTTTATGTACACGCAAGGTTTGGATTCCCTGGGCGCCGATTGCCTGCACCAGGCGACGGATGCCGTGACGCTCGAGCAGCGTTTTCAGAGCAAGGTGGATGCCGACGATCGCATCGAGCCCAAGGACTGGATGCCTGACGCCTATCGTCAGACGCTGATTCGTCAGATCTCACAGCATGCTCATTCCGAGATCGTCGGCATGCTTCCCGAAGGCAACTGGATCACGCGCGCGCCGTCGCTGCGTCGTAAGGCCGTGCTGATCGCGAAGGTGCAGGACGAGGGCGGTCACGGCATGTATCTGTACAGCGCCGCTGAAACGCTCGGCATTTCACGCGATGAGCTGCTGGAGCAGTTGCTCGCCGGCACCGCGAAGTATTCGAGCATCTTCAACTATCCGACCCCGACCTGGGCCGACGTGGGCGCGATCGGCTGGCTGGTCGATGGCGCGGCCATCATGAATCAGATTCCGATCTGCCGTTGTTCGTACGGCCCGTATGCGCGCGCCATGGTGCGCATCTGCAAGGAAGAAAGTTTCCATCAACGCCAGGGCTTCGAAATCATGATGACGCTGGCTCGCGGCACGCCCGAGCAGCACCGCATGGCGCAGGACGCGCTCAATCGCTGGTGGTGGCCGTCGATCATGATGTTCGGCCCGAACGATGCCACGTCCAAGCACACCGCGCAGTCCATGCGCTGGAAGATCAAACGTTTCAGCAACGACGAGCTGCGCCAGAAGTTCATCGACATCACCGTGCCGCAAGCCGAATTCCTGGGCCTGACGGTGCCGGATCCGGACATGCGCTGGGACGAGGCGACTCAGCACTACGTGCATGGTCCCATCGACTGGAAGGAATTCGAAGAAGTGCTCAAGGGCAACGGTCCATGCAATCGCGAGCGGCTCGAAACCCGTCGTCGCGCCCATGATGAGGGGCGCTGGGTGCGTGAGGCCGCGCTCGCGTACGCAGAGAAACAGCGCGCTCGCGAAACGCAGGCGGCTTGAGGCCTCTTAATCAGGAATTGGGAAACATGAGTGAGCAACGCAAACAGTGGCCGCTGTACGAAGTCTTCATTCGTGCGCGTTCGGGTCTGGAACACAAGCACGTCGGCAGCATCCACGCCGTCGATGCGCGTCAGGCGGTCGAGCATGCGCGTGATCTGTACACGCGCCGCCAGGAGGGCGTGAGCATCTGGGTGGTGCGCTCGTCCGATATCGTCGCGTCCGATCCGGGCGACGCCGAGGCGCTGTTCGAGCCGGCGAAGGACAAGATCTATCGCCATCCGACGTTCTATTCGATTCCGGATGAGGTGAAGAATCTATGAGCGCCTCGCCCGCCATCGTGGCCGCTTCGGCGCAGCTGCGGTTTCGCTACGCCCTCTACTTGGGCGACACCAGCCTGATCCTCGCGCAGCGACTGGGTGAGTGGGTCGGTCATGCGCCCGCGCTCGAGGAAGATCTGGCGCTGGCCAACACCGCGCTCGATCTGCTGGGGCAGGCGCGTCATCTGCTGTCGTATGCCGGTGAGATCGAAGGCAAGGGGCGCAGTGAAGACGATCTCGCGTTCCTGCGCGACCCGTCGGACTTCATCAATCTCGCGCTGGTCGAGCAGCCCAACGTGGACTTCGGCCATACCATCGTGCGTCAGTTCCTGATCGATGCCTGGCAGCTGGAGTTGTTCGAGTGCCTGCAAGGCTCCTCCGATCCGCGCTTCGCCGAGCTTGCGGCCAAGGCGCTCAAGGAAACCCGCTATCACTATCGTTTCAGCTCGGGCTGGATGGTGCGGCTGGGCGATGGCACCGAAGAAAGTCACCAGCGCGTGCAGGACGGCCTGAATGCGTTGTGGAAATTCACGGGCGAGTTGTTCGCGCCCGGGGCGGTCGATGAGCAAGCCGCGGCTGCCGGTCTGGGTCCGGATCCCGCATCGCTTCGTGCCGCGTGGACTGCCAATGTGGAACAGGTGCTGACGGAAGCGACCCTGAAGAAGCCGGCCGATGTTTCCTATCGCTGGTTCGGCAAGCGCCACCAGCACACCGAGCATCTGAGCCATTTGCTGGCCGAGATGCAGATCATGCAGCGGACTTATCCCGGCGTGCAGTGGTAGCCATGAACCAGGCACCCGCCACTAGTGCCGACAGATTCCTCGCTCCCGCGGAGCGCGAGATCTGGCGCATTCTGGCGGACGTGCCGGACCCGGAAATTCCGGTGCTCAGCGTGGTCGAGCTCGGCATCGTTCGCCATGTTCGCGTGGCGGATGATCGCCGCGTGACCGTGGGGGTGTCGCCGACTTACACCGGTTGTCCAGCGACTGAGGTGATCGCCCGCTCCATTCAAACCCGACTGGAAGCGGAAGGATATGAAGATCCCAAGGTCGAGTCGGTGCTGTCGCCGCCCTGGAGCAGCGACTGGGTGACCGAGAGCGGTCGCGCCAAGCTCAAGGAATACGGCATCGCACCGCCGGCACAGTCGGTGAGCAATCCGAAACATCTGTTTCGCGAACCCAAGGTGGCGTGCCCACGCTGCTCATCCATGCAGACCCGCAAGGTGAGCGAGTTCGCCTCGACGCCCTGCAAGGCGCTGTATCGGTGCGAGAGCTGTCTCGAGCCTTTCGAATACTTCAAGTGCATCTAATAAAACTGTATTCAATAAGATCATGCTGACCTTTCATCCGCTCAAAGTGGCCGACGTGCGTCCCGAGGGGAGCGACGCGCTGTGCATTTCATTCGAAGTGCCCGACTCGTTGCGCGAGACCTTTCGCTTTATCCCTGGGCAGCACGTGGGCGTGCGTGCGCAGATCGGCGGGCAGGAAGTCCGGCGCACCTATTCGATCTGCAGCGCGGCCGACGATAGTCACTTGCGCATCGGCGTGCGGGTCCACGATAACGGCAGCATGTCGCAGTACCTCGCCAATCAGTTGCGCTCGGGTGACAGCATCGAGGTGCTGACACCGACCGGTCGCTTCTTCGCCGAGCCGCAGCCGACCACGCAGCGGACGTATTGCGCG
Source organism: Peristeroidobacter soli (assembly GCF_004138485.1). Lineage (GTDB taxonomy): Bacteria > Pseudomonadota > Gammaproteobacteria > Steroidobacterales > Steroidobacteraceae > Steroidobacter > Steroidobacter soli. The sequence goes on from NZ_RYEV01000005.1 coordinate 551,098, forward strand.
TTCGCCGGCGGCAGTGGCATCACGCCCATCCTGGGCATCGTGAAGAACCTGTTGACTCGCGAGCCGAACAGCCGATTCATGCTGTTCTATAGCAATCGCACCACCTCGACCATCATGTTCGCCGAGGAGTTGCTGGCGCTGAAGGATCGTTATCCGACGCGACTTTCGTTGTATTTCCTGTTGAGCCGCGAGCCGCAGGATGTGGAACTGTTCAACGGCCGGCTCGATCGCGAGAAAGTCACCTTGCTCAGCAAGGAAGTGTTCGATCCGCTCGAGACCGACGCGTTCTTCCTGTGCGGCCCGGGCGACATGATAGAAAGCGTGCGCGACACGCTCACCGGTCTGGGCGTCGAGCCCACTCGTATTCATACCGAGCGCTTCGCCAGCGACATGCCGGTGGGAGCTCAATCCGCGGCACCAGTGACGGCGAAGCCGACGCGCGCGAAGGCGGAAGAAATAGCGCAGATCACAATCACGATGGACGGTCGTCAGCGCACGTTCGCGATGCTGGACGACGATGCCACCGTGCTCGACGCCGCCGAGCGCGTCGGCATGGAGCTGCCGTACTCGTGTCGTGCCGGCGTGTGCTCGACCTGCCGCTGCAAGGTCACCAAGGGCACGGCCGAGATGGAAGTGAACTACGCCCTGGAGCCTTGGGAAGTCGAAGCCGGCTTCGTGCTGTGCTGTCAGGCCAAGCCCACCAGTGGCGATCTCGAAATCACTTACGACGAGCGCTGATATGAGCTATCAAACGATTTTGTTCGAGGTGACGGACGGCGTGGCGCGGCTCACTTTGAACCGGCCGGATCGTCTCAACAGTTTCAACGTGCAGATGCATGGCGAGGTGCGCGACGCGCTTGCGCAGCTCACGAATGACAGTGGCGCGCGCGTGCTGGTGTTCACCGGTGCGGGCCGTGGCTTCTGCGCCGGGCAGGATTTGGGCGATCGAGCCGTCGCGCCGGGCGGGCAGGGGGTCGATCTCGGTGATTCCATCGAGAACTACTACAAGCCCCTGGTGCTCGCGCTTCGCAATCTGCCCATGCCGGTGATCGGCGCGGTCAACGGCGTTGCCGCCGGTGCCGGAGCAAACATCGCGCTGGCGTGCGATCTGGTCATCGCCGCGAAGTCTGCGAGCTTCGTGCAGGCGTTCAGCAAGCTCGGCCTGGTGCCGGATTCGGGCGGCACTTGGTTCTTGCCCCGACTCCTCGGCAATGCACGGGCCATGGGGCTCGCGTTGTTGGGCGACAAGTTGCCGGCCGAGCAAGCGGCCCAGTGGGGTTTGATCTGGCGCTGTGTCGAGGACGCGGACTTCAAGACAACGGTCGATCAGCTGGCCACGCAGTTGGCCGCCGCGCCGACGCGCGGGCTCGCACGCACCAAGCAAGCGATCTACGAATCGTGGAGTCACTCGCTCGAGCAACAGCTCGATCAGGAGCGCGACTTCCAGCGCGAGCTGGGCCGGTCGCAGGACTACGCCGAAGGCGTCGCCGCCTTCACTGACAAACGCACACCGAAGTTCACCGGCCGGTAATCAACGTCATGCAACTCAAAAGTTACGTTCAGGGCCGCTGGTTTGCCGGCGAGGGCGAAGCCCAGCAGCTGCGCGATGCCACGACCGGTCAGGTGATTGCCTCGGCCTCGTCGACGGGCATCGATTTCAAGGCGACGCTGCGTCATGCGCGCGAAGTCGGCGGTCCGGCGCTCCGCAAGCTGACGTTCCATGAGCGTGCGTCATTGTTGAAGCAGCTCGCCAAGAAGCTCGGTGAGTTCAAAGAAGAGTTCTACGCACTGTCGTATGCCACGGGCGCGACCAAGACCGATTCGTGGATCGATATCGACGGCGGTTTCGGCACGCTGTTCGCGTATGCAAGCCGCGGCACGCGCGAGTTGCCGAACAGCAAGGTCTACATCGATGGCGATGTGGAAGGCTTGTCGAAGGGTGGCACGTTCGTCGGTCAGCACATTTGCGTGCCGCTGGAAGGCGCGGCCGTGCACATCAATGCGTTCAACTTCCCCGTGTGGGGCATGTTGGAAAAGCTGTCACCGACGCTGCTGGCCGGTGTGCCTGCCATCGTGAAACCGGCGACCGCGACCTCGTATCTCACCGAGCTGGTGGTCCGACGCATCATCGAGTCCGGCATCCTGCCGGAAGGCTCGCTGCAACTGGTCTGCGGCAGCCTGGGCGATCTGTTCGATCATTTGACCTGCCAGGATGTCGTGTCGTTCACGGGCTCGGCGGGTACGGCGCAGAAGCTGCGCACGCATCCCAGCATCGTCGCGCATTCGGTGCGTTTCATCAGCGAGACGGATTCGATCAACAGCTGTGTGCTGGCGGAAGATGCCCGGCCGGGGCAGCCTGAGTTCGATCTGTTCGTGCGCGAAGTCACGCGTGAGATGACGACGAAGGCGGGCCAGAAGTGCACGGCCATTCGTAAAGCGATCGTGCCCGCGGCGCATGCCGATGCGGTGGTGGAAGCGCTGAAGGCCTCGCTGGGAAAAATCGTCGTGGGCGATCCGCGACTCGAGAATGTTCGGATGGGACCGCTGGCCGCGTTGTCTCAGCGTCGCGAAGTGCTGGGTCGGATCAGCGAGCTGCGACGCGAAGCTGAGCTGATTACCGGCGAGCGCGTCGACATCGTCGGCGGCGATCTCGAGCATGGTGCGTTCGTCGCGCCGTCGCTGCTCTATTGTCGCGAACCTCGCAAGGCCAAGGCGCTTCATCACATCGAAGCGTTCGGTCCGGTCTGCAGCGTCGTGCCTTACGAGTCCACGCCCGAAGCGATCACCTTTGCTCGCTTGGGCGAGGGCAGCCTGGTTGCCTCGGTGTTCACTGCCGACGACGCACTCGCGACCGAGTTGGTGCTCGGCCTCGCGCCGCTGCACGGTCGTTTGCTCGTCGTGAATCGTGATTGTGCGAAGGAGTCGACGGGTCATGGTTCGCCGATGCCGGCACTGGTGCACGGTGGCCCGGGGCGCGCGGGCGGTGGCGAAGAAATGGGCGGCATTCGCGGCGTAATGCATTACATGCAGCGCACGGCGATTCAGGGCAGCCCGCAGACCATCGCTGCGGTGACCGGACGTTGGCTGCGCGGCGCCGTGCAGAAGGATCCGGGCCGTCATCCGTTCCGCAAGGCATTCCACGAACTGCAGATTGGTGACAGCCTCAACTCCGCCGAACGTGAAGTGACGCTAGAGGACATCGAGAAGTTCGCCGCGCTCTCAGGTGATACGTTCTACGCGCACATGGATGAGGAGGCTGCGGCCCGCAATCCATTGTTCGGCGGTCGCGTGGCGCATGGCTACTTCCTGGTCTCCGCCGCGGCCGGATTGTTTGTCGATCCGCCGTATGGTCCGGTGCTGGCGAACTACGGCCTCGATCGGTTGCGTTTCGTGAAGCCGGTGAAGCCGGGCGATCGCATCAAGGTGCGGCTCACCTGCAAATCCAAGTCGCTGCGCGCCGAGAAGGGCTACGGCGAAGTGGCGTGGGACACCGAGATCACCAATCAGAACGGCGAGATCGTGGCGAGCTACGACGTACTCACGATGGTGAGTGAGCAAAGGGCCTGATAGCACTCATTTGATGGGCTGCGACGAGCTATTGCGGTTCAGGGCTAGGCGCGACGACCGCCGTGTACTCTGCAGTACATAAGGGAGGAGCAACGACGGCCTGAACCGCAATAGCTCGTCCCATCTAAGGATATTCATTATATGGGTTGCGCCTCGAATCGCCCGCCGCTGCGTTACAAAGCTTGCCCATATCGACATATGGGCTGCGCTTTGCGCCTTGCTGCAGGCGATTGGAGGCGCAACGCAGCCCATCAAATGAGTGCTATCAGGCCCTGGGTGAACTGAAGCGCATCACGCCGTCGTCCACGGCGGCGAAGCGCAGGTTCATCAGGTCGAGCGCGTAGTTCTGATACAGGCGCCACGGCGCCTTGGAGCTCTGTTTGGGGAATTGGTCGATCGATCGCTGTACGTAACCCGATGAGAAGTCGATCCACGGCGTCGCGGTGATCGATGGATCGTCGTTACGTGGCGTGCACTGCCGATAGCCGTGTTTGTCCATGTATTTCAGCAGGCGACAGACGTACTCGCAGGTGAGATCGCATTTCAGCGTCCAGGACGCGTTGGTGTAGCCGAACGCGGTGGCCAGGTTCGGCACATCGCTGTACATCATGCCCTTGTAGCTCAGGGTCCGAGGCGGATCGACCGGCTGGCCATCGACGGTCAGCGCCAGGTTGCCCAGCACCTGCAGATTCAAACCGGTGGCAGTGACGATCAGGTCGGCCGCCAGCTCGGCGCCTGAACGCAACCGCAAGCCGTCTTCGGTAAACGTCTCGATATGATCGGTGACGACCGACGCCTGGCCTCGTCTCAGGGTCTGAAACAAATCGCCGTTCGGCACCAGACACAACCGCTGATCCCACGGGTTGTAGCGCGGCGTGAAGTGACGATCCACATCGCAGGTATCGCCCAGCTGATTCTTCACCAGTTGAAGCAGGCGTTGTTTCATCCGCTCCGGCGTGCGGCGGCACATGTTGAAGAACATCATGCCGAGCAGCACGTTCTTCCAGCGCGTCACGCCATAAGCGAACTTCGCCGGGAAATGGCGGCGCAGCCAGTTGGCGATCGAGTCCTGTTCCGGACGCGCGACGATGTAGGTCGGCGACCGCTGCAACATCGTGACGTGTGCGGCGGACTTCGCCAGCTCCGGCACCAATGTGACCGCCGTGGCACCGCTGCCGATGACGACGACGCGCTTGCCGGCGTAGTCGATGTCCTCGGTCCATTTCTGAGGATGCACGATGCGGCCCCGGAATCGTTCGGTTCCCTGGAACGCCGGTGTGTAGCCGGCTTCGTAGTTGTAGTAGCCGCTGCACATGAACAGGAAATTGCAGGTGAAGCGTGCGATCTGGCCCGAGGGCAACGTGGCCTCGACGGTCCACAATGCCTGATCGGAACTCCACGACGCGCGCTGCACGCGGTGATTGAAGCGGATCTTTCGATCGATGCAGTAATCGCGCGCCGTGTCCCGCACGTAGTTGAGAATCGATGGCCCGTCCGCGATCGCCTTGGCATCGCGCCAGGGGCGGAACGAGTAGCCCAAGGTATACATGTCCGAATCGGAGCGAATGCCCGGATAGCGGAACAGATCCCACGTCCCGCCGATGCAGTCGCGCCCTTCCAGAATGACGTAACTCTTGTTCGGGCAATGACGTTGCAGGTGATATCCCGCGCCGATGCCGGACAGGCCCGCGCCCACGACCAGTACGTCGACGTGTTCCATGAGGGCTCCTCAGTCGTCCGTCTTGGCGTAGTTCAAGGGCAGGGCGGTGGTGTGCTTGATGGTTTCCAGGGAGAAGCTGGCGCTCACGTCCAGGAACGCACAGCCGGCGATCAGTTTCTTGTAGACCACGTCGTAGGCGTCGATGTTCGGCACCACGATGCGCAACAGATAATCCACTTCGCCACTGACACGGTGAATCTCGGTGACTTCAGGAATATCGCGCACGGTGCGCACGAACTGTTCGAACCAGGCCGCGCTGTGATTCGAGGTCTTCACCGTCACGAATACCGTGGTACCGACATTCACCGACCTGGCGTCGAGCAATGCCACGGTGCGTGCGATCACGCCGGTTTCCTGCAGACGCTGGATTCGCCGCCAGCACGGCGCCTTGGACAAACCGACGCGCTCGGCGATGTCGGCGGCGGTGAGCGAGCCGTCGTGTTGCAAGAGGTCGAGAATGCGGCGGTCCAGGCGATCCATGGCGGGCGATGCGCGTCGAAAGGAGGTTGCGCAACATTGTTGCGTCCGGCGCGGCCGCTGTCCACGATTTCGCAATCGTGTCGCCGGCCGGCTTCGGTAGCCTGTTACGCATGAACACTGTGCGTGCCAATCCATTCACCGACCACCCCGCATCCGTCGGGGAAACGTACCTCGCTCATTTGCGGAACGCCGCCGGCTTCGGCTTTCAGATGGTAGTTGCGGGCCTCGCGTGCCTGGTGCACGCGTTATTGCCGTTCTTGTTTGTGCGCACCGGCAGCGATTGCATCGGTCGCTTGCACGAGCGCATGCACGCCCGCCGACGCCGCGCCGAAAGCGGTCACTGATCGCCGATATGCAGGGCGTTCCGGATGGAGCGCAGGATACCCGACCAGCGGCTGGCGGGCTTGGCCAACGGCGCCGCGGCGGCCGCCGGTTCGGCCTCGATGGCTAAGGATTCATGAGTCAACAGGCCGCACAGCGCACAGGCGTTCAAGAATCCCCGAATGTTTGCAATGGGCTGCGCGGCCAGATGGGTCATCTGCTGCGCAGTGTAGGCGTTGTTCATCAGAATGGAGGTGAGCCGCACCTGCCAGGTCTTGTGTCCCAGCCTGCCGAAATCGGGCCAGCGTTGCAGACGGAAGCGCGCCATGCGCGGCAGCCAGGGCAGCAGATCCGTCGTCGTTCCCAGCTGACCGCAATTCCACAGCAGGTACTGCAGCGAGTGACGACGCAGCTCGCCTGCGGCGGGCACTGAATCATTCGAGCCAAGCTCACGCACTTCAATCGCGCCCGATGTTTGTGCCAGCTCGGCAATCACTTCCGGCGACAGATCCTTACTCGCAAGCACAGTTGCCTGCGAAGGCTGCACATAAATCGAAACGTCACCCCGCGTGATGAGATGCGTTCGTTGATTGTCCTTGGCGATGATGTCGCGCAAGACATGCGCGAGTACGAAGCCTTCATTCTGAGCGACCGCCTCCGCGCGAGATGCAGCGACGAGCTCCTGAGTCGTGAGGGAGGGGTCGACGTCCTGTGCGGCGAGCGTGGCATCGAGCATCGAGATGAAGTCGCTCACTCGCAGCGGCGCGTACACCGCTTGAGTGTCTTCGGGCGCGGTGCCGCCTTGACGCACCAACGAGACGCAGCGAGGCCGGCCGCGTTCAATGGCCTGCCTCATCACGGCGCGGGCGAGGGCGGACTCGGGCTCGCAAATCGCGAGATCCGCGGCGGGCTCTTCGCTGTAGGTCCAGGTCGCGGCGGTTTTGCCTTCCACGAGCTGGAGCATCGATTTCACGCGCATCTCGTCGCGGATCGATAAGCCTATCGTGGTGAGTGTCAACTGCCGCGCGGTCATCGCGAAATGGGACTGTGATCCGAAGCAACCAGCGTTGTAAGCGAGCGGGAGAAATGTACAACGCGCGCGGGGAAAAAATGTGATCGACTCGGAAATCAGCGCGCCTTGCAGCGCTTTTTTTGCGAGTTGCGCCGATGCGGCCATGCTGGGAATCACCGCGGCCTCGCGTCAGTTTTCACCAGATAAGTACTCCTACGCATGTCGCGGGAAAGGGCGCCACCGACTCGAAGGTTCCCATCCGGGAAACCAACTATATAAAATGTCTCGCACTGCGATCCAAGACCCGCGTCACCCTGATAGTGCACGCTCCATCTGCCATCGAGATAAGGGAACCAACGTGAAAAAACTGCCAGCCGCGACGCTGATGCTCGCCGGCCTCGCCTTCGGCATGCCAATCGCGCACGCCGAGGACGGCCAACTGTACGGCCTGCTGCGCTCTCGCGACCTCACCCCCTTCGGCTTCCTGCGCCTGGACATGCGGCCGGCGCACGCGGTGTCGATCGAGCCCGGCAACTGGGCGTTCGAGACCGAACTGGCCTATCAGAACACCTGGGCGCTGAGCCCCGAAGTGGAGAAGTACCTCACGTCGAGGGAATCGCTCGGCCGGCACGATCTCACGGCGGCCGACGTGCAGGCCATTCGCGATCTGCCGGGCGAGAACTATCTGCTGGATCTGGAGCTGGCGCTGCTCGACGTGACCTTCCACTACAAGTTCTCCAACGTCTTCACCGGTTACGTCATCGCCAGCGGCGTGTCGTTCCAGGGCGGTTTTCTCGACAGCACCATCGAAGGCTTTCACGACACGTTCGGTTTCAGCTCGTTCGGCCGGCCGGCGGTCTCGAAGAATCAGGTCAACCTGATCTATGACTTGAAGTCGAGCCAATACACCAGCCTCGGTACGCCGACGGATGGCGGCCTGCTCGATCCCACGTTTGGCTTGCGCTACACGGGTTGGACGTTGCCCGGCCGCTGGCATCTGTCGACCGAGGTGGCGGTGAAGGTGCCGATCGCGGGCCGTCGCGCGCTGCTGTCGACCGGGCGTACCGACTATGGCGTGCAAATGTCGTTACAGCGCAAGGGCGATCATCATGGGTTCTATGTGGATGCGGCCGCCGTTTACTACGATGGTTCGACTCAGGTCGCGGCCCAGGAACCCCAATGGATCCCGACCCTGATCGTCGGCTACGAGCGGATGCTGACCGCGCGCACCAACGTCAACCTGCAGGCCTATCTGAGCCAGAGTGTGTACTCGCACCAGGAGACCGATCTGGAGGAGTTGCTAGGGCTGAAGTACCAGTACAGCATCGGCATTCGTCATCGGCGCAACAACTTCCTGTTCACGTTTGGCATCACCGAGAATCTGCAGAACGTCAACAACACGCCGGACATCGGTTTCCAGCTGGGCCTCGCCTGGGTGCCGCTGTCCTCCCTGTCCCGCTGATTCCGCTCCCCTAGCCATCCTCGCGAACCCCGGCGTCGTCTGACGCTGGCGTTTTTTTGTCGCCTATGTCAGATTTATAACTGAACCTTAGGGTGATGTTAGCTTACTGACAACCGGGAGACGGGCGTGGGGTCGAAGTGGATGGCCGGGCTGTTGGGGATGGCGGTGCTGGGCGCCTCGGGCGCCTCGGCCGACGCCATCGACGACTTCGTGAATCAGGAGCTGGCCAGGCAGAAGGTGCCGGGCGTAGCGATCGGCATCATGGAACACGGCCAGCTGGCGCGAGCGGCCGGTTATGGGCTCGCCAATATCGAGCACGGCGTGCCGGTGCACGCGGACACGGTGTTCCAGACCGGCTCCATCGGCAAGCAGTTCACCGCGGTGGCGGTGATGACGCTGGTCGACGAGGGCAAGATCAAGCTCGACGAATCCATCCGCACCTATCTGCCCAAGGCGCCGAAGAGCTGGCAGCCCATCACCGTCCGCAACATGCTCAATCACACCTCGGGCATCGGCGGCGATCCCGGCTTCGATCTGCGCAAGGACTACAGCGACGACGAGTTGCTGGACGTGATCTACAAGGTGAAGCTGGATTTCGTGCCGGGCGAGCGCTGGAGTTACAGCAACACGGCGTATGCGACGCTGGGCCTGATGGTTCACCAGGTCACTGGCGATCAGACCTACGGCGACGTGTTGGCCAAGCGGGTGTTCGGTCCGCTGCACATGACGACCGCGCGCGTCATCAGCGATCGTGACATCGTGCCGAATCGCTCGGCGGGTTACGAGATGACCAAGGAAGGCATCAAGAATCAGGAGTGGGTCGCACCGACCGGCAACTCGACGGCCGACGGCTCGCTGTATCTCACGGTGCTCGACTATGCGAAATGGGACGCGGCTCTGCGTGAACGCAAGCTGCTGAAGCCGGCCTCCTGGGACGAGGTTTACAAGCCGGTGAAGTTGAACAGCGGCAAGACCTATCCGTATGGCTTCGGCTGGTCGCTGGAAAAAACGCCGGGCCCGCGTGGCGCGTATCAGCACGGTGGCTCGTGGCAGGGCTTCCGGACGTTTTATATTCGTTATCTCGACGCTGAGATTTCGGTGGTGGTGTTGGCCAACAGCACCAACGCCGATCCGGAAGCCATCGCGCGTGGTGTCGCGGCTCGTTTCGAGCCGAAGCTGCAATTGCCCAATGCCTCGCCCATCGACGAGAGCGATCCGACGATCTCGCAGCGGCTGCGACGCATGATCGACGAGTTGCTCGCGGGCAAGCCGTCCGCGAAGGACTATGCGATGCCGCCGGAATCGCTGGCCCGCTACAGTGAGTACTACGGCGAGCGGCTGCGCGGCAAAGGCAAGTTGCAGGAGCTGCGTCTGTTCCGCCGCAACGAGCTGGGCAACGACATCGTTTATGCCTACCGGGCCCGCTTCGAAAACGGTTTGATGGATATCGGACTCGTGCTCGACCCGGCTAACAAGGTTTCGCAGCTGCGTCTCAAGGCGCTCGATCAGTGGAATCAGCCGCTTTCGCCGCTGTGAGCCGCGGTCACGATAACGAACCCGGGAGTGTCATGAGCGTCGTCACCCGATCCAGAAGTCTTCTCGCCAGCAGCGTGCTGATGTTGCTCGCGTCCACCGCGAGCATGGCGCAGAGCTCGACGTTGATCACGAATGCACGAGTCATCGACGGCACGGGCACGCCCGCGCAGCGCGTGTCGGTGCGCATCAGCGGCGAGAAAATCACCGCGGTCGGCGACCTCGAGCCGCTCGAGAAAGAGACCGTGGTCGATGCCAAAGGCCTGGTGCTCGCGCCCGGTTTCATCGATTCACACAGCCATCACGATGGTGGCATCTTCGAGCGGCGTGATACCCCGGAGGTCGTCAGTCAGGGCATCACCACGATCGTCGTCGGCCAGGATGGCGGTTCGCGCCTGCCGCTCGGAGATTTTTTCAGCAAGCTGCAAGCAACGCCGGCGGCGGTGAACGTCGCGTCCTACGTGGGACACAACAGCCTGCGCGACGAAGTGATGGGGCAGGACTACAAGCGCGCCGCCACCGAGGCCGAAATGAAAAAGATGGTCGAGCTGCTGAAGCGCGACATGGGCGCGGGCGCACTCGGTTTGTCGACGGGCCTGGAGTACGAGCCGAGCGTGTATTCAGCGCCGAGCGAGGTGATCACGCTGGCGAAGACCGCGGCCAGCTTCGGCGGTCGCTACATCAGTCACATGCGTAGCGAGGACGTCGCGCTCGATCCGGCCATCGACGAGCTGATCAATATCGGCGCGCAGGCCTGCATGCCGGTGCAGATCTCGCATTTCAAGCTGGCCATTCGCAATCGCTGGGGCGATGCGCAGGACGTATTGAAGAAGCTGGACGCGGCACGGGCTCGCGGCATCGACGTGACCGCCGATATCTATCCTTATGAATACTGGCAGTCGACGCTCACCATCCTGTTCCCGGACCGCAATTACCAGGATCGCCGGCAGGCCGAGAAGGTGATGACGGAAATCGCCTCGCCCGAAGGCCTGATCCTGGCCGATTTCGAGGCCGAGCCGGCGCTGGTCGGCAAGAGCATCGGCGAGGTCGCGGTCGCGCGTAAGAGCGATCCGGCGAGCACGCTGATGGCGTTGATCGACGAGTCCCTCAAGTTCAACGGGGGCAAGGGCGGTCGCGAGGGCGTGATCGGCAAATCGATGAGCGAAGACGACATCGCCACGCTCATGGCCTGGCAGCACACCAACATCAGCTCCGACGGCGCCATGGGCGATGCGCATCCGCGCGGTGCGGGCGCCTTCCCACGCGTGCTGCGTCAGCAAGTGCGTGAGAAAAAGACGCTGACCCTGGAGCAGGCCATTCATAAGATGAGCGGTCTCACGGCCCAGCACGTCGGCATCCAGGATCGAGGCACGATTCGGGTCGGCGCCGCTGCCGATCTGGTGCTGCTGAATCCCGATACGGTGGCGGACCGCGCGACGCTGAAAGATCCGTCGCAGCTGTCGGTGGGCATCGAGCGCGTGTGGGTCAACGGCCAGCCGGTCTGGCAGCAAGGCAAGACCACCGCGGCTCATCCCGGAAAATTGATCAAGCGCGCCGCGAGCGCGAAACCTTTCACCTGTGCACGAGCGACTCATTGATGCAAGCGCCTTATCTGCTGTTTCTAGGGGACGTCACCGATATCACCGATGCCAAGACGGCGGCGGGCATCAAGCAATGGCGTGGTGAGTTGTGTGGCGGTCAGTTACGCCTGCCGGGCGGCACGGTCGATCTGGGTCTGCCGGATCTCACGCTCGCGCAAGCGGCGGAGCGTGGCATCAAGACGATGGTCATCGGCATCGCCAACGATGGCGGTTTCATCGCGGAGCACTGGATCACCTCGATCGTCGGCGCGCTGGAAGCCGGGTTGGATGTCGCTTCGGGATTGCACGAGCGTTTGGGCGACGTGCCTGCAATTGCCGCCGCGGCCAGGCGCACGGGGCGAGAGCTCATCGAAGTGCGTCAGCCGGAAAACATCTTCAAGCCGGGCAGCGGTCGTAAACGTTCGGGCAAGCGCCTGCTCACCGTCGGCACCGACTGCGCCGTCGGCAAGAAGTACACCGCGCTCGCCATCGAGAAAGAGCTGCGAAAGCGCGGCGTGAATGCCGATTTTCGTGCCACGGGCCAGACCGGCATTTTCATTTCCGGCCGAGGCGTGGCGATCGATTCGGTGGTCGCGGATTTCATTTCGGGGGCCGCCGAATGGCTGTCGCCGGAGAACACGCCCGATCATTGGGACGTGGTCGAAGGGCAGGGCTCGTTGTTTCATCCCTCCTACGCGGGCGTGACGCTGGGCCTGGTTCATGGCACGCAGCCCGATGCGATGGTCGTCTGTCACGACGCGCGTCGCTCGACGCTCATGGGGGATTACAACTTTCCCATCCCAAACTTCCACACCTGCATCGATACGTACGTCGCCGCCGCGCGGCTCACGAATCCGCGGGCGCGAGTGGTCGGCATCAGCTTGAACACGTCGCATCTCAAGGACGATCGCGAGGCTCGTCAGTTGCTGGAAAAGACGGCGCAGGAGACGTCGCTGCCCTGCTGCGATCCAATTCGTTTCGGGGTGGGCGAGATCGTGGATAATCTGCTGCGTCAAAGTTGATCCCAGCAGTTCATGGCCGCCCCCAGACAGGACCTGTTCTCGAAGCTCGAAGCCCGGCTGGAGCAATTCACGCCGGCCGAGCGACAGATCGCCAATCACATGCTCGGCAATCGCAACGAGCTGCCGTTCGAGACGGCGGACTCGCTGGCCAAGAAGCTGGGCGTGAGTGCGGTGACGGTTGGCCGCTTCTGCCGGTTGCTGGGGTACAAGCATTTCCGCGCTCTCAAGGAGGAGATGCGCAAGGTCGGCACGGCCAGCGCGCCGTGGCTGGTCGGCGATCAGCTGGCGCAGTACATGGATCGCTTCGGCGACCAGGATCAGCTGCGTCGCAGTCTCGAGATGGAGATGGCGGCGCTGGTCGAGGTGTACGGCATGGTGGACACGCCGGCCTGGAAGGCCGCGACCCATCTGATCGTGAAATCGGAGCAGGTGCAGATCGCGGGCTTTCAGACCGAGCGCGGTCTGGCGCTATTGCTCGCGAACCTGCTGCAGTACGTGCGGGAAGGCGTGCAACTGGTCGACATGGCGGCCGGCAACTACGGTGACGTGTTCGCCAGCCAGCCGAAGTCGCGTTGCCTGATCCTGCTCGACATGCGGCGCTATTCGCGCCAGTCGCTGCTGCTGGCCGAGCGGGCCGCGAGCCAGTCGATTCCGCTGATCCTGATCACCGACAAATACTGCGACTGGGGCCGGCGCTATACCCAGCACCTGTTCGCGTTGCCTTCGGAAAGCGGCCAGTTCTGGAGCTCGTCCGTGGCGATGAACTGTTTCATCCACCTGCTGGTCGCCAGCGTCGTGGCGCGCTCGGGCAAGACGGTCGAGAAACATCTCGAACAGCTCTCCGAGCTGTACGAGCACTTCACCGGTTTCGTCAGCCCGGGCAAGCCACGCAAGAGCCCGCGCTAGCGTTGCTCACGCCAGCGCAAACAGGTAATCGACGAACGAGCGCGTCGCGGTGGCCATGCCGCCGATCTTCGATGGTCAGCGTCGGCTGAGAGACGGTCTTGGCCAGCGACTGGCGCCAGTCGAGATCGTGCTTCCACACTTTCACGCCCCCTTTCATTGCGACTCGCGTGACAGGCTGTCAGCGTAGCACTCACAAGTGGGCGGGGCGCAAGCCGGTAAGGCTTGCGAGAGTGGCGGGGCGATGTTATCTAGCGGCCCCTCATGACTGCGCTCGCTTCTGAATCCATCGTCGCCGCCGGCCCGTTCAGTGCCTGGCTGCGAGCAATGCGCCGCTCGCTCCTGGGCAACGAAGGTATGGACGTGCCTTGTGGAAGTTGCGTCGGCTGCTGCGTGTCCGGTTACTCGGTGCAGTTGCGGCCCGAGGATCGCCAGGCGGCGGCACGCATTCCCGCGACCTTCATCGTGAGCGCACCTGGATTCACCAAGGGGCATCTCACGGTGCGGCCCTTGTCGAATGGCTCGTGTCCCATGCTCGATGATGGCAAATGCTCGATCTATTCCGTCCGACCGCAGACCTGTCTCGACTACGATTGCCGGATCTTCGCGGCGGCGGGCATCGATGCGGGCGAGGGTAAGGACGTCATCAACAAGCGCGTGCACGAGTGGCGCTTTTCATACCCCGGGCGCGCCGATGAACAGGAGCACGCCGCCGTGCGGGCGGCGGCGACGTTCATTCGCGATCGGCGAGAGAGCTTCACGGTTCGCGTGCCGGCGGGGCCGATGGGCATCGCGGTGTTCGCGATCAAGTCGTACGAAGTATTTCTCGATGTTGAGATCGGCGACCAGAGCGACGCCGACGTTGCGCGCGCCATCATCGAGGCCGTGCGCGCTTTCGATTCACTTCAAACTGGCTAGATAAGCGCGCCAGCCGCCGAACGACGTGATGTCGCGCGCGCCCTGCAATCCGATGGGCTCGCAGATGAATCCTTTCACGATTCGTCCGTCTTCCAGCTCCAGCGAGCCGATGCCCAGCGGTGCGGGAATCTCCGCCACGAACCATCCGAAGGATTCGACGGGCACATCCCACAGCTCGACTTCGATGGGCGCGCCGGTAGTCATTGCCTTGACCAGGCCGGGCTTCGGCGGCGTCGTGTTCGCGAGCGCGTACAACTGATAGGTCGAGGCAGTTCTGCATCGCTCGACGAATACGGCGCTGCGCGACGTGAGCTGATGATTGAGCGGCATGCCGGTGAGATGCGCACCGACGACGGCGAGTCGCACCGTCGATGTCGGCAGGGCCGGTTTTGTTTCTTTCGCCATCGACGTCAAGGCGCGATGAGTGGCGCCGAGCGGTAAAGCCAGGTGCTGTTGCCAGCGCTTGCCGAGTCCGGCGAGAGCCCGATCGTGCCAGGCCGGCGCGATCAACGTGATTCCGGCGGGGAGCCCGTCGTCGCGAAAGACTGCGGGCAGCGCGAGCGCCGAGAGATCGGCGAGATTGGTGAAGTTGGTGTAGGTGCCCAGGCGTGAGTTGAGGCGCACCGGATCCGCCATCACCTCGGCAATGGTGTAGATGCTGGGCGTCGTCGGGACCAGCAGCGCAGTGAATGCATCGAGCGCCTCGTTGATGCGGCGGGCGAGCGCCGCGCGTCGATATTCGTATCTGAATGTATCGATCGCGTTGAAGCTCGTCGCCGTCGCCAGAATGGAGCGCAGCACCGGCTGTAGCGCGGCGGGATCGCTTTTCAACAAAGATTCGGCGACGGTGTAGCGTTCCGCGACCCAGGGCCCTTCGTACAACAGCGTCGCGAGCTGCTGAAAGGGCGAGAAATCGATGGGCACGATCTCGGCATCCAGCGCCCGCCAGGTTTGCACGGCCTGTTCGAATGCATGCTGGGCACGCGTGTCGCCAAAGAACTCCAGCGACTCTGGCACGGCCAGTCGCAAGGGCGCGCGCTCGACGGGCATCGCAGGAAACGTTCGCGAGTAGGGATCGCTCGCGTCATAGCCGCCCGCGATCGTGGCTATCTCTTCGGCATCCTCGACGCTCAGTGCGAACACGGATACGCAATCGAGCGTGCGACAGGCGGGCACGACACCGCTCGTGCTCAACCAGCCGCGCGTGGGCTTCAGCCCGACGATGTTGTTGAATGCGGCCGGAACGCGCCCGGACCCTGCGGTGTCCGTGCCGAGCGAGAAGGGCACGAGCCCACGCGCGACGACGGTGGCGGAGCCGGCGCTCGATCCGCCGCTGATGTATTCGCTACGAAATGCGTTGCTCACTGCGCCGTAGGGCGAGCGCGTGCCGACCAGGCCGGTGGCGAACTGATCCAGATTGGTCTTGCCGATCAGAATCGCGCCGGCTTCACGCAAGCGTCGAATCGTCGTCGCGTCTGCATGAGCGGTGTAGCCGAAGGCGGGGCACGCGGCCGTCGTCGGCCAGCCCGCGGCGTCGATGTTGTCTTTGGCGGCGAATGGAATCCCATACAACGGCAATCGCGCGAGGTCGCCGCCGACGTCGGCCAGGCGTCGTTCCAATTGCTGGAGCTGAGTGCGCAACCGGGTGTCGTCGATTCGGGCGATCCACGCTGTGTCCGGCTCAGCGAAATGTACGGCGTCGTAAACATCGTTCAGTTTCAGTTGGCCGCTGCGATAGGCGGCGCGCCAGTCGGTGAGGGTCCAGCCGGTCCGGGCGGGCGATGCAAAGGGCATGACTTTCTTCCAGGGTCGCGAGCAGCCTCGAGAGGCTGAATGCAATCCTGGTGCCGCCCATTGGGGCGCGGATTGCCGTGTTCCTGCACTACAACGGGTCCGCGGCGCGCCCATTTGCACCGCCTGTGACCGCCAGCCCGGGGCGGTTCGGCTTGAGTGTTATCATCCGGCCCCATGCAACGAGATCTCGACAAGATGCGCCGGCGGCCGTTCTTTTTCCCGCTGGTGCTCCCGGTACTGTTGTTCATCGCTTTGGTGGCGGCCGCGGCGTGGCTGTTCGATGCCCGTGCGACCACGGTCGTGTTCGTGGTCCGTCATGCCGAAGTGGAAGCGGGCAACGATCCGGATCCGCCGTTGAGTGTTCAGGGCCGCGAGCGCGCGGCCCATCTGGCGACCATGCTTTCCAAGGCGCGCCCGGTGCGCGGCCTCGATGCGATCTTTGCCTCCGAGTTTCGTCGGGCTCACCAGACCGTCACGCCGCTGTCCGAAACGCTGGCTTTGCCGGTGAATGTGGTGCCGTCGGCGACCTGGGCCGATCTGGCCAAGCGCATCACTCGCGAGCATCGCGGCGAGTATGTGCTGGTCGCCGGCAACACCAACAACATCCCGCAGCTGGTGCACGCATTGAGCGGCGAAACCGTGACGGTGAGCGAGGACGACTACAGCACCATGTTCGTGGTGTTCGTGCCGCAGGTCTCGAAGACCAAGGTCGTGCGGCTGAATTATTGAGCTTGCCAGCCGCAGGGCCGGTGCTACAATTCGCGCCCTTCGGTGGGCCCGTAGCTCAGCTGGGAGAGCGCCTCGTTCGCAATGAGGAGGTCAGGAGTTCGATCCTCCTCGGGTCCACCAACTTCCCTTTCTTGTTCAAATAGTTACGCCGGCTGAAGCGCCGCCGTCCGACGCGTCGCCAGGCGCGCTCCGAGCTTGATCGCTGGATGCTCGATCCAGTGGTACCCCAGCCCCGACAACGCACAGAGCGTGACCGCTGCCACCGTCCATTGCAGCCAGTGGGGCGCGTCGGCGAGCACGATGCAGCCGACCCAGATCGCGATCACGTGAAACAGATAGATGCCGTACGAGTACTTCGCGATGAAGGCACCGGCGGCGTTGAGCCTGGCGGCGGTGGAGTGGGCGAAGGACGGAATGATGGCGCCCACCAGCAGGCAGGTCAGCCATTGGGTCGGTGGAAAGTGGATGCTTTGCCGCTGCAGGACGAGGTAAGCGGCGCTGATCAGCAGCAAGGTGGGCAACCACATCCAGCCCGGCAGCTTGAATTTCGCCCGATCCGCCAGCGTGAACGCCAGGATGCCGCCCAGGAAGCAGGGCACGAACGCGAACACACTGAACCGGCCGAGATAGGTCGGCTGCAGCCACGCGACCGGCAGCGACAGCAGCCACAGCGCCAGCACCCAGGACGGCCGCTTGCGCACGATCAGATAAATGATCGGCAGGGCGATATACATCTGCACTTCGATGGGCAACGACCACATCGGTTGCAGCACCGGCTCGGCGTACAGCAGGTTGCTGGTCAGCGTCAGGCTGGTGACGATGGACGTGAGGCTGGCGTTGTATTCGCGCCAGGGCATGGTCGGGATGTTGAGCGCGACCACCAGCGCCACTGTTGCGATGGCAAGAGGATAGATGCGGAATGCGCGGCGGATATAGAACGACTTGATATCGTTCCAGTCCGTCAGCCCGGCGCGCGCCATCGAATGATTCAGTACCAGCGCGGTGTGCACGAAGAACAGCAGCACACCGAGGCGGCCCAGAATCAGATTGTATGGATGGATCGACAGCGCGGCGTTTTGCAACGCCAGCATTTCGGTGACGTGATCCGCCAGAACCATCAACACAGCCAACGCTCGCAGAATGTCTAGATTCGGCTCGGCGTCGTGCATGCCCCGTCCCGTCCTCGGCGTTGTTTTTCAGCTGCCAGCAGTCTAGCCCACGCCCCCCATTATTAGGAGGGCGGCAGTTCACAGGAATTATGGAATATTCCAGGGTCTCACGCCGGTGTCACCAATGCTCTTAAGGGCATTGCCCGCGCTGCCGACCCGGTCCGCCGGCTGACCGGCGACGCCGGCCGATGTTTGCTGTCGTCGAACCGCGACCCTCTTGGCGGACGGGCTGGTCCTCTATAGTCTCGCGGCGTCCCGATCCACGGACGCAAGAGACCGTTCATGCTCGCAAAAATCGCGTTGCTCGCCGCGCTGACGCTGCCCTTCGGCATGGCGGCCCAGGCGGCTGAACAGGCCCCCGCGAAGGCCGCGGCCGATCCCGTCGCCCAGCGCGCCGTGATGACGGGCGAGCAGGTGGTGCAGATCCTGGACGAGACCGTCGACTGGTACCGCACGCTCGGCACCCAGCAACAGGCCGCGACCCAGCCCAGCGATTTGCTCATTCTCTATGCCAATCGCCAGACCGCGGACAAAGTCATGGCGCTCGCGTTCGAGATCGCCCGGGCCAATGCCGAGCTGATCAGCAGCGAAGCCGGCGTCAAGGAAGCGCAGCAGGAAGCCAGCACCCCGGAAGCGCAGTCGCTGACGCGCATCAGACAGAAGCTCGAGGAGCAACGCACCGAACTGCAGGCGGACATTGAAGGCGTGCGCCGACAAATCGCGGCGGCGTCGGGTACGGCAAAGAACGAGCTGCAGGCCAGGCTGTCGGTCTTGCAGGGCGAGCTGGATCTGATCAACGCGCGTCGCAATCTGTTCTCGAACATGACGCAGTACGCGAGCGAGAACACCGGTGCCAACGCGCTCAAGGCTCACATCGATGCCATCGCGGCGTCGATTCCCGCCAGCATGGGGCCTGTCACCACGATGACTACGACCACGCCGGCGGCCGGTTCAACGTCGGTGAGCTCCGCGGTGAGTACGTCACTCAGTCAGTTCGGCATTTGGGATTTGACGGCGACGGTGCTGCGTCTGTCGGCGAAGGCACGCACCATCGAGACGATCGACCGGCGCACCGAGGACTTGCAGGAAGTCTTCACCCAGATCCGCGAGAAACCGCTGGAACAGCTCAAGGCGCTGACCACGCGAGGCGACGAGTTGGCGGCAGAGGCGGAGCAGGACAGCTCCAAGTTGAAGTACGTGCGCGATCAGTACGACACGATCGCCTGGCTGTTCCAGCAAACCTCCTCGATCGTGACGCCGCTGAGCAAGGCCGAAGTCCTGCTCACTCAGTATCGAAACAATCTCAACAACTGGCGGGATGCCACGCAGCGTCAATATCGGGACGCGTGGCGCGCGCTCGGCATTCGACTCGCGATCTTTGCAGGCTTGCTGGCGCTGGTATTCACTGCCGCTGAAGTGTATCGGCGCGCGGTGTTCCGATACGTGCAGGACGTGCGCCGTCGGTCGCGCTTGTTGCTGTTGAGGAAGATTCTATTGTGGGCGCTGGTCGTCGCGATTGCGGCGGCGACGTTTGCAACCGAGCTGGGATCGCTCGCCACGTTCGCCGGTCTGATTACCGCCGGTCTGGCGGTGGCCATGCAGAGTGTGCTGGTGTCGGTGGTCGGTTATTTCTTCCTGATCGGCAAGTACGGCATTCGCGTCGGCGATCGGGTGCAGGTCGGCAGCGTTACGGGCGAGGTGATCGATCTGGGTCTGGTTCGCCTGCACTTGATGGAACTGGGCGGGCAGGACGGCGCGATGAGTCCGACCGGACGCGTCGTGGCGTTCGCGAACTCCATCGTGTTCCAGTCCTCGGGCGGTCTGTTCAAACAGATCCCGGGCATCAACCTGGCCTGGCATGAGATCACGGTGCGGTTGCCGAGCGGGGCCGATGCCGCGGCGTTGAAGACCCGGCTCATCGAAGCGGTCAGCAGCGGGCTGCAGGATTATCGCGACGACATCCTGCGCCAGACTCAGGAAATCCAGCGCACGGCGCAGGTCCACGGCAGCACCGACGCGCGGCCGCAGGTTCAGCTGCGATTCTCGGCGGAAGGCGTCGATGCCATCGTGCGCTACCCTGTCGAGCTGCTGCACGCCGCCGAGATCGACGAGCGTGTCTCGCGCGAAGTGTTGCAGGTGATTTCGTCGGAGACGAGGCCGGCGGCGTAATCGCGAGGATCTTTAGCCGCTGACATCATGTTTCAAGCGGCGGAAGTCCGCGGGAAACAGGCGGCGTCTAGGCTGTAGTCGACGAAGAGATCCGCTCTTCGACTACGGAGAACTCTGACAAATGCTCAGCCTCAAGCGAATTTTCGGAATGATCGCGACCGCCGCCGCTCTGGCCTGCGGCGTCGTCGCGCACGCCGGTCCGGTCCTGCAAGGGCCGGTGCTCAACGGCCCGGTGCTGCAAGGACCAGTGTTGCAAGGGCCGGTACTGCAGGGGCCGGTGTTGCAGGGGCCGGTGTTGCAAGGACCGGCGCTCAACAGCCAGACCATCGGCCGTCCGGTCGCGGTCACGCTACCGAACGGCGAGACGATCGCCGTCCGCTGAACCCGTTAGCGGCGCCTGCGCCCGACGGGTCCTGACACCCGTCGGGCGTCTGCCGTCGCTCGACCCATCGTCACATTCCGAATCTTGCCCATGAAGTTCAAGCAGTGCGTGCTTGTCGCCGCCGCCGCGTTATCGCTGCTGATGTTTCGTGCTCACGCCGAACCCACCTTGAGAGTCGAGGGCAGCGCCTTTGTGCTCGAGCTGGCCGATGGCCGCGTGTTGCGCGGTACTGAGCTGGCGGGTGCGGTGGTCCACCTTGCCTTCGGAGCGAACCAAACAATAGCGCTGAAGCTGGCAGCCATCGTTGCCGATGAGAAATATCCAGACCTGCTCCGGCACGACTTCCAGGTGATGGATGAGCTCGGCGGCTGGAAGCCGGCCTGTGGGCCCGATGCCCACGGTGGACGCTGGGGTTTTCCCGTGGTGCTGCCGGAGGGACACCCTGGGCGCGAACATGCCATCACCATTACCTGTTCCTCGGGCGCGGTCGGAAAATGTGCGACTTTCGGGTATCGTCCCTGGGCGAGGGCGGCGCAAGGCGAGGATCTCATGCCGCTGCACGCGGCCTGCGTTCGTATGGTCCGTGCCGATTACTGCGGCGATGGCATGCCCCATACCAAAGAGCGCACCACGATCGATACCTACGACGATTACGGCGTACAGACGCGCGGCTTAACAAACGACGTGAGTTATATGTTCGAGGCGGGTTGGACGGAGCAGGGAGCCGTCTGCGTGCATCACACGCGCTGGGCCGATCTGTTGTCGCGCGAGCAGTTGCTGGAGCGATGCCCGTCGCTGGCGAAGATACCGGTCTGCGACGAGACCAACGCTCGTGCGCTCGGTGCCCGCATTTTCAATACCTCACGACTGTTGCCCGCACCTCAGGTTGAAAAATGAACGTTGCAGACGCCGGACGCGGCCCGGTCTCCGACTTCGATCAAAAGCGGCTCCAGGACATCATCGCCAGCATCCCCGGCGCCGTGTATCAGTTTCGCGTGCGGCCCGACGGTGGATACGAGGCGACCTACATGAGCCCCGGCGCGCTGGCACTCGCGGGAATAGCGCACATGGACGACAGCGAACAGCTGGCCAGGACGGTCTTGTCGTTGGTGGCGGACGATCCCACCGAAATCCACGAGGAAACATTGCGTGCCGCGCGCGAACTGGCGCCGCTGCGTACGGAGTTCCGCATCCGGCACGCCACGACCGGTGAATTGCGTTGGATTCTCAGTATGGGCACACCACAACGGCAGGACGATGGCAGCACCATCTTCAACGGTTTCTGGCAGGATGTGACGGAACGTCGCGAGCTGGATGCCGCGTTGGCGGCGGCACGCGACAGTGCCGAGGCGGCACAGCAGCGCCTGCGGGCGATCTTCGATCACACTCGGATCGGCCTGGTGATGATCGATGAGGAATATACGTTCTCGGGGGCCAATCCCTCGCTGCGCGAACTGCTGGAGATCGAAGACGAGCAGGAGTTCACCCGCGACTTTCCGTCCTTCTCGCCACCGTTCCAGCCCGACGGAAGTGCGTCGATGGACAAGGCCAGGGAAATGATCTCGCTCGCGTTCGAGCGCGGTTACA
This sequence comes from Peristeroidobacter soli, assembly GCF_004138485.1. GTDB lineage: Bacteria > Pseudomonadota > Gammaproteobacteria > Steroidobacterales > Steroidobacteraceae > Steroidobacter > Steroidobacter soli. Next base: position 573,446 of record NZ_RYEV01000005.1, read on the forward strand.
ACCGCTTCGACTGGATGCACAAGACGCGCGACGGCCAGCTTCGGCCTTGCGAAGTCGCGCTGACCCGTGTGCAGCTCGGCGGCAAGGCGCAGATCTTCGCGACGATGACCGATCTGCGCGAGCGCGTGCGCCACGAGCACGAACTGCGCAAGGCGACCGAGGAGGCGCACGCGGCATCGAAGGCCAAGAGCGAGTTCCTGGCCAATATGAGCCATGAGATCCGCACGCCGTTGAACGCCATCGTCGGGCTGACTCATCTGGGCGTGACTTCGAAGGAGCCGGAGCGCTGGCGCGACTATCTGGGCAAGATCGACGGCGCGGCGCGGACGCTATTGCAGATCGTCAACGACATCCTCGATTTCTCGAAGATCGAAGCGGGCAAGCTGCAGCTGGAGTCCATGCCTTTCGATCTGTACGCGGTGCTCGACCATCTCGGCGACCTCATGAACCTGCCGGCGGCCAACAAAGGGTTGCAACTGCTGTTCGCCGTCGAGCCGGGACTGCCGTCGCAATTCATCGGCGATCCGCTGCGGCTCGGCCAGGTGCTGCTCAACCTCGCCGGCAACGCCATCAAGTTCACCGAAGCCGGTCAGGTCGTGGTGCGAGTGAAGACGGCCAAGCGGGGCCGCGATTTCGTCCGGTTGTGCTTCGAAGTGGCGGATACCGGCATCGGCCTGACGCCGGAGCAGATTGCCCATCTGTTCGAATCGTTCTCACAGGCCGATACCTCGACGACGCGCCGCTATGGCGGCACCGGCCTCGGCCTGGCCATTTCGCAGCGGCTGGTCGATCTCATGGACGGGGAAATCGCTGTAAAGAGCGAGCCCGGACAGGGCAGCACATTTTCGTTCTCCGCGCGTTTCGGTCTGGCGCTCGCAGCCAGTAGTCATACCGCGACGCTGAAGTCGCAGCGAGGCATGCACGTGCTGGTGGTGGATGACAATTCTCCGGCCGTGTCGATTCTGGAGACTCACCTCGAATCCTTCGGCTTGAGCGCCTTCAATGCGACCGGGACATTTCCCGCGTTCGAACCGCATCCGGCGGCAGAACCGGCGCTGCTCGCGAATCGACACGTGCTGCTGGTGGAGGACAACGAGATCAACCAGGAGGTGGCGCGTGAGCTCCTGCAGCGCGCCGGTCTGATCGTGGATGTCGCGGTCAACGGACACGAAGCGGTGGCTCGGGTGGCGGAGGTCGACTACGAGGCCGTGCTGATGGATGTGCAAATGCCGGTGATGGACGGCGTCGAGGCGACGCGCCGGATTCGAGCACTCGATTCACCGCGCGCCTGCGTTCCCATCATCGCGATGACCGCCAACGTCATGGCCGAAGATCGTCAGCGCTACCTCGATGCCGGCATGAACGACTATCTGGGCAAGCCGGTGGACGTGCAGTTGTTGAACGAAGTGCTGCTCAGGTGGATCGCGCCCGCCGAAACGAATTCAGGCATCGCACGAGAGCGCACATCGGCGCCGTCGACGGAACGAGTCGATTATGACTTCGAAAGTGCGATCCGTCGCATGGGCGGTAATCGCGGCCTATGGGAGAGTGCTGCGCGCCGATATCTGATGTCGCCGCCCGCGTTCGAGCGAATAGTCGACGCTTGCAGAGCCGGTCGGCATGAGGCTGCGTGTCGCGAAGCGCACACACTCAAGGGCATCGCTGCCATGCTCGGATTGCTCGCGCTGCAACGAGCGGCCACGGATGTCGAGGCAGGGTTGGGCGAGGTGCCCGAGGATGTGGAAAGCGAGTTGACTGTGCTCGCCGGAATGGATGAAGCCGCGCGGCGCAGGATCGCACGGCATATGGATCAGGAGAGGAATGCTTCTTGAAATCCTGTATCGCGATCGTGGACGACGATGCATTGACGCGCGAAGTGGTCGTTGAATATCTGTCCAAACAAGGATACGAAGTCCTGAGCCTCGAGAGTGGACCGGCCTTGCGTGCGGCTTACCGCGCCCGGCCGCCGGATTGTGTGATTCTCGATCTGGTGATGCCCGACGAGGATGGCCTGACGGTGTTGCGCTGGCTGCGAGCGCAGTCGGACGTGCCGGTGATCATGCTCACTGTGAACGACGCGACTGCCGACCGTGTGGTCGGACTCGAGCTGGGTGCCGACGATTACGTGGCGAAGCCGGCGGATCTGCGTGAGTTGCTAGCCCGTGTGCGCAGCGTGCTGAGGCGAAGAACGGGCATGCCCCGGCCGACGCCGCTGACTGGGGCCGCTGTTTCCAATACTTCTACAGCAGTGCCCGGTGCGCGAGAAGGCTGGTTCGGACGCTGGCGTCTGGATCGCGCCCGCCGGCGCCTGGTCGATCGCGAAGGAGAAATTCTCGCGCTGACCGGCGCGGAGTTCGGATTGTTATGTGCATTCGCCGATCATCCCGGCGTGGTGCTGTCGCGCGAGAAGCTGTTGACGCTGTCCGGCACCGATCCGGGAGAGATCTTCGATCGCGCGATCGATCTCCGCATCACGCGGCTGCGCCGTAAGATCGAGCCGGCGCCGGCCAATCCCACCGTGATTCGCACCGTGCGCGGCCACGGCGGTGGCTACGAGTACGTGCCTTCGGCCTAGATCGCAGTGTCTGCGGTATGATCCCGGCAGGGTGGCGGTGGAGAGGATCGATGGCGTCGGGCAGCGTGGCTGGAGCGATCGTAGCCGGGGTGAAGCGGCCGGTAGGGCCGGTGGTGGCGGCTGCGTTGCGTGAGCGGTTTGGTGATCGCTATGTCACCTCCGAATCGGTTCGCGAGCATCACGGTCGCGACGAGTCCGCGTACGACATCACTCCGCCGGACGCCGTCATCTTCGCGCTTTCCACCGAAGACGTCGCCTTTACGCTCGCGCTGGCGAATCAACACAGCGTGCCAGTGATTGCCTACGGTGCGGGGTCATCGCTCGAAGGGCACTTGCTCGCCGTTCAGGGCGGCCTCTGTCTCGACCTTTCCCGCATGAACGACATTCTCGAAGTCAACGCGGCCGAAGGCGTCGCTGTCGTCGAGGCGGGCGTTACGCGGAAGCAGCTGAACGAACATATTCGTCAGGAAGGGGTGTTCTTCTCCGTCGATCCCGGCGCGGATGCAACCATCGGCGGAATGATTGCCACGCGTGCCAGCGGCACGAACGCCGTTCGTTACGGCACGATGCGTGAGAATGTTTTATCGCTTACCGCGGTTACTGCGGCCGGTGAGATCATTCATACGGGCACGCGCGCCAGAAAATCCTCCGCCGGTTATGACCTGACGCATCTGTTGATCGGCAGTGAAGGGACGCTCGCGATCGTGACTCAGGCGGTGGTCAAGCTGCGGCCGGTGCCGGAGGCCTCGAGTGTGGCGGTCGGTCACTTTCCCGATGTGGACGCGGCGGTGCGCACGGCCAGCGAGATCATTCAGTATGGCTTGCCGATCGCGCGCTGTGAGTTACTCGATGAGATGACGGTGATGGCGCTGAATCGCTACAGCAAGCTCACCTTGCTCGAGCGCCCGATGCTGTTGATGGAGTTTCATGGCAGTGAAACGTCGGTGGCCGAGCAGGCGGCGGTGGCGGAGGAGATCGCGAAACAGAACGGCGGCGAGGAGTTTCGCTGGACCAAGTTGCCGGAGGAGCGCACGAAGTTGTGGAGCGCGCGGCATAACGCGTACTTCGCGACGCTGCAGCTGCGGCCGGGATGTCGGGTGTTCTCGACCGATGCCTGTGTGCCGATTTCAAAGCTGGCGCAATGTATCGCCGAGTCCAGAGCGGACCTGTCCGCGTCGGGGCTGCTGGCGACCGTGTTGGGTCATGTGGGCGACGGTAACTTCCATGTTTCCTTGGTCATCGATCCGACCGATGAAAAGGAATGGCAGGCGTGTGAGCTTTTCAATGAACGGCTGGTGCATCGGGCGATCGCGATGGGCGGGACCTGCACGGGCGAGCACGGCGTCGGTCTGCACAAGAAACGTTTCCTGGAGGCGGAGCATGGCAAGCCGGCGGTCGATATCATGCGGGCGCTGAAGCGGACCCTGGACCCGAACAATATCTTGAACCCAGGCAAAATCTTCGATTAGCCCTGGCCGCCTTCGGCGGGCGGGGCCCATACAGATGACTTATATATGGGCCGCCTGGCGGCGGCCCGCGCTGACTAAGAGCGAGCCGGCCGGCACATGTAACAAGTGCGCTTCGGCCCAAGAATATTGAAGAGCGGTCGTGGCGCCATAAAGCTGCAATCTTTCCGCGACGATTCTGTAAAACGCCGCCGGCATAGTGCCGGGCCAGTAGCGTCATTGCAGAGGAGTTGCCATGCGTTCACGGTCCGTGTTGTTGGTCGCGGCGGTCGCGGCCACGGTTTCTGTCGCCGCTCAGGCGCACGATCAGTCCCACTCCAACGAATCGGATCAATTCGAGGAGCGGCTGGAAGGGATCGGGGTTCGCAACAAGGCGGCGCAGCGGCTCACGTGGCGCGACTCTCGCTGGAAGCACGACCCGGTCGTGAACATCAAGCTCCTCGGTATCAACGATTTCCACGGCCAGCTGTCGCCTCGCGCGGTCGGCACGCGTCCGGCCGGTGGTGCCGCCGTGCTCGCCTCCTATCTGCGAGTGGCCTCGGCAGCGGCGAAGGATGGCGCGATCATCGTTCATGCCGGCGATCACGTCGGCGCCTCGCCGCCGAATTCGGCGCTCCTGCAGGACGAGCCGGCGATCAGCGTGTTGAATCAGCTGGCGAACAAGCAATGTTTGCCGGTGCGTCTGTTCCGCAAGCTGCCCTATGAGCTGCAGGCTTACACCCAACCTCGTTGCAACATCGTCGGCACGTTCGGCAATCATGAGTTCGACGAAGGCATCGGCGAAGCGCTGCGCCTGGTGTATGGCGGCAATCACGAAGACGGTCCGTTCCTCGAGAAACGCTGGCAGGGGGCGGAGTTCCCGTACATCAGCGCCAACGTCATCGATCAGTCCACCGGTCGGCCGGTGCTGCCGCCTTACACCATCAAGCTGGTGGACGGCGTCGCCATCGGTTTCATCGGCGCGGTGCTGAAGGAAACGCCGACCATCGTGACGCCCACGGGCGTGGCCGGCCTGAAGTTCATCGATGAGGCCGACGCCATCAATGCTTCGGTGAAACAGCTCAAGCGTCAGGGCGTGAAGACCCTCATCGTCACCATCCACCAGGGCACGGGTCAGACCAGCTACACCGGTCCGACCGATCCGGAAGTATTGCCGCCGACCGGTCCGATCGCGGACATCGTGAAGCGTCTGGACAGCGAAGTGGACGTGGTCGTTTCCGGTCACGCGCACGGTTTCACCAATGCGTTGGTGCCGAATGCCGCGGGCAAACAGATTCTGTTGACGCAAGCATTCTCGGCCAGCACGGCGTACGGCGATATCGATCTCGCCATCAGCCGCAACAGCGCCGATGTGGTGGAGAAGTCCGCCGCCATCGTCACGACCTGGGGCGATGAAGGCCCGGGCCTGGTGCCGGATGTGAAAGTTGCTGAGATCGTGGCGCAGGCCGATGAGCGGGTCGCGCCGCTGGTGAATCGCGTGGTCGGCACCGCGACGACGGCGTTGACCCGGACCGAAAGCAGCGCGGGCGAATCGTCGCTCGGCAATCTGATCGCCGACGCGCAGCGTGTCACGACCAATGCCGAGTTCGCGTTCATGAACCCGGGCGGCATTCGTGCCGATTTGAATGCGGGCGAAGTGACCTGGGGCGAGCTGTTCACGATCCAGCCGTTCGCCAACGACCTGGTGTCCATGGATCTGAGCGGGGCGCAGATCAAGACGCTGCTGGAACAGCAGTGGCAGGGGCAGAGCTTCCCGAAGATCCTGAAGAGCTCGGGTCTGACCTACACCTGGGATAACGCCCGCCCGGTCGGCGATCGTGTCACGCAGATTCTCCGGGCCGACAGCACGCCGCTCGATCCGGCGGCGACCTATCGCGTGACGGTCAACAGCTTCATGGCCGCCGGCGGCGACGGATTCCTGGTACTGCCCTCGGGCACGAACCGGGTGATCGGTCCGGTCGATCTGGCGGCGCTGGTCCAGTATGTCGAATCGTTGCCGCAGCCGTTCAGCGCGGCGATCGAAGGCCGGATCCTCCGAACCAACTGAGCAGGTGCCAGCAGGGATGATGAGGAGGGAACAAGGAGGTTCCCGCCCGCGCCACACGAAAAAGTAACGATGACGGGCTGGACGGCTGGGGTATCCTTGGTGCACCTGTCACATCAATGACCCGCCAGTGTCACATTCGCCGTCGGAAATCACGGACGCGCGGCCCAAGCCGATGCCCGCTGTGCTCAGCGAGAGCCTGGGCGCGGACCGCGGTCTGATCTGCGGCTTTCGGCTGCGGCCCCACGCCGCGCCCCAGGAAATCCCGTCCGAAGAGATCGCGCCGGCTTTGTTACAGGTCCAGGCGGGGTCCGATGCGCTGCTCTGGCTGCATTTCAATCTGAGCGATGCGCGTGCCCGGCGATGGCTGCTCGATGCGGCGTTTCTGCCGGACGCACTGCGAGAGCTGTGGCGAGAGCACGATGGCAATCGCCGGGTCGAGATCGTCGATGACGGCCTGTTGCTGGTGGTCAGCGACTTCTCTTATGACGACGCCTCCGATCCCTCCGAGGTCGCGCCGCTGTGGTGTTTTGCCAGCCAGCATTTGCTGATCACGGCCCGGCTGCATCCGCTCAGGAGCGCCGACGAGCTGCGCCTGCAGATGCGCTCGAATCTCACAGCGGCTTCGGGTATCGACCTGGCGGCGCAACTGCTCGACATCCGCACCAGTCGGGTGAAGCGGCTGGCCAATGAAATGACCGATCAGCTCGACACCATCGAGGATCGGATTCTGGCCGGTAACATCGAGCAGCAACGTGAGCTGCTGGGTCGCAATCGACGCTTGTGCGCCCGGCTGCGTCGTGAGTTCGCGCCCGAACGCTCGGATTTGAATCGTTTCCTGCATCGGCCGACCGGCACCCTGGCCGAAGCCGATCGCGAAGCGTTGCAGTCGTCCACCGATACATTGGCGTTCGCGCTCGAAGAAGTCTCCGAGCTGTACGAGCGCTCCAAGCTCTTGCAGGAAGAGCTGGCATCGCGCCTCGCCGAGAACACCGGCCGCAACTTGTATGTATTGTCCATCGTCACGGCGGTGATGCTGCCTATGACGCTGGTCACCGGCATCTTCGGCATGAACGTCGGAGGCCTGCCGGGCTTGCACGGCGGTCACGCGTTCTGGTGGGTGATGCTGCTGATCCTCGCCAGCGGCGGCGTCACGCTTGCCGCGTTCTTCTGGCGGCGGTTGCTATAACCCTTCCGATCTGATCTTTCGGTCGCATTTCGCGGCCAGAACACGGCGCCTGGTCGTGTCATACATTCGTGCGTGAAATGAATGCGCACGTTGTCACTGCTATGTCATCCGCTTCCAGTATCAAGTCGCGAATTCACAGCGACGATTCCCGTATCGACCTCAGTCGACGCGAAGGAGCCGCGTACCAGAAGGGTCATCGTGACATTGCGCTCAGCCACCGTTGCATTCCTGTCGTTATCCGTCATCGCCAGCCCGCGGCTGCTGGCTCAGGAAGTCAACGCCGACACTCCGCAAGACAAGTTCGCCATCACCGAATACCGCGTGCTCGGCAACACCGTGCTGCCGGCGACGGCGATCGAAACGGTCGTCTATCCATTCCTGGGCGAAGGCAAGACCATCGCGGACGTCGAAGTGGTTCGCCAGGCGTTGGAGAAGCTCTATAAGGACCGGGGCTTCGGCACGGTGTTCGTGGACATTCCCGAGCAGACCGTCAACGAAGGCATCGTGCGCCTGAAAGTGACCGAGGGTCGTCTGGATCGCGTGCGTATCACCGGCGCGCGCTATTTCGCCAACGGCGCCATTCGCAGTGAGCTCACATCGTTGCAGCCCGGCACTGTGTTGAGCCTGCCGGAGCTGCAGAATCAGTTGGGCGAAGTGAATCAGCAGTCGCGCGACCGGAGCATCACGCCGGTGTTGAAGGCGGGGCGCTCGCCCGGCACGGTCGATATCGAGCTCAAAGTGCAGGACAGCCTGCCGGTTCACGGCAGCGTCGAAGTCAACGATCGTTACAGCGCCAACACCACGCACACGCGCGCCAGCGTCAATCTCAGCTACGACAATCTGTGGCAGAAGTTCCATAGCCTGTCGTTGCAATACCAGACCTCGCCCGAGGATCTGGATGAGACACGCGTGATCGCCGGCACGTATCTCATGCCGCTGTCCAACGGCAACCTGCTCGCGGTGTACGCGGTCGACACCAACAGCGATTTCGCGGTCGTGAACACGGGCGGCGATCTGTCCGTGCTTGGCACGGGAAACATTTATGGCCTGCGTTACATCGCGCGTCTGCCGCTGCTCGGCGGCTATTCGCAGAACGTCACGCTGGGCGCCGACTACAAGGATTTCAAAGACGACATCGTGCTGTCGGACGGCAAGAACGACACCACGCCGATTCGTTACATGAGCTGGACCGCCGGCTATAGCGGCGTGCTCGGCCGCGATGGCAGTACCACGGGGTTCAATCTGAATGCCAACTTCGGCATGCGCGGCGTGATCAACAATCAGGCCGAATTCACCTACAAGCGCGCCGACGCCAACGCGAGCTTCTTTTATCTGCGCGGCGACGCCTCGCATCTGCAGAGCCTGTGGTCGGGTTCGGCGATCTACGTGAAGGCCGTGGCGCAGTGGGCGCCGGATCCGCTGATCAGCAACGAGCAATTCGCGAGCGGCGGTGCCGAGGGCGTGCGCGGCTATGTCGAATCGGCGTTGATGGGCGACCGGGGTATCGGCGGCACCATCGAGCTGCGCTCGCCGTCGATGCATGCGTGGTTCGGCAACGTGGTTCGTCAGCTCACGACGTTCATTTTCTACGATGCCGCGCACGTCACTCAGCTCGCGCAGGTCGACGACGACGGCAATCTGGTCGCCCGCGGCATCAATTTGTACAGCGCCGGCGCCGGCTTGCGCCTGACCGGATTCGGCGGCCTCGAGGCCGCGCTCGACTGGGCCTATCCACTGCGTGATTGGGAAGACGTTGAGAAGGGCGATTCGCGCATTCATTTCCGGGTGCGCTACGCGTTTTGAGGTTTCTGGAGATGGGCATGGTTGACTCGGTGACGCAGGGAACGAGGGTTCGTGTGCTGACTCAGGCGGTGCGCGCCGTGCTGCGTGGAGTGTCGCTGTCCGCCACGGCCAGTTTGTTTGTATCGACGGTGCATGCCGACCCGCTGCCGGTGATCTGTGTCTCCGGTGCGACTTGCGGCAACAGCAACAGCGTCATCAACAACGCCTTGCAAGGCGTGTCGGGCATTGCCATCGCCGGCAACTCGATGACCATCAATCAAAACGCCGCCAATGCGGTCCTGCATTGGCGCAGTTTCGATATCGAGCGTGGCGCCAGCGTCACTTTCGTCCAGCCCGACAGCAATTCGGTGGCGCTCAACCGCATCTATCAGAACGGTGCGTCGCAGATCATGGGCAACCTGTCCGCCAACGGCCGCATCTATCTGCTCAATCAGAACGGCATCATGTTCGGCAACGGCGCAGTGGTGAACGTCGCCGGCCTGATCGCCAGCTCGCTGGATATTTCCAGCCTGGCGCTCAATGCCGATGGCAGCACCAATCTGCTCGCGGCCGGGCAGCGCAACGAGGCAGCGTTCCAGTTGTACCGGGATGCGGGCGGCAACGCATTGACCAGCGGCGATGTGACGGTCGGGCAGGGCGCCACCATTACCACCAGGGACGGCGGTCAGGTATTCATGTTCGCGCCGAACGTTTACAACTACGGCAAGATTGCCACTCCGGACGGGCAGACCGTGCTCGCCGCCGGCGATTCGGTCTATCTGGCGAGCAGCGCGGACAACAATCTGCGCGGCATCTGGGTGGAAGTCGGCACCGGCGGTACCGTGGTCAACGGCGTCGAAGCCAATTCGGGCGTTACTGATAAAACACAGCTGGTCGGCCAGATCATCGCCGAGCGCGGCAACATCACGTTGGCTGGCGCGGCGGTCAATCAGTTGGGACGGCTCACCGCGACCACGTCGGTGAACGAGGGCGGCTCGATCCGCTTGGTGGCGCGCGAGGACGGCTTCGTGCAGGCCGCAGCGGGCACATCGGTCACGCTGACCGCTCGCACTGGCGGCACGTTGGTTCTGGGCAGCAACAGCGTCACGGAAGTGGGGCTCGACAACAGCACTGCGACCACTGTGGACAGCAATCCGCAGCCCGTGTCGCGGGTCGTGGGCATCGGCCGTCAGATCGTCATGCAGGACAATGCGAGCATCATCACGCCCCATGGCGATGTGACCCTGGCTGCATGTGCCGATTGCAGCAGCCTCACCGATGTTTCCTTGGCCAAGGTGCACGAGCTGGCCGACGAAACCAGTTCCTCATCCGACGGATCGAGACTGTTCATTGCCGCTGGCGCGTTGATCGATGTGTCCGGCGCGCACATCGACAAGACCATGGAGAGCAACGTGCTCAGGGTCGAGCTGCGCGGCGACGAACTGGCCGACAGCGAGCTGCAGCGAGACGGCGCATTGCGCGGCGAAACCGTTTATATCGACATCCGTCAGACCGGCACGCGTGCGGACGGCTCGACCTGGGTCGGCAGCCCCGTGGGCGATCTCGGCGGCTGGGTAGGCGGCATCCAAAGAAATGTTCAGGAGCGCAGCCTGACCGGCGGCACCGTCAATCTGCTGTCCCGAGGCGATGCGATTCTCGAGCGCGGCTCCACCATCGACATCTCCGGCGGCTCGATCAATTTCGCCGGCGGCCACATCAACACGTCCAACGTGATCGGCGCCGACGGCAAGGTCTACGACATCTCCAGGGCGATCGCCGATCGCAGCTATGTCGGCGTGACCAACAGCGGCACTCATACCGTGTTCGACCGGCGTTGGGGCGTGACGCGCACCTATTTCACCGGTGGCACGCAGGGCCGTTACGAGCAAGGCTATGTCGAAGGCAAAGATGCCGGCACCGTGCAGATCATCGGTAGCCAGACGGTGCTGGATGGTGCGATCCGGGCGGAAACAGTGGCGGGACGCTATCAGCGCGAGCTGAGCGGTACCGTCAACGCTTCGGCGTTGTACCGGCCGTACGATGAGCTCGCGCTCAGCGGCACGCTCATTCTCGGCAAGACCTCCGCCAGTGGCGACCAAGCCGACTTCGCGGTCGGCGATGTGACAATTGCGAACGGTGCGTTCTCGGCGCTGGCGGCGGACTTCGATCCACTCACCGATTCGCTCGGCGATATTGGCAGCACGGTGGTGCTGAGGAGCGACTTGTTCGGTGCCGACCGTGTCGGCAACCTGACCTTGCGGGCCAATGGCGCTGTCACGATTGCCCCGGATGCGAATGTGACTCTGTCGTCCGGCGGCGCGATGAACGTAACGGCCGGCGCCATTGACGTCGGCGGCTCGGTGACGAGTCACGGTGGCCAGATCGCGCTCACGGCGCGACCCACTTTCACCACGCCTGAGCTGGACGATGGGCTGGTGGTGAGAAGCGGTGCCCGGCTGGATACCAGCGGCACGTGGGTCAACGATGCCGCCAACGCCAATGGTGGCAGCGTCGGCATGGCGCCAATGTCCATCGATGGCGGCAGTGTACAGTTGCAAGCACAACGCAGCTCGCTCGCGTTGGAGACCGGCAGCGTCATCGACGTGTCGGGCGGCGCGCAGCTCACCGGCGATGGCAAGCTGATCGCCGGCGAGGCGGGGTCGATTGAATTGACCAACACCCAGTCGCTGGCCTCGAATGGTGCGGTCACCTCTCTGACCCTGGATGGCGAGCTGCGCGGCTATGGATTCGAGAACGGCGGCAGTCTGTCGTTGACGACGGCCGGAGCATGCATCGCGGCGACGGTCACCGGCTGTGAACAAACCTCCGCGGGGACGTTGTGGCTCAGGCCGGAGTTCTTTGCATCGGGCGGCTTCAGCGGCTATTCCATCCTGAGCAACCGCGGCGGCATCGAAGTCGCCGCGGACACGACCGTGACATTGCGTCAACAGAACTGGCTCGTGCCGCTGTCCGGCGATTTGAGCCGTTTCGCGACCGGCACGTCGATCGATCGTATCGCAACGACAAGGTTGCTCGAGGACATCGAGCGCCAGGCGGTGGATCTGAAGCTGTGGGCCGAGCCCACGCGGCCGGGCTCGGACGGCAGATACACGGATATAACTTTCGCCGATGCTCCCGATCTGATCATCCGCACCGGCGCACGCATCGAAGGAGAAGTCGGTGCGACCATCGATCTGAGCTCGACCAGTCGCTTGCTCATCGATGGCACGGTTTCCGCGGCGGCCGGCACCATCAAGCTGGGCTTGAGTGGCGGCCTGGCGATCGAGCCGACCAGCGCCAATCCGTATTTCGCCGACCAGGGCATCTGGCTCGGCAACAACGCACAGTTGCTGGCGCGTGGCGCGGCGGTCACGGAGGTGGACAGCCAAGGGCGCGTCATCGGCGAAGTCCGCAATGGCGGCACCATCGCCATCGATGCCGATCGTGGTCACGTGATCACTTCCTCCGGCTCGCTCATCGATGTTTCCGGCACGTCGGCGGCGCTGTCCGTGAAGTCGGACAAACAAGGGCATTATCAGGTCCGGCAAGTCGCGTCGGCCGGTGGCCGGCTGGACATCGAAGCTGCCGAAGCCATTGTGATCGGCGGCGACATCCGGGGCGAATCGGGAGAGCCGGGCAGGCTCGCGGCCGGCACGCTGCGCATCGCGCTGGACATGTCGCTGCGTAACGATCCAGGACTGTCGCGTGCCTTTCCCGCCAACCTGCCGCTGTTCCCGGGCGGTGACCGCACCATCGAAATCACCCAACGCCCGCTCGACATCAGTTTTGGCGACTCGACGCTGGTGGGCTACCAGGGTCGGGCCGTGGTGGCGGCGGATCAGATTGCCGAGGGCGGTTTCGATGCGCTCGAGCTCGATGCCACGACGGTGTGGGTGAACGAAGGCGGCCTGTCGCCGAATGTGGTGCACACGGGACGCATCGAGTTCGATGGCGATGTTTCTCTCGCGCTCGCTCGTAGCGCGGTGCTGAATGCCGCGATCATCGCGTCGGACGGTGGCAACGCGGTGTTGAGTGCGCCGCGAGTGGCCTTGGGCAACTCGAAAATCGATCTGAACAACGTTCAGTATCAGCCGCCGACGCTGGCGGGTACTGGAACGTTGCGCGTCGACGCCGGGCAGATCGACGTTATCGGCAGCAGCGTTCTGCAAGGCTTTGCCTCGACCACTCTTCGATCCAGCGGAGACTTGCGGCTGACCGGCGTGCTGATCGATCCGCTCGGCGATCAGGGATTGAAGGTGCTGCAAGGTTCGCTGCGCACCGCAGGCGATCTCACTTTGAGCGCAGCTCAGGTGTATCCGACGACGATGTCCGAGTTCACGGTGGCCGCCGGCGTCGGTGGCACCGATGGAACATTGCGTATCGAACAGAACGGCGTCGCGGGCGATGCGCTGTCCGCGGGCGGCGCATTGACGCTGTCGGCGCCCAATGTCGTGCAATCGGGCACGGTACGGGCACCCTTCGGCACCATCACGATCGATTCGCCGAGTATCACGCTCGCCGATGGCAGCGTGACATCCACCAGCGGCGCGGGCTTGGACGTGCTGTACGGCGAGACCGAAGGCGGTCTCAACTGGGTGTATGTGCTGGGCGGCGACAAAATCGTCTACGGCGCGAACGGCCGGCAGATCTCCACTCAGCGCATCGAGCTCAACGGCGACAACGTCGCTCTGGAGGAGGGCGCGGTACTGGACGTGAGCGGCGGTGGCAATTTGCTCGCCACCGAATTCAATTCCGGAACCACCGGCAAGCAGGATGTTTTGGGCAAGGACAACACCGCTGGCAACTTCGCCATTCTGCCGGCGAACAGTCTGGCGGCCGCGGCCTATGACGAGACCATCTACACCGTGGCGGAGTTCGAGGGCGGCAAGAGTGTTTATCTCTCAGGCACGAAGGATCTGCCGGCTGGTGAATACATCGTGCTGCCGGCCAAGTACGCACTCTTGCCGGGCGCGTATCTGGTGCGGCCGGTCTCTGGGTATGGAGATATCACCGCGGCTGAGTCGTACAGCCTGGCCGACGGCAGCAACGTCGTTTCCGGTTATTACACCTACACCGGCAGCGGTCTGCGCGACGGCGCGCGCACCTCGGGATTCGCGGTCCTCAAAGGCACGCAGGTTCAGAACAAAGCCAGGTACACGCTGGCCAACGCCAACGAGTTTTTCGCCCCGCCGGACGGTGAGCTGCTCACTCAGCGTCTGCCGAAGGACGCCGGCACCGTGGCGATTACCGCCACTGAGTCGCTGATCCTCCAAGGAACATTGCAGGCCGACGTCGCTCAGGGCGGCCGCGGCGCGGCTCTGGATATCGCGAGCAGTGCCATTCAAGTGGTCGCCGACGCCGGCAATGCCGGTAACGCCGGTGGCGCGCTCGTTCTGGACGCAGCGGATTTGAATGCGCTCGGTGCCGAGTCGATTCTGTTGGGCGGCGTGCGCCAGGAAGACGGGCAGGGACTGGATATCGATACCAGGTCCTCGAATGTATCGATCGCGGCAGGCGCAGCGCTGCAGGCGCCGGAAGTGATGCTGGTCGCGACCGATACAGTCACGGTCCAGCAGAATGCGAGCGTCACCGCGACCGGTGTGGAAGTGCGCTCGCAGGATATCCACTTGAGTGGCGACGGCGCCTTTGTGCGCGTGGCTACGGGCGAAGCGGCGAACGTCGCACGCACCAACTCCACCAACAATGGTCGCGTGGTCCTCGCTGATGGCTCGACGCTGACCGCTACATCCGGCTCCATCAGCCTGGAATCCGCGGGCGATGCGCAGCTCGCCGGTGCGTTGTCGGCGGTCGGCGGCGAAGTGTCCATGACGGGTAACGTGATCAGCCTGGGCAACGTGGATCCCTCGGTCAGCGGCTGGGTGCTGGATGCGGCGCAGTTGTCGCAACTCGACGCGGGTACATTGAGCCTGAACAGTCGCAGCACCATCGACTGGTACGGCAACGTCTCACTCGCACTCACCAATCTGAGTCTGAGCGCTCGGGCGATCCGAGGTTATGACGATGGAGCAGTGTCGATTGCCGCGAGTGGCGACGTCGCTTTCCGTGGCGGCGGGGCGCTGATCGATCCAGTCGATTCCGTCGCCGGCGGTCAATTCCATCTCACTGCGAACAATGTGATTTTCGACGACGGCGCGCTCGAGCTGTCCGGCTTCGATTCGGTCGCGCTGTTGGCTGCTCGCGAAGTGCGCGCCGAGCAAACGACGACGGTCAGTATCGTTGGCGGCGGTCTGCAGCTCGGCGCGCAGCGTATTACAACCCGGTCGGGCGTGGATCTGTCGATCACCGCCGGTGGTACGGCCACGCTCTCGAACAGCGCTTCGACGCAGGCGCTCGCCGCGGTCAACGATCTTGGCGGCTCGTTCACGTTGAATGCCAATGCGATCGAATTGGCCACCCGGATCGAGTTGCCCTCGGGTCTGGTGACGTTGAACGCGACCGACGCCACCCAAGGCGGCATCACGCTGAGCGGTAATGCGGCGATCGATGTCAGCGGTCGAAGCACGCAACTGGGCGACCAGGTGGCTTACAGCCACGGTGGCAAGGTGAATCTGGAAACCGTCAGCGGCAATCTGGCGCTGGCCGCAGGTTCGAGCATCGATGTTTCCGCGAACGGCGGCGCGAACGCCGGCAGCATCGAGCTGACGGCCGCCAATGGCAATCTGCAACTGGCTGGCACGCTCGATGGCAGCGCGGAGGGCGCGGGCTCCGCTGGCAGCTTCAGCGGCGATGCGCAGCAACTCGGTGATTTCAGCGCGCTGACACAACAGCTCGCCAGCAGCGGCTTCGCGGGCGATTTGAGTTTCCGTCAGCGCGGCGCTGGTGATCTGACGGTGGCAAGTGGTGCCACTGTGCGCGGCACGTCGGTGTCGATGACGGCCGATCAGGGCAGCGTCGTGGTCGCCGGCGGCATCGTTGCTCACGACGACGACGGTGGTCGCATCAATCTGTCGGCCCGCAATGGCATGACGATCAGTGGCACGCTCGATGCGCGCGCGACCGGCACTACGGAGCGTAACGGTCGCATCGATCTGAATGTGACCAACGGCGGCCTGAATGTGACCAACGGCGCGGTAATCGCCACGGTTGCCTCGGGCGCCAAGCAAGGCTCGAGCGGGGACGGCGATGTTTCCATTCGTCTGCCGCAGTCGTCGTTGCTGACTGTCATCGATGCCGATACTGCCAACGACGCCGTGCATCTTGGCGGCGACTGGAGCAGAACGGCCGACGTGAGTGTCGAGGGCTTCGCGGTGCATGTCGATGCCGACGGCATCCTCGATGGCAACGACACTGTCGCCATGGCTGGGAATGCCATTTATGACGCCGCTGTTGCCTTTGCCGCGCGCACCGATGAGATCGCGACGGCCCTGAGCAATCCGAGCCTGACCGGGCTCGACGTCCTCACCGGCATCGAAATTCAATCCGGCGCCAGCGACGGCAGCCTGTCCTTGAACGCGGATTGGAACATGGCCGCGTGGCGCTTCGCCGACGCTTCGGGCGGGGCTCCGAAGTCCGGCGTGCTCACGCTACGCGCCGCGGGCAATCTCACTTTCAACGAGTCGCTCAGCGACGGCTTCAGCGACCAGAACGACTTCACGCTCGACCTCGACCCGAACTTCGGCGACAGCTGGTCCTACAACCTGGTCGCCGGCGCGGATACCGCCAGCGCCAATGTCATGGCGACGCAAGCGTCGAATGCTGTCGGCAGCGTTCTCATCAACGGCGTCGACAGTTCTTCGGAAGCTGGCTACACCGTCGTGCGCACCGGCACCGGCAGCATCGACGTGGCTGCGGCTTCGGACATCGTGTTGAGCAACGACGCGGCGATGATTTATACCGCGGGCGAAGCCAGCAACGGAATGATCTACGGCACCGTGCGAGGCCAGGGCAATCAGCTCGGCGGGTTCTACTATCCGGCCAACGGCGGCGACATCACGCTCACCGCGGGGCGCGACGTGATCGGTGCGCCGACCCGTCAGCTGCTCACCGAATGGCTGTGGCGCATCGGCAAGGATTCGGAAACCACCGGCAATCCGAGCCGCTCCACCGCCTGGACCGTCAACTTCGCGAAATTCCACCAGGGGATCGGCGCGCTCGCCGGCGGCGATGTCAGCGTGACCGCGGGCAACGACGTTCGCGACTTGTCCGTGGCGAGCACCACGATCGGCCGGCAGCGAACCAATCCCACCAACGACAAGACCGCCGCGGCCAACGATCTCGAAGTGATCGGTGGCGGCAATGTCAGGGTCGCATCGGGTGGCGACGTGCTCGGCGGCACTCACTACTCCGGCCGCGGCCAGATCGAGTTGCAGGCGGGTGGTGAGGTGGGCAAGAGCCAGCAGACCAGCTTCGGGCCGATGCTGCTGCTCGGCGATACCCAGGCCAAGGTCGCCGCGCGGCAGGATGTGAGTCTCGGCGGCGTGGCGACGCCGACTCTGTTGCCGCAGGGAACCACACAAGGATCGCTGGCATCGACGGATAGCATGTTCTCCACCTACTCGGCGCAGAGCTCGTTGACGGTCGAGTCCACGGCAGGCGACGTATCGCTGGTTCCCGATAAAGGCGCGATCAACGACTACTACGCGTGGAGCGGCAACAACGCCAACCAGAGCGAGCTGGCATTCACGCTGTTGCCAGGTACCGTCGACATGCTCGCTCTGCGGGGCGGCGCGAGAGTGACGGGCACGCTGTTGCCGAACGAGAACGGCGCTCTGAGCGTGCATGCCTATCGGGATGTGGATTTCGACGTCATCGTGTCCGATGTCGATGTCGACGCATTGCCCGACCAGGACCGGCCGGCGGCCAGCGGTGCGTTCGATCGATTCGGCTCCGACCTGTACACGGCGCTGACTCAATGGAATGGCAACATCAAACAGATCTTCAACGCGCAGACGCCGGTGAGGCAGCGGGCCGCGGAGGCGGGCACGCTGCTCTCCTCGCGCATCGTTTCCGCCAACGGCGACGTCAAGGGCTCCGGCTATTTCGGCGCGCCGGTCGACATTCAGGCCGGCGGCGACATCGTCGATCTGGATGTGGTCATCCAGAACCTGGTGGCTGCCGACGTGAGCGCCATTACTGCGGGCGGCGACATCCGCTACACGACGTCGAGCGCCTCGGGCGGACTGGCGCCCAATAACGCGGGCATCAGGGTCGACGGCCCCGGCCAGCTGTTTCTCATCGCCGGTGGCGACATCGATCTGGCGACCTCACAGGGTGTGATCACTCGCGGCAACGAAGTGAATCTCGCGCTGCCGGAGGGAGGTGCCAGCATCACGGCACTTGCCGGCTTGAATGGCGAAAGCCCGGACTATGCAGCGTTCGCCGAAGACTACGTGGCACAGAGTGATGACTACATCGCCGCGCTCACGGCCTACATCGAGACGCTGACCGGCGATCGTCCCGCCAATGCGACCGAGGCTCGCGCTGCGTTCACGGCTCTGAATTCCAAGCAACAGCGCGCGTTCCTGTATCGCGTGCTGCTCTCGGAAGTGCGTGAGTCGGCCGAAGAAGCCGCGTCGGTAGAGATGAAGGATGACTATTCGCGCGGCTTCGCGGCGCTCGAGACGTTGTTCCCTGGCAGCACGGATACCGAAGACAATCCCTACAGCGGCGATATCAGTCTCTACTTCAGCCGCATCTATACGCTCGACGGCGGCGATATCAATTTGCTGACGCCGGGTGGCGGCGTGAATGCTGGCCTGTCCGCCGCGACGCTGGAAAGATTCCGTATCACCAAGGATTCCAGCGAGCTGGGCCTGGTGACTCGCCGTGGCGGCGACATCGGCATCGTCACCGACGGCGACGTGCTGGTGAACGAGTCGCGCATCTTCGCGATCAACGACAGCGACATCGTGGTGTGGTCCTCGAACGGCGACGTCGATGCCGGCCGAGGCGCGAAAACGGCTATCTCGGCACCGACGTTTGCGGTCGCCTACGACCTCGACGGACGCGCGCACGTTACTTACGACGCCGCGCTGTCGGGCAGCGGCATCCAAACGCGTGCCACCACGGCCGATCACAAGCCGGGGGATGTGGTGCTCGCGGCGCCTCGGGGCGTCGTCAACGCAGGCGATGCGGGCATCGTGGCGGGCAATCTCACGATCGCGGCAACCGCCGTGCTCGGTGCCGACAACATCTCAGTCAGCGGCATCGCGGTCGGCGTGCCAGTCGATACCGGCGGTTTGGGTGCGAGCCTCGCGGGTGTCGCATCGGCGGCGAGCAGCGCCAGCAACTCGGCGGCGACCGCGGTCGACGATACCGGCTCTCGCGAACAGTCCAGCGCGCCGATGTCACAGGCCGCGCTGTCGTGGCTGGATGTATTCGTGATCGGGCTGGGCGAAGAGGGCTGTAAGGGCGACGATGTGGAATGCTTGAAGCGCCAGTCGACGATGTGATCATGGGGCGACTCTATCGGGCGCACGCGCTGTTGTTCGTGTGCGCCTACCTCGGGTTGCTGGGGTACTCTGCGTTGACGGATCCACGCGATCCGGTCGCCGCGTTGTTCGGGGAAAACTCCCAGACAGTCGAGCACGCGGCTGCCGTCGCGTTCGCGCCGCCACCGTCGGTCGTGTCGAAGCCCGTCAGCAGAAATGTTTCCGGCGAGCCGGTGGCGAGCCCGGAAGACACCGAGCGACAGCAGGAGCGTGTGCGTCTGAGCGAAGTGAGTCAGCAGGCGATTCGCGCCGAGGCACCACAGGAGCGGGCGGCGGCCATCGACCAGCTGAGCTCGGCCACACCCGAGGCGTTACAGGCACTGCAAACAGTCGTGACTTCCGACTCCGTCGTGCGCAATCGCGTTCGCGCGCTCAATTCATTGCGCGCCCTTGCCGAGCAGGAAGGCGCGAAGGACGCCGTTCTCTCGATCGTGCAGCTGGCGACGTCGGATGCCAACACCGGCGTGGCGTCGCGTGCCAACGAAGTCATTCGTGAGCTCACCGAGCAAACAGCGGCGAGCGAATGATTGCGAGTGTCATACAGGTGCATGACGCCCGAAATTCATAGTGTATTTGTCACGAAATCATCACGTCGGATCGAAATAATTCCGGCCGCGGTTCGCTGGCTGCGAAGCGCACATCACTAAATACATCGTCGTTTAGACCAAGCCGAGACGCCCAATCCCGTGCGCAAGTTACTTGCAGTGCTGTTCTGTTGTCTGCCGATGGCGAGTCACGCCTGGTGGAATGACGAGTGGAATTTCCGCAAGGAAATCACCTTTGATTCGACCCCCGCGGCCGCCGACATCGCGGCGACGCCGGTGGATGTGCCGGTGCTGATTCGCCTGCACCTCGGCAACTTCGGCTATTTCGGCGACACGCAGCCCGACGGCAGCGACATGCGCGTGGTGGCGGGCGATGACAAGACGCCGCTGAAATTCCACATCGAGCGTTACGATCCCACCAATCAGATGGCGTTCATCTGGGTACGCGTGCCGCGCATCGCCGGCGCCAGCAACGCCGAAAAGATCTATCTCTACTACGGCAATCAGAAGGCCACGACGGCGCCGCCGGCTGCCGATACCTACGACGCCACGCAGGCGGCGGTTTATCACTTCGGTCCGGACGACGCGGCGCTCGCCGACAGCACGGCCAACGACAACGACGCGGCCTCGTCGACTGCTGAAATGACACCGGCTTCCTTGATCGGGGGCGGCGCGAAGTTCGCGGGCAGCTCGGTCATCAGCAAGCCGTCGACTGCGTCGCTGCGCCTGATTCCCGCCAAGGGCGGCACGCTGTCCGCCTGGGTGCGCATCGACCAGCCGCAAGGCAATGCTCAAGTGGTCGGCCTGGATGATCAGGGCAAGCGTTGGGTCATCGGCATTCGTGGCGCGCAGGTTTATTCCGCGCTGACCGGCGCGAGTGGAGAGGTCGAGGCGCTGAGCCCGGAGCAGATCGCGACCGGTGCCTGGCATCACGTCGCCGCGACGGTGGGCGGCGGCAAATTGATTCTGTTCGTCGACGGCAAGGAAGCAGCGAACGTGGCTGCGCAGCCGGTCGAGGTCGCTGGTACGTTGAACATCGGCAACAGCACCGCGGGCAACAGCGGCCTGGTCGGTGAAGTCGACGAAGTGCAGGTCGCCAACAGTGCGCGTGCACCGGAATGGATCGCGGCCTCGGCGAAGGCACAAGGCCAGGAATCGCCGCTGGTGGTGTACGGCGCCGACGCACAGAAAGAAGGCGGCGATGTTTCCTATTTCAAGGTGACGATGCAGAACGTCACCGTCGACGGCTGGGTGGTCATCATCATTCTGGCCATCATGTTCGTGATCGCGTTGCTGGTCATGATCGCCAAGGCGCTGTACCTGTCCAAGATCAAGAAACAGAACGCCGCGTTCCTGAAGGAATATCAGGCCATGCACGGCGATCCGACTGCGCTGGATCACGAAGAGAGCAAGGACGAGGCGGGCGATGCCGCGCTGGATGAATCGCCGTTCATGCCGCACTTCGGCGAGAAGGGCGAAGCGAAGTTCAAGTTCTCCACTCTGTATCGTCTGTATCACCACGGCGTGCAGCAGATGGTCGGACGCGTCGGCTTGAAGTCGGCGGGCGCCCGCGCGGCGACGACGCTCACGCCGCAGTCGATCGAAGCGATCCGCGCCACCATGGACGCCACCATGGTGCGCATGACACAGAAACTACAGTCGCAGATGGTGTTGCTCTCCATCGCCATCGCCGGCGGTCCGTTCCTGGGTCTGCTCGGCACGGTCGTCGGCGTGATGATCACGTTCGCGGCCATCGCGGCCAGCGGCGACGTTAACGTCAACGCGATCGCACCTGGTATCGCCGCAGCGCTGGCCGCGACCGTCGCCGGCCTCGGCGTCGCGATCCCGGCCTTGTTCGGCTACAACTGGTTGAACACGCAGATCAAGGAAGTGAACGCCGACATGCGCGTGTTCGTCGACGAGTTCGTTACGCGAGTCGCGGAGCACTACAGCTAATGTCTGCATCAGCCGAAGAGAAAGACGTATACGACGAGATCAACATCACCCCGATGCTCGATCTCGCGTATGTGCTGCTGGTGATCTTCATCATCATGACCACCGCGTCGGTTCAGGGCATCAAGGTGAACCTGCCCAAGGCGAGCGAGACGCCGGCGCTGGCGAAGCCTAAAACCAAGGCGATTTCCATCACCGCCGACGGCACGGTCTATCTCGACACGTATCCAGTCACGCTGCCGGAGCTCGAGAATCTGCTGCGTCAGTATAAGGCCCAGGATCCGGAGCTGCCGGTGATCATCAAAGCCGACTCCACGATTCAGTATCAGAAGGTGGTCGACGTGCTCGACCTGGTGGGACGGCTGGAGATCACCCAACTCGGCCTCGTGACGCAGCGACTGGTCAAGTAGCGGAAGGCGTGTTGTGAACAAACACCGCTGGCAACGCTACGTGCCGCTCGCCGCCGGCACGGTCATTGTGCTCGTGGTCGGTGTGCTGCTGATCAAGTTCGTGATGAACCTGATGGCGCAGAAGCCAGAGGGGCCGCAGCGTCAGGTGGCGCAGGTGGTGAAGATCGTGCGACCGCCCGAGGATCAACCGCCGCCGCCGCCGCCGCCACCGGAAGAGAAGATCGAGGAGCCGCTCGAACAGCAGGAGCCGGACCAGGCCCCTGAAGAAGCTGCGCCTGCCGAGAGTCTGGGCGTGGATGCCGAGGGTAGCGCCGGCGGCGACGGCTTCGGTCTCGCCGCTCGCAAGGGCGGTCGCGATCTGGTCGGCACGGGCACGGCGCCGTTTCGCTGGTACACCGATCTGGTCGCGAAGAGTCTGGAAGGCTGCTTCTCTGAAGACGAAGCGGTCCGGCGCGGCAGTTACAAGGTCGACGTGAAAGTGCAGGTCGACAAGGACGGCACCATGCACGTGCTCGACCTGGTCGGCAGCTCGGGTAACACCGCGATCGATACGGCGATCCGTAACCGCAAGGGCTGCAACATCGGTCAGGGCCGGCCGGTGGAAGTGCCGGCGCTGGCGACGGTGCGGGTCACCTCGCGCTGACAAACATATTTGCGAATTGGCATTACAAGAGAATGGGAATGTCGAACCGAACCCGATTGAGCGTGACGATCGCCGCCATCCTGGCGTGCGCCGCTCACAGCACCGCGTCCGCGCAGACCAGCGAAACGCAATCGCTGCAGGAGCTGCGTAACACCGTCATCAATCTGCTGGACGGCCTGGTGAAGCGCGGCGTGATCACGCGCGAGCAGGCGGAGCAGATGGTCGCCGACGCGCAGTCGAAGGCTGAGACCGATGCCAAGGCGAAGGCCGACGTCGACGCGGCGGAGAAAGATGCCGTGCGCGTCACTTACGTCCCGCAGATCGTGCGCGATGAAATCAGCAAACAAGTGCGCGCCGAGTTGAAGCCGGAAGTCACCAAGGAAGTGCTCGCCCAGGCCAAGGAAGAGAAGTGGGGCGTGCCGGGCGCGCTGCCGGACTGGGTCAGTGGCATGCAGCTGTTTGGCGACATCCGGCTGCGTGAGGAGCGCTATGACCAGGAAATGCCGACCGTGCCGTCGGACTGCGGGCTGGGGCCGGATTTCTGTGTGCTCGACTACCAGGCCATCAATGAGGCCGGCGGCATCGCGGTCAATGACCTGAGCAGCATCTATCGAAATATCACCACCGAGCGGGTCCGCACGCGCGTTCGCTTGCGCGCCGGGCTGAAGGCTCAGGTCAGCGATGGCATCACCGCCGTCGTGCGTCTGGCCACGGGCAATCCCGGCGATCCGGTGTCGACCAATCAAACGCTCGGTCAGTACGGCAGCCGCTTCGACATCGCGGTCGATCAGGCTTATCTGCGCTTCGACGCCGGCGCTCATTCGGAGCTGCCATGGATGACGGTGTATGGCGGTCGCAATCCGAACCCGTTCGTGTCCACCGATCTGGTATGGGATGCCGATCTGAACTTCGACGGCGTCGCCGGCACGTGGCGACTCGGCTTCGGCGGCGCAGGCGCCGAGCCCAGCTATGCATTCATCACCGCGGGCGCGTTCCCGCTTCAGGAAATCGAGCTGAGCACCGATGACAAGTGGCTGTACGCCGGACAGCTGGGCGTGGATTGGTCGTGGGCGGATCGTGCGCGCTTCAAGTTCGCCGCGGCTTATTACTACTTCGAGAACATCACCGGCATCCGTAATCCGGTGCTCGACAGCCGGGTGTTCGATTACACCGCGCCCAAGTTCATGCAGAAGGGCAACACGCTGTTCGACATCCGCAACGACAACAACACGTCCACTTATCTCTTTGCGCTGGCCACCGAGTATCACCTGGCGAATGCCACCGCGATGCTCGAAGTGCCGATGGGAAGTTACAAGTTGTTCGTGACCGGCGACTACGTGCGCAACCTCGGTTATGACGAGAGCCAGGTGCTGGCGATCGCAGCGGTGGATCGCACGACGGATGGCCGGGAGCGTAGCACGGGCTATCAGGGCGAGATCGGTTTCGGTACGGCTCGCACCGGCAGCCGCGGCGACTGGCGTGCGTACGTCGCTTACAAACATCTCGAGCGCGACGCGGTGGTCGACGCGTTCACGGACTCCGACTTCAATCTCGGCGGCACCGACGCCAAGGGTTATGTGTTGCGCGCCGACTGGTGGTTCCGAAATCGAGCCGCGCTGTCGTTGCGTTACATCAGCACCAAGTCCATCGACGCGGTGCCGGTGAACGTGGACACCGCGATGCTCGACATCAACGGTTCGTTCTAGGACTTGCGTTAGGAGAGACCGATCATGACCGTTCTGTCACGACTGACGCTGGGCGCTTTGAGCTTGCTGCTGGCATCCGGCGCCATGGCGCAGGTACAGCGCAGCGGCAACGACAATGCTCGCGTCATGCAGCAGCTTCAGCAGCTCACGGCGGAGAAGGCCGCGATGCAGGCCGAGAACACCAAGCTCAAGACGGATGTGGACAACCTGAAGGCGCAGCTGGCCAGTGCCGCTGCGGCGTTGTCCGCTTCGGAGCAGCGTGCGAAGAAGGTTGCAGCCGGAGCAACGGCCAAGGAATCGGCGGCCGCGCAGGAGCTCAACGACGCGTTGACTCGCAATCGCTCGCAGATGCAGGAACTCGTGACCCGGTATCGCGAGACTGGCGAGACGCTGAAGACGGTCGAAACCGAGCGCGACAAGTTGCGCGCGGAGACCTCGACTCAGCAGCGCGACCTCAAGACCTGCGTCGATCGCAACGCCGGCATGTATCTGCTGACCGATGAGATTCTGCGCAAAGTCGAAGACCGTGGCGTGTGGAGCTCGCTGACCGACAAGGAGCCGTTCACCAGGATCAGCCGCACCCGCCTGGAAAATCTGATCGACGATTACCGCTATCGGGTCGACGAGCTGCGGGTCAAGGACAAGACCGCGGTGGCTCCGGCGAATTGAGAGAGGTTGCCATGACGATTTCACGCCTGGTCCGATGGACGGCGATCGTTGCCACGGTCGTCGCATCCGCAGCCTGCAGCAATGGCGAAGCGCGCAAGGTCGGTTATCTGGAGCGCGGCGAGAAATATTTCGCCGCAGCGAATTACGACAAGGCTCGTATCGAAGCACGCAACGCGTTGCAGATCGATCCGAACTACGTCGAGGCGCGTTATCTCGCCGGTCGCGTGGCGGAGAAAAAGGCCGAGATTCGTGAAGCGGCGGGTAACTACCAGGCCGTGCTCGACGTGAATCCGAAGTTCAGTCCGGCACGCGCGGCGCTGGCCCGGTTGCTGCTGTTCGGTGGCATGCCCGACAAGAGCCTGGAGCTGGTCGAGGCCGGCCTCAAAGACGATCCGCAGAACGCCGCGCTGTTGACCGTGCGCGGCGCCGTGCAGGCACAGCGGGGACTCATCCCCGCGGCGCTTGAAGATGCCGAGACCGCCATCAAGGTCGCGCCCAACGATGAGTTCACCATCTCGCTGCTGGCGTCGCTGTACAAGCAGAGCGCTCGTCTGGACAAGGCCATCGAAGTGATCAATCGCGGGCTCGAACAGCTGCCGAAGAATGTCGAGCTGCGCATCGTGCTGGCCGATCTGGAAGCGAGCCGTGAGAACTATGCCGCCGTGGAGCAGCAGCTCAAGCAAGTCGTGACACTGGAGCCGAAGAGTTTCTCGCACCACGCCCGTCTGGCGCGGTTCTATCTGTCCCGCAAGGATCTGCCGAAGGCCGAGGCTACCTGGCGCGACGCCATTGCCGCGGTGGCCGACGGCAAGAGCGAGCGCAAGGGCAGCGATATCGCGCCCAGGCTCGCGCTGATCGATCTGCTCTGGTCGCAGCGGGGCGAGGAGGCGGGCTTGCAGGAGATGCAGGCCATGATGGCCAAGGACCCCAAGGATGCCGAGCTGAAGCTGGCCATCGGCGGCTATCTGGAAAAGCAGGGCAAGGCCGACGAAGCCGAAAAGCTGTATCAGGAGGTGTCGAAGGCCGACGACAAGGATGCGCAGGGATTGAATGCGCGCACTCGCCTGGCCTCGCTGTACCTGAAGCGCAATGACATCGAACGTGCCCAGTCCTTGATCAATCAGGTGCTCGAAGAGAATCCGCGTGACAACGATGCACTGGCTCTGCGTGCTAACCTCGCATTACAAAAAGGCGATACCAGCACGGCCATCACCGATCTGCGCGCCGTGTTGCGCGACCAGCCGAATTCGACGCCGGTAATGCGGGCGCTGGCGCAGGCCCATCTGAAGAACAATGAAGTCGCGCTCGCGGAAGAAACATTGCGCAGCGCCCTGCAAAGCAATCCGAGCGAGGCGCCGACGCGCAAGGCGCTGGCTCAGCTGCTGTTGCAACAAGGCAAGGCGGACCAGGCGCGACTCATCCTGGATCCGGTCGCCGGCATGCAAGGACTGAGCGACGATCCGGAGATTCTGGACGCGCAGTTCAAGGCGCAACTGGCGACCAGGGATTTCGCTGCCGCTCAGCAAACAGCGGAGAAGGCCCAGCAGTTGCGACCCAAGGCAGCGATGGGCTGGTATTACGCGGGTCTGGTGGCGGAAACGCAGAAGAATGCCGAGCTCGCGCGCCAGAACTATGAAAAGGCGTTGGAACTGCAACCGCAAGTCAACGAGCCGCTGACCGCGCTGGTGCGTCTGGATGCAGTCGCGAAAGACAACAAGCGAGCACTCGCACGCCTCGCGACCGCCATCGAGCGCACACCGAACAACGCCGTGGCACACAATCTGCGCGGCGAGCTGCTCATCGCCGAACGCCAGCCGGATGCAGCGATCGGCGCGTTCGAAACGGCGATCGAGCATGCCCCGGAGTGGTGGATGCCGTATCGGGGGCTGGCGTTGGCGCAGTTGTCACAGAAACAGAACGACGCGGCGGTCGCTGCGTTCCAGCGCGGTATCGAGCGCACCAAGGCAGGCGCTCTGTCCATCGATCTTGCGGCGCTATATGAGCGTGCCGGCAAGCCCGATGACGCGATCAAAGTTTATGAGCAATGGGTGAGCCGCGAGCCCAAGTCGTCGCTCGCCAACAGAAACCTGGCGATGCTGTTGTTGAACTATCGCGAAGACCGCACCAGCGTGCAGCGCGCGACCCAGCTGGCGGAGAGTCTGGCGAATTCCAACGATCCGGCCGCGCTCGAGATTCGCGGCTGGGCCAAGTACAAGAACGGCGATTTCCAGGGCGCGGTGAACCTGCTGCGTGACGCTGCGTCCAACAGCAAGGAGTCCGCGACGGTTCGCTATCACCTCGGCATGGCGCAGCTGCGAGCGGGCGACAAGGCCGGCGCGCGGGAAAGCCTGCAAGCCGCGCTCGACCACGGCAAGCCGTTCTTCGGTATCGACGAGGCGCGCGCCACGCTCGATCAGCTCAAACAATCCGGTTGAAGATCATGAACAAGATTTTTCCGATCGCGCTCACAGTGCTGGGCGCGATGTATTCGGCTGTGCTGCCCGCGGCCGACGATGTGGCCACGACACTGCGGAAAACGCTGGCGGAGCGCTTTCCCGACATCAAGGTCGAGCGCGTCGGGCCGTCGGTGTTGCCCGGCCTGTACGAAATCGTCACCCCGAGCGAGATCGTTTATTCCGACGCCAGGGGCGACCATCTGGTGCTCGGCCAGATCATGGATGTGAAGACGCGCGAGAACCTGACGCAGACGCGCTGGAACGAGCTCAACAAAGTGGACTTCAATGCGCTGCCGTTCGAGCAGGCCATCAAACTGGTCAAGGGGCAGGGGCGGCGCAAGTTCGCGATCTTCGAGGATCCGTTCTGTCCGTTCTGTCAGGAGCTCGAGAGAACGCTGGAGAGCCTCGACGACGTGACCGTTTATATCTTCCTGTACCCGCTGGAAGGCTTGCATCCGGGCGCCTCGGATGCGGCACGCGACATCTGGTGCGCGAGCGACCGCGCGGCGGCGTGGAGCAACTGGATGTTGAACAAGAAAGCACCGCCCGAGGCGGCGAATTGCAAGGACACGCCGGTCGCGAACCTGGTGGCGCTGGGCGAGAAGCTGCGCATCAACTCCACGCCGACCCTGTTCTTTCCGGACGGCTCGCGCGTCCCCGGCGCGATCGCGCTCGATAAATTAGAAACAAAGATCGCCGCGACCAACAAACGGTAGTAAATGCCGGCGCGCGTCGGGAGTCTTTACGCTCGCGACGCGTGTGTCATACGTTTGTTCTCCATCCTGCCGCGTTTGTCATACGCGATGCGCGCGTTATACAAATTGTTCACTACGCAGTAACAAACAATTCCTAGATTGCTCAGGCGTGGTGCGCGACGTGCGGTCAAGCACGTGTGTCACACACCAGGGTCGATGAACGTGGCTGAAGTCGCAAAACGTTAAAGCGGCGTTCAAAGGCGAGACATGGCGCATCGTTAGATTTCCAGTATCGAAAGAACACGAGGTCGATCCGCCTCAACGCAGGCGAGGCAGGCAGGAAGCCGTCTTTGAATCGGGTGGCGCGCTTTGGCGGCGTGCGTAGGGCATGCCAGGGACTGCAAGGGCGCGTGTTGTTTTCAGGCGGATCGCAAGATCCATTTCTCACTAGGCTAGGGGACTTATCTCATGAAATTTTCTTTGAAGCAGATTGTTGCGGCGAGCACGCTGCTGGCGGCCTCGACCGCGGCACTCGCCGACGTGACGGTGCCGGCGGGCTACGGCAACTCCGCCACGGCTCCGGCGGGTTTCACCACCAATACGGACACCGATGGCGGCGTGGTGTTCCATCTGTTCAACACGGGCGACACCATCCTCTCGGTGAGCTACTACCTGGGTCTGGATCTGTCCGAGTTCACGTTCGACGAGACCAATCAGGCGGGTCTGTCGCTCAGCTGGACGATCAACCCGGCAACGTATGCCGGAGCCGATCTGTCGCAGATGCAGTGGGGCGTGGTTGCTGGCGATAACGGCAGCCAGAACACCGCTGGTTCGACCCGCTTGCTGAGCACCGTGGCCAACGGCTCCGTGACCAACCTGATCAACACCAACATCATCACGGCGGCCGCGCTGGTCGACAACTCGTACAACGGCGCCAACGAAGACGACAGCCCGCTCGATCGCAACACGCTCGCTGGCACGCGCGACACCCGCGCCGTGCTCGGCAACTTCGGTATCGCCGGCTTCGACTGGACGGCGGACGCGAGCGATGCCGATGCCACGTTGGCGATGTACCTGTACGCCCAGAACGGTGGTCGTAACCAGGGTAACAACCCGACCATCCAGACGCAGTATGCAGGCGTGTGGTCGTTCGATGCCGCCACGGGCGTGCTGAACTACTCCGTCGCTGCCGCTCCGGTCCCGCTGCCGGCTGCTGCCTGGTTGCTGCTCTCGGCCCTCGGTGGCCTGGGCGCGGTTAGCCGCCGTCGCGTCGCTGCCTGATCGATCTGTCGAATCGGGGAGCGACCGCAGCCGCGGCGCTCCCCTCCGAATCCTCTCTCTTCTCTCTGTCCACATCGATCCACGGAGAATCGTGATGAAAACTTCCCTCAAGGTTGCTGTCGCCGGCGCCTTGGCGCTGGCTGGCGCCAACGCCCTCGCAACGTCCCCGGCCGACATCCAGGCCGCCGCTGCCAACGGCACGCTGGTGACGCTGTACGTCAGCGGCGCCACCGCGACCGACGGCGCGCTCGAAAATCTGTTCAAGCTCGACGACCCGAACGTCCGCGTCTGCGTGCCCGACACGCTCGACATCTACTACTACCGCTCCACCAGCTCGGGCACGCCGTCTCAGCGCGCGCTGACCTGCACGGCTGCTTTCAGCGGCACTGGCATCGTTTCCGGCACGACCAAGCTCGCGCTCCTGAAGGAGTCGGCGGGTGGTTCGGCCAACGGCATCGTGCAGCCGGCGAACCTGCCGGGCACCCCGCAGCTGCAGTTCATCGACCTGTCCGCCGCGACCCTCCCGACCGCTTGCGCGACGGTCACCACCAGCTCCGGCTTGACGCTGCCGACCGGCACGGGCCATTTCAACACCCGTGATTGCGGCGCGACCAGCACCACCGCGTCGACCGTCGTTCGCACCGCCCGCACTTCTCAGGCCGGTATCTCGGACGTCGATCCGACCACCTTCGTCGGCACCGGTGGCGTGACCGCTGCTCATGACGCCGCGCTGACCCGCAAGCGCACGTCGGTCGCCGTGACGTTCAACCCGATCGTCAGCGTGCCGCTGTTCACCGTTCTTCAGCGCGCCTACGGCACGATCACGGACAACGACCTCGAATCGACCAGCAGCCTGGCCTCGATTCCGTCGCTGCCGAGCTCGGTGCTGCGTGCGGTGTTCAACGGCACGTCGGTGCTGAATGCCAACGAGATCAACCTGAACGGCCAGAACCTGGCTGATCACATCGGCTCGGTCGGCGGCTTCGATGACAGCGGTGATATCTATATCTGCCGTCGCGGCGATACCTCGGGCACGATGACCAGCTTCAAGCTGCACTTCCTGAACCAGGGCTGCAGCAAGACGCCGTCCACCACCGTTCTGTTCGTCGCTCCGGACACCGCCAGCTGCCAGACCTCGGGCTGCACCTGGAACAGCACCACGTATGGCAACGACTACGTGTTCGCCGGTGCGGGCTCGGGCGATGTGCGCCAGTGCATCGACTATCACACCACGCAGGGCCGTCTGGCGATCGGCATCGCCAGCACCGAGTCCAAGCCGGGCACGACTCAGAACACCCGCTTCCGTTACATCAAGGTGGACGGCGCGGAGCCGACCCTGAAGGCCACGATCGAGGGCCGTTACAGCTTCTTCACCGAGAACACTTTCAACGACCGCTTCCCGAGCACCTCGGCCAGCGGCTCGCAGACTCTGTGGGACAAGCTGTACGCCTCCATCGGCAACCCGACGGCGATCTCCGAGCTGAACCGTCCGTGGCGCACCTCGGCGGCGCTGACGCTGCCTGGCGCTTCGGATACTGGCGAAGCCGACACCGGCATTCTGGATACGGCCTCTTCGGCCAATGCCGTGGCCATCAACACGATGTTCAACGATCACACGATCACTGGCGGCGAAGTGCGTGCTACGCCGATCAACAGCCAGACTCGTCAGACGTTGAGCGGCCAGGCCAACAACTGCAATCCTCCGTACCAGGCTTATCCGTAATCCGGATCGGCTGCAGACGGAACAGTTGAGCTGCAAGCAGGCGGCGCCACTTCGGTGGCGCCGCTTCTTTTTTGACATCTCTTTTTTATTTAGCGCGCGGCAATGATGTCGCAATGATCGTTGGTTACGTTATGCCCGCGTCCAAATCCAACAAGAGCCCGACGTGAACCGATCTTTGCTCAGCGGCCGCAGCCAGCAGCGGCTCATCGAGTTGCATCGTGCCGCCAACGTCGCCATGCAGGAGTTGAATCAGCACCATAGTCTGCTGATCGGCGCGCTGCTGGGTTGTGACAACGCCACGCAGCGGATCATGCTCGACGAGCATCGCGCCATCTCGGCGGCTGCGGTCGAGGCGCTGTTGAAATTGGGAACGTTCCTGAATCATTGCCGGATCGCCGAGACCTCGGTCGATTCCACTACCTGAGCCGGTCCCCACGGTGTCCCCCGATCCCGATCGGTTGGACATCGCTTACTCCGGCCCCCACCAGGATTGGCGGAGGCCGGAGTTTTTTTGTTTTATCGATTCACGGATTATTTTTTGCGGCGGCCGAAACCGGCCACGCCGGCGATGCCCGACAGCAACAGCCACGCGGCGGCCGGCAGCGGTACCGGCGTCGGCGTGAGGATATACATGTTCGGGGTTTCGTCGACGATGTAGATCACGCCGTTACGGTCGATGGTCACGCCTTCGGCGGAGTCGGTGATGCCGGCCAGGCTGTACATGCTGAGCACGGTACCGGTGCGGCTCACTTCGAGCAGGCGCGCCGACTCCTGGCTGTAGATCAGCAGATTGCCGTAGTCCGCCGACGAAGGATCCAGCACCGTCGACAGCACCTGCACGTCCGACAGATCGGACAGGCCGAGGCTGGCGGGATCGAACAGCGAAGTCACATTGGCGGTGCCGGAAGTGCCGGTGCCGAAGTTGAGGGTCGCGGCATTCACTTGCTGCGGGGTCTTTTCCTTGACGACGACGTACTGGCCGGTGCTCGGATCGTACGAAATGCCCTCGAGACCGACGTTGCCGACGGTCACGCCGAGCGACGCGGAGGCGAGGCTGGCGCGAGAGACGGCGCCACCGGCGTTGTACGTCAGCACATAAGCGTCCTGCAGACGCTCTTCGACGACCACGAAGCGGCCACCGCCGATGTATGTGAGACCTTCGGTGTCGTCGAAGCCGACCAGCGACATGGAGCTGAGCAGTGTGCCGTTGCGATCGACTTCGACGATGGCGTCGCCTTCGTCGCCGACCACGAACAGCGAGTCACGGTCCCAGTTCCACGTCACCGCGGAGGCCTCGGAGGCCGGACCGGCCGGCAGGCCGACCGTGCGAGTGAGTTGATAGTTGGCGAGATCGATCGACGCGACCTGCGCGCCGGCGAGCGCCGGTGCCAGCAGCACGGCCGACGCGATCAAAGAACGAATCTTCATGAGTATCTCCTCCCGAGACGGCTTGAATCAGGCGCGACGGCGGAAACCGGCCAGACCGGCGACACCGGACAACAACAGCCACGCGGCGGCCGGCAGCGGCACCGGAGCGGGGGCGAGCGCGAATGTGCCGGGGTTGCCGACGTCCACGTTGTTGAGGTCCACGTACGAGCCGTACACGTCGCCGAGCGACGAGAAGACCCAGCCGAGCGCGCTGTTGGTGCCGAGCACGTCCAGGCTCAGCGGATTGCCGCTGACGTTCTGGGCGCGGATCGAGCCGGGGATGTTCTGATCGCCGTAGCTGAGGCGGTCGACCAGCAGGCCGGCGCCGTCATAGAGATTGATCTGGTCGTTGCGGCCGAGGTTGGTGGTGTTGTTGCCGATCACCTTGACTGAGCTGTCGAGGTTCCACACCGAACGGAAGGAGGCGGCGCTGGCCTCGGTGAGGATCACGGATTCACCCGGATTCACCAGGCCGAAGGCGCTCAGATTAACGGTGCGGGGATTGTTCGAGTCGTCATCGAAGCTCCAGCCGGTGAAATCGACGGCGCTGGTGCCGAGGTTGGTGAACTCGATGTACTCGCCGGTGGTGCCGTTGCCGTTGTACATCCATTCGGTGATGTAGACCTGGGCGGAGGCGAGCGGGGCGAAAGCGGCGGCGCTCAGCGCGGCGCCGGTGAAAATAAACTTACGCAAGCAAGAAACATTCATGGTCGAGCCTCGTCATATATTCGTATTGAAAAGTGTCATGCGGCGCTGAACACACCGCCGCGAGACGACCGTACGAAACCGCTGTTGCGTGACAATTAAGAATACGAACGACAAGCGCGACACCGTCGTATGTCACTCGCGTTGCAGAAGCTCCAGGGATGACGCAGCAGACGCTCGCAAGTCCTTGTCTGACGATGTTTGTACTTTCGCGCGACTATCGTGGCGCAACGGTACTGCAAGATTGCCGTAAAGGTTTCAACCTGGCATAACGTCGGTTTAATTCACAAAACGCATGCTGCCGCCATCGATAAGTAACAATCGGGTGGAGAGCGGGTGTGACGAACAGGTTTTCCAGATTGCAGCTCGTTTCGCTGGCCGCCCTGGGATTGGCGGCCGCTCAGGCGAATGCGCTGTGTACCTTCGATGGCTCCGCTGAGCCGTCCCTGCAGGGAAGCTTCAACTCTTTGCTCGGCGCCAACACGCTGAGCGCCACGGCTTCATGCCTGGACGATGGTGACGATGCGGCGTGGACCACGGTGGGCTCGATCGGACAGATCGACATCATGCTGGAGCTCGCCGGCAACGCCGACACCAACGTGTTCGGTGTCTACGATCTGAACAATCCGAACGCACGTCTGTCGATTTTCGACGGCGCCGCCTCGGCGGGCGATCAGGCCATCCTGCGGTTGCGCCAGACGGTCAACGGCTGGCGGGTCAGCGTGCAGGAAGTCGGCGCGACCACCTGGGCGCACCAGTTCATTTCCACGTCGGCTTTCGGTTTCTATCTGAGCGTGCAGGGTGAAGGCACGTTCTATAGCCAGACCGCGCACAACGCCGACGGCGTCGATCACATGTATGCCTATCAGGGCACGGGCACACCGTTCCTGAGTGGCCCGCTCGCGGGCGAGTTCTTCAGCCGCCAGGATTACATCCTCGCGTGGGAAGACCTGCTCGGCGGCGGCGATCGCGACTATCAGGACTTCGTCGCGGTCGTGCAGGACATCACTCCGGTGCCGCTGCCGACGGCGGTGTGGCTGCTGATTTCCGGGCTGGTCGGCCTGGCGGGGGTGTCGCGCCGGACCGCTTGAAGAGCAAATGGAGTTTGCTGGATAGCCCCGAGGCGTTCTGATTCTCTTTAAGGAGATCAGGATGCCGCGGTAAAAACAAACTACCCGGTCAACGGGAAAGCGGAGGCCAGGCCTGGCACTCCGCCGCCAGTGCTTGCGTCACGCTTTCATCATTTGTTCAAAGTCCTGTCACTTGCCTACCGGAGTATTCCCGACCGCGGCCACGCCGGTCGCACCTAACGTGTAGCGCAGGGGACAACAACCATGGACAGCCGCAAGCAGGCCGTCTCGATTCGCATGAGCGCAGCTGATATCCGCAGCGTCAAGCGGCTGGCTGAGCGGCTCGGAGTTCGTGATTCAGATGTCATACGTTTCGCGGTCAAGGTGATGCTGGGGCGGCTGGCGCCGTTGCATGACCTGGGCGTGCGAGGCAAGAGCCTGGTGCCGGTGTTCGTCGAATCGGGCACCGACATCTTCCGTCATTTCGAGCTCGACGCCCTGCGTCTGGACTCGATCATCAATCAAGGCGCCGATCCGGACGCGCGCGTCGACTCGGACGACATTCAACTCATCGCGATGAGCGGCATCCAGCAGTCGTACGCCAAGCTGCGCCTGTCGAGCATCAGCCACAACTACAACCAGGGGCAGGCCAGGAGCGCCGCCAGCCCCGTCATCGATAAAGCGGGCCGGGCCGGCAAGCCCGGAGAAGAAGACGAGCTGGGCAACAGCTTGCGCAAGTATCTGTACGAAAAGTACGTCTACCGAAACAACAACGGCGGGCTGCGCTCGCCGGTCGAACTGGAGTGAAGCATATGAAGGGTGTATTCAAGTTTGCCGCCATCGCCTCGCTGGTGCTGGGTCTGTTCACGATGTCGATGGCCGCGCGTGCCGAGCACGTGCAGGCCGAAACGCCGTGGTTCTCCGGCGTGCCGCTGGAGTCGCTGGTCAAAGGTCCGATCGGGGACTCGATCAACTCGACCCTGGTGCTGTGGGGCACGAGCCTGTCGGTCAATGCATTGAGCGCGCCGAGTGCCGGCCAGGTCACCGTGAAACTCACCGATTTCGAGTTTCCGAGCCCGCTGCAGTCGTTGTCGCTGCTGGTGACGGATTTGAACGGCTTCTGGAAGAAGATCGACGGCGGCACCGGTGCCGATGGCCTGATCTTCGATCTGACCGGCCCGGCGAACCTGTTCGTCGCCGTGTTCGCGCAGACCACCGACAAGTACACGCCGGGTGTCTACAACCTGCAGGCGAGCTTCTCGCCGGTGCCGTTGCCGGCCGCCGCGTGGCTGCTGCTCTCCGGCCTGGGTGGTCTCGCCGCGTTCCGCCGCAAGCGTCTGCTCGATCGATAACTCACATATATAAGAGTGAAAAGCGCGGGCGGCCGACCCGGTGGCCGTACCGCGCTTTCTTGTGCCTGGTCTGTCTTGCTTTTGAAATTCAGCGGTCATACGAATGCGTCGCCCCAATACTGTCATCTTCCATCGATACGCTCTCGCGCTGTTACTCACGCTCTGCGCGCACATCGGTCTGGTGCAAGCCGACGAGCCCGAGCCGTATCGCATTCAGCCCGGAGATGTCTTGATGGTTTCGGTGTGGAAGGAAGAGGCGCTGATGGCGGAGGTGCTGGTGCGCCCCGACGGCGGCATGTCCTTTCCGCTGGTCGGCGATGTGCGTGCGTCTGGCCGCACCGTCGAAGAAGTGCGCGCTCAGGTCAACGAGCGCCTGAGCAAGTTCATTCCCGATCCGTCGGTCACGATCGCGGTCAAGCAGATCGGCGGCAACCGGGTTTATGTGATCGGCAAGGTCAATCGGCCCGGGGAATTCACCTTCAGCCGGCCGCTCGATGTAATGCAGGCGCTGAGCATGGCGGGCGGTGCGACTTCATTTGCTTCGCTCGACGACATCCAGATCCTGCGTCGTGACGACAATGGCAAACAGTCGGCGCGGCGCTTCCGCTACAGCGAGGTCGAGCGTGGCCGCAGTCTGGATCAGAACATTCTGCTGAAGAGCGGCGACACCGTCGTGGTGCCGTAACGGACATGCTGCGAGCGGGGACGCAACTGACGTGTATGGCGCTGTGCTCGGCGAGCGCGGCGCTGTTCGCTCAGCAGGCTTCAGCCGCTGAGTGGCGCGTGATGCCGTCCGCCTACGTCGGCACGTCGTATGCCGAAAATCCGCGCTTGCGTGTCGATGACAACGATTCCGTGTCGGGCGCCATCGGCGAGTTGAAGGCGAGCCTGCAACGCGTGACTGAGCGATCGGAGCTGAGCTTGCGGCCTCGCTTCGTTGCTGCCCGCTACAGCGACGATGAATCGCTCGACAGCGACGATCAATTCGTCACCGGCGGCTATCGCTGGATGGGTGAGCGCTCCGAATACAACATCGAGCTCGGCCTGACCCGCGACACGACGCTGACCAGCGAGCTGGGCTCGACCGGCCTGGTGGATTCCAACCGCCGCCATCAAACCGGCACCTTCACGGTCGCGCCGAAAGTGATGTTCACCGAGCGGGTCAGCGGCGGCCTGCAAATGTATCTGGCCGACAACCGGTATATCGACGCCGATGCCACCGGCCTGGTCAATTACCGGTACGGCGCGCTGTCGCTGTTCTCCTCGATCGTCTTGACTGACGCGGGCAGCTCCCTGACGGTCACCGCGCAAGCCGGCCGGCTGACGACCGAGGGCCTTTTCGCACAGGAGACGCGGGACGGCACCTTGCGGCTGGGCTGGAGTTTTCAGCCCTGGCTGCTGTGGTCGGCGTCGCTGTCGGCCGGTCCGTCGACCGTCGAAACGGCTCTCGCCAACGATACCGGCTGGGTGTTCGATGGCGAAATCAAACGACTGGGCGATCGCTGGTCGCTGACGGCGGCAGCGAGTCGCAACCAATCGCCGACCGGTCGCGGCGTACTCACGCGTCGTGACGAAGCGAAGTTGAGTTTCGATCGCGCGCTGACCGAGCGCTTGAGTGCGAGCATCGCGGCGCGCTGGATTCGCAGCGAGGACTTGCTGCCGCAGCAGGGCAGGGTCAAGGCGTATCAAGCGGATTTCGCCCAACTGAGCATGGCCACGAGCTGGCGTCTGTCGCGGGACTGGAGCCTGTCGTTGCAGCTGACGGGTAACACACAAGATTTCGAGCTCGCTACCGAGCGGGCCAATGGCTATCGAGCTTCATTCAACGTCCTATGGAACGGTCAACCTCAATCCCTGTGAATCCGCCGTCGCGGTCGCTGGCGGACTATCTCCTGGCGGTCCGGCGCCGGCGTGTGCCCGCGATCATCGCGGCGGCATCGATATTGATGGTCGCGGTGGCGGCGGCGATGCTGTGGCCGGCGACCTATCGCTCCACCGGCACCATCCTGATCGAACAGCAGGAAGTGCCGGTCGATCTGGTGCGCTCGATGGTGTCGAGCTATGCCGACCAGCGTCTGCAGGTGATCAGTCAACGCGTCATGACCTCCGAAAACCTGATGCGCATCATCGATCGCTATGAGCTGTATCCGGATCGTCGACGCAAGGATCCGCGCGAAGTGCTGCTCAGTCGCATGCGCGACGACGTGCATTTCTCGATGATCAGCGCCGACGTCGTCGACCCTCGCATGGGCCGTCCCACCAAGGCGACCATCGCGTTCTCGGTGAGCTACGACAGCCCCTCGCCGGTGCTGGCCGCCAAGGTCGCGAACGAGCTCGCCACGTTGTATTTGAACGAAAACCTCACCAGCCGGCGGCAGACCGCCGACGACACCGCCACGTTCCTGACCGCCGAAGGCGACCGGCTGAGCAAACAGATCGACGAGCTGGGCGGCAAGCTCGCGGTCTTCAAGGAACAGAACATCAACAATCTGCCCGAGCTGTCGCAGCTCAACATGCAACTGATGAATCGCGCCGAAGAGGAATTGCGCGAGACCGACACGCGCGTGCGCTCGCTGGATCAGCAGATCGTCTATCTCGATGCGCAGCTGGCGCAACTGACACCGACGGAGCAGCTCTACACGGAAACCGGGCAGCGCATCCTGTCGCCGGCCGACCGTCTCAAGACGCTGAAGTCGGAATACGCGCGCGCGACGGCGATCTACGCGCCGACGCACCCCGACATCCTGCGCATGAAGCGTGAGATCGACGGTTTGGAGAAGCAGGTGGGCCGCGTCGATACCGCCAACGATCTGGTTCGGCAGCTGGACGATGCCAAGAGCCAGCTCGCCGCGGCTCGCGAGAAATATGCATCGGACCATCCGGACGTTCAGCAACTGGAGCGTCTGGTGGCTTCGCTGGAAACGACGATGCGCAATGCGCCGCTGACCTCCGAGGCGGTGCGTGCCGATCCGGACAATCCCGCTTACATACAAGTGAGCGCTCAGCGTGAGGCGTCGGCCAACGAGCGCGCGGCGCTACAGAAAAAAACCGGGTTGTTGCGCGAACGGATCGCCGACTACGAGCGCCGGCTGTCGGCCTCCCCGGAAGTTGCACGCGAGTACAGCAGCATCATGCGAGAGCTCGAGAACGCGCAATTGAAGTACAGCGAAGTACGCCAGAAACAAATGGAAGCCACACTGGCCAAGAATCTGGAGACCGAGCGCAAGGGCGAGCGCTTCACCTTGATCGAGCCGCCGATGGCGCCTGAGCAGCCGGCCAGCCCGAATCGCAAGGCCATCGTCGCGCTCGGCGTGGTGCTGTCATTGGGCGCGGCGCTCGGCATGGTGTTGTTGCTCGAAGCTCTCGATACCAGCATCCGTGGCCGGCGTGACATCGAGGCCCTGGTCTCGGTGCCGCCGCTGGCGGTGCTGCCCTGGATCGAAACGCCGGCGGATCGTGCCGCCAGATCCAGGATCCGTCGTCTGTCGCTGGCGGGCGCGGCGACCAGCGTCGTGGCTGCGGTGGTGATGGTGCACTTCTTATATCGTCCGCTGGACGTGCTCTGGGCCGTGGCCTGGCGCCGCTTTTTCGGTTGAAGGTGATGACGTGGAACGTACGACTACTCCCCGAGCTGTTGATCTGACGACGTTCGCTCACCGCGAAGCGCGCGCCGAAGCGCCGGTGTCGGTCGTGCCGCCGCGCGCGGTCGCGACCGAGAACAACGTCGACTTCACCGATACCATCAAATTCAGCTCGCCGCTCGTCCAGTTCGACGGGCAAGACCGCGAGAACGCACGCATTCTGCCGCCCGGAGCGACCGGGCCGCATGGCGCCGCTTATAAGATGCTGCGCACCCAGGTGCTGCGCAAGCTGGATCAATTAGGCGCGAACTCGCTCGGGGTGATGAGCGCGCAGTCCTCCGAAGGCAAGACGTTGACCGCGATCAATCTCGCGATCGCCATCTCGGCGGATCCGGCACGCACCGTGTTGCTGGTGGATTTCGATCTGCGCAATCCCAACGTGGCCCGGCGCTTCTGTTATGAGCCCGCGGTGGGCGTGGATGATTGCCTGCGTCAGCGCCGTCCGGTGCAGGAAGCGATGTTCAAGGTTGCGGGCTACGATCGCTTGACCATCCTGCCGGCGCGCGAGCGGGTCGAGCATTCCTCGGAGCTGCTGTCGTCGCCGGCGATGGCCGATGTCATCAACGAGATGCGGATGCGCTACGCCAATCGCATCATCATTTTCGATGTGCCGCCGGTGTTGATGGCCGACGATGCGCTGGCGTTCGCGCGCTACATGCAGGCGGGGCTGCTGGTGATCGGTGAGGGCAAGACGCGCCGTGACGACGTTACTCGCACGTTCCAGTTGCTGCACGATCTGCCGTTCGTCGGCACGGTCCTCAACGGATCGCGCGAGCCGGTGCGCACGCCTTACTGACCGAGCGACGATGCCATTCACGCGTATGACATACACGTCACATCAGCGTCATTCCGCCTGGATACCGTGACGGGCCTCACGGTGCCGGAAGATCACGATGGCTGTCGTTTCTGAAACGCGATTGCCCGCGCGGCGGATGCTGGGCATCTCCATCGGCGTCGACAGCCTGGACTCGCTGCTGGATTCGGTGAGTCATGCCGTGCAGACCGGCACGGGCCCGTTCACCGTCGCTTGCGCCAATCCGCATTCGCTGGTGGTCGCACAACAGGATGAAACATTTCGCCGCGCGCTGCAGGCGTGCTCGGCGGTAGTGGCCGACGGCTCGGGTGTGACATTGGCCGCCCGCTTGCTGAAGCTGGAAGTGGGGCCGCGCATCACCGGGACGGATTTTTTCCTGGGCACGATGCAACGGCTCGATCGGGTCGGCGGCAAGGCTTTCTTTCTGGGATCGGTGGATCCCGTGCTGGAGCTGGTCAAACAACGCGTGGCGCGAGAGTTTCCTCGCGTGACGGTGGAAACATTGTCGCCGCCGTTCGGCATCTGGTCGGCCGAGCAGCAGGCCGAGGTCATGCAGCGGATTCGTGCTGCGAAGCCCGGCGTGCTCTGGGTGGGCATGACTGCGCCCAAACAGGAAAAGTGGATCCACGCGCATGTCGAAGAATGCGGCGTGCCGGTGGTCGGCGCGATCGGCGCGGTGTTCGACTACTACGCGGGCACGGTGCGTCGGGCGCCGCAGTGGATCTGCAAGCTCGGTTTCGAGTGGCTGTATCGATTGCTGGGGGAGCCGCGCCGGCTGTGGCGTCGAACCCTGGTTTCGGGGCCGCAGTTCGCCTGGCTGCTGTTGCGCGAACGGTTGCAGGCGGGTGGACAAAAAGAAAGGGTAGCGTGCGAATGAATGCCGCCTCCACGATGAAACGGGCCCTGCATCGACTCCAGCGCGATACCAGTCGGGCCATGGGCCGGGATGCGCTCACCGGGCTGCGGATTCAATCCCGTCACGATCTGGTGCGACTCGGCTCGGGCTACGGTGGCTGGATCGTGCCGTCGTCGGCGATCAATCCGCATTCGGTGTGCTACTGCGCGGGCGTGGGCGAGGATATTTCTTTCGACCTCGCGCTGATGGAACGTTTTGGATGTGAAGTGCACGCGTTCGATCCCACGCCGCGGGCCATCGAGTTCGTGCGCCGGACCGTCGCCGATGTGCGCGGCTTCCATTTCCATCCGGTCGGTCTCTGGGAACGGGATGAGCAACTGCGTTTCTACGCGCCGAGCGATCCCACGCACGTGTCGCATTCCGTGATGAATCTGCAGCAGACGGATTCTTTCTTCGAAGCGCCGTGTCGTTCCCTGCCATCGCTGATGAATGAGTTCGGCCATGCGCGCATCGATCTGCTGAAGCTCGACATCGAGGGCGCCGAGCAGCACGTGCTCGCGGCCATGCTGAAGGATGGCTTGATCGTCAAAGTGCTCTGTGTCGAGTTCGATGAGGCGACTCTGGAATGGACGCCGGAAAGAAAGCAGCGAATTGCCGCGACGGCCGAAGCGTTGCTCAGCCAGGGGTACCAGCTGGTCGCGCAGGAAGGACGCAGCAACTATACGTTCCTGCACGGGGAGTGAGCGCTCGTGGTCAGCACTACACGGCGCTTGAAAGTGCTGGTGTCCGCTTATGCCTGTCATCCTGAGCAGGGCTCCGAGCCGGGCGTCGGTTGGAACTGGCTGAAAGAGATCGCTCGTCATCACGACGTGTGGCTGCTGACCGAAGCGCAGCGATTCGCGCCCGCCACTGAGAGCGCCATTCAGACGGATCCACAACTGCGCGACGCCGTGAAGGTGATCGGTGTGCCACGCGAACGGCGCGCCGAGCGCTGGTTGAAAGCGCTCGCTTATTACCACACGTACGAGAAATGGCAGCGCGCCGCGCTCGCGCGCGCCCGCGAGCTGCATCGTCAGGTGGGCTTCGACGTGGTCCATCAGCTGAACATGATCGGCTATCGCGAGCCCGGGTTCCTGGGGTCGCTGGATGTGCCGTTTGTCTGGGGGCCGATCGGCGGCTTTGCGCAGATGCCCTGGCGATACCTGCATGCAATGGGGACGTCGGGCGCGGTATCGCTCGGCCTGCGTAACGTGGCCAATGAAATGCAGATGCGGCTCAGTCAGCGAGTGCGCACGGCGATGCAGGCCAGCGATGTATTGATTGCCGCAACGTCCGTGGATCGGGTCG
This sequence comes from Peristeroidobacter soli, assembly GCF_004138485.1. GTDB lineage: Bacteria > Pseudomonadota > Gammaproteobacteria > Steroidobacterales > Steroidobacteraceae > Steroidobacter > Steroidobacter soli. The sequence continues at coordinate 616,247 of NZ_RYEV01000005.1, forward strand.
CGATCGCGAAGTTGTATGGTCGGCAGGCGCCGGTCGTGCATGAGACCGGCACGGCCCCGGACCCCGAGCCGATCGTCCGCACGATTGCGCAGGGCGAGCCGCTGCGGGTCCTCTGGTGCGGACGCATGGTTCCGAGCAAGGCGGTGGGCGTGGCGGTGCGTGCCGTCGCGCGTGCCAGCCGGACGATTCCGATCGAATTTCATCTGTGCGGCGATGGGCCTCAACAACCGTTCGCTCGCGCGTTGGCACAGCAGCTCGGCATCGACGGGCTTTGTCATTTTCATGGGCAGGTGCCACGCGTCGCGGTCATCGATCGGATGCGCTCTTCCCACGTGCTGTTGTTCCCGAGCCTGAAGGAAGCAACGTCGGCGACCGTGCCGGAAGCGTTGGCAACCGGTTTGCCGGTGCTCTGTCACGACACCTGTGGACACGGCGACATCGTGACGGAGGAGGTGGGGGTTGGTGTGCCAGTCACAGATCCGCCACGAAGCGTCGAGGCATTCGCGGAGGCGCTCGTCTCTTTATCGCGCGAGCCCGAACGGCTGCGGGCCTGTTCGATCGCCGCGGCCCAAGGCGCGCCACGACTCGCGTGGTCTGCCAAGGGCGACGCGGCGGATGCCTGGTATCGCGAGGCGATCGAGAGTCGGCAGTCACGTGTGAACCGGGTATCTGCGGGCTGATCGACTCGAGGTTTATTTGCTATCGGGTTCGTAGGCTCCCACGGCGGGTGTTTCGGGCCGGAGATTCTTGAGGAAATCGAAGACGAAAGGCGTGCCGACGTTCGGTTCGATGTAGCCCGAGAGACTCTTGCCGGCGACCGCCGTCAATACCGCCCATGATCGGGCGCTGCGCGGATCGGTGCCTGCGAAGTTGGGATTCGCGGTCAAGGTGTTGAGGGTCGTGTTCAGCGCCGGCTGTCCGAACTCATATGTGCTGGCATTGCGCCAGCTCAGGTTGGTGTCCCAGACGTTGTTGGGATGGTAGCCATACCCCGCCATGCCGACGTTGCAGCCGGACACGATGTTGTTGACGAATTCACCGCTCGTTTCGTACGCAGCCAGGCAGTAGGCCGGCGCGACCTGGCCGTTCTCTCCCGCGACCGCCACGATGGTATTGCTCGCCACCAGGGCCCAGGGGCCGGGCTGTCCGGTGGCCAGAATGCCGACGTCGTGAAACTGGGTCACCACGTTGGCGACGATATAAGGGCCGGCGGCGGCGATGCCGATGCGGGCACCGGTGACGAAGTTTCTGGCTATGAGCACGTTGGGCTCGGCGACGGTGATGCCTTTGGTATCCAGGCCGTCATACGGCGGCATGAAGCAGGTGTTCTCCTCGATGCGGCCGCCGGCCGTGGCGTCGAACACGGTGCCGTCGGGAGGCGCGACGATGATGCAATGTTTCTCATTGGCGGCGAGGTGATCGCAGCGATTCCTGGAAATATTGAACTGTCGGGAGACGCCGGCCAGCTGAATACAATCGCCGGTCTCCACCGGCCCGATGCCGACCCCGGCGATGGCGTTGTTGCGGATACCGACCGAATCGCCCACCCACCAGAGGCCATCGTCGCCGCAGTTCTGGATCCTGGAGTTTTCGATGACGGCCTGGTGGCCGTAGCCCCAGATGCAGGTCGGATAGCTGCCGCCGCCGGCGATGTCGTGCACGAACACGTTGTTGACGAAGGCGCCGCCCATCGGCGCCCGATCCACGCCACGGCCGTTGTCGAACTGCAGGCCGCGATTGAGGCAGTGACCCACCTCGAGGTTCAGGATCGACAGGTAACTATGGTTGTTGTCGGTCAGACACACGTCGAGCGTGCCGCCGCCATCGATGATGCCTCGTTCCGCGCCGGCCTTGTCGCCTCGAATCGTGATGCGTCGTGCCGAGGTGCCGCTGCGGCCGACGACCAGGCCGGCATTGTGTTGCCCGACGATGTACAGCGAGTCGCCGGGCTGGAGAGCGGACCAGTTGATCGACGTGAAGCCCCTGAATGCGCCGGCCATGCCTCCGTCAGCCGCACAGGCGGCGGTGGTGCCGTCGCCATTGTTGGCGCATTCAGTCGCCGGTCGAACGTGGAAGTCCGCGGCCGACGCGACGGCGTAGATCGTCAATCCCAGGATGAGCGCAATAATCCGATAGCAAACAGCTCGCACGTTACCTTCCTTAGTAACACATCCGATCGCCAGCATCGCCGGCAGGTATTGCGCGGCCGTTAAGAGGGCAGCCGACAGCCGTCAGCCGGATGTCATCGCTTCGTAATATCTCCAACCAACGCGCCACTGTAACAAACACGCCATACAGTGCCGCCAACACCCTTTCTGCCTGTTCATCATGATCGACGTCGACGTGTTGGTACTGACCTACAAGCGGCCCGCGCTGCTTGCCGACACGCTCGACAGCCTGGCCCGGCAGCAGCTGCCGCCCGGGTATGGGATGAACATAATCGTGATCGACAACGATGCCGCGCAATCGGCGCGGGCGACGGTGAGTCGATTCCAGGCCGAGTTCGGCGCGGTCCGCTATGTGTGCGAAACCGAAGCGAACATCGCCAAGGCCCGCAACCGGGCGCTTGCGGAAGCTCGCTCGCGCTATGCCGCTTTCATCGACGACGATGAAGTGGCCAGTCCGCAATGGCTGGCGACGTTGCTCCGCGCTCGGGAGCAGTACCGGGCATCGGTCGTAGTGGGGCCCGTAATGCCGTTGCTGCCGGTGGACACGCCTCGCTGGGTGATTGCCGGCCGCTTTTTCGACCGGCCCCGGCGTGTGACCGGAACCATCGCGAATCCTGGGGCCGGCGGCACCGGCAATGTGCTTCTGGATCTGCACGAAGTGAGTCGGACTCGCGTGCTGTTCGATGCCTCGTATGGGATCTGGGGCGGTGAAGACACGGACTTCTTCCAGCGTCTCGCCGCCGCGGGCGTCAATGCTGTCTGGTGTGATGAGGCAGAGGCGCACGAATACGTGCAGCCGCATCGGTTGAAGATCCGCTGGCTGATGCGTCGCTCGTTCATCGGTGGGCATTGTTTCGCGCGCATCTTCGATAAGGAGCAGAACTCGTGGTGGCACGCCACGCGAGCGCTGAAGTACGCGGGCATTTCGGCGAGCTTTCTGCTGCTCGTTCCTGTGAGTGCCTTTGGCGGAATGACCGGCATCGCACGCACGCTCTGTCGCAGCTCCCGGCATTGGGGGCGCAGCGTCGGGCTTTGGGGTTTGTTTGCTGGCTCGGCCAGCGGCAAACAGCAAAGGCGGGTGGCTCATGCGGGATGACCTACGCAGCTGGTGGGGCCTCGGGCCCATGGCCATATTCGTTGTCGCGTGCGGTCTCGCCGGAATGTTCGGCGAGGTTGCAATCAGCGGCGGCGCTGCTGCGTCCGGTCGTGGCTTCACCGAAGATCCGCGGCGCCTGATCATTTTCGGACTCGCCTATGTCTGGGCGCTGGTGTGGTTGCTGTCCCGGTTCTCGGATGTCGTAAAGCTCGCGCAACGCATCTGGTTGCTATGGGTGCTGGTGGCCTATGCGGCGGCCTCCATGCTGTGGTCGCCGATTCCCTTCAAGGTCTTCATCAATTGCGGTCACTACGCCGGCGAAACACTGGTCGCGCTCGCAGCCGTGTGCGCCGTACGAGATGACCTGCGCCGACTGGTGATGTTGCTGGTTACCGTACTCGGCAGCACTGTCGTGGTCTCAGTGATCGCCGTCAGGCTCGGCTGGCCGAATTCTCTGGATGCTGAATCCGGTCGGTGGGCGGGGATTGCCGGCAACGCCAACGCTCTAGGCTTCACGAGTGCCATCGTCCTCGGCGCCGCTGCAAATATCTTCCTCGCGCCCGGCGCATGGTTCGTCCGGCTCGGCAGCGCTGTGCTTGGCGTTGCCGCAGCGCTGGCATTGCGGGGCAGTGGCAGCGCCACGTCGCTGATCTTCGGGCTGGTGCTGACGGCGGGTGTCGTGTGGTTCCAATTCGGCAGAAACATCACCAACACCGGCATAGCGACCCGCGTGGCCACCGCAGTGGTCATCGTGTTCCTGATCGCGATCGTCGCGATCACGTTCATGCCGCAGGCGTTCGAGGCGGGCACCTGGCTGGGCATGCTCGGCAAAGACGGCACGTTGACCGGTCGCACCTATATCTGGGCCTACGGCTGGAATCTGTTTCAGCAGCGCCCCTGGTTCGGCTACGGATTCGATTCGCTCGCGTCCGTCATCGGCGAGTTCGGCAAGCTGGGCCACATGCACGATGGCTATCTCGATCTGCTGGTACGCGGCGGCATCGTCGCGGTCGCTCTGTATCTGGTCGTGCTGGTGCGCGCGATCTATCGGCTCATGAAGTTGACGGCGCGTATGCCGCAAGCTGCCTTCTGGCTGATGTTCCTCGTGGGCGACATGGCATTCGAAGTGGCTGAAGCGACGCTCATGCGGCCCGTGAACATCGTGTGGCTGCTGTTTCTGATCTCAGCCATCGTGGCGGAAAAGGATGGAGTTCTTCAGCAGGCGGCGAGGCCGGACGACGCAAGGGTTCGCTCTCGCGGTCATCCCATTGGCGGTCGCGTCGCGTTTCCCAACCTGATGCGTTGAGCGAAGCCATGTCGAATCATGCGGGCGTCTTTGGAGGATTGCTGGTCGCAACGGGCATGGTTGCACCGATCCCGGTGCTTGCCGCCGCCACGCCGTCGGCGCCTGTCATCATCACCGAAGGCAGAGTGACGCCGGGCGCCCGCCTCGAAGCGGTCGTGGTGCTGCCCGACGTTCCCGTCTCGCCACAGGCGCGCAATTTGTTTTCTACTCCGGTCGGGCTGTGCGGCGACAAGCTCGTCGTCGCCGCGGTCGAGGACGGATCGCGCTTCGCCAATCGCCTGACGACCGTGGTCCGGCTCGGCGAACCGCAGGACGGGCGCTGGCAATGGCAGCGCACCGTGCTCGAGGAAAGAACGTTGCCCGACACCTGGCACACGCAGCCCTCGGTGGGCATCGACTCCAGGCAGCATGTCCACGTTGCTTACAACATGCACAACATGCCGTGGCAGTACGGTCTGTCTCGCATGCCTTGCAGCATCGACGACTTCGAGTTTCGGGGCAGGCCGATGAGCGACGCGGACCTGCACACGGCCTTCGAGGAGAACCGTTCGCCCTGGGGTGACGCCGGCGCGGCCGCCATTCCCGGCAATCAGATCACCTATCCGGGGTTCTTCAACGATCGCAATGGGGAGCTGTATGTCACGTATCGATTCGCGGTTCGACCGGCTCGCACGTGGCTGGAGCGCGCTTTCGGCAGCGGCATCGCCCGTTTCGACACCGGCACACAACAATGGTCCGCCGTTGGTGGCGAGGTACCACTGACCAGCCGCGACGCGCAGCCCGCCGCTGCCGATACGGCTTCCCGTCCCTTTGCCTGGGAGCCGGGCTGGACGGTCTACCATTCGCGCCTGTGGTTCGATCGTAACAATGCGATGTATGTAACGTGGATGTGGCGAAAGGAACAAGCCGGCCTCGATACGGCACATCCGAGCTTCGCCATGCGACCCGATCCGCAAGCTCCGTTCCAGCGCGCGGACGGCTCTTCCTACGAGCTGCCCATCCGGCTCTCCACCGTAGGTGAGATCGACGCGTTCGAGCCTGGCCATGCATATCAGGCCGGCACATCCATTACTACTGACGCGCGCGGCACGCCGCTGGTGGTGCTGGAATCCAATGACAAGACGCCTCGCACGATCGTGACCTATGACACGAAAGCCAAGCGCTGGCGGGTCGCGGAACGCTCTCCCTATGGAGCGCCCTCGGTGATTTGCGAAGACGACGGCACCTGCTGGGCCTACGCGTCGGGGCCGCGCGTTTTCAGGCGCAAGAATCTGGAGACCCGCTGGAAGCTGGTGTTCGAGCAGGAGGGTTATTGCGATCCCAAGCCGTTGCACGTGCTCGGCGTGAAGCGCCGCTTCCTGCATGTCACCCGCTGCGACTGGCGCACCTCGCGGGTGATCGAGCTGGTCGATCGATAATATGAAAGTCACGATCGTCCAGCGGATCTTGCCGCACTACCGAAGCTCCTTCGCGCAGCAGCTGCATGAGCAGCTCGCGATGCGTGGTATCGAGCTCGAGCTCGTGTACGGACAGGAGTTGCCGGGAACGGTGCCGCGTACGAGCCCATTGCAAACGCCCTGGGCACACCAGATCGACAATCGCTACCTCACCGTCGGTGGCACGGAGGTGGTGTGGCAGCCGTGCCTTTCCAAACTGCACGACAGCGATCTCGTCATCGTCGAGCAATCGAACCGACTCCTGCTCAACTATTGGTTGCAGCTCCGGCGCACGGTGTCGCGGCCGTTGTTCGCCTTCTGGGGACACGGTCGAAACATGCAGAGCAGAAGTCCGCGGGGTCTGCGCGAACGTTTCAAGAGCTCGCTCGCACGTCATGTCGACTGGTGGTTCGCCTACACGGAGCTGTCTCGCGATACCGTCCTGCGCAGCGGCTTTCCGGACGAGCGTGTCACCGTCGTCAACAACGCGGTCGACGACGAAGAGCTGCGCCGGGGCATGCACGCTTGCGGTGGCATCGAGCCGCTGGAGATGGCGCGCACGCTCGGTTGCAAGGGAGGCAACGTGGCGCTCTTCTGCGGTGGGCTGAACCGCGAAAAGCGCATCGACTTCGTACTGAGCGCGGCCCAACGCGTGCGTGCACTGGTGCCGGATTTCGAGCTGCTGATCGTCGGCGACGGGCCGGAACGAGCGCGTGTCGAGGAGGCGAGGCAGCGCCTGCCCTGGATTCACTATGCCGGCGCACAGATGGGAGAAGCCCGTGCCCGGTACTTTCACGCCGCGAAGCTGCTGCTGATGCCTGGAGCGATCGGGCTGGTGGCGGTCGATAGTTTCATCGGCCGCTGTCCGTTGTTCACGACCGAGCTTGCTTATCACGGTCCAGAGATTGCCTATCTGCGCTCTGGTTACAACGGCTGCATGACGGCCGATGATGTGGACAGCTATGCGCGCTCGGTAGCTCAGCATTTGCAACAGCCGCGGACCCTCGACGGATTGAAGGCCGGCTGTGACGAGAGCGCCCGAAAATATTCGTTGTCGGCGATGGTGACCCATTTCGCCGGCGGCGTGGAGCGTTGTTTGAAAGAATCCACCCGGGGAGCGCGCGCCGATGCGGGTCCTGCTCGCCCATAATTTCTATCGCTCCACCGCGCCGAGCGGTGAAGACACGGTTTACAAGGAAGAGCGTGCGCTGCTCGAACGCAATGGCGTCGAGGTGATTCCGTACGAACGGCAAAGCGACGATCTCGACGCGGCCGGCGTACTGAAGCTCGCGCGTTCGGCGTTGGATGCAAGCTGGTCGGTGGCGGCCGCTCGTGAGCTGTCCGGTCTGATCGGACGCACGCGGCCGGATGTCGCGCATTTCCACAACACCTTTCCGTTGATCTCACCGAGCGCCTATGGCGCCTGTGTCGCGGCCGGCGTTCCGGTCGTGCAAACGCTCCATAACTATCGGCTGATCTGCCCGGGCGCGATGCTCTATCGCGAGGGCGTGCCTTGCGAGGACTGCGTTGGCAAATCGCTGCTGCCGGCGCTTCGGCATCGCTGCTATCGGCATTCCTTGCCGGCGACGGCGAGCGTCGTGAACATGCTGTGGAACAACCGCCGGCGCGGGACTTATTCGTCGCTCGTGCAACGCTATGTGGCACTGACTGAGTTCGCGCGCGAGCGATTCATCGCGGGCGGGTTGCCCTCGGATCGCATCGAGGTGAAGCCGAATGCATTGACGGTATCGCCGCCAGCAGGCGCGGGGCAGGGCGGATACGCCGTGTTCGTGGGCCGCCTCAGCACTGAAAAGGGCGTGCATACGCTGCTGGAAGCCTGGCAAGCGCTCCCAGATGTTCGTTTGAAAGTCGCCGGGGACGGACCGCTGCGCGCGGAGCTCGAAGCGAAAGCCAGCCAGCGCGGTTTGAATGTTGAATTCCTGGGACGCCTGGAAAGGTCGCACGTTGCAAACGTGGTCGGCGAGGCTTCGATGGCGATCGTGCCGTCGCGGTGGTTCGAAGGCTTTCCCATGGTGGTCGTCGAGGCATTTGCTTGCGGGACGCCGGTCGTTGCCTCGCGTCTCGGTTCGCTCGCGGAGATCGTTCGAGAGGGAATCAACGGCAGACTTTTCACTGCCGGAGATCCGCAGGCATTGAGTACCGCGGTACGCGCGATGTTCGATGCGCCCGATGCGTTGAAACAAATGCGCAAGAACGCTCGCGAGGAGTTCGAAGCTCGCTACTCGGCCGAGGCGAGCTTTCAAGCCTTGGTACAGATCTACCAGCGTGCGTCGCTGCCCGAACAGCTCGCGCACGCTCAGGGTTGAGTGCGATGAGCGCGGCCTCTCTGAGCGAACGGAGCTTCGCCGCTGTCATGTGGAGCTACGCGGGCGGGTTTGCCCGCGCGTTCGCTCAATTGGGCGTGCAGATCGTGCTCGCCCGCATGCTCGGGCCGCATGTCTATGGCCAGTTCACGATCGTGCTGGCCGTGATGGGGCTCGGTTGGTACATCGCCGAGAGTGGCATGGGCGTCGCGCTGGTGCAGGTGAAAGAACTCACCAACGATGTGATTCGTCAGGCGCTGGGCGGCGTGCTGATGCAAGGCGCGGTGGTTGCGGTGGTGCTGTTCTTCGGGGCGCCTCACCTTGCCGCGCTGTTCGATGAGCCGGGACTGACCGGTCCGCTGCGGGCGTGCGCGGGGCTGGTCTTCCTGCAGGTGATGGGCAACATCTCCTTCAGCCTCATGCGCCGTCAGTTCGATATGAAGCGCTGGTACTTCATTCAAGTCACGGCCTATGTGGTGGCGTTCGGTGGCGTCGGCATCGCGCTTGCCGGACTTGGCGCCGGAGTGTGGTCGCTGGTCGCGGGCTTTGCCACGCAATCGTTGATTACCTGGCTCGCGGCCTACCGGCTCGTTCGACATCCATTGCGGCCGCTGTTCCGGATGAGTGCCGACTTGCGCAGCTTCGGAATGAAAGTCCTGGGCAGCGCGCTCGCGGCGTGGGCGGCGGACAATCTGGAGCGCGTGGTGATCGGTCGCGTGTGGGGAGTTGCATCGCTGGGCGCGTACTCCATCGCTCAAGGACTGGCGCGAGCACCGGCGACGCTGCTGACCTTTTCGGTGCAGTCGGTGGCTCTGCCGATGGCCTCACGCTTGCAGGACGATCCGGAACGATTGCGTCGTGCCTATTGCATCGTCATGGGCGGACTGGCGCTCATACTGCTGCCACTATTCTCGTTGTTTGCCGTCGCCGCGCAGCCACTCGTTCTTCTGCTCTACGGCGATCGTTGGAACGCGGCGGTTCCGCTGCTGACGGCGTGCTCGGTCTCTGTTCCGTTCTATGTCATGGCAGCCAGCACGGGCACTTTCCTGCTGGCGACCGGAGCGGCGGGGCGAGAGGCAATTTCGCAGCTGATGCTGGCGGGGGCGCTGCTGGCGGGCTTCGTCGTGCTGGGCGGATTGCCGCTCGCGACCGCCATCTGGATCGTGCCCGCCGTTTATATGCTACGAGCGGCGGCGACTTATCTGATGTTGTCACGTCGCATCGGGCTGTCGCACGTAAGAACATTTCGCGCGCTGCTGGGAGGTATCGCCTTGGCGGGCGTGGTCGTGCTCGCCTGGGAATTCAGTGCCTGGATGCCTCAGGCCAGTGAGGTGTCGACCGCCGCCTTGCTGCGGCTGGTCTTCGTTGGTGGCCTGGCGATGCTGGCCGTGTTCGCCTCGCGCGGGGCTTTGTTCGGACCGGAGCTGCGCACCGTCATCCGTGAACGGATGCCATCGAATCGAGCCGGCCGGATCGCTCGGCGAGTGCTGGGTCTATGAGGCCAGCGACGCGAGCCTGCGGCGCACGCGGCCCATCGAATGGTTGAGGAACCAGCCACCGGGCACGACGGATTGCAGAGCGAATATCCAATTCGATTCATCACCGCGTGGCGCGATTCTCGGCAGTGTATGCAGATCGTTGGCGCTGCGAGCCCGGCCGGGCATGGTCGTGACCGCGGATTTGTAGCCTGCCTCTCGTGCCAGCGTCGCGGTGGTTTCGTTGAAGCCGCCATAGGGATAACAGAAGTGCTCGATCTCCCTCCCGGTGATCGAACGCAGCTGGTCTCGGCTGACCGAGATTTCTTCGCGTGCCGCCGCCGGTGGCAGCAAGTCGAGCCGGCAATGGGAGCGCGAGTGCGAGCCGATTTCCATGCCATGATCGAGCCACGCACCAAGCTGTGCACGGTCCATGAGCGGCTTTTTCGCTCCAAGCGCGTCGGCGTCCCAGGCGTTGTATGAGCCGACACTGCCGCTCACCACGTAGCACGTGGCGCTGAATCCATGGCGCGCCAGCGCCGGCGCCGCGTGGATGAGGTTGTCTACATAACCGTCATCGAACGTGATGATCACGCTGCGATCCGCCTGGCCGGAATGCAGCAGTCGCAGCCCTTCGGTGACCGAGACCCCGCGGAACCCGAGCTTGTCGAGCAGCCGCATCTGTTCCGCAAACGCCTCCGGCGAAACATACAGCCACGGCTGACCTACGCCGGCGGGCGCCGCGTCCACGTTGTGGTAAGTCAGGATGATCATCCCGAATTATGGTCGCCACCGCGTTTCAACCGGATGAACATGCCGGTGTCATCGCGCCGAAATAGTGCCGTTCTACCGTGTCCTGCTGAAATGCACTTCAGGCACGGCCATGTTCCAACTGGAATTCAGCGACGGTAACGCCGGACTCGGCGCCGCGGAGGACGTCCAGCCTTCGGCCGTCGATCGCGATGAGATCGAGGCGATCTGGTTCATGAGGTGGGAGGAGCACTGTGTGGAGTGCGCCATGCCTCATTGTTATTCGACGTGCTCGCTCTATGCGCGCCGTGCCGATCTGCAGTGCGCCCGATTCGTCAATGGCATCGTGCCCAGTCCGGCCTTTCCGGGACAGCTGCCGCACGGCGCGCAAGTCGGGTTCAAGCGCTGGGGCAAGCTCGAGGCCAACCTGAAGTGGAGCTTCGAAACGACGCTGTCCGAGTTCGTGCGGATCAGCGAGTTGGACCGGCGCTCGGGACGGGCGGTGAGTCAGGTCGCCCCGCTCTGGAACAAGGCGTTGCCGAGCCCGCGCCTCAATCTGTTCGCGCTGCATGGGAAATGGCGTCGGCATCAGCTCGACGGGCGCCGCCGGCGCTCGCAGGGCACGCGCACCCCGGATGAGCTGGTCATCGAGGTCTTCGCCCCCAAGGGACAGTCGTGCAGCCTGATCGTCGAGCTGATCGTCGATGCCAGCGCGCGTTATCGCACCAGCTTGGCCCTCGAGCCCGGCAACAAGCTCGCGAGAATTCCTTTCGAAGCGCTCGGCACCCGCCTCGAAGAACTGTTGCGTCCCGGGACGTTGCTGCGTGTGTATCCGGCGGGCGATGCGCAAGTGACGCTGGTGTTTCGCTGGCTCGCGCTGGTGGCTTACAAGCCGGACGTTCGATCCAGGCAGCTTGCACCCGCGAAACCTCAGCTCGTGGTCGCCGCGCCGGCACCGGCCGCGAAGGTCAAATGCGTGGTGTGGGATCTGGACAATACGCTTTGGCGGGGCGTGCTCGGTGAGCTCGGGCATGCCGGTGTGGTGCTCGATCAACGCTGCATCGACGTGATCAAGGAACTCGACCGCCGCGGCATCCTGCAGAGCGTGGCCAGCAAGAACGATCATGCCGACGCCTGGGGCAAGCTGCAGGAATGCGGCCTCGACCAGTATTTCCTGTATCCGCAGATTCATTGGCAGGAGAAGAGCGGCAGCCTGCGCGCCATCGCGGAGAATCTGAACATCAATGTCGATACGTTTGCCTTCATCGACGACTCTGCCTTCGAGCGGCAGGAAGTCGCCGACGCGCTGCCTCAGGTGCGAGTCTTCGACGTGGCCGAAATCGAGTCGCTGCTGGATCAGCCGTGCCTCGATGTGCCGACCAGCAAGGAGGGCGCGCGTCGCCGGGAAATGTATCGTACCGAGGAGCAGCGGCGTCAGTCGGAACAGTCCTTTGGCGGTCGCTATCTGGAATTTCTGCGCAGCTGCGAAATGCGCGCGCGGGTGTTCGAGCCGCAGGGCGCCGATGAGGTTGGACGCTGCCTGGAGCTAATCCAGCGCACCAACCAGCTCAATACGTCGGGCATCCGTTACTCGCAGGAACAATTCCTGGAGCGACTCGCGGCACCGGATTGCTGGTGCCTGGCGGTTTCGTGCGCGGACAAGTTCGGCGACTATGGAATCGTGGGATTTCTGTCGATCCGCTCGACCGATACGTCTGCCACCGTCACCGATTTCGTGCTTTCCTGCCGGGTGGCGCAGAAGAAAGTGGAGAACGCGATCTTCGAATTCGTTCGCACCGCTTGCAAGCGCCGGGCAGTCACTCAGCTGGCGCTCGACTTCGTTGCTTCGGAGCGCAACGGCATCATGCGCAAGAGCCTGGATGAGGTGGGATTCACGGGCAGCGGCGCTCAGGCCCGGGAGCAGTTGATGCTCACCTGCGCCACACCGGTGGCGGATGGTGATGTCGTCAGGCTCGAGTATCTGGATCGGTCGCGGCCGGCAGACGTGGCCTCGGGATGATGGAGGTCAGCCATCGCTTGATGGCGGCAGTCCGCATTTCCGTGACCTGAGCGAACAAGGCCGTGCACAGCCACGTGAAGATGGCGATGCACGGCAGAAGCAGCCAGGTCGTGGACTCAAACCGGCTCATTTGCCAGCCGAGCCCGAAGCGCGACTGCAGTAGTGCGCAGACGATCATGATGATCGGAACGTGCACGGCGTAGAGCGAATACGACCGGTCCGCGAGAAAGCGGTTCATTGGCAGTTCGAGTACGCGTGGCACGGCTCCATTCCAATGGGCCAATGACACCAGCAGATTCGCGAGGCTGAGCGCGACGCACAGATCCGTGACCAGGAACCATCCTGTGATCGAAACGAGCTGCGTTCCATCGCCGATGCGCGCGGCAAACAGAACCGCAGCGAGCACGACGAGCGCATGCAGGGGCGACTTGACGAGCGGCGCGGACAACAGCCGGGCTGCCGCGCCCACGGCCCATATCGCGAAGTAGGGCAGCACCTGATAATCGCCATAACGCTGGAATGCCAGCAAAGCGGCGAGCGCGCAGCCCAGTGAGAAAAGCGTCCAGCGCCTGCCGGGTGACCAGCGCTTCGCCAGCGGTGCGAGCAGCAACGGCCAGAGCACGTAGTACCAGAACTCATTCGCGAGCGACCAGAGCGCGACATTCGAGCCGAGCTCGTGGCACCGGACCATCTGCAGGAAGAAGGCGTTGCAGGCGAGAGCGGCGGGAGTTCGATTCGGCTCGAAGCTGACGTAGATCTCCTGGCCGGCCGCCATTGCCGAGCCCATGTCATCCAGCAGATACGTCAGTGCCAGCGCCGGCAGCAGCACGATCCAAAGCCGGGAGAGCCGGTCGAGATAATAACGGCCGAGGTCCAACTCGCCGTGCTCCAGGACTTGTTTCAGCACCTTGCCGCCCACCAGCCAGCCACTCATCACGAAGAACACCATCACGGCCTTGTGGGCGAAGCCGACGAAGAATATCCAGCCGTAGTGGCCCAGCAGCGAGAGGTGATCGGCCGGCGCCTGCATGCTGAACACCGTCTCGGGCTTGATGAGACGCGCATCCAGATGGGCCACCATCACCGTCAGAGCGGCTATCCAACGGATCGCATCCAGGCTGGGGGAAAGCGCGCCGCGTTCCGTCGAGTGAGGCGTCATGCTCGCGCGATCTCCCTGGGAGCGGGCCACATTCCTCTCAGGGAACGTTTGATTTGAGCCGTTCGTACCTCGGTCATGGCCGCGAATGCCCACGTAGAGAGCACCACGAACATCAGAACTCCAGCTAGCACTGCCCACACTCGCGGATCGTCCTGTTCCATCTTCCAACCCAGGCCGAACTGAGATTGCAGCAACGCGCAGGCGAACATGATGAGCGGCGTGTGGATCGCGTAGAGGGAGTAGGAACGTTCCGCGAGGAACTGATGAACGCGCAGCCGGAAGATCCGCGGCAACGTTCCTTTCCAATGATTCAATGTCACCAGCACATTGGCTGTGAGCAGTGCGGTCACGAGGTCGAACAGGAAAGTCCGCAGCGGCGTATCCAGCATTTCGCTGCGAACCAGCACCCTGGTGCCCACCAGAAAAGCAACGAGCAGGCCCGCTGGAATCGCAGGCGATCGCATCATCGGCACGGGCAACACGCGAGCGAACGCGCCGATGGCCCAGATCGTGAAGTAGGGCACGACGTTGTAAGTGCCGAAGCGCTGGAACAACAGGGCGGCACATAGCGCGCCGCCGACCAGAAACAGGCCCCATCGAAACCGTGCGCCCTTGAATCTCATGAGCGGCGCGAGCAGCAACGGCCACAGCACGTAGTACCAGAATTCATTGGCGAGCGACCACAGCGCCCCGTTGGTTCCGATCTCGGGACAGGTGACGGTCTGCAGGAACAGAACATTGCACGCGAGCACTGCGGGCGTCCGGTTCGGCTCGGCGTTCTCATATATCGCGGGGCCGGCGGCGAGCCCGTAACCCAAGCCATCCAGCACGTATGTGAGCGCAACCGCGGGCAGCAGCACGATCCACAAGCGCGACAGCCGGTCGAAGAAGTAGCGCGGCAGATCCACGTTCCCACCACTGATCGCTTCCTTGAGAATCTTGCCGCCGACCAGCCAGCCGCTCATGACGAAGAACAGAATGACGGCCTTGTGCGCGAAGCCGACACTGAACAGCCACAGGTAGTAGCCCGACAGGCCACCCGGGGCGGCGTGGGGCTCGAAAATGCGGTTGTCCAGATGGGTCACGACCACCGCGAGCGCCGCCATCCAGCGCATGGCATTCAGCGCTTGCGAGAGCGGAGTGTCATCCGGCGGGCGATGCGAATCGGTCACGAGGGCGGCCACTGTCGAGGGGTCGCGACAGCCTGTCACAGCTTTGTTACAGGCAACTCCGGCCTGCTTAGTCTTCGCACTGTCACACAGTCGCCATAACCTCCGCGTTCCCCGTGGAGATTCACAACAGTCGGCGGCCGAGCGGGTAGATGAGCACAGTACTTCGAGCGTCGGCGGGACCGGAGCGGCCCGGCGGCAATAACAATATCCGGCTGTACGCCTGGGCGGCGCTCGCCGTCGCCGCCGTGGTGGCGGCGGCCGCGATGCAGTCCGGCGTCGCCAGCATGATCGACACGTGGCTGCACCGGGAAGAGTACAGCCATGCCTTGATGATTCCCGTGATCTCGGCCTATTTGCTGTGGCAACAGCGGGCGCAGCTGGTGCGGCTCGAGCTGAAAGGTTCGTGGGTGGGCGTGGCCATCGTGCTGGTGGGCGCGCTGATGCAGATCGTCGGCGTCCTGGCCACGGTCGAGGTCGTGCAGCAGTACGGCTTGCTGATCGCGATCTATGGACTGGTGATCGCGCTGATCGGGGTGCGTCCGTCGGCAGATCTGTGGGCGCCGCTGTTGCTGCTCGCGTTGATGATTCCGTTGCCGCAATTCCTGCTGGGCAACTTCTCCGCGCAACTGCAGTTGATTTCTTCCCAGATCGGCGTGTGGTTCATCCGCCTGTTCGGCATCAGCGTGTTCGTCGAAGGCAACGTCATCGACCTCGGCGGTTACAAGCTGCAGGTGGCCGAGGCGTGCGACGGGTTGCGCTATCTGTTCCCGCTGCTGACCCTGGGCTTCATCATGGCCTACCTGTTCAAGGTGCAGATGTGGAAGCGGGTGCTGTTGTTCGTTTCCAGCATTCCCGTGACCATCTTCATGAACAGCTTCCGCATCGGCACCATCGGCGTGATGGTGGAGCATTGGGGCCAGTCGATGGCGGAAGGCTTTCTGCACGACTTCCAGGGCTGGGCGGTGTTCATGACTAGCGCCGGCGTGCTGCTGCTGGAGATGATGGTGCTGGCGAGCATCGGCAAGAACCGGCGGCCGTGGCGCGAGGTGTTCGGCCTGGATGCCGCCGAGCCTATCGATAAGAACGCGCCGCCAGTATCCCGGAGCGTGCCGGCGTCGTTCATCACCGGCACCGTCATCGTCAGCGCGTTCGTCGTCGGCGTGATGATCGCGCCGGAGCAGCGCGAGACCATTCCGAAGCGTGAGTCCTTCTTTGGCTTTCCCACCCAGGTCGAGACCTGGACCGGCCGGCGCAGCGCGCTGGAGCAGATCTATCTGGATGCGCTCAAGCTCGACGACTACGTCATCGCCGACTACATGCGCGGCGGGCGCGAGGTCGTGAATTTCTATGTGGCCTGGTACGACTCGCAGCGTGCCGGCAATTCCGCTCATTCGCCGCGTTCCTGTCTGCCCGGTGGCGGCTGGCACATGAAGGAGTTCGGCCAGGTCGACGTTCCCGAGGTTCGGGTGGCGGGCAAGCCGTTGCGAGTGAATCGAGTGCAGATCGAGCTCGGTAACCGCAAGCAGCTGGTGTACTACTGGTTCCAGCAACGTGGCCGGGTGATCACCAACGAATATATGGTGAAGTGGTATCTGTTCGTGGACTCGTTGACCCGACAGCGGACCGACGGCGCGCTGGTGCGCCTGGTGACACCGCTGGAAATCGGCGAGCCGGTGGAGCAGGCGGATCGCAGGCTGGCCGAGTTCGCGGGCCAGGTGTCGTCACGCCTCGAGCGTTATATTCCGAATTGAGACGCAGATGGATTTGATGCTGGGGTTCCTGTTGGCAATGAGCGTCACCATGGCGCTCATTCCGCCGCTGATGCAGGCCGCGGCGCGCTGGCAGTTTCTGGACGCGCCCGAGGCACGCAAAGTACACACTACGCCGGTGCCGCGAGTCGGTGGTATCGCGATGGCGGCGGGCACGTTGCTCGCATTGTTACTTTCCGGTGAGTTCGCGCAGCCCATGCCGGCGTATCTGGCCGGCGTGCTGGTGTTGTTGCTGTTCGGTGTCTGGGACGATCGCGTCACACTGAGCGCCGGGCCGAAGCTGATCGGCCAGGTGATCGCGGTGCTGTTCATCATGGTGTGGGGCGATGTGACCATCGGCACCATCACCTTGACCGAGCGGCACGAGTTGCCGGTGTGGGTGTCGTGGCCGCTGACCTTTGTGTTTCTGATCGGCGTGACCAATGCCATCAATCTGGCCGACGGTCTCGACGGTCTCGCCGGCGGTACGACGCTGTTGTCGCTGTCGGCGCTGGCATTGCTGGCGTTCACCTCGGGCACGCCGTTCGTCGGCGTCGTCGCCATCGTGATCGTCGGCGCCATTCTGGGTTTTCTCCGCTACAACACGCATCCGGCGCGGGTATTCATGGGCGACGGTGGCAGTCAGATCCTGGGCTACTCGGCCGCCGTGCTGGCCGTGGTGTTGACGCAGGATGAGCTGACACCCTTGAGCTCGGCACTGCCGTTGCTGCTGCTGGGCATTCCCATCATCGATACGTTGATGGTGATGACCCAGCGGATGCTCGAAGGCCGCTCGCCGCTGCAGGCGGATCGCAACCACATCCATCATCGGCTGCTCGGGCTCGGCTTCGATCATCACGAGGCCGTCATGGGGATTTATTTTCTGCAGGCGTGTCTGTTCGTGACGGCCTGGTATCTGCGTTACGAGTCCGATGTGACCATCATCGCCGTGTTCGCGGGCCTGTCGTTGCTCACCATCGGCTCGTTGCAGCTCGCCGTGGCGGTGAACTGGCGGCTGCGTCCCGTGAGTCCCAAGGGCAGCGACAACTCATCCAAGGTCGGGCGGTTGGTTGCCTGGCTGCGAGCTCCGACGCGACTGCCGCGCTGGTCGTTGGTCGTCATCGGCAGCGGCGTCGCCTCGTATCTGTTCGCGGTCAGCGTGGTGAGCCCGCGGCCCAGCACGGACGTGCAGATCCTGGCGGCCGTCGTCGCGCTCAGCATGCTGGGCCTGATGGTCATGCGGTGGCGGGAAGCGGACTCGGGCTGGATGCTGCGGGGAGCGGCGTTCCTGGCGCTGGTGATCGCTGTGTATTTCGATCGTCAGACAACGACGCTGCTCGAACAGCGCTCCGCGTTGCAGATTGCGCTGTTCGCGGCGCTGGTGATTGCAATCGTCATACGTTTTCGGCTGGCGAGCGACCGGCGCTTTCGGGTCACGCCGCTGGACATACTCGTCATATTCATCGCGGTCGCCGTACCCAACTTGCCCGGATCCGTCATAAGTGCCGCCACCGTGGGCGAGAGCATCGCGAAGCTCGTGGTGCTGATGTACGGCGTGGAAACATTGTTCAGCGCCGCCGCTCACTGGTGGCGACTGCCGAGCCTGGCGGCGTTCGGTTATCTGCTCGCCTGTTCGCTGCACAGCCTGTACTGACGCTTTGCTTGACACAGCGTCGTCCGGTTTGCAACGACGTTGTCATCTGACCGTCAACTGTCACGCATACGCTCGTCATCCTTGAAGCGCCGCGCCAAGTCACATCCCGCGCGGCAAATAAAAGATTCCGGTGCGAAGCGATGAAGACCCTGAGCAAACTGGTGTGCGCGGTGGCGATCGCCAGCCTGATGGCTGGCTGTGGCGGCACTGAGCAACGCAAGGCCGGTTATGTCGAAAAGGGCGAGCGCTATCTCGCCGAACGCAACTACGAGAAGGCGCGCGTCGAATTCCGCAACGCCTTGCAGATCGATCCCAACGATGGGCATGCCCGTTATCAGCTCGGTCACATCGCCGAGAAGCTGGGCAATCCGCGCGAAGCGGCGGGTTACTACCAGGCGGTCATCGATCAGGACGCAAACGATCTGGAATCACGCGCAGCGCTCGGACGTTTGTATCTGCTGGGTGGCGCGCCGGCGCGCGCACTTGAACTGGTGACCCCAGGTCTCACGCAAGATCCGAACAACGCCCAGTTGCTGACGGTACGTGGCGCCGCGAAGGCACAGCAGGGTGAGGTGAAGAGCGCGTTCGAAGACGCCGAAGCTGCGGCGAAGCTCGCGCCCAACGACGAGTATGCCATCGCGTTGCTCGCTTCGCTGTATCGGCAGAATTCGCGCACTGACGAAGCCATCAACGTCGTGAGCGCCGGCATCGACCGCGTTCCGGACAGCGTCGATCTGCGGGTCGTGCTCGCCGATCTGTTGCTGGCCCAGAAGCGGGAGTCCGAAGCTGAGACGCAGCTGAAGAAGGTGATCGAGCTGCAGCCGGACGATCTGTCGCATCGCTATCGGCTGGCGCGCTTTCATATGCTTGCCAAGAACCTGCCCGCGGCCGAGCAGGTGATGCGCGATGCCATCAAGATCAAACCCGACAGTGTCGAGCCGAAGGCGGCGCTCGCCGAGCTGCTGGCATCGAATGGCGAGGCCGACAAAGCCGAAGCCGAGCTGAAGCAATTCGCTGCGGAAGAAAAGGTCAGCGCGGCCATGCAACTGGCGCTGGCCCGCTTCTACGAGTCGCATCAAAAGTCCGACGATGCGCAGCGCGTCTATGGCGAAGTCATCAAGCAGCAGGAGATCAAGCCCGATGGTTTGACCGCGCGCACCCGGCTCGCCATGTTGTTGCTCGCAAAGCAAGACGTGCAGGGCGCGACGACGCTGATTGATGAAGTGCTGAAGGAGAATCCGCGCGACAACGACGCGTTGACTCTGCGTGGCAATATGGCCTTGTCACGAGGCGATGCGCCGTCAGCGATTGCCGATCTGCGCTCGGTGTTGCGTGATCAGCCGAATTCAGCGCCGGTGCTGCGTGCTCTGGCGCGTGCTCACTTGCAGAACAATGAGCCGGCGCTGGCCGAAGAAACATTGCGGACGGCGGCGCAGGCCAATTCGAGCGACAAGTCGGTCCGGATGGAGCTGGCGCAGCTGTTGACTCAGAGCGGTCGCCCGGAGCAGGCACGTCCGGTGCTCGAGCAACTGGTGAAGGATTCGCCGAACGATGTGCCGGCGATGGAAGCGCTGTTTCGCGTACAGGCATCGACCAAGGATCTGGCGGCCGCGCGCCTCACCGCTGAAGGGATCAAACAAGCGCGGCCGGATCTGCCGCTCGGCTGGTATCTGCAGGGCGCCGTCGACGAAGCGGAAAAGAAATATGACGCCGCCATCGCCGCTTATGAACGGGCGCTGCAAATTCAGCCGAGCGCGGGTGAGCCGTTGACTGCACTGGTGCGCGTCGATGCCACTCGCAAGCAGGTTCCGCAGGCGCTGGCGCGACTGGACAAGATCATCGCCAGGCAGCCGGAGAATGCCATTGCCCACAATTTGAAGGGCGAATTGCTGACGACGCGAGGCGAGCTGGACAAGGCGGCGACTTCTTTCAACGACGCCATCGTCAAAGCGCCGAAGTGGTGGATGCCGTATCGCGGCCTCGCGCTCTCGCAGCTCGCCGGCAAGCGCAATGAGGATGCGATCAAGACGCTCGAAGACGGCCTGGCAAAAACCGGCGCGGCTTCCCTGGGCACCGATCTCGCCGCGCTCTACGAACGCGTGAACCGGCCGGACGACGCCATTCGTATCTACGAATCGATGATCAGCCGCGAGCCCGGCTCGGTCGCGGTGGCAAACAATCTGGCGATGTTGCTGGTGAGCTATCGCACTGACTCCAACAGTCTGGCGCGCGCCGGCGAGCTGGCCAGCAAGCTGGACAAGGTCAGCGAACCCTCCATTCTGAATACGCGCGGCTGGGTCAAGTTCAAGCGCGGCGAGTTCCAGGAATCCGTGGCGCTGCTTCAGCAGGCCGTGGAGAAATCGCCCGAGTCGCCGCTCATGCGATATCACCTCGGCATGGCGCAGTTGAAGACGGGCGATCGGGTCTCGGCGGAGAAGAATCTCGAAGCGGCGGTGCGCTCGGGCCGGCAGTTCCACGGCGCCAAGGAAGCGCAGGCCGCGCTCGATCAGATCAAAGCAGCGGGCTAGGGCAGACGCGCGGTGCGCCGCGTGGGGAGCATTTGTGCTTGAAAAAGTCATCATGGCGCTGGCCGCGTGGCTGGCGTTCGGCGTCGGCGTTCCGGCCGGAGCCGTCACTCACCTGGATACATCGGAGGTGGTGGCCGCGACGCCCGAAGCCGCCGCGCAGTTGCCGCCAACGTATGAATTCACGCTGGCTGCCGCGGGCAACTACGTCGTGACGTTGAAAGACATCAGTGTGGATTCCGGTCTGCCCCAGTCGCTGCAGTCGTTGCAGGTGCTGGTGACGCGCGATTTGCAGGTCGTCGCCCGACTCGCCGTCGAGTACCCGAGTCAGAACACCGTGGCGCCGCTGCCCAAGACGCAGACGTTTGCGGGTACGCCCGGCATCTATCGCGTGCACGTGCTAGGCGCGATTGCGACGAACGGCGCCGGCGGATTGTTCAGCGTCGATGTCGCTCCTTCGGCAGGTGGCGCGGCAGTGTTCAATGTCGCCGATGCGATCGCGACTCAGAGCGCGCCGCCATCGGAACAATCGGTGCTGCAGACCGAATTTACAGTGAGCGCGTCGGGCACCTATCGAGTGCTCGCGCTCGATCGGGGCTTTCCGGCTGCATTGACCGATAGAAGCGTGCTGGTGATCCGCAGTTCGACTCAAACGCCGGTCGTGAGCAGCACCGGCGCGTTCACCACTGGCGACGTTGGAACATTCAGCGCGCAGGCCGGCGAGACTTATGAGCTGATCGTCATCTCGACCGCGGGTGTCGGCAGCGCGGGCTTGTATGGCGCACTCGTGCAAAATGTTGCTACGAATGCTGTGATCTATCGCAGCGAGAACGGCGTCGGGCGCTTGCCACCGGCGCGTCCGTTGAGCATTCCAACTGCGGCTACGTACTCACTGGCGCTCACTGATCTGCATTTCCCGGCGGCGCTCACGGCGTTCTCTGCCGCGATCATCCAGAGCGACACGTTCGTCGGCAGTGTGACCGGTGCCACGCCCGGCGATGTCGCACTAAGCGCGGGTCCAGCGCAGTTGTTTGTATATTCAACTGCCGCGACGACGGGCACAGTGTCGGCACTGCTGTCGAGCGGTGGGCAGGTGGCGTACGGCGATGTTCACATCATCGACGCGTCAGCCGATGCGACGACGCCGGCGATCTATTCCTTCTCGCCCAGCGAGCCAGTGGCCGCAGCCAATTACACCTTGTCGCTGGACGACCTGCGTTTTCCGAACGAGCTGCCGAATCTGCAGGCGATGCTGGTCCAGCAAGGGCTGCCGCTGGATCGGCTGAACGGTTCCGGCAGCAGCGCCCCCATTGCCTTGGCGGCGGGCAAGGTGCGAGTGCTGGTGGCCGCGACGCCGCCGCCGGCGTCCGGGACGTTGGCCGGCAATGGCGCGTTCGCGCTGGCATTGAAAGCTGCTAACAACGCCATCGTGTTCGAAAGCACTCAGGGCGTCGGCGGTCTGTTCAACGCCAAGGTGGTCAATCTGCCCGCCGCCGGTCGCTACGACATCGAGCTGAAGGATTTCGAATTCCCGGCCCGGCTGCGCATCAGCTGGCTCGCGGTCACGCACGGCACGCAGCTGGTCGGTCAGGTGATCGGCAGCAGCCCCATTCAGAACCTGCAGCTGGAAGCCGGCGTGCATGTCCTGAACTTCATCGGCCAGCCCGCCGCGAACACCAGCTACGGTGCGTTCGGCGTGAAGGTGTCTGACTCGACACCGGCGCCGGTCGTGACGCTGTCGGCTTCGCCCACGTCGGTCACGGCGGGACAAGCGTCCACGCTGACCTGGTCTGCAACCAATGCCACCTCCTGCACGGCCACCAATGGCTGGAGCGGTACCAAGACGGCCTCGGGGACCCAGTCGACCGGTGCACTGTCGACCAGCTCGAATACGACGTTCGCGCTGGAGTGCGTCGGCCCGGGCGGTCGAGGGAGCGCATCCGTGACAGTCACGGTCACCGCGCCGACCTCGGGTAGCAGCGGCGGGGGCGGCGGTCATCTGGATCCGCTGCTGCTGGTGTCGCTGGCCAGCCTGTTGACGCTGGCGAGCGCGCGCCGTCAGCCTCGTGTAATGAAGTGAGCCTATTTTGTTGATAAGAGAGGACTGATTTGCCGGTGGCCGGGGCTTGCTCTATTCTCCCTGGCCACCGTTCAGCGAACCGGGGACCGCCATGAAAAAGAAGTCTGCGCCGGCCCAGGCCGAAAAGAAGGGCAAGAAAAAGAACGTCGGCGAGCTGCAGCGGCGGGCCCTGGATGCACGCAAGCGAGCCGAGTCCGCGAGAAAGGAAGCGCGCGACGCCAAGGATCGCGCCCGTGAAGCACGCAAGCTATTCAAGGAAGCGAAGAAGGTTGCGAAAAAAGCCCGCGCCGAGCTGGAAGGCCTGAGCAAGAAATTGAAGAAACTGCTCGGCCCCGACGCCACCCTCAAAGCGAAGCCGAAGCAGCGCTCCGCGTGAGCTGATCGCCACGCCGGCGGCTCGGCTCGACGGCTTTGACTTTGGCCTGAGGCTGGTGACGTTTGAGCCGTTGCCGCTCACGATGACCGGCCCGTGCCACCAGGTCCTGCCATTCAGGGTCCGTCATGGGCCGGACGTATTGCAGTGGCGAGCGGATCAGATCTTTCATGGGCGGCGCCTTGCATGGCGGTCAGCGGGGAAGGGACATTCAACCCTCCCAACGTGACGCGAGCGTGTCAGCGCCGTTTCAAGCTCGCACTCATATCAAACTCGGGATCGGGCTTCCTGCCACGACCCTCGTGACTTTTAGCAGCTCGCCGCCGCCTGTGGCGGCGGGGTACATCCATGTACCCGGGACGCACTGGCAGCTGACTTTGTTAGATGGCGGTGCGCAGCGCATGCCGCTGCAATTTTCCAGTCGCAGTTTTCGGCAGCGAGCTGCGGAATTCGACGGCGCGCGGATATTTGTACGGCGCGATGGTTTGTTTCACGAACTGCTGCAGTGTTTGCACGAGCTCCGCCGACGCGTCGTGTCCGTCATGGAGCACGACGAAGGCTTTCACGAGCTGGCCGCGCGCTTCATCCGGTACGCCGATCACCGCGCATTCCTTGACGGCAGGATGTTCCAACAACGCGCATTCCACTTCCGGTCCGGCGATGTTGTAACCGGCGGAGATGATCATGTCGTCGGCGCGCGCCTCGAAATGAAAATAACCGTCCTCGTCCTGTGAATACAGATCGCCCGTGACGTTCCATCCTTGATAGACATAGTCACGCTGGCGTGGGTCGTCGAGATAACGGCATCCCGTGGGTCCCTTCACGGCGAGTCGTCCAATTTTTCCCGGCGGCAAGGGCAGGCCATCGGGATCGAGGATGCAGGCTTGATAGCCGGGCAGGGGCTTGCCGGTCGTGCCGGGATGAATCTGTTCGCCCTTGGCGGAAATGAAAATATGGATCAGCTCGGTGGCGCCGATGCCGTCGATGAGTCGCATGCCGGTCGCGGCGAACCAGGCGTCCGAGGTGGCTCTCGGCAGGGCTTCGCCGGCGGAGATGCAGCGTTTCAGGCTGGCAATATCGAACTTGGGCAGCAGCGGGATCAGTGAGCGATACGCCGTCGGCGAGGTGAACACGGCGGTCGCTCCGAAGCGTTGCACGGCCGCCAGCAGGTTTTCACCGCTGGGCTGCTCGACGAGGACGCTGGCCGCACGGCGACCCAGTGGGAAGACGAGCAAGGCTCCCAATCCAAACGTGAAGCCGAGCGGTGGACTGCCGACATAAATGTCCTCCGGTGAGGTCTCGAGCAGATGTCCGGCGACGATCTCGCGCATCGCGAGCACGTCGCGATGAAAATGCATGGTCGCTTTCGGCGTGCCGGTCGTTCCGGAGGTGAACGCGAGCAAACAAACGTCATCACGGGCAGTGTCGACATTGTCGAACGTCGAGGCCTGCCCGTTCATCATTTTCTCCAGGTGCCCATCCCCGAACTGCACGATGTTGCGCAGACGCCCGCCGAGTTTCGCCGCCTGCTGCAGCTCCTGTGCGAAGCGTGAGTCGCACAGTGCGTGATCGATTTGCGCGCGCTCGGCGATGATCGATAGCTCGTGTGCGCGGAGCAAAGGCATGGTGGTTACTGCGATAGCGCCGGCCTTCATCACGGCCAGCCAGCAGGCGACCAGCGTAGGATTGTTCGGGCCGCGCAACAACACGCGATTGCCGGGCACGACGCCCATGTCGTTCACCAGAACATTGGCAATGCGGTTGCTGCGTTCGAGCAGTTGCGCGTAAGTCCACGTGCCACCGTCGGCGTAGAGCGCGACTCGATCGCCGTGACCTTCGCGGACGGCATCGTCGATGAGCACGACGCCGCAGTTGATGCGCTCGGGATATTGCAGCTCGGGCAAGTCGAATCGAAACTCCGGCCACAGATGCGGCGGCGGTAGCCGTTCCTTCGCGAATCCATCCACGTGCGAGGAGTAGGGCATGCGAAAGGACTCGGCAAACATCAGGTCACCGCGGCGCGAACGGCGTAACGAGGATCGGCCCAGCAACCGCTGTGAACCACATCGGCCACGGTATAGGCGGCGTCCCAGACATCCTGATAGCGCAGATATAAAGGGGTGAAGCCGAAGCGCAATAAATCCGGCGCGCGGAAATCGCCGATCACGCCGCGTTCGATCAGCGCCTGCATGATCGCGTAGCCTTCCGGGTGCGCGAAAGAAACATGGCTGCCGCGCTCGCTCACATTCGCGGGGCTCACCAGCCGCAGCGACGGGCAGATGTCGGCGATCAGATCGACGAACAATTCGCTCAGCCAGCGGGACTTCTGCACGATGTCCTGCATCCGGCTGCGCAAGATCAGATCGACGCCGACCTCGAGGCTGAGCACGCCGAGGATGGACGGCGTGCCGCACAGGAAACGTCGGATGCCCTCGGCGGGCTCGTAGTTGTCGATGAATTCGAACGGACGGTTGTGACCCATCCAGCCCTTGAGCGGTGAGGTGAGCTCGGCCTGCAATCGCTGCGAGACGAACAGGAACGCCGGCGCGCCCGGCCCGCCATTTAGATATTTATAGCCGCACCCCACGGCCATGTCGGCTTCGCAGCCGTTCAGATCGACCTCGATCGCGCCGACGCTATGACTCAAATCCCAGATCACCAGCGCGCCATGCTCGTGAGCCTTGGCCGTGATGGCTCGCATGTCGTGGATGGCGGCGGTCTTGTAGTGGACATGCGTGAGCATGACCACTGCGGTGTTCGAATCGATGGCGTCGAGGATGCGCTCGGCGGATTCCAGCCGCAGCTGCAACGGACAACTGCGCGTGCCGATGGCGCCTTCGGCCATGTACAGGTCGGTGGGAAAGTTGCCGGGCTCGGAGAGCACGACGCAGCGGTCCGGGCGGGCGGCCAGCGCCGCACCCAGCAGCTTGAACAAGTTCACGGAGGTGGAGTCGGCCACGACGACCTCACCGCTGCGCGCGCCGATCAGTCTGGCGATCTTGTCGCCGACCCGGAGTGGGGCGTCGATCCATCGATGCTCGTTCCAGCTGCGGATCAGGCCCTGGCCCCATTCCCTGGCGACCACCTCATCGATGCGGCCCCGGGTGGCCCGTGGCAGCGGCCCGAGCGAGTTGCCATCCAGATAAATGACGCCGCCCGGCAGTTCGAAGTCCTCGCGACGATGGCGTAACGGATCTTCCTGATCCCACCGGCGGATCGCCGGGTAGGTAATCGCATCGCGCCGCTCGAAGGTCGTGATCTTGTCGAATTTTCGGTGCATCTGGTCAGCCCCTTGACTTACGTCAAAGTGTCGCGCCAGCGCCCCGAGACATTGTTCCGAAAGCGCGCCCTTGCCAACGGCCGGGAAGAACGTTAGTAGTGGAGATACCCCAATCCGAAGGACAATGTCCCGATGCTGGACAAGACCGAGACCACTATCCTGAAATTGCTCGAAGACGACGGACGACTCTCGTACGCCGAGCTGGGCGAGAAGGTCGGCTTGTCGAAGAGTCCCTGCTGGTCCCGGGTGCGGGAACTGGAGCGCCAGGGCGTGATCCGGCGTTATCGGGCGGAGATCGATGCGGCGGCGGTCGGGCTGGATCTACATGCGTTCGTGCAGGTGACCATCAACTCGGCGCGACACACCGACTTCGAGGCGGCGGTGAATCGCCACCCGTCGGTGCTCGAGTGCTTCACGACGGCGGGGCAGGCGGACTATCTGCTCCACGTGCTGGTGCGTGGCATCGGTGAGCTGGACGATTTGCTGCGTTCACAGATTTCGCGTCTGCCCGGCGTGCAACGATTGGAAACGACGGTCTGCATGAAGACCATCAAGCATCGCGGCTCGGTCATGGCCTGCCTGCGGTGAGCTGCTACAGTCAACGTGACAGAGTTTTGAGGAGAACGAATATGGTCGGCGGCGTCAGCGCGGTGGTCCTCATCAAGGCCGAAACTTCCAGTGTCAACGAGCTCGCGCAACAGCTGGTGGAGCTCAAAGGGGTCGCCGAAGTGTTCTCGGTGGCGGGTCAATACGATCTGGTCGCCATCGTGCGCGTCAAGGAAAACGAGCAGCTGGCCGAGGTGGTGAGCGACAAGATGCGCAAGCTGCCCGGCGTGCAATTGACCGAGACCATGATCGCGTTCCGTGTTTTCACCAAGGCCGCGGTCGAAGGGATGTTCGATCTCGGCAGTTGAGCGTACCTGTCGTTTGCTGACAAAGGCGTCAGGTTAACGTCAGTACGGCTTGGGCATCATCCTCCACGGTCGCGCCGTAGAGCGCGCTCGATTTCAACCGTGGAGATTTAATGAGTTCGCACAACCCAAGCGCAGACGTTTCGTCGATGCAGCCCGGGGGGAGAACAAGGACCCTTCTCGCCGTTTCAATCTTGCTGGCCGCGCTGAGCCCCAGCGCGTTCGCTCAGACGGCGAACAGCGCCGATGCCGCCGCGCTTCGTGCTCAGATCGAAGCCCTGCGAGCGGAGCAGGCGCGCATCGCCGAGATGCAGCGTCAGACCGAAGCGAAGATTCGCGCGCTGGAATCCAGCGCGGGCGTTGCAAGCCCTGCACCGGCCGTTGCTCCGTCGGCTCCGCAGGTCGCGAGCGCCGATGCCGCTTCGAAGTTGAATGTCACTGGCGATCTGCGTCTGCGCTTCCAGGGCGATTATTCCGATGACGATGCCCGCGCCCGTCGCAGCGGTCAGGTTCGTGGCCGCATCGGCGCGACCTATGCCGTGAACGATCGCGTCACCATCGGCGCTCGCCTCGCGACCGGCGATCCGGACGACCCGAACAGCACCGACGTGCAGCTGTCGAACTGGGACGACGATTTTCAGGTCAGCCTGGATCTGGCGTACGCGCAGGTCAACTTCGGCGATCTGAATATCTACGGCGGTAAGATTCCGCAGCCGTTCGCTCGCACCGATCTGGTGTGGGACGGCGACGTGAATCCGCAAGGCTTGAGCGGCGTCTACAAGCACAAGCTCGGCAACGGCTCGGCGCTGCGCGCGAGCGGCTTGTTCTTCGTCATCGATGAAAACGCCGTCGCGGCCGACAGCACGATGGTCGGCGGACAGGTCGGTTACGACACCGCCCAGCTCGGCGACTTCAAGTTCGACGTGTCCGCGGCCTACTACGACTACACCTTGGGTAGCGTGGCGGGCGCCGATGCCGGCGACTTCCGTAACAACCTGCGCCGCCCCGATGGCCGCTATCTGTCCGACTTCAATCTCGGCGATCTGATCGTCGGTGCGACCTGGTCGGGTCTGGGCTCGCGTTGGCCGGTGCGTTTCGTCGGCGACTACGTGAAGAACTTCGGTGCCGAAACTTCGGAAGACACCGGCTTCGGCGCGGATCTGGGCATCGGTCGGGTCACTCAGCAGCACGACTGGCGCGTGACGTACGGCTACTCGGTCGCCGAAACGGATTCGGTGCTCGGCGCGTTCTCACACGACAACATCGGCATCGGCACCAACTACAAGTTGCACGCGCTGACTGTCGATTACGTGCCCATGCCGAAGACGCTGCTCACGGCTTACTGGTATCACTACAAGCCGGACAACGCCCTGGACGCGGGCAGCAATGCCATCGGCGACTGGCTGGACCGGGTTCGGGTCGCGTTCCTGGTCTCGTTCTGAGCTGACCCGAGCGGCTGAGACACGGCCCTTGGGTACTCCAACCAAGGGCCGTTTGCTACGATCCGGGCATGACAGCGCCCGCCACTCGCTACGTCGCCGCCGGCGACCGATATGAACGATTCGCCTATCGCCCGGTCGGCCGCAGCGGTCTGAAGCTGCCGCCCCTGTCACTGGGGCTGTGGCACAACTTCGGCGACAACACGCCGCTCGAACGTCAACGCGAAATCCTGCGCACGGCATTCGATCTCGGGATCACTCACTTCGATCTCGCCAACAACTACGGCACGCCGTATGGCAGTGCCGAGATCAATTTCGGCCGCCTCCTCAAGGAAGATTTTCAGGCGCATCGTGATGAGCTGATCATTTCCACCAAGGCGGGCTGGGACATGTGGCCGGGCCCGTACGGGCAGGGCGGTGGCTCGCGCAAATATGTGCTCGCCAGTCTCGATCAGAGCCTGCGGCGCATGGGGCTCGAGTACGTCGATATCTTCTATTCCCATCGTTTCGATCCCGAGACGCCGCTCGAGGAAACCGCGTCGGCGCTGGCGACAGCGGTTCAACAAGGGAAGGCGTTATACGTCGGCATTTCCGCCTATTCGCCACAGCAGACGCTGGAGTTGGAAGCGTTACTGCGCCGGTGGCAGATTCCTCTGCTGATTCATCAGCCGAAGTACAGCATGTTCAACCGGGAGATCGAGGCGGGATTGTTCGAGGCGGTCGAGAGTGTCGGCGCCGGCATGATCGCGTTCTCGCCGCTCGCGCAGGGGCTGCTGACGAATCGCTATCTGCAGGGCATTCCCGCCGATTCGCGCGTTGGCCGGGGCACCCGTTTTCTATTGCCGGAGCACGTCTCCGAGTCGGTCGTGAAGAAGGCAGCCGCGCTGAATGAGATCGCTTTGGCGCGTGGCCAATCACTCGCTCAGCTCGCGATTGCGTGGGTACTGCGCGATCCGCGGATGACTTCCACCATCATCGGCGCGAGCAGCGGGGCGCAGGTGCGTGAGAATCTCGGCGCGCTGGAGCAGTTGAGCTTCAGCAAAGAAGAGTTGGCCGCGATCGACCGCATCGCCCCCGGACCGGCGTGATTACCTCTGTTCCAGCACCTGGCGCACTTTGGTCGCGAGCTGCTGGATGGTGAAGGGCTTGGGAAGGAACGACACGTCGCGGTCGAGCATGCCGTTGTGGATGACGGCATTGCGGGTATAACCGGTGGTGTAGAGCACTTTCACGCCGGGCCGCAGCTCGCGTACCCGATCGGCGAGCTGCTTGCCGTTCATGTCGGGCATCACGACGTCGGTGAACAGCAGATCGAAGGAAACATCCGTTTCCAACATCGCCAGCGCGCGCTTCGCATCGCTCGCGTGGATGACGGTATAGCCGAGATCTCTCAGCAACTGCACCGACATCTGACGCACGCGGTCCTCGTCCTCGACCACGAGAATGACTTCCGCCGCCGTGCCTTCCAGCGGGCGATCCGCCGGCTGCGTGGAATGAACCGGCTCGTCCTCGCCGGTGTAGCGGGGCAGGTAGAGCTTCACCGTCGTGCCCTGGCCGAGCTCTGAATAGATCTTCACATGCCCGCCGGACTGTTTCGCGAAGCCATAGACCTGCGACAGGCCGAGGCCCGTGCCCTGACCGGGCTTCTTGGTCGTGAAGAAGGGATCGAAGGCTCGTGACATAACCTCGGCAGTCATGCCTGTGCCCGTATCGCTGACCGCGATGGCCACATACTGACCCGGTCGCACTTCGGCATGGGTCGCGGCGTAAGCATCGTCGAGATGCGCGTTCATCGTTTCCAGCGTGATCTTGCCGCCGTCGGGCATGGCGTCGCGACCGTTGACGCACAGATTCAGAATCGCACTCTCGAGTTGCGGCGGGTCGGCGAACATTCGCCACAGGCCGCCGGCAAGCACCGTCTCCATGCGCACGTTGCCGCCGAGCGTTCGCGTCAGCAACTCCGACATGCCGCTCACCAGTTTGTTGGTGTCGACGGGGCGGGGATCGAGCGGCTGCTGGCGGGAGAAGGCGAGCAGTCGTGCGGTGAGCTCGGCGGCGCGCGTGGCGCCTTCCATCGCATGATCGATGGACCGCGATGCCTTCACTGGATCGCGTGGGAAGTATTTTTTCGCCATGTCGAGCGAGCCGACGATGATGGCGAGCATGTTGTTGAAGTCGTGCGCGATGCCGCCCGTGAGCTGACCGACGACTTCCATCTTTTGCATCTGCCTGATCTGCGCTTCCGCGGCGGCTCGCGACGCGACCTCGTCGCGCAACTGCTGATTCGCGGCTTCCAGCTCGGCGGTGCGCTCGGCGACACGAGTCTCGAGCAGGTCGTTCATCAAGCGACGTTGCCGATCGTCCTGTGCATATTCGGCAAATCCGCGATGCATGGCCGCCGTTTGCAACAGAATCACGCCGGCCAGCGTGGCGTAGAAGCCCATGCCAATCCAGTTCGAGATGCCCGCGCCGGTCAGCGACCAGTCCTGCGGCAACAGGAAGTGGCCAGAAATGAGCGCACCGAGCACCGCGGCCAGCGCCCCGGCCCGCCAACCGAACACAAACGCGGTCAGCACGATGGCGACGAAGAACGTGATGAACGGAAAACCTTCCAGGATGCCACTGAGCAGCACCCGCACGTACATGGCCCCGATGCTGGTCAACAAGCCAAAGGCATAACCGAGCCAAGCGTGCTCGCGCAGGAATTGCGTGGCTTCGTACCACTTGCGGATGCGTCTGACGAGCATTGGATCGGCGGCGGCCCGGCGCTGACAAAGCGCGCAATCTAGCAAAGCGCGTGCTTTCCCGACACCCCGCACCGGAACCCGTCGCGTCTCTGGACGATTGCAGAAACGCCTTCGTGCCGCTGTCCAACCTTGTGTTTCGAGGCTTTCATGGATTTAGTGTCGCTGCTGCAATGGCCCGCGATGGTCATCACCCTGGCCGCCGCCTGGCTGGTCGCCTCCCAATCCAAGACCCGCCGCAGCTGGGGCTTCTGGACCTTCATCGTCAGCAACGTGCTCTGGATCATCTGGGGCTGGAGCGAGGACGCCTGGGCACTGATCGTCCTGCAGGTCGGCCTGTTCGTCCTGAACCTGCGTGGGGCGAAGAAGAATGACCCCGCGGCGGCATGATCCCGGCGCGAGCTGCTAGAATGCCGCCCGGCTGCCCCCGTAGCTCAGTGGATAGAGCGACCGCCTCCTAAGCGGTAGGTCGCAGGTTCAACTCCTGCCGGGGGCACCAGTCCTGCCTCCGAAGCCATCCGAGGCCGACTGAAAGAACTCGAAAAACCCTAGAATTCCGCCGAAATTCCCGCTGCTGAGATCTGCAGCCATCCGTTGACAGCATAGCACCGTCGGGGGTATCTGTGGGGGTACCTGCCCAGAAATCGCTCCTGGTACCCCCACGCATGGCAATCAACACTCTGACCGATTCAGCCATCAAGGCGGTCAAGGTTTCGGACAAGCCAGTGAAGCTGTTCGACGGTGCTGGCCTGTTCGTTTTGGTGAAGCCCACGGGCGCAAAGTACTGGCGTCTGAAGTATCGGCATGGTGGGCTCGAGAAGACGCTGGCGCTCGGCGTCTATCCGGAGGTCTCGCTGAAGCGTGCTCGCGAGAAGCGGGATGAGGCGAGGCAGCTGCTTGATCGGCAGATCGATCCGAGCTCACTTCGCAAGGCTCACAAGCAGGCGAACAAGGTTGCCAAGGAGAATACGTTCGCGGCGGTGGCCGAGGAGTGGTTCGCTCATTATCGCGAGCAAAGGGAGCAGGGGCAGAGGGCGCTGTCGCGAGCGACGATCGTCAAGACTCAGTGGCTGTTGAACCTGGCTGAGTATCGGGCGAAGGAGAACAAGGCTGATGCGCCACATCCGTTGCGAGCAATCAGCGATCGGGCAATTCAAACTATTTCGAAAGATGACATTGCGGCCGTTATCAATGGCCTGAAGAAGCGGAACAAGATCGAAACCGCTCACCGCATGATTGACCGTGTCGAGCGGGTGTTTCGGTATGCCGTTGGCACCGGGCGAATGCAGATCAATCCTGCCGCCGCATTCCGAGACAGCGCCGATCCGCGGGACAAGCTGCCGCCGCTGGCTGTGAAGAACCACGCGGCGATTACCGAGCCGCGTCGGGTTGGCGAGTTGCTCCGTGCGATTGCCAGCTACAGCGGGCAGCCCGTGACTGAGGCTGCGATGAAGCTAGCGCCATACTTGTTTGTTCGGCCGGGCGAGCTTCGCGCGGCTGAGTGGTCGGAATTCGATCTGACCGGCGACGACCCAACATGGCGCATTCCAGCGGCGCGAACAAAAACGCGCCGTGAGCATGTCGTGCCGCTCGCGTCGCAGGTTGTTTCGACCCTCAATGAGCTCCATCCACTGACCGGTCCCGACGGATTGGTGTTCCCATCGCTCACAAACTCCACGCGACCGCTGTCGGAGAACGCGATTACTGCCGCTCTGCGTCGCATGGGGTATTCCGGCGATGAGATGACCTGGCACGGTTTCCGTACGACCGCGACCACGCTGCTACGTGAGCTGGGCTGGGAGGATGAGTTGATTGAACGGCAGCTTGGGCACGATGTCGGGAACGATGTGAAGCGGGCCTATGACAAGTCGAAACGGCTGCCGGATCGCCGGAGGATGATGCAGGCGTGGGCTGATTATCTTGATGGGCTGCGTGTCGGTGGCAAGCCTCCACCGATCCGCGCTCGTGCCGCGCCAACGAGGTGATCGTCAGATGCTTACCGAGAAAGGAGTGGATGCCACTTCTACACATCGCGACACACCGTGCTTGAGCAATCGCCACTGAGCGGTATCGGTAGTTGTTCGATCCCTACTAGAGCGCGTCGATTCTGGCACCGCCCTGGGCCATAACGCGTCGATTCCCGCCGGCTGTACGAAGAAACGCGTCGATTCACACAACGAGAGTTCGAATTGGCGACCATTTCATTGGTCATCACGTCGAAATGGCGGCCATTTCTCCGGCCGACGAATGGGAAATGGCGTCCTTTTCTTCTGAACGTCACGACAAACTGCGCAGGCGGGACCAAAAGCGTGTGCCGGGCATTCATCGTTTCGTTCTTTCACCCGCGCGGCGTCGTCCGACCAATCAAGAACAGGGGCGGGCGCGCGGAGGCGATGGGGTGCGCATGACAAGCCGCGCCGACTTCATCAATTGGAGTGCCAAGTGCGTGTCTGGAATTGCCTCGTGCAAGACAGAGTGATTGCACTGTGGACAACCAACTGCTTGAAAGTGCCCGCCATCAAACGCTTATAAATCACAGCGCTCTTGCAGAAACATTCTGAGCGACTCAACGCAGAGTTGCATCCCTGTCGCAGCGATGCACGACCGCGCACGAAATTTTCTTGGAGAAAGCATTGAAAATTGCGCTGGCAAGCGCAGAATGATTGCCGTATCGAAGGATCGTGAATCGATCCGACAGGGCGAAGGCCCTGAGCAGCGCAAGCCGACGCTACCCAAACCGGCCTGGAATGTCTGGTCCGACTAACCGGTCTAGACCACACGAAATAGCCAGCTAGTCAAGCTGGCACATCTTAAGCCCGCCCCTTAGATCGCGTGAGCGACCACAGCTCGTTTTGATCCAGTCGCATTCGGCACTGGCTCTAACGTCATGCAAGCCTACGCACGACGTCGAACCACTCGGCCCACTACGGAATTTGCTCGCGCACCCAGCGGATCAGAGGATCCGGCGCCCCTGTAGCAGCTACCAGGCGTAGCTCCTCAGGACGTTGGTGCACAAGGTCGAAGCCGCGTCGGCAACGCGGTGTGCTCTCACGACCTGCAATTTCCTGAATCGCGCTCCCGATGGACGGCCCGACGGCCGAAGCCGCGGAAGCGAATGCGCTTGCCTGAGCGCGAGCACCCAACCCTCAAGTAACTGCCTGGTGTGTAACACCGAACGGAGAGCGCCGATCCCCCAATCCATTTCATTTTCTAACGCGGAGAAAGTCATGAGTTCCTTCGACAGGCTGAAGACCCGTGGATCACGAGTGATGAGGCTGGGCTATAAAGTTTGGCGCCAGGTGCGCCAAGAGTTTCCAGCGGCCTTACTGAAGTCCGCGAATGGCGTGCGACTAGTCGGTGCTAAAACCCGGCGCGATCGCGCCATCACGCTGCGTAAATTCGTCTTTTGGGTCGTCGCGGAGTTTGAGATTCATTCCGTGACGCATCTCAAGCGCAAGCACATCCAGGCATATTGCAAGGATCTGGAGGAGCGAAAGCTGCGTCCTGCGACGATCGCTACGGAGCTTTCTCACCTGGCGGTGTTGTTCAGGCAGCTCGGCAAGTCGCAACTGCTGGATGACCGCGACAGTCTCTTTTCGGACCCGAGCATCTTGAGGCGCAATCTAGTCGCCACAAGAGATAAGTCCATTGAAGGTGCTGGTCTCGATTTCGAGGTGATTTTCGCAGCGGCCGATGCTCTCAACCCGCGTGTGGCAGTCCAACTGGCGCTCTGTTGGTATTTCGGTCTACGGGCCCAAGAGGCCTGGTGTTTCAGGCCGCATCTAGCAGTGCAGGATGGATTCGTGTGCGTGAACTGGGGAACAAAGGGCGGCCGCCGACGCTCGCTCTCCGGGCCACTGACGGACGAACAGTGGCATCTGATCGAGCTTGCAAAGACCTTCGCTGCCACAGCGCCGGAGTCGACGGTGCCGAGAGGGTGTTCGCTCAAGAAGTGGAAGGCCATCTTCTATCGGGTGACCCGAAGAATTGGCCTGACGCGGGCCAAGTTAGGCGTCACGCCGCATTCCCTTCGACACTCGTACGCCCAGCGCCAGTATCAGCGAGTGACGTGGCATCTGACGCCTGTGCAGGGTGGCACACTGGCTGAGGATGATGGTCCCGCTGATAGTGCGGCTCGAGAGATTGTTTCCAGCGAGTTGGGGCACTCGCGAGCGTCGATTGCGTCGGCATATATCGGCGGTACCCGTGTGACCGGAGAGGGAAAAGCCGAGCAGGGCGGGGCAGGTTGATCAGGAGGAACATTCGCGAAGAAGGTCTCGGCAATGGAGCCGGGGCCGCTCAGACCCTCTTGCAGATTTGGTCATCCATGCTATCGCTCGACTGAGTGCACTGACAGTCGAGGCGACTATGCGTGGCAAAGTAAAATGGTTTTCTCGGGAGAAAGGTTACGGCTTCATCACAGATGAGCAGGCGCGCGATCACTACTTCTCTGTGCAGGACGTTCGAGGCGCGGACCTGCCGGCGTCCGGAGATCAGGTTCAGTTTCAATCGCAAGATACGAGTCAGGGTCTACGAGCGTCGGCAATTCAGTTGGTCGCCCGAAGCGAGGATGGCCGTCGTAGCGATGACCGCGTGAAATGCGGCAACTGTGGAAGGAAGATGGTGCCGCGGATCATTAGCTACCAAGGACAAGTTGAGCGATCGGTGTGTCCGTTCTGTGCGGAGACTTATTGCGACTTCTTGCCGCCCTCAACTTCTATATGGGGATGGGTTGTGGTGGTGGTC
This sequence comes from Peristeroidobacter soli, assembly GCF_004138485.1. Classification (GTDB taxonomy): domain Bacteria; phylum Pseudomonadota; class Gammaproteobacteria; order Steroidobacterales; family Steroidobacteraceae; genus Steroidobacter; species Steroidobacter soli. The sequence continues at coordinate 652,653 of NZ_RYEV01000005.1, forward strand.
TTTATCTTGGTTGCCTTCATTGGATGGTTCTAGTCCTGAGAATGCGTAGATACAGCTCCATGTGAATCAGTTACTTACCGGAGCCTTGCCACCCGAGTCTATGGGCTCTTGCCCGGAGTCATGGCCGATGAAATCGTAGACAGGATAGGGAATCCTGTGTACGCTTTCATCGGATGAATCGCAGAGCAATTATTCCGGGTCGAAAGGCCTTACCTTCGGCCTTCACCTACACGCAGGCCAGGGCTGCCGGTATCTCGGCCGAGCGGCTGTACGCCTATCGTTCCCAGGGCCTTATCGATCAGGTCGCCCGCGGGCTGTATCGCTGGGCCGATGCACCCGAGATCGATCAGGATCTATTGGAGATTGCTCATCGCGCGCCGCAAGGCACGCTCTGCTTGGTCACTGCGCTGGCTCGCCACGGGCTGACGGATATCATTCCGCCACGCATCGACATTGCGCTGCCCCGAGGTAGCCGCGTTCCAGCGCTGCGCGAGACGATCCAAGTTCACGTCTTCGCTCGAGAAATGTTCGAACTCGGTCGAGATGAGATCAGCATCGGCGATAAACTTTCCATCGGCATTTACTCTCCGGAGCGTACGATCGTCGATGTCATTCGGCTGCGACATCGTGAAGGGTCGGTTGTCGCGTGGGAGGCGCTTCGCCGCTGGATTTCGCGCAAAGGTTCCAAGCCCGCTGCGCTTCTGACGATCGCAAAACACTTTCGCGGCGCGGAAAAGGCTGTCCGGGCGGCACTGGAAGTCGTTTTATGAGTCCAGTGGATCGCACGTCAGTTGCCGGTGCGCGATATCTTGATCTCCAGCGCAAAGCGCGGCTAACCGGGCGACCGACCGACGAATTGATACAGCTATACGCGCTTGAGTGCTTTCTCGATCGCCTGACGCGGTCCGACTATGAGCAGAAACTAGTGCTCAAGGGTGGGGTGTTGCTCGCGGCTCTCGACGCCCGCCGTCCAACAAGAGACATCGATTTGGCTGCTACTGCGCTCCGAAACACGGAGGCCGAGATACTGGGGGTCGTTCGCAAGATTGCTGACATCTCACTGGAAGATGGCATTGCGTTCGATCCTGCGCAGGCCACTGCCGAGGTGATTAGAGAGGAGGATGATTACAGTGGCATACGTGTGACGCTCGGCGGAACATTGTCGCGCGCCACGGTTCGTCTCCATGTTGATGTGAACGTTGGCGATCCGATCTGGCCAGAGCCGCAGCACGTCAGCCTGCCGCGGCTGCTCGATGGGGCTCTACGGGTGCGCGGATATCCCCTGGAGATGGTGCTGGCCGAGAAGGTTGCGACCGCGATTGTCAGAGGCACGGCGAACACTCGATGGCGCGACTTCGTAGATCTATATACATTGGCCAGGCGACATCCGGTGAATGGCGCAACCTTCCGCGCCTCTCTTGATCGAGTGGCGCAGTACCGGAAGGTTGCTCTTGCGCCATTGGCTTCCGTGCTGATTGGGTACTCGGAAATCGGTCAGGCGCGGTGGAGTGCGTGGCTGAGGAAGCAGAGGCTCGAGACGACGGTACCAACCGAGTTTTCCGCCGTACTGGATTACGTTGTTTCGTTTGCCGACCCGATCATCGCTAGTCAGCCGGGCGGGCGCGGAACCTGGAATCCCGAGCGGCGCTGGTGGCATGACTAGCTCGAACCTATAACCAACTCATCAAGAGCCGGGATTGAGTGGAACGATGTGCGTTGTTGGAGAGACCGACGATCGGGGCATCAGGCTAGGTATGCCAAACCGGATTGCACAGGGGCGGCCAGAGATGCGTCTAGGGGCTTGGCGGGCCGGTAGTCATGAGCTGCAATCGTTTGCCGCGAATAAAGACAAACAGTAGGCAAGCGGCTTGTCCGATAGTCTCAGCGGTCGCGGATATGTGCCGCGATTGAATTGGAGGGCGCGTGCTTCAGATTGCCACTGGAAAATTGTTTACCAGGCCTGCAAGCAGAGAGAATCGTTTGCGCGGCATGCTCTATACGAATGCAATTCTCAGTCAAGACGGGGCTGTAGATACCGTCGCGGGACGATTGTTGCCGTCATCCAGCTATTCGATACGTCCCAATGTCTTGGTCTATGAATTTACTGAGCGTATAGAAGCTGAAGAGCAGGGGCCGGGCGTGCTCGTGTCTTCCGGTGTCGAACCTTACCTCCAAGACTATTCGCTGGTGGTCTCGTTTGCGCTGAATTGCATATGTGCACCCGACGTTGATTTGGTCAGGAGGCTAACGAGCGGCCAGCGTGGATTGGCGACAATGGTCGCTCCGCAAGTGCTCGTTCGCAGGTTCTTCGACAGAGAGCTTTGGTGTAATGCGGGTGAGCTAAGGTTTCTGGCAGACTTCATCGCCAAGGTCGTTGGATTGCCGAGACGAACTTTTCTCGGCGTCATGCGTGCGCTTCGGACCTATGTCAATGGAATGCATCGTATCGCTGATGATTTGGAACTGGCGTACACGTTACTGGTTGCGTCCGTAGAGTCGCTTGCTCAAGACTTTGATGGTCATGAAAGTGACTGGGATTCGTTTGATGAGCGCAAGCGAAAAGCGATTGATAAGGCATTGTGTGGTGCAGACGAGGTGATTGCACAACGCGTTAGACGAGCCTTGCTCACGGTCGAGCACGTCGCGTTGGCGCGTCGCTTCCGAGAGTTCGCGGTGGCGCATACCTCGCCGGCCTACTTTCGCCAAGTGTCTGTTGATGGCCCGCAGCTTGCAAAATCGGAGCTTGCTGGGGCGCTTGGAGCTGCCTACCAGTCGCGATCCAAATACGTGCACCAACTCCGGCGGCTCCCGGATCTCGTGACATTGGGGCAGGGCTACGGTGAGACGGTGCTTGAAGGTCGGAGCACGCATCTGACGCTGCAGGGGCTTTCACGACTGATGCGCAACGTGATAATCGAATTCGTCATGCGTCAGCCCTCGTTGGAGCATGAACCGTACAATTACCGATCAGAGCAAAGCGGCGTTGTTCGATTGCGTCTAGCTCCACAGTACTGGGTCGGTAGCACAGAAGGTGATATTACTCAGCAGGGACGTGACAAGCTGGAGGGGTTCTTAGAACAACTAGCGTCTTGCCTCCTCAAGGAGCTGAACGCGGTTCTCACAGATATGCGCCCGGTGCTGACAGCGGTCGCCGAGTTTCTACCAAGCCTTCCGAAGCACCTCAGGTTGCCATATCTGGCGTTGCATGAGCTTTTTAACATGCATGTGGCGAAGCAGGACTCGATCGAGACTCCTCCGGCAATCAGCACGCTAATTCAGCACGAACTTGGCGAGCCGTCCCCTGAAAGTCTCATTGTTCATGCGCTGTCCGATCAAACCGCACCATGGTCGTTGGAAGTTCATCAAGCGGCTCTAGATAGTTACTGGCGTCGGCGCGCAGCTGCAAGCGGTCTGAGATTTCCGCGTGCCTTCGAGGCTGCTATGGCTTTGGAACTGGCCGAGCGATATCGCTGTGCGGGTGATATGAAAGGATGTGAGATTATCGTGGCGTTGGCGGTCGAAAACTATCCTGGGCTTTCTGGTCTCTTGGAGTTCGAGATGAATTTGCAGCCGACTGTCCCGATTAGTTGGCGCGATGTCATATTGCCTAGGGCGGAGCGGCCGGCTCAACAGTAAGGGGCCTGGCTTTCGCCCGATGCCGCTCTCAACGGAGCGACCAACGTGCAGTTTGGAGAGGCAGAGAAGAAAGCTTGTCAGGGAGCGACGGCTCCCTACCTCAAGGAGAGCGTCCATCGGTGCCGTTAACTCTTCGGAATGATTCGGTCGCGATTTCTTCGGGCGTCAGAATCACTCGGGGAGTGAGCTGACGGTGGGGTGTCCGTTCTGAGTATCCAGATCGCTACGTCGATGTTTCCGTTGGGGAGTGACGTTCACTGTTGAGCCTGGTGGGTCGTTGTCGCTGGGCTGCCCGTGCCGCTGCGATACTACTCGGCCCTTATACTGGGAACGAGCAGACGCCACTACTTTCGCAAGGAGTGTCTCCCACGGGATTGTTTCCTCACTACACTTGCTGGAACCGATCGCTGCTATCGCGTGCTCCAACTCCTCCCTTTGGCGAGGACTTACGCTGAAGTTCGGAATCGAGTACAGAATGTAGAGATAGTCAGCGTCCAGCCAGTGATCAAGATCAAAGAATAGGGCTGCACTTCCGTGCTGACCCAGGGTGCCATTGCACCATTTCTTCAGTCTGCGCTCTATATCCGTAACTACTCCGCTGGTGAGCGGGCCGTCGGGTACGATATAGGCGTCTGGGGGTATTCCAAAGCGTCTTCTCGCGTCTCCCTCCCAAGCCTGCATACGGCGCTCGAATGCCTCGTCGTGCGAGTCGTCATCGTCGTCCTCGTTGCAGTTGTCGGGTCTGGCTTCAAACTCCTCCTTAATCTTCAGATCGTACGCGCTGTAGTACGCTGCAATTTGGTGGAAATTCATTAGCGATCGAAACGTAAGCGATCTCACATGGTGGCGTCCCTCTGAGAACTGTCCGATCGCCGCGCTCGTGTCCCGATTAAGCCGTGCATGTAGGGCCTGCTTGATCTTCTCAATTACGTCAGTAATCCCAAGACCAGAAGGTATCGCGATCTTGTCAGCGATCAGCGGTGAATAACGCGCTACTGCATCTCGATCCATGTTGTGCCAGATTGTAACCAGTGGCTTTCCACTCGCCACTTCCTGACCAGTAAGCGCGGAAAGTTCCATCTGAGGCCATTCCTTTTCAAAAAAGGACGGGCTCAAAACCACGATTCCCGCTGCTGAGCGAGCCAATCCATGATCGATAGAGCGCCGGAGGCTGTCTCCCGGTACGAGGGAAAACTCGTCGTACCAAACCTTATAGCCTTGCGCATTCAATCCATTGGCGAGTGTGGTTACAAAGGGAATCCGGTCCTCGCTCGCGTAGCTAATGAACAGATCCCATTTCATCCAGTCTTTACTCCCATCGCACGCTTCAGTGGGCACTTAGAGTCTAAACATAACTTGCATATTGCCGCATCGCGGTGCGCGCAAGTACGCTGGACTAGCAGGTTCGAAGCTGTGCGCGATTCTATCAACAGATAAAGTAATGTTTCGACAGATCACTGGATATTGACGGCAACAGTATGGCCTGCGAAACCTAGTGTTCTTGCGCTCGTGTGAAGGCGCGCTTAATCTTGCCGAGCCTCACGGCGGTGGCGGTTGGCGGCGAATCGAGCTGCTCTCGACTCCGACGGTGGAATGACCGCCGATTTCCTTTACAGATCTTGCTGCGCGAGTCGGGCGCCACTAGACGCGGAGGCAATGAGGCAGCAGTATGGAGGCGCAATTGCGCGTGTCCAGAATAACTCAGCTATTGTCGATTCAGCAGATGCCAACGAGCGGAAGTCTCGTACCACCCGCATCAAACATCGATGTGATTGGATGCATGAAGCACGCTCGAGCGTGTCTTGCCTTACGCGCCAGCGTCCTTGGTTTCGATAGCTAACTTCCGTAGGGCTGCGGCGAGAGCTTCGACCGTTCAACAGCTCATAGCATAGCCCGTGCAGAGCACCAGCTGCAGTGAGATGTAACGACGCGAGGGAGGAAGGTGGGCGCTCATCGCTGCCGGTTGTTCGAGTCATAGCGACATCGAAGAGGTCGTTCAAACGCGCGTTCGGGATGGACGGCGTGGTGGTGTATCATCAACGGCTCGCTAACGTCACCAGGGCGGTCGGCAGCTAGAATGACAGGTAGAATATTATGACAAAGCACAGTCACGCTGCGAATCGTAGGTCGAATACTGTGAGATCCTAAATCGCTTGAAATTCCTGGGCGCCGAGACCGCATAAGAATCAAATTGTCACTAATGGTTTGAGCTTTTGGGGAGATACGGAAATGGCTCGACGGGTGTTCTTCAGCTTCCACTACGATGATATATGGCGAGTTAATCAAGTCCGCTTCTCCCAGCTCATCAAGAAAGAGAGTGAGACGAACAGCTTCATTGACGCAGCCGAGTTCGAGAAAATCAAGCGCAGAGGCGCAAACTCGGTTGAACGGTGGATCGACGAGCAGCTTGAAGGCACATCTACCACCATAGTGCTGATCGGATTCGGGACCGCAGATCGCCCGTACGTGCAATACGAGATCCGCAAGAGCTACGAACGCGGCAATGCCCTGCTTGGGATATGGCTGGACAACATCAAAGACCAGGGCGGCCAAATCAGTTTCTTGAGAGGCGCAAACCCTTTCGAGAAAGTCAAAGTTCCCGGCGGCTTCTTTGGCGAAATCTCCATTGCTGACAAGCTCAGTGTCCCCGTCTACGACTGGGTGAATGCTGACGGTCGCAACAACATCGCCACCTGGATCGCGGGCGCACCCCGGAAGCAGAGCTGATATCCCCATGGCAATAGTCAGTCTCGAGTCGTTTATAGAAGATTTTTCGTCCGAATTGCGCGACCGCAATGCTGCGATATTCGCCGGCGCTGGTCTTTCCGTCGATGCCGGCTTTGTGAACTGGAAGGGCCTGCTGCGTCCCCTTGCGGTCGAGCTCGGCCTCGACGTAGACCGAGAACACGACCTAGTACGCATCGCGCAGTATCACGTGAATCACCACGACAGCAACCGCCATGACCTCACGCAAGCGGTCTTGAACAAGTTCGCCGAGAAGGAAGCGCGGGTCACAGAGAACCATCGCATCCTCGCGCGGCTGCCAATACAGACATTCTGGACCACGAACTACGATTCCTGCATCGAACAGGCGCTGCGCGCTGCCGGAAAGAACCCGGACGTGAAGCACGATCCAAAACAGCTGCCACACACGCTCCATGGGCGTGGCGCCATCGTTTACAAGATGCATGGCGACCACTCGCATCCCAGCGAGACGATCCTCTGCAAAGAGGACTACGAGAGGTATCCAGTTAGTCACGGAGACTTTCTTACGGCGCTTGCCGGAGACCTTTTGTCGAAGACCTTTTTGTTTGTCGGTTTCAGCTTCTCCGACCCGAATCTTGATTATGTCCTCGGTCGCCTCTATACGCGCCATGGGAGAAATCAGCGCAAACATTATTGCTTCGTGAAGAAGGAGAGTGCTGAGGCGGCAGATGCTCCCGGCGACCTCGAGTATCGCGTTGCCAAGCAGGAACTCTTCATTCGCGACCTTGGTCGCTACAACATTCGGGCGGTAGTGATCGATGCGTACGAGGACATCACGCGAGTGCTGTCGCTGGTTGAGAATCGATACAAGAGCAAGACGGTGTTTGTTTCTGGCGCCGCGCACGAATACGGAGCGCTGAGTGAAAGGGATGCGCTCGGCTTTGTGCATTCACTCGGGAAAACCCTGATCGACCGTGACTTCAGGATCGTGACTGGCCTCGGGCTCGGTGTTGGCAGCACCATCGTTGACGGAGCGCTCCAACAAATCTATCAGGTGCAACGACGATCGCTTACGGATCAGTTGCTCATTCGACCTTTCCCTCAGTCAGTTACCGGAAAGATGCTATGGACCAGCTACCGCCACGACATGCTCGCCTACGCCGGCTTGGCAGTATTCATGTTCGGAAACAAACTTGAAGGTGGCGCGACGCCATCTGTAGTCGACTCGAACGGAATGATCGAGGAATTCGAGATTGCGTGCGCCAAGGGAACGCGGGTGTTGCCGCTAGGTTTTACAGGCTATGTGGCTCGGCAGCTCTACGAAAAGGTTTTTGCCTCATTTGGGGCGTATTATCCAACTGCAACCACTGCTTTCAAACAGCAGTTCCGCCATCTTGGCGACACGACAAGAACGCTGACCGAGCAGCTGACAACGACAGTCGACGCTCTCGTCGAGCTACAGAAAATGTAAGTCAACCAAGGAAGATCTATGGCAAGAGAACCAGTCTTCTACAGCTTTCACTTCGACAACGACGTGTTTCGTGTTCAGCAGGTCCGGAACATGGGCGTAATCGAGGGCGATGAGCCCGTTTCGGCAAATGAGTGGGAGCAACTCAAGAGACGATCCGGCGGCGTCGAAAGGTGGATCGACGATAACATGAAGTACAAGCGGTGCGTTGTTGTGCTCATCGGCTCCGAGACCGCAAGTCGTCCTTGGGTGAAGTACGAGATCAAGAAGGCCTGGAATGACGGGCGAGGGCTGGTCGGTATCTACATTCACAACCTCAAATGCCTTCGAACCCGTACAACCTGTTCCAAGGGAATAAATCCGTTCGCAAACTTCACTGTAGATGGCCAATCAATGGCGAACCTGGTCACATGTCACGACCCTAACTCTTGGGATGCCTATGCAGACATCAAAGACAACCTTGAGTACTGGGTGGCAGATGCTATTGCACGGGCCAAGCGCCGTTGAAGTGCGGAGATTTCTGAATTGGCCGTCCTTTCGAAGAGCGACCTTCTGAGGCGATATAACTTGAGGCAGACGACGCGTCTGTCGGAAGGCGGTGAAAAGCAGTTCTCGAAGTATAGGTTGATGGAGGCGGGCAAAGCCTTTTCGTACACTACCAAATACGACGTGTTTCTATCTCATTCTTTCGATGATGCTCGCATCGTGCTACTGATCAAGGAAATGATCGAGGAGGCGGGACATACGGTCTATGTCGATTGGATGGAGGATGATCACCTAGACCGCGGGCGAGTGAACGAGGCTACCGCAAGAACACTTCGCGACAGGATGAATCAGTGTTTATCACTTATCTATCTTACGTCGCAATCCGCCGCACAATCACTCTGGATGCCTTGGGAGCTTGGGTACATGGATGCTAAAACCGGCAGAATTGCGGTTGCGCCGATTCTCGAAGACAATGAATCGTTTGAAGGGCGCGAGTACCTAGGTCTGTATCCATACCTTGACCTTACAGTCGGTAGGTTCTTCATCCAGCGTGCACCCCGCGAATGGACATCCCTACAACAGTGGATCGCTGGCGAGAATCCGCAGTTGCACGTCTAACTTCGGCCATAAGCCTTATCATCGCGACAACGGTGATACCGAGGGGCGAAGGAGGGCCGAATGAAGGGAATGATGGGATGGGGACGTCAGCCCATTCCGCTTCGTCTTTCTATCGCTCGAGATCGTCACGGTATAGCTTGTGACCACAGCGGTGCGAATCGCTGAAACTTTTTCGTTGAGTTCGCCTTCTCGCCCAGTTCTTGACGTCCTGTTCCTTCTGACTTACGTTCCATCTGGGCACCATCAGGTGTGTATTAGACTTGGCCGCCGAAGAACTTCCTGGTCATCGGTGGCACCCGCAGTGAATCCGTCAGAACGCCTGTTCTGTCCGATTCAATGAAGACGTCGCACGCTGACCAGCCAATCAGCGAGCTGATTACCTCGACCGCATGCGTCCACTACGGTCGCAAGACAGACGGCTTCCCATCGCCCGCGGGTCACCATCCTCACCGGGAATTCTTCACCATGCATGCGTCTCCGACGATTCTCTTTGCGCGCCGATCGGCGAGGATGAGCTTTGCTTTTACAATGCATTCATCCCGGTTAGGTCACGATAAGAATGCGTGGCTTCTTCGCACATCATGGGAGGGCGTAAGATGAACACGCCTCGTTTACTACGGCTGCGGCAGGTCATTGAGATCACCGCATTGGGCCGGGACACCATCTACCGCTACATTCGCGCTGGTCAATTCCCGCGTCAACGACGCATAAGTGAGCGCGCCAGCGCGTGGCGAGAGGATGAGATCAAGGAATGGGTCGACTCGCGCCCGATTGTCGAACTGAACTCTGAAACGCCGCAGTCGTCCGGGAGCCACCGACGAAGCCGCCGCGCAGCGAATTGTGACACAGCCCGAGAACCAGTGCCGACAGCGAGTGCCGTGGCTGTTGGAACTAGATGCGCGGATTCTTAACGATCCACTGCGCGGAGAGTCTCGGGCCCATGGACCTTGCGAGCCTAGTCGGGGCTGGCACATCATCCGGTCCTCTTGTTCGCGGCCTCGAGCGTATCGATGATCCGGATCACGAATCGCTGTTGCGTCTTGCTGAGTGCCTGAAGCCGCTCAGCGTGACGCATCGCTCTGGGTGACAGCCGGCCTTTGTGAGCGGGTGTCTGCCTGGCTAGTCCGATTAGATGCTCTACCGGAACGGTGAGCACCTTCGCGATCTTGGCAAGCACGAGTACGGAAGTGCGGCGCTCGCCGAGTTCGTACGCGAAGACGGCTTGCTGAGATACGCCGATGGCGCGAGCCAGCTCGGCTTGCGTCATGCCTCGAGCCTTGCGCAGCTGGGTGATTTGCGCGCCGAGCAGCGCGAAGTAGCGCTTGGACTCTGCTCTGATTCGTGGGGACAAAGTTGCGGTCATGTCCTGCTCTCCGACTGGCCGAGCATGGCAATCGCGCTTTCCACGAGCGTACTGAGCCCGGCGACGGCGTCCGCGAGATCGAGCTGCTGATGCTCGTCAGGATGATCGGCGGCAATCTCGATGCACTTCGCGACCGCCAAAGCTGTCTGCATGCGACGGTGCGGGGCGTGGACTTGGGCGCGTTCTCGCCGCGCCGAGGCCTTGGCAGCCTTCACGGGCCCTTCGCCCGGAGCTTGCGAAGCTCCTGTTCCAATTGCTCGATTCGGTCCAAGCAGCGCATGGCCAGCGCCACCATGCTGTCCAATGCATCGGCGGCATGGTTGAGCCGGAAGTGAAGCGAGCTTTGGTCGGCGCGATCAGCCCTCGCCGTCGCGCGCAGCACCTGCGAAGTAGCGAGCGTCTCGGCGAGCTGGGTTGCGGCGTTCATCGGTCACCTGCGGCCGGGTCAGGCAGGTGGAGCGGATGAGGCTCGCCGCGGAACGAGGCGGTATCGACTCGAGCGGAGAGGAAGAGATCGTCCGCGATAGGGAAGCGGAAGCGTCCCCGGACCCGACGGGGGACGATGGGCGTAGCCATGGACGGCACCTCAGTTTTGAGGGTGTGGTCAGGCCGTCGTCAGTGTCTCACTACCGGCGACAGCCGCTCATGGCTGCAGCTTCAGCGCGGGGGTACCTGCGGGGGTATCTCGATCCCTCGATGGTCCTTATAGCCTATAAATCAGCCGAAAACTCCATTCGCTCAACTCCTGCCGGGGGCACCAAGTCAAATTAATAACTTAAGATTATCGGCTGAGACTCAAATACCTCTATGTAGGCACAGTGTAGGCTGCGGCTGCGGATCGCCTCTCGGCAAAGATCGCCGCGCACTTATGTGGGATCGGGTCCATAACAACAGCGGGAACCGGATGCCATGACATCGGATGAGCTGACGCCGGAATTCATTCGTACGGTCAGAGAAGGCGGGCGAGAACGCATCACTAAGATGTACGCGCAGTTTGCCGCGCTGGATCGGTTGATCGCGGCCGGCAGAATTAAAAGGGTTCGCGGCGGATATCAGATCGGCGACGGCGCCGCGTATGAGCAGGTCGGGTTGCTCATTAGCGGAGCGACGATTTCAGCAAATGGCCGAATGAGTACGGTCAAGCTGATGAAGCGAACGAAGAAGTTTGACGCCACCGCCAGAAAGTTCGGCGTGGACACGCCTTCGGAATGAAGGTGCGCACGCAGATCATCGTTGCAACAGCCGGGACGCATCCAGCAAGCAAAAGAGAAGGCGGCTGATGAGCGAACTCGTTGACGCTATCGTCAGTAGCGACTTTCTGAAGCTGGTCATTCCGGCGGCTGGCGCCATTGTCGCGTGGTTCTGGAACGAACGCCGGAAGGTGCGTCTACGACTTCGTCGGTCGACTTCTCGGCGAGGGTCATGTGCCAAAACGTTGGCAGTTATGAATAACCGCCTACACTTTGACACATGGTAATTCCATCCAGTCAGCACGCGTTGCGGCTTGCCAAGCGGTGGCAGGGCGCAACCGCGCGCGATTTCGCGGAGGCAGGTATCCATCGGCAGGTGCTCACGCGCTATGCTCTTGAACGATATCTTTATCGATTGTCGCGCTCCACCCACGCCGAAAAATTTGTTTTGAAGGTGCGCTCTTAATGCTCGCTTGGATGTGAGACACCTTCCGTCCAACGCGCGACGCGGGACATGCTGTCCTTTCTGCGCAGAGACTCACTGCGATTTTTCGGCGTTCCCAACTTCATCATGGGGGTGGATCGTGATTGGTTGGGATCTTGAGAGTGCCCAAATGAAGCTCAGCAGGGTGGGATGAAGCAGACACTCAGTGGACGCTGCCGGCGAGTTCGTCGGCTCTGATCCCGAGCCGAAACCGATGAAGTCGTAGACAGGACATCGACTCCTGTGTCCGATTTCATCCTGGACGCCACGCCTGTCAACGACAACCGCTGTGCCGAGTTTGGCGACAATAGGGCCTAATTACGACCAAAATGGCGACACAGGTGTCGTCTTGTGTCTAAAATGGCGACATAATGGCTATCTTACCCCTAAAATAGCGACACCATCAGCCCTTCCTTCTATGCCTTCCTTATGTGGAGAACAGCGACGTGCTGAAGCTCGCCGGCAATGACCGGGCCGAGGCCAGGCGCCTGCAGCGGCTGGCTCGGCAAGGGCAATTGCAGCGGCTGGCGCCCGGCATCTACACCGACAACTTGGATGCGCCCATCGAGTCGGTTACCCGCAGGCACCTCAATGAGATCTGCGCGCTCATCATGCCTGGCTGCATTGTGTCGCATCGTTCCGCGTTCGAGCACCGGCCGACAACCGGCGGACAGTACTTCCTCACCGGCCCCTACCGGCGCGAGGTGCAACTGCCTGGAGTGAAGCTGCGTTACGCCCGGGGCCCTGGTCCCACCGACACAGACATCAAACTGCCACTGCAGAGTGCCGATGCATTCATTTCGAGTCAGGCTCGGGCTCTGCTGGAGAATCTCTCGCTCAGCCGCGGCGATCCCGCCGAACGACGCACGCTGGGGGCTTCGTTCGTAGAGGAGTGGCTCGAGCGATTCATCAGTCGTGACGTGAGCAATGAAGTCAACAAGCTTCGCGACCATGCCCGATCGATTGCGGATTCATTGGGTCTCAACGAGGAATTCAAAAGGCTGGATGCGATGATCGGCTCGCTGCTCGGCACGCGGGCAGCGACATTGATCACGCCTCAGGCGATCGCGCGCGCCGCACGTCGCCCATACGACGATGATCGGGTGACGTTGTTCGAAACGCTCGCCGCTGAACTTCAGAGCAACCCGATGGTGGTGCCGCCCGCGGCTGCTAATGAGGATCCGCAGCTGCAGGCGTTCATCGAAACATATTTCTCGAACTTCATCGAAGGAACCGAATTTGAGATCGAGGTGGCGCACGACATCGTGGTCAACGACCGGCCACTGCAGTATCGCGAAGATGACTCCCATGACATCTTGGGAACCTACCGCGCCATCCTGCGCTCGAAGCGCGACCCAAGCCTCCCGCAGAGTGCGGAGGCGTTTATCGCTCAGCTCAAAGATTGGAATCGACTCGTCATCGAATCCCGCCGGGAGAAGCACCCAGGCGATTTCAAAACGGCGGCAAACCGGGCCGGGCAAACCGTCTTCGTCGACCCGGACAAGGTCGTCGGCACGCTGATGAAAGGCTATGAAGTCACGATGGCGGCCGCAACACCTGCCAACCGGGCGGCGCTGGCGATGTTCGTCGTCACCGAAGTGCATCCGTTCGATGACGGCAATGGTCGTACCGCGCGTATCGCCATGAATCATTTCTTGTCGAATGCAGGGCTGACAAGAATCATCATTCCCACGATCTATCGTGACGACTATCTCAGCGCACTGAAGGCGATGTCGAATGGTCATCCCGTGCCGTTGCCCCGCATGCTGGCCTTTGCTGCAGGCTTCAGTCGATGGCTCGATGTCAGCTCGAAGGAGAAGGCGTTTCGAGCGCTGGCGCAATCGAATGCGATGAAGGAGGATCCGAGGAGGTTTCGTTTGGAGATTGGGGATGGGGGAAGGGCGATTTAGCCAGTCATTCCGACTTTGCTGGAAAAGGTGGGACGAATGACAGTGCCAGCTTGCTATCTGGCCCGCGTGACGTCGTTGGCCGAACCGTGGCGCTCACTTTCCGTCCGGCGGGTTTGCTTCTAAGTCGACGCTCATGCGACGACTTCGGATGGTCTAAAAGGCGGGATGAGCAAATCCGCGGGAATGTGAAACCAGTCGGGCAGCGACGGCGCACATCTCGGCCACCGAGAGCGCTCATACGCCTCGGTCAGGTACGCTTGAGCCACCATCCGGGCTTGGTCGGCCGGATCCTTCGAGTTCATCAGCTTCTCAATCAGCGCCTTGGCCTGCGCGTGATCCGCGTCGTTCTGGAGGACGATCAGTGTGGTCTTCATTACACGGTCTCCGCATTCACCTTTTTGTAGTCCTCATGCGATCCGAAGAATCGGATCATCAGCATGTAGAGAAGTGCCAGGCCAGTTTGCTCACTTGCGCACGGTCTTCTCCGAAAAATGGGAGGTGCAAGATCTCTGGACCCTCACTGGACCAACGGCGTCGAGTCCACGCTCGGCGATTGAGCGTCGGTGGGTGCCGGAACGCGTCAGTGCGGCGGCGGCGACTCCACGATCTGCCGGCGCAGCGTGTTCGCCTGTTCCAATTCAAAGGGCGTGAGTTGGTCGCGCAGTTGCCGGTAATAAAGATTCGGATCGTCGACGAACTGCTCGAGACGTTGCCTGAAGTCGGGCTCCGGATTCAGATCCACAGAAGCCATCAGATAGGCATATGCCACCGCCTTGTTCTGTGGCAATCCCATCTGACCCGAATAATGAAGTTCCCAGACACGTTCCAACGCGGCTCGATTTCCCGCGCGAGCTGACCTATCCAACGACTGCACGATGCTCGCACGCGCCTGAACGATTTCCTGTGTCGCGTGCTCTGACCATACCTCGCTTTTTTGCACAAAGGCGAGCTGAGCATTCGTCACTCCCGCTTCCGCCGCTCTGAGGAGCCAGTGCAACTCCAACGCTCTCTCCGAAGCAGGGATCGTGGCGCAATAAGCGACTCGTTCTTGCGGAACGTCCTGGGTGGCAGACAGGCGGCGGCATGCGAGCAAGATACGATAGAGCTGGAAAGCGCCTTCCCCATCACCGGCTTCGGCGCGTTTGCGTATCTCGTCAAAAGGCTTATCGAAGTCAACCATGGGGGCGATCCTTTGACCTGCCGGAATTCTGGTGCTCATGTTGGACGTTGGCGCACCGACGCCAGTCGAGGCTGTCTGCTGCCTCGGCGCGAGTGCATCCTGCCAATGCAACTGACAGCAGGTTCCCGAGACTGCAGCCTCGATTTCGACAACTGGTCGGCCGGCGGACGCGACATCTGGGAGGGCTGCTGTTACATGAGGGATGACCTTGGGGAACGGACATGTAGCGATAGATCAAGGACTTGCCAAGGATCGCCGCCCTTTACCTCGACGCCACACGAGTCCGCGAGTCGTGCTAATCTAGTCAGCATGACTAGATCACCCAAATCCAAATCCGGCCCCCCCAAGAAGCCCCAGCGCGCCATGGCCAAGAATCGACGGGGGTATTGGCTCCTGCAGGATGCCAAGGCGCGTTTCAGCGAACTGGTCCGCAAGGTCAGGAGCGAAGGGCCGCAGCACGTGACCGTGCATGGGCGCGACGAAGTGGTAGTGATCGCTGCTGAGGACTTTCGACGCATGCAAGGTGACGTGACCGGTGAGGCGCTCATCGCAGCGATGCAGGCATCACCTTATCGTGACATTGAGATCGCGCCAGAACGCGAGCCGATGCCCGTGCGAGACATGTCTCTGTGACGGGCTGGCTGCTGGATACAAACGTTCTTTCAGAACTGCGTCGGCCGAGGCCGGAGCGTAAGGTGGTCGCCTTCGTTGCGAGCCAACCCCTCGATCTGTTCCATATCAGCGTCGTGACGCTGGCTGAGATCCGCTTTGGTATCGAGCTCGTGCCCGATGCCGGACGGCGCTCCGAGCTCATGGACTGGCTCTCTCACAAAGTCCGGCCCATGTTCGAGCGACGCGCGCTCGTGGTATGCGAAGACGTCATGTTCAAGTGGCGGCTCATGGTCGAGGAGGGGCGTAAGAGCGGGCATACCTATTCGCAACCCGATCTGATCATCGCCGCGACCGGCCAGCATCACGGCCTCACAGTTGTCTCGCGCGATACCGCCGAATATACAAAGGCGCGCGTGCCAGTGTTCAATCCATGGGTGGACACTTTGTCTGATTCCTGAGTATCAGCGATCCTCCCTCCACAACCACCGCAGTATATCCGGCAACAGTGCGCCCCCGTGCGTATCCGAATGAGCGCCGTCGCCCCAGACATGAGTGACTTCGTAACGCGGGCCTGATGATTTCCTCCGATCAGCCTCGGCGTTTGCCCAGTTGAATGACGCCAGCATCTGTTGATTGGCGAGAAACCAGTTGCCGTGCTCGTTATCGAGATCGTTTGAGCCGTCCTGCAGGAAGATTCGCAGCGGCCGGATCGGGCTCTTGCGGATCAGTCCCGGATATAGATCGCCTCCCAACACCGGCGGTTGTCCGTCCTGCGCCGGGCGATAGCCGATCGATACGTAGCTGCCGATGATGCTGATCACCTTGCGGAAGACATCCGGCCGGTGCCAGGCAACGGTGAAAGCGCAGATGGCGCCGCTGCTGGTGCCGCCGATCGCGCGTTGTCGAGGATCGTCGGTCAGGTGGTAGCGGCTGGCGATGCTGGGGAGCATTTCTTCGACGATGAATCGTGCGTAACGATCGTCCAGCGCATCGTATTCCGCCGCGCGATGATCGGGATTGTTCATGCCCAGGGTATCCGGATAGGTGTCGGCGAGGTGGCCCGGCGTGATGAAGATGCCGATGGTGACTGGGATGTCGCCTCGGTGAATCAAGTTGTCGAGCACCGTCGGCACGCGCAGGGAGCCCTGCGGGTTGGTGGCGCGTTGGCCGTCCTGAAATACGAGCACGCTCGCGGGCCTGGCTTTGTCGTACTGGGCCGGCACGTAGATCCAGTAGCGACGGACGGTGCCGGCAAAGATCTTGCTGTGAAACTCGAGCGGTCCCAGCAAGTTGCCCTGAGGCACTCCAGGCTGGACCAGCGAGTCGGGCTGCAGGGGATAGTCTCCCGGATTTCGCGGCGTTTCCGCGGCTACGCCTGTCGTGACTGCGAGAGTCATTGTCAGCACCCAGCCGTACAGCGCAGCGATCGTTTGTTTCCGTGCGTCGATGATCATGGGGCGTCCTTTGGTTGAAATATATCCTGAGGCAGATCCTGCCTGAGCTTTCGCAGCCTGGAAACGGTTCTCGGCCTACAACGCGGCGTTTACCGAGTGCCTGTCGACGACCGGCAGAATCAATGTGAACTGGAGTCGCGAGTTTCCATTCCAGCGCGAATACGCCACCGGCCTTGCCGGTGCCACAGAATGGCATGCTGATGAGCATGCGGGTACGAGATGTCGGGACACGCACCCCGAGCCAGCCAGCGGCGCCACGGGGCCAACCCTACCTAGACGAACCAAACCGCCCGATCCACCCTGGGCGCCGAAAAAATCTTCGTATGCGCGGAAATGGCTGGATTTCCAGTGTATTGCGCGTCGGCGCGGGTTAGTCTCCGGCCATGGACGAGGAACTCGACAACTGGTTCGCGCGCGAAGTGCTGTCGCACGAACCGGCCCTCGTCCGGTACCTGGCCCGCATCTGGCCCAGGCATCACGAAGTTCATGACCTGCGCCAGGAGATCTACATCCGGGTGTATGAGGCCGCGCTCAGGTCGCGGCCGCAGAATCCCAAGTCATTCCTGTTCACCACGGCGCGCCATCTCATGGTGGATCGGGTGCGGCGCGAACGGGTCGTTTCCATCGAAGCGACGGCGGATCTGGACGCCTTGAACGTCCTGGTAGATGAGATCTCGCCGGAGCATCACACCAGTGCTCGGCAGGATCTGCGACGTCTCGCCGATGCCTTCGACATGCTGCCCGTGAAATGTCGCGACGTGGTCTGGATGCGCAAGGTCGAAGAACTTTCCCAGCGAGAGGTGGCGGCTCGCATCGGCATTACGGAGGGGGCGGTGGAGAAACGCATCACCAAAGGCATCAGGTTGCTGGCAGAGCTTTACTACGGCGGCGACGCCGACGATATCGGCGGCGCTACCGCGGCCGCCCGGACGGAGACGGAGCATGGAAAGCAGAACGCAGATTGAAGAGACGGCCGCCCGTTGGGTGGCGAGGCGCGATCGCAAGGACCTGTCTCAGGCCGATGAGCAGGAGCTCGCGGCCTGGTTGCAGGCGTCCATTGCTCATCGCGTGGCGTTCATTCGCCTGGATTCGATGTGGCGTGAGGCAAATCGTCTCAAGGCGTTGGGCGCCGGCGTCGGTGTGGGCGTCGTGCCGGCGCCGGGTGAATGGCAGCGATCGCCTTTCCTTGGCAAGAAGGCGCCACAGGGCCGGCCCGTCACGGTGCAGACAGCATCAGGCAAGCCTCGCAATCGACCTGTCGTACGGCTTCGTGTGCTCGCCGCCAGTGTCCTGGTTGGAGCGATAGCAGTCGGCACGGCGTGGATGATGAAGTCGGCTGGGCCGGCGTATCAGACGCATGTCGGCAGCATCGAGGGCGTGACACTCGCCGACGGTTCACGCGTCCTGCTGAACACCGACAGCAAAATCCGGGTCGAGATCAGCGCCACGGAGCGGCGTATTCAATTGAATCGGGGCGAAGCGTTTTTCGATGTCGCCAAGGATCCTACGCGGCCCTTCGTGGTGGTGGCTGGAGAGCAGCGGGTCGTTGCCGTGGGCACCAAGTTCTCGGTGCGTCGATTCGAGCACCGCTCGGATGAAGTGCAAGTGGTGGTGACGGAAGGGCGCGTTCGCATGGAGCCGCCAACGAGCGCAGTGAAGTTGCCGCCGGTCACCGTCGCTGCCGGAAACATCGCGCGTGGCAGTGGCGCGGGCGTCCTGCTGGATGCGCAACCCGAGCGACCAGTGGACGAATACTTGACCTGGCGTACCGGCTTCTTGATGTTTCGCGCCACTCCGCTTGCGGAGGCCGCGGCCGAGTTCAATCGTTACAACGCGACCAAGATCGTCATCGACGATGCGGCGGTCGGCGCCGTGCGCATCGGGGGCAACTTCCGCTCCGACAATGTCGAGGTTTTCGTGCGTCTGGTCGAGCGCAGCTTTCCGGTGCGAGTGGAGCGCCACGGCGAGCGGATCGTGTTGACGGCGAATTGATCGAATTAGTTGGGTCGAACCGTTCGGGATTCGTGTCGTTGCTTCGTCCCGGTAATTACAACGGCCGCGTTAGAGCCGTTCGGGGAGCAACGTAGATATGAAACCTGCCTCGCTGCGCGCTGCCATCGCAGCCATTCTTTGTTCGTCGGCCTTGTTCACTGCCGCGCACGCCGATTCGAAGTTGATCGACGTGCCCGCGGGCGATCTGGTCGTCGCGTTGGAGTCGTTGGCCAAGCAAGCCGGTGTCGAGTTCTTCTATCAGACGGAGCAGCTCAAGGGGCTGCGCACGCAGGGGGCACGCGGCAACCTGTCGCCCGAAGAAGCGGTGACGAAACTGCTGCAGGGAACGTCGCTGACACTGACCACGGATAAATCGTCCGGAGCATTGCTGATCGTGGCGCCGACGGCGACGACGCCCGCTGGCTATCAGAAGTCTTCGTTCGCCGTTGCCGGTGGCAACGGAGCCGTGCGGCTTGCTCAAGCGGATCTGCCACGAGATGCCGACAAGTCCGCGGCCGTGAAGGACTCAGCGTTGGGGCGGGATGTTCCTGAAGTGCTGGTCGAGGGCTCGCGCATTCTGAACATGGACATCCGGCGCACTCGCGATGACGTGCAGCCGTATGTCACCTTCGATCGTGAAGCGATCGAGCGTTCGGGGGCCACCGATCTCAACGACTTCTTCAAACAACGGCTGACCATGAACAGCACGGGAACGAGTGCTGTACAGAATGCCGGTGCACAGCTGGGCGGCGCGCAGGGCGAGATCAATCTGCGCGGCATGGGCAGCAACAAGACGTTGGTGCTGATCGACGGTCGCCGCGTCAGCGCCCCGTCGTTCAACAACACGGTGTATCAGGCAAACATCAACACCATCCCGCTCGGTGCGGTGGAGCGCGTCGAAGTGCTGCCGGCCACGTCCGCGGGTATCTATGGTGGCGCGGCGACCGGTGGTGTGGTCAACATCATTCTCAAACGAGATTTCTCCGGCGTCGACGTGCGGTTCGGCTACGACAATACTTTCGACACGGATTCCTCCATGCAGCGGGCCGACGTCGCCGGCGGCTGGTCCTCGGCGAATGGACGCACCAATATCACAGGGTTCGCGAGCACCTCGAATGCCAATGGCATGTCGACCAGCGATCGCGATTTCCTGGCACGGGCCCGCTATCGGATGTTGCAAAACAATCCGAGTGGGGCATACAGCGTGCAGACGTTGCCGGTGGGAACGACGACCAACATCGCCAGCGCCAATGGACAGAACCTGGTGCTCGACAACGGGACGCCGCTCAACTCCCTCTTCACGTACGCGCCCGCCGGATATGCCGGGGCGGCGAGCGACGGTGGCGCGGCGTTGGTAGCGAATGCCGGCTCTTACAACTTCGCGGTGTCGCCGACCGCACAGGTCGCACTGACTCCGGTCTCGACGGGCGGTGAGCGCACGCTGTTGCAGGCGAGCGAGCTGAACTCGGCGATGTTGACGGTGCGGCACGCGTTCACGTCGTCGTTGGACGGTTACGTCAGCGGTATGTGGAACGAGCAGCTGGGCGGCAGCGAGTTGGGCGTCGGAGGCGTGTTTACGTTGCCGGCGAACGCGCCGACCAATCCCTTTCAGCAAGCCGTCATGGTACGGGTGCCCAGCAGCGACTTCGTCACTCAGACCAGCAACCGGAATCTGGGGCAAACGCTCAACGCGGGCCTGATCGCGAGATTGCCGAACGACCTCGCTGTGTCGTTGGACTACGGCTGGAGCCGAGCCGAGCTGAAGTTCGAATTTCCACGGGGATTCATCACTCCAGCGGGTACGGCGGCGGTCACCACTGGCGCGGTCGACGCGTTACGCGACCCGAATTTTTACGAGACGGACTTCCTGCCCTATCTCGCGCATTCGCAGTATTCGATCAAGCCGTTCAAGAGCACCGTTCAGAACGGGTCGCTGCGGTTCTCGAAACCCGCCTGGCAATTGCCGGCGGGGCGGTTGACGTTCGCCGGTTTGCTGGAGCGTCGCGAAGAGAAGATGGACGAGGGCTCCTACTACCAGGGTAACAGCGTGTCGGAAGCGGTGTATGTGTTTCCCGATCGCTCGCAGACGATTACGAGCGCCTATCTCGAGACCACGGTGCCGTTGGTGTCCGCAAGCAATCGCAAGCCGCTCGTAGAGAACTGGCAGTTGCAGCTGGCGGTACGTCGCGATGAGTACGAGATCAACGGTTCGACGGGCGCTTATGCGCTCAGCGCTTCGCCACCTCAGGTCGATCGTGCCACCAAGCGGCTCGGCTCGACGGACTTCACGTTCGGCACGATGTATTCGCCGGTGAAGTCGTTGGCGCTGCGTGCCAGCTATGGCACGGGCTTCATGCCGCCGTCGGTAACCCAGCTGGTGGCCTCGAGTCCCGGCCTCATCACCGCCGGGCAAGGTTATCTCGATCCGCGTCGAGGCAATGAAGTGATCGCTGCCACGTCACAAGGCGGTGGTTCCACCAGTCTCGATCCGGAACAGTCTCGCAGTTTCTCCGCGGGCCTGGTGTTCTCGCCCAGCGCGTTGGACCTGCGTCTGTCGCTCGATTACGTGCTGGCCGAGCAGGACGATCTGATCGGTTTGCCGCCCGGTGGCGTGTTGGGCTTCATCCAGTACGAGAATCTGTTCCCAGGTCGGGTCGTCCGTGCCGCGCCCGCACCTGGCGATCCTTACGGTGTCGGCGCGATTACTCACGTCGACGCGACCTCGATCAACCTGGGTCAGGTCAATGTCGAGGCCTTCGACGCAGCGCTGGATTGGCGGACGACGCTGCCAAAGGGCGAACTGGCGGTGGCTCTGGCGGGCACGCTTCAGACGAAGTACGAGGTGCAGCTCCTGGATGGCGCCCCGCTCACGAACTACGTCGGGGTCTCGGCCACCTATCCGCTGCGTTTCAAAGGCAATGCGTCGGTGACCTGGAGTCTCGACAACTGGTCGGTGGGTTGGTCGTCGCGCTACTTCGATTCGTACGTGACCGCCGATCCCTCGCTCAACTCCAATGCGACGTATGTGCTGACTCAAGGCCACAACGGCCACGTGCCGAGCCAGCTGTATCACGATCTGGTGATTCGCCATTCATTGGATATGTCGGGCGGCGTGGGCAGTCGCCTCGGCGGATTCCTGAATGGACTGGAAGTGCAGCTCGGTGTGCGCAACGTGTTCAACACGTCGCCGCCGCTGGATGCTTATGCCTACAGCGCGGGATTTTACAGTCCCTATGGCGATCCACGACTCGCCAGCTACTGGCTGTCCATCCGCGCGAGCATGTAACCATGAGTGTGAGCATTCCGATGAAATCCAGAAGTCCCTGGGCAGTGGCCATTGCCTGGTTCATCTGTTCGACGGCTTGCGCGCAGGCCGCGGCGCCGATGTCCTATTCAAATCGCCAGCTGTTGAACCGCGCGGTCGTGACCGGCGAGCAACGTATCGAAGTGATGTTGTTGGCACGCGATGGCAGCATCGAGTCCGTCAAGAGGGCGGTGAGCGAGGCGGGTGGTTCGCTACGCAAGGAGATTCCGGAGATTGGATATCTGCGCGTCGAGCTGGATATCGCGAAGCTGATCGACATCGGTGCACGTGCCGATGTCGAGCGCTACCAGATCGCGACCGGCGCCAACATGATCTGGGAGCAGGAAGGCCGCAACGAAGCCACGGCCACGATGTATCGCAGTTACGAAACCTGGCCGCCGCGTGGCGAATCGCGTGCTTCCAAGAAGACGCAGGAACAACACAAGGCGTTTGCGGGATTGCCCATGCTCACCGCTGCGCAGTCTCGTGCGGCGGGCTTCACGGCCGATAACGACACGGGTGTCACTGCCTGGCACACCAAGCATCCCAAGTGGGATGGGCGCGGTGTAACGGTGGCAGTGCTCGAGAGCGCCCAGCCGGAGTTCCAGCACCCGACGCTGCGTTCGGCGCTCGATCTCGCGGGAAAACCAGTACCAAAGATCGCGGGCATTCTCAACACCACCGATCCGAGATCTGGCGACAACACGCGCGTGGCGATGAGCACACGACTCGAAGCTGCAGGCACCTGGCAGCGCATCGATGGGCGTACCTACATTCTTCCCACGCCCGGCAGCTATCGCTTCGGCATCTACTCCGTGCCGGTTGGAAGCAATCTGCGACAGAACTTCGGCGTCCTCTGGAGCACGACCAGCGGAGATATCTGGGTGGACTGCGATGGCGATGCCAGCTTCGCGAATGAATCGCCCATGCGCCGGGTGGATGAGCGATTCGACGTGCGTCAGCTCACCTTCACTCAGCCCATGCGCTACACGATGGACTTTGTCGTCGGCGCCGCTCGAGAAGCCGACGCGTTGCATATCTATACATCGCGCGGTGGACATCAGGCGATGACGGCGAGTGTCGCGGCGGGTTCGCTGACCGATGACGGTCTCGCCTCGGGGGTTGCGCCCAATGCGCGCGTGTTGTTCGTGCGCAATCAAGAGTTCGGGGCGCAAGCCTACGATTTCATCGAAGGCTACGCGCAGATCGCCGCGCGACCGGACGTGGACGTTCTGTCGGACTCGCGCGGCGTCGAGCCGCAGCCCAACATGACGCAGGAGTTTTACAGCATGGCGTTCCAGCGCATCGCCAAGGCTTGGGGCAAACCGGTGTTTCATAGCGGCGGCAACAATCTTCCCGGCATGGGATTGGTGTCGGCGATCGACGGCGTGTTTGCGGTGGGCGGCTCGATCGGTCCGCAGACTTACGCCGCGTTGTATGGTGGCGCCGAGCTGCCGCATGACTTGAAACATCCGTTGATGTCGGAAGGTCCGGGCGGCGACGGTGCGTTGAAGCCCGATTTTATCGCGCCGATGCATCGCATCTCCGCCGAGAGGTGCGCGAACGACGACAAGATCTTCCTGCCAAAGAACAAGCCCGCCGCGCAGTTGCCGCCGTGCTATTCCATCAGCTGCTGCACGTCGGCGAGCGGCCCTTACGCCACGGGCATGGCGGCGCTGCTGATCAGCGCGGCCCGTCAGAACGATCTGAAAGTGTCGCGTGAGTCGTTGGGGCGCGCATTGAGCGCGGGTGCCAGGTTTCTAACCGATGTGCCGGCGTACACGCAGGGGGCGGGTTTATTGGACATCAATGCCGCGTGGAAGGAATTGCAGCGGGCGGTCGATGTTCCCAGTATCCGCGTGAGCGCGCCGGTCGCTCAGCCGCTGACTCGCTACGCACAGGGCGGCGCGCAGGGGCCGGGGCTCTTTGAGTTCGGCGGCTGGCAACCGGGGCAATCTGGTGAGCGGATGATGCATTTCACGCGGGGCAGTGGCGCGAAGGGCGCGCAGGCCTATCGCCTCAGTTGGACTGGCAACGACGGCACGTTCACCGCCGCGCAGTCGCTGAGTCTGCCGTTGAACGAAACGAAGTCGTTGCCAGTGGGCATCAAGGTGAGTTCCTTCGGTCCACACAGCGCCATTCTGAACCTGCATGACTCGCGCAGTGACGCGATCGTTCATCGAGTCCTGCTCACGGTGGTCGCGCCGCGCTCGATCCCGGTGACCCCGGGTTCGCAGTTGCAGCTCGATGGTCAGGTGCCGTTGATGCAGTCGGATAGTCACTTCATCTCGGTGCCCGCCGGCGTGGCGGCATTGAAGGTCGAGATCGATGTTCGCAAGGGGGTGCTGACCGCGCGCATGCGCTCGATGGATCCGACCTCGAAGGCCGAAGACGTCGGGGCGTTGCAGTTCACCCAGCTGCGGCCTGGCAAGTACACCTGGGTCGTGGCCGCTCCGCCCGCGGGCACCTGGGACCTCGGGCTGACCAACGATTCGGGTTGGCGGGAAGCGGACTTGTCGCGCGTCTCAACCGACGAGGCGCAGTACTCGCTGGCTTTCACGGCGCTGACGAGCAGCATCGAAGGCGTCCTCAGTGGTGGGCAGGTGTCGATTCGAGCGCCGCGAGACGCGAGTCCCATCGAATCTCCCGCCGTCGATGTCTATGCAGCTGCACGTGATCGACGCACCGAGCGCCTGCAATCGAATGGTGAGCCGAGGATTCTCACCGTGGATGTGCCGAACGACGCTGGCGTAATGAAGCTTCGTGCCACTGCAGACCCGGGCAGCAGCGAGATCGAGATGTTCCTCTACGATTGCACCACGGGTCAGTGTTTCTGGCACTCATACGCGGGCCTGGCAGCGGCCGAGCAAGTCATCACCGTACGCAAGCCCAAGGCGGGACGGTGGAAGGTGGCGGTGAATGCTGGACCTGCCGCCAACGGCACGGGTGGATTTGCGCTGGAGCAGATCGTCGGCGGCAAAGCCGCCCGTAGTCCGCTGCAGGGGGATGGGGCGATGTGGCGCGCGAGCATCGCGCGTCCTGAGTCGGTCGCGAAGGGCGACAGTGAACGCGTGCTCTACCTGGAGCTCGTCGATGAGGCGCTGGAGAACGCGGAATCGCAACGAATTCTTGCCCTTGCGCCCGACGATGCGCCCGAGGACAAGAAGCGCCCGGCGAAACCGGTCGGGCTCGCCAGCACCGTCATTCCAGTCGGTTGAAGTCGCGGTGACAGACTTTCCCTCCTCGTGCGTCCTGTATAAGGAAGCCCGAGGAGGGTAGATGCCCCGCGCGAACTCGCCACCGCCGTCCGATGGAACTTTCGAGCAACTGACTCGCCGGTTTCGCCCCGGCTTGATGGCTTTTTTCCTGCGGCGAGTGAAGAACCACGCCGAAGCCGAAGACCTGACCCAGGAGGTCTTTGTGCGCCTCGCGAGCGTCGATGCGGACCGCCTGCAGTCCGCCGACGCCTATGTCTTCAGCATGGCCATGAACCTGCTGCGCGATCGTAGCCGCCGGCACCAGGTGCGTTTCGATCACCGCTCCAGCGCCGTAGCGCAGGAGGACGCGGGCGTCGACGTGCTCGATGCTCAGCGGGTGGCGGCGGGCCAGCAGGAACTCTCCGTGCTGACCGCGGCGCTACGCGAACTGCCCGAACGCACCCGTTCCATATTCATCCTCTACCGGATGGAGAACGTGGACAAGCGTGAGATCGGTCGCGCCTTCGAGATCTCCCTCAGCAGCGTCGAGCGCGAGCTCGCCCGAGCCATGGCGCATGTGACCCGCCGCGTAAAGGATGAGGCATGAAGCCCAATACAGAATCCGTGCAGAACGATCCGATCGAGGAGGCCAGCGCCTGGTGTGTGCGCCTGGCCGATGGCTGTCTGTCTGAGCAAGCTCAAACCGAATTCGATGCCTGGCGAGCCGTCCCGGAGAATGCGCGCGCCTTCGACGATGTCGCTGGAACGTGGCAGTCGCTCGAGGCGACCAGCACCTCGCCCGAGCTGATCGACATGCGCCGTGATGCGCTCGAATCGTTCCGGCGCAGCCATGCCTCGCAGTGGAATCGCATCACTCGTCATCGTCACCTGTTCATCGCGCTCGCGGCGGGGGTCGCGGTCGTTCTGATCGCCACACTGCTGTTGCATCTTGCGCCCCTGCGTTACGAGACCGGTATCGGCGAGCGCCTTCAGGTCGCCTTGTCGGACGGCTCCATGATTTCACTCGACGCGCAAAGCCGCGTCGATGTTCGCTATCGGGACGATCGGAGAGAGCTGCGGCTCGTAGGTGGGCGCGCCAAGTTCGACGTGGCGAGAGATCCTCTCAGGCCCTTTACCGTCACCGCCGCGGATAAGATCGTGGTTGCCACCGGTACGCAGTTCAGCGTCGAGGTGGTTGCCAGCCAGGTCCATGTGATCCTGTATCACGGCAGCGTGGACCTGTTCACCGATGCCGCTGGCGAGAAGCCCAAGCCGGTTCAAGTGAAGCAACGCGCGTCCGTCGACGCTCCCCGACACGCCGGGGCGACGCTTGCGCCCGGAGAGGAGATGATCTCCACGACGCAGCTTGCGACCGCCGAAGTGAAGTTGGCCGATCTGGTGCGCTCGGCCGCGTGGGAAACGGGCCAACTGGTCTTCACCGATGAGACACTCGAAGCGGCGGTCGAGCGAATGAACCGTTACGCACGGACGCCGCTGCTGGTCGGCGACGCCCGGGCCGCGGCGATTCGGATCAGCGGCGTCTACGCGGCAGGCGACACGGATGCATTTGTCGAAGGCATCACTGGCGTGTTTCCGGTCCGCATCGAGGTGTCCGGTGGACAACGGGCATTCGTCAGCGTCCGATAGTGACAAACATTCGTTCCTGATGCGTCTTACTTGCCCGAGCGATCGCGAACTGTGATCGCCGAGCAGAAAAAAATACATCGGGAGCAGCTCATGCCGGTCATCTCGCCTCTATTCACTCTTCGTTGCAGTGTCATCACGTTGGCGGCGCTGACGTATCCAGTGGCCCATGCCGCGCAAACGCCGCGGTCCATCGAGGCGGAACAGATCACGAAGTATCAGTTCGAGATTCCGTCGCAAGCGCTGGGTGATGCGCTACAAGCCTTCGCGCGTGCCTCGCGCCAGCAACTCTCGTTCGATAGCGCGGTCGTGTCGGGACGCACGAGTACGGCGTTGCTTGGAGAATTCACGGCGGAGGAGGCGATCCGACGACTCCTCGAAGGCAGTGGCTTGGAGTTTCGACGCGGCTCGCAGGGCGTGTGGCTGATTGCGCCGGAGCGCAGAGAAGAGAGCGCGGAGGGCAGGAACTCGGCGCGAATTCAGTTGGAAGAAATCGTCGTTACTGGCACCAACATCCGCGGCGCCACCGAAGTGGCGGCGCCGTCGATCACGGTGACGCGCGAGGATCTCGACAAGACCGGTTACTCGAGCATCGAAGGGCTGCTCGATGACCTGCCGCAGAATTTTGCCGCGATCAGCTTCGACGGCGCCCAGGCACTGGAGAGCGCATCGCGCGTGGCTCAGCGCAACGGCGTCGATCGCGCCAGTGGTATCGATCTGCGCGGACTCGGCGCCGAATCGACGCTGACGCTCGTCAACGGCACGCGCCGTGCCGGCAGCATCGATGGACGAGTGGTCGACGTCTCGGTGATTCCATTGTCGGCCATCGAACGCGTCGAGATCGTGACCGGCGGTCGCTCGGCCATCTACGGCTCCGACGCAGTGGCCGGCGTCGTCAATCTCGTGACCCGTCGTTCGTTCGAAGGCGCAGAGACTCAGGTCGTCTATGGATCGCCCACCGGATTCGGCGGTGGCGAGAAGTTGCAGCTCAGCCAGATCGCCGGCACCTCCGGCGCGCGCGGCAGCATCGTGGCGGCGTACGATTATCAGCGCGACGAGCCTCTGGACCTGGTCGATACCGGCCTGGTGATGTCACCCAACGCGCTCGGCACGTTCACTCGACGGCTCGATCTGATTCCCGACATGACGCGCCACTCCGGGTTTCTTTCCGGGCGCATCGCCGCGACCGATCGCATCGAGCTGTACGGCGATGTGCTGTACGCGAACAAGGAATTCGAAAGCATCACTCGCACGTTCAGGACGGGGTCTCCGGCCGACACCACGGATGCAACCAGTGGCACCAGCAAACAGCTGGGCGGGTCGCTCGGCATGAAAGCGGACCTGCCCGGGCAATGGCAGCTCAATCTGTCCGGTACCACCAGCTTCGCCAAGAACGACTTCACCGAGGCGTTCGACTATCACACACCGACACTGTCGCTGGTCTCTGTCCAGAACTGGTTTCGTGAAGCGAAGATGACTTCGCTGTCCTCGGTGGCGAGCGGTCCGCTCGGCACTTTCGGCGCGGTCACGCCACAGATGGCGATCGGGGTCGAGCGCCGCGACGAGAGTTTTTACTTCACGGCCGACGGCGACTTGATTCGCGATTCCGAGCGCCGCGTGAATTCTGCATTCGCCGAAGTGCTGGTGCCGCTGGTCAGCGATGGCGGCGTGGGGCTGCGACGTCTGGAGCTCTCGGTCGCGGGCCGATATGACGATTACGAAGACGTAGGCAGCACCTTCAATCCGCAGTTGGGCGTGATTTGGGGCGTGAGCGATCAAGTCACAGTGCGCGGCGCATACTCGACTGCGTTTCGCGCGCCGTCGTTATTCGAGCAAACGGGCTTTGCTTATGGACTGTTGACGATGCGGCCCGATCCGGCAGTGCCAGGCGGGCTGTCGCCCATGCTCGAGCTCACTGGCACCAATTCGCAGCTCGGTCCGGAAGAGGCTGAGACCTGGAGCCTCGGTCTCGACTATCAGCCATCGTTCGCGCCGTCGTTCAAGGCGTCGCTGTCGTACTTCGAGATCGAGTACGAAGACCGTCTGGATTCGCCGGCCTTCAGCTTCACCGAGCGCGAGACCGCGCTCATCAACGAGTCGCGTTTTCCCGGGCTGGTGATCCGCAATCCCAGCGCCGCTCAGGTGACGCAGTTTCTGAACTCGATCACCGACCTCGGCTTGAGCATCGATCCCAACGTGACGACGCCCTTCGACCCGAACAGTCAGGACCTGCTCACGGTGTTTCCCAATCTGGTGTTGTTCGACGATCGCGCCGACAACATCGCGACCGAGACGCTGCGCGGTCTCGACCTGAGCATCGATGGCTCACGCGTCACTGGCATCGGTACGCTGAGTTTCGGATTGAACGCCACCTACACGCTGGAGCATGAGCGCAACGTCACGCCGACCAGTCCCACCTTCAGCCTCATCAACCAGGTCGGCAAGCCGATGGATTTTCGGCTGCGCGCCAGCTTCGGCTGGACCCGGGCGGCGTATGGCGCTTACGCGCAGATCAACTATCTCGATGGCTATGAGAATGCCATGTCGGCTGCCCATCCCAAGATGGATTCGTGGACCACGGTCGACCTGACACTGCGCTTCGATGGCTCACGCGTGGCGAATACCGGCTGGCTCAACGGTTTCAGTGCCGCGCTCAGCATCAGCAACCTGCTCGACACGGATCCACCGGAGTTCTACGGCAGCTACTACGGACTGCGTTACGACTCGACCAACGCCAACCCGCTCGGGCGCAACGCGTCGCTGCGCCTGGTGAAGCGCTGGTAATAACAGATAGGAGAAGAGAGATGCGTGTTTCGCAAGCGCCGCTGGTGTTGTTGTCGCTTCTAGTTGTTACCGCGCACGCGAGGGAGGGCGAGCTGCCGTTCGATCTCGCGTTCGACCGCACTGAATTCTCGGTCGGTGGCGTCATGTCGCTGTCGGCCTCGGGTCGTCACGTCGCCTACGAGGTGCAGAATCGGCCGAACGATGTGGATCTCAGTGGTACCACGCGTTACCAGGAGAACGGCACGCCCACTGGCGTGCTCGGCACGCGCATTGATGTCACCGAGGTGAAGAGTGGCAAGAGCGAGCGCATCTGTCCGCAGCACACGGGGCAGATGTGGCGCCCGTCGTGGTCGCCCGTGGAAGAGAAGCTCGTGTTCTATGCCGACACCGATGGCAAGCCGCAGTTGTGGATGTATGAGCGCGCGAGCGGCCAGTGCCGGAAGGTGTCGGACGCGTTGGTGAGAGCCAAGTTGTGGGCGGGCGATGAAGCGCAGTGGTCACCGGACGGACGTACGGTGTATGTGCCGACGATGCCGGCGACGCCCAGGTTCGAGCGAAACCAACCTGAGCCCGGTCAGGCGCAGGGTGTGGACGTGCTGGTGCTGCGTAGTGCCGCTGCGAAACAGGGCGATGCACCGATCGCGCCGGCGGCACCCGACAGCGGTCATTTTATTTTCGAGAACAACGCCGCTGTGGCCGCGATCGATGTGAGCACGGGAACAACGAGGATCGTTGCGCCGGCGGATGCGAATCCGCTGCCCAGCGTGATGCGAGTCTCCGCCTCCGGCAAGTGGGTGAGTTATCTCTCGGTCATTCGTAAACCCACCTCGGGTGCCTGGAAGTCCGTCACCGACCTCGCTGTCGTGTCGGCGCAGGGCGGGAAAGTGCATTCCATTGCCGCCGCCCTGCCGTCGTTGCACGACTTGCATCGTCGCAACTACAGCTGGCATCCGCAGCGCGACCTGCTGGTTTATATCCAGGATCGCAAGCTGTGGCTGGTGACAATGGGCGAGGACGGCCCGCAGGCGCCGCGCCAGATTGGCGAGGCGGCGGGTCCGCTCGGCCCGACGATCAACTGGTTCAGCGAAGACGGTAACTCAGTCATCGTCGGCATCGAGCCGGTCGAGCACGGCAATCTGTACTTCGATGCGGACAGCAGCGCGCTGGCTGCGATTCCGCTGGACGGCGGGCCGATTACCAAGCTCACGTACGATGACAAGTGGAAGCTCTACGACGTCATCAAGTCGACACCGCGCACTGTGTGGCAGCCGGATAAGGGCACGGTGACGGCGGTGATGCGTCATCGTTCCACCACCGATCTGGCGATCATGAGGCTCGGCCCCCGCAGCGGCGAGAGCAAGATTCTCTGGACCGCACCGGCGCGGGTCACGAACGTCATGCCGGTGGCGCAGTCGCGTGAGTTATTGGTTGCTTACGAAGACTTGAAGACGCCGCTGAATCTGCACGCGTTCTCGAGTGACTTCTCGCGCCGACGACGCGTGACTTCGGTGGAGCCGAGGCTCGACGCCGTGAAGGTCGGCAATGCCGAGGTCTTTGAAAGCGTCGCGCCGAGCTACGACGGCACGCTCGTCACGCTCAGGAGCGCCGTGCTGTTGCCGCCCGGCGCCAAGCGCGGCGACAAGTTGCCGGCGATCGTCATGATGTATCCAGATATCGATCTGAGTGGCGATGCCACGTACTTCGGTGGGGGCGGCTATCCGGGCGAACCGCCGTTGATCTATACCAGCCGCGGTTACGCCGTACTGCTCACCAATGCCGACATGGGACCGGGCGGGACCAATGCGGGAGATGCCATCGACGAAATCGTCGACTCGGTCCTGCCGCAGGTCTATCGCGCGGCGGAACTGGGTTACATCGACATCAGGCGCCTGGCTTTGCGTGGCCAGTCCGCCGGTGCTTACGGGACGGCAGCCATCGTCAGCCGGACAAATCTGTTCCGTGCCGCCGTGCCTAGCAATGGCCCGTATGATCTCGGCGGCATCTATGGGCGACTGTACACGGAACGTTTCCCGATCAATGACGAGAGCAGCCCGCTATGGATGTCGTGGGTCGAAACCGGCGGGCCGCGCGTCGGCACCCATCCGTGGGCCAACGTGTTCCGCTACATCGAGAACTCACCTTACTATCGCGCCGACAAGATCAAGACGCCGATGCTGATCATGCAGGGCTCCGACGACACCTTCGTGACCGATGCCGAGAAGCTGTACTCGGCGCTGAAGCGGTTGGACCGGCCCGTGGAGCTGGCCATCTACAAGGGCGGCGGACACGCGATCACCACCTGGTTCCCGGCGAATGCCGCCGATGCCACGCGACGCATGCTGGAGTTCTTCCGGAAACATATCGGGGAGCCTTGAGCTCCCTCCGGGCGGCCATTTGACGCCCTTCACAAATCTCATGCGCAGGGTCCCGGCCGGATCTCACAAATGAGAGCTGAGTAACAGGTCTGTTGACTCGTTGCGCCCATGCTTGCACGACGTTCGAATAATTAGCCGTCTCATTTGCGCCGGGGCGCAGAACAGGACTGCATCATGGGACAAGTTCAGGGGAAGAGCCGGTCGTTACCGGTCGCGGTGCTGGCATTTGGAATCGTGCTGGGTGAACTGTGCGCGGCGGCCGAAGAGGCTCCGGCCAAGGAACCTCCGGCCACGGAGTTCATCGTTTCCAGCACGGACAAACAGTGCGATGAGTTCAATCGTTCCTGGGTGGTGACCAATAAACATACCTACCGGAGCATCAAGGTGCGGGTCCGGTGGTCGGCGGTAGGGGCCAAGCAGATGCAGGAAGAGTTCATCCTGTCGCCGTCCGGGGGCAGAGCCATCGGCTGTGCGTCACAGCTGGAGATCGTGGCGGCCGAGATCCTGCAGTTCTAGCCATCGGGCGGCAGAGCGGCGCCGGAGACGAGCTCCGACGCCGCGTCTGCTATCGCGCCATCATTGACGGACCTTCGCCGTCTCCTTCACGAGCGTGGCGGCGGAGTCATCGCCGTCCAGGGACCAGGAGAACAGGCCGCCCAGGCCCAGGCTGTTGACATAGGCGGCTTTGGTCGCGATCACCACCGGATCATCGAAGCTCCAGAACTGCGAGCCGTTGTAGGTCCACAGTTGTTTGGTGACGGGGTGATAGAACTTCGGCGCGTTACGCGGCGCGAGCACCTTGTAATCCTCGATGCCCGCCTCGTAAGTGCCGGGCGCCGGGCCGCTCGCCGATTGATACAAACCGTTGGCGCCACCGTTCGGGACACCGGTCCAGCCGCGACCGTATAACGGAATGCCGATCACGAGCTTCTGCGCCGGTACGCCGGCAGCGAGCAGCTTGTTGACTGCGTTTTCGGTTGCATACGTCTTCGCGACGCCGGTCGCCGGATTGTTCGGGTCCATGTAGAGGTTCGACTGAAAGTTGGTCGGACCCTGTGGCTCGAAGCCCCCGTGATAGTCATAGGTCATCAGGTTGATCCAGTCGAGCGACTGCGAATACTGAGCGGGCTCGGTATTGTCGATCTTGTCGGTGCCGGCGCCCGCGGCGATCGTGAGGTAGTACTGACGACCGGTCTGCGACGACAGTGCATTCAGCTGACGACGGAATTCGGCCAGCAGCAGGGTGAAGTTGCGCTTGTCGTCGGGGCTGACCGTGTTGTACGGCTGACCGCCGCCGCCCGGATATTCCCAATCGATGTCGATACCGTCGAAGACACCGGCCGCCGCGCCCGGACCGCCCGCGCCATCGCCGACCGGCAGGTTGCCCTTGAGATAGATATCGATGCACGAGGACACCATCGTCTGGCGCGACGCGGCCGTCGTCGAGTAGCGGCTGAAATTCTTCGACCAGGTCCAGCCCCCCAGGGAAATGAACAGCTTGAGCTGCGGATGACGCGCCTTGAGCTTCTTCAATTGATTGAAGTTGCCTTTCAGCGGCTGATCCCACGTATCGCCCACGCCGTCCACGGAAGAGGCCGCGTCATAGGATTTCTGATAGTCCGCATACGCATCGCCGCCGTCGCCGTTGCCGCTCTCGGCGCGAGTGATGATGTTGCAACGACCGTCGTCGTAGACGTTGCCGAAGGCGTAGTTGATGAACGTGAGCTTCGCGGCCGCGCCGCTCGTGTCGATGTTCTTCACGTGATAGTTGCGTCCATAGACGCTCCACTGGGTGAAGTAGGAGCCGACCTGCTTGCCGCCGCCGGGGTTGTCGCCGCCCTTGGTCACTGTGATCGTGACGTCGTCGCTGCCGGTGCCGCCTTGGTTGTCGGTCACAGTGAGACGGAACGTCAACGCCGTGTTCGCCGTGACTTGCGGCGCTGTAAAGCTCGCATTGGCGGTGTTTGCGCCGTTCAGCGTGACTGCGGGGCCGGCGGTCTGCGTCCATACATAGGAAACAATGGTGCCATCAGTATCGGAGCCCGAGCCTTGCAGGCTCGCCGCCGCACCTGTGGCAATCGAGCGATCCGCGCCCGCATTCGCTGTGGGCAACTGGTTCGATCCACCGCCACTGCAGACCCAAAGCTTGCGCCACACGTCCCACTCACCGGACAGCGTCGGGATCTCATTCTGCGTCCACCACTTCGCCTCATACGCCGCGTTTTGATAGGTGACGCGATTCCCGCCGACGTAAATCGCGCTGCTGCTCCAGGCGGGAAAGGGGCAGGGCTGCGTCTGGGCCAGGCTGGCCGATGAATATAACAACCAGAACAAGGCCGCGAGGAAGCTCCACGGGGCCCGTGCAATTGATGCGGTCACTGCAAATATCCTCCATACAAAGATTGCTGGATC
This sequence comes from Peristeroidobacter soli, assembly GCF_004138485.1. GTDB lineage: Bacteria > Pseudomonadota > Gammaproteobacteria > Steroidobacterales > Steroidobacteraceae > Steroidobacter > Steroidobacter soli. The sequence goes on from NZ_RYEV01000005.1 coordinate 687,468, forward strand.
CGAATCCCGGCAGGGGGTGTGCGAAGTCCGGCGAATCTGAGGTCGCCTGGGCTGTCGGCGGGGCCGACTGCACGATGGGGAAGAACGTCCATGTCGATTGCTGGTCGGCAGTGCTCGAAAGTTGAGGCGATCCATCGCCGTCACGTGGCTGAGACCACGCTAGGTCCAATATAGTACCAATCCTGAGGATATGCCAGAGTCTATGTAATTGGTCTTATATTGGTACTAATAAGAGGCCGGGCTGAGGGGCCTGAAGGGCCGAATCAACGCGACCGCAGACCCACTGCGATCGGAACGCGCGTGGCGCGTAGAGCTGGCAGCAAACCTCCGATGAGGCCCAGCAGTACGGCGAGTGCGAACGCGATGCCGACGGACGCCGGCGTGACCGCGAGCTCATAGACGAGCTGCGATGGACTGCTGGTGCTGCCGATCATGTTGATGGCGCGGTAGGCCGGCCAGAATGAGCGGTAGATATTTCGGACCACTCATCGCTGGCTTGCCTCCATCCTTTGGTGGATTACCGAGCGGTAATCATCCGCACGTACCGATCGAGCACCCTGACGCCGAATGCAGCAGCGCCGGGAGGCGAAGTGGCCAAAGCGTCGGCTTCGCGCCAGGCCATGCCGGCGATATCGAGATGGGCCCACGGTGTGCCGCTTTCGATCCAGGATCCAATGAAGTGCGCGCCGTGTCCGGCGCCGCCGCCCATCGTGCGGCCCGTGCTGTTGCGGATGTCGGCGATCGGTGATTCGAGATCCTTCGCGTACGAGGGGTGCAGGGGCATGCGCCACAGATACTCGCCGGATTGTTCGCCGGCGCTGATCAGATGGGCCGCCAACTGATCGTCTCGAGAGAACAGACCCGCGTAGTCATCTCCCAATGCGGTGGTAATCGCGCCCGTGAGCGTTGCCAGGTCGATGACGACGCGTGGTTTGAACTGCTTCTGCGCGTACCACACGGCATCCGAGAGCACCATGCGCCCCTCGGCATCGGTGCTCATGATCTCGAACGTCCGGCCGGACATCGTGCGAACGACGTCGCCCGGACGTGAAGCGGCGGCGTCGGGCATGTTCTCGGCCAGCGCGGCAATCGCCACTGCATTGACCGGCGCCTTTCGGCCCGCCAGCGCCAGCACCGCGCCAGTGACGGCGGCGGCTCCGGACATGTCGGTCTTCATGCGCCACATGCCATCGTTGGGCTTGATGGACACGCCGCCGCTGTCGAAGGTGATGCCCTTGCCGACGAAAGCAAACGGCGCGTCGCCCGACTTGCTGCCGTCGTAACGCACGACGAGCAGGCGAGGCGGACGGGCGCTGCCTTTGCCGACGCTGAGCATGCCGCCCATGCCGAGCTTCTCCATCGCCGGAACGTCCAGCACTTCGATGCGAACGTTCGCGAGGCCACGGAAGGCTTCGCGTGTGCGATCGACGAAGCTCTCTGGATAGATTTCGTTGGCGGGTTCGGTGATGAGGTCGCGGGTAAACCGGACCGCCGTTGCTACTGGCCGCCATTGCGCCAGATACGTTGCGCTGGCCGCATCGCCGGCCGGCGTGCGGACGATGATCTCGCCTTCGCCGAGCACCGGCGCATTGGCAGGAGCCTGGCGATATTTGTTGAATCGATACTGTCCGAGCTCGGCGCCGAACGCCAGGTGCGCGCCGGCATCGGTTTGCGCGCCCGGCCACAGAATCTCGACCCGCTTGACCGGGCTGCGGGCAGCCACCTGGCCAACCCAGCCGCCGACATCCTCGAGCAAGCGTGGGGAAGCAGCCTCGTTGCCCGTGCCAATCAAGATGACGCGCTCGTAAGGTCCGACGCCGCCCAGGTCGAGCACCTTATCGCGCTCGCCACGGTAATTCATCGCCGTCACCGCACGCCGGAGTGCGCCACTTGACGCCGTGTCGACCTCGGCGAACGCGCCTTCCTGCGGCACATCCTGTCGCACTGACAGAGCAATGGTCCCCGAGGACGGCACTACATAGGGGGCGAATTTTATCTCTCGCTGTGCCAGGGCCTGCGTAGCGCCCAACGTCAGCAACAGGGCAGGAACAAGCCGTACTAGTCCTCGCATCGTCTCTCGCTCGTGGCCAATGAGGTTGGTGATTGTACCGGCGGTGGAGGCCGGAGTGCAGCGACAGGCGAACAAGACTGATAAAGAACATCAGACGGGTGGTATCGGGCCGGACCTCATCGCCAAATGGGCGCCAGTGGAATTTTTTTCTGACGTCCGCCGAGGACTTGGCAACACGTTCATTGCTATGTCATCTTCGATTCATGTTCTGGTTCACGGCTCATCTGCGGCGTCTTCAGAGCGTTCTCCGCCGCCGCGGTCACAGTCGTGAGGATGCGGAAGACCTGATTCACGAGGCGTTCCTGCGCGTGCAGGCTTACTGCGACGAGGGTGGCGAAGTGCGTGAGCAGGAGGCGTTTCTGGTGCGCTCCGTGCTCAACCTGGCGCGAGACGCGCGCCAGCGGGCTCACCTCGATCTCTACGAGCGTCAGCCGGTCGAGGAGTTCACGATTCTCGACACCTCGCCGCGTCCCGACGAAGTGCTGGACGCCGAACAGCGGTTGAGCGAATTGCGCGAGGCCTTGAACGCCATCAATCCGCGCACCTGTCAGGCTTTTTTCCTGCATCGGGTCGATGGGCTGAGTTACGCCCAGATCGCCGAGCATTTCGATATCAGTGTCAGTGCGGTCGAGAAGCACATTGCCAAGGCGATGTCGGTCGTCGGACGAAGGCTGCTGCAACGATGAGCAAGGAAGTCGCTGAAACGCAGCCGGGCTGCACTCCCGCCGAGATCGACGAGGCGGCGGTCTGGATCGCGCGATTGCATGCGCCCGACCGGACTCTGCAAGTGGAGCGCGGTTTCAAACGTTGGCTGGCGGGCAGTCCGGGCCGCGCGCGGGCTTTCGAAATCGTCTCCGATGGCTGGGAGCTTGCCGGGCGGCTTCAGCACCAACCGTTTCCGCGCATGAGCCGGTGGCAGCGCGCGGGTTTTCGCGAAGGCTTCATGCGGGCGTCGGCCGTGGTTGCCGCGATGTCCGTGCTCGTGGTGGTCGCTCTGGTGTTCTATTTCCGGGCCGAGGGAGTGAGCACGAGCGTCGGAGAGCAACGAGTGCTCACGCTCGAAGACGGCAGCCGGATCACGCTCAATACGTCGACCCGCATCGTCACTCACTACGATGAGCACGTGCGCAAAGTGGAGCTGCGCTCGGGCGAGGCGCTGTTCGAAGTGGTCAAGAAGGAGGCGTCCTGGCCGTTCGTCGTGGTCGCGGGCGATCGGACCATCACCGCGCTGGGCACCTCGTTCGTGGTGCGCGAAGACGCGAAGGGCACTTCGGTGGTGTTGATGGAAGGGCGGGTCTCGGTCGCCAGCGCCGAGGGCCAACGAGCCGCGCCGCAAGTGTTGTCGCCCGGTCAGCGCGTCACGTTCGCCAACGGCGAGGCGTCGCTGGACGAACCGGTCGTGCAGAAAGTCGTCGCATGGCGTTTCGGACAGGTGGATCTGGAGGACACCACGCTCGAAGCGGCGGCGGAAGAAATGAATCGTTACAGCACCGTCAAGCTGTCCATCGCCACACCCGAGGCGCGGAAGCTGCGCGTCAACGGCGTGTTTCGTACTGGAGATACCGCGAGCTTTGCCGCCGCGCTGGCGGCGACCTATGGTCTCACTGTGGTAAGCGCACCCGACACCATCGTTCTCGAAGGCGAGCCGCGAGCCTCGAACGGCTTCGCAAAATAAATGCAACTCTTCGAGTGCTTCGCTGAGGTAACGGCTCACGTCGTCCGTCTGGTCATTTGCCGGGTCAACACGGCACTGGCAAGACCGATAACGACGGGGAGCAAAGCGATGCAAGACAAGATCCGCGCGCTCGGCGCGACGGCGGTGATGGCGTCCTGTGGATTGGTGGCGAGCCCGGCGAGCTGCGCCGACGGCGGCCTGCAATTCGATCTGCCCGCTCAGACACTCGAACAGTCGTTGCGTGCTGTGAGCAAGAGCACCGGCACGAACATCCTGATCGATCGTGACCTGGTCAAGGATCACGACGTGCCGGCGCTCAAGGCTCGGCTCACTCTCGATGAAGTGCTGGCACGGCTGCTGCTCGGCACGGGGCTGCGTCACCGCTTCATCGATGAGCGCACCGTCGTGCTGGCACCGATCGTCGAGTCGTCCTCGCTCGAAAGATCCAAAACCACGGGCTTTTCGCTCGCCTCGATGATGCTGGCATTGATGGGGCCGTTAGCAGTGTCGGCGCAGAACGGGCCCACGCTCGACCACAACGGCGAAACCCTCGAGGTTGTCAATGTCTTCGGCACGCTCGACAACGAACTGAGCATCGGCTCGAAGTCGGGTCAATCGCTGCGCGAGACGCCGAAGTCCGTCACCATCGTGACGCGCGAGCGACTCGAAGAGCAGAATCTCACGTCTCTGGTCGACGCGCTGAATCAAACAACCGGTGTCACGCTCGCGAGCTACAGCAGCGTCGACAGCTTTTTCTTCTCACGCGGCTTCCGGGTGCAGACCATGCAGTTGGATGGCGGAGCGCCGGCTTACACGGGCGACTTCGGTGCGTTCCTGACTCCGGACATGGCGGTTTACGATCACGTGGAAATGCTTCGTGGTGTGGACGGTATGTACACGGGCGCCGGCGAGCCGGGCGGTGTAATCAATCTGGTGCGTAAGCGTGCGCAAGACGCACCAGCGCTGAGTTTGAATGTCTCGGCGGGTCGCTGGAATTTCGGACGGGTCGAAGTGGACGCGACCGGGCCGCTCACCGATGACGGCCGGCTGCGGGGCCGCATCGTCGGCGCGTATGAAAACAAAGACTACTTCTATGATCGCGGCGAGTCGGACAAGAAAATCGGTTTCGGCACGCTCGAATACGATCTGACTGCCGCGACGCTGCTGATCGCCGGCGTGAGCTACGAGCGACGCAAGGAAGACGGTTATTTCATCCAGGGCTTTCCGCGCTTCTCGGATGGCACCGATCTGAATCTGCCGCGCAGTAAAAGCATGGCGCCGGACTGGAGCCATTGGTATCTGACCAGCAAGGAAGCGTTCGCGCGCGTGGAGCAACGTTATGGCGACAGCGGTGTGCTCAAGTTGAATCTCACCCGCTTGCAGCAGGACAGCGAGAACGTTCAATACATCGCCTACGGTTCGGTCGATCCCATCACTCGCGCGGGCACGGTCTCCTACGGCCGTTCCAGCACTTTTGCGTCCAAGCAGAATCTGGCCGATCTGTCGGCCAACGGCACGTTCCCGTTGTTCGGCGGCGAACACCGTTACACCCTCGGTGTCGACTACTCAGAGATCGACGGCGGCGGGCAGAGGGGGCGGCAGATGGTCGGCTACGATTATCCGGGGCCGGCGATCGACGTGTTCGCGCCGTTCGATCCATCGTTGTATCCGCGACCCGAGTTGGTCACGACCGGCGTCTATCCCGAGAACGGTCAGAAGCAGCACGGCTTCTACGGCACACTCGGGCTGCAGCTGGCGGAGCCGCTGCGACTCACGCTCGGCGGTCGTTATGGCGTGTACAAGTACGAGCAGATCTATCGCCCCGTCAACGCCGACGGTTCGCTCGGCGATCCTTCACGGACTCGTTACGACGACAGCAAGTTCATTCCCAGCGCCGCCCTCAGCTGGGATTTCGCGAGCGACTGGTCCGCGTACCTCAGCTACGGCGAAACGTTCAAGGTGCAGGCGAATCTGCTCAAGGGGCCGGAGCCGGGGTCGCCGCTCGATCCGGTGGTGGGCGATAGCGTCGAGCTCGGCGTGAAAGGCGAGATCGGCGGTTTCAACACCGCGTTCGCTATCTATCAAGTCAAGCGCAGCGGGCAGGGCGTGCGAGACCCCGACCCGCGCTACCCGCCCGTGTTCGACCCGACCGACGGCAGCGATTGTTGTTATCTGGATCAGGGCGAGGTCATCAGCAAGGGCCTCGACGCCGAGATCAGCGGCACGCTGCTGCCGGGGCTGCAGCTGTTTGCCGGCTACACGTACAACACCAACGAATACAAGGGTGCACAGGATGGCTTCTGGGGCAGCGGCGGCTATTTCCTGAACATCACGCCCAAGCACATGGCGAAGATCTGGACGACCTGGCAGTTGCCGGGCGCCTGGTCGCGAGTGACCGTGAATGCCGGGGTGATCGCGCAGAGCGAGAATTACGTCGAGGGCACGGTGCTCGCAACCGCGGGCAGCACTACGCCGGTTCCCTTCCGTTTCGCGCAGGACGCGTACTCGGTGTGGAATGCATCGGTGCAGTATCGTTTGAACGAGACCTGGTCGCTGGGGCTGTATGGCGACAATCTGTTCGACAAGAAGTATTACTCGGTGTTGGGTAGCACTTATACGGAAAACAGCTACGGCACTCCGCGCAGCTATGTGCTGACCGTGCGCGCCAGGTTCTAATTCAAACGATCAGACTCATGAATAAAGCAACGGCTTCATTGTTGTCCGTGCTCATCCCTGTTGGTTTCGGGATGAGCGCACCGGCCACCGCGACTCAGCCTCCACCGGAGAAGATGCAGGCGGCGCGGGCGGCGATCATTCAACGCATGCAGGAGCGAGATATTCCTTCCGTGGCCATCGCTGCCTGGAAGGACGGCCAGATCGTCTGGGAGGAGGGACTTGGCTGGGCCGACCGCGCCAACCGTATTGCCGCGACCGAGCACACCATGTACATGCTCGCATCGTTGTCCAAGACGCTCACGGCGACGGGCTTGATGACGCTGGTGCAGGCTGGCAAGGTCGATCTGGACAAGCCGGCCAACGACTATCTCGGTGACGACAAGCTCACTTCGTACGTGGGCAATGCCAAAGACGTGACGGTGCGCACGCTCGCGAATCACACGTCGGGCTTGCCGGGCAGCGATCAATGGTTCTACGGCGCGGCGATGGCGGATGCGCCCACTATCAGCGATGCGATTCGTCGCTACGGCATTCTCGTCGCGCCCGCGGGCGAGCGCTATCGTTACTCCAACCTTGGCTATGGCGTGCTCGGGCATTTGCTCTCGCGTGTGTCTGGCAAGAGCTATGGCCAGTTCATGCAGGAGGCCGTGTTCACGCCGCTGGGCATGACTCGCTCGGCATTGGACGTCATGCCCGGCTTCGAGGCACACAAGGCGCAGCGTTACGATTACGCCGGTCGCCCGATACCAGACTACGCATCGGTCGAGCCTGCATCGGCGACACTGTATTCCAGCGCGCACGACCTGGCTCGCTACGGCATGTTCATGCTCAAGAACCGGCTGCCCGATCAACGCGCCGTGCTCACCGACGCGAGCATCGACCGCATGAGCAGGCAACCGGCCCGGGAGAGCGCCGATTCCTCGTACGGCATCGGTCTGGTGATCGAGGATATCGGCGGCCATCACACCATCGGTCATTCCGGTTCCGCTTCCGGTGTCAGTTCCAACTTCGTGCTGGTGCCCGAGCAGAACGCCGGCATCGTGATGCTGGCCAATATCGACGGCGGGGTGCCGACTGACCTGCAATACGACGTGCTCAAGACGATGTTGCCTTCATGGCAGGAGCCGCCACCGGCATCCAAGAAACCGGTCGCGGCCGACGATGCGTTCAAACCGAACGCCGAGCTCACCGGCCGCTGGCAGGGCCGGGTGCACACCTACGAAGGCGATCTGCCGATGACGCTGGATATCGAGGCCTCGGGCGACGTGCACGTACGCATCGGTGGCGATCCGAAATTTCCCAGCCGGAGCACCGTGCGCATGGCGGCGCTGCTGAACGATGTGAAGTTCAAGGACGGTGAGCTGACCGGCAAGGCGCTGAGTCAGATCGAGACCACCGATACGGCTCGCCATCCGCACACGGTGTCGCTGTATCTCAAGCAGCGCGGACAGGTGCTCAACGGTGTCGCGACCGCGGTCTCGCTTTATGACGGCTTGTGGATCTACGGTCTGCCATACTGGACGGAATTGAAGAAGACCTCCGACCGGTGATTTAGGTGGTTTCGCCGATGCGGCCCGGTCGCGGCATCGAAAACACTGAATCGGTATGCCCGTCGGGCTCAGAACTCCAGGACCTAGAATGACCCTATCGAAAAAAGCTGGCCCGATGGTGGCAGTGCTGTTGCTGGTGGCAGGCGCGCCGGCCATCGCGGCCGATCGCTTCGATGAGATTCGCAGTTACATCCGTGCGCAGATGGTCGAGCAGTCGGTGCCGTCCATCTCCGTGGCGGTGGCCAAAGACGGCAAGATTCTTTGGGAGGAGTCGTTCGGCTGGGCGGACCGCGAGAAGCGCATCGAAGCGACACCGCATACCATGTATTCGCTGGCCTCGATCTCCAAGCCCATCACCGCCACTGGCCTGATGACCCTGGTGCAGGCAGGCAAGGTCGATCTGGACAAGCCCATCAACGACTATCTGGGCAACGCCAAGCTGCGCGCTCGCGTGGGCGACGCCAAGGACGCGACAGTGAGACGGGTAGCCAACCACACGTCGGGTCTGCCCACGTACTACCAGTTCTTCTACGCCGACGAGCCCTACACACGCCCGTCGATGGACGAAACCATTCTTCGCTACGGCAATCTGGTCACGGCGCCGGGCGAGACTTATGAATATTCGAATATCGGCTTCGGCGTGCTCGACTACGTCATCTCGCGCACCTCGGGGACGAGCTATGCCGAGTTCATGCGTCGCGAAGTGTTCGTGCCGTTGGGCATGACACGGACCTCGGTCGATATCGGCCCCGGCCTCGAGCCGTTCGCCGCCACTCGCTACGGCAAGGACGGCTTGCCGATTCCGTTCTACGACTTCGATCATCCCGGCGCTTCCGCGGTGTTCTCCAGCGCTCACGATCTGGTGCGCTTCGGCATGTTCCATTTGAAGGCGCACTTACCCGATCAGAAGCCCATCCTGACCGATGCATCCATCGATCAGATGCATGTGCGGACCGCCGGCACGTCGGAGAATGGGTACGCCATCGGCTTCGCCACCAGCAACAAGAACAATCATGAGATGGTGGCGCACTCGGGCGGCATGGGCGGCGTGCACACGCAGATGCAGCTGTTTCCCAACGACAAGCTGGCGATCGTGGTGCTCGCCAACTCGGCCGCGCGCTTGCCGAGCCAGGTGGCCGATCGGATCGCCAACAAGATGCTGGCCAAGTGGCCATTGCCGCCGGAGCGCAAGCGTCAGGAACCGGAGCCATTCGCGCCGTCGCAGGCATTGGTAGGCACCTGGAAAGGCTCGCTCGCCACTTACGTGAACGACGTTCCCGTCGAGCTGCGCTTTCTGAGCAGCGGCGATGTCCATGCCAAGTTCGGCGATCAGCTGACCACGCTGGTCAATGAGCCCAGCTTCAAGGACGGAGTGTTCCACGGCTATCTCGCATCTCGCATCGGTACCCCCGATACCGAGCGCACGCCCTACACGATTGAGCTGTCCCTGCGACTGCGCGGCGACGTGCTCAATGGCGATGCCAGCGCCGACGGTACCGATGGGCCGCGCGTGCGTAACGCGCTGGCGCATTGGATCGAACTGAAGAAGCAGTGAGATTCGGTCCGATGGAACAACGTGCGCGGCCGCTGCGGCGGCTGTTCGCGGTCGTTGCGCTGTTCGCGGCGCTGACCGGTCAAGCCGAAGCGACCAAGAGCACCAAGAGCATTGCACTGGATGCGGCGACCTTGGCCGACATCAACGCCGCTTTCGATGCCCGCACGCTCAGCGCCGAACAGCTGACAGGCATGTATCTGAAGCGCATCTCTGCTTACGACAAGCAGGGACCGGCGCTCAACAGCGTCATCGTTCTGAATCCCAAAGCGCTCGACACTGCTCGCGCGCTGGATGCGGAGCGTCGCAAGCAGGGGCCGCGTTCGGCATTGCACGGCATTCCGGTGCTGATCAAAGACAACATCGACACCCTCGATCTGCCGACGACGGGCGGTTCGATCCTGTTGCGAGGATCGATGGCGCCCGATGACGCGTACACTGTGCGACGCCTGCGCGAGGCGGGCGCGATCATTCTCGGTAAGGTCAATATGGCCGAGTTTGCTTACGGCGATACGCACGGCTCGTTGATTGGACAGACGTTGAATCCGCACGATCCAGCGCGTTCCACGTCGGGTTCCTCGGGCGGGACTGCGGCCGCCATCGCAGCGGCATTCGCCACCTTCGGCATGGGCACCGATACCAGCGGCTCGATCCGCGAGCCATCGGCTTTCACCGGGATTGCTGGAATCCGGCCCACGATGGGGCTGGTGAGTCGCGACGGCATCATCCCGCTCGCGCTGTCGTTCGATACGGCGGGCCCGATGGCAAGAAACGTTTATGACGTGGCGGCGGCGCTCTCGACCCTGACCGGAGTCGATCCCGCCGATGCGGCGACCCAGGCGAGTGAAGGGTTGTTTCGCACGGACTATGAGAAACATCTGGATGCCGCCGCGCTCAAGGGAGCGCGCATCGGCGTGGCTCGCGATTTCAAGAGTGCCGATGGCGACGTCGATTGGATCATGGAAGCGTCGCTGCAAACATTGCGTGACGCCGGTGCGACGCTGGTGGACGTGAGCCTGCCGTCCTGGCTGCTCACCCTCGGCAGCGGCTTTGATCGCGCCATTCACTTTCCGGAATTCCGCGTGCAGATCGAGCAGTACCTGGCGACGACCGGGCCGGGGTATCCGAAGACGCTCGACGATTTGATGTCGCGCTCAAAGAAGTACGTTTCGCTCGGTGAAGATGGCGCGGGCCCGAGCCCCTGGCGCTGGGCTGCCTTCAAGCGAGAAGCCGCGGCAGTCGATCTCGACGACAGTGCTTACCTCGCCGTGAAAGAACATGGCATGCCGATGGTGCGCGCCATCCTCGACGGCGCGCTGAAGAAAAACAATCTCGATGCCATCGTCTATCCGGCGCAGCGCCGCCGGCCGTGGCTGATCAACGGCGCCAGCGGCAGCAGCGGCGACAGTCCGTCGGCTGTGTATCTGTCCATTCTCAGTGGCTTTCCGGAACTGGTGGTGCCCGCGGGTTTCACCAGCGACAAGCTGCCGGTGGGCATTTCATTCCTGGGCGGTGCGTTCACCGAACCGAAGTTGCTCTCGCTCGGCTATTCATTCGAGCAAGCCAGCCACGCGAGACGGCTGCCGCGGCATACACCGTTGCTGCCGGGGCAGTTCATTCGAGTGCCGAGCGACTAACCGGTCGTGGCGCCGAGTGAATGAACCGGCAGAGTGATTCGCACTTCCAGCCCGCGAGGCTGGCGATTGCGGGCTTCGATGTTGCCGCCGAGCGCGAGAATGCCGCGGCGGGCGATGGCGAGGCCGAGACCGTAGCCTTTGTTTGCTCCGGCATCGCCCAGCCGCACGAACGGCTCGAACATCTTTTCCAGCTTGCTGTCGGGCACGCCAGGCCCGGTGTCCGTCACGCTCACCAGGAATGTCCTGTTCCGATCCGGCGTGGACAGCTCGACATCGATGATCTGACCGGCGGCCGAGACGCGCAGCGCGTTGCGAAGCACGTTTTCCAGCGTGCGTCGCATGAGCTCGACATTGCCGCGGACCAAGCCCTCCTGCGCGGCGGAGCTGTTGAAATTCACGACGACGCCTTGCGCGCGGGCTTCGTAATTCACGTTGGCGACCACGGTCTGGATCAGCTCGGGCAAGTCGAAATACTGGTCGCCGCTGGATTCCCCGCTCTCGGCGCGCGCCAGCGACAACAGCTCGCCGACCAGCTCGTCGAGCCGGCGAATCTCGGTTTCGATCCGTTGCAACGACAGGTCGGTATTCGCCGGGTCCTGGCGCACCAGCGCGATCGCTTGATTGAGTCGGGCGAGCGGTGAGCGCAATTCGTGGCTCACGTCGTGCAGCAGTTGATCGCGCATCAACACCAGTTGTTGCAGGCGTTCGGCCATGGTGTCGAAGTCCTTGGCCAGATCGGCGATCTCATCGCGACGACGCCCCACCGATGGCAGCAGCCGTGTCGACAGATCGCCCCCCGCCAGCCGCGCAAAGCCGGTACGAATCCGATGCACCGGGCGGGTGAGATAAAAGGCGAGCGCTCCGCTGAACAACAGAGCGCCGACCATCCCCATGGCCAGCAAACGGGTGTCGGGATTGAGCGCCTCGATCAGGCTCCAATCGGCGCTCCAGCGGGGCAGCTTGTAAGTGAGCCGATAGTGCGTGCCGTTGCGCGCCACCGCCGTGTTCCACAAATAACCGCGCTCGGGTGCGATGTCGCGCGCCTCGGGATCGATTGCCTGGATCTCGACGGCGTCGCGAACATCTTCGGACCACGTCGCCTGCAATCTCTCGACCGCGCGCAGGCCGCCGCTCTCCAGGGCGGCCTTGACGGCGCCGAGCTGCACCGGCCCTATTTTCTCGGCCAACGAACGGTAGTACGACGGCCGCGGCTCCGAATACATGCGTATCACCAGCCAGCCGAACTGGTTGACGGCGATGAACGCGAGCCAGAAACCGAACATGATTTTCCAGAACAGCGGGCTTTTCATGACGGCCCGATTCGATAGCCGATGCCTCGCACGGTTTCGATCTGTACCGTCGCGCCTGCGGCGGTGAGCTTCTGACGAATGTTACTGACGTGCACGTCGATGCTGCGGTCATAGGGTTCGCGCTTGCGGCCCAGCGCCTGCATCGACAGGTCGTCCTTGGACAGGACGGCGTCGCCGGTACGCAGCAGCGCTTCGAGCACGTTGAACTCGGTGGCGGTGAGATCGACGAGCGTCGCTGCGCCGACCAGTACGCGACGCTGCGAGACCGAGAGCTCGAGATTGCCCAGTTGCAAAGTCGACGGCTGCTCGGGACGGATCGTTTTTGGCAGCCGTCGCAGGACGGCGCGCAGGCGCGCAACCAGTTCCAGAGGGTAGTACGGCTTGGCGATGTAGTCGTCGGCGCCTGTTTCCAGCCCGGCGACCCGATCCAGGCCTTCGCCACGCGCCGTCAGCATGATCACGGGTACGTCGCTGACGCGACGGATACGGCGCAGGGCTTCGATGCCATTCATCCGGGGCATCATCACGTCCAGCAGCACCGCATCGAAACGGCCCGACAACGCGGCTTGCACGCCTTCCTCGCCGTCGGCGGCCGCACTCATTTCAAAGCCTTCGCCGGCCAGATATTGCTTGAGCATCCGGCTGAGCTCGGCATCGTCGTCGATCAGCAGAACGCGCTGGCTGGTGGGCTGGGTCATGACACACCTCACTATGCCCCAATCGGGGCGGGCCGTCAGGTGCGTTTTCGAAATGCTTACAGTCTCTTTTCACCGACCTTACCCAACCCTCGGGCGCGGGCTGGCATATAGGACTCATGCAGCAGAAGGCACCATTCGGCCCAAGCCCGCCGGCAACGTGGACCGCACGGCGCGATCTCGTCGACATGCCTGCGGTCATCATGCTGGATGCCTCGGGCCGAGCGCTGTTCAGCACGCCGGCAGCGCGGGCGTTGTGCAGTCGGTTCGAGATCGGCTTTGCAGCGACTTCCGGCGGGATCAGCGCGGTCGTGCAGGATCGTCTGGCCGCCGGTGTATCGCCAAGGGCCGGGATGAGCCGCCTGGTGAGCACGCCGGATGTGGATGTGATGATCACCTCGTGCCTGGACTCGAGAGCGATCGGCCTCAGCCACATTCCCCACTACATGGTCGTGCTCTCGCAGCGGACACCGGACACCGCCGACAGCTGGCTGCAGCCGCTGACTCCGAGCGAGCGACGCATCGCTCATCTGGCGGGGCAGGGGCTGCGCAACAAGCAAATCGCCGACGCCCTCAATATTTCCAATCGGACCGTGGAATGCCACATGAACACCATCTTCCAGAAGCTGGGCATCAGCTGCCGGGCTCAGCTGGTGTTGCGGCTGGCGCTCGCTGCGGAAAGTTGACTTCGGTGTTTGCTTCGATGCGGCCACTCACTCGTGGCTGCCGATCTCGTGGGTGCAAGTCATAAACAGGGTGGGTGGTACATTGACTTCGATGACAGGTAATTTTGCTCGCACGGCGCGAGTGCTGTGGACGGTGTCGCTGCTGTCGCTGAGTCCGGTGTCGTTGGCCGCCGAGCCCGCGAGCGACATCGTGGTGGAAATGAATGTCATGGTGCCGATGCGCGATGGCACGCGACTCTCCACCGATATCTATCGTCCGGCCAAGCCGGGGCGCTATCCGGTGATCCTGTTTCGTGACGCGTATGGTAACGGCTCGGGGTCGATTGCCTCGGCTCGCAAATGGACCGACCACGGTTATGTGTACGTCAGCCAGGACGTGCGCGGTCGTTACGATTCCGAGGGCAGTTACTACCCCTACGTTTACGAAATCAACGACGGTTACGACACGCAGCAGTGGGCCGGTGCTCAGTCGTGGTCGTCCGGCAAGGTGGGCATGATCGGCGAATCGTATCGAGCCGCCGTGCAATGGCTGCCGGCGCATCTGCGGGCGCCTTCGCTCACCGCGATCGCGCCGCGTGTGACGCCTTACAACTACTATAAAGACGTGGTGTATTCGGGCGGCGCGTTGCTGCTCGCGTCGCGACTCGACTGGGCGTTCTATATGTCCGGGCGCACGGCGCAGTCCGGGTTCGACTGGGACAAGATGCGTCTGCATCTGCCGCTGAAGACGATGGATCAGGCGTTCGGCTACAACACTCAGCACTGGCGCGACTGGATCGCGCATCCCAGCTATGACAGCTATTGGAAAGTGTTCGACGTCGAAGCACGCGTGAACGATATCGACGTGCCGTCGTTCAACATGGGCGGTTGGTACGACGCGTTCCTGCGCGGCACGCTCGCGAGCTACACGTCGATGAGCAAAGGCGCGTACAGCGACCGGGCACGACGCGGCCAGAAGCTGCTCGTCGGTCCCTGGAATCATTTCGCGGGTCGTCCGATGAACGGCGCGGCGCTGGATTTCGGCCCCGATGCTCAGGTGGATTTCAATGCGCTGGAGCGCCGCTGGTACGACCATTGGTTGAAGGGCGAGGACAACGGCGTCATGCAGGAGGCGCCGGTTCGCATCTTCGTGATGGGCGAGAACCGCTGGCGCGACGAGCAGGAGTGGCCGCTCGCACGCACGCGTTACACCAAGTACTACCTGCAGAGTGCGGGCAAGGCGAACACGGCGTCCGGCGATGGTCAGCTCGTCACCAAAGCGCCTTCGGGCGGCGGGACCAACACTTATATATACGATCCGGCCAATCCCGTGCCGACCAAAGGCGGCAACCTGTTGCCGGTGAGCCTCGGCGCAGGTCCGGCGGAGCAGGGTGAAGTGTCCAGGCGCGATGACGTGCTGGTATTCACGACTGCACCGCTGACTCAGGACACTGAAGTGACCGGCAATATCTCCGTGACGCTGTACGCCGCTTCGAGTGCGCCGGACACTGACTTCACCGCGAAGCTGGTCGATGTGCATCCCGACGGCAAGGCCTACAACCTGGCGGACGGCGTCATCCGCGCGCGTTATCGCGAATCGTTGGAACGTCCGGCGCTGATCGAGCCGGGCAAGGTCTACGAATACAAGATCGACCTGTGGGCCACCAGCAATGTGTTCAAGAAGGGCCACCAGATTCGCGTGGATCTTTCCAGCAGCAACTTTCCGAAGTACGACCGCAATCCCAACACCGGCCACAAGTTTGGCGAGGATGCGGAGTTGCGCACGGCGACGCAGACCATTCATCACTCGCGTCAGTATCCGTCGCACATCACGTTGCCCGTGATTCCGCGTTAGTTCCCGGGAGTCCGCCGAATGTCATCAGCTCGGATCGTGGCGGCCTCGTTGGCCGCCACTGCAGGTTTTATGTTGGTGGGCTGTGCCAGGCAGGAGCAGCCGGCCACTACCGAACTCGCCAGTCGCTACGAGCACGCCTCGGCGTACTTGCCGTGGCGGATAAGACAATACGTCGATGGATTGACCGTCCAACCCGAGTGGAGCGTAGACGGCCAGAGTCTGCGGTTCCAAACGACGAACAACGGTCGGACCGAGTATGTACAGGTTGATCTGAGCAACGGCGGCGAGCTGTTGCGCTCGGAGCAACCGCCGGAGACCAAGAAGACGTCGGCCGAGGTGCCGCGTGATGTGGTCGTGTCTCGCAACGGTCTGTGGGGCGTGCGAGTCATCGACGGCAATCTGTATCGGATCGAGATCGCCACTGGCAAACAGACGCAACTCACCACCGACGCGGAGCCGGACTACGCGTATGGCCTGGTGCCACACTCCGATCTGCGCTCGCTGTCGAAGCGCCTGGCCAACGATCCGCTGCTCGCGTTCGGGGTGTGGTCGCCGGACGGCCACAAATTCCTGACCTATCGAGTCGACGAGCGCGGTCTGTACAAGCTGCCGTTCGTGGTCAGCATCGTGCCCGGCGCGAAGCATCAGGTTCCGTACGTGCACTATCAGAACACCGCCTGGCCCGACAGCGAGAAGATTCAGCTGGGTGAGCTGATGGTGTTCGACATGCGCACCGGTAAGCGCACCAATCTGCAGATTCCCAAGCCGCGCGTCGCCTTCGAGCCGACGCCGGAAGGTGGACTGCGCTGGAGTCCGGATGGCACCAAAGTATTCGCGGCGCCCGAGTCGCTCGATTACCGTTCCATCACGGTTTACGAAGCGGATGTGGTTACCGGCAAGGCGCGCGCGGTCGCCAGCGATGCCGCGAAGCTGCCGTTCCGCCCGGATGTCGACGAGGCAAAACGTTTCTATCTGGTCGGCAACGGGGAGCAGATCGTTCTGTACTCGGAGCGCAGCGACTGGGGGCATCTGTATCTCTACGATGCGGCCACCGGCCAGCTGAAGAACGCCATCACGCAAGGCGAGTGGGCCGTGCACGAAGTGAAGCGCGTGGATTCTGCCGGCGGCTGGGTTTATTTCACCGCGGGCGGCCGCGAGGCGGATCGCGATCCGTACTACTCGCACCTGTATCGCGTGCGTCTCGACGGCAGCGAGCTGACATTGCTGACGCCGGAGAATGCTCAACACAACGTCCAGTTCTCTCCGGACGGTCGCTACTTCGTCGATAGCTACTCCACCGTGACCGAGGCGCCTGTGCACGTGCTGCGTGCGAGCGATGGCACTGAAGTAAAGGAGCTGTTGCGTGCGGATGTGAGCCGGCTGGTGAAGCTGGGATGGACGCCACCGATTCGTTTCAAGGTGAAGGCGGCGGATAACGAGACGGATCTGTATGGCGTGCTGTTCCTGCCGTTCGACTTCGACAAGCAGCGCTCGTATCCGATCATCGACGCGCAGTATTCCGGCACTCAGACGCTGGTGGCCCCGCGCGAATTCTTGAAGGATCGCTGGAATGCAATGGCGCTGGCGCAGGTCGGCTTCGCGGTGATGCACTTCGACGGTCGGGCGACGCCGTTGCGGCGGCAGTCGATGCAGGACATTGGTTTCGGCACCGGCGTTGCCTCGCAAGCGATTCTGGAAGATCACATCGCCGCCATGAAGCAACTGGCCGAGCGCTACGGCTTCATCGACATCGAGCGTGCCGGCATTTACGGTCACTCCTGGGGTGGCTATCGCGCGGCGCGGGCGCTCCTGCAGTTCCCTGAGTTCTTCAAAGTCGGCGTCGCCACGGCGGGCAGCCACGACAACTACTTGTTCGTGTCGGGGCACAACCGCTGGTACGGCCGGCCGCAGGAATATCCCGAGAGCTACGACAAGCAGTCCAACATGGAGCTGGCGGCGAACCTGAAGGGCAAGCTGCTGCTGGCCCACGGTGCCAACGACGACGACGTGCACATGGCGTTGACGCTGCAACTGGCCGATGCATTGATCCGGGAAAACAAGGACTTCGACCTGTTCATCCACCCGACCCGCAATCACAAGGATCTCTGGCAGGACGGCTACATGATCCGCAAATCGTGGGATTACTTCGCCCAGCACCTGCTGCACGCAACGCCGCCCACGGGCGTCAAGGTGCCGGATTACGACGGCCCGGCGTATCAGCGGACCATGAGTGTCGAGGACTGACGGCGCGGAAAATGGCGATCGGCATTTCCGAACGGTTGTTCCCGCTCGTCTATCTTGTCACCATGGGGCGAATTCCAGCCGATGCCGACCTCGCCGGATCCGACACCAGAATTGGGCCATAACACCGAACCATCGCCAGCCAGTGCGAGCCAGGACCGCGCCAAGCTCATCGAGCAGTTGTTCCGAGACCACAATCGGGCGCTGATTACGTTCCTGGTCACGCGGCTGAATTCGGAGGCGGAGGCGCGGGAGGTGGCGCAGGAGGCGTACGTACGGCTGCTCCAGCTCGAGCGCCCGGATGCGATCGGCTTTCATCGGGCCTACCTGTTCCGGATCGCCACCAATCTCGCCATGGATCGTCTGCGCCACCGAACCGTGCGCGCAAAAGCTCCCACGCGCGAACTGTTCGCCGAGTGGTTTCAGCGACGCTCGCCGGAGCAAGAGGCGCTGGATGCGGCCGAGCAAGTGACGTTGACCAGCGCGCTGGCCGAGCTGCCCGAAAAAATGCGCGAAGCGCTGACCCGGCATTTTCTGACTGGAGAGAGCGTGGCGACCATCGCCGCGGAATGGGGCCTTACCGATCGGATGGTGCGCTACTACCTTGCCCGGGCCCTGGCCCATTGTCGGGCGCGCCTCGATGAAGAAGGAACATCGTCATGAATGGAGTACCGCTTTACCCGCTGGAACAGGAACGCCTGGAGGCGGCGTCGCAATGGTGGGCGCGCTTGCAGGAGCCGAACGTGTCGCCGGAGGAGGTCTCGGACTGGCTCGAATGGATCGAGGCGGACGCCGACAATCGCGAGGCCTATCAGCGGATTCAGGAGTTGACTCAACGTCTGCGAGCGACGGGGGAGCAGCGCACGAACGGGCATCGCCGGGTCTCGCGCGTGAAGTGGTACGCCGCAGCGGCGCTCGTGCTCTTGACCGTTACAGCAGTCTCGATGTGGCGACTGCAGCCGGAGGCGCCGCGAGCGACGATGGCTTTCTCGACCCCGGTCGCCGGAATCGGTCAGGCGCCGCTGCCCGACGGCTCGAAGGTGTCGCTCGGCGGCGCGACCTCGATCGAGGCCGTGTATAGCGAAACCGTGCGGGATGTTCGCTTGAAGGAGGGTGAGGCGTTCTTCGAAGTCCATCACGAGCGCGGCCCGCGAGCCTTCATCGTGCAGTCGGGCTCGATCTCGATTCGTGCCGTCGGCACAGCGTTCAACGTGCGCAAGACGGGTGAGCGCGTGACGGTGACCGTGACTGAAGGCAAGGTGCAGATCGCGCGTTCCGGTCGCAGCGCAGGCGATCATCCGATGATCTCGGCGGGGCAACAGGCGACCTACGATCCAGCATCGAATCGCTTGAGTGTGGTCACACGAGGTCAGGATGCGCAACGCGCGCTGGCCTGGCGCGAACAGAAGCTGGAGTTCTCGGACGATCCGCTCGACGCCGTGATCGCCAACGTCAATCGTTATTCGCCGCGCCACATCGAGGTGCGCAACGTCGATCTGCATCAGCACTTCTATACCGGAACGTTCCAACCGGATCGACTCGATGAGTGGCTGATCGCCATCGAGCGCTCATTTCCTGTGAGCATCCGCGTGAGTAACGAAGCCGTGGTGATCGAACCTCGCGAGTGACATTTCCGCCTCGGGTTGTCCGCACGTCTTTCTTGGCATCGGACAACATTTAGAAAGGGGAGTGGAATATGCGTCTTCGTCGTGCCGTGCTCGGAGTCCTCGCAGCCGGCTTGCTCACATCATCGGGTTCCGCGCTTGCCAATGCGCTCAATACGGTTGCCAGGTTGTCGATTCAACCGCAGTCGGTGGCCTCGGCGCTGCTCGCGTTCTCCGATCAGGCCAAGGTGCAGGTCGTATCAGTAGGCTCGGAGGTTCGGGGCCGACGCAGTCCGGGCGTCGAAGGCGAATTGCCCGCACGCGAGGCGCTCGCGCGGCTGCTCATGGGAACGGGGCTGGGATTCGAGCTGATCAACGAACAGACGATTCGAGTGTTCGTCGCGGACCCCAAGGACACGAGCGCACCCGCCCAGCGCGCGATCAGCTTCACGCAATCGTCTGAAGTCTCGAGCGCATCGACCCAGAGCGTTGCGTCGCATGAGAGCGTCGATGAGGTGCGCCTGGAAGTGGTCACGGTCTTCGGGCGCACCGAGGCGGAGACGGTGCGGGAAGTGCCTCAGAGCGTGATGGTGTTCGACAAGGTGTTTCTCGAGAACACCGGCGCAACCGATCTGTTCAACGTGCTGCGCTTCGTGCCTTCGGCGACCAACCGCCGCACCCAGATGGGCTACCTGCCTCAGGAGTTCAACATTCGCGGCTTCTACGCCGCGCAAACGCTCAACGGCACCAGCAGAAACACGATGATTCAGCCGCTCGACATGCAAGGCGTGGAGCGCGTCGAAGTGTTGATGGGACCGGCATCGGTGCTGTACGGCTCGATGGAGCCGGGCGCGGTCGTGAATCTGGTGACCAAGCAGCCGCTGGATCGATTTCATTGGGAGTTCGGCGCGGGGCTCGGCAGCTACGACAATTACCGTGTGACCGCCGATGTCGGCGGCCCGATTTCTGAGCAGGCGCGCGCCCGACTGAACTTCGCGTATCAGGATCGCGAATCCTTCCTCGACTCCTGGTCGAGCAACAAAGTGTTCGTGGCGCCGGTGGTTGCGTTCGATCTGGGCGAGCGGACTCAGCTGCTCGCCGAAGCTCAGTATTCCCGTGAGCGCGCGCCAGCGGGTGCTTATATCGGCACGCCAGCCGCAGGGCTGATCACGCCGAATCCGTACGGCAACTACAGCCGATCGTTCTTCATCGCCGATCCGGATGAGCCGGGCGTCGGCATGGATCGCAAATCGGGTCGGGTCGCGGCTCAGCTAACGCATCGGTTCACCGACACTCTGCACGGGCGCGCCGCTGTCTCGTACACCTACGGGGACCAGAACGACGGCAACATGTTGTCGCAGGGCTTTCTGAACAACGACTATCGCACGCTGCGCCGGTATTTCTTCATCGCCCGGGATTCCCGGAGCGACGACTACGCCTATCACATGGACCTGTCGGGCGAGTTCGCGACCGGTCCGTTGCAGCACAAATTCTCGATCGGCGGCGAGTATGTCTCGGAGCGCGACGATTTCAGAGACGGCCGCGGCGGGTTCTTCACCACGTCGGTGGATATCTTCGATCCAACCTACACCGCGACCTTGCCGAATCCGCTGCTGCTGAACGGCTCACTGCTGGAAAGCGAGACTCAGGGCGTGTTCCTGCAGGATCGCGTTTCTCTGTTCGAGCGCCTGCATCTGATCGGCGGCGTGCGCTATGCGAAGATCCGCACGTCGAATACTTTCACTCCGGCCGGCGGTACGCCGCAGCGGCCGACGAAAGTGGATCAGTCTGCCTGGCCGACGCTGTTCGGCGTGCTCTATGACGTGAGCGACAGCATTTCGATCTTCGCCAACCAGTCGAAGTCGTTCATGCCGCGCGGAGGGACCACGGGGAGTGGCGCTGCGTTCGCGCCGGAGCGCAGCGTGCAATATGAGTTGGGCACCAAGTTCGATATCGGCCGCAGCGGGTTGAACGGCAGCGTCGCGCTGTTCCAGGTCGAGAAGCCCAACGTGCTCACCGTGGATCTGGCCAATCCGGGCTTCCAGGTGCCGCTCGGAAAAGTCACATCGCAGGGCGCTGAAGTTTCGGTGCAGGGATATCTGCGTCCCAACTGGTCGATGTACGCGTCGTATGCTTACTCCGACACAGAGGTGGAGAGCAACAGCCCGGCCCTCGATGGCAATCGGCTCAGTCATGCGCCTGGCGACACGGTGTCGCTGATGACTCGCTACGATCTGCAGTCCGGGGTGCTGGCGGGGCTCGGCTTCTCGGCCGCGGCCAACTACGTTGCCGATCGCTACATCGACGATGGCAACATGCTGCTGCTGCCGAGCTATACGCGTATCGACCTCGGTGTCTATTACACATTCAGCGAACGGACGGATTTCAGCCTGCTGCTGAACAATGTCACCGATGAGGATGTGTTCTCGGGCTCCGGTCCCAATCTGGTGGAGCTGGATCTGCCGCGTAACGTGCTGGCACGAATCAACTTCAGAATGTGATTCGCGGGTCAGCCATGCAACGTTTATTCGCTCTCCTGCTGGTGCTGGTTGCGAGCGGCATCGCGCAGGCATCGACAACCGATCGGAACAAGGAAGCGTCGGTCGACGCTTTGTTTGCCGAGCTCGCGGCGCCGGGCAGTCCCGGCGCTGCGGTGGGCATCTATCGAGGCGGTCGCGTGATCTTCGCGAAGGGCTATGGGCTCGCCGATCTGGAGTCCGGCGCGCCCATCACGCCGCGGACACCGTTTCACGTGGCGAGCATGTCCAAGCAGTTCGCGGCGTTCGCCATCGCGCTGCTCGCTCGCGAGGGCAAGGTCGATCTCGATGCCGACGTGCGCACCTATCTGCCTTACTTTCCCGATCTTGGCGTGAAGATCACCACCCGGCAGCTGATTCAGCACACCAGCGGCCTGCGCGATCAGATGACATTGTTCATGCTCGGCGGTCGCGACATACGCGACGTGCTGCGCCAGGAGCAGGTCATCCAGATGGTCAAGCGGCAGCAGGCGCTCGAGTTTGCGCCGGGAACGCGCTTCAAGTACTCCAACACCGGCTACACCTTGCTCGCGGAGATCGTGCGCTCGGTGACGGGTAAAACGCTGCGCCAATTCACCACCGAGCGCATATTTACGCCGCTCGGCATGAAGCACACGTTCTTTTACGATGACGTGCGGGAGGTAGTGCCCGGGCGCGCGCACTCCTACTATCGAGAGGGAGACGGGCCGTGGCTGCGCTATCTGCTGAATCTCGAAATGGTCGGCGCCTCCAATCTGACCACCACCGTCGAAGATCTCGCGCTGTGGGCCGGCAATTTCAGCAAGCCGCGAGTCGGCGATGCCGCGTTGATCGATCAGGTCAGCCGCGGCGGGACATTGAACGACGGCACGCCGACCCACTATGGCTTCGGCCTGTTCGAGCTGCCTGAGTTCGAGCCGTCCGTGGGCGGCCGTCGCGCCATTGGCCACAGCGGCTCGGACGCGATGTTCCTTACGTACTTCGTGTACTACCCCGAGCATGACTTCGCGATCACGATCCTGGCGAATACGGGCATTGATCTGCCAAAACGGATCGCAGCCATCGCCGATCTTTATTTGCCGCCGAACGAGTCACCGGCGAGCACCGTGCCTGCCATCGTCGCGCCGCCTGCGTTCGCTCAGCTCGAGGCGCTGGTGGGAACCTATCTGCATCCTGCTAACAGGTCGGTCACGCTCGAGCGCAAAGGTGACCGTCTGGTGGGGCGAGAGCGTTATTCGAGCGAAGTCTTCGAGGTGGTGTTTCGTGCCGACGGCAGCTTCGACGTAGGTCCGCGCCGACGATATTCCTTCCGCGCCGTTCGTGCAGCCAGCGGCGCAGTGGTGGCACTCGAACGTGTGCAGGTTTCTGGCTTGCCCAGCGACCGATTCGAACGCGTCGCGCGAGTGACGAGCAGTGCGGCGGAGCTGGCCCGGCTTGCGGGCGACTATCGCAGCGATGAGCTGGATATCACGTACACCATCGGCGTCGAGAACGGCCGGCTGGTCGCGCGCTCGCAGTGGCTCGTGGATCCAATCCTGCTGACACAGGTCACTGCCGATCATTTCGACTCGGACAGCTTCCGTCCCACCCTCGTGTCGTTCGTGCGCGATGCGAAGGGCCAGCCCACTCAACTGATTCTGGACACCGTCGGCGTGCGGCTGCGACGGGTCACCCACTAATTTTTTTCAGGCCTGGAGGTCAATCATGCGACAACTGTTGCGCGCAGGGATTTGCGTTGCCATTTCATTGAGTGCCGTACCTGCGTGGGCCAGCTCAGATCGCTTCAGCGCGGCGCGCGCGCTGATTCAAGAGCAGATCACCGAGAAGAACATTCCATCGATCGCCGTCGCGGTCGTGCAGGATGGCAAGATCGTTTGGGAAGAAGGCTTCGGCTGGGCGGATCGAGAGAACCGTGTGCCCGCGACCGAGCACACGATGTATTCGCTGGCCTCGCTCTCCAAGTCCTTCACCTCGACGGGACTGATGACCCTGGTGCAGGCGGGCAAGGTCGATCTGGATCGACCCGTCAATGATTATCTAGGCGAGGCGCAGCTGACCGTGCGTATCGGCGATGGCAACCAGGCCACGGTGCGCCGGGTCGGCAATCACACGTCGGGTATTCCTGGAGCGGGGCAGACGTTCTTCGGAACGGAGGAGCTGAGCCACATGCCGCCGCAGGTGCTGGCGTTACAGCGTTACGCGCAGATCATGAAGCCGCCGGGTGAGCGTTTCGAATATTCGAACGTGGGCTACGGTGTGCTCGATTATTTGATCGCACACGTCTCTGGCAGGAGCTATGCGGACTATCTGCGCCAGGAGGTGTTCATTCCGTTGGGGTTGACGCACACCTCGGTGGACATCGGTCCAGGCCTGGAAAAGCACGCCGCCGTGCGCTACGACCGGCTTGGCGATCCGATCCCGTTCTACAATCACACCGAGCCGGGCTCCGCGTCGGTGTATTCCAGTGCGCACGATCTGGCGCGTTTCGGGCTGTTCATCATGAAGGACCGTCAGCGCGATCAGAAAGCGATCCTGAGCAATGCGTCCATCGATGAGATGATGCGTGCGCCGATCATGGTTCGCCCCGGCAACGGCTACGCGTTCGGTTGGCAGGTGCAGGCCAAAGGCGGCTACACCGTGCAGGGCCACGGCGGTTCGAGTAACGGCGTCAAAACGTTCTTCAACATGATTCCCGAAAAGCGAGTGGGCGTGGTGTTGTTGGCCAACGCCAATGACATTGGGTTCGGGCCGATCAGTCTCGCGATCTTCAAGGCACTGCTGCCGCAGTGGCGCGAGGTCGGCACGGATCTGAACGTTCGCGACGCGGCCCCGGACGAGCCGCTCAAGCCGGATTCGAGCCTGCTCGGCGACTGGAGCGGAAACATCCAGACGCACGAGGGCGCGCAGCCGATGAAGCTGCAGATCCTCGCCTCGGGCGACATTCATCTGCAGATCGCCGATCAGTTGCCGACGTTGCTCAGCCAGGCGGCGTTTCGTAACGGCTTGCTGTCGGGGGTAGCGCCGGCCTTGATCGAGACCTCCGATACGCGGCGTAGTCCGCACACCGTCGACGTGGCCTTGCAATTGCGCGATGGCGTGCTGAATGGCTATGTCCGCGCCAGCGCAGAGGACAAGTCGCGCCAGTTTTGGATCTACTCGCTGCCTTACTGGACCGAACTGCGCCGCTCGCAGTGACCAAGCGGCCAGTGAATCTGGCGTGTTTGCGAAATGCTTACACTCCATTTTCACTGGCCTTACGTACCTTGCAGCCGGGGCGTGGCATATAGCGTCCATGTCTAAGTCACTCATGCGCCCCGTGTTCGTCAGCCTCGCCGCGTTGGCCGCTTTGGGCGCGCTCGGATACGGCGGTTCCAAGCTGTTCGCGAGCACGACGGAGTCGGCGTACATCACCGCCGAAGCCCGCGTCGAGGACCTGGAGCTCACCATCCTCGCCAGCGGCCTCATCGAGCCGATCAAGCTGGTCAACGTCGGCGCGCAGGTGTCGGGCCAGTTGCGCAAGCTCGAGGTCAAAGTGGGCGATCGGGTCGAAGCCGGTCAGCTCATCGGCCAGATCGATTCTCTGCCTCAACAGAACAAGTTGCGTAATGCGGAAGCGGCGCTCGGCAATGTTCGGGCGCAGCGGCTGGCGCGGCTCGCGGCACTCAAGCAGGCCGAGCTCGTTTACGAGCGTCAGACCAACATGCTGGCGGCCGATGCCACGCCGCGCGAAGAGTTCGAGGCGGCCGAAGCGGCACTCGAAACGACGCGCGCCGAAATTCACGCGCTCGACGCTCAAATCCGGCAGGCCGAGATCACCGTCGATATTGCCAAGGTCGATCTCGGCTACACGCGCATCACCGCGCCCATCAGTGGCGTCGTGGTGGCGGTCGTGACGGAAGAGGGACGCACCGTCAATGCGAACCAGTCGGCGCCGACCATCGTCATGATCGCGAAGCTGGATGTCATGCGCGTCAAGGCGGAAATCTCCGAAGCCGACGTGACGAGGGTGCGCACCGGACAGAAAGTTTATTTCACCACCTTGGGCGAACCTGACAAACGGTTCCGCTCGACACTGCGAACGGTCGAGCCGGCGCCCGCCGCCATTGCCAGCCAGGCTGCGGGATCGTCCAGCGCGAGTGCGGCCCAGACCGCGGCGACCGCGAGCGCCGTGTACTACAACGGATTGTTTGAAATGCCGAATCCGGACGGCGAGCTGCGGCCTTCGATGACGGCTCAGGTGTCGATCGTGCTGGAAGAAGCTCCCGGCGCATTGGTGATTCCCGCGACGGCGCTCGGCAAGAAAACCCCCTCGGGTCTGTACAAGATCCGGGTGCTGGATGGCACCGGCCGGGCGGTATCCAAAGAGATCAAGGTCGGATTGAACAACAACATCTCAGCGCAGGTCCTCGAAGGCTTGCAGCCTGGAGAGCACGTCGTCGTCGGCGACTCTGCAGGTGCCGCGCCCAGCGGGAGAGCGAGGTGATGAGCTCCGGCGAGGCACCGCTGATCGAGGTGAAAAATCTCTGGCGGGAGTTTGCCGCTGGCGACGAAACGGTCGCGGTATTGCGCGACATCAACTTGTCGATCGCCGCCGGCGAGATGGTCGCGATCATAGGCGCGTCCGGCTCTGGCAAATCGACGTTGATGAACATCCTCGGCTGTCTCGATCGGCCCACGCGCGGCAGCTATCGGGTCGCGGGCCGGGATACGAGCGACATGTCCGCGGACGAGCTCGCAGCTTTGCGTCGCGAGCGTTTCGGCTTCGTGTTCCAGCGATATCACTTGCTCGGTCATCTGTCGGCTCAAAGCAATGTCGAAATGCCGGCGATCTACGCGGGTGTCAGCAGGCCCGATCGTCACAATCGAGCCGCCGCGCTGCTGGGTCGTCTCGGGCTGTCGGAGCGACTCGGTCATCGCCCAGGGCAACTCTCCGGCGGCCAGCAACAACGCGTTTCCATCGCGCGCGCATTGATGAATGGCGGCAACATCATTCTCGCTGACGAGCCGACCGGTGCACTCGACAGTCGCAGCGGCGAGGAGGTGATGAAGATTCTGCGCGAGCTGCATGCGGACGGCAGCACCATCATCCTCGTGACCCACGATCGTCACGTCGCGGAACATGCGGATCGCATCATCGAGATTGCCGACGGCGTCGTGGTGAGCGATGTGCGAACGGCCGCAGCCGCCCGGCCTCGGGCGGCCGTGGCTCAACGGGCGTTGAGCGGCATGCGCGTGCGTGCGGAGTTGTTCACCGAAGCGTTTCGTATCGCGCTGCTGGCCATGAAGGCGCAGCGACTGCGAACGTTCCTGACCATGCTCGGCATCATCATCGGCATTGCGTCCGTGGTGACGGTCGTCGCCATCGGTGAGGGCTCACGCCAGAAGGTCCTCGCCGACATCAGTTATATGGGGACCAATACCGTCGAGGTGTGGGTGGGTCGTAACTGGGGCGACCCGCGAGCCGCGCAAACGGCGGGGCTGCAGCCAGCGGACTCCGACGCGCTGGCACGTGAGCCGTACATCGCGGCAGCGTCGCCGAAGGTCGAGCTGGGTGCGACCGCTCGTTTTCGTAACATCGCCGCCACCGCATCGATCATGGGCGTGAGCGAACAGTACTTCGACGTCATGGGAATCAAGTTCGCCGAGGGCACCGGCTTCAACGAGGCGAGCGTGTACCGGCGTGCGCAGGACGTGGTCATCGATCAACGGGCCCGCAAGACCCTGTTCGTTCAGGGCGAAGATCCCATCGGCCAGATCATCCTGTTGGGAACATTGCCGGTGCGGGTCGTGGGGGTGGCCGAGGACAACCCAACGATCAGGAACGCAGAAAACCTGGTCGTGTTCGCGCCGCATTCGACGGTGCGCGGTCGCATGACCGGACGAACCCGGCTACGCAGCATCATCGTCAAGATCGGCGACGGCGTCTCGACGGCGGCGGGCGAAGCGGCGATCACTCGCTTGATGGCGATGCGTCGTGGCGCGAACGACTTCCGCATCGAGAACAGCGACACCGTCCGTCGCACTATGGAGTCCACCGCCAAGACCATGTCGTTGCTGATCTCGGCCATCGCCGTGATCTCGCTGGTGGTCGGCGGTATCGGGGTGATGAACATCATGCTGGTGTCCGTCAGTGAAAGAACGAGCGAGATCGGCGTGCGCATGGCGGTGGGCGCGCCCCGCCGGGACATCCTGTCGCAATTCCTGATCGAAGCCATTCTGGTCTGTCTGCTCGGTGGCGTGCTGGGCGTGACGCTGGCGCTGGCGGCGGGCGAGGTGATCGATCGATTCGTCTCGCAGTTCCAGGTGGTGTATTCGCTCGGTGCGATCGTCGCCGCGTTCGTCTGTTCGACCGGCATCGGTCTCATCTTCGGCTATCTGCCGGCTCGCAATGCGTCGTATCTGGATCCGGTACAGGCGCTGTCCAGAGAATGATCATGTCGACTGTTCGCAAGCTGATCGCTGTCTTGGCCGCCCTGTTGGTTGGCGGCTGTGCCACTCGCACCGCGTATGAATCGCCGATGGTGCCGACGAGCAGCAAGTCGCAAGCACCGGACTGGTGGCGCAACTTCGACGACTCGCGCCTGGATTCGCTGATCGAACGCGTCAAAGTGAACAACACGGCGCTGCGGGCTGCGGCGCTACGGGTACGTCAGGCACAGCTGCTCGCGCGTCTGTCCTCCAACGATCGTTATCCGCAACTGGCGGCCGGCATGGGGGCTCGGGGAAGTCGTGACTTCAAACAAGGCCCCACGTCGAAATCTCAAAGCGCGTACGTGTCGGTGGGCTACGAAGCGGAGCTCTGGGGCAGGCTGGGCGCGTTGCGTGATGCCGCCGACTGGGAAGCGAAAGCCACGGACCAGGATCGCGAGGCGCTCGGTCTGGCGCTGATCGGCACGACGGCGTCGCTGTACTTTCAGCTCGGCTACATCGCGGATCGACTGGCGATGGAGGAGGCGAGCGTGTCGGTCGCACGTCGCACTTTGGCGCTGGTGGAGACGCAGTACACCTCCGGTGCGGCCTCGGCGCTCGAGATCGCGGAGGCGCGACGGACGTTGCAGGCTCAGCTGGCAGTGCAGACTCAGTTGTTTCAGTTGCAGACGGAAACGCGCAACGCGCTCACCGTG
Organism: Peristeroidobacter soli; assembly: GCF_004138485.1. Classification (GTDB taxonomy): domain Bacteria; phylum Pseudomonadota; class Gammaproteobacteria; order Steroidobacterales; family Steroidobacteraceae; genus Steroidobacter; species Steroidobacter soli. The sequence continues at coordinate 716,639 of NZ_RYEV01000005.1, forward strand.
CTGCTCGATGGCGAGGATATGACGGCCTTTGAAGCAACGTCGCCGTCGCTGTTGACGCTGCCGAGCATCGAGGTCGATGTGCCGGCAAGTGTGCTCGGCCGGCGTCCCGACTTGCGTGCCGCCGAGTCTCGTCTACGTGCGAGCCTGGCATCGGCCGATGCGACGTCGCTGTCGTTTTATCCAACGCTGTCCTTGACGGCGGAGGCCGGCGCCGCAAGCTCATCGCTGAGCAATCTGCTGTCGAATCCGGTCGGCACGCTGGCTGCAAGCCTCGCGTTACCTTTCGTGAATGTGCAACGAGCACGACTGACGACTGCGGCGGCACGAACGGGATACGACGCCGAGGTGCTCGATTTTCAGCAGACTTTGCAGCAGGCGTTGGCGGATGTCGGGAACGCATTGTCTGCGCGCACGCAGTACCGGAAAGAGTTCGAGTATCTGGATGCCGCACTCGGCAATGCGCGTACCGCCGAGCGCATGTATGAGATTCGCTATCGCAGCGGCGCAGTTGCACTGAACGACTGGCTGGCGGCGCAGGAGGCACGCCGGGGAGCGGAATCGGCGGTGCTGGAGAACCGGGTCAGGCAGCTGCAGAACCAGGTCACGCTGTATCAGGCCTTGGGCGGAGATGTGGAAACATGAGCATCGCGCCGACGAGTCCGCCGGCGGTGATGTGTCTGGACGCGCATGGCGTGGTGCTGTTCGCGACGGGCGAAGCGCACAGGATGTGTGAGCTCTGGAACAAGGAGTTGAAGATGGAGGGCGGCTCTCCGGGCGCCGAATTCAGGCTGCCCACTGGCATCGGCACGCTGCTGCGTCTCGCTTCCAGGAATGGCTGCGATCCAATGGCGAGCGGCGTGCGGGTCGGACATCCCAACAAATCGGAGCTCGCCGTAGCGATTCACTGGGGCAGCTCTCTGCCGCGGATGAAATCGCGTGCTTATTGCCTCTTGATGTTCAGCGTCGATGCGTCGCTGGGCCATGCGGCCAGCGCCGAGCTGGCGTTACATCGTCTGTCGCCTCGCGAGCGGCGCGTCGCTTTGCTGGTGGCGGAGGGCTTGCGCAACGAAGACATCGCGCAACGGCTGCAGCGTTCGCGTCGAACCATCGAAAGCCAGCTGCACGCCATCTTCAGAAAATTGGACGTGACCTGCCGGTCGCAACTGGTGCGCGCACTGGTCTGTTCGAGCCGCTGATTTTCGATCGGATCTAGGTGTTTACCTGGATGCGCCGGGTCACGACCCCGCGACAACGCAGTTCGCTGGGTCATTGGCTTCAGTTGCAGCGTCCGTAGCCCCCTCCGGACCCCACCCCGTTGAGCGATTGAACCCCGCCGCGACCCCGGTCGCGGAGCGGGGCAGTTGACCATTTTTCAGTTTTATAATATTAATCCGCCCAATCTCGCCACAGTGGCCGTGGCCTGGCGAACAAGATCAAGGCGTGAGAAAGGGGGCAACATGCGGTTCAATCTATTGAGCGCCGTCTCAGCGACGGCTGTGTTTATTTCCTTGCCGGCAGGGGCCCAGGAGACTGAGGCGGCGGCGCAGGGCGGGCTCGAAGAGATCGTGGTGACTGGCGTTCGTCAGTCGCTCGAACGCGCGGCGGAGGTCAAGCGCGAATCGGTCCAGGTCGTCGATTCCATCGTCGCGACCGACATCGGCAAGCTTCCCGATCCGACGGTCGCCGCAGCCCTGCAGCGAGTGCCGGGCATCCAGGTGCAGAACGACCGTAACAATGAGCTGTCGGGCGTGCGCATTCGCGGCCTGACCGACATCCTGACGACCGTCAATGGGCGCGAGGTGATCACCACCACCGGACGCGGCTTCGACCTGCAGGACGTGCCGGCCGAGGCGCTGGCCCGGATCGACGCGTTCAAGTCGCAGACCTCGGATCAGATCGAAGGTGGTGTGGCGGGCGCGCTCGACCTGCGACTCAACCGTCCTTTCAGCTTCAGCGAACCGACGGCGGTGATTACCGCTCGCGACAACTACGCCACCATCGCCGAAGCGCACAACCCGCAGTTCGGCCTGCTCGCGGCGGGCAAGACGGACACCTCGATCGGCGAGATCGGTGCGCTGATCAATGCCACCTATTCCAAAGCGGAAAATATCCGCAGCGTGTCCAACCTCGGCGAGCGCCGCTACTCGGGCGTGGCGCCGCTCAATCAGCCCGGGCTGCTCATTCCGCAGGTGCTGAGAAACATGCCCGACGTGGGCGACATCGATCGCAAGCAGGCGAATGCGGCCATTCAATGGCAGGCGACGCCGGAGCTGGAGGTCTATGCGGACGGCCTCTACACCCATTTCCGCAGCACCACCGGCTTCGCGGGTTTCAATCCGCAGCCGTTCACCAACGACTCGCGGATTTCCGATGTCACGCTCAGCGACTACTGCTTCGATGCCCGCGTCAACGCTCAGGGCACCAATCCGACGCTGATCAACAATGCCGACGGCACGGTGTCGATCCAGCCATTCACGGTGCGCCGGGTCTGCGAGCTGAAGAGCGCGCGTTTCGACAACGTCGTGATCAATCAGAACTCCTCGTCGGAGGACGTGACTCAGCGAAACAAGATGATCGCGACCGGCTTCAACTTCGTGCGGGATCGGGCCAGGCTCAATTTCGATGTGGCCTATCAGACGTCGCGCTCGTTCCTCCAGAACTTCAATGCCGAGATCGGCCAGCGCGTACCGACGATCTTCGTGGAGATGAACGACGACGACGGCCCGTCCTTCACGATCGATCCGTCGATTCCACTGAGCTCGGCCAACCTGTCGCTGCGTAACTCGATCAACCAGAACTACACGCTGGGCGAGGGCGAGCTGTTGCAGGCGCGGCTCGACGGCGAGTTCGAGCTGGGCGGCTTGTTCCCCAAGCTCAAGTCCGGTCTGCGTTTCGCCCGCCGCGAATCGCGGTTCCAGGAAGTGCGACAGACCAACACGGTCCAGTCGATCGGCTTTGGCAACATCGGTACCGCGACCGAGGCGAACGCGCGGCTGGTCTCCAGTCTGGGGCTGTCACCCGATTTCCTGGGTGTCATTGGCGAGGCGCCGCGCCTCAATGGCGGGGCGGAGTTCCTCGGTGTGAATCCGGCTTATCTGCGCTCGGAGCGTGGGCGCAACGAGCTGCGCGCCTTGTTCAATTTGCCGCTGAGCCAGCCCAGCTTCGAGCCGGCCAAGGAATTCAATGCCGAGGAGCCGACTTACGCCGCCTATGTCGAGGGCGCCTATGAAATCCCGTTGGGATCGCTCATGTTGGACGGCGTGATCGGCACGCGCGTGGTCAAGACCGAGCGCACGATCGAGGGCTTCGAGCGGACTGGCAACACATTCAGTCCGGTGCGCGCCGATACGTCGGACGTCGACGTTCTGCCGTCGGCGACGGCACGCTTGCAGTTCACCGAATCGTTCCAGACGCGCCTGGCGTATTCGCGCTCCATGCGGCGTCCGGACTTTGCCTCGCTCAATCCGACCGAATCGCTGACGCTGGTGGGCAACGTGTTCCTGCTCAACACCGGCACGCGCGGCAATCCGAACTTGAAGCCGCAGACATCGGACAGCATCGACCTGACGGCGGAATATTATTTCGACAGCGGCTATGCCGCGGTAACCGGCTACTACCGTTCGATCAAGGACCGCGTCGTCACCTCGACCACTCAGGAAACGATCGACGGACTCAATTACCTGATGTCGAGCCCGCGCAACGTCGGTTCGGTGGATCTGCAGGGCGTCGAAATCAGTGCCCAATATTTCTTCGACTTCCTGCCGGGGGCGATGTCGGGCTTCGGCGTGCAGGGGGCCTTCACCCTGGCGGATTCGGAGATCAAGGGCGACGATCCGCTCGCGGGCAATCCTCTGGTCGGCGTCTCCAAGTACAACTACACGACCGGTCTGCTCTATGACAAGTTCGGTCTGAGCGGACGCCTGATCTGGACCTATCGTTCCAAATACATCAACGCCGACAACACCGGTGGCGTGGCGCTGCGGCCTTTCGATGCGGAGCGCGTCAACGAGGCCTATGTGCCGACGTTCCTGACGTATGTCCGGCCCGCCGGCCGTCTCGACTTCAGCATCGGCTATGACGTGAACGATGCGTTACGGGTGGATGTGGGCGGAACCAACATCCTGCGTAACAAGACCGCCAGCTACTGGGGCAGCGAACGGGTGGTCTTCCAGCTCAACGGCGACGAGACCATTTATAGCATCGGCGCCCGCATGAAGTTCTGAGCGGCACAGCCTCCCTCTGCTGGAGCGGGAGGCTGTTCAGCGAGCCGGTGCGCGACTCTGGCGTTGCGGATTGCTCGATGCATCCTGTGACGCCGCGGGCCAGTCCTGTTGCCAGGCCCGCGTCGGGTGTTCGCTGCCATACTTGATGCGCACGGGCATCGTGGCCAGTCGGGCAAACAATCGCGCCTCCGCTCGAATCGGCCACCAGTCGTAGAGAAAGATTTCGATGGGCCGCCACATCGCGACCCAGCCGCCGATCAGGAGACTTTCCCGCACGATGCTGATCAAGCCGCTGCGTGGATAGAGCGTATCGAGCAACTGGCTCACCGCGATTGCCGCCGCCAGAAACGCCAGCCCGATGACCAGACTGACTCGTCCGCGACCAAACAGAGCACGCAATCGTTGCCGGGCCGCGACTTGCCTGCCATCGAAATACTCATGGATTGAATCACGAAGAATCGCCGCTTCGTCGGGGCGGCCCGGGGAGCGATCGAGGTGGACCAGCAGCGCCAGCGGGCTATCGCGGGGTAGCTCTCGTCCCCACGCAACGATGAACTCTTCGGCATTCGGGTCCATGTCCCGACTGCGAAACGGCGCCGGGTCCATCTCATTGAACAGCTGGCGCAGCTCCGCAACGCGTACCTCGATGACGCGGGACTTGGAGTCGATGCTATCGCCGGCTTCCGTCATTGCGCCCCCGAACTCACAGGTCGGGAGCTTACAGCAACGGCTGGCGTACGGACTCAGGATGAGGGGACGGTACGGTTCTGCAGGGGTAAGCGATAATGTTGAGGATCTCGCCGACTTCGCCCAGTGCCTTGCTGACCTGAGTCGAATGGATCCAGCGATTGCGATACCACAGCGCACGGCCGTTCGGATTGGCAGTCATGGCTGTCTCCACAAACGGAGGGTTGCGATCGACGCCTGGGTGTATCCCGAGGGCTCCGTGTCGCCGCCGAAGCGGGCGCCGCTGGTGAGCGTGTTGGTTGTCAGCAGCCCGCCAACGAATGGCGCGGGCAGGCCGCTCAAGATGAGATGACAGCGCACCGGAAAGAGGCCGGTCTGAGGAACATCGAGCATGAGCGCGAGGCACTCGCCGGCGCCGCGAAAAGAGATCTCGCCCAGCTGGATCTCCGCGTAGAAGTTCTGCCGGGCCTGATCCTGCGTCGGGCCGAAGCAGCCCCGCAGTTCAGCGACGCGCGAGCGTCTCGCGTCGAGGACTTTCCCGTCCTCGCCTCGCGCATCGACACTCCAGAAAGAAAAGAAACGTTCGGCATCGGTGGGAAAGGGATCGAAGCCGGTCTTCGACGCCGCGCACTCGTCGGTCGCGGGTGAATGGGGCTCGCGGATGCTGCGCAGAATGTAGATATCCTCGCGCCCGGCGTCCGCCATCACTTCGCTCTTCGCCATCCAGCCGATCACTGGCGCATGCAGGCTGTGGATGTAGAGACGATCGGCGGTTTCGGTGACGCCCGTCGTTTCCGGATACGCGCCGCTGGGATCCTGCAGATCCTGAGTCACGCGACCGGTCTCATCGAAGGCGAACACGTGTGAGTAGGGCTGACCGAGGGGCAGCGCGGACCGTGGCAGCCGCAGTAACAGTTTTCTCATGAACGGCTTTTGTGAGAGACCATCCGCCGCGGGATTGCGCGGTCTGAACAGCCCCGCCCAGATGCGACCGTCGCGCCCTCGCATCAGATTGTCGGGATAGCCGGGCAGATTATCGAACAGCACTTTCGCTTGCGGAGATCCGCTGCGCACCTCCAGATCGCGCGCGCGGCGGTCGACTTTCCAGATGCTGTATCTACCCGTTTCGGCCACGAACAAGGTCTGTTGATCCGCCGACAACGCGATGCCGTTGGCGAACGAGAAGCCACGCGCCACGACGTAGGTGGTCGAGGTCGCAGGATCATGCGCGAGCACACGACCGGAGGCGGCCTGCTCGAGAATGTCGAGCACGCTTGCTTCATAGGTGCCGCCCCATTCCGAGGGTGAGAAGCGCGTCGACGCGTCGGTGAAATAGATGATGCCGTCCGATGCCACGACCACGGAGTTGGCGTAGCCGATCGGATCATCGGGGCCGACGTGATCGGCCAGCATGCGAACGTTGCCGTCGGCGATGATGAGCAGGCCCTTCATGGCATCGGCGGCGATCATTTGACCGTTGGCGTCGAAGTCGAAGCCGAGCACCCGGCCGCCGGTGTTTGCGAAGACTTCCTGATGGCCGCCGTCGGGATCCATGCGCAACAGCGCGCCGCTGGTCATCGCCGCGTAGAGCTTGCCGTCCGGTCCGATCACCATGTGCTCCGGGCCGAACTCATTGCCAATGTCGATGGTGCGCAGATTGGCGAGACGCGTGTTCTGCGCATGAGCTCCTGCATAGCCGGGCGGTGTTGGAGCGACCCAAGCTACGGGCTCTGCAGGCACGGGCCAGAAACAGAAGTAGGCGACGACTGCTACGAGCACGAGTCCAATGCCGCCCGCAACCTTTCGCAAAGTGGATCCGCTCACCGCACGCCTCCCATGATGTTGCCGTGAATTCGTAGCACCGTTCCTTCTCTCAGCCGGTCACGGGTGGGCAGCATCGTGTGACATCCGGGCGGCCGCAAGTAAATCGCGGTTAAGAGCCAGCCAGGCCAAGTACACCGCGCTTGACTGCACTTTACAAATCGCGGCGCTAACGTCTGCCACGGGTTCGGCGGTGAAGCGGCGTTACAGCCGGCGATGGCCACGGTGAGCGTGATTGCGGCGTCGCTCGCCTTGTTGGTGATCTGGCCGCCGGTTCGAGCGGGCTAGCCGCGCTCAGGATCGATCAGAATTCACATCGCAACGTAATGCCATAGGTCCGCGGGTCGCCGAGGAAGCGCCTGGGTCAGTCTTCTCAACCGTCTTTTACCGGGCGGGGTACAGTGGCGCTACCCCCACTTTTGAGAAAAATCGCTCTACTGGGTCGGGGCATGCCATTTCGCGGGACCGACCTTTGCCAGAGACCGACGCTCGCTTTTTCGTCACAGCCATCGCCAAGCGGTACGGCAGCCGGTTGCGCCGATTCCTGTCGACCCGCCTGCGCAATTCGCAGGACGTGCCGGACCTGGCGCAAGAGGTGTTCCTGCGCCTGCTGAGGGTGGATCAGCACGAAAGCATCCGCAGTCCGGAGGCATATCTGTTCACCGTGGCGAGGCATGTGCTTCATCAGCACGCGTCGCGTGTTTCGGTCGATCGCTCGACGGTGGATATCGCCGAGGTGGTTGCGGAACTTCACGCGCTTGCCGGCGACGAGCCCACGGCGAAAGCGGAGAGCGCCGAAGCGATCGCCAGCCTCGAGCGCATGTTGAAGGATCTGCCGCCACGAGTCGGCACCGCGCTGATCATGCACAAAGTGTTCGGCTACACCGTGCAGGAAATCGGCGATGAGTTCGGGGTCTCGCGTGAGACCGCGAAAAAGTATCTGGCGCGGGCCGCGGAGCACTGTCGCAACGTGAGCGTAGGCAAAGAGTATGGAGACTCCCATGAGTAACGCTACCTCGCAGCCCGGCGCCGGCACGGTGGCTGAAGCTTCGGCATGGTTCATCGAGTTTCGTACCGGTGAGTTGAGCCAGTCGGACCGGGATCGGTTCACTCGATGGATCCGTACCTCGCCGCATCACATTCGTGCCTATCTGGAGGTGGCGGAATCCTGGGCGGCCTTGCCGTCGGCCGATGCGCAGGATCGCTTCGACATCGAAGCCATGATCGCAGCGGCGCGTGGCACGTCGGATAACGTGATCGCGTTGCCGGCCCGACCCGGATCGCCGAGCGAGAAAGCTCCCCGCAAATCGATGCGTGCCCTCGCGGCTGCGGTCGTCCTGTGCGCCCTGATTCCGCTGGTCTGGCTCGCTATTCGCGAATCCAGCGTGTATCGCACCGGCACCGGCGAGCAGCGTACGTTGCGGCTGGCGGATGGCTCGACGGTGGAGCTCAATGCGCAAAGTGCGATCCGAGTGCAGCTGTCGGCCGGGGAGCGACGGGTCGCGTTGCTCGCAGGGCAGGCGCTGTTCAAAGTCGCCAAGGATCCGCATCGGCCGTTCGTGGTGGACGGCGGTACTGCTCGGATTCGTGCGGTAGGCACGGAGTTCGATGTTTACCGCAAGCCGGAACGCACGACGATTACGGTGGTGGAGGGGCGAGTGGCGGTGTGGCAGGCGGCACCGCTGTGGCAGCCGAGACGCGACGAGCCACCCAATGACGAATCGCAGGAGGTTCTGCTTGCCGCCGGCGAGCAACTCGCGGTCGTGTCGACGCGGATGAAGAAGATCGCGGCAGTCGACGTGACTGCCTCCACTGCGTGGACCAACAAGCGACTGGTCTTCGAAGACACACCGCTGCACAACGTCGCCGAAGAGTTCAACCGTTATAACGAGCAGCGTCTGGTGATCGTCGACGCCGACCTGCAGCGGATCGGTATCAGCGGTCGCTATTCCTCTGCCGATCCGGCGGCGCTGATCGAATTCCTGCGTGCCCAGCCGTTCCTGGAAATTGTCGAGACGCCGGAGCAGATCCGTGTGTCGCGACGTCGAGCTCACTGACTCGCTACCCCCACTTTTGAGATGCGAACGCTCTATTCCTCCATCGAAGCGCTGGATGTTCCGGTGCTCGCTATTACAAGCCTCGTCAGAGGCGGAGGGGAGCTGGTGCGTACGTCTATCATTGCTGCTGCTGTGTGTTGTGCGTTGGCGGGCCTGGCATCGGCCGGCGAAGCAGTCGCCGCCATTCGCCGTGCCACGAACATCGAGCCGCAGGCGCTCGGCACGGCGCTGAAACAATTTGCCGAGTCGCGGGATCTGCAGCTGTTGTATTTCGCCGATGCGGTCAAGAACCTGCGAACGAGTGGGGCGGTCGGGGAGATCACGGTCGATGAGGCGCTGACGCGCATCCTCGGCGGCACGGGTCTCAGCTTTCGTTATCTCAACGAGAACACCATCACCATCTTCTCCGAGAACGCCGAGCGCGATTCGACGGGCGTGACCGGCGTGGAGGGGGTCAAGGGCGGCGGCGATGTCGTCGAGCTGGATGAGGTCGTGGTGACGGGAAGCCACATTCGCGGCGATGCCAAGAGCGCATCGCCGGTCCAGCGCATCGATCGGGACGAGCTTCGCTCACAAGGTTCCGCGTCGCTGCAGGACGCGCTCCGCGATATCCCCGCGAACTTCAGTGGCGACTTCAGCGGCGAAGGCGCCGGCGCCGGCCAAGGCGGCGGGCTCAGCAACAATTCATATAACCGCAGCCGTGCGACCGCACCGAATCTGCACGGTCTGGGCGCGGCGGCGACGTTGTCGCTGCTGAACGGTCGCCGTCTGCCGACCGCCTCGAATGGCTATTCAGTGGACTTGTCGTTGATCCCGCTCATCGCGCTGGAACGAGTGGAGGTGCTCGCGGACGGCGCGTCTCCCGTGTACGGCGCCGATGCCATCGCGGGCGTGGTGAACCTGATCACGCGTCGCAACGAGTCGGTCGTGGAATCGCGGGCCCGGTTCGGCACGCCCACCCAGGCCGGATTCGAACAGTGGCAGCTCGGTCAGGCGTTGGGCACTCAATGGTCGAGCGGTGCCGCGTTCTTCGCCTATCAGTTCGACGATCAGGACGAGCTGCGCGCCCGGCAGCGCAAGCGAACCACGAACATGACTTCCAATCGGTACGTCATGCCGAATCAGATCCAGCATTCCGCCTATGTGAATGCTCAGCAGGACGTGGGCAGTGCCGTGCAATTGGGGTTCGAAGGACTGTACTCGCGTCGCGACTTCGACGGTGAAACGCTGGTCACGGGCTCGCCGCAATGGTTCGATACCAGCACCGATCAGTTTCTGGGCGCGCTGACCGCCGACGTTCGACTCACCGAGCGCTGGCGCCTCACTGCCTTCGGGCAGTACTCCGGAGCGAGCTCCAAGCCGACCATCACCGGTGGCAGTCAGGCGTTGCTGCTGGATGAAATATTCAAGGGCACTGAGTTTTCGACGGGCGCCACCTTGTCCGGCCCCGTGGTGGAGTTGTTGGGTCGATCGGTGCGCGCCGCCATTGGTGGCGAGTACCGCGAGGAACAGCGTGAGCTCACTGGCTTCGGCGACGGGGTAAAACCGTTCGATGTGACTCGTGACATTCGCTCGGCATTCGTCGAATTGCAGATTCCCCTGGCGGATACATTGGAGGTTTCCGCCGCCGTGCGCCGCGACGACTATAGCGATTTCGGTGGCACCACCAATCCAAAGCTCGGTATCGCCTGGACGCCGCTGGAAGGCGTGCGTGTCCGCGGCACATATTCCACTTCGTTCCGCGCACTGTCGCTGAAAGACATGCACGGCCAGGTGAGTGCCGGTCTGTATAGATATGTCACCGACTCGACCAACCCGACGGGCCGATCGCTGGCGTTATTCGTGAACGGCAATCCGAGCGCATCGGTGCGCCCCGAGGAATCGGAGAACTACACCTTCGGCATCGACTTCTCGCCGGCCGCGGTGGCAGGCTTGACGCTGGGGCTCACGTACTTCAGCGTCGACTACGACGACAAGCTCGCCAATCCGTCCCAGGCGGTGACCAACCTGCTCAATCTCGATCTGCCGGACACGCAACCCTATTTCGTTCGCAATCCCAGCGTGAGCGAGGTTGAAGCTGTGCTCGCGAGCGTGAACGGCGTGGGCTCGTTCACTGGCATGACGCATACGGCGGATCAGGTCGAGGTCATCATCGACAACCGCTACACCAATCTCTCGGTCGCGAAAGTCCGCGGGCTCGACCTCGATGCGCGCTGGTCGTTCCCGGCGCTGGGCGGTGAGCTCACGGTGTCCAACCGCTCCACCATCGGACTCGATCATCTCACTGCAATCTCGGCGAGCGCACCCGAGGTGGAGCGCGTCGGCAGCGCCTTTTTTCCGGCCAAGTTCAGAAGTCGTCTGGGCGCAAGCGCCCGATGGAGCGTGATGCGGGCGGGGTTGACCGTGGACTACGTCAGTCGATTCGAGGATAAGCGCTATGTGCCGACCACCGACGTCGCCTCCTGGACGACTGTCGACGCAAACATCGGCGCGAGCTTCGCAAACTGGAGCGGTGTGTTGTCGGGCGTGGAGGCGGAGTTCGTGGTCCGCAATCTGTTCGACAAGGATCCACCCTACGTGCGCCCGTACGCATCGGCGCCCGGAGACTATCCGCTCTACGATCCGACCAACGCGAGCGTCGTCGGCCGCATGCTCTCGTTGCAGGTGACGAAGTCATGGCGATGAGCGGGTGGCTTGCCACGGTCAGTCTCGCAATGCTCTCGTCCCCGTCGCTGGCGGCTCCCCCCTTGGAGCAGGCGACGGAGACTGCGATTCGTGGTGCGCTCGAAGCTCCATCGATTCTGAATGCATTCGATTTCACCGGCCGTCCGCAGTTCGATGTTTCGCGCGACGGCAAGTGGGTGGTGTACGCAATGGAGCGCGCCGAAATCGCGAGCAATACGATTCGGGTGAGCTTGTGGATCGCTCACGTGGGATCGCGTGAACCGCCGCGGGAACTGCTGGAGGTTCGTCGCGCGTCGACCACGCTTGCAGTCAATCCCACCTTCAGTCCGGACGCTTCGCAGATCGCGATCACTGGGTATGGAACGCGCGGGGCACTGGCGATCGTGGATGTGAATCGCCGCTCGATACGTGAATTACCGGTGGATTTCTCGAAGCTCGATGCCTCTATCAACCCGGCGATGTGGATGGATGTGCAATGGTCTCCCGTGAGGGATGAGCTGGCCGTGGCGCTGAGGGAGCAGCGCCTTCCACCTCCCCAGGGGCCGGTCAGTGTGTCGGTGGATTGGGACGGAGAATTGCGCGGCGATCAGCACAGCCGGATCGCCATCGTCGATGCGACCTCAGGGACCGCGCTGGCAGTCACGCCGGCCGACATGGCCGTTGAAGGCTTCGGGCAAGCGCTCGACTGGTCTCCACGCGGGGATGCCTTTGCGTTCAGCGCGCGGGCAGCGTCGTTACTTCCGGCAGAAGGTGACAACAGCGATATCTACATTTTCGACAGGACGCGAAACACGACGCGCCGGATCGTGGAGCGACCCGGGCGTGATGGCTCGCCGCGCTGGTCTCCCGACGGCCGCTTCGTGGCATTCATCACAGCCGGCGAGAAGCAGACGTGGAGGATGCCGGCGCGACTTGCGCTGTTCGAGGTGAGCTCTGGGAACATTCGTGCGCTGATGACAGCGGACGATCCCTGGTTTTCGCCCTATGCGCCGTCCTGGTCGGGGGACGACGTGATGTTTGTCGGCATGAAGAGCATGGGCTGTGCGCTGTTTGCGGTGTCATCCACCGGCTCACCGCGCAGCAGACAATTGACGCCCGATGATCTGAGCTGTCACGGCACCGCTGTGTCGAGGCGCGACGGCAAGGTGTATGTGGTACGCGAGTCGGTTGCGAGCCGGGGCGATCTGATCGTTTCGTCGCCGCGTCGCTGGCAACCCAGCAGCCTCTCGTCGCTGCCAAACGATCCGGTGCTCGCCGCCACGCGGCTCAGCGTGGTGGCGTGGCCAAGCGCGGATCAAAAGTTCTCGATCCACGGCGTGCTCATCGAGCCGACCGCGCCGCACGCGGGCCGCCGGCCACTGCTCGTTGTACTGACAGGCGGGCCGAGCATGGTCACCCCGTCGGTCTACAATCCCAACGGCATCCATCAAATTGGCCCCGCGCTGCTGCGGGGATATGCGGTGTTGATCCCGAACACGCGAGGGCGCGGCGGCTATGGCCTGGAGTTTGCGCAAGCCATCACGCGCGAAAAGTCGCTGTTCGAGGCGCCGTTTTCGGACGTGATGAGCGGTGTGGATCACGTCGTGAATGCGCTGGGCATCGCCGATCCAGGTCGGCTCATGCTGGCGGGGTTCAGCTATGGCGGTGGGCTTTCCTATTTCACCGCCGGGCACACGGACAGGTTCCGCGCGATCATGGCCAACGAAGGCGCTGCCGATCTGATCGCTCGCGCGGCGCTCGTGGCCGGCAATCCGCGGGCGATGGATCACATGCGCTCGATCTTTGGTGTCGCGGATACATTCGATCCGGCTGATCGAGATGTTCTCGCGGCGCAGTCACCTCTGGCGAATGTGAGCAAGGTGCGCACGCCCCTCCTGATCGAATGCGGTGCCGACAGTCTCGCCGGATCGGAGTGCCTGAAGTTTTTCCGAGGGGTCAAGCAAACAGGCACGCCGACTGAGTTGGTCGTTTATCCGCGCACCGGCCACGTGCTTGCCGAGCCGTCGTTGCGTAACGACAGCGCTCACAAACAAGTCGCGTGGCTCGATCGCTGGGACGAATAGATCAACGCGCCGCGGCCAGCGCCTGATCCAGATCCTCGAGGATGTCCTCGATGTCTTCGATGCCCACGGACAGCCGGATCGCCTCCGGCGTGACGCCGACCTTGCGCTGTTCGTCCTCGCTGAGCTGGCGATGGGTGGTGGAGGCCGGATGACAGGCCAGCGATTTGGCGTCACCGATATTCACCAGGCGCTTGAACAGATTGAGAGCGTCGTAGAACTTCACGCCGGCTTCGAAGCCACCTTTGACGCCGAACGTGAGAATGCCCGCGGCGCGACCTTTCATATATTTCTGCGCAAGGGCGTGATGCGGATGATCCTTCAAGCCCGCATAGCGCACCCATTGAATCGCTTTGTGAGATTGCAGATGCTCGGCGACGCGCTGTGCGTTTTCGCAATGGCGCTGCATGCGCAGCGGCAGCGTCTCCATGCCTTGGAGCAGTTGGAATGCATTGAACGGTGACAACGCGGAACCGGTGTTCCGCAACGGCACGGTACGCGCACGGCCGATATATGCAGCGGGCCCGAGCGCATCGACATACACGACGCCGTGATAGGACGCTTCCGGTTCGTTGAACATCGGATAACGATCCTTGTGCGAGGCCCAGGGAAACTTGCCCGAGTCCACGATCAGGCCGCCGAGGGTCGTGCCATGGCCGCCGATGTATTTGGTGGCCGAGTGCACCACGACGTCCGCACCGTAGTCGAAGGGCTTGAGCAGCACCGGCGTGGCGACGGTGTTGTCGACGATGGTGGCGACACCATGGCTGCGCGCCATCGCGGTCACGGCCGCCACATCGACGATGTTGCCGGCCGGGTTGCCGATGGACTCGAAGAACACCGCCTTGGTCTTCTTGTCGATCAGCTTTTCCAGATCGCCGGCGGAATCGCTGGCGGCGAAACGCACTTGGATGCCCAGCTTCGGCAGCATGTGAGCGAACAGGGTGTACGTACCGCCATACAATTGCGGCGTCGTGACGATATTGTCACCGGCTTCCGCCAGATTGACGATCGCGTAATGAATCGCGGCGCTGCCGGCGGAAACAGCCAGCGCGGCCACGCCGCCTTCCAGCATCGCGATCCGCTTTTCGAGCACATCGCAGGTCGGATTCATGATGCGCGTGTAGATGTTGCCCGGCACCGCCAGGTTGAACAGATCGGCGCCATGCTGGGCGTTGTCGAATTCGAACGCGACGTTCTGATAGATGGGCACGGCCACGGCATGTGTGGTCGGTTCGGTTTCGTAGCCCCCGTGGATGGCGATCGTCTGGTCTTTCATGAGCTTTCTCGACTGTAAAGAAGCTATCGTCCACCATGCGGTAGCGTCCCGCAAGGTTGACCGCAGACGGGATCTCTGTCTCATGGATTGCCAACGTCCCTCTTGCCGGGACGGTCGCGGACTAGAATGGTGTTTTCTTTGGGAGGGCTGTTCGTGAACCATCCGGCTCGGGGCTTGTTGCTGTCGGCGCTGCTGACTCTGGTTTCATTCCCCGCGTTCTGCGCGGACACTTCCGCGATGGCCGCGGCGATCGATCGCGCGGCCCAGGCGGCCATCGCGGCAGGAGAGAGTCCGGGACTGCAGGTGGCGGTCTTCAAGGATGGCGCGCCGGTGCTGGTGAAAGGCTATGGTTCGGCCAATCTTGAATTGAACGTGCCGGTCGGCAACGACAGCGTGTTTCGGATCGGGTCGGTGACCAAACAATTCACCGCGGCTGCGCTGCTGAAACTTCAGGAAGAGGGCAAGCTGTCTACCAACGACAAGCTCTCCAAGTACTACCCCGCTTATCCGCGCGCCGCCGATGTGACTCTGGCACAGATGCTCCATCACACCTCCGGCCTGCACAACTACACGGACGATGAGGTGATTCTCGGGCGCGAGGCGGCGGTGACATTGACGACCGATCAATGGGTCGAACGCTTCGGCCGCATGACCAAGACCCAGGATTTCGAGCCCGGCACCCGCTGGTCTTACAGCAACACGGCTTATTTCCTGCTCGGCGGCATCGTCGAGAAAGTGGAGGGCAAGCCGCTGGCGACCGTGCTCGCCACGCGTTTTTTCACGCCGTTGGGCATGAAACAGACGGCGCTGGATAACGAGCAGGACATCGTCGCGGGGCGAGTGGCGGGCTACGACGCCGAGGCGCCGGGCAAATTCAAGAACGCCCGGCTGATCTCCATGACCATTCCCGGCGGCGCGGGGGCGATGCGTTCTTCGGCCAGCGATCTGGTGAAATGGAATGCCGCCTTGTTCGGCGGCAAGGTGCTGCAGCCCGCGAGCTTCCAGGCCATGATCGCGCCGGGCCGGCTCAACGACGGCAAGTTGAGCAGCACGGCGATGACCAAAGAGGGCGATGCGCTGCCCAGCGAGTATGGCTATGCGCTCGGCATCGCCAAGGTCGAAGGCCACACCCGCATCGGACACGGCGGCGGCATTTTCGGTTTCAACTCGTCGTTGCAGGAGTTTCCCGACGACCATGTCACGATTGCCGTCATCGCCAATGGCATCGGCCCCAAGGTCGGCGTGGGGCAGATCACGAAACGGATCGAGCGGATTGCGTTGAGCCTGGCTTCGAAAGAATAGCGCTCAGCGCACGCAGTCGATGGTCGCCGTGCGATGCTTGATGGCCTTGACGCACACGGTGGTCACGATTCGTTGCACGCCTGGCAGCCGCGAAATCTCCAGGCGCAGCAACTGATCGAGGTCGGCGATGCCCGGGACCAGCACCTGGAGCAGATAGTCGCCATCGCCGGCCGTGGCAAAACACTGCACGACGGACGCATGCCGGTTGGCCGCCGCCTCGAATTCCACGTGCTTGGTCGAGGTGATGGTGACCTGCACGAACGCGTGGATGTGCAGGCCGATCGCGGCGGGATCGACTTCGGCGCGGTAGCCCTTGATGATGCCGCGCTTCTCCAGGTCCTGGACGCGCGACCAGCAAGGGGTCTTGGACAGGCCGACCTTCTCGCCCAATTCGGCGAACGACAGGCGGGCGTCGTCTTCCAACGCACGCAGCAGGGCGATTTCGGTTTTGTCGAGCATCTGAATATTGTTTCGGAAAGGCGCGGGGCTGACAACCGTTGTTCGCGCGCGAGGGGTAAAACCCGCTCCGAACGGAACAATGTTTCCGGGCACCGGCGGCACACTGGTCAGCCATTGCAGGTGGAGCAGCCATGCCGAATGCCGATCAGTCGCCGGTTACCTACGCGAGTTATCTGCGCCTGGACGCGCTGCTAGATCAACAGGCCCCGGCCTCGGACAGCCACGATGAGATGCTGTTCATCCTGATTCATCAAGCCTCCGAGCTGTGGCTGAAGCTGTGCTTGCACGAGTTGCGGGCGGCGCGGATCAGCATCGCCGGCGATCAGTTGCGTTCGGCATTCAAGATGCTGTCGCGAGTCGCGGGTGTCCAGAAACAGCTGATCCATTCCTGGGACGTGTTGGGCACCATGACGCCGGCGGATTACCTCAGCTTCCGCGACAGGCTGGGCACGAGCTCGGGGTTTCAGTCGCAGCAGTATCGATTGATCGAGTTCATGTTGGGCAACAAGAGCGCGGCGCATGTGGAGCGCTTTCGCGATCAGGACTCCGCGTACCGGAGTTTGCAGCAGGCGTTGAACGAGCCGAGTATCTACGATGAAGCGCTGCGCGCCTTGCAGCGGCACGGGCTGGACATCCCCAGCAGTTACATCTCCCGCGATTTCAGTCAGCCCTATGAGCCGTCGCGCGAGGTCGAGATCGCCTGGTCCAAGGTGTATCGAAACACCGAGCGTTACTGGGAGCTGTACGAGCTGGCCGAGAAACTGGTGGATCTGGAAGATCGCTTTCAATTGTGGCGCTATGCGCATCTGCGCACGGTCGAGCGTATCATCGGCCGCAAGCCCGGGACCGGCGGCACACCGGGCGTGCCGTACCTCGCCAAGGTCATCGAACAGCGGTTCTTTCCGGAGCTTTTCTCGGTGCGCACGGCACTCTGATTCGAGCCGCGTCAACGCGGGCGCACGGGGGTACGACGATGCGCGCACTGTTTCCAAGCCTCGCGGCGCTGCTCGGCATGTCGATCGCGGGCATGGTGCCGGCTCAGAATGGTTCGGGGCGGCTGGCGTCGGACCAGGCATTCGTGGCGTACCACCAGCCGTCGATTGCGATCACCCATGGAACGCTGATCGACGGCTCCGGTACGGCACCTGCCAGAGACATGACCGTGCTGTTCGTCGCTGGACGCATCACAGCCGTTGGCCCGTCGTCGAGCACTCACGTTCCAAAGGAAGCGACCGTCATCGACGGCACGGGAAAGACCGTGCTGCCCGGATTCGTGCTCATGCACGAGCATATGTTTTATCCGATCGGCAAGGGCCGCTACGGCACCTATCCAGAGCAGTTCACGCGTCTGTACCTGGCCTCCGGTGCAACCACGATTCGAACCGCCGGGTCACTCGATCCCTATGCCGACCTCGCCGTCGCGCGGGCCATCGGCAGTGGCAGACGAATCGGTCCCGACATGGATGTCACGGGACCTTATATCGAAGGCGAGGGCGTGCCGCGACTGGATCGAATGCCTTCGGTGCATGGACCCGACAAGGTGCGCGAGCTCGTCAACTATTGGGCGGACGAGGGCGTCACCTCATTCAAAGTGTATGAGCACATCTCGCGCGCGGATCTGCGCGCCGCCATCGAAGCCGCGCACGCGCGTGGACTGAAAGTCACCGGTCACATCTGCTCGATCACTTACGAAGAGGCGATTGCAGCCGGCATCGACAATCTGGAACACAGTTTCATGGAGCCGAGCGACTTCGTGCCCGGAAAAAAACCGGAGGAGTGTCCGCCATGGGAGGTGCGAATGGCCTCGCTCATGGCGCTCGACCCGCAGGGGCCCGAAATACAGCGGCTGATCAAGTTGCTGGTCGATCGCAAGGTGGCGCTCACCTCGACGTTGCCCGTGGCCGAAGTCCTGATGCGCGGCCATCGACCGAGCGAGGAAACGCTCGCGCCGCTATCACCCGGATTGCGCAGCAGTTTCGATGCGATGTGGACGCGGCTGCAGCCGAGCCAGATGGTCAACATCATGACGGGCTTCATGCCCAAGCTGCTGCAGTTCGAGCGTGCATTCGTTGCCGCGGGCGGTTTGTTGATGGCCGGCTCCGATCCGACCAGCTATGGTGGCACCGTGCCTGGCACGACGGCGCAGCGACAACTGCACCTGATGCTCGAAGGCGGCTTCCAGTTGCCGGAGTCGATTCGAATCATGAGTCTCAACGGTGCCATTTATCTCGGGCGCGACCGGGAGATCGGTTCGGTGGCGGTCGGCAAGCGCGCCGATCTGGTGCTGTTGAATGGCGATCTGCCCGCGGATGCGAATGCAATCGACCGCGTGGCCAGCGTCTTCAAGAACGGTGTGGGCTATGACCCGGTCGCGATCAAGAAGACGCTGGCTGGTACGGTCGGAATCGATTGAGAGCCGAACCACGTTACGAAGCGGTGGCCTCGGCCTGCACGCCAGGGTCCAGTTTCTCGGCGCGCAGGGCGGCCTGGCCAAGTGCCTGCATGCGTTGACGATTGTTATAAACCTGCCTCGTAGGCAGGCTTGAACACTGTGGCCGCGAAGAGTTCGAGTGTTCCTGGCGCTGCAGGCCGGCAGTCGGTCCGGTGCCTGAACGTGCCCACGGATCGAAAGCTCGATCTGATCGCCGAGCGCTTCGATCTTTCGATCCGCATCGGCCCGATGACCGATTCGTCATTGCGCATGGTGATCCAAGGCGCCGGTATCTCCGCTTTCCCTTGCACGACGGATTTTCGGGATGAAGTGGATACGGGGCGGCTGGTTCGCCTGTTGCCGAGCTGGGCGATGCGCCACATGTTTCTTTACGCGGCGTATCCAGGGAACATCGCGCCGCCCGCGAAGACACGGGCGTTCATCGATCTTGCAAAGGCAGCCGTGCGTGAACGCGTCGCCCGATAGTCGGGCGACGCGGATGTGACTTCGACTATTGCCTCGGGGTCAACTACCAGCGTGCGTTAGTGCTGCCGAGCTCATTCCATTCCGCCAGCACGTCGTGGGCCGGAATGTAGTTGGTCATCTCGGGATTGTTGCCCGCGGGCACGCGGCGTTTGCCTTCGATGGTGCCGCCCAGCTGATCGAGCGGAATCGGCTGATCGTAGAGGTACAGCTCGCCGACGCCGAGCGGTCCTTGATACGTAGCGCCGTTCTTGAGCAGTACCGCATCCACGGTGTACGAGGAGTGCAGATCGAAGGTGCACGTCGCATAGTCGAGCGTCAGGGTGATCAAGCGGCCTGGTGTCGTCGGCGGGCCGCTGCCCACCACACTGCCGGTGTAACCGTCGCCGCTCGCCGGTGTGTACGAGAAGATGTCGTCGATGCTCACGAACCCGCTCTCCAGCGCGATGCCCGCCGAGGTCCAGAATCCAATCGCCGGACCGGTATCCACTTTGCGCAGCGTGCCGGTCAGTCGGCCTCGATGGGTTCCCGCATGCGTCCGGGCGTCGGCGGTGGAGCTGAATTGGAAGTTGTCGAAGGACGCTTCGGCTCGAAACTCCTGTACGGTGCGGAACCGGTCGCAGGTCGCGGCGTCATCGAGAATCGTCACGTTCGCGACCAGCAACTGATACGCCGCTTCGCCTCTATATCGCGCCGATACCGTGACGACGTTAGGAGTCGGGCGCGTCGCCGGCGCGGTGTAGGTTGCGCGTCCCGGCAGCTCATCGTCGGGCACAGGTTCCGGTTCCGGTGGATCCTCGAACTCATCGCAGAGGACGACCTGAAACTGCGCGCTCTGGCCGACATTGAGCGTCACCCGATTCGGCACCAACTGAGCCCCCGCGACCAGCGACCAATCGCTGAAGTGCGTCGTCGGCACCGCGAGTGTGCGCGCCACGGTGTCGCGAGTCGGTTCCTTGTAAACGTGCCACAGGCGCGCCGAGTCCTGATGAGCAATGGTCAGCGCATTGACATCGGTGCCGAGCACGTCGTCATCCGTGTAGTGCCAGCGGATCGTCATCGGCGTCGCGGTTCTCAGACCTTCCGGCGAAATCCGATAAGCGCGGCCCTTCGCGCCGTGAGCGGTGTTGGTGATCTGCTGGATCGAGAGCGTGCGATCCCGATCGAATGCGCCCGCGGGCACTTCGACTGTCAAGGCGCCATCGTCGCTCGAGAGTTGACCGCCCGCGACGCCGATGGTGGCGCACATCAGCGCGGCCACACTCCGTCTCATCATCGTGTTCCTCTGGGGTTGCAGATGGTCACGAAGTGTGGTGAGTCAGCGTGCGATCGACATCCATCGACGGAGCCAGCGTTCGGAGCCAGCGTTCGGAGCCATGCCCGTTGGTCGGTCGCGCGGATCGATGCTCACTGGCACGACGAATGATCAAAAGTTGAGCACGTGATGCGCGTCGCGGATTTTCGCGGCAAGAGGTCGTGCTCCAGAAGATATCCACAGGGTTGCCCACAACTTTTGTGGATGACTCGTCGGCGACGAAGCCGCGCGACCTGTCAAGACTTGAATTGCACGCTGGCAGCGTCGCTATCCCAGCAGCGCCTTTGCGATCCGCGCACCCTGACCACCGAGCTTCATCGAGGACAGTGTCGACCTCGTCGTCTCCGGCAACGAGCCGCCAGAAGTGAGCAACGTTTCCTGCAACAGTTCCAGGATCGGCGCCGCGCCTTGCGTGCCGATCGGCGTCGAGTTTCGCGTCCGCCGCCGGACGTGACGACCGGATCCGACAGCTGGATCAGCTTTGTAACGGTGTTCGCCGGCGTGAAGAAACGCGAGCCCACGACCAGATGCACGACGGTGAGCAATGCCGGCACGCGCGCAGAACCGTACTCATCGAGCTCACGGATGATCAAAAGTTGAGCATGTGACGCGCACGCCCGATTTTCGCCGCGAGAGAGTGTGCTCAAGAAGATATCCACAGGGTTGCCCACAACTTTTGTGGATCACTTCACGGCAACGACCGGTTGCGATCTGTCAAGCGCGAGTTGCGCGGCTGCGGCTCGTCCCTTAGGCTGCCGGCCGCTGGAGGTGAGCAGCCAAGTGCACGACCGCGATGCCCGCAACGCCTGGTTCAAGTCGATCATCCTGGTGCATGAGCCGGCACTGCGCCGTCAACTGCGTCGGATGGCGCTGCCTGCCGTGGAGATCGACGACGTTGTCGCCGAGACGCTGGCTCGTGCGTATGTGGCAACGGACTGGGCGCGCATCGAGCAGGGTCGCAGCTATCTCTTCACCATCGCGCGCAACCTGCTGACCGACGCGGCACGGCGCAAGGCCGTGGTTTCTTTCGATTTGATGGCCGACCTGGAAGTGCTCAACGTCGCGGACGGCGGCGGTTCGGCGGAGGAGGTCGTCACCGTGCGGGACGAGCTGCGCCGCTTGCAAGCCATCATCGATACGCTGCCGCCCCAATGCCGCCGGGTGTTCATCCTGCGCCGGGTGCTGGAAAGATCGACGCAGGAGATCGCCGCCGAGCTGTCGCTCTCGATTTCAACCGTGGAGAAACATTTGACCAAGGCGATTGCGCTCGTCACCAGCGCGCTCGCCGAGCATCGGGCTCCCCAACACAGGTTCGGACGATCATGGCGCAAAGTGAAGGAAACGCGCTGAGCGGCGAGGCGGCCGCCTGGGTCGCTCGAGTTCACGGGCCGGAGGTCACGCGCGAGGTGCGGGACGAACTGGCGCGCTGGATGGATGCGGATCCATCGCACGCGGTGGCTTATCTGCGGGCGGAGGCCGCGTGGGAGCGCATGGAGCGACTCAAAGCGGTGCCGGTTTCATCGCTCGCGCCGGAGCAGACGGTTGCTCCCTGGCGGATGACGCGGCGAATTGCGCTCGCCGGTGGACTCGGTCTATGCGCGGCAAGTGCCGCCGGGTGGTGGATTTTTTCGCTCCCCGACACTTATGAGAGTGCCATCGGCGAGCGCCGGATCATCGCTTTGGAAGACGGCAGCCGGGTCACCTTGAATACCGCCAGCGTGTTGCGCGTCCGATTCACGGACTCGGAGCGGTCGTTACATCTGGTCAGCGGTGAAGCGCTGTTCGAAGTGGCTCACAATCCGTTGCGTCCGTTCGTCGTCAAAGCCGCGAGCTCACATATCCGCGCCCTGGGCACGGCGTTCAGCGTTCGCTTGCGCAGCGATCTCGCCGAGGTCACAGTGACCGAAGGCACTGTTGTGGTCGTCGAAGCACCGGAGACATCGCCACCGCCGGACCCGGCCAGGCAGATTGCTGCCGGCTCAGGGGCGGTTGTCGACCGTACAACAGTCGCCAAGAGCGAGCTTGCGCCGGATGTGCTCCGCCAACGTCTCGCCTGGAGCGAAGGAGTGATCGAGTTGCGCGGCGAGACCCTGGAGCAGGCCGCCGAGGAATTCAGTCGATACCGGACCAAACGCATCATCGTTGCCGATCCGCGCATCGCCTCCATCCGGATCGGCGGGCGCTTCCCGAGCGACGAAGCCGATGCGTTCCTGCGCTCGGTGCAGTCCGGCTTTCCGGTCCGGATCATTGAGGGTGCCGATGGCACCGTGTATCTGGTCCACCGCGACTGAAAAAAATTTCACGCCCGACTAGCAGCTCCGGCGACTTGCTTCGTTTCGACATCGGTACCCAGCAACAGCTGGCGGGGAGGATGTCGATGTCGTCACGAAAACAATCCAACAACAACTCGATTGCCCGGTGCCTGCGTAAGACCCTGGTGGCCGCGGCGCTCGGCGCGTTGCTCAGTCAGAACGCCGTGGCCGAGGAGCCGCGTCAACGAGTCGATATTCCGGCGCAGCCCGTCGTCGACGCCTTGAATGCTTTCTCGCGCGAGTCCGGCCTGCGGTTGCTCTTCCCCTATGACGCGGTCGAGAACAAACAGATCCGTGCCATCCAGGGCGAGCTCACCAGGCAGGAAGTGCTCGACCGGTTGTTGATCGAAGCAGGGCTGATCATCGCTTCGCGGGACGGCAATGTCGTCACGCTGCGTGTCGCCGATCTCAGGCCGACCGCAATCGTCGTCGAGGAAGTGATCGTCACAGCGACCCATCGCGAGCAGTCGTTGAGCGAGGTGCCGATCGCCACCACCGCGCTCACTCAAGACGATCTGACCCGGGCCGGAGCAACCCGCGTTCAGGATGTCGTGCGCTATTCACCGGGCTTCTCGATGACCAGCGCCGGAGCCAACCGGGAACGCATCGCCGTGCGCGGTATCTCGACGTCGCAGGGCCAGTTTCTGCAGCAGGCGACGGTCGGCCAGTTCATCGATGAAATCGTGACAGACTCGGGCGCCGGATCGAGCACGACGCTCGATTCGCGTTTGTTCGACGTGGCGCGCGTCGAGCTGCTGCGGGGTCCGCAGGGAACCTTGTTCGGCTCCGGCTCGCTGAGTGGCGCCCTGCGCGTCATCACCAACAAGCCGGATCTCGAAGCGTTTCACGTTACAACGGAGGCGCGCGGCGAATCGATCGAGGACGGTGAGCTGGGAGGAGGCGTGAGCGGGATGCTCAATGTACCTCTCGTGCAGGGCCGGCTCGGCTTGCGTGCCGTGGCTTATGCGCACAACGAAGGCGGTTATGTGGACAACGCCAGGCTCGGTCAGGAGGATGTGAATTCGGAGCATGTGCGCGGCGGCCGTTTGATAGTGGCTGCGCAGCCGGTGGACCGGCTGTCGTTGCAAGCGACGCTGCTGTATCAGAACAGTAAGACGTTCGGCGGCTTTGCGTCGGTCGTGACTCCCGGTCTCGGCGCGCCCGTCGAAGAATATAAATCGATACAGAGCGTGAACAGCCGCAACGAGCTGGAGTTCTCGGCGGCCAATTTCGTCGGGCAGGTCGATCTCGGCTTTGCTTCGCTGCTGTCCTCGACCAGCTATAGCGAGCGCGAGTTCACGCTCACCGATGACGGTACGCCCTATCTCACCGCCATCTCCCGCTTGCTGGGCGTGCCGGGGGGGCTTACCACGCCGACGCCGGCGCTGACGCCGTCCTCGACGCACCAGTTCTCGCAGGAGTTGCGGCTGGCGTCGACGGGGGAGCAGGTCCTCGACTGGACCGTCGGTGCGATCTATATCGATCGCGATACGCGAGGCGGCCAGTGGGTCGTCGCGCCAGCGCTCACCGCTTTGGTAGGCTCTCCCAATCTGTACGCCTTGGATGTGCAATCTTCGCAAAGCGAACAGGCGCTGTTCGGCGAGCTGTCCTGGGATATCACCAGCCGCTTCACCGCGACCGCCGGCCTGCGCGCCAGTCGTACCAGCATTGGCTTCGACACGATTGCCGCCGGATATCTCGCCACCGGCTCCTTCACGCGAGTCAACACGTTCTCAGGCGACAAGGACGTGGATACGGTCACGCCGAGATTTGCATTGAGTTATGCATTCTCCGACAGCGCGCGCATGTATGCACAGGCCGCGAAAGGCTTTCGCACCGGCGGTCCGAATGCAACGGCGTCCACACTGCTCGGCATTCCCAGCACGTACGAGCCGGATTCTCTATGGAACTACGAGCTGGGGTTGAAGAGTCACTGGCTCGATCGTCGCATCGCCTTCAACGCGGCCCTGTATTACATCGATTGGCAGGATCTGCAACTCGGCCTGGCCCGCAGCGGCGTGGCTTATACCGGCAATGCCGGTGCGGCGGAGTCCTACGGCGTCGAGATCGAGGCCGTCTGGCGGATGACCTCGCGCTGGACGCTGGGCTCGGCGCTGTTCGGGGGGCATGCCGAGGTGACCGAAGACGTGCCGACGCTCACGCGACCGGGCGGGGCGCTCGGCGTTCGATCGGGCGAGCGCTTGCCGGCGACGCCGGAATTCACCAGCACGACCTATCTGGAGTTCCGGCCGACGGCGGCAACGACAGTGCGTGCCGAGCATGGTTATGTCGGTGCCTCGTATGTGGACTTCGCGTCCAGTGGCCCGAAGCTCGGGGATTATCACCTCGTGAATCTTCGCGGCACGCTGCGGCTGTCGGCGATCGATCTCATGCTCTACGTCGACAACTTGCTCAACGAGGATGGCAGAACCACCGCCACGCTCGCTTCGTCGCTGGCGGGACAACTGTTGTTCCCTGCGACAGCAGTGCAGTTGCGACCCCGCACCGTCGGCTTCGAGGCGCGTTATGAGTTTTGAAGTGGCAGGGAGATTGATCGCGCGAGTCGCAACGCTGGGTGCGGTCTGTGCTGTCGCTCTGTCCGGTTGCTCATCGGAACCGCCTCCGCTCGGGCGGAAAGTTGATATCGGCGGGGTCGAGCTTCATCTGTATTGCACCGGGCCGCAGGGCGCGCAACCTACGGTCATCATCGAAGCGGGTCTGGGCGGGATGGCCGCGTTCTATCACTGGGTGCAAGCCGGAGTCTCACAACGTACGCGCGTGTGTTCATACGATCGTGCCGGGTTGGGGTGGAGCGACAGCAGTTCCGAGCCACGCGATGCAGAGCATATGGTTCATGAGCTGCATGCCTTGCTGGAGGCGGCGCACGTGGCGCCGCCTTATGTGATGGCCGGACATTCACTCGGTGGATTGCTCATCCTCGCGTACACGCGGCGCTATCCCGATGAAGTCTCCGGTCTGGCGTTCCTCGACTCGAGCCATCCGCAGCAGAAGGCCAGCTTCCCCAACTACGAGCGCGACGAGCGACGGGGCAAATATTTCTACAGCGCGATGAAAGTCGCAGCGCATTTAGGGGGGGCTGGATTGTTTCGCTCACAGTTGGCGGGGGATTGGTTCGAGCGGCTGCCTGCGCAGGTACAGGTGTCGCTCGACTACTTCCTCGACGACCCTCGAACCTATGCCACGTCGCGTGCCGAGCTGGACCATTTCGATGCCGATGCCAGCGAGGCGGCGCTGGTCGACAGCCTGGGGGATCGGCCAGTGGTGGTCATCACCGCAGGCGAGCTGAGGAAGCACTCGAACCCGGAGGAACTGGCGCGCGCGCAGGAACACCTGCGGGTTTTCTCGGCGTTGCATGCGAAGCTCGCCGCGCTTTCCACCCGAGGCCGTCACGTCACGCTGCCGGAAGCAGGACACATCTCCTTGATTGGCGAGAAGAGACATGCAGATGAGGTCGTCGGAAATATTCTGCAGATCGTGCAAGAGTCTCGGGCGGCGGGTGAGCCACGATGAAAGATTCCGTTCGACGCCAGGGTTCGTTCCTTAGCGCGTTGCCGCTGCTGGTTTGTCTCGTCATCGGTGTGATGCTCGCCGCCTCGGCAATGCAAACGCCCGCGCCGGTTGCCGCGACGGCCCCTGCGACGGTCTTTTCCGCCGAGCGAGCGATGCAGGATGTGCGTGTCATCGCGCAACGTCCTCATCCCATCGGTTCGGCAGACGCGGCGCGCGTTCGGGATTACATCGCCGGCCGATTGCAAACACTCGGCCTGCAAACGCATGTCCAGCGAGACGAGGCCTTTTTCGATGGCTGGAGATTGCCGCCCGTGCTGGCCTCGGTCGAGAACGTCGTCGGCGTGCTAGCCGGGCGCTCGCCGGAGTTGCCGGCCATCGTGATCATGAGCCATTACGACACCGTGCCGACTTCACCCGGCGCCGGGGACGACACGGCGGGTGTGGCTACAGCACTGGAGCTGGCCGCGAATCTGCGTGCGGGCGAGCCGCTGGATCGCACGGTGATCTTCCTGTTCACGGACGGTGAGGAAGTCGGGCTGCTGGGCGCAGCTGCATTCTTTGAGAGCGATCCGCTGAGCCGGCGCGTCGGCGTCGTGCTGAACATGGAAGCTCGGGGTACCAGCGGTCGCGCCATGATGTTTGAAACGAGCGAGCGTGCCGGCGATCTGGTTCGGCTATGGAGCGCGCACGCGAGTCTGCCCGTTGCAAATTCATTGATGGGTAGCGTGTATCGACGCATGCCCAACGGCACGGATCTGACCGTTCCGTTGAAACGCGGTCTGCCGGGGCTGAACTTTGCGTTTCTCGGCGATCAGTTCGGTTATCACACGATGGTGGCCACGCCCGAGCGGCTCGATGTTGGCAGTCTTCAGCATCTCGGGGATCAGGTGCTGCCGATCGTGCTGGCGCTCGCGAAGGGTTCAGAGTTGCCGGCCGCGCATCCGGATGTGGTTCATTTCGATGTTCTCGGCAAGGCGCTGATGCTGTATCCGACCTGGATCGGCTGGGGGCTGGCGATTCTGGCGATGGCGCTCGTGGTGTTCGCAATCATTCGCACACGTCGCATGGACCTCGCGACCGGCTGGGATTTCGCGCGCGGCGCCAGTGCGCCGCTGTTGGTGCTTTCGGCCACAGCGCTGTGTCTGCAGGCCGCGGGCGCGGGGATTCTGAAGAGCTCCATCTCGCAGATATATGCATTGTTTGATCGACATACATTCGAGCTTGCCGGTGCGGCGAGTCTTGCGGGGGGCATAGCGGTGATGTTGGTCATCGCTCAATTGCGCGGTGCCGGCGCCCGTGCGGTGTTCGTCGCTGCATGGATCGTGGCGGCGATCTCCTGTCTGGTCTCGGGCAGTGTCGATTGGGTGGCGATCGGGCTTGCCGCGTTCGTGAGCATTCTGGGACTGGTGACATTGCGGAAAGCAGCGTCCGCGTGGGGCTATTGGTTGGGGGGGCTCGCAACCTGCGCCGCTCTGGCGGCGATTGCTCAGGGGCTCGCGCCGCTCGGCGCGTTCATGCTGATGTGGCCGATACTCGGCGCCGCCATCCTGGCAGTTCTCACGTTGTTGGTAGCGCCGAAGGAGATGGATGGGCGCGTAGTGCTGGCGAGTGGGTTGCTCGGCACGGTGCTGTTCGCTCAGCTGGCCTATTGGGCGGCAACTATCTTTGGCGCCGTCGGGGCCCTGTTGCCGCTGATCCTGGCGCCGTTCGCGACGGTTGCAGTGCTCGTGTTGTTTCCTTTGATTCGCGCTTCGGCGCGTGCCGGATTGGCGGCCTGTGCTTTCGCCTTCGTGGCGGGAGCATTGCTCGTTGCCTATTCACGCATGGATCGCAGTCCCAGCGTCGATGCTCCGGAAACGCGCGACGCATTCTTCATCGCCGACGTGACGGGCGGTCGCTACTACCGCGCCAGTACGCTGCCACAGCCGGATGAGTGGTCCTGGTCAGCGCTGCAGATCGATGGCGCGAAGCCCGAGAAAAAGACGCTCGAGCCGGTGTTCACGCAGCCGATGTGGCTCGCCGAAACCGGGTTCGCCAATGCCGTCGGACCGACGATTGCGGCGGAACACACGACAGCGGCAGAGGGAACGCAGGTCGTGATTCGGGTCGGCAGCCCGCATCAGGCGCGGCAGATTGCGGTTCACATCCGTACGTCGAATGAAGTCCGCAATGTCACGTTGAACGGGCATCCGGTTCGCGCGGAGTGGTTCTCTCGTGCGAATGAATGGGGGCGCTTCACCGCGTACGCGACCGGACCGGAGGGGCTGACGCTCCGCTTCGATACCACTGCGCTCGGACGCATCGAAGTGCACGCGATCGAAATCGTCGACGGTTGGCCGGCAGGCCTGAAGTTACCCGCGGCGCCACCGGCTGAAACGATGCCGGCGCGCCTGTCGGAGAACTCACTGTTCATGAGCCATATCGTGATCGGCGCTCGGTGAGCGCAAGGGCCCGAGCCCCTGGCGCCCGCTCGTCGAGCTCAATGACGCGTGTTGCCCGAGCGTCGATGCAGGACCGGTAGCTCAGCGGCTCGACACCACCGGCAACTCCACATACGACGCATCATCGCCAGCGTGATGAATCGTGTTCTTGGCGATCACCGGTTCGCTCTCGCTTTCGTTCGCGCCGCCCGTGTTCAGATTACGAACGAACTTCGGGAAGTTGGAGGAGGTGACCTCGACGCGGATGCGGTGTCCCTTGTCGAAGCGAATGCTCGTGGCCATCGGCGTGGGACGGATCTCGTAGATCTTGCCGCTCGCCATCGGCTCCGGCTTGTCGAAGCCGTTGCGATAGCGTGCACGGAACATCGTGTCGCCGATGATGTACGCCGTGCCATCGGCCGCCACGTCGACGAGCTTCACCGCGAAGTCCGTGTCCCTGGCGCTCGATGAGACCTTCAATACCGCATCGACGAATCCCGTGACTTCCATCGGCTCGCTCAGTGGCTCGGTGCTGTACACGAGCACATCGGCACGCGACTCGACGGCGCGCTGATCGAACGCGCCGGGGATCACGATGCCGCCGTTACAACAATCGCCGCCGCCGATGGTCTGCACCGGATTCAACGGATCGTAGGAGAACTGATCGGGTTTTTCGTTGGCGGGCGGAGCCGCGAGCTCCAGTCGGCCGTCGCCATACAAGCTATTGGCGCTGCCGCCGCTGCGCAGATACATACGAACGGTTTTCGCCGGCTTCGGTGGCCATTGTGGCGACGACTTCCACGCGTTCTCGCCCATCGTGAAGTACTGAACATGAGGGGTCGACGGCGCGAACGCGTTCTTGTCGCCCTTCAGCCAGCGGTCGAACCACGAGAAGATGGTGCCGTCCACGTCGAAGCGCGCATCGCCCATCGAGCGCTCGCCGACTTCAGTCTCGGAGCTGAGCTTGGCGTACTGACAGTGAGCCACGGGCGCGACTACGGCGTATTGGTTGGCGCTCGCTTCCGCATCGGTCTTGGCGTTGCGTGCGTGATTGAACAATTCCAGATTCGGGCCGATCGATACGTCGTACCAGCTGTTGAACCACAGCGCCGGCACACCCCAGCCCATGTCGTCGTGATAAAGCCCGCCGGTGCGCCAGCCCGGATCGGCCGGGCTGCGTTTGATGAACTCCTCGAACGTGCCAGGCGGCTCGCCGAGATCGGTCAGCATCGTGTCGACGGGCAGATGTTTGATCTGCCGGGTCCATACGACATCGGGCTTCTTCGCATCCAGGTCGTTGTACTGAGAGATGCGCGAGCGGATCTTGGGATCGAGCTCGGCCGGCAGCTGTGCGCGCAATGGATTGTCGACGTGGTACAGCCACACGAAGAACAGATTGCGAGGCACGCCGCCGGTGTACCAATTGCCTTGCTCCTGGAACCGGCCGACCTTGCCGATGCCCGCGCCCGCGGACATGGGCACCATCGCGGCATGAGCCGGGTGATTCTGAGCCGCCAGCGCGAGTTGCCACTCGGCCGACGAAGAGCAGCCGAGCGTGCCGACCTTGCCATTGGACCACGGCTGTTTCGCGATCCAGCTCAGCGCGTCGTAGCCGTCGGTTTGCGGATAACCGAGGATCTGAAATTTGCCTTCCGAGAAGTAGCGGCCGCGCTCGTTCTGGATGACGAAAGCGTAGCCTTGTTTGACGGCGGCGAGCGCATAACGCAGCGACGCGCCGCGCATGCCCAGCTCGCTGTATGGCGTCTTCCACAGAATGGTGGGCAGCGCGCCCTTGGCGTCTTTCGGACGGAACACATTGGTCGCGAGCCCGACGCCATCGCGCATCGGCACGAGCACGGCGCGCTCGTCGGTGGCGCTCTCTTTCAACTCGCTTTTCAGCGATTCTTCACTGTATTTCGAGTAGTCCACGCGGTTCGACGGCGCGGGGGCACTGGCCAGCGCCACGGCCGGCAGGCCGGCGAACAACAACGAGAGCAGGGCACGCTTCGACATCTTGAGGGGTTCTCGCGAATGTAGTCCTGAATGGAAAAATGCTATCCAATGCGGCCCGGGTTCTCAAATCCAATCGCCGGTCCGGTGCGGCGACGGCGGCGGGGTCATGCCAGTCATCACGATTTGCTACCGTTCAGACGTTGCCGAGACCGTTCACCCTGCAATCTCGTCCGGCGGCCGCCGTTGGTTTAGCTTAGTGAGCGAATGAGACAGCCGCTTGCTCCAATGAACACCACGCGCACCTACTGGGCCTGCCAGCTCATCGGCTGGGGACTGTATGGCGCGAGCCAGGTGTCCAACGCCATCGCCACGCTGCCCGTGCCCTTCGAGCGCATCGTTCTGGAAATCGCATTGCTGAATGTTGCCGCCATCGGCCTCACTCAGATGCTACGCGTTTTCATGCGGCGCCGAGGCTGGAAAAAACTGAGTCTGCGCCAGCTGTTACCACGCAGTGTGGTAGCGAGCGTGCTGCTCGGGTTGCTGGTGGGGTCGGTGATGCATTTCATGGCGGTCGCGCCGCTGTGGGGATTGGAAACCCTCCCTGACAAGGAAGCGCTCGAAGCGCTGCCGCGATTCATCGTGGCGATGGATCCGCTGACGCTCCGGACCGTCAACTGGAGCCTGATCTTTTTCATCTGGATCGCCTTGTACATGGGCATTACCTCGGTGCGCGACCGGCATTCGGCGGAGTTGCGTCAGTCGCAGCTGAGTCAGGCTTTGCAGTCCGCCGAGCTGAAGCTGCTCAAATCTCAGCTCAATCCACATTTCCTGTTCAATTCGCTCAACAGCGTGCGTGCGCTCATTGCCGAGGATCCTGCGCGTGCCCGGGACGCTGTCACGCAACTGGCCGGCCTGTTGCGATATACGCTGAGGTCGGATCACGAGGAGCTGGTGACGTTGGAGCGCGAGCTGAAAACGGTCGGCGATTATCTGGCGCTCGAATCGTTGCGCCTGGGCGATCGAATGCGCATCGAGCTCGACATCGCGGCCGGCACGCAAGAAATACGCATTCCCGTGATGCTGTTACAGACCGTGGTCGAAAATGCGATCAAGCACGGCATCGCGGAGCTGCCGGGCGGCGGTGTCCTGCGAATCTCGGCGGCGCTTCGTGACAAGGTGTTGCACGTGGATGTGAGCAATCCGCGTCCGACGAATCCGACGCCACGCGAGCAGCCGGGCTCGGGGCTGTACAATGCGGCCGAGAGGTTGCGATTGCTGTTCGGGTCGCGCGCCACGCTCGACCTCGACCTGTCGCAGCCGGACCAGGCCATCGCCCGAATCCGGGTTCCAAGTGAAATCGTTGCATGAAATCGCTCATCGTCGATGACGAACCGCTGGCACGGCGTGAACTGCGGCGTTTGCTCGCGGATTTCCCTTGGGTCGAAATCGTCGGTGAAGCGGGCGATGTGAGTGAGGCCGCGGCGCGTGTCGATGCGCTGGCGCCGGAGCTGATCTTTCTGGACATCCAGATGCCGGGCGGTTCGGGCTTCGATCTGCTCGCGCGACTCGATCACGTGCCACGCGTTATTTTCACGACTGCGTACGATCATCACGCGGTGCGCGCTTTCGAAGTCAATGCGCTCGACTATCTGCTCAAGCCCATCGAGCCCCAGCGATTGGCGGCGGCGCTCACCAAGGCGCGAGCGGCGCCCGAGGAACGGGCGGTCGAGGTGCCACCGAGCGACGTTCTCGAACGGCTGTTCGTGCGCGATCGCGATCGTTGCTGGTTCGTGCCGCTGCGTGAAGTCAGCATGCTGATGGCGGAAGGCAATTATGTGCGGCTGTTCTGGGGCCAGGAGCGCCCGTTGCTCGGGCGGCCGCTGCACAGTCTGGAGCAACGGCTCGATCCCAAGCGTTTCTTTCGTGCCAACCGCAAGCAGATCATCAACGTCGACTTCATCGAGAACGTGGAACTCGGCATCGGCGGGCAACTGCACGCCAGGCTACGGGGCGGCTCCGAGGTCGATATCTCCCGCCGGCAGGCAAGATTGTTCCGTCTGCAGATGAGCGTGTAGACCACTCACCCGGCGGATCGGACCGTTCGACACGAAATCGGCCGGCCGGCCCGCCGGCACCGTAAATTCTCCGGCACAGGCCCCTTGCCGGAGAATGTATGCGTCTTGCCAGGATTCTCGCCGTCGCCCTTTGTGGCCTGGGTTCGTTGAGCGCGGCACATGCGGATGATTCGGCACCGGTAGCGCCGGTCACATCGGCTCCCGCGCTCACGCGTGCGGATGCCGAGACCTGGCTCGACGGCTTTCTCGACTATGAACTGCAGCGAGGCGACATCGCGGGCGGCGTCGTCGTCATCGTCAAGGATGGCGAAGTCCTGCTGCAGAAAGGATACGGCTACGACGATGTCGAAAAACGCCGGTCCGTGGATCCGCAGCGAACGTTGTTCAGGGTCGGGTCGGTCAGCAAGCTGTTCACGGCCACGGCGGTGATGCAACTGGTCGAGCAGGGCAAGATCGACCTCGATGCGCCCATCGATCAATACGTCGACTTCGAGATCCCGGCGGCGTTCGGCAAGCCGGTGACGATGCGCAATCTGATCACGCACACCGGTGGGTTCGACGAGTCGGTGCGCGAGCTCATGCATTCCGATCCGAAGCGGTTCGGCACCCTGGAGTCGCTGGTGAAGATCCCTGGACGGACGCGCCTGTTTCCGCCCGGTGAAGTGCCGTCCTATTGCAACTATTGCCTGGCGCTCGCGGGCTACGTCATCGAGCGCGTTTCCGGGGAAACCTTCGACGATTATCTGGATCGTCATGTTTTCGCGCCGCTGGGCATGGAGCATTCGACGTTCCGGCAGCCGCTGCCCGAAAAGTCTCAGGCCGACATGTCGAAGGGCTATGAGCGTGCCTCGGCGCCGCCGTTGTATTTCGAGCTGGTTGGCCCCGCGCCGGCCGGCAGCCTCAGTGCGACAGGTGCCGACATGGCGCGCTTCATGAACGCACATCTGCATGACGCCGCCGGGTTGTTGAAGCCGGAAACCGCACGTCTCATGCACACGTCGGTGTTCCAAGCGACGCCGCCGGTGAACGGCATGGCTCTGGGTTTCTTCGAGGCGAATCGCAACGGTCGGCGCATCATCGAGCACGGCGGCGACACGCAGGTGTTTCACAGCCAGATGATTCTGTTCATGGACCAGGGCGTCGGCATGTTCATGTCGTTCAACAGCACGGGCAAGGATGGCGCGGTGGGCGGTGTGCGTAGCGCGCTGTTCGAGCAGTTCACCGATCGATATTTCCCCGCGCCCGTACCGGATGAGCCGACGGCGTCGACAGCGATCGAGCACAGCCGGCTGGTGGCGGGGCGATATCAAAGCTCGCGTCGTTCGGCGAAAGCATTCTTCGTTGCAGTTGGCATGCTCGGTCAGTTCGAGGTCACTGCAAATCCGGATGGCACCCTGGTGATTCCGCCGCTCACGGGGCTGAACGGTCAACCGAAAGTCTGGCGCGAAGTGGGCCCGTTCGTGTGGCGCGAGGTTGGTGGCAAGGAGCGTCTGGCCGCGAAGATCGAGGACGGAAAAGTACGATTCCTGGGCCATGACGCATCGAGCGGTGTGCAGGTCTTCATGCCGGTGCCGGCCGGTATGTCCGGTGGATGGATGATTCCAGTGGTGCTGCTGTCAGCGGTGAGTCTGTTGCTGACCGTGATCGCGTGGCCGGTTGCCGCTTTCGTCCGACGCCGTCACGGCGTGACGTTTGAAATGACCAGGCAGCAGGCGCTTGCACGTCGGCTGGTCATCGCCGCGGCCATCGTCAATCTGGTTTTCCTGATCGGCTGGATGATGCTGATCCAGTCGGGCCTGGCGAATCTTGCGCTGTTCGATGGCCGGATGGACGCCTGGTTCTTCGTGCTCCATCTGCTCGGCTTCATCGGACTGGCCGGCGTCGGCGTGGCGCTTTGGAATGCCTGGCTCTCGCTCCAGAGCCGTCGTGGCTGGGGGAGCAAGTCGTGGAGCGTCGTGCTGGCGGCGTCCTGTGTCGCGATCACCTGGATCGGCTTCACTCTGAATCTGATCAAACTCAATCTTTACTACTGATCATGCGAATACTCATCGCCGCCGCGGCCGCCGTGCTCTGCACAGCCTGTGTGTCCGCTCCGCAGAATGTTCGAGAGCAGGCGAGCAGTGCGTTTGCCTGCGATGCCTCGCAAGTCAAAGTCCAGCAGACGGTGCGCCACTATATGGGCGACTACGCGTTCGAAGCCGAGGGCTGCGGACAGAAGCTGACCTACGAATGCGAGCAGGCGTATGTGTTGTTGATTCCAGTGGGCACTCTCGCGTGCCACAGGAAATGAAGTTGGTGAGATGAGTCGTCTGCGTTGACGCCCGAGGCCGGCCGGTCCAGGGGCGCGAAGGCGTGGTTGACGATTCTCTATATAGGGCTAAGATGTCCTGATAAGGATCGTTTTCGCCCATTCCTACAACTTGCTTTGGGGACCGGAATGCGTGCACCTGCATTTATATTGATGACGATGGCGCTGTGCTCGCAGTCGCTGTTCGCGGCGGCTGCCGGCGATGTTTCCTCCCAGCCACCGGCACCGGAACCTCAAGTCAGCTCCGCCGAAGTGCCGAATTCCGAAGTTCGGCCGTTGACGCGTGAGGATGCCGAAGCGTGGCTCGATGGTTTCCTGCCGTATGCGCTGGCCACCGGCGATGTGGCGGGCGCAGTCGTCGTTGTCGTCAAAGATGGCGCGACCCTTTTGCAGAAGGGTTACGGCTACGCCGACGTGGCGACACGCAAGCCGGTCGATCCGGCCACCACATTGTTTCGGCCAGGCTCCATTTCCAAGCTGACGACCTGGACCGCGGTGATGCAGATGGTCGAGCAGGGCAAGCTCGACCTGGATGCCGACGTGAACGGCTATCTGGATTTCAAGATTCCGGCGCGCGACGGTCAGCCGATCACGTTACGGAACATCCTGACGCACACGCCCGGGTTCGAGGAGCGGGTCAAGGATCTGATCATCGCCGAAGGCGTGCCGTTCGACCCGCTGGATGTGTATCTCAAGAAGTGGGTGCCGACGCGGATCTTCGCCCCGGGTACCACGCCGGCCTATTCGAACTATGCAACGTCGCTCGCCGGTTACATCGTCGCTCGCGTCTCGGGTCTCTCGTACGACGACTACGTCGATCAGCACATTCTGCAGCCGTTGGGGATGGAGCATTCGACGTTCCGTCAGCCGCTGCCCGAACGTTTGCAGCCGTTCATGTCGAGCGGCTATGCGCTGGCGTCGGATGGCAAGGCGAAACCGTTTGAGATCGTAGTAGCCGCGCCCGCCGGCAGCCAGGCTTCCTCGGGCGCGGACATGGCGCGCTTCATGATCGCCCATCTGCAAAAGGGCGCGTTTGGCGATAACCGCATTCTCAAGGCGGAAACCGCCGAACAGATGCATACCACGGCGCTCACGATTCTGCCGCGCGTGGACCGCATGATGCTCGGCTTCTACGAGCAGAACCGCAACGGCCGGCGCATCATTTCGCATGCCGGCGATTCGGCGTGGTTCCATTCCGATCTGTACCTGTTCCTCGACGACAATGTCGGCCTGTTCATTTCCATGAACAGCGCGGGCAAGGAGGGCGCGCCCGGCAAGATTCGCAAGGCCGTGTTCGAGCAGTTCACCGATCGCTATCTGCCGGGCCCGACGTTCGATGGCAAGGTCGATCCGCAAGTGGCCGCCGAGCATGCGCGCATGATGACTGGCCTGTATCAAGTCTCGCGCCGCATGGAAACGAACTTCCTGAGTCTGCTCGGACTGCTCAGCCCCACCAAAGTCTTTGCGAACGACGACGGCACGATCAGCGTCTCGATGGCGACCAACGCCGTCGGCAAGCCGATCAAGTGGCGTGAGGTCGAGCCGTTCGTGTGGCGCGACGTCGATGGTGAAAGTTTCCTGTCTGCTGAAGCCGCGGACGGCAAGGTCAGGCGCTTTGCCTTCGAATGGGTATCGCCGTTCATGATATTCGAGCCCATGCCGGCGTCGATCTCACCGAGCTGGCTCACTCCCGCGCTGTTTGCCGGCTTGATCGCGCTGCTTTTGACAGCACTCGCCTGGCCGATCTCCGCGCTGACGCGCAAGCACTATGGCGCGAGCTACGCGTTGACGGGGCGTGATGCGACGGCGCATCGCTGGATCCGCATCGCTGCGACTGCGGTCATCGCGCTGTTCGTCCTCTGGGGCGTGGCGGTCGTGGCGATCATGGGCGAAAGCCTTCGCTCTTCCACGTCCGATGTTTTGTTGATGATCGTCCAGGTGCTGTCCGCGGTCGTCTTCTTCGGCGCTGCCGCGATCGGCGTGTGGAACGCGAGCGTCGTCGTGCGTGGCGATCGCAAGTGGCAGGCGAAGACCTGGGCCGTAGTGCTCGCGCTTGCGCTGCTGGTCGTGCTCTGGGTCGGGCTGGCCTTTCATCTCATTGCCTTCGATGTGAACTACTGACATGCCGATGTTGAATTCCGTGCGTGCGGCGATTGCGACGACCGTGTTCGTGTTTGCATCGGCGCACGCCGCGCCGCCGGGCGATCTCGATCGTTATGCCAGGCGCGTGATCGACACGTTCGAGACGCCGGGCCTGGCGATCGCGATCTCCGAACGCGGCAAGTCGCCGGTCATCCGCACGTACGGTGTGCGTCGTCTGGGTGAGGCTGCCAAAGTCGATGAACAGACGATGTTCTCGATGGGCTCGACCACCAAGGCGTTCACCAGCGCCTTGCTGGCGATGCTGGTCGATGAAGGCAAGCTGTCGTGGGACAGCAAGGTCGTCGATCTGCTGCCGGGATTCCGCATGTACGATGCGTACACCAGCGCCGAGATGACGGTGCGGGATCTGCTCGTTCATCGCAGCGGTTTGGGGCTCGGCGCGGGCGATCTGCTGTTCGTACCGGAGACCAATCTGACGCGGGCGCAGATCGTCGAGAAGCTGCGCTACATCAAGCCCGCCACGAGCTTTCGCAGCGGCTATGCCTACGACAATCTGCTGTACGTGGTGGCTGGCCAGCTGATCGAAGAGATCTGCAAGGACAGCTGGGAGAATGTGGTCCGCAAGCGCATTCTCGCGCCGCTGCAGATGGAACATACGATCACTTCGTCGACGACGCCTCCCGGTGCGAACAAAGGTTGGCCGCACGCGCGCGTCTCCACCGAGATGCGTGGCGAGGGACCGATGTCGCCATTGCCGGGTCAGATGAGTTTCGACAACTCGGCGCCGGCGGGATCGTTGAATGCCAGCATCACCGACGTTGCCCGTTGGCTCGAGCTGCAACTGGGGCGCGGCCTCGATCCGCGCACCAATGTGCGTCTGTTCAGTGAAGCGCAGTCGCGTGAGATGTGGACCAGTCAGACGCTCATTCCCATCGCCCAGAACCCCAAACCGCTCGAACTGGCACAGGCGAACTTCCGCGCCTATGCACTTGGGTGGGGATACAGCGACTATCGCGGTCAGCCGATCATTTCGCACACCGGTGGCGTGCTGGGCAGCGTCGCTCTGGTCGTGATCGTGCCGGGCAAGGACGTCGCGTTCGCGATCCTGACCAACTCGGAGGAGATCGGTGCGCTGTGGGCCCTCCAGTATCGCTTGCTGGATCATTATCTGGGCCTGAAGAGCCCCGACTGGGTCGGTGCCATCTCGGGCGTGTCCAAGGAGCGAGTCGCGAAGGGGCTGGAAGTGCTGGCCGCCGCGAAGGCCACGCCGGAGCAGAGTGGCAAGGGGCCGTCGCTCGCCTTGGAGAAGTATGCGGGCCGTTACCGCGACGACTGGTATGGGCAGGCCGCCATCGAGAACGGTGCCGACGGCCTCTCGATCCGCTTCGAGCACTCAGCGGCGCTCACCGGCAAGCTCGAACATGTCCGCTACGACACGTTCCGCACTCGCTGGATCGATCCGAAGATGGCCGAAGACGCCTATGTGACGTTCACCCTGCAGCCCGACGGGTCGATTGCCACCATGACCCTGAAGGCCATTTCGCCGCTCGCCGATTTCAGCTTCGACTTTCACGATCTGCTGTTCAAGCCGGTAGCGAACTAGGGCCTGTTAACACTCATTGGGTGGGCTGCGACGAGCTATTGCGGTTCAGGGCTAGGCAGGACGACCGCCGTGTGCTCTCTGCACATAAGGGAGGACTAACGACGTCCTGAACCGCAATAGCTCGTCCCATCTAATGATATTTATTCATTAAATGGGTTGCGCCTCGAATCGCCCACAGCTGCGTTACAAAGCTTGCCCATATCGACATATGGGCTGCGCTTTGTGCCTTGCTGCAGGCGATTGGAGGCGCAACGCAGCCCACCCAATGAGTGTTAACAGGCCCTATTTTGAGCCGATCCGCCCGCCACCGCGCCTATAGGTCTTAGTACCTGTAGGCCTGGGGAGGCGAGCGATGGACAGTGGATTGGGTTTTCGGCCGGGCGCCGTGCGCCGGCTGGTTTGGCATGCGTTGGTCGGAGTGTTCGCGGTGCTGTGCTCGGCGCCGAGCTTTGCGACCCTGATCACGTATCAGGCGACCCAGCTGAGCGACACCAGCTGGCGTTATGA
Organism: Peristeroidobacter soli; assembly: GCF_004138485.1. Lineage (GTDB taxonomy): Bacteria > Pseudomonadota > Gammaproteobacteria > Steroidobacterales > Steroidobacteraceae > Steroidobacter > Steroidobacter soli. The sequence continues at coordinate 756,253 of NZ_RYEV01000005.1, forward strand.
CTACTCGGTCGACAACGACACCCTCGCGACGCCAATCGAGGAGTTCACGATCTTCTTCGGGCTCGGTCAGTACGCCAATCTGACCGACCTCGGCACGCCCGCCGACTGGGAAGGCTTCGTTGCCCAGCCCGATCCACTGTTGCCGGACGACGGCTTCATCGATGTGCTGTCCCTGTCCGGCGGCGTGCTGCCGGGTCAGAACCTGGGCAGCTTCTCCATCGTGTTCGACTGGCTGCTCGCAGGTACGCCGGGCGCGCAGCGCTTCGACATCATCGATCCGCTGTCCTTCACCGTGCTCGAATCCGGCTTCACGACGTTGCTGGCGCCACCGGCGAACGTGCCGGAGCCGTCGTCGTTGGCGTTGTTCGGGACCGCGTTGCTCGTCTTCGGAATGATGCGCCGTCGCCGCGAGCGTGTGGAGAGCGGCGCCCATGGTTAATTTCATTCGCTCGCGGGCCAGCACGATGTGCGTGCTGGCCTTGCTGCTCATTGCGGCCGGCACGAGCATCGCGCAGGCGCCCTCGACGTATGTCACCAACCTGGTGCTGGTCTCGAGCCAGCGCTATTCCAGCTATCTCACCGACTTCACCTATCGCATCCAGGTGGTGAATCAGGGCGGAGCGCTCGAGAACGCCACCGCGAGCGTAACCAGCTCGGCCGCGGCGACCACGATCCTCGACAACGAAGTGATCCTTGGCAACGTGACCGCAGGCAGCACCTTTGTCAGCACCGACACGTTCACGTTGCGACAGGACCGGCGCGTCGCGTTCGATCCAACCCGGCTGTCGTGGATCATCAACGCGGCCGATGCGAATACTCCGCCGGTGGCTCATGCGGGGCCGGATCAAACGGTCCGCACAGGCGCGCTCGTCACATTGAACGGCACGGCCTCGACCGATGCCGACGGTGATCCGCTCACTTACTCGTGGACGATGGTGTCTCGTCCGAACGGCAGCACTGCGGTCCTGTCATCCAGCGTCGCGGCCATGCCGACGTTTACGCCCGATCGCGGCGGTACCTATGTGCTGAGCCTCATCGTCAACGACGGGCACGCGAGCAGCGTTGCGGATGAAGTTCGTATCTCCACCGTCAATTCCACGCCAATCGCGAACGCGGGTGCGGATCGCACCGTGGCGCGCGCGAGCCTGGTGACGCTGGATGGCTCGGCGTCGTCGGATCCGGATTTCGATGCGTTGTCCTATACGTGGGTCATCGCTGCCGCGCCCCAAGGCAGCACCGCCGCGCTGAGCGCGGCGACCACCGTGCGCCCGACGATTCGGCTCGATCTGCCCGGCAGTTATACATTCCGTCTGGTCGTGTCCGATGGCCAGCTCACCAGCACGCCCGACGAGGTGATCGTCAGCACCGAAAACTCTGCACCGGTGGCGAACGCGGGACCTGATCAAACAGGAGCGATTGGCGTGGCGGCACAGTTCGACGGTCGAGCATCGAGCGATGCCGACAACGACGCGCTGAGTTTCTCGTGGTCCTGGCAGTCGCGCCCCGATGGCAGTCATGCGGTGTTGAATGCGGTCGACACACCGGTCGCCGGCTTCGTGCCCGATACGGCGGGGCTGTATGTCGGTCAGCTCATCGTCAACGACGGTTTCGCGAACAGCCTGCCGGACACGGCGGTGGTCAGTGTGCCGTTACCAGTGAATCGACCGCCGGTGGCGATCGATGATGCGGTGTCGACGCCCGTGGGTATTGCCGTCGATATCGCCGTGTTGGCAAACGACACCGATCCGGATGCGGGCTCGTCGTTGTCGGTTGCCAGCTTCACGCAGCCTGTCGGCGGTGCTGTCACCGCAGTTGCCGGCGGACTGAGATTCACTCCTCAAGCGGGATTCACCGGCGTCACGACGTTCAGTTACGCCGTGACCGATGGTTCGCTGACAGCGAGCGCGATCGTGACGGTGACCGTCGTTGCCGCCGCGAACGCAGCGCCGGTCGTGAACGCGGGCGCCGATCAAAACATCACGTTGCCTTACAGCGGCGCGGTGGCTTCGATCACGCTCGCCGGAACCGTCAGCGATGATGGGCTGCCGGCGCCGGCACGACTCACGAGCGCGTGGTCACAGATGAGTGGTCCCATCGTGGCTACGATCGGTAATGCCACAGCCGCAAGCACGTCGGTGTATCTGCCTGCGATCGGTAGCTATGTTTTCCGACTGACCGCGAACGATGGGGCTGTGACGGCCAGCGATGATGTCGTGATTGTCGTCACTGCCGCGGCCAATACCGCGCCGACGCTGGTCGCGATTGCGGATCGCACGATTGCGCTGGGCTCGACGTTATCGCTGCATCTTGGGGTCAGCGATGCCGATCCGTTCGATACGTTGTCGTTGTCGATCGATGCCGGCCCCGCGGGCGCGACGCTCAGTGCGCCCGAGTCGTTGATGTGGACGCCTGGCGCGACGCAGGTTGGAACACATCCGTTCGCGATCACGGTGCGCGACGCCGCTGGCTTGTCCGATACGAAAACATTCAATGTCACCGTGACTGCGGCGAATCGCGCGCCCGTGCTCGCAGCGTTGAGTGACGACACCGTCGGCACGGGCGCGAACTACAGCAAGACGTTGAGCGCGACCGATTCAGATGGCGACGCGTTGACGTTCGAAGTGATCGGCGCGCCCAATGGCATGAGCCTGAACGGCGGCACATTGCGCTGGCAGCCCATGCAGAGCGGTGAATACTTCGTGAAAGTGGCCGTCCGCGATCCAGCGGGGGCGACGGCGGCGGGCGTATTCAAAGTGACTGTTGGCGCAGTCTCCATGCCGGTGGCTCGCGATGACAGCTATCGGGTGAAGTTCGGCGAGACCCTGGCGATCACGGCGCCGGGCGTGCTGACGAACGACGCCGATGCCGACTCCGCGGCGCTGACGGCAATCCGACTGAGCGAGCCGGGGCTGGGCACGCTGACTTCGTTCAACAGCGATGGCAGCTTCATGTACACGGCGCCAACCGTGGATACGCGTGCGCCGCTCGCCATTACGGCGCGGCCGCTCTCGACCAGCATCTACATCAACGACCTGTACACGGTGCCGCTGGTCGGCGACTTGAATCGCGACGGCTATCCGGACCTGGTGTACGACTGGCTCAACCAGTCGCACACCGCGATCAACGGCCGGGACGGCTCGATTCTGTGGCACGCCGACCGCGCCAATCTGGACGGTTGCTTCGATTGGCTCAGCGGCGGCTATCACCGCCTGCTCGCCGATATCGATGACGACGGTCAGATCGAATATGTGTTTCCTTCGCAGTGTGGCTCCCTGTCGCGACTGGTCGCCGTCGATAGCACCGGTCACACCAAGTGGGTCTCGCCCTTGGCCACGCATCGTTACGATGCGATCTCTTGTCTGTACGGCAATGGCTATTGCCCGCCCGAGGCGGCGCCGGTCGCCTACGATATGTTTTCTCGCATGACACCGTCGGTGGCGCGGCTGACGCCGAATTCGGCGCCGGTCATTCTGATGCGCCGGACGATCACTGCCGATGCCGGCTCGACTTTGTCGCCTACGCCGGAGGGGCCGCTGGCCTGGCATAGCTATGGCTGCGCGTTTGCTACCGGTCGCGACGAGGACCTCGCGACGGCGTGCCGCGTGACATTCATCATTTCGCCGGTCGACGGCAGCGTGCAACAGGTGTTGCGAGCACCGCCGGGCCGAATCGATGGTTCGGGCCTCGCGGGCATGGGGCCGTTCTATGACAACTTCCTGCCGCCGTTCACGGCGGACCTGGACGGCGACGGTCAGGTCGAGATCATCTCGGGCAGCGATGTGTGGCGTCTGGTGAACGGTCAATGGACGCTGGCGTGGCAGACGGCGCTCGAGCCTGCGCAGGTGGCCGTGGCCGATCTGGATGGCGACGGTCGCGCCGAGGTCGTGCAGTTCCACTCCCGCGAAGGCGTCGGCCCGTACAACGGGGAGCCGTTGCCGAACTTCGCCGGCTTCGTCATCTATGATGCCAATGGCGTCGAGCAGCGGCGCATCCCGCTGCAACCGGCCAACATCTCCAGCTTCATGACCATTGCGGATGTCGACGGCGACGATGTGCCGGAACTGCTCATCGTCGCCAACGCGATGGTGTATGCCATGAGCATCGAAGGCGTGCTCAAGTGGACGTTCGTGTTGCCCGATAGCACCGTGAATCCGGCTCCGTATCGCGAGTTCCGTCAATCCACCGCGACCAACGTGCAGGTGTACGACCTCGACGGCGATGGCGTGAAGGAAGTCCTGGTGTCCTCGCTGTTCGGCTTTCATATCCTCGACGGTCGCGATGGCACGGCGAAGGTGAACTTCGATGCCGGCCAGCGAATCGCCAACTCGCGGGCGATGCGCATCACTTACGTCGCGGACTGGAACAACGACGGTCACGCCGACATCGTGTCGTTCGGACAAGGCAACGGCACCTTGGGCGGCACCGGTTCCTTCGTCATCTCCGCGGCGAACAACGACTGGCTGCCGGCCGGCAAATCGTTCCATCAGTCGCAGTACCGGATGGGCGACAGCGACGACAGCGGTCGCGTGCTGTACAACGCGTCGATCGACCGCAGCTTCCGCAATCCGCGTCAGCTCGGCACGGTTCGCGATGCTCGTGAAGCGGCGGGAACGTCGTTCGAATATGCCGCGAGCAACGGTTCGGGTACCTCGAACGGCGCGCGGGTGTTCCTGACGCTCGCGCCCGACAATCAGCCGCCGATCATTACTTCCCGGCCACCGACCGCCATCCAGGCCAGCAGCTCGGAAGATTATTTGTATCAAATGGCCGCGACCGATCCGGATGCGGGCGACACGATCACTTACTCGATCCTGAATGCGCCGTCGTGGGTCAGTGTGAATGCGACGACGGGCGCGGTGCGCTTCGATACGGGGCCGTGCGGATCGTATGGATCACCGTGCGACTACGGTCGGGTGACCGTCGTGCTGGCTGCGACCGACTCGCAAGGTGCGCAGGCGACGCAGTCGTTCGTGGTGAATGTCACAACATCGACGCCGGCCACGGTGCCGAATGTCGTCGGCAGCCTGCGGAGCGCAGCGGTACAGGCCCTCCGTGCGATCACCTTCAACGCGATCGTTCAGCAGGAGCAGTACAGCGGTCAGCCGGTCGATACAGTGATTGCCCAGACACCGGCGGCGGGCTCATCCCAGCCGCAGGAGTCGACGGTTCTGATCACGGTATCGAAGGGACCCGCGCCGGCGCTCGTGCCGAATGTCGTCGGCCGATTCGCAGCGTCCGCGTCCACTGCGCTGTCATCGCTGGGCTTCACGCCTGCGATCACGCGCGTATTCAGTGACACGGTGGAGGCGGGCGTCGTCATATCGCAGTCCATTGCCGCCGGTACTGAGACGCAGCCTGGTGCGCTCACGCTGGTTGTTTCTTCCGGTAGCGGATTGGATCTGCGCCTGGCGCGCTCGGTGACGCCGGCCAATGAGCCGATCGTGTTCTCGCTGCGAGAAACCGATCTCGACGGCAATGCGACCGGTACGCCGAATGCGAGCTTCAGTGTCACCCCGGTTGCCGGCGTCACAGGGGCGCCGCCATCGGTTACCAACAGCTCGATTGTTCCGGCAGCGAACACGCGCGGTCGTTATCGCCTCACTGTGACGAGCAGTGGGCGCACTTCCGTGGCCGAGTTCGTGGTCGTCCAGCCGAATACCACGGCGCGGCCGACTCAGCTGGCGCAGTTCGCTCAGTTCGAAGCGACGCTGCTTGTGATGGATAACCTGCTCGCCGAGGCTGAAGCTGCGCGACTGGCGAACGACCCCGCGACGATGACAGCCAGGATGACTTCCTGGGTCAACACGTGGCGTGCGCTCGATCTGGATCGGCTGAGCTTCGCGGTGCCGGTCGTCACCGAAGACGGTTTCCCGCCGTCGGTCGCCGAGATGGCCGGGTTCGGTGTGACGCAGACCGCGGACGATGTGCTCAACAAGCGCATCCTCGCCGATGCGGCCAGCGATCTCGATGCGCTCGAAACGGCGTTGCGTTCGCCGAACACGCCGTACTCGCAGATCGTCAACTTGTTCCGCAACTTCAATGCTCGGGCCGAACGGCTCCGGTCGGTTGCTCCGGGCGAGTACGGAATCGTCGATGCCAAGGGTTTGTATGCGGAGCTGCTGTCGCAACGGATCCCGAGAGTGATCGATGCGATGGTCGATGACGTAGCGGCTGCGTTCCATCTGCCGTCGCGGTCGCGACCGTTCCCCGGGCTGGCGAGCGCCTATCCGGGCGTTGAATACGGCGATACCGTGAGAGCACTCGTCGCGCGGCAGTGGGATGCGCCGTCTTCAGTGGTCGGTGGCAACGAGGTTTATTTGTTCTCGACGCTGGCCGAGCAACTCACGACCATCGCGGTCAAGGCCGTGGTCGACGCGCTGGGCGATGGTTATACGGTTCGCAAGTTCTATCAGGCTGCCGCGACGAGTGCGATCGGTGGCGCGGCGATTCTGGCTGCGGCACATCACATCAAGGCGGAGACGGGCGCCGCGGATCTCACGGTGACGACGGCATCGTCGCTGTCGATCAACGTGTTCGAGGCGGAATACAGCACCCTGGAAGGCATCGGCCTGAATGGCGCTCATCCCGCGCTCAACAAGGTGATGGTGATCGGGCCCGAGCTGGTCAACGTGTTCACCGACATGATCGAGAAGCTCAAGGCGCTCGGCGGATTGCGCAGCAGTGCGTCCAACGTCGTCAAGGCGCGCAACCTCGACGATCTCTACGACGGTGTGATCGATTTCTACAGCAAGGGCAAGGAGCAGGTGGACGCGGCTACGAGTGCCGGACAGCGCATCTCGGAGGAGCTGGAGAACGTGTATCAGACGCCATCGCCGCACTCGGCAGTGTCGGAATGTCTGTTCGAGCCAGGTCCGTTGTGCTCATCGATCACGTACACGAATGGATTCCACTCCGTGTATCAGTCGCTCGGGCTGAACCTGCCGACGCCCATCCTGTTCGTGGTCGTCAACCAGGAGACGGGCGAGGTGCTGGTGGGGTCACCGGCCTTCCTGCCGCACCGATAACCTGGAGTGCCGGTAGTCGATGGCGAAACTCGACAGTTGTGAGAAGTAATCCATGCCGAGGAGCACCGCGGGCTCCTCGGCGAGTTCCCACGATGCAAAGACCGGCAGTCGGGCGCAGGCAATGGACAGATTGACGACAGCCTCGCTGCCGATCTCGATCGGCAGTGTCGGTAACGCGACCGTGGCGCTGACGGCTGCATCGGGTGTTTGCACGATTACCGGATCGGGCGTGTCGATGGCGACGTTCGAGCGTCGGGCAAGGGCGAGATTGCCGATCGATCGTTGTGCACCGGTATCGAGGATGAACTTGCAATTCACCGAACCAACCGTGCCGGCCGCGAGCAACAAGCCACCGAAACGCTGTTGTACCCTCGTGTCATCGATGGACTCATCCGGGCTCGAAGTGATGAGGAGTCGTCCGGCTTTCACATCCACCGCTATCCGTTGGCCGACCAGCGCGTCGGCGCCAATGACACCGAGCATGCCGGGCTCGGCGATGACGGGCATCGAGCGCCGCTCCAGGCGCAATGAGCCAACTTCCAAAGATTCGATGGCGACCGCGGGTGTCGTCGACCGCCCGGTGGTGCGCTGGACCGATACGGTCGCGGAGTCGGCCGGTGGCAGCTTCAATCTCGTGGCCACTTCCGCCGCGATCAGGCAGTGGCTGGCGCCGGTGTCGAGCATGAAACGATACGGCCCATGGCCGTTGACATATGTCGGTACCAGCAGCCGCCCCGCAGTGTCCTTGGCAATGAGGGTGTCCAGAACGGACTCACTCGCCCACACGGTGGGAATGCCGCAAGCGAGCACTGCCGTGGAGCGGATGAACTGCCGACGCGTCGTTGCTGCCATGTTGTTTGTAAAGGGATTCGACGGCGCTCGGAGAAAAGCGGGCCAGGTCGGCGTTTTCGTGAACTGTGTTCGCAGCGATTGGCGGGGCGGCGCTGCTACGATGTCGCCGAGATCGCGCCATCGTGCGCCAGGAACGTCGAAGAGCATAACCCGTGATCGCCGCAGATATCGATCCTCCGTGCCATCCGCTGTTCGATTGCCAGGACGGCGCGGCATGAGCCAGGCGGAGGTGCTTTCGGAAGCGACCGGGCTGTGGCGCGAGGCGCGGGACGGTGTCGTTCCGGCGCGCGACCGATTGCTCGAGCTGTGTTATGCGGAGCTGCGCCGGCTCGCCCGACGCATGCTGGCGGGAGATGCGGCGTCGTTGCGCATGCAGCCGACCGAGCTCGCCAATGAAGCGGCGATTCGCGTGCTCAAGCTGGATCTGATGAACTGGCACGATCGTGCGCACTTCCTCGCGACCGCCGCGACGGTGATGCGGCAGGCATTGCTCGACGAAGTGCGACGGTTCCGTGCCGAGAAACGGCAGCTGCCAGCCGTGTTTACGACACTGTTCGACAGCGGCGTCGCCACGATCGAGCTCGACCTGGAAAAGCTGGATCACTCTTTACAGCGACTGGCTGCGGTGTCGACGGAGCGGGCGCGGCTGGTCGAGCTGCGTTTCTTTGTCGGGTTGACGGTCGAGGAGACGGCCGACGCGCTCGGGATTTCCGCGGCGACGGTCAAGCGTCAATGGGATGTGGCCCGCGCCTGGCTCCTGCGCGATATCAATCAAGCGCGCGTTGCGCCGGCCTCATAGCGCTCCGCGCCGATGGATCTGGTCCGCGAACGCACCATTCTCGAGCTCGTTGAAGCCGCGCTCGATCTGCCAGCGGCGCAGCGCGAAGCATTTCTTCAAGAGAAGACCGCCGACGATGGATCGCTACTGCGCGATTCAATCGAGCTGTTGCGTGCGACGGAGACCGTCAATCATCACCTGCCCACGGTGTTGCCGATGGCGGCCGCGGAGTTCGACGATCCGCCGCCCGTGCGCATCGGCCGTTATCGAATCGGGACGCTGCTGGGGCGCGGCGGCATGGGACGCGTGTTCGCGGCCGAACGCGACGACGGCGTGTTCGAGCAAACCGTCGCCATCAAACTCACCCGACGCTCTCTGTCGTCGCAGGCGGCGGGCGAGCAGTTCGCCCGCGAGCGGCAGATTCTGGCGCGTTTACAACACCGGAATATCGCTCAGCTGTTCGATGGCGGCGTCACCGAGGACGGACATTCCTACTTCGTGATGGAGCTGGTCGCGGGGCGCGCCATCACTCAATACGTCAAGGAAGAGAAGCTCGGCGTCGCGGATACGATGCGGCTGTTCATGCAGATCTGCACGGCACTTCGCTACGCGCATTCGCGGCTGGTCGTGCACGCCGATATCAAGCCGAGCAACATCATCGTGACCGACGACGGCAGCGTAAAGCTGCTGGACTTTGGCGTCGCACGCGTCGTGAATGCCGGCACTGAATCGACGCCGGCGACATTCGCGCTCACTTACGAATATTCGAGTCCGGCCCGTCGTCTCGGCGACGCGCCGACGACCGCGGACGATGTGTACTCGCTCGGTGTGTTGCTCGAAGAGTTGCTGGGATTGTGGCCGCGTGTTCCAGCGGATCTGCGTTCGATCGCGCAGCGTGCCCGGCACGAGAACTCCGACGAACGATACTCATCAGTGGAAGCGCTCGGCGCGGACCTGGGACGTTGGCTCAATCATCGACCGGTCGTCGCCTACGGGGGCGGCTGGTACTACACGTTCAAAAAGTTGCTGTCCCGACATCGACTGGCCGCGACGACCGCGACGATCGGTACGGTGGCATTGTTGGTGGCCGCGGTGGCACTGGTTGTTTTGTATGAACGTGCGGAACAGGCGCGAGATCGTGCCGACCAGCGCTTCACGGATGCGCGGCAGCTCTCGCACTATGTGCTGTTCGATATTTACGAGCGGCTGGAGGGCGTACCGCGTGCGCTGACTCTGCGACGTGATATCGCGGAGGCAGGTCAGAGTTATCTGAACCGGCTCGCTCACGATCCCACTGCGCCGCTGGCGGTGCGACTGGAGGTCATCGAGGGCTTGCGTCGTCTCGCGCAGGTTCAGGCCGAGCCGGGCAGGGCGAGCCTGCATCAATTGCCGCAGGCACGTGCCAATCTCGACAAGGCATCGGAGCTGGCACTCGCACTGCCTTCGGACCGTGAGCACGCGGTCAGTCGAGCGCTGGTGCTGGGTCGCGTCGAGCTGGCACGCGCCAAGATCGCGGCGTACATCGATCAGGATTTCGCCGCAGCTCAACGTTCAGTGGACGCGAGCAAGGCGCTGCTCGCCGCGCTGGATCCGGCGCTGAGTCGCGATCCGCAGCTCGATGCGCTACGTCGGGATATTGCGGTTGAAGAGTCTGCGACGTTGCAGTGGCAGGGAAAGTACGCGGAAGCGCAGAGCATCGCGCGACTGGCACTCGAAGGCATGCCGGCCACGCCGGAGCCCACATTGGAGAACCGCGCGATCATTCTGCAGGGGGTGCGCCTGTTCAACATTCTCGCCGAGAGTCTTTATTACGCGGGGGATGCGGTTGCTGCCGAACGTGTCTATCGCGACGAGCATGTTCTGCTGGAGAAGGTCGCGGCGGCGATGCCGCGAGATATGGTTGTGAATCGGGCGTTCGCCATGTCGGCGTGGCAACTCGGATCGACGTTGCTCGAATTGAGCCGGGGACCGGAGGCGGAGCCCATTCTTGCGCGAGGCTATGCACTCTACGAACAGCTCGTGATGCTCGAACCCGATGATCGTGAGCTCGCTCGCGGTCAGAGCATCATCGCGAATGCCCACGCGCAGTCATTGGCCACGCTGCATCGATTTGCCGAGGCTACCGCGGTGCTGGAGCGATCGGTTGCCACTCGGCAACAGATCTGGGCAGGCTCCGCTGACAATTGGAGCGCGGCACGCGACTACATGATCGCGCTCGCGATGCTTGCCGACGTGCGAGCCGATGCAGGCCAGACACGACTGGCCTGCATCGACTATCGCCAAGTGCTCGCTACGGCTGAGCAGATGCGTGCCTCAGGGCATCTCTCCCAACTCGATCAAGATTACGCGCTGCGGCTCGTGGACGAGCGCATGGCGGCTCACTGCGCATCGCGTTGAACTCGCAAATGTTTGCGTAGAAACTCGACGCTGCGCCGGGCGGCATCGACGGCACTCGCGCGGGTCCACTCCGAAATGACGTGCCCTTGGTCGGCATAAAGCGCGAGCTGTACCGGCTTGTCCAGTCGACGAAGCGCAGTAAACATTCGCCGCGACTCTTCGCTCGGCACGCGTTGATCGCCTTCACCGCTCAAGATCAGCAGGGGAGTGAAGATTCGATCGGCGCGATAGTAGGGCGAGTTTTCGATGTAGCGGGTGAGTCCCGCCCACGGATGCACGCCCATGCGGCCCTGGCTGTGCTCCGACCAGGTGACGTTGATGGAGCTGCTGTTGTTGTCGATGCGGCCGTAACTGCCGGCGATGTCGAAGACGCCGTTCACGGGAATGGCGGCACGAAACAGGTTGGTCTGGCTGGCGATCAAGGCCGTGCCATAACCGCCATAGGACTGGCCGCTCAGTGCCACGCGTTCGATATCGATGTAACCGAGCTCGCTGGCGCGATAGACCTGCGGCAGCAGCGAGTCGACCATCTGTTTGGAAACATCGTTCTGCGCTTTCTCGGCGCCGAGTTTGACGTTCGCCATCAGCACGGCAAAGCCCCGGCTGGTGTAGATGAGGCTCGGAATGGTGTTGCCGGCGCCGCCGCCGAACGACTCGATCCGATTCGACAGATCGCCGCCGGGATAGATCATCACGATGGCCGGCAAGCGATCGCCGCGTTTTGCGCCGGGCGGCAGCAGGATGGTGCTGCGTACGGTTTCCATGGCGCCGAGCGCTCCCGGCATGATGGTCTGGAACGTTTCCGCCTTGCCGACCTGGACGCCATCCATGCGCGGATCGATGTCGATCGCCCGCTCGCGTGCGAACTTTGCTGAGAACACCGAGACGTTTTCGGCAGTCTGCAGATCCTCATACACACTGAGCCACGACTTGTGATCGTGGGTGGCGACGAAGTTGTTGCCGAAGTCGGCATGGCCTTGCCACAGGATTTCCTGTCGACCGGTGACGATGTCGGCGCGCACGACCTGACGTTGCCCGCTGGCTTTGTCGCGTTGCTGATAGGTGATACAGCATGCCTCCGGTTGCCACGCGGTGCGCTGGTCCGCGAGCAGCAACGAGACGAACTCGGCCGTCGGCGAGAGCTTGTGTCGCAGCGGTGTGCCGCCATCGAGAGGTACCACGGCGAGGCCGGCGGGTGTCGCGTCGGGCCGGTCGCTCTTTTCCGCATGAATGGGATCCACGCCGACGATCAGCCGGCCATCGCGCGTGAAAGAATAAACCGACGATTCCAGGCGACCGAGCTCGGGGGCGAGACGCCGCGGCTCGCTCGGGGTCGTGCCCGACAAGTCCACCAGATAAATGCCACCGTCATGCCAGTAGACCAGGCGATCCGCGCTCGGATGCCAGGTGTAGTGGGCGCGTCCGTTGGTGGGCCACAGTTCTCGCAGTTCGGGCGCGAGAACCTTGCGCGTGCCGTCCGCCAACGACACCGCGACCAGGCTCTTGCTGAAGCCGGCTGCCGAGTCTTTTTGAATCGATTGGGAGAAATAAGTCAACCATCGACCCGAAGCCGACACTTGCAGCGCCAGAGGCGTGGGGTCGGCGTCGGCGGGCACCAGTGTGCGGGCGTTGCCGGTGGCAACGTCGACTTCGAGAATGGAATATTTGACGCGTGCCCAGGAGATCGGGGCGTTGGCCTGCTGAGGCTCGCCTTCGCCGCCGGTGTTGAACACAGTGATGGCGGGCGTGTCCGTGACCACGGGCTTGGCTTTGGTCAGGGCGGACGCCGTCGCCGGCTTGTCTTCCGGCGAGGTGAGATACAACTTGCGATCGTCCGCCGACCAGTAGGGCAGCCCACTGAGCACGCCACCGGTCAGAATGTTTCCTATCTCCTTGCAGGCAGTGCCGTCGAACAGCCACAGGCCGGGCCGGCCGCCCGCGTCCGAATAGAACGCGATCTTGCTTTCATCGTGCGACCAGGCGGCGCTCCAGCTGCTGCCGGAAAGATTGCACAGCGGTCGAGCCGTCATCCGGCCGGTGCGATCCTGACGCTCGGCCAGCTGGATGCTCGCGCCGAGGAAATACCCAGGCGTCTTGCGTGGATCGAATTCCTGTTCACCCGGCAGGCTCGCGGGCTTGCGTTGCACCGTATAGGTCAGACGCCGATCGTCGCGAGTCAGGCCGAAAGTGTCGTAATACAGGACCTCGATGGGATCGAAGGCGAGCTCATAACTGAAGCCCGGGTCCGGATTCTGGGCGGCCGAGGCCAGCACTGGCAGCAGTACCGCTGCCAACGCGAAGTTGCGCATGATCGACTCCTAGAAGCTTTGCTTGACGGTGAGGTAGTAGGTGGCGAGGCGGGGATCGCCGAGCCAGCTGTAGAACTGATAGCCGTTGACCGTGTCGTACGGCGGTTTGCTGTTGAACAGGTTGCGCACGCCGGCCTGGATTTCCAGGCCGCCGAGCAGCTGGCTCACGAGGCCCGCGTGGGCCGCTTCGTCGAAGCGATATTTCGCGAACACATCGTGATAGATCTGACGGTCGACGCGTCCGCCATCGCCTTGATTGACGAACACGACGGCGCTGCTGGCGGCGGCGGGGTTGGCGACGTAGTACGAGCCGATGTAGCGCGAGGTCCAGCCGGCGTTCCAATTGCCGGCGCCCCAGGTGAGGCCGAAATTTCCTTTGAACTTGACCGGAATCGACAGGGAGAACGCCGCCACACCGGCGAGCTCCGAAACCGGCAGCGCCTGTGCGAGCCGAGTGTCGTAGGTCGGTTGGTAAGTCGCGAATGCAAACATGCCGAACTGACCGAAGCGGGTGCGCGGCAGGTCGTAGCTCATCTGCAGATCGAAGGCTTCGAGCTTGGCCCACGCCGAGTTGATGGTCGTCGAATCGATCACGGTAATCGGTCCGGCCCAGCCGGCGGGGTCGGTCGGCAGGTTCGGGCCGCGCGTTACACGGCCAGGAAAATAGGCTTCGTTGTCGATGATCTGCTGATCGCTCAACGTGGCGATGTTGTCTTCCTTCTCGATGCTGGTGTAGTCGAGCGAAACGCGCAGCCCTTCGAGCGCGCGCGGCGTCCAGATCAAGCCCGCCGACCAGCTGATGGAAGATTCGGGTTGCAGATTGGGATTGCCGCCAGAGATCGCGGTCCACGGCCCGGGCGAGCCGGTGTAGCCGCGTCGTGGATCGATGTATGAGCCATTGGCGATCGACTGTCGGGGAGCGGTGAGCTGATTGATCTCCGGCGGAATGAAGCCCGTGCCCCAGCTGGCACGCAGCGCCAATGATTCGATCGGCTGGAAATGCAATGCCACCAGCGGATTCACGTCGTCGGCGTCGTTGGTGATATAGATCGCCGGTCCGGGAGCCGCCGGCGGGTTGTAACTCACATAGTTGGCGTTCCGGCTGCGATATCGATCCCAGCGTGCCGCGAGCTGCAATTCCAGCGATCGTGCCCAAGCCAGGCCGTTGTTTGCCGACAGCAGCGGCACGCGCACTTCCATGTAGGCGCTGTCGATCTTCTGCGTGCGCTCCGGGAAGTGCGCGCCGATGGTTCTGTTTCTGACCAGCTGATCGCCGCTGCCGTATTTCACGTCCTGCTGTTCGAGCAGGAAGGAGAGTTGCGGCGCGCCGGCCTTGAAGCCGAATCCGATCGGACCGCTCACCCGCAGCGCCGGGTTGCGAGTGGTCGAGGTGACGGGAATGCCGACCGTTTGCGGACCCTCGATGTAGCCGCTCAAGTCATCGCCGGAAGCATCGGCGTCGCGTAGCAGATCGAGACTGCCATCGGCCAGCGCGGCATTGACGCGCGCGTTGACCCAGAGACCGGTTTGATAGCTCAATTCGGCGCGGGTAAAGGTGTAGTCGGCGGACATCGTCCATTGCGCCGGCAGTTGCACGATCAGGCCGGCGCCAAGGCGGTCGTATTTGCTCTCCATCATATCGGTGGTGTTGAACTGGCCGGTGGCGCCGACCACCGTGATGGGTTGCTGGAAGGGATTGGTCGGCGCATCGGCGGCGAGCGTGCCGTAATAGGCGGCGGAGCCAGGACCTCGACTGGTGTTCTCGGAATGCGAGGCTTCGAAAAATCCATGCAGGCGCTGGGTGAATTCGTGACGAATCGTGCCGCTGATGGCCTTCACGCTCGGGGTGGGGCCGAAGCTGCCATTGCCGGCGTTGAAGTTCGCGGCATTGCTCAGATCCAGGTTGTACTGACCGGCGTTGGCGACCAGCGCGTGACCGCCGTCGGAGGCAACGCCGGCATAGCCGAGCGGCGCGCTGGTGAATCTCGCATTCAAGGGGGTGCCATCGTCGAGCACCAGGTTCTGGCCGTTCGAGCTCAGCACGTTGGCGGCTGCGCCGGAGACAGGAAATGTCAGCGTGCGTTGCCAGTTGGGGTTGTTCGCGGAGATTCGCTGACGACCGCGTTGAATGAAATCGCGGTCGTGCAGTTCCAGCGGATTGCTCTCGCTGTAGCTGCCGGACAGCAGTACGTTGGTGCGGCCTTCGAAGAAGTTGAAGCCGCTGGCGACGTCGATGCGACGGCTGGAGGAGTCACTGTCGAAACTGTTGTCGTAGGTCGCGCTGACTTCGAGACCCGAGTAGTCGCGCCGAAGCACGACGTTCACCACGCCGCCGGTGGCCGCGCCGCCATAGATCGCGGAGGCGGTGGTCGGCAGCACTTCGATGCGCTCGATGGCCGCGAGTGGAATGCCATTGAGGTCGGGCTGACCCGGCGAGAATCCGGAGGAGGTCTTGGCCGCGCGACGGCCGTCGATGAGAATCAATGTTTGATTTTCGCCCAGGCCGCGCAGGTTCACGCCGCTGACTGCGCCCGCGACGTTGGTGGTCTGCGCGCTGGTGCCGCCAGTGGCGCTCATGGTGAGGCGCGTTTTCAGAAAGTCGTTGATGTCGACCGCGCCCGATTGTTCGATGACGGCCCGCTCGAAAATCACATACGGCTGCGGGTCGTCTTGCGAGCGACGAATGTCGGTGTTGAGCAGTCGCGCGCCGGTCACGAGCACTTCGGGGACGCGAAATGTTCCCTCCGTGATGCTGGAAGGATCCGCGCCGGGCGCGGTCCGTTCGGTCTCGGCCGCATCGTCGCCGGCGTCCGCCTGCGCGACACGAATGAGCGATGCCTTTGCCGAGTGGGTGGTCTTCTCGAGCTGCAGCAGGATCGCGCCTTGCGGCGTGGTGGCGAAGGTGAGGCCGGTATCCTTGAGCAGGACGGCGAGCGCTTCGATGGGATTGAGCGTGCCGCGTACGCCGCTGGAATATTTCTTCGCGACGATCTCGGGCGTGAACAGGATTTCCTGCTGACTCTGCCGTGCGAATTCACTCAGCGCGGCGTTAAGCGACTGGGCGTTGATGTTGAACGCGCGTGACGCGGCTTCTTCGGCGTGCACCGTACCGGCCAGCATCGCGGCGACCACGGCGGCCAATGTCTTCGATCTCAGCTTGAGCATTGCGACGAACTCCCCATGGCGTCTCTGGATCGGACGCGTTATGGGAAGTAGGACGCGCGTGCTGACAGAAGCCGAACGCGAGCGAAGATTATGGTGTGGCAGAGGAAGCACGCCCGATCAGGGTGAGCGTCTGCTCATCGGCGTGGTCCACTGTGATCGGGAAATACATCGTGAGGGCTTCGACGAACACTGCGGGCCGGCTGGTGGAGAACGCACCACTGATGCGCAGGTCGGCGAGCGACGCGTCGCGGAGCTCGAGCCGGCGGTCGCTGTAACGATTCATCTCGGCAATGGCGTCGGCGAGACGTGTGTCGTCGAACAGGAGTTGTCCGTGCTGCCAGCTGGTGGTGCGTTCGGGGTCGGCGGTGCGGATCCGATCGAGCTGTACGTCGTCGACGGTGAGTTGTTCGCCGGCGGTGATCGTTGCGATCCGCGCGGGCATGTTTGTAGCCGGTGGTGTCGAGTCGCTTGTGCGGTTGGAGGCGACGCGTTCCACGCGGACCGTGCCCTCTACCATCGTCACTTGCATGCGCGCGCCATCGAGACGGACGTCGAAGGCCGTTCCGACGGCAACCAGACGCCGATCATTGGCGGTGACTACGAAGGGACGCGCGGGATCTTTGGCCACTTCGAACAACGCCTGTCCGCGTAACAAACGCAGGCCACGCTCGGTAGGGGAGAAGGCGACTTCCACCGAGGAGTCGGTATTGAGTGTGACCTGCGAGCCGTCCTTGAGATTGATCACCAATCGTTCGCCGACGCCGGTCGCATAAGTGCCGTCGCGAGCAACGCCCAACGAGGCGAGCAATGCATCGGTCTGAGAAGAGAGCTGCGGCATCTGGCCGAGCAGCACGGCGGCGCCGATCACCAGACAGGCCGCTGCGGCGGCCAGCCAACCTTGTCGAGTCGTTCGCGCCGAGCGTCGCGTGATTCGCAGGGCGGTCTCATGACGAAGGGACAGCATCTGTGAGTCCTGAGCGCTTTGCTGAGCCAGCGCCCAGGTCTTTTTCACTTGCTCATAGGCCTGGCGGTGCGCTTCGGATTCATCGAGCCAGCGCTCGAGTGCCGCTTGCTTCTCGGCCGAAGCGGACCGTGATGTTTCATCCAGCCACCGGGCCGCGCGCTCGATGAGATCGTGGTCACTCACGGGACGACACTCCTTCGTCAGTCAACGCACTATTCAGGTGCGCGAGCGCTTTCGCCGAATGTTTCTCCACGGCACGTACCGAGACACCGAGCAAGCCAGCCACCTCTGCATGTTTCAATCCCTCGACGCAACGGAGTATGAAAACATCCCGCGTCCGCTCCGGCAGCTCGCGCAACGCGCTCGACAATCTTGCGATCGCCTCGCGCCCCAGGGCTACGCGCTCGGGGGACAGCTCGGAGGGAACCTGTTCGGTTGCCTGGTCCGCGCCATCGATGGCCTCGATGTGCCGCTCGCGAACCGACATCCGGCGATAGTGATCCTTCAACGCATTGGACGCGGTCTGGAATATGTAAGCATCGGGGTTATCGACGGTGTGCGCGTCCGGGCGCTGCGCGAGCCGCAGAAAGACCTGCTGGACCAGATCCGGCACCTCGGGCGAATTGCGGGTTCGCTTGCGAAAGAAGCTCAGCAGCGGCGCGTAGTAGCGTCGCACGATTTCATCGAGCCGCTCGCGCGTGCTGGGGGCGGTGTTGGAAACGGAGGCCATCGGTTCGCCGTCGTGATGAGTCAACGATGACCCAACGACGTCGTCCAAGGCAAGCCACTAAAAAAGAAATCCAGAACCGGTTCGGGTTGTGGGCCGACGCGCGTCATACAGCTGTCACATACGCTTCATTGTCGAACGCCGTTACAGTTGAAACAAAAATAGTTGCGGTGCACGAAGCGCATCTGTACAAATCCCTACCCTATAAAAAATTCAAGATTGCACGGGGGAGCGGGGTCCGGGGCTTTGTTCGACTGGCTTAGAGAACGTTTCGAGTTCGAGCGCGATGGCAACGGACATACCATCAGGCCCATGGAAGGCCTGCGTGGCTTCGCGGTGCTGTTGGTGTTTCTGGTTCATTACGAATCGCTGCTGGCGCCCTGGATCGCGCAGGACGCATCGCTGCTCGCGTTGGCTCATGCCATCGAGACGGTCGGTTCCAACGGGGTCGATCTGTTCTTCCTGCTCAGCGGCTATCTCATTTACGGCTCGCTGCTGAAAGGCCAGCAATCGTTCCCGAAATACTTCGCGCGCCGCCTGCGCAGGATCTATCCGGCGTTCACGGCCGTCTTCGTGATGTATCTCGCCCTGTCGATCCTGCTGCCCTCCGAGAGCAAGATCCCGGACGATGGGGCGGCGTGGTTCCTGATCGCCAACTATCTGCTGCTGCCGGACCTGTGGCCGATCCAACCGATGATCACGGTGGCGTGGTCGTTGAGTTATGAAATGTTCTCTTACCTGGCGTTGCCGCTGCTGATCGCGCTGTTCAAGCTGCGGGATCGTTCTGTCACCTGGCGGGTGACGTTCTTCCTGTCGATCGCGGTGGCGTTCTCGATCTATACCGCGCTGAATGGCGGTCCGGTCCGTCTGATCATGTTCATCTCCGGCATCGCGTTGTATGAGGCCATCAACAACAGTGAGCTGAGGATCGGCGGCGGCCTCGGCGCGCACGCATTGCTGGTCGGGCTGTTCTTCTCGCTCTGGCCCCTGGCGGAACCGCTCGGCAAGTCGATCAAGGTCGCGGTGATGTTCGTGGGCTTCTTCGTGTTCGGCCTCGCTTGCCTGCGCGCGTCGCAGGGCTGGCTGCCGGTAGCATTCTCGTGGACCCCGCTGCGGTGGCTCGGGAACATGAGTTACTCGTACTACCTGTTGCACGGCCTGGTGCTCAAAGGCGGATTCATGCTGCTGTCCCGGGTGTTGCCGCCGACGGGCGAGCAGTCGGTGCTGCATTGGATCCTGCTGTTGCCGATGCTGGCGCTGACCCTGGTGCCCTCCGCCATGCTGTTCTTCACCATCGAACGTCCGTTCTCCCTGGCGCCCCGATCGACTCCGGCCCGTATGCAAAGAAGCCCGGCCTGAAGGTTAAGTCGGCGGTCGGAAAATTTGGTCGCCTATGCGCGCCGCCAGTGCGGGCGGCGCCACTGCAGGTTGATCCCTTGAGCGTGACCCGATCCCTTCGACTCATCGCCGGCCTGTTATTGGTGGCCACGGCCCAGGCTGGCTTCGCTCAACAGCAGTCGCTGCCGACCCCGGAGCAGTTCTTCGGCTACCGGATGGGCGCGGATCGCAAGCTGGCGGGATGGGAACAGCTGTACGCGTACTACCGGAAGCTCGATGCGGCGTCCGACCGCATGCAGATGGTCGAGCTCGGCAAGAGCAGCGAAGGGCGCCAGTTCGTGGCGATCTTCATTTCCTCGCCCCAGAACCTGGCGAGGCTCGAGCAACTGCGCGAGCTCAATGCGCGGTTGGCCGATCCACGCGGCTTGCCGGAGGCGCAGGCCCGTCAGGTCGTCGAGCAGGCGCGGTCCGTGATCATTCAGACGTTCGGGCTGCATTCCACCGAAGTCGCATCGACCCAGACGGCGGCCGAATTCGTTTACGACAGCATCGCTCGCGAGGACGCCGAAGCAGCGAGGATTCGCGACAACGTCATCAACATCGTCCTGCCGTCCATCAATCCGGACGGCACTCAGATGCTGGCCGACTGGTATTCGAAGTACGTCGGCACCAAGTACGAAGGCGCGCGCCCGCCCTCGCTGTATCAGCTCTACGCCGGTCACGACAACAACCGCGATGGCTTCGCATTGAACCTGGTCGAGTCGCAACACCTCGGCAAGCTGATGTATCGCGACTGGGTGCCGCAGGCCTACATGGATCATCACCAGCAGGGCGTGAATGGCGCGCGTCTGGTCATCCCGCCGTATGCTGAGCCGATCCGGCCGGATGCCGATCCGCTGGTATGGCGGGAGATGACCTGGTTCGGCGGTCACATGGGCACCAGGCTGGAAGCGGCCGGCAAGACCGGCGTGATCGGCTCGGCCGTGTATTCCGGCTGGGGCCACATGGGCTTCCACTGGATCACGCCATTTCACAACATCGCCGGCATGCTGGCCGAGTCGGCGGGCGCGCGGCTGGCCACTCCTATCTATATGCATCCCGATCAGTTGCGCGGCGGCGATCGGAACATGCCGACGTACCAATCGCAGGTCGCGATGCCGAGCGTGTGGCCCGGCGGCTGGTGGCGGGTGCGGGACATCGTCGAACAGCAGAAGATCGTGGCCTGGTCGATCGTCGATCTGGCGGCACGCGATCGCGAGACGCTGTTGTGGGACATGTACTTGAAGGGCGTCCGTCAGGTGGAGCGGGGCGCGAACGCGGAGGTGAAGGCTTATGTGATCGAAGCCGCCCAGCACGATCCGCTGACGGTGCAGAAACTGGTCAACATGTTCGTGCGCTCGGGCGTCGAGGTGCAACAGGCGAAGGCGTCGTTCGTCGTGGACGGTCGCGCTTACGGGGCCGGCTCGTTCGTCGTGTCGATGGCGCAACCCAAGCAGGGGCTGGTGCGATGGATGCTCGGCCGCACGTTCTATCCGGATAACGCATTCACGCGCGACACCCAGAACAACCCGATCACGCCGTACGACATGTCGACGGACACGTTCAACGAGTTCATGGGCGTGCGCGCCGATCCGGTCGGCGTGCCGGTGGCGGTCGAGGCGACGACGTTGACGACACCGCTGACTCCCCAAGGGAACGTCGATGCGGACGCCGGCCATGGCTATGTCCTGAGCACGAAGCTCAACGACAGTTTCCGCGCTGCCTTCCTGTTGCTGGGGCAGGGCGTCAAGGTTCAGCGCATCGCCGACGCACCGGGTTTCACGCCGGGCGATTTCGTCGTGACCGGCGCGAGCCAGGCGCAACTGCTCGAGGTCGCGAAACGGACCGGCGTCGATTTCGTCGCGCTAAAGCAGGCGCCCTCGGGGACCTACGCCGTGCGTAAGCCGCGCGTTGGTTTGTTTCAGCGCTACGATGGCGGCAATGCCGACGAGGGCTGGACGCGGCTGATGTTCGAGCAGTTCGACGTGCCCTATGCAACGTTGATGGACGCGCGACTGAAGAAGGGCGATCTCAACCGCAGCTTCGACGTGATCATCCTGCCCTCCGACAAGGCGCAGACCCTGCTCGGCGAGGGCAACGATGAAAAGCTCGCGGATGGCGACGAGGATCTGACCCGGCCGCCTGAGTTTCGCAGCGGCTTCGGCAAGGTGGGCACCAAGGCGCTGCAGGAGTTCGTGAAGAAGGGCGGCACGCTCGTGACGTTCGGCCGCTCCGGCGAGCTGCCGGTCGGCAAGTTCAAACTGCCGGTGCGCAACGTGATCGCCAACCTGCCGGCCAAGGAATTCTGGTCGCCCGGCTCGACGCTGCGGGTCCGCTTCGACCGCCACGATCCGATCGCCTACGGCATGCCGGCGCAGGGGCTGGCGCTGCTGATGGGCGGCGAGGTCTACGAGGTCGCGGTCAACGACAAGGGCGAGGACGTGAAGATCCCCGCCACTTATCTGGACCGGGACATCCTGCAGAGCGGCTGGCTGCTGGGCGAAGGGGTCATCGCCAACAAGGCCGCCGTCATGACCGTGAAATATGGCGAGGGCCGGGTGGTCCTGCTCGGTTTCCGGCCGCAGCACCGGGATCAGACCCATGGCACATTCAAGCTGGTGTTCAATTCGCTGCTGAATTTCTAGGGCATCCGTCTTTTGCAGGGGTGAAGTGGATCAGGCGGGTGCGCTATCCTGCGCGCCCTCCATTGCCCTGGTCCTTCAGCCCCGGATGCACGAACTGACACTCGAAGGTGGCCTGCTGGTCTCCGTCCTGCAGATCATCCTCATCGACATCCTGCTGGGTGGCGACAACGCGGTGGTGATCGCGCTGGCCTGTCGGGGATTGCCCGAGCGCCTGCGCAACAAGGGCATTTTCTGGGGCGTGTTCGGCGCCATCGCCCTGCGCATCGTCCTGATCTTTTTCGCCCTGAAGCTGCTGGCGCTGCCGTACGTGAAGATTGTCGGCGCGCTGCTGCTGTTATGGATCGGTATCAAGCTGCTGCGAGAGGAGGGAGGCGACGATCATGACGTTCACGCCGCCGACCATCTGTTCGGCGCAATCCGCACCATCGTGGTGGCTGACGCGGTGATGAGCATCGACAACGTCATCGCGGTCGCCGCGGCGGCCAAGGGCGACATCGGCCTGGTCGCTTTCGGTATCGCCATCAGCGTGCCCATCATCGTCTGGGGCAGCAAGCTGGTGCTGAAACTCATGGACCGCTTCCCTTGGGTGATCACGATCGGTGCCGGGCTGCTGGGCTGGATCGCGGGCGGCATGCTGTTGCACGACGTGGTGTTGCAGCCGGTG
Source organism: Peristeroidobacter soli (assembly GCF_004138485.1). Classification (GTDB taxonomy): domain Bacteria; phylum Pseudomonadota; class Gammaproteobacteria; order Steroidobacterales; family Steroidobacteraceae; genus Steroidobacter; species Steroidobacter soli. The sequence continues at coordinate 779,156 of NZ_RYEV01000005.1, forward strand.
ATCGCCGGCATTCCCCACTGGTGGACTTACGTCGCCGGGGCGCTGGGTGCGGCGGTCGTCGTGCTCGCCGGCTCGTTGGGTCGCGGCGTCAGCACCACGAAGTAGCGCGACAGCGCCAGCTTCTCGATTGGCTCGCGATTCGCCTGACGGATCGCTTGCAGGCGGATGTGAGCTATCGTTACTTCTATGCGCCCGACCGCAAGTGGGACATGGACAGCAACGGACGCACCGACGTCGGCACCGAGCAGTATGGGCTCAAGAGCTTCGAGGGCGATCTGGAAGATCAGTCGGTGACGCTGTCATTCCGGTGGAACTTCGACGCGGGGAGTGCGAAGTAACAGCCGTCGCTTGCGCGCGATCCTGGTCGATCAGTTGTCTCAGCTGATGCCACACGGGGCTCGACTGCTCTGCGCGATAGGCATCCTTCAAAGCTGCCTGTGCCAGGGCGATACGCTGTTGGAAAATCAGCCCGTCAGCGCGCGCCGCCCACGCCCAACTCCGCAACAGGATGGCCTCGATCAGGTCGGGCCCGTCCGAGTCGGGACGTTGGCGGCGCCACTCCGCAAGTTGTGATAAAGAGTTTTCCAGCGACTGTCGTTGGTTGAAGAGGGCCTGCATGCCGGTCACGATGCCGGCGAACTGCGAGTCGTCGGCACTTGCCTGCGCGGGATGTAACATGGCATCGAGAGCTGCGTAATCACCGGTGTTGAAGGCGCGTTGAGCGGCACAGCCACCGGCACTCTTTCCCGGCAAACCGGCGTTCGATTCGCGATGCCCATCGGCGGAGGCCGTGAGCGTCTGCGATTGCTCGCACCTCCGGCGCAAGCCCGCGAGCGCATATCGCAGCTGTCTTACGGGCTGGGCCCGCGACCAGGAACGAATCCGGTCGGCCTCCGCGCGCATCTCCAGTCGCGTGATGTTGCTCAATGCGAAGTCGGCTCGCTGGGCGAAGCGCCGACTGGCGAGCAACCGTTCTTTATCGCGATTCTTGACGCCTTCGTAGCCAGTGCGAATCGCGTCGTGTCGCAGCTTGACGTACTCGGTCATCGCCGCCGCGAATTTCTGCTGCTGTTCGTCTTGGACCGGGGGCTCGGCAGCCAGCCGGGTCTCGGCTTCTTTCCAGAACGGCAGCAGCTTCTGTTCCATGATGCCGAGGAACTCAGCTTCGCCGATCTTGCCCGCGGCCGCGCGAGCTTGCATGTCGGCGTCGATTCGCAGGGCTTCGTTCTGGCCTGTCAGCAGCCAGGGATGATTCGCCCAGTAACGTTGTACGGCTGATTGATTCGAACTCAACGCGTGCAGCTGTGCCACGCCCAAACCCAGCACGAGCAAGGCAGTTATTCCAGCAGCGCTTGCTTTACCAAACGACAAGCGAGTCGACTCATCCAACGGCCGCGCCAATGACCAGCCGAGCAGACCGCCGCAGATCAGTCCTCCGAGGTGCGCGGCGTTGTCGATCTTGTCGCTGAGCATGCCGATTACGCCGCTGTACAGAATGAAGGCCAGCGCGGTGAGACCATGCGTGCGAACAACCCTCTTCGGAACACGGGTCGAGGCGCGCGACATGAAAACTATGAGCGCGCCGAGCAGGGCGAAGATCGCGCCGGAAGCGCCGACGCTGTTCTGATGAGGATTCCAGGCGATGCTCGCCAATCCCGCGACCACGCCCGAGACGATGTAGATGAAAATAAACGCCCACGTCCCATAGAGGCGCTCGACCAGTCTGCCGATGCTCCACAGTGCCCACAGGTTCAACGACAGATGGAGCAGGTCGCCATGCAGGAACATCGCGGTGAACAGTCGATGCCATTCGCCGCCCATCACCAGCATGCCCGCGTTCGAACCCCATCGAGTGAGAGCCTGCGGATCGAGCGCCCAGCTGCCGGCGCCTGCAACGATGCAGGCGATAAACACGAGCACATTCACGACGACCAGGGCGGGCGTCGCCCATGCACGCGGCGCACGGGCTTGAAGCGCAGCGTTGAATGCGCGTAGCTCCGGCTCGCGCTCATCGAGTCCTTCAGTTCGGGTGTTGGTGGCCGCGTCGGAAATGTTCGTGCGCCTCGTCGATGCAATGGGCGCAGACGATACTTGATGGCTGTTACGGATGTTGGTGTGGGCCCCTTCGATGGCGCTGGTGTAGTTGGTTGCGGTCCAACGATCGTCGCCCCTGCGGCTGCCCCTTGGCGCGGCGGCGCTCTTCGCGCGCAAGTTATTTTCCCAGTCACTCCAGTGGCTTAGAGAAATCCTGGGTGCCGCCCGCAGGGCCCTGGCACGGCGCCTGCTATTCCTCGATCAAGCGCCAACGCACCGCGCTTGATAGCAACCTCTCACACACTCGACGGAGATACTGACATGACCACTTTGAACCTCGCCGATCTCAACCTCTCCCAGGCGCTGGATCGCAAGTCGATGACCGAGCTGTCCGGCGGCGCCGACTGGCAATTGCGCAGTTCGTTCGTGAGCACCGGCTCGTGGAGCGGCTACACTCAGATGTTCAGCTCTTATGTCGGCCAGACGTTCCACGACGGTTACCTGACCCGTCAGACCTACGAAGGCTGGAAGCGCACCCGGACCCAGACCGAGTACAGCTACTGGGATCACTTCGTCCGCGTTTGATCTCACCCGGGCGGAGGCCGACCGGCCTCCGCCCCTCCCGCCAAAAAAACTAACAAACAAATCGCGTTATTAACGGCGGCAACTGGTACGGCGCGCCTCGCAGCTTCATGCTGACCGTGCGGGGGGCGTTCTGATCGGCTAAGATGCGCGGTTCCATGAACCCCGTCGTCAATATCGCCGCCTACAAATTCCTACCTCTTCCCGACCTGAAGCCGCTGCGCACGCGGCTTCAGGACTTGTGCGCGGAGGCGGAGCTCAAAGGCAGCATCCTGCTCAGTCCCGAAGGCATCAACCTGTTCGTCGCGGGGGGCGGGCCGCAGATCGAACGCTTGCTGGCCGAGCTGCGCAGCTGGCCGGGGCTGGCGGATCTGCAGCCGAAGATCAGCCATACCGAGCATCAGCCGTTTCGTCGCATGCTGGTGCGGATCAAGAAAGAGATCATTGCTTTCGGCGTGCCCGGCATCGATCCGTCGCGTCGCACCTCGCCGAAGCTGGCCGCGAGTCAATTGAAGCAATGGCTGGACGAGGGGCGTCCGATCACGCTGCTCGATACGCGCAACGACTACGAGGTCAAGCTCGGTACGTTCAAGAATGCGTTGCCTATCGGTGTCGATCACTTCCGCGATTTCCCAGCGGCCGTGGCGAAGCTGCCCGAGGCGATGAAAGAGCAGACCATCGTGATGTTCTGCACCGGCGGCATCCGCTGTGAGAAGGCCGGGCCCTACATGGAGCAGGTGGGGTTCAAGCACATCCTGCAGCTCGACGGCGGCATCCTGAAATATTTCGAAGAGGTCGGCGCCGAGCACTACGACGGCGAATGTTTCGTATTCGATCAGCGCGTCGGGCTCGATCCGAAGCTGCACGAGACCGGTTCGACGCAATGCTTTCAATGCCAGTCGCCGCTGACGCCGGCGGAGCAGGAGCATCCGCACTATATATGGGGCAAGTCGTGCCCGTATTGTTTCAAGACGCCGGCCGAGCAGATGCAGGCGAGCATCGAGCGGCGCCATGAGCTCATCCGGCAGCTCGCGCATCCATTGCCGGGCAGCCAGCCGTACGATCACTTCAAACCGGTGAACGTGCCCGTGGACTGCGATGGTTCGACCATCGTCGAAACGTTGTTTCGCGTGGTCCGGCACATTGCCATGGAAGTCTGGGAACGCAAATGTGCCGACGGATTGATTCTCACCGCGGATCGCCAGCCGGTTGCCGCGACTCATCGGGTGAAGTCGGGCGAGCGTTATCTGCATCGCCTGCCCGCGGTCATCGAGCCCGATGTGAATATGGATGTCCGCATCCTTTACGAGGACGAGGCGCTGGTCGTCGTGAACAAGCCGGCGCCGCTGCCCATCCATTCCGGCGGACGTTTCTATCGAAACACTCTGCAGTGGTTGCTATACGACGTGTACTCACCGCAGAAGCTGCGCCCGGCGCATCGGCTCGATGCCAATACCACGGGCGTGCAGGTGTTCACGCGCACGGGGCATTTTGCCGCCCGCGTGCAGGATCAGTTTGCACAGCTGCAGGTGGAGAAGGTGTATCTGGTGCGGGTCAACGGACATCCTGGCGCCGACGAGTTCGCTTGCAAGGCGCCCATCAGTAACGAACCGGGCAAGCTCGGCTCACGCAGCGTCGATCTGGAGGCCGGGTTGCCGGCGCACACCGACTTTCGGGTCCTGCGCCGACTCTCCGATGGCACGGCGCTGCTCGAAGCGCGTCCTCGCACCGGGCGTACCAACCAGATTCGAATTCATGCCGCGTACCTTGGTTGGCCGGTGTGCGGCGATCCTGCTTACCTGGCGGGCAGCGAGTTGGGCGACGTGCAAACCCTCAGCGTCGACGCGCCGCCGTTGTGTCTGCATGCCTCGGAAATCACATTCAAACATCCTGTCAGCCGCCAGCCTGTGACGTTCCGGGCCCCGCCGCCGGCGTGGGCTGCTGCAGCCTGAGCACTCAAATAGGTCGCGTCCCCTCGCGACCCGCCTCACCATGAGGCAATCCTGACCGCAGAATAACGTGAGGTTATAGACAGGCCGCGCCTTTTCATCCCACTCCCCAATGACCTTGGTTAGCTTGAGCACGGGGGCTAACACAAAAACTTGGGGAGCAACGCCGTGTTGAGAGCTACTGAGCCTTTATCCTCCAGAAACCTGATTGCGCTGGCCGTCATCGCCGCACTCAGTCATGCACAAGCCGTTCGTGCGCAGGACGCAGCCGCCACCACGGATGCGCCGCCGCTCGAAGAAATCACGGTCACGGGCAGCAGCATCAAGCGCACCGACGACGCAGCGCTGCCGGTCACCGTTGTCAGTCAGGAAGCGATGGAGCTGCGCGACGCGGCGACGCCCGTCGACCTGCTGACCGCCATGCCGGCGGTCGTCAACGTTCCGATCAACGATTCCAATCAAGGCGGCGTCAATGCCCGAGGCGACATCGCTTCGGTGAATCTGCGCGGCCTGGGCTCGGGCAACACGCTGGTGCTGTTGAACGGCCGCAGAGTCGCTGCGCATGGCATCTCTTCCCAGGAAGACGGCGTGCCGCAGATGTCGGTCAACGTGAACACGCTGCCGACGCGGGGTCTCGAGCGCGTCGATATCCTGCGCGACGGTGCCTCGGCCGTGTACGGCTCCGACGCCGTCGCCGGCGTCATCAACTTCGTCACCGACAGCAGTTACGTCGGCAACGAGATGCAGGTGCAGACGGGCATCACCGAGATCGGCTCGGGCTCGGACATCGGCGTCACGTTCACTCACGGCAACTATGCATTCGACGAACGCTTGCACTGGATCTCCACGTTCGACTACCTGACGCGCGAGGAGCTGAAGACGTCGGATCTGCCGAATGCCGGCGACTCCGACAAGCGTGCCGTTGCGCCGCCGGGCTTCGACGCTTCCAACGGTCCATTCTTCGATCGCAACGCCTCCAGCGCCTTTCCGTCATTCCGTATCGGCTCGAACACCGCGACCCGTTACCTCACTCCAATGGAAGGCGGCGTCGTCGGTGTCAAGAACACGGCGCCCAATCGTACCGGTGCCGAGCTGGGCTACTACTACGACGTGAACGCCGACGGTTATTCGGTCCCGGAAACCGAGCGTTTCAACTGGTTCAACGCGCTCGATTTCAAGATCAACGACAAGCTGACCGCGTTCGGTCACCTGGCGTTGTATCGTGCCAATTCGACCATGGTCCGGCCGCCGGTGGCCTACGGCATCAACTCCGATGCGCCATTGGTCGTGTCGGCCGACAATCCCTACAACCCGTACGGCTCGCGGTTCTATAGCCCGACGGGTGCGCCGAACGCGGACGGTACCGCACGTCTGACGGGAACGCCGCAATCCGTCACCATCCTTTCCAAACGTTTTACCGACATCGGCGCCGAGACCATCGACATCGAGACGACGTCGATCACGGCAACCGCCGGGCTGCGAGGTGACATCGTCCCTGGCTGGACGTGGGAAACCGGTGCGGTGTACTCGCGGGCTCAGACCAAAGACGACTCGCTGAATGCCGTGCGCGAAAGCGCATTGCTGGCACAGGCGCTGCGTACCGACAGCAGTGCCTACAATCCGTTTGGTTATAACTTCGCTGTTCAGAACGGCGCGGTGGTCGCGACCACGCCGTACACGAATCCGCAATCGGTCACGTCGGCGTTCGTCCAGAAGTTCCATCAGGAAGGTCGGAACATTCTCGGCAGCATCGATGCGCGGGTGAACGGTGAGCTGTGGGATCTGGGCGCCGGCCCGATCGCCATCGCGGTGGGTGCCGAGCATCGCTGGGACGATTACGAGCTGGTGCGTCCGCAGTTCGCCGGCGTCAACGGAGCCAACAATCTCGGCCTCAATCCGACCAATAACGACTTCGTGCAGGCCTCGGCGGCAGGCGATGTGATCGGCGATCGCACGGTGGTCGCGGCGTTCGCCGAAACGGTGGTGCCGATCTTCGGTTCGGCCAATGCGCTGCCGGGGTCGCAGCGTCTGCAGTTCGGCGCGTCGATTCGCTACGAGGAATACAGCGATTTCGGCTCCACGACCAATCCCAAGTTCACGCTCGACTGGCGGCCGTTCGAGCCGTTGATGATTCGCGCCTCGTACAACGAAGGCTTCCGCGCGCCGAACCTGAGCGTGATGAACTATCCCACGCGCTTCACCGTGGGCTCGAGCTTCGATCCTTATCGCGGTCCGGTCACGAACCTGCCGGTCGACGGTCAGTTCCAGCGCCAGACCGGTATCGAAGGCAACCCGGACCTGGTGCCGGAAACCTCCGAGGGCCGTACGCTCGGCTTCGTGCTCGACGTACCGTTCGTCGAAGGCCTGCGCGTCTCGGTCGACTATTGGAAGATCGATCAGGAAAACCTGATCGCCAGTCCGAACGCGGAGGAGATTCGCAACAACGATGCCGCCATGTTGCTGGCTGCGACCCAGGCCGCGTTGGCTCGTGGCATTCCTTACGATCAGATCGATCTCGGCAGCGGCATCGAGGGCGCTTATGCCGGCGATCCGCTGATCAAGCGTTCGGCGACCATCACGCCCGAGGAGCGCGCGCTGTTCGACACATACAACGCCAGCCGTCCGCAATCTCAGTGGGTCGCGCCGGTCGGTGTTCTCGAAATCACATACACGCCGTACTCGAACCTGGCGTCGGCCACGATCGAGGGCTATGACTTCAACGTCACTTACAACTCGCCGAACCTGTCGTGGGGTCGGCTGGGCGTGACGGCGGATGCGACTTATCTGAGCAAGTACGAACGGCAGGCGGGACCGAACGCGGCGGTCGAAACGCGCTTGGGTAAGAGCGGCGCCACCAAGTGGCGAGGGGCGCTCAACCTGTTCTGGTCGAAAGACGACGTCTGGTCGGCAGGTCTGAGCGCGTACTACATCGGCGCGTACGCCGACACCGGCGCCAGCATCAACGCGGCCACTTACGAATCGTTGGGACGGCCGAGCTACGTCTATCCGATCGACGGCGTGTACTTCTGGCGTGTCGAGGACTCGGTCACGTTCAACGCGTTCGGCGCCTACACATTCCAGCCCGCGGGCGAGAGCTGGCTCAGCGATCTGAACGTGCGCGTCGGTGTGAAGAATCTCACCAATGAAGATGCGCCGTTGACCACGGATCCCGCCGGTTACGACGCGGCCGTCTACAACAGCGTCGCCATGGGACGCGTCTGGACCTTGAGACTCACGAAGAACTTCTAAATGAAACACACGACTCGAATTGCCAAGGCTGTGGTGCTGGGGTTGCTGGCCGCTCAAGCGGCGGACGCGGCGTCGCCGTCGCGTCCGGCCAAGGGGTGGGAATCGGCCGCCGGCCAGGAAACCAAAACCGTGTTCGCGCTGACCGGCGATGCGATCATCAATCGACGCTTGTCGACGTTCCGTGCGCCGGGCGTCGACGACATGTTCGGCGTGATCCGGCAGGCCGACGTCGCGTTCACCAACTTCGAAACGTTGATTCACGACTTCACCATCCCGGGCGCGCAGCAGAGCGGCGGTACCTACATGGGCTCGCCGCGCTTCATCACCGATGAGCTGGCGTGGGCGGGCTTCGATCTGCTCGGTCTGGCGAACAATCACGTCAACGACTATGGCGTCGACGGCATGCGCAGCACCGTTGCCGCCCTGGCGAAAACCAACTTCGTGTATGCCGGCGTCGGCGAGAATCTGGCGCTGGCCCGCAAGCCGGGCTTTCTGGACACGCCCAAGGGCCGGGTGGCGCTGATCTCGACGTCTTCGAGCTTTCCCGCGCCGATCGTCGCCGGCGCGCAGCGCAAGGACATGCCTGGGCGACCGGGCTTGAACCCGTTGCGTCACACAGTGACCTACACCGTGCCGCAGGCCGCCTACGACACGCTCATGACTCTGCGCGGCCCGCAGCGGTCGAACATGGGCGAGGGCGGCGGCGACAAGCTGGTCTTCGGCGGCGCCGAATATGTGGTCGGCGATGAGATCAAGATCAGCTCGAAGGCGAACAAGACCGATCTGGCCGAGCTGCAGGCGAGCGTGCGCGACGCGGATCAGCAGGCGGACTGGGTGGTCGTGAGCATCCATGCGCACGAGGCGGCGAATCCGAAGGACCAGTGGATGCCCGCCGAGTTCGTCGTCGAGTTCGCGCACGCGATGATCGATGCCGGCGCCGACATGGTCGTGGGCCACGGACCTCACATCCTGCGCGGCATCGAGGTGTACAAGGGCAAGCCGATCTTCTATTCGCTCGCCAATTTCATTTTCGAGAACGATCTGGTCGAGCTGCAGCCGGCCGACAATTACGAGAAGACCGGACTGAGCAACGACTCGTTGCCCAGCGACTACTTCAGCAAACGTTCCAAGAACGACACGGTCGGCTTCCCGGCGGATCGCAAGTACTGGCAGTCGGTGGTCGCGCAAGTGGTCTACGACAACGACCGCACGCTGCAGGAGGTGCGTTTGCATCCGGTGTCGATGGGTTTCGGTCAGCCACGCAGCAAGCGTGGTCAACCGTATCCGTCGCCGGCGGCCGAGGCCGAGCAGATCTTCAAGGACCTCTCGGAAGTCAGCGCTCCGTTCGGGACCACCGTCAATTACAAGAACGGTGTCGGGACGATCTCCTGGAAGAAGTGACGCGAACAGTTCCATGAGTTTACCAGTGAGGCGCGAACGGTCGTTCGGCATCATCGGCGGCCTGTCGCCCATCGCGGATGCGGATCTGCTGTCGAAGCTGATCGAGGCGACCGAACGACATCCCGATGCGGGGCAGTTCGAGATCGTGTTCGAACAACGACCGTTCGCGCGGTCCCATGGGCCGAGCGCCGCGGACACGGCCCGCATGCTGTACATCTTCAACCGGATCGACAGCTTCAAGGCGCGAGGCATCGGCACCGTGGTTCTGCCGTGCTTCCTGAGTCACACATTCATGGAGGAGCTGAAGGAGAACTCGCCGCTGCCGATCGCCGACATGATCGAAGTATTGCGCGGTCACGTACGCAGCATGGTACCGAAGCGACGGCGCATCGGTGTGCTCACGTCCGCGCCGCTGCGTGAGAGCGCCTTGTTCGAACGTTACTTCGGACCCGACGAGTTCGAGCTGCTCTACGCGCGTCCTCGCGACGGGTTGGATCTGGTCACCGAGGCCGTCTACGGCAAGAACGGTATCAAGAGCGGCAGTCGCAGCGGCTATTCCATCGAGCTGCTGCGCGAGGCCTGTGCCGATCTGATCGGGCAGGGCGCGCAATTGCTATTGCCTGGCGTGACCGAGCTCGCGCTGGTGGTGAACGAGTTGGCGCAGGGAGCTGTGCCGCTGCTCGATCCACATCGGGTGTATGCACAGCATCTCGTTGCCGATCCCGCGGCCGAGGTGGAGCGGCCGTTCAAGCTGGGCGTCGTGGGTGGCGTCGGGCCGGCGGCGACGGTGGATTTTCTCGACAAGGTCGTGCGCAACACGCCGGCCACGCGAGACCAGGATCATCTGCGGCTGCTGGTCGAGCAGAATCCTCAGATCCCGGATCGCACCGAGCATCTGGTCGGCGACGGCATGGATCCGACACTTGCGCTGTATGCGACCTGCAAGAAGCTGCAGGCGGGCGAGGCGGATCTGATCGCGATTCCCTGTAACACGGCGCACGCCTTCGTCGAGGCGATTCAATCCGAGCTCGACATCCCCATCATGAACATGCTCACCGTCACGGTGAAGCACATCCGGGAAATGTTTCCAGCGTTGCGCAAGGTCGGTTTGCTCGCTACCAGCGGAACGATCTCCAGCGGCGTGTACCGAAGGGCGCTGGAAGATCACGGTCTGCAGGAAGTCGTGCCTTCGCCGCCGCTGCAAGGGCGGGTGATGAATGCGATCTACGGTCCGCAAGGTGTCAAGGCGGGTTTCACCAGTGCCGAGAGCGTGGCGGATGTCGATGCGGCGATCGATGAGCTGGCGGTGCAAGGCGTCGAGGTCATCGTGCTCGGTTGCACCGAGTTGCCGTTGCTGATGTCCGAGCCCGAGCGTGTCACTGCCAAGGGCAACCGCGTCACCTTGGTCGATCCGACCGACATCCTCGCCAAGCGCTGCGTATCCGCGGCGATGATGTGGTCGAGACGCTGATGACCTCCAAGCGGCTCACTACACTGATCGTCGCTAGTCTGGCGCTTGGGATCGTGCTTGGCTATGGCGTGCACGTTGGCGCCTCCGAGGCGACAGCCACCCGTTTCGCGGACGGCATCGGGCTACTGCCTTTCGCATTCCTGCGACTCATCAAAATGATCATCGCTCCGCTGGTGTTTGCGACGCTGGTGGTCGGCATCGCGAAGATGGGCGACATCGCAACGGTGGGCCGCGTCGGTGGCAAGGCGCTGGCGTGGTTCGTCGGCGCCTCGCTGATCTCGCTGCTGCTCGGCCTCATTATTGTGCAGATTTTCGAGCCGGGTCGGGCCTTGAACCTGCCTTTGCCCGATGTCGGGGCAAGCTCGGGCATGCAGGCCAGCGGCATGTCGCTCAAGGGCTTCATCGAGCACACGCTGCCAACCAGCGCCATCGACGCCATGGCGCGCAATGAAATTCTGCAAATCGTGGTGTTCTCGCTATTTTTTGGCACAGCGATGGCGGCGCTGGGCGAGCGTGCCCGGGTCGTGCTGGAGGGCCTGGATGCGTTGGCCCAAATCATGCTCAAGGTCACCGGGTACGTGATGATCTTCGCGCCACTGGCTGTGCTCGGCGCGCTGGCCAGCACGGTGGCGAAAGAGGGGTTGGGAATCATCGGCGTCTACGGTCTGTTCATCGGCGAGTTCTATCTGGGGCTCGCGGTGCTGTGGGGAATTCTGGTAACGCTCGGCGTGGTGTTCGTCGGTCCGAGCGTGCTGCGTCTGGTGCGGGGGATTCGCGGCCCGGTGTTGCTCGCGTTCTCCACTGCGAGCTCCGAGGCTGCCTATCCACGCACGCTCGAAGAGCTCGAGCGCTTCGGTTGTAGCAATCGCGTGGCGAGCTTCGTGCTGCCGGTCGGGTATTCGTTCAATCTCGACGGCTCGATGATGTATTGCACGTTCGCGATCATGTTCATCGCGCAGGCCTACGGCATCGAGGTGAGCCTCGCGCAGCAGGTCACCATGATCGCGGTGCTGATGCTCACCTCCAAGGGCATCGCCGGCGTGCCGCGTGCTTCGCTGGTCGTCGTTGCCGCCGCGCTCACTCAATTCAATCTGCCCGAGGCCGGCATGCTGCTGCTCCTGGGCATCGATCATTTCCTGGACATGGGCCGTTCGGCCACCAACGTCGTCGGCAACAGCATCGCAACCGCCGTGGTCTCCAAGTGGGAGGGTGAGTTGCGGAACTTCGAAGCTGATGTGAGACCCACCAATGCGTAGCGAAAGAGTCAGTCACGTGCACGTCGAAGTCGGACAGCAGAGCGGAGCGCAATGGTCGAGCCGGGTCGCCACGGAGATCGGCAAGGCGGTGCTCGGCCAACTCACCATCGTCGAGCGACTGCAGATCGCGCTGCTGACCGGCGGGCACGTGCTGCTCGAAGGCATGCCGGGGCTGGCGAAGACGCTGCTGGTGAAGTCGCTGTCCCAGGCGCTGGGCATGCAGTTCGAGCGCATCCAGTTCACGCCGGACCTGCTACCGAGCGACATCGTGGGCACGATGGTCTACTCGCCCGGCGACGGCCGGTTCTCGCCCCATCACGGTCCGATCTTTGCGAATCTGGTGCTGGCCGACGAAATCAATCGCGCGCCCGCGAAAGTGCAAAGCGCGCTGCTGGAAGCCATGCAGGAACGGCAGGTGACGCTCGGCGGCGCGACCTATCCATTGCCGAGCCCGTTCCTGGTGATGGCCACGCAGAATCCGGTGGAGCAGGAGGGGACGTATCCATTGCCTGAGGCGCAGCTCGATCGTTTCCTGTTCAAGCTGCTGCTCGATTATCCGAGCGAGCTCGACGAGTTGCAGATGGTGCAGCGTTGGGGCTCGGTCACCTCGCATCCGGAATTGTTCGCAGTGTCGAGCGGCGATGAGCTGCTGCGCTTGCGGCAGGAAGTCGATCGCGTTCACGTGGCGGAGTCGGTGCAGGCCTATGTCGTCAAGCTGGTGCGCGCGACGCGCGCCATCGCGGCGGGCTCACAAAAGACCCTCTCGTACGGTGCCTCGCCCCGAGCCTGTCTCGGTTTGTTCCAAGCCAGCAAGGCATTGGCCTGGCTGCGTGATGCGAATTACGTGACGCCGGCGTTGGTGCAAGAAGTCTTCGCGGATGTGATGCGGCATCGAGTCGGGTTGAGCTACGAGGCCGAGTCGCGGGGACTTACTGCCGACGGCATTCTCAGGGAAATTCTGGATCAGACGGCGGTACCGGAGAGCGCGGCGCGCGGTGCCTGAGATGTCGGCGCAAATGACTTCAATGCCGACGGCGCCGACTGCGTTACTGCAGCGGCTGGAGTGGCGCGCACGGCATGCCGTCAACACGACAGTGAGCGGCGAGTATCGCTCGGCCTTTCGTGGCCGCGGCATGGAGTTCGATCAAGTCGTCAAGTACCAGTGGGGCGACGATCCACGAGACATCGACTGGAACGTCACCGCTCGCCTCGGCGAGCCCTATCGCAAACGATTCGTCGAAGAGCGTGATCTCACGATCATGTTCATTTTCGAGGACTCACCCGCGTTGCAATTTGGCTCCGACGGACGCACGCGGCGCGAGACGCTGCTGGAGACCGCGGCGCTGTTGATGATGATCAGTGCGATCAATCGTGATCGCGTCGGCTTGTTATATAGCGCGCCGGGCAAATCATGGTTTCAGCGCGCGTTGCCGGGGCGCAAAGGCATCAATCGAATTGCCGCGACGTTGCTCGATCAGCCGGCGCCCTCGCTCGACGGGCCGACCGCATGTTCACTGCCGTGGCCCTTTGTGAAGAAGAGCGCGACGCGAGGCAGTGTACTGCTCTGGTTCGGACCGTTCGCACCGCAAGGCATGCCGGAGTCGTGGCGTGAGCTCCAGCAACGATACCAAGCCGTCGGCGTGCGAGCTGACGATCCCTGGGATGTGGAATTGCCGAGGAACGCGAAGTTCTCTGCCTATGATCCGCTAGCGGGTCGGCTGACTCTGCTGAATACGGCGTCGAGCGCGGAGCGCGAGGCGCACGCCGCCTGGCGCGAGCGGCGCGAAGCCTATTTCACGGAAATGTTTCCGCGCAGCGACGATCGATTGATCGTCGACAACATGGCCGATCCGCTGCAAAGCCTGATCTCTTGGTTCCATCGTCATCGTCACGGCGGCGCTCGGGCCTGAGGCAGCGGACGTGAATATATCCAGTGCAACGTTTCACGATCCGCTCTGGCTGCTGCTGTTGTTACTGTTGCCCGTCGTCGCCTGGCTGCGCCGGCGACGCAGTGTGCCCGCGCTGGTCGTGCCCGGCGCGCATGAATGGCATTCGCCAGGCGCGACTACCTCAGCGCTCTGGCCGATTGCTTGCGCTTATTTCGGCATCGTCTTGCTCACGCTCGCATTGGCGCGGCCGCAAGTGCTGGTTCCGCTGGACGACCATCAGCGACGCGGCTACGACTTCATGGTTGCCATCGATCTGTCCACCAGCATGTATGCGGAAGATTTCCAGCGTGGCGCCGCGACGGTCAATCGACTGCAGGCGGTCAAGCCGATCATCTCCGCGTTCATCAACGAACGCCCCGACGATCGCATCGGCATCGTCGTGTTCGGCGGGCGTGCCTACACCTTCGCGCCGCTGACGTTCGATCACGAATGGCTGCGCAAGCAGAGCGCAAGGCTGTCCATTGGTCTGATCGAAGACGGCACGGCGATCGGCGATGCGATTGGCGTATCGCTGCGCCGCTTGCGCGAGGGCAGGTCGGAAGATCAGCCGCGAACGGGATCGTTCATCGTGCTGCTCACGGACGGCTCGAGCAACAAGGGGTCGCTCGATCCACGTCAGGCGGCGCAGCTCGCGGCGGATGAAGACGTGGTGATCTACACGATCGGTGCCGGCGCCGAAGGGTTGGTGCCCACGCCCATCTTCGACTACGCCGGCAATCGCACCGGCACTGAGATGCGTGAGTCGGAGATCGATTCGCTGCTGTTACGAGATGTCGCCGAGAGCACTGGCGGATTGTTCTTTCGCGCGACCGATGCCAATGCCGTTCGCGATGCTTTCGCCCGCATCGATGAGGCGCAAAAGATTCAATTCGCGGCGTCGCCGCCGCTGGTCAGCCGCGAGCTGTTCCACGTGTTTGCACTGATTGGCGTCGTGTTGCTTGCGCTGGCGTCGTACGAGGCGCACTTCCGCGTCACTTCTTCCACCACAACCACTCATACAGGAATCGAACCATGAAGATTTCGAGACGCGAGGTCCTGGCGGGCCTCGGTTTGGGGTCGGCCGCCGCGGCGCTGCCGATGGCCGTGGGCGCGCAGAACGCTGCCCGCTCCAACGCGGCCACGCGCAAGATCCGCATCGCGTGCATGCATTTTTCGCACGAGACGGTGACGTTCCTCCCGTATGAAACCACGACGGAAGATTTCATTTACGAAGGCTCGCCTGCACGCGGTGAGGCGCTGTTGTCCTCTTCGCCGGATGGGTACATGGGCGGTTTCGTGAAGGTCGCGCGCGAGCATGCGAACGTCGAGCTGGTGGGCATCGAGTCGCCGCTGGGTTCGAAGAAGGGGTCAGGCTCAGGCTGGATCACCAAGGAAGCCTTCGAGCATTTCACCGAGCGCATGATCGCCGATCTGAAGGCGCAAGGCCCGTTCGATGGTGCTTATCTGTCCCTGCACGGCGCGATGGGCGTTCGTGACGTCGCCAAACCCGAGGCGACGCTGGCCCGGCGGGTGCGGGAGGTCATTGGACCGAAAGGCTTCATCGCCGGCACGTTCGATCCGCATGGCAACGAGGACGACGAGTTCCTGCGCTACGCGAATCTCGCGTTCTGTATCAAATACTACCCGCACTACGACGGTGCCCTGCAGGGCGAGCGCGCGGCCCGTACGCTCATTCGCTGCATTCGGGGTGATTACAAACCGACCACCGCGACTGCCAAACCGCCCATCATTACGCCGTCGGTACTGCAATGGACCGGCCAATCGCCCTGGATGGATCTGGTTCAGCGCGCGTTGGTATGGGAAGCGCGTGAGACCGACGTGTATGTGAGTTTCTACTACGGTTTCGCGTTCATGGACGCGGCCGATGCGGGCATGACCTTCCAGGTCATGACCAACGGCGATCCGGAATTGGCGAAGCACGTCGCCAACGATCTGGCACAGACCGCCTGGCGGCTGCGCGACGAACTGGTTCACGGCACCAAGGTGTATCGTCACAAGGAAGGCGTGGCGCTCGCCAAGCAGGCGCTGCAGAAGGGCGCCGTGCCGTACGTGCTCGCCGACCACAGCGACCGCACCGGGGCCGCGACCTGGCTGCTCCAGGAGATCATCGATCAGAAACTCAGCGGTTGTTTGATCGGCACCATCGCCGATGAAGATGCGATCAATGCGTTGCGTAAGAAGGGCGTGAAGGTCGGCGACGATTTCGACATGGAGATCGGCGGCAAGCTCGATGTGTCCGCCGGCAAGCCGGTGCGCGTCGTTGGCAAGGTGCACACGGTCAGCGGCGGCTTGAGCCGAGGCAGCAGTCAGGCCGGCGGTTCACAGCTGTGGGTCAGCGTGAAGTTCGGCGACGGCAACGTGGTCGTGATCAGCCCGTATCTGAGCCAGATCGTGCAGCCACAGTCGTTCACGCAGCTCGGCATCGATCCAAATACGTTCAAGGGATTCGCGATCAAGTCGCGCGTGCATTTCCGTCGTGGCTTCTACGACAGCGGCTATGCGAAGACCATCCTGCTGGTCGAACCGGACGAGCCGTTCGTCGGCACCGTGCGCCTGGAGGCGCTGAACTACAAGTATCTGAAGCTCGACAAGTTCTATCCGTACGGCAAGAACGTGACTTATCCGCTGTCGAAGACTTGAGTTTGAAGGGTGCCGCGGTGGGTCTCACCGCGGCACTCTCTCGTCAGCGGCTCGCGTAGAGCGGCATCAAAGCATTGCCGCGAACCCAGCCGGAAATCTCCCGATCTCCTTCCACCTTGCGCCAGCCCAGGAAGCTGCGGCCGGCGATCACCACCGAGCCGGCCGACAGTGGCGACGTTTCTTCCGTCGGCACCAGATCCGTTGGCACCGGACTCACATTCGCGTTCTGCACGAGCATCGCCGCTTCGGGTTGGTTGAACGCGCCATAGGCGTTCCAGCTCGCGACCGATGCGACCAGAACGATCGCACCAAGCGCGGTGACACTGCGACCGGTCCACACGACGAGATCTCGTGACGCTTGCTGTCGGTGGGCCGGTGAGTACAGCGAGACCACCATGACACAGAATCCGGCCGCCGTGATGAGCGCGGCGAACAGTGCCAGACGCTGCCAGCCGGCGGGCGAGAGCAGTGTCGGCGCGCGCTGATACCAGGCGCCGGATAGCAACCGACGCAAGCTTCTATCGATCGTTTCCGTCTCTCCGAGCGCGGCGAGCAAGGCGTCGCGAGTATCCGAGCCGGTTGGATGCTGAACGAAAGCTGCGGCCGCGTGGGCGATGGCGAGATTCAATTCGCCCTGTTCGGTTTGATAGGCCGCGAGGTTGCGATGCGCGGCCCAGTCGTTCCAATTGTTTACCAGCGCGGCCTGCGCGTGCTCCGCGACTTCTGGGGCCAATGGCTCGGCCGGTATCGCTATTTCGGACGTCGGCGCCGGAGGAACGCCCAATCCGGAGGCCGGAGCGGGACTGCCTGACTCCGGCGGCGCCGACCACGGCACGTCGGCGATCGCCTGCGATCCGATTATCACGACGAACGTCGCGATTGCCACGGACGGCAGCCAATGTCCGAGACGATTCGGAAAGAGCCGTTCACGCTTCGGCATGTCGACGGTGGCCGCGACGGTCGTTGCATGCTGTAGCCATTCACGCGTTGGGTCGGCATCCGGGCCGTACAAGCCGCGCTCTGTCGTTTGCCACAGCTCGCGCCAGCGGGAGCTCACTGTCGAGTCGCCGCTGAGCGTATGTGCCGCTTGTGATACTTCGCCGACGCACGGGGCCGAGGTGCGAATGTCCCAGACGCGAGCGGTCGCGCGCAGCCATGCGTGCAAGTGTGCTGGACGAGGCGGCGTGTCGATGCGCCCCAGCGATTTCAACAAGCGTCGCAGTTCCTTGATGCCGGCTCGCCGGACGCGATTCGGGCACTCCAGCAATGCGCGCCGCCACGCGAGCCCCAGCCAGAGCAGCGCGGGAACGGCGAGCGCCAATGCGATGAACCAGAACGGATTGAGCGACCAGGGCGTCGCGGCGATCTCGCCCACGGGCAGCGGTTGCATGTGAAAACCTCTTACCAATCGAACTGATTCGGATCCGCCTGCGACTCTTCGGCCGACATCAGCTGATGCAGTCGACCGGGAGAATCCCGGCGCGCGGCTTCGTCCAGATTCTTTTTAGTGAGCTTGAGAATCGGATCTTCCGCGTCGCCGGGGCTGCTGGAGCGCGCCGGTCTGACGGCCGCGGCTCGGACATTGCTGGGAGGCTTCGGCTTCTTGCCACGCTGTGCTTCGGGCTGGCCTTCGGCGGTGAGATCGCCCAGCGTCGCATCTGTTTTCGCGGAGGCGCCTTCGCCGAAGGAGTCGTTCGCCGATTGCTGACTGCTGTCGCCAGTCACGACCGGCCGCTCGTTCTCTTCGTCCATCACCGCGTCGGGTGCCTGCGACTTGTCTTCCGTGGCTTCCGACGCCGGCGGTTCGAGCATCGCGGTGAGCTGACCTCGATAGTACGACCAGTCCGCGATCGAGGTGTTGAGCCGTTCACCTTGTTGTGTGGCCTCGATGGCATCGCGAATCACGCCTTCGGCGACCGCGGTGCCGGTGCGTTGTGCATCGATGCCATAACGCAGGGTCGCCTCGACCATCAAGCGCAGATCGAACGCATCGTAGCCACGCTGCGCCAGGTGGTCCGCAATCGCGCGCAGCCGCTGCGTGGGATTGCTGTCGAACTCTTCGCGCACCTGAAACTCCGCCTCGGAATCGAAGTGAGCGCGGGCGGACGGAGGGATCGCGAGGCTCAGCGCCACGGCGAACGCGAGACAGGCGGCGAGGCGATTGGGCACCTCGGACGGCGGCTCTTCGCGATCGGCGTTGTCTTTGCGGATCTGACGCGGCTGCGGACGCTGCTGGAACTCGCGCAATAGACTGAGGAGCCCGAAAAGAATCGCCGGCACCAGCAACCACTGAAAGCGCTCGATTCCGGCGCTGCCCGCCGCATTGGCGACGCGGCCCTTGCGGCCAGTCTCGACGGTCTGCTTCAACAGTGCTTTCACATCGTCGCTGTCGGTCAGTGAGGTCGCATCGACATATTTGCCTGTCGTCCTGCGCGCGAGTGCCTCCAAGGTTGCTGGCATCAGCTTCGAGTGCACGGCATCGCCGTTGGCATCGGCGAGATAGCCGCCGTTCTGCAAGTCGGGGACGAACGCGCCGTTTGCGGTACCGAGGCCGATGGCGACCACGTGAATCTCGCGCTCCGCCATGCGTCCGAGCCGTTGCTCCCAGCCTTCGGTGCTGCTCTCGCCATCGCTGAGCACGATGAGATAACGATCGCGGTCCGCCGCTTCACTGAAGCCGTCCAGCGCCGCATCGAGCATCTTCGAATAGTCCGAGCCGCCGCGGGGCAGGTAGTCGGTGTCGAGACTGGGAAGGAACTCGCGAATGATTCGATAGTCCGGGCTGAGCGGCACCTGCACGAACGCGGTGCCGGCGAAGACCACCAAGCCGACGCTCTCGCCTTGCAAGCTGTCGAGCAGGTTCTCGGTGAGCTGTTTGGCACGATCGAGACGGGAAGGCGGCAGATCCTCAGCCAGCATGCTCCGCGACAGGTCGACGGCGATCATCACTTCGCGCGTCTGGCTGAAGGACTGCGATGAGTCTTCGCCCCAGCGGGGCCGCGCGATGGCCAGCAGAGCGAAGGCAATCGCGAGTATCACGAACACGGTGACTCGAGTTTTCTCAGGCGGAGCAGGGCGCACGGTATTGCCTGAGATTGCCACGCGTCGCATGGCAGGCCAGCGCATCGCAGAGCCGCTTCGTGTCGCCCGGCGCAGCAGGATGAATCCGAGCACCGGCACGACCAGCGTCAGCAGCATCCAGGGATTTCCCCAGCTCATCGCACTCATCCTCTATCGATCGTTACAACGCGCGTTGCCACAGCCAGAACATCGCGCAAGCCGCGGCCGCGGACGAGCCGCCATACACCACGCCGGTCCGGTAAAAACGAGTCCCGCGCAGCAGGTAAGCGATGGGCAGAAAGACCGCGACGATCGCGAGCTGCCCGAGCTCCACGCCGAGGTTGAACCCGAGCAGCGTGCGCAGGATCGGTTCGCCTTCCGCACCGACTTCGCTCAACACATTGGCGAAGCCGAAGCCGTGCAACAGCCCGAATCCGAAGGCGATCCAGACGCCGCTCGCGCCGGCAGTCCGTGGCAGGAGATTGACGAGCGCGGCGACGAATACCGATGCGGCAATCGCCGACTCGACCAGCCGGGCGGGTAGCACGATCCAACCCAAGGCCGCGCAGCTCAGCGTGATCGAGTGGGCGACGGTGAACGCAGACACGATGACGATCACGCGCAGAAACGATCCGGAGAAATCCGTGGCGGCTTCGCGCCCGTTCGGAGTGCGCCTGAGCACGGCGGGAATCAGCAGCACCAGCAGGAACAGCACATGGTCGTAGCCGATCCAGATGTGCCAGACGCCGGATTTGAGCAGAGCGGGGAATGGCGTCCGGGTCACGTTGGCGCGCGAGAAGATCGTGGCGCCGCCGGGGGCGGTGGTCTCGACGCGCTGCGAGCCGGAGCCTTCCCAGATGACTTTCAACGACGCGCGGTGCTCGGGCCGTTGCTCGAATAGCAGTGTGTAGTCGACATCGAGGGCTTCGATGGGGCGGGGCGCGATGGCGGAGAATTCGGACATCACGAACGGTTCGCCCTGGCGCGTGCCGAAGGTGAGCTTGTCGAAATGCACGCCAGGGTTGGCGCCGTCCGCCAGGACGCGCAGGTTCGCGTCCAGGGCCTCTTCGATATCCTTGCGGCGATTCTCGATCTCCGGCCAGGCGATGTCGCCATCGCGATTGCTATCGAGGCTGAGGGCCGCGTCGAGATCGAGCAACGGCACCTGCCACTCGCCGCGAATGCGCGCCTGATCGACGTGCAACGTGAGCAAGGACTCGTGCGACGACTGGGCGTGCACGACAGCCGCCGTCAGCGACAGCAGCAGAATCGCGAACAGACGACTCATTGCACGGAGTGCAGGCGACGCTCTCTGTTCCTTAGAAAGCCGATCAGCTCCGTGGCGATCGTCTTGACCGACTGTACGAACGCCTTCTGCACGCTGTTGAGCGGCCCCTCGGCGCGATAGACCGCATACAGGTTGATGTTCATGATGGGCTCGACGACCCGAGTTTGCAGTTCCGCGCCTGCCGACACGGCAGTGAACGGATCGACCAGTGCCAGGCCTTCGCCGCTGCATACGATGTCCTTGGCGATCTGATAGGTCTGCACCCAGGTCGAGATGCGTGCCGGCGGGTCGAGTTGCTCCAGATAGGCCTGCAACTGGCGGCCGAGTTGATCGGCGCGCGTAATGCCCAACAGCGTGGAGTTCGCCAGCGAGTCGATCGAGATCGGCTGTACGGCGGCCGTTCGCGACCAGGTGTCCTTCGGTGCGATCAGCACCAGCGGTCCTTCGCACAGATGTTCGCAGCGAATGTCCGGATGCGACAGCTCTTGCAGCGTGATGCCGACATCGGCCTCGCGAAGAATGATGGATTTGAGCATCTCGGGCGAGTGCTGCGTCGACAGCTCGATCGAGGTTTGCCCGAGCGTCTGACGCAGCCGGGCCAGCGACTTGGGAACGATGGCGTTCGCCAGCGTCGGCGTGCTGATGGCGCGCAACGGATACTTGTCCGCGCGAGCGATGTTGGACACGAGCCGCTGCAGATCGCGCAGCTCTTCGAAGATTCGCTCCATTTGTCCCTGCAACAGCCGGCCTTCGGGCGTGAGGTGCCACTGGCCCTTCAAACGCACGAACAAAGGAAAGCCGAGCCGGCGCTCCGCCTGCTTCAGCAGCTTGGTGGCCGCCGGCTGAGAAATATTCAACAGCGAAGCCGCATCGGTCAGCGTTCCCGCCTGCAGGATGGCCTGGAACATTTCGATGTAGCGCAGATGCATGACCCCCAATGGAGCGAGGTCGGCGTTGGTATCGCGCAATGTCGATTGCATGCAACTCCCCGAATTGCCGCGAGTGGGAACGGCGAGCGAAGTTGCAGCTTTCATGCCACGCAGCAAGGTGGCGGTGAGATCGTGCGTCGAGGCTCGCGCTAAAGAGGTCCGTACATTGTCACAACATCGCGGCATGCATGATTTTTTGAACGTGCCCCGAAAAATTCGTGGCGCGCCGGATCGTGCACTGTTTGGAGTCCTGGCGTCGCGCGAAATTGCGACCAAACAGTGCGTGGCGCGCGCGGCAAGCGCAAGCACGGTGCGTATAACCCATCGTTATGCACTCGACCTGCCTTTTCATGCCGCTCTGGCGCGAGTGTTGCTAGCGTTGTAGCTGTACCACTTGCACCAGAGGATTGCGCCGTTGCTCGACTCAGTTCCAAAGATCAGGACGATCGGTCGCCCCATCCAAGGACTGAATGTTTTATTTGCATTGGCCCTCGCGTCGCCGCTCGCCGCTCAGGAAGTCACGACGACTCCGCCGGTGACCGATGAGCAGGGCGCTATCGAAGATGTAGTCGTCACCGGCAGCCGCCTCGCGCGCACCGGCTACGAAACGCCCACACCGGTGACGGTGATCGGCGAGGTGGACATTCTGTCCTCCGGCCAGCCGAACATCGCCGACTTCGTCAATGAGTTGCCGTCCGTGGCGGGCAGCAGCGCTCCTTCCACTGCGAATCGCAGCTTGAGCAATGGCGCGGCCGGCATCAGCTCCGTGAACCTGCGCTCGCTCGGCAATGCACGCACGCTGGTGTTGCTGGATGGCCGTCGCTCGGTGGGCTCTCTCGCCCAGGGCACGGTGGACATCAACACGTTTCCGCAGGGCTTGATCAAGAACATCGAGATCGTCACCGGCGGTGCGTCGGCGACCTACGGCTCCGACGCAGTCTCCGGCGTCGTGAACTTCATTCTCGACAAGAATTACACGGGCGTGAAATTCAACATCGAGGGGGGCGAGACCTCGTATGGCGACGATCAGAACTGGCAGGCGACGGTGACGGCGGGCGTGCCGTTCGCCGACGGCCGCGGGCATCTCTTATTCAATGCGGAGTCCGCGCGTCGCGACGGCGTCTACGGCATGCATCGCGAGTGGGCGGACGACGGCTGGTACATGGTGAACAATCCGGCTTACCAGGCCGGCAACGGCGCGCCTGAGTACTTCGTGACCAACCATGCCGGCCAGAGCGTCATGACTCCCGGCGGCATCATCACGAACACCGCTTTGCGTGGCACGTATTTCGGCGTGGGCGGCTCGGTGAATCAATTCGCGTACGGCGCCACACGCGACCCATGGACGGTGGGCGGGGACTGGGAGCTCGGACAATCGAACCAGCTCACGTCGCTCGAACCGGAGAGCAATCGCGACGGCGTGTTCACTCGTCTATCGTGGGAGCTGACCGAGAGCACCTCTGTGTTCGCCGAGGCATCGTGGAATCGGAACAGCGCCAAGCAGTGGGGTGGCGTGCAATCGGATAAGGGCACGATCGTCATCATGGCGGACAATGCGTTCATCCCGGCGTCCGTGCGCCAGCGGATCGCCGAATACAACGCGTTGCCGTCCGCGGACATCACTCAATTCAATCTAGGCTCCTCGAACGCCGACATCCCGACTCGCGAGAGCGACAATGAGCGCACGGTGAAGCGCTTCGTGCTGGGTGCGGAGGGCTCGTTCCTGCTGGGCAGCGATTGGAAGTGGGATACTTATTATCAGCATGGCGTCACCGACGCCGATGAGCGCTTGTACTCGGCCAACACCGCACGGCTGCGTCTGGCGCAGGACGCGGTGTTCCATCCCGTCACGGGCGAGATCGTCTGTCGTTCCTCGATCGCCAATCCTGGCAATGGCTGCGTGCCCTTCAATCGCATGGGCATCGGCGTCAACAGTCCCGAGGCGCTGGCCTATTTCATGGGCCATCCGGAACGCACGCAGAAGTTCGAGCAGGACGTGGCGGCGCTGAACTTCAGCACCAAGGTGAGCAATCCCTGGCTCGATCCCATCGGCGTGGCTTTCGGTGTCGAATATCGACGCGAAGAAATCTCGGGCTACGTCGCGCCGGAATATCAGGAAGGCTGGATCGTCGGTAACTTCCTGCCCACCTTCGGCGACTACAACGTGCGCGAGGCCTACCTCGAAACACTCGTTTCGCTGCCGTGGCACCTGGAGTTCAACGGTGCGGCGCGCGGCACGGATTACAGCACGTCCGGTTTCGTGACGACCTGGAAAGCGGGCCTCGCGTGGTCGCCGCTTGCGGACTTGCGTACGCGAGTGACACTGTCTCGCGACATTCGCGCGCCGAACCTGGAAGAGCTGTACCAGGCGGGGCGGCGGCGTACCAACTCGCTGTCGGATCCGTTCTTCGGCGGTATCGCGCAACGCTTTACTGAAACGACGATCGGCAATACCGGGCTGCAGCCGGAGAAGGCGGATGCACTGACGCTCGGTGTCGTTTATCAGCCGTCGTTCGCGCCCGGCCTGGCGCTGTCGGTGGATTACTACGACATCAAGATCGACGACGCGATCAGCATGGTGACGGCGCAGGACATCGTCGATCGCTGCTATGACGGCAATCCAACCTTCTGCGGCGCCTTCACGCGCGATCCGACCTCGCAAACGGGTAACGAGCTGATCATCACCAATAGCCCGTTCAACTTCGTTTCCGAGCGTGCGCGCGGCCTCGATCTGGAGGCCAGCTATCGCTTCGCGCTGTCGGATCTGGGCAGCTCGTTGCCGGGCAATGTCACGTTGCGTTCGCTGGCCACACATTACATCGAGATGTCCTCGAACAACGGCGTCGATCCGGAGACCGACCGCGCCGGGCAGAACACCAACGGCGGCCCGCCGGATTGGCAGTATCGATTGTCGGCGGCGTACACGCTGGATCAGCTGACGGTGCAGCTCACCGGACGTGGCATCAGCTCGGGCACGTACGACAATACATACATCGAGTGCACCTCGGGGTGTCCGCAGTCGACGGCATTGGCTCGCACCATCAACACCAATCACATCGACGGCGCGTTCTATCTGGATGCCTTCATCGCGTGGACCCTGCAAACCGAGAGCCTGCGCAACCAGATCTTCTTCAAGGTGAACAACGTCACCGACAAGGATCCGGTCGTGGTCGGGCTCGGACCTGGCGACAGCAGCAACGTCGAGCCGGGCATCAATCGCGCGCTCTACGACTATCTCGGTCGCACCTTCCGCATCGGCTTTCGTATCGACTGGGGCTCATGACGAACGGATCTCGGACGGCGGCGATCAGTGCGGTCGTACTGCTCGCCGCTGGCATCTGGTTCTACGCACGAACGCCTGCAAAGCCCGCCGCCGCACCGGCGGGCGGCTCCGGCGTGCCCGTGACCGTGGCCGAGGTCGAGCGGCGGGATGTGCCTCAGCGCATTGCGGCGATCGGCACGGTTCAGTCGCTGCACACCGTCGTGCTTCGACCGCAGGTCACCGGCACGATCACCGAGGTGCTGTTCAACGAGGGCGAATTGGTCGAGCGCGGTGCTTTGCTGGCACGGATCGACGATCGCACCATCAGGGCGGCGCTGGCACAGGCACAGGCGGAGAAGGCGAGCGGTGAGGCGGACCTGCGCATCGCGGAGCTGGATCTGGCGCGATACAACGGCCTGAACGATCGCAGTATCGTGCCGCGCCAGACGCTCGAGCAGCAGGCGGCGCTGGTCGAGAAACTCAAAGCGGCGATTCGCGCGAGTGAAGCGCGTATCGAGGCGCAACGGGTGCAGCTCTCATTCACCGAGATTCGCTCACCGGTGCGCGGTCGGGTCGGCATTCGCCGGATCGATCCCGGCAATCTGGTGCAAGTCGGCGACGAGCAAGGTCTCGTGACCGTCACTCAGGTCAACCCGATCTCCGTCATGTTCACGTTGCCGCAGGAGGTATTGCCACGGTTACGGGATGTTTCCAAAGCGAGTCAAAGAATGCGTGTCACCGCGTTCGACCGCGATGGCAGCGCGCCTTTGGCCCAAGGGCGCCTGACGACGCTCGACAATCAGATCGACACCGCAACCGGAACCCTGCGTCTGCGCGCCGAGTTCGACAACGCGAGCAACGACCTGTGGCCCGGACAATTCGTGACCTTGCAGCTGGAGACCGGCACGAGCGCGGGCGCGACTGTCGTGCCCGCGCACGCCCTCCAGCAAGGTCTGGAAGGACCGTTTGTTTATCGCGTGACAGATGCGGTCGCCGAGCCGGTCCCGGTGGTCACCAGTTATCTCGACGATGAGATCGCGGTCATCGCCACCGGCGTCATCCCCGGCGATGTGATCGTGATCGATGGGCAGTCGCGGCTCAGGCCGGGCGCGAAAGTGAAGGCATCGACAGCCAGCGGCAAAGAACATGTCGCCGGCACCTGAGCCCGCGGCGATGAGCCGTGCCCAGGCGAGCCTGGCGCGCGCGACGATCTCGAGCTGGTGTGTCGCGCATCCCATCGGCACGACGTTGCTGACGATAGGGTTGATTCTGCTCGGCATCGTCGCCTATCCGATGTTGCCGGTCGCGCCGATTCCGGAAGTGGATCTGCCGACCATCGAGGTGAGCGCGTCGTTGCCGGGGGCCAGCCCCGAAACCATGGCCTCATCGGTGGCGACGCCACTGGAAGTCCAACTGAGCGGCGTGCCGGGCATTCGTGAGATGACGTCGAGCAGCTCGCTCGGGCGCACGTCCATCACCTTGCTGTTCGAGCTCGAGAAAGATATCGACGTGGCTGCCCAGGAAGTGCAGGCCGCGATCAACGGGGCGTCCGCCCGATTGCCCGCGGAACTGCCGAGCCTGCCGACCTGGAAGAAATCCAATCCCAACGACAGTCCGATTCTCGGCCTGAAAATGCAGTCCGAGGTAATGACGCTGACTGCGCTGAGCGACATCGCTGAAACCTCGGTCGCGCGCCAGCTCAGTCAGATCGGCGGCGTGTCGGAAGTGAATATCTACGGTCAGCGTAAGCCCGCGCTGCGTGTGCAGGCGTCGCCGGAGAAGCTCGCGGCACTGGGACTGACGTTTGCCGATCTGCGGCAGATCATTCAATCCGGCAGTGTGAATCGCGCCAAGGGGGCGATCTATGGCGAGGGTCGAGTCTCCACCCTGGCCACCAACGATCAAATCTTTCGACCGGCGGATTACGACAACCTGATCGTGGCGTACAGACAAGGCGCGCCGGTGTTTCTGCGCGATGTCGCCAAGGTGTCGCTGGGCGCCGAGAACGACTACATAGCGTCCTGGCAGAACGGCAAGCCGGGCGTTTACATCATGGTCCGGCGCCAGCCTGGAGCGAACATCGTTGCTACCGCCGAAGCGGTGCAAGCGGCATTGCCGGCGATTCGGGAGCGCTTGCCGGCCAGCGTCGAGCTCGCGGTGCTCAACGACCGCACGCGCACGATTCGATCGTCGCTGCACGAAGTGCAGCTCACGCTGGCGGTGACGTTCGTGCTGGTCATTCTCGTCATGGGCGCCTTCCTGCGGCAGCTGTCGGCGACGATCATCGTCGCCTGCGTGTTGACGGTGGCGCTGGTCGCGACCGTGGCCGCGATGTATGTACTGGGATTCAGCCTCAACAATCTGACCTTGGTGGCGCTGGTCGTGGCGGTGGGGTTCGTGGTCGACGACGCCATCGTCGTGGTCGAAAACATCCATCGACATCTGGAAGCGGGCGAGCGGATGCCCGCGGCGGCGCTCAAGGGCACAGCTGAGATCGGCTTCACGGTGGTCTCGATCAGTTTGTCGCTGGTTGCCGCTTTCATTCCACTGTTGCTGATGGGCGGCGTGGTCGGTCGTCTGTTTCGTGAGTTCGCCGCGACGCTGACGGCGGCGATCGTGTTCTCGGTGATCGCGTCGTTGACCCTGGCACCGATGATGGCCGCGCGCTTCATGAAGCCGTTGCCGGCCCATGAACCTGGAACGACGAGTTTCAGTGACCGGCTGGTGGCGGGGTACGGCCGGGGGCTCGACTGGGCGCTTGGGCATCAGCGCATCGTGCTGACAGGGTTTGCGCTGACGATCGGGATCGCAATCGCGGGCTACGTGTTCGTGCCCAAGGGATTCTTCCCGCTCCAGGATACCGCCTACATCGTCGGCTCCTCACGCGCCGCCGACGACGTTTCCTATTCCAGCATGGTGCAGAAACACCAGGCGCTCGCCGAGATCCTGAGTCGAGAGCCGGCAATCCAGGCAATCAGCCACGTGGTCGGCGCCGCGCCGCCTAACCCGAATCTGGCGAACGGACGTTTCTACTTGGTGTTGAAGGACCGGAGCGATCGGGACGTGTCCTCGGAGGAGCTCATCGAACGGCTGCGTTCGCAATTGAATCAGGTGCCCGGCATCAATCTGGTCCTGCGTACCCAGCAGGATATCAATCTCGCCGGTCGTGGCTCGCGCTCTCAGTATCAATATGTGTTGAGCGGAGCCGACAGCGGCGAGCTGGGCGAGTGGGCCAATCGCCTCGCGGAGAAGTTGCAGAGCATGCCGCAGTTCCGAGACGTCTCCAATGAAATGCAATTGCGGGCGGCGGTGACGAAACTCACGATAGATCGGGTCGCGGCCGCCAGGTTCGGGTTGCGCGCGGAGGATATCGATCAGGTGCTCTACGACGCCTACGGCCAGCGCCAGATCAGCGAATATCAGAACGAGATCAACCAGTACAAAATCATCCTGGAAGCGGACCCGCGACAGCGCAGTCGGGCCGATAGCCTGCAACACTTCTATTTACGCTCGCCGACGACCGGTCGGATGGTGCCACTGGCGGCGGTGACGCGCGTCGAGCCGCCGTCGGTCGGCCCGTTGAGCATCACTCACGACGGCATGTTTCCATCCGCAACGATCTCTTTCAACATGGCGCGAGGCATCGCCCTGGGCGAGGCGGTGAAGTTGATCGCGCAGGCGGAAGCGGAGGTCGGGGCGCCGGCCACCATCAAAGGAACATTCAAAGGCAACGCGCAGGCGTTCCAGGAAGCACTCGCCACTCAACCGTGGCTCATTCTGGCGGCGCTGGTCACGGTCTATATCATCCTGGGCGTGCTGTACGAGAGCTTCGTGCATCCGTTGACGATTCTCTCGACGCTGCCTTCGGCGGGCGTCGGCGCGATCTTCGCGCTGTGGGCCGTGGGGCAGGACTTTTCCATCATGGCGCTGATCGGCGTCGTGCTGCTGATCGGCATCGTGAAGAAGAACGGAATTCTGCTGGTCGACTTCGCGCTCGAACGGCAGCGCGCGGGCGCCACGCCAATCGCCGCCATTCACGAAGCCTGTCTGGTGCGGTTTCGCCCCATCATCATGACGACCGTGGCCGCGATGCTTGGCGCCGTGCCACTGATGCTCGGCTTCGGTACTGGATCTGAGCTGCGACAGCCCCTCGGTATCGCAGTCTTCGGCGGGTTGCTGGTGAGCCAGCTGCTGACGCTCTACACGACCCCCGTGATCTATCTCTGGCTCGACCGGCTCTTTGCCGGCCGCGCGCCCGAGACCGAATCGATGTCCCCTTTGATGTTTGCGGAGAAATAGAGAGTGAATCAGTTGACGAGCCTCGGCACCACTTACGCGCCCCATTTTTCCCGTCGCAGCCGGCGCAATGAGTGGTCGAACGAGGATCTCCACCGCCTGCGAGACCTGGCGGCCACCGGCACGCCCCTGAATGCCATCGCCGCCGCGCTTCGGCGGACTGCGTCGGCGGTCAGAAACAAGGCGGGAATGCACGGGATTTCTTTGCGGTCGCCGCGCTGAGGCGGCGGCGCTCAAGCCCGATCACCCTCCGCGCCGGCGAGCGGCGCTCCAAGCAGACCGAATAGAATGCAGTAGAAGCTGATCGGCAATATCAGGAACCATCAAAGCGCGCGCTTGGGGCGAGCGGGCTCCCGGGTGACTGCGGCACTTCACCAGTCGACAGGGCTGACGTGCGGCACGACATTGTTGTACGGTTGAGTCAGCCGAGCAATCGAAGATTCGGCACGGCGCGCCTCGCAGTTTCACGCTGATCGTGCGAGGATCGTCCCGATTCGATCATTGCGAGGATCGTCGATGAATCGCCAGCCAAGGAATTCCGGTGCATCGTCAGCCTTGCTCGCGTTGATCCTGCTCTGCCTGCCCGCGTTCGCTCAACCTGAGATTCCCGAGACTCCGGCCGGGCAGGCGTTCGCGGACTGGCTCACTTCTTTCAACTCGGCCGATCCGAAACAAGTCGCCGCTTTCAATCGGAAGTACCGCCGCAAAGGTGACGTCGCCGATACGTTGCAGTTTCGTGAGTACACGGGTGGGCTCGAGCTTCTGCAGTTGGAACGGAGCGCTCCCGACAACCTGCTGGCACTGATGAGGGAGGGCGAGTCGCAACGGGGAATGTATCTGGAGGTGACCGTCAAGGGCGACGGTCGCGGTGACAATCTCATCATGGAGATTCGTCCGGCGTCGCTGCCGCCGCAGTTTGCGGCATCGAGATTGTCGATGGTCGATACGCTGGCCGCGCTACGAGATCGGGCCACGCAGAAGACTGCGGCGGATCGATTCTCCGGCGCGCTGCTGTTCGCGAGGAGCGAGCAGATTCTGCTCCAACAGGCCTGGGGATATGCCGATCGCGAGGCATCGCGAGCAGCGACGACCGAAACACAGTTCCGCCTGGGTTCGATGAACAAGATGTTCACGGCAGTGGCGCTATTGCAGCTCGTGGACGCCGGCAAGCTGTCGCTGCAAGGGACCGTCGGCCAGTATCTTCCGTACTATCCGAATCGTGACATCGCAACGAAAGTCACATTGCATCAGCTGCTCACGCATACCGGTGGAACGGGCGACATCTTCGGTCCGGAGTTCGACGTTCACCGCCTGCAACTCGAGGCGCACGCTGACTATGTGACGCTCTTTGGCACGCGTGGGCCGGTGTTCGAACCCGGTTCACAGGACGGCTATTCCAACTATGGATATGTCCTGCTCGGTCGTTTGATCGAAGTGGCCAGCGGCATGTCGTATTACGACTATGTCCAGCAGCACATCTACGCGAAGGCCGGCATGCAATCGACGGGCTCCTTGCCTGAATCGCAAGTCGTGCCCGGTCGCTCTCTGGGATACACCAGGGAAGAGGGCCGGTTGGTGTCGAACGCGAGCTCACTACCATTTCGTGGAATGGCCGCCGGTGGCGGTTACTCCACCGTCGGCGACTTGTTACGTTTCGCGCAAGCGCTCGAAGCCGGCAGGCTCCTCCCGAAACAACTTCTTGCCGCCGCGACGTCACCAAAGAACCTCGGCGGCGGCTTCGGCTATGGCTTCGCCCTTCAGGGTGAGGGAGCGATGCGCTTCTACGGAGGTGTCGGGGGCGCGCCCGGGATGAATGGTGAGCTTAGAATCTACCCGGAGTTGGGATATATCCTGGTGGGGCTCAGCAACTTTGATCCACCCGCGGCGGAGAACATGGTGGAGTTTTTCTCGGCGCGGATGCCGATCGATCGGAGGTGACATAAACCATCGCCAGGATGATCCGTCGTCCGCCAAGGCATATACTGCTCCGGCGCGCGGGGGCGCGCGACATAAATAACTATTCGGAGCGGGCACTCGTATGGATAGCACTCGGTTTCTTGCCGCCGCTGCCCTTGTGACAATCATGTACGTCGCCGCACCGGCGACGTACGCAGCTGACCTCGCGACCACACTGACGATCGATCAGGTCACTGTGTATCCTCAAACCGCCGCGGTCGTGCTGCTGTGGAAGCTGCCGGGCACACCCAAGAAAACCGAATCGATTCATCACTACTATTCAGTGCGCTATCCGAGTGATCGCGCACTGTCGCCGGATGAGTCGGGCGGGTAGCGCGCGGTTACGCGTTCTCCCGCGCAGTCTTCAACGCCTTCGTCCACCACAACAAGTCGTCAATCGCCTGGTTGGCGACGCCATCCAACTCGGTCAGGTGCGGGGAGACGTCCTTGCCTTGGAAATGCGCGTACACGGCCGCAATCGGAATGTGAACGGCGTGGCGGATCGGCGCGAGGTGAAGTTCGACTGCGATCTCGCGTAGCTGCTGAATGGCGCGCGAGCCGCCGACGCCGCCATGGCCGACAAAGGTGACCGCCTTGCGGTGCCATTCCTGATAAACCCAGTCGATGGCATTCTTCAGTACCGCGGGCGGCGCATAGTTGTACTCGGGTGTCACTATGACAAAGCCGTCGGACGCCGCGATCGCCTGGGTCCAGCGCTTCACCACCTCGGGCCCGTACGCCGGCCGGCCCGGCATGCCGGGTGGCAGGGCGGCGTCGAAGAACGGCATCGGATAGTCGGCGAGGTCGAGCAGGCGCACCTCGATGCCTGCGCGCTGCTGCAGACGATCGAGGATCCAGCGTGCGGACTTCTCGGAGAAACGTCCCTGACGAACGCTGCCGACGATGACGGAAATGACGGTCATGATGTGCTCTGCTCGATTGGGCTACAATGGTGGCCTGGTTACTTTTCGGAACCGACGCTAGGATGAGTACTGCAGGACGACGCCGCAAGAAGGCACTTTTTTGAGCGGCAGGCACTTTTTTTAGCCGGAGGCACATTCTTGATACCTACTGAGGAAGGCGACCACACCGAGTGTCGCGCGATCAGCGAGATGCTCGCCCGCATCGGCGACAAGTGGACCGTGCTGGTCGTGGAGCTGCTCAAGAGCGGACCGATGCGCTTCAATGAGATTCGTCGCACGGTGAGCAGCATCTCCCAGCGCATGCTCACGCTCACGCTGCGCGATCTCGAACGCGATGGCCTCGTGACGAGGACGGTGTATCCGACGATTCCGCCGCGAGTGGAGTACGAGTTGACGAAGCTGGGCCGCTCTCTCTACGAACCCATCTCGGCCGTGGCAGCGTGGGTGCGCAGGAATCGCCCGAGCATCGAGGCCGCACGCAAAGTGTTCGATGACGGCGGCACGGCGAAGCCCAGTCATCGACGTGGACCGAAGCGCGTGCCCATGCTGCCCAAACGTCCACGGATCAGCGGTTGAGATAACAGCGCAGGAATCCAAGCTGGGTGAGGGCAGGCACCGCCGTCCTCCATGTACAATGCCTCGGTCGAAAAGTCGATCTCAGAGGCGCCAATGATCATTTCTGAAGTTGCCGTATTCGGCGAGGCTGGGGCCGCGCAGTACATCCAGCACGTCACTGCTGGAGCCCACCAGATGCTCGCCGACGAGCCCAAAGAGCGCGACGGTGGCGACGCCGGTCCGGCGCCTTTTGATTATTTTCTCGCGGCGCTCGGATCGTGCACCTCGATCACGCTGCGCATGTATGCCGATCGCAAAGGCTGGAACCTCGGCAATGTGTCAGTGAAGCTCGAGTACATTCGAGAAAGCAAAGAAGTCGCCAGGATCACTCGCGCGGTGTCGGTCTCCGCACCGATCAGTGAAGAGCAACGGGCCCGCCTGGCGGACATCATCGAGCGCACGCCCGTGACGCTCGCCATCAAGCAGGGGGTCGGGATCGCTTCGACCGTGTCGATCGGTCAATAAACTGCCCGCTGAGGAAAAACGCCCCCGAGTTCGTCATGACGTTGGTTGTCGGTGCGGGGGCAGCTGTAACGATACAACGGCCCGTCCGTTTCCGTTGGACGCGGACTGGCCAGGATGAGTCCCGCTACTTCGCCGACTTCATGAATTCCTCGGCGCGGCGACCCATCTCTTCGGGCGGGACATCTTCGACGTGCGTCGCTACTGTCCATACATGGCCGAAGGGGTCCTGCAGCGTCCCTGACCGATCGCCATAAAACTGATCCTTCACGCCCTGCAGTTCCTTGGCACCGGCGGCCAGGGCCCGCTTGAAGACGTCATCGACTTTCTCGATATACAACATGAGACTCACGCCGGCGCCGCCGATGGACTTCGGGCTGCGATAGCCCAGCTCCGGGTATTCGTCGGCGAGCATGATCTTCGAGTCGCCGACGGACAGCTCGGCATGGGCGATCTTGCCGTCGGGTTTGGGCATGCGCATGTCTTCGGTGGCGCCGAACGCTTGTTTGTAGAAATCGATGGCCCGGCTCGCGTCGTCGACAATGAGGTAGGGCGTGATCGAGTGATAGCCTGCGGGGATGGGCTTGACCATGATCGTTGGCTCCGGTGGTTGTGCTCGAAGACCTCAGCATAGGACCGAGACATGACACCTGAAGGAGGGATTCCGGTCAATCGAGCCCGGGGCAACGCTTGAGGAAAACACCGACGAAGCGAAAGTTGCGCACTTTCTGACTATCTCGGGGCGCGAGCCGACCTGTATCGTACCTGGATGAACAGTTCGGCGTTCATTTCCTGTGACGAGAGCGTCATTCGAGGCGCTCACGATGGCGCCACGCCTTGTGCGGAACGCTCCAGACCGTGGGTGCTCGCTGCAACCATCGTCGGCTCCAGCATGGCGTTCATCGATACGTCGGTGGTCAACGTCGCGCTGCCCGCCATTCAGGCCGATCTCGCGACGCCGGTGCGCGAGGCCCAGTGGGTGGTCAACGCTTACATGCTGATGCTTGGCGCGTTGCTGCTCGTCGGTGGTGCGGCCGGCGATCGGTTCGGTCGACGCCGGATGTTTGTAATCGGCACCGTGGTGTTCGCGGTGGCATCCGTCGCTTGTGCCTGGGCGCCCGATGCATCGGCGCTGATCGCGGCCAGAGCGATTCAAGGCGTGGGTGGCGCGCTGCTCGTTCCCGGCAGTCTGGCGATCATCAGTGCGACGTTTCCCGAGAACGAACGAGGCCGTGCCATTGGCACCTGGGCTGGGTCCTCCGCGCTCACGACAGCGTTGGGCCCGGTGGTCGGGGGATGGCTGGTCGACACCTGGTCGTGGCGAATCATATTTCTGATCAACGTGCCGATCGCGGCGGTTGCGGTCCTGATCGCGCTGTGGCACGTGCCGGAGAGCCGCGTCGAGTCGCGCGATGTGGCGGTGGACTGGGCTGGCGGCGCGTTGGCCGTCGTCGGGCTGGGCACGCTGGCGTATGGTTTGACGCTTGCGTCGGAGAGTGGCTGGAGTGGGGCGTCTGTGCTCGGCTCGCTGGCAATCGCGGTGGTTGCGCTGGGTTTGTTTGTGTGGCGTGAGACTCGGGCGCGTGTTCCGATGATGCCGCTCGAGCTGTTCCGGTCCAGAAACTTCAGCGGCGCCAATACGATCACGCTGCTGCTGTACTTCGCCCTGGGCGGGGCCATGTTCTTCATCCCGTTCAATCTGATTCGAATTCAAGGCTATTCGGCGGCCGCCGCAGGCGCGGCGTTTCTGCCTTTCAGCTTGATCATGGGCGTGCTGTCGCGCTGGTCCGGCGGGCTGATCGAGAAATATGGCGCCCGCACCTTGCTGACGATTGGACCCGCGGTCGTCGCCGCGGGCTTTGTGTTGCTCGCGATGCCGGGCATGGGGGGCTCGTACTGGACGACGTTCTTTCCACCCATGGCGGTGATCGGGTTTGGGATGGCGCTGAGCGTGGCGCCGCTCACGACGAGTGTGATGCGCGCTGTCGATGATCGTCACGCTGGTGTCGCATCCGGCATCAACAATGCAACGGCGCGAGTCGCGGGCATGCTCGCGGTGGCCGTTCTGGGGATGGTTGCGGTCGCCTCGTTTGGCAACGCGCTCGACGAACGTCTGGAGACGATGTCGCTGTCGAATGAAACGCGTGAGCTGGTGCGTGCTGAAGTCCCAAAGCTCGCTGAAGCCGCCGCGCCGCCGTCAGGCGATGACGCGCAACGAATGGCGCTTCAACGAGCGTTCAAAGAGTCGTTTGTGCACAGCTTTCGGGTCGTGTCGCTGGTCGCAGCGGCGCTCGCTTTCGCGAGCGCCGTGTGCGGGTGGCTGACTATCGAATCGAACCGTCGTCTTCCCGCGGGATGACCGCAGCCGCGCTCCTTGAGTCGCGCAGCTTTTCCGGCCTCAGAACTTGATTGTCGCGCCCAGCGTGTAAGTGCGGCCGATATCGGTCTGGAACAGCGTGTCTTCGCGCGTGCTGTCGATGAACAGCGTATTGCGTTCCTCGGTGAGGTTCTGTGCTTCCAGAATCACCGTCAGATAGTCGTTGAAGTTCCACGAGGCCGCCGCGTCGAGATAGAACGTTTCGCCGTTTCCTTGCAGATCGCTGCCGGCTGAAGCGGGAATGCCGCGAATGTACTTGTCGCGGAAGGTGCCGGTGGTGCGAATGCTGAAAGTGCCGTCGTCGTAGAACAGCGTGCCGCTGGCTGAGTTCTTGGACAGGCCGACCAGATCCGCAGTGGTCGATGAAGTGATGACGCCGCCGACGCTGGTCAGGATGTACTGGATCTCCGATTCGACACGCGTGTAGTTGGCGAGCACGCCGAAATGGCTCCACATCCCGGGTAGCATGTCGAGCTGCAGTTGCGCGTTGAGCTCGAAGCCCTTGAGCGGGCCGCCCTTGGTGTTCTCCAGGCGGCTGACGTTGAAAATCTCGCTCGGCAAGGTCGGCGTGCCGGCGAGCAGCGAGTCGGGCAGGCCGAGCTCGGTGTAGACGATCGGGCTGGTGATGCGCTGGATGTAAGTTTCGATGTCCTTGTAGAAGTATGCAGCCGACAGCAGCGAGCCCGGGCGGAAGTACCATTCGAGGGCCACGTCCGCGGTCTTGGCGCGAATCGGATCGAGGAACGGATTGTTCACCGTGCCGGTACGCGTAGTGGCAGTGATCGTCGCGGTCGGGGTCAGGTTGCCGAGCTCGGGTCGGGACATCACTTTCGATGCCGAGAAGCGAGCCAGCAGGTCGGGCGTGAGATCCACCACCACATTCAGCGACGGCAACGTGTCGCTGTATTCGCGATCCACCTGATTGCGCTGACCAACGGCCTGGAACGGTGCGCCCGCGGGGGCGACGACAGGGATATAGCCGACGGCGGACTGATCCGTTTTCACATAGCGAACACCGATATCGCCGCGCACCGGGAAGCGCCAGTCGCGGCCGCTGTCGAACTTGAACATGAAGAAGCCGCTGGTGACTTTCTCCAGGATCTGTGACTGGGCGGCGCCGCACTCGACCTCGCAGAAATCCATGTCGGCGAAGTTGAACACTTCACGCCACTTCTTGGAGTCGATCGCCACCCAGCTGGCTGGCGCGCCGGAGCCGAACGAGTCATTCAAGCCCGTGATGCGACGGGTGAGGTCGGCAAGGGTTACGCCGTTGGGCAGGGCCAGCGTCGCCGCCTGCGACGGCACCAGGTTGGAATTGCGACTGTGGAAATCGTTCTCGCGATATTGTCCGCCGAGCGTCAGCGCGATCTGGTCGGTGGCCTGCCACTCGCCGGCCAGATCGAAGTTGGCGATCTGGGTCACGTTGCGCGACGGCTTGCCTTGTGTGGAGAAGCCACCGAGCACGGTCTGATTGCCGTCCGGAGTTGGCGCGTATTGGAAGCTGGCCGGATCGTTGACGTCGATGCCGAAGCCGATCAGCGGCGTCTCGCGACCGCCACGGAAATCGAGCGTGAAGTTCTGGGCATCGATGTGGTCCATGTAGGTTTGCAGACGCATCGGGCCGTCCCAGATGGAATTGGACCGGCCGGCCAGACCGCTGATCTTGAAGCTGTCGTTGAAGCGGTGCTCGAACGTCAGGTTGGCCTGCTCGAACGTGGACACGAATTGATCCACCAGCCCCTCGGAGCGCACATCGACGCCGTCGAACACCGCATATTCCAGCGAACCGTTCTTGTCGAAAGAAATATCCTTGACGGCCACCATCGGCTGGCCGTTGTTGGTGAGACTGCGGCCGAATGACAGACCGAGGATGTAGTTGTCGCGACGCTCCACTTGATAGCGCGACAGCAAACCGTCGAGCGCGATGTCGGTGTTCTCGTTGGGTTTCCACTGCAGCGTCAGCGTGCCGCCGGTGCGCTCGGTATCTTGCTCGGAGTTCACATAGCGAGGCAGGCGAGGCAGGAAGGCGCCGCTGCCTGGGGTGTTGGGCGCATCCGCACGGCGCATGTTATAGACGGTGTTGAAAGCCGCCAGGTTGCTTGAGCGAGGAGTGAGCGCGCTGCAATTCGATGCCGTTGATCCGCGGCTTCCGGTCACCGGGCTCGGCCCAGTGGCGGTCCAGCCGATCGGTGTGCAGTAAGGCAACAGGATCGGTGCGGCACTCGTGCCAATGTTGTTGCCGTTGGTATTGGCCGAGAGTACGTCGACGGCCGAATAGCCGACTTCGCGAATGTTCCGTTTCTGGAAGGCCGCGGACGCGAGCACGCCGAACGTGTTGTCGAAGAACTTTTGTGAGAACAGCATCGACGCGCGCGGATCCAGGTCCTCGCTGATGGTGTTGAACACGCCACGTCCTGTCAGGCTGAACACCCGGTCCTGCGCGAAATCGAACGGGCGGGGCGCCTTCAGATCGACCGTCGCCCCGAGCGAGCCTTCTTCGACGTCCGCGGATGGTGTCTTGCGAACCGCGAGCTGCGAGAAGATTTCGGTGGGGAAGACATTGAAGTCGAAGCTGCGGCCGTTGTTGCCGGCGCCGTAGATGTCGCTCGAACCTGCCTGCGCAGCGGCTTCCATGCCGTTGACTCGTACGCGAGTAAACAGAGGTCCGAGGCCGCGCACCGAGATGTTTCGGCCTTCGCCGCCGTCGCCGCGAGACAGCGTCACACCGGGGATGCGCTGCATGGATTCGGCGAGGTTGCTGTCTGGGAATTTGCCGATGTCTTCGGCGGCGATGACATCGATCGACCCGGTCTCCGCCCGCTTTTCGGCCAGCGCCGTGTTCAATGAGCCACGGAAGCCGGTGACTACGATTTCCTCCAGCTGACTGTTGTCTTGCTGAGGAGCAGGGCCGGTCTCGGCGGCGAGCGCTGCGAGGGGGATGACAAGGGAGCTACTCAATAGCGCCGCGGACACAGCGGCAGAAACGACGGATCGACCACGATTCGACATCGGCATAGGTCCCCCAATCACGTTCGTTATATGAGCTGTTACCTCGGCACGGGGTAACCGGTTACCTCCGGCGCCCACATTTGTCCGAGTTAGGCGTCATCATGACAGCTCTTGATTGAAAGTGAAATATTTTGAAGCTAAATGATGGCTGGCGACAGGGGCCGATCGCAGGATGCTGCCGGGGTGAATCGCCGCGGTTCGCTGGTGATATTCGTAAATTCATGGGGTTAGAGCACGGCTTCGGCGCCTGCAACGGAGGTTCGGTGCATCCTGCGTCCGGAATCCGCGGCGTAGGGAACGACCCGATGCAGTGCGCCCGTGCCTGATGTCTTCAGTCTTCATTTCCTATCCGGGGACTTGCCGGGCGCGGAGCCCATTCGAGTCCTACCTTATGAAGACGGCTGCGGGGCGTCTTGATAGCAGACGACAGAAGGCAGACTCTAGATCGCGGCCAGCCGAAGGACGGTGTCCGGGTAGCGCTGAACCATTCGAATCAGCAAGGCCGCCTGGGCATTGGGTTTCGCCCGGCCTTGTTCCCAGTTTTCGACGGTTCGCAC
This sequence comes from Peristeroidobacter soli, assembly GCF_004138485.1. Classification (GTDB taxonomy): domain Bacteria; phylum Pseudomonadota; class Gammaproteobacteria; order Steroidobacterales; family Steroidobacteraceae; genus Steroidobacter; species Steroidobacter soli. Next base: position 818,421 of record NZ_RYEV01000005.1, read on the forward strand.
GTTGGTACGCAAGTAGCCTGCAAACAGTCCCCGGGAAAGATTCATATCCTTGCGAAGCTTGGCGAGCTCGCGAGGAGTGATTTTCGGAGCGGGCTTGATCTTGACGGTGTGCGTACGCAACGTTCGCTTTCCCGCGCGCTGCTCGGCGAGTGCATCGAAGCCTTCCGTCAGTTCCGCGAACAGATCGCGCTTTTTATTCATACATGCTCCTCATTCTCAGCTCGTCTTTGACGAGTCCTCTGAAGATTTCTCGTTGCCTGGGCGTCAGATCGGACGCCTCGTCCTTGTCGTACAGCGTAAACAGCCAGAACTCCGGCCCGCTGAGCCAGTAGTAATAAATCACGCGCAAGCCGCCGCGTTTGCCTTTGGACCTTCGAGTATCCACCCAACGCACTTTTCGAAGGCCTCCGGCTCCTTCGATCAGTTCGCCAGCTCCCGGGTTGGCCATCAGCGCCTCCTGTAACTTCTGGAAGCTGTCCTCGTCCAGGTAATCGGGGCGGTGCCGCTCGAACGCCGGCAATTCGACGAAAACTGCATTCATATGAGTATACGCAAGTTACGTAGAGAATGCATCGGGCTTTTTTTGCCCGACGCGGTGAAGGGCGGCGACTGTCATGATGGCGGCATCACAGGGGTGGTTTGAGCCGTGTTGAGAAGCAAACGGGCGCGCTAAAACTGCTGGAATCAGCTGACTTTTGTGTTAGCGATCGATGGCGAGTCGTTGTGCGTTCGCTCGGCTCTGGGGACGGCGGGTTCGTAATACCGTGTTACGCTCAGCTCAATGACTGTCGCCGGAGAAGCCATGCGCGTTGCAATCGTGGGAGCGGGTGCGATTGGCACCTGGCTGGGTGTTCGACTGGCGAATGCCGGGCAGGAAGTGAGTGTGCTGGCGAGAGGGGAGACGCTGGCGGCGGTGAGGCGGCAGGGGTTGCGGCTCGTCATCGGTGGCGGCACGCGCATTGCGACGGTGAATGTCAGTGATCGTGCGGCGGATCTGGGTGAGCAGGATCTGGTGGTGCTCGCTGTCAAAGGTCAGGCATTGGCCGGTGTGGCGGAGTCGGTTGTGGCTTTGTTGGGGGAAGAGACAACGATTCTGTCGGCGATGAATGGTATTCCGTGGTGGTTCTTTCACGGGTTACCTGTGGCTTACGCGGATACCTCGTTACGCTCGGTCGATCCTGATGGACGCGTGACTCACTTGATGCCGCCAGCGCGAATGTTAGGTGGCGTCGTGCACGCATCGTGCTCAGTGCAGACGCCCGGATGTTCGATTCATAAGAGCGGTAACGGACTCATCATTGGTGAGCCATCCGGCGGAACGTCAGCACGACTCGACGGCGTTGTCGCCGCGCTTCGCGCCGCGGAGTTCGATGTCACGGTCAGTCCGCAGATTCAGAAGGACATCTGGTACAAGCTCTGGGGCAACATGACCATGAACCCCATCTCCGCACTCACCTCGGCCACGTGCGATCTGATTCTCGATGATCCGCTCGTCAGCGGTTTCATCTTACGGGTCATGGCGGAAGCGGCTGAGATCGGGTCGCGAATCGGCTGTCCCATCGCGGAGAGTGGCGAGGCCCGCATGGCGGTCACTCGCAAGCTCGGCGCCTTCAAAACATCCATGTTGCAAGATGCAGAGGCCGGTCGCTCGCTCGAGATCGACGCACTGGTCGCAGCGCCTCGCGAGATCGGGCGCATGGCGGGAGTGGAGACGCCGAATATGGATGCGCTGCATGGATTGATTCGGTTGTTTGCTAACCGCTCAGCACCCGCTCGATAAACCAGCCCAAGCCCACGGCGATGAGTGCGCCCGAGAGCACCGAGCTCGCTTTCAGCCCCCATTGACGTTTGAACATCCAGATCGTCAGCGGCAAGCACATCGCGACGATGCTCAGTTGGCCGAGCTCGACGCCGATGTTGAAGAACAGCAGTGTGCCGACCAGATCATCGCCCAGGCCCCAGTGGCGTGAACGTTTGTCCGCAACTCGTCATGCAGGTGTGCGCGCCCTATACTTGCCGCCCCTGAATTCGACAGGTAGACCGCACGATGAAAAATCATGGCGTGATCGCCGCGCTGGCTGCATTGATCTGGTTCACGGCGCCCGTTGTATCCAACGCCGCCGAGCCAACGCCGCCGGCGGAGCAGGAAAAGAAGGCCGAGGACAAGCAGGAGAAGCCGAAGCCCGAACCGAAGCTGTGGACGTCGCGTCATCAGATTCGCATCGGCGGCAAAGCCATCGATTACGAAGCAACCACCGGCACGCTGTTGATGAAGGACGAGAAGGATGAGCCGATCGCGCTGTTCGGCTTCACGGCCTACGTTCGTCAGGGGCAGGACGCACGCACGCGTCCCATCGTGTTTGCATACAATGGCGGTCCAGGCTCAGCCTCGGCTTGGTTGCACATGGGCATTCTCGGTCCGCGTCGCGCCGTGCTCGAAGACCTCAGCAGCAACACGCGCGGTCCCTTCAAAGTCGTCGACAACGAATTCAGCTTCCTCGATCGCGCCGACCTGGTGTTGATCGATCCGGTCGGCACCGGCTTCTCGCGCGCCGTCGGCAAGGCCGAGGGCAAGCAGTTCTGGGGCGTGGACAACGACATCAAGTCGGTCTCCGACTTCATCGTGCGTTACCTCGGTGAGTACCGCCGGTGGGCGAGTCCCAAGTTCGTACTCGGTGAGAGCTACGGTGGCATCCGCACCGGTGGCGTCACGTACGACTTGCTGACCCGTCACAACGTGGCGTTGAACGGCATCATTCTGGTGTCGCCGTATCTGGACTTCGTGAGTGGCACCGCCGGTTTGAACACCGACGCGGGCGATGCCAACTTCCTGTCGACGTATGCGTCGACCGCCTGGTATCACAAGGTGCTCAACCCGCAGCCGCCTGAACTGCAGCCGTTCTTGCGAGAAGTGGAGCAGTGGATCGAAGCCGTGTATCTGCCGGTGCTCTACAAGGGGGCGCGTGCGACGGCCGAGGAGCGGCAAAGAGCGCTCGAGGGTCTGGCTCGCTACACCGGCGTCAGCGCCGCCTACTGGGACGCGGCCAATCTGCGCATGGACGAAAATCATTTCCTGCAAGAATTGATGCGCGCCCAGGGCAAGACGATCGGACGCATCGACTCGCGCTTCGCCGGCGGCATGCCGAGCCGGATTTCCGAAGCCACCGCATTCGATCCTTATGCAAGCGCCGTCGCTCCAGCAGTCGTCGCGACCTACAACGCCTACGTGCGCGATGAGCTCAACGTGGTTTCGGATCAGAAGTACGAGCTGTCGGCGGGGCTGTACAAGGATTGGGACGTGAGCCACGTGCAGCCGGATACGAACGGCCAGAAGGTGCCGTATGCCAACGTGCTGCCCGATATTTCCTATGCGATGACCATGAATCCGAAGATGAAAGTACTGGTGCAGTCGGGCTACTTCGACCTGGCGTGCCCGTACGGCACCGTGAAGCACGCGATCGATCATCTCAACATCACGCCGGAGTTGCGGCGTAACGTGCATATCGAGTTCTACGAAGCCGGCCACATGATGTATGTGCACCCCGGCTCGATGGCCAGGTTCAGCGAGCACATCAAGACTTTCATCGACCAGAACGCGAAGTAACGGCGTCGAGGTCCGGGCACAAGCTCAACACCACGCTGTTGCTTCGCTATGTCGGCCGCAAGAGAGATCTTCCAGCCGGCCGCCTGAACGTGCAAAGCTTTTGTGGCGCGCTCCGATACATTACTGTCGGGGCGTTTCACAGGAGATTGCACGTGATTAAAAAGAGTCCTGGAATCCTGGGCACGGTATTGGCCGCCTGCGCGTTGCAGGCCGCGCCGCCGGCCGCATTCGCGGAGGCGGCACCTGAACTGAAGAAGGCGACGCTCGCCGGCGTCGACAAACGGGCCAAGCTGGTGCAGGAGATGGTGGACTCCATCTACAGCTTCGCCGAGCCGGGCTTCCAGGAATTCCGGACGTCGGAATACATCACCGGCATTCTCGAAAAGAACGGCTTCACCATCGAGCGGGGCGTCGCTGGCATTCCCACGGCGTGGACGGCGAAGTGGGGCAGTTCGGGGCCGTTGATCGCGCTGGGCAGCGACATCGACGCGTTGCTCGGCCTGTCGCAGCTGCCGGGTTCGCCGACCATCAAGGCGCAGGTCACCGGCGCGCCAGGGCATGGCGAGGGGCACAACTCCGGCATGCCGGCTATCGTCGCGGCCGCTCTGTCGGTCAAGGAAGTGATGGAGAAGAACAAGATCCAGGGCCGCCTGATGATCTGGCCGGGCGTTGCCGAAGAGCTGCTGGGCTCCAAGGCTTTCTATGTGCGCGCCGGGCTGTTCAAGGACGTCGATGCGTCCATCTTCACTCATGTCAGCAAGGATCTGAGCACGTCATGGGGACCGGCCGGCAACAACGGCATGGTGTCGGTCGAATACACCTTCCTCGGCAAGACGGCCCACTCGGCGGGCTCGCCCTGGTCCGGTCGCAGCGCGCTCGACGGCGTCGAGCTCATGAACATCGCATGGAATATGCGACGCGAGCATCTGCCGCTCACGCAACGCTCGCACTACGTGATCACGAACGGCGGCGGTCAGCCGAATGTCGTGCCTGGTGAGAGCACGGTCTGGTATTACTTCCGCGATCAGACGTTCCCGGCCATTCGAGATCTGTACGAGATCGGTAACACCATCTCGCAGGCGGCCGCGCAGGCCACTGGCACTACGGTGAGCCGCCGCCTGCTCGGCTATGCAGCGCCGAATTTCGGTAACAAGCCGCTGGCGGAAGCGGCGTACGAGAACATGAAAGCCATAGGCATGCCGCAATGGAGCGACGACGACCAGGCATTTGCGAGAGCCGTGCAAGAGGCGAACGGCTTCAAAGTCGAGAAGCTCGCGAGCGAGGTGGCGGCGCTGACCACGCCTGAGACCCGTGATAACGGTACGCGCGGCGGCTCCGATGATATTGGCGACATCATGTGGACGGTGCCGACGATCACGATCCGTTTTCCGTCGAATATTCCCAACGTCATCGGTCACAACGTCACCTCGGCCATGGCGATGGCCACGCCGATCGCGCACAAGGGCGCGGTGACGGGGGCAAAGGCGGTCGCGCTCACTGTGATGGATATGGTGACGACGCCGGCACTGCTGGCCAGCGCCAAGGACTATTTCCACAACGAACAGCTCAAGGATACGAAGTACGACCCGGTGCTGACGGCCGAGGATCGGCCGGCCATTCATCTCAACAAGGAGTTGATGGACCGGCTGCGGCCGCAGATGACCCAGTACTACTACAACCCGAAGAAATACAGCAGCTACCTGCAGCAGCTCGGCATTGCCTATCCGGCCGCCGCGACAGCACCGGCGACGCCGTCGGGCGCGGCTCCTCGATAGCGGGTCCGAAAGCCTCGGAGTGGGCGCGTCGTTTAAACTCGTCGCGCCCGTTTTGACAGGGATGGATGCATGAGTTTCGTGAAAGTCATGTGGATGGAGCATTCGGAGCCCGGCGACAACAGCGACATCGAGATCCAGGAGCCGTCCATCGCACAGATCGAGGAGGCGATCGCGGGCATGAATGGCTTCAGCTGCTCCTACGTCATGCTGTTTCCCAGCGACGAGACCTCCGAGATCTATCTGGCGATTGCCGGCGGCACGCAGGGCTACTACTTCGTCTCGCATTGGGACGGTGTGGCAGGCGTGGAGATCGAACTGGCCAATCCCCGTGAGACCTCGCAGGACTACGTCGACGTCGAGCTCGGTCAGATCTCCAGGCGCAAGGCTTGTCAGCTGGTCGATCGGGACACGGCGCAGCGAGTGGCGAGGATCTTTGCGGAGACCGGGAAGCTCGCGGCGGAGTTGCCGTGGAAGCAGGCGTAGTGGCGCTAGCGGAATTCGTGAGTCACTTTGACGAACGTGAACCGCTGGCGCAGGTCGCCCTGAGACATGTCGTAGCCGGCGGACTGGCCGACTTCGGCGAACCGCGCCGGCTCGTCAAAGACATTCTCCACGCCCAAGGTGAGCCTCGACCCGCGTAGTCCGAGGAACCGGTCGAAGAGATGCTCGAGATCGACGGCGACCTTGAGATCGACCAGCGTCTGCGCCGGAATCATGCGACCGGTAGGCTCGATATACACATCTTCGTAGGCAGGCACGTGCCTGAGCGTGGTTGCGACTGTTCCGAACGGGCGTTGCAGTTCAATCGAGGCAACGGCGCGCCATCGAGGAATGGTGCCGTAGGGATTGGCGATGCCGGCCCGGTCCTGCTGCGGCAATCCAGGCAACTCGGCGCTCGAGTATTTGTCGACGACGGTGATAGCGAGATTCGTTGTCACGTTGCCGAGCGACGTATCGGCGTCCAGCGATGCTTGCAGGTCTACGCCGTGGGTCTCGAGTCGGCCGCCATTGATTCGCGTGATGTCGATGCGTCGTAACGGCCCGGGCCGCCCGATGGCCTGGTCGGCTTCAGTCGTGCTGCTGCGGATGATCTGATCCGAATAGATATTTTCGTGGGCCAGCAGGAAAGACAGAGAGGGCACGGTGATGCGATCATCGAGCCGGATCCGCCAATACTTTGCTCCCAGTTTCCTCAACCAGCGCGCCTCGGGCAGCCACGAGAATCCGGCCGTGAAGGTGTGCGCTGTCACAGGTTCGAGCCTGGCTGGGCTGCCAACGAGGACGTCCACGACGCTTGCCTCTTGCCGCGCCGGGTCGAAAACGCCCGTCTGGAAAAGCCAGGCGGGTTGCGACAGGTTTGCCAGCGACGCTGCCCGCACGCTCTTGCCGCTCGCAGCGCGTACTTTGAATGAATCGAGCGGCTGCCACTCCAGGGCGAGTTGCGAGCTCAGCAAATCACCGACGTCGCTGACCCGATCGATTCGTGAGCCGGCGCTGAGCGTCGTCGAAGCAGTCAGTGGTATGCCGAGCTGAGCGAATGCCGATGCCACCTGCCGTTGTAGCGGTGCCGAAGTGCTCATGGCCGAGTGGGTGTGTTCCCATTCACCGCCGAGCAAGGTCGAGATCCGGCGCGGGCCGATGCCGAGCTCGCCGCGCAGGGTGCCGGTGAGTGTGGTGGTGTCGGACTGAAAATAGGTACTGCCGGGCGAGTCGCGGATCTGCTCGAGCAGCCTTTGATCCCAAGGGGATGCAGGATCGAACACGTTGAGGGCGCGACTGGGATCGCTCTGGGCCAGGGCTTCGTCGAGGCGTTGCTGATCCAGATCGTTGGATGAAACAACCCTGGCGTTCTCCTGCGTGTTGGCCGCGGCGAACTCCCAATGCCACGACGGCCGGTCGCCTTTGATACCGACGACCGAGCGTACCAGTGTGGTTTGAGTGTCGCGTCGTCGGGGGCCCACTTCCGGCAGGAGGCGAGAGACCAGCACCTCGGTATCGAAGGGATTGTAAGGGTTGGACGCGGGCACGACTTGTGACACCACAGGTGGGCTGAACTGCTGCCGCACCTGCCGGTCCGTGAGCAGAAGTTCGCCAAACGCCGTCAGACGCTCGGCGAGCTGGAGGTTGCTCGAAGCGACCACACTGTTGCGTCTCACCGAGGGCAGCACGGAGTAGTAGCTATTCACGCTTGCTCTGTCGATGCGATAGTCGCTGCCGCCGAAACGCCGATAGTCCTGATTACGCCAGCGATCACGCGCTGCTCCTAGTAAGGGGGCGCGATCGAAATGCTCCAACACGATGCTGCTCGTGAGGCGCCGCCCGCCGAGGCCTGCAGCGAACCCGACGAGACGTTCGGTGGCTCCTCCGTCAGAGCCGCCATACTGGATCTCCACAGTGGGTTTCGCGATTTGCTTCCTCAGTTCGAGATTCACCAAGCCGCCGGCCGCGGACGGTCCGAACTCCACGGCTGTTGGCTCGAGTTCGACACTCATGCCCGCGATCGCCCCGATCGGTAGCAGGGACAGGTCGAAGCTGCCAGCGCTTTCACCTACCGTCGGCGGCACGCGCCGGCCGTTGAGAGTGACGACGGTGGCATCGAAGCCGAGTCCGCGAAGCTCGGCGAACTGAGCGCCATTGGCACGGCGGTTCATCGGAAACGGTTGCTGGCTCAGGTTGATCAACAGACTGCCGGTCTGTGACGGGCTCCGCTTCTCGATGTCTTCTCTATCGAATGTGATCTCGGCGGAGGAGCTCGATGGCACTTTTCGAAAGTGCCGTTTCGCGGATACGACCACCGTCGGTTCGGGGGCGGTCTCGGCTCGAAAGGTCGGCGGTCCTCGCCGGGCCGGCGCTCTGGCTCTCTCATCGACTGGCCTGGGAGCGGTCAAGATGATGAAGGCATCATCCTGCATGGTAAAGCCGAGCGGGGTGGAGCGCAGCAGTGCTTTTAGTGCCTCCTCCGCGGTATAGCTGCCCATGACCGGACCGAGCTCGAACGGCGGCTCATCGATACTGATGACGCGTCGGCCGGTCTGACGTTTGAAAGCTTTCAACGCATCGATCGCCGGCTGACGGGGAATATTCAGCCGATAGGTGGCGCTCGTCGTGGCGGCAGCAGCCAATGGGCCGCGCGCCCCGGCCAATGCGGCGATCCATACAAACAATGATAGTGCTCCAGCGAATATGGAGCGCGCAGAGTTCCCCACGTACCTAGAGATCGGACAAGCAACTCCCTGTGCCCTGTGGGCAACGGCAATTTCCGGGTGACGTCGATTTTTGCGGGTCACCCGCTTTCTCGCGCCAGTCGTACGCAGGAGACCTACGAACGAGGCGTGCATGGCCGCCATAAAAACCACGAAGCCGGGAGCACCGGCGACAACCGAACAGTCGCCGAGCGCCGGTCGACTGCACGACGCCTATCGGGCGAGTCGGCAGCGCTTGATGAATCTGGTACGACGCCACGGCGCTTCGAAAGAGGACAGTGAAGATGTCGCTCAGGCCGTTGCGATGAAAACGCTGCGTCGTGAGCGGACCGAGCCCGTTGCGAATATCAAAGGGTACTTGTACGTCGCGGCCAGGAACGCCGCCAGGGACCTGCACACGGAGCGCTCCTGGGAGTCGGGCGGACGCACAGACTTGCTCAGCGTGTGTGCGACGGTCGCGCAGTCGGCGGAAGACACGGTTACGACGCATGATCTGTTGGTCAAAGCGCTCGAGCAGCTTCCTCCGGAACAGATGCAGGCGCTGTGTCTGGCGAAGATCGATGGACTCACCCATCAGCAGATCGCCACGGAGATGAACATCTCCCCACGTCGGGTGCGGACCTTACTCGCCAAGGCGCTCGATCATTGCGTCGAAGTCTGCCGCGCGGCGGGCGGTGCCTCGTGAGGCCGAACCGGGGAACGAAGGCCGAACGGCGGCGGCGTGCCCAGGCTTCCGCGTGGACGATGCACCAGGGGGATCTGACGGACCGTCAGCTCGCTCAGTTCGAGAGCTGGCTGGAATGCGAAGAGAACCGCCTGGCGTTGGACGAGGCGCTGCGTACATGGATTCAGATGGACGAGTTGTTGGCAGCGATTCAGGCGCGGGCGCGGGCGCGGGCGAAGGTGCGTCGACGTAACAAGTGGCTGGCACTGGTGGCTGCTGTTGCTGCTTTCGCAGTCATCGGAACGTTGCTGGTGATGAAGGACCGCCCGCAGCTGCAAATCGTGGAAGCGGGCCAGGAGGCGGTGATCGACTACAGTCTGCAGGACCGTTCGGTCGTGAACCTGCGGCCAGGCACTCGACTGAGTTTCGCGGTGAGCGATGCGGAACGACTAGCGCGCATGACGCAGGGCGAAGCTTTGTTCGAGGTGGCGACCGATCCGCTGCGGCCGTTCATCGTCAATGCGGGCGAGCATTTCATCAAGGCGGTTGGCACGCGATTCGCGATTCGCCTGCACGATACTGCTCCCTTGGTGATCGTCCAGGAAGGAATGGTTGCGGTAACGCGCTCGGGCGTGGACAGAGAGGTGCGAGTGACGGCCGGCGAGCAACTGGAAGTCGCGCGCGGCGGCGAGATCATCGTCAGCAAGGTCGACGCGAAGGCGCTGTTGAAATGGGCGCGCCGGCCCGTCGACGTCTCCGACATGACGATTGGCGAGGTGGTCGACGCGCTCAATCGCCATAACAAGGTGCGGATCGAGATCGTCGATGCCGAGGTCGCCCGCAAAGTGTTGAATCTGGGCTATTACTATCTCGACGAACCTGAGGGCTTCGTCAACTCCCTGACGGTCGATGGCAAATTCGCCGTCGAACATTCCGACCCCGAGACCTTGCGGCTGTCGAAGGGGCCTCGATTCCAGCACTGAGGACGGCGATGCCGCCGCATGCGCTACCATCGCGGCATGAGCAACGTCCAAGCGCTACTGGCCCTGCTGGGCATCGAGCATCCCATCATTCAAGCCCCGATGGCCGGCGTTTCGACGCCGGCACTGGCCGCGGAGGTGTCGAACAGCGGCGGTCTGGGCTCGCTCGGATTGGGGGCGAGTAACGTCGAGCAGTCGCGAGCGGCGATTCGGGCGACGCGAGCGCTCACGTCGCGGCCGTTCAATGCCAACTTGTTTTGTCATCGGCGTGCGACGGCGGATGCCGCGCGCGAGGCGGCGTGGCTGGCGTATCTGGAGCCGCACTTCATCGAGTTCGGCGCCCGGCCGCCGCAGGCGCTGAAAGAAATCTACGAGACGTTCGTCGACAACGAAGCGATGCTGGCCATGCTGCTCGAGGAGCGGCCGGCGATCGTGAGTTTTCATTTCGGTCTGCCGGCGGCGCAATGGGTCAAGCGATTCCGTGCCGCCGGGATCGTGACGCTGGCCTGCGCGACGAATGCAGCGGAGGCGACGCTCTGCGAGCGCGCAGGTGTGGATGCAATCGTCGCGCAGGGCGTGGAAGCGGGCGGTCATCGCGGAGTGTTCGAGCCCGAGCGCGGTGATGACGGCATCGGCACGTTCGCGCTGATTCGAATGCTCGCGAAACAGTGCGCTGTGCCTGTGATCGCCGCGGGTGGCATCATGGATGGACGAGGCATTGCCGCTGCAATGACGTTGGGCGCTTCCGGCGTGCAACTGGGAACTGCGTTCGTGCTCTGTCCTGAGTCGTCCGCGAATGCGGCCTATCGAGAACAAATGAAGAGCGAGCGTGCGCGCCACACGCAGATCACGGCGGCTATTTCCGGTCGAGGGGCGCGGGGACTGCCGAATCGGATGTATGAATTGATTCGCGCAGGCGCGCCAGCATTGCCGGATTACCCGATCGCCTACGATGCCGCGAAGGCCTTGCACGCGGCGGCGAGCGCGCAAGGCAATCATGAGTTCGCGGCGTATTGGGCCGGGCAGGGGGCGCCGCTGGCCCGCGAACTGCCGGCGGCGGTGCTGATGAGCCAGCTCGTTCAAGAGTGGCGTGCGGCGTGCGGCGAATAATAGAATCGCCCGCTTCCGATGAGCTGATGAGAAACGGATGACCGTAACGTCGCAGACCGCCGACCCGCGCGTGCCACTCCGATGTCGCTTGTGCGACGGAGCGCTCGTGCCGCGCTTTTCGCTGCGAGTTCTCGAAAAACACGACGTTGCGTACTTGCGATGCGAGCAGTGCCAGTCGCTGCAGACCGAGCCGCCGTACTGGCTCGATGAGGCCTACCGCGAGAACAACTTATCGAATCTGGATACCGGCGCGGTCCAGCGCAATCTGCAGAATCTGGCGGCGTGCTGGTCGATCGCGAAGCTGCTGGGCTTGAAGAATGTGCTCGATATCGGCGGCGGCGATGGCTTGCTCTGCCGCCTGTTGCGTGACTACGAGATCAACTGCTACGTGCACGATCGTTACGCGAGGCCGACCTACGCGCAGGGGTTCGAACATCCGGACTTCGCAACACCCGAGTTGATCGTCGCGTTCGAAGTCCTGGAGCACTACCCGCAGCCCCGCGACGATCTGGAGGCTCTGTTCAAACAGGGGCCGAAGGCGGTGCTGGCCAGCACCGGCCTCTACACGAATCAAGGCGAGGACTGGTGGTACCTCGCGCCTCAGGCCGGGCAGCACATCTTCTTTTACAGCCGCCGGGCGCTGGATCAGGTGGGGCGCAAGTACGGCTATGACTTGCTGGTCAGTGGCGGGTACCTGTTGTTTCTACGCTCGGGCACGTTCGCGGGCATGCGTCCGGCGCTCGCAAAGCTCATGCTCAAATCCAACGCGCGCCGCTGGATCAAGGCGCTGCTCGTCATGCGTTCGGCCGAGGGCGTGTGGAAAGATCACACGCAGCAGATCGAGAAATCGAAATCAGGCGTGCGTCGCTGAGCTGCGCGGTGTGACTTCCGGCAGCCGCTGTTGTCGCGGCCCCGCGCTCGACTCACGTTCGATGAGCGTGCATGGCAGGACTTTCTGAGTTCGTTTGTTTTCATCCGCGTCGCCGGCCATCGCCGCGGCGTGCAGCATGCGAATCGCGCTTTGAGCCATCTCCGCAATGGGTTGGCGCGCGGTGGTGATTGCCGGTGAAACGATGGACGCGATGGGTGTGTCGTCGAAGCCGACGATGGTCAGATCCTCGGGCACGTTGAGATGATGACGATGCGCGACCGAGATCGCCGCCGCGGCCATATCGTCGTTGCAAGCGATGATGGCGGTGCAGGCGGGGAAGGACTTCAGCAGGCGCTCCGTGGCGGCGAGCCCCGATTGGAATGTGAAATAGCCTTGCTCGACCGGGCACTCGGTGAGGTCCGCCGACGCCATGGCTCGCAGATGTCCACGCAAGCGCTCGGCTCCGCCCTTGGAGGCGGGATCGCCGGCGATGAAGCCGATGTGCCGATGACCGAGCTCGATGAGCCGCGCGGTCATCCGGCCGGCAATGTCGAAATGGTCGGCGGAGACACTGAACGGATGAATCTCCAGGTTGGCCGGCGAGATCGCGACCCAGCGGGCCTTCGCTTCACGCAACAGTTCGAGCACGTCCGGCGCGTCGCACGCCGGCGAGGGCAGCAGGAACGACGTCACTCCACTGCGCAGGAGGGATTCGATCTCGGAAGTGCGGTCGAGAGAGTCGGCATCGGCGGTCAAAGTGAGTTGCATGCCGAGCTTGCTCGACTCCTTGAGCGCGCCGGTCAACAGCTCGCTCAGAAAGGCCTGGCTGGGGTTTGAGTACACCAGGCCGACGCGCGACGGACCGGAGCCGGCCAGGGCGCGCGCCGAAACATTCAGCCGGTAGTTCAGCTTTTTGACGGCCGCCATGACCCGCTCTTGCAGCGGGGCGCGTACCAGATGTCCACCCCGCAGGACGCGGGACACGGTCATGCGTGAGACGCCGGCTTCGTCCGCCACATCGTCGATCGTGACTTCTTGTACCTGACGACGAGGTCGCCGTTTGTCCTGCGTAGCCAGCGCTGTCTCCGCCAGAATTTGACCGCAGCGCGAGGATGCGCTGCGGCTCGGCGGGGCGTCAAGCGGGCGACTTAAGGTCCAGTCGCAGCTTTCGTGGCGTTCAGGAATTGCTCGGCGGCTTCCCGGCCCATGTATTTGAAGAGCTCGCGCTGTTCGACGCGAGTCAGGTCGACGACGATCATGCCGTCGACCACGTCGCTGAAGTTGGCGTCGACATTGAAGCCGACGACGCGGGCGCCGAGCTTCAGATACTGTCGCAGCAGCACCGGCACGCCCTTGCCATCCGGCTCGATCTTTTCCATCAGTTGCGACAGGCCATCGAGATCGCCGAGCCCGGCGAGATCGCCGCTCAACGCGGCCAGCGAGTGGGTGCGACGGAACGGCCGTCGGGGCTTGATCAGTTGCGCCAGCTGATGATCGAAGCAGCGCCGCTTGATGAAGTCCACCAGCAGCGCCTGCGAATGCGGCCGGTATTCGGCGCTCATGCTGACCGGTCCGATCAGCACGTTGTAGCGCGGATGACGGACCACGTATTGAGCGATGCCTTTCCATAGCAGCATCAACGCGCCGAAGTTGCGTTGATGCTCGGGCACGATGAAGGAACGTCCCAGCTCCAGCGCGTTGCCCACGGCACGCAGGAATGGCGCGCCGTAAGAGAACAATGAGTGGGTGTAGAGCCCGCGTCGGCCGTGCCGGGACAGGATCTCGTCGACGTGACCGATCCGGTACGCGCCGATGATCGTGCGCTTCTGCGTATCCCACGAGAACATGTGGACGTAGTGATCGTCGTACTTGTCCAGATCGCGGCTGCGGCCGGTGCCTTCATCGACCGCGCGGAAGGCGATCTCGCGCAGACGACCGATTTCACGCAGCGTCCATGGAATCTGTTCGGCGCGAGCGAACATCACTTGCGCGCCTTGCATCGAGGCGAGCACGTTCTGCGGCGGCAGATTGCTGATCTCCGCTTCGAGCAGGGCGCTTGCAACCGGCTCGGCAGTGGGCTCCGGAGTGCGAGCGACGCGACGCTGAACGGTGCGATGGGCTTCCAATGCATAGGTGCTCAAGCGCAGCGAGCGCGCCAGCGCCACATCGTCAGTCTCGCCGGCGAGCGTGCTCGCCTTGATCGCGCGACCGACGGTGACTGGGATCACGTGATTGCGTTTGTTCAGAAACTCGTGCGTCAGCATCACCGTGCGCATGCGTGGATGGAGCAGGCCGAGCGTCTGGAAGATCGAGCTGTTGCCGCCGCCGAAGTGCAGCGGAATGACCGGGCAGCCGCACTTTCTCAGCAAGCGAGCCGCTGTCTGACTCCATGGTGGGTCGCAGACGCGTCCGGCGGAAAGATGCAGGTGAGACACGACACCTGCAGGAAACAAGATGATCAGTCCGCCATCATGGACGTGCCGGAGCGCGGCGCGCATGCCGCGAACATTGGCCTGAGCGGCGCGAGATCCGCCGAAGACATCGACCGGAATGATCGCATCGCTGAGCTCCGGGATTCGTTGCAGCAGCTGATTGCCGAGCAGCTTGCTGTCGGCACGCAGGCTGAGCAGCAGCTGAATCAGATACAACCCTTCCAGACCGCCGTAGGGATGGTTCGCGACGATCGCGACCGGGCCGGTCTTGGGAATCGCTTCGAGGCGCGCCGGATCCAGCTCGAAACGAACCTGCAATAGTTCGAGCGCTTCGCGCGCGAACTGTGCCGGCGACAGATCGCGCCCGGCGAGCTGGCGATGAATGTTCGCCAGTCGCTGAAATGCGAGCGCGCGCTCGGCGACATTCAGAATGAGAGGACCGACCGCGGGAACGCGCTTCAACGGTCCAGTGAGTTCGAACGGTGACGCGGAGATCGGCATCGATCAGTCAAGCTCACGCCTTGGATGGGCGCGTAACTTAGTCGGGAAAGATGACAATCGCGTTGCGCTCGTGAGCGCCGGGCGAAATATGAGACGCCGGGCACACGATCGCGTGCGGGCCGATACACGGCCCCGGGTGGATCAGTTCCGACCGAGCGATGTTTGCTTCAGCGGTTGTTTGACGAAGGTGTTGGAGTACGGCACCTGACTGGTCGGCTCGCCGCCGCCGTCGTCGTCGGTGGCAATCATTCTGAGCCTGAGATCGGCATAGGTCTTCACCAGCGAGGCGCGCACCGTGTCGACGTTGGTGTCCATGATCGCGGCGATTTCACTATGTTTCTTGCCGAGCTTGAAATAGCGCAGGATCTGATAATCGCGCTCCGGCAATTCGCGCAGATAACGCTCCATCGTGGCTTCCTCGAACGGCCGCGACTGGAACCCCAGCTTGGCGAGCTCGTTGACGGCGCGGTCGATGATGGGCCTGGCATCGACGTCTTCCGATTCAGTGATCGAGAGTTTGCGCAGGTCGGCGGCGGTACGATCCAGGATCCGACTGACCGCGTCATTGGGCATGCCGAGATCCCGGGCAAGTCGGGCACTGGCGATGGATTCCGAGCCTCGCTGCCAGCCGAATCGCTCCAGCCATTGGAGCATCTTGGTACGCAGGGACCTCATCTCTTCTTCGAATGCCTGCATCATTGGCTTGGCCTGAGGTATATGACGCCAGAACGAAAGTTAAAGTATTTCGGCAGTAATGCACAATACGCAGGGAAGGCGGCCACAACGCCCGAATCCCTGGAAAATAAGTGTTTCGAGGAAGGCTACCGGTGGAAGTACTAACGGATAACGACGGGGAGCTCGGCAGCGTAATGTCACAATTGCGCATCCTGGGCGTGAGGCGCGGCGGTGTGCTGCTAGTGCACACGTCATTTCGTGCAGTGCGTCCGATCGAGCGCGGGCCGCTGGGGCTGATCGAAGCTTTGCGAGATGCGTTGGGTCCCGAGGGAACGTTGGTGATGCCGTCGTGGACTGAGCTGGATGACGAACCGTTCGACGCGCACACGACGCCCAGCGCTCGCGATCTCGGTGTCGTCGCGCAAACATTCTGGCGACTGCCCGACGTTCGCCGTAGCAATCATTTCCATGCATTCGCGGCGCTCGGCCCCCAAGCCGATGTCATCACTGCAGATCCACTGCCGCTGCCGCCGCACATTCCGGCGAGCCCGGTGGGGCGAGTGCATGATCTGGATGGCCAGGTGTTGTTACTCGGCGTGGGTCACGATGCCAACACGACGCTGCATCTGGCGGAGCTGATCGCCGGGGTGCCGTATCGAACGCCGAGTCATTGCACGGTGCTGGAGCACGGCCGGCCGACTCGTATCGACTACGGCGAGAACAATCACTGCTGTGCGCGCTTCGCGCTGGCGGACGATTGGTTACGGTCGCGAGAGCTGCAGGCTGAAGGACGAGTGGGGCAGGCGCACGCCCGACTCGTCGGATCGCGCGACGTCGTCAGTGTCGCGCTCGAATATCTATCCAGGGACCCGCTGTTATTTCTGCATCCCGTCGGCGCGGGATGTGAGGAATGCGATGAAGCTCGTCAAACGGTCGGCACGGCGCCTTTCATCAGGAACACGGGCTGATTCGCGGCCTTCGACGACACGCTGATCCACTGCCACGCATCGATGCTCGGAGGCAGGTCGGTGCTGGCATCGTCGATCAGTTCGCAGCCGCTGCTGTGATGACTCACGCTCTGCGCCGCCGCGTCCGCGGACGGAAACGAGCCGACGAAGTCGTCGTTGAGCCACAGCTCGCAGCTCATGGCGTCGTCGGTGGCCGCGCGGATGGTCAGCGTGCCCGCGGGAATGACAGTGGCGTACATGAGAACCTCCGTCCGCTGATTCGCTGTTGTCAGAGGTCGAAACCATATGCCTGCCGGGCTCGGTTTTACAATCGGATTTCCGTAGGAGATCGGCGACAATTATTGTCGGCGAATCGGCGCAACAGGTCGAAGGAGGGCGTGCGCGTCGCGACCTAACCTGAGTTATACGCGCACGAAGTGTGGGATTACGCGGGCTTAGGGGACGATGCGCGGCTGTGTCTCAACTCCAGCCGCCGCATGTCACTGCTGTTGCTTGCACGCGTCATTGAAGCATATGACGCGTTTTTACAAGCTTACTTCTTGCCGTTCTTGCCCTTGGGCTCGTCCTTGGCTTCTTCGGTCAGGCTCTTGTCGAGCTCGGGCAGCGCCGGCAGGTCCTTATCATCGGCCAGCAGCGGCTTGAGCTGTTCGTGCAGCTTGGTCGCCAATGCGTGGGTCTCGGTGTACGCGGTCACCAGCTTGGCGCTCTTTTCGTTCGCCTTGGTGAGCTGCTCCTCGGTCTGCTGCTTTTCCTTGCGCAGTGTCGCCATGTTGGATTCGGCCTGACGGCGGCCATCGGCCTCGTCCTGCTTTTCCTTGCGCAGCGCCTTGAGCTTCTTCACCACGTTTTCCGGCGTGTCCGCCAACGCGGCGTTGATCGCCTTGACCGTCTTGTCCCTCTCGGCCACGACGCTCTTCATCTGCTGCATTTCTTTGGTGAAGTTGGCGCGCTCGATCTCGATCTGGCGAGAGGCGCTGTCCTGCGCGATGCGGACCTCGTCGGCGGAGGCCACGGCGATGGCACGTGCCTTCTCGGCGATCTGCAGCTTCTTCTCCATCTCGGTGATCGCCGTCTTCGCTTCCTGGCGGGCGACGGCCACGCTCGAGTCGGCTTCGGCAATCTTCTTGATGACTGCGTCGAGCGCTACTTTGAGTTCATCCTGAGAGCAGTTGGGATCCAGCTTCAAGGCATCGGTCGCCGACCGCATCAAAATCTGCTTGCTGATCGCAAGCTCTTTCCAAACTTTCAACTGCAGCTCAAGTTGCGCTTGTTCCACATTCACTTCCTGGGGTTGGTTACGGGGAGTAGACAAAACGATAGCTCGCCATTGAGGCCAATTATTGGACAGACAGGCAGAGGGAGATTTTCGGGGCGCGGATTGTATGCCAAAACGCGGCCGCTGGGGCCGCCTCTAACACGGGTTTCACCGTGAAATTCGACTCAATCGGGGGTCAGATTCGCACTCAATTCGCTTCCAGTTCGTCTCAAAGCGCCGCGACGGCGGCCCTCGGGGCGCCTCGGGACGTGCTCCCGAGATGGGGCAGGCCCTGAAAAATCCAAGGCTTAGGCGCAAAAATTATAGTCCGACGGGCGCTCGCGCGGGGGCGCGGGCCGCACCCCCTGAGTCGGCAGAATCCGTTGGACCTTGAGCTCATGCGGTCAGGGCTCCGGCGATCTGAACCCGGTTCCGACCTGACCTTTTTGCATCGTAGACGGCCTCATCCGCGCGAGCGATGAGGTGTTCGCCCCAGACCCCGAGGGTGTCGCTCGTTGCCACTCCGATGCTACAGGTCACCCGGATGGGCTCGCCGAAGCCCTCGACCCGCACGTCGGCGACCCGATGACGGATGCGTTCAGCGATGGGGCCGGCGGCCGAGATGTCGGCGCTGCTCAGAATGACCACGAACTCCTCCCCGCCATACCGGCCGATGACATCCGACTGGCGCAACTCGGCGTGGATGGGGTCGATGATGGCGCGCAGACAGGCATCGCCGGCCTGATGGCCGCGGGTGTCGTTGATCTCCTTGAAATGATCCAGGTCGATGAACAACAGCGCGATGGGCAGGCCGCGTGCCCGTGCCCGCAGACAGGCCGCCTCGAGGCGTTCGACCAGCGAGCGCCGATTCAGCACGCCAGTGAGAGGATCGGTCTGTGCACGTTTTTCAGCATCGGACAGTGCCAGCCGCTGATCGCGCAGTCGATCGGCGACGCCCAGCGCGATCAGCACGGCGGCGGCGACCATCGACAGCGGCAGGCCGTAATAGAGCAGGCCTTCGGCGCCTTCGGGATCGGTGAGCAACAGTCGAATGGCCGTGGCGATGGTGAACCCTTCGAGCAGTCCCCAGGCGATCAGGAACCAGCCGGCGGCCCGGTTGTTTCGCTGCCAGGCCAGGAAGGCGACCACCAGTGTGAAGATGGCGGAGCCCAGGAACACCAGGTTGCCGATCGCGGCCACCACACCGCCCAGGCCGATATGTTGAGCGAGGTTGGCGAAGGCGAGCACCACGAACGTGCCCGCCATCCAGCCGAAGATCGAATAGACCTTGGGCGAATACAGACGCAGCTCGGCGATCTCACGCACGAACAGGCAGGCGGCCGCGCCGCTCAGCGCGGCTGTGACGTTCCATGTGTAAGACATAACGGAGGCGCCCAGCTCCAGCACGGGCCATTCGAAGCCCTGGCCGGAGAGGTAGGCGACATATAACGCCTGCAGTGAGAACAGCGTCGCGTAAAACAGCAGCAGGCGGTCGGAGAGCACCAGCCAGATCAGCAGTGACGAGAACGCCATCGCCATCAGAGCGCCGAACGCGATGGCGATCATGCGTGCGTGTTCGGCACCGGTCGCGAGTGTTTGCTCGAGCGTGGAGACCGAGAACATCAGCCCGTCCCAGCCCTGACCCTGCGGATCGATGCGAACGAACAGCAGCTGACCCTCGGTCAGGCGCTCGGGCAGGGCGAACACCAACTGATGCATGCCGCGGAAGCCGGGCAGGTGAGTTGCCGTTCGCAGCGGCACGGTGCGGCCGTTATCCAGCGTGTAGGCCTGGATCTGCAGATGCCGGCTCTTGCTGATGTTGAGCGTCGGCACCGCGCCGGGCGTGGAGTTTTCTTCGGCGCGAAGTCGCAGCCAGAACGCACTGTCGAGCTTGCGAGCGGCGGCAACGTCCAAGGGTTTGAAGCGTGTGTCGAGTGAGCCGCCGGTCAATGTATCGATGCCGACATCGCCGGTGGCCGGGTCGAGCAGGTCGACTTTCAGGCTGGTGCCGCTCGCGACGATCGACGCCGCGGCGCTGGCCGGGCACGGCAGGGCCAGCAGGCAGGCGCCCAGCGCCAGCAGCCACGTGGCCAACCATTCACGCACGATTTGCCTCCCCAGCCCAATGATGTCCCGACGGTGCCAGTCCGAGCCCGACATCCCCCCGCAGGGAACGGCGCGAAGCTTAACATGGGACACCCCGGCAATATTTGGGCGCGCCTAACGTTTTGCTTCAGGCATCCAAATCGGTGCGTACGCCGAACCTTTGTTCAGGTTGCACCAACTTGGTTATGACAATGCGCGGCTTGAGCAAGATTCTTGGACGCGGCCTGGCGGCGGCGCTGCTGGCACTGGGCGCGACGCCTGCGTCGGCCAATCAGACCTGGGATTTCCGGGTGTTCCTGGATCAGAAGGAGATCGGCACGCATCGCTTCGATCTGGTCGATCGCGACGGCGAGCGTGAGCTCACGAGCGAGGCGCGCATGGCGGTCAAACTGCTGTTCGTGACCGCGTACACCTACGATCATCACGACGTCGAGCATTGGCATGGCGACTGCGTCACCAGGCTGTCGTCGACCACCGATGACAACGGCGAGAAACATCGCGTCGATGTGCAGCGTCGGGACGGCGAGACGGTCGTGAGAACGCTCGACGGCACGCAGCGGCTGGGAGAGTGCGTGCTCACCTTTGCTTACTGGAACCCCGCGATGTTGCGGCAGACGGAGCTGCTCAACTCTCAGGATGGCGAACGGGTGAAGGTGAAGATCACCGATGCCGGCGCCGACGCGATCGACGTGCGCGGCGTGAAGACGCCGGCGCGTCGCTACGAATTGCGCAGCGAGAAGCTGTCGATCGATCTTTGGTATTCGGAGCAACAGCAATGGCTGGCGCTGGAGTCGAAGACCAAGCGCGGCCAGAAGCTGATCTACAAACTGAAATGAGCCCATGCCGATTCGCGGCCGGTGCCGCGATCTGACGATTGCTGAGGGTTGCGCGGGCGAGCGCTGGCCGCTCGCCCGCGTATCGGCTCGGGTCAAGTCGCGTTGGCGGAAGCGATGAACTGCTGAGTGTGGAAGTCCGTGTCTCCCAAGGTCAGATCGATGGCGGTCAGACGTTTGAAGTAATGACTCACCATCAGCTCCTCGGTCATGCCCATGCCGCCATGAAGCTGCACGGCCTGCTGACCGATGAACCGGCCGGCCTGCCCGATGATCACCTTGGCCGCCGACAGCGCGCGGCGTCGCTCGCCCGCATCCGCATCGAGACTTTTGATGGCCGCGAGATAGCTCATCGAACGGGCCTGCTCGCCATGCAGGAACATGTCCGCCATCCGGTGCTGGAGCACCTGGAACTTCGCGATCGGCTGACCGAACTGTTTACGGTTCCTGGTGTAGTCGAGCGTCGTGGCATTCACCGCTTTCATGATGCCCACGGCTTCGGCGCACAACGCGCTGAGCGCCTGGTCGTGAGCCGCTTCGATGGCGGCAAATGCTTTGCCTTCCGCGCCCACGAGAGCGGCGGCGGGGACTGAGACTTTCTTCAGCTCGATGTCGGCGGCGCGCAGGCCGTCGATCGTGCCGTAGTCCTTCACCGTCACGCCCGCGGCTTTGGGATCGATACGAAATACGCTGATGCCGTCGGTGCCGTCTGGTTGGCCGCTGGTGCGGGCGCTGACGAGCAGCTCATCCGCCGCGCCGCCGCCGATGATGACGTTCTTGAGACCGTCGATCACGTAACCGCTGGATGTTTTCTCCGCGCGCGTCGTGACGTGATTGATCTCACCGCGAGTCAGTGGCTCTTGATGCGCGAGGATGACGATGCGCTCACCCGAGGCGATGTTCGGGAGCAATTGCTCAGCCGCGCTCTTGTCACCAATGTGAGTCAGAAACACCGGGGTGATCACCGCGGCGGCCAGGAAAGGCTCCACCACCAGACCCTCGCCCAGCGCATTCATCACCAGCATCGTTTCCACCGGGCCGTTGCCCAGGCCGCCATGCTCTTCGGGGACGTTGAGCGCGGTCAGGCCGAGGTTCGCGAGCTCTTTCCACAGGTCGCGGCTCCAGCCGCCTGGACCGTGGAGAATGCCGCGCCGGGCCTCGAACGAGTAGTTGTCGCGGACGAAGCGCTGGACCGTGTCGGCCAGCAGCTGCTGTTCTTCGCTGAAATTGAAATCCATGATCTGCCCGTTCTTAGAGACCCAGAATCATCTGGGAAATGATGTTGCGTTGAATTTCGTTGGAGCCGCCGTAGATCGTGACCTTGCGGACGTTGCAGTAGGTCGCGGCCAGCGGCGCGGCGTATTCGGGGCCGGCGACGCTCGCCAGATCCCCTTCCTCGACCGAGTGCCGCTCGAACGGCAGGGCGTAGGGGCCGACCGCATACATCATCAGCTCGCTCAAGGCCTGCTGAATCTCGGTGCCTTTGATCTTCAGAATGGACGCTTCCGGTCCCGGCGCGCGTTTCTCCGATTCAGCCGACAGGGCGCGCAGATTGGTGATCTCGAGCGCCATCAGTTCCATCTCGACCTGCGCGACCCGCGCGGCGAACAGCGGGTCTTCCAAGAGCGGGCGGCCGTTCTTTGTTTCTTTGCGGGCGATGTCTTTCAGACGGCCGAGCTCGCGCTTGGACGCGCCGACGCCGGCGATGTTGGTACGCTCATGGCCGAGCAGGAACTTGGCGTAGGTCCAGCCTTTGTTTTCTTCGCCGATCCGGTTCTCGACCGGCACCTTGACGTTCTCGAACCAGACCTCGTTCACTTCGTGCGCGCCGTCCATGGTGATGATGGGGCGCACGGTGATGCCCGGGGTTTTCATGTCGATCAGCAGGAAGGAGATGCCTTGCTGTTGTTTGGGGGCGTTCGGATCGGTGCGCACCAGGCAGAAGATCCAGTCGGCGTATTGGCCGAGCGTGTTCCAGGTCTTCTGGCCGTTCACGATGTAGTGATCGCCTTGCCGCTCGGCGCGCGTCTTCAACGACGCGAGATCCGAGCCGGCGCCCGGTTCGGAATAGCCCTGGCACCACCACGCCTCGCCACTGATGATTCCGGGCAGGAAGCGTTGCTGTTGAGCGGGCGAGCCGAACGCCATGATCACCGGCGCCACCATCTTCAAACCAAACGGGATGGTTCGAGGGGCGCCGGCCGCGGCGGCTTCCTCATCGAATATATGCATCTCCACCGGACCCCAGCCCGGTCCGCCGAACGGCTCCGGCCATCCCGGCGCACCCCAGCCGCGCTGATACAGCAGCTTCTGCCAGCGGGTGTAGTCCTCGGCTCGGAGCGCGAGGCCGTTCTTGACCCGATGCGCTATGTCCACTGGGAGCTGATCGCGCAGAAACAAGCGCACTTCGTCGCGAAACGCCAGCTCGGCGGGGGTGAAGTTCAAATCCATGGGCAACCTGCTTTGACTGCTATGCAGAACAATAATTCTCGATGCAGATCGGGATGATAGGGGCTCGACCTTTCCATCCGCAACCGAGCGAAACCGCGGCGAGGGTAGCGGGGTCTCGCGCTGTCAGGGCGCATTTCCTCCCGATGGGTTCTTGCCTGGCAAGGCATGCTCACCTACCTTGAACGACGGGCGGCTTGGTTGCGCAGTGCGGGTATGATAATTTTCGAGCAGAATGAGCGCCCGCATTGTGGAATCCACAACAAGGGTGCGGACAAGGACCAGTGGGGGGATTGGGCGCATGTCCCAAAAGCATTTCGATTTCTGGCCTGTAGGGCTGCCACGCGATATCACCGCGCCGGCGACCAATCTGTTTTACAACGTGGAAGTTTCCGCGACTCGATATCCAGACAAAGCCTACCTGATCTTTTTCGAGGCGCCGCTCAGCTACTCGCAGTTCAAGGATGAAGCCGAGCGCCTCGCCGGCCACCTCCAGCAGGACTGTGGCGTCAAAGCCGGCGACCGCGTGCTGCTGGTGATGCAGAACAGTCCTCAGTTCATCCTGGCCTATTACGGGGTGTTGCGGGCGAATGCGGTGGTCGTCCCGGTGAACCCGATGAGTGTGACCGCCGAGCTCGAGCACTATCTCGAGGACAGCGGCGCCAAAGTCGCTCTGGTGGCCCAAGAGGTTTATCCGCAGCTGCAGCCGCTGCTGGGCAAACTCGATCGCACCATCGTCGCGGCTTACAGCGACTACATCAAACCGACGACCGATCTGCGCATGCCCGAGGTGGTGAGCGCGCCGAGGCAATTGATCGAGGATGCGAATGTGACTCTGTGGGTCGATGCGCTGGCGGCGCAGCGTACGCCGGGGCCGCTCACCGCCGGTCCCGACGATCTTTGCGTGATTCCTTACAGCTCCGGCACGACCGGCCGGCCGAAGGGCTGCATGCTCAGCCATCGCAATGTGATGCACACCTTGCTCACCAACGCGTTCTGGTTCGGCGGCAATTCCGATACCAGCCAGCTGGTCGTGCTGCCGTTCTTCCATGTCACCAGCATGCAAGGGGGCATGAACGCGCCGATGTATTACGGCGGCACCATCGTGCTGATGTGCCGTTGGGATCGCGAGGTCGCGGCCGAACTGATTCAGCGTAACAAGCTGATGTCGTGGACCGCGATCGCGACCATGGTGATCGACTTTCTCGCCAATCCGAAGCTCGATCAGTACGACCTTTCATCGCTCATCAAAGTGAGTGGCGGTGGCGCGGCCATGCCGGCGGCCGTGGGCGAACGGTTGCAGCAGCTGATCGGCTCGCCATATATCGAAGGCTACGGTTTGACCGAGACCATCGCGCCGACGCACGTCAATCCGCCGCACCGGCCCAAGCGTCAGTGTCTCGGCGTGCCGATCTTCAACACCGACTCGCGCATCATCGATCCTGAGTCATTGCAAGAAGTGGCGCAGGGCACGGTCGGCGAGATCGTGACCCACGGGCCGCAGATCTTTCAGGGCTACTGGCGCAATCCGCAAGCCACCGAGGCGGCGTTCGTCACGCTCGATGGCAAGCAGTTCTTCCGCACCGGCGATCTGGGCTATGTCGATGAGGATGGTTATTTCTTCCTGGTCGACCGGCTCAAGCGAATGATCAACTGCTCCGGCTTCAAGGTGTGGCCGGCGGAGATCGAGGCGCAGATGTATCAACATCCGGCCATCCAGGAAGCCTGTGTGATCGCGGCCAGGGATGCGCATCGTGGCGAGACCGTGAAAGCCGTGGTGGTGCTGCGGGCCACTCACAAGGGCAAGGTGAGCGAAGCGGACATCATCGAGTGGACCCGCCAGAACATGGCGACTTACAAACATCCGCGGGTGATCGAATTTGTCGACGCGTTGCCGAAGTCGGCGACCGGCAAAGTTCAATGGCGTCAGTTGCAGGAAGCCGAAATGGCGCGAGCCTGAAGGCCCGATCGAATCGAACAAGGTAGTACGAACCAGCTGGGGAACATTTTATGGCGACCAGAGCATCAGAAACGACTCGCATGATCGAGACGACCGGCGCGGCCAGCGCCGCACCGAAGCCGCACGTGGGCAAACAGGACCGGCATTTCGTCACCGCGCTGTCGCGCGGCCTGGACGTGCTGTCGTGCTTCCGTAGCGGCAGCCGGCTGCTGGGCAATCAGGACATCTCCGAGCGCTGCCGGCTGCCCAAGTCGACGGTGTCTCGTCTGACTTACACGCTCACCAAGCTGGGCTATCTCCATTATGTGAAGGAGTCCGGTAAATATCGCCTGGGCACCGCGACGCTGGCGCTCGGCAGCGCGGTGCTGGGTCGTTTCGAAGTCCGCGATCTGGCGCGCCCGCTGATGCAGGAACTGGCCGATGCGACCGGCACCTCGGTGGCTCTGGGCGCACGCCAGCGGCTCAGCATGGTCTGCGTCGAAGTCTGCAAGGGCAACGCGGTGCTCTCATTAAATATGGAAGTGGGCATGCGCCTGCCGCTGGCGACCTCCGCCATCGGTCGCGCCTATCTCTGCGTGTGCAGCGATACCGAGCGCGCCGATCTGCTCGATCAATTGAAAGAACTGGATCATCTCGCCTGGCCGGGCTTGAAGCAGGGCATCGACAAGGCGCTCGGCATGTATTCGGAGCTCGGCGTGTGCAGCTCGTTCGGCGAATGGCAGCCCGATGTGAACGGCATCGCGGTCGGTTTCCGGCCGGGCAACGGTCTGCCGCCGATGTCCATCAACTGCGGCGCGCCGGCCTTCAAGGTGTCGCAGGAATATTTGCTCACCGACGTGCGGCCGCGGCTGGTGGAGCTGGTTCGTCGCATCGAAGAAGGGTTGGGTCAGGCCCGCGCCTGAATCCAAGTCGAACCGCGTTTCGATATGAACGGCGCGCATCGAGAGGTGCGCGCCGTTTGCTTTGGTGCGCTGTAACCGGGTTGTCATCGACTCCAGACGTCGTTGCCAGCCGACGCCCATGCAAGCTGGAACTTTTGTGCAGCAACGCCAGTTACGAGGCAGCTGTTGGTAATTTAGTAAGCATCCGGCGAGTCATGCGCGAAGCCCTTCAAGCAGAGAATTCACGCGCTGATTCGCGCGGCTCGGCTGGGCATGCTTCCAGTGAAATGAGCGCGGCGCTGCGTCGTCGAAACCAGCGCGTTCATCATGGCACGTCCGAGCCGCCGACCGTCGCTCTGCTTCGACACGTGCTGAACCCTTCAGTCATCGTGTTGAGCCTGATGTTGTGTGTTTTCCTGTTTTCTCAGGAATTGACGCCGTCCTATTTCGCGCTCGCCGCGCTCGCCTTCCTGATCGCCTCACAAGTGGTGAGTGAACCGGTGATGGATTGTTCGGCCCGCAACGGTCTGACCAATCTGCTTCAGCATCGCATCTTCGCCGAGTGGCTGCTGGTCTCGGCGGCGTTGTTGCTCATGGCGTTCGCCTTCAAGGTCACTGAGACTTTTTCGCGACGGGTAATTCTTACCTGGTTCGCGATTACTCCCTTCGTGGTCGTGGCGGCGGAGGCGGGGCTGCGTCGTTACACGGCGTTCTCGGCCCTGCGCGGCAAGATTCAGCAGAGCCACGTGATCATCGGCGCGAATGAGGCTGGCTCGCGTCTGGCCCGGCGCCTGATGGCACATCCGCATCTCGGCCTGTTCAAGGGCTTCTTCGACGATCGCGACACCGCGCGTCTGCCCGACATGCCTCAGGAGCAGTTGCTCGGCGGTATGTCGGACATCGTCAACTACGTGCGCATCAATGCCGTCAGCAACATCTATATCTGTCTGCCGATGCGCGCGGACGAGCGCGTCAACAAGTTGCTCGAAGAGTTGAAGGACACGACTGCGTCCGTGTACTTCGTGCCTGACATCTTCATGTTCGATCTGATTCAGGCCCGGGTTTGTGACATCGACGGCATTCCGATGCTCGCGGTGTGCGAGACGCCGTTCGCCGGCCTCGACGGCGTGATCAAGCGCGCCAGCGACATCGTATTCTCTTCGGTGCTGTTGTTGATGCTCTGGCCGCTGCTGCTGCTGATCGCCCTCGGCGTGCGGATGAGCTCGCCGGGTCCCGTCCTGTTCCGGCAACGCCGCTACGGCATGTACGGTGAAGCCATCAACGTGTTCAAGTTCCGAAGCATGACGGTGTGCGAGGACGGCGCCAAAGTCACGCAGGCACAGAAGAACGATCCGCGCGTCACGCGCTTCGGCGGTTTCCTGCGCCGGACCTCGCTGGACGAACTGCCGCAACTCTTCAATGTGTTTCTCGGCTCGATGAGCCTGGTCGGGCCGCGGCCGCACGCCGTGGCTCACAACGAGGAATATCGCCGCATCATCGAAGGCTACATGCTCCGCCACAAAGTGCGGCCGGGGATCACGGGCTGGGCGCAGGTGAACGGCCTGCGCGGCGAGACCGACACGGTCGACAAGATGCAGCGCCGGGTCGAATTCGATCTGGACTATCTGCGCAACTGGTCCCTGGGACTGGACCTCACCATTCTGTTCCGGACCGCTTCGCTGGTGTGGCGCGACCGGAACGCCTATTGAAGGGTAGAGCCATGCGTAAAACACAACTCCACGTCTGGATCGCCATGATGTTCTGCGCGCTCGCGATGGCGGCGCAGGCGGTCAAAGCCGGCGCCTTCCAGCTGCCGTTCTGATCATGCAGGAGCCGAATGCCAGTGACGCCGGCACGGTCCGGCTCGCCGCGCTCCTTCGTCATTTGCAGTCGGAGCCGATCGAGCACGTCGTCTCGGAAGAGCTGACCGACGAGGCCTGCTCGGGCGTGGAGCTCACCGCGACGATCGTCGTGGCATCGGAAACTTTGCCGCTGTTGCCCCCGGTATTGAATGAATTCTGTCGCCGGCACGAGATGCAACTGGTGCATCACTGGTGCCGGGGCAGCGATGAGCTGTTCCTGTTGAGCTGGCTCAACGAACGGCAGCGACCCGACTTCATGGCCCTGCACGTGAAGCGGCACGCCGCGAAGCAGGGCAGCTGGTGGCAGCGAAAGCGCGATCAGTGGCGACGCTGGCGTGAGCCGTCGGGATTGCTGATCGCGTGTATCGGCCCGGATGGCAGTGGCCGCAGCAACGTGGCGGAGCACTTGGGTGCCCAGCCACTCGCGCCGTTCCTGGCGGCTCACAGAATGGAGCTTCGACCGCACATCGTGCGGCCCGTGCCGGTGGATCCGGAGTCCCGCGTGCCGCGCGGCCGGCTCGGCACCATGGCCAAGCTGATGATGTTCGTCGCCGATTACTGGTTGGGCTATTGGTGGCAGATCCGTCCGAAGCTGGTGGCCTCCACCATGGTGGTGTCGAACCGCTATTTCGACGACATCCTGGTTGACCCGGGCTACTACCGCATCGATCGCTTGCGCAGGCTGGCTCGCTGGCTGTTGCCCTGGATTCCGCGTCCCGGGCTGTGGCTCGTGTTCGATGTGCCTTGCGAAGTCTTGCAGACGCGAACGCGTGAGGTGGCGGCGGCGGAGGCCGCACGATTGCGCAGTGAATACCGCAAAGTGCTTCGGCGTCGTCGTGAAGATGTGGTCGTGCTGGATGCCGAGCAGCCGATCGATGAGGTGTGCGCAGAGGCGGAGCGAGCGATCGTCGCGCAGCTTGCGAGCCGGACCGCTCGACGCCTCGGCTTGCCCGACACGAGCAAAGACAATCCGACGTCGACGGACGTGCTGCTGTTCTTCTGCCGGCGACACGTGCCGGTGCTGAGTAAGCTGATTCGTGTGCTCTTCAACAGCGACATCCATTGCCGCTTGCCGGGCGATGTCCACATGCCGCATCCCTATGGCATCGTCCTGCACCGACAGGCGGTCATCGGTCATCGAGTCACGATCATGCAGCAGGTCATGATCGGCAGTCGCGATGGCGACCCCAACATCGCTCCCGTCATTGGCGATGACGTCACCATCGGCGCGGGCGCGCGGGTTCTGGGCGACGTGCGTATCGGTAAGGGCGCCACCATCGGCGCCAATGCGGTCGTGACCCGCGACATTCCTCCGGGCGCGACGGTCGTCGGCGCGGATCGTATCGTGGCCACTAGTCGCAATTCGGCGACGCCGGGCGGTGAGGCTGCCAAAGTCGCTAAATTTCCGCGTCCGCCGCGTCAAAAACCTGCTGCTTGAACGCTGAAATCCCCGCCGCCGACCCCATCATGCACCAGGAATGGACAGCGGGTTGACCAAGGGCCCGGCGGGGTCGAGGTGTGAAATCGATCTCGCCTCGCGTGCGACTTATCACACTGCGTTTCTCAACGGCGGCGTGGTTCGGCTACAATGCCGGCCCTCTAAAGTGCTGTATACGGCCCCGACGGGCCCAACCTTCCTCAGTTCTAACAGGAACTTGCGAGCGCAATGAGCGACTCTTTGCGAGCTTTGCTCGACTCTACGCCTCTCGGGGCTGGCAACGCCCCCTACGTCGAATCTCTCTACGAACAATTCCTTGCTGATCCGGGATCGGTCGAGCCCAGGTGGCGCGACTACTTTGCCGGTCTAATAAATAGCGGGGGCAAAGCGGGCGGCACCACCGATGTGGCGCACGGCCCGATTCGCGACGCGCTCGCCAAGCGTGCCTATACGATCGGTGCTCCCACTGCGGCGGCCCCCGCGACGCCGGCCGGCGATGCCGCGGCGGCCAAGCAGGGCGCCGTGTCCCGACTGGTGCAGGTCTACTCGAACCGGGGCCATCTGGTCGCCGACATCGACCCGCTGGGTCTGATGAAGCGTCCGGTGCCCGAAGTGCTCGAGCTGTCGCACTTCGGTCTGAGCAACGCGGACCTGGAGACCGAGTTCTTCACCGGCAGCCGCACCGATGCGATCGCGAAGCGCATGAAGCTGAAGGACATCGTCGCTCAGCTGCGCCAGATCTACTGCGGCACCATCGGCGCCGAGTTCGCCCACGTCTCCAACTCCACCGAACGGCTGTGGTTGCAGAACCGCTTCCAGGAAGGCCGCGTCACCAACCGTTACTCCGCTGAAGAGAAGAAGACGTTCCTGCGTCATCTGACCGCGGCCGAGGGTCTCGAGCGTTATCTCGCCACCAAATATCCGGCGCAGAAGCGCTTCTCGCTGGAAGGCGGCGATGCGCTGGTGCCGCTGGTCGACGATCTGATCCAGCAGGGCGGCCTGCGCGGTATAGAAGAAATGGTCATCGGCATGGCCCACCGCGGTCGCTTGAACCTGCTGGTGAACGTGGTCGGCAAGTCGCCGCAGAAACTGTTCTCCGAGTTCGAAGGCATCTACGACACCAACCACATGCAGGGTTCGGGCGACGTGAAGTACCACAAGGGCTTCTCGACCGACATCAAGACCCCGGCCGGCAACGTGCACGTGGCGATGGCGTTCAACCCGTCGCACCTCGAAGTCGTGAACCCGGTCGTCGAAGGCTCGGTGCGTGCCCGTCAGCAGCGTCGCAGCGACACCAAGGGCGATAAGGTCCTGGCGCTGCTGCTTCATGGCGACGCCGCGTTCGCGGGTCAGGGCGTCGTGATGGAAACGTTGCAGATGTCGCAGGTGCGCGGTTTCTACACCGGCGGCACCGTGCACGTGATCATCAACAACCAGGTCGGCTTCACCATCTCCAAGCCCGAAGATGCGCGCTCGACCATGTATTGCAGCGACGTGGCCAAGATGATCGAAGCGCCGATCTTCCACGTGAACGGCGATGACGTCGAAGCGGTCGCGTTCGTGACCCGCCTCGCGCTCGATTACCGCATGACGTTCCACAAGGACGTCGTGATCGATCTGGTCTGCTATCGCCGCCTGGGTCACAACGAGTCGGATGAGCCATCGGCCACGCAGCCGGTGATGTACCAGAAGATCCGCGCGCACAAGACACCGCGTCAGATCTACGCCGAGCGCCTGGTCGCCGAGAACGTGATCGCCATGGCGGATGCCGATGCGATGGTCGATCAGTACCGTCGCGAGATGGACGAGGGCAAGTCGCAGGCCAAGCAGTCGCTCGGTCTGATCGGCAACAAGCACACCGTCGACTGGACCAAGTATCACAATGTCGATCTCACCGAGGTGGTGAAGACCGGCGTGCGCATCGAACAGTTGCGCGAGTTGGCCACCAAACTCACGACGCTGCCGGCGAATCTGTCGTTGCACCGTCAGGTCGCGAGGATCGTCACGGATCGCGAGAAGATGGCCGCCGGCCAGTTGCCGCTCGATTGGGGCTTCGCCGAGAACCTCGCGTATGCGTCGTTGTTGACCGAGGGTTATGAAGTGCGTCTGATCGGCCAGGACAGCGGTCGCGGCACGTTCTTCCATCGTCACGCCGTGTGGCACGACCAGAACAGCGTCGAGAACTACATTCCGTTGCAGCACCTGGCGCCGAGCCAGCCGCGCTTCGATGTCTACGACTCGTTCCTGTCCGAAGAGGCGGTGCTCGGCTTCGAGTACGGCTTCTCGACCACCGAGCCGAACAGCCTGACTATCTGGGAAGGTCAGTTCGGCGACTTCGTCAACGGCGCGCAGGTCATCATCGACCAGTTCATCAGCTCCGGCGAAGCGAAGTGGGGTCGTCTGTGCGGACTCACCATGATGTTGCCGCACGGCTACGAAGGCCAGGGTCCGGAACATTCCTCCGCGCGTCTGGAGCGCTTCCTGCAGTTGTGCGCCGAGCAGAACATGCAGGTGTGCGTGCCCTCGACGCCGGCGCAGATGTTCCACATGCTGCGTCGTCAGATGAAACAGAGCTTCCGCAAGCCGCTGGTCATCATGACGCCGAAGAGCCTGCTGCGTCACAAGCTGTCGGTGTCGCAGCTGGACGATCTCACGCACGGCTCGTTCCGTACCGTCATCGACGAGGTCGACGACATTCAGCCGGCCAAGGTCACGCGCGTCGTGTTCTGCTCGGGCAAGGTGTATTTCGACCTGCTCGATTCGCGTCGCGGTGATGGTTTGCACAACATCGCCGTGGTGCGTGTGGAACAGTTGTATCCGTTCCCGGCCGAGGAATACGCGGCCATCATCAAGAAATACCCGAACGCAAAGGAAATCGTCTGGTGTCAGGAAGAGCCGCAGAATCAGGGCGCCTGGTATCAGATCCGCCATCGTCTGCAGGAGTCGCTGTCGAAGGATCATCAGCTGCTGTACGCAGGTCGCGCCCCCGCGGCCGCTCCCGCCACCGGCATCGCCCAGATGCACCAGGAACAACAGCAGGCGCTGGTCGACGCCGCGCTGCGCTCCACCAGCACCGAAGAATCCCTCCGGCACACCACGCGGCTGAAGGCCGCGCAGAAGTGAGCCGCGAGCAATAACAGGATCAAGTGATGACAATCGAAATCAAAGTCCCGCAACTGCCCGAGTCCGTTACCGACGCAACCCTGGTGTCCTGGCACAAGCAGCCCGGCGAGGCCGTCAGCCGCGATGAGAATCTGGTCGACCTGGAAACCGACAAGGTCGTGCTCGAAGTGCCGGCACCGTCGTCCGGCGTGATCAAAGAGTTGAAGGTTGCGAACGGCGCGACCGTGACCAGCGGTCAGGTGCTCGCGATTCTGGAGGCGGGCGAGGGCGCGGTTGCCGCGGCTCCTGCTGCCGCCAAGGCCGAGGCTCCGGCGGCGGCTGAAACAAAAGCTGCTGCCGCCAGCGGCGGCAAGTTGGCGCCGGCTGCCAAGCGCATGGTCGAAGAGCACAAGCTCGACGCCGCGCAGATCGCCGGCAGCGGCCGCGATGGCCGCGTGAGCAAGGGCGACGTGATTCAACACATGGCGGGCAAGTCGTCGGCTCCGGCCGAAGCGAAGGCGCCTGCCAAGGCACCGGCGGTCAAGTTGCCGGCGGCGGTGGGTTCGCGCAATGAACAGCGCGTGCCGATGACTCGTCTGCGGGCTCGCATCGCCGAGCGTTTGATTCAGGCGCAGTCCACCGCGGCGATGCTGACGACGTTCAACGAAGTCGATTTGACGGCGGTGAACGAAATCCGTGCCCGCTACAAGGACAAGTTCGAGAAGGTGCACGGCGTGAAGCTGGGCTTCAGCTCGTTCTTCATCAAGGCGGCGATCGAAGCGCTGCGCAAGTTCCCGGCGGTGAATGCCTCCATCGATGGCAACGACGTCGTGTATCACGAGTACTACGACTTCGGCGTCGCCGTCTCCACCGAGCGGGGTCTGATGGTGCCGGTGATCCGCAATGCCGAAGCGCTGAGCTTCGCGGAGCTCGAGCAGGCCGTGGGCGACTACGCGAAGAAGGCGCGCGATGGCTCGATCTCCCTGGAAGAGCTGACCGGCGGCACGTTCACGATCACCAACGGCGGCGTGTTCGGCTCGCTGATGTCGACGCCCATCCTGAATCCGCCGCAGGTCGCCATCCTCGGCATGCACAAGATCCAGGAGCGTCCGATGGTGGTCGACGGCGAGATCAAGATCCGCCCGATGATGTACCTGGCGCTCACTTACGACCATCGCATCGTCGACGGTCGCGAGTCGGTGCAGTTCCTGGTGGCGATCAAGGACGCGCTGGAAGATCCGGCCCGCCTGCTGCTGCAGCTGTAACACTCGATCCATGACCCAGGGCGCTGTCCCTTGCAGCGCCCTGGCTCGTCCCCATTTCCACTCTAAAGAAACAAGCATCGCGGAGCTCGCATGTCTTCTGAATACGACGTCATCGTCATCGGCGGCGGTCCCGCCGGTTATCCCGCCGCCATCCGTGCTGGCCAGAACAAGCTCAAAGTGGCCTGTATCGACGAGTGGGTGAACAAAGACGGCTCGTATGCCTTCGGCGGCACCTGCTTGAACGCCGGCTGTATTCCTTCCAAGGCGCTGCTCGAGAGCTCCGAGCTGGTGCACCGTGCTCAGCACGAGTTCGCCGTTCACGGCATCAAGGTCGGCGACGTGTCGGTCGATGTCGCGACCATGCAGAAGCGTCGCGCCGGCATCGTGAAGGCCTCGACTCAGGGCATCAACGCGCTGTTCAAGGCGGCTGGCGTCACGGGTCTGCAGGGTCACGGCAAGCTACTCAAGGGCAACAAGGTCGAGTTCACCGGCAAGGACGGCAAGAAGGAAGAGCTGACGGCCAAGCATGTGATCCTGGCTTCCGGCTCCTCGCCCACCGAATTGAAGAGCATGCCGTTCGACGGCAAGCAGATCGTCGACTCCTGGGGCGCGCTGGAATTCGACGCCGTGCCGAAGCGTCTGTGCGTCGTTGGCGCCGGCGTGATCGGTCTGGAGCTGGGCAGCGTGTGGCGTCGCCTGGGCTCGGAAGTCGTGGTGCTCGAAGCCCTCGATACTTTCCTGCCTGCCGCCGATGGCGCCGTGTCCAAGGAAGCGCTCAAGCACTTCAAGAAGCTCGGCCTGGACATTCGCCTGGGCGCGAAGGTCAGCGGCGCCGACAAGTCGGCCAGCGGCGTGAAGCTGAAGTACACCGACGCGAAGGGCGAACAGACCCTCGAAGTCGACAAGGTCGTGGTTGCGATCGGCCGCCGTCCGTTCACCAACGGTCTGCTCGGCGAGGGCACCGGCGTGCAGATCGACGAGCGCGGTTTCATCAAGGTCGATCACGACTGCAAGACCGGCGTCGCCAATGTATGGGCGGTCGGTGACGTGGTGCGTGGCCCGATGCTCGCGCACAAGGGCAAGGAAGAGGGCGTGATGGTCGCCGACCTGATCGCCGGCAAGATCGCCGAAGTGAATTACAAGACCATTCCTTCGGTCATCTACACCGCGCCGGAAATCGCCTGGGTCGGCCAGACCGAAGAGGAAGTGAAGAAGAGCGGCCGTGCTTATAAGGTCGGCTCGTTCCCGTTCCTCGCCAGCGGTCGCGCCCGCGCCATGGAAGCCACCGCCGGCTTCGCGAAAATCGTCGCGGCGACCGATGACGATGAGATCCTGGGCGTGCACATCATCGGCCCGATGGCCGGCGAGCTGATCGCCGAAGCCGTGCTGGCGATGGAGTACTCGGCCTCGACCGAAGACTTGCAGCGTACCATCCATGCGCATCCGACCCTGTCCGAAGCCGTGCACGAGGCGGCGCTGGCGGCGGACAAGATCGCGATCGATTTCCCGAATCGATAATTCGAGTCGAAGCGGGCTCATTCCCGCCGGAAGACCTACCCCCTGTCCCCCTCCCGTGATCGGGAGGGGGAACGTGTTTTTTTTTTTGTGCGGAAGGGATGTTGCCGAAATAAAAATTTGATTCCCGCTCCCGTTCACGAGAGGGGGCCAGGGGGTGGGTCCGACGGCGGAATCGGCTATTCTCCGGCCGATGCACTCCAATAATCCCGACGCACTGCTATCCCGCGAGCTCGGCACCCGTCAGCTGGCGGCAACCATTTTCAACTACACGGTGGGCAGCGGCATTTTCGTGCTGCCGGCGTTCGCCGTCTTGCAGCTCGGCACCGCCGCGCCGCTGGCCTATGTGGCCTGCGCCATCATCATCGGCCTGGTCGTCATGTGCTTCGCCGAAGCGGGCAGCCGGGTCTCGGCCACCGGCGGCCCGTATGCCTATGTCGAAACGGCAATCGGACCGATGTGGGGCTTCGTGGCCGGATGTCTGGTGCTGGCCACGGGCACCGCGGCGGCCGCGGGCGTTTGTAACGTACTGGCCCGATCCATTCTGACGCTGGCGCCCGGCAGCCCGGCCTGGGTTTACAAGATCGTGGTCGTGACGCTGGTCGGAACCCTGGTCGCGATCAACTATCGCGGTGTCAAAACCGGCGCACGGGTCATCGAGGCGGTGACCGTGGCCAAATTGTTACCGCTGCTGGCGTTCGTGTTCATCGGCGTGTTCTTCATCGAGCCGTCGAATCTGGCGTGGACGCACGTGCCCGAAGCGAGCACCGTGCTGGGAACGGCGGGCATCGTGATCTTCGCGTTCTCGGGCATCGAAGGCTCGCTGATGCCGAGCGGCGAGGTGAAGAATCCCGCCAAGACCGTGCCGCGCGCGGCGTTCATGGCGTTGGGCGCGGCGACGTTGTTATATCTGGCGATTCAGTTCGTGGCGCTCGGCGTGATGGGAGCGGACCTGGCGAACGACCGCACGACGCCGCTCGCGAGCGCCGCGGGCTCCATCGTCGGGCCGGTCGGGCGCACGATCCTGGTCGTGGGCGCGGTGATCTCGATGTTTGGCTACTTGAGCGCGAATGTCTTGTCGGAGCCGCGCGGATTGTTCGCGATGAGTCGCGACCGGTTCCTGCCGCCCATCCTGACCGCGGTTCATCCGACGTTTCACAGTCCGCACAAGGCCATCGTCATCTATGGCGTGATCGTGGCGTCGATCGCGCTGTCCGGCACCTATGAGACTTTGACCATCTTTGCGAATCTGTCGGCGTTGATGCTTTATTTCCTGTGCGCCATCGCGGCGTACGTGCTGCGGAAGAAAGATATCCGTACCGATGGCGAGCCGTATCTCACGCCTGGGGGACCGTTGGTGCCGATCGCCGCGTGCCTGTCGTTGTCGTGGTTGTTCTATGAGACCGTGACGCGTGAGCAGTTCGTGGCGTTGCTGATCGTGCTGGTGGTGGTGTTTGTATTGTACGGGCTGAGAACGTGGCGACTGAAGGCCGCTCAGACCGCGTAACACCCGCGCCGACCTTCCTGCGTCGGCATCCGGCGCTCTGGGTTGAATGGCTGCGACTGGTGAATTCGCTGTCGCGCCTGCGCGGCGACGGACGTCGCGCGGTGCTGCTCATTCTCTGTGCTGTCGCGGTTGTCATCGCGCTGATGTTTTCAGTGTCGGGGCACTTGGCCGGTGCGGTCGCGACGCTGGCGGAATACTGGGTGTTGCTGGCGGTGGTCGCGGCGATTTATGCGGCGACCTCCGTGAGTGGGCGGCGGCGACAGCTCGAGGAGTCGAAGTCACAGTCGTGGTTGATTGCCACGCCGATTCCGCCGCGAAGTTTGCTCATATCGCAGGCGATTCGTGTGCTGCTGCCTCTGTGCGCACTCGCCGTGATGGTAGTGATGGTGCCCGCGCTGGTCGCGCTGACGACTGACGGCATCACTGCCGCGGCTGAGAAGGTTGCGAGCGCTGCCGCCGGCGGATTGTTCATCGGTGGAGTGTTCGGATGGTGGACTGCGCGTCGAGCGAAACCGTTAGGCGTCGTGCCGTCGCGGTATGTGCCACAGCCCCGCGTTCGTCGTACGGCTGTTGCGCGGTCCTCACAGGTTTCCGGTGAAGCCGCGCAGACATCGCGCCAATTTACGGAAGACTCGGCACAGCCGTTACATCGGCCTGCGCATGAGTCGCACGAGTCGGTGCAGCCGTCGCACCGGCCTGCGCACGAGTCGCACGAGTCGGCGCAGCCGTCACGTCAGCTTACGCGAGCTACACAGTCTTCGGGCGCGGTCGCGCAGGCCACTGGCGAGTATGCAAGCGCTGATATGCGGCCTGATTCGGCCGGGCTGGCCGGTTGGCCCATCGCGCAGGTTTTGTCCTGGAGCCGTCCGGAAAACTCGCGGTATGTGCTGGTCGCCGCGTTGCTGGCGGTGCAGGGCGGGTCGTCGGCGGTCGCAGGCTTGTCCGTGGTCGCGATGTACTTCGTTGCAAGTTACCTGGCCGCGTTGGTATCGGCGATGACGACCGTCGCGAAGTCCGCCGCCCTCTGGTTGCGTGCGACTCCGATCACGTTGATGGGATTCGTCTGGTCCGTGTCCCGGCGGGCACTCGTTCATCAGCTCATCGGTATCGCGCTGGCGATCGTCTGCATGATCCTGCTCGGTGCGCCGGTCGGCATGGCGCTGCAGGTCGCCGCGCTCTGGATCGGGTTGTTCATTTCGATCTCTGGATGGGCGCTGGTCGATCATTATCGGGGTCGATCGCCGCTGGTGAAGATCGCGCTTTCGGTCGCGGCGTTCGCTGCTGTGGCGACCGTCTTGCAGCTACGCGCGGGAGCAAAGACATGACTTCGATCGTGCTCGATGTTCGTCAGGTGCATGCCAGGTACGGTAAGCGTGAAGTGCTGAGCGGCGTGAGTTTGCAGGTGCCGGCCGGCGAGTGGTTCTGTCTGCTCGGGCCGAATGGCGTCGGCAAGAGCACGTTGTTACGTTGTATCAGCGGTGCGCTCACGCCCTCGGAGGGCGACTTGCTGATCGCGGGGTATTCTGCGATCACCGATCCGCTGGCCGCCAAGCAACGACTCGGTTACGCCTGTGCGCCGGAGCAACTGCCGGGGCTGCTGACGGGAAGGCAGTGTCTCGAGGTGTATGCGCAGGCCAAAGGGTTGCGAGAGATCAACGCCGATGTGTTGGCGCTGGCCAGCGAGCTGCGCTTCGATGGGTACTTCGACAGCTTCGTCGATACTTATTCGCTCGGGACGAGACAGAAGCTCTGCATCCTGCTCGCACTGCTCGGCGAGCCGACGCTGATCGTGCTGGATGAAGCCTTCAACGGGCTCGATCCGGCGAGTGCGTTACAGGTCAAACATCACTTGCAACACCGGCTGTCGGATGGACGCTGCGCCGTGCTGCTCGCGACACATTCATTGGATATCGTCGAGCACTACGCCGACAAAGCGGCGCTGCTGATCGACGGCCGCATCGTGCGCGAGTGGAGCGAAACCGAGATTGCCGCATTCCGCGTGCAAGGAGACAGCGCTATGGAGACGGCGCTGGCACAAGCCTCGGCCTAGTTGCAATGGCACTTAGATAGCGCCATTGCACAGCGGATGGCGGTTTGCGGGTGGCGGTTGGAACAGAACCAAGGCGAAAATCCGGCGTCCTTCTCCGGCTGTCCGCCAACCGCAAACCGCCATCCGCTGTGTTATGCGCTTAACCAAGTGCCATTGGGCCTAGTTGAACGACGGCACGCGCGCGCCGACAGGCGCGGTCTTCACCCAGCCTTGAAACGCGGCCGTTGCGCCACCTTCCTCCGGCGCCCAACGTGCGAACTCGGCGGCGGTCGCGGGGTCGTACGGTCCCTCCTTCACTTCCACGAAGGAAGCCCCGTCGGTGAGCGCGATCAGCGTATGCCAGGTCTGCGACGGCAGCTCGAACGCGAGATTCGGTGTGCCCTCGCCAACGACACTCCGTTCCGTAATCGTCCCATCCGCATCGAACACCACGCATTCAAACCGGCCGCGCACGATCGTGCACAGCTCCGACTTGGTCATGTGCCGGTGCGGGCGAATGTAAGTATCGCTCTGAGCCACGACCACAAAACGCTGCACCAGATCGCTCGGTGAACTGTGCAGATTGTGATGGGCGCGCCGGCGCGGGCTGGCGGCGGCTTTCGCGGCGATTTCATCGAGCAGCGTGTTGGAGATCAGTTTCATCGTTCAAACCTTGCGTCGGGCGCTCAACACATTGGGCAGGCCCTGGATCCGCGCCAGCACGCGCGACAGCTCCTCCAGGTCGTGCACGGTGATTTTCAGGTTCATGTCGGCGATGTCGTCGGTCTCGTGGGTCAACGTGTTCATGGCGTGAATGTTGATCTTCGAGTCGGCCAGAATCGCGGTCACGTCGCGCAACAGACCGCGACGGTCGTAGGCGCGAACGTTGATATCGACCGGGAACGCGCGGTCGCCGCCGCTGCCCCATTCGACCGGAATGACCCGTTCGGGATTGGCGATCGCGAGCCGTTTGAAGTTGGCGCAGTCGTCGCGATGGATGCTGACGCCGCGGCCCAGCGTGATGTAACCGGCGATGGACTCGGGCGGCACGGGACTGCAGCAGCCCGCGAAGTTCGACAGCAGATCGTCCACGCCATCGATGGTGATGCCCGAGGCCTTCTTCGGCTCGGCCGCGGGCCGTTTCACGACCGGCGTCGGCAACTCCTGCGGCTTGGCCCGGCGCTGCACGGCGCCGCTGATCTGAGCGACGTTGATCTCGCCTTCGCCGATGGCGCGATACAGCTGCTCCGCGTTGTCGAAATTGAACTCGCTGATCAGCTCGGGCAGCGTCACCGAGTGCACCGCCAGCCGCTGCAGTTCGCGTTCGAGAATCTGTCGACCCTGCTGAGTGTTCTGCTGCTCGTCGAGCTTGCGAAAGAATGCGCGGACCTTGTTTCGATTGCGCGGCGAGGCGAGGTAGCCGAGCGAGGGCACCAGCCAGTCGCGGCTCGGGTTGAGTTGCTTGCCGGTGATGATCTCGACCTGATCGCCGTTCTGCAGGATCTGGTTCAGCGGCACCATGCGGCCGTTGACCTTGGCGCCCCGGCAGCGATGGCCCAGATCTGAATGGATGTGATACGCGAAGTCGAGCGGGGTCGCGCCTCGCGGCAGATCGACCACCTCACCTCGCGGCGAGATCGCATAGACCCGATCCTCGAACAATTCCGAGCGCACCCGGTCCAGAAACTCGCCTTCGGTTTCCTCGCCGCGCTCGCTGGGTTCGAGCACTTGCCGAAGCCAGACGATCTTCTGTTCGTACGCGGGATTCGCTTTGCCGCCTTCTTTGTAGCGCCAGTGAGCGGCCACGCCGAGCTCGGCGTGGGCATGCATCTCGCGAGTGCGGATCTGCACTTCCAGCGGCAGCTTGCCGGGGCCGATGACGGCGGTGTGCAGGGATCGATACAGATTGTCCTTGGGGGTCGCGATGTAGTCGTCGAACTCGCCCGGAATGTACGGCCACATTCCATGCACGATGCCGAGCGCGGCATAGCAGTCGGCGATGCTGTCCACGAGCACACGCACGGCGCGCACGTCGTAGAGCTGATCGAACTGCAGACCTTTGCGATGCATCTTTCGCCAGATGCTGTAGATGTGCTTCGGCCGGCCGGCGATCTCGGCGTGCTCGATGTGCGCCTTCTCCAGCTCCCGGCGCAACACGTCGATCACCTCGCCGATGTAACGTTCGCGATCGATGCGCTTGGAGGCGAGCCAGCCGGCGATGGTCTTGTAGTTCTCGGGATCCAGGTAGCGGAAGCTCAGATCCTCGAGCTCCCACTTCAGTTGCCAC
This sequence comes from Peristeroidobacter soli, assembly GCF_004138485.1. Lineage (GTDB taxonomy): Bacteria > Pseudomonadota > Gammaproteobacteria > Steroidobacterales > Steroidobacteraceae > Steroidobacter > Steroidobacter soli. The sequence continues at coordinate 859,692 of NZ_RYEV01000005.1, forward strand.
ACACCGAGCCGGTTCGCGAGCGGCGCGTAGACTTCGCGCGTTTCATAAGCGAGCCGTTCGCGCTCGGCGGCCGGCGCATCCTTGCTATCGCGCAGCTGCTGCAATTGAGCGGCGAGCTTCACGAGCACCAGTCGCGGATCGGTCACGATGGCCAGCAGCATCTTGCGCAGGCCTTCGGCCTGATTGCCCGAGAGCGAGGGCGTGCCGCGGCCGCCGCCCGTTGCGGCTGGAATGGTGATGTTGAGCGAGCCCAGTCGTTGCAGCTCGCTGGCGATTCGATTGGCCGGGGCGCTCAGCGTTTTGAGGGCCTGTTCCGGCGTGAGCACCTCGGCTTCGAGCAGCGGCAGGAGCAGGGCGCCGCCGAGAATGTCGTCGTCATCGGTCAATGTGACCAGGATGTCGACGATGGCCTGCGCCCGGGCGAGCGCGGCCGGTGCCTTGGGCCGGTCCGCGCCGACCGCGGCCGACAATTTCGATAACAGCTCGTGGGCCCGGCGGCGGGCGTTCGCGGTCTGCTCGGTGTCGGATGCTGCGTCGTCGACGGAAGGCATGGAAGCGCGGATCGTGTCGGATTGTAGCCGTTGCCGGTATCATACCGACCTTCGCAACTCGAGACCCGAGCGGGTCAAGCAGAGGGGAGTCCTTGCGCAGACACAGGCGCCCGAAAAGTCTCGCCGAGCTCAACCTGGCCCGAGGTGACGTGAAGGTATCGACGGCGATCGTCAGCCTCCGTCAGCGCGCGACCAAGGAAGCCCTGGCGCCGGCGCCGAGAGTGCGAATCCTTGGGCTGGACCCGGGCTCGTTATGCACCGGTTACGCGGTGGTTGAGACAGGACCCAAGGTCACGTATGTGGTGAGCGGATCGATCCGGGCCCGCGGCGCCTCGCTGGCCGATCGTCTGCAGGAAATTTTTGCCGGCGTGGATAAGCTGGCGGCCGAGTACCAGCCGGACGAAGTCGCCATCGAGCGCGTGTTTATGCACCGCAATGCCGACAGCGCGTTGAAGCTGGGGCAGGCGCGGGGCGCGGCGTTGAGTGCGACTTTTGCCGTGCGTCCGCGGGTTTTTGAGTACGCGCCGCGTGAGGTGAAACTGGCGGTGGTCGGAACCGGTGCAGCCCAGAAGGAACAAGTGCAGTTGATGGTGCGACGTTTGTTGTCTCTCTCCGGGCCGCTCGGCGCCGACGCGGCCGATGCGCTGGCCATCGCGCTTTGCCATGCGCATTCCCGCAATCTCAACGGCCAGCTGCGCCAGCTCGCGGCGGGCTCGGCGCAATGATCGGTTTTTTGCGCGGTCGGCTGACCGCCAAGCAACCTCCGCAGCTGGTGATCGACGTGGGCGGCGTCGGTTACGAGCTGGAAGCGCCCATGTCGACGTTCTATGGGTTGCCGGCGGCCGGGGCGGACGTTCATTTGTTCACCCATCTGGTGGTGCGCGAGGATGCGCACATCCTGTTCGGCTTCGGCACCGAGCGTGAGCGCCGGCTGTTTCGCGAGCTGCTGAAAGTTTCCAATGTGGGGCCGAAGCTGGCGCTGGCGCTGCTGTCGGGCCTCACCGTCGATGCCTTCCTGATGTGCATCGAGGCGCAGGACATCGATACATTGGTCCGCACGCCGGGCGTGGGTCGCAAGACGGCCGAGCGCCTGGTGGTCGAGATGCGCGACCGGGTGAAGGGTTTTGGCGACACGGGCCTCGCGGTGTTGCCGACCGGCGGAACCGCCGAGCCTGCGATCGGTCCACAAGCGGAGGCTTTCAGCGCGCTGGTCGCGTTGGGTTATAAGCCTGCCGAAGTGACGCGACTGCTGAAGTCGGTGGACGCGTCGGTGCAGACCACCGAGGAAATCATTCGCCGCGCATTGCAGGCCGCTGCCACCCGATAAGCCATCATGATCGAGCAGGACCGCATCGTATCCGCCGCTTCGCAGGGCGATGAAGCCGCCCTCGACCGCGCCGTGCGGCCGAAGAAGCTGGCCGACTATGTCGGTCAGACGGCGGTCAAGACGCAGATGGAAATATTCATCCAGGCGGCGCGCAACCGGCGCGAAGCGCTGGATCACGTGCTGATCTTCGGTCCGCCCGGCCTGGGCAAGACCACGCTGGCGAACATCATCGCCAATGAGCTCGGCGTGAATCTGCGCCAGACCTCGGGCCCGGTGATCGAGCGCGCCGGCGATCTGGCCGCGCTGCTGACCAATCTGCAGGCCAACGACGTGCTGTTCGTCGATGAGATTCATCGGCTCAGCCCGCAGGTCGAGGAGATCCTGTATCCGGCGATGGAAGATTTTCAGCTCGATATCATGATCGGCGAAGGCCCGGGCGCGCGCTCCATCAAGCTGGACCTGCCGCCGTTCACGTTGATCGGGGCGACCACGCGCGCCGGCCTGCTGACCTCGCCGCTGCGAGACCGGTTCGGCATCGTGCAACGTTTGGAGTTCTATGACATCGCCGAGCTGCAACGCATTGTGACTCGCTCGGCGAGCCTGCTGGGCGTGCCGGCGGATGCGGCCGGAGCGGCACGGATCGCCCAGCGTTCCCGGGGAACTCCCCGTATCGCCAATCGATTGCTCCGGCGCGTGCGTGACTATGCCGAGGTGCGCGCCGGTGGCCGGATTACCGACGAAGTGGCGCAGGCGGCACTGGATATGCTGGACGTGGACCCGCTGGGTTTCGACCTGATGGACCGCAAGCTGCTACTGACCATCATCGAAAAATTCGACGGCGGGCCGGTGGGCGTGGAAAGCCTGTCGGCGGCGCTGGGCGAGGAGCGCGGCACGATCGAGGACGTGATCGAGCCGTATCTGATCCAGCAAGGTTTCATCATGCGCACCGCCCGCGGCCGGATGGCGACGCGCCTGGCGTATCAGCATTTCGGCTTGAAGCTGCCGGAACGGCCGGGCACCGGCGAGTTGTTCAATGACTGAGTCGCGCCCGTTCGCCTGGCCGGTGCGTATTTACTGGGAAGACACCGACGCCGGCGGCATCGTCTACTACGCGAACTACATGAAGTTCATGGAGCGGGCCCGCACCGAATGGTTGCGCGCCGCCGGCATCGAGCAGCTGCCCTTGAAGGAGCAGCACGGGCTGATGTTCGTGGTCGTCGATATCGAAGCGCACTATCGCCGGCCGGCGCGGTATGGCGATGAGCTGCTGGTGACCTGCGTGATCGCCGAGCGCACGCGCGCCAGCTTCACGTTTCAACAACAGGTGTTTCGCGGCGGCCTCGACGGCGAGCTGCTGGTCGAAGGCAAGGTGCGCGTGGCGTGCCTGGACGCCGTGAGCTTGAGGCCGACGGCGTTACCAAAGGATCTGATGTGAATGCCCCCCGCGCGCAGCGCCGGGGCGCAGTCTGACTGGCTAATCGGGAGTGATGGGAAATGGCAGAGAACCTGAATCCTCTGGAGCTGGTGCTGAACGCCAGCATCGTGGTGCAGATCGTGATGGCGCTGCTGCTGCTGGCATCGCTGGTGTCATGGTCCATCATGCTGCGTAAACGCGCCGAGCTGAAAAAGGCGCGCACCGATGCCGACCGCTTCGAGGAATCGTTCTGGTCGGGCGGCGATCTGACCGCGATGTTTCGTTCCATCGATCAGAGCCGCCGGGTCACGCGCGGCATGGAAGCGATCTTCGAGCAGGGCTTTCGTGAGTTCTCACGCTTGCGCCAGCAGGGCGGCATCGCCTCCGCGCAGCTGATCGAAGGCGCCCGTCGCGGCATGCGCGTCGCACTGCTGAAGGAAAGCGATCGTTTGGAACTGGGTCTCGCGATGCTCGCGACCATCGGCTCGACCAGCCCGTACATCGGACTGTTCGGCACCGTGTGGGGCATCATGAATGCATTCCACGGCCTGGGTAACGTACAGCAGGCGACGCTGTCGATGGTGGCGCCCGGCATCACCGAAGCGCTGATCGCGACCGCCATGGGTCTGTTCGCCGCCATTCCCGCGGTGGTCGCTTACAACCGTTATGCGGATCAGGTGACTCGCGTCGAAACGCGCTACGACACGTTCACCGAAGAGCTCTCGACGATTCTGCAGCGTCACGCATCGGCTCCTCGTGAGTCGCAGCGAGGCGCCGAGGCGCACGCATGAGCCCGATGAACAACCGCCGCGGCAGGCGGCTCGTGGCCGAGATGAACGTCGTTCCCTATATCGACGTGATGCTCGTGCTGCTGATCATTTTCATGATCACCGCGCCCATGCTGACCCAGGGCATCAAGGTGGATCTGCCCAAGGCGGCCGCCGAGCCGCTGCCGGAAGATCTCATGCGCCAGCATCAGCCGCTGATCCTGAGTGTCGATGCCGCGGGCAAGTATTACTTGAACATCGGCAAGGACGAGGAAACCGCGCTGGATGAAAACGCCGTGGTCGAACGCGTCGGGACGGTGTTGAAGCGGGAGCCGCAGACGCCGGTGCTGGTGAAGGCCGACACCAATGTGCCGTATGGCCGCGTGGTCACCGGCATGGTGCTGTTACAAGAAGCGGGCGCCGAGAAGGTGGGTTTCATCACCGACCCGGCCGAAGCGCGCAATAACAAAAAGCGCTAAGGCCGCATGGTCGATTTCATCAAACAACACTGGACGTACATTCTCGGCGCGCTGCTGCTGCACGCGTTGTTTGCCGGCATTTTCGGTCTGACCATGCTGAACATGCAGCGCACGCCGCCGCCGGTGCAGCTCGCCATCCAGGCCGTCGTGGTCGATCCGAAAACCCTGAATGACGCCGCCCGTCAGCAACGTCAGCAGCGCGATCGCGACCGGGCTCAGCAACAGCAGCGTGAGGAGCAGGCCCAGCGCGACAAGGAACAGGCTGCCGAGCAGCGCAAACGCGAGCAGCAGGAGGTTCAGCGCAAGGAAGCGGAACAACGGGCGGAAGCGGAGCGTCAGGTCGAATTGAAACAACGCCAGGAAGCCGACCAGCGCCGCCAGGCGGAAGAGCAACAATTGCGCGAGCGGCAGGAGGCGGAGAAGAAACGCGCCGCCGAGGACGCCGCTCGCAAGAAGCAGGCCGAGGATGAGGCGAAGAAAGTCGCCGAAATCCAGCGCCGGCAGAAGGAAGAGGCGGAACGTCGCAAGGCCGCCGATGACAAACGATTGCAGGAGGCGCGAGAGAATGATTTGCAGCGTCAATTGCAGGAAGAGGAGTCCAATGCCGCGGCCGATGCCGCCGCCGCCAGCTCGCCCGAGATGGCGCAGTACATCGCCATGATCGCCCAGGCGGTGGAACGTCGTTGGAATCGTCCGCTGTCGGCCCGCGACGATCTGCTGTGCCAGGTGACCGTGCGGCAAACGCCCGCCGGCGTCGTTCTGTCGGCGAAGATCGGAACCTGCAATGGCGATCCCGCCGTGAAGCAGTCGGTCGAGAATGCAGTGGTCAGTGCGTCGCCGTTGCCGACGCCGTCCAATCCGCGTCTGTTCCGGCCCGAGCTGACGTTCAATTTCAGGCCTGGCGCGGGTTGACGCGCGTGGCTCACCGATTTCGCTCCATGGAGCTGTGACTGATGAAAAAAACCTTTGCCGTTTTCGTTTGCTTCGCCCTGTCGTGGTTCGCGGTCGCGGCCAACGCCCAGCTGGTGATCGAGATCACCAAGTCCGCCGAGGACGCGGTGCCGGTCGCCATCGTGCCGTTCGGCTGGGAGTCCAGCGGCGCCGCGCCTTTCGACGTGGCTGAAGTGGTCGCCGCCGACCTGCGACGCAGCGGTCGCTTCGCGCCGCTGGATCGCAAGGAAATGATCGATCGGCCCAGCCAGGGCGATCAGATCCGTTTCCAGGACTGGCGCTATCTCAAGACCGATTTCATCGCGGTCGGCAAACTGATGCCGGAAGGCCCGGGCTTCGCCGCCAACTTCGAGCTCTATAACGTGCTCACCGGTCAGCGCCTCGCGGGCCAGCGCCTCACCGCGAATGCCAATTCCATGCGCGCGCTCGCGCACCGGATTTCGGACATCATTTTCGAACAGCTGACCGGAGTGCGCGGCGCCTTCTCGACGCGCGTCGCCTTCATCAGCGCCGAAGGCACGCCGCCGAAGCAGCGTTACAAGCTCATCGTCTCCGACTACGACGGCGAGAATCAGCAGGTGATCACCAGCTCGGATGAACCGATCATGTCGCCGGCGTGGTCGCCCGATGGTCAGAGCCTCGCGTATGTCTCGTTCGAGACCAAGGCTTCGGCGGTCTATGTGCAAACACTGCGTACCGGCGAGCGTAAACGCGTGTCGGCACGCGCCGGTATCAATGGCGCTCCGGCGTGGTCGCCGGATGGCAAGACGCTGGCGATCACGTTGTCACGCAAGGACGGCGACGTGGACATCTATACGCTGGAGCTCAACAGCCAGGTGCTCACGCGCATGACGTTCGATCCCGGCATCGATACCGAGCCGAGCTGGTCCTCCGATGGCAAGAAGCTGTACTTCAACTCCGATCGTGCCGGCGGCCCGCAGATTTATGAGATCGAGGTCGCCAACCCGAATCGCGCCACGCGGGTCAGCTTCGAAAACGGCTACAACGCCCGGCCGCGCGTGTCGCCGAATGGCAAACAACTCGCGGTCGTGACCCTGGACCGTGGCAATTACCGAATTGCCATCATCGACCTGGCCTCCAAGGGCATGCAGGTGCTGTCCGAGGGGCGTCAGGATGAGAGTCCGAGCTTCGCGCCGAATGGCGCGGTGCTGATCTACGCCACGCAGGAGCGGGGCAAAGGTGTGCTGGCGACGGTGTCGACCGATGGACGCACCGCCGAGCGGTTCACCAATACCGTCGGTGAAGTGCGAGAGCCCGTTTGGGCGCCGTTCCCGCAGCGCTGAGCTGGAATTTGCCGGCCGCGGGCCGAAAAAAATCACAGGCAAAGCGCCGTGTCCAGGCCCGAATTGTGGCAAAATTCGCGGCAGTTTTGGTCTGTGAATGGCGACAAGGGATTTTTCAGCGGGTCCCGAGGTCGTAACAACTACTAAATTCAGGAGAGTGTAGATGCGTATGACTCGGCTGATGCTGATCGCGACGACTGGTCTGATGCTGGCGGCCTGCGGCAACAAGCCGTTGCCCGAGGCGCAGAACACCTCTGAGTCGGTGGGTCCTTCGACCAGCACCTCGGGTGCGGACAGCAGCGGCGTCGGCAGCAGCGCGCTGTCAGCCGAGCAGCAGGCGATGGAAGCGGCCAAGGCCGCCGGTGTGATCGTTTACTTCGATTACGACCGCGCCGAGATCAAGCCGGAGTTCGTGCCGGTGGTCGCCGCCCACGCCAAATTCCTGAACGGCAGCCCGACCCGCAAGATTCGTCTCGAGGGTCACTCCGACGAGCGCGGCTCGCGTGAGTACAACATTGGTCTGGGCGAGCGTCGTGCGCAGGCCGTGCGTCGCGCGCTGATGCTCCAGGGCGTGACTGAAAATCAGATCACCACCGTGAGCTACGGCGAAGAGCGTCCGGCCGTGCAGGGCAGTGACGAGGCGGCCTACGCCAAGAACCGCCGCGTCGAGCTGGTCTACGGTCGATGAGCCGAGCCGCCATGACATTGCTGCCGAACATTACTGCCGTTCGCGTCGGACTGATCGCCGTCGCGGCGACAGTGCTGTCGGGCTGTGCGACCACACCGCCGGAAGCCGATCCGACGGTGCAGAAGCTGTCGGAGCTCGACAGCCGTCTGTTGCGTCTCGAGCGCGTGCTCGCCAATCAAAGCCTGCTCGATCTGTCGCAACGGATCGAAGCGGCCCAGGCGGAAACGCGCGTACTGCGAGGCCAGCTCGATGAGCTGCAACACCAGGCGACGCAGAGCCAGACGCAGCAGCGCGAAATGTATGGCGATGTCGATCGGCGGCTGTCGGCGCTCGAAGGCAATCCCGGTGCGGCGGCGTCCAATGCGGCGCCGGCCACGGGCGGTCTGCCGATTCCGCAAGGCGACGATCGCGCCAACTATCAGGCCGCGTTCGATCTGCTGAAGGATGCGAAATATCCGGAAGCGATCAGCGCGTTCAAGCAGTACCTGACCACGTTCCCGAACGGCCCGTTGGCCGACAACGCGCAGTACTGGCTGGGCGAGGCGCACTACGTCACCAAACAGTATCCGGATGCGTTGCGCGATTTCCGGACGGTGATCGAGAAGTATCCGGAGTCGCGCAAGATTCCGGATGCGTTGCTCAAGATCGGTTACTGCAACTACGAGCTGAAGAACTGGGGTGAGGCGCGCTCGGCGCTCAACCAGGTCGTGCAGCGTTTTGGCGATACCACCGCCGCCCGTCTCGCGAGCCAACGCATCGCGAAGCTGGATAGCGAGGGCAGATAGTTCATTGCGGGCGCTTCTTTTCGGAGCGCCTGCTGTGCTGCCATCGCTCGCGTGGTTAGATCAGTCTCATGAACCTCGCTGACTCAACCACTATCGATTCCGCCGTCACCGGCACCGGCGCCGCGCGCGTCAAGCTCACCGAGATCTTCCTGTCGATTCAAGGTGAAGCCGACAGCGTCGGTTGGCCCACGGTGTTCGTGCGTCTCACCGGCTGTCCGCTGCGTTGTCAGTACTGCGATACGGCTTATGCGTTTTACGGCGGCGAATGGTTTGCGCTCGACGATGTGCTGGCGCGGGTTGCCGCGTTCAATACCAGGCACATCTGTGTCACTGGCGGCGAGCCGCTGGCGCAGAAGGGCTGTTTTCCGCTGCTACAGAAACTTTGCGATGCCGGCTACAGCGTCTCGCTGGAAACCAGCGGTGCGATCGATGTGAGCAACGTCGATTCGCGCGTGGTGCGAGTCGTCGATGTGAAGACACCGGGAAGCGGCGAGGTCGGGCGCAATCGTTACGAGAATCTGGACGTGCTGCGGCCGGAAGAGCAGGTGAAGTTCGTGCTCTGCAGCCGCGCCGATTTCGAATGGGCCCGCGATTTGGTTCGCGAACGCCGGCTGTACGAGCGCTGCATGGTGCTGTTCAGCCCGAGCTACGGTCAGGTGGACGGGCGCGATCTGGCGCAGTGGGTGCTGGATGAGCGGCTGCCGGTGCGGCTGCAGATTCAGCTGCACAAGATTTTGTGGGGCGATACGCCCGGTAAATAGAGATTCGATCTGCGGACCCGCGGCAGCGTAGCCATGTGCTCTACCGGCCCGGACTGAAGAGAAGCTTGAGTAATGGCTAACAATCGCGCTGTCGTGCTGTTATCCGGTGGTCTGGATTCCGCCACCGTGCTTGCGATCGCCCGCGAGCAGGGCTTTCAGTGCTACGCGCTGAGCGTGGATTATGGTCAGCGGCATCGTGCCGAGCTGGACGCGGCGGCGCGCGTTGCTCAGTCCTTGGGCGTCGTCGAGCATCGCACCTTGCGCATCGACCTCGGCGGCATCGGCGGCTCGGCACTGACCGACACGAGCATCGCCGTGCCCGAGTCGCCGCAGGTGGGCATTCCCGTCACCTACGTCCCCGCGCGCAATACCGTCATGCTGTCCTTCGCCTTGGGCTGGGCCGAGGTGCTCGAAGCCCCGCGCATTTTCATCGGCGTGAACGCGGTCGATTATTCAGGCTATCCGGACTGCCGGCCGGCCTTCGTCGCCGCCTTCGAGCGGGTCGCGAACCTGGCCACGAAGGCGGGCGTGGAGGGCACGGTGGCGTTCAAGATCGTGACGCCGCTGATCGACCTGACCAAGGCCCAGATCATCCAGCGTGGCGTGTCCCTTGGCGTGGACTATTCACTGACAGTGTCCTGCTATCAGGCCGACGCCGACGGCCGGGCCTGTGGCAGCTGCGATTCCTGCCGCCTGCGCCGGTCCGGTTTCCAATCCGCCGGCGTGCCGGACCCGACGCGGTATTTTCGATGAATTTCCGCGCCTCTTTAGGTATGATGCGCGCCCCGTCAGGGCGGTGGGTCGGTAGCTCAGTTGGTAGAGCACTGGACTTTTAATCCATTGGTCGAGGGTTCGAATCCCTCCCGACCCACCATTTCAACTTCGCTGGGGGATGACGCGGCCCGAATTGCCGTACGTCGCGCTCCTTGCATTTTTAACATTACGTTTTAAATCTGCAAGGATGCTCGCCAGGTGGCCTGTAAGCGCAGCGCTACGGACTGGCGCCCTCCGGCACATAGATCAATCGGCCGTCCGACAGCCGATACGTGATGCCGGCTTTCACGCCTTCCCCCTCGCCGATCTCCGCGCCGGCCTCGTAGCGCCGCAGTTCCTCGCCTTGCTTGATGAGCATGCGTTGATCGGCCTGGCCGGGGTTCTCGATCACCACGACATTCTGTTTCGAGAACGGATTGAGCGGATTGCGCACGATCACGATCAGCAGAATGCCGATCACCACCAGGAACAGATCGATCAGGTTCACCAGCGACAGGATGGGATCGTCGGCTTCGTCATGTTCGAGAAAGCGGCTCATGCGGATGCCCCTGCGCGCTCGATCTCACGCAGCTCTTGCAACAGCCAGCGACGACGAATCGTGAGAACGAAGAAAGTAATACTGGCGCTGACGAGTGCGAGGATCACGGCCGAGAATGCAACCACCAGATTGTCGCCAACGCCCTGAGCATCGCTGCGCGTGAGCGCGAGCAGGGCGGGGCCCATCGGAATCATGGTGGCGACCAGACCCAGCATGGGAGCGCTGCGCGAAGTGATACGCAGCCACTCCAGGCGTTTCATGATCCACAGCTCCAGATCGTCGCTGCTGAATGGGTGCTGCTTGCCATATTCACCGAGGAGCGAGCGATAGGTCCCGCGACGACGTTGCCACGCTTCCACGGTGAACGCGCCGAGTGCGACGAACGCATAGATCAGCGCGGCGAGAATCAGCAGCAGGATGGGGGTCATGAACAGCCGGGTGAGGGCGTACAGAGTGCTTTCGAATTCATTCATGGGGAGTCATTCCGTTCATACAGGTTTTGCGAGGAAAGAAGTCTGTCGGGCTTGCAGTGCGCCGCCGCTGCCGAAGCACAAAAACAGTGCGAGCAGCGCCAGCCACAGGCGCCACAGCGGTTCAGGCGTGGTTTGCTGAGTTGTTTCTTTCAGGACCTGGCCGCGTACGGTAGGTACTGAAGCTGAAGCCGCAGTGGCATCGTTCGTCTTGCCGGGCTGCAATCCAAAGCCCGCTGCCATTTGCTGGGCAAACTCACGGGTGGCGGCCGCGCCGGTCGTCACGCCATTATCCGCCAACTCCTGCCAGCGCTCGGCGATTTCGCGACGCGTTTGCTCGCTGGCGTCCCAGTAACCTTTGCGAATGGCTTCGACCATGCGCTCCAGAACCTGTGCCTGCGCCGTTACGTTGTTCTTCTCGAACCATTGCTTCATGTCGAGCTGATGTTTGTCCATCACGTAGACGTCGTGCATCGCTTGCCACTGATCCGCGCGTACTGTGGCGGGATCGAGCGCTTGCCAGCCGAAGAGATTGTTGACGGTATCGACGATCTCCAGCGTGCCGGCGTAGCCCTCGGCTTGCATGGGCTTGATCCATTCCGGGTTCAGATAACGCGTGCGCATCTCCTCGGAAAGAAAGCTTGCGGCGGATACCACGCGGCCTTGCGGTCGTCGTTGGTCGGAGATGTAGAGCTCGGGGCTCGTGCCATTGAGGTGACGAACCGCGAGCGACAGCCCGCCGAGGAACTGAAACGGATCGTCGCCGGTGAGCACGCCATACAGATTGGAGGAGCGCGACAGCACGGCTGCCTGCACGCCTTTCAGCTGTTCAGCATAGACGTTTACCTTACCGGCGCTGACGCCCCAGTCCTTGCTGCCATAGGCATACTGCAGACGTGACAGGTACTGCTCGGCGAGCGGAGCGTCGTTCTCCCACGCCGTTGAATCCAGCACCGCATCGGACAAGCCGACGCCATAGTCGCCGGGCTGATTGCCAAACAAACGAATGGCGGCCATCCGCTCGGCCTGCGCGGCATCCATTCCTTGCTGCTTCAGACTGAGCGCCGCGGCCTTTGTGTTTTTCGCGACCGTGTTACCGGGCTCATCGAGTCGCGACAGGCGTTCAGTAGCTTCAGCGAGCAGACGCATGAAATTCTCAAACTGATCTCGATAGGCGCCAGTCACCTGCACGACGGCGTCGATGCGCGGGCGCCCGAGCTCACGCGCCGGAATGATATCGAGCGCGACGACGCGACCGCCTTCATCCCAACGCGGACGAAGCCCCATCGCATGCAGCACCTGGCTCTCGGTGATGCCCATGTGTCGCATGGCCTCCACCGACCACAAGCTGAAGGCGAGCTTCGTGGGCGCGGCGCCGGCGTGTTTGGCGCGATAGTCATCGACGAGTGCATTCAATGCGTCCTTGGCGGCATCGAACGCACTCCGCGTTGGCAGTTTGTCCGGCTCGAAACCGAACAGATTGCGACCGTTGGGCACCTCTGGGTTGCGCACCGGATCGCCGCCGGGACCGGGCGGCACGAAAGCTCCGGCGAGTCCACTGAGCAGTGCCGTCAGCTCGTGATTGGCGGCGAGGTGACGGTCCAGCTTGATGGCGCGCTCGACGAGGGGCTGCAGCGTTGGACTCAATTGCGACAGCGGCTGCTGCTCGCGCAGATGACGCTGCAAGAGTTTGTAGGGCGGCGTGGAGGCGAGCTGCGAGGAGTCACCGGTGAAGAATTCCTTGCCGGTGACTGCACCGGCCATCATGTGGCCGGGCGGATGAACTGCAGTCGATGCGGCGGGCGCCTGGTCGGCGGCGACTGCGTTCGCGAACTCATCGCCGAGTTGCTGGACCACGGTGCTCAGCCGGTGCTCGGGACTCGGTGACGATCCCAACGTATGCAATCCCAGGGGAATACTACGCTGCGCGAGTCCGTGCAGATGATCGTGAAACGCCGTGAGAAAGCCGTCGAAGTTCTCGCGCATGGCTGGCTCGGTCCAGTCCATGTCCTTTTGGAGCGAGTGTTCGATGATCAGCTGGCGCAGGTGCTCGGCGGTCCGGTCGCGAACCGCGCCCGGATCGAGCTGAATGTATTCATGCAGTAGTGCGTGAACCTCCGCGAGTTCTTTATAGAGGCCGGAGGGGGCGAACGGCGGCGTCTGGTGGCTGACGATCACCGCGCGACCGCGACGCTTGGCTTGCAAGGCTTCGCCGATGTTGTCCTGGATGTAGGGATAGAACACGGGCACGTCGCCAACTGCCAGTAATGGATAGTCATCGACGGAGAGCCCGCGATCTTTGCCGGGCAGCCATTCCTGCGTGCCGTGCGTGCCGAAGTGAATCAATGCGTGCGGCGCTTGTTCCCTCAGATACAAATAAGCCGCCATGTATAGATGATCGGGCGGCAGCGCGGCGTCGTGATATCCCTCGCCGGGCGTGCCACCACGAGGCATCTGAGGCATCAGTAGCAGATGACCGAGCTGCCAGCGCGGAATCACGAACTGCGGCGCGCCGTCGATCTGTCGAACGGCCCAGTGAGCTTGGGGGGCGCCCCAACGCTTACGCATCTGCGCACGGACGGCGGTCGAGGTCGTCGCCAGCCACTCATTATATTTTTTGACGGGCAGTGTGGCCGCTAGGCCTGAGCGGAGCAGATCGTCCAGCCGATCGTGGTGATACAGCACCGATAGCAGTCGCTGACCCGTGTCGATGATCTGTTGTTCGGTGGCGGGAGGAACCTGGTAGCCGGCGTCGTGTAAGGCGCGGGTCAATGATTCCAGGCTGCGCGGCACATTCAGATTCGAGGCGGAGAAGTTCTTCTCGCCTTGCGGATAGTTCCAGAACATCAACGCGAGGCGCTTTTCCGCCGGTGGTGTGTGACGCAGGTTCGCGAGCGCCGAGGCCTTGCGCAGGACCGCGTCGACCTGCGGCTGCATCGGGGCCAGCACACCCTCTTCGACGGCGGCGATGACCAGCGGATCGCTCATGCCCCAGGTCTCGTACACGGCGATGAAGGGGGCCACCAGACGCGACGGCGCGCCACTGGTTTCTTGCTTCCATTCTTCAATGTCGCCGTCCCGATAGTTCAATGTCTGTAACACCGGAATGCGCAGTTGCTCGAACTCGCGCATCCGCGCTCGGCCGTTGCCCATGTGCTGCATGTTGATGAGCACGTCGGCTCGCGCCGGCTGCAACATCTTCTTCAAGGCATCGGGATCTTCGCTGTCGAACCAGAAGGGCACCGGCATTTGTCCGAGCGCTTCGCTCCGGCGGATGACCGCATCGATCACCTGCGTTTGCAGGGTCGCAAACGCCGATGCGTGAATCGCGAGCCCAACGCGCGGGGCAGTTGTCTTCCAGCGCGGTTGTCCCCACGCAATGTAGTCGTCCAGCTTCGCGAACAGGCGTGGCGCATCGGGATGGTAGTAACCATTGACCGGCACGACCATCGGCGGCATCACCTTGGAAAGATCCTCCTTGTCATGCCACGCGCGAACGTAGGCGAAGAAGTTGCGCAGATTGGCCTCGCCACCATTGCGGTAATACTCGATGAGCGTTCGACCCTGGCGCTCGGGCAGTCCGGTATACGACTCGCGTCGGGTGGTGGCCTCGATTCGAGGAACATCGACGCGCGCCAATGTGTCGCCGACACTTTCATCGATGCGCTGTCGAGCGCTCTGCAAAGGGGCCTCGATGATCAGCAAGTCCGCTGCCCCGAGCCATTGCTGGGCGGGTTCCGGAAAGGCGTTGCCGTAGGTCCATTCGACGCGCACGCCGGCCGTTGCGCCGATGTCGCGAAGCTTTTCCAACCGTCCCTGGAGTACAGATTCGTCGGCCAGCACGCGGACCATTGGCGCACTTGCGTGCGCCAATGTGCTCGCGATGCTGGCGAGTGCCAGCGCGAGAAGTCTCCACGACATCAGAAACTCCCCGTGAAGCCCGCCGAGTACGAGCGACCCACTTCGACGTAGTTGAAGCGGGTGGACAGCTCAGCCAGGAGCTCATCCGTGAGATTGTCGCCGGACAAGTGCAGCTTGAACCGCGGGGTCAGTTGGTAGTTGAGATCCGCACCCCAGAGCGTGTAATCGGGCAGGCCATAGCGCACCTCGCTCGAATACATCGTTTGCTTGCCGTAGTAGTTGCCTCGAACCTGTGCATTGAGCTTGTCTGTGGCGAGCCATTTCAGCGTGAGGTTGGCGGCATGCTTGGGCTTCTCGGCCAGTGGCCGGTCGGCTGTCAGGTTCTTGGCGTTCAGGAACGTATAGTTCAGATCCAATGCCAGCTGCCGTGCCGGTGCGAAGGAGCTGGCGATCTCAACGCCCCGAATGCGCGCCTCGGCGACGTTCTCATAGTTCAACACTCGCAGGGCGTTGCAGTCCGCCGCGCAGAAGCTTTGAATCAGATCCTTCACGTCGTTCTGAAACAGCGTCGCCTGCAACGACCACCGATCTGCTCGATAGTGCGTGCCGAGCTCGTAGCTGGTGTTGAACTCCGGCTTGAGGTCGGGATTGCCGTAGACCACGAACGAGCTGGTCGTCACCGAATACTCCGGCGACAGCACTTTCAGATTCGGTGCCTTGAAGCCCCGACCGACGCCACCCTTGAAGATGAGATGGTCGGTCGCGTGATACACGGCATAGGCGCGGGGGCTGTTGTAACCGCCGAAGATGTCGTGGTCGTCGTAGCGCGTGCCCAGCACCAGCAGCCATCGCTGGACTTCGAGCTCGTCCTGCACGAACACCGCCCGATACCGTACGCTGTCGTAACCTTCGCGACTCATGGACGTGTCGAACAGTTCTTCCTCACGCCATTCGCCGCCGAGGCTGAGCCGGTTGGACTCGCCGAGATTCAGCGTCGTGCGCGCATCGTAGGTTCGGTCTTCGAGGCGCTGCGGACGCACTGGTGTGCCGCTCGATCGACGATTGGTTTTTTCGAGCCTGGTGCCATAGGCGCGGACGCTCGTTTCGCCCCAGTGCCAGCGTCCCGTGTGACTCAAAGCATACTGTTCACGATCGATCAGATCCGTCGAGACGTAATAGGTGCGGCCGGTGAGGGCATTGCGTTCGCGATCCTCGCTGCCTCGTCCGTAGTTCAGGCTGATCCGCTGCGCGTCGTCCGGCGTCCAGTTGAAGGCCAGATTGCCGTTGGTGACTTCGCGGCCTTCCATTTCCGACAGGCGCGGGTCGGTGGGACTGACGGTGGGCTCGCGGTCGCGAAATTCACCGTAGGCGGTGACGCCCAGTTTGTCTTGAACGAGCGGGCCGGAGACATACAGGCCGGTCTGCAAGACATCGCCGCCACGCCCGTCCTCACGCCATTCGCCGCGACTGGTCAGGCTGGCGCGCCATTCATCGGTGGCCGGTCGCGTGATGATGTTGATCACGCCGCCGAGTGCGTCCGATCCATACAACGACGACATCGGCCCTCGCACCACTTCGATGCGTTCGATGCCTTCCGTCGGCAGCCAGCCCACGTCGGCTTCTGAATGGCCGATCACGCTGGCGGTCTGGCTGACGCGGCGACCATCGATCATGGTCAGCGTGTACTCGTTGGACATCCCGCGAATGCTGATGCCGCGGCGAGCCAGTCCCACGCCGCCCACGTGCACACCGGCTGCACCCACCAGTGCATCGGCCAGATCCTGCACGGGGCGGTTGTTCAACTCCTCGCGACCGATGACGGTGATCGAGGCGGGCGCGTCCTCGACCTTCTGCTCGATGAACGAAGCGGTCACCACGACCTGCGGAATGTCTTCCGGCGTCTGTGCACCAGCGTTCTGAGCGGCAATCGAACCAAGCAATACAGATAAAGCAAGCAGCCGCGGCCGGCGGCTGACAGATGCTTGACTCACAAAATTCTCCCCAATAGCACGCCACGGGCGTGCGCAGCGGGTATTGCAGGTGACTGAATGTCACGCGCAGCCGCGGTCGGTCGCGCAGCTCAGCGCTGCACGAAGGTCATTTGAAAAACGACAGGG
The DNA here is from genome assembly GCF_004138485.1 of Peristeroidobacter soli. Taxonomy (GTDB): domain Bacteria; phylum Pseudomonadota; class Gammaproteobacteria; order Steroidobacterales; family Steroidobacteraceae; genus Steroidobacter; species Steroidobacter soli. The sequence continues at coordinate 876,479 of NZ_RYEV01000005.1, forward strand.
GATCAGACGAGAGGCGGGCCGCGACTGTAATAGCGTGCGGTTGCCGGCGCGGAGACGCTCGGAAGGATTTCAACCGGCGGCAGGAAGGCATGCCGCTGAGGAGCGGCGACGAATGCCACGACGACGGGCGCGGCACCGGAGCTGGGAACGGAGACGCAGAACGCGCAGAGCGCATGCGTGTTGTGGTGAGCGTCCTTGCCGTCGGCGTCGCCGAGATGGAAGTGCGACGCGACCGCCAGCATCCACAGGCACAGCGCGCCCGCCAGCACCAGGCTGAAGCGGCGCTGTAACCGGCGCAGAGCGGGTAGAGCGTGCGGGCGACTCATGACACAACGCAAACCAGGAGTGCGAATCGATCGCACGATATCACATGAGGCGATGTTTGGAAGAGGCTCCGGCGACGTTCCCTGTGCCCGGCGGGCGACGCCGTCATGAGGGTGGAGGGTTCCAATCGCACTCGACCCGACACGTTCGAAGGGCGCCTTTGGGGCCGGACGCGCAAATTCCGACCCGAGGTTTTTGCTGCCCGTAATTGCCTTTCTTGAAATCGACAGCGTCGAGGTCGTTGCTCATCATTCCACCACGTCCTGGGGGCGGTGGTGGAGAGCATGCAAGCGGATATCACGATCATCGGTGGAGGAATGGCGGGGGCGGCCGCGGCGTACTTTCTGTCGCGCGGTGCCGCTGTGGTTCTGCTCGAACGGGAGGAGGCTGCCGGGCTGCATAGCTCCGGGCGCTCGTCGGAACAGTTCACGGTCGGTATCAGTGCCGACACGATGCGCCGTCTGGCGCAGGCGAGCCGGCCATTCCTGGAGAATCCTCCGGGGGGTTTTGCGCCGCTGCCGCTGTTGGCCTCGCGCGGTTGTCTCACGGTGGGCCGGGCCGATCAGCAGGCTTCGTTGCAGCGCTTGTATGGCAGGTTGACCGGAGTGGGCGCCGAGGCGCGCTACGTCGACCGCAACGAAGCACTTCAATTGTTTCCGGCGCTGCGCGCGGAAAAGTTCGATAGCGGTGTGCTCGAGCCCGGTGCGATGGACATCGACGTCAACACGCTGTTGCAGGCCTACTTGCGCGGCGCCAGGGCGAACGGCGCAAAGATACTCACGAATGCCGGCGCCAACGCCATCGAGCGCAAGTCTGGCAAATGGATCGTGACGACTCCGGTGGGTGAAGTCGTATCTTCCATGGTTCTCAATGCAGCCGGCGCATGGGTCGACGACATCACCCGGCTCGCGGGTCTCGCGCCGATCGGCCTGACGCCGCATCGACGCACCGCTTTCACGTTCCTGCCGACCGGCATCGATGCGTCACGCTGGCCGCACGTCAGCAACGTCGACTATCGCTGGTATGTGAGTCCTCGCGGCGACAGCCTGGTCGGCAGTCTGGCCGACGCGGTGCCCGTGCCGCCGGGCGACGTCTATCCGGACGATATGGACGTTGCCCAGGGCATCGAGAACATCGAGCAGGACACGACGTTCAAGATCGATCGACCGCTCAGCAAGTGGGCCGGCCTGCGCAACTTCGTCGCCGACAAAAATCCTGTGTGCGGGACGCGCGTGGAGGCCGAGGGCTTCTTCTGGCTGGCCGGTCAGGGCGGCTGTGGAATTCTCACTTCACCGGCGCTGGGCCAGGCAGTGGCTGCATTGATGTCTGGCCGCGAACTGCCGGAAGAACAACGCACGCTGGGCCTCACGGCAGAGGCTCTTTCACCGAGTCGTAAAGAGTTGCAGTCATGACCCGTCGTCACATCTCCTCCGGCAGCGAGTTCGAGCGTACTTACAGTTACAGCCGCGCAATCGTGCTCGGCAATCATGTCTTGGTCTCCGGCACGACCGGTTACAACTACGCCACCAGTACCCTCGCGGAGGGTGCGCACGATCAGACTGTGCAGCTGTTTCGCAACGTCGAGTCCGCGCTGGCACAAGCCGGTGCGACGCTGAAGGACGTGATCCGGGTGCGCATGTATATCGCGCGGCCGGAGGACTACGAAACGATCATGCAGGTGTTCGCACGGACGTTTGCAGGGATCGATCCAACGTGCACGACGGTGCAGGCCGGGTTGTTCGATCCCGCGATCCGCATCGAGATGGACATGGATGCAGCGATCAATGCGGGCACTTAGTCTCTATCCTCACATTCCCGATGATGTGCTGGCGCGCATCGGCCCCCGGCCCAGCGTGTTCCCAAAGTCGGCCGATGTGGTGATCGTTGGCGGCGGCATCATGGGCTCGGCTGCGGCGTATTACCTTGCCAAGGCCGGCGTCGACGTGGTCCTGGTCGAGAAGGACAAAGTCGCGGCTCAGCAATCGGGGCGCAATTGGGGCTTCGTGCGCACCCAATATCGCGATCCGGCCGAGCTGCCGCTGGCGGTCGAGGCGCTCTCGCTGTGGCCCACGCTCGAGCAGGAGCTCGGCTCGCAACTCGCCTGGCGGCGCACCGGTTGTATCTTTCTGGCGCAGAGCGAAGCCGAGCTCGAGCAGTTCGAACAATGGCTGAATCTGACATGCTATATCGCGACCGACGCCCGCATGCTCTCGGGGCGCGAAGTGGCGGCGCTCATGCCGGCGTTGCGTGTCAAAGCGGCTGGCGCGCTGTACACGCGCTCGGACGGACAGGCCGAGCCGGGGTTGGCGACGACGGCTTTTGCACGCGCGGCCGAGAGCCTGGGCGCACAGATCCTGGAAGACTGCGGCGCGCTGGCGATCGATGCATCGGCCGGTGCGATCACGGGCGTGCTGACCGAGCATGGCTTCATCCGCTCGAACATGGTGATCTGCGCGGCCGGCGCCCACTCGCATCGTCTGCTCGGCAAGCTCGATTTGTTTCTGCCGCAGCAAGTGGTACGGAGCACCGTCTCACTCACGTCGCCGGCGCCGATGATCAGCGAAGCTTGTTTCTGCGGCTACGGCCTCGGTTTGCGACAGCGGCCCGACGGCTCGTGCATCGTCGCGGCAGAGTCGCTCTCGGATGTCGATCTCACATTGGATTCGATGCGCTCGGCGCGTTATTTCATTCCCGAGTTGTTACGCAACTGGCGCACGTTCTCGTTTCGTTTCGGCCGTCCGTTCATCGACGATCTGCACCGTCGACTCACCTTGCCGAAAGAGCGGCTGGCGCTGGAGCCGCGCCGTCCGCTCATCGCGCCGAATCGCAAGCGTGCCGCGAACAACGTCGGGTTGTTCCACGGTTTATTCGGTGGCGCGCACGACGTTGCCATCGTCAAGTCCTGGGCCGGGCAGATCGACGTGCTGCCCGATGCGTTGCCGGTCATCGATACGCCGGCGGCGGTGCGCGGCTTGATCGTGGCGACGGGATTTTCCGGTCACGGCTTCGGGCTCGGCCCGGCGGTCGGCAAGAACGTCGCGACGCTTGCCATGGGCGCGACCCCGAACGACGCGCTCAAGCCGCTGCGCCTGGAGCGATTCGCACTCGGCGAGTACGGGCGTTCTCATGCGCCGTTGTAGCGGCGCGCATTCGAGACGGGAGGCTGCTATGAACGAGCAAGATCGAAGCTACTACGCACGCGTGGCGCAAAGTGTGCGCTTGCCGGGGGCGATGGCCTTTATCGACGGCGCATACGTCGCACCGGCGTCGGGGGGCGTCATGGAGACGCGCAATCCGGCGACGGGGGAGGTCATCGGTACCGTCGCTGATTGTCAGGTCGCGGATGTGGATCGCGCGGTCGCCGCTGCCAGGCGAGCGTTCAACGACGGCGCGTGGTCGCGTTCGGCGCCCGAGGAACGCAAGCGTGTACTGCTGCGACTGGCACATCTGGTTCGCGCGCACAGCGAGCGACTCGCGGTGCTCGAAAGCCTCGACAGCGGCAAGCCCATTCGCGATTGTCTGCGCGAGATCGGGACCGAAGTGCCGGCGACGTTCGAATGGTATGCCGAGCTGATCGACAAGACGTTCGGCAAAGTGGCACCGACCGGCGCCGACGCCTGCGCGCTCATCATCAAAGAGCCGCTGGGCGTGGCCGGGCTGGTGCTGCCCTGGAATTTCCCGTTGCTGATGGCGGCCTGGAAGCTGGCGCCGGCGCTCGCTAGCGGTTGCTCGGCGGTGGTGAAGCCGGCGGAACAAACATCCTTGTCGACGCTGCGGCTCGCTGAGCTTGCGATGGAGGCGGGCTTGCCGCCGGGCGTACTGAATGTGGTGCCGGGGATGGGTGAGAGCGCGGGCCGCGCGATCGGTTGCCACAATGACATCGACGTGGTGTCGTTCACCGGCTCGACCGAAGTCGGTCGTTATTTCCTGCGCTATTCGAGCGACAGCAACCTGAAGCCGGTGGGCCTGGAAATGGGCGGCAAGAGCCCGTTCATCGTGCTGGCGGACGCCCCGGTCACCGAGGAGCTGATCGAAAACGCGATCACCTCGGCGTTCTGGAACGGCGGGCAGAATTGTTCGGCCAATATGCGCCAGCTCGTCGATGTCGCGGTTCGCGAGGAATTCCTGCAGCGGGTGGTCGAGCGCGCCGGGCGCATCGTGGTCGGCGATCCACTCGATCCGCGAACCCAGCTCGGCCCCATGATCACCCCGGAGCATCGCGATCGAGTGCTCGGCTACGTGGCGCAAGGCAAGGCCGAAGGCGCGCAGCTGGCGCTCGATCTGGCTCATGCCCATGACGACCGCCCCGGCTGGTTCGTCGGGCCGACGGTGTTCTCCAGCATGAGTGCCGACATGAAGATCGCGCGGGAGGAAATCTTCGGACCGGTGCTGGGCGTGATCGGGGTGCGCGGGCTCGAGGAGGCGTTGGCGGTGGCCAACGACACCGAATATGGCCTGCACGCGACGGTCTACACGCGCGATTTGAACAATGCGCTGGTGGCTGCCCGGCGGCTGGCCTGTGGGACGGTCGCCATCAACGGCTTCACCGAAGGCGACATCAAGACGCCCTTTGGCGGCTACAAACGATCCGGCTCGCTGGCGCGGGACAAGGGAACCGAGGCCATGGATCAGTACCTGCAGGCGAAGACCGTCTGGATGACGGTGCGGCAGCCGTGAGTGCGGTGCGCCCTTTGCGCACACAACGGGAGTATCCTTATGATCGGTTTATCCTCGGCCACCGCACAGAAGATCGCCCGCCATGCCGCGTCGGCTGCCATCGCTGAATGCCCTACGTTGTTTCGAGGTGGTGGCGACCCACCTGAGCATCAAGAAAGCCGCCGGCACGCTGCGGATCAGCGAAAGCGCCGTCAGTCGCCAGGTGCGCATCCTGGAAGATCAGCTCGGGGTGGCGCTGTTCAATCGCAACCACAACGGCCTGGAAATCACCGAGGCCGGCAGTGCGCTGGCCGAGAGCGCGCGCGGCGCCTTCGACCAGATCGCGAATACCATCGATTCGTTTCAGCGCGACCAGGACACCGTGCACATCCGTGTCTTGCCTACTTTCGCGCTCCGCTGGCTGTATCCGCGATTGCAGCGGTTCCAGGCGCAGAATCCGTTGATCCGGGTGGTCGTGCACACGCGTTGGCACGACATGGTGTCCGGCGACGGCGAGGCGCACCTGGGCATTCGCTATGGGTTGGGCAACTGGGCCGCCGAGCAGGCCACCGAGCTGTATCCGGAGTGGCTGACGCCGGTGTGTGCCGCAAGTTATCTCGCCGGCCGCAAGCTGGAATCCGCGCAGGATTTCGAGAAGCTCACGTTGCTGCATCCGTTGCCGAGCCGGGACGACTGGCGGGTCTGGTCGGAGCGCTGGGGCGGCGGCCGCTTCGACACCAATGGCGGCCTGGATTTCGACGGGCTGGATTGGGCGTTGCAGGCGGCGGAGGCCGGCTTCGGCATCGCCATCACGGACGTGGTGCTCGGTCACGATGCTCTCGAATCGGGACAGCTGATAGCACCGGTCGACAAATGCGTGCCGAGCGACGTGTCGTACTATCTGGTGCGCGCACCCGGTTTATCGGATCGCAGACAGGTGCGTCTGCTGCACGACTGGATCTGCGATGAGATCAGCGACGCACGCCAGATCATCGAACGTCATACCCATTGATGGGCGGCCGTGGCGAGGATGGCAGCACCTGCTGATTGCGCTGGGCGCATTGGCGCTGCCGCTGTCGGCCTCGGCCGGCGGGTCGGGAGATACGCTGCGTGTGTCCCTCACCTCGGATATCCGGAGCACCAATCCAGGCGTCAACCGCGACGCCAATACCGACACCGTGATGATGCATGTCCTGGAAGGACTGGTGGCCTATCGGGAGGATGGCAGCGTCGGGCCGCTGCTTGCCGAATCCATTGAGGTCTCAACAGACGGCACCGAGTACACCTTTCGCCTGCGACCGCAGGTACCCTTTCACAACGGAGCGTTGCTGACCGCGGACGATGTCGTTTGGTCGTGGCGACGGTATCTGGATCCGGCCACGGGCTGGAGTTGTTTGAGCGACTTCGACGGCTCACGCGGCCATCGCATCGAGTCGGTGACGGCCGTCGCCGTCGACCGCGTGGTTTTCAAGCTCAATCGTCCGCAGCCCCTGTTCCTGAGCCAGATGGCGGCGATCCAGTGTGGCGGCGGCGCGATCCTGCATCGCTCCTCGCTCAACGCGGATGGCAGTTGGAACGCCCCCGTCGCCACCGGGCCTTACCGGCTCGAGACCTGGAAGCGCGGGCAATACATCGACCTGCGTGCCTTCGACGGTTATCGCAGCCGAAGCGGCCCACGCGACGGCAATACGGGCGGCAAGATCGCGTCGGCAGCTCACGTGCGCTGGCTGATCATTCGCGATAGTGCCGCGCGGCTGGCGGCGCTGGTGAAGGGCCAGGTGGATGTGATGCCGGAGGTGCCGGCCGCGGAGACGGTGCAACTGCGGCGCATGCCCGGCATCACGCTGATCGCCAAACCGATGCTGGTCAACTACGCCATCTTGATTCAAGACCAGGCACCGCCGCTGGGCGATGTCCGCATCCGCCGTGCGCTGGCACTCAGCCTCGATCGGACGGCGATCGCCGCGCTGGTCACCAACGAGGTGGGTGTGGCGAACCCATCGGTCATTCCAAGCTCGAGTCCGTATCACTCGAAGCAGCATTTTGCAGGTGGCGAGCCTGACGTCCCGCAGGCGCGCGCATTGCTGGCGCAGGCCGGCTATCGAGGCGCGCCGATCGTGCTCACGACCAATCGCCGTTATCCGGCGATGTTCAACCAGGCGTTGCTGGTGCAGGCGATGGCGCGCCAGGCCGGCATCAATCTGCAGCTCGAAGTGCTGGAATGGGCCACGCAGCTGGATCGTTGGAAGTCGGGCAAATATCAGCTGATGTCGTTCGGGTTCACGGCGCGCGCCGATCCGTATCTGAATTACGACGCGATGCTCGGCGATCGCAGCCGCAGCCACACGAAGCTATGGGACAACCCGGTGGCGCTGGAACTGCAGCGTGCCGCGGGAGAAAGCTCCGATCGGTTGACGCGACAGCAATTGTTCGATCGCATGCACGAGCTGATGATCGCGGACTGTCCGCTGATCGTGCTGTACAGCCTGTCCGACGTAAATGCCGTGCGCAGCGGCGTGAGCGGCTTCGATTCCTGGGTGTTCGGGCGTGCGCGCCTGTGGGGCGTGCGCCCGGCATCCAGCTGACTCTCATTTTTGCACCCCGCGTTGCGGTTATTGAAATCGACACGGGATGCGGATGTTTGATGTAGTGAGCGCACAGAGCACACTTGGGGAGACAGCAATGATTCGCAACCGAGACCAGTCCAGAAGAACGGCGCCTCTCGCAACTGCCGTTGCAGTGATGCTCGCCACGCTCACACCGCTCGCCAGCCTTGCGGGCGAGGACGTCGACAAAGGGCCGGTGTGGCGCACGTGGACCGCGCGCGTTGCCGAAGACAAGATGGACGACTACCTCAACTATCTCACCAAGGTCTACCAGCACAACATGGCGGCGTGGAAGGCCGCCGGGCTGCTCACCGACTACAAGATCCTGGTCACGCAGCCGCAGGGTGTCGACGATCCGAATATTTTCATGATGTTCCAATACAAGAACATGGCGGCGCTGGACGCACCCTCGGCGCTGTGGGCCGAGGCCAGCAAGAAGGCGCTCGATCAGATCAAGGATCCGGAGGCGCGCAAGCTCATGGAGATCGATTACGAAGCGTGGCGCACGTTCACCGGTTGGGCCCCGACCGCTCGCGAGGTGATACTCAAATAGGCCGCGAGACATTCACTTCGCGAGGACGGGGCACAGGGCGTCGCCGCCGCGAGGCGGCGATGTTTTCAAGAATCGAAGCCGACACGACAGCGCATGTTACAGGCCATCAATCTCCGCAAGACCTATGACGGTCACACTGCCCTGGACAATCTCAACTTGCACGTCAAGGGCGGCGAGATCTATTGCCTGCTCGGCGCGAATGGCGCCGGCAAGAGCACCACGATCAATTTGTTTCTCAGCTTCCTGCAGCCGTGCTCCGGCCAGGCACTGGTCGATGGTCGGAGCGCGCAGGCGCATCCGCTCGAAACCAAACGCGCGCTCGCCTACATCCCCGAGATCGTGATGCTCTATCGCAATCTCACCGGCATCGAGAATCTGCGTTACTTCAGCACGCTCGCGGGGCACGCGCACTACTCGGACCGGGAATTGATCGGTTTTCTGCGCCGTGCCGGTCTGCCCGAGGATGCGCCACATCGGCGGGTGGGCGGCTACTCCAAGGGCATGCGTCAGAAGGTCGGTATCGCCATTGCGCTCGCCAAGCAGGCCAAGGCGCTGCTGCTCGATGAGCCGACGTCCGGGCTCGATCCCAAGGCCTCGAACGAGTTCTCCAGTCTGCTCACCGAACTGAGCGGGCAGGGGGTCGCCGTGCTGATGGCGACGCATGACTTGTTTCGTGCCAAGGAGAGCGGCACGCGCGCCGGCATCATGCGCCAGGGCCGCTTGCTGACCGAAGTCGCGATGAGCGACATCGGCCATGCCGATCTTGAGCGACTGTACCTCGACTTCATGCGCGATTGAGGTTGCCCGTCATGATCTGGCACATCGCACGCAAGGAATTCACCGAGATCACTCGCGACGGGCGCTTTCTATGGAGCAGCCTGATCGTCGCCGCGCTGCTGTTGTTATCGCTGGCCCTGGGCGCGTCGCGCTATGCCGATGAGAGCGAATTGCGTGCGGCGGCCGTGCGGGAAACGCGGCAACAATGGCTCGATCAAGGGGCCAAAGGTCCGCACTCGGCAGCCCACTACGGCGTCTATGCATTCAAGCCGGCGACGCCGCTCGCGCTGTTCGATCCCGGCATGAACGACTACACCGGCATCGTCACCATGCTGGAAGCTCACAAGGAAAATCAGGCGAGCTACAAGCCGGCGCAGGACGCCACGGCCTTGCAGCGCTTCGGCGATCTTTCCGGCGCGATGGTGCTGCAATTGCTGGTGCCGCTGCTGATCGTCCTGCTGTGCTTCGGCATGATTTCCGGCGAGCGCGAGGAGGGCACGCTGCGGCAGTTGTTGAGCGTCGGCGCGGATCAACGCGATCTGATTTGGGGCAAGGTACTCGCCGTTGCCATGGTTCTGACGCTGTTGCTGGTACCGGCGGCCGTCGTCGGCGGTTTGATCGCCGCGACTCAACTGCAAGCCGCCGATCGCCACGACCTGATCGATCTGCCGGCGAAGACCGCGATCCTCGCCGGCGCCTACCTGGTCTACTTCGGCATCTTCATCGTCGTGTCCATGTCGGCGTCGATCCTCATGCGCTCATCGAGTGCGGCGTTGACCATGCTGATGGCTTTCTGGATCGTCAGCGGCTTCTTGTTGCCACGAGCCGCGGCGGATATCAGCCGCCTCGTGCAGCCGACGCCATCCGCGCTGGAACTGTCGACGGCGGTGGCGCGCGACAAATCGAAAGGGCCGCATCCCCACGAGGTGAATCACCCGAATCACATCGCGTTTCGCGATGAGATGCTTCGCAAGTATGGAGTCACGCGCGTCGAGGAGCTGCCCTACAGCTTCATCGGGCTGGCCTTGCAGGCGGACGAAGAGCACGGCTTCAAGGTCTTCGACAAATACTATGGAGCGCTGCGCGAGGCGCACGATCGTCAGAACCGCCTGCAACAGCTCGCGGGTCTGTTCTCGCCGTACATCGCGATCCGCTCGGTATCGGCGGCGCTGTCCGGCACCGATATCTATTTCTTCCAGGACTTCGCCGCGGCCGGCGAGGCCTATCGTCGCAATCTCGTCAGAGTGATGAACGACGACCTGATGCGCAGGACGGCGGGCCAATCCAACTACGCTGCCGAATGGCAGTACCGCGGCAACAAGGAGCTGTGGGCCAAGGTGCCGCCGTTCGATTTCGATGCACCCTCGCTCGGCACGATTCTCCAACGCAATGTGACGCCACTGATCGTGCTGGCACTATGGTTGGTTGCGAGTATCGCCCTGCTGCGCGGTCTCGCCCGACGCATGCAGGTGGAACGACAATGATTGGAAACATCGTCAGGCACGAGTGGCTGCTGTTCCTCCGCGACCGGCTGTTGCTGATTACGGTCCCGGTGTATGCGTTGCTGATCGCCTATGCCGTCTATAACGGCGCGGCGTGGCAGGGCTTTTTGCAGCGGAGCACCACGGCGGCGCTCGCGCACGTGGAGCAGAACCTGGACGGCTTGCAGTCGATGCTGGATGACATCGAGCACGGAAAACCGTTCGGCGCTTACGAGGACCCGCGCAACCCAGGTTACTTCGCCCGCAGTCTCGGGTTCGAGATGGCGACCAAGCCTCCTGCGGCCACCGCGGCGCTCGCCGTAGGGCAGAGCGATCTCTATCCTTCTTATCTGAAGGTGCAGTGGCGGCAGGTGTTTTCGCAGACCAACCTCGACGAGACCGAGAATCCGGTCAATCTCGCGGCCGGTCGTTTCGATCTGGGCTACGTGCTGGTTTATCTGTTGCCGTTGCTCATCATTGCGTTGAGCTACGACATCCTCTCGGCGGAACGCGAGGGCGGCACGCAGGCGCTGCTGCTGTCCCAGCCGATCACGTTGCGCCAATTCGTCCTTGGCAAGATTCTGCTGCGAGGGATCGTCATCGTGAGCATCGCCACGGGCCTGTCGTTGCTCGGTGTGCTGGCGAGCAATCCCGGCATCATCGCGGCGGGTGAGGGGTGGCGGCTTGCCATGTGGGCCGCGATCGTCATCGGCTACGCCACCTTCTGGTTCGGCCTGGCGGTTTTGGTCAATGCACTGGCGAAGAAGTCCTCGACCAATGCCATCATCCTGATGGCCTGCTGGCTGGTGCTGGTGTTGATCGTGCCGGCGGCGCTGAACATGGTGGCGAAGGCGCTGTATCCGCTGCCCTCGCGTATCGAGCTGGTGCAGACCATGCGCCGGGCCGATGCGCAGGCGAAACAGGAGCAGCCCGCCTCGACCGATGCCAGCGCGACCGAGCTGGCAGCGCGGCTCGGCGAAGACGTGGTGGTCACGTCGCTGAATCAATATAACAAGCGCGTTTTGCCGCTGGAGCAGCGCGCCGAAGCCATCGCCGCTCCGATCTTCGAGCGCTTCGAGACCCGGCGCTCGGCACAGCAGGCATTCGCGCAGCGGCTGCGTTTCCTGAGTCCGGCCATCGTCGTTCAGACGGCGATCGGCGAGATCGCCGATACCAGCACCGCGTCATACGATCGATTCAGCGCGGCGGTACGCGCATATCAGCAACTGTGGCGCGCCTATTTCCTGCCGCGCGTGTTGAACGATCGGATGCTGACCCGCGCGGAGATGGTTGGTATTCCGCGTTTCAAATATGTGCCGGCCTCCGGCGGGGAAGTGTTTCGCCGCACGCTGGTGGACCTGCTGTCGCTGGCGCTGCTCGCGGTTGTCGTCATCATTGCCGGGTCGTTGCGTCTGCGACGCTACCCGGTCGCTGGAAGTTGAAGGAGCTTGCAAGAGATGTCGTCGTCCTATCTGAGCGTTGCGGACTTTCGAACGTTCCTGTCCGGCAACATGCGGCCGGGCGTCGCCGTGCACACGTTCTCACATAGCGATCAGATGTTTCCGTCGCGAGAAGTGCGGCGTGCCGGTCCGGTGCGCGTGTTGAGCGCGCGACGGCAGCCGCTTGCGGATGTGAGATTCGAGCAGGAGGGCCGTGGGTTCGACCTGAACGACTTCCTGGCCACCAACCGGGTGGCAGGACTGCTGGTGCTCAAGGATGGCGACGTCGCGCTCGAGAGCTATGAGTTGGGCATCGCTCCGGAGACGCGTTGGGCTTCGTGCTCGATGGCGAAATCGGTGCTGTCGATGCTGGTCGGCGTGGCTGTCCGCGAGGGCGCGATCCGCAGCCTGGACGATCTCGCCTCGCGTTACGTGCCGATGCTGGCGAGCGGCGCTTACGAGCAGGTGACCGTCCGTCATCTGTTGACGATGACGACCGCGGTGAGCTGGGACGAGACTTACACGAATCCCGAATCGGACCGGCGGCGACTGCTCGAGTGCCAGATGACGCTGCGGCCCGGTGCCGTGATTCGCCACATGAGCTCGTTGCGACGCGCCGGTCCGCCGGGCTCGATCTGGAAATACAACACGGGCGATTCGTACGTGCTGGGCGCGGTGATGGAGGCGGCCATCGGCGGTTCGCTGGTCGACTATCTCTCCGAGAAAATCTGGGCGCCGGGCGGCATGGAGCGCGATGCCACGTGGTGGCTCGATTCACCCGGTGGCATGGCGGTGGCGGGCAGCGGCATGAGTGCGACCTTGCGCGACTATGGCCGCTTCGGCCAGATCGTGCTCGAGGGTGGGCGCGTGAACGGCAAGCAGATCGTGCCCGAGAACTGGGTCGCCGAAGGCGGCGTGCCGCAGATCGTCAGCGGCAGTCCGGTGCCGTATGGCTATCAGTGGTGGATTCCTCCGCAGAGCGAGCCGTTGCACGTCGGTGCCTTCCAGGCTGAAGGTGTGTTCGGTCAATACATCTACGTGCATCCACGCGAGCGGGTCGTGATCGTTCTGCTCAGTGCGCGCTCGAAGCCGAGCGTGGTATCCCGTGTCGAGCTGATCGACGAAACATTTTTCGCGGCCGTGGTCCGCGCCCTGCAATAGATGAAAGCGGCATTCCGAATCTGCCACAAGTATCTGGGGTTGTGCCTCGGCGCCCTCTGGTTGCTGCAGGCGCTGACCGGAATGCTGCTGGTGTTTCATCGTGAGCTGGATGACGCGTCGTTGCATGCCTCGGGCCGGGCCGTGAACTTTGCGGTCGTCGATCAGGCCGTCGCGCGAATTGAACGAAGCGCGCCGGCGACCAGGGTGGTCGAGTACTTTGCCAGCGGCGGGGTCGAGGGACAGACCGATTTGCTGGTCGATCGCGACGGCGCCGCGCGCGAAGTGGTGCGCATCGATGGTGCGACCGGCGACATTCTGCGCACGAGCGCTTGGGAGGAACCTCGTTCACAGCTCGGCGTGTTTCGCTTCGTGCTGCTGATTCATAAACAACTGCTCGCCGGCAAGGTCGGCGAGTGGCTCATCGGGCTCAGTGGGGTGTTCCTGATCGTGAGCGTCGCGTTGGGTTTGAAGCTTGCCTGGCCGCCGGCGGGGCAGTGGCGCGCCGCATTGTGGCCACGGCGTGCCAAAGCTCCCGTGGCCAGGGCGTTCGCGTGGCACAGGGCGCTGGGGCTGTGCCTCGCGCCGTTCGCATTGGTCGTGGCAATCACCGGCAGTCTCATGACGTGGACCAGTGAACTGCCGGCGGCGTTGCCGACGCCGGCGATGAATCATGCAGTGTCGGCTCGCGATGGGCGCATGATTTCTTCCGCCGCGGCGGTGGAGGTCGCGCGGCGTCTTTATCCGGACGCAGTGGTCGCAATCGTGTCGATGCCCAGCGCGCGACGCCCGTGGTACTCGATCCGGCTGCGCCAGCCTGGTGAGTTGCGGCAGATCTACGGAACCACGCAGGTGCGTGTCGATGCGGACACCGGCCAGCCACTGGCGATGGTCGACGCGCTCCGGATGTCGATCTCCGATCGGATGTTCGTCGCACTCTATCCCATTCATTCGGGAGAGTGGGGCGGTGTGACGACGCGTTTGCTGGCGCTCGTGGTGGGGTTGTGGCTCACGGGCACGATCGTATTCGGGGTGCTGTTATGGAGCGCCCGGCGGGCGCGCGACGGTGCGAAATCCACGCAGCGATTTGGTGTGAGCTCCGCGTGATGCGATATCTTCTGCGCCGTCTGGCGCTCACCGTTCCGACGCTGCTGATCGTACTGGCGGTCGTGTTCTTCATGATGCGCCTGATTCCCGGCGACCCCGCGCAACTGATGCTGGGCGAAGTGGACGATCCCGAGGCGCTCGCCCGGCTGCGCGCGCAGTTGGCGCTCGATCAGCCGATCGGCGTTCAGTTCCTGCACTGGCTGTTGCGGTTGGCGCGCGGCGACTTGGGTGTCTCGATCGCGCAGCAGAGTCCGGTGCTCGATCTGTTGATCCCGAGTTTCGGCGTGACCGCTTCGCTGGTGGTGCCTGCGGTACTGCTGGCGGCATTGATTGCGATTCCCGCCGGATCGATCGCGGCCTGGAAACAAAACTCTCGAACCGATGCCGTGATCATGACGGCCGCGACGGTGGCGCTGTCGATTCCAAGCTTCTGGCTGGGTCTGCTGTTGCTGTTGTTCTTCGGGGTCAAGCTCGACCTGTTGCCAGTCGTGGGATATGTCTCGTTGCTCGAGAACTTTCGCGAGGGTGTGAGTTATCTGGTCATGCCGGTCATCGCGCTGGCGCTCATCGAGGCCGGCGTGCTGGTGCGGCTGATGCGCTCGAGCACGATCGACGTCGCACGGTTGGAATACATCACCCACGCGCGCGCCAAAGGATTGCCGGAATTTTCAGTCATGGCGCGCCACGCGCTGCCCAATGCCATGGCGCCGACCTGGACCATGATCGGCCTGACGCTCGGCTCGTTGCTCGGCGGGGCTGTCGTCACCGAGACGGTGTTTACGCTGCCAGGCCTGGGACGCCTGCTGGTCGAGAGCATCTTCGCCCGCGACTATCCGGTGATTCAGGGTTGCATGCTGTTCGTGACGCTCGCGTATGTGGTGGTGAACATCATCGTCGAGATGACGTATCCGTTGTTCAGTCCGGCGGTGGAACATGACTGAGCGCTGGTGGCAGGTGTTCGCCCGGCGTCCGAACGCGGTGGCGGGCGGCGTGCTGATCGCCATCATGCTGAGCGCCGCGTTGGCCGGCATCGTGTACACGCCGTACGATCCGGTGGCGATCGATTTTCATCGGCGTCTGAGCGCACCCTCGATGGCGCACTGGCTCGGCACGGACGAGTGGGGGCGCGATGTAATCAGTCGCGTGCTGTCGGGCGCCGTCGTCAGCGTCGGCATCGCGGCGCTCACGTCGTTGATCGCCACGTCGATCGGTGCGTTGATCGGCGCCGTCTGCGGCTTCTACGGGCGTTGGATCGACAAGATCGTGATGGCCGTGATGGATGCGCTGCTCGCGTTTCCGTCGCTGATCATGGCGTTGGCGGTGGTGACGGTGTTCGGCGCGGGGCCGTATACGCCCGTGCTGGCATTGAGCGTCGCTTATCTGCCATCGGTGGTGCGCGTCGTCAGGGCCTCGGTGCTCGGGCTGAAACATCGAGACTTCGTCGATGCGTCGACCATCATGGGCAACAGCCGCGCCTTCACGCTATTGCGTCACGTGCTCCCGAACACGCTCGCTCCGGTGATCGTGCTCGCCACCTCGATCTTCGGTTGGGCGCTGCTCGCCGAGAGCGCATTGTCATTTCTCGGGTTGGGGGTGCCGCCGCCCGCGGCGAGTTGGGGAGGCATGCTGGCCGACAGCCGCGTGTATTTCGAAGATGCACCCTGGCTCGCGCTCGCGCCCGGGTTCGCGTTGTCGATCTCCTTGCTCGGCGTCAATCTGTTCGGCGATGCCTTGCGCGACTACTTCGATCCTCGCATGAAAAATCTTTGATGAAGAATCCATGAGCCGCGTGCTGACCATCGAGAAACTGAGCATCGACATTCGCGCGGGCGGCGCCGGCACGCGGCGCGTCGTCAACGACGTGAGTTTGAGTATCGATAGTGGCAGGATTGCGGCGCTGGTCGGCGAATCGGGCAGCGGCAAGACGCTGATCGGCCGCTCGGTCATGCGGCTGTTGCCGCCGGTGGCGGCGCTGGTCGGCGGCGATATCGTTTTCAATGGCGCGTCGCTCACGAAGCTCGATGAGACGCAGATGCGCTCGCTGCGCGGACGGCAGATCGGCGCCGTATTTCAGGAACCCATGGTTTCGTTGAATCCCGCGCTCACCATCGGCTTCCAGATGATGGAGGCGATGCGCTTGCACGAGCGGGTGTCGCAGGCGGAGGCCAGGCGTCGTTGCATGACGATGCTGGAGAAAGTCAGGATCGTCGATCCGGAAGAAGCGCTGCGAGCCCATCCTCGCCAGTTCTCCGGCGGCATGCGTCAGAGAATCATGCTGGCGTCGGTGCTGGCGATGCGGCCAAGGCTGCTCATTGCGGATGAACCGACCACCGCGCTCGATGCGCTGATCCGCAAGGAGATCATGGATCTCATGGTCGCACTGACGCGCGAGATCGGCACCTCGGTGCTGTTGATCAGCCACGACCTCGCGATGGTGGCGCAATATTCCGATGACGTGACGGTGTTGCGCCAGGGCGAGACAGTGGAGCAGGGCTCGCCGGCCGGCATGCTGCTGCGTCCGACTCACGAATACACGCGGGCGCTGATGGATGCGTTGCCGGCACGCGCTCCGACCAACGGGGTCGTGCGTGCTCCGCTGGTCGAGATCAACGATCTATGCGTGGATTTCCATCGCAAGCGCGGCTTGCTGTCGCGTCGTGCGGCGGCCAAACGCGCCGTCGACAAAGCGTCTCTGTCCATCTTCGACGGCGAGGTACTGGCAGTCGTCGGGGAGTCCGGCTCGGGCAAGACCACCATCGGTCGCACGCTGCTGCGACTGTGCGACAGTAGCTCAGGGTCCATCCGTTTCGATGGCCAGGACTTCAACGGCATGGATGCCGACGCCGTTGCGCGCTTCAGGACCCGCACGCAGATGGTTTTCCAGGATCCATTTTCATCGCTCGATCCGCGAATGACACTCGGTGCGGCTGTGGCGGAGGGGTTGCGGCACGTCGCCGGCCTCGAGCATGGGGAGCGGCTGCGGCGCGCGGCGGAAATACTGGAGGAGGTTGGCTTGCCCGGCGCCTATGTCGAGCGCTATCCCCATGAATTGTCCGGCGGCCAGCGTCAGCGCGTGTGCATCGCGCGCGCCGTCGTGGCCCGACCGCGATTCATCGTCGCGGACGAGCCGGTTTCGGCGCTGGATGTGACGATCCAGCGCCAGGTGCTGAAGTTGCTGACTCAGCTGCAGGAGAAGTACGGGTTCACTTATTTGTTCATCTCGCACGACCTCGGCGTCGTGGAGCAAATGGCCGATCGGGTCGCAGTGATGTTTCGTGGCCGGGTGCTGGAAGTCGGCCCGCGCAATACGATCTTCGACTCGCCCCTGCATCCCTACACGATGCGCCTGTTGGAGGCGACGCCGCGCCTGGTGCGTCGAGCCGACGGCGCGTTCGAGTTGCATACGTTTCCAACGCGCCGTCAGCCGGCGCCTGCCGGCCACGGCTATTTCAATAACGGTTGCATTCCGGGCGCGCCTGAATCCGTGGGCGCTCCGCTCATGATCGAGGTGGCTGCGGGTCACAGTGTTTGTTGTGCTCGAGCTGAGCGATGAGTTTCGCGCGTCTCAGTAGCGCGGCGGCTCGAGCCGCGACGGGGCGGTCGACCATGGTGCCATCGACCGAGGTTGCGCCGTCGCCAGCGCTCGCGGCGAGCACGCGTTCGGCGGCCATGATTTCAGCTGCTGTCGGAGCGAAAGCTTCGTTGAGAATCGGAACCTGCGCTGGATGAATGCACAGTCCGCCGGATAGTCCCTGCGCGCGTGCGCGCCGGCAGGCGGCTCGATAATTGTCGAGTTCGCTGAAGTTCGAGTCGATCAGTGAATAGCTGGCTCGTCCTTGCGCCGAGGCTGCGAGCACCAGCAGCTGCCGCGCCAGTTGTAGCGTCTCGGACCGTGGATCGCAGCCGATGGCGGTCGAGAAATCTTCATCGCCCAGCGCCAGTCCGGCGATATTCGATTCGCAATCGAGCAGGCCGGAGATGGTCAGCAGGGCGTGGGGGGACTCGATCATGGGCAGCAGCAATGGCTGTCTCTTGTGCATGATCAGCAGCGACCGTTCCAGATGTCGGATCTGGCGGGCACTCTCCACCTTCGGCAGCACGAAACCCGCGATGCTGGCATGCCCGCAATAGGACAGATCCTGGTCCAGCGTGGCCAGGTCGGAGCCGACGCGGACCAGAACGTCGATGCCGTGGGATGCCAGCGTGGCCGCGGCGGACGATATCGCCGTGCGCGCCGCCGCTTTGTCGCGCCAGGAGATGCCATCCTCCAGGTCCAGGATCACTGCGTCAGCGCCGCTGACGCATGCTTTGGAAACATATCGCTCCACATGCGGCGGCACGAACAGGATGGATCGCCAGATCGGCGAGCAGGCTGCGGTTTGCATCAGGAGGCACTCGACTGCTGTCTGGCCCGGCCGAACTCTTGTTCGATCGCGTGAGTATGCTCGCCACACGCGGGCACTTTCGGAGTGACGCGCGGCGCACTGTCGGAAAAGATGGCCGGCGGCGCCACGATACGCACTGAACCGTTCGGGGTCTCTACACTCACGGTGCGCAGGTGAGGATGTGCTGTCGCCTCCGCGAGCGAGTTCAATCGTCCGTGCGCAATGTCCAACTGGCCCAGACGTAGGCTCGCCTCCGCATACGATAACCGTGCACAAGTTTCGGCGACGATTGCATCGACCACGGGCCGGTTGGCGACAC
Source organism: Peristeroidobacter soli (assembly GCF_004138485.1). GTDB lineage: Bacteria > Pseudomonadota > Gammaproteobacteria > Steroidobacterales > Steroidobacteraceae > Steroidobacter > Steroidobacter soli. Next base: position 895,284 of record NZ_RYEV01000005.1, read on the forward strand.
GCGCCGTGTTGTCACGGAAACGAAGATCCGTGCCGAGCTCGGCTCGCTGCAGAAAATCCGTGGCAAACGTAGACCACTCGCGGTCATTCTGCACGGAGAGAATCAGCTTCGAGCCGTCGGCACAGTCGAAAACGCCGTAGGGAGCGATGGTCGGATGCGCGACCCCCACACGTGGCGGCGTACGTCCGCCGTAGAGGTATTGCAACAGCGGCACGCTCATCCATTGCGCCAGACTGTCGAACAGCGAGACTTGAATGCCGCGCCCGCGCTTCGATCGTGTTCGCGCAAACAGTGCTTGCAGAATCGCGGCATGGGCGGTCACGCCCGCGGCAATGTCGCAAATGGAGATGCCGACTCTGGCTGGCTCCGCGCTGCCGGTGATCGAGCACAACCCGACTTCGCCTTGCACGACCAGATCGTACGCCTTCAAATCGGCGCAGGGCCCGCTCGTACCGAAGCCGGTAATGTCGCAGGTGATGAGTTGCGGATGGCTCGCGCGCAACGCCGCCGAGTCGAACCCCAGGCGAGCCAGCGCTCCGGGCTTCAAGTTCTGAATGAAAACATCGGCCGCATCGACCAGCGCCGAGAGCAGCTTGCGGCCCCGATCTTCGCGCAGGTCCAGGCAGATCGATTCCTTGCCGGCGTTCAGCCAGACGAAGTAGGCACTGAGGCCCGCCACGTCACTGTCGTACTTGCGTGCGAAATCTCCCTCCGGGCGCTCCACCTTCAGCACGCGGGCGCCCGCCTGCGCGAGCAGGCCCGAAGCGAACGGTGCCGCCACCGCCTGTTCGACACTCACCACTGTCAACCCGTCCAGATCCACGATCCTGCTCCCGCTGCGCAACGGCGGGCGCTAGCGCACCAGAAACGCGCCGGCGAGTCGATTTCAATAAACTCAAGGCTGGCCACAAAAGCCGAGGGCAGGACGGGCCCTGGCCCAACATTTTCGCGCCGACCCTTGCGTTAATTGAAATCGACAGCGCGGCGGATTTCTGGTGCCTTATACACACAAGAAAGCGGCATCCATTGGCTTTGTGGGGATTGGGGAAACAGAATGACGCACATCAAACAGTTCGAGTCGGTGGTCGCCCGCGGCGCGGGTGAATCGGTGGCAGTGATGGCAACACTGCTCGTGTCCGCAACGGCGCTGGCACAGGACGCGAAGCCACAGGAGCCGCGTGATGCGAACGCGCGCGACGGGGCGACTCTCGAGGAGATCGTGGTGACCGCCGACCGGCGGGACAGCTTCGGCGCCGAGTTCGTCCAGGCGGGCACCTTCCGTAACCAGCGGGCGATCGACACACCCCTGACGGTCGCGGTCGTGACCAAGGATCTGCTCAATTCGCAGCAGGCCGTCACAGTGTTCGATGCCGCGCGCAACACGGCTGGTGTGACAGCGTCGCAAATCAACACCGTCATCTACAGCAATCTCGCCATCCGCGGCATTCCAGTGAACAATTTCACCAACTATCGCCTCAACGGCGTGTTGCCGATCGTGAACCTGATCGACATGCCGCTCGAAAACAAGGATCGCGTCGAGATATTGAAGGGCGCCTCGGGGCTGTACTACGGCTTCGCCTCGCCCGCGGGCATCGTCAATCTCACCTCGGAGCGGCCGACCCCGGAGCCGTTCACCAGCGTGGACCTCACCGGCAACAGCAATGGCGCTTACGGCGGCGGTTTCGATGTGAGTCGCAGCTGGGGCAACCAGGGGCTGCGTATCAATGCCGCCGCGGCGACCATCGAGACCGGCGTGGATCGCACCTCGGGCGACCGCCGGTTCGCTTCGGCCGCTTACGTTTGGGAGCCGACCGAGAAGCTTTCGTTCGAGCTCGACGGTGAATATATCTACCGCACGGTGACCGAGCCGACGGAATATGCGCTGCCGGCGCCGGTCAACGGCGTCACCACGATCCTGCCGTTACAGCGTGCGTCCAAGAACGTAGGCGCGGACTGGCTGCAGGCCGATGGCTACGAATACAACCTGATGTCGAAAGTCCGTTATGACTTCTCGCCCGCGTGGAGCGCGTCATTCAGCGTCGGGCAGTCCTCGCTGAGCCGCACGCGTCGCTATTCCTCGTTCGGTGGCTACGATCTCGCCACCGGCAACGGCACGGTCAATGTCGCGATTTTCTATCGCAACGATTATGAGAACTTCATTTATCGCGGCGATCTCGCCGGCGCGTTCACCACCGGTCCCATCGAGCATGAAATCCTGCTCGGCTATTCGGAGACGACCACACGGAGTTTCATCCCGACAGCCGCGCGCACCTCCTATGCGCAGAATCTGTACAACCCTGTCGAGATCCCCGAGCAGCCGAATCCCGTGCGCATCATCGCGAACCCGGCGGAGGTGAGAGATGCGGGCTACTACATCATGGATCGCGCGAAGATCACCGACTGGCTGCAGCTCACCGCCGGCTATCGTGGCACCGATTATCGGAACCATAGTCCCGCATCTACGTATGAGGCTACGCCCGAGTCGCTCTCTTATGGCGTGCTGCTGAAGCCTCGTGAGTGGATCAGCCTCTACGGCACGTACATCGAGGGCCTGGAGGAAGGGGGCACGGCGCCGGGTATCGCGCTCAATGCCGGCACGATCCTGCCAGCCGCGGTCAGCGAGCAGCACGAGTTCGGCGTGAAGATCCAGCCCATGCGGGGCCTCATGATCACTGCGGCGTACTTCGATATCGATCGCGCGTCGTCCTATTTGAATCCGAGCAACTATTTCGTGCGCGACGGACGCGCCAGCTACAAGGGCTATGAGCTGAGCGCCACGGGCGAGATCACGCGCGACCTGTCGATCGCCATCAGCGCCATCTCGCTCGATGCCATCCAGGAGAGCGGCGCCGCTGCCGTGGTGGGCAAAAAAATCGAGAACACCGCGGAGACCACGGGTTCGGTGTTTCTGGAGTATCGGTTGCCGTTCGTGCCCGGCTTGCGCATTTCGGGAGGCGCGTTCTACACCGGCGAGCGTGCCGTGAACGCGGCGAATACCGCCTTCATCCCCGGCTATACGACCTACGACCTGGGCGCGAGCTACTCGACGGACATGAACGGGCGCAAGGTCACATTCAGGGTCAACGGCGAGAACATCACCGGCAAACGCTACTGGGCCGCAACGGGCGCGAGCCTGGTGCAGCAGGGCATGCCGGGCTCGGTCCGTTTCAGCGTCAACACGGAGTTCTGACAACGGGTGGCGGTGTGAAGCCCTCACCATCGCTGCACCGATTGCAGCGATGGTGAGGGGCCTGCCTGGGTATAACAGCCTCGTACTTCCAACGAGGCCGATCGTGTCCACTCTATCCGCAAGCTCCCGCCCGACGAGCGAATGGCAGCAGCTCGATCATGCGCATCAGGTTCATCCGTTCACCGACCAGAAAGCGCTGCATGGGCGCGGCGTGCGTGTCATCACCGGCGCGCAAGGCGTTTACATCTGGGACAGCGAGGGCAATCGATTCCTCGACGGCATGGCCGGGCTGTGGTGTGTGAACGTCGGTTACGGACGCAAGGAACTCACGCAGGCCGTGCAGCGGCAAATGGAAGAGCTGCCTTATTACAATAATTTCTTTCAGACGGCGAACGTGCCGCAGATCGAGCTGGCCCGCATGCTCGCCGAGCTCACGCCGAACGGGCTGCGCCATTTCATCTATTCATCGTCGGGCTCCGAGGCCAACGACACCGTCGTGCGACTGGTGCGTCACTACTGGGCCACGTTGGGCAAACCCACCAAGCGCGTGTTCATCGGTCGGACGCTGGCCTATCACGGCAGCACGCTCGCGGCGGTGAGCTTGGGTGGTATGCCGAACATGCGAGGCATGGATCGCGTGCCGCTGCCCGAGTTCGAGCACATCATCCATCCGCACGCGTATTGGCAGGGCGAAGGAGTCACCAGGGAAAGTTATGGGTTGAAGGCGGCGCGTGCGCTGGAAGAGAAGATTCTCGAGCTCGGCGCCGATAACGTCGCTGCATTCATTGGCGAGCCGGCGCAGGGCGCGGGCGGAGTGTTTGAAGCGCCCGCGGGTTACTGGGCCGAGATTCAGCGGATCTGCAGGAAATACGACGTACTGCTGGTGGCCGACGAGGTCATCTGCGGCTTCGGCCGCACCGGTCGGTGGTTCGGCTCACACACGTATGACATCGCGCCCGACCTGATGAGCATGGCGAAAGGGCTGTCGTCTGGTTATCTGCCGATCTCGGCGGTCGCGATGACGGATCGGATCTTCGACGTCATCGCCGGCGGCGGTCCGATCGCGCACGGCTACACCTATTCGGGACACCCGACGGCATGCGCCGTTGCGATCGCGAATCTCGAAATCATGAAACGCGAGCGCATCGTCGAGCATGTGCGCGAGGTGGCCTCGCCGTATTTCTTCCAGAAGCTGCGGGAGCTGGCGCAGCGTCATCCATTGATCGGCGAAGTGCGGGGTGTCGGCTTGATGGCCGCCGTGCAGCTGGTAAGAGATAAACAAAAGCGCATTCCGTTCGATCCGAAGCAGGAGCCGGCCATCAAGTGTCGTGAAGCCAGCCTGCAGGAAGGGCTCATCGTTCGCGCCGTAGGCGAGGCGGTGGTGCTCAGCCCGCCGCTCATCATTTCGCGCGCGGAGATTGATGAGCTGGTCAGCAAGTTGAGCGCGGGCCTCGACCAGGCGGCGGCACAGCTGGGGTAATTAACTCGCGGGCGGCACCAGATTCGGTGCCGCCTTGGCGATTTCTTCGATGAGCCACTCGCGAAAGCCGCGTATGAGTGGCGCGTCCCATCGATCCGCTCGCGCGGCGAGCTGATAAATACCCATGCTGTAGGGCTGGAAGGTCGCAAGTCCTGCGCCGACTTCAACGAGTCGCCGCGCGGCGATGTCATCCGCGATGATGAGTTTGTTACTGAGCGCGATGCCGCGACCGTAGCGTGCGGCATTCAACGTCAGATCGCCTTGCCACAGGCGCGGACCGATGAGGTCCACTTCTTCTTGCACGCCATGCGCGGCCAGCCAGTTGCTCCAGCGATCGAAGTTTTCTTCGTGCAGCAGTTTGTGTTGCAGCAGATCGGCGGGCTTGCGAATCGGCGGCGCCTTGGCGAGATAAGCCGGGCTCGCCGTCGCGACAATAGGCGCATATGCGATGTCGACGCTGCGAAGTTCGGGCGGCAACGTGGGCTCGACGCGATAGGTCGCGATGAAACGAATGTCCACGTCTACTTCCTGTGACGAGAAATCCGGCACGCGCGTGGTGGGACGCAGCTCGATGTCGACCTCCGGATTGAGCCGTTCGAACTCGGCGAGCCGGCTGGACAGCCATTGCAACGCGAGGCCGGCCATGCAGCGCACGTGCAGACGCCGGAGCTCGCCATGTCGCATCAGCTCGATCGTGGCCTGCGTCAGCATGTCGAACGCCGCGGCCACTTGTTTGTGATATCGCTTGCCGTCCTCGGTGAGCACGATGCCCGCCGGGCTGCGTTGAAACAGCGTCGCGCCGGTCCAGGTTTCGATGGTGCGCAGGTGTCGGCTCACCACCGCGTGATCGCGGCCCAGGGCAGGGGCCGCTTTGCGTACACCGCCGAGGCGCGCGACAGCGTCGAAAGCACGCAGCGCTTCGAAAGGCGGCAGCGATTTGCGCGGATCGTTCTTCATGTCGCAGGACGATAGCCGCCCGCATCGCCAGGGTCCAGCCTCGCTGGTGTGATCAGCTCACCGGCAGCGGATCGAATTGCAATCACCTGCCTGGAGGCAAGCAGCGTAAATAGACACCTGTCACGCGCAGCGCAGGTCGGTATCTTGCAAACGGGTAATCGGTTCGAAGTGAAGGGCGAGATGCCCGATCGGCGGCAGCTGAGTCGTCTGGCCTACGCCGGCAAATTGCTGCCGCCCACGCAGCGGTCGCTGTTCCTCGATGGCAGTTGGGCCTTCGCGACCCGATCCATCGCGCGCGGCTCGCGAGTGCGTGCGCTGCCAGCGAGCGATCGCGAGTTGCGTGACGTTGCGATTCAGTCGCGCGGTGTCGAGTTCGATCTCGCCGATTACATTTCGCGCAATCGCGTGGCCGGCCTGCTCATCGCGCATCGAGGCAGCGTGGCACTCGAACATTACGACCTCGGGCTCGACGCGGACGCGCGCTGGATTTCGATGTCGTGCGCCAAGTCGGTCAGCACCACGCTGGTCGGGGCGGCCATCCAGGACGGCCTGATCGGCGGCGTCGAGGAGCCGCTCACCGACTACTTGCCGCAACTCCGAGGCAGCTCGTACGATGGCGTTTCGGTGCGCCAGCTGTTGCAGATGACGTCGGGCGTGAAGTGGGACGATACCCACACGGATCCGGGCTCCGAACGTTCGCACATGCTGGAATTGCAGATCGCCCAGCGCTCCGGTGCCATCCTCGATTTCGTCGCAAGCCTGCCGCGGGTTGCTCCGGCCGGGAGCGTCTGGAATTACAGCACCGCCGAAACGCACGTCGTTGGTGCGCTGGTGCAGGCCACGACGGGGCGGTGGTTGAGCGATTACCTGTCGGAAAAAATCTGGGTCCCCTTCGGGATGCAGAGCGAGGCGACCTGGTGGCTGGAGTCGCCCGAGGGCCTCGAGGTCGCTGGCAGCGGCATTCACGCCACGCTGCGCGATTACGCGCGCTTCGGCCTGTTCCTCATGAACGACGGCCTGATCGAGGGCAAGCGCGTGTTACCCGAAGGCTGGGTTGCTCAGGCAAGTGCGTCGCTGGCCATTCATGGCAAGCGGGTGGACTACGGCTACATGTGGTGGCCAGTGCCGGACGCCGAGGGCTCGTTTGCCGACGGCGCTTTTGGCGCACGCGGCATCTTCGGCCAGTTCATTTACGTCAACCCGCGCGCCGAAGTGGTGATCGCGGTGTGCAGTTCGCGCTCGAAGCCCAAGTTCGCCGAGGCGATCGTCGACAACGATTTCTTCAACGGTGTGGTGGCGGCGTTGCGCTGAACACACCGCTGCCTGCATCGGATGCAGTGTTCACGTAGCGGGTCACCTCAATTATTTTGGCACCGTGCCGGCTTCCCGGCGCAAGGGGATGGGGAAAATGAACAGAAATACCAAATGTCTGCTGGCAATGTCGCTGGCGACCGTGCAACCGATCGCCAGCTGGGCCCAGGACAGCGTGGTTGAGGAAATCGTCGTGACGGCGCAGAAGCGTGAGGAGCGCACCATCGACGTGCCGATGAGCCTCACGGTGATGGGCGCCACCGAGCTGGAACAGCGCGGCGTGCGCTCGATTCAGGACCTGTCGTTCGCGGTGCCCGGCGTGGCCATGCGCGTCGACGGTCCGGGCTCGCTGCAGCTCTTCATGCGCGGCATCGGCAATCTCGCCGGTTCCGAAGCGCTCACGTCCGTGTACATGGACGAGACGCCGACCACGCTGTATTTGTTTCGACAACTGGATCTGCGCTCGCTCGACATGGAGCGTATCGAAGTCCTCAAGGGCCCGCAGGGCACGCTGTACGGCCAGGGCTCGGCCGCCGGTACCGTCCGCTTCATTACGCAGAAGCCGAAACTGGATCGCTTCGAGGGACGCGCCGAGGGTGAGCTGTCGTTCATCGAGGATGGCGACTCGAACGAGAAGCTCACCGGCATCGTCAACCTGCCCATCGTCGATGGCGTGTTCGGCGTGCGTGTCGCGGCGTCGGGTGAACAGGGCGGTGGCTGGATCGATCAGCCCGAAGCCGGCATCAAGGACGGCAACAATCAGGACGTCTACAACATCCGCACCAAGGCGCTGTGGCGTCCCAGCAATGCGCTGGAGATCGAAGGCACCATCGCCGCGTATCAATTGAAGAGCGAGCTGGGTCTGGACTACGAGGGGCCGGATCGCACCATCGACATGGGGCTCGACCGCTCGCGCCGCATCCGTCCGCGCGTCGATCGTTATCAGCTGTACAACCTCACCGGCACGTACTCGTTCGAGAACTCCGCGCTGACCAGTGCGACCAGTTACATCGATTACATGCGTGACTACGCGTTGCCGTACATCACGCCGGTGGAGTCGACCTATCGGCCGCCGGGAGGCAATCTGGAAGGTATCAGCACCTACGACGATCAAACGTATCAATTCACGCAGGAGCTGCGACTGGTCTCCACCGGCGAGCGCCGCTTCAACTACACGCTCGGTGCCTACTACCGCCAGGTCGATTCGGCGTTCTCCGGTCCGATCGAGACGCTGTACAACTCGGTGGTGCTCGAGCCGTACATTTACATCTCCGACAACCATAGCGAATCCTGGTCGTTGTTCGCCGATGGCTCGGTCAAGCTCGGCGAGCGCTTCGAAGTGGGCGCGGGCGTGCGTCACTTCACGGACGATTCCTCGATCTTCGACGGCACGCGCACGCAAAGCGATACATTCGAGTCGACCGATCCGCGTATCTATGCGTCCTACGCGCTCACCGACAGCGTGAAGATCTACACCAATGTCGCGAAGGGTTTCCGCAGCGGCGGTTTTAATTCGTACGGTCAGCCGCCGTACGATCCCGAGAAGATCTACAACTACGAAATCGGCGCCAAGGGTTCGGTGATGGACGGCCGGTTCCAGTTCGAGACGGCGGCCTATTACACCGACTACAAGAACATGATTCGCCGCGGCCTGGTGGTGGTCAATCAACAGTTCCAGAACATCGCCGCCAACATCGGCACGGTGGAGATCAAGGGCATCGAGGCGGGCTTCGGCTGGCGCGCTACCGATCAATTGATGTTGAGCGCGTCCGGCTCCTACATCGACACCGAAGTGGTCGAGCTCGACGCCGACAATGCGGCCAACGAGGTCGGCGATCCGTCCGATTACGTGCCGAAGGTGAGCTACACGCTGGCGGCGAACTACTCGTTCCAGTGGGCCGCCGGCATCGACGGCTTCGTGCACCTGGACATCAACCATCGCGATGAGGTGCTGTACACCGACCGTTTCATGTACTACCCGCAGTACGTCACGCAGGCTTCCGACAGCTTCACGCTGCTCGGTGCCCGGCTCGGCATGAGCTGGGGCAAGACCTCGCTCGAGCTGTTCGGTACCAACCTCACCAACGAGAACAAGGCGGTGGACCCGTTCGTGCTGTGGTCGCAGGCGAATCGCACCAAACCGCGTACCATCGGCATCAAGGCGGCGTTCAACTTCTGACGATCGCGCACGGCCGCTGCAGAGGTAGCGGCCGTCCCTTATCCATCAATGACGACAGGGCCGGCACGATGCCAGGCCTGTCGCACCAGGGGATCGAGCCTCCAGAATGTTTCAGTCGAATTCAGCGAGCGGTTCAGCGCGTCGATGGCGGTGGACTGTCGGTTTGGCGTGGATGGCGCTCGCGGGCGCCGCGACGGCGGCGCAGAGTTGGGACGTGTCGAGTCCCGGCCAGCCATATCGCGATGTCGAGTTCACGGTGCAGGAAGGCACGTGGATGAGTGTGGATGTGAGTCCGGACGGCCAGTTGCTGGTGTTCGATCTGCTGGGCGACATCTTCACGCTGCCGGTGAACGGCGGCGAGGCCAGGCTGGTTCAGGGCGGGCCGGCGATGCAACGCACGCCGCGCTTCAGCGCCGATGGCAAGCAGTTGTTGTTCGTCAGCGATGCCTCGGGGGCGGAGAACGTCTGGATCTCCAACGTCGATGGTAGCAATGCGCGAGCGGTCACGCATGAAACTCGCGATCTGATTCAGGCGGCCAACTGGGGGCCGGACCAGCAAAGTGTCGTGGCGTCGTTCATTCCCGCGCGGCATCCGATGCGGTGGAGCGCCGAGATCAAGCTCTATGAAGTGGGCGGTGGCAGTCGCACGCTGGTGCCAGTTCCAGCGAACAAGCGGGACGTCGCCGAGCCTGAGATGTCTGCCGATGGTCAGTACGTGTACTACAGCGAGCGTCTGACCACGCCGAATATTTATATCGACGCCAATCACATCAACTACGCAGTCAAGCGGCGCGATGTGCGCACCGGCCAGAGCGAAGAGCTGGCGAGCGGGTGGGGCGCGGCACTCGCGCCGCAAATCTCAAAGAGCGGCAAACATCTCGCATTCGTGCGCCGGGTCAAGGACAAAACGCTACTGTTCCACATGGATCTCACGACACGCGCGCAACGCGCGGTCTACGACGGGCTCGATCGGGATCTGCAAGCCTCCTACGAAGCGCAGGTGAACTACTATCCTGGCTACGCCTGGTTTCCGGATGAAAAGCACATTGCCGTCTGGGCGCAGGGCAAGTTGATGAAGATCGATGTGGAGACGGGAGCCGCCACGCCGATTCCCTTCCGAGCGCATGTTCGTGCGCGTGTCGTCGAGCCGGTGCGCTTCGAGCAGGATCTGGCGCCGGCTCAGGTGCAGGTCCGGGCGATTCGCGATCTCGCCGTGAGTTCGGATGAGAAGGTGACGATTTTCACCGCACTGAATCGTCTGTGGCGTCGTGCCGGGGCGGATGGTGAGCCGACGGCGTTCGGTCGGTCGGGCGCAGCCGGGTTCGAGCCAGCGTTCGCCAGCGATGGCAAGCGCGTCGTCTATGTCGAATGGGACGACGAGCGTGGCAGCGCGCTCAACATCGCGAACCAGAGCGGCAAGGGCCTGCGAACGATTGCGATGAGTCGCGGCGTGATCCGGCAGCCGCAGTTTTCCGCTGATGGCAAACGCGTGACGTTTCGTATCCAGGCCGCCGACGTGAGCATGGGCGGCGCGCGTGCCAAGCCGGGTATCTATTGGGTCGAGGCCACAGGCGGTGAGCCTCACTTCATCGCGGCGGGTGACGACGCGCCACAGTTCTCGCCGGACGGTCAGCGCGTGTACTTCGTCGTGTCCGACTACTCCGGACCCAGCGTTGCCCAGAGCTTGCGGAGCGCGACGCTCGATGGCTTGGATATTCGCGAACACGCTCGCACGCCAAATGCCGACACGACGGACCTGCGCGCGAGTCCCGATCTGCGCTGGATCGCGTTCCGGGATCGGCAGCAGTACTTCGTCGTGCCGTATCGCGAGACTGGCGCGCCGCTGCGAGTGAGTGCGAACACCACCGAAGTCGCGGCGACGAAGCTGACGAATCGTGGAGGCTATGCGCTCACCTGGGCGAGCGATTCGCGGTCGCTGCATTGGGCGTTGGGGCCGGAGTTGTATCGAGCCGCCGCGCCGTTCGCCAACGCATCGAGCAGCGCGCAAAGCTCGATCAATCTGAGCATGCCGCTGGATGTGCCCAAAGGCACGGTCGCGTTCACGCACGCGACCATCCTCACCATGCGTGGCGATGAGGTGATTGAAGACGGCACGGTGGTCGTGGCCGGCAACCGAATCGCCGCGCTCGGTCCTTCGGCCAGCGTCGCGATTCCGGCAGGTGCCAAGGTTATCGATGCGGCGGGCAAGACCATCCTGCCAGGCCTCATCGATGCCCACGGTCACATCGATTGTTGTTACGGCACCGGCACGTCGCCGCAGAAGCAGGCGAGTCGTTACGCGGCGCTGGCGTTCGGCGTCACGACCAACTTCGATCCGTATCCGAACGAGCTGACCAGTTACGAGAGCACCGAAACCACGCTCGCGGGATTGAACGTCGGACCGCGCTGGATCGGCACGGGCGGCGCGCTGTGGGGCCGGTCCGAACAGGCCTCGAATCTGTATGAGCCTATCGAAACGCTCGACGATGCGCGCAATGTGATGGCTCGCAAGCGCGCCATCGGCGGCGCGATCGTGAAGAGCTATCGCTATCCGGCGCGGCGCGAACGCCAGCTGCTGGTGGCCGCCGGTCGCGAGGCGGGCATCATGGTCGATATCGAAGGCGAGAGTCAGTTCTATAACAATATCACCGCGGTGATCGACGGCCACACCAATCTCGAGCACAACCTGCCGTTCGCGAACTACTACGACGACATCGTGCAGCTGTTCGCGCAGGCGAAGGTGCACAACACGCCGACGCTGGTGGTCAACTTCGGCGAGCTGTTCGGCGAGAACTACATGTATCAGCACACCGAGGCCTGGAAAGATCCCCGGATCCAGACCTTCGTGCAGGAAACGTTGAGCGGCTATAGCCCACTGAGCACACCGTACGGCGCGCCTCCGTATGCGCGTGCCATGACGTCCATTCACGTCGCCGATGAGTTGTGGGAGATCGGATTTCGCGGTGTTGCGCGTGCGACCGCGAAGCTCGATGCCGCGGGCGTCGTGATCAATGTCGGCTCGCATGGCGAGGTTCCGGGTCTCGCGATGCATTGGGAGATGCGCCTGCTCTCGCAAGGCGGGATGAGTCCGATGCGTATCCTGCACGCGGCCACGATCAACGGCGCGCGCACGCTGGGTATCGATCGACAGATCGGCTCGCTGGAGCCGGGCAAGCTGGCGGATCTCATCGTACTCGATCGCAATCCGCTCCAGGACATCGCCAACACCGACAGCGTACGGCTCACCATGGTGAACGGACGCCTCTATGACTCGATGACCATGAACGAAACCGGCAACTACGACCGACCTCGAAGCAAGTTCTATTGGGAGCTGCAACAACGCAACGGTATCGATTGGAACGAAGCATGGGGAGGGCGTTGAACATGCGCGCGTATCTGATGAGCGCGTGGCTGGCGTACAGTGTCGCGAGTGCGGCTTCGAATTGGGATATCGAGAACACCGGGCAGCCGACGACGGACGTGGCGTTCGATGTCGAGGAAGGCACCTGGATGAGCGTCGATGTCAGCCCGGACGGCAAGACGCTGATGTTCGATTTGCTCGGCGATATCTATTCCTTGCCGGCGACCGGCGGTGAAGCACGCCTCGTCCACGGTGGCGCAGCCATGCAACGCGGGCCGCGTTTCAGCCCCGATGGCAAGCAGATGCTCTACATCAGTGATGGCAGCGGTGGCGACAATGTTTGGTTGTCCAATGTCGATGGCTCCGCTGCGCACGCCGTCACCTCGCAGACCGTAAATTCATTGGCCGGTGCGCAGTGGCTGCCCGATGGTCAATCGTTTGCAGCGGCACAGTTGTTCGCGGGCGATGACAAGCTGCATGCGGCAGAGCTGCGATTGTTCGAGCTGTCGGGCGGTGAGGGGCGGATTCTGGTGCCCGCGCCTGCCAGCGGCGAGAACGTGCACGAGGCACAGTTCTCACCGGACGGTCGCTATCTCTATTACACCGAGAAGATCACGCCGCCGTCGAATTCGGTCGTTTACATCGACGCCAATGCCATTCACTACGCGGTCATGCGTCGTGATCTGCGGACGGGCGCGACAGAGTCGCTGATTCGAGGCTTCGGCAGCGCCACCACGCCACAGCCGTCGCCAGACGGTAAATACATCGCTTTCGTGCGACGGGTGAAGGCCAAGACGGTGCTGTTCAGATACGACATCGCGACCGGCGAGCAGCGGCCCATCTATGACGCGCTGGATCGCGATGCCCAGGCCGATTACACCTGGCAGGGCATCTACTATCCGGCGTTCGACTGGTTCCCGGACAGCCGTCACGTTGCCATTTGGGGCAAGGGCAAGCTCTGGAAGATCGATATGGAAAACGGCTCGGCCGCGCCGATTCCATTTCGGGTGCATGCCAGGCACAAGGTGACTACGCCACCGCGATTCACGCACGATCTGGCGCCCGAGCGGTTCCCGGTGAAGGCGATCCGTCAGCCTGCGTATTCGCCGGACGGGGCTACGGTGATCTTCAACGCACTCGGTCGGTTGTGGCGCAAGTCCGGCACCGCGACACCGGCGCGTCTGACTAAAGCCTCCGCGTTGGAGTTCGAGCCGGCGTTCTCGGCCGATGGCAAACGGGTCGCGTACGTGGAGTGGGCCGACGAAATCGGTGGGGCACTGAAGCTGCTCGATCTCGGCAGTGGCACTTCGCGCTCGTTAATGACCAGCGGCGGCGTGTTGCGTTCTCCATCGTTCTCTCGCGATGGGCGGCGGCTGCTATACAAGATCGACGCGGGTGATCGCTGCCTCGGCGGTCACGAAGCGAAAGTCGGCATCTATTGGATGGAGCTGAGCACCGGAGAGAATCATTACGTGACCCTCCCGGGCGAAGCACCGATGTTCTCGCCGAACGGCCAGCGCATCTACTACACCGTCGAGGCTTACATCGATCACCAGACCGTCACGACGCTGGAAAGCGTGGATCTGAACGGGTTGGACAAGCGTGTGCATGCGGTGACGCGCGACGCCGATACATCCGAGCTGCGCCTGAGCCCGGATCTGAAGTGGCTGGCATTCCGCGATCACCAGCAGTATTACGTCGGCCGGTTTCGAGAGCTCGCCGAGCCGCTGACGGTGAATACCAGCGGCCAGGCATTCAAGACGGTGCAGATCAGCGATCTCGGTGGCTACGGTCTCAAGTGGTCGGCGACCTCGCAGCGACTTCACTGGTCGGTAGGCAACATTCTCTACACGGCGCCGATCGGGGTGCAGCTCGATGCAGGGCAGGCGCCGACGACCCAACGAGTCGACGCAGGGCTGACCGCGCAGGCGGATCGGCCGTCGGGCACGGTGGCGCTCGCCAATGCTCGCATCATCACCATGGCGGAGAATGCCGCGGGCGACGGCGTCATCGAGCGCGGCACGTTGGTTGTCAAGGACAATCGCATTGTCGCACTTGGCGATGCGCAGAGCGTCGCGATTCCGGCGGGCGCGAAAGTCATCGATGTGACCGGCAAGACGATCATGCCGGGCCTCATCGACATGCACGGTCACATCAACAATTGTTACTACACATCCTCCGGACTGATGCCACAGAAGCAGCAGTCGCGTTACGCCGACCTTGCGTATGGAGTCACGACGAACTACGACCCGTACACCTCGGAGTTGCCGAGCTATTCGCAAGCCGAGATGACGTTGTCGGGTGACATGGTCGGACCGCGCGCCATTGAGTCGGGATTCATTGCGTTCGGTCGCAATGGCAAGGGTGACAACGCATTCCTGCCGGTGAACAGCTACGAAGACGCGAAAGTGTTGATGGAGCGCAAGCGCGCGCTCGGCGGCATCATCGTCAAGAGCTACCGCCAGCCCATGCGCAGCCAGCGTCAGCAGTTGATCAAGGCCGGTCGTGACACCGACATCATGGTGGACGTGGAGGGCGAGAGCAATTTCTTCGACAACATCACCATGATTCTGGATGGCAACACCAACCTCCAGCACAACATGCCGGTGGCCACGTACTACGACGACGTCGTGCAGTTGATGGCGCGCGCCAGGAGCTTTCATACGCCGACGCTGGTGATGACGTTCGGCGAGCTGCTCGGTGAGAACTACATCTACCAGCACACGCGGCTGTGGGATGATCCGAAGGCGCAGACGTTCATCCAGGTGACGACCAGCGGTTACAACCCGCTGGGCTCGCCGCACTATGCGCCGCCGTATGTTCGTGGCATGACGACGATCCACGCCGCCGATGAGATCTATGACATTGGCTTCCGCTCGGTGTCGCGCTCGATGAAGAAGCTCGATGACGCGGGCGTGACCGTGAATGCGGGCTCCCATGGCGAGGCGCCCGGCGTGGCTCAGCACTGGGAAATGTGGCTGCTCGCCGAAGGCGGCATGAGCAATCTCCATGTGCTGCGCTCGAGCACTTTGAACGGTGCCAGGACCCTGGGTCTGGATAAACAGATCGGCTCGCTGGAAGTTGGCAAGCTCGCCGATGTCATCGTGCTGGATGGCAATCCGCTCGCAGACATCCGCCAGACCAACACCGTGCGCTACACGATGGTGAATGGCCGGCTCTACGACTCTTACAGCATGAACGAGATCGGGCTGCGCGAGCGGCCCCGTAGCAAGTTCTATTGGGAAGTGGGCCACACTCAGAACATCATCGATTGGAAGCAAGCCTGGGCGCATCAATAGCGTGAATACCGCCAACCTGGAAAGCGACGCCGCCGTGCCACGCCCAGCCGTGGCCGGTGAGTTCCTGGGCCATCCTCGCGGCCTGGCCTATATCTTTTTCACCGAGGCGTGGGAGCGGTTCTCGTTCTACGGCATGCAGGCGCTGCTGATGCTGTACATGACCGGCTACCTGTTGCAGCCGGGCGCAGTGGAAGGCATTGCTGGCTTCGCGGGATTCAAGGCGGCGCTCGAAAGTGTGTTCGGTGAGCTGTCGACGCAGGCGCTCGCGTCGCAGATCTTCGGCCTGTATGTCGCGCTCATTTATTTCACGCCCATCGTCGGTGGCTTGATCGGCGACCGTCTCATCGGACGCACTCGCGCCGTGCTCGCGGGCGCGATGCTCATGGCGGCGGGCCATTTCATGATGGCCTTCGAGGCGGCGTTCCTGTCCGCGTTGCTGTCGTTGATCCTGGGTTCCGGTCTGCTCAAGGGCAATCTGGCCGCGCAGGTGGGTGCGTTGTATGCGAAGGACGATCGTCGACGCGATAGTGCTTACACCGCCTACGTCACTGCCATCAACATCGGTGCGTTCATATCTCCGCTGGTGTGTGGCTCGCTCGGTGAGTTGTATGGCTGGCACTATGGCTTCACGGCGGCTGGCTTCGGCATGTTGCTCGGCATCGTGATCTATTTGTCGGGCCGTCGATATTTGCCACCCGATTCGCCGCGTCATGCCGGCGGCGCTCGTGTGTCACTCGCGCCCGGCGATGCCCGGGTGATCGTGGCGTTGCTCGCGCTGCTGGCGTTGACGTCGACGTTCTGGATCGTCCAGGCGCAGGTCTGGAACATTTATCCGCTGTGGCTGCGCGATGTCGTGGATCGTGAGTTGTTCGGCTTCACCATTCCCGTCACCTGGTTTCAATCGCTGGATGCGCTGGCGGTGCTGGTGCTCGCGCCATTCACCGTGCTGTTCTGGCGCTGGCAGTCGAAGCGGGCGGCCGAGCCCACCGACCTCGTGAAGATCGCGCTGGGCTGCGGCTTCTTTGGTTTGTCGTGCGTCCTGCTGAGCCTGGGGCAGGCGCTGGCGGTCGATGGCCGCGTGCTGGTCGGCTGGCCCGTGGTGTTTCACTTCCTGGTCGCCGCCGGTTATCTGTATGCGGCGCCGATCGCGTTGTCGCTGGTGTCGCGGGCAGCGCCGGCCGCGGTGAATGCGATGCTGGTGGGCTCGTATTATCTGGGCATCTTCATCGGCGGCATCGTCAGCGGCTGGCTGGGGCGCTTCTATGAAACATTGCAGCCGAGCGTGTTCTGGCTGTTGCACGCGGCCATCGGCATCGGTGGCGGCGTGGTGATCCTGATCTGCAAACATCGCTTCGTACGCGAGCTGCGGCTCGCTTAGCCGCAGCTCGGCACAAAGCGACGAGGCTCGCTATTTCCTGCGCGAGCCGACCTGCTGCCAGTGGCCGGGATTGAGCACGAGCTTGCCTTTCCCGGCGAAGCTCAGCGTCGTCGGATAGCGGCCCGGCACGACGAATTCCGTCTTCGAGGCGGGCAACAATTCAACCGTCTCCTTGCGGACCGCGAACGCCGCACGCGCGCCGCTCGCCTGCGCCATCAGCTTGTTCCCCTCGACAGTGACGCGCACGCTGACATTGTTACTGAAGACGTACTCGCCGGCGAAAACGCGCAGCTGTGCGGTGCTGAATGTGACGTTTGGATCGGGCTGCCTGATGGGCT
Organism: Peristeroidobacter soli; assembly: GCF_004138485.1. Lineage (GTDB taxonomy): Bacteria > Pseudomonadota > Gammaproteobacteria > Steroidobacterales > Steroidobacteraceae > Steroidobacter > Steroidobacter soli. The sequence goes on from NZ_RYEV01000005.1 coordinate 912,777, forward strand.
GTTGCGCCGGGATCGAGGCCAGCACCGCGTCCCACATCAGTTCTGAAGCGATGATGTCGAGATCCACGTTGGGAGTGGGGGATTCATCGACCGGGCCCTGCAGCTCGGCCGTGGAGACCGCGTAGAGCACGTCGCCATCGAGCTCCGTCGCGAACGGTTGCAGGGCGCGGCCCATGGAAGAGTGGACTTGCGTGGCGAGACGCTCCAGTCGCGCGCGATCCAGCTTTTGATTGGTGATGACCAGGCTGACCGTGGTGTTGCGCTTGGCATCGAGCTTCTGAGCCATGGGCCGCCACGCGCCTTGCTGGCTGCTGGCGGGAAAGGCGCTGAACAGCTCCGCCGTTTTCAGCTCGCCCTGCGGCCAGTCTTTATCGCGATAACAGGCGGCGACGCGTCCTTCGCGATCCGTGACGACGCCGACGGCGTTGACCACGGTGAACGCAGCGATCTTCAAATCGCCGATTTGTTTGAAGGCACCGCCTTGGCCTGAGTACGCGCCGCAATCGAAGATGTGGCCGGTCTTCGCCATGCGGCCCGCGCCATGCGCGCCCAAAGGAAACATTCCGGGTCGGGCGGCGCGTGCCGCGGCCTGTGCGAGACGCTTGTCGGGATAGATCTCGTTGAGGCGTCGATCGCCGAAGTCATAAATGATGGCGCCGACGGAGAGCGCGAGGTTGGTCCAGATGCCGTCGCGAATATGGTCATCCTTGAGTGCGGTTGCCACGGCGGTCGTGCTTTCGAGGCCGTACCACGAGCCGCCGGAGAACACGACGGAGTCCACTTCCGGCACTTCATAGCCGATGCGCAAATAGTCTGTATTCACTGTCCCAGGACCGCCGCCGCGTACGTCGACCGCCGCATGCACGCGTCGATCGAAGCGGAACACGGTGACGCCCGTGGGCCCTTCTTCATATTCGCCGGTGCCGACCGATACGGCCGGCCAGTCGAACTTGAGCACGTTGTCGCCGGCGTTCAGCACCGGTTGCAACGACGATTGATCGTCGGCGGCGCGGGCGACGCCAGAAAGAGTTGCGGTGACGGCCAGAGCAATGAGCAGCGATCGCCGGACGATCATGTCGCCTCCAAGTGAGCAAACCAGGGTGGTGCACCGATGATGACGCCAAAGCCACGCCCAAGTTTGGGATGCCGCGCCGCTCGTGGTGAGCGCGGCACACCGCGAGGTGGCTAGGAAGTTTTCAGATTCGGAAAGTCGGCACGCACGGCATCGGTGAGCCAGTCACGGAAGCGGCGGATGAGAGAAGAGTCCCAGCGATTGGCTTTGGCGATGAAATAGTAGGTGCCCATGGCCTGCGGCTGAAAGCCGGCTTTGTCAGCGCCCACATCCACCAGCCGACCGGCGGCGAGGTCTTCGCTGGCAATCACATAGTTGGCGAGCGCGATGCCGCGCCCTTGGCAGGCCGCGTGCAGCGTCAGATGTCCTTGCCACAACCGCGGACCGGTCAGGTCGGCGGCGTCCTTAACCTGATACGAGCCCAGCCAGTTGCGCCAGCGATCGAAGCTCTCTTCATGTAACAGCTGATGCTGGAGCAGGTCGTGAGGCTCATGAATCGGGGCGCTGCGCGCCAGATACTCGGGACTCGCCACAGCGAGCACGGGCGAATGCACGATCAGCGAGCTGCGGAATTCCTCCGGCGGCTCCGACTCGTGGTTGTAGCCGGCGACGAAACGGATTTCGACATCGGCGTCGAAGCTCAGAAAGTCCGGGCGGCGTTCGGCCGGATGCACGGTGTAGAAGCCCGGATGAGATTCCTCGAAGCTGCCGAGCCGACGTGACAACCAATGCAACGCGAAGCCGGGCATGCAGCGGATGTGCAGGCTGCCGGTATCGCCACGCTTGACCAGATCCGCGGTGGCGGCGGCGATCGCATCGATGGCTGCGGCAATCTGCTTGTGGTACTGCGAGCCTTGCTCGGTGAGCATGCTGCCCGACGGCGTGCGCACGATGAGCTTGGCGCCGACCCAGTCCTCGACGGTGCGCAGATGACGACTGATGACGGTCTGGTCGCGGTACAGGTAGTCGGCGGCTTTGCGAACGCCGCCGAGTTGGGCCACGGCGTCGAACGCCCGTAGCGCCTCGAACGGCGGGAGTCCCTTGCGAGGCGGCAGCCTTGGACTCGGGACGTACAGCTCAGTCTTTTCATCGCCCATCTTGGTTCCGATTGTGTCACAGCGGTGATCCTCCGGCACCAGGAGTGACCAACTTCGCATCTTCCCAACGCGCGGCGGCTGCCAACATAAGGCGCTCATCGAACTGCAGCAAGAACCCGAATGCCCCAACGAACGAGCCTGATCGCCGTCTTGATCGCGAGCGTCCTGACCGGCTGCGCGCCGCGCCCGATCGAGACCGTGTCCGCGACGCCCGGCACCGGTCCCCATACTCACATCGTGTGCCCGACGGCCAACATGGCGGCGGACTGCGCGTTTGCAGGTGGCTCAGGGATTCAAGCCGCGATCGATGCGGCAGCGGATGGCGATACGGTCCAGCTGCGCGCCGGTACTTACAGCGCGACGGCAGTGCGAGACGTGCCCTACAGGATCCATACGATTCGCGGTTTCGTCGTGATCGATGGCAAGCGACTGAGCCTGGTGGGCGAGCCCGGCGTCGTGCTCGACGGCGGCACGGGCCCGCGCAGCACCGGCATCGTCGTGAATCGCGCCAACCTCGAGGTGCGCGGCCTTACCCTGACCGGATTCAAATTCGACGTTGAGGAAGATGAAATCTACGAAGGCCACGGCATCTTCGCGATGGACAGCCGCGTGCGCCTGCACGATGTGACCATCGAGAAGTATCAGAAGATGGGCCTCACCGGTCGCGGCGACACCATTCTGGACGTCGACGGGTTGCGCATCCTCGATGGACACGTCGCGATCTGGCTGCACGAAACGGCCTATCTGCGCCTGAGCAACGCGGTGATCCGTGGCAACGATTCCAGCGCCATCGCGGCTTACGACAACTCGACCGCGCACGTCGCGAACTCAGTCATCGATCGGAACATCGACGACGGCCTGTACACCGAGCACGACGCGTCGATCTATGTGACCAACTCGATCGTGGTGAACAACAAGCCCTATGCCGCGCACGCCCTGGGCAATAGCAAGATCTGGCTTGGCTACAGCGCGCTGTTCGGCAACGAGAATGCGATGCTCACGAAGGATGCGGCGTCGGTGCGCAAGGGCCCGAACGTGATCGAGCAGGATCCGAAGCTCGATGCGGAGTATCGTCAGCAGCCGCAGTCGCCGCTGGCGGGCAAGGGCGATCCGGACTTCGGTACGCCAGTGAGCAGCCCGTCGCAAATCGGGCTGCGCTGACGCAATCGACGGCGCGGGCGTTACAACACCTGCGCCAGCGTGTCGAGCAACTGGTCGACGTGCTCTTGTTTGAAGACCAGTGGCGGTCGGATCTTGAGCGCGTCACCGTTGCGACCGGCCGAGCCGATCAGCACGCCACGCTGACGGAGCGCGTTGACGATGCGCGTCGTCTCAGCTCTGCCCGTGGTGATCTGCGCTCCAATGAACAGGCCGGCGCCGCGAATGGCGCCGAGCGTCGGATGACGTGACGCGAGCTCCTCCAGGCCGCGACGTAGCTGTGCGCCGATCTCGCGAGCGTTCGTGATGAGTTGTTCCTGCTCGATGACATCGAGCACGGCCAACGCAACGGCGCACGCGACGGTGTTGCCACCGAAGGTGTTGAAGTAGCGCGTCTGTCGCGCGAAGTCCGCAATCACTTCCGGGCGTGCAATCAGCGCCGAGATGGGATGTCCGTTGCCCATGGGTTTGCCCATGGTTACCAGGTCCGGCACGACGCCGTGCCGCTGAAAGCCCCACATCGAGTGGCCAGTGCGACCGAAGCCCGGCTGCACTTCATCAGCAATCAACAATCCGCCGGCGGCGCGTATGTGCGCGGCCGCTGCAGCCAGATATCCCGGCGGATCCGAGCCGACGCCGTCGCTCGAGAAGATCGTGTCGACCAGCAATGCCGCGGGTTTCACACCATTCGCGCGCATCGTTTCGATACAAGCTTGCACTCGGGCGGCGAATTGGCCTGCGCTTTCCGGATCGATCGGGGCCGGCACCGTGTAGACGTGCGTGCCGAGACGGCCGGTGCCTGAGGAAGGCGACATGCCGGCCAGCGTTTCCGTCGTGCCGTGATAGGCCCACTCAGTCACGATGACGCCCGTGCCGCCGGTCGCCACCTTGCTGACACGAATGGCGAGGTCGTTCGATTCGCTGCCGGTGCAGGTGAAGATCGCCGTCGCAAGCTCCGGCGGGAAGGTTGCAAGCAACCGCTCCGCCAGTTCGATGGGCTTGTCGGTTAGATAGCGCGTGTGTGTATTCAGCAGCGCGGACTGACGGGCCAACGCTGCGACGACATGAGGATGACAATGGCCGACGACCGGCACGTTGTTATAAACATCCAGGTAGGCGCGGTCGTCCGGTCCATACATCCATACGCCCGAGGCGCGCGTGATGTGCACCGGCTCTTCGTAAAAGAGCCCGTAGGTGGGGGCGAGCAGGCGTCTGCGGCGTGCGAGCAGGTCGGCGGTCCTGGAAGATGAGCTCGACATCGGACAGGTCTCTCAAGCAGTGGTCAGCAGCGTTTCGGCGATCAGCATTCGTTTGCTGACGAAGTCGCGGGTGACTCTGGCGTAGTGGGTGTTGGTGGGATTGCGATGACGATGCCACGACGGAATCACCGCGCTCATTACGATGCGCGCGACGATCAGTTCACGCAGTATCGCCAGCTCCGATTCCTGCAGCGGCGTAACGCTTTCGTAGCCCGCGAGCAAGTCGGCGACGACCTGCTCGGCCTCGTGCGGTTCACGGATCTGCTCGGCCATCATGATGGCGACATCGGCGACCAGCGCGGTGTGGACCGTATCGCCGAAGTCGATGATGCCCGCGATCCGACGGTCGTCGCCGTCGGCGACCAGGATGTTGCGATCGTTCAGATCGTTATGGGTCACTTGCTGGCGCAACGTGGCGAGGCGGGAGGCGATGTCGGTCTGGAAGTGCGCAATGAATTCTGCAATCAGATCGGCGCGCGGGAAGTCGGGCAGTTCCTCGAGCAGTTTCTGCATCTTCGGCAGATGGCGAAGATTCCAGACGATCGGGCGATGCACGGCGGGATGTGAGAAGTCTCGCAGAGCGAGCGACAGTCGCGCGGCGAGCTGGCCGCAATGCCGGCGCTGTTCGGCCGACCGCTGCGCCATTCGCAGAGGCTTGCCGGCGACCCAGGTCAGCATGCGTGCGGACCGGGCGGCGCCATCTTCGTCGCGTACCTCGGTTTGAGACTGACCGGACAGATCTCGATGCACGTGCGGGCAAGGCAGCGTCGGATCGGCCTGCTCGACGTGCAGCAGCGCGGCCGTCAACAGCTCCAGAAATGCGCGTTCCTCCAGGGGATTCGCGATCTTGAGCACGTACATCGCGCCATCCGGGGTCTGCAACTGGAAGTTTTCGTCGCGCTCGCCGGTCAGGCGCTGGGCGATTGCCTCGATCCCGTAGTGATCGAGTGCAATCCGCTCGGCGTGCCGGGTCGACACCGGGGCCGCTTGGGCGGTCATGCCCGACAGCAGTTCACTGAGTTCTGTTCGCATGGCCTCGGAATTAACGCCCGGAGCGGGCTCGTCGAACAAGTGTATCCGCCGCGTGTCCCGGTGTGCCGTGCGCACCGACCGGGTGACGTTCATGGCTCTTTTAGTGAGTGTTACGCCCGCCGATCCCTCGGTATCACGCGGAAAAACCTACAGCGCAGTCCATATGTCATCCTCGGCATTCGCGCACACAAGATCCGGCCGCCACGCTCGCGAGGGCATTTTGTCGTGCGTTCGACGCTCGAACGTCGGCTGGCGCAGGCGGTTACCGACTGCCAGAACCAACTGACAGTCCGCGAGCGGGAAATCCTTCAACGCATTGCCTCGGGCGATACAAACAAAATTATTGCACGTGCGTTTGACCTCAGTCCGCATACCGTGAAGCGACATGTCGCCAACATCCTGGACAAACTTGGCGTCGCGTCGCGGGCTGAAGCGGCGCAGACCTATCGAAGTCAGGCCTGAGCGGGGCTGGTACTAACGGGCATGGCCCGCGGCATGGCCCATTGAGACCACGCGCATAGCCCATTGAAGGCGATGTTCGTGCCCCGGCACGGAGGCATCATTTCCGCCATGAGCTTCAAAGTTCTCATGGCCGCGGCGATCACTGCTCTTGCGGGCATGGTGTTCGTTGTTTCTGCTGGCGCAGGACCGTTGCCCGACCGGCTGAGTGACACCGGCCTGTTCGTCGAAGGCTCGACGAGCGAGGTACGAGCGGGCGTCTTGTCCTTCACTCCGCAGTACCCGCTGTGGTCCGATGGTGCGATCAAGCGGCGTTGGATCTATCTGCCGCCCGGCACTTTCATCGATGCGAGCCGCCCTTCGGCCTGGGAGTTTCCGAGAGGCACACGGTTGTGGAAGGAGTTCCGATTGGAGCGCCGGGTGGAGACGCGTTTCATCGAGCGTCTTGCGGACGGTTCGTGGCGATACGCGACCTACATTTGGAGCGAAGATGGGCAAGACGCCGTGCTCGCATCGGGCGAGGGTATTGCTTCGCTCACGCTGAACGGCACCGAGCCCCGGCAATATTCCATTCCCTCCGAGCTGGATTGTCGCGCCTGTCATGAGGGACCTGCCGTGCCCGTGCTGGGGTTCAGCGCGCTGCAGCTGTCGTCGGATCGCGATCCGCTGGCAGTACATGCGGAATCGTTGCGGGCGGACGATGTCGATCTGCGCAAGCTGATCGAACGCGGCCTGGTGAGGAACCTGCCGACGTCCTTGATCAAAACACCGCCGCGGATCAGCGCCGCGTCGCCGACAGAGCGCGCCGCGTTGGGCTATCTGCATGGCAACTGCGGTCAGTGTCATACGAATTCCTCGGATGCATCGGTGCCCGTCGATCTGCAGCTGGCTCAAGACGTCACCGATCCAGCCAGCACGGAGAAAGTCTTGCAGTCGCTGCGCTCTTCATCGTCGCAGTTTCGCCTGCCGGGGACGACCGCCGCCGTGCCGCTCGTTTCGCCCGGCGCATCTCACAACAGCGCATTGCTGATCAGAATGCGATCACGCGACGCGAGCGTTCAGATGCCGCCGCTCGGCACGGCAATCCCCGATTCCGAAGGTCTGGCGCTGATCGCGCGCTGGATCGATCAAGACAAGAATCCATCCACCTCCAGGGAGTAATCTCATGAAATCCGTCGCCGCCTCGTTCCTCATGATTGTTCCGGCGTATGTGCTCATGCTCGGCGTCGCGACCGCCGACGACCAAGTCAGCCGTGGCAAATACCTCGTCACCATTGCTGCTTGCAATGATTGCCACACACCGCTGAAGCTCGGGCCGAAGGGACCTGAGCCAGACATGAGTCTGATGCTGTCCGGTCACCCGGAATCGCTGCAGATGCCGACCGCGCCGAGCTTGCCGCCAGGCCCGTGGACATCGTCTTTCGCAGCGACCAACACCGCATGGGCCGGGCCGTGGGGCGTCAGCTTCACCGCGAATCTCACGCCCGATCCGGAAACCGGGCTGGGGCGTTGGACGCTGCGCAACTTCAAGGACACGATTCGCAGCGGCCGTCATCTCGGTCGCGGCCGGCCCATCCTGCCGCCCATGCCCATTCCTATGTACAAACAAATGACCGATGCTGATCTGGAAGCGGTCTTCGCCTATCTGCAGACGATTCCTGCGATCAGCAACCGCGTGCCTCAGCCGCTGCCGCCGCCGGCCACTGGGACCGCCGCGGCGACGGAACACTAACGTCCGAGGATTCAATCATGACCAAGCCGATCATTGCCGTCGTTGGAGCCACCGGTGCACAAGGTGGCGGTCTGGTGCGCTCGATCCTTGCCGATCCCGATCGCGAGTTCGAAGTGCGGGCGATCAGCCGCAAGACCGATTCGCCAGCGGCTCGTGAGCTGGCTGCGAAGGGCGCGGCAGTCGTGTTCGGCGATCTGGACGATCCCGCGAGCCTGGAGCGTGCATTCAAAGGGGCGCACGGGCTGTTTGCGGTGACCAATTTCTGGGAGCACTTCTCACCGGAGCGTGAATATTCCCAGGCCCAGAACATCGTGGACGCGGCGCGTCGGGCTGACGTGGCCCACGTCGTCTGGTCGACGCTCGAAGACACGCGCGAACGGGTGCCTCTGCACGACAAGCGCATGCCCACGCTCATGCAGCGTTACAAGGTGCCGCACTTCGATGCCAAGGGGGAGGCCGACGCGTTGTTTCGCGGATTGCCAACGACGTTGCTGAGGACCTCTTTCTATTGGGACAACCTGATTCATTTCGGGATGGGGCCAAGGCGGGGTGAGGAAGGCTCGCTGATTTTTCTGTTGCCGATGGGCGAGCACCCGCTGCCGGGTATCGCGGCCGTGGACATCGGTGCCTGTGCGTTCGGGATATTCAAACGCGGGTCGCGGTTCATCGGGCAGACGGTGGGCATTGCCGGCGAACACCTGACGGGCAGTGCAATGAGTGCCGAACTGTCCAAGGTCTTGGGAGAGCCGGTACGACATGTGACGATGCCCCACGCCGTTTATGCGCAACTCGGCTTTCCAGGCGCGGAGGATCTGGCCAACATGTTTCAATACAAGTGCGATTTCAACGCGGAGTTCCGTGCGCAGCGGCCAGTGGCATTATCGCGCGAGCTGCATCCGGGGCTGCTGAGCTTCGGCCAATGGCTCGCCCTTCACCGCGATGGTCTGCGAGCATCGCTGCAGGAGAAACCATGATTACCGACACTACCACCGGCACCAATATTCAGGAGATCGGCGAGGGCATCTATCGGATCAATACGCCCGTTGCCATCGGTCCGGGCCGGGCCTTCAACTTCAATCAATACCTGGTCGTCGACGATGAGCCGGTGTTGTTTCATACCGGCCAGCGCGGCTTGTTTCCGGTCGTGCAGGCGGCGGTTGCCAGCGTCGTCCCGATCCAAAGCCTCCGGCACATCGGCCTGTCGCATTTCGAGGCGGATGAGTGCGGTGCTCTGAATTCATTCCTCGCGGCGGCCCCGCAGGCCGTGCCTTTCTGCAGCCAGGTGGCGGCCATGACCAGCATCGGCGATTTCTCCGATCGGCCGGCACGGGCGTTGGCCGATGGTGAGGAGTTCGTCACCGGCCGGCGCCGGTTCCGTTGGTTTTACACGCCGCACGTTCCGCATTCGTGGGAGTGCGGCTTGTTGATGGAAATGACGACGCGGACGTTCTTCTGCGGCGACTTGTTTACTCAGGGCGGCAAGGGCGAGCGAGCGCTCACCACCGATGACATTCTGGAGCCGAGCGAAGCGTTCCGTCGCCCGATGGATTACTTCGCCCACGCGCCACAAACCGCAACCGTCCTGGACAAACTGGCCGATCAGCAGCCCACGACGCTGGCGTGCATGCACGGCAGTGCGTGGCAGGGCGACGGCGCCGGACTGTTGCGAGCGTTGGGCAGCCGGCTGGTCTAGCTGATTGGTAAGCGATGGCGGTGCTGCAGGTCCTGCGAGGTGCAGGGACAAACGGACCTCGCGTGGTGAGTCCTTCGGGTTGCCGGCCGTTACTTGACGCTGTAGCCGCGTCCTTCGAGACACGCCGTCATCGCCCGGCGATAGTCGGCGCGCTTGCTGGCGTTCTGATTGTCGGCGACGCCGCCGCCCGGCTGCGTCGGGTCGAACTGAGTTTCGTCCTTCGCCCAGCGATGACATTCATAACGGTCCTTGGCCTGCTGATCCGCCGACTGGCCGCTCTTCGGATAGGTGAAGATCTCGTCGCTGCCGGCGCTGCTCGAGCTCGCGGCGCCCGATGTTTGCTCGGGCGGATCGACCACTTCATAGGAGTGCTGTTGCTCGCGCCACAGGTAATAGCTGTTGTCGGCGTAAAAGTAAGGCACGCCGCCGAACCAGAGAGTGGTGTAGAAGGGCGGTAGCACCGGCACGTACAGGCCGATGGGCGCGTGGACGACGACGTAGCTCGGTCCACGAGGTGCGTACCAGACGCCGCGAGAATAGAAATAACGGCTGCCGCCAGGAGCGACGACTACGTGTCGTTCATACGGTAGCGAGCGGACGACGTGGCCTTCGCGGGGATAATGACGGTCGGGACCGTCGTCGCGCCCGCGGCCCGGCGCGGCGTGAGCAATCTGAGTGAGACACAACGCCGCGCACGCCAACCAGCTGAAACTCATTCGCGTATTCATGACGGGAACTGCTCTCGATCAATTCGTGCTGTAGCCGCGGCCGGCGAAACAGGCGGCGATCGCCCGGCGATAGTCGCCCGCTTTCTGTTCGACCGCGGCGTCGCGGCTTCGTTGCGCATCGCTGCGTGCCTGCTCAATCTCCTGAGTGCGTTGGTCGCGCTGTGCGTCCGTCGCTGCTCCAACCGCAGCGCCGGCAATGGCGCCGACCGCGGCACCCTCGCCACCGGCGTGCGGGCCGCCGATGATGGCGCCGAGCACGGCACCGGTGATGGCGGCACCGGGGATCGAGCTGGGCGGTCCGGACGCTCGCACTACTCGAATGCGAGAGCGTTCTGGAAGATTCGGCGCACTTGGATCAAAGCCGGATTGCTTCACGGCCCAGAGATGACACTCGTAGCGGTCGCGGTCCTGTTGTTCCGGCGTCTGATCCCGGAGCGGGTATGCGTAGACGACGGAGTCCTGCGCAGGAGGTGGTGGCGCGGGGGCAGGCGCCGGTGGCGGCGGCGGGCTACTGACCGTCGGAGGTGTCGATGCGCATGCGCCGAGACTCAGGCATGCGGCTATGGAAAGTAAAGTTTGTTTCACAGTGTCCACGAGGTTCACCTGGGGCGTGACATCGTGACTGCAAGCATCGCGCAGGCGCGTGCGACAGGTTGTAAACAATTGTTCGGGCGGGTTTTTCGTTCAGGCAACTTGCGCAGCTTTGCGCTGTCGAAGCCTAGACGGCGGCCCGCGACGCGAGTGGCTCGAGTGCGCCCAGCAACTGTGCTGCTGCCTGCAGATCCTGAGTCGCGAACCCTTCGGTGAATCGATCGTAGAGGGTCGAGAGGAATTGACGAGCCGCTACGCCATCGCCTCGTCGCGCACGAATGCGGGTCAGATCGATCGCCGAGCGCAGTTCCCAGGACGATGCGGACTGCCGACGCGCGATCATGCAGGATCGAGCCAGCAGACGCTCGGCCTGCGCTTCGTTGGCTTCAGACATGGCAAGCAGCGTCCGAGCTTGCAGGCGTAACAGCTCGGGCAAGAACGCGCCTTCTGCGCCGAGCACAGCATCGCGTCGCGTGTTGCGGATGACGACGAGTGCTTCCTCGCATCGACCCGTCATGATCAATCCTTCCGCGAGCGAGCACGCAGCAAGCGTTCTGGCGACGTTCTGTCGCTCATTCTTCATCACCTGAAGCGCGGCCTGGACCATCGGTATTCCTTGCTCGGGGTCTTTGCGACCGATGAGCAAAGAGCCTTGCATCGCCGCCGCGATGGAGTGGAAGGGTTTCAGCATGGGCCAATGGGTGTGGTTGATCAGTTGTTCGAGAACGCCGTGCGCGGCATCCCACTCGCCGCACCACAAATACACAGGCGTCGTGAAGACCAGTGCGAAGCAGGTATCGAGCGGCTTCCCGGATCTCGATGCAGTGGCGACGGCGAGCCGGGCAGTTGCGATCGCGCGCTCCGGCAGGCCTGAGAGCCACAGCGTGCGGGATTGCGAGATCAGGCCTCGCACCCGATGATCGTTACCGCACAATTGCAGATTCCGTTCACCGGCTCGAGCAAATCCCGAGTCGAAGTGCCTTCTCGCCGCTGCTTGATTGCCGCGGAAGTGTCTGGCCACACCTTGCATCAGATCCGCAATCGCCAGGCAAGTCACATCGCGAGCCTGGCGGGCCGCGACATCCCATTCCTTCGCCGCGGCCAGCGCGCCGCGAAAGTCGGCGATGCGTGTTAGAAACAAGTGTCGTGTCGCGAGCATCCGCAAGCGCTGCTCCGGTTCATCCTGAGGGTGCGCCAGCTGTATGCCACGCGTGAGGGCGGTCAGCACGTCTTCGCTGTTCCCTCGCAGCCACATCGAGGAAATGGCCCAGGTACTTTGCAATAGCATCTCGCGCCGGCTGCCGCGCGTGGCTGCATCGAGCGCTTCGAGTCCAGCGGCGCTCCACTTATAGGCTTCACTCAACAAAGAGAGCTCGAAGAACACGGGAGCGGCCGCCGCGGCGAGGTCGACCGCGAGCGTCGCATCCGCCGCTCGTTCGTCTCGCGCAAAACACCATTCGAGCGCGCCACGCACGTTGCCAAGATGTTCTCTCAGCGTGTGCGCGCGGCCCGTGTACTCGAGATCGACGTACCCACCATGGCGAGCGTTCAGGAGCTTCGCGAAATACTCGGCGTGACGTTGAGCGGCGAGCGTGAACTCGCCACTCTCTTGCAGTTTTTCCCGGGCATACATGCGCGTCGTTTCGAGCAGCCGATAGCGTTCAGTGCCATCGTCGCCGACCAGGGCCGACAGGAGGGACTTGGCGACCAGCGCATCGAGCGTGCTCAGCATCGGCGCCTGATTTGACGGTCTGCCCTGCGCGATGGCGCAAGCGGCGTCGAGAGTAAAGGCACCGACCAGCACCGATAGCCGGCGCAGCGCCAGTTGTTCGGTCTCGGGCAGAAGCCCGTAGCTCCAGTCGAGCAACGCACGCAATGTTTGATGGCGCGGGAGTGCGGTACGTCGTCCGTGCCAATCGAGGCCGAGATTCCTGTTCAACAGATCGGCGGTGGCCGCGATGCCATGACTGCCGACGCGCCCGGCGGCGAGCTCGATGGCGAGCGCAATCCCTTCGAGCCTGCCGCAGATGCCGGCGACGAGCGGTGCGGTCTCATCGTCCAGCTTGAAACGATGACCGCTCGCGCTCGCTCGTTGCATGAACAGTTGCACGGCTGGGAACTGCAGCACGTCGCAGGCTTTCATGCTGGACTCGGGCGAAGGGTTTGCGAGTGCCGGCAGCCAGCAGGCGTGCTCGCCTTCGACGCGCAAAGCTTCGCGACTGGTGGCGAGAAGGTGCACGCCCGGGGCTTGCCTGAAAATGGTTTCGAGCAAGGTCGCGACGGCATCGATCACGTGCTCGCAATTGTCGATGACCAGCAGCATGCGTAGCGTTCGCAGGTACTCGATGAGCGTTGGCGTCGGATCCGCGGTCTGTACCGACAGACCCAGCGACGCCGCGACGGTCGCGGCGACCAGCTTCGCATCTTCGATCGCGCCGATATCGACGAAGCACACCGCGTCCGAGAACTCTTTGAGCATGTCGTGGGCGACGGCGATGGCGACCGTGGTCTTGCCCATGCCGCCTGGACCGATGATGGTGATGAAGCGCTCGGCGATCAGGTCTTCGCCGATCTCGCGCACCATATGTTCCCGCCCGACCATGTTGCTCAGTTTCGACGGCAGCAGCAGCCGTTTGCGGGCGACATCGGGGAACTCGGCCCGCGCCGCTGGCGGTGGGGCTGTGGGCTCATGAGTAACCCGGGCAACGAAACAGTAGCCCTGGGCGGTCACGTTCTCGATGTAACGCGCGCCGCCATCGCCGTCCCCCAGCGCCTTGCGCAGCGAGCTCATGTGGACGCGAAGGGTGCCGGGGCTGACCACCAGATCGCGCCAGACGTGGGCAATCAAGTCCCGGTGGCTGACGATTTCACCGGCGCGTGCCACCAGGGCGATCAGGATATCGAGCGCGCGATCGCCCAGCGCGAGCGGCACACCATCGCGCTCGATGACGCGAGCCACCGGCGACAGTCGGAACGGCCCGAACGCTGTGATCCCGCTGTGTTGAGAATTCATGACCGGGGCATCCGGCTGGGGAGGGGCGAGGATAGCGCCCGCAGACTGAGTCCGGAACCGGGCCCGTTCAATATAGTGTGGGGGAAAAACTCCGCTCAGGTGTCCTATCTGCGAAGACGCCCGTGCGCCAGGCCTGGCAGGGCGGTCGCGGGAGTCCGATAAGGTATTGATTTGGGGGCGTCGTTCGGCTCAAAGTTGGCCACGCATCATGCCGTTGAAGACCCCCCACGCCCGCTTTTCCAGCTTCGTCACCGAAACCCGCTCGGGATTGCTTCGTTACGTCCGTCGTCTGACCCGATCCAACGACTCGGCCGAGGACATCGTGCAGGAGGCCTATGCCCGCACCCTGGAGCAGGGCGATGAAGTACGCACGCCCAAAGCTTTCCTGTTCGTGACGGCGCGCAATCTGGTCTGGAATGCGCGCCGGCATCAACGCGTCGCCGAGACCGATTCGGTGGCCGACGTCGATGACCTGGGCGCGCTCCACAGCGATGGTGCTTCGACCGAAGACCGGCTGGTCGCGGACGAGGCGGCGGCGCTGTTGAAGGCGGCGATCGAACATCTGCCGCCGCAATGCCGGGCGGCGTTCGCGCTGAAAGTGTTCAACGCGTGCTCTTACAAGGAGATCGCGGATCAGTTGGGTATTTCCACCAAGACGGTGGAGAAGCACATCTCGCGGGGACTGCGTGACACGCACGCCTTTCTGCGTCGCCGCTATGAGATGTCAGGAAGGCAGGAGATGGACCGCCATGAGTGAAGTTCATCGGCTCCCGAGTGTCGAGGAGGCCGAGCGCGAGGCCAGTGACTGGATCGCGCGTCTACAATCCGACGACGTGAGTGCGGAGGACTACGCACGTTTCGAGGAATGGCGACGGGCCAGTGCCCGTCATGCGCGGGCCTATGATGAGCTGATGGGCACCTGGCGCGAATTCGTCTTCGCCGGGCGCACCGTGCGCGCGGTATCGTTTGGTAACGCCATGCAGTCGGCGACACAGACGCCGAAGCGACGGTATGGAGCTGCGATTGCCGCTGCCGCGATGATCTGCGCGATCGCATTGCTGGGCTGGTGGCATTTGCGTCTGCCGGCGACGTTTGCCACGGATATCGGTCAGCAAGCGTCGATCAAGCTGTCCGATGGCTCGGTGCTCGAGCTCAACAGCAATAGCGCGGCTCGAATCGAATACAGCGACGGGGCGCGTGTGATCCGACTGGATCGCGGTGAAGCGTTCTTTACGGTCGCGCATGATACCTCCCGACCGTTCTGGGTGGTCGCCGATCGAACCTGGGTGCGAGCGGTCGGTACCGCGTTCAATGTTTATAAGCGCGATAACGACGTGCGCGTGACGGTCAGCGAAGGACGAGTGAAAGTGGCGGCCGGCACGCCGATCGTCGATGCGCCTTCCGACGGCGCGCTGTCTCAGATGCAGACCTCACAGCTGGATGCTGGACAACAGGCGGATCTGCGTGGGCCCGTCACTCATATGCGTGCCCTCGCAGTAACGGACGTTGCTCGCGAAGTGTCCTGGCGTGGCGGTACGGCCTACTTTGAGAATCGGCCGCTGCACGAGGTGGTCGACGAGTTGAGTCGTTACTCGCCGCTGCGCATCGAATTGAGCGAGCGCACTCGCGACCTGCCGGTGGGTGGCACGTTCCGCACCAATCCGCAGGGCGTCGATGCGCTGCTGAGCATGCTGCGCGATGGCTTCGGCCTGCAAGTGCGCAGCGAAGGTGACAACAGGATTTATGTCGACTGATCTCAAGGATCAATACAACTGATCTATTTGGGATTGGGGGATTCGGACCTGCCGCGGTTCTTGGTCAGCAAGGCGGTTCATCAGATGGACCGTTTTATGGCATGACAAGAAACGGGGAGACAGGTCGATGAACCAGAAGACGGGTACGACTGGCACAGTCCGCGAGAGTGTCCGCCGCGCGTTGCAGGCAAGCGTATTGGCGACGGCGCTCGGAATTTCCGCGACTGTATTCGCGCAGGCCGCGCAGCCCATTCAATTCAACATTCCCGCGCAGCCGCTGAAGGCCGCGCTCAAGGCGTTCGCCGATCAGGCGAACATGCAACTGCTGTACAACCCCGACGTCGTCGACAAGTTGACGGCGCATCCGGTGCGCGGCGAGATGCCGAAGCAGGACGCGCTGTTGCGACTGTTGGACGGCACCAACCTCGAAGTGGTCTACAGCCAGGACAACGCGGCGACCATTCGCCCGCGAGCCATGACTCCAGTAACGAGCCTGCACGCCGGCGACGCGCGCTTCACTCGCACTGCTGCCATCACGTCGGGTGGGCCTGCGGAAATCAGCAGCGCCTCGGAATCGAACCCATCTGCCGACACGACCGAGCACGAATCCACTAATCCGGCGTTGCGTGGCGTGCCTGAAATTCTGGTGATGGGCTCGCGTTCGGTGAACGTCGACATCGTGCGCACCGAGGACGATGCCCAGGCCTATTACATTTTCGACTCCGGCAAGATCGAACAGTCGGGCGCGGTGAACGTCGAGGATTTCCTGAAGCGTGGCTTGTCGATGAATACGGCCGCGCTGACCTTCTCGCAGCAGTCAGCGAGCTTTCGCGGCAACAACAGCTCGATCAATCTGCGCGGCCTGGGGGACAACCAGACGCTGGTGCTGATCAACGGTCGTCGCACGGCGAGCCCCGGTTTGTTCAGCGGCACCTATCAGCCCAACCTCAACAGCATTCCGCCGAGCGCCATCGAGCGTATCGAAGTGCTGCCATCTTCATCCGCCGCGATCTACGGCGGCAGTGCCGTCGGCGGCGTGGTCAACGTCGTGCTCAAACGTGGTTTCGAGGGCGGCGACGTTCGTGCGGCTTACGCGAACGTGCTGGACGGCGATGCGCCGACCAGCACCGTCGGCGGCAGCTACGGCTTTTCTCTGGAAGAGGGCCGTACGCACATCTCCTTCAGCGGTCTTTATTCCGAAGGCGACACGCTGACCAACGCGGATCGACCTGAGCTGCTGCAGCGGGGCGTCAACCGGATTCTCCAGAACAATCCGTCGCTGCTGATTCTGCGCACCAGCCCGTTCTTCGGGGCGACCCCCAATATCGGCTCGGCCACGACCGCCAACCTGGTCCTGGACAACGGCACGCCATTGAACTCGACGATCGCGTCGATTCCGGCGGGCTACACCTCCACGTCGAATCCTGCGCTGCTGGCGGCGACCGCCGGCGCGTACAACACCAATCTGCCCAACACGGCGCATCCGACTACGGGTCTGCGACGCTCGGTCGGCTCGGCGCCCGAGCTGAGCACGGTGATGGCGAGCTTTCAACGCGAAATGACGGACTCATTGAATGTGTTCGCCGACTTCTACTGGAGCAGCAACACTGCGGTCACGTCGGGTTACAGCTCGTTCAACAACGTGCTGACCGTGCCGGCGGCCTCGCCGATCAATCCCTTCCAGCAAGCCGTGATCGTATCGATTCCCGACGGCTACACCGAGGACTACGAAGCCAAGAGCCTCGACCGTCGTGCGACCGTGGGCTTCACGCTCAAGCTGCCGGGTAAATGGATGCTGTCGAGCGACTACACCTGGAGCGAGAGCCGCATGAAGTACGGCGGCTTCATCTACAGCCTGGTCGGCATGAACGCCGATCTGCTCAACGGCACGCTCAATCCATTCGTCGATACCAATGTCGCGCCGCTCGATCTGTCGAAGTATCGCGGCACGTTCGGCAGCTCGCAGGATGGCACGCTGGGCGACGTCAACCTGCGCATCGCGGGTCCCGTGTTCGACCTGCCCGCCGGTGCCGCGATGCTGACCATCGGCCTGGGTCATCGCAAGGAAAGTCTGCGCGACGGCAACTTCTACAACCAGAAGCCGAACTATCCGAACGACACTCAGTACCGGAAATATTTCGGACAGTCGCAGACCATCAAGAGCGCCTACGCCGAAGCCAACATTCCGCTGGTGAGCGAGAGCATGGATGTTCCGGCGGTGCGCCTGCTCGATGCGCAGTTG
This sequence comes from Peristeroidobacter soli, assembly GCF_004138485.1. Lineage (GTDB taxonomy): Bacteria > Pseudomonadota > Gammaproteobacteria > Steroidobacterales > Steroidobacteraceae > Steroidobacter > Steroidobacter soli. The sequence goes on from NZ_RYEV01000005.1 coordinate 930,607, forward strand.
TCGGTGCGCACGGAAGATTTCTCGATCGGCTCGGGCACGCCGTTTCAATACGTCGAACCCTCGGCGGCATCGTTCATCGCCACCAATCAGGAGCGCGTGCGCTTCAACACGGATCTGCAGTCCACCAATCCGACCATCGGCTTGCGCTGGAAGCCGATCGACGATGTGACATTGCGTGCCAGCTACGGCACGTCCTTCCTGCCGCCGACCTACAGCCAACTGGTGCCGGGCAACGTGTCTCTGGTGCTGTCCGCGGGCGTGCCGCAGACCACGAACGTCATCGATCCTCGTCGCGGCAATCAGCTGACCACGATCGAGTACACCTCGGGCGGCAATCCCAATCTGAAGCCGCAGGAGTCCAAGAACCTCAATGTCGGGTTGATTTTCGAGCCGACGTTCCTGCCCGACTTTCGGATGAACGTGGAGTGGTATCGGCTGGAACAGGACAACGTCATCATCAATCCCGGCAATCCGAACATCATTCTGAACAACGAGAGCCGCTTCGGCGATCGCATCGTGCGCGCACCGGTGCAAGCCGGCGATCCGTACGGTGTGGGCGTGCTCACGTTCGTCGACTACAGCATGTTCAACGCCAACAAGGGCGAGACCGAAGGCGTCGATCTGAGCATGAGCTATCGGCTGGACCTGGGCTCATTCGGTGCGCTGGCCATCGGCCTGGGCGGCACCAAGGTACTGTCGTTCAAGACGCAGGCCGCGCTCGATGCGCCGATGCTGGATATCGTGAATCAAATCGCGTATCTCGGGCCGCTGCAGTATCGCGGCAATCTGTCGCTCAACTGGACCCGTAACAACTGGAACGCCGGCTGGATGACGACGTACTACGGCGGTTACGACCAGTACAGCATCGGCGGCGTGACCACTTACACTCTGGCCCAGGGCGGCAACACCATCCCGAGTCAGATGTATCACGATATCTACACCGGTTACGAGTTCGAGGGCGAGGGCATGCTGGGCGGGATGACGGTCCAGGCCGGCATCAAGAACGTGTTCGACAAGACGCCGCCGTTCGATGCGTACTACCTCAACAGCAACTACTACAGCCCGTTCGGCGACTGGCGCCTGCGCAACTACTATCTGACGTTGAGCAAGCGTTTCTGATGCGTCTGGCGAAGATCGCGACGATCTGCGGGCTTCTTGCTCTGTCGGCGCTGGCGCAAGCCGGCGCCGATGGCGATTCGTTGCCTCTGCAGGGGCACACGCGACCGCTGAGCTTCACGGTCGAAGAGGGCACGTGGATGTCGGTGGACCAGACACCGAACGGCGAGCAGGTGGTGTTCGATCTGCTCGGCGACCTGTATCGCATGCCGGCGGCCGGAGGCACGGCCGTCGCATTGACCCGGGGCATTCCCTTTGACAGCCAGCCGCGCATTTCGCCCGACGGCCAGTGGATCGCCTTCATCAGCGATCGCGATGGCGACGACAATCTCTGGCTCATGCGTCGGGCGGATGGCACGGTTCGCCAGCTGTCTCGCAATCCGCAGGGGATTGCGATTGCGCCGTCCTGGACGGCGGACAGTCGGCAGGTGCTGGTCGCCGAAGCGACGGCGCATCTGCCAGCGGAAGCGAAGTTTCGTCTCTATTCGCTGTCCGGCGAAGTCACCGACATCAAGGACAAAGACGGCAAGCCGGTGACGGGCTCGGGCGGCGTGCTGTCTCGAGACGGCAAATATCTCTATTTCGCGCAGCGAGATCCGTCGGATGAGACGCGCTTCGGCATGCCCATTGCGCAGATCCGGCGCCTGGAGCTGGCGCGCGGCACATTGGAAATATTGACCAATGGGCGGGGTGGCGGTACCCGGCCGGTGCTGTCCGCCGACGGCAAGCTCCTGATCTATGCATCCCGTGAAGAAGGCAAGACGGTTCTGCGACGGCGCGATCTCGTCTCAGGCGCCGACGCACTACTGACTGGAACGGTCCAGCAGGACCGACAGGAATATGGCCGCGTGCTTCGCGGTGATCATTTGCCTGGTTATGTGCTCACGAATCACGACCAGTCGCTGCTGTTGAGCGCGGGTGGAAAGATCCGTCGCGTTCGATTGCGCGACGGCATGTCGAGAGAGGTTGGGTTCAGGGCCGAGGTCTCTTTGGAAGTCGGGCCCCAGCTGCACAAGCCCCAGCGCGTGGAGCAGGGGCCGGTGAGGGCGCGCATCGCCCAGTCGCCCGGTTTCTCCCCCGATGGACAGCGCATCGCCCTGTCGATGCTGACCAAGCTGTATGTGATGCCGGCGCGGGCGGGGGCGACACCAAAGCGATTGACCCGCGGCGACGCTTTGGAATATCAGCCCGTATGGTCGCCGGATGGCGAGTGGCTGGCGTACGTCGTCTGGTCACACGATAGCGGACAGATCTGGAAGGTGCGTGCCGACGGCCGCGATGCCCGGCAGCTCACTACGAATGCCGCGTTCTATACCGATCTGGCGTTCTCTCCCGATGGTCAGCGCGTGCTCGCCATGCGAGGCAACGCGCGCATGCTGGCGAATACGGCGGAGAGCGCGTTGCTGCGGATTCCGCTCGATCTGATCTGGATCCCGGCGAGTGGCGGCGCCGCGAATGTGATTGCCGCGTCCTATTCGAGTCGCTATCCGCACTTCGCGAACGATCCGCAGCGCGTTTACACGACGGACGGTCACGCGCTGTACTCGATTCGCTACGACGGCACCGATCAGCGCACGCACCTGCGCATCACAGGTCGTTTCGATGCTCGAAGCAACAGTCAGCCGACGGCGGAGCGGATCGTTGTGAGTCCCAGAGCGGATGCGGCGCTGGCCCTCATCGATAAACAAGTCTGGTGGGTGAAGTCGCTGCCTCAGGGCGAGCCCACGCTGGCGATCGATGTGCATGGAGACCATCCCACGGCCGTTCGTTTGACCGAGTTCGGTGCGGATTTCTTCGACTGGACGCAGAACGGCAAGTCGGTCGCTTGGGCAGTCGGTTCGACTGTGTATCGCAAGCCTGTCGGTGGTAGCAATGCGCCCGAGACCTTTCCGGTCAAGCTGAGCCTGCCGCGGGCAACGCCGAAGGGAAGGTTGGTGCTTCGGGGGGCGAATGTCATTCCGATGGCGCCGGCGGCGGCGGACGTCGTGACGAATGCCGACGTGGTCATCGACGGCAATCGAATCGTCGGCGTCGGGCCACGAGGCAGCATCGGGATTCCGAGCGACGCTCGTGTCATCGATGTTGCAGGCAAGTTCATCGTCCCGGGCTTCATCGACGTGCACTCGCACTGGAAATTCAACAGCCGCGAGATCCAGGATCCGAATAACTGGAGTCTGCGCGCCAATCTCGCGTACGGCGTCACGACCGGCCTCGACGTGCAGACGAATCACGCCGAGAACTTCGTGTACCAGGACATGGTGGAGACCGGACAAACGATCGGTCCGCGCGCGTTCATGGTCGGCCCCGGCGTGTTCGGGATCAACAACTACAAGACGTTCGAGACCAACTTCCAGTCTTACGAAGAGACGCTGGCTTATCTGCGTCGCTACAAGCAGGACTACCGGACCGGCAACCTCAAGGCGTACCTGCCCGGCAACCGGCGGCAGCGGCAATGGATCGTACTGGCGTCGGAACAGTTGGGCCTGATGCCGACGAACGAAGGCTTTGGCGATCCGTTCCTCGCGATCACGCATGCGCTCGACGGCATGCACGGCAACGAGCATGCGCTGATCGATTCGCCGCTCTACGCAGACGTGGTCGAGGTGTTCGCGCGAATGCAGACATCACATACGCCGACGCTCAACATCACGCACTATGGTTTGGCTGGCGTCGAATATTTCCTGGCGCGGGTCGACATCCAGAACGATGCCAAGCTCAACCGCTTTTATCCGCGGAGTCGATTGTTGGAACTGAGTGCGCGGCGTCGGGTGTGGGCGCGAGAGGATGAGTTCACATTCAAGACGATGGCGGCGCAGGCAGCGAAGATTCAGCGCGCCGGTGGGTTGGTCGGCGTCGGCCACCACGGTGAAGTGCAGGGGCTGGGCTATCACTGGGAGCTGCAGATGATGGCCATGGGCGGCATGCAGCCGGCCGAGATTCTGCGAGCGGCGACGCGGGATGGCGCACGGATCATCGGTGTCGAACAGGATTTGGGCTCGCTCGAGAAGGGCAAGCTGGCGGATCTGGTGGTGCTCGGGGCGAACCCCTTGGACAACATCGCCAACGCGAACTCCATCGAATACGTGATGCGCAATGGCGTGCTGTACGACGGCGATACGCTGTCGGCGCCTGCGGCGGGCAAATGAAACAAGTCTTCGCCGCGGCCGGGCAAGCCGTTGCATGACGTGCAGAAGATCAAGCGCGACGGCGGCGACATTCCGGTTCACGGGGGCGAAGGGGCTGCTGAGCTGCTCGCAATCCACCGATCCGGCGTCGCCTCACTATGTCGATCAGACCCTGCTGTTCGAGAAGAAGCAGTGGCAGACGCTGCCTTTCACGGCGGCGCAGATTCGCGCCGACGCGAAGAACACCGCTCGCATCGCCGAGCAGTGAGTGCCGCTGAACTGTGACTTTTGGAAAATGAGCTTGTTGCCCGGCGTGCCGACGCTGTAATAAGCGTCGGCTCGACGCTCATTAGAAAAAGGCACCTCATGGCCAATTCCGTACAGCTCCTGGACCCTCGCACCGGCAAACGCTACCCGCTCCTCGAGCCCCGCTGGCGCTCGGACGATCAGGGGCCGCTGCTGGTCGAAGCCCTGCCGGGCATCGGCAAGGACGACGTCGATACCGGCACCCAGTCGCTGTGGCGCTATCGCGCCTCGCTGCCGCTCGATCTGCCGAAGCCGATCTCGTTGGGCGAGGGCTGCACGCCGCTGGTGGAGAAGCCCTGGGGCAAGGAACAGCTGTTGTTCAAGCTCGACTGGATTTCGCCCACCGGCAGCTTCAAGGACAAGGGCGCGACGGTGATGGTGTCCTTCCTGAACCATCTGGGCATCGAGGCCATTCTCGAGGACAGCTCGGGTAACGGCGGCGCGGCCATCGCGGCCTACGGCGCGGCGGCGGGCATGAAAGTGCGCATTCTGTGTCCGGAATCGACGCAGCCCGCCAAGGTGGCGCAGATGAAAATCTTTGGCGCCGACGTGCGGCTCATTCCGGGCACGCGTCAGGATACGGAGAACGCAGCGTTACAGCAGGCTTCGGAAGTCTTCTACGCGAGCCACAACTGGCATCCGTTCTTCCTGCAGGGAACGAAGATGACGGCGTACGAGATCTGGGAACAGCTGGGCTTTCGCGCGCCCGATAATGTGATCGTGCCGGTCGGCGCGGGCAGCAACGTGCTCGGCTGTGACTTGGGATTCTGCGAGCTGCTGGCCGCGGGTCAGATCAAGAAACTGCCACGCATCTTCGGCGTACAGCCCGCCGCGTGCGCGCCCATCAAGGCGAGCTTCGATGCCGGTGTGGACGAGCTGGTGCCCACCGAGTTCAGCACGACCATGGCCGAGGGCGCGTCGATTCGCAAACCGGTGCGATTGAAGGAAGTGCTGTCAGCCCTGCGTCGCAGTGACGGCGGCATCGTCAGCGTCGGTGAGGACGAGATCCTGAAGTCCCTGCATCGACTCGCGAGCATGGGCCTGTTCGTCGAGCCGACCTCGGCCATCGTCGGCGCGTCGCTGGATCAGCTGTACGCGAGCGGCAGGATCAAGTCGGGCGAAACCACGGTCGCGTTGCTGTCGGGCTCCGGCCTGAAGGCGAGTGCGTTCGTCACCAAGCTATTCGGTGGCTGATTCGGCCACCGGCTGATTCATCCGGAACGCTTCGAGGATGCGCTCGGCCAGATGCGAGGTGGCGATGGACTGAGTGTCCGGCGTCCCTCGCATGATGATGTGAATCTTACCGAGCTCCGGAAAGCCGTCCTCGGGGCCCAGGATTCGCAGGCCCTCCGGCACGACGCATTTGGCCATGGTCGTCACGGCGAAGCCTGCCTTGGCCGCGGCGACCAGCACCGTCCAGCTCTTGCTCTTGACGCTGATTCGAAAGTCGAGCGCTTCACCGCGCTCACGAACACTGTCGCGTAACGCTGCAATGGTCGCGCGATATACCGGAGACTCGTCCGAGAACACCGCGAGCGGCAACGGCCGCTGTCGATGCGTCTCGTGCGTGGGCGAGCTCGTCCAGACCACTTGCTCGGTTCGCAGCACCACGTCGGTGCGCTTGGGCGCTTGAGTGGCGAGGATGGCGAGATCGAGTTGGCCGTTGTCGAGCTGCTCGATCAGGATCGGCGTGGTGTTGACGATCACTTCGACGTTTGCGCCCGGCCAGCTCTTGGCGAGCTCGGCGAAGATGTCCGGCAGCAGCAGGGCGGCGTAGTCATCGGGCAAGCCGAGCACGACGCGTCCACCTGCGTCGCTACCGCGCCAGGTGGTGACGAGCTTGTCGTGCAGCGTGAGGATCTGTCGCGCCTGCTGCGCCAGTTGCTCGCCCTTGTCGGTGAAAACTGTATCCCGGCCGCGTCGGGCGAACAGCGGATGACCGACCAGTTCCTCCAGCCGCCGCATCTGCATGCTGACCGCGGGCGGGGAGCGAAACACCAGCTGCGCGGCTCCTTTGAAGCTTCCGGAATCGGCGAATGCGACCAGGGTCCGAAGCAAATCCAGATCGAGATTGACCTTCATGGCGGGCATCGTGCGACAGCGCTCGCAAGTGAGTCAATCGCGCGCCCGAGGGGCAAAGACGCCTGAAGCCCAGGGAGTACGGTGTCAAACAAAAAAACATCAATAAGTCCCTGACCCCGGATCGATCGCTAGGGGTTCTGACTAACGGGCGTTCATCCAGCGGTGCGCATGGGGGAGCGATAGCGAGGGCTTTGGCGGCATTTTTCCCGAGATATCTGCTCCAGCAAGCCGGGGCGGCGCGCTCGACCGGCGCCGCATCGAGCATAGTCGTGCGCGCATGGCCTGTATCGCGCTCCCTCCCTAACTGTCAAAAGCGCGATCTGCGCGGCAAAGTCCGATACCCCATCGCTCGTAATTTCCGGTCACACCCGCCCGCTGGCCTGGGCGGTTTTGACAGTTACGGGGAGAGATCGATGCAACCAATTCGAAACGTCTCGATCGCGCGTGCAGTGTCGCTCGCGCTGTTGTTGGCGGGCGGCGCTCAGATGAACGAGGCGCTGGCACAGAGTACTTCGCAAGCTGCGTCGAGCAGCGAGCAGGATCGGGAGCTGCTGGAAACCATCACCGTCGAGGCCGAGCGCGCCCGCAGCGTGTACACCGGCATTTCGACCACCGGCACCAAGTCCACGACGCCGCTGAACGAAACGCCGCAAGCCATCACCGTGATCACTTCCGACTGGATGGAGATGCAGAACATCCAGAACGTCGAAGATGCCCTGCGCTATGCGGCGGGCGTGAAGACCTCGCCTTACGGCAACGATCCTCGCAACGATACGTTCTTCATTCGCGGTTTCAACCAGACGACCTCCGGCCTGTATCGCGACGGCCTCACGACGCCGAACGGCCAATACGGCAACTGGCGCAGCGAGCCGTTCGCGCTCGAGCGCGTCGAAGTCCTGCGCGGGCCCAGCTCGATGCTGTACGGCGCGAACAGCCCCGGCGGCCTGGTGAATCAGATGTCCAAGCGGCCCACCGCGAAGCCGGTGGCGAATTTTCAGGTCGAGTACGGCAGCTTCGAGAGCAAGCAGGCCGGCTTCGATCTGGGCGGAGCGGTCAATGCCGATGAGACCGTGCTGGTGCGCGGGATAGGCGTGCTGCGCGATGCTGAAACGCAGGTCGATTTCGTCGACAACAAGCGTAAATACCTGATGCCGGCGGTGACCTTCCGTCCGAGCGACAAGCTGATCTGGACGCTGCTCGGCGAATACCAGGTCGACGAGCTCGGCAAGGCCAATGCCTATCCCACGCGGGGCATTCTGCTGCCGAACGTCAACGGCCGGGTGCCGACCAATCGTTTCGTCGGCGAGCCGAGCTTCGACAATTTCGATCGCGATCAGGTGGCGGGGACGTCGCTGCTGACCTGGCACCTGTCCGACGCGCTGACGCTGCGTCAGAACACGCGCTTCGCCAACATGAAGCTCGACTATCAGACGGTGAACCCGGCGGGGCTGCAAGCGAACCAGCGCTTCTTCAATCGCCAGGCGGTGGTCTCGAAGGAGGACACCGACATCCTGACCACCGACACCACGCTGGAAGCCAAATGGTCGCACGGCATCTTCGATCACACGCTGGTGACCGGCATCGATTATCAGAAGAAAGATCTGGATTACCGTATCGGCATGGGCACGGCGCCGGCACTGGATCTGTTCACGCCGAGCTATGGCGTGTCGATCACGCGGCCCGCTTACACCACCTTCGTCGATCAGAGCGTCGATCAGCTGGGCTTCTATGCGCAGGAGCATCTGAAGATCGCCGATCATTTCGTGGTGTTGCTGGGCGGGCGTTACGATCAGGTCGAGCGCGAGACCAATACGGCCAAGGACGATCAGAGCGAGTTCACCTATCGCGTCGGTCTGGTCTATCTCACCGACAACGGCTTCTCGCCGTATGTGAGCTACGCCACCAGCTTCACGCCGCTGTTCGGCACCAACCTGCGTGGCGAGAGCTACGATCCGGAATCCGGTGAACAGGTCGAAGTCGGCCTGAAGTATCAGCCGGTGGGCAAGGCGGTGTCGTTCACGCTCGCGGCCTTCGACCTGCGTCGTCAGAACATCCAGACCGCCGATCCGAACGATCCGCAGAACACGGTCCAGAGCGGCGAGATCGCCTCCAAGGGCGTGGAATTCGAGACCTCCTACAGCATCGGCAATATCGATCTGGTGGCCTCGGCGGCCTACAACGACGTCGAGATCACCAAGAGCAACAACGGCGATCGCGGCCTCACCCCCTTCGGCGTGCCGGATTGGTATGGCTCGGTCTGGGCGCACTATGAGTTCGAGAACGGGCCGATGCAGGGCCTGGGCTTCGGCGGCGGTGTGCGTTACGTCGGTGAGAGCCTGGACAGCACCAACACGGTCGAATCCGATGCCAGCACGCTGCTGGACGTGATGGCGTCGTACACGTTCGGCAAGTGGCGCGTGGCGTTGAATGGCACCAACGTGCTCGATAAGACGTACGTATCGGCGGTGTTCAATGCCAACAGCTACGCGTACTACGGCAACCGCCGCGCGTGGACGCTCGGCTTGAACTACAGCTACTGAAGTCGACTCGGGTCAGCGCGGACGGATCACGATCTCGTGCTCCGTCCGCTGGATCGACAGATCCGGCTCGCGCCTCAGCAGATCGGCGAGCGAGGCGGGATCGTCCGCGTCGAACGCCCCTGAGAAAATGAACGAGCCCGGTGGCAGATGTTCCACTCGCAGTCGCAAGGTTCGGTTGTAGCGATTGAACTCCGCCGCGATGTCCTCGAGCGGGGTTCGTTTGAAGATGAGCTTGCGCCGCTGCCACGCGATGGCGTCATCGATGTCGGCGGATTCGTCGCGCTCGATGCTGCCGGTCTTGGCAACTTCCGCAGCCTGTCCTGCAATCAATGGTGGCGCGGTCGCGGGCACGGCGGCGTTGGAGCCAGTCGCGGCGGTTGGCTGGATGCTCACTTTGCCTTCCACCACGGACACGGTCGCGGTGCCATCCGCTTTCACATAAACGTTGAACTGCGTGCCGACCGCCTGCACGAGCGCCTTGGGCGTGTGCACGCGGAACGGTCGCGACTGATCGGCCGCCACTTTGAACAACACTTCGCCTTGCGACAGCTCGATGTCGCGCGTGTGCCGGCTCAAGCGCACTTCGACCCGGGACTGCGCGTTGAGATTCAGGACCGAGCCGTCCGCGAGCGGCACGACGCGCTGTTCGCCGATTCCGGTTTCGATCCGCTGATCGGGGCGCAGTCCGAACCAGAAGGCAGCGACCGTCGCCACCAGACAAGCGGCTGCGGCCCATGGCCAGCGCCGACGCGAGCCCGGAGCGTCCGGCGCCGATGCCATTGCGGCGAGCGAGCCCGGCAGGGGCAGGGTGTGCGGCGAGGCCTGCTTCAGCAGGGTGTCCAGATCGAATGTGTTGCCGGCAAAGATGGCGCGCATCGCCGCAGCTTCGCTCGCGATTGCCAGGAAAGCTTCCAGGTGACGGGGCGATTCGCTCAGCCAGCGTATGAAGTCGGCGTGCTGCCGTTCGTTGCCGAGCCGCAGCGTCTCGTACCATTCGGCGGCCTGGTGAGCGACCAGGCGGTCGATTTGTCGTTGCAATGTCATCGCTGCGAGTCCTTGCGGTCGCGTCCGGGGCGCTGGCCGTCGAGCGCCAGTTTCAACGCCGCTCGTCCATGCATGACGTAGGTGGCGATGGTGCTGGGAGTGAAGCCGCTGGCCTTGGCCGCCTCCTTGTAGGACATGCCCTGACCCTCGACCAGCAGCAGCGCGGTCAGGTACTGGGCCGGCAGGCGGTTGAGTGCCGCAAGCACGTCTTCCTGCACGGCAAGCTGTTCGGCATCCTGATCGGAGGAGTGCCCTTCGCGCGCTGCGCCGTCGCCGGTCAGGGCGGAGTCGAAGGTGACTGGATTGCGGCGCGCGTCGTTGAGCGAGTCGCCGACCACGTGAAAGGCGATCCGGAACAGATAGGCGAGCGGATTGCGAACCGTCTCGCTCTGGTCCTTACGGCGCAGGAACAGCTCGAAGATTTCCTGGGTCAGATCGGCCACGTCCTCCCGGCTGCGCACGCGCTTGGTCAGGTAGCGGTGCAGAGTCTGCGCATAGCGGCTGAGCGCCGCTGCGGACAGCGGTGCGGTGGTCGCATTGGCCTGGAATCGAGGTGCCTTCATCGATACGGTGCAAAACCTGAAACGAGGGGCTGGCGTTATTAAAGAGGCCGGTCGGGGTCATTTCATAGATGGGAAATTCACGCCCTCCATGAAATGACCCGTCGGGCGCTCTTCAACGGATATGGGGAGGCAACATCTGGTGCTGAACAATCGAACTCGGCTGGCCGCGGCGCTGCTCGCGCTCGGCATGCTGAGCATTGCACTGGCCGAGGAGCGGGACGCGGCACCCGGCCGGGTGAGCTTTGACATTCCCAAGCAGCCGCTCAGTGGAGCGCTGGCGGAGTGGGCGCGCCAGTCCGGTCTGCAGGTGTTGCATCGGAATCTGGACACCGCTCTGAACGAGACGGTGTCGATCGCAGTGGCCGGCCAGCTGCCGCCGATGGAGGCGCTCCAGCGCTTGCTGGAGCACACCGGGCTGAGCTACGAGCTCATCAATGAGCGCACGGTGCGGATCGCGCCCGCGCCCGGCCCCTCGACGCAGCTGCTCGAAGAGCAGGACATGACCGAGGTGCTGGTGCAGAGCCGGCGGCCGTTCACCGATCAGAACATGGACATCGTGCGCACCGCCGATGATGTGCAGCCCTATCAGATTCTGAGCAGCGAGAAGATCGAGCGGTCCGGCGCGGGCAATGTCGAGGAGTTCCTCAAACAGAACCTGACGATGAATGCCACCGCGCAGACCAACGGCGCGCAGGCCAACAACTTTCTCGGCAACACCAGCTCCATCAACCTGCGCGGACTGGGGGCGAACCAGACGCTGATCCTGATCAATGGCCGGCGCACCGCTGCCCCCGTGTTCTTCGGCGCCGTCAATCAGCCCGACATCAACGGCATTCCGCTGGCGGCCATCGATCGTATCGAAACGTTGCCGACCTCGGCGTCGGCGATCTATGGCGGCGCGGCTCTCGGTGGCGTGATCAACGTCGTGCTCAAGCACGACTATCGGGGCGGCGATCTCAAGGTGTTCCATGACATGTCGAGCGATGGTGCCGCCGCGCGCAGTGCCGTCGACGGTGCCTATGGCATGGCCTTCGAGAACGGCAAGACCAGCGTGATGGTCAGCGGCTACTACTCCGAATCCGACGCGATGCGAATCGCGGATCGGCCGGAGCTGGCGTCGCGGGGTCTCGATACCATCATCAATAACAATCCGTCGTTGATCTCCTCGACGACGTTGCCCTACAGCTTCGGCACGACGCCGAACATCGTCGCGAGCGATGGCGGCCTGCTCACGCTGCGCGATGGCAGGCCGCTCAATTCGGCGATGACCTATATTCCCGCCGGGTTCACTGCCGGATCGGATCCCGCCGCGCTGCTGGCCAATGCAGGCGGCGTCAACTACACGCGCCCCGACATCATGAGCCGGATCGGCAACGTCGCTTCGCTAAAGGGACAAATCGGTGCGGAAGCCGCCGTGAAATCCTTCGGCGTGGTGGCACGGCGGCAGATGACGGAGAACCTGGAAGCGTTCGCCGAATATTTCTACGCCGGTAACGCCACCAGCACGGTGACCAATCCGATGGCCGACAACTATCGGATCGCCGGCACCGCGCCCACCAATCCGTTTCAACAGTCAGTCAACGTCAGTATCCCCGTCGACATCACCCAGCCTTATGAAACGGGCAGTATCACGCGGCGCGCCGTTGTCGGTGCGGTCGTGGATCTGCCGAACGACTGGCGGGGCGAGGCGGACTACACCTGGAGCTCGAGTCGCGCGAATTATCGCAGCGTGGGTTTCGACGCAAACGCTCTGCAAACCGCACTCAACACCGGCGTGGTGAATCCGTTCGTCGACACGCTGCGTTCACCGCTCGAGCTGTCGGCGTACTACGCACCGTTCGCCTACACGGCGCCTTCGCGTCTCGATGACTATGCCGTGCGCCTCGCCGGTCCGCTGCCAGCATTGTGGGCCGGCTCGCCGACGCTCGCCATCGGCATCGGTCATCGCAAGGAGGGACTGGATAACGGCTATTTCCAACGGGTCTCGCCGGACTTTCCGGACAGCGGATACACCCGTTACACCACTTTCCTGAATCAATCGCAGACCACCGACAGCGTCTATCTGGAAACCTCGTTTCCGATCGTGTCTCGCGGCAATGACGTGCCTGGCGTGCGCGCGCTGGATTTGCAGGTTGCCGTACGCACCGAACGCTACGACGTCGATACGGGCACGGGGTCGCAGAACACCGGTCCCGACCGGCGAGTCGACTGGTCCGCGATAGATCGCAACACCGTCGAGTACACCTCGACCAATCCCACGCTCGGGCTGCGTTACAAACCCATCGACAGTCTGACGTTCCGTGCCAGCTATGCGACCGCGTTCCTGCCGCCCGCGTATTCGCAGATCGTCGCAGGCACGCTCGATCCGGTGCCGCTGACAGTGATCGATCCGCGACGCGGATTGACTGTCGTCACCGTCAATCGTATTCGAGGCGGCAATCCAGACCTGAAGCCGCAGGAGTCCACCAGCTGGAATGTCGGTGTGATTTTCCAGCCGTCGTTTCTGCCAGGGGCGCGCTTCAACCTGGAGTGGTACCGCATCGATCAGTCCAATGTGATTCTGACGCCGACGGCGCAGCAGATCATCGACAGCGAAGCGCAGTTTCCAGGACGCGTGCAGCGCGCTGCGCCGGCGGCTGGAGATCCCTACCAGGTCGGTCCGATCACACTGGTCGACTACAGCCTGGTCAACGCCACTGAGTCGCGCACCGACGGCTTCGATTTCACCGCCTCCTATCGCTGGCGAACCCAGCGCTATGGTTCGTTTCTGTTCACCGCGCAAGCCACGCGCATCGACAGTTACAAAGTGCAGAGCTCGCTCGGCTCGCCGCTGCAGGAGATCGCCAATCAGGTGGCCTACGGTGCGCCGCTGAAATTTCGTAGCAATGCCGCGTTGATCTGGTATCGCGGTCCGTGGTCCGCGGGTTGGGTGGTGTCTTACTTCGGCGCCTATCCGCAATACAACGTCGGCACCGATATTTATGTGCGCGCCCAGGGCGACACCGAAGTGGACAGCCAGAGCTACCACGACATCTCGGGAAGTTATCGTTTCGCGGCGACGCGCGGCGCGCTGGCCGGCGTCGCTGTGCAATTCGGCGTGAAGAACCTCTTCAACCAGCGGCCGCCGCTCGATGTTTATTTTCCCGCGTATCTCTATTCCAGCCCTTTCGGGGACTCGCGGTTGCGCACTGTGTGGGCTTCGCTGGGCAAACGGTTCTGACTCGTTGAGTCGTAAAAGCGTCACTTCAGAACAATTGAATTTCTCGGGATTCGCCCATCGCTTAACGTTTGGGTGGGCCCCTCCACCATAGGTCTGTCCCCCAGAGGCGTTCGTGATCGAGATCAACATGCAAAGACAATTCGATGGGACCGGGCGTTTGCAAGGCGCGGCTCTGGCATTGACCCTGGCGCTGTCCCTGGCATTGAGCACCGTCAGCCACGCCGCGGCGGCGCCTAGCCAGCCGGTGTTCTCCAACCCGATCCAATTGCCGACCGAGCAGGGACCGCTGCTCGCCGACGAAGGGTTCATCGTCGTCAAGGAAAACCGCGGCAAGGCCGACAGCCGCGACATCCTGGTCAACTACCTGCGTTTCCGCTCGCGCGGCGAGACGGGGCGCGAGCCACTCTTCGTGCTTCCCGGCGGCCCGGGCGATTTGCTGGATCGTCGTGACTTCGCCAAGAAACATTATCCGCATTCGCTCATCCGAGCATCGCTCTATCGTCACACCGCGCATCGCGATGTCGTCGTCGTGAACCAGCGCGGCAACTTCTGGGCGCTCGGCAACAATGGCGGCTTCGAAGCGCCTCGGCCCACGCCGGTGCCGGGCAACGACGAGACCCGAGAGCAGGCCACCGAGCGTTGGAAACAATCCATCGATCAGACGTTCAAGACGCTCGCGGCCGGCGGCGTCGACCTGTCGGGTTACGACATCATCAACATGGTCGAGGACGTCGAGGAAGTGCGTGTCGCGCTCGGCTACGGCAAGGTCATCATGAGCGGGATCAGCTTCGGCTCGCAGTGGGGGCTCTCGTACATGCGAGTGCATCCCGAGAATGTCAGCCGTGCCATGTTCAGCGGCGTGGAGCCGGTGGATTATGGATACGATTCGCCGCAAGCCCTGTGGGGAGTGCTCGAGCGCATTGCTTCGGCCGCGGAGAAATCACCCGTTGCCTCACAGCTGCCCAAGGGCGGCTTGATTCTCGCGGTCAAGACCATCCTCGCACGCCTGGAGAAGGCGCTGGCGACGGTGGAAGTGAAAGATCCGGCGACGGGCAAGGCCGTGACGGTCACTGTGCGTGCGGACGATTTTCGTGCGCTGCTGTTCAGCCCGTGGCGTGGCAAGTCGCTGCGCGACTCTCCGGCGATGTGGCCGAAGTTCGTCACCGAAGTTTACAACGGCGACTATCGCTACGTCGGGGCTCGGAAGCTGCAGGGCTTGTTTCCCTTCAATGGCAACGTGAATCTGCCGCTGGTCGATATCAGCCTCGGCATCACCGCCAGGCGCGATGCCAGGCTGAAGAAGGAGCCGGCGGTTGCGCTCATCGGCGATCCGAATTCGTTCTATCGCAGCTGGGCGTCGGTGACCCCGACCAAGGTGGTCGACGACGACTTCCGCAACTTCTATCCCATCTCGATCCCGACGTTGCTGATTCAGGGCGACATGGACTGGAGCACGCCGTTGGACAACGTGCTGGACCTGGGCAAGCACCTGCAGACCGGCGCGGTGATCACGGTGCACACCGGCACTCACATCGTCGGCTACGAGCTGCAGCAGTTTCAGCCCGAGCTGGCCGAGAAGGTCGCCGCGTTCATCGATCTCGATACCCAGAGCGCGCTTGACGCTGCAACCCTGCTGAAATCATTTCCTTCCGAGGTCAACCTGCCGTTACAGTTCGAGGCGCCGCAATCCACGGCTTTGTACGATCGGCTTTGACGATGAAACGACTCGCCTGGTGTTTGAGCGTCACCGTTTGGTTCGGTATTTCTACGGTTGCCTCGGCTGAGGATGTTACTCCTCAGCAGTTGCAGGCCGCACTGGAGAAAGCGGTGGAGCAAGGGGCGCCAGGCGTGTCGGCCGCGATCGCCACTCGCGACGGCATCATCTGGACCGGCACGGCGGGCTATGCCGACGTGAAGGTGAAGACGCCGCTCACGACCTCGACCCTGTTCGGCGTGGGCAGCATCACCAAGGTGTTCGTCACCACGGTGATCATGCAGCTCTCGCAGGAAGGGCGCCTCGATCTGAATCGCACGGCCGCCGATATTCTCGGCGGCGACGTCACCAAGGGCATCGCCAATGCCGATCGCGCGACGCTCGCGCAGTTGCTGGCCCATACCGGCGGCGTTGCCAGTTGGGAAGACGATCCTCGCTGGATTCGCGAAGGCCGCGGCAGCAAGCTCAAGCCGGCGCACGTGTGGGGCAAGACCGAAACGCTCGACTACATTCGCGGTGCCGGGCATCCGGCACTGAACGAGCCGGGCGAGCAGCACAATTACTCGAACACCAACTACACCTTGCTGGGGCTGGTGATCGAGAAGGTGACCGGCAACACCGCGGAATCGGAGATCCGTCGACGAGTGCTCGAACCGCTGGGGATGCGGGACACGTTCCTCGAAGGTTTCGAGAGCTTCGATACCAGCAAGCTGCCGCATCGCTATCACTGGGCGACCCCGACCTTCGAACAGACCGCGGGCATTGCCAAGGGCTTCAAGCGTGTGCGCCCGGATCTGATCGATGCCACCGGCTCGAATCTTTCGGTGGAGTGGACCGCGGGCGGCATGGTGTCGACGCCTTCCGATCTCACGCGACTGGCCGTGGCGTTGCGTGATGCTCGCATCATCGCGCCGGCGAGCCTGAAGTTCATGACGCAGTGGCAGCCGATATCCGAGCGTGCCGCCGAGGTCGGTCATGGATTGTTCCGAACACGGACCGCCGCCGGCACTGTCATTGGTCACAACGGCAGCGTGCTCGGCTTTACCGGGAGCTTCTACTGGACCGAGCACGGCGATGCCGTGGTCGCGGTTACCAGCAACGTGGGCACGATGCATGCGGGCGACGTGCCGACGTCGGCATCTCACGTCGCCAACAAGTCCGAGTTCGCGACGCTGGCGGTCCGCTTCGCCGAGCAATACGTCGCTCCGGCCATCGGCGCGAACGTCGCGACGACTTACCAATCGCTGCTCGCCAACGAGCGTGTCAGCCGAGCGTTGGACTTCATCAAGAAGAACGACGAACAGACGCTGAAAGAGCAGATCGAGATCGCGGAGATTCCCGCGCCGCCGTTCAAGGAACAAACGCGCGCTCGCGACTTCCAGGCACGCTTGCAGAAGCTCGGGTTGCAGACGAGCATCGACTCGGAAGGCAATGTCATCGCCACCCGCAAAGGCTCGGGGCAGGGCGGCACCCTGGTGCTCTCGGCTCACCTCGATACGGTCTTTCCCGAAGGCACCGATGTGACGGTGCGCAAGCAGGGCGAGCGTTACTACGGTCGAGGGCTCGCCGATGACACTCGCGGTCTGGTTGCCGTGCTCGCGGTGTTGCGAGCGATGCAGGATGCGAACATTCGTACGCGTGGTGATGTGATGTTCGTCGGCACCGTCGGTGAGGAGGGGCTCGGCAATCTGCGCGGTGTCAAAGCGCTGCTTCAGCAGAACAAGAACATCGATGGCTTCATCACGATTGAGCCGGGTGGCGATCGTATCGGTGTCGGCGCGACCGGCAGCCGCCGTTGGAAAGTCACATTCAAAGGCCCGGGCGGACACAGCTCGGTGAACTTCGGCGTCGCCAGCGCGATTCACGCCATGGGTCGAGCCATCACGCACATTTCGGATCTGCAGCCGCCAGTGCAGCCGCGAACCACGTTCACCGTCGGGGTGGTGTCGGGCGGTACTTCGATCAATACGATTGCCTCGCAAGCAGTGATGGAAGTGGATATCCGTTCCGACAGCGCCGCAGCGCTCGCTGGGTTCGAGAAACAAGTGCTCGCGGCGGTGGATCGTGGCGTGCAGGAAGAGAATCTGCGCTGGCACAGTCAGCAGATCTCCGCCGACCGGGAGCTCGCGGGTGATCGTCCGGCGGGAACGACGAGTGCGGATTCAGCGCTCGTCAGCGCCGCCCGGCAATCGTATGTAGCCCTGCAGCGACCCGATGCGAATCTGGCCACCGTCAGCACGGACACGAACGCGGCGGTCGCGCTCGGCGTGCCCGCGATCATGCTGTCGGGTGGCGGCCTTGCCGGCGATCTGCACTCGCCGGGCGAATGGTTCGATCCGAAGGACGCCTGGGTCGGGCCGCAGGTCGCGCTGCTGACGGTGTTGGGACTGGTGGGGGTCGATGGAGTGACTCAGCCGCTGCTGGAAGATCGACGCAACTGAGTATCGCCGCATGATCCGACGCAAGAGTTTCGTTGTGCTGCTGTTCGCTGTGCTGTGCGCGCCGCTGGCCGCGATGGCCGATGAGACGGGCGCCAGTAAATCGATCCAGATCGGCGTCGAGACATCGATCTGGTCGCAAACGCTCGGTGAGAACCGGCCGCTGCGGATCTATACACCGCCATCACAACAGGAGCGCCGGGCGCCGGCCGCCGTGCTGTATCTGCTGGACGGTGCGAACAACTTTGTTCACACCGCCGCGGCCGTGGATTTTCTCATCGGGACCGGACGCATCCCGGAGATGATCGTCGTCGGCATTCCCAACCTCGATCGCGGCAAGGATCTGACGCCGGGCCCGACGGGCGGCGACCGCTTCCTGACGTTTCTCACGACGGAGCTGGCGCCGTGGGTCGAGCGTCGCTATCAAACCGCGCCGTTCCGAATCATCGCAGGGCACTCGCGCGGCGGGTTGTTCACTTTGAATACACTGCTGAATCATCCCGAGGCATTCAACGGCTACATCGCGATGAGCCCCGCCTTGTGGTGGAACAATCAAGCGGTGCTCGGCGACATGGAGGCGAAGCTCAAACGGTTGCCGCCGCGCCGGTTTCTTTACATGACCGACGGCGATGAAGCGGAACAGCTCACCAGTTCGGTGGCGAAGAGCGTGGCTGTGCTCGAACGCGCGGCGCCGAATAACCTCGAGTGGCACTACACGCGGCTGAAGAACGAAGAGCATATGAGCACGCCGCATCGTTCCATCTACGATGGCTTGGAAAATATGTTCTCCGGCATGCAGGTGCCGCGAGACCTGCTGCGTGCTCAGGGGCTGAAAGGCATCGAGCAGCACTACGCCGCTTTGCCTGGCCGCTACGGGTTCGATATTCCGCTGCCGCTGGGCATGGTGGACTGGTGCGGCTATTACCTGATGCAGCAGGGCAAGCCGGAGATGGCCGTCGATGTGTTCCGACACAACGTCGAGCTGAATCCGCTTTCGATTCGGGTCTACGGGAGCCTGGCCACCGCGCTGACCGCGGCTGGTCGCCAGAAGGAGGCGCTGGAAGCGTTGAACAAGGCGTATCAGCTGGCCGAGGCACCCTGATGAGGGCGATGTAGACGTCCACAGCCAGTCATCAATATGACATAGGGGCGTGAAACTATTCGGCAGCCGCATGCATGACAGCCCCAGATCCTATACCCAAGTGCTCGACGCGCTGGGATACTGGTCTACCCCCGTGCCGATGCGCATCTGCGATGCTTACCTGCGCAAGTGAGACTGCCATGAACGACCTGCCGGAGCTCGACCACGACGAGCTGATACTGCGTATCGGCCGCGATCTGGCCGACAGCTATGACGAAGAGCTGGAGATGGAGTTCGAGGACCATCATCCGCTGCCCGAGGGCCAGGGCCCGATGCATGGCGAGGCGGAAAAGGAGTATCGACGTCATTACTTCCGGCAACTGCTCCGCCTGCAGGCGGAACTGGTCAAGCTGCAGGACTGGGTGGTCGCCACCGGGCAGAAGATCGTCATTCTGTTCGAAGGGCGGGACGCCGCGGGCAAGGGTGGCGCGATCAAGCGCATCACGCAACGACTCAATCCTCGTGCCTGTCGCGTGGTGGCGCTGCCGGCGCCGAACGATCGGGAGCGCACACAGTGGTATTTCCAGCGCTATGTGACCCACCTGCCGGCCGCCGGTGAAATCGTTCTGTTCGACCGCAGCTGGTACAACCGCGCCGGCGTCGAGCACGTGATGGGCTTTTGCACGCCGGAGGAATACGAAGAGTTCTTCCGCTCGGTGCCGGAGTTCGAGCGCATGCTGGTGCGATCGGGTATCCATCTGCTGAAGTACTGGTTCTCCATCACGGATGAGGAGCAGCACCTGCGATTCCTCGGCCGCATTCACGACCCACTCAAGCAATGGAAGCTCAGTCCCATGGATCTGGAGTCGCGCCGCCTCTGGGAGGATTACACCAAGGCGAAAGAGATCATGCTGGATCGTTCGCACATCCCCGAGGCGCGCTGGTGGGTCGTGCAGGCCGTCGACAAGAAGCGCGCCCGCTTGAACTGCATCGATCATCTGTTGAAGCAGTTCCCCTACGCAGAGGTGCAGAAGCCGTCGGTCTCGCTACCGCAGCGTGAGCGGCACGAAGACTATTCGCGGCAGGCCGTGCCGCCGGAAATGCTGGTGCCGGAGGTTTATTGACCCACGCAGGCATGACGCGGGTCGCTAACCTGAGTCCGGGCTCGTCACATCCCGCGAGATGAGCCGGGTCAGCCCGGTGTTCTCGACGAGCAGCCGGGCCCCGGCCGGGCTCAGGTGAATTGCGTCGCTGTACAGGATGGGTTTGCCGGGCGGACGTTGCGAGCAAACATTCGACGCACACAGCACCGCGATGGCATCGACCAGCTGCACTTGCGGGAAAGTTGTCTGCAACCGGCTCAGCACGCGACTGTAGGGCGCCGTGGCGCGCTCGACCTGCACGCGATCGCGCTCGGGGTGGCAACGCGTGCTCGGCAATCTGAACGCGCGCAGGAAGCAGGCCGGCGCGGTTGAGAACACTGGAATCTCACCCAGGTAAATGACGCGGGAGTATCGGGTGAGCTCGCTCAACAGGCTGCGCAGCCCGAACTCGAGCGCGGCCTCTTTCGACTCGTCGACGCTCGCGCCCATGCGCGTCAAATGGATTTTGGGATCGTTGATCAGCGATGAATCGTTGCCGATGACCACGACCACCTTGGGCCGGGTTCGATGCACGTACTGGACGAAAGTCTCCCAGACTTCCTGACACTCCTGCTCGTTCGGGTCGTAGCCGCTCAGCCGGACATTCAGCATCGGCGGGCATCCGCCGCGACCGAGCAGCATGACTGAATTTGCCGGCGCGAGGAGGGGCGCGGCGACTTCATAAATGGCGTGTGCCCTCGAATCTCCGATGAACAGGATGGACGGCGGTTGCTCGCTGGTCGTGCGGCAATAGTTGATGGGGGCTTTGGAGTCGAATCGAGTGGGACACAACGCGTCGCGTCTCGGGCCAGCGTGCAGATCCCGAATGTCCGCGTCGAATCGCTGCGCGACGCCGCCCGTGACATAGACGACTACACCTGCCAGCCCCGCGATGGCTGCCGCCGCTGCCAGGCGCAGATTGAAGCGCAGCTCTTTGTGTCTGCGGATCGGCAGCTCGATGTAACGATAGGTGAGCCACGCGAGCAGGAAGCTCAAGCCCAGCGCGAGCCAACGTAGCGCCAACGGCGGCAGTCCCGCCGCCAGAATGTTCAAGAAGGACAGCAGTGGCCAGTGCCACAAGTACAGCGCATAGCTGATCAGTCCGGTCCACACCAACGGTCGTGAGCCGAGCACCTTGCGTTGAAACCAGCTCTCGCCCGGCGTCGCCAGAATCAGCAGACTGCCGGTCACCGGCAGCAGCGCGGGCCAGCTTGGAAATGGCGTGGTCGTGTCGAATGCCACGAGCGAGGCGAGGATCAATACCAGTCCGGTCAATGGCAGAAGATTGCCGGAGGCGACTGCACGCTTCGATCGCTCCATCACCAATGCCAGCAGACAACCCGCGCCCAGCTCCCAGAAGCGAGACACGGGCCAATAGAAGTTCGCAACCGGCGCCGCTTGCGACAGGCCCACGCTGAGCACGAAGGAGCCGAGCACCAGGATCGAGAGAATGACGAGCAGGGCGCTCTTGCGTTTCCAGAGCACGACCAGGACGGCGGGCCACACCAGATAGAATTGTTCTTCGATGCCCAGCGACCACAGATGCAACAGCGGCTTGAACTCAGCGGCGGTATCGAAGTAGCCGCTTTCACGCCACAGTGCGAAGTTCGCGAGGAACGCGGCGGCTGCCGTTGCATGCTTGCCGAGTTGTTTGAATTCATTCGGCAACAACAAGAACCAGCCGAGCGCCAGCGTCGTTGCCAGCACCAGGATCAGCGCAGGAAACAAACGCCGCACACGCCGCCAGTAAAAGTCGGCGAACGAGAAGTCCGCGTGCATCAGCTGGCGCGCGATGATGCTGGTGATCAGAAAACCGGAGATGACAAAGAATACGTCGACACCGACGTAGCCTCCGGACACGGTTTCCGGGAACGCATGAAATCCGAGCACGGCGAGCACCGCCACCCCTCGTAACCCGTCGACTGCGGGACGATAGTGGAAGTACTTGGCGTGCCCCGCTGACTGGACGTCAGGGCGCATGGCCAGGACCCTCTTCGACGCGAGAGAAAGTTTCGAGAGCGCGGAGAGTCGTGTACTACGGTGGCGAGGAGAGGCACGCGGCGCCAGAAGAGCCGGGCGCGAGCAGTGCCGAACAGCTGGTGTTGCTCAGCATCGGACGATCTTGCGAGCGATGCTGTTCACCGATGGTGGAGAAGCGGGCAGGGACACGAAGGGTATGGCGGCCTTTGCGTCGGCGCCAGATCGATTTGCGCAGCAGCTGCACACAGATGATCGATTGAGGTGCGCAGTTCGTCATGAAACGTGCAACGTCTCCTCTTCGCGAAGGTTCCTGCACGTTGTGCGGGCGGCGATCTATCTACACGGGCGCGTCGTATCCTTTACCGGCCGGTGTGTCGAACTGATTCGCCAGCCTGGCGTACTCGGGCGGGTACAGCTGCGTCACTTCGAACTGGCCACTGGTGCGGTCGGTTACCGCATCGATGGTCTGTCGCAGAATCATCGCGTGGCCTCGCAGATTCCACTTGCCCTCGATCTGCTCGACCAGGAATACGCGCGTGGGCCTGAGGTTGTACAGCCGCCGGCCCGCGATCGAAAAGTCATAAACGCCACCGACACGAATGTCGACGGGAAAGCCGGCGCCGCGCTCGAGCTTGAGCGTGTCGTTGAGTTCGATGAGATGTCCCATGCGCCGATTCTAGCCGGCCGGCCATGAAGAAACGCTTTGGTCGCTCGAAATCCGCTAAAGTAGGCGTCTGGGGGAGGGGAGTCAGGATCGATCGATGTCGTTGTTCTCACGCTTTCGCAAGCCGCCATCACCGTCAGTTCCCGTGAAACCGCCGGAGACTGTCGCGCCCAAGGCTCCAGAGCCGCTCGCGCCTGAGGCCGCCTTGGCCTCCGCGCAGGAAGAGCAGAGTTTGCAGGCCGCCATTGCGGCCGGCGATACGCAGGCGATCGCCAGGCTGGTCATCGACGGCGCGTCGACAAAGATCAGACAACTGGCGGCGGAAGCCATCGACGATCCGGCGCAGATCCGCCAGCTCATCCGGGATGCCCGCGGCGGCAAGGACAAGAGCGTCTACAAGATTCTGACTCATAAGCGCGATCTGCTCCTGGCACAGGAACGCGAGGTCGAGCACCTGCACGCCGAAGTGGCCGCCGCGGCCGCCGCCATCGAGAAGCACAGCCATCGCGCGTTCGATCCCATGTTCACGCCGACTCTGGAGCAGCTCGAGAGCCGCTGGCAGGCGGTGGCCGAACATGCAGCTCCGGATATCGCCGAGAAAGCTCGCCAGGCCATCGACAGGGCGCGAGAAACCATCGCTCAACATTTGCGACAGATCGCGGCCGAAGCCGCACGCCAGCTGGCCGCCGCCAACGCGGCCACCCAGGCTCAGCTCCAGCGGGAGCAGGACGAGAAGGCGGCCGCAGCCGCTGCTACCGAGCGTGCTCAGGTTCAGGAAGCCGAGCATAAGGCGGAAACGGAGAAGCACGACGCCGAGGCCAAGGCACTCCGCCAGATCGGCGGATTGGTTCGCAAGGCCCACGGTGCCCTCGCGGCCGGCAGCAGCAAGACGGCGGCGGGTCTGCGTCGAGGCATCGAGGACAAGCTCGCGCACGCACCGGCGCTGCCGGCGCATCTCGCCAATCAGCTCCGCCAGCTCGATGAGAAGCTGCAGGAGCTGAAGGATTGGAAGAGCTTCTCGGTCGCCCCCAAGCGCATCGAGCTCATCGAACGAATGGAGTCGCTGATCGGCGCCACCCTGCATCCCACGGCGCTCGCGGGGCACATCAAGGACCTGCAGGAACAATGGCGCACGCTGAGCAAAGGCGCGGGCGAGAACGGCGAGGCGGAGTGGCAGCGTTTCCATGAAGCCGCACAGAAGGCGTTTCAGCCGTGCCGTGAGTTTTTCGAAGCCCAGGACAAGGTCAAGGAAGAGAATCTGCGCCTGCGCGGCCTGTTGTTCGAGCGGCTCGCCGCTTTCGAGGCGCAACACAATTGGGAGCAGCCGGATTGGCGCAACGTGATTACCGCGGTCCGCGAATCCCGACAGCTCTGGCGTGAACACTCACCCGTCGATCCCGTGGCAGCCGAGGAACTGCAGGGGCGTTTCAATGCGTTGACGGCGGCTCTGCAAAGCCGAATCGACGTCGAGTACGCACGCAACGTCAAGGAAAAGAAGTCCCTGATCGAACGCGCTCGCGCGCTGGCCGGTTCAGCGGAGACCCGCCGGGCCATCGACGAGGTCAAGCGGCTGCAGGAGCAGTGGAAGGACATCGGCCCGGTGTCGCGCGACGACGATCGCAAGCTCTGGGAGGAATTCCGGAAACACTGTGACGCGTTGTTTCAGAAGCGACAGCAGGAATTCGCCACCCAGCACGCGGCGCTGGATTCCAACAAGTCGCAGGCCGTCGGCTTGTGTGAAGAGGTGGAGAAGATCGCCGAGCTCTCCGGTCAGGAACTGCTCGAGGGTGCGAAAAAACTCCCCGACCTGCGCGCCTCGTTCGATGCAATCGAGGAATTGCCCAAGGCCAATGCGCGTCAACTGCAGTCCCGATTCGAGCGTGCCTTCGAGCGTTGTCGCAAGGCCGTCGCTCAACAGCATGCCCGCGAAGCAGAGGAGGGCTGGGCCGCTTTGCTCGATGCCTCAAATGCCGTGCGCGCTCATCGACTGGCGCTCGTTCAAGATGCCGCTGACCGCGACTCGCTGAGGGAGGCCGCCGAGGCTCAATTGACTCGCCCCATCAAGTGGCCCAAGCGGGGGCTGGACGTGTTGAAGCACGCGCTCGCTCAACCCGGCAGCACCGATCTCGCCACGAGCGAGCTGGCACTGCGAACCCTCTGCGTGCGCGCCGAGATCCTCACCGATTCACCAACACCCTCCGCCGACCAGACGCTTCGTCGCGAGTATCAAGTGAAGCGCCTCATGCAAAGCATGGGTCAAGGCATCAAATCCGAGGAAGGCCTCGATGCGCTAACCCTCGAATGGCTGGCCGTTGGCCCCATCGAAGAAGGCACGTACTTACAGCTGCTGGAGCGCTTCAAGAGCTGTCGGGGGAAGGCGCTGTAGTTCAGCTGCCACCCATCGCTCAAAAAGTGTAATATCCCGCGCCCGCGAACGAGTCAGCGGTCGCCCCGATCGGCGCCGTGCTCATCGACTCAACGCGGAACTCTCCGCACAACAATGACTTAGTCCCCAAAGTTGTCGTAAAGTGTGCGGCCGTGTAGCATCGATTTCAGTGTCGGGACGTGGCGCAGCCTGGTAGCGCACTTGCATGGGGTGCAAGGGGTCGCGAGTTCGAATCTCGCCGTCCCGACCAATTCATTCAACGATTTAGAACGACGAGCTTTTCGCGGTATCTCTCAGCCAAGGGTACAGAGTCGTCCGCTCCTGCCTTCGCTCATCTCACGCTCGACCGCGAAGAGCACTACGCACCCAACACCGGGCCAGAGGCCACGACTGAGCGTTCAAGGCACTATGGGCAAGTCGCTCAGTGCACTACGCGTCGGCCTTGGCGCGTGGCTTCAAGCGGAAGCCGATGCCGAGGCGGTTGATCGCGTTCATCGCGGCAATGGTCAGCGTAAGGTCCACCAGGTCCTTCTCCGAAAAGGCCGCCGCCGCTGCCGCATACGCTTCGTCAGAGGCGTGCGTTTCGCTGACGCGGGTCACTTCCTCGGCCCAGGCTAGAGCAGCGCGCTCCTGCTCCGAGAACAGGTACGCAGCCTCATGCCAGACTGGCACGAGAACTACAGTATCGACCGACATCCCCTCCTTGATCAGGTCGCGCGTGTGGATGTCGATGCAATGTGCGCAGCCGTTGATCTGAGAGACCCGCAGGAACACCAAGTGGATTAGCCTGGCGGGCAGTGCCGTACCCGTCGTGACGAAGTGATGGAGCGCCCCTACGGCCTTGGCACCCTCGGGAGAGACAGAAAACCAGTTAGCGCGTTTCATGCTTTCACAGCCTTGCTCAGAGAAGTTGATGAGTTGGCACATGCCAGTCGATCCAACTGCTAGACGAGCGAGGGTAGGGCGTTGTGACGGGCCAGACTAGGAAAAGCGCGCTCTTCTTTGAAGGCACGAATCAGGGAGTCGTGCCAGGCGGCGCCGGCTATGCTGAGGCTCAAGCGTCCATCGCCATGTCCAATCCTTTATCCCTGACTAATCGCCGAAAGGCCGAGCCCGCTATCGTCTCTCGGTTGCCTTGCGTAGCATGACTGCCGTCTCGATTCCGGTCGCACGGCTGACGCAACATATAAATCAGATTGTCCACCTTGCGCGGGCTGCGCATCGGCCGTGGATCCCGACGGCGCCTTCCTGGATGCCTCCGATCGATACACGTGCGGGCCGCCGTTACTCACGCGCCCCCAAGTAGACGGGCCATTCGGCCGTTAGTCCGCGGTGAGCATCGCGAGTCACGGTATCGGCGAGCACCTCGGACTCACCGGCTTCCAGCGCTGCAAGAGTTTGCTGCACGATTTCTTCCGGCGTGCTTTTCGGCCCGGGAACGTTGCGCGTCATGTCAGTGTCGATGAATCCGGCATGCAGCGACAGAAGCTGCGTGCCCTGTGCCTTCAGCTCGTGCCTGAGCGCGTTGCTTATTGCCCAACCCGCGGCCTTCGACGCACTGTAGGCGCCACTGCGGCCCGGCAGCGTGACCCAACTTAGCACGGAGAGCACATTGATAACGGCACCACCGCCGTTCGCCAGGAGCACTGGTGCGAACGCCTGCGCCAATCGCAACGGGCCGATCGTATTGGTATCGAACAGCCGCTGCAAAGAATCGACGGCGTTTGCTGCCAGCACCGGTCCCATCTCGCTGATGCCGGCGTTGTTCACGAGCAGCGTAACGTCGGTGAGTTCCCGCGCAAGATTGGCGATCTGCTCCGGGCGTGTCACATCCAATTGCACCGGCACGGCCCCCGGCACGTTGACTGTATTGGGATCGCGCGCCCCCGCGTAAACTTTAGCCGCGCCACTTGCGAGCAGCCCACGAGCGAACGCAGCGCCGAGCCCACGATTGGCGCCGGTCACCAGGACGACCGAACTTTTGATCTTCATCACAGATGACCTCATGCGTGATATTGACGAACTCGATCGCGGTGGCGAGGCTTCAGCTGTTGGCGAGAACGCGCCGACGCCGCGATTCGTTGACTGCAAGGCCTGGCCATACGGACCCCTTCAGCTAAGCCACCTCGATGCTCAGAAAATCGATCGCGACCGCCACGCGGTTGCGAAGCGGACGATTGTCGGGTCCACAAGCAAACACCCGGCGCCGCGTCGGAATGACGATCCCGCCAAATGAGGCAGGATCCGTCGCGTAATTCGCGCTCGCGGTGCCACCCATGATCTCGACGCTGTAGTCGTGGCGTTTGAGGAGGCCGGAGCGGTCAAAGTAGAGCGTTTGTTCGGTGCTATGGCTGTGCACGTTCGAAGGAAACCTCACCTTCAAGCGGCGCCATGTTTCACCGTCCTCATCCCAAGGCTCGATTTCCTCAGTTCGAAATCCGGGAAGCTTGAAGAGAAACGGCGTGGTCAAGTAGGTCCACATTGCGTAGCCCGCGAAGTAGATCAATTGATGAGTGTCCCAGCGCGTCGCGATGCTGTGCCCCTCGAAAGATCTCCTGGGCGCCTCGCGCTGTTCGATGATCTTTCCATCGTCGGACACGAGCATGGTGCGATCGGGCTCGTAGACGCCATGCCGCGCGTCACCGCCCGGTCGCGAGTACGCCGTGTGCTGTCTGTGCGGATCGATCTCGAAGCGCGCTTCGGCGAACGCATCCGGCCATCCTTTGAGTTGCCAGATCGTGCCCCCAACTGAGACGTGCGCGTTGATACTCCTCAACAGCTGCCACCGCTCCCAGCCCCCATGTGCCGCGATGGCAAGTTCCAGTAGATCGCTCATGTTCACCCACCCAATGTCCAGGCGCCGCAGATAGGTTTAAATTTGCAACCTGTCGACAGCGTGGCACAGGTGGTTTAAATTTGCAACCAGGCGATCATGTCGAACGGGCTTCCAATGAAAGGCAAACGCACCGACTTGAGTGGGGTCCACTGCGCTATCGCGCGCTCTTTGGAGATCGTGGGCGACTGGTGGTCGCTGCTCATCATCCGGGATGCATTCCGAGGCCACAAACGGTTCGGCGAGTTTCACAAGAGTCTTGGGCTGGCGAAGAACATCCTATCGGCTCGCCTCAAGAAGCTGGTCGACGCGCAGATTCTGTCGGTCGAAGCGGATGCTGAATCAGCGAGTCACCGCTACGTGCTGACGCCTAAAGGCGAATCGCTCCACCCCATTCTCGTTGCGCTCTGGCAATGGGGCGAGGAGCATTGCTTCGAAGGAGACGAGCTCAAGTTCGTCATGGCCGATGCGGTGCAGGGTAAGGCGCTCCTCAAGATGCAGCCGACGAGTCAGGACGGCCGAGTTCTGCGGCCACGCGACGTTCGCCTATTGCCGCGCAATGCCGCCGCAATCTCTCACGCTTCTCGCGAGTCCATCGGGCGTCGCAAGACCGGAGCGACCCGGTCCTAAACTCCCGACCGTGCCGGCAGCGACCTCGTCACCCAAACGAGCCACAAGCTCGAGACCATCGTAGCCAGCGTCAGGACGCACCGTCCGCCTACGCGAACCGAGACTGTGAATATGCCACTGTACTTTATAACATTCCTGGCCACGCTCGCCGTCTCGCTCCTCCTGTATGTGTGGGCTTTAGTATCTGTGGTGATCAAACGACCGCTGCCACGATTCATTCACGGAGAGTTTGCCGCGAGCCAACTGCAGGCTGTGGGGATTGCCTTGCTATGGGTCAACGTTGGCGTTGGTTGGTTGCTGTTTTTTAACGTGTACCGCATCCATGTCGACATGAGCGCGCTCGGCGACTTGGCCTTCCAGGCGTTTAGTCGCGGCTACACGAGGCGGCTGCCGATCGTGGTGCTGCCTTACGGCGCGGCCTGTCTGGCGTGGGTGCTCGCGCTATGGAGCGCGCCTGCCCGGATCTCCCGCCGAGCACTTTGGGGCATAGCCACGCTCTGTGTAGTCTCGATCATCAGCACTCCGTGGGCTGCGGGGGCACAGGATGAAATGCAAGCTCACGGATACACTGAGCACGCCTACTTGCAACTCCAGACCTCGCATTTGGTACGCACGATCGCCGTTACCATGGCGGCCGTGTGGGCACTTGCAGAAGGGTGGCGCTTGCCGAAGCTCGGAGATTCTATGGGGAGATCGTGACAGGGCAGCATTTCTATCATCCTGCTGCTGAGGTTTTCGATTCCCCGCGTGTCCTACCTCTGTCCTGGCCGAATTCGGCTGGGTGGCCAGACGGTCGAACGGGTACCGTGTTGCCAGAACAAACGGGTTCTCGGGGGGATTGAGGTCGATTCCGGGCGTGGACAGATTCGTCAGTCATCTTCATAGCCTGCGTCAGAGGCTGCGTCGCAGAGGTCGCACTCGGGAGGAGGCGGAGGACCTGGCGCAGGCAGCCATCTTGCGCGTTCTCGAGTACTGCCAACGCGGGGGCGAGGTGCAGGCGCCGGAGGCTGTGGTCGCTCGTGCGGCCATGAACCTGTCGATCAACGAGCATCGTCGCTCACGCCGCCATCTGTTCGTGGCGGAAGCCGTCGAGGATCTGCCGCTCGTCGGCCAGAATCCCTTGCCCGAGGACATCATTGCAGCGGACGAGTGCCTGGCGCGCATGCAAGCGGCGCTCAGCTCGGTCAGCGAGCGCACTCGCGAGGTGTTTCTATTGCATCGGGTCGCAGGTTGGAGCTACAGCGAGATCGCGCGCCGGCTGGGCATCACCGAGAGCGCCGTGGAAAAGCAAATCGCCAAAGCGTCGCTGATCCTGCTCGATGCAGCGAGAGGAAAGCAGGAATGACTATGGACAGGCAAGATCGAATGCAGCCCTCGGAAGAGGCGCTGGCCGAGGCGGCGGCCTGGCTCGCGCGATTGCATCGACCGCGACGCACGCCCCAGGACGATGCGGGTTTTCGCCGTTGGCTGGAGGAAGAGCCTTCGCATGGCCGTGCGTGGGCGATGGCCTCGGACATGTGGGAGAACGCGAATCGCTTGTCGCTGAATGTCGCTGCAGCTGTCCCGCCGGCGGCGCGGTCGCGTCTCCGCGTGTGGTATGCAGCCGCGGCGTCTGTCGTCGTGGCAATTCTCATGGTCGCTGCAATCTCTCAGCGCAATCCCATCATCTCGACCGCGGTCGGCGAACAACGTGTCATGACCTTGCAGGACGGTACCCGTCTGTCCTTGAACACCAATACGCGCGTCCAAGTGAAAATGACTCGTGACGTTCGCAATGTGACTCTGCTCTCCGGCGAGGCGTTGTTCGAGGTGGCCAAGCGGCCTGCATGGCCCTTTGTCGTCGAAGCGGGCACGCGAACCGTGACTGCGCTCGGCACGGCGTTCGTCGTGCGCAAGGAAGAACAGCGCGTGGCCGTCACACTGGTCGAAGGCAAGATTGCCATCGACGACTTGCAACGCGAGCGGC
Organism: Peristeroidobacter soli; assembly: GCF_004138485.1. Classification (GTDB taxonomy): domain Bacteria; phylum Pseudomonadota; class Gammaproteobacteria; order Steroidobacterales; family Steroidobacteraceae; genus Steroidobacter; species Steroidobacter soli. The sequence continues at coordinate 961,437 of NZ_RYEV01000005.1, forward strand.
CCGCCAGCGCGCCTTTGGCGACGTTGCAGCCCGGAGAGCGGATGATCTTTGCCGCCGACCGCAAACCGCAGCGGGACAAACCACCCCTGGACAGCATCGTGGCGTGGCAGCGCGGCCAGGCAGTCTTCGACAACATTCGGCTCGTCGATGCGATCGCGGAGATGAACCGATACAACGGCGTGATGCCGTTAGCCGTCGCCGATCCCGCGATGGCCGACCTGCCGGTGAGTGGCATCTTCCGGCTCGGCGATTCAGCGAGCTTCGCACGCGCCGTCGCATTCACCTATGGATTGGAGGTTGTCGAAGACAGCACGCGCATCGTGTTGACCGGTACGCACGCCACGGCAGGCGATGAAAAGTCCGGGGCCGCGTCGAAACAAGAGTGAGCGCCGAGACCGCGAGTCGAGGTCAAGGAGGACGCTGTCGAGAAAGTTTCATTTCCGAGCTGAGGTTTGTCACCGCGCCCGTGTCTAGGGGCACAGCGAAGCAAATAAAAACATTCGCTGGGAGGGTGACGATGATTACGCGATTGGCATCTCGTTCGCTGGCTGCTGCGATCTGCAGCGCGCTGCTGGCTTCGGCGCCATGCACGGCTCAGGCCGATGGCACCTGGACTTTCAAATTGCCGGCACAGTCGCTGGCGGACGCGTTGCGCGCCGTCGGCGGGCGGGCATCGACCAATGTTTTCTTCGAGCCGCGCCTGGTCGCGGACTATCAGGCGCCGGCGCTCGATGGCGAGCTCACTGTGGGGCAGGCGCTTGGGCAGCTCTTGCGAGGCACCGGGCTCACGTTCCGTTACCTCGACGACAACACGATCACCATCGTTCAACAGCAAGCGGGCAGCGGCGGCAGCAGCGGACCCGCGACGGTGCCGGCCTCCGCAACGAGCTTGAATCAAAGCTTCGGGCGATTCAGGTTGGCGCAGGCCGATGAGAGTGCGACGAGCGAGACTCGTGGAGCCGCGCACCGCGAGGAGGAAGAAATCGTCGTCACCGGTTCGCGCCTCGGACGCAGCAGCGTGGAAGGGGCGGTACCGGTGCAGGTATACGATCGCGAGCGGATCGAGCGCAGCGGCCAGACGACCGTCACCGATTTCTTGAATACTCTGCCGCAAGTGTCGGTCTCCACGCCGGAGAACTCCGGCGTGTATGCGGGGCAGACGACCATCCAGTTGCGTGGACTGCCGAAGGGAACCACGTTGGTGTTGATCAACGGCCGCCGGTTGCAGAATGGCGGTGCCACGGCGTACTACGGCGGCTATTTCGATCTGAACAATATTCCCGCGGCCGCCGTCGAGCGCATCGAGATCGTGCCGCAGGGCTCCTCGGCGATCTACGGCTCGGATGCATTGGCCGGCGTCGTGAACATCATCCTGAAGAAGGATTTCGATGGCGTGCAGGCCAACGCCCACTATGGTGGCGGTTCGGGCATCGACGATAAATCCCTGGATTTCGCGCTCGGCCAAAGCTGGGATCGTGCTTCGTTCTCGCTCATCGGCTCGTACTACGAGCGTTCCGAGCTGGCCAACTCGGAGCGCTACGTGACGGGTAACGATGCTCTGGGCGTACGCACCGATCGTTGCAGCCCTGGCACGGTGACGTCGACGAACGGCGGCGCTTTGCCCGGACTGAGTTCATCGTTCGCGGCAATTTCGCCGGGCGTGAGCGGTGAGCCGACGCTCGCCGATTTCACCGCCGGCACGCGCGCCGATTGTCGCCTGTATGCGGACGGCAACGTCATTCCTCCGGCGGAGCGCGCCAGCGTGTTCGCTTCGGGTACGTTGCGTCTGGCGTCGAACGTCGAGCTGTTCGCCGAGCTGATGTACTCGCACAGCGAGCAAACCACCTGGTATTACTATCCGACGCAGATCAATCGACGGGTGCCGGCTTCCAACGCTTTCAATCCGTTCGGCGTCGACGTGCTGGTCAGTAACAAGCTGGTCTCGCCGGGTACCAAGCGGGTTTATGACGGTGAAGCGGAGTTCGTCCGCCCGTTGCTCGGTGTGCGCGGCGAGTTCGGGCGGAGCTGGCATTGGGAAGCGGCGGCCTGGGAGTCTCGGGACAAGAGCAATTACACACAGGCCGGTAACTATCTCGACAGCGTTGCGTTGACTCAGGCGCTGGCGTCTGCCGAGCCGACGACGGCGCTGAACATGTTCTCCGACTCGAATCCGGGTTCGGTCGCGCTGTTGCGCTCGATCTATCAGGACGATCACACCGAGAACCGCGGCGAGGCGCAGGTGGTGAACGCGTTCGTCAAAGGCTCGCTGTTCGATCTGCCGGGCGGGGCGGTGGAGATGGCATTCGGCGGTGAATACACCAGCAACGAATTGATCTGGCTGAACGACCGTAACGCCCAATCCAACTTCAGATATGACCGCGATACGAAGTCGGTCTTCGCCGAAGTGCGTGTGCCGCTGATTGGCAGCAAACGACCGTTGGCCGGCGATGTGATGGCACTCACGGCGGCGGCACGCTACGACGACTACAGCGACTTTGGCAGCAACGTGACTCCTCAATACGCGCTCGAATGGCGTCCGTTCGACACGCTGCTGTTGCGAGCCTCGTACGCCGAAGCATTCAAGGCACCGGGGCTGGTGCAGGTGTACGGACCGCTGCGTTTGTATCAGGGCAATTGTTGCGTCATCGATCCGTTGAACGGCGGCGCTTCGGTGTCGTTCGACGATATTTCGGGCGGCAATCCGGATCTGCAGCCGGAACTGGGCGAGTCGCGCGCGCTGGGCTTCGTCTGGTCGCCGACGGCCATCGATGGATTGACGACCTCGGTCACTTATTGGGAGCTGCAACAGAGCAACCGGGCCACGCAGCTGTCCACGCCGCAAACGTTCGTCGATTATCCCGATCTGTTTCCAGGCCGGGTCATTCGAGATCCGGTCACCAACCAGATTCAGACCATCGACCTCAGCTTCCTGAACTTCGGCGAGGTGAATGTCGAGGGCCTGGACGTCGATGTGAGTTATCGGTGGCGGACGCGAGCCGGCGACTTCGTGCCGGCCGTGGCGCTGGCGGAGATCTTCGAGTATCGCAGCGAGCTCGTTCCGGGCGCGCCCGCCAGGGATCGACTCGGTCATGCGGATGAAACCGAGGCTTGGGCGCCGCGTCGCAAAGGCTCGGTGTCGCTGGGCTGGTCGATGGGTTCGTATTCCGCCAACGCCAACGCACGCTACGTCAGCAGCTACACCGACTATCAATACCTCGGCCCGACGACGCGTCAGCTCGGCGATTTCTGGATGTTCGATCTCGCCGCCCGCTACGAGCTCGACCTGGCGCATCGCTTCATCGAGAACGCCTTCGTGCAGCTGTCGGTGGTGAACCTGGCGAATTCGCTGCCGCGCTGGTCGGCATTCAATGCCGGCAGCAAAGGCTATGACCCCACGCAGTACGACATCCGCGGGCGCTTCGTCTCGCTGAACTTCGGGTTCAAGCTGTAAGGAGCCCGCGATGAAGGACTCGATTGCACGGTATGGGATCGTGTGGCTCGCGTGCGCGCTCGGTTTGCCGGCGCACGCGTTCGAGCTCGACGACTACTTCACGGGTCGTCGGGTCACCGACGTGGCGTTGTCTTCGGATGGCAAGGAGTTGATCTACGCCGTTGCGAATGGAGTCATGGCCGCCAGCGATGCGCCGGCAGCGACGGTATATCTCCAGGCGCTGGCTGGCGATTCCGAGCCCACAGTGGTCGCGGCATTGTCCGGCGCGGCGAAGCTGCGCTGGATCCCTGGCCGACGTCAGCTGTCGTTTGTTTGCAAGCAGCCGAAAGCGGCGCAGCTATGCTCATACGATATCGCGAGCGGCAGGACGACGGTGCTGACGGACAGCGACGAGGCGGTGGAGAAGTATTCGTTCTCCTCGGACGGCAAGACGCTGGCTTATATGTCGAGGCAAGCCGCCGAGCCGACGACATCGCTCTACCGACGCCTGCTCAATGATGAGCCCGGGGTCGTGATCGACACCGATACGTTGTCGGTCTACGACTTCGTCGACCCCACTCATGCCACGGCGCAATTTCCGCCGCCGGCGACGCTATGGATCAAGGATGCGAGCGGGCAAGTATCGCGGGTACCGGTGCCGGGCGAGCCGGGCGGCTTCAGCGGCGCATTTCAGCTGTCCTCGGACGGAGCGCTGCTGTCGGTGATGTATGTGTCCGCCGATCTTCCGAAGTCGCTGATGGGCGGATACACGCGCACCAGCCTGGGTGTTTTCGAGCGCGCCTCGGGTGACTTTCGCATCATCGGCAAGGCAACCGATCCAAAGGGCGCCACGCCCGGCGTGATATTCCGTGGCGGCGAATGGATTCCTGGTGAGCATCGCCTGCTGGTGCTTCGCGCATTCGAGATGGAGTCCGATCCCTGGGTCGGCGAGACGTTTCCGGACTGGACGGTCATCGGTGCGCGTGAGCCGCTGCCGCAGACACCTACCAGTTGGCACAACGTCGAAACCTATCACTCGACGTTCTTTGCTTTGAGCGATCGGCGCATCCTGCACGAGACCACGCATCGGGGGATCGCCTCGCTGTATCAGCTATCGGGCGCCAGTGTGCAACCGGCCTCGTATGTCGCCGCTGTGGATGGCAGCAACTCGATGTTCTCGTTCAGCGCGGACGCAAAGACGGTCGCCTTCGTGAACTCGAGTCTCACCAGGCTGCAGGAGATCTATGTCAGCAACGCGCAGGGGCGGGCGCGCAAGCTCACGCGGCTCAATGACGAGATTTCCAGGCGCGTGACGTTCGAGGCACGCGAGGTCACGTGGGCGAGCGACGATGGCACGGTGGCGCAAGGTTGGTTGTTGGAACCGCCCGCGTCGAAGCGTCCTTGGCCGATGCTGACTCACGTACATGGCGGTCCGGGTGTCGCGATGACCGATTCGTTCGGGCCCTACGCGGCGCTGTGGACTTATCCGCTGGAAATGCTGGCCGAGCGTGGTATCGCCGTGTTCCTGCCGAACTATCGCGGCACCATGACGTTTGGACGCAAGTTCGCTCAGCCTGGCGCCAACAACAAACAGCCGGTGGAGGACATTCTCAGCGGCATTCAAAGTCTGCTCGACCGCGGCATCGCCGATCCAGACATTCTGGGCATCAGCGGCCACAGTCACGGCGGCTGGCTCGGGCCGCTGGCCCTGGCACGCGGGCAGCAGCGAGGCCTGAGATTCCTGGCCGGCTCATTCGCCGAAGGCATGACCAATCGGGTCATGATGTATGCGCTGATGAGTGGCGACCTGAATCGCCAGGTCCACGACCCGCTCAGCGGTGGCAGCTTCTTCGATGCGCCCGGGCGCTATCTCGAAGACAGCCCGGAGCTCGCGTTTCGGGGGCTGTCGACCGCGGTGCTGTTCGAGGCCGGCGCGACCAGTCTGGGCATCGGGCTGATGAGCGCACCGAAAGCGGCTCGACATTTTGGCTTGCCGGCCGAATACATCATCTATCCGCGGACCAGCCACAATCCGTTTCTGACGCGGATTCAGCGCGAGGTCGCGCAGCGCAATCTCGACTGGTTCGAGTTCTGGATGCTCGGCCGCGTCGACCCCGCGCCCGTCAAGGCAGAACAGTATCGGCGCTGGTCCGCCGCTCGAATCGACCCACGATCCTGACCGTTTTCTTCGAGGTGAGACACATGCTGCGGAGTTTCCGTCGTGCACTGCTGGGCGGCTCGTTGAGCCTGTTCGCGATGACTTGTGTCGCCGATGCGCGGCCCGAGCCGTTCGTCATCGATGACATTTATCGCTTGCAGGATCTGGGTACGTCCTTCCGTTTCACTGCCGACGGCACGGCAATGGCATTCATGGTGCGGCGGCCGGTGCGGGACGAGATCGAGCAGCATTACATCTTCTCGAACGATCGTTCCGATATCTGGCTGTACGATCGCGCGACGGGCACGTCTCGCAACATCACTGAGGGAGCGCGCGACCACGCGTCGTTCTGGTACCCGTCATGGTCGCCGAGCGGGAAGAAGCTTGCGATGGTGTCGACGCGCGGTGCGTCGGATGGTCGTGCGCACGTGTGGATCTGGGATCGCGCCACCGGCGAGTCGCGACAACTCGGCGAGCAATTCGCCGGGATCGACAACGACGCAATGGCCAGCGAAGCCGACCACAAGCTGTACTGGCTGTCCGAGTCGCAGCTCGTCTTTCCATCGATTCCGGCGACGCTGGCAACGGCGGAGCCGCGTACCAATCGTGAATTCATACGCATCAAGACCGCGCAATGGCAGGCTTCTCTGCAAGGGCGACAGCCGACCGCTGCCGTCTTCGAGAGCGGTATTCCTCTATCTCGTGAGCAGTTGTCGCAAGGACAGGGATGGGTCAGTTGCAACGTTGCAAGCAATCGCTGCGAGCAGTTGCTGGATTCCCATCTCTACTCCTACATGCACGAATACCTGGGCTCGACGACTGTGCCATCGCCCGAGGGTACTTTGGTGGCGACGCTGGCCATCGCGCAACGGCCGAAGCCCGATCCTGCACGACCGCTCGGACGCTACACCGGCAACGTCTACGGCCTCGACTTCTTCGATCAGAACGGACGCCGCGTCTTCCAATCGCTTCGACGCATGACCAACGTCGCGCTGCCGTCGTTGCGCTGGTCGCCCGATGGCCGCCGCCTGGCGTTCATCGGCAGTTACGACCCGCAAGTGAACCTGGCGGACGGCAAGCAATGCGTCGATACCGACTCGATGGGCATTTATGTGCTGGACACCGCGACGGATACGTTGGAAAAGATCGCATTGCCGGCGCTGCGTCCGGGCGCACGCCAGATCTGGGGCATGTTTTGTCGGCATCAGATGAGCTGGATCGACAATCGTCGCTTGCTGCTCGCGGCGGAAAAGCTGATCCCGCCCTCGGCAACGGGCGCCGCTCGAGCCGAATCGGGTTGGTGGGTGCTCGATGGCAAGGCAGCGCCGCGCAATCTCACTGCCACTCTGGACTTCGTTCCGGAGCGTCTGTATCCGGCGCTCGACGGCCGCGCGTGGTTGTTCGCGCGCAATGGCAATCTATGGCTGCTGTCGACAAACGGGGCGGTGAAGCGGCTCACTTCTCATCCGGACACAAACATGGCGCCGCGCATCCATTGGACGGATGCCGACGAAAGTCGCGGGGGGCGCGTCGCTCGCGTGGTGTACGACCTGCAAGGCGAGGTAGGCAAGTCCATCGCCAAGAACGCGGAGTCGGCGTCGGCCTTGTATCGATTGGATCTGCGGCAGGGCGAGTCCAAGCGCATTCCTCTGCCGAGCGATCGCAGCACCTATTTCTCATTCTCCGGTGCCAACGATGCAGCCGTGCTGGTCGATAACGATCGTACCGGCACGCGTGTGTGGCTGTCGGCAGCCGGTGCGGCCTCGGCAAAGCAGGTGTTCCAGGCAAATTTGTTTCTGAACGACATTGCCGAAGGCGAGTTGCGCTCGTTCGACTATGTGAGCTTGCGCGGCGAGCCCTTGAAGGCCTGGCTGGTGCTGCCGGTGGGCTATCAGCCGGGGCGCCGTTATCCGATGGTGACCTGGGTCTATCAGAGTCTGGTGCAGACTGCGCAGCCGCCGCGGCTCGCATCGATTTCAATGCTCAATCCGCTGAACCTGCAGACCCTGGCATCACGCGGCTATGCCGTGCTGTTGCCCAGCATGCCCGGGCTGACGCATGACTACAAACGACTCACGACCGGGGTGCTGCCCGCCATCGACAAGGCGGTCGAGATGGGCATCGCCGATCCGGATCGTCTCGCGGTCATGGGCCAGAGCAACGGCGGTTTCTCTACCTACGGCCTGATCACCCAGACGAATCGATTCAAAGCGGCGATTGCGCTGGCCGGCATGACGGATTTCTCTTCCATCGCGATGGAGTTCGAGGGCGACTATCTCGGCCCGGGGGCCACCGAGGTGGGGTTGACCTACGGTCGCTTCGACCTGCTGGAGACGCGCATGGAATTCGGCTTGCCTTGGAACAGCCTCGTCACGCATCGAAACAGCCCCATCTCGCACGTGGACTTCGTGCAGACGCCACTGTTACAGCTGCATGGCGATCACGACGGCGTGCCGATCGCGCAGGCGCAGGAGTTTTTCACGGCCATGCAGCGTCTCGGCAAACGGGCGAGGCTGGTGGAATACATCGGCGACGATCATGTACTGCAGTCGCCCGCGAACGCGCGTCATAGCTGGGAACAGATTTTCGAGTGGCTCGCGGAGTACGTTCGCTGAGAACGAGCATTGCATAGATCCCGGCAGCACGCCGAGTTTCACGCTTCCCTGGAGAGCCATGTCATCGGGATGGGCAGTTCTGACGGAGTGGGGGCGGTGGCTATCGGGCGATGGGTTGCCACCCCCCACCCATCGCCCGATACAAATTCACGCTCGCATTCAATCCATCAGCCTGAATCTGAACCATCGCAAGCTCCGCGGAGAGCAAGCCACGCTGCGCATCCAGTTGATCGAGAAATGGGGAGTAGCCCGCGCGGTAACGATTCGTCGCGTGACGTAGTGCTTCGGCAAGTGCGTTACGTTGGGCTTCCACGTGTTCGGCTTGCTCGGAAAGTCGTTGAAGCGCGATGAGTCCATTCTCGACTTCGGAGAGAGCGTCGAGGACGGTTGCGCGATAGTTGAATGCCGCCTGATCGCGCAAGGCCGCGGCTTCGTCGCGTTGAGCGGATGCGAGGCCGCCGTCGAAGAGCGGTGCGAGCACGCTGGCGCCGATAGAAAACAAACTGATGGGATCGTCTTCCAGCCCGCTCGCAAACACCGCGCCGGCCGCGCCCGTGAGTTGCAATTTAGGCAGGAACGCCCTACGCGAAGCGGCGAGATTCAGATCGGAGGCGGCGAGTTGATACTCGGCTTGTGCGATGTCAGGGCGACGACGCAGTACTTCCGCGGGCAGCCCCTCGGGGATGGGTGGGATATTCAACGCGGCCAATGCGACACCGCGTTCGATCGTGCCGGGCGGTTCGCCGATGAGAGTGCTCAGTGCATTCTCCTGCTGAGCGATCGCGAGCTCCAGTTGAGGAACGGACTGCGCTGTCGATTCATATTCGGCTTGGGCTTGCGCGAGGTCGAGGCGCGAGGAATAGCCGACGCGTGCTCTCGACTCTGCGATATGCAGTGCCTCGGTGCGAGCGCCGAGAGTCTCGCGCGTGACTTTCAATCGCGCATCGAGTGCGCACAAGGTGATGTATGCGCTGGCAGTCGCCGAGGCGACGGAGAGGAGGGCGGCATCATGAGCGGCCTCACTCGCAAAGTACTGCTGACGCGCGGCGCCGGCGAGGTTGCGGACCTGGCCGAACAGGTCCACTTCCCATGCCGCTTGCAGTTGCGGCTCGACCGAGGAGCCTGTTGAAGGCGTGCCGAAGGCGCTCAATGAGCGAGCCCGCGCGCCGCCAACAGCCAGGTCCAGGGAGGGAATCAAACGTGAGCGTGCTTGACGCTCCTGGGCCTGTGCTTCTCGAACGCGAGCAGCGGCGATGGCGACATCGGCGTTATTGGCCAACGCGCGCTCGATCAACTCATCGAGCACCGGATCGCCATAGCGGTGCCACCATTCCTTCTCGATCGCAACCGTCGGGCCGGTCGAGACTCGCCATTGTTGGGGTGGCTGAATGGTGGCGCCCGGTGGTGGCGGACGACTGGAGAGCGCACAGCCGGACAATGCGCCGACGAGCGCAAGGATCGTCAGGTGCACGCTCCAGCGGTTCATCGTTGCGGTCTCTCGCGCGTATCGACTTCTACCTCCACCGACATGCCGGGACGCAGCCGCTTCGCGAGCGGCTGATCAGGATCGACAGCGATACGCACCGACATTCGCTGCGCGACCTTCACGAAGTTGCCGGTGGTGTTGTCCGATTTCAGCACGGCGAACTCCGAGCCTGTGGCCGGAGCGAGACGCTCGACGCGCCCGGTGAGGCGAGCGCCAGCCAATGCGTCGACATAGAACACCGCGGGCTGGCCCGCGGCCATGTGCGCGGTCTGCGCTTCCTTGAAGTTGGCGGTGACCCAGAATTTCTCAGGCACGACGTACATCAGCTGCGTGCCGGCAGTGACGTACTGGCCGACGCGCACGCCCACATCGCCGAGCTGTCCGTCCACAGGCGAGCGGATCGTCGTGTTCGACAGATCGATCTCCGCGAGCTTCAGCGCCGCTTGCGCCGACTCGACGGCAGCATCGAGACCACCGCGACCCACTTCGACGGCGACGATGTCCTGCTTGGCGATCTCTCCGGCCGCGCGTGATTGGTCGACGGCGGCTTCTGCCGCTCGCAGCGCTGCGGTAGTCTGGTCGCGCTCTCTGAACGATACTGAGCCATCGGCGATCAGTTCCTCAACGCGCTTTGCATCAGCTTGCGCCCGCAGCAGCTGTGCCTTTGCGTTTTCCAACGAGGCGGCCTGCGCGGCGGCGGTCGCGTGTTTGGAGCGCAGCGTTTGTTCGGAGTTGGCGCGATTGGCGGTGGCTGCGGCCAGATTCGCGCGGGCCTGATCGACGCGCTGGTGGTAAATGCGATCGTCGATCTGCGCGAGCACGTCGTGAGCTTTGATCGTTTCGTAATCCTGCACGGGCACGGCGACGACATAGCCGCTCACTTGTGGGCTGATCAGCGTGGTCTGTCCGCGAACGTAGGCGTTGTCGGTGATCTGAATCGACCGCGAGAATGGCGGTAGCTCCCACGCATACAGCACGATCAATATGCCGGCGAGCGCGGCGCCGATGACGATGAGCGTCGTCGCGAGCGTGTGCTTCGCCGGCGCCCAGCCCGTCGGTGCATTCTTTTGCAGCGGTGTTTCGATGGGCTCTGTGACCCGCGGTTCTTCTGGGGGAGGGGCTGCGCTCACGAGGCTGGACTCATTGATATAGGCTCACTGGTTACTGGGCGCGTCTCTTCGCGATGGCTGCGAGGGCGCCGGCCATCGGGTTCACGCCTGTGATGTACATGCGTAGCTGTCGCGTGCCAATCCATATCAGGGTCAGGCATGCCAGCACGGCAATGGTCAAAAACACATCGTTGAACGCCAGCACGTTCGCCTCGCGAGTCACTTGCTGTGACAGCAATGCCGCGCCTTGGGCCGAGCGCAGCGTCGGATCGGTGACGGCGCCGCCATACGCGCCGCCCAATGCTTGCAGGCGAGCTGCGACTTGCGGATCCGTCAGCGTCAACGATTGCACGATGGAATGCGCATGGAACTTCTCGCGCATGATCTGAAAGGAGCCCAGAAAGGCCGAGCCCGCCAGCCCGCCGAGTGCCTGAGTGATGCTGAAGATGGCGGAGAAAGTGACGATGTGATTCGGCCCGCGCGCCATCGCCTGCAGGATACCGATCAGCAGTGTCGGGCCCATGAAGAACACGGCGGCAAAGGCGATCAGCGACTGACTGATGACCATGTTCTGGGGACGGATCAGATTGGTCGAGTGGGCGTCGATGAAGGCGCCGATCGCGATCAGCAGCACCGAATAGAAAATGGGCCGGCCCAGATTGGCCGGATTCACCGTGAGCGCGCTGGCGGCGATGCCGAGCGCGGTGACCAGGGAAATCACGACGAACAGATTGAACAGCTGATCGTTGTTCACGCCGAGCGCGGTCAGCAGGCCGATGGCGCCATAGGTCTGTTCCGACAGCAGCACTCGTACCGTGGTTGCGACCAGTGCGAAGCGAACGATGATCCCGCTGCCCATCCATCGCGTATTCAACAAAGGATTGGCACGATTGTGCTCGATCAACAGGGCAGCGGTGATCAATACGATCGCGCCACACAGGGCGTAACCGAGCCACGGTGCCTCCGTCCACCACAGGACCCGGCCGAGCCCGAGGAAGGCGCACAACAAAGCGACGCCCGGCGCATAGAGCGCGAACGTCACGAAGTCGAGCTTCTCGAAGGCTTTCATGCGCTCACTGGGCGGCAGGCGAAGCAGAAAGACCGCGGCCAGACACAGGATCGACAGCCCCAGCTCGAATATGTACAGCGCGCGCCATTGTCCGAGCTCGAGCAAGTCGGATGAGAACAGACGCGCGAGTGGAGTTGCGAGTTGCGGCACGCCGATGCCGAGCACGATGCCCTTGAGTCGATGCGCGGCCGGCATCGATTGAATCATATACAGCAGGCCTAGCGTGGACAGCGCACTGGCGGCGATGCCGCTGGCTCCGCGCACGATGAGCGATGTCGCGTACTCATGAACGAAGACGTGCGCAGCGGTCAGGAAGATATAGGCGGCAAGGAAGATTCGCGCGAAGGGCACGAGACCGAACTGCTGGCGAAACTTCACCAGCAGCAGGCTCGTGGAGACGTTGGTCATGGTGTAGACCGTGGTCATCCACGCAGCCTGGTCGCTATAGAGACCGAGCGCGCCCTGGATGTTCTGGAGATTCGCCGAGACCAGGGCATTGCCCATGGCGCCAGTGATGCCGATCAGCAGTCCGATCAGGAAGTAGCCGACGCGGCGCCCGGTGGGATGGTCGGGAGATGCGGGCGAGCCCGGCATCATGGGCCGTTCATGCGGCTTGAATTGGTATTCGCCCGCCTCGTCGGTCATGGGGACATCGTACGGGGTCGTTTGGCGGGCTGCAGTAGTGAACTACCGGGGGATTCCCTCTTGTGGGTATCATCGGGCGTAAACGAGTTGCGTGGGGAGTGTCGAGTCATGGTGAAGCGGGCGGCGTGGTTGCTGGTCGCGTGGTTGGGCGTGGTCGCACCGGCTGGGGCTGCGCTGAAGCCGGCCGAGGAAGCGGCTCTCGATACGCTCGCCAAGGACGCGGTCAGCAAGGGTCAGACGGCCGGGCTGGTCGTCGCCGTGGGCGAGGTGGGCAAGGCGCCGGTCGTGCATGCTTATGGGGTCGCGAATCTGGAATGGCAGGCCGCGACCACGGTCGATACCGTCTTCCGGGTCGGTTCCATCACCAAACAATTCGCCTCCGCCTGCATCCTGCTGCTCGCCGAGCAGAAGAAACTGACGCTGGATGACAAGCTCTCGAAATATTTCCCGGAGTTCCCGCGCGCGGCTGAAGTGAGTATCCGTCAGCTGCTGAATCACACCTCCGGCGTGCACAGTTATCCCGGCCGGACCGAGGCGACGATCGTGCGCGCCGGCATCTCGGTGCCTGACATGGTGAAGCATCTGGGCAGCCTGGGGTATGACTTCGACCCGGGCACGAACTGGGACTACAGCAATTCCAATTATTTCCTGATCGGCGCCATCATCGAAAAGGTGAGCGGTCAAACGTTGCGCGACTTTGCGAGGGAACGATTGTTTCAACCGCTGGGCTTGTCTCAGACCGCGATCGATAGGAACCAGGACGTCGTGCCGCACCGGGCGACGGGCTACGAGCGGGATCGTGCGAAGCCGGGCACCTACGTCAATGCGGTCTATTCAGATATGAGCGTGCCGGGAGGCGCGGGCGCGCTTCGGACGACGGCGTCGGACCTGATCAAGTGGACCGAGGCACTGCATGGCGGTCGGGTACTCAATGCCGCTTCATATAAAGAGATGACGACCGTGGCCCAGGTCCCGGGCAAGAACGATGTGTACTACGGGCTGGGATTGTGGCTGAAACCGGAGCAGGGCCATCCGTTGATCAGTCACAACGGGGGCATCGACGGCTTCGAATCGAATCTGGTCTATCTGCCCGAACGCAAACTGACCCTGGTCATCCTGACCAACACTCAAAACGGCACAGGCGAACTGCGAGCCCGAATGCTCGACGCGCTGTTCGGCAGCGCTCACGAATGAGCGCTGCCATTCGAGACAGCGCTTACTGAGCCGCGAGGACGCGGATCTCCACCGCGTACTTGGGCGAAGCGAGCCTGGCTTCCACGGTCGCACGCGTCGGCGTGTTGCCCGGGCTGACCCACTTGTCCCACACCGAGTTCATTTCGGCGAACGTGCTGATGTCGGCCAGCCAGATCGTCGCTTCCAGCAGACGTGTCTTGTCGCTGCCGACTTCGGCGAGGGATTCCTCGATCTGCTGGAGAATGTCCTGGGTCTGCGCGGCCACGGACTGGCCGGGCGCGTTTTCGGCCACATAGCCGGACAAGTAGATGGTGCCGTTGTGGATCACCATGCTGCTCATCCGCGGACCGACTTCGTAACGCTTGATCTCACTCATTTGTCTTACCTTCGAGTTGCCTCGGGAGTCACGAGGGGCGCGTAGTTTCGCCATCCGCGCCTGCCGCGGCAATGCGGCCCTGGAAATATTTCCCATGACTTGCGGCGGCGATCCGTGCTATGACGCGGCCATGCATGCGCCATCGGCAGAAGATTTACTGGCGGACGTGGCCATGGCGGGCCGGATCGACGCGATCACCGCCATTCTCAACGTGATCTGCCGCGTAACCAAGTTGCGCTTCGCGGCGGTGGCGCGGGTCACTGAGGATCGGTGGATTGCCTGCCAGGTGCGCGACGAACTCGGGCTCGGGCTGACGCGTGGCAGCGAGCTGCCGATCGAGACCACGATCTGCAACGACATCCGCCAACGCGGTCACGCGGTGGTCATCGACCACGTCGCCGAAGATGAGCGGTTCTGTTCGCATCCCGTGCCCGCCAGGTACGGTTTTCAAAGCTACATCTCGCTGCCCATCGTGTTGCCCGATGGCACGTTCTTCGGCACGTTGTGTGCCCTGGATACGCTGCCGGCCAAGGTCAGCAGCGACGAGACCTTCAGCATGTTCAAGCTGTTCGCCGATCTGGTGGGCTTTCACCTCGATGCACAGAAGAGGATCGATGCCAACGCGGCGCTGTTGATGGATGCGCGCCAGAGCTCGGACCTGCGCGAGCAGTTCATCGCAGTGCTCGGCCACGACCTGCGCAATCCGCTGGCGGCGATCTCGGCGGGCAGCCGCGTGTTGATGAAGCAGGAACTCAACGATCAGGCGCACGATGTGCTCGCGTTGATGCAGGGCTGTGTCCGGCGCATGACAGGCTTGATCGACAACGTGCTCGACTTCGCCCGCGGTCGGCTGGGCGGCGGACTGGTGCTCGAACGAAACGCGAAGGAGCCGCTCGAGCCGACCTTGCTACACGTCATCGACGAGCTGCAGACCGCCTGGCCGGATCGGATGATCGATCTGTCGCTCGGGCAGATCGGCTTCGTGGATTGCGATCGCGCCCGGCTCGGACAACTGGTGACGAACCTGGTATCGAATGCGCTGATTCATGGCGCGCCCGGGGCGCCGGTGAGAATCTCCGTCGGCAGCGAAGGCGGTCAACTGCTCATCGATGTGAGCAACACCGGCGAGCCCATTCCGGCGGCCGTGCTCGACAAGTTGTTTCATCCGTTCGTCAGGATGGCCTCCCAATCCCAGCAACATGGGCTCGGGCTGGGTTTGTATATCGCGAGCGAGATTGCCAGAGCGCACGGCGGCACGCTGACGGCCACATCCTCGAAGGACGAAACGCGCTTTACGTTCCGCATGCAGATGTGCGGCGTCGGGCAAGAGCGCGTCGTGCAACAGCGCGCCGGCTGAGGCGGTGTTACGGTTTCTGCGCTGATTTCTTGCCGGGCTTCACGGCACGATCGATCGCATTCTCGCTATGGGCTTCGAGGCTGAACACCAGCAGCGACCGGCCCGTCACGCCGTAGGCTTCGCCGGTCGTGAAGATGGCTTTGCGACCGGTCGGCAGGTCGGGAAGATTGGTATCGATCAGCAACGTCCAGCGCGCATCGGGCGAATCTCCGGGCAGCGTGAACTCCACCAGATCGTGAAAGGCATTGAGCACGATCAACAGCGCGGCGTCGTGCGCTCGTTGCCGCAGACCGGTCGCCTGCGCGCGACCGTCGAGCAACATGCCGAAGCACAGCATACGGTCATCGGTCCATTGCTCGTCCTCCATCTCCTTGCCGCTCGCGTTGATCCAGGTGATCTCTTTCAGACCCAGGCGCGGGTCTTCCTGCCCGGACAGGAAACGGTTGCGGCGAAGGATGGGGAACTTCATGCGCAGTGCGGTCATCTGCAGCACGAACCGCACCAGCGTCTCGTTCTTTTCAGCCAGCGACCAGTCCACCCAGCTGATGTCGTTGTCCTGACAGTAGGCGTTGTTGTTGCCATTCTG
This sequence comes from Peristeroidobacter soli, assembly GCF_004138485.1. GTDB lineage: Bacteria > Pseudomonadota > Gammaproteobacteria > Steroidobacterales > Steroidobacteraceae > Steroidobacter > Steroidobacter soli. The sequence continues at coordinate 977,462 of NZ_RYEV01000005.1, forward strand.
CGTGCGACCGAATTCATCGCCGGCGAGCAGCATCGGCGTGCCTTGCGACAACAGCAGGGTCGCCAGGAAGTTGCGCATCTGCCGGGCACGCAGCGTGTTGATGCCTTCGTCGTCAGTCGGCCCCTCGGCGCCGCAGTTCCAGGAACGGTTGTGCTCGTGACCGTCCTTGTTGTCCTCCTGGTTCAGTTCGTTGTGACGCTCGTTGTAGCTCACCAGGTCGTTGAGCGTGAAGCCATCGTGGGCCGTGATGAAATTGACGCTGGCGTACGGCCGGCGACCGTACTTGTTGAAGATATCCGCGGAGCCATACAAACGCGGCGACACTTTTCCGGCGGACGCTTCGCCGCGCCAGAAATCGCGCACGGTGTCGCGATACTGATCGTTCCATTCGGCCCAGCCCGGCGGAAACCCGCCCACCTGATAGCCGCCGGGGCCGCAATCCCACGGCTCGGCGATCAGCTTCACGCGGCTCAACACCGGATCCTGTGAGCAGGCTTTCAAGAAGCCGCTCTGATTGTCGAAGCCATTGGGCTCGCGCGCGAGGATGGTGCCGAGATCGAACCGGAAGCCATCGACGTGCATCTCGTTCACCCAGAAGCGCAGGCTGTCGGTGACCATCTGGATCACTCGCGGGTGACTCAGGTTCAGCGTGTTGCCGGTGCCGGTGTCGTTGATGTAGTAACGCTTCTGTTCGGGCATCAGCCGGTAGTACGAGGCGTTGTCCACGCCCTTGAAGCACAGCGTCGGACCGCGCTCGTTGCCTTCGGCGGTGTGGTTGTAGACGACGTCCAGAATGACTTCGAGGCCCGCGTCGTGAAAGCGCGCCACCATCTCCTTGAATTCCTGTACGCCGCGCCTGGGGTCGATCAGGTAGCGCGGGTCGGCCGCGAAGAAGCCGATCGAGTTGTAGCCCCAATAGTTGGTCAGCCCCTTGTCGAGCAACAGGCTGTCGTTCACGAAAGCGTGGATCGGCAGCAGCTCGACCGTGGTCACGCCAAGTGACTTGATGTACTTGATGACTTCGGGAACGGCGAGCCCCGCGAACGTGCCGCGCAGCTCCTCTGGCACGAGCGGGTGCTGCTTGGTATAGCCGCGCACGTGAGTTTCATAAATGATGGTGCGATCCCAGGGCACCAGCGGGCTCACCGATTGTTTCCAATCGAAGGTCGAGTCCGCCACCACGCACTTGGGGATGAAGGGGGCGCTGTCCCGCTCATCGAACGTCAGGTCGTCGCCTTCGGCACCGATGGTGTAGCCGAACAGGGCGTGATCCCAGCGCAATTCACCCACGAACTCGCGTGCGTACGGATCGATCAGCAGTTTGTTGGGGTTGAAGCGGTGGCCCGCCTCGGGTTCATACGGGCCGTGCACCCGATAGCCATAGACCGTGCCGGGACCGACATCGACCAGATAGCCGTGCCAGACTTCGTCGGTGTACTCCGGCAGCTCGATGCGCTCGAGCTCCTTCTGGCCGTCCGCGTCGAACAGGCACAGCTCGACCTTGGTGGCATGGGCGGAGAACAGGGCGAAGTTGGTGCCTTGCCCGTCCCAGAATGCACCTCTGGGATAAGGCAGGCCCTCACGCAACTGGGAGGCGAAGCTTCGGCTCAAAGTGACACCCGATTCGAGCTGGGGAACGACCGCAGAGCAACGCTCAGCGGGTAGGAACGTTCCCTAAGCGCGGGCTTTCCTGGCGGCGCGCTGCCCGGTGGTTTTCTTTCGGGCCGTCTTTTTCTTCGCGGTCTTCTTCTTAGGAGTCCTGCCGTACAGCTTGCGCAACTCCTCCTTGGCGCCTTCGAGCTTGCGCTTGCTGGCGGCCGGTAGTGTTTTACCGGCACGATTGCCGTAGAAGGTCAGCATGGACATGGCCGATCGATACGGCGAGGACTTGCGTTTATGACTGCGATCGGCCGATCGCTTCAAGGACAGCGCGATGCCGCGAGCGCTGGCGCGGGTGAACACGCCTGCTTCCAGCGTCAGTGCATCGCTGGTGTCGGTGACTCGCTGCGACCAGCGTTTCTTGCGGGCGGTGGCCATGGGGACGCAATGATCCAGCCACGCCAACGTTCCCGCCGCGGACTCATTCCTCGAACTGCAGCGTCCAGGTCTCGCCGATCAACGATTGACCGAAGCTGGTGTGAGGCTCGCTCTTGTCGAGCTTGAAGTCCGCCGCCGCGTAGAGTTTGCGCGCCGCGAGCAGGTTGCTTTGGGTCCAGAGTGTCACACCCTTGTAACCTGCCTCGCGCGCGAAGCTGACGCACTCGTGCACGAGCATGCGGCCGACGCCATGACCGCGAGCGGTGTCTTCGACCAGCAGCAGGCGCAGCTTCGCCATGCCTTCCGGTCCGCGCACCACCATGACCGTGCCGACGGGCTCATCGCCCAGTTCGGCGATCCAGCAGCGCTCGGTGGCGGCGTCGAACTCGCGCAGAAACTTCGCGCAGATCTCCGCGACCAGCGCTTCGAATTCGCTGTTGAAATGATATTCCCGGGCATACAGCGCGCCGTGGCGCTGAATGATCCAGCCCATGTCGCCGGCTCGATGGGTTCGCAACCGGACGGTCGGCGTCGTCGGGCGCGCGCTGAGGAGTGTTTGCACTTGACGTAGATGCGCTTGCAGTTGGACCTGTTGATGCCAGGGCAGGGGTTCGAGCAGCTTCGCGACCTCGTCGCGGGCTTGCTGATTGACCGCGGCGAAGGCTTTGCGGCCTTTCGCCGTGAGTAACAGGTGAGATTTGCGGGAGTCGTTCTCGGAGCGCTCGCGCTTCAGCCAGCCGCGTTTTTCGAACTGAGCGAGGATGCGGCTGATATAGCCGAAGTCCATGCCGAGCGTTCGCACCAGATCGGCCGCCGTCAGGGCCTCGCTGTTGGCAACTTCGTAGAGCACCCGCATCTCGGCCAGGGAATAGTCGCCGCCCAGCAGATTGTTGCCGAGCACGCCGATGGTCCGGGTGTAGAAGCGGTTGAACTGACGGATATCGGCGATGATGGTCTCGGACGCGGCGTTCATGGCGGTTTCTCCCTGCGCCAGACGTTCGCGCAATTACTTGACGATGTCAAGTATCAGTGCCTGCCAGCTGCTGGCAGGTTTTCCGGCTCGCGACCGCGGCCCGTTTGGCGCACAATTCGCGGGTGACAAAGCTCCGTGGCTTCATTCTTCAGGCCAGTTATCGCGTGGTCTCCGGCGCCGCTGGAACGCGCGTTCCTGTCATTCACGTTTATGGTCGTCTGGAAGACGGCGGCACCTTTCTGGTCCGCGACAACCGGCAGCGACCGCACTTCTACATCAAGACCGCCGATGTCGAGCGTGCCAGTGCACTGACGTCCCAGCGGCCCGTGCCTCTGGAGAAGCGCACCTTCAACGGCGAGCCGGTGTCGCGTTTCGATATGGAGACGCCGACCGACGTGCCGGGTCTGCGCGATCGCATGCACGATGCGGGCATCGATACCTACGAAGCCGATGTCCGGTTTGCGATTCGTTATCTGATCGAGCGCGGCATCAAGGGCGGCTGCGAGATCGAGGGTGAGGCCACGCCGGGCGAGGGTATCACCTGGGTGTTCGACAACCCCGAACTGCGGCCCGCCGACGTTCGCATCGAACCGCGCGTGTTGTCGTTCGATATCGAAACCGATGGCAAGGGCGAGCGGCTGCTCGCGATCTCGATGTACTCGAACCAGATCGACGAAGTGCTGATCGTCGATGGCAGCGATCGACCGATGCCGGAGCAGGCCACGCGTTGCGTCGACGAATACTCCGCGCTCACCGCGTTCTGCGAACGGGTGCAGCGGCTCGATCCCGATGTGATCACCGGCTGGAACATCGTCGACTTCGATTTGACCGCGCTCCAGAAGATGGCGCAGCGGCTGCGGCATCCGTTCAACCTCGGCCGCGATACCGGTGCGATCCGCATCCGTAAGGCCGAGGGGTATTTCGGCAGCGGCCAGGCCAGCATCCCCGGGCGCCTCGTCATGGACGGCATCGACCTGCTTCGCGGCGCGTTCGTGCGCATGGACGACTATTCGCTCGATGCGGTCGCGCGCGAAGTGCTCGGCGAGGGCAAGGCCGTATCGGGCGATGTGCGCGACCGTCTGGCCGAGATCATTCACAACTATCGTAACGATCTGCCCGCGTTCGCCTTGTATGCGCGCACCGACGCGCGGCTGGTGTTTGAGATCGTCGGCAAGTTGAATGTGATTCATCTCGCCGTGGCGCGCAGTCAGCTGACCGGCATGACGCCGGATCGAGTCGCGGCCAGCATCGCGTCGTTCGACTTCCTGTATCTGTCGGAGCTGGAAAAGCTCGGCATCGTCGCGCCCACCGTTCGCTCCAGCGACTCACGCGTGTATGAGGCTCAGCAGGGCGGCCACGTGCTCGAGCCGCTGACCGGGTTGCACCGGAATGTCTGGGTGTTCGACTTCAAGAGCCTGTATCCCAGCATCATTCGCACGTTCAACATCGACCCGTTGTCCTACGTCGCGCGGCCGCAGCCGGAGGAGGACTTGATCGAGACGCCGGGTGGCGCGTTCCGCAGGGAGCCGGCCATCCTGCCGCGCGTGCTCGATGAGTTGTTTCCCCGACGTGATGTCGCGAAGAAGAACGGCGACGAAGTGGCTTCGCACGCCATCAAGATCTTGATGAACTCCTGTTATGGCGTGCTCGGTACGCCTGCCTGCCGCTTCTATAATCCGGCGCTCGCCAACTCCATCACCGGTACGGGGCGCGAGATTCTGCTGTGGTCCAAACAGTGGTTCGAAAGCGCGGGCTACACCGTGCTCTACGGCGACACCGACAGCTTGTTCGTTCGCTCCGGCATGCCCGATGCCGACGAGGCGCGCGCCACCGGTAAAGAGCTTGCGGCCAGGTTGAATCGCGAGATCGCGGAATACATCGCGAAGGAATGGCGCGTCAGCAGCAAGATGGAGCTGAAGTTCGAGAAGCTCTATTTGCGACTATTTCTGCCCAGAGCCCGCGGCAGCACTCGTGGCGCGAGCAAGCGATATGCGGGCTTGCTCAATGCCACAGATATCGACGGCGTGCAGTTCGTCGGCATGGAGGTGGTGCGACGCGACTGGACCGCGCTCGCCAAACAAGTGCAGCGTGAGCTCTATCATCGTTTGTTTACGGATCAGCCGGTCGACGTGTATCTGGCCGACATCGTCGGTCGGGTGCGCGATGGCAAGCTCGACGATCAGCTGGTCTACAAGAAGAATCTTCGCAAAGACACCGAGGAGTACACCGCGACCACGCCGCCGCACGTCGTCGCCGCTCGTAAATCGACTCAGCCGTTAGGTCGCTTGATCAGCTATGTGATCACGACCGCGGGTCCGGAGCCCATCGACAACATCCAGCATGCGCTCGATCGCGAGCACTATGTGATCAAGCAGATCAAGCCGGTCGCGGAGCCGGTGCTCGGGACCTTGGGGCTCGATTTCGAGCAGGTCATCGGCGACAGCCGACAGATGGACCTCTACGCGCTACTCGGGGATCGGTGAGCCCAGCGGAATCGACGCGCTCCTCGGCGGTCGCTGAGTCTGGCGGAGCTACGCATTGGCTGGGCGATCATTGCGTTCGGCGGCGCGCCGGGCTATTGCGGCCGTTGGCGGTAGCGCGTGTCGCGGTCGCACGAGACGATGCCGCCGCCGCCGGCGCGGCCTTGTTCTTCCGTCGCGCCGTGCTGATCAGATCCAGCACTTCGCTGATGATGCCTTCCATCGTGCTGCGCGCTTTGGCTGCGTCGCCAGCCTCGATCGCATCGAGCACTTTCTTGTGAATTCCGACGTCGGCCTGCGGCACGCCCTTCACTGAGTTGGTGAGTCGGATGGAAATACGCAGCGCTGCGTTGATGACATCTTCGAGCTGCGCGTAGAAGCGATTGCCCGTGGCATGCAGCACGGCGACGTGAAAGGCGATGTCGGATTCGAGCGGATCGTCTTCGCCGAGCGCCGCGACTTTCATTCGCTCCACGGCGCGACGGATGCGCGCGATGCCTTCAGGGGTGGCATTGCGAGCCGCCAGCGACGCCGCCATCGGCTCGATGGCATAACGAATTTCGGTGAACTCGGCGAGCAGCTCCAGCGAGAACTTTCGTTCCAGCAACCAGCGCAGCACATCGGGATCGAGCAGGTTCCAATGGCTCTCCGGCTCGACCCAGGTGCCCTGGCGAGGGCGGGCGCTGAGCAGGCCCTTGGCGGTGAGCATCTTGACCGCTTCGCGCAGCACCGTGCGGCTGGCGTCAAACTGTTTGCACAGCTCGGCCTCGATGGGAAACGGCGCGGCATCGTTATAAGTCTGGGTGACGACGGCATGACCCAGTTCTTCGACGATGGCGTAGGTCAGGTTCTGTCCGCTGGGTTTGCGCATGCTGCCTGGCTTGTAACGGCTCCGGGATCAGAGCAGCAACATATCACGATCACGCGTTGGTCGAACCTCGTGCCTGATTCCAGGCGCTGACGATCGAGCTCGCGCGTGCCGCCACTTCAGTCGCGGTCCGGCCCGGCGCATATATATCCGTGCCGAAGCCGATGCCGTCGATGCCGGCCTCGGCCCATTCGGCCAGATTGCGAGCACCGACGCCGCCGACGGCGAATACTTTAGTCCCCGGCAACACGGCCCGCAGCGCTCTCACGTGCTGCACGCCATAGGTGGAGGCGGGGAAGAGCTTCAGCGCGGTCGCACCGGCGTCGATGGCGGTGAAGGCCTCGGTCGCGGTTGCGAATCCGGGCACGGCCTGCAAGCCCAACTCCACGCTGCGGGAGATGACGGCCCGATCGATGTTCGGCGTCACGATCAACTTGCCGCCGGCCTCGGCGACGGCATCGACCTGCGCGGCTTTGAGCACGGTGCCGGCACCACACAGACATTGGTCGCCAAATCGCTCCGTCAGCCGGCGGATGCTCAGCAGCGGCTCGGGCGAGTTCAGCGGAACTTCGATGCCACGAATGCCGGCGTCGATCAGAGCCTGAGCGACCTCCAGGATTTCGTCGGGACGGATGCCACGCAGGATGGCGATCAGTGGCGGCAGATCAACAGGCGTCGACACGAGAGCTACTCCGAAATATCTGGATGGGCGAGGGCGTTGAGACCGGCGATGGTCAGCGCGGTGGCGTCCAGCGGCAGGGTTTCGATGCCGTGCGCGGCCAGGGCGATGCCATAAAATTCCGCCAGCTTGGGCGCGCCGATGATGGGCACGGCCTTGCCCGCTCTCAGGGTGCCATCGAACAACGGCAGCGCACCCAGCACATCCTGGCCGATGATGAGGCCGGAGAGATAGGTCGACGCTGCCGCGTGCGTCATGTTTTGAATCAACTGGCGGGCGCGCACTTCGAACAACAAATGACTCAAGGGAACGCCGCGCAGCTCGCGACTGCGTTGCAAGCCCGCTTCGAAGCCATGGCGTTCGGCGACTTCGTTGGTTTCGGCCGCCGATGCCTTGAGCAAAGTGCTGCGATCTCTCAACAGGGCGTACAACTCGCCGGACAGGCTGGTTTGAAACGAGACCAGTTTGCCGTTTTCCACCAGGGCCCACTTGGTATGGGTGCCGGGCAGCGCGACGATGCTTCGACCGTGACCGAGCGAGGGATGGGTCGCGATGGCGCCGAGAATCTGGGTTTCCTCGCCGCGCATCACATCCGGCGCGCCATGCGGGTTCGTGCAGGAAACGCCGGCAGCGATGGCGATCGAATGGCCGCGGGCCTCGAAGCGCAACAGCGCGCGTCGCAATTCGGCGGTGCCGGCGGGGCACGAGGCATACGGCACTTCGCGCCAGCCGTTACGTGAACCGACCATTCCCGCCAGCCAGACGGGCAGCGCCCCGTGCTGGCGTGCCCAGCCTTCGAGGGCGCTGAACAAGGTCGCTTCGGCGCTGAGGGTCAGCGAGCCGATGCCGGCGCCGTCGACTTTGTCGAGGACGGTGCCGCCCCGGCACAAATGCAGCCGCAAGTGGGTCGTCCCCCAGTCGCCGGCGATATGGGTGGGTGAATCGGTCATGCGCGGGATTCCATGTGGGCCTTTTATATGATTAATATTCTCCATGTAAAGCCCGACCTGAAAACGACGGATTGGCAGGGGGCCGATCGCATCGGGCGTTATGACGAGTACGGCCGGCGCTACCTGGTCGACCTCACCTTGAAGTTCTCGCGGCCCGATCGGCAAAGTGCCGTGCCTTTCCGGTCAAGCGGCGGGCCGGCCGGGGGAGGATTGTCAGCCCTGACTTGAGGTTGGGGAGATCTCGGTGAAGCGGACGCCGGCGCGCATGAAAATGACGATCTCGACCGAGCTGGGCGTCTATGATAGAGAGTCTTACATGGCTCATGTTACCGCTCCGGCCGCCCCGAGTTCGGAGGCCCAGTCGCCTTTCGAGGCCCGTACCTCGCGCATCACGGCGATGGAGGACCTCCTGGCTACCCTCAAGGCACAGCAGTCGCCGGAGGGGGTACGCACTGGCGATGGCTGGCGTCATCCGCTCCCCGACGGCTCCGGCTTCCGGCACGACTACGACGCCGACGTGGCGCGCGGCGGCTGGGACTTCTATCTGGTCGGCGAGGGTCTGTCGGTCGCGCTGGTCGAGTTCGTCGCCTGTCGCAAGATCGCCAAGCTGCACAGCCTGGGCGATCACCTGGTTATCTCCGCGGTCATCGAAGGCAGCAGCCCGATCACCGCGCCTTGCGGCGTCCATGGCGAGCTCAGCAACGGTTACTGCACGATCTACGGCATGCAGACCGGCGAGGAGTTCGAGACCGTCTACGAATCCGGCCGCCCGCTGAAGTGGGTGAGCATCTTCATCGACCGTCACGCCTTCTTCAACGCGACCCGAATGCAGGGTCAGGACCTGCCGCCGGCGCTGCGCGATTTCATCGAGAGCGGCATGCGCTTGCCGCATCGGAACATTCCGCTGTCGAACGCCGCGTCGTTGACGGTTCAGCAGATGCTGGAGCGTCCGTTCAAAGGCGGTCTGCAGCGTGCGTATCTGCATGGCAAGGCCCTCGAGCTGATCTGTCACGTGCTGTTCACGATGGCGCACGACTCGCTCGAAGAGTTGAGCGACGTTGCTTTCTCGGCGGCGGACTACGCCAAGCTCGAGAAGGCCATGGCGTACATTCGTCGCAGCCTCGATGAGCCATTCAGCATCGCCGAGCTTGCGACCGCCGTCGGGATGACTCGGCAACGCTTGCAGCTGGGATTCCGCGTCGTGTACGGCGACACCGTTGGTCGCATTCGCGACAAGGTGCGTATGGAGCGCGCCTTGAATCTGGTGCGCAGCTCGACGCTGTCGATGATCGATATCGGTCTGGAGGCGGGCTACGAACATCCCGCCAGCTTCACGCGCGCCTTCAAGGCCGCCTTCGGTGTGTCACCGGCTCGCATGCGTCGGTTGAGCGAGCAGTCGGCGTTGACGACCCGAGTCGCCGAGACACCTCAGATCTGACCCTTCCTCGCGGCGGTGTTCCAGCCGCAACGCCTCACGCGCCGATGTCAGCACGATCGGGACATCCGTGTGGTGTACTGCATCCTTGAGCATTGCTTCGAGGGTGTCATGTACGATTGCAGGCAGTTCTTCATCAATGGCGAGTGGCTGACTCCGGCTGGACGCAAAGAATCGCTGGTGATCAATCCGGCGACCGAACAGCCCGTCGGGCGCATCCTGCTGGGCACGGCCGAAGACGTCGACGTGGCGGTGAAGGCCGCACGTGCCGCATTCGTGACGTATTCGCAGACCACGCGGGAAGAGCGCATCGCGCTGCTCGAACGCATCGTCAAAGTGTACGAAGCGAACATCGATCGACTCGCGCAGGCTGTCTCCGATGAAATGGGCGCGCCGATGACGCTTGCCGTGCAGGCACAGGCGGGCAGCGGCTTCCGTCACCTGTCCACCGCGCTGACCATTCTGAAAGACTTCGAATTCGAAGAACGCCTGGGCACGACGCTGATCGCGCGTGAACCCATCGGCGTGTGCGGTCTGATCACGCCGTGGAACTGGCCGCTGAATCAGATCAGCTGCAAAGTCGCACCGGCGCTCGCGGTTGGCTGCACGGTTGTATTGAAGCCCAGCGAAGCTGCGCCTGTGACTGCGCATATCTTCGCTGAGATCCTCGCTGAAGCCGGCGTGCCGAAGGGCGTGTTCAATCTGGTCGACGGTGATGGTCCGGGGGTAGGTTCGGCGCTCTCCAGTCATCCCGACATCGACATGGTGTCGTTCACGGGTTCCACGCGTGCCGGCGTGCTCGTCGCGAAGGCGGCGGCGGATACCGTCAAGCGTGTGTCTCAGGAGCTGGGCGGCAAGTCCGCCAATATCATTCTGGAAGATGCCGATGTCGCCGCCTCGGTGGCGCATGGCGTGAATTGGATGATGACGAACAGCGGTCAGTCCTGTAACGCGCCGTCGCGCATGCTCGTGCCTGCGAGTCGTTACGATGAGGCCGTCGAAGTCGCACGCAAGACCGCGGAGCAATTGGTCGTCGGCGATCCGAAGGCGGCCGGCGTGACCACCGGTCCGCTCGCGAACAAATTGCAGTTCGAACGGGTGCAGGCGTTGATCGCGAAGGGCATCGAGGAGGGCGCGAAGCCGGTGATCGGTGGCGTCGGTCGCCCCGAAGGCATCGACCAAGGTTATTTCGTGAAGCCGACCATCTTCGCCGGCGTCAACAACGAAATGACCATCGCGCGTGAAGAGATCTTTGGTCCCGTGATGGTGCTCATTCCGTACCAAGACGAGGCCGACGCGATTCGAATTGCGAACGACACGGTCTACGGTCTCTCCGGCCACGTGCACTCGAAGAATCTCGACAATGCGCGTCGCGTGGCATCGAAGATGCGCACCGGCATGATTCACGTGAACGGCGCGGCTCGCGATATGTTCGCGCCATTCGGTGGCTACAAGCAGTCGGGCAATGGTCGCGAGTGGGGCCGCGAGGGCTTCAAGGAGTTCCTCGAGACCAAGGCCATGATGGGGTACTTCACTTAAAGGAATTCCCGTGAACGTCACGATTCTGGGATGCGGCTTGATTGGTGCCAGCTGGGCGGCGCTGTTTGCTGCCGTCGGCCGACATCGAGTGCGCGCGTGGGACCCATCGGCCACAGCTCGAGCTGCATTCCCGGAGAAGGTGGCGCGTGCCGAGAGCCAGCTCATCGAGCTCGGTGCGGAAGCTGGCGAACCGGTCGCGGTATTCGAGCGCATCGAAGAGGCGCTGTGGGGCACCGACTGGGTGCAGGAGAATGCGCCCGAGAAAACCGAGCTGAAGGCGCAGCTGTTCAGTCACGTCGAAGCGGCGGTGACGCGCGAATGCATCATCGCGAGCAGCACGTCGTCGTTCACCTGGTCGCAGCTCGCGAGCGGCCTGAAACATACCGATCGCTTCGTCATCGCGCATCCGTTCAATCCGCCGCACCTGGTGCCGCTGGTGGAGCTGTACTCACCGAACGCGGCGACGCTGGATGCCGCCGTGAAGTTCTTCAGTGGCGTCGGACGCGTGCCGGTGTGCATGAAGAAGGAAGCGACCGGTCACATTGGCAATCGCCTGGCGTCGGCGCTGTGGCGCGAGGCCGTGCACATCGTCGCCGACGGCATTGCATCGGTCGAGGATGTGGATCGTGTGTTGATTCATGGGCCGGGGCTGCGATGGTCGGTGATCGGCACGCATCTGGGTTATCACCTGGGCGGCGGTGACGGTGGTATCGAACACTATCTGCGGCATCTGGGACCGAGCCAGGAGCGGCGCTGGTCGACCCTGGGCAATCCAAAACTCACGAATGAGGTCTGCGAGGCGCTCACCGCCGGCGTGCAAGCCGAAGTGCGCGGCCGCGACATCGCACAGCTCGAGGAACAGCGCGATCGCCAGCTGATGGAGATCCTGCGGCTGCGACGCGAGCATCCGACAATTGACGAGTAGAGACCATGCAAGAGCCACAAGCACGCAAAGACATCGACACGCTGTTGAAGACCTACTTCGACGGTCTGTACCACGGCGACCCGGCGCGTCTGCGCGAAGTGTTTCATCCGCAGGCGCAGCTGTTCGGCGAAGTGCGCGGCGCGCCGTATCAGAACACGTTGGATGGCTGGTTGAACGCGGTCGCGAACCGTCCGTCGCCGCACGCCAAGGGTGAGTCGTTCCAGATGGAGACGCTGGACGTTCAGCTGCACAATCAAATCGCCTACGTGCGCGCCCGTTGCCCGATGCTCGGGTTCAATTACTTCGACTATCTCGCCCTCATGCACAACGGCGAGCGCTGGTTGATCACGAACAAGCTGTTCACGCACGTCGACGCCTGAGCCCATGAAGCCTGGTGAATCCTGTCGCGGGCCGCGCATTGCGCTCATCCATGCGTTGGCGGAGTCGCTGCCGCCGATTCACCAGGCGTTCGCTCAGCATTGGCCGGAGGCGATCACGTTCGATGTGTTCGATTCCTCGCTCGCGCGCGATCTGGCTCATGCCGGCAAGCTCGATCAGTCGATGATCGATCGTTTCCTGACGCTGGGTCGCTATGCGGCGGCGTCGGAGGGTGAGGGCGGTCGCACGGCCGCCATCCTCTTCACGTGCTCGGCATTCGGTCCAGCCATCGATGCGGTGAAGGCTGCGTTGCCGATGCCGGTGCTGCGGCCCAATGAGGCGACGTTCAATCGCGCCCTCGACATGGGGCGCAATATCGGATTGATGGTGACGTTTCCTCCGTCGCTGCCCGCGCTGGAAGCGGAGTTGCGACAGATGGCCGCCGAGCGTGGTGTGGAAGTTTCGATCGCGAGTCGTGTGATCGATGGTGCATTGGCCGCGTTGAAGAGCGGCGATGGCGAGACTCACGATCAGCTGGCCGCGGCCGTTGCCGCCGACATGCCGTCGACGGATTGTTTGATTCTTGGCCAGTTCTCGCTGGCACAGGCAGCGCCAGCGGTGCAGGCTGCGGTGTCGTCGCCTGTGCTCACGACACCGCGTACCGCAGTTGAACAGCTGCGCTCTATGTTGACGGCAGGTGCGCCATGAGGCGCGCAATCTCACGACTGTCCGAGTCCTGACGCGCCAGCAGCTGCTGAATGATCAGCATGCGATCGGAGAGCGGGTGGGATTGATTCAGCTTGGTCACGCCTTCGATGCGCTCGACCCTGATACGGAACGAACGTATGCGAGGCAACAGCTGCGCCACTTTGCCCGGCGGCGCCTGTTCGAGCGTCCACGGGTGCTCGTTGTCACGTTCCAGCACCTCGGCGACGCGACGTAGCACTTTGATCTGACCCTCATCGTCATCGATGATCTCGAGCCGCCCACGGATTTGCGCGGACACATAGTCCCAGGTCGGCACGGTCAGCAGCGTCTTGTACCAGCTCGCGGAAATATACGTGTGCGGGCCGGGAAACACCGCCAGCACCTGCTGCCCGGTCTGCAGCGTCTGCGCTTGCGGATTGATGCGAGTCATGTGACCGATCAGCGTCGTGACCGTGTCGTCGGTCTCGAAGAAGATCGGCGTCGGTGTCGCGTAGGTTTCTTCTCCCGTGGCCGTAATCAGATGGGCGAAGGGATATTTTCTGACGATGGCGACGGGATCGGCCGCTGCAAAGTGGCTCGGCGCGTACATCGTTCGGGCGGCTGCTGGATTGCTCATGTAGAGCAGTCTAGCCACGGCTCTGGGGCAGCTGGTTGCTTACGGTGCTAGGGGTAGTGATCCGGCTGCACCACGGGGGAAGGGCCGGTGGTCTTCCTGACCGCCGGCCATCCCGGATCTCAGGCTCCCACGGAAAACTTGGGCCAGCGTGCCGCCCACGGCTCTGCCTGCTCCAGTTCGAAGGCCAGCTGCAGCAGCAACTCGTCCTGGCCGCGACCGGCGGCAAACATCGAGCCGACGGGCAGGCCGTTATCGCTCATATACAGCGGCACCGACATGGCCGGCGTGCCGGTCAGATTCTGCAGGGGCGTGTACGAAACGTAATCAAACATGCGTGCATACATGGGCTCGAAGGCCTGCGTCGGCGCGAGTGCGCCCAGCGGCAGCGGCGAATGTTTCAGGACCGGCGTCAGCAGCACGTCGTAGCGCGAATAGAAATCTTCCAGCGCGCGGCCGGCCGTGGCCGCTTCGGAGAAGATCTGATCGACGTCGGTCAGCGTCAGGCTTTCGCTGCTGGCACCGAGGTTCATGGTCCACGGCTCCAGCACATCTTCGAGCCGGCCTTCGCGAAGCGCAGCCCGCGACGAGCTCACCAGATCCTGCGCGAGATACGCCCAGATCAGCTTGAACGCGCGATCCACCGCCGGGCCGTCGAAGGGGCGCTTGATCTCTTCAACCGTGTGGCCGAGGCGCTGGCACAGCTCGGCGGAGCGCCGAATGACCGCCGCGACGTCGGGCGAGGGTTGCTCGTCGTTGAAATTCTCGAGCGCAAAGCCGATGCGCAGGCGGCGTGACTTGGGATTGAATGTGAGCGGTTGCTTTTGATCTGGCGTCGTGACTGCGAATGCCCAGGCGGCATCGCGGATCGAGCGAGACAGCAGCGTGTCGCCAACGAGGAAATCCTCGATGATGTGCGGACCGCGCGCTCTAACATTGGCGCCACGGCTCGGCTTCAGGCCGAAGACGCCACAGCACGAGGCGGGAATACGAATCGAGCCGCCACCGTCGGCGGCATGAGCAAGTGCCACCATGCCGGCGGCGACGACCGCGCCCGCGCCGCCACTCGAACCACCGCTGGAGTACGCGACATTCCAAGGATTGCGAGACGCGCCGTAGAGCACCGGCTCGGTCGTCGGCAGCAAGCCGAACTCCGGCGCATTGGTCTTGCCGAGCGGGATGAGACCGGCGCGATCGAGTCGATTCGAATATTCGCTGCCGGCGCTCATCGGCGGTGCATTCTTTTTCAGACGTGAGCCGCTGCGGCTGGGCATGCCCGCGTAGTCCATGCCGTCTTTCAACAGGTACGGCACGCTGCTGAGTGCCGAATCGCCGTTCGAGGTCGCTGCTTTCTGCCGCGCCTGTTCGAATGCGCGATGTGTCACCGCGTTGAGCGCTGGATCGAGCGCTTCGATGCGCGCGATGGCCGCTTCCACGAGTTCCCTGGCGCTGAGCTCACCGGAACGGACCAGTTCCGCCTGTCCGTGAGCATCCAAACGGCCAATGGCCAATGCGTCCGTCGAATTCATCATGAACCTACTTGCTTCCACCGATCTCGTATGTGACCCGCAGGCCGAACAGGCGCGGCGGGGTGTAGACCATGCGCCCGCGGAAGCCCACTTCGACCCAGCCGATGGATTCGTAGTACTTCTCGTCGAGCGCGTTGGTGACATAGGCACTCACCGACCAGTGCCGGTTGGCCTTGAGCGTCGCGCTCAGGTCCACCGTCTGGAAGTTGTCGATGAAGTAACCCTCATTGGTCAGCAGGCCTTGCCAGTACAGCTCGTCCTGCCAGGTATAGTCGAGGCGATACGTGGCCTGCAGATCGTTCGTGAACGGCGTCGTGTAGGTGGCGGCGGCCTTCACCGTCCAGGGGCGCACGTTGGGAATATCGAAGTCGCGATAGCGCACGCCGTTGATGTCGGCCTGATCGATGACGGCTTCGGTGTAGCCCACGCCGAAGTCGAGGCGCAGGCCGTCGCTCACGAGTGCCGATGTCTCGAGCTCGAATCCCTGCGTGTGCGCGCTGCCGGCATTCATGTCATAGCCGAGCGTGAAGCCCGAGGTGTTGCCTTCGGTGCCGTTTGGAATCGTGAGCGGCACCTGCAGATCGTCGTAGTCCATGTAGAACACGGCGGCCGAGACGGTCAGCCGATCGTCGAGCAGGCGGCCCTTGTAGCCGATCTCGTAATTGACCAGATATTCCGGATCGACGTCGGCGGGCTTGCCGAGCGCGACCGTGCGCGAGTCGTTGCCATAGCCGGCGCGATAGCCGGTCGAATACTGCACGTACGTCGTCTGATCGGGCGCGAAGTCATAGTTCAACGCCACGCGTGGCGAGAACTCCTTGATCTCGCCGTCCGTGGTCGCGGGCATCACCGGATCGACCAGCGGTGGATTGACGATATCGAACACGTTGGTCGAGGCGTACTTCGTGTCCTCGATGCTGTAACGGCCGCCGGCCGACAGCCGCAGCGTGTCGCTGATGTTCCATGACAGGTTGGCGAAGAAGCCGAGGCTCTGCATCTGGTCGTAGCCGAGCCCGATATAAGCGGGCACGTAGCCGCCGTCGACGCCGCCGTAGCTCGGCGTGCCGCCGGTGTGCGCCCACGCGCCGATACGATCTTCCGCGCGCGTCTTGAATGTTTCGTCGAGATAACTGATGCCGGCGACCCAGTTGATGGGGCCGGCATAGTTCGAGGTGAATCGCAGCTCGGCGCTGTCGGTCTGGGTCTCGTTGCGGCGATCGGTCATCCACCAGGCGTATTCGGTCTGGTCGTAGTCCTCGCGGTAACGCACCTCGTAGTCGAAGTGGCCGTAGATGAGCTGGATCTGATGCTCACCGAGATCGTAGGTCGCCTTGAACGAGGCCAGCGTGTCCTCGACGCGGGTGAACTCGCCGATGTCTTTCTTGACGTTGGCGCCGTTGTTGCCCACGTCCTTGAAGAAGTCGACCTGGTTCAGATACGTGCCGCCCCAGCTTGCCAGCGCGGCGGTGTTGGCCGCCTGAATGGCCGGATCGGTGAAGTCGCCGGTGGTCCAGTTGTCGAAGTTACGATTGCGTTGCTCGGTGCCGAAGCTGGCATCGAGCGTCAAACGATCGGTCGCCAGCAGACGGAACGCGACGCGACCGCCGCTGTAGTCGTAGCCCGAAGAGCCGCCGGCGGGGCCGATGTTCTTGATGGCGCCGTCGCTGTGCTCCGTATAGGCCGACACACGCATGGCTAGGGTGTCGCTCAGCGGCGTGTTCAACACGGCCTTGCCGAGCGTCGTGCCGAAGCGAGCGAAATCGCCGGTCAGCTTGAGTTGATACTCGTTCGGATTGGGTTGCGCGGTGACCAGGTTGATCGAGCCGCCGAGCGCGTTGCGTCCGCTCAACGTGCCCTGCGGGCCGCGCAACACTTCGATGCGCTCGAAGTCGACCAGATGCGAAGCGAGAATGGTGTTGGAGCTGATCGCGCCGAAACTCACATCGTCGACCGCGACGGAAACGACTTCATATTTGCCGGAGATGCGGCTGATGCCGCGAAAGCTCACGGTCTGGCCCCAGAACGGTCCGGAGTTCACGAACGTCGCATTCGGAATGGAGTAGACGTAGTCCTCCACGCCTTGCACGCGCATCGCTTCGAGCTGTTCGCTGCCGAGCGCGGTGATGCTGATGGGCACCGATTGAATCGATTCCTGGCGTTTCTGGGCGGTGACGACTACCGCTTCGAGGACCACGCTATCGGTGTCTTCAGCGGCGCTGGCCGGTGTGTTGATCGCCAATGCCAGCATTGGCGTGGCGAGCCATCCGGCGCTCATGAGTTGAGACTGACGCATTTGTTCTCCCCTGGCGGGCTTATGTGCCAGCAGACTGCCCGCGACTGTTGTCAGGACGAGGGGAGGGTAACAGGGGCGGCGGCAGCGTCCTCGCGGCCAGGACCGCGAAGTTTGCAAAAGGGGTTGGCGACTTCAGCTGCGCCGGGTCCACCACTCGCGCACGGCGCTATTCCGGTGCGGCGCCAGTCGAGTCGGGTGCCGGTCAAAAACGGCCTGCGGGAAGGCCGGCTGTGTTACTTGTTTCAGGTGAGCGTCGAAGAAGCTCAGCACGAACGCGTTGGTCGCTGCGACCAGTTGTTGGCCGTCGCCATGACCGTAGAGGCGCTCGGCCAGAGGGCCTCGCGCCGATAGCGGCAGATCGGTGAGTCCGAGATGGCGCGCGCCGATGAGTCGGGCTCGCGTGACGCCGTTGTTTTCTCCGGCGGTGCTCCACGTCTCATAGGCGTATCCGCACAGGAGGTTGAAAGCAGGGTCCGCCGAGTTCGGACCGAACGGTGGATACCGCACCCAGTCCGCATGCAGTACGCCGAGCGGCATGCGGACATTCGCGTTGTATAAATTCCAGTCGAACTCTTCGCCGTCCAGGTTCACGGCAGCCTTGCAGCGCGCGTCGTGATGACACGCGGACGCCGAGCTGGTGCCGCCGAAGGACATGCCGGCAAACCCGAGGCGCCGATCGTCGGCGACTTCTTGCAGCTCATGCGCAGCCGCCGGCAGACGATTCGCTGTCAATTGATCCACGAAGAAACGCAGATCGTCGCGCCATGCGTTGAAACTTTGCATGACCCGATGATGGTCGAAGTCGATCTGATACTGGCGAAGCGCGGCATAGCGCGCATCGTGATTCGCGCCGGTCCAGTACTTGATCATGCCTGCGGTAGGCACCTGAGCCGACTTCTTCCCCGGCGACACTGGAATCTTCGTGCCATCGGCGAAGGTCATGGTGCCGCCGTCGTAGGGATGGCCGACGCTGAATACCAGATAACCGTGACTCGCCAGCTTTTCCATCAGCGCCGTGTTCTGCCCGGGCCAGCACCAGTAGCCGTGACTGAATACCACCACCGGCAAGGAGGCGGAAACATCGGCCGGCGCATCCGTGTAGCTGTGCGTGCGTACCCGGCTGAAATGGCGGTAGACGAATTGCGGCAGGCCAAAGTCGCTGAACACATCGATGGCGTGATCGTCGACTTCCCGTCCGGTCAGATACGGTCGAGTGCTCAGGCCTTCGACATTGGAGGCCGGATACCAGGCGCGCACCAGGATTCTCCTGGGCGTGCCCGGAGCATCTTCCATGACGCCGGTGCGTGACGGATCGATGAGCTCGAACTGCCGGGTGCCGACGACATGGGGGCCGTCTGGCGTCGGCAGGGAGAAAATCGGCAGGGAATAAAACAGTGCGGCACTCGCAACGAGGCAACCGATCGCTACGCCGACGAGCGCTCTACGGGCCCAACGCATCGGCCAGCGCGACGCATGAGCAGGCATGGCGGCGACGGCCATGCCAATGAGCGCCGCGAGCAGTGCGGGCGTCGCCTGCCAGCTATTGCAGACAATCGACGTTACTCCGGCGATCGTGCCGATCGCCGCCAGCATGAATGCCTGACGCGGGGGACGCAGCAGGGCGGCGAGGCAACTCGCCATCAGGATCGCATCTGTAATGAGCAAGCGGGCTACTCGGTCTTTTTGGCTGCGCGCACCACTTGTCCCGGGTGCATGCCGGTCGTACGGCGGTCCTGATACACGAGCCTGCCGTTGACCCAGACGCTCTCGATGCCGACAGACAGCGCCGTCGGGTTTTGCAGGGTCGCGCGATCGTTGATGGTGGCGGGATCGAACAGCACCAGGTCGGCGCTCATGCCTTCGGCGATCGTGCCGCGATCGGTGATGCCCAGATGTTTCGCGGCGAGCCCCGTCATCTTGTAGACGCCTTGCTCCAGCGTCATCGCTTTCTTATCGCGCACATAGTGACCGAGCACCCGCGGGAAGGTGCCATGCCCGCGCGGATGGCCGATGGACAGGCCATCCGAACAAATGTTCGCGTGCTCCCAGGTCATCAGGTGAGTCACGTCGTCCTCCCGCATGCTCTCGCCGATCACGGACTCGACCCGCTCCTCCTCGGGGTGCGCCTTCTCGTAGTCGATGGCCAGTTTCATCAGCGTCAGATACAAGTCCACCGGGTTGGCGTTGCGTTCCTTGGCCAGCTGCGCGAGCGACTTGCCCACGATGCTCGGATCGGGTTGGTAGCGCGCGAAGTGCAGCCCCTCCGGTGGCGTCGATTCCTTGAGCATGAGCTCCAGGCCCTTACGATCGTCGTACACCTTGTTTGGAAACATCACGCGCATCGTGGATTGCCAATACGTGTAAGGATAGATGTCGGCCGTGATGTCCACGCCGGAGGCGCGTGCGTCGTTCAGCAGCTTCAGCACTTTGTCCGAGGTGCCCCAGAGCTTCTTTACACCGATCTTGATGTGCGAGACCTGCACGGGAGCGCCGGTCGCACGGCCGATGTCGATGACTTCCTGCAACGAAGGCATGAGATCGAAGCCCTCGTTGCGAATGTGACTGATGTAACGACCGCCGAGTCGCGCCGAGACCCTGGCCAATGCGACGACTTCCGCCGGCGTGGAGAAGTTGCCGGTTTCGTAGATCAATCCCGTCGACAGACCGAAGGCGCCGGCCGCCATGTCGTCTTCGAGCAGCTGGCTCATGCGGGCGATTTCATCATCGGTCGCGGGGCGACGCGCGCTGCCCATGCCTTGCTCGCGCAGCGTGTTGTGACCGGAATAGGAGCCGACGTTGACGGCGATCGGGTCCTTCTCGAGCCTGGCGTAGAACTCCTTCAGCGGCCATTGCGAGGTGCCGTCCTGGCCGACGATGATGGTCGTGACTCCCTGACTGGTGACCGCCACCATGTCCGGCGACTTGGGGATGTCGTAGTCGTGATGACTGTGCGTGTCGATGAAGCCGGGCGCGAGCGTCTTGCCTTCGCCGTCGATCACGATCTCGCTGTTGCCGGGGATCACATCGCCGACCGCGACGATGCGGCCATCGGCGATGCGAACCGAACCTTTTCGAGCCGGCGCGCCGGTGCCATCGACGATGGTGACGTCGGCAATGACGACGCTGTCCAGATTCGGCGTCTCGGCCGCAAAGGCCAGGAGCGGGGCAGCGGCGAGCAAGAGTGCGAACAGCCGTTTCATGAGGGACCTCTCCAAGCCAGAAGCGTGCTCGATTATGCGACAGATCGCGCTCAGGTGGCGCGCTGCTCGCGCAGCACCAGCCAGGCGCCGCGGGTCAGCAACGGCAGCAGGAACACGATCAGGAAGAACGCGGAGCTGTAGCGGTAGCCGCGCCCGATGAGATCGATCAAGCCGATGGTGGTCGCGAAGTACGCGGCAATCACCATGGCGCCGACCGCGATGGCCGGACGCAACCAGGGCGGCATCGACTCGCCCTTATCCACGTAAGTGCGCGCGACCCGCTCGTTCAGGCCGTGCAACAAACCGGCGCCGGTCTTGAACAAGGCGCCGAGAATGACCAGCTGCACGACGGTGCTCATCCAGGCGATGTCCAACTGCTCCAGCACCACGGACACGGGCAGCGGAGCGCTCACGATCTGCGGATAAAAGGCCGATAGCGCCAGCAGAAATGCAAAGCCCGGCAACAGCACGAGCGGCCCCGCGAGCGCCCCGGCAATCAACGCTTCGGAGCGAGAGGTGAAGTGGCGTGCGACGAAAATCAAAATGGGCAGCACGGAAATGTTGTAACCGGTATAGCTCACGCCGTTGACGATGGCGGTCCCCCAGCGAATGGGCTCGGCATCGATGGACGCCGTCATGGTATCGCCGAACTTCGACCAGACGAACAGGAACATGGTCAGGTAGGTCGCGTAAAACAGCACTGACCACGCCGAGATCAGGCGCTCGATCACCCGGTTGCCGAAGAACACCAGCGCCGCGACCACGATCAGGAACACCGTGGCGTTCATGAGCTCGGGCGAGCCGAACATTTCAGCGAGCAGCTTGGCGGCCGCAGCCGAGATCACGGCCAGCACCAGCAGCAGCGAGCAGAAGTAGCCGAGCTCGAAAATCGTCGAGCCGAAGCGGCCGAGATAGACGGCGCAGAAGCTCTTGTAGTCGAAGGTGCGATGGCGGCGCGCCAGCTCGAACGCGATCATCGAACCGGCGCTGAACAGTGCCGCCGTGATGATCATGCCGAGCAGACCGGTGGCGGGTCCCTTGCTGACGAAGAATTCCACCAGCTCGCGGCCGGTGGCGTAACCGCCGCCGACGATGACCGCCTGGATGACCAGGCCCGGGACGATGTAGCGCTCGAGAAAGTGACGTAACGACAAAGTCTGCAGCTCCCCACTGTGTAGCGTTCAAGCGTGCGCGTGCCGTTGCTGGATTCGCTTGGCGGCCAGGATGGGTCACTTCGCACATCGGCGCCACCCGCCTGCCAATCTGCTAAGCGCCCGCGCCGTGGGGAGAAGTTTCGTGGCTCGCGGCAGGTTACTGTAGCGCATCTGTATCGAGAGCCCACTAGGAGGGGCATCGCATGTTGAGTCCATATTTGCTGTTCTTGGGGGATGTCGTCGAGCTGGCCGCAGCGAAAACGGCCGCCGGCATCCTGCAGTGGCGGCCGGAATTCTGCGTTGGCCAGATTCGCGTGGCCGGCGGCACTGTGGATCTGGGGCTGCCGGAGATGACTCCGCAAGTCGCCGCGGAGAAGGGCGCGAAGACCATGATCATCGGCATCGCGAATGCCGGCGGCTTCATTCCGGACAGCTGGATTCCGACCATCGTCGCCGCACTCGAGGCGGGGCTCGATATCGCCGCCGGCATGCACACGCGGCTGGCGGATATGCCGGTCATTCGCGATACCGCGAAGCGTCTCGGCCGCACGCTGCATGACGTGCGTCAGCCCACTCAAACGTTTCCGCCCGGCAATGGCCGCAAACGTCCCGGGCTTCGTCTGCTCACGGTCGGCACCGACTGCGCCGTCGGCAAGAAGTACACCGCGCTCGCCATCGAGAAGTCGATGCGTGCCCGCGGCATGAAGGCGGACTTCCGCGCCACCGGTCAGACCGGCATCTTCATTTCAGGCCGCGGCGTGGCGGTCGATTCGGTGGTCGCCGATTTCATTTCCGGCGCGGCCGAGTGGCTGTCACCGGCGAATGACCCGGATCATTGGGATGTGATCGAGGGGCAGGGCACGTTGTTTCATCCGGCGTACGCCGGTGTCACGCTCGGCTTGATCCACGGCAGCCAGCCGGATGCGCTGGTCGTGTGTCACGAGCCGGTGCGTCGTCAGCTCGTCGGCTTCGATCACTACCCGGTCGCGGATCTCGAGGAGTGCATCGCCGCCACGGTGCGCGCTGCTCGCTTGACCAACCCCAAGGCTCGCGCCGTCGGCGTAGCGATCAATACATCGCGCATGACCGAAGCGCAGATCCAGGAATCGATCGCCCAGATCGAGAGCCAGACGGGCCTGCCTTGTCGCGATCCGATCCGTCATGGCATGGACCGCATCGTCGATCACATTCAGACGATCTGGCCAGCCTGACGCCACTGGCTGAGTCTCCGCTCCCCGGCGGTTGAACGGGTTTCATTGTCAACGCGAGGCGTTGGGTGAAACCCTGATTCGAAATATAAGGTCGGTGAAACCAGTTGACAGTCGCTTGCCGCGAATGCAATTTTGCGCCTGACTGAATAACAAACAACCGAGTCGAGTCAGGGAAGAGTCGCATGAGCTCGAAATGGATGACTGCTCTCCTGAGGACGAGCTGCGCGCTGTCGATGATCGCCTCAGCAACGGCGAGCGCTGGGGAAAAAACCGGCCGCATCACTTCCGTGCACCTGGCGCAACAGCACGTCGACAAGGTCTTCCTCAAAATCGATGGCGCCTATTCGCAGGAGCCCACCTGTAGTGCGAGCGTCTCCAGCTGGGATTTTGTGCTGGATATCAGCCAGTCCACCGGCAAGGCGATCTATGCGCAGCTGCTGGCGGCCCAGTACACGCAAACTCTGCTTCAGGTCGTCGGCACCGGCACCTGTCTGCTGCATACCAATTACGAAACATTGCAATACATCGTCGTCGAGAGCTGATGTAACGATTCGTTAGTTCGCAAATCAAGCAAGGACAGGCTCATGAGACTCATCAAGTTTGCAACCCTGCTGCTCGCGTGCAGCGTTCCCTCCCTCAGCTTCGGCGCCGGCCAGTGGTCGGGCTGTCAAACCGTGACGGGTGTGACCAACTATCTCGGTTTCAACACCACCAATCCTTCCATCAGTGTCGCGTTGTCACCCGGTATTCCAGGGTGCGTGAGCGATGCGCCCGGTGGCGTGTCCTTTGCCTTACAGCAGCTGGCGCCCGGGTCCACGGTCGATGCGCTGAAGACATTTCTTGCGCAGCTGCTGACCGCACAGGCCAGCGGGACTCGCGTGATGGTCTTCTACGACCCGGCAACCAGTTGCTCGGCGCAGATCGTTTCCGTGGGGGGATATTCGGGGCAGTGTTTTTAATACTAGTTCGGGCGGCAGTCGAAGAGGACGAGCGACAGCCACCGTCAGCGCAATCGTCTCTGTTCCATTCTGCTTCTTATGAAAATCGTGATCTTAGGTCCGACATCGCAGGATGTGGGGGCGGAATACAGACCATTGCCGGTTTTGCGGGAGAAGCGATGAAAGCAAAATCAGTCTCGAGGCCAAAGCTCAGCTCCGGAAGATCATCGAGGATGTGAGGCACGCACTGACCCATCAGTCGATTCACTGATGCCACAGTGGTAGAAGAATGGTTGGTCGGCGCTGATTCCATACAAGCGTTGGCTCCGGAGGGCTATGACGACGCTGTTGCAGAGGCTCGCGTAAGGGCATTGCACGAGCGACTATTGCATCCCCCCGCGCTATACCAGGACAGCACCGGGTTGGCTCACTGTCGCATCGCTTCGACGAGCGATGATGCTGCCCTGGCTTGGATCGTGCTCTCTCATTTTGGAGATCTGGCGACGGTTCAAGACTGTGTCGATTCAGATCTGCTTTCCAGAATTCTGGGCTCGCTCGAAGCCTTGGAATTCAAGTTCATCGAGTATGACTATCTGGTGAGCCACACCTACGATGGCAAGTGTCCGGCGCTTGCTGGAGGGACTTGGGCAAGTCGATACTTTGCGCTGGAGGTCGACTGGAGCGCCAAGGTCTCCGTCGAATGACGGATGGGCGTCGATTCACTCAATCAACCTCATCTCCCGCGCCCGTGCAATCGCCCCCGTCCTGGTACTCACATCCAACTTCGCAAACACATTCTTCAAATGCCACTTCGCCGTGGACAGGGCAATCTGCGACCGCGCGCTGATCTCGTGATTGCTCAGGCCTAACGCGAGCAGCCGAAGCATATCGATCTCCCGCTCGGTCAAGGGCTCCAAGGGCAGCGCGGGCTTGCGAGGTGAGGGGGGTACGACGGGGTCGGCTTGGGAGAAAACATTCTCGAACTTGCCGAAGTAGTGGGTCGGAAGCGGGGTGTGGAGGCGGCCGCTGGCGAGGGCGGCGGAGATGACTTGGATCATCGAGGGGGCTTCGTCGAAGACGCCGCGAGTGAAGCCATGGCCGCGGGTCAAGGCGAAGCCGCGGTTCAGGCAATCGAAGGCGGATTCGATGTCGCCGGAGTGCCAGTAGCAGCAGGCCAGGGCAGCCTCGAGCGGCGCCTCGCGATATACGAATCCGACTTCGTGAGCACTATCGCGCAACACGAGCAGAATGGCACGAGCCTCATCATATTGGCGTTGCTTGATGAGCAGGGCTGCGTAGCCGGAGCCGAAGCGTTCCCACGCTTCATCGTAAGTGCGCGAGCGACGCCACTCGCCGGATCGTGCCCGCCGTTGCAGTCCGAACTCCAGAGCCACGGCTCGGGCACGCTGCAAGTTGTCTTGAGATAACAAGAGACGAATCTTCTCCGCGCACACCTGAGCAAGAAAGCGGGCGTGGGAGCCGCTCTCCAGCATGCTGTGCAAGTAGTCGAGCAGTTGAAACGCCTCGTGGTGCCGGCCGTTGATCGCCTTGACCCGCGACAGCGTCACATACGCCGTGGAGACATTCTCGACCGTGGATTGGACGCACAGCAGGGGCAGCACCTCCGTGCAAAGCGCCTCCGCCTCATCGAGGCGATTTTCTTCGTAGCGCATGTAGGCGAGGGCATTCGCCGCATTCACCCACGCGGGCGTGCGATGGCCGCCGCGGACCATTGCAAACATGCGTTCGCATCGATCAGCGGCAGCCTTCATGTCGCCCTGAGCGCGATCGGCCAGCAGCGCGACCGCCTCTGCGTAGCCGAGGCTGTACAAACTGATCGAGTCGAACGTGTCACGCGCCCGCATGGCGAGGCGCCACGCCTTGTCGAACTGATTCAGGCGAAGCATGGTGTAAGCCTGCAACGTCAGTAGCGTGCCGATTAAAAAGCTGTCGGCACCGCGGTCACGCAACGCCTCGGGAGAAGAAATGCCAATTTGTCCGCTGCTATCGGCCAGGACAGTGAGCATGGCGTGCAACAGCCGAAGGTGGGCCGACCCGAGTGCGCGCTGGGTGCTGACGTTCCCCTCAACCTCTCGCAGCGTTGCTGCCGCCTCATTGAAACGTCGAGAGAGAATCAGGCTCGCGATATAGACTCGGCAGATGCCCGCGTGACCGAGAATCACGTTGTGAGGCAGCTTGCTGGCCCAATGAATCACCGCGATGGTCTCACCGGCGCGCAGCCAGTTGGTCGTGCATCGTTCCAGCAGCTCCAGGCGCCATTCGTCGTTGGTCGCGGCGAATGCATGCTGAAGCGCTTCGTCGTAGAGTTGATGTTCCGCGTACCAGCGGCTCGCGCGCTCATTCAATTGCGACAGCCGGAGCGTGTCGTGCCGCAAGTGGCTGCGCAGAAAATCCAGAAACAGCGTGTGATATCTGTACCAGTGACCGTGGCTGTCGAGCGGTTGAATGAACAGTTGCGAGCGCTCCAGCTGTTCGAGCAACGACTGGCTGTGAGCCTTGCCGAGCAAGGCATTGCAAAGCTCGGCGGTCATGCGGTCCACGACGCTGCTGGCGATCAGGAACTCGCGCAGGTGCGGTGCCTGCTCTTGCAGTACCGAGCTGCCAAGATAACGCGCGACTTCGTAGTGAGAGCCATTGAAGTCGCCGATGCCATCGCGTGATTCGGCGGCGGCCAGCAAAGCGAGTTTGACGCCCGCCACCCAGCCCTCGGTGCTGCGCCAGATGCCATTCACCTCGTCGCTCGTCAGCGTTCGATGGCAAAGCTGCTCGCCCAACTGCACGATGGCCGCCGGATCGAAGTTCAGATCGACGGCAGCGAGGGTCATGAGCTGATCGTTCAATCGCAGCTGACTCATGTGCAGAGCCGGCAGGCCGCGACCGGACAGGATCCATCGAATGCTGGCCGGCGATTGCAACAGCAGCCCATCCACCGCGCGCACCAGCACCGGCGTGCTCAGCAATTGCAAATCATCCAGCACGATACAGACGGGCCGGCTCAGCCGGGCGAGGCCTGCGATGAACACCGCGATGGCGGCGTCGAGCGATTCGTCCTCGCGGCGCTGATGTGGAAGATAGGCATCGAACGCCGGGCAAACCGATCTGACCGCGGCGATCAAATAAGAGAAGAACCGCACCGGCTCGTTGTCCTGCTCATCCAGCGAGAGCCACGCCACCGCGTGCGTCGCATGCGAGCGCTCGTGCCACTGAGCGAGCAGGGTGGTCTTGCCCGATCCGATGGGCGCGGCGAGCAACGTCAATTTCTGTCTGGCAGCAGCATCCAGGCGTGCGAGCAAGGCGCCTCGCTCGATACAAGTCGTCGCGGATTGCGGGGGCTGCAACTTGCCGTGAATGAGGTAGTGCGGAGCGATATCGCTGACGGCGTGTGACGCTGAACGAAGCGTCATGCGCTCGGCTCGATCCTTGCCGCTGCTGGTGAGCTGGTGTGCCACGCGCTCCCCCGAACCATCCGTTTCTAGATATTGGCCGGAAAACATCGGCGCCGCCCCTCCGATCGAAGGGGGCGCTCCGATTATGCAGCTGCCTAGCATCCGCGTCATCCGCTGAACCACAGCGGTCGATCACATCACGACGCCATCGAAGGGGGAGTCACCAGCCATGTGCAGCAAAGCCATGTGCTCCCATCACGCCTCGAGCGTGTGGGCGCGCGCGTATGCACCAGTAGTTCTGTTCTGCGCAACACTTTTTGTCAGCTTCGGGGCGCTCGCGCAGGCGCCCGGTTTCGTGGGCTTCGAGTCGGGGCCGGTGCGACCCATCGCCATGTCGCCCGATCGCACTCGACTGTTCGTCACGAACACGCCCGACAACACGCTCGAAGTCTTCGATATCACCTTGACCGGGCTGGCCTTGCGGGCCCGGGTGCCGGTGGGCCTGGAACCGGTCGCGGTCGCGGCCCGCAACGACTCCGAAGTCTGGGTCGTCAATCATCTTTCCGACAGCGTCAGTGTGGTCACGTTGAGTGGAACTCCCAGAGTTACACGGACGCTGCTCGTCGGCGACGAGCCTCGCGACATCGTGTTCGCAGGCTCGCCTGTGAGGGCATTCATCACGACCGCGCATCGCGGACAACAGCGGACCGATGCATCCATCAGCAGCGTGCCGGGCGCCGGTGATCCTCAGCTGATCACGCCGAGCGTCGGTCGCAATGACGTGTGGGTGTTCGATCCGTCCACGTTGGGCAACACCGTCGGCGGGACACCGGTGCGAATCCTGAACTTCTTCAGCGATACGCCGCGCGCGCTGGCGGTGAGCCCGGATAAAAACACGGTGTACGTGGCCGCGTTCAAGTCGGGCAATCAAACGACGACCGTGCTGGAGCCCATGGTGTGCGACGGCTTCAAGCCCAATGTGCCCTGTATCGTCGACAACCTCTCCATCATGCCGGGCGGCAACCCGGGTCCGGGCACGAACTTCGAAGGCAAGCGCGCGCCGGAGACGGGGCTGATCGTGAAATTCAATAACACGACCAATCGCTGGGAAGACGAGCTCGGCCGTAACTGGAACAACGCCGTGCGATTCCGCTTGCCGGATCTCGACGTGTTCGCCGTGGACGCGCGCACGCTCGCGCAGACAGCGAGCTTCGCACATGTCGGCACGACGCTGTTCAACATGGTCACCAATCCGGCGACCGGCAAGCTGTATGTTTCCAACACCGAGGCATTCAACCTGACGCGATTCGAAGGCCCCGGCCAGTTCGGCGGCTCGACCGTGCAGGGTCATCTGGCCGAGACTCGCATCACGGTGATCTCAGCCTCGACGGTCACGCCGCGGCACCTGAACAAACATCTGGATTACACCAGGCTTGCCAACGAGTCGGGGTTCGATCCGACCGCGCGCAATCACAGCTTGTCGACGCCGCTCGACATGGCGGTGACCAGCAATGGCCAGACGCTCTACGTCGCCGCCTTTGGCTCCAGTCGTATCGGTGTTTTCAGTACTGCCGCGCTCGAGGCGGATACATTCAATCCGCGCACGGCCAGCGCCAATTACATCAGTGTGAGCGGCGGTGGTCCGAGCGGCCTGGTGTTGGATGAAACTCGTGGCCGGTTGTATGTAACGACGCGCTTCGACAACTCGGTGAAAGTCATCGATACCGCGACTCGCGCGCAGGTCGCGGCTGTGACATTGCCGAATCCCGAGCCAGCCGCGATCGTGCAAGGCCGGCCGATGCTTTACGACGCGACCACGCTATCGGCGAACGGCGAGGCGTCGTGCGCGAGCTGTCACATCTTCGGCGACATGGACGATCTGGCGTGGGATCTGGGCAATCCCGACGACGTCGTCACCCACAATCCGTTGTCGAAGAACCTGACCAGCGCTCTGGAGCTCGCCATCGGCAAAACGCTGTTCGGGGTCCGCACGCCCATCAACGGCAGCGACGACGTCGAAGAATTCCATCCGATGAAGGGACCGATGACGACGCAGACGCTGCGGGGACTGCGGAACTCCGGCGCCATGCACTGGCGCGGCGACCGGGCCACGGGGCATTTCGGCAGCGATCCGCTCGATGCCAATCTGTCCTTCAACAATTTCATCGTGGCGTTCGAAGGCTTGATGGGACGCGACGGCATGCCCAGCGACGCGGACATGCAGCGCTTCACCAACTTCCAGCTCAAAGTACTGCCGCCGCCGAATCCGGTGCGTGCGCTCGATAACTCGCTCAACGCCGCGCAGACACGCGGCAAGAGCTTCTACACCGGCTCGCGTCCGTCCGACGGAATCGAGATTCCCATTCTCGGCGGCATCATTCCGGGCGACACCGCGTTCAACTGCGAAGGCTGTCATCGTCTCGACCCGGCGCAAGGCTACTTCGGCACCGGTGGCTCGGCGAGCTTCGAAGGCATCACGCAGATCGTCAAGATTCCCCACCTGCGGAACATGTATGCAAAGGTCGGCATGTTCGGCGCGCCGAAAGTGAACTTCTTCGGTGCCGCCGACACGGGCGCGATGGGCGATCAGATCCGGGGCTTCGGCTTCGTCAACGACGGCTCGGTCGACACGTTGTTCCGGTTCTTCACGGCGGTGGTGTTCAATCCGCAGTTGAATGCCGGCTTCCCCATCCTCAATCCGGACGCGACCCGTCGCGACGTGGTGCAGTTCATGCTCGCGTTCGACAGCGACCTTGCGCCCGTCGTGGGCCAGCAGGTGACCTTGACGAACGGCAACGCCAGCGCGGTGAACCCGCGAATCAATCTGTTGATTGCGCGGGCCAAGACCGGTTTCGTCTCGAAGGAGCTGGGGGGCGCGACCAAGGAGTGCGACCTGGTGGCCAGGGTGGCGGTGGGTGGCAGCTTGACCGGCTATCTGCTGGATACGGCGGCGGGTGACTTCGTGGCCGCCGACGGCACTCGTCGGACCGACGCCTCATTGCGGGCGCTGGCCGCGACGACCGGGCAGGAGGTGACATATACCTGTGTGCCGCCGGGCTCGGGCCGGCGCATCGGCCTGGGGCTGTAGCCGCCGAAGTGACTTAATCCTGCCAGCCCGTGCGCCCCCGGACCGGCGCACGGGCTTTTCTTTTGGCCCCTGTGAGGGTGAAGGTGGTCCCGGGGCGGGGAAGCCGATACCATCGCGGCTCGCCTCAGGACTATTCGACGAAATTCACAGGCTTGCGACTCCTCACTCTCACTCGAACGGCGTGCCTGCTGTTGGCCGTTGCCTTTATGACTGTGGCAGGGACGGCGCGGGCGGCCGAGTCGCGCCCTGGAGAAACGGAGTCCAAAACGGCGCATCCGGCGCAGAGCTATATCGATCGTGCCGCCGCCGCGGTTCGCAGCAGCCCCGAGGACAGCGTCCGGGACGCCGAAGCTGCGCTCAAGATCCTGGTCGGGCAGCCCAATGTGGATCTGGAAATCCGCGCCCGGCTGTTGCTCTGTGATCATCTCTCCGAACGCGACAAGGCGGCGGCCGAAGCTGAAGTGGCCAAGGCTCGTGCGTTGCTGCCGCAGGCAACCCGTCGAGGTCTGGAAGCCGGCGTGCTCGATTGCGAAGGCACCATCCTCGAGACCGCCGGCGAGAATGCCCGAGCTCGCGGGTTGTATGAGCAGGCCGTGGCTGTCGCGACCCGCGCCCGGGATGACGAGATGCTGGCCGCGGCGCTGTTCGCCCGCGGTTATTTGCTGGGCCTGCAGGGCCAGTTCGCCACGGGCCTCGCCGATCTCAAGCGCGGCCAGACGCTCTACGAAGATCTGAAGCTGCCCGATCACGCGCTCACCGCGATGAATGGCATTGCCATTCTCTACAACCGCATGGGCGATTACGTCCAGGCCGGGCACATGTACGACCAGGCGCTCAAGCGTCAGCGCGACGCGGGCATGTATCGCGAGCAGAGCGTGACCTTGCACAACCTCGGCCGGGTCCACGAAAACCTGCGCGAGTGGGATGCGTCGCAAGCGGCGTTTCAAGAGTCGTACGAAATCAGTCGTCAGCTGAATTATGTGCGCGGTGAGGCGTATGCGCTGCGAGGTCTGGCGGCAGTCAAAAACGCGAAGGGCGATCCGAGAGGCGCCCTGCAGACGCTCGAACAAGCAGCGGCTCTGCAACGTCAGACTCCGGATGCGCGTCTCAACGCGCAAATCCAGCTGGCGCGCGGCGTGGCGCTGCATCGACTGCGGCAGTTGCCGGCGAGTGTCGATGCGTTGGAAACGGCGCTCGAAGTATTTCGTCAGGCCGACTCGCTCAGCGAGCTGCGCGCCACCTATGGCGAGCTGGCCGCCGTGCTTTCGGACATGGGCAACTGGCGCGAAGGCTACGCGCAGCTGCTGAACGCCCAGGAAACGTCCGAGCGCATGTTCCGCAATCAGGTCGATCAGCGCTTCTCGACCTTGAAGGTGGAGTTCGACACCGTCTCCAAGGAAAAAGAGAATGCCTTGCTGGTGCGTGAGAACGCCGCCAATCAGCTGGCCCTGGCGCAAGGTCAGCGCGCGCGCAATCTGCAAAGAGCAGTGATCTTTTTGACCGTCATATTGGCCCTGTTGCTGGCAACATTGGCCTGGCATCAATGGCGTTCGACCCGCCGCATGCACACGCTTGCGATGACGGACGAGCTGACCGGGGTGCCGAACCGGCGCGCCGTGCTGTCGCGACTCGCGCCACTGTTGCAACAGCCAAATCCGCCCAGCTGTGCGATGCTGATCATCGACATCGACCACTTCAAGAGCATCAACGATCAGCATGGCCATGCTGAAGGCGATGAGGCGCTGAAGGCGGTGGCCCGGGAGTTGCGCGAGGACGTGCACGAACCGGCGTTCATCGGTCGGCTCGGCGGCGAGGAGTTCGTGGTGGTGATCCCGGGCTCGGACTTCGACCGGGCCAACCGCATCGCCGAGCGCTTCCGTGAAGGCGTGATGAGCATCGATACGCGACGATGGCTGAGCGATCGTCGCATTACCGTCAGCATCGGCTTGACCATGTCGAAGCCGAGCGGCGATACGCCCAGCACCATGTTGCAACGGGCGGACGCGGCGTTGTATGACGCCAAACGCGCGGGTCGCAATTGCGTGAAAGTGCAGTTGCCCGCGGCAGAGAGTGAGATACCCGCGCCGCTCAAAGCGGCGCAAGTGGAATTCGCCTGACCCACAACGATTAGGGGACATGATGACGACACTGCGACGGGCCTTGCTGGCCGCTTGTGGCTTGATGACATTTGCGGCGTTGAGCACGGCCCAGGCCGATGAGGACAAGGCGCTGGTACACGCCCGTCAGCTGCTCAAGAAAGTGATTCTGGTCGACGGCCACAACGATCTGCCGTGGGCCATCCGCACCGACAAGAATCATCCCAGCGACGTGGCCGCCTTCGATCTGAACGGCAAGGTGCCGTTCCAGACCGATCTGAAGCGCATGGAGCAGGGGGGCATCGGCGCCCAGTTCTGGTCGGTCTATATTCCGGGCGAAATCGGCACCGGTTACGCCCGCACGCAGCTGGAGCAGATCGACATTGCCCGCCAGGTGATCGCGCGCTATCCGAAGCTCCAGTTCGCCACCACGGTCGCCGACATTCGCGCCGCTCACAGTCAGGGGCGCATCGCGTCGCTGATGGGCATGGAAGGCGGTCACGCCATCGAGAACTCGTTGGGTGCCTTGCGCGCCTATTACGATCTCGGCGTGCGTTACATGACGCTCACCCATAATGTGAATCTGGATTGGGCGGACTCGGCCGCCAAGCCGCCGGAGCATGGCGGTCTCACCAAGTTCGGTGAAGAGGTCGTGCTCGAGATGAACAAGATCGGCATGCTGGTCGATCTGGCGCACGTGTCCGATGACACGATGGACGACGCGCTGCGCGTATCGAAGGCGCCGGTGATCTTCTCGCACTCATCCGCGCGCGCCCTGTGCGATGTGCCTCGTAACGTGCCCGACAGCATCCTGAAGCGTCTGCCGGCGAACGGCGGCGTGGTGATGGTGACGTTCGTCGCCGGCTTCATCGATCCGGCCGTCGCCAAGGTGCAGATCCCGGCCATCGCCGAAATCGGCCGTCGCAGCCAGGGCAAGTCGGTCGAAGAGGCCGAGAAGATCTCCGAAGAGGTGATGGGCAAGCTGAAGATGCCCGAGACCAGCATCGCCATGGTGGCCGATCACATCGAGCACATCCGCAAAGTCGCCGGCGTCAAGAACATCGGCCTGGGCGGCGACTACGATGGCAATTCCCAGTGGCCGAAGGGGCTGGAGGATGTGTCCAAGTATCCTTACCTGTTCGCCGAGCTGATCCGCCGCGGGTGGAGCGATGAGGACCTGACGCTGCTCGCCGGCGAGAACGTGCTGCGTGCTCTGGCTCAGGCCGAGACCGTGTCACGGCAGCTCAGCAAGAAATAAAGTGAGCGCCGCGAAGGAACGCGGGCCCGACGACCGGCTCATCGGTCGATGGCAGTTCTGGATCGATCGCGGCGGCACGTTCACTGATGTGATCGGCCGCCGTCCCGACGGCGAGCTGCGCACTCTCAAACTGCTCTCCGAAAACCCGCAGCGTTATCGTGACGCTGCGGTTCAGGGAATTCGCGAGTTGCTGCAACTCGCCGCCGATGCGCCGATTCCTTCGGAACGCATCGCTGCCGTGAAGATGGGGACGACGGTCGCGACCAATGCCTTGCTCGAACGCAAGGGGGATCGCACCGTGCTGCTCATCACGCGCGGCTTCGCCGATGCGTTACGCATTGCCTATCAGCATCGTCCCAAGCTGTTCGTCCGGCACATCGAGTTGCCGTCGCTGCTCTAC
Organism: Peristeroidobacter soli; assembly: GCF_004138485.1. Taxonomy (GTDB): domain Bacteria; phylum Pseudomonadota; class Gammaproteobacteria; order Steroidobacterales; family Steroidobacteraceae; genus Steroidobacter; species Steroidobacter soli. The sequence continues at coordinate 1,011,621 of NZ_RYEV01000005.1, forward strand.
GAAGAGGTCGTGGAGATCGATGAGCGCGTCGGTGCGGATGGTGCCGTCGTTCGTCCGTTGGATCTCGTTGCCGCCGAGCAGTCGCTGCGTGCCGTCTTCGCGCGTGGCGTTCGAAGCTGTGCAATCGTGTTGATGCATGGCTATCGCTTTCCAGAGCACGAACGCCAGCTCGGTGCGCTGGCACGGCGTGTTGGGTTCTCGCAAGTGTCCGTGTCGCACGAAGTCAGCCCGTTGATGAAGCTGGTGTCACGCGGCGATACGACGGTGGTCGATGCCTATCTGTCGCCGGTGCTGAGGCGATATGTGGAGCAGGTGGCTGCGCAGTTGCCGGGCGTGCGATTGCAGTTCATGCAGTCGTCTGGTGGGTTGACCGATGCGCATCAGTTTCAAGGCAAGGATGCGATTTTGTCGGGGCCGGCCGGCGGCATCGTCGGCGCCGTGCGCGCCGCCAACGAGGCGGGGTTTGGGAAGATCATTGGATTCGATATGGGTGGAACGTCGACGGACGTTGCTCACTATGCGGGTGAATACGAGCGTGCGTTCGATACCGAAGTCGCTGGCGTGCGGCTGCGGGCGCCGATCATGCAGATTCATACCGTTGCGGCGGGTGGCGGGTCGATCTGTCGCTTCGATGGAGTTCGGTTGAGGGTGGGTCCCGAGTCCGCTGGCGCGGACCCGGGCCCGGCTGCCTATCGTCGCGGCGGGCCGCTGACGGTGACGGATGCGAATGTGTTGCTGGGAAGGATACAGCCGGAGTTTTTTCCTGCGGTGTTCGGTGCCGGTGGGGATGAGCGGCTCGATGCCGCGGTCGTCAAAGCGAAATTTGTAGCCTTGGCAGCGCAGGTTACGACGTCGCTAGAGAAGGCCGGCAAGCGCGCTGGCTCGGAGCAGGCGGGCTCGATTCAGTTCGGCGCGGGCACTACGGATAAGTCTGGCGCGGAGAAGACGGGCTCGATTCAGTTCGGCGCGGGTACTACGGATAAGTCTGGCGCGGAGGAGGCAGGCTCGATTCAGCCCGGTGCGGGCACTACGGATAAGTCTGGCGCGGCGGCTCACACCGAAGAGAGCATCGCCGCTGGCTGCATCCGTGTCGCGGTCGAGAACATGGCGAACGCCATCAAGAAGATCTCCGTCCAGCGCGGTCACGATGTCACCGAGTACACGCTCGTCTGCTTCGGTGGTGCGGCCGGGCAGCACGCGTGTTTGGTCGCTGACGCGCTCGGGATGCAGACGGTTTATATCCATCCGCTCGCGGGTGTGTTGTCCGCGTACGGCATCGGCCTTGCGGATGTGACCTCGATGAAACAGCAGGCCGTCGAAGCAGAGTTGCGCGATGATGTGCTCGCGGGCCTGCAGCCAGCCTTCGCCACACTGGAAACCGCTGCCCGCGAGGCCCTGCTGACGCAGGGCGTGCCGCTCGAACGCATTCGCGTCGAGCGCAAGCTCGCGATCAAGTACGCGGGCACTGATAGTACCTTGCAGCTGTCACCGAGCCCGAGCGTTTCCGCGCCGACTGCAGGCAAAGACTCCATCTCGCCAACGACAGCGAGCGGATCATTCCGGTCCGGGCCAGCGCCGACTGCAGGCAAAGACTCTATATCGCCGGCGACAGCGAGCGGATCATTCCGGTCCGGGCCAGCGTCGACTGAAAAAATAAACTCCGCTGCTGAGGAAACAAGTCAGTCGCCGAGTTCACAGCTGGCGGCACGCTTCTACGATGAGTATCGGCAGCGTTACGGATTCCTGATGTCCGGCCGAGCGCTCGTGATCGAATCCATCAGTGTCGAGGCGATCGGTGCGTCGCATGAGAGCGTGGCTCAAACGACGGCGGCAGTGAAGGCGGCGGCGCTGCCAGTGCCGATCGACTCACGCCCGGTCTACTTCGAGACCACCTGGCATTCGACACCGTTCTTCGATCGCACCTCTCTGCAGCCGGGCGCGAAGCTGCCCGGGCCGGCAGTGATCCGCGAACGTAACACGACCATCGTGATCGAGCCCGGCTGGCAAGCCGAAGTCACGCCGCTCAATCATCTGGTGCTGCGGCGGGTGCAACCGCTACGCAGAGAGCACGCGATCGGTACCCAGGCCGATCCCGTCCTGCTCGAGGTCTTCAACAACCTCTTCATGGCGATCGCCGAACAGATGGGCGTCACGCTCGCCAACACCGCAACCTCGGTGAACATCAAGGAGCGCCTCGACTTTTCCTGCGCGCTGTTCGACGAAGCCGGTCATCTGATCGCGAACGCCCCGCACATGCCCGTGCACCTGGGCTCGATGGGCGAGTCCGTGCAGGAGATCCTGCGGCGTCGAGCGAGCACGATGCGCCGAGGCGACGTGTTCGTCTTGAACGCACCCTATGCCGGCGGCACGCACCTGCCGGACGTCACCGTCGTGATGCCCGTCTTCATTGCCGAATCGAAGCAACCCACGTTCTTCGTCGCGGCAAGAGGTCACCACGCCGACATCGGCGGCTCGACGCCAGGCTCGATGCCCGCGAACTCGACGCACATCGAAGAGGAGGGCGTGCTGCTCGACAACGTGCCGCTGGTCGCGAACGGCGTGTTCCTGGAAGCGGACATGCGCAAGCTGCTCACGGCAGGAAGGTATCCGGCGAGAAATGTCGAGCAGAACCTGGCCGACCTCCGAGCTCAAGTGGCCGCCTGCCAGAAGGGCGCCGCCGAGCTCGAAGCCATGGTCACGCACTTCAGCTTGCCGGTCGTGCAGGCCTACATGCAGCACGTCCAGAACAACGCCGAGGAAGCGGTGCGAAGAGTCATCGATGCGCTCCACGACGGCGAGTTCACGTACGCAATGGACAACGGCGCAAGCGTGAAAGCGACGATTCGTATCGATACGCAGTCACGCTCGGCCACCATCGACTTTACCGGCACGAGCCCACAACAAAAGAACAACTTCAACGCACCCGTGTCAGTCACGCGCGCCGCGGTGTTGTATGTCTTCCGCACTCTGGTGGACGACGAGATTCCAATGAACGCCGGCTGCCTGAAGCCGCTGAAAATCGTCGTGCCGACGGGCTCGATGCTGAATCCCCAGGCGCCCGCGGCGGTGGTCGCAGGCAACGTCGAGACCTCGCAGGTCGTCACCGATTGTTTGTATGGGGCGCTCGGGGTGCTGGCCGCGAGCCAGGGCACGATGAACAACTTCACGTTCGGCGACGGTCAGCATCAGTACTACGAAACCATCGCGGGTGGCTCCGGTGCCGGGCCGGACTTCGATGGCACGGATGCAGTTCAAACGCACATGACCAACTCGCGCCTCACCGATCCGGAAGTGCTCGAATGGCGCTTCCCCGTGCGGCTGGACGCGTTCAGCATCCGGCGCGGCTCGGGCGGTGCAGGCAGGCACAAAGGGGGCGATGGCGTCGATCGTCGCGTCCGCTTTCTGAGGCCGATGACCGCCAACCTGCTCGCGAATCATCGAATCGTCGCGCCTTTCGGCGTGAACGGTGGACAGCCCGCGCAGGTCGGCAAGAACTGGATCGAACGCGCCAACGGCACCATCGAGCATTTCGGCGCCACCTACACGGGGCAGCTCGACACAGACGACGTGTTCGTCATTCAGACGCCGGGAGGCGGCGGCTTTGGCTGAGCGGCCGGCAGCAGGCCGGTTGGCGACGGCGAGCATCGTCGGTACGACGCTCGAATATTACGACTTCGCGGTCTACAACATGCTGGCCGCGCTGGTCTTCAACAAACTGTTCTTTCCTTCGTTCGATCCGCTGTCGGGTACCTTGCTCGCGTTCTCGACGTTTGCGGTCGGTTATCTGTCGCGACCGGTAGGCGGCGTGATCTTCGGTCATCTCGGCGATCGCTATGGCCGACGCTTCGTCCTCGTGGCGACGCTGCTATTGATGGGCGTGACCACCGCGCTGATGGGATTGCTGCCGACCTACACGACCGCGGGCATCGCCAGCCCCATCATGCTCGTCCTGTTGAGATTCGTTCAGGGGGCGGCATTAGGCGGCGAGTGGGCGGGGGCGGTGTTGTTGAGTGTCGAGCACGGCGACCCACAGCGTCGCGGACGCAATGCTTCCTGGGCGCAGATGGGGCCGTCGCTCGGCACGTTGCTCGCGACCGGCTCGATCGCCTTGATCACGTGGCTCCTGTCGCCCGAGGAGTTCATCGCCTGGGGCTGGCGCGTGCCGTTCTTCGCGAGCGTCGTGCTGGTCGGATTTGGCTTGTGGATTCGCATCGGCGTGGACGAGACGCCCCTGTTCAAGCAGATCGAGCGGCAGCAGTCCAAAGCGCAGGCGCCGATCAGCGAAGTGATGCGCGGCCATTGGCGCAGCCTGGTCGTGGCGGGCGGCGTGCGCATCGGGCCCGATGTGCTGTACTCGTTGTCGGTCGCGTTCTCGCTGAGCTACCTGACGACGGTGCTCGGCCTGTCACGAACGCTGGCATTGACGGCACTGTCGCTAGGTGGCGCCGTCAACGCATTCACTATTCCGCTGTTCGGCGGATTGTCGGATCGTTACGGTCGGCGCATCGTGTACGGCGCGGGCGCCGTGCTCGGCTTGATCTGGATGTTTGCGTTCTTTCCGTTGCTCGAAACGCAGCAATCGGCGTTCATCATACTGGCGATTGTCGTCGCGTTGACCGTGCATGCGATGATGTATGGGCCGCAGGCCGCATTCATTGCTGAACAATTTCCCACACGCGTGCGATACGCCGGCGCATCGCTGGCCTATACATTGGCCGGTATCGTCGGTGGTGGCATCGCGCCGATGCTCTCCACCGCATTGTTACAAAACTACGGAACAACCCTTGCGGTTTCTTCGTACGCAGCGCTCGCCCTGTTGATCACGTGCGTGATATTGCTGCTCGTACGCGAGCGTGCGCGCGATCAACTCAATTGAAAATTCGATAGCGCATTCGTGCCCGCCGTTGCACTCCGACAACACGTCGGAACTCTTTTGTCTCAGATTCGTTTGCAGAAGATTGCTGACGAAAGGACGAGACACAATGAACACGTTGCGATGGGGGATTCTCCAGGCCCTGGGCTTGACCGTGGTCGCGGTGGGCTCGGCGATCGCGCCGACCGTCGTCGAAGCTCAAGTCACCAGCGCCGTGGTACGCGGCCATGTGTTGGCAAATGGCAACCCCGTGCCCGCGGGCGTGCAAGTAATTGCGACCAACGCGGAGACGGGCTTCACCAAACAGTCGACGACGCAGGAGAATGGCTCCTATGCGTTGATCGGTCTGGTGCCGGGGACGTATCAACTCAGGATTCAGGGCGAGGGCTACCAGCCCACGGCGCGCGCCGTGCGTGTGTCGATCGGTCAAGTGATCGATCTGGACTTGAATGCGATGACCGAAGCGGCGACGACGGTCAGTGACGAAGTGGTCGTGACCGCCGAGCGGCTCGTCGACATGCGCACCTCGGAGGTGTCGACCAACATCAGCGTCGAGCAGATCGAATCGCTGCCTCAAGGCAATCGCAACTTCCTGAACTTCGCCGCGCTCGCCCCCGGCGTGCGCATCAACGATCGCGACACCGAGAAAACATTCCAGGCCGGCGCGCTCACCGCCAATGCCGTGAACGTGTACATCGATGGTGTCAGTTACAAGAACCAGGTGATCAACGGCGGCGTGGTCGGTCAGGATTCCAGTCGCGGCAATCCGTTTCCGCAGAACGCCGTGCAGGAGTTCCGCGTGATCACGCAGAACTTCAAGGCCGAGTACGAGCAGGCGTCGAGCGCCATCATCACGGCCAAGACGAAGTCGGGCACCAACGAGTTTCATGGCGACACGTTCATTTACTACCAGGACAAGAGCCTGGTCGCGGACGATGACTTCGCGCGCCCCGGCGAGCCGAAGGCCCAGTACGAGCGCAAGCAGTACGGCCTGTCGTTCGGCGGTCCCATCATCAGGGACAAATTGCATTTCTTCGTCGCCTACGAGGGCAACGATCAGGATCGGGCCGAGCGGGTGACGCTGGGCAATCCGGCGGCGCAGCCGATCTTCGGTCAGTATGAAGGCTCGTTCGTGCAGCCGTTCCGCGAGGATCTGTTCTTCGGCAAGCTCGACTTCCAGCCCTCCTACAACCAGACGATGGATCTGTCCTTCAGCCTGCGTGAGGAGTCGGACATCAAGGATTTCAGCGGCCAGAACAGCTACGAGGCCGCCAACGACATCAAGAACACGGTGCGCACCCTCAAGTTCGGCCACACGTACGATGCGGAAAGCTTCACCAACGAAGCGACGCTGCTGTACATGAAGTACGAGTGGCATCCGACGCCGGTCAACTACGATCTGATCGGGCGCGAATACGTCGGCATCATTCGCATCGGTGGCGGCTCGACCAAGCAGAACATCGGTCAGGAAGTGTGGACGTTCAAGGACGATGTGACCTTCACGGAGTTCGACTGGCTGGGCGGGCATTCGGTCAAGACCGGCCTGCGCATCAGCAAGGTCGACTACGAGGTCGAGAAGTACCAGGTCTCCAATCCAATCTTTCGTTACCGTCCCGAGATCGGCAATTACGCGTTCCCGGCCGAAGCGGAATACGGCACCGGCGATCCGGACCTGTCGGGCAAGACCACGCAGTACGGGCTCTATGTTCAGGACGACTGGTCGGTCACGCCCAAGCTCACGTTGAATCTGGGCGTGCGTTGGGATTACGACACCGATCTGCTCGGCAAGGACTATGTGACGCCAGCCGGGATCCGTGCGGCCGCCTCTCAGTACGTGCCGGATCGTTACTTCACCGATGGTAACGATCGCGACAGCCCGACCGACCTGTTCCAGCCGCGTCTGGGCTTCTCGTTCGACATGTTCGACGACAATCGCACGGTGCTCTTCGGCGGCGTGGGCCGTTACTTCGATCGCGTGCTGTACAACGAGATTCTCGATGAGCGCTTCCGTCTGCAGTGGGGCGTGCGCAAGTTCCAGTTCTCGCAGGACGGGCTGCCGCGCAACGGTCAGCCCACCATCGTGTGGAACGATGCTTATCTCAGTGTCGATGGCCTGAATCAGCTGATCGCCTCGGGCGTCGCGCCGAATCCGGAGATCTTCCTGATCGACAGCAAGACACGCATTCCCGAAACCGTTCAGGCGAGCCTCGGCATTCGGCAGCGCCTCGGCGACGACTGGCTCACCTCACTCACGTTCGCGCGCAATCGCAGCCGTCACGGCTTCACGTACATCTTCGGCAATCGCAATCCCGATGGCTTGAACGGTCCGCTGCCCGATGAAGGCTGCTGCGCGCCGGTCAGCGGGGGGTTCGGTAACATCCTGGTGTCCAGCGATGCCAAGCAGACCTGGTACAACGGCGTGTACGTGACCTTGGAGAAGGCCTACAGCGAAGCGTCCCGGTGGGGCATGACGCTGGCGTACACCTACAGCGAGGCGGAGGAAACGGGCGGCGATCTGTTCAGCCTCGACTACCCGAAGGTCTCCGATTATCCCCGGCATCCCACCAGCGGCGATGAGCGTCATCGCATCGTGATGACCGGCATCATGGCGCTGCCGTGGGACATGAAGTTGTCCTCGACGCTGACGCTGGGCTCGGGCACCGGTTACACGATCGTCGATCAATCGCAGGGCACGGGCCCCGGCGAGATCCAGTATCGCTACTACACGGCCCGGCCGGCGAAGCACTCGTTCCTGATTCCGGGCGTGGATGCGTGGGGCTATCGCAGCCTGGATTTCCGCCTGGAAAAGAGCTTCGAATTCGGCGGCTCGCAGGCATTCAGCCTGGTGGGCGAGGTCTTCAACGTGTTCGACTACGAGAACTACGATCCGCGCTCGTACAACGGTAACATCCCCTTCGGCGGCGGGGTCAACGAGGCCTTCGGCAAACCCACGGAGCTGATTGAGCCCGGTCGCCGCTTTCAGGTCGGGATGACGTATAGTTTCTGAGTCGTCCACCAGGAATACCATGGCATTCGTACACGATGAGGTTGCATGACTCCTTCTCCTGGCCCAGGCTCGTTTGGCTCCTTGCGGCGGCATTGTTGGTAGGCGCAGCGGGCGCCGCCGAACAGAAGCCGACCAAGCCCAAGGTGCCGGGAGTGGTGGTGGAGCGCTCGCGCGTATTCGATCCGGAGCGCGATGGCGATCCGGTCATCAACAATCTGCAGCGCCGCACCTTCCGCTTCTTCTGGGACACGACCAACAAGCAAAACGGTCTCGCTCCGGATCGCTTTCCGTCGCCGTCGTTCGCGAGCACGGCGGCCGTGGGCTTTGCGCTCACGGCCTATGTGGTCGGATCGGAGCGGGGCTTCGTGTCGCGCTCGCAGGCGCGTTTGCGGACGTTGCGCACGTTGCGATTCCTGGAGTCGATGCCGCAAGGCCCGGATGAAACCGGCATGGGCGGCTACAAGGGCTTCTACTATCACTTCGTTCACATGCACAACGGTCAGCGCTTCGGTACCTCGGAGCTGTCGACCGTCGACACCGCGCTGCTGCTCGGTGGGGTGTTGCTGTCACAAAGCTACTTCGATCGGGACACCAGCTCCGAGCGTGAGATTCGTGAGCTGGCGGAGAAGATTTACTCGCGCGTCGACTGGCAGTGGGCACAGAACCGGCCGCCGATCCTGTCGCACGGCTGGCGACCGGAAAGTGGCTTTCTACGTTTCGACTGGCGCGGTTACAACGAAGGCATGTTGATGTACATCCTCGCGCTGGGCTCGCCGACGCATGCCATCGAGCCTGAAGCGTGGACCGAATGGATGCGCACGTACAAAGACACGTACGGCAAGTTCAACGGGCAGGAGTTCCTGTCATTCGGCCCGCAGTTCGGGCATCAGTATTCGCATGTCTGGATCGACTTCCGCGGCATCATGGATGAGTGGAATCGCGAGAAAGGCTACGACTATTTCGAGAACAGCCGTCGGGCGTCCTACGCTCAGCGCGAGTATGCGCGAACCAACCCGATGCGCTGGCGCGGTTACGACAGCGAAATCTGGGGCCTGACCGCCTGCGACGGCCCGGCAGATACGGTGCAGATCTATAACAACGAGGAGCGCGGCTTCTTCACCTACGCGGCTCGCAGCACGGCGTCGATTCACATCCTCGACGACGGCACGATCGCGCCGACCGCGTCGGTGGCCTCGATTGCCTTTGCACCGGAGATCGCGATCCCGGCGATTCGTGCGTTCCGGGCGCGCTTCGGCGAACATCTCTATCAGAAGTACGGGTTCCTGGATTCGGTGAACCCGAGCTTCACGTTCAGCGACGTGCCGTTGCGCCATGGCCGGATCATCGAGGGCATCGGCTGGATCGCCGACGATTATCTGGGCATCGACCAGGGTCCCATCGTGGCCATGATCGAGAACTATCGCAGCGGTCTGATCTGGAGCATCATGCGCACCAATCCGCACATCCGCCGGGGTCTGCAGCGGGCAGGCTTCACGGGCGGCTGGCTCGATGTACCCGCGCCGTCACCACCCAGCTCATAAAAAAGCCGTCATGGCATCGACGCCGTTCGTCGCCGGGATGAATCGTCGCGAGGCGATCGCCACGCTCTCGGGCGCGGCGCTCGCGCTTGCGGGCTGTGGCCGTTCGACGAACCGGAAAGAGATCACGTTCTGGGGCGCCGGCCGCGAGGGCGACATCGCGGCCGAGCTCATTCGCGGGTTCGAGCAGGAGCATCCCGACATCAGCGTGAACGTGCAGAAGATGCCGTTCACGGTCGCGCACGAGAAGTTGCTGACCGCGTACGCGGGCGACACGTTGCCGGATCTGTGTCAGCTCGGTAACACCTGGATTCCGGAGTTCGCGGCGCTCGACGCGCTCGAGCCGCTGGACAGCTACGTCGCCGGCTCCAGCGAAGTGAAGCTCGACGATTACTTCGATGGCATCCTCGCCTCCAACCGGGTCGATGAGACGTTGTTTGGCATTCCCTGGTATGTCGACACGCGATTGCTCTATTACCGCCGTGACTTGCTGAAGCAGGCCGGCTTCGATGCGCCTCCGCAGAGCTGGCAGCAGTGGAGCGACATGCTGGCCGCGATCAAGCAAATGGTCGGGCCCGATCGGTACTCGGTGCTGCTGCCGTTGAATGAATTCGAGCCGTTGCTGGTGCTGGCGCTGCAGCTGCCGGCTGAACTGCTGCGCGATGGCGGGCGCTACGGCAATTTTCGCGGCCAGGATTTTCGCAAGGCGCTCACGTTCTACAACAGCCTGTTCGAGCACGGTTGGGCGCCCCGCATGACCAATACCCAGATCTCGAACGTCTGGGACGAGTTCGGGCGCGGCTTCTTTTCGTTCTATATCTCGGGGCCGTGGAACATCGCCGAGTTCAAGCGACGCCTGCCGCCGGCCGTGCAGAACGAATGGATGACGGCGACCATGCCCGGGCCGGACGGGCCGGGGCTGTCCAGCGCCGGTGGCTCCAGCCTCGTCGTGTTCAAGTCGTCGAAAGTGAAACCCGAGGCGTGGTTGCTCGCGGAGTATTTGTCGCAACCCGGCACACAGCAGCGCTTCTACGAGCTCACCGGCGACATGCCGTCGCGACGCAGCGCATGGCAACTGCCGGCGCTGCTGGAGTCTCCGTATGCGAAGGCATTTCTGGAACAACTGGATCGAGTGCGCTCGCCGCCGAAAGTGCCGGAGTGGGAGCGCATCGCTCAGGAGATGCGACTGACGGGCGAGCGGGTCGTGCAGCGGGTGCAGACCGTCGATGAGGCGGTCGTGGCGCTCGACCGCAAGACGGATGAGATCCTGGCCAAACGGCGCTGGATGCTCGAGCGCAATACGTTGCCGGGGGCGACATGAGCCGCGCGCTTGACCTTGCAGGGCTTGCGATACGACGTTGGGCGTTTGCGCTCCACCCGCTGCCGGGGGCAACATGAATCACTCAGCCGGCGTCACGTGGCTGGTCGTGCGGCACGCAAATCCACCAGCGTTTTGTGTGGCGGTGGCTCGATGAAGCGCTCCATGGCGGCGTGGTGGTTCGTCGGGCCGGCACTGATCGTGCTGGGCGTGTTCTTTTTCGTGCCGGTGATCGGCGCGCTGTTCATGAGCCTGACCGATTTCGATCTGTACGCGCTCAGTGACTGGCGCAATCTGCGGTTCATCGGCTTCCACAACTATGTGACGTTGCTGCAGGACCCGTTGTTCTGGAAGTCGCTGTGGAACACGTTGTACTTCGTCGTGCTCGGCGTGCCGCTGTCGATCGGCACGTCGCTGGGCGCGGCGTTGCTGGTGAATTCCAAGCTGGCACGGTTCCGCGGCTTCTTTCGCACGGTCTATTTCGCACCGGTCGTGACCACACTGGTGGCGGTGGCCGTCGTGTGGCGCTACATTTTTCACACGCGCTACGGCTTTCTGAACTATGGCCTGAGCGGCCTCGGCATCAGTCCCATCGACTGGATGGGCGATCCGCACTGGGCCATGCCCGCGATCGTCATTCTCGCGGTGTGGAAGAACTTCGGTTACAACATGATCATCCTGCTGGCGGCGCTCCAGAACATTCCCGAGGATCTCTACGAGGCCGCGCGCATCGACGGCGCGTCGGGCTGGCAGGTGTTCCGGCACATCACGATTCCAGGCATCGCGCCGGTGCTGTTGCTGGTCAGCATCCTGACCATGACGGGTTACTTCCAGCTGTTCGCCGAACCTTATGTGATGACCGAGGGCGGGCCGCTGCAGAGTACGCTCAGCGTGCTGTATTTCATGTACGAAGAGGGCTTCAAGTGGTGGAGCCTCGGCCGCGCCTCGGCGGTGGCGTTCCTGTTGTTCGTGCTGATGTTCCTGGTGACGGCGTTCCAGTTGCGGCTCGGACGGCAGCGGGGGGATCGATGAGGCGCAAAGGACCGGCGATCATCGTCAATACGCTGCTCATCGTGGGCGCCGTGCTGACGGCGTTTCCGCTGTTGTGGATGCTGTCGGTGTCGTTCATGCCGACAGGGGCGGCGAGCACGTATCCGCCGCCGTTGCTGCCGGCGGCGCCCACGCTGGATAACTATCGGCAGCTGTTCGCCAATCACAATGCCGGCCGTTACATGTTGAACAGTGCCATCGTCGCGAGCCTCGCGACGGTGATCGCGCTGGTGCTCAACACGATGGCGGGCTACGCGTTCGCCAAGCTCAGGTTCAAGGGGCGCGAGCGCATCTTCCAGACGTTGCTCGGCGCGCTGGTGATTCCGGCCCAGGTCACGATGATTCCATTGTTTGCGCTGGTGAAGCAGATGGGGCTGATCAGCACCTATGGCGGGGTGATCGTGCCGTCGCTCGCGAGTGTGTTCGGCATCTTCCTGATTCGCCAGTACGCGTTGTCGCTGCCGGATGAGCTGCTCGAGGCGGCGCGCATCGATGGCGCGAGCGAAGGGAAGATTTTCTGGTCGCTGGTCGTGCCGCTGCTGCAACCCATCCTGGTGACGCTGGCGATTCTCACGTTCCTCGCGACCTGGAATGACTTCATGTGGCCGCTGATCGTGCTGACGGACCAGAAGCTGCACACGCTGCCCGTGGCGCTCGCGGGGTTGTCACGAGAGCACGTGCAGGACAACGAATTGATGATGGCGGGTGCGGTGATCACGGTGTTGCCGGTGCTGGCCCTGTTCCTCGCGCTGCAGCGGTACTACATCGCCGGCATTCTGGCGGGGAGTGTGAAGGGATGAGGTTTCTGCGCTGGGCATTGCTGTTGTTGCCGATGCTCGCGTTCGCGGCGGAGGAGGTTCCTCAATTGCAAATGCGCTATCTCGATGAGATGGAGAACGCGGCCGAGTGGCAGTCGCTGGCGTCCGACGGCGTCGACGCCTCCGTGCACAACGCGAAGGGTGTCGAGGGCAATGCGCTGGTGTTGGAGTACAACCTCAACAACACCGCCGGCTACGCCGTGGCGACTCGCAAGTTGCCGGTGGAGCTGCCGGAGGACTACGAGATCTCGTTCTGGATGCGCGGCGAGGCGGGTCGCAATCACTTCGAGGTGAAATTCGTCGATGCCTCGGGCGACAACGTCTGGTGGTTCCGGCGCCCGAATTTCGAGGTGTCCGGCGATTGGCAACAGATCCGGATCAAACGTCGCCAGATCGAGTTCGCCTGGGGGCCGAGCAGCGATCGCACCCTCAAATCCTTTGCCGGCATCGAATTCGTGGTCGCGGCCGGTAAGGATGGCGGCCAGGGCAATCTGTGGTTCGATCGACTGGCGCTCAAGCCCATCCAGAAGCCGTCTCAAGTCGCCAAACCCACGGTGACTGCGTCCTCACAAGAGGGCGACAACGTTGCCGCGCGCGTTCTCGATGGTCAGGCGAGAACGGCCTGGCAGAGTGACGCGAGCGGCAACGATCAGACGCTGGTGCTCGATCTGCAGGCCGTGCAGGAATTCGGGGGGCTGGAGATCGACTGGGCGCCGCAGCTGTACGCGCAGCGTTACAGCATCGAGTTCTCGCTCGACGGCAAGACCTGGAACAAGGTTCGGACCATCGAAGCCGGCAACGGCGGCCGCGACTCGCATCTGCTGCCCGAGTCGGAGGCACGATACATTCGACTGACCATGCCGAAGCCCGGGCGCGCGGTCGGCATCTCGGAACTGCACGTTCGTGATCTGCAATTCGGCGCCTCGCCGAATGCATTCATCGAGTCGCTGGCGAAGGACTCGCGACGCGGTTGTTATCCGCGTGCGTACTACAACGAGCAAACGTATTGGACGATCATCGGCGTCGATGGCGACACCGAGGAGAGCATGCTCTCCGAGGATGGCGCACTCGAAGTACGCAAAGGCAGTTTCTCCATCGAGCCCTTCGTCCGGGTGCGCGACAAGTGGATCACCTGGGCGGACGTCTCGATCAAGCACTCGCTGGCGGAGGATTATCTGCCCATCCCGAGCGTGGACTGGAAGCATTCCGACGTCCTGTTGTCGACGACGGCCTATAGCGTCGGCACGCCGGGCAAAGGGCGCACCGAAGCCGTCTACACGGTTCGCAATCCCACCAAGAGCCGGCGTCAGTACACGCTCGCGCTCACGGTGCGGCCGTTTCAGGTGAATCCACCGGCGCAGTTCCTGAACACGGCCGGTGGCGTCAGTCCGATTCGAGAGCTGGCGTTTGAGAATGGCGCGGTCAGTGTCGACAAGATTGCATCTGTGTTCCCGCGAACGGCTCCGCAATCGTTCCGTGCGGTGACGCTCGGGGCGGACACACCATGCGACTGGCTCGCGGCGCCGGCCGGTCCGACGAAGATCATCGACGAGGCAGGCTTCGCGTCCGGTGCGTTGCTGTACACGCTGGATCTTGCGGCCGGTGAGAGCCGGGACATCATTCTGGATCTGCCACAGCACGTCGGCGATCCGCGAGGCGAAGGCAGTATCGGCGAGCGGCAGACGAAGCTCGCGACCAGCTCGCAGTCGACCCAGTCGAAGGCAGAGGTCGAGCAGCAGTGGCGCGAGAAGCTCAATCGAGTCGAGCTGATTCTGCCGAAGGCCAATCAGGAGCTGTACGACACGCTCCGAACGGCGCTGGCTCACGTACTCATCAATCGAGACGGCCCGGCGATTCAGCCTGGTTCCCGCTCGTATGAGCGCTCGTGGATTCGTGACGGCGCGATGACCTCGGAAATGCTCCTGCGCATGGGGCACGAGGACGCCGCGAAGGAATTCCTGGCGTGGTACGCGCCCTATCAGTTCGCGAACGGCAAGGTGCCGTGTTGCGTGGATCGTCGCGGCGCCGACCCCGTGCCGGAGAACGACAGTGGCGGCGAGTTCCTGTTCCTGATCGATGAGATCTACCGCTACACCGGCGATGAAGAGCTGCTGCGCTCCATGTGGCCGGCCGTCGTCAAAGCAGTGGAATACATGGACAAGCTGCGCCTCTCCGAGCGCACGCCGGAGAATCAGACAGGCGAGCGCGCGGCGTTCTACGGCGTGATGCCGGCCTCGATCAGTCACGAAGGCTACTCGGCCAAGCCCATGCATTCGTACTGGGACAACTTCTGGGCACTCGGCGGCTATGAGGCGTCGATCCGCATCGCCCGCGCGCTCAAGGAAAAGAAACAGATGGTCTCGTTCATCGAGTCGCGCGATCAGTTCCGCTCGGATCTGTATCGCTCGCTGCACGTCGCCATGCGCCAGCACAAGATCGACTATCTGCCGGGCTCGGCCGAGCTCGGCGATTTCGATGCGACGTCGACCACGATTGCGCTCGCCCCGGTGGGCGAGACGCAGATGCTGCCGCCGACCGAATTGCAGGCGACCTTCGAGCGCTACTGGAAGCAGTTCGTCGAACGTCGCACCGACACCGGCTGGGATGCATACACGCCCTATGAGTGGCGCAATCTCGGCGCGTTCATTCGTCTGCGCTGGCGTGAGCGCGGCGGGGAGCTGATCGAGTTCTTCATGAACGATCGCCGCCCGAAGGAATGGAATCAGTGGGCGGAAGTCATCGGCCGCGAGCCGCGCAAGAGCCGGTTCATCGGCGACATGCCGCATGGCTGGGTCGCCTCCGACTATGGACGCTCACTGCTCGATATGTTTGCGTATGAGCGTCCGGCCGATGAGACGCTGGTGCTGATGGCCGGCGTGCCCGAAGCCTGGACCAAGAAGGAAGGCTTCGAGGTGCGCAACCTGCGCACCCCGTTCGGCCTGCTCAGTTACTCGCTGAAGATCGACGACGATGAGACCACGCTGCACATCGAGCCGTTGAAGCAGATGCCGGTGGGCGGCGTCGCGGTCTCCTGGCCGGGCGAGGCACCGCCCAAGAGTCATTCGATCAAGAAGGGCTTTGCGCGCTGGCTCGGCACGGACCTGCGTATCAGCGAGCTGCCGTTCACCATCGTCTTCCCACGATGAGGCCGCTACTCCGCCAGCGCCGCGCCGTTGGTGGCGATCACTTTCGAGTAGAAGTGCGCGCTCGTCTTGAGCGTTCGTTTCAGCGTCTCGTAGTTCATGTGCACCAGACCGAAGCGCTTGGAGAAGCCGAACGCCCATTCGAAGTTGTCGAACAGGGACCACGCGAAGTAACCACGAATGTCCGCGCCGTGCTGGATGGCGGTGTGGACGGCGGTGATGTGCTTGCGCAGATAGTCGACGCGCAGCGGATCTTCGAGCACCGGGCCTTCGACTTGCGGCGGGTCGAAGAAACACGCGCCGTTCTCGGTGATGTATACGGGCGGATTGCCGTACTTGTCCCGGATCCAGAGCAGCGTGTCGATGAGGCCCTGGGGATACACTTCCCAGCCGGTCTCCATGTGCGTGTGCTGCTTCTGTTTCACCGTGGTGGACTTGAGCGGCCACGCGGTGGGATCGGAGCGAACGACGGCACGGGTGTAGTAGTTGACGCCGATGTAGTCGAGCGGCTGTTTGATCAGTTTGAGATCGGCATCCGGCCACTTGGGGCACGCATCGCCGAACACTTCGTGCAGCTCTTCGGGATAGGCGCCGAGCAGGGCCGGGTCGAGATACTGCCGGTTCATGTACGCCTCGGCACGGCGCGTCGCCGCCAGGTCCGCGTCGGATTGAGACGCGGGATACTTGGGCTCGATGTTCACGACCAGGCCGATGTTGTTGCGTCCGACCGCACGGTACGCCTGCACCGCCGCGCCATGCGCCATCATGAGATGATGCGCGGCCCGTGGTGCTTCAAAAATATTGCGATGACCCGGCGCGAGCACGCCATGCATGTAGCCGCCATCGGCCACCACCCAGGGCTCGTTCAGGGTCGTCCAGTAGTTGACGCGATCGTCGAGGCGGCGAAACACCACGTCGGCGTACTCGGCGAACCAGTGCGCGATGTCGCGATTCAACCAGCCGCCGCGATCGTCCAATGCGGCCGGCAGGTCCCAGTGAAACAAGGTCACCATGGGCTGAATGCCGCGCGACAGGAGACGGTCGACCAGGCGCTCGTAGAAATCGAGGCCGGCGGCGTTGACGCGCCCGGTGCCCTCGGGCAGCACGCGGCCCCAGGCAATGCTGAAACGGTACGAGTTCAAGCCCAGCGACTGCATCAGATCGACGTCGCTTTCCCACCGCCGATAATGATCGCAGGTAACATCGCCGGTATCGCCGTCCTGCACGCGACCGGGTGTGTGCGAGAAGCGGTGCCATACACTCGGCCCCGCGCCGTCGGCGAGCGGCGAGCCTTCGATTTGATACGCGGAAGTGGCGCAGCCCCACAGGAAATCCTTGGGGAAATAAATGCTGGGCTTGGTCATGGCGGGAGTGTAGAGGAGCGCGGGCGGGCGTGGCAGCAGTAAAACTAAGAGCCGTACGTAAGGTTTACAGCAACGGTCATGTCGGTGTCGACAGCGCCACCTTCGACATCGCCGATGGCGAGTTGCTGGTGCTGGTCGGGCCCTCCGGCTGCGGCAAGAGCACGCTGTTGCGTCTGATTGCGGGGCTCGAGGAGGCGACCAGCGGCACCATCCATATCGGCGAGCGCGATGTGACTTATCTGGAGCCGCGCGATCGGGACATCGCGATGGTGTTCCAGAGCTATGCCCTCTATCCGCACATGACGGTGCGGGAGAACCTCGGGTTCGGCTTGAAGCTGCGCGGTCATTCGGATGCGGAGGTTGCGGAGCGGGTGAAGGCGGCGGCGGATCGGCTCGAATTGGAATCGATGCTGGATCGACTGCCCAAGCAATTGTCCGGCGGTCAGCGTCAGCGCGTGGCGTTGGGGCGGGCGTTGGTCCGGCATCCCAAAGTGTTCCTGCTGGATGAGCCGCTGTCGAACCTCGATGCGAAGCTGCGCTCGGCGATGCGGACGGAGATTGCCCGGCTGCATCGTTCGCTGAAAACGACGATGGTCTATGTGACCCACGATCAGGTCGAGGCGATGACCTTGGGCCAGCGCATCGTGGTGCTCGATCGGGGCATCGTGCAGCAGATCGATACGCCGATGAATATCTATGAGCGGCCGGTGAATCTGTTCGTGGCGGGCTTCCTGGGGAATCCGGCGATGAATTTCTTCCGCGGGTCGTTGGACGCGGGCGGGACGGTGCTGAGAGGCGAGGGGGCGGAGCTTTCCGTGCCTCCCGGCTTGCCCACGGGGCGGTCGATCGTGGTCGGCATCCGGCCGGAAGATCTGCAACGAGTCGATGGCGCGAGCCCGCCAGGGAATATCAGGTTGTCCGTACTGGTCGATCTGATCGAGACGGTGGGCAATGAATCGTTCATTCACGCCAGCGCCGGCACGTGGCGGATCATCGTGAGATCCTCGCCATATCATCTGCCGCCGCTCGGCTCGACGATCACGCTTCAGGTCGCACCGGAGCGGTTGCATTTTTTCGATGCGGAGAGCGGCGTTCGTCTTTGAGCCGGTGGTTAGCGGCGTCTGGCGGGGGAAGTGTCCTCCCGGCACCGCGACACACGCCGGCGCTGCGCTTCGCTCCCGCTGACGCGGGCGCCGTTGCTGCACATCCCTGTGGCTGCTACGGGGACCGACATCCATGTCGGATCCACGTTGCCGGGAGAACACTTCCCCCGCCAGCCGCCGCCGACACGGCGGTGGCGGTCGAGAGTGAAACTGCTGGTGTGTTATTCGTCGAGCCCAGGTACCGGAAACTCCTCGCACAACACTTTCACCTCGTCGTGAATGGCCTGCAGCTTCTTCTCATCGGCGGACGCGCGCAGTGCCTGAACGATCCATGCAGCAACTTGTTTCATCTGCGGCTCTTTCATCCCGCGCGTAGTCAGCGCCGGCGTGCCTAGCCGAACGCCGCTCGGCTTCAGCGGCGGACGCGGATCATCCGGGATCACTTGTTTATTCACCGTGAGTCCGGCGTGATCGAGCGCGGTCTCCGCGACGCGGCCATCGATATCGAACGACTGCACGGTGTCGATGACGATCAGATGATTCTCCGTGCCGCCGGTAACCAGCGTGCAGCCTTGATTCAGCAGTTCCTCTGCCAAGACACGCGCATTGCGCAGCACCTGCGAAGCGTAGGCTTTGAACGCCGGTTCGGCCGCGAGCTTCAGGGTCACCGCGATGCCGGCGACCGCATTCATGTGCGGTCCGCCCTGCATGCCAGGGAAAACCGCCGAGTCGATTTTCTGCGCAAGCGACGCCTTGCTCAAGATCATTCCGCCGCGCGGGCCGCGAAGCGACTTGTGCGTCGTGGTCGTCATCACGTCGAAGCCGGCGTCGAGGGGATTCTTCAAGGCGCCGCCTGCGATCAGGCCACCGACGTGCGAAACGTCCGCCATGCACAGCGCGCCTACATCATCGCCAATCGCGCGAAAGCGCGCATAGTCGACTTCGCGGGGATACGACGAGTGTCCGCAAAGAACGATCTTCGGTTTCACTTCGCGCGCAGTCGCGAGCACGGCGTCGTAGTCGATGTGACCCTCCGATCCGACCGTTTTATAGCGAACGAAATTGAAGATGCGCCCCATGCACGACACCGGCGCGCCATGCGTGAGATGCCCGCCGTGGGACAGATCCATCGCCAGCACCGTATCGCCCGGCGTGAGGCAAGCGAAATACACCGCTTGATTCATCGGCGAGCCGCTGAGCGGCTGAACGTTGGCATGCTCGGCACGAAACAAACCTTTGGCGCGTTCGATGGCGAGCGATTCGATGCGGTCGGTGAAGCGTTGGCCGCCGTAGTAGCGGCGGCCCGGGTAGCCTTCGGCGTATTTGTTGGCGAATACCGAGCCGTTGGTGGCGTAAACCTCGGGGAAGGCGTAGTTCTCGGACGGAATCAGCTCGAGGCCCTGGCGTTGCCGGCGTTCCTCGCCGAGCACGGCATCGAACACGTCGGGGTCGGACGATCGCAGCAAGTCGAATGAGATCTGCATGGCGGCGCTCCTGTGAAGGGGGGACTTGGTTGCCCAGGCGAGCGGCCGCGGCAGGGAGGATCCCTGCACGCATGCTTCCCGATGGTTGTTCCATCTACGCCAGTCACATGCGCGGAGCCGATGCTACGCCAACGTTTTCGTCTTGTGCAAGCTGGCACCGTGGCGCCGTGCGAATGTTTCGGTGACAATCCCGGCAAGCAATGAACTTCGATGAGTCAGGGAGCAACCATGCCGATCGACTACGCCAGGCTGACGGGCATGCGGTTCGAACCCGTGCGCCACACCTACACGCGGCGCGACACGATGCTGTATGCGCTGGGCTTGGGCGTGGGCGCGGACGATCCGACGGATGCGGGCGATCTCAAATATGTTTATGAGAAATCGCTGGTGGCGCTGCCGATGCAGGCGGTGACGCTCGCGGCGGTGCCGATGTTGCTGGCCGATCCGTCGTTCGGCATCAACTACAAATTGTTGTTGCACGCCGAGCAGACACTCATCGTTCACAAGCCGCTGCCGACCGAAGGCACGGTCAGTGGCGAGTTCAGCATCGACGAGATATACGACAAGGGCGAGAAGGGCGCGATCATGTACATGACGCGCAAGATCTTCGATACCGCCTCCGGCGATCTGCTCGCGACCATGGGGAACGTCGCGTTCCTGCGCGGCGATGGCGGATTCGGCGGCAAGAGCGAGGGGGCACCGAAGCCGCGGCCGGTGCCTGCCGATCGCGAGCCCGATCATTCGATCGTGATGGCGAATCCACGCAACCAGGCGCTGCTCTATCGCTTGTCGGGCGACTACAACCCCTTGCACAGCGATCCGGAGATCGCCGCCGTCGCTGGCTTCGACCGACCCATCCTGCACGGGCTGTGTCATTACGGTATGGCCGGGCGCGCCTTGATCAAGACGTTGTGCGGCGACGATCCGTCGCGCTTGCTGAGACTCGATACCCGCTTCACCAGTCCGGTCTATCCGGGCGAAGCGTTGCGCGTGGACCTCTGGAACATCAGTGGCGGTGACGCGTCATTCCGGGTAGTCGCGAGCGAACGCAACGTCGTCGTGCAAGACTTCGGTCGCTGCGAATATCGCACCTGAACCCGAGATCCCTCATCACCATGTTCTCAGCCTGCGGCGTCATCACGCTCACCACCGACTTCGGTCCCCAGGGGCCGTTCGTCGCCACCATGAAGGGACGCATCCTGGCACGGCTGCCGGAGGCGCGGATCATCGACGTGACTCACGACGTGCCGGTGTACTGGCCGGCGGAGGCGGGCTTCTGGCTGGCGCGGGCCTACGGTTACTTTCCGGAAGGCTCGGTGCATGTCGCGGTCGTCGACCCGGGCGTCGGCACGAAACGGGACATCGTGGCCGTCGTCGCCAACGGACATGCCTTTCTCGCGCCGGACAACGGACTGCTGGCGCCCATCGTGACCAAGGTGCCGGCGGCGAAGATCTATCGGTTCGATGCGGCCCAGGCCGGTATCCGATTCAAGCTGCCGCAGGCCAGCGCCACCTTCCACGGCCGGGACATTTTCGCGCCGCTGGCGGCCGAGATCGCCGGCCGGCGAGCCAGTCCGGCCGACCTGGGTCCGGAGACTCACGACATCGTGCCTTCCTGGGTGGATGAACCCAGCGTCGCCGCCGACCAGGTGGCCGGGGTGGTCATCACCACCGATCATTTCGGCAATCTGATCACCAACATCGACGCCAGCCTGATCGAGTCCTTCCGCCGTCCCATGGTCAAGACCGGCGGTCACAGCTTTGCCCTCAGACGCACCTATGGGGACGTGAGCCCGGGCGAGTTCCTGGCCCTCGTCAACTCCTTCGGCGTGGTCGAAATCGCCCGAGCCGAGCAGAGCGCGGCCGAGGCGCTGGGTCTGGGGCGGGGGGCGCCGGTCGTGGTCAGCGACGGCGTTTAACCTCAGTCCAACGCGGCGCACCCCGGTACCATCCCGGACGAACTATTTGAAGTGCCTGTCCTCCAAGCCATTGAAAACCGCCGCGACTCGTATATAGTCCGCAGGCTTCCGGCCCCGCCGGTTACCGATCTAGTTGATTTAGCTGGATTTTCCAGGAAAGGCCATGGTGGAGAGAGACGACGATCACTTCGATATCGATGATGACTTCGTCGCCGAGAGCGACGAAGACTCGAATTACGAGAAGTTTATCGATTCGGGCGCCCGACGAGCCCGACCCAACGCCAACGCCGCGGCGAAAAAAGGTAAAGCAGCCTGGAGCAAACTCGAGGATGTCTTGGCCGACCGGCGCCTGAAGAAAGAACTGAACGATTTCGAAGAAGAATAGTAAGGTGCCGCGCGAAGCCACTGGCTACCGCGCCCCTGCAGCTGAACGCCACTCCGGCCAAGCTCTCGAGGCCCGGAGTCAGGATGGTGCGCGCTGGCCCGCGACCCCGATCCTTTCAACACACCCTGGAAGAGCTCACAAATGACGATGGCTGATTCCACGCCCGCGGCGTCGCCGTGGGTAGTGCTCAAGTTCGGCGGCACCAGTGTTTCCTCGGTCGCCAACTGGAAAAACATCGCGGCAGTGGTCCGCGACCGGCTCGCTGAAGGGCTGCGCCCGGTGATCGTTCACTCCGCGCTCTCCGGCATTACCGACCGGCTCGAACAACTGCTCGCGGTCTCGCTCGACAGTCACAACACGCTCGGCAACGAAGCGCAGGCAGTGATGAATCAGATCGAGCAGCGTCATCGCGATCTGGCGCGCGATCTCGGCGTCACGCCCAGCCCGGATCTGGAAGAACAGTTCAAACGTCTGCGACAGATCGCTGCCGGCATCGCGCTGGTCGGCGAAGTGAGCGAGCGTCTGCGGGCTCGCGTGATGGCGCAGGGCGAATTGATGGCTACGCGCCTCGGCGCTGCGTTCCTTGCCGCGCAAGGTCTGGATGTGCAGTGGGTCGATGCTCGCACGGTGCTGAAGGCCGAGCAGCGTCGTAACGCGAATCTGCGTTCGAGCTATCTGTCCGCCACCTGTAACTTCGAGCCCGATCTGGAACTGCAGCGTCGCTGGTCGTCGCAGGGCACGGTGTTCATCTCGCAGGGCTTCATCGCCAGCGATGAGCAGGGCGACACGGTGCTGCTGGGGCGCGGTGGCTCCGATACGTCGGGCAGCTACTTCGCCGCGAAGTTGGGCGCACGTCGTCTGGAGATCTGGACCGACGTTCCCGGCATGTTCAGCGCGAACCCGCGCTCCGTGCCGACGGCTCGTCTGCTTCGTGCGCTCGAATACGATGAGGCGCAGGAAATTGCGAGCAGCGGTGCGAAGGTTCTGCATCCTCGCTGCATCATGCCGGTGAAGCAGTACGGCATTCCGCTCTACGTCTATGCGACGCAGACGCCGAAGCTCGAAGGCACCGTCATCACCACGCACGGTGGCAACGTTGCCGCGCAGGTGAAAGCGGTCACGATCAAGAAGAACATCACGCTGGTGTCGATGGAGACCGTCGGCATGTGGCATTCGGTGGGCTTCCTCGCCGATGCCTTCCAGGTGTTCAAGGATCACGGGTTGTCGATCGATCTGGTGTCGACCTCGGAAACCAGCGTCACCGTGTCGCTCGACCCGGCCGCGAATACCCTGGATAAGGCCACGCTCGAAGCGCTGGTCGTCGATCTCGGCAAGCTGTGCCGGGTCGAGGTCATCGGTCCGTGCGCGGCAGTCAGCCTGGTCGGAAGAAACATTCGCGCCATCCTGCATCGGCTGGGAGAGGCGCTCGAGCTGTTCGAAGAACAGAAGATCTATCTGGTGACTCAGGCCGCCAACGACCTGAACATCACGTTCGTGGTGGAAGAGGAGCAGGGCGATCGCCTGGTCTCGCGCCTGCACGACATCGCGATCCAGAAGATGACCGCCGATCGGGTGCTCGGCCCGACCTGGGAAGAGCTGTATGGCCCGAAGGACAAGGCAGCGCTCGATTTGAAGCAGTGGTGGCATGGCCGTCGCGACGATCTGCTGGCGCTCGGACGTGAGCATGGCGCGGCATTCGTTTACGACCGTGCGACGCTGACTGCCAAGGCCAAGGCGCTGCGCGCGCTGCCGGGCATCGCAGGGGTGTTCTATGCGCTCAAGGCCAACTGGCATCCGGAAATCCTGAAGCTGTTCGCCGAGCAGGGGCTGGGCTTCGAGTGCGTGTCGCAGTTCGAAGTCGAGCACGTCATGAAGACGCTGCCGACGCTCGACAAGAAGAAGATTCTGTTCACGCCTAACTTCGCGCCGCGCGCGGAGTACGAGTGGGGCGTGAGCCAAGGCATCTGGGTGACGCTCGATAACCTGCATCCGCTCAAGGCGTGGCCGGAAGTGTTCAAGGGCCGTGATGTGTTCATTCGCATCGACACCGGCTATGGCCGCGGTCATCACGACAAGGTGCGCACGGCGGGCGTGCATTCGAAGTTCGGCGTGCCGTTGTTCGAAATGGATGAGCTCGAGCGTCTGGTCAAGGCGGCGGGCGCACGCGTGGTCGGCTTGCATGCGCACACTGGCAGCGGTGTGTTCACCGTCGACAATTGGAAGTCGGTGGGCGATACGCTGACTGCGCTCACGCAGCGCTTCACGGACGTGCAGATCGTCGATCTGGGCGGCGGCCTCGGTGTGCCGGAGCGTCTGGGACAGCAGGGCGTGAAGCTCTCCGAGTTCGGCGAGACGCTGGCCGCCTTGAAGGCCGCGCATCCGAAGCTGACGCTGTGGATCGAGCCGGGCCGCTATCTGGTTGCCGAAGCCGGCGTGCTGATCGCGCAAGTGACCCAGCTGAAGGGCAAGGGCGAAGTGAACTACGTCGGTGTCGCGACGGGCATGAACTCACTCATCCGTCCGGCGCTGTACGGCGCGCATCATGAGATCGTGAATCTCACGCGCATCGACGATCTCGCGACCGAGGTCTACAACGTCGTCGGTCCGATCTGTGAGTCGGGCGATCAGCTGGGCAATGACCGGTTGCTGCCGCCGACGCAGGAGGGCGATGTGCTCCTGATCGCGACGGCGGGCGCATACGGACGGGCCATGAGCTCGACGTACAACCTGCGTGAGCCGGCCATCGAGGTGCTGGTCTAACCGATCAGCTGACGTCCTGAAGCAGCTGCCTCGCCTGATCGGTGAGGCGCTGCGCATCCTTGCCGATGACGGGATCGTTGGTGAGGTCTTGCAGACGCATGACGCTGGACTGGAGAAAGGTCGCAGCGTCGCGCTGATGCTGCTCGCCGAGCATCGAATGCGCCTTGCCCAGGCGGAAATTCGTCATCCCGGGAAGCATGCGGATCTCGGCGATATCGGTCGGCTTCGCGGGCGGCGCTTCGTTGACCAGTTGCAGCGCCCGATTCAAATGGATCAGCGCCGTCTCCGGCTGACCTTTCAAGAGATAACTGTCGCCGAGATGATTCAGCACATACGCGATGGCGAGCGTGGCCTGCTCGTTCGCCGGATCGGTTCGCTGCAAATGCTCGACTCGCGACAGCGCCACCTGAATCTTCTCCAGCGCCGGATCGGGCTGCTTCAGATGGTTATAAGCCTCGCCCACGTTGACGCCGACGAACGCCGCGCCGCGTAGTGCTGCCGCGTCGGCCGGATATTCCTGCGCGAGCTGCTCGGCATAGTCGGACGACTTCAGGTAATGCTCCAGCGCGGGCTCGTATTGTTCGGCCCGTATATGGGCAAAGCCGATGCGACTGTGGATCAGCGCCATGTCGCGACGGGCCCCTGGATCCTCGGGTTGCTCGGCGAGCAGGCGCTCGAATGTTTCTTGCGCCGACCGGAGCGTTGCCAGTGCCCGCGGCAGATCGACCGTGCTCAGGTCCGTTCCCAACAACATCTGCGCGGCCGCCGCCATTCGATGATCCTCGCTGCGGGCGTCGGGCATGGCAACCAGTCTCTTGCCGACGGCGTTGGCGGATTCCGCCAATGGGATCGCCTCATCGAGCTTGCTTTGCGCCGCCAGCAGCTCGCTCAACGAAATGTAACTGCGCAGCAGGTCGGACAGGTCGGTGACCGTCGGACTCTGCTCAGCGACCTGTTCGCGCAGACGGAGTGCTCGACGATAGCTCTGCACGGCGCCTTCGGTGTCGCCGATGTTGGCGCCGAGATAGTCGCCCTGAACGTCGCCGAACCGCAGGTACGCCTGCGCCAGCTCGCGTTTGAAGTCCAGCGAGTCCTGCGCTTCACCTTCCAGCGCGGCGATATGTTTCAGGGAGTTCTCGACCAGCAGCTTGCGCACTTCGGTGGCGCCGGGCAGGTTGACCGCCGCGCCGTAGACGTCTCGCAGATAGGTGTTGGTGAGCTTGCGAATCTCAGCCAGGTGACGCTCGGCACGCGCGCGCTCCATGCGTGCCACGTGCGCTTGCCATGCGGTCGTAACGACGCCCGTGACGATTGCCACAGCAAACAAACTGATCGCGACCGTCGCGGCCTTGTGTCGCATCACCAGCTTTCGCGTGCGATACAAAGGGCGGGGCGGATGCGCGTGCACCGGAAAGCCTCGCTGATAGCGATGCAGCTCTTCGGCCAGATGCTCGGCGGAGCCGTAACGATCTTCGGGCTCCTTTGACAGCGCCTTCATCACGACGGCGTCGAGATCGCCGCGCAGCTGGCGGGCGATGCGACGATACGCAGGCGCGTTGCTTTCTGCAGCGGCGACACTGGGCAGGCGAGGCGGACGATCGCCGACCGCCGCGGCAGCTTCCCAGCCGAACAACTCGCCTGGCACCTCGAAGGGCAAGGTGCCCGTGAGCAATTTGTAGATCAGCACGCCGAGCGAATAGACATCGCTTGCCGTGGTGATCGGTTCGCCGCGGATCTGCTCGGGGCTGGCGTATGCCGGCGTGAGCGCCACGACCTGATTCACCATCGTGTGAGACGGATCGCTGGCGGCGTTGAGCAACTTGGCGATGCCAAAGTCCAACAGCTTCACGACGCCACTCCGGGTCACGAGAATGTTGCTGCCCTTGAGATCGCCGTGAACCATCAGGTGCTGGTGCACGTAATGCACGGCGCCGCACAGGGTGCGTACCAGATCGAGGCGCGAGGTGATGCTCAGCCCGCGCTCTTCGCAATAGGCGTCGATGGGCTGACCCTCGACGTATTCCATCACGATATAGGGCGCGCCGGTCTCGGTGACGCCGCCATCGAGCAGCTGTGCGATGTTCGGATGACTGAGCTGGGCGAGCATCTGGCGCTCGTCCCGCAGTCGCTGGAGCAGGCTGTGCGTGTCCAGGCCCGGGCGCAGCAGTTTGATCGCGACTTCTTTGTAGTACTGATCGTCGTCGCGTGCCGCCTTGTACACGTGGCTCATGCCGCCGCGGCCGATCTCGCTGATGATGCGATAGTTGCCGAGGCGACGACCCTGCCAATTCAGCGGCTCGAGGGCGGGGGCGAGGCCGGCCCGCTCAACGGCGGGGCGCTCGATGAACCCGAGGCTGCTCTCGTGGGCGTCGAGCAGGGAGCGAACCTGGGCGAGCAGCTCGATATCCTCGCCACAGGATCGATCCAGGAATGCCGAGCGTTCGGCCGTGGGATGTTCCAGTGCCGAGGAGAACAGGTCCTTGATCTGATGCCAGCGGTCGAGTTGCAAGGGCGCGCCCGGGTTTGAGACCCGGAGTGTAACAATCCCGGCGCGCGCCCGGGGTCAATTCCTACGTGCTATTCGTCGCTCGCCATCATGGCGCGTTCGCCATCGCGCATTTCCTGCGCCGTCAAAGTGCCGTCACCGTCCTTATCCATCTTGCTGAACCGTTCCTTGCTACCGGCCAT
Source organism: Peristeroidobacter soli (assembly GCF_004138485.1). Lineage (GTDB taxonomy): Bacteria > Pseudomonadota > Gammaproteobacteria > Steroidobacterales > Steroidobacteraceae > Steroidobacter > Steroidobacter soli. The sequence goes on from NZ_RYEV01000005.1 coordinate 1,039,071, forward strand.
GTACTCGGCCTGGCTCAGCTTGCCGTCGTTGTTCGTGTCCAGCTTGGCGATCTTTTCTTCCGAGGACATCATCTTCGGCATGGACTTGCCCGTGCCGCTCGGATCGTAGGCCTTCTTGTCGGCCATCTTGTCCTCGGTCGGGCCGCTCTCGGTGCGCGCCGTCGCATGACCCTTGTCCTTCATCATCGACGCGTGCATGGCATCCATTTCCTGGGCGGTTACGGAACCGTCCTTGTTGGCGTCCATCTTGGAGAACATCTCCTTGGAGCCGTCGGCGTACTCGGCGGCCGTGATCTTGCCGTCGCCGTTCTTGTCCATCATTTTCATGTGATCGTCTTTGCCGCCGCCGGCCAGCGCGACTCCGCACAGAACGCTGGCGACCGCGACCGGAATGAGCCTGGAAGAGAATGATTTCATGAGAAGCTCCCTTGCCTCGAAGTACTCATTCAACGTAATACGCCAACTCAAGTTCCAGGCCGGTCACGGCTGGTGGTGTTCGCTTTCAGCCGTGTCCGACGCGCTGTCAGACGGGTCATTGCGCCCCGTCCCCCATCCAGCTGTGTACCGGCATCATCGCCGTTGCCGCTGAATGACTTGAGGCTTGATGCCGGCGCGATTGCAGGCTGCAGCCCTGGCCTGTACTCTCGCGCCGTGCGTAGATTTTGCTGGCAACGCTGGACCCTGATTTTCCTGCTGATGGCCCGTCTGGTCATCGGCGAGCTGGGTCATGCGATGCCGATGGCCGGCATGTCGCCGCTCGAGCACGCCGCGACCGGGATGGCTGTCGATCCCGCCTGCGCCGAGCACGATGCGGGTGGCATGTCCCATCAGGCCGATGCTTCCGACGCCGCCAGCGCGCACTCCGATGGTGAGCACGACTGCTGTAAAGCCGGCGATTGCGAATGTCCGTGCTTGCACGCGCCCTGCGTGGCGCTCGATGCAGCTGTCATGAATCCTGTTGCGATTACATTACTGAGCATTCCCCAGGGCGTGCAGACCGTCACGTCACTGCGCCCCTCCAGGCTATTCCGACCTCCCGCCTGATTCTCCTGGCTGATGTTTGCCGAGCGCCCGCGGGTACCTCGAGGTATCGGTGCGCGCATGTCGAATATTTGATCGAGAGAATTTCATGTCATCGATGCAATCATCGCGAGCGCGCCTGCCGCAGCTCTCGCGCAGGCGTTTCATGCAGGCGGCAGGCGCTGGACTGTTCGTACTGGGTCAACAGGAGCTGTGGGCCCAGAATCAGACCCAGACCGTACTGACGGGCAGCCAGTTCGATCTGCAGATCGGCGAGGCGGCCTTCAACTTCACCGGCAATCGCCGGATCGGCACCGTCATGAACGGGCAGATTCCCGGGCCATTGCTCCGCTGGCGCGAAGGCGACACGGTCACGTTGCGGGTCGCGAATCGACTCGCCGCGCGCAGCTCCATCCATTGGCACGGCATGATCGTACCGGCGGACATGGACGGCGTGCCGGGCCTGAGCTTCGCGGGCATTCCGAGCGGTGGCGAATATCAGTACCGATTCAAGGTGAACCAGGCCGGCACCTATTGGTATCACGCGCATTCGCGCTTTCAGGAACAGACCGGGCTCTATGGCCCGATCGTGATCGAGCGTCGCGGCGGCGAGCGCTTTCCAACCGAGCGTGACTACGTCGTGATGCTGTCCGACTGGACCGATCTGGATCCGGAGCGGATCTTCGCGGTGCTGAAGAAGCACAGCGACTACTACAACTTCGGCCGCCGCACCGCCGGCGATTTCTTCGCCGACGTACGTAAGAACGGTTTGGGGCCAACCCTCGCCGATCGCCGCATGTGGGGCGAGATGCGCATGAATCCGACCGACATGCTCGATGTCTCGGGCTATGCGTACACGTATCTGATGAATGGCGTGACACCGACCGGCAACTGGACGGGCCTGTTCTCGCGCGGTGAGAAAGTGCGGCTGCGCTTCATCAATGGCTCATCGATGTCGTTCTTCGATGTGCGCATTCCGGGATTGAAGCTCACCGTCGTTGCGACCGACGGTGTGGATGTCGAGCCGGTGTCGGTGGATGAGTTCCGCATCGGCGCGGCGGAAACCTACGATGTGATCGTGGAGCCGAAGGACGATCGCGCGTACACGATCTTTGCGCAGGCGATGGATCGGTCGGGATACGCGCGCGGCACGCTGGCGCCGAGCCCGGGAATGGTGGCGGAGGTTCCGGCGCTGGATCCGCGACCGCTGCTGACGATGAGTGATATGGGGCATGGTGGGCATGGCTCGGCCGCTCCCGCTGGCCAGGTTGATCACAGCCAGATGAATCATGGGGCGCAGGCGCAAGGCGCCGTCGATCACGCGGCGATGGGCCATGAGTCAGCGACAGCGATTGACCATGCGGCAATGGGGCACGGGGCATCGACGGCGGTTGATCACGCCGCAATGGGTCACGGGACATCGACAGCGGTTGACCACGCCGCAATGGGGCATGGTTCGTCGACAACGGTCGAGCATCCGGCGACGGAGCGGACGCCTTTGCTCGACATGCAGGTCGATCAGCCTCGGGTCGGACTCGACGATCCCGGCGTCGGCTTGAGAAACAATGGACGGCGCGTGCTCACATACGCCGATCTTCGAACCATCGGCGGTCCCATCGATCGTCGCGAGCCGGGACGCGAGATCCAGTTGCATCTCACCGGTCACATGGAACGGTTCGTCTGGTCCTTCAACGGCCAGAAGTTCTCCGACGCCAAACCGCTGAAGTTCCAGCTCGGCGAGCGGCTGCGGATCACGCTGGTGAATGACTCGATGATGACGCATCCGATTCACCTGCATGGCATGTGGAGCGAAGTCGAAGATGCGTCGGGCAACTTCCAGGTGCGCAAGCATACGGTGAATGTGCAGCCGGGGCAGAAGCTGAGCTACGCCGTCACGGCCGATGCGCCGGGTCGATGGGCGTATCACTGCCATCTGCTGTATCACATGGAAGCGGGCATGATGCGGGAGGTACACGTCGAGCCCGGCGAGGGCGTCGCGGGTCGGGGTGGTCATGGAGATCACTCATGAGCGCTCTGATCAAACTGCACGTCGCGCTGGCGTTGTTCGCCGCCGTTGTCACGACCGCTGCCGCTCAAGACGAGCAGCGCACCGAGAGTGAGCGTGCGCACATTCCACCAGACCCGCCTCAGCACGAAATGGGGGACATGTCGGAAAAGGAGATGGCGGAGCTGATGAACATGGACGACACCGCGCCGTTCGGCATGGTGGCCTTCGATCAACTCGAATGGCGTGACAGCGATGGCGGCGACACGCTGTTCTGGGATGGCCGTGCCTGGTTCGGGAACGACTACGACAAGGCCTTGCTCAAGACCGAAGGCGAGCGTTTCGAGGGCGAGTATGAAGGCTCGGTCGAGCTGCTGTGGGATCGGGTCATTTCACGTTGGTGGAGTTTGCAAGGCGGTGTGGCCCACGATTTTGGCGAGGGTCCGTCGCGAACCTGGGCGGCCTTCGGGTTGCAGGGACTCGCGCCGTATTGGTTCGAGGTCGAAGCATTGGCATATGTGGGAGAGCAGGGCCGGACCGCGGCCAGTTTCTCCGCGGAATATGAAATGTTTCTGACGCAGCGGCTGGTATTGCAGCCGAAGCTGGAATTGAAACTGTACGGCAAGGACGATCCAGCCAACGGCATCGGCTCAGGCTTCAGCAGTACCGAGCTGGGACTGCGCCTGCGATATGAGATTCGCCGCGAGTTCGCGCCTTATCTTGGGGTGGTGTGGTCACGGAAGTTTGGTGAGACTGCGGACCTGGCGCGAAACCATGGCGACGATGCAGATGAACTGCAGCTGGTCGCCGGGTTGCGAGTCTGGTTCTAACGAGGCACTTGCCAACCAGTTGAGAATCGTTATCATCTCTGGCGCTCGCTGGGTTCTCCAGCGAGCCGCCAGCTCTCGGGCCAGCAAACAACAGTCCGCAACGGACGGCTGAGCCAAACGACATTGCTGCCGACCCTGCGGACCGAAATCGTGCGTCCGATAACAAGGGAGTCCCCGCCATGTCTGTTTCTTCTCGCGCATCAGCACCGCTGATGGTTCGTCATGCCTTGCATATTTGCAGTCTCGCCGCCGTGGTTTCGGCGATGGTCGGCACGGCTCATGGCGCGGAAACGGCGAAAGCGGGTAAGGAGCTGCCCACCGGCGGCCACACCGGCAATGCGTTCATTGCCACGTGGGACGACGATGGCGATGGCAAAGTCACCCGCGCCGAATATGAAACGGTTCGCAAAGCCCGCTTCGCAACCACCGACAGCGATCACAACGGCTCGCTCACCGTCGAGGAGTACGTGAACGAATATGCGGTCCGCCTGGATCGCGATATCGCCGATGAGCGCGACGCGTCGCTGAAACAAACCGATACTCGCTTCAAAGCACTGGACAAGGACGAAGACAAGTTCATCAGCCGCGCCGAGTATGACAGCTCGGGCGAGCGCGCCTTCGTGCATCTGGATCGGAACAAGGATGGCCGGATCACCAATGACGACGCCGAGCCCGATGCCAGGAAAGAGCCGCGGCGTCGTTCGGTCATCGGCATGCCGACCTCGCACACTCTCGCCGGCATGCTCGAGATCTACGACGACGATGGCGATGACGTCCTTACGCGTGCCCAGTACGACGCGGAGCGGCCCAAAGTGTTCGCTGCCACCGATACGAACAAGGATGGCAAGCTCGATCACGATGAGTATGTGAAGGAGTTCGTGGCGCGGCTGAGCCTGCGCATCGAAGACCGCCGCCAGGCGCAGCTCAAGCAGGGGCGCGTGCGCTTCAAGGCTATCGACACCAACGAGAACGGCGACATCAGCCGCGACGAATACTTTGCGATGAGCGCGCGCATGTTCGATCGCACCGACACCAACAAAGATGGCGTCATCACGCAGGACGATCCGCCGCCCGTGCGTGAGCCGCGCCAGGATCAGCGGGCTGTCACCAGCCAGGTGCAAACACCTTGATTCGCACTCACTAATTACACCAACAAACGCCCAGTCAGCGCAGGACGCCAACCAGGCATCGCTTCAAATGCATTCTGTCTGGAGTTTCTCATGCGTACCTCGAGTACCGTTCTGTCACTGGCGGTCGCCGCGACTTTGTTGTCGGCGTTCCGTCCCAGCGTTGCCGCCGAGCAGGACAAGGCGCAGCAACTGAACAAGATCAACGTCACCGCCGAAGACGAAGCCCGCTCCACAGTCGGCAATGCCAAAGTCGTCGGCGTCAAGGAGCTGGAGGACGAGCAGGCGCAGAATTTCGAGGATGCGATTCGTTACATTCCGGGCGTGAGCATCGTCGACCTGGGACGCTTCGGCGATAATGGCTTCAACATCCGCGGTCTCGAAGGTGATCGCGTGGCGCTGACTGTCGATGGCTTGTCGTTCGCCGAATCGTTGGAGACCACGCCGGCGTACGAGTTCTTTCGCTCGGGGCGCGGCGACATCGACATCGACTCGCTCAAGGGCATCGAAGTCGTCAAGGGCGCCGATTCCATCACGGCCGGCAGCGGTGCGCTCGGCGGTGCGGTCATGTTCACGACCAAGGATCCGTACGACTATTTGAGCCCGGCGGGCAACGATAGTTATTTCCGCATCAAGACGGGCTATACCAGCAGCACCGATGAGCTGATGACGACGGCGACGCTCGCCAATCGCACCGGTCCGGTGGAGTCGATGCTGTTGTACACGCGGCGGCGTGGCCACGAAGCAGAGTCGTGGTATGACTCATCGCCGATCGTGGCGGGCTCGGGGCGTCGCACGCCCGATCCAATCGACCACGACAGCGACAGCGTGCTCGCCAAGGTCGATTTCCTGATCGGCGAAAACCAGCGCTTCGGCCTGGTCGGCGAGTACAGCCGCGCCACGAACGAGGTCAACAATCTTTCTCGCGTCGGTGGCCCCGGCTATCTCACGCGCCGCGCCGATGATGACAAGGACCGCGACCGCTACGGCATTCGTTATTCCTGGGATGCGGCCGGCACCTTCTTCGACAGCTTGGAATGGACGGCTGATCGCGTCGAGACCAAGAGCCGCGGACTGACGACGATTCTCGCCGGCACCGGCTGCGTGCCAGCGAATGTCGTGCCGTGCTTGCGAAGTGAGAATCGCGCGACGGATCAGGTGCTCGACCGCTCGGCGTTGGATCTCACGAAGGCATGGCGGACTGGAAGTGTGGGTCATGATCTGATCTATGGCCTCGCGTGGCAGAAGCGTGAAGTCGACTTCGTCGCGGTGGATTCGCGGTACATCGGCACGACCCGCGACACGAGCTCCGTGACCGTCGATCCGGATCAAGTGCCTAACACCGATGTCACGGCCTACAGCGCGTACCTGCGTGACAGTGTTTATCTGCTGAATGACCGGCTCACGCTGCATGCCGGTGCGCGCTACGACCGCACGGAATACTCACCGAACCTCGATACGCAATTCGTCGATTCGACCGGCTCGGTACGCGACGTGGAGTTCTCGGCGCCGACGTGGCAGGCCGGTGTCGACTTCAAGTTCACGCCGGAGCATTCCGTGTGGGCGCAAGTCGGTCGCGGCTTCCGTGCGCCGACGGTGGGTGAGCTGTATGCGCCGACGCAAAGCTCCACCGTGACCGAAGTGGCAACCGGCCGTCAGGTGTCGTTGTGGGACTCGGCGTCCAACCCGAATCTGGAGTCCGAGGAGAGCTTGAATACCGAGCTGGGTTATCGCTGGCAGACCGACAGCGTGCAGATCGGCCTCTCCGTGTATCGCGACAAGTACACCAACTTCATCGAGAGCGCCGAGTTCATTCTGAATCCGGGCACGCAGTATCGTAGCTGCTCGGGCAGCACCTGTACCGTCACGCAGGGCAAGGAATATACGATGGCCGCCAACGTGGGCGAGGTGACGGTCAAGGGCGTCGAGGTCGAGGGTCGCTGGCAGATCGCTCAGCAATGGTCGGCGCGACTCGCCTGGGCTTATAGCGAGGGAGAGCAGGGTAACGGCGATCCGCTGCCGAGCATCATGCCAGCCAGCGGCGTGCTCGGAATTCGTTATCAGTCCCCGACTCAGCGTTGGTCGCTGACGGGCAACGTCACACATACCGAGGCGAAGAAGCTCGAAGACGCGACGCTGACGCAGACGGCGGCCAATGATTTCTTCACATCGCTGGTGCCGGATTATTTGAGCAATGAGTACACCGTGCTGGATCTGTTCGGGGATATCAGCATCACCAAGGATCTGCGCCTCAACGCCGGCGTCTATAACGTCTTCGACAAGAAGTACTACCAGTGGCCGCGCGTGCGCTACGTAAACGAAGGCACGACGACGCTGTATGGCTACGTCACCGGCGACGGCATCGGACGTTACAGCGAGCCGGGACGCAACTTCCGCGTGTCGTTGTCGTGGCAGTTCTGACCAACGTCGACCTGACCTGCCCGAGCGTCCAAACGCCACATCCGCAGCGTCGTTTCGATTTGCAATCGGCCTAACCTACGCGAGCGCGCGTGAGCGCGCCTCGCGGCCCCAACCTCAGCGAGCGTGCGTTAGCACGCCTCGCGGTGTTCTGATTCGTCGAGTATTGGAGATGGATTGTATGATCAAGCCTGGTGTTGTGTTGGCGATGAGCGCTGTGTTGCTGGGTGCGGGCACCGCGCAGGCGCACTCACCATTCCTGCTGCCGAACCTGTTCGACCTCGGCAAGCGCGATCACGTGACCGTGCAAGGGTCCTTCACCGAGGAGTTCTTCTCGCCGGACGTGGTGATGAAGTCGGATGACTATCACGTCGTCACGCCGGCAGGCGCGAAGGTTCAGCTCACGCCGGTGTACACGCGTGACCTGGCCATCGTCGAAGCCGATACGAAGGAGGCGGGCACCTATCGCATCTCCACCGGCAAACGCGGCGGTCGGATGGCGAAGGCCGCGTGGGTCAATGGCGATTGGAAGTTCCTCGGCCCGAAGGAGGAAGCGCCGGCCGGCGCCAGGATCTACGACGTGACCAGCATCACGATGGCCGAAGTGTATGTAACGCAAGGCAAGCCGAACGATCAGGCACTGGCTGCACGTAACACCGGCCTCGAATATCGTGCGCTGTCACATCCGAGCTCGGCCTTCGTCGGTCAGGACGTGAAGTTCGAAGTGTTGTTCGATGGCAAGCCACTCGCGAACCATGCTGTGTCGGTATACGGAGCGAAGGCACTCTCGGCGGATCAGAAGCCGTTTGCCGAAGTGACGACGGACAAGGACGGCCGCTTCAGCTTCAAGCCGAGCGCGCCGGGCGCATATCTCGCGATGTCTCGTCATCGGCCCACACCGGCGAAGGATAGCCAGCAGGGCGTGAGCTACACCTACTCGGTGGTGCTGGAAGCGACGGAGTGAACCGCTACGCCCGGATGGCGATCTTCTCAGCGAACGTTCGCATCGTCTGTTCGATGGTGTAGGAACTGAGCACCTTGGCGTGCGCGGCCGAACCGAGCCGCGCACGCAGGGTATCGTCATCGGCCAGGGTGCCGAGCGCACTGACGGCGGCATCCACGTTGAGATTCTGATAGACGAGGCCCGTCACCTGATGCTCGACGGCCACGGACACCGAGGGCAGGCTCGGCACGACCGGCGGCAGGCCGGCGCACATGTATTCGAGAATGGCGAGCGACATCGCCTCGCCGCGGCTGGGATGAAACGCGGCCTCGCAGCCCGTCATGATTCGTGGCACGTCGCTGCGTTTTCCCAGGAAGTGCATGCGCCCGGCGACGTTGAGCTCAGCAGCGAGCTGCCGAAATTCCTCGAGATCCGGCCCATCGCCGACGTGCACGAAATGCACATGAGGCGGCAGCCTGGCGAGACAACGCACGGCGAAGTCGATGCCTTTGTACCGGGTGGCTCGACCGACGATCAGGAACGCCTTTGCGTCGGCCGGCAGCTGCAACTCGTTTCGCACCGAGGGCCGCAATGACGGATCGACCTCGAACGGACGGATGCCGTTGGTGACCGTGACACAGATGCTGGGATCCATGCGCCAGGTCTCGATGTGACGTTTGGTCACGTGTTCGGCGACGGCCAGGCACTGTGTCGGTGACATCACGCGCAGGCGGTTCAATGATGCTTTGAGCGCGCCTTTCCAGCCTCGGGCAGGGGGCGGGTCGCCAGGCACGTGATCGTGAACGACGATGTCTTTCACGCCGGCCAGGCGCCAGCGCGCATACAACGGGTTCAGGCCGGTCCAGTCGGTGAGATACACGTGCTCGATCCGGTGCTGCCGGATGAAGTCGGTGGAGCTCTGGTCGCGCATGTTCTGCCAATGCACCTTGATGCCCGCGTCGGTGATGACGGCGGGCACCGCGCCATGCAGGGGATAGGCCAGGTGACAGCGGCCGGGAAACTTGTTCGCGAGCACCACCCAGAACTGCTGGATGAAGTTCCAGGCATAGCCCACGTCCGGCTCGTAGTTGGCGACCATCAACACATTGCCCATGCGCGTGCGTCCTCGACCCCGCTTTGTTATTCGGGAGGGTATAGCGGGGCTGGCAGCGGATTATAAGGGGCCTTCAGACCGATTACCCGGACGCAGTCGCCGTTGGCTCACTTCCTGGCGGTGTGACGCCGTTCCAGTTCCTCCACGACCTGACCCAGAGAGAGCTGGCGGCTCTTCAACAGCAGGGTCAGATGGAACAGCAGGTCGGCAGCTTCGCCAACCAGCTTGTCGTCGCTCTGGGTCACCGCCGCGAGCGCGACTTCGACGCCTTCTTCGCCGACCTTCTGCGCCATGCGAGTCGGACCATCGGCCCACAGCCGCGCGGTGTAGCTGCCTTCGGGCCGCTCGCTGACCCGCTTCTCGATGACCGACTCGAGCCGGGACAGGAAGGCGAGGCGGGTCGCGGTCGTGCCGATCTCATCGCCAAAGCAGCTCGCCGTGCCATTGTGGCAGGTCGGGCCATCCGGCCTGGCCGTGATCAACAGCGTATCGTTGTCGCAGTCGATGGCGGCATCGACCAGCTGCAGGAAGTTGCTGGAGGTCTCGCCCTTGGTCCACAGCCGTTGCTTGCTGCGGCTGTAGAAGGTCACGCGTTTCTCGCCCAGCGTCTTGCGTAGCGCTTCGCGATTCATGTAGCCGAGCATGAGCACCTTGCCGGTGGTCGCGTCCTGCACGACCGCCGGCAGCAGGCCGTCGCCTTTGCTCCAGTCGAAGGATTCGATCTGGTCGAGCTTCATGGCCGGACCTCGATATGAGTATCGCGCAGATAGGTCTTCAAATCGGGAATCGGCAGTGCGCCCGTATGAAACACACTCGCGGCCAATGCGCCATCGACGTGCGCCTCGTTGAACACGCTGGCGAAATGTTCCTTCGCGCCTGCGCCACCCGAGGCGATCAGCGGTACCCGACACAACGCTCGCACGGCGCTGAGCTGCGCGATGTCGTATCCCTTGCGCACGCCGTCGCTCGCCATGCAGTTGAGCACGATCTCGCCCGCGCCACGCTCCTGCACTTCGCGCACCCAATCCAACGTCTTGCGCGCGGTGTTACGAGTGCGTTCCGGGTCGCCGGTGAATTGATACACCTGATAGGCGCCGTCGACCGTCTGACTGTCGATACCCACCACCACGCACTGCGCGCCGAAACGCGCACTGAGCCGGCTGATCAATTCAGGATCGGCCAGGGCAGGAGAGTTGATCGACACCTTCTCCGCGCCTTCACCGAGCACTTCCTCCGCATCGGCGACGCTACGAATGCCGCCTGCCACACAGAAAGGAATATCCAGGATGCGAGCGATACGACGGATCCAGCTGCGATCCACCGTGCGTCCATCGGGGCTCGCGGTGATGTCGTAGAACACCAGCTCATCGGCGCCTTCGTCACGATAGCGCTGCGCCAGTTCCAGGATGTCGCCCACGACCACGTGGTCGCGGAAGCGCACGCCTTTGACGACCTGACCGTCTCTTACATCGAGACAGGGGATGATGCGTTTGGCAAGAATGGCCGCAGCTCCTCAGGTGAAATCTTGTTTTCCAGCAGCGCTTTGCCGCTGATCACGGCAGCAACGCCGCAGTCGCGCAGGGCGATCAGGTCACGCGCGGTGGCGACACCGCCGGACGCTTGCCACTGCAGCTCGGGAAATCTGCGCACCGCATCCGCGTACAGCTCGAAGTTCGGGCCGGTGAGCGCGCCGTCTCGGGCGACGTCGGTGCACAGTACGTGATTGATGCCGGAGCGCATGTAACGTTCGACCAGGCTCCACAGATTGACACTGCTGGTCTGTTGCCAGCCGTGCGTCGTGAGCATCGGCAGGCCTGAGTCATCCAGGCGCACGTCCAATGCCAGCACGATACGCGTCGGATCGACTTCCGACAGCCAGGAAATCACCACGTCGGGTGAATTGATGGCGACACTGCCGACGACGGCGCGTTCGACGCCGGTCTCCAGCAGCGCCTTGACGCGCTCCAGCGAGCGCAGGCCGCCACCGACCTGCAGCTTGAGCGAGCGGTCGCCGGCGAACTTCACGATAGCCTCGCGGTTCGCCTGGGTACCGTCCTTCGCGCCGTCGAGATCGACGACATGAATGCGGCGCGCCCCGAAGGCGCGATAGCGGGCCAGGATTTCGGCCGGATCGTTCGAATACACCGTCTCGGCGGCGAAGTCGCCCTTGAACAGGCGCACGCACCGGCCTTCCTTCAGATCGATGGCAGGAATCAGCTCCATGGTTCTTTCAATGAGTCTGTTGCAGTTGCAGGAAATTACGCAGCAGCAACGCGCCGATACGCGCCGAGCGTTCCGGGTGGAACTGCGCGCCGAACACGTTGCCGCTCTGGACCAGCGCGGAGAATTGCTCGCCATAGGTCGAGGTCGCGACGGTGAGCGGGCTGACCGGCGCCGAATAGCTGTGCACGAAATAAACATGATCGCCGGGCTGAATGTCCTGGAGCAGCGGTGAGCCGGGCTCGAACTCCAGTTGATTCCAGCCCATGTGCGGCACCGGCAGATCGTCGCGATCGGCGAAGCGACGCACGCGTCCGGGCAGCAGACCGAGACAGGGCACTTCGCCTTCCTCGGAGGATTCGAACAACAGCTGCATGCCGACGCAGATGCCGAGCATGGGCTGCCGCAGCTTGCGAATCGTATCGACCAGGCCGGGGATCTTCTGCAGCCGGCCCATGCAATCGGCCGCGGCGCCGACGCCGGGCAAAATCACATGCGAGGCGGCGCGAATCCGCTCAGGATCGGTCGTGAGCTCGGAGGCCACGCCGAGTCGATCGATGGCGTAGCGGAGGGAGGCGATGTTGGCACCGCCACTGTCGATGATCGCGAGCTGCATTACAACGTGCCCTTGGTGCTCGGCAATTCCGTGTCCGTGATACGAAACGCCTGGCGCAATGTACGACCGACGCCTTTGAAACAGGCTTCGATCATGTGATGAGTGTTCTCGCCCTGAACTTTCAGATTGATCGCCGCGCCCAGGGTCTCCGCCAGCGAGCGGAAGAAATGGGGCACCAGCTCGGTGGGCAGCTGGCCGACGGAATCCCGACCGAATTGACCCTCGAACACGAAGTAGGGCCGGCCCGACAGATCGATGGCGACCTGCGCCAGCGCTTCGTCCATGGGCAGCAGGAAGCCGTAGCGATGAATGCCACGCTTGTCGCCGAGCGCCTGCTTCAACGCCTGGCCAAGCGCCAGCGCGCAGTCCTCGACGGTGTGATGTTCATCGATGTGCAGATCGCCCTTGCAGGTGAGCTGCAACGAGAAGCCGCCGTGCTTGGCGATCTGCTCGAGCATGTGATCGAAGAAGCCGAGGCCGGTCTCGATGTGGATCGGCGTCTCGCGATCCAGGTTCACTTCGACCTTGATGTCGGTTTCTTTGGTCTTGCGAACCACCGTGGCGGTACGAGCCCGCGCGGTGAGGCGAGCGGCGATCTCGGGCCACGTGTCGCCCGGTGTTTCTTCCGTGCGCACCCGAATGCCCTGAATGCCAAGGTTGGTTGCGAGCTGCAGATCGGTCTCGCGATCGCCGATGACGTAGCTGTGCTCGCGATCGAGCGGAGTCTTTTTCAGGTAATCATCGAGCAGGCCGGTCTTCGGTTTGCGGCATTCGCAGTCGTCGGCCGGCTGGTGTGGGCAAATGAATTCTTCGGCGAACGTGATGCCTTGCGACTTCAACAATTCGCGCAGGAAATCGTGCGGCTCCCGGAAGGTCGGCTCCGGGAAGCTCTCGGTGCCCAGGCCGTCCTGATTGCTCACCATCACGAACGTGTAGCCGGCATCGCGCAGTCGCTGCAGAGCTGCGATCACATCCGGCACCAGTCCGAACTTCTGCAAGCTGTCGATCTGCTTGTCGGCGGGCTCCGTGATGATCGTGCCGTCGCGATCGATGAATAGAACGCGTTGGCCGCTCATGCCGGAACTCCCGATGCCTGGGCCACACCACGGATGAGTCGATCATTCTGATCGGGCGTGCCGATGGAAATACGCAGGCTGCTGCCGAGGCCGGGCTGCGAGCGAGGATCGCGAATGATCAAGCCGGCCGACAGGGCGGCGCGCAGAACGGCGTCGGCGTCGTTGCAGTCGACCAGGATGAAATTGGCATGACTGGGCCACACTTCGCGAATCAGCGGCAGCGAGGCGAGGCCTTCGCAGACACGGGCGCGCTCGGTCAGGATCAGCTCGATGCGCTTCTTCGATTCCGCGACGTGCTCGTCATCCGTCAAATGCAGTACCGAGTCGATGGTATGTGTAGGCAGTGCATATGGCGTGATCACGCGGGTGAGCAGACTGATGATGTCTTCGTGTGCGATCAGGGCGCCACAACGCGCACCAGCCAGCGCATAGGCTTTCGACAACGTGCGCAGGATCACGAGGTTCGGGAAGCGCTCCAGGTCCTGCACCATGCTCGGGATGTTGGCGAACTCGATATACGCTTCGTCGACGACGATGAGCGACTTGTTGCTCAGCTGCGCGCACAGCACTTCAATCGAAGCGCGGTCGAGCAGATTGCCGGTGGGATTGTTGGGCGTGCAGATGAACACCAGTTTGACGTTCTCGCGCCAGGCGGCGAGTACGCCCTGCACATCCAGCTCGAAGCCACGCTCTTTGAGCAGCGGCACTTCGATGACGCCGGCACCTTGAATGCGCGCCGAGACTTTATACATGCCAAAGGTGGGCGGGCAGATCAGCACGCTGTCTTCACCAGCGCGACAGAAAGCACGAACCAGCAGATCGATGCCTTCATCGCTGCCGCGGCCCGCGATCACGTTCTTCGGCGAGGTGCCGTAGAGCCTGGCCAGGTGTTCGATGAGCTCATCGGGCTGCGGCTCGGGATAGCGGTTGAGGCCGGCATGCGACGCGTCGCCGTCGGCCCGCCAGGGCATTTCGTTGGCGTGCAGGCGCTCGAGCGTCGGTTCCCACGCCGCGTGTTGATACGGCTGCAGCGACAGGATGTCGGGCCGTGCGAGATTCAGGATCGGGTTCATGTGGGATTCGCGAGTTGGCGCAGGCGCACTTGCACTGCGTTGGCGTGTGCGTCCAGACCTTCGAGGCCGGCGATGGTGATGGCGGTCGGGCCGAGATCGCGCAGGCCCTCGGCGCTCAGTTCCTGCACCGTCATGCGCCGCTGGAAATCCACCAGCGACAGGCCGCTGTAGGCGCGGGCAAAGCCATAGGTCGGCAACACGTGATTCGTGCCGCTGCAGTAGTCGCCCATCGTTTCGGGCGTCCACGCACCGAGAAACACGGAGCCGGCGTTACGAATGCTGGGCAACCAATCGCGAGGCTTGGCGACCTGCACGATCAAATGTTCCGGCGCGTAGGCGTTGCTCAGATCGAAGGCCGCTTGCAGCGAGTCGACGAGGAACAAACGCGCGTGATTGATGGACTCGCGCAGCGTGCTCTCACGGCCGAGGCGGCGCATCTGCGCTTCCAATTGCTCCAACGTGGCTTCGGCGAGCTTACGTGAGGTGGTGACGAGAATGGCCTGAGCGTCGGCGCTGTGCTCGGCCTGGGCGAGCAGGTCGGCAGCGACGAATTCGGCGTTGGCGTCTTCATCGGCGATGACCAGCACTTCGGACGGGCCAGCCGGCAGATCGAGGGCCGCGCCATCCGGATCGTTCGCCGCGAGAATCTTCGCCGCGGTGACCCAGGCACTGCCAGGGCCGAACACTTTGTCGACTTTCGGAATCGATGCCGTGCCATAGGCCATCGCAGCGATGGCTTGCGCACCGCCGACTTTGAATACGCGCTCGACGCCGCACAATCGGGCCGCGACCAACACGGCAGGATCAGCGGTGCCGTCTTTGCGAGGCGGCGTGCAGATGATTCGAGTCGGACAGCCGGCGATGCTTGCAGGCACGGCCAGCATGATGGCGGCGGAGGGCAGGGGCGCGACGCCCGCCGGGACATACAAACCGACCGCATCGATGGCGCGGAAGTGACGTTCGCAGATCACGCCGGGCGATGTTTCGATTCGCAGCGGGGTGCCGAGCTGGGCTTCGTGGAAACGACGCACGTTGCTGATGGCGCGTTCGAGAGCTGCGCGCTGCTCGGCATTGAGCGCCTTGTCCGCGGCGGCGAATTCGGCGGCATCGGCTTCGAGGGACGTGAGCTTCACGCCGTCGAAGCGTTCGGTGAACTCGAACAGGGCCTGATCGCCGCGAGCACGAACGTCCTTGATGATCTCGCTGACGCGTCGATGCAAGCCGTCGGTATCCGCCTGCGCCGGCCGCCGCAAGGCAGCCCGCCGTTCATCCGCGGAAAGACTCGACCACTCCAGCAACGACAAGCTCACGATCAACCTCTCTGGTCAAGTGGGTCGGGCCTGCGGCCCGACCCACAAATACATCATCGGCGTCAGGTTGGCGGGCTGCGGCCCGACCAACAAATACAACATCCGTTTCATGTTGTCGGGCTTGCGGCCCGACAACCAAATACAGCAGATGGCGGGCTTGCGGCCCACTCAACCTTGCTGGCGTCAGGCCAGCATCTTTTCAACCGGCAGCACCAGGATCGCACTCGCGCCCGCGCTCTTCAGGCTTTCGAGCGTTTCCCAGAACACGTTCTCGCGACACACGGCGTGCACGGCGACTTTGTCGCCGTTGCCGTCGAGCGGCACGATGGTCGGCGACTCACTGCCGGGCAACAGCTTGCGAATATCGGCAAGCTTCGAGCGCGGCGCGTGCAGCATGATGTACTTGCTTTCCTTCACCTGCTGCACGCCATCGATGCGCATCGTCAGGCGGTGGATCCAGTCCTGCTTTTCAGGGGAGACCGGCACCGGCGTGGTAATGATCGCGGCCTGGCTCTCCAGGATGGTTTCCGCTTCCCACAGGTGATTGGCCAGCAGAGTCGAGCCGCTCGACACCAGGTCGCAGATGAAATCGGCGCGGCCGAGGCGAGGCGCGATTTCCACGGCGCCGGACAACGTCACGATCTCAGCCTGTACGTCGCGCTGACGCAGGTAGCGGCCGAGAATGTTCGGATAGGTGGTGGCGATGCGCTTGCCGTTCAGGGAGCGCGCGTCCTTGTATTCGACGCCATCGGGCACGGCGATCGACAGGCGGCACTTGCCGTAGTCGAGCGTCATCAACTGTTCGAACAGCGGCGTGACGCCTTTCGCCTGGAACGCGAGGCGCTTTTCCTCGATCACATTGATGCCGACGATGCCGAGATCGCACACGTCCTGTTGCACCAGGTCCGGAATGTCGTCATCGCGCACGAACAGCAGATCGAGCGGCATGTTCTCGCCGTAA
Source organism: Peristeroidobacter soli (assembly GCF_004138485.1). Lineage (GTDB taxonomy): Bacteria > Pseudomonadota > Gammaproteobacteria > Steroidobacterales > Steroidobacteraceae > Steroidobacter > Steroidobacter soli. The sequence goes on from NZ_RYEV01000005.1 coordinate 1,055,784, forward strand.
CACATCAGCTGGTCCTTGCCGCGGCTGTACTTCAAGCCGCAGCGGACCATCAAGTCCAGCGAGTTTTCGGTGAGGCGCCCGGACTTCTGCAGGGCTACTTTGAGACGGGTTGCTTTGTCCATCATGGTCGGACGCGCCCTGAGTCGGGTGAACGGAGGTCGGTGGAATCTTTCATGCGTTCGGCGGCCAAGGTATAGCCGCCATTGCCGTTGAGCAGGTAGCGCGCGACGCGACCGATGGTGGTCACGCTGACGCCGGTCTGCTTGTGAATTTCCCGGTACGGCACTCCTTGCTGGAGCAGGGCCACGACAGCCCATCGATCCGCGAGCGCCTGCAGTTCCGCCGGCGTACACAGGTCGCGAAAGAACGCGCGGCATTCTTCGATGCTGCGTAAGGTCAGGATGGCGCCAAACAGCGCTCGTTCCGCGAGCGCCTCCTGGCGCGGCGTCAATGCCCGATGCTCTTTCATGGTGCCCCGAATCTTTGGAGGCCGGTACGAGGAGTGACTGTACTAGTGTATTAGCACGTTAATACATTGATGCGGGTTGGGGCAAGCCCGTTACCGGCCTGGAACCGCTAACACGAAGAAATCGTGGTGATTTTTTCGTGACCCAGGTCGGCAACCGGGCAGGCTTTTCTTGACCGAATCCGCCGGTTGACGCTACAGTCGGCGCTACTCATCGAGACCGGCTGAGGGTCAGGCCCTTTGAAGCCGGGGCAACCGTCGAGACTAACCATCTCGAAAAGGTGCCAACTCCTGCGGGGAACTCCATTTGGAGCCCCGACAGATGAGTTGCTGTTGCAGCTGCCAGGCATTGCCGGGCGGTGGGGCACGGCGACCCGCCTCTACGGACCTCCGTGGGGTTTCTGCGATGAGCGAAACCTGTTCAGTCCCGGCCTTCGGCCGCGACTGAAGTCGATACGGAGTGTTCGATTCATGAATGCTGTGCCCGCGCGCACCCCCGTGATTGTTCACGAGGGCGTGCTGGAGCTTGATCAACCCTTGCCGCTGCATTTTGGCGGTGAGCTGAAAGACGTCCGGGTCGCGTGGCGACTGGTCGGCAATCCTGCCGCGCCCGTCATCGCCGCGCTCGGTGGCATTTCCGCCGGTCGTGCCGTCGTCGACACGCCCAATGAAAAAGGTTGGTGGAGCGACATCATCGGCCCCGGCCGTGCGCTCGACAGCAGTGGCTATCGCATTCTCGGCATCGACTTCGTCGGTGGCAGTGGTGGCAGTACCGGCCCGCGATCCGGCCAGAATGACTTCCCCTCGATCGCCTCTCAAGACCAGGCTGAGCTGCTACGTCGAGTGCTGGTGCATCTGAACCTGGGATCCTTGGAAGCGATCGTCGGCGCGTCCTACGGCGGCATGGTCGCGCTCGCGTTCGCCGAAAGATTTCCTGATCTGGTGAAGCGCATCGTCGTGATCAGCGCCGCGCATCGGTCACATCCGATGTCGACGGCCTGGCGCAGCGTGCAGCGCGCGGTCGTTCGTTACGCAGCCCAGAATGGGCAGGGCGCCGAAGGCTTGCGTCTGGCTCGCGCGCTGGCGATGGCGACGTATCGCAGTCCCGCCGAGTTCGAACAACGGTTCGCCGGCCCGGCGACGCGTGTGGATGGACGTTTCCAATTCCCGGTCGAGTCCTATCTGCTGTCGCGTGGCGATGCCTACGCCGCCGCCTATATTCCCGAAGCTTTCGTGTGCCTGTCGGAGTCCATCGATCTGCATCAGGTCGATCCGGCGAAGATTCGCGTGCCCACCTGGCTGGTGGCGGTCATCGAGGATCAGCTCGTGCCGCTGTCGGACATGCGCATGCTGAGACAGTCGGTCAGCGGCCCGGTGCAGCTCGCCGAGTTCTCGTCGTTGTACGGCCACGATGCTTTCTTGAAAGAGACGCAGGCACTGCATGAGGTGTTCACCCGTGCACTGTCGACTACCGGAGATTTGAAATGACCTGGCGCCCCTCGGCCGCGACTCGCGCAGTCCGTGCCGCTCTCGATTCCGACCCCCAGCACGGCGCGGTGGTGCCGCCGCTGCATCTCACATCGACGTTCTCGTTCAAATGTTTTGGCGAGAAGCGCACCTACGACTATTCGCGATCGGGCAATCCGACCCGGGATGCGCTGGGCGAGGCGATCGCGTCGCTCGAGGGGGGCGCGGGCGCCGTCGTCACAGCGTCCGGCATGGCCGCCGTCCATCTCGCGTGTCAGCTGCTGTCGCATGACGACCTGCTGATTGCTCCGCATGACTGCTACGGCGGCACGCATCGCCTGTTCAGCAATCTCGCGCGCCGTGGCCAGCTGCGGGTCGAGTTCGTCGATCAGACGGATGAAGCCGCCCTGGCCGCCGCGTTGGCTCGCAAGCCGAAGCTCGTGTGGGTGGAAACGCCCAGCAATCCTCTGCTGCGGATCGTCGACATTCAGAAGGTCGCCGACCAGGCGCATGCGATCGGCGCGTGGCTGCTCGTCGACAACACGTTCCTGTCGCCGGTGTGGCAGCAGCCGCTGTCGCTGGGCGCGGACTTCGTGTTGCATTCAACGACCAAGTATCTCAATGGTCACAGCGATGTGGTCGGCGGCACGATCGTTTCTTCCACCCCGGAGCTGCACGAGCGCGTGGTGTGGTGGGCGAACTGTATCGGCGTCACCGGCGCGCCGTTCGACAGCTTCATGACGTTGCGAGGCATTCGCACGCTGCATGCTCGTTTGAAAGTGCATGGTGACAATGCCCTCCAGATTGCCAACGCGCTGAACGATCACCCGGCGGTCAAAAAGGTGTATTACCCGGGCTTGCCGTCGCATCCTCAGCACGAGCTGGCGAAGCGCCAGCAGAGCGGCTTCGGCGCGATGCTGAGCTTCGAACTGCGTGGCGGTATCCCGAATGTCTGCGCCTTTCTGGAAGGCCTGGAGACATTCTCGCTCGCGGAATCGCTGGGTGGTGTCGAGAGCCTGGTGGCGCACCCCGCGTCAATGACTCACGCGGCAATGCCGGCCGACGCTCAGCGCGCGGCTGGTATCAGCGAGACGCTGCTGCGAATCTCGGTCGGCATCGAATCGGTCGAGGATCTGCTCCAGGATCTGCGCGCCGGATTGGATCGTGCCGCCGCCGTGAAATAGCGGAAATATATGTCAAGTTGATTGTTTCTTGACTCGTTGCTGCGGTTGCGGCTGCCGCAGCAGTCTGCTATCAACCTCCCGGCCGTCAAAGCGATCCTAGAATCGCCGGCGACGCACGGACGAACTGGGAGGAATGATCGTGATGAGATTTCGTGTGGTGGCGCTCGCGCTGCTCTTCTGCTGTTTGTGGGGGTGCGGCGGCGGAGGCGGCGGTGACGGTGGCGATGACACCTCGATCTCGCTATCGACCAGCTCGATCACATTGGATGCCGACCTGGGTTCGACGAGCTTTGCGAGCTCGACGCTCACCGTCAATTTTCGCGGAGCAGGCGTCGTCGTCGGCACGCTCCCGGGCCAAACGATGCCCACCTGGCTGCTGTCGCCCGTGCCGGAGAATTCGACGACGACGCAAGTCGTTTTCTCGGTGCGTGCGTTTGCCTATTCGATGCCACGCGGTACCTACACAACCACGTTGCGGTTCGTAACGGGCCGCGAAGATCAGAGCCATCTCAAGACCGCAGACCTGACGGTTACTCTGCGCGTGAACACGCCGTTCAATGCGTCTGTCGCCGCGCCATTGGCATTCGTGCAGGCAGATGGCGCCACCAGCGCGACGGCCGTCGGGCCCTCCGCGATCCAGATCGTCGGCGAGAATCTCCAGTGGCGGGCCACTGCGAATCAGCCCTGGGTAGGCTTCGGAGCTACGAGCGGCACGCAGGCGGGCAATCTCACGATCACTGCGAACCGTCAAAGCCTCCCGCTGGGTGTGCATACGGCGCAGATCTCCATCATCGACGACCGGCGTAACCGCACCCTGACGTTCCCCGTGACGTTCGAAATCCGGCCAGCGCGCATCGCGCTGAGTGCAAGCACGTTCGATTACACGGTCACGCCGCAAACACTTGCGACCGAGTTCACTCGCTCGCTCACCGTGTCGGATGAGCTGAACGGAACGAACGCAGCGAAGGGAGTCACGTGGACTGCGACTACGGGCGCTCCGTGGCTGACGCTCTCGAGCGGGGCCGGAAGCTCCGCGTCCAATCAACAGCTGACGGTGAGCCTCGACTCCGCTCGATTGAACGTGCTGCCATCGGGCACGTACAACACCAGCATCACTTTCAATTATCAGGATAGCGGTGGCAGCGCTCGCACGGCCGAACTGCCTGTCACGCTCAACGTACGAATGCCGCTCGCCCGCGCGGCCTCGCCTTATCTGCTCGCGCCTGGCGCGGGGGCGACGCTGCGGTTACGGGGGCAGGACATCCGCGACGTCGATATGTCGTCGTTGTCGGTTGACGGTGCATCGGCGGCCACGCTCACGCGCGTCGATGCGGATAGCGTGACGCTGCAGATGCCCGCCTTGGGCGCCGGTGTCTATCCCATTCGTTTCAATACGGCTTCGGGGCTCACGCGCTCAGCCGCACGCGTCGTGGTGCAGGCGTCGAATTTGGGCGAAGGGGTGATCCAGTCGCCGAACGCGAAACGACTGGTGCTGGATGAGCAGCGCGGCCGGTTGATCGCGATCGATCGCACCCAGTCTCAACTCGAGAGCTATCGCTGGAACGGTGCGACCTGGGCGGCGGAGATCACGCTGACGATTCCGGAGATTGCCGATGCGGTGCTCACTCGCAATGGCGAGGAGGTGATCGTCGTCGCGCGTCACGCGATCTATGCGCTCGATGCGGATGATCTTTCGCAGCCGCGCACCGAGGTGTGGGCGCTGCCGTCGGGGCAGAACCGGACGGCCTCATTCAATACGATTCAGCTCAATGAGCTCGGCGTCGGTCTGATCGCCCAGACCTACCACTTTGCCGGCCTCTCGGGTAACACTTCGATCCTGCGGTTCGATTCGATCCTGCGCGACGCGCCGACAGGATTCAACTTCGAGTCTCTTTATGAGGCGCAGCTGGCGCAGAGCCCGACTGGCCGCTATCTGATGGTTGGCGAGTATGGGGTATCGCCGCCGATCGCTCCCTGGCTGTACGACAGCGATGATATCGCCACCGGTCTGCTCGGGGCCCGAACCACGCCGATCCAGACCGGCGGTTCGATAGCGATCCAGATCAGTCACTCCGAGACGCGCATCCTGCAGTCCTTCGCTCAGGTCTATAACTTCTCTGGTCAATTGCTCGGCCGACTGCCAACAGGGGGTTACATTCAGAACTTCGCGACCCTGTCGCCGAACGGCGAGCGAGCCTACCGGCTCGTGCGCACCCCGAGCGGCAGCAGTCTCGCCGTTCACGATCTCACGGCGACGCCCACCCCGGAGTATCCAGAGATCGATCAGGTCGCGCTGCCCGCGGATGTCATTCAATACAACGCGGACATCGCGCTCTATCCTGGCGCCACGCTGTCAGTTGCGGCAGTCATGAGCCGCGATGGACGTTACCTGTTCCTCGCCGGTCCTGAGCGGATCGTCGTGGTGGATGTGAACTGAGGACCTGCTTTCACATGAGAACCAGAGTCACCGAGCTGCTCGGCACGCGCTATCCCATCATTCAAGGCGGCATGCAATGGGTGGGCACCGCTGAGCTGGCGTCGGCCGTTTCCAACGCCGGCGCACTCGGCATTCTCACGGCGCTCACCCAGCCGACGCCGGCAGATCTGCGTAAAGAGATCGAACGCTGCCGGACGATGACGGATCAGCCGTTCGGTGTGAATCTCACGATCCTGCCGGCGATCACGCCGCCGCCGTACGCGGAATATTTGCAGGTGATCATGGATAGCGGCGTGAAGATCGTCGAGACCGCCGGCAACAATCCCAAGGATTTCATCGGCAAGCTCAAGGAGCGCGGCATCAGGGTCGTGCACAAATGCACGTCGGTGCGTCATGCGTTGTCGGCGCAGCGGGCGGGTGTCGATGCGGTCAGCATCGATGGCTTCGAATGCGCCGGTCATCCGGGTGAAGACGATGTTCCCAATCTGATTCTGATTCCGGCCGCCGTGCGTGCGCTCGAGATTCCCGTGATTGCATCGGGTGGAATCGGCGACGGGCGAGGGATGGCCGCGGCGTTCGCGCTGGGCGCTCATGGCATCAACATGGGCACGCGCTTCATGATCACCAAAGAAGCGCCGCTTCACGACAACATCAAACAAGCGCTGGCGAAGGCCGGCGAGCGCGATACCAATCTGATCTTCCGAACCATGCACAACACCGCGCGCGTGTTCAAGAATGCGATCTCGAACGAGGTGGTCGCGATGGAAAAGCAGGGCGCGAAGTTCGAGGAAGTGCGTCCGCTCGTGGCCGGTGTCCGCGGCAGGCAGGCGCTCAAGGAAGGAAACATCGACGGCGGCGTGATCAGCGCCGGCATGGTGATCGGATTGATCGACGACGTGCCGAGTTGTGCCGAGCTGGTCGAACGGATCGTGGCGGATTGTCGGGCGCACCTGCGGGCGGCAGCGGAGCTCGTGGCCTGAGCTCGCCGTGGACAGCCGCCTAGCCCCCGGGCAGGCCCGGATCGGGTCCATTTTCCGAAAAGTCGGCATCGTCCCGGAGGCCTGTTCCTCCGCGGATCGTCGGCGTCGGGCAGGCCCTGGAATGGGTCTATACCGGAACTCCGCGCAAAGCCCCCTCCGGGTGGAGGCTCACCGGATCGACTCACTGGCCATGTTTCACGCCGGTGCCGAGGGGCGGCAAGGAAGGGGGCCGGTCGCTCCTGCAAAAGCGGCCGTCGGAGTTCGACGGCCGGCTCAGTACCGATCTGCCACTCCTTATATTAAGGAGTGGACCCGGCGCCTGGATTGACCCAGGGGGCGGGGCTGAAAGTGGGGGAGCTGTGGATAAAAACAGGCCGGCGCTAGGCCGGCCTGGGATGTGGCAACTTAAGACTTACGTCGTGGCGGCATCGGTTTGAGCCGATACCGGCCTTGGGGACTAACCCGACACGAGTCCCGTTTCCACCAAAGACACCTCGACCGTAGTGGTCGAGACATGGAGATTTGCCCGAAGGCGGAAGCGGCGGAAGAGATCGAATCCGTCGCCTGGGACAGATCATAACCGGTTCGCCCGGATTGTGGTCAAGATTATTCTGCGACCGGACAAATTTTTTCCGGGCTAATAAAATCAATAACTTACGATTTTACTTCAGCAACTTGGCCAGGACCGCATCACCCGCCTGAGCGGTGCTCGCAGCCACTCCACCGGCGGCAATATCGGCCGTCCGGACCCCCTCGGAAATGACATTTCGGACCGCCGTTTCGACCGCTTCGGCTTCCTTCGGCAGGTCGAGCGAGTGACGCAGCAGCATCGCGACGCTGAGGAGGGTGCCGAACGGATTCGCGATGCCTTTGCCCGCGATGTCGGGTGCGGAACCATGGATGGGTTCATACAAACCGAGCTTGCCGGCACCGAGCGATGCCGACGGCAACAGGCCGAGTGAGCCGGCGAGCATCGACGCTTCGTCGGTGAGGATGTCGCCAAACATATTTTCAGTGAGCACGACGTCGAAGTGCGCCGGCTTGCGGATCAGCAGCATCGCCGCCGAGTCGACCAGCTGATGCTCGTACTTCACGTCCGGAAATTCTTCATTCAGCACTTTCTCGACGGTGCTGCGCCACAGGCGCGATGTTTCCAACACGTTGGCCTTGTCGACTGACGTGATGAATTTGCGGCGGCCTCGCGCGAGATTGCCGGCCACACGGGTCACGCGGGTGATCTCGTCGACGGAGTAGGTGCACAAGTCGCTTGCCGAATTCTCCGTGCGGGTCTTCTCACCGAAGTAGATGCCGCCGGTCAGCTCGCGCACGACCATGATGTCGGTGCCCTTGAGCACTTCAGGCTTGAGCGGAGATGCATCGAGCAAGTCGGTGTGCAATGAGACGGGGCGCAGGTTCGCGAACAGGCCGAGCGCTTTACGCAACGCGAGCAGGCCTTGCTCAGGGCGAATCCTGGCGTTCGGGTCGGACCACTTCGGACCGCCCACCGCGCCGAGCAGCACCGCGTCAGCAGTGCCGCACGCGGACGTCGTTTGCGAGGGCAGCGCACTCTGCGTCGCGTCGATCGCGGCGCCACCGATCAGGTGATGCGCAAACTTGAAATCGTGTCCGTAACGGCTCGCAACCGCTTCCAGCACGCGCACGCCCTGTTGAGTGACTTCCGGGCCGATGCCGTCGCCGCCGAGTACTACGATGCTTGCTTCCATGGAAATGACTACTGACTGGTGACTAATGACTGGGTCGGATCAGAAACCGCGGGCTTGCTCGTAACGCTCGATCGCGGGCGCTTGTTGCAGCAGGAAGCCGAGCTCGTCGACGCCATTCATCAGGCACACGCGCGCGAAGCCCTCGATGGGGAATTTCGCGGTCGCACCGGTCGGCAGCGTGAGCGTGGTCGTGTCGAGATCGATTTTCACGTTCGCGCCGGGATGGTTCGTCAGCCACTGGTGGGTCTGCTCATCGACGACGATGGGCAGCAGGCCGTTCTTCAGCGAGTTGTTACGGAAGATGTCGGCGATCTCGGTGCTGATGACGGCGCGGAAGCCGTAGTCCAGCAACGCCCAAGGCGCGTGCTCGCGTGACGAGCCGCAGCCGAAGTTGCGGCCGGCGACGAGAATGTCGCAGCCGGCGACCTCGGGCTTGTTCAGTATGAAATCGGATTTCACCGCGCCATTGGCGTCGTAACGCCAGTCGGCGAAGGCTTGTTTGCCCAGGCCTTCGCGCGTCGTCGTCGTGAGGAAGCGCGCGGGAATGATCTGGTCGGTGTCGATGTTCGTCACCGGAATGACGACAGTGCGAGACTCGATCGTGCGGATGGGTTGCATGGTCGGGTTCTCAGTGAGGGAGGTAGGCGCGGGGGTCGGCGATCTTGCCTGCAATCGCAGCGGCAGCCGCTGTAGCGGGGCTCGCGAGCAGCGTGCGTGCCCCTGCGCCCTGACGGCCTTCGAAGTTACGATTGCTGGTGCTGACCGCGTATTCGCCGCGACCTGCGGTGTCGCCGTTCATGCCGATGCACATCGAGCAGCCCGACTCTCGCCATTGCGCGCCGGCCTCGGTAAAGATCTTGTCGAGCCCCAGGCGCTCGGCTTCACGCTTCACCTGCTGCGAGCCGGGCACCACGAGCATGCGAACGCCGCTCGCGACCTTGTGGCCTTTGATCACGCCGGCGGCGAGCTCGAGATCGGACAGTCGTCCGTTGGTGCAGCTGCCGATGAACACGACCTGGATGGGCTTGCCGACCATCGGCTCGCCACCGTGCAGGCCCATGTAGTTCAGCGCCTTCGCGTGCACCGGATCGTTGGCGACCTCGGGCACGGTGCCGCTGATGGGAACGACCATGCCAGGATGCGTGCCGTAGCTGATCATCGGCTCGAGCTTGCTTGCGTCGATGCTGACGACGCGATCGAACTTCGCGCCCGGGTCGGTCTTCAATTCACGCCAGCGCGCGACGGCTTCGTCCCACGCTTTGCCTTGCGGAGCGAAGCGACGGCCCTTGAGGTACGCGAACGTTGTTTCATCCGGTGCGATCAAGCCGGCACGCGCGCCCGCTTCGATGGACATGTTGCAGACGGTCATGCGCTCTTCCATCGACAAGGCTTCGATGGCCGAGCCGCGGTATTCGATGACGTAGCCGGTGCCGCCGGACACGCCGATCTCACCGATGATGGCGAGGATCAAATCCTTGGCGGTGACGCCCGCACGCAGCTTGCCGGTCACTTCGATCGCAAGTGTCTTCGGCCGACGCTGCAGCAAGCATTGGGTCGCGAGCACGTGGCCCACTTCGGTGGTGCCGATGCCGAAGGCGAGGGCGCCAAACGCGCCGTGAGTCGCGGTGTGACTGTCGCCGCAAACGATGGTCTTGCCAGGCTGAGTCGCGCCCAACTCGGGACCGATCACGTGCACGATGCCGCGAGTGTCGCTGCTCATGTCGTGCAGCTCGACACCGAATTCACGGCAGTTCTTCTCGAACTCCTTCACCTGACGCGCGGCGGACTCGACCTTGATCGGCACGCGACCGAACACTTCGTCCGGATCGGTGGGCGTGGAGTGATCCATCGTCGCCAGCACGCGCTCGGGCCGGCGCACTTTCAGGTTCTGGGCGCGCAGCACGGAGAAGGCCTGCGGCGAAGTGACTTCGTGAACGAGGTGCAGGTCGATGTACAGCACCGCCGGCGTGTCGGCGGATTCGGGAACGACCTGGTGTTGTTCCCAGACTTTTTCGAACAGGGTCTTGGCAGTCATGGAGCTAGACCATTGAGCATGATGAAGCGGCAAGGATGCCAGGGCGGGTGGGGCGCGGGGGTGACGATTGCCGAGGGGGGCATCGTCGGCAGCGATGGGGCGCCGCCATTGCAGCGGCGCCCCTTTGAATCAACTGCTTAGGCGCCGACGGCCTGCTTCGAGCTGTCGTCGCACAGCTCCAGCCAGCCCCATTTGTCCGCGGTCTTGCCGGTGAACAGGCCGAAGAAGGCCGTCTGAATGGCTTCGGTGATCGGGCCGCGCTTGCCGGCGCCGACGGTGATCTTGTCGACCGAGCGTACCGGCGTGATTTCAGCGGCCGTGCCGGTCATGAAGATTTCGTCCGCGAGGTACAGGAACTCACGCGGCAGCGGTTGTTCGCGTACTTCAAACCCATGGGCTCGGGCGAGTGTCACGACGGTGTCGCGAGTGATGCCCTGGAGGATCGAGTTCGCGAGACCCGGCGTGTAGATCACTCCGTCGCGGATGATGAACAGATTCTCGCCGGCGCCTTCGCTGATGGTGCCATCCACGCCGAGGCCAATGCCTTCGGCAAAGCCCAGTCGCTTGGCTTCCATGCTGATCAGCTGGCTCGACAGGTAATTGCCGGCCGCCTTGCCGAGCGCGGGAATGGTGTTCGGTGCGAGGCGCTGCCACGATGACACCATCACGTCGACGCCGTTTTCCAGACCCTCGGAGCCGAGGTACGAGCCCCACTCGAAGGCCGCGACGACGGTGTCGATGGGCGGGGCAATCTTCGGCGCGACACCGATTTCGCCATAGCCGCGGAATGCGAACGGCCTGAGGTAGGCGCCCTCGGTGAGGCCGTTGACGTTGATGATCTGCTTGCACGCGGCGCTGATCTCGTCCTGCGTGTAGGGGATCTCGATGGAATAAATCTTCGCCGAATCGAACAGCCGACGGGTGTGATCCTTGAGACGAAAAATCACCGGGCCGTTCGGGGTCGGATAGGCGCGCTCGCCTTCGAATACCGTCGAGCCGTAATGCAGCGCGTGGGTCAGTACGTGGACCGTGGCTTTTTCCCAGGGCACCAGCTTGCCGTTGAACCAGATGTGTTTCGCTGCATCGAGGGGCATGTCGACTCTCCTGTGAGGGGGCCGCAGGCGAAAACGGCGCCCTGAGGCGCCGTTTCCGTTCACGACCGTCGTGAAATCAAGCTTTCTCTTCCTGCAACCAAGGCATGCGCTCGCGCAGCTTGGCACCGACCTTCTCGATCTTGTGGGTGAAGTCCGCCTTCATCATCTTGTTGTACTTCTTGCGGCCACTCTTGTTCTCGGCGATCCACTGACGTGCGAACTTGCCGTCCTGGATTTCCGTGAGGATCTTTTTCATTTCCTTCTTGGTGGACTTGTTGACCACGCGTGGGCCGCGCGTCAGATCGCCGTACTTGGCGGTCTCGGAAATGAACTGATGCATCTTGGTCAGACCGCCTTCGTGCAGCAGGTCGACGATCAGCTTCAGCTCGTGCAGGCACTCGTAGTAGGCGACTTCAGGCTGATAGCCGGCTTCCACCAGCGTCTCGAAACCCTTGACCACCAGCTCGGTGGCGCCGCCGCACAGCACGGCCTGCTCACCGAACAGATCGGTCTCGGTCTCTTCGGCGAAGGTCGTGGTCAGCACGCCGCCGCGAGTACCGCCGATGCCATCGGCGTAGGCGAGGGCGATGGCCTTCGCCTGCTTGTTCGTGTCCTGATACACGGCCAGCAGCGAGGGCACGCCGCGACCCTGCTGATACTGACGGCGCACCAGGCCGCCCGGGCCCTTCGGCGCGATCAGCACCACGTTCAGATCCTTGCGCGGCTTGATCTGCTTGAAGTGGATGTTGAAGCCGTGCGCGAACAGGATGGTGGCACCCTGTTTGATGTTGCCGATCACGGCCTGGTACAGATCCTTCTGGGTCAGATCCGGCGTCAGGAACGCGATCAGATCGGCGCCTTTCACCGCCTCGACCGGCTCGGCCACTGCCAGGCCGTCCTTCTTCGCCTTGGCGAAGCTGTCGCCCGACTTGCGCACGCCGACGATGACGTCGTAGCCGCTGTCCTTGAGGTTCAGCGCATGCGCGCGGCCCTGGCTGCCATAGCCCAGGATGGCGATGCGGGCCTTGGCCAAGGCCTTCTTGTTGACGTCCTTCTGCGAGTAGATCTGCGGCATGTCGCTCTCCGAGTAAAACAAGCTAAAAAGCGTGTGTGTGTTGAAAGAAATCTGTATCTCAAAAACGAGCGAACCCCGCCTCGGTCTGGGCCGGTGCGGGGTTCGTGTGGCGAATCTCTATCCTGTGATGGTCAGACGCCGGTCCCGCACTCGACCCGCCGCGGCAGGCCGGAGACGACTACACGCTCTGCTACAATGATCGAAGCGATCATTGCGAGGCCGACGATCTCGGCGGAAGCGTGCGTGACGGCGGGCATGGCCTAACTTGTAACGACGGGTGAAACGGTGGGTCGCGTCTGATTTGGTGCGTGAAAGCGCGCAAATGGCACCATATGGCTGCGTAACTTGTCAAGCAGCGCTACACTGGTGAGCGCTGCGTCACGGCTGTGAGCGGCACATGAACCTCCCTAAATCAGCTGACGATCGCCTCCGACCGTGACCACCATTTCCATTCCTTTGCAGCTGCTCCACGAAGATGAATTCGAGCAGTGGCGGACGGCTCAAGAAGAGCCGGTGCGCAACTGGGCGGCGACGCACGGCTTCAAGGCCGAACGAAACAAACTGCTGTTGCTGCCGGGCCCGCAAGGCCGGCCGATAGCGGTGATTGTCGGTCTCGGCAAGTACAATCCACGCGAGGAAGTGAGCTACTGGATCGGTGCGGGTCTGGCCGACCGGCTGCCCGATGGCCAGTACCATCTGGCGAGTGCATTGCCGGCGCGGGCCGCGACTCAGTTCGCCGCCGGCTGGGGGCACGGGCAATATCGTTTCGAGCGTTACAAGCGCGGCGGTCCACAGCGCTCGGTGCAGTTGCGGCTGCCTGAAGGCGCGGATACCTCGGAGGTGGAAAGATTGAGATCCGCCACTTCGCTGGCGCGCGATCTGGTCAATACGCCCGCCAACGACATGTCGCCCGAGGCGCTGGCGCAAGTGGCAATCGATGTCGCTCGCCGTCATGGCGCGCGTCATCGCGTCATCATCGGCGAGGACTTGCTGAAAGAACGGTTTCCGGCCGTGCACGCGGTCGGTCGGGCCGCCGCCGTCGCACCGAGGCTGGTCGACATCGAGTGGGGCGATGCCTCGAAGCCGAAAGTCACCCTGGTGGGCAAGGGGGTCTGCTTCGATACCGGCGGGCTGGACATCAAGCCCGGCGCATCGATGCTGTTGATGAAAAAAGACATGGGCGGTGCCGCGATCGCCCTGGCGCTGGCGCAGACCATCATGGATGCGAAGCTGCCGGTTCGTTTGCGCGTGATTCTGCCGATGGTCGAGAACTCGATCGCAGGTAACGCGTTGCGCCCGGGTGACGTGCTCGGCACGCGCAAGGGACTCACAGTTGAAGTCGGCAACACGGATGCAGAAGGACGCTTGATCCTGTGCGACGCTCTGGCGCTGGCCGATGAAGAGCAGCCCGACTTGCTGATCGACACCGCCACCCTGACCGGTGCGGCAAGAGTTGCACTCGGGCCGGAGTTGCCGGCGTTGTACAGCAACGATGACGCGGCGGCCGAGGAAGTCTTGCGAGCAGGCACCGCTGAATCCGATCCGCTGTGGCGCATGCCCTTGTGGCCGGGTTACGACGATGAGCTTTCCAGCAAAATCGCCGACGTGAACAACGTATCCACTTCGGGCTTCTCGGGCTCCATCATCGCGGGACTGTTCCTGCGTCGCTTCGTGAGCAACGCCCGGACCTGGTTGCACATCGATCTGTATGCCTGGAATAACAAAGAACGCCCGGGTCGGCCGGTCGGCGCGGAACCACACACGATTCGTGCGTTGTACGCTTTCCTCAAGCAGCGATATGCGCGTTGATTGATGGTTGCAAGCTCTACTCCCGACGTGGCTGACGCCGCTTCGATCGCGCCCCGGCATCTGGTCCTGCTGGTTTTGATGAACCTGGTCTGGGGCCTGAACCTCATTGCCTCGAAGATCGGCGTCGCGCAGTTTCCACCCATCCTGTTCACGGCGCTGCGCTTTGGATCGCTGGCGTTGTTTCTATTGCCGCTGTTGAAAATCCATCGCGGTCAGATGAGCAATCTGCTACTGGCGGCGATGCTGACCGGGCCGGCGGCATTCTCGCTGCTGTTTCTCGGGGTGAAGCACGCGGAGGACGCGGCAACGGTGGCGATCGCGAGCCAGATGAGCGTGCCAATTTCCACGCTGCTCTCGATCTGGCTGCTCGGTGAGACGATTCGATGGCGTCGTACGCTCGGCATCGCACTCGCGTTCGGCGGCATGGTCATCATCAGCTTCGATCCGCGCGTGTTTGCGTATTGGGAAGGATTGGCGCTGGTGGTGACGTCGACGTTCTTCGCCTCGCTCGGTTTGATTTTCGTGAAACGCCTGCACAACATCAAAGCACTGGAATTACAGGCCTGGATCGCGGTCGCGGGCGGTTCGACGCTGATGCTGTTGAGCCTGCTGTTCGAGCAGGATCAGATGGAAGCGGTTCGGGCGGCGGACTGGAAGGCATGGACGGCGCTCGCGTTCACGACGTTGATGTCGAGCTTGCTCGCGCACACGGCGTGGTACTACCTGGTCAGCAAATATCCAGTGACGAGCCTGTCGCCGATCACATTGCTGTCGCCGCTGTTCGGCATCTTCTTCGGCGTGACGTTGTTACACGATCAGTTGACCGCGCGCATGTTGCTCGGTGGCGCCGTGACGTTGATCGGCGTGTTCATCGTGGTGATGCGCGAGAAGAGGCTGGTCGATACCGGCACCTGAGCAGTCGCGAGTGGCGCTCTCGCGCCCTCGCTGCTATCGCCGTCGCCCGGCTCCTCAGGCACGATCCGTCTGGCTGCAGGCTATCGCCGTCGCTTGCTCGGTGGTGCGTTTGTTCGTATGGCCGGCCGTGCGGCCATGGGCGCCATGAACTTCGCGATCTCCACTGCGTCGATGGGGCGGTACTCGCCGGGTGCGAGTCCATCCAACGTCCACGGTCCGACCGACCATCGGATCAATCGCAGTGTCGGCAGGTTTACCGCGGCGGTCATCCGTCGTACCTGACGATTGCGACCTTCGCGAATCGTGAGCTTCAGCCAACCGGTCGGAATGGCCTTGCGAAACCGGATCGGCGGATCGCGCGGCCACAGCTCTTGCGGCTCGTCCATGCGCTCGGCGCCCGCCGGCAAGGTCATTCCATCGTTCAACTGCACGCCTCGCCGCAGTCGGGCCAGAGCGTCATCGCCGATCTCTCCTTCGACCTGCACGAAATAAGTTTTCTGCTGTTTCCAGCGCGGATCGGCCAGCTTGGTCTGTAACGGTCCCGAGTTCGTCAGCAGCACCAGTCCTTCGCTGTCGTAGTCGAGTCGACCGGCCGGCCGCATGCCTGGCGCGTACACGAAATCACGCAGGGTCGCCTTGCTGTCCTCACTGGTGAACTGCGTGAGTACGCGGAACGGCTTGTTGAGCAGGAGCAGGGCAGGCGAATCCATCGGGCGGATCAAATATGTTCGGCGGACGTGCGCACCAGATCGATGAAGCGTTGCACGGCCGCGGCATTTTCGCCACGTCGACAGGCGAGAATCAGCGGCGCCGTGAGCTGTGGCATGTCTTCGAGCTTGCGATAGACGATGCCGTCCATCTGCAGACGTTGCAACGAGGCGGGCACGATCGACACGCCGATGCCGGCGGCGACGAGATTCAGCGTGGAAATGATTCGCGGCGCTTCCTGTCCGACGCGAGGGCTGAATCCCGCGCTTCGGCAAGCGGCGATGATGGTGTCATACAGGCCCGGACCGCCGGGACGTTTGTAAAGTACGAATGTTTCTTTTGCGAGCTCGGACAAGGGTAGCAGCACGCTGCGACTGAAACTGCTGCGACGGGCGAAGATGTGGCCGGTCGGTAACGCCACCAGCATTTTCTCCTCCAGCAACGGCTGCACGGTGAGTCCGACCACATCGGCGACCGGCGATCGAATGAATGCCGCGTCGATGTCCTCGTTGTGCAATCCCTGCACCAGCTCGCTGCTGCCACTTTCCTCGAGCATCATCGAAACCAGCGGCGCCGCTTCCCGAAACGCGCGCAACACTCGAGGCACGAACGGGTGAAACGGAGCGGAGCTGGTAAAGCCGACGACCACTCGGCCTTCCTCGCCGCGGGCGGTCCGGCGGGTGGTCGCGACCGCCCGATCCACCTGGTCCAGGATGGCCCGGGCCCGATCCAGAAAGGCCTGGCCGGCATCGGTCAGCTCGACCCCGCGCGGCTGGCGACGGAACAGCTGGGCATCCAGCTCCTGCTCCAGCGCCCGGATCTGCATGGACAGCGGCGGCTGCTGAATGCCCAGGCGCTCAGCGGCCCGGGTCATGTGCTTTTCTTCAGCCACAGCAATGAAGTAGCGCAAATGTCTCAGTTCCATGATGAGATATTTATCAGATATCGGTTTCTAACTCACCATATATTTTACCCACAGGCGAGAAGTCGCTAAGGTGCGCCCACTTTGGCAAATGGGGAGCGGCAATGGCGACCAATCCGGCGGTGAACCCGACCACGGGTATTGAGCTTCGCGGGGCGATGAAGCCCGGCTATGAGGCGATCCTGACCCCCGATGCCCTGGACTTCATCGCCGAACTGACGCGTCGATTTGGCGATCGTGTGGCCGCGCTATTGGAGGCTCGTAGCGCCCGCCAGCGTCAGCTGGATGACGGCGCGCTGCCGGACTTTCTCGCCGAGACGCGCAGTGTTCGCGAAAGCGATTGGCGGGTGACGACCATTCCCGCCGACCTGCAGGATCGCCGCGTCGAGATCACAGGCCCGACCGATCGCAAGATGATCATCAACGCGCTGAACTCCGGCGCCAAGGTGTTCATGGCCGACTGCGAAGATTCGATGACGCCGACCTGGGACAACGTCGTGCAGGGCCAGATCAATCTGCGCGATGCGGTGAACCGCTCGATCTCCTTCTCGAATCCCGATGGCAAGCAGTACCGCCTCAATCCGCAGATCGCAACGCTGATCGTCCGTCCGCGCGGCTGGCATCTGTTCGAGAAACATATCTATGTGGACGGCCGCCGCGCGCCGGGTGCGTTCGTCGACTTCGGCCTGTATCTGTTCCACAACCACGCCGCTCTGAAAGCCCGTGGCACCGGGCCGTATTTCTATTTGCCGAAGCTCGAGAGTCATCTGGAAGCGCGGTTGTGGGCGGATGTGTTCCGTTACGCCGAGGGCAAGCTCGGGCTCGCCTCGCAGACCATCAAGGCCACGGTGTTGATCGAGACCATTCTCGCGGCATTCGAGATGGACGAGATCCTGTTCGAGCTCAAGGACTACATCGTCGCGCTCAATTGCGGCCGCTGGGACTACATTTTCAGCTTCATCAAGAAGTTCGCGCGCCGGCCGGATTTCGTGCTGCCGGATCGGCAGCAGGTGACCATGACCACGCACTTCCTGCGTTCGTATTCGAAGCTGGTGATTCGCACCTGCCATCGTCGCGGCGCGTTCGCGATGGGCGGCATGGCGGCGCAGATTCCGATCAAGAACGACCCGAAAGCCAACGATGAGGCCATCGCCAAGGTGCGCGCCGACAAGGAGCGCGAGGCCGGTGACGGTCACGATGGCACGTGGGTCGCGCATCCGGGCCTGGTGCCGGTGGCGATGGAAGTGTTCGATCGTTTGATGCCGACGCCGAATCAGCTGGACAAGATTCCCGAGATCGACGTCACCGCCAAGGATCTGTTGCAGATTCCGCAGGGCACGATCACCGAAGCCGGGTTGCGCGGCAACGTGAGCGTGTCGATTCAATATCTCGCTGCATGGCTCGGGGGGTTGGGTTGCGTGCCCATCAATAATTTGATGGAAGACGCGGCGACTGCGGAAATTTCTCGCGCACAGATCTGGCAGTGGATCAAACATCCCGCCGGCGTGCTCGATGACGGGCGCAAGGTCACGGCGGAGCTGTTCCGCGCGATCAGCAAGGAAGAGCTGGCGAAGTTGCGCGCCGCTGTCGGCGACAAAGCCTTCGCCACGGGCAACTTCGAGCGGGCTGCCGCGTTGATCGATGAGATCACGACGGGAGCTGAGTTCGAGACGTTCATAACGCTGCCGGCTTATCGGGTCATCCACTAGGCCGCGCGAAAAGCTACTGCGGCTTCCCGCCCGCTCAGTGCCACAGCTAAAGAGCAGGAAGTGGCGGGAAGCCTGCAGACCTGATTGAAACGAGGGATCGGGCATCGTGCCGCGACCCTCGTGCGAGCTGGCAAAAAGGCGTGACTTTTTTGCTGCTCGCCGCCGCCTGAGGCGGCGGGGTACATTCATGTACCCGTAGGGTGGCTACAATGCAGGGATGAGCAAGCCATCCGCCCGCAAGGCCAAGCGCGCCGAGCCTATTTCCATTCCTCGCAGCACCAAGAGCGCGCCGCTCAAGCAGCTCGCGCTGAGCGATGACGCGCCCTCGAACGGCTTGTGGCCTTCGGATGGGGAAGTCTTCGACCGTACCTGCACCGATTGCCCGCGCCTGGCGGCGTTTCTGGAGGAGGGGCGGAAGCAACATCCCGACTACTACTGCGCCCCCGTCGCGCCCTTCGGCGATCGCAAGGCGCGCCTGATCATCATCGGCCTCGCACCCGGCTTTCATGGGGCGAATGCGACCGGCCGCCCGTTCACCGGCGACTACGCGGGTGTGCTGCTGTACCAGACGCTGCACAAGTTTGGATTTGCCAACAAGCCGGAGTCGATTCATCGCAATGACGGCCTGAAGCTGATCGATGCCCGCATCTCGAACGCAGTGAAGTGCGTGCCGCCGGATAACAAGCCGCTGCCGGTCGAGATCACGACCTGCAATCATTATCTGCAGGCTGAGCTTGCGAGTACACCGAAGAATGTCGTACTGCTGGCGTTGGGCTCGATCGGTCACAACGCGGTTCTGCGCACGCTCGGATTGAAGGCGAGTGAGTATAAGTTCGGGCACGCCGCGGAGTTCAAGCTGCCGGGCGGACAGTGGCTGATCGATTCGTACCACTGCAGCCGCTACAACACCAATACGCGACGGCTGACGGAAGAGATGTTCGAGGCGGTGTTCGCGCGCGCGAAGCAACTGATCGGATCGGCTCATTGATCGGGGTCGTACCGCCGATCCAGGAACGTCCCGAAATGCCTGACCAGCGCTGACTGGCTTCATCCTCTAAAATGGCGCCATGACCGGTTCATCGAGCGCCCCCTTCGACTCCAAGCTGTTCCTGGCCAACGTGAGCCAGCGCCCGGGCGTCTATCGCATGATAGGCGCCGACGGCGAGGTGCTGTACGTCGGCAAGGCGCGCAATCTCAAGAACCGGCTCACGACCTACTTCGTCGGCAAGGCGCAGGCGGCGAAGACCATGGCGATGGTCTCGCAGGTGGCCAATGTCGAAGTGACGGTCACGGCTTCGGAGACCGAGGCGCTGCTGCTCGAGTACAACTTGATCAAGCGGCATCGGCCGCGCTTCAACGTGACTCTGCGCGACGACAAGAGTTTTCCGTACCTCTACGTCACAACCGAACAGGAATACCCACGCGTCAGCTTCTACCGAGGCAGTCGCAAGCTGCCGGGCCGCTTCTTCGGGCCTTACCCCAACGCGCGGGCCACGCGCGAAACCATCCTGCTGCTACAGAAGCTGTTCCTGCTCCGTCCGTGCAGCGACTCGTTCTTCGCCAATCGCTCCCGCCCGTGCCTGCAGCACCAGATCAAGCGCTGCTCCGGGCCGTGTGTGCGGTTGATCTCGCCGGAGGAGTATGGCCAGGACGTGAACGATGCGATCAAGGTGCTGGAAGGCAAGGGCGGTGAGCTGATCGACGATCTGGCTCAGCGCATGGAGCAGGCCTCGCAGGCGCTGGAGTTCGAGAAGGCCGCGCGACTGCGCGATCAGATCAATGGCATCAAGTCGATCCACTCGACTCAATCGGTGACGCGCAACGCCACCGAGGATATCGACGCCGTGGCGCTCGTCTCCCATGGCAGCGATCATTGCGTGTCCATCGTGTTCGTGCGTGGCGGGCGCAATCTCGGCAGCAGCAACTTCTTTCCGAAGCCGGGTATCGCCGAAGCGGGTGAGTTGCTCTCGGGCTTCCTCGCGCAGTACTACCTGGGCAGCGAGGCGCCGGCGGAGATCCTGATCAACGAGCAGATCGAGGATGCCGACACGCTCGAGCAGGCGTTGACCGAGCGCATGCAGCGTTCGGTTCGTATCCGGCCGAACGTTCGCGGTGTCCGTGCGCGTTGGCTGGAGATGGCGCGTACCAACGCCGAGTTGGGCGTGAAGATGCGCCGCGCGACCGAGGCGACGAGTGTCGAACAGCTGCAAGCTATGCAAGAGGTGTTCAATCTGCCAAATCCGCCGGCGCGTATAGAGTGCTTCGACATCAGTCACACGATGGGTGAGCGTGCCGTGGCGTCGTGCGTCGTGTTCGGTCCGGAAGGGCCGATCAAGAGCGATTATCGGCGCTTCAACATCGAGGGGATTGCGGGCGGCGACGACTACGGCGCCATGCGCCAGGCACTGTCGCGACGGTATGCTCGCATCAAGAAGGGCGAAGCCCCGACCCCCGACGTGCTGCTGATCGACGGTGGTCCGGGCCAGCTTGCCCAGGCCACGGAAGTGCTGAACGAGCTGGAGATCAATAATGTGTTGATCGCGGGTGTGGCGAAGGGCGCGGATCGCCGGCCGGGACAGGAGCGCTTGTTCCTGCCCGGGCACGAGCTGCCGACCGTGCTGCCGCCGGATTCACCCGCCCTGCACTTGATTCAGCGCGTGCGCGACGAGGCGCATCGGTTCGCGATCACCGGCCACCGGGCGCGGCGGGGCAAAGCGCGGACTCAGTCCGTTCTGGAGACGGTGCCGGGGCTCGGGCCGCGCAAACGCAGGGAACTGCTGCGCCAGTTCGGCGGTCTCCAAGGGGTGACTCGCGCGGGAATCGACGATTTGGCCAAGGTTCACGGCATCAGTCGCAAACTGGCGCAATCTATCTATGACACATTGCACGCGAACGGCTGAAAAGTCCTTACAATTCGCCCCAGTGACTTTTCCCATCGCGAATATCCTGACTGTGGCGCGGATCATCATGATTCCGCTGGTGGTCGTTCTCTTTTATATGCCGGAGCCTTGGGCCAAGGCGGCCACCGGCTGGATTTTTATTCTTGCCGCCGTCACCGATTCGCTCGACGGCTACCTGGCGCGCAAACTCGGCCAGATGTCGGCGCTTGGCGCGTTCCTCGATCCGGTGGCGGACAAGTTGATGGTCGCGGTCGCGCTGATCCTGCTGGTCAGTTACGACCCGCCGATGCTCCAGTTCATCAAGTTCGATCCACACACCTTGATCACGCTGACGGCGGCGGTGATCGTCGGCCGCGAAATCACCATTTCCGCGCTCCGTGAATGGATGGCGGAGATGGGCGCGCGCGGTAAGGTGGCTGTGTCCTCGATGGGCAAACTCAAGACCATCTTCCAGATGACCGGCCTGTCGATGATGCTGTTTCGCGAGGATGTGTGGTTCATCCCGGCCTTCGAGCTCGGGTTTTATTGCCTGGTGGCGGCGGCCGCGCTGACGCTGTGGTCCATGGTGGTTTACCTACGGGCCGCCTGGCCGGACCTGATGCGGTCGGGTTCTAGATAAAGTTGTGAACAAAGATGCAATTAAGTGCACAACTTGCCTTGACACTTTGCCGCTCAACCCTAGAATAGCGGCCTCTCCGGTGGCCACGCCAACCGGACGCGACGCGGGAATAGCTCAGTTGGTAGAGCGTAACCTTGCCAAGGTTAAGGTCGCGAGTTCGAGCCTCGTTTCCCGCTCCAATTTCTTCAGTGCCGCCAGCCACTTAGAACGTCGATAAGGTCAAGGCGGCAGCGGCGGGAGCTGGGGTTTCACCACTCCTACCCACTCCTACGGCTCGGTAGCAAAGTGGTTATGCAGCGGCCTGCAAAGCCGTCTACGCCGGTTCGATTCCGGCCCGAGCCTCCAGTCCCTTCGTTCCCTGCGTTCTCCGTTCTGTTGGCTCCAGGTCGGCCCGCCACGTAGTTGGTGCCGACTGCATCTTCATTTCCTTCAGACTGGTTGATCTTGAAGGCTGTAGCACTCAGTGCTATATGGAATCGCAGGACAGGTATGTCGATCTACAAGGTTCGCTGGTTCACTCGTTGGGCGCGCAAGCAAGGATTGTCCGACGCAGCGCTTTGCGAAGCTGTGAAGGAAATGGGCAAGGGATCTTACGAGGCCGATCTCGGCGGAAACTTGCTGAAGAAGCGGATTGCCCGGCCGGGTCAGGGAAAACGTGGCGGCTTCCGCACGATAGTCGCAACCAATTGCGCTGGCCGGTGGTTCTTCGTCTACGGTTTCGCCAAGAACGAACGAAGCAATATCGATTGCGAGGAAGAAGCGGCGCTGAAAAGATTGGCCAAGACGCTGTTGACGATGGCGTCGGCGGCCTTGAGCAAAGCGAAGCTAGCTGGCGAGGTGACGGAGGTGGATTGCGATGCGTAAGAAGCGATCGAAGATTCTCGACGCCGTGCATGAGACCGCCCGTGGGCTGCATGCAGCCGACGCTATCGATCAAGTGACCATGCGAGAGTTTGATCAGCTCTGCCTCAAGCCTGTTCCCCCGTTGCGCCCGGCCGAGATCAAGCGCATCCGCGAAGCTGCGAACGTGAGTCAGGCGGTCTTCGCAGCGATTCTGAATACCAGCACGTCCTCGGTGCAGAAGTGGGAGATTGGTCAGAAGCGACCGACGGGCACCGCCCTGAAACTGCTTCATCTCGTTCAGAAGAACGGTTTGGCAGCGGTTTCATAATGTCTTAGTCGCGGCTGGGGGTCATAGCAGTACCGGCATTCATGGTTGGCTGGGATGACTTATCCGTCAGTCGCTGCTTCTGGCCCCACAACGCTTCGTAGCTCCATCCCGTGAGGTCCTCCACGATCCGTCGGCTCTCCGCATCGGGCACGGGATCGGGTTGTTCTTTGAAGCGCGCGATCTCGCGCATCAGCACGGCGTGTGTATCGCGATCGAGATGAAAGCGCAGCGACACGATCCAGCCAAACGCGAGCAGGGTCAGCGTGCCCAACGCGAGCATCAGCACGATGGTCTGCACTGCCTGGGGCGATTGAGTGGTGTTTCCGGAAATGAATCCGCCGGCCTGCAAGATGAAGCCAACGCCCATGACCGCGGCGGCTTGCGAGGTCTTGCGAATGAAGGTCATGACGCCGGCGAAGGCGCCTTCGCGGCGGCGGCCGGTGACGATCTCATCGACGTCGGCCATGTAGTTATAGGTGTTCCAGGGAATGTAGTTGAGGCCGCCGCGCCCCAAGCCAGCCATCAGCACGGGCACGTAGATCCATCCTGTGGGCACGGGGTGCATCTGATAGAGCGCGACGAAGCCGAGCACGGCGGTCGCGTACAGGCTGACGGCGATCCGATAGGAGGGCGCCGGATGCAAGCGCAGGCACATCGGAATGAACGCAGCGACGGCGAGCAACTGGGCGAACGCCATCGTGCCCATCAGGTTGGAGGCAATGACGACGCTGCCGCCGATGGCGAACACGATGAAATAGGTGAACACGGCGTTGAAGATGTCCTGGCTGATGTAACCGCCGAGGTACATGCCAAGATGCAGCCGAAAGGCGCGGATGCGCAGCGTCGCGATCAAGTCGGAATACAGCTGCGTCAGTCGTCGCAGCGGCGATGGGTCGCCGTGCTCGATGGCGATGCTCTCGATCTGCTCGCGCGGCCGCTCCCAGGTGAACATGAATACGGCCAGCGCGACCAGCATGAAGATCGCCGAGAAGATCACACCCAGATAGAAGAACGTCTCGGCCGAGCTCTTGCCGAACGCTTCGATGATCCGGCCCGGCAGCACGCCGGCCAGAATGGCGGCGACCTGGCCGCACAGAATCCGAGCGCCGGCGAACTTCGCCTTGACCTTGTAGTCGGGCGACATCTCCGCGGCCAGTGTCTCGTATGGAATCAGCTCCATCGCGTACACGACCTCGAAGAACACGTAAGTGACGAGGTAGTACCAGAAGCTCATGCCGTCGATCCACATCAGCGCGAAGCTGGGCAGCAGCGGCACCGCGAGCAGAATGAAGAACCGTCGACGGCCGAAGCGTCGGCCGAGGGCAGTGCGGTGGAAATGATCGGAGATATAGCCGATCAGGGGGCTGGCCACGGCATCGAACAGCCGTGCGATCGCGAAGATCGCGGCGGCTTGCACGGCGGTGAGACCGCAGAAGGTCGTGTAGAAGAAAAGGATCCAGCCGCTGATGACCGACATCGCGCCGGCGCCCAGGAAGTCGTTGCTTCCGTAGGCGACGTAGTGGCCGAACCGAACCGTGCGCATGGCCATGGTGGTCAGATGCGCGTGCGCAGGTATTCACCCAGACACAGCATGGCCATGGCCTGGCCGTACGGCATGGGTGTCAACGGGATCTTGCGATAGAACTCCAGATCCGAGCCCATGGCGGTGCCGAAAGAAACATTGCGCAGCTCGCCGTTGTCGGCGATGTTTTCGAGCACGCCTTGAACGGCGCGCAGGCCGGTCTCCAGATACTTCTCGGGCAGATATCGCCGGCGCACCGCCTTCAGAATGCCGTACGCGAAGCCTGCGGTGGCGGACGCTTCCAAGTAGGACGACTCGTCATTGATCAGCGTGTGCCACAGGCCGCTGGCATCCTGATGCTTCTGCAGTGTGCGCACCTGGGCCTTCAAGGTATCGGTCAGGAACTCGCGAAGCGCATCGCCGGGCGGCAGATTCAGCATCTCGATGAACTCGGGAATCGCGATGGTCACCCAGCAATTGCCTCGGGCCCACAGCGCCTCGGCGAAGTTGTGGCGACCATCGAACGTCCAGCCGTGAAACCACAGCCCGGTGCGTCGGTCGTGAAGATATTTGACGTGCAGCAGGAACTGTCGTCGCGCCTCTTCGAGATACTGCGGCCGTCCCAGCACCTGACCGATGCGCGCCAACGGCAACACGCACATCATCAACGTGTCGTCCCACAACTGCTGCGGATTCTCTGAGTTGAACACGATGTGTTGCAAACCGCCTTCATCGGTGCGCGGCATGTCGTTCATGACCCATTCGGCCCAGGTATCCAGATAGGGCACATAGGTCGGATCGCGGTAGTGCTCGTAGAGATTCGCGAGCGTGAGGAACGGCGCCATCGTGTTGACGTTCTTGGTCGGCGTGCCGGCGGCAAAGCGATCGCGGAACCAGTCCTTGATGACTTGCAAGCAGCGCGGGTCGCCGGTGAGCTGATAATACTGCTGGATGCCGTAGAGCCCGATGCCGTGCGTCCATTCCCAATCGTTCCATCCCTTGGTGTCGATGACGCGACCGTCGTCGAGCTTCAGCAGGAACTCGCCGGAGGAATCCTTCAGATCGACCAGATTGGAGATCAGCAGCTGGACGGTGCCATGCAGGTGCGCGGTGTCGTAGTCGCGAAGCGGAACGGGCATGAAACTTACCTTCAATCGAGATGAAACAGGGGCACGAGGGGCCACTCGCGCGGTCGCAGATCGGGTTCGGTTTCCATCAGCTCCGCCATGTACAGCCACCAGCGCTTCATGACGGGATGATCGGGCAGTTCCTCGCGGCGATGTCCGGGGCGCAGCTTGAGTACCGCGAACAGCTGCAGCGTCTTCGGATCGAGGAAGATCGAGTAATCGTGAATGCCCGCTTCATGCAGCGTTTCGGCGAGCTCCGGCCAGAGCTCGTCGTGGCGCCGCCGATATTCATCGACCCTGCCAGGCTTCAGCTGCATCCGAAAGGCGATCGTTCTGGACTGGCTCATGAGCTACCTCTGACTCAGTACGAGCAGTGACCTGGCGGGCAGCTCGACCTGCAGCTCACCCTTCACTTTGATGGCTTTGAACGGAGCAGGGCGCACAGTATCAGGAGCCTCGAAGGTGTTGATGGCGTCGGTGGTGGCCGCGGTCAGGATCTGCCCTTGTAGCGTCTTGCCAGTCTGGCCCGGCAGGTGCAGCTCGACCGCGGCGCGTCGGTGCGGATCCAGATTCGTGAGCGCGATATGCAGCGCGCCGGCTTTGTCTCGCGCGGCCGTGGCATGCACAGCCGGAATGCTCTCTGCGTCGAGTCGGTACTCGGCCGTCGAAATCTCCACCGGAACATGAGTGGCACCTCGAAAGGGCCTGTACAGGGCGAATGCATGATAGGTCGGGGTCTTCAGCATCCTCGGTCCGTCGGTGAGGATGATGGCCTGGAGCACGTTCACCATCTGCGCGATGTTCGTCATGCGCACCCGTGCGGCGTGACGGTGAAAGATATTGAAATTGACCGCCGCGACCAGCGCGTCGCGCAGGCTGTTCTGTTGATATAAAAAGCCTTCGTTGGTGCCGGGCTCGACGTCGTACCAGGTGCCCCATTCGTCGACCAGCAGCGCCACGCGCCGCTGCGGATCGTAGCGATCCATGATCGTGCTGTGATTGGTCAGGATTTCATCCATGCGCAGCGTACGCCTGAAGGTGGAGATCCATTCGGATTCTGGAAAGCGGGTGGCGGCGCCTTTTTCCTTCCAGGCGCCGCGGGGCAGGGTGTAGTAGTGCACGCTGATCGCATCCATGTGCCTGCCCGCTTCGCGCATCAGCACGTCGGTCCATTCGGTGTTGCTGCCATTCGCGCCGCTCGCGATGCGTTGAGGTTTGTTATCACGCGGCGTTTTGATGAAAGTCGCGTACTGCCGGTAGAGATCCGCGTAGAACTCCGGCCGCATGTTGCCACCGCAGCCCCAGGTCTCGTTGCCGACGGCGAAGTAGTGCACCCGCCAGGGCTTGTCGCGACCGTTCGCACGGCGCAGTTGTGCCAGCGTGGAGTTGTTGTCGGCGGTCATGTATTCGACCCACTCCGCCATTTCGCGCGTCGAGCCGGTGCCGACATTGCCATTTACATAGACCTCGGCGCCGATCAGCTCGGCGAAGTCCATGAACTCGTGCGTGCCGAAGGAGTTGTCGTCGACCACGCCGCCCCAGGTCGTATTGATGCGTGTCGGTCGCTGATCGCGCGGACCGATGCCATCGCGCCAGTGATACTCATCGGCGAAGCAGCCGCCGGGCCAGCGCAGCACCGGCACCCCCAGCTCTTTGAGCGCCGCCAGAACGTCGTTGCGCAAGCCGCGTGTGTTCGGAATCGGTGAGTTCTCGCCGACCCAGACGCCTTCATAAATGCCGCGGCCCAGATGCTCCGCGAACTGACCGTAGATGCCGGGATCGATCACGCTGCCGGGCTGGTCGGTGCGTACCGTCACGCTGGCTCGAAGCGATTCCGCCGGCGCGGCGGAGCAAGAAACAAGAAACAGCAGGAACAGGGTCGATGCTCGAATGGTCATGTCGCTCTTTAATCCATGGGGCAGGAACCCGGTTGCGAGACGACGCGCAGCGATGAAAGGGGGCTGTCATGCCGCGCGTCGCCTCGAACCGTACTCACAATCGCGCTCGCACTCTGAGAAAGTAGCGCGATCCGTAAGTCTCATTGGCGATGCGTCGTAAGAACGGCAGCGGGGCGGTCAAAGTCCACGGTGCGCACGTTGCAGAGCGCGAGCCGCGACATCCAAGGATATTCGCCATGCAATCCCCCAAAATCTCCGGTCTTTTCTGTCCGCCTTCGTGCCTGCGACCGCGTGGCGGTGCTGTAGTCGACTCGGGCAAGCGTCCCTGACACCGGTAACAATCCGACACGACACTCCGGGGCCCGTTGCTAATATTTGCGCTAGTTTGATCGAATTTGCAATCATTTGTCAGAGAAATTGTCTTTGCGACGCAAAAGACCGGCTACATCGATCAATTGCAATCGTTACCGGGCCTGAATGAGGGGGATGGGATGGCACAGGGGATTTCGCGACGGCAGTTCATCGCGGCGAGCGCTCTGGCAACCACAGCGCTCAGCGATGCATCGAGCTCACAGGCAATGACGCGCGGGCCGACAGCGGTTCTGACGGAGGAAACATTCGCGCAGGGGGCGTGGTGTCACTGGTTAGACGATCGCGCACCGGATGTCGCGACCGGTGTGACCTGGGGCATGCCGTGGCCGCGTAGCAAACATTCGCCACGCACGTCGTTTTCATTGCGTGATCGCGAGGGCAAACCCGTGCCGTTGCAAACGTGGCCGCTTGCGTATTGGCCGGATGGTTCGCTGAAGTGGACGGCGCATGCGGTTGCACCGGATGTGACTTTGGCGAGCACGGCATTTCAAGTCGAGCCGGGTCAGAAAGGTCCGGCGCCCGCGGCGACGTTGAAAATCAAGCAGGATGCAGGGGCAATTGAGATCGACACGGGCGTCATCACTTGCCGGGTGCTACGGCATAGTGCGGTCTGTATCGAGTCGATCCGCCGCGGCGATAAGGAGCTGCTCGCCGGTGGGCGTTTGGTCGCGCTTCGACAGAACGCGCCGCTGGAGGAGGCGGACTCGACCGTCAAAGTGGAAACATTCGAGTCGTTGGTCGAGTCGGCCGAGATCGAGCATCAAGGCCCGCTCCGAGCGGTAATCAAAATCACCGGTGTGCATGCACGTCCGAAGGGGCGGCGTTGGCTGCCCTTCACGCTGCGGTTGTATTTCTACGCGGGCGGTGACGATGTGCGCGTCGTTCACACCTTCGTTTTCGATGGCGAGGAATCGCGGGATTTCATCCGAGGTCTGGGCCTGCGCTTCGATGTTCCTCTGTCGGAGGCGCTTCACAATCGACACGTCCGATTCGTCGGCGAGAACGATGGTGTGTTCGGCGAGGCGGTGCGTGGTTTGACCGGCTTGCGTCGCGATCCGGGTATCGAGGCACGCCAGGCGCAGATTGCGGGGCGCGAGGTGAAGTCGATTGGTCCGAGAGTGGCGGAAGGACTGGAATTGATTCCTGCCTTCGGCGACTGGACGCTGCTGCAGCCCACGGCGGATTCGTTTCAGATCCGCAAGCGGACTGCAGCCGGCTATGCATGGCTCGACTCGAGTCGTGGGGGGCGCGCTTCTGGGTTGGGCTATCTCGGTGGGCCGAGCGGCGGTGTGGCATTCGGCATTCGTAACTTCTGGGAGAGCCACCCGGCACAACTGGACATTCGTAAGGCCCGCACCGAGCGTGCCGAAGTCACGATGTGGCTGTGGGCGCCCGATGCGCCGCCGATGGATCTGCGTTTCTATCACGACGGTCTGGGCCAGGATACGCACGAGAAGCAGCTTCAAGGTCTGAACATCACCTATGAGGATTACGAGCCGGGCTTCGGTACACCGGTGGGCGTTGCGCGAACCAGCGAGATGCGATTGTGGTTGCTCGAAGCGACCCCGGCTCGCGAACGTTTAGTGCAGCTCGCGGCAGCGGTGCGTGCGCCCGCCGCGATGGTCGCCGTGCCACAGACGTTGCATCGAGCGGGCGTGTTCGGCGGCACGTTTGCGCTGCCTGATCGATCCAATGCAAAACAGGCGCGCCTCGAGGAGCAGCTGGACTTCCTGTTCGATTTCTACGAGAAGCAGCGGGATCAACATAGTTGGTGCGGGTTCTGGAACTATGGCGACGTGATGCATACCTACGATGCGGATCGTCACACCTGGCGATATGACGTTGGCGGTTATGCGTGGGACAACTCCGAGCTGTCCACGGATATCTGGCTCTGGCTCTATTTCCTGCGCACCGGGCGCGCAGATGTCTATCGATTCGCCGAGGCGATGACGCGGCATACCGGAGAAGTCGACGTTCATCACTTGGGCAAGTTCGCGCCCCTTGGGTCGCGGCACAACGTCATGCACTGGGGCTGCAGCGCCAAGCAGCTGCGCATCAGCACAGCGTTGAATCGTCGCTACTACTACTTCCTCACAGCCGATGAGCGCGTGGGCGATTTGTTGCGTGAGCAGTTGGAGGCGGCGCGCACGCTTCGGGCGGTAGTTCCCGAACGGAAGCTGCCCGAGGCCCAGGACCGTGTTGTTGAGAGTGCGGACGGCGACTATGCGCGACTCGGCTTTGGAACCGACTGGGGGTCGATTGCAGGCGCATGGCTGACGGAGTGGGAGAGAACCGGATCTCGTGAGATGCGCGATCGGCTGGTTGCGAGCATGCGATCGATCGGTTCGCAGCCGAGAGGTTTTTTTACCGGCGGTGGGCGCATGAACCTGCGGACCGGCGCGTTCGATATATCCAATGATAGAGCGCTGAATGTTTCTCACCTCAGCGCGGCGTTTGGATTGCCGGAGGTCTGCGCGGAGTTGATCGAGTTGTTGAAGATTCCGGAGTTTGAGCGGGCGTGGGTGGAGTACTGCATGCTCTATAACGCACCTCCGGAGCAGCAGAAGGCGGTGCTGGGTGAGAGTCTCGGTGAGCTGAATCTTGGGCAGGGGCACTCGCGGCTTACTGCCTATGCCGCCAGGATCAAACGAGATCCGGCGCTCGCCAAGCGAGCGTGGGAAGAGTTTTACGCGGGGCGCGCGGGGTTTGCGCCGGATCAGCGATTTGAAACGCGGCGGATTGCCGGGCCGGCGGTGATGAACGCGGTCGATGAAGCGGCGTGGGTGTCGACCAACACGGCGGCCCAGTGGGGGCTGGCGGCGATCGAGTGCCTGGCGTTCACTGTCGACCTTGGCTGAGCGGGTCGCGCCAACGCTGACGCGTGGCGCTTCTTCGTGGTGTCAGCAGGATCGCGTGCTCAGCAAATGTGACGCACGCGATCCTCGCTGCCTGGACCACAGAATTTCAGACAGATCCTTGCGCAGCCGAATCAGCTCTTCCGGCCGATCCTCAGCAACTGACCATCCGCCGCTTCAGTCACGACGTAGACCGCCCCATCGGGGCCTTGCTTCACGTCACGAATGCGACTGCCGCGATCCTGCAGCAGCCACTCCTCGCCGACCACCTTGCCGTCCTGCATCTGCAGACGAACCAGCTTGGTGCTGCCCAAACCGCCGACGAACAGATTGCCTTGCCACTCGGGGAACAGGGCGCCGTCGTAGAACGTCATGCCGGAGGGAGCGATGACCGGGTCCCAGTAATAGACCGGCTGTTCCATGCCTTCCTTCGCGGTGATGCCTTCGCCGATTTTCGGGCCGGCGTATTCGATGCCGTAAGTGATGACGGGCCAGCCGTAGTTCAGACCGGCCTGCGGCTGATTCAGCTCATCGCCACCGCGCGGGCCGTGTTCGATGGTCCACAGTTTGCCCTGTGAATCGAGCGTCGCGGCCTGGACGTTGCGATGGCCGTAGGACCAGATCTCCGGCTTGGCATCGCTGCGCCCGGCGAACGGATTGTCGCCCGGTACGCTGCCATCGGGATTGAGGCGCACGACCTTGCCGAAGTGGCTGTTCAGATCCTGCGCGTGCACGCGTGTTTCAGGGAGCGAGCGCTCGCCGAGCGTCAGGAACAATTTGCCATCGGGCGCGAACACGATGCGCGAACCGAAGTGCAGTTTCGAATCCCAGGTCGGCATCTGGCGGAAGATCACCTTGACGCTCTCGACGGTGCTTTCGTCCGCCGACAGCACGCCCTTGGCGAGCGCGGTGCCGTTGCCGCCGTCACGCGGTTCGGCGTAGCTCCAATAGAGGGTGCGATTGGTTGCGAATTGGGGATCGAGGGCCACGTCGAGCAGACCGCCCTGGCCTTCGAAATAAACTTTGGGCAGACCTTTCAACGGTGCCGACACCTTGCCGTCCTTGCCGACGATGCGCAGGTTGCCCTGGCGCTCGGTGACCAGGATGCGCTGATCCGGCAGGAATTCGAACGACCAGGCGCCGTTCAAATCCTTCGCGACCACGGAGATATCCAGCGGGAACTCGCTCTTGATGGCGGGCGCGCGCGTCTGACCGGCGAACGCGGGCTTGAAGTCCGTGCCATTCGGCGGCCGCGTCTCCAGTGGTGATCCCGGCGTGATGGGTGGTGAGGCCAATGCAGCAGGGGCATTCGCATCCGCCGCGGGCGGCGCCGCTTCGCGTGAGCAGGCGGCACACAGAGCCAACAGCGACAAGATGGCCGCCTTCAGCAGCGATGAATGCTTATACGTCTGATGCATACGTTGTCTCGCGATGTCTCGTTGGTTGAAGGGGGTGATCATGTTGCGGAGTATATGCGTTATCCTCCGCGCGATGAGCGCCTCCACCGTCGGATCGCTGCCCAAAGCCTGGGTATACAGAACACCGCTATACGCCGTCACTGTGATCGTCGGCGCGTGTCTGTTGTTCCTCGTTCAACCACTGATCGCGAAAATAATCCTGCCCTGGTTCGGCGGTACCTCCGCGGTGTGGAGCGCGGCCCTGGTGTTTTTTCAGGCCTGCGTGCTCGGCGGTTATAGCTACGCGCACTGGCTCACGACGCACATTTCGCCACGGCGGCAAAGTCTGATTCACGGCACGTTGCTGATCGTCAGCTGCCTGATGATGCCCATTCTGCCGTCGGAGTCCTTTCGACCCGAGGGCGGCGGCGATCCCGCGCTACAGATCCTGTTGCTGCTGACGGTGACCGTGGGTCTGCCGTCGTTGATGCTGAGCGCGACCAGTCCCTTGCTACAGGTCTGGTACATGCGTCGGACCGGCAGTGAGCCGCCGTATTGGTTGTTCGCCTGGTCCAACGCGGGCTCGCTGTTGGCGTTGCTCAGTTTTCCGTTGTTGCTGGAGCCGGCATTCAGTTCACGCGCGCTGGCGTTGGGATGGAGTGCGTTGTTCGTCGTGTTCGCGGCACTCTGCGCGGGCCTGGCGTTTCTCAACAGTAAGCAAACCGTTTCCCAAGCGGCGGACGTGACTGAGCCCGAGTTTGAGTCGAAGGCAGTCGCGCCGACGGTATGGCGCATGATGGTGTGGCTGTTACTGTCGGCATGTGCATCCGGCTTGCTCGTCACGGTTTCGGCAAATCTCAGTGCCAACGTCGCGCCCATTCCGCTGCTGTGGGTGGTGCCGCTCGCGCTGTACCTGTCGACGTTCATCCTGGCGTTTGGAAATCACCGGTTCTATCACCCGACCTGGTTCTTTCCGCTGGTGGCGCTGTCGCTCGGGGGGCTGGCGTATCTGTATATCAATCGGCTGGAGAACTGGCCGATTCAATACGTGGTGCCGGGCTATCTGTTGAGCCTGTTCGTCATCTGCATGGCCTGTCATGGCGAGCTGGTGATGCGTCGACCCGCGGGGCGTTATCTCACGCGGTTCTATCTGGTGATTTCCCTGGGCGGTGTGGTGGGGGGCGCGTTCGTCGGCTTGATCGCGCCCGTGATCTTCAAAACGTACGTCGAGTTTCCGTTGCTGGTGGTGTTGATCGCCGAGCTCTATGTGATCCTGCAATGGTACCGACGCGGCGCGCGACGCACGCAGTGGCTGTTTCGTGTGGTGATGATTCTCGGCGTGCTCACGCTGATGGGCGAGCTGCTGCGCTCGGAGTACCAGGAACGCCGGCTGAGCGTGCTGGTGCAAAGAAACTTCTATGGCGTGCTGAGCGTGCAGGATGATCCGACTAGTTTCGAGCTGGCGCGCCGCTATTTGATCCACGGCACGATCAGTCATGGCTACCAGTACTTGCACGAGGAACTTCGCCGCCTGCCATCCTCGTATTTCTCCAAGCATTCCGGCGCCGGGCTCGCATTGGCGGCGCTGCAGTCCGAGGGGCCGGTGCGGATGGGGGTCGTGGGCCTGGGCGTGGGCGTGATGTCGGGCTATGTGAGAGAGGGCGACTACGCGCGCTTCTATGAGATCAATCCAGCCGTCGTCGACATCGCGGACTCGTACTTCACGTTCTTGCCCGCGGCAAGGAAGGCTGGCGATGTGGACGTGCTGCTCGGCGATGCGCGGTTGACGCTGGAGAGTCAGTCACCTCAAGGGTTCGATCTGTTGGCCATCGACGCATTCTCGAGCGACGCCATTCCGACGCATCTGCTGACGCACGAGGCGTTCGAGCTGTACTTCAAGCATCTGCAGCCGGGCGGCGTGCTGGCCGTGCACATCTCGAATCGATACATCGATCTGGTGCCAGTGTGCGCAAGATCCGCTGAGCATGTGAATCGATCGGCGCGAGTGGTCCGCAGTATCAGCGATGGCACCTACGACACCAGCATCTGGGTGCTGGTGACCTCGAATCAGCCGTTGTTGGCGCGGCCCGAATTCCAAAACGCCACTACGTACGAGGCGACGGCGGCGCCGTCATTCGACGGTTGGACGGATCAATACAGCAGCGTCTGGCCGCTGATGCGTCTTCGAGGCACGGCGCACGCCGCCGAGGCTAAGTAGGCTCGCGCACCGGGTTGGGAGTAGGGCGGCTGTCCATGCGGACGGCGTTACGCAGCGAGTCCAGCAGGCGTTGCCACGAAGTGCGGCGACGAGTCTGTGCCGGCAACCCGAGCCGATCGCGCATGGCGCCGAAGATCGCGTCGGGCACGCTGATGCGACAGGCCTTCTCCAGGCCTTGGAAACCGGGCGAGGAATTGGCCTCGCAGATCCGATAGCCATCGGCGTCGAGCAGTATGTCGACGCCGGCGACATCCAGGCCCAGAGTATTCGCGACACGAACGGCGAGCTCGGCCATTTCCGGCGGCGGCTCGAACGCCGAGCCCACACCGCCCAACGAGATGTTCGACTTGAAGCTGCCGTCCGTGGAGCGGCGTTCCATCGCGGCGATGGCCCGACCGTTGACCACGAGCACGCGCACGTCGCGGCCGTGGCTCGCCTTCACATACTCCTGGAAGATGAAGTCCGCGCTCGACTGCGCGCCATCGAGCAGCGTCGCGAGATCGTTGAACTGTTCGCGATTCGCACACAGGAACACGCCGTTGCCGCGAGTACCGCGCAAAGTTTTCACGACCACTGGGAAGCCCAGCTCGCGCTCGATCACGTTCACATCGACCGGGAATTTACCCAGGATGGTTTTTGGAATCGGAATGCCGGCGCCGGACAGGATTTGCAAAGTTTGCAGCTTGTCGGCCACGGCTTCGACCGCGGCCGGGCTGTTCACCATCGCGATGCCCTGGCGCTCGAAATGCCGAAGCACCGCCAGGGTGAAATAGCTGGTCTCGCTGCCGGTGCGCGGAATGATCAGGTCGGGCTTGGGCAGCTTGCGACCTTGATAAACCGCGGACCAGCCCTCGGTCGAATCGACGATGAGCTCGAAATCACGGGGATTGAGCACGTCGAGACGAATGCCCGCCTGCACGGCCGACTGCTGGAAGCGGAAGACTTCCGCTGCTTCGGGAACGTCGCGACGAAGTTCCCGATGAAAGAGAAGCCAGCAATGCATGCAACGGTCCTCGTCGTTGAGGTGAATAAACTCGCATGCTGCCCGCGCAGGCGTGGCGTGTCCATTTCAGAGTGGTTACAGATTCCGCGTCTCGCCGACGACGCGCAGACTGTTGATCACGTCGCGCACGCCGGACAGGTGTTCGATCAAATCCTCGGCGTGCCGCTTCTGCATGCGAGAGCTGACGGTGCCGGTCAGCGTCACTTCGCGATCCTGCACGGTCACTTCGATGTCGCTGGCATCGATGTGATGATCGTCGGTGAGGCACTGGCACACATCCTCTTTGATGCGCTCATCGGAGCGACGATAGCCGCGCGGCCCCATACCGCTGAACGGGCCGCGATGCGCCAGTTCGCCGAGCTGCTCGTTATTGGCCTCGCCTCGCCATTGGGTCATCGGCAGTCCGGCCTTGGAGCCGAAATAATCGGAGTCGTAGATGGAGCCGGCCCGCGTGAGAGGACGATCGCCGTAAAAGGGATTGCTGCTCGAGCCGCCGTACTCGACGTCACGCCGTTGATTGGCGAAGCGTCCGTAACCCGCGCCGCTATATGAGTTCTCCCAGCGATCGTTGTAGCTGCGGCGCTCGTCGTCGAAATCCCGGTAGACGTCCGCGCCGTAACGGGCGTCGGCTTCCTCGTGCCAGGATTCGCGCGACAGCGGATCCAGCGGATAGCGGGTGCGCTCGTCTCGATGACGATGGCCGCCGCGAAAGAAGTCTTTCAATGCCATGGTGATGTCCTCGCGCTTCGGTGATTTCCCGACGGCTACGCAACGGCGCGCCGCTCAGCAAGGAACAAACGGGTTGGCGTTTCAGCGGTTCCCTGCGGAATGGCGCAGCAGTACCTGATCGTAGATTTCTTTCAGTCGAGCGGCGCTCACTCGCTCATCGAAGTTGCGCACGACGTGCTCGCGGCCCCGGGCAGCTTGTGTGCGAAGGGCGTCGACGTTGGCGAGTGCCGTGGCCATCGTTGCGCTGAGTGCGGCGACAGAGTCTTCGCTGGTGAACGCCAGATAGGGCTCGGCACCGTTCGACTCATAGGCCTTCAAGCGATTGGTCAGCACCGGCACGCCGCAGGCGAGACTTTCCAGGAACGTGACCGGAAACGCGTCCATGTGAGGGAAGTTCACTGAGAAGTCCGCAGCGACGAACAAGCCCGGCTGCTGCTCATAGGGCATGCCGCCAACCCAACGCACGCGCGCTGCGATGCCGAGCGCTTCGGTCTGCTGTCGTAGGGCGCTGAGCGATGTGCCGACGCTGTGGCCGAAGGTTCGCATGATCAGATAGGAGCGCTCGCGAGCGGCGGCAGGCATGGCCGCGAACGCGGCAATGATCTCGCCCGGTCGATAGACGGCACCGAGCTGTCGCGCTGACAGAAAGACGCGGGCATCGGGCTCGATCTGCCATTGCTGGCGCCACCGCGCCCGCTCCTTGGCTAACTCAGGATGAAACAGCTGCGTGTCGATGCCGATCGGCAGCGTTACGGCGGGCACGCGAGTGCCGGCCAGCACATTCGCAGTGGCGGCGCTGTCATCGGCATCGACGATGAGCAGATCCAGCTCGCGAAGGGCGGCACCGATGCGTTGCCGTGCCCGATCGTCCGGCGCCGCCTGGGCCGGCACGTTCAGATCGCTGCCCCAGGCGGTTGCAATCAACGGACGACCGCCCGCGAGACTCACATCGAGCACGCGTTCGTCCATCCATTGCACGTGACACAGATCCGCGGCGACCGAGCGCAACAGGGGTTCGAGACGTCGCTTGTGGAGAAACGATAGCGCCTGTGTGGTCAGCAGTCCGTCGAGCCGGCGCAGGCGCCGGGGATAGTTGCGCTGGTCGACGCCGGGTATCGGCAGCGACCGCGCGCCGCCATGCTCGATCAGCGTCACCTTGCAGCCAGCCAGCTGCATCAGCCGCAGATATCGTCGGCAATGAATGTGCATCTGGCCGCCTTGCCCGAAGGGGGCGGCAAACAGGATGACTTTCACTCAGCGGCACGCAGGAGGTGCGTGATCTCGTCGACCTGCTCGGTGCCCAGGCCCGGATGCATGGGCAACGTGATCGCGCGGTTGGCGAACTGATGCGTCAACTCCAGCCGCTCGGAGAAACGACCCCGGAAGCCGCTGAATTCCAGGATGGAGGGGTAGTGCATGCTCGTCTGGATGCCCGCCTCACGCAGCGTGTGGGCGGCGTTGGCGCGCGTCTCGGTCGAGTCCGCCACGACGACCATCAAATGGCCGGAGGAATGCTCGATCTGATCGGCGAACACCATGGTCCAGCGCTCGGCGCCCTGCAGGCCTTCGCGATAGCGCGCCAACAGTTCACGCCGCCGCGCGTTGCCCGGCAGGAGTTTCGCGAGTTGGACCCGGCCCAGCGCGGCATGCAACTCATCCAGCCGATAGTTGAAGCCGGCCAGCGCGATGTCGTACGAGCCGGGCCGGCCGTGGTGACGTTCCCAGGAGGAGCGCGTCATGCCATGACTGCGCATCATCTGAATGCGCTCGCCCAGATCGTCACGGTTGGTCACCAGCATGCCGCCTTCGCCGCACGCCAGATTCTTGTTCGCGTAAAAGGAAAACGTGCCGAGATCGCCGATGCTGCCGGCCATGACACCGTGAGGCTCGCGGCCTTTCGGATCATGATAAGCGGTGCCCACCGCGTGGCAGGAGTCCTCGATCATCGCCAGGCCGTGTTGCTTGCACAACGCGAGCAGCTCGCTCATGCGCGCGAGATTGCCGCCGTAGTGCATGGGAACGATGGCTTTGGTACGAGGCGTGATCAGCCGCTCGACGTGCTCCGGATCGAGCGTTGGCTCGGCAAGACTGCAAATATCCGCGAATACCGGCGTGGCACCGGCGAGCAAGGTCATGTTGGCAGAGGCGACGAAGTTGATCGCCGGCTGGATGACTTCATCGCCGGGCCGGAGGCCGACCGCATGCATCGCCAGATGCAGGGCGGCGGTGGCGCTGGACACGGCGAAGGCATGGCGAGCCGACTGCATCTGCGCGAACTCGCGCTCGAAGGCCTCCACTTCGGGGCCCATGGACAACCATTTACTGGCAATGACCCGTTGCGCGGCCTCTGCTTCTGCCACGTCGTAGTCCAGCACGGATAGTGGCACGCGCCAATCAGTCAATTTTCGGTACTCCCGCGCGTGCCAGTCGCTGTTGATTTAAGTTAAAGGGCGGTCCGCGCGCTCACCGCCCCCAACCTGCGAAACGTCGAGAGTATGTAGTTGGTTTCGTCGCCCCGGTCAATTCGAGACGACAGCGGCTTATGGATTGCGAAAATGCCGTTCAGGGAACGTCGCTGCGCGGCTCGGGGAGATAACTGGTCGTTATCGGCGGCTTCCGGGGGGGATCGGTGACCAGGCTGAAGGTGGCGAGCGCGGCGGCGAGCAACGCCAGAAGAAACAAAGCCCAGTGACGCCAGCGCCAGAGTCGCCGGGCCCATTCGGCCGACGCGGAACCAGCACCCGACTCCCTTAGCAGCACTGCTCTACCGATTGCCATCGCCACTCCCGCGGTATCTGTCTCTCAGACGCCGCTGGTCTTAGTTTCAGGACATCGACATGAATTAAGTCATCTCGGGCGTCGCGAGGCCATACGGGGAAGTGACTGCGCTATTTCAACAATCCCTGTGGCAGTGCCGCGAGCAAGCGCAACGCCCCCTGAAATTTCCTCAGGCCCGCAGCGGGTAACTTGCGGGACTCGCGCCAGGCGCGAAAACCTGCACGCGTCTGACCGGCTTTCATCAAAGAGATCGCCGCGTCGAGTTGGGCCTGGCCGAGCCGCTCGCGATACGGCGCCAGATCGCGCTCGCGAGTCACATGCGGCGCAAGTGCTTGCAAGCCTTCGAGCTGTTGAACCGCGAGGTTGCCTCGATCGAGGGTCGCTTTGCGGTCGTGTCGGCGCACGATGGCGAGGACCTCGTCGGTGAACACCACCAGGCCTTGCATGAACGCCCGCAGCACGAAGGTGATGGCCGCGCCGCGCCCGAGACCGGGCTCGAAACGCAGCGGCTCGATCGCGCTTCGTCGGAACATCATCACCTGCAGATAGGCTGGAATGTCACTGCAGGCCACCAGCGCGCCGAACGCTTTTTCTTGTGGAATGCGACCGTGCGCGTGAGGTGCGTCCTTCAGCAGCACCGGACGTTTGATTTCTGGATAGCAGCGAAACTGATCGCCCACCATCTTGCCGGTCGCCTCATCGAGATGCACGAAATTGCTGAAGGCGCAGGAGATGCCCGCATCCGCGGCGAGGTAGTCGTACATGCGCTCGACGAACGCGGGACTCCAGCGATCGTCGGGATACAGGAACGTCACGAATTCGCCGCGGGCGGCATCGAGGCCGACGTTACAGGCAGCGACCAGGCCGGCCGGCGGCGTGCGGATGTACTGAATGCGGCGATCTTTGTAGCGCCCGACGACTTCCGCCGTGTTGTCGCTCGAGCCGTCGTCGATGATCAGGATCTGCTGGACCGGCAGGCTCTGGGCGAGGATGGAATCGAGCGCTTCGGCGATGAACGTGCCGCCATCATGGCTGGGCACGATGACGCTGATCGATGCGGGCGCTCGGGGCGGGGCTGTGGGTTCGGGCGTGGACATGCCGCGCATTCTACCTGCACGCGGTGGCAGGCATCAGCGACGGCGATGCTCGGGGCCCCGGTCAGGGCGAAGGCACCGCCGGGGCGAACGCACGTTCCTGTGTTTCGATCGAAGGAATGAACTTTGGAATGATGCGCGCCTGCGCCCGCTGCTCGAACGCATAGCCCGCCGAGAGCAGCACATCCTCGGACCAGGGCGCGCCGATGAAGGAAATTCCCAGCGGCAAGCCCTTCAACTCCCCCATGGGCACGGTGAGATGCGGATAGCCGGCGACCGCGGGCAGGGACGTGAAGGAGCCGGGCGAGCGCGTGCCATTGATCGAGTCGACGCGCGGGGCGACACCGGTGCTCGGCGCGACGATCAGATCCAGCTGATGCTCGGCCAGCATCTTCATGATGCCCTGGACACCCGCGAGACGCTTGCCATCGGCGCGGGCCGTCATGTACTTCGCATCGCTGAGCGGCGGCATGGCGTTCGCTTTCTCGAACGTATCCTGACCGAACAGGGCCAGCTCGGCCGGCGTCTTCTTGTTGAACTCGATCAGCTGCTCCAGCGAGCGCACGCCGATCTTGGCGGGCGAGCCTGAGAGATAAGCGTTGAGATCCGCTTTGAACTCGG
Source organism: Peristeroidobacter soli (assembly GCF_004138485.1). Lineage (GTDB taxonomy): Bacteria > Pseudomonadota > Gammaproteobacteria > Steroidobacterales > Steroidobacteraceae > Steroidobacter > Steroidobacter soli. The sequence goes on from NZ_RYEV01000005.1 coordinate 1,096,613, forward strand.
CATGCAGCACCAGGTCCTCGGCCTCATCCAGCCCCGGCAAGTCCGGCATCTTGATCTCGATCAGGGTGGCGCCGCCTTCTTTCAAGTGAGCGAGCGCGCGCTCGTACACAGGAGTGACATAGGCATTGCGGCCCGGCGGATCGAAGCGCAATACACCGATCCGCTTGCCGTTCAGCGCCGTGGGCACGAGGCCCTTGGTGTAATCGGACTTGGCGCAGCCGGCCGACGGTGGATCGCACGCGGGCGTATCGCCAACCAGCGCGGCCAGGAACAGCGCCGCGTCTTTCACATTGGTCGCCATCGGACCGGCGGTGTCCTGGCTGTGCGAGATCGGAATGATGTATTTGCCGGACAGCAGCCCCAGGGTGGGTTTCAAACCGACCACGCCATTCATCGCCGAGGGACAAATGATCGAGCCGTCGGTCTCGGTGCCGATGGCAACCGGTGCGAGGCCCGCCGCGACCGCCGCGCCACTGCCGGCGCTCGAACCGCAGGGCGTGCGATCGAGCACGTGGGGATTCTTGGTCAGACCGCCGACTGCGCTCCAGCCGCTGGTCGAGCTGCGCGAGCGGAAGTTCGCCCATTCGCTCAAATTGGTCTTGCCCAGGATGATGGCGCCGGCGGCGCGCAGGTTCGCGGCGATGGGCGCGTCGCGTCGAGTCACGTTGCCGATCAGGGCCAGCGAGCCGGCGGTGGTGGGCATCGGGTCGGCCGTTTCGATGTTGTCCTTCAGGAGCACGGGGATGCCGTGCAAGGGGCCGCGCGGGCCTTTGGTTTGCAGCTCTTTATCCAGGGCGCGCGCCTGCTTGAGTGCGTCGGGATTGATGGCGATGATCGAACGCAATTGCGGGCCGTTGCGATCGATGGCCTCGATGCGCCGGGTGAACGCCTCGACCAGCTCGACCGAGGTGGTCTTGCGTGCGTCCAGATCGGCTCGCAGCTCGCTCAACGTGCGAGTGTCGGGCTCATCGGCCGCGTGCACCGTGGCGGTTCCCATCGACAGTGCCACGACCATTCCCAATGAACGACGCAGCGATGCCCGCAGGCTTCCCTTCGACAGCATTATCGGTTCCCCATGCCTGGATTGGCTTGTCGGGCACGTATATCCAACCTGCCGCCCGGCGACAAGCGGTACGAGGCCCGAACCGACAAGCATGTGGCCCCCTGGGCAAAGCGCGGGTCGAGGCAGCCGGTATGCTCCGGCGCTCTTCTGTATACAGGCACGGGGATGAGCATGAAAACAATCAATCTTGCCGCCGCACTGACGGCGACCATTCTCTGTGCCAATGTCGCCGCCGCCGACGTCGACCGCACCCAGCAGGTCGATCAGGTGCTCAAGGATTGGGCGCGCACCGACGGCCCGGGCTGCGCAGTCGAGGTCAGTCAGGACGGCAACATCGTTCTGGAACGCGGCTATGGCATGGCGGATCTGGAGCAGGGCGTCGCCATCCGTCCGGACACGGTATTCAATATCGCCTCGCTGTCCAAGCAGTTCACTGCCGTGTCGCTGCTGTTGCTACAGGAGCAGGGCAAGCTGTCGCTCGACGATGATGTGCGCAAGTATGTGAGCGAGCTGCCGGACTACGGCCGGCGCATCACGTTGCGTCACCTGGCCAATCACACCAGTGGCATCCGCGATCTGCCCTCGGTGCTCGCGCTGGCCGGCTGGAACTGGCTGGACGCGGTGCCTCAGCAATATGCGCTGGAGGTCCTCGCCCGGCAGAAACATCTGAACTTCGAGCCCGGCAGCCAATATTCCTATAGCAATTCCGGCTACTACTTGATGGCCGTGATCGTGGAACGAGTGAGCGGGCAGCGATTCAGCGAGTTCACGCGCGATCACATCTTCCAGCCGCTCGGGATGTTGCATTCCCGGTTCTATGACGATCGCCGGATGATCATGAAGAGCCGCGCCATCGGACATGTGAAGTTGCCGGGCGGCGGTTTCGGAGTGTGGCGCCCGACGTATGAAATCGTCGGCGACGGCGCGTTGCTCACGACCGTGCAGGACATGGCGCTGTGGGATAGAAACTTTCTGTATCCCAAGCTCGGCCGCAATCCTCAGCAACTGCTCGCGGACATGACGCAGGCGGGCGTGCTCAACGACGGCAAGAAGCTCGAGTACGCGCTCGGACTCGTCATCGAGAAGTATCGCGGCCTGCCCACGGTCGGGCATGGCGGCAGCGTTCCCGGCTACAACACCTACATGCTGCGATTCCCGGAGCAGAAGTTTGCGACCACGATCTTGTGCAACGTCGGCGGCGGCCCGGCGCGCGTGGCGGCAAAGGCCATCGCAGATATCTATCTGGATGGCAAGTTCCCCGAAGGGCCGGAAGTACCGAAACCGCGTGAGCAACCGAACGTTCCGCCGCCGGCTCAACGTCAGCCCGCCGTGGCGGAATTGAAGAAGCTCGCGGGGACGTATTACAGCGAGGAGCTGGGTGTGAGCTACACGCTGAGCGTGGTGGGGGAGGCGTTGCAGGCCGTGGTGGGCTATCAGCCGCCGCTCACGTTGTATGCCGTCGAGGGTCAGCGCTTCTACAGCAAGCAGCACGATGTGACGTTGACGTTCGGCGGCAAGGGCTTCGTGCTCGGCGCGGATGAGATTCAAGGCCTCAAATTCGAGCGCACGTCGCGTCGCTAGGCCTGCGGCCGGCAACGAAGTCGGCCAGTTCATTTGCGCACGTCCGACGTGGCCTGCGGCCGGCAACGAAGTCGGCCAGTTCATTTGCGCACGTCCGACGTGGCCTGCGGCCGGCAACGAAGTCGGCCAGTTCATTTGCGCACGTCCCGCGGGGGCCTGCGACCGGCACGGCGCGGGCTAGTTCATCTGCCGGATCTCGTTCTGCGATCCGGTTCACATATTTTCATAGGCGCTCAGTGCGCGACGTCACAGTTGTCGGTCGCGACCCATCTCCTCGAATGAAACGACGTCGCAACTGTCGGTGTTTGTCCTGTACAGCAACGCGACACTAGCGCGACATAACCTGTCAAGACATAGTGCGGCCCAGCCCGAGCAGCAGCCCGGGTTGACGGTTCAAGGAGCAGCGATGAAGCGCATTGTCTTGGCAACGGTTCTGACAGCAGGGTTTGCTTGCACGGCGCACGCCGGCATGGTCTCGGTGGGATTCAACGATTTCGATGCTTCGCCCGAATTCTCATACGCCAACTATCAGAGCGCGGGCTCGATGGATCCGTGGCAGAAATGCGCACGCTCCTACGGCGCTTCGGCGGTTGCCATTTCGTCTGAAACGCTTTGCACCTACGAGACCAATTACGCGCGTGACTATCCCGATGCACTCTTGTCGGATCGTGCGCTCAACGACTCGGGTCTGCTGACCGCCTACGGTCCGTTGTCGATCACCGCGGACGGCGAGTTCACGCTGTCCAGCATCGATGTGCTCAGTGGCCTGAACAATCACGGCATGTCGCTGCGCTTCGACGCCTATCTGAACGGCGCGCTCACTTCCAGCTCCGATGTTTATTTCCCGGCGGCCGATCCGTCCAACTATGCCGCGTGGGTCGGCGGGCAGAGCTGGCTGTTCGGTTTCAACGGCGCGAATCTCGGCGTGATGGACCGGCTGGTCATTTCGGGCATTCCCGGCATCCGAGGCGACGGCAAGTTCTTCCTCGACAATCTGGTGGTCGACGCCGTCAACGTTCCCGAGCCCGGCACGATGGCGCTGTTCGCCCTCGGTGGCCTCGGTCTGCTCGCCGGCCGCCGTCGCAAGACGGCCTAACTCCCCAACTTATCCGGATCGCGCCACACGCGCTCGAAAGGCAATCGCCAGGCGCGTGGCGCGATCAGTTGATGGATCGCGTTCGGTCCCCACGAGCCTTGCGGATAGGGCCGGATCGGTGTGGGGTTTTCCAGCAGCGGCGTCGACAATGCCCACAGTCGTTCGATGCCCTCGGCGTTCGTGAACAGCGTGCGATCGCCGCGCATCGCATCCAGGATCAAACGTTCGTAGGCCTCCAGCACGTCGCCGATCAGGCCCGTGTCGCGCATCGCGAATTGCAGGCTGAGTTTGTCCAGGCGCATGCCCGGGCCCGGGCGCTTGCCATAGAAGGACAATGACATCTTCGACTGGTCGGCGAGATCGAACGTGAGGTGATCGGGCCCGCGGTCGCCGATGCCCGAGCCGGCTGGAAACATGCTTTTCGGTGGCTCGCGGAATGCAATCGAAATGATGCGCTGGCCCTCGGCCATGCGCTTGCCGGTCCGCAGATAGAAGGGCACGCCGGCCCAGCGCCAGTTGTCGATCAGGCATTTCAATGCGATGAACGTTTCGGTCTCCGACTGCGGATTCACACCTTCCTCGGAGCGGTAGCCCGCGTACTGACCTCGCACCACGTCGCCCGGCTGAATGGGGCACATGCTGCGAAAGACTTTGTATTTCTCCTCGCTGATGGGAATCGGCTCGAGCGACGTCGGTGGCTCCATGGCGACGAACGCCAGAATCTGGAACAGGTGCGTGACCACCATGTCGCGAAACGCGCCGGTTGCTTCATAGAACGCTGCGCGCGTTGCGAGCCCGATGCTCTCGGGCACGTCGATCTGGATGTGATCGATGAAGTTGCGATTCCAGATCGGCTCGAACAAGCCGTTGGCGAAGCGGAACGCCAGAATGTTTTGCGCCGGCTCCTTGCCCAGGAAATGATCGATGCGAAAAATCTGATCTTCCTTGAACACTTCGTGCAGGCGGCTGTTCAGCTCCACGGCGCTGGCGAGATCCACGCCGAAGGGCTTCTCCATCACGATGCGGGATCGTTCGACCAGCCCGGCCTCGCCCAGCATGCGCACGGCGGACAACGCCGCGTTCGGCGGCACACTGAGATAGTGCAGACGACGGCTCTCGCCGGTGAAGGTCGCTTCGGCCTTTTCGACCGCGGCCTTCAGCGCCGCCGGTCCCGCACTGAGCGGCACGTAGTCCAGGCTGTTGGCAAACTCCTGCCATTCCGCGTCCGCCACGGGACGGGCGGAGAACTCCGTGAGCGCCCGTCGCGCCAGATCGCGAAAGCCATCGGCGCTCAGCTCATCGAGCGACACCCCCACGATCCGGCAGCCGGGAATGAAGCCGACGCTGGTCAGATGAAACAGACCGGACAGCAATTTGCGTCGGGCCAGGTCGCCGGTGGCGCCGAACAGCACCACGACCTGGGGAAAGCGCGGACCGACGCCAGGAGGAATTTTTGCCATCGAGTTCATCCGAAACGGAAGCTGCCGGCAGCATAGCGCAGCGCGCGGTCTTTGCTGATCGACACATGCCACAGCACGTACGGCCGAGCCGCAGACATTTGTCGACCGATTCGCTAGATTGCCGGCATAACTCACCGGTGCACGAAAACAGGGCGCTGACGCGCCGTCGGAATGGGGACCAGTCATGCCGCGCAATCGTGCCGCTTACGCCATCCTGTGGGGCGGGCTCATCGCCGGGCTCATCGATATCAGCTACGCAGTCGGCTTCTCGGCCACGCGCGGCGTGCCGCCATCGCGAATTCTGCAATCGGTCGCGAGCGGCCTATTGGGCTCTCCGGCCTACCAGGGCGGCAACGCGACGGCGACCCTTGGCCTGGTGCTGCACTTCGTGCTGATGATGATCATCGCCGCGATCTTCTATTTCGCCAGTACCCGTCTGCGGTTCCTGGTGGCACGGCCGGTCGGGTGGGGCGCGTTGTACGGATTCCTGGTGTATTGGGTCATGAACCTGGTGGTGCTGCCGCTCTCGGCCTTTCCCAGTCAGGTCAAGTTCGTCCCGATTCTGCTCATCACCAGCCTGATCGTGCATGCGTTCGGGATCGGCGTGCCGATCGCGCTCGCCAGCCGCAAGGCGCAGGCGATGTGATCCAACGCACAGGTCGGCCGATTGCGGCTGCCCCGGATTTGGCAGCGTCCGGGGGCGCGCCGGATAATTCGCCGCTGGCGAGTTGTCGGAGCCTGACTGTCCCATGATTGCCTGGCGCGAAAAGTTTCGTGCGCTGTCGCTGCATTTCCTGGTCACCGCCGCCATGGCGGCCCTCGCCGCCGCGGTGATCTTTCTCGTGTGGTTTCCGGATCCGTTCCAGCAAATGCTGGGCGGCACCCGACTGTTTCTGCTGATCAGCGGCATCGACCTGGTGCTGGGGCCACTGTCGTCGCTGATCGTCTACAACAGCAAGAAGACGCGCCGCGCGCTGATCTTCGACTACACCGTCATCGGCATCGTGCAGCTCGCGGCATTTGGATATGGCGTCATGTCCATCGCGGATGCACGGCCCGCGTATGTGGCCTTCGCCAAGGATGCGTTCGAGGTGGCGCTGGCGGGGGATCTGGAGGACCAGGATCTACAGGCCGCCAAGGATCCATACCGCACTCGTCCCAAGTGGGGCCCGAAAGTCGTCGGTACCCAATCGCCGACCAATAGAGAAGAACGCAATGCATTGCTGTTCTCAGCGGTCTCGGGCAAAGACATCCAGATGTTTCCGAAGTACTTCGTGCCTTACGAGGCGGTGAGAGAACAGGTCAAGCAGAAGGCACAGCCGCTCGAGGTCCTCTACAAACATCATCCCGAGGCCCGGCAAATGGTCGCGGAGGCCGGGCTGAAGATTCCGGAAGCGCAACTGCGCTGGCTGCCCATCCGGGGCAAGACGTTCTGGACCGTGCTGCTGGATGCGAATGGCGGGCCGCCGCTCGCGTATCTGCCGGTCGATCCGTACTACTGACGGTCTCGGATCGTTTTGTTATCTATTGATGCTTTGTTACCGCCGCCGCTGGAGTATCGGCGGTACGTGACGTCGCGAGCGGTCACAACCCTGCCTGGCCGATGACTGAGCCGCAACCGCTTCGTGACTGATCCGCTGACCGTTCCGGTCATAGATTGCAGCTGCCCTCAGGGAGGGGCGCGGCATGCGGTCTCATCATATGAAACATTGGTTGGGGTTGGTCACGGCGCTGAGCGGCGGCGTGGCGCTGAATGTTCCTGCGTTAGCTCAGGATGCCAGCGGCGAGTCGGGCTCGGCCGGTCGCGGTGTGGAGGAGGTGGTGGTCACGGCACGCAACCGCTCGGAGCGGTTGCAGGAGGTGCCGATTCCCATCTCGGTCGTGAGTGGCGCCACGCTCGATCGCGATCGCACCTTCACTGTCGCTGAGTTGAGCCAGCGTGCGCCCGGCCTGACTGCAACCACGCCGAATGCGCGCCGCTCCGGCATTTCGATTCGCGGCATCGGCAAAACCAGCGGCAACGACAACATGGAGCCGGCGGTCGGCGTGATCGTCGACGATGTCTTCCTGGGTCACGTCGGCATGACCTATCAGGACTTCACCGATCTGGAGCGTGTCGAGATCCTGCGCGGTCCGCAAGGTACGCTGCTCGGCAAGAACACCTCGCTGGGCGCGATCAAATACACCAGTCGTGCGCCGTCGTTCAGCCCGGAGGCCAGGCTGGAGCTCGAAGGCGGTCTGGGCACCGAGTCGTACAAGGCGCGCGGCTCGTACTCCAACGCGCTCATCGAGAATCTGCTGGCGTTGCGTGCGTCCGCCTTCTTCGACAATCAGGAAGGCGATATCGAGAACGTCGCCAACGGCGGGCATTGGCACGAGCGCAATCGCTACGGCGGTCGGGTGCAGTTCCTGCTTCAGCCGAGCGAAGCGCTGTCGGTGAAGCTGAATCTCGACGGTGCGTTCACGGACGAGAACAGCAACACCAAACCGTTCATGGTCGATCCCGCGACGCTGAACGACGGCTCGGTGCGTGCGACGACGTACAGCACGCGGCTCGCCCGCGATTATTTCGGCGGGTACACGCCGATCGTCGGCTCGTGGGACCAGATCGAGCTGGACATGGCGCGGCCGTTGGTCACGGACAACTACGGCGCGTCCGCGGTCGTGACCTGGGACGCAGGCCCCGTGGAGCTCACGTCGATCACGGCCGTGCGCTGGTTTCACTTCGACGCCAAGAACGATCAGGAGCAGACCCGCTTTCCCATCGCTCGCAGCGGTACGCTGGTCGACACGCGTCAGATCTCGCAGGAGTTGCGGCTCAGCGGCGACATCAATGATCGCGTCGATTATCAAACCGGTATTTATTTGTTCAACATCGATACGGATACGACCAGTCGCAATACGTACGGCGCGGATGCCGGCGCGTTCTACGCGAGCGACTCGCAGTACCGAACGCTGAACACAGTCGCGGGCCGGCAGCAGCTACAAGCGTCGCTGCGCGATGTTTATTCGATCACCAATCAGAAGCCGGTGTCGGACAGCGCCGCGGTGTTCGGCCAGGTGAACTGGCATCTGACCGATCGCGCCAGCCTGACGCTGGGCTTGCGTCAGACCTGGGAATACAAGACCAACGAGGTCTATCGACGCACGACGCTGCTGAATGGCTCGGCGCTGGTCTCGACCGGCAATGCCACGGCCGATGCGATTCGCTCGGCCCAGACCGGCGCGGACTACGGCGTGATCGATGGCCAGCGCATCAAGGACGACGCCATTGCCTGGCTGATCAATCCGAGCTTCCAGCTGAGCGATGACGTGCTGGTCTATGCATCCGCCAGTGCCGGCGAGAAGTCCGGCGCGGTCGCCTTCGACAACAATGGCGGGATCGCCAACGTCGCGCCGGAGGAATCGTTGAACTTCGAGGCCGGCGTGAAGAGCCGGCTGTTCGACCATCTGCTGACGTTGAATGTGAACGTCTACTACACGCGTGTGCGCGATTATCAGAACGTCACGAGTGAGCCGGATCCGACCTCACCGACGGGCTTCAGCTCGCGCCTGGGGAACATTCCGGAGATCCGCGCGGTCGGCACGGAGTTCGATGCCGCTGTTCGCGTCAGCGAGAACCTGCAGATCACGGCGGGCGGCGCATACAACGAGGCTGAATATACCGATTGGTCGACGGCCACGTGCCCGCGATCGTTCCCATCGTCGCTGGCGGTCTGCAACAACACGGGGCGTCAGATCGTGGGTGCGCCTCGCTGGACCGGCATCGTTGGGTTCGACTACCAACTGCCACTGGCGTCGGGCTTCGGCGCGCATTTCTTCGGCAATCACATCTATCGCTCCAGGCACAACCTGGAACAGCTGCTGTCGCCCTATGGCGAGCAGTCCGGCTATTCGCTCACGGATCTGGGTGCGGGCATCACGCACGAGACGGATTCAGCGAGGTACGAGCTGAGCGTCGTTGCGAAGAACGCTTTCGACACCCAGTACACCACCAGCGTCAACGATTTCAGCAACAGCGCGCCGGTGGGCTACGACGGCATCGGTCCGCGTCGCTACGTCGGTGTGATCCTTCGCTCCAGCTTCTGATTCATCAGGGAAACACATGAAGACGATTCGTTCCTGGCCGCCGGCACGCCGATCGTGCTCATCAAGGATGACTTCAAAGGCACGCGGTCGATGCACGCGCGTTTGATTGCATGCGTGGAGCCTTGACTCGTAACGGCCGCGCGATCCTATGACCGCGCGGCCGGTTCGAGCCTCGGAGCTATGTCGTAATCAACATTTATTCCGACTCATTCCTTCGCCGGACGGCACTCCTGGTCGTCGTCATGACCATGGCCACGATCGTCCCAGCGATAATCGTACTTGTCCTTAGCCTTGCCTCGACCCTTGCCGTCGTTGTCGCAATCGAGCAGCGGCGCGGTGTGCAGCACGATGAACTCGTTGTTGTCCGGCACGCCGAACTCACGGCCGGCCGAGCCCGGATAGTTGTTGTCGTTGATCACCAGCAGCCGATTGTTGTCCAGGATCAGCACGTCTTCGATGGTGGTGAACGGGAAGGTGAACACGTTCTTGGCCTTGCCGTCGGCGGCCACGTCACGCGGATCGTAGATGTTCATCAGGTCGGCCACTTCCTGCTTGATCAACAAGCCGTTGGCGTCGCTGCGCTTCAGGTCGATCTTGTAGATCTTCTTGAAGCGGGCCGGGCTGGTGAAGCGCGGATCGCTGGCATCGCCCTGACCGCTGTCGCGCTCGATGACCAGGAACTGCGTGTCGGTCAGCGCGGTCATGTCGCCGATGGCGTTGCTGGCGCTTTCCATGGGATAGGCAAACGTCTTGCCGGTGTACTTGCGATCCTTGAGGCTGAACTCGTTGATCAGCAGACGCGTGCGTTCCGAGTCGCCGGAGACGGCCTTCTCGAGCAGCGGATACAGCTTGGTCTTGCTGGCGTTCAGCGCCATGCCTTCGAAGCCGCCGGAGTCGGCGAGATTCGCGGGCAGGGTGCGCACCGGGTTGCTCACCGCCTGGATCAACGGGTTCACGTCGGTGCCGCCGATCGTGCCGGGCAGCTTGCGGAAGTTCGGCAGCGGAATCGGCGCTTCGAGCACGCGACCCTTGGCGTCGGTGTGAATCAGATAGGGGCCGAATTCATCGCCGAACCACAGCGTGCCATCCGGCGCGCGACGGAACGATTCGATGTCGAAGTCCGAGCCGGTCAGCATACGATTCGCCTTGATGGACGCATCGACCGGGATCGCGGCACCGCCGCCCACGGGCGCGCTCGGATACACCGTGCCGTCGGCGACGATGGCGAACGGCACCTTGTTCCACGGGTCGCTCAGCGTGATGTAGCTGTCGGAGGTGAACGCATCGAGGTTGTCGCCCGTGAAACGATTCACCGGCGTGACCGTGCCTGCCTCGAAATCCGGGCGCACCGTGTAGACACGCAGCAGCGCGTCGTTGGAGTTGGCCTTGTTACCGAAGCCGTTGTCCGCCATCACCATATAAGTGCCGTCGTGCGGACCGGGCAGCACGGCCGAGAAGCCCTGCACGGGCTGCTTGTTGATGAAGGGCGTGGCGACGCCGTTGCCGCCGGTGGCGAACTGACCCGACGTTGGGCCGGTGGAGAAACTGGCGCTGGGCAGAACCGCACGCTCGAGCAGTTCGGCGGCTTGTACGGTGGAGGCTGCGATGCCCATGGCGATCAGCGCCATGGCGGAACGCAGAGGGTGGTTCAGACTCTTCATGTTTTATCGACTCCGGTGCGCTCACGCGCCGACCTCGACGCGTTCCAAGTAGCGGCCGCGACATAATCGTGGGGTGATATGTCTGTTCGATGACCGGAATGAGACGGTTCATCGGTTGCGCGTGGCGGCGCTGAATTCCCATCGAAGCGCGCCGTTGACGGGTAACAGCGACAGACAGTCGAAGTTACACGCCGGTCACGATCACGGTGCAACGGTCACGGCGGTCACTATTCGACCGGCTTTCGGTCGTCACCCGGTTAGAAAGCGATCACATAAGGTTGCATGCAATTCAAATAACGACACGGCATTTCGCCGCGGCCACCGGCGTCGCTAGATTGCGCCGCCCGTAGGTTTCCGAAGGAAGAATTGCCATCATGCGTCGCGTCCCTGCTGCGGCCTTTGTTTCTTTGTTGAGCATCAACTCGATTGCGACAGTGTACGCACAGGATGTGGACGCCAACGGAACCGGTGCGGATACCGGCGTGATCGATAGTGTCGTCGTGCTCGGCACGGCGCGTGAGAACACCACGGCCTTGACCAGCACCGCGCCGGTCGACGTCATCACGCCCGAACAGCTGCGTGAGACCGGTGCGGTCACCGTCAATCAGGCGCTCTCGAAGTTGCATCCGTCGTTCAACTTCCCGCAGGGTCAGAACGCTGTGAAGGGGCAGGGCGTGCGCTCGGCGTCGCTGCGTGGCGTGGGGCCTGCGTACACGCTGGTGCTGGTCAACGGCAAGCGTCGTCATCTCTCGGCTCAGCTCTCTGGCACCGATCCGTGGCCGGCGGCGCAGGTCGTCGACATCAACACCATTCCGGTGAATGCGATCGAGCGCGTTGAAGTCCTGCGTGACGGCGCCGCTGCTCAGTACGGCTCGGATGCGATCGCGGGCGTCATCAACATCGTGCTCCGTAAAGACTCGTCCGGCGGTTCAGTCGGCGGACGCTATGGCGGTTACAGCGATGGCGGCGGCGAGACGCGGCAGTACTTAGGTAATGCGGCTACGGCGCTGGGTGAGGATGGCTTCATCAACGTCAGCATCGATCGTTTGAAGAACGACAACGTCGATCGCAGCGAGGCCGACTGGCGCCAGCTGTTCCCGAACGGCGATTCGCGCAACCAGACGTTCAATAAACAGTACGGTCAATGGGGCCAGTCCACCCGCGACAACTGGACCGCGTTGATCAATGCCGAGATCGGCTTGAGCGACAGCGTGCGGGCTTACGGCTGGGCCAACTATGCCGACAAGTCGGCGCTGAACTACGTCAATCCCGAGCGCATCGTCAAAGCCAATACTCGTGTCGCGTCCGCGACGGATCCGACTCGCGTGTCCGAGACCGCGGTCATTCCGGTGTATCCGAATGGCTATCAGCCCTTCATGACTTACGACGCCGAGGACATCGCTGCGGTCGCCGGTGTGCGCTATGAGGGTGCATCGCTCGGCGATCTCGACTTCGCAGTGTCCTTCGGTCAGAACGAGACCGGACGCACCACCGAAAGCACCATCAATCCGAGCTACGGCCCGGACAGCCCGACCCGGTTCTATCTCGGTTCGTGGAAGAGTCGCACCACCAGCGTGACGTTGGATTACACCAAGGACCTGGACATTCCGGGTCTGCAGTCGACGGTGCTCTCCTCCGGTGCGTTGTATCGACACGAATACTGGGGTACGGCGGACCTGGGCGATGCGCTCGGCTACACCAGTGGTCCGCTCGCGGGCCGCACGATTGCTTCGCTGTATCGTCCGGGCGGCATCTACAACCAGTACGCGTCGCTGTTTCCGGGCGTGAACTTCGCCGCCGATACGTCGGTGGTGGGCGCGACGGGTTCCTCGACCTCGGGCATCAACCCGATCGATGCGGGCTCGGTGACGCGCAATGTGTATGGCGGCTACGCCGGCCTCGACTTCACCGTGTTCGACAAGCTGGATCTCGGCTTGACCGCGCGTTTCGAGGATTACTCCGACTTCGGCAGCACGACCAACTATCGACTGACCGGTCGTTACGAGTTCATTCCGGCGGTGGCCTTGCGTGGCACGTTGAGCTCGGGCTTCCATGCGCCGAGCCTCGCGCAGCTGGGCCAGCAGTCGACCGGCTACACCAGCACCTTTACCAACAACGGCCAGAGCATTCTGACCCCGGGCCGCACGCGTCTGTTCCGTTCGAACGATGCTCAGGCCGCGGGCTTCGGCGCCAGGCCGCTCGATCCGGAAGAGTCGACGACGATCTCGCTGGGGCTGGTGCTGCGTCCGACCAGCAGCAGCTCGGTGACCATCGATGCATATCAGCTGGATGTGGATGATGTCATCACGATCACGGACACGATTCAGGGCGCGACGGTGACGTCCGCGTTCAACGCGATCGGGTTGGCCGGGTACACCCAGGCGACCTACTACTTGAACGCCTGGGATACGCGCACTCGCGGCGTCGATCTCGTCGGCCGTCAGCAATTCAACATTCTCTCCGGCACGCTCGAGCTGACCGCGGCGGCAAGCTTCCTCGATACCGAGGTGGAAAGCGTGAACCGGTCGGTGAACGTGGGCGGCGCGAACATCGTCGTGATCGGTAACTCGCGCATTCGCGATGCCGAGACCGGTGTGCCGAAGAGCAAGTACATCCTCAATGGCCGTTACAGCCAGGGCCCCTGGTCGCTGGAAGTGACCGGCACGTACTACGACAGCTACACCTACAACGTCGGCGACACACCGGGCCTCGCCACGCCGAACGGCAACATCGATCAGGAGTTCTCACCTGAAACGTACGTGGATCTGGGCTTCGACTACGAGCTGCTGCAAGGCCTGCACTTGAACCTGCTGGTGCAGAACGTGTTCAACAAGTACCCGGAGAAGTACGTCAACGGCAATCGGTCGAGTGGCATCAACCCGTACTCGTTCATCGCGCCCAACGGCGCCTCCGGCCGTTTCGTCCAGGGTGGCGTGACCTTCTCGTTCTGATCGGAAGCAGCAACATGAGCAAAGCCATCGTCAGCAAAACATTCCTGTCCGTGCTCACCACCGGTGTGCTGCTAGCGGGATCGAGCCAGGTCGCCGCGCATCACGCGTTCGCCGCCGAGTTCGACGCCGACAAGCCGCTCGACCTGACAGGCAAGGTGACCAAGATCAAATGGGTCAACCCGCACAGCTGGTTGTACTTCGATGTGACCGACGCGAAGGGCGCCGTGACCAATTGGGGCGTGGAGTTCGGCGCGCCGAATCAGCTGGCGAAGATCGGCTTGAAAAAGACCGATGTCGCGCCGGGCACCGAAGTTCACATTCGCGGCTACAGGGCCAAGAACGGCGGCCCGTACGGCTATTCGGTAATCGTCACGTTGCCCGATGGCCGGAAGTTCCAGACGGGCGGGGCGCAGGACGCGCCGACTGCCCAGACCGCCGGCCTGGCTCAGTGAGGACAATGATGCGTTCACTGATGACAGCCCGGGTCGCGGCGGTATTGGTCGGTGGGATGCTGGCCGTCTCGCTGGCCACCGCCGCACCGAAGATTCCGCGACTGAAGAGCGGCAAGCCGGATTTTTCCGGCATCTGGGAAACCACCAGTGCCGCGGAGTATGACCTGGAGCCGCATTCCGGCCGCGCCGACGCGCCCCCGAGCGCCGGCGTGATCGATGGCAAGACCATTCCGTATTTGCCCGCGGCGCTCGAGCAAAAGAAGAAAAACTTCGCTGCCCGGAGCACCGAAGATCCGCGCCTGAAGTGCTGGACGCTCGGCACGCCGCGCGGCATCTACTATCGCGAGCCGTTCCAGATCTTCCAGCGCGATCGGGATCTGACACTGCTGTTCCAGTTCGGTCATTCGGTACGCACCATACATACGAATGGCACGTTGCATCCGGAGGTCACGGATAACGAGTTCTATCTCGGCGATTCGCGGGGTCGCTGGGAAGGCGACACGCTGGTCGTCGACGTAACCGATTTCAATACCGAAACCTGGCTGGATCGGGCCGGCAATTTCCATGGCCCCAAGCTGCACGTGGTGGAGCGCTGGAAGTTCCTCGATGAAAACACTCTCGAGTATCGGGCGACGCTCGAAGACCCCGAGGTGTTCTCACGCCCCTGGACGTTGCGCGTGCACCTGAACCGGCATCGCGAGAAAGATTTC
Organism: Peristeroidobacter soli; assembly: GCF_004138485.1. Lineage (GTDB taxonomy): Bacteria > Pseudomonadota > Gammaproteobacteria > Steroidobacterales > Steroidobacteraceae > Steroidobacter > Steroidobacter soli. The sequence continues at coordinate 1,111,676 of NZ_RYEV01000005.1, forward strand.
CAGCTCATCGAGAACTACTGCTTCACGCTGGGCTACGACAAGTTCTACCCGGTGCCGCAACAGGGCACGCACGAATGATGGCGCACAGAATGAAGACCCGATGGTTGGTGACGGTCGCGACGGTGGCGGCGGTGCTCGCCGGGACGCAGGCTCACGGGCAACAGCCGCCACCGGGCGCGGGCATTCAACGTGAGAAGAGCGTGCCCAAGCTCGAGTCCGGCAAGTGGACGGGCAAGCGACTGGCCGACGGCCAGCCGGATGTGGAAGGGCATTGGTCGAACACCATCGCCAATCACAACAACTGGACCGATCCGCAGGGGGGCGTGCCGGGCGATCCCAATCCCCGGGCCACGCCGAAGACGCAGCGTTCGGAGCGTGCGCCGAGTCGGGTCAGTGATCCGCCGGACGGCGAGTTGCCGTTTCAGCCCTGGGCGCGAGCGGTCCAGCAGGAATATCTGCAGTACTTCCACAACCCGACCAAGGAGCAGTACGTCGAGCCGCTCGCCCGTTGCGCGCCAGCCGGTGTGCCAAAGTCATTCACGTGGCATGGCTATGAGATCCGGCAGTTCCCGGGCTACGTGGTGTTCCTGTTCAACTCCGGTACGCGCGTCGTTCATCTGGATGGCAAGCCGCACCTGCCGGAGAACATCAAGCTGTGGAACGCCGACTCTCGCGGCCGCTGGGAAGGCAACACGTTGATCGTCGATGTCACCAACAACAACGCCAAGGCGCGCCTGGCTCGCACTGGTGAGTTCTTCAGTGAGAACGCGCGCATCGAAGAGCGTTACATCTTCAACAGCGATGGCACTCGATATAACTACGTCGCAACCATCACCGATCCGACCGTGTTCACGCGTCCGTGGACCGCGACCATTCCGGCCCGGCGCTTCACGCTCGAAGACGAGCCGGATGGCTGGCACTACGAGGTGGCACTGGCGAATCAACCCGCCGGCAAGCCGCCGCTGATCGAGCGCTATGAGCGCATCTGCGTCGAGAACAACGGGCCGTTCGGTAACGTTGCCGTGCTCGGCGCCAAGTAGGACCTGTTAACACTCATTGGATGGGCTGCGACGAGCTATTGCGGTTCAGGGCTAGGCGCGACGACCGCCGTGTACTCTCCGTACATAAGGGAGGAGCAACGACGGCCTGAACCGCAATAGCTCGTCCCATCAAATGTATTTATTCATTAAATGGGTTGCGCCTCGAATCGCCAGCAGCTGCGTTACAAAGCTTGCCCATATCGACATATGGGCTGCGCTTTGCGCCTTGCTGCAGGCGATTGGAGGCGCAACGCAGCCCATCCAATGAGTGTTAACAGGCCCTAAGGAAAGGCTCATGTCTACGTTATATGCATTGGCGGAGCAGATCGAGGCGTCGGCGATCGGCGTGGCCATCGCCGAGTCGCGCTATGCCTATCCCATCATCGAGGGCATTCATCTGATCGGCCTGTCGGTCTCGGTGGGACTGATCTTTCTCACCGATTTGCGGCTGATGAATCTGTTCCTGAAGAAGGTACCGGTGATCGACGTGCTGCGTCACCTGCGGCCGTATGTGGTTGGCGGTTTCATCGCCGTGTTTCTCTCCGGTGGGCTGCTGTTCTGGTCGGCGGCGGCGCGCATGCTCGACAGTCCGGCGTTCGTCGCGAAGATGATCTTCATGTTCTTCGCGGGGCTCAACGCGCTGTATTTCGAATTGGTGATCGCGCAGCGAGCGCCCGTTCAGGAGAGCCATCCGGTGCTGCCCACGAGCGTCACGGTGGCGGGCGTTGCTTCGTTTGGTCTGTGGACCCTGGTCGTGGTGTGCGGCCGGTTGATTCCTTATTTGCCGACCTGGGGCTGACGCGATGACGACGACAGACATTCTCAACTGGCTGCAGGACAGCGCGCTGGCCCATACCATCAGCAAGACCGATCACCTGGTCGGTGCGGGGCTGCAGATCGTTCATGTCATGGGGCTGGTGGCGTTGCTCGCGTCGCTGGTGCTGATCGGCCTGCATCTTGCGGGCCTGGCGTTCAAACATCAGCCCACCACGGACATCGCCAGGGAGGCGACGAAGCTGGTGTGGCTCGGCCTTGCGCTCACGGCGCTCAGCGGCACCTTGATGTTCATCGCCACGCCGAAGCTGTATTTCTACAATCCGGCGTTCCGCTTGAAAATGATTCTGTTCTTCGTGGCCGTGATCGTGCAGCTGGCGTTGTTTCGCAAGACCGCGTCTCAGAAAACGCCGACACCGGCGTTTGCCCGCGCCAGCGTGGGGATCTCGCTGGCCGCCTGGTTCAGCGTCGCGATGGCGGGGCGGATGATCGGCTTCATTTAGAGAATGGGCAGCTCGAAGAAGAACGTCGAGCCCTTGCCCAGCTCGGTTTCGAAGCCGAGCACGCCGCCGTGATGCTGGATGATCGCGCGGCTGATGTTCAGGCCGAGCCCCGAGCCGCCTTTGCGATTGGTCGCGGTCCAGTTGGCCTGCGCGAATTTCTCGAAGATGTGCGGGCGGAACTCTTCGGGAATGCCGTCGCCACGGTCGGTGATACCCACGCGGATGGCCTCGTTGGTGCGGCTGACGTGCACATCGATCGTGCCGCCCGCCGGCGAATGTTTCACGGCGTTCGAGATCAGATTCGCCAGTACTTGCATCAGCCGGTCGGCGTCGGCATGTAAGAATGCCCGGGGCAGGTCGGAGTGCACCTCGATCTTGACCTGGTATTGATCCGCGTACGGTCGAAGTTCGACCGCGGCTTGCGTGACCAGCTGATTCAGGTCTACATCGGTGCGTCGATAGGCAAAGGCGCCGGATTCGAGCTTGTCGATATCCAGAATGTCGTTCACCAGACGATGCAGTCGATCGGCGTTGCGATCGGCGAGTGCCGTCAGCGCCTGAGCTTTTGGCGGCAGCTCACCCGCGGCGCCGGCTGCGAGGATTCCCAACGCGCCGCGCAGTGCCGTCACGGGCGTGCGCAGCTCATGACTCACCATCGTCAGGAACTCGGCTTTGCCGCGCTCGATGTTCTTGCGTTCGGTGATGTCCTGGATTTGTGAAATGAAATAGAGCGGTTTTTGCCGGTCCCACACCAGCGACACGCTCAAGTGCGCCCACACCGCATGGCCGGTGCGATGCAGGTAGCGCTTTTCCAACTGATACGTACGAATCTCCCGGGTCAGCATTCGTCGCACCAGGAGCAGATCCGACTCCAGATCTTCGGGATGCGTGATGGCTTGGAACGTGGTGCGCCTCAGCTCATCGGCCGGGTAGCCGAGCATGTCGCACAGAGACTGGTTCACTCTCAGCCATTCGCCTTCGGGGGAGACCAGCGCGATGCCGATGGGCGCGTTTTCATACGCCTCGCGAAACAATGCCTCGCTGCGAGTCAGTGCTTGCATCGCTCCACGCAACGCCGCCGACGTGCGCCGTTCTTCCATCAGTGCCATCACCTGACGCGACAGGGCGAGCAGCGCCTCCTTTTGCCCGGGCTCCAGGTGTCGTGGTTCGCGATCGATCACGCAAAGAGTACCCAGTGCATGACCATCTGCCGATACGAGCGGCGCGCCCGCGTAAAAGCGAACGTGCGGGTCGCCTGTGACAAAGGGATTGGCGGAAAAACGCTCGTCGGTACGTGCGTCGACGACCGTGAGCACTTTATCCGGCTCCACGATGGCATGCGCGCAGAACGCCAGCTCGCGCGGCGTCTCGGTCCCATCGAGGCCCACTTTGGATTTGAACCACTGCCGGTCCTCGTTGATCAGCGTGATCAGCGCCATGGGCGTGCCGCAGATCCGCGAGGCGAGCAGTGTAATGTCGTCGTAGCGCAATTCCTGCCCGCTATCCATGATGTCGTAGGACTGCAAGGCCAGCAGTCGCGACGACTCGTTCAGCGGTATGGGAACGCGGGAACTTTCAGAAGACATACCAACTCTTCGGCCGAGGCAGCCGTGCCATGAGGATCCGGGCCAGCGCGCATTGCTGAACTGAGAGGCCGTTCACCTCAAGTCAGGGATTGCCGAAACGCCCCGGAATGCCTCGCAGTGATCCGAGTCACGCTGCCTGTGAGCCAGAAGTTACACGCTGTGTTTTCGGGCTCAGGCCGGCGCCACGTCGAATTGATAGGACGTGTTTTGCGCCGATGGGCGCGTCGCGAAGCTTTTGCGGAAGGCCTCGAGCTTCGAGTACGGCTCGATCGGCAGGGTCTGGCGGAAGTGCAGGTGCTCGATCATGCAAAACAGCGAGACCTCGAACAGGCTCAGCCGTCGAGCCTCGGGTAGCGCGGTGAGCGCCTCGGGCAGGTGAGCATCGAGCCAGGTGAGCGCGCCCTCGAACCCCGTGCGTGCCTTCTCGAAGTAGAGATTGTCCGCCGGCAGCCTCGCCACCAGGGTGCCGAACACGATCTGCACCTGCGCGGTCATGCAATGCCAGACCAGTTCCTGCGCATTCCTCGACACAGCCGTTCGCAACTGCTCGGGCCACACGATGGCGGTGGATTCATGCGCGTGATCCGCCAGTGCGCGGCAAATATTCTCAGTGCCGAACACAACGTCGGCGCCGACGCGCAGGATGGGCAGCTTCAGAGCGGGGTTGTCGGCGTAGATGGCCGGGTTTTGTGCCGTCATGTCGTAAATGGGAAGGATGTCGTACGACACGCCGAGCTCTTCGGCGAAGATGCGTGCGATGCGGGTGAAATGCGAGCTGCGTCGCCCGACGATTTGCAATGAGGTCATGTGAGTTCCGTGATCGACTTCAACAACAACGTAACCGTACGGCGCTCGCGATAGAAGAATCAATTGCCGCGGCGGACTTATGCTGGGCAGGATGCCCGAATGCCGGGGGCGCAGGGACGCGCAGGACCGGCCCGCACAGTCCGACCACCGATTACGGTGATGTCTTATACGTCCGCGGGTGGCCCACCCTCAGGACATTCAGGGATTCGCCGCGCTTTATCCGACACCGTTCCCGGCCGATACGGTCCGTGGAGCCGAAGGACTAAGTGATGGACCAGGATCAAAAACTTTCGATGAGCGAGCTGCGAGTGGATGGCGAACTGACCATCTACCGTGCCACCGAGGTCGCGCAGACCTTGTTCGACGCCGTGCGTGCACAGACAGGCGACGTGGGCCTGGATATGTCGGACGTGACGGAGTTCGACACCGCCGGCCTGCAACTCGTGCTGATGGCCCGGCGCATCGTGGAGGCCAACGGGCATCGCCTCGATGTCGTGCAGCCCAGCGAGTGCGTGGCCGAGGTGCTCGAGCTGTGCAACGTCGCCCTCAATAACAACGAAGTGCAGGCAGCATCATGACCGACGCAGCATTACCTACTTTCATCGCGGAAAGTCGCGAGCTGCTGCGCGAGATGGAAGCCGCCTTGCTCGAATGCGAGCAGGGTGAGAGCGGCGCCGAAGCCGTCAACTCCATTTTCCGCGCGGCCCACACGATCAAGGGCTCGTCCGGCCTGTTCGGCCTGGACGGCATCGTTGCCTTCACTCACGTGGTCGAAAGCGTGCTGGATCGCGTACGCGCCAACAGCTTGCAGATGGATCGTACGCTGGCGGCCATCCTGCTCGAATGTCGCGACCATATCGAACATCTGGTGGACGCGGTTGCCGACGGCAAGCCCGACGACGTGCAGCTCGCCACCAAAGGCGAGAGCCTGCTACAGAAACTCAGCGCCCGCGCCGGCGGCCCCGCTACCACACACGCTACTGCCACTGCGTCTGCCTCTGCTTCGGCCTCTGCTCCCGTTGCGCCGGCCGCAGGCTGGCAGATTACGGTGCAGTTTCATACTGAGGTCCTGCGCAATGGCATGGACCCGCTGTCATTCATTCGTTATTTGAGCACGCTCGGCGAGATCGTCGAGCTGACGTTGCTCACCGAGCGTCTGCCGGCCGCGGAAGAGTTCGACGCCGAAGCTTGCTATCTCGGCTTCGAGATCGAGCTGGCGAGCAGTGAAACTCAGCAGCGCATCGAGGGCGCGTTCGAGTTCGTGCGCGACGATTGCACTTTGCAGGTGCGTCCGAAGGCGCCGGTGGCCAGCGAATCGGTAGCCGAGAAGCGTGAGGCTTCCGATGCCAAGGAGACCAAGGCCGCCAAGAACAGCGACCGTTCGCTGCGTGTCGATGGCGACAAGCTCGACGCGCTCATCGATCTGATCGGCGAGCTCGTGACGGCCGGTGCCACCACGACGATCACCGCCCGCAAGGCGGGTTTGTCGGAATTGAATGAATCGACGCTGCGCCTGGCGCGGCTCGTCGAAGAAGTGCGCGATCAGGCCCTGAAGCTGCGCATGGTGCAGATCGGACCGACGTTCTCGCGCTTCCAGCGTATCGTGCGCGACGTGGCGCGCGAGATCGGCAAGGAAATCCGGCTCGAAATCGGCGGTGCCGAGACCGAGCTCGACAAGACCTTGATCGAGAGCATCACCGATCCGCTGACCCATCTGGTGCGTAACGCCATCGATCATGGCATCGAGACCGCCGAGGTTCGTCGTAACCGCGGCAAGAACGTCGAAGGCGTGGTGCGTCTGGACGCGTATCACGACTCCGGCTCGGTCGTCATCGAAGTGGCCGACGACGGCGGCGGCCTGAAGCGTGAGCGCATCATTGCCAAGGCAATGGAGCGCGGCCTGATCACCGACGGCAGCTCGCTGACCGACGGCGAAGCGTTCGCGCTGATCTTCGAGCCGGGCTTCTCGACGGCGGAGCAGGTGACCAACCTGTCCGGCCGCGGCGTCGGCATGGACGTGGTGAAGCGCAACGTCAATGCGCTGCGCGGCACGGTCGAGCTCGACAGCAAGGAAGGCCAGGGCACGACAGTGCGCATCCGCCTGCCGCTCACCCTCGCCATCATCGACGGCTTCCTGGTCGGCGTGGGCGGCTCGTCCTTCGTGATTCCGTTGGAGCTGGTCGAGGAGTGCGTCGAGCTGGGCGATGAACATCGCGCGGCCGACGGCGACCAGCGTTACATCAATCTGCGCGGGCAAGTGCTGCCGTTCGTCCGCCTGCGCGAAATGTTTTCTATTCGTTCGTCTGCATCGCGTCGGGAGAGCATCGTGGTGATCCGCTCCGGCGGCAAGCGCATCGGCATCGTGGTCGATGACTTGCTCGGAGAAATGCAGGCGGTGATCAAGCCCTTGTCGCGGCTGTTCAGCCGCATCCGGGGCATTGGTGGTTCGACGATTCTGGGAACGGGCCAGCTGGCCCTGATTTTGGATGTGCCCAGCCTGCTCGACTTGTGCCTGAACACGCGTCAGGTCCAGGTCGCGCCGCGCCGCGCGCTCACGGATTGATTGATATTGGAGTAGTCAATGTTCAGGAATTTGAAGATAGGAATCCGGCTCGGGCTGAGCTTCGCGCTCATCCTGATCCTGTTAGGGGCGGTGACCTACATCGGTATCGACGGCTTCAAGCTGATGAAAGTCAGCACCGACGACGTGGTCGAGAATCGGGTCCCCAAGATGGAGCTGGCGCTGGAGTTACAGAAGAATGCCGAGACCCTGGGCCTGGTCGCCCGCGATCAGTTGCTCGCCACCGACGCCAAGCAGCTCGACAAGGCCGTTCAGCAGATGCTGAGCGTACGCGAGCGCAACGCCAAGATCGTCGATGAATTGACCGCGACGGTCACGTCCGAGCGCGGCAAGGAAAAGCTGGCCGGCGTGGTGCGTGCCCGCCTCGAGTATGCGAAGGCGCAGGACGTGATGGTCGAGCTGTTGCAGGCGGGCAAGAGAGAGGAGGCAGTGCATTGGCTGCGTACCGATCAGCGCGAAGCGCGCGAAGCCATGACGGCAGCGACCGATGCGTATTTCGATCACGAGAAGGCGTCGGTGAACGAGGCCGGTCAGGCCGCGGAAGACACTTATCTCCAGGCGAGCAAGATGATGATGACCGGCGCGGCGATTGCGGCGCTGCTCGCGCTCATCGCAGGCGTGTGGGTGACGTTGTCGATCACGCGTCCCATCGGGCTTGCCGCCTCGGTGGCGAATCGCATGGCCGAGGGCGATCTGACCGCGCGCGTCACCGCGAATTCGCGTGACGAAGCCGGCATGCTGCTGCTGGCGATCAGCACGATGACTGAGCGGTTGTCGCAGGTCGTCGGCGAGGTGCGTCAGTCCTCGGATACGTTGAGCAGCGCCTCCGAAGAAATGTCGGCGACCGCGCAGTCGCTGTCGCAGGCCTCCACCGAGCAGGCCGCGAGCGTCGAGGAAACCTCGGCGTCGGTGGAGCAGATGACGGCGTCGATCGGTCAGAACACCGACAACGCCAAGATCACCGATCAGATGGCGAGCAAGGCCGCGACCGAAGCTTCCGAAGGCGGTCAGGCCGTGCGTCAGACGGTCGAGGCGATGAAGCAGATCGCGCAGAAGATCTCGATCATCGACGACATCGCTTATCAGACCAACCTGCTGGCGCTGAACGCGGCGATCGAAGCCGCTCGTGCCGGCGAACATGGCAAAGGCTTCGCGGTCGTCGCCGCCGAAGTTCGCAAGCTCGCCGAGCGTTCGCAAGTGGCCGCGCAGGAGATCGGTGAAGTCGCCGGCTCCTCGGTCGAGCTCGCTGAGCGCGCCGGCAAGTTGCTCGATGAGATGGTGCCCGCGATTCGCAAGACCTCCGAGCTCGTGCAGGAAATCACTGCGGCGAGCCAGGAACAGTCCTCAGGCGTGGGCCAGATCAACACCGCAATGACGCAGCTGTCACAGTTGACGCAACAGAATGCGTCGTCGAGTGAAGAACTGGCCGCGACTGCCGAAGAGATGAGTAGCCAGGCGCAGCAACTGCAGGCCGCCATCTCCTTCTTCAAGGTCGAGGGTGTGAGCTCGGGTGCTGCGTCCAGGCCGGCGGCCAAGCCGGCGACGCGCGTGAATCGCGTGCCGTCGAGCTGGGCGCCGAAGTCGCCGGTGGAGATGCCCGTAGCCGCGGTCGCGATGGCGGCGCATGCCCACGGCGGCAACGGCAAAGCGAATGGCAACGGCCATGACCATAGCGTGACGATGGATCAGTTCGTGCGCTTCTAGGAGCAGACGATGACAAACAATACTGCCGCCAAGGCGGACGACGCCGAGCGCCGGCACGACCAGAACCAGTATCTGACGTTCGTGCTCGGGCGCGAGACGTTCGCGCTCGGGATTCTGTCGATCAAGGAGATTCTGGAGTACTCGGCGCCCACCGAGATTCCGATGATGCCGGCGTTCATTCGCGGCGTCGTCAATCTGCGCGGTGCCGCCGTGCCGGTGGTCGATCTGTGCGCGCGCTTCGGCCGCCCGAGCGCGGCCGTCACCAAGAAGACCTGCGTGGTGATCATCGAGACCCGGGTCGAAGACGAAAGCCACGTCATCGGCGTGGTGGTCGATGCGGTCAACGAAGTGCTGGAGATTCCCGATAGCGAGATCGAGCCGGCGCCGAGCTTCGGCGCCTCGATCCGCGCCGACTTCATTCAGGGCATGGGCAAGGTGCGGGGCAAGTTCGTGATCATCCTCGACGTCGACCGCGTGCTGTGCGTCGAGGAGATGGAGATGCTGACCCACGCCGCCGCCTCGGGCGAAGTCGTGCAGCCGGCCGCATAGGACCGAAACAGTGCAAAACGTTGTGAAATTGTTTACTCGCGGCCGAGCTGCGGCGCCGGCGCAGACCGAAGTGCATGCTGCCGACGCCGTCTGTATCCAGGCCCTGCCGATCTGGACCAAACAGGTCGAGACGGCGCGGGTGCAGAGCGAAGAGGCCATCATCGCGCTCAGCGGGCGCTTTGCCAGCATCGTCAACCGGCTCGATCTGGCGCTCGATGCGTCTCAGCACAACTCCGGCGGCGCCGATCTGTCGCGGGCCCTGGACGAGGGCCGGCAGGAGCTGGCGCAAGTGATGAGTGCGTTGAACGAGATTCACAAGAGCCGCTCGACGCTGGCCGAACAGATCCGCGCGCTGGCCGCGCACAGCAGTGAGCTGGCGAAGATGGCGAGCGAAGTCGAACAGATCGCGTTTCAGACCAACATGCTCGCGCTCAACGCGGCCATCGAAGCGGCGCACGTGGGCGAGGCCGGTCGCGGCTTTGCCGTCGTGGCTCACGAGGTTCGCAACCTCGCCACCGCCTCGCGCGAGACCGGCAAGGGCATCACGCAGAAGATCGCGCTGGTCAATCAGTCGCTCGAGGAAATCATCACGACCAACGAGACCGTGTCGGCGCGCGAAGGCGAAGCGCTGCACGACTCGGGCAATCGGATTCAGGGCGTGCTCGGCAAGTTCGGCGACATGAGCGAAGGCCTGGCGCGTTCCGCCGAAGATCTGCGTCGCGAAAGCGGGGTCATCAAAGGCGAGATCGAGGATTCGCTGGTGCAGCTGCAGTTCCAGGACCGCGTCGGCCAGATCATGGCCCAGGTGGTCGGCAGCATGCAAGACCTCGATGAGCGGGCGGGCGCGGTGGCACGCGGTGAACAGCTGCAGATCGACACTGCCGCCTACATGGCGCAGATGGTCAGCACGTACACCACCGAAGAACAGCGCAGAAATCATCAAGTCACGGCGGGCAGCGTTCCCGCACCGACCCTCAAGGTACAGGGCGGGTCGGACGTCGAATTCTTTTGAACGGAGTGAATGGCAATGGCTAAGCGAATTCTGATCGTCGACGACTCCGCCTCGGTGCGGCAGGTGTCGAACATCGCGCTGACCCGCGCGGGCTACGAAGTCATCGAGGCCACCGACGGCCAGGATGGGCTCACCAAGCTCGCGGGCAAGATCAACCTGATCATCAGCGACGTGAACATGCCGCGCATGGACGGCATCACGTTCCTGAAGGCCGTCAAGGCCCATCCGAATTACAAGTTCACGCCGGTGATCATGCTGACCACCGAAGCCGGCGAGGACAAGAAGAATGAAGGCCGCGCGGCGGGTGCCAAAGCGTGGATCGTCAAACCGTTTCAACCTCAGACCATGCTGGACGCGGTCGCCAAGCTCTGCCTGGCCTGAAGCGCGTCCCGCAAGAACAATAATTGGAGATTGCAATGCTTTCGAATATGCGGATCGGCCCTCGATTGATCGCGGCTTTCATGATGCTGGTGTTGATCAGCATCGTCATCGGCATGGTCGGCCTGTACGGCGCCGGCAAGATCGACGACAAGGCCGAGCAGATGTACACCAAGGAACTGATGGGTCTGTCGCACATCAAGGAAGCCAACATCAAACTGATCGCCATCGGTCGGGCGCGCTCCAACTTCCTGCTCGCGACCAGCGAGGCCGAGCGCGACAAACACCTGCAATCCATCAAGACCAACTCCACCGATGCGCTCAAGGCAATGGAGGAGGCGCAGCCGCTGTTCGTCTCCGACCGCGCCAAGCAGCTGTTCTCGGACATCGGCAAGACCTGGGCGGAATACGACGCTGAAATGCAGCGCGCGCTCACGCTGGCCGCGAAGCAGCCGCTGCAGTCGCGCAGTGAAGATCTGGTGCGCTCGCTCGATACGGTGCGTCAGCACGCCGATCAGCTCGACGCCATGATGAGTGAGCTGACCGAGCAGAAGGAAACGCGCGCGGCCGAAGCGCTCGTGGAGACCGGCGCCGTCTACTCGGTGAGCCGCAACTGGATCCTCGTGACGCTCGCAGCCGGCGTGATCATCGGCATCGTGCTCGCGCTCGTCATCAGCCGCGGCGTGACGCGTCCGCTCGGTATCGCCGTACAGGCGGCCAATCGCCTGGCGAAGGGTGACTTCTCGGTCGCCATCGAATCGGAGTCCAAGGACGAAGTCGGCGACATGCTCCGTGCCATGCGTGACATGGTGACCGCCGCCGGCGGCAGCATCGATGAAGTGTCGAAGGTGATGCGCGCCATCTCCGAGGGCGACCTGACCAAGACCATCGACAAGAATTACGAAGGCGTGTTCAACGAGATGAAGGAATACGCCAACAGCACCGTGCTGAAGCTCTCGATGATCATCGGTGAGATCAACACCGCGACCGATGCCATGTCGAGCGCGTCCCAGCAGGTGAGCACGACCGCGCAGTCGTTGTCGCAGGCTGCGAGCGAACAGGCCGCGGGTGTCGAGGAGACCAGCGCGTCCATCGAACAGATGACGGCGTCGATCTCCCAGAACACCGAGAACGCCAAGGTCACCGACAGCATGGCCCGCAAGTCCGCGGGTGAGGCGAGCGAGGGTGGCGAGGCGGTGAAGGCCACGGTCTCGGCGATGAAACAGATCGCGCAGAAGATCAGCATCATCGACGACATCGCGTATCAGACGAACCTGCTCGCGCTCAACGCGGCGATCGAAGCGGCTCGCGCCGGTGAGCACGGCAAGGGCTTCGCGGTGGTGGCGGCTGAAGTGCGCAAGCTCGCCGAGCGCAGCCAGGTGGCGGCTCAGGAGATCGGCACGGTCGCGATCAACAGCGTCGAGCTGGCCGAGCGCGCCGGCAAGCTGCTCGATGAAATCGTTCCGAGCATCACCAAGACCTCGGATCTGGTGCAGGAGATCTCGGCCGCTTCGCAGGAGCAGGCGTCGGGCGTCAATCAGATCAACTCCGCGATGACTCAGTTGAGCCAGACGACTCAGCAGAACGCGTCCTCCTCCGAAGAGCTGGCGGCGACCGCCGAAGAAATGAGCGGTCAGGCTGAGCAGCTGTTGCAGACCGTGGCGTTCTTCCGCGTTCAGGGCGGGGTGTTCAGTTCCGGCGCCAAGCCGGCGCGTGGGAAAGCGCCGACCGAGAAAGCCACGATCAAGAAAGGCGCGCCGGCGGTCGTTGGTAACCTGGCGCTGGCCGCCGGCGACCCGGACCTCGGCAGCTTCGCCAAGTTCTGATTGAAACGTTTTCAGCTCACAGCCCCCTGGATAGACGACGACCGCGCCGATGACGACTGCCATCACTGATAAGGAGTTCGCGCTGTTCCAGCGCTTCATCTACGACGCGGCCGGCATCACGATGTCGCCATCGAAGAAGGCGCTGGTGATGAGCCGGCTGTCCAAGCGGCTCGACCTGCGCAAACTGCCAACGTTCGCCGAGTACTTCAAGGTGCTCTCGAGCGGGCAGGATGCGCAGGAAGTGCAGCTTGCGATCGACCTGCTGACCACCAACGAGACGTACTTCTTCCGCGAGCCGAAACATTTCGATCTGCTGCGTGAGCAGGCGGAACAGGCGCGCGGCCGGGGCCAACCGTTCCGGGTGTGGAGCGCGGCGTGCTCGACGGGCGAGGAGCCTTACAGCATCGCCATGGTGCTCGCAGCGACGCTGCAGACCACACCGTTCGAAATCCTCGGCTCGGATATCAGCTCGCGCGTGCTCGAGCGGGCTCGCACCGGCCACTATCCGGTGTCGCGCACGGTTCATACGCCCAAGGCCTACTTGCAGCAGTTCTGTCTGCGTGGCACCGGCGCGCAGGAAGGGACGGTCCTCGTCGACCGTCCGCTGCGGGACAAAGTGCGGTTCATGCAAGTGAACCTGAATACGACCTTGCCCAAGATCGGGCCGTTCGATTTCGTGTTCCTGCGTAACGTGATGATCTATTTCAGCGCCGACACCAAGCGCCAGGTGGTGGAGCGCGTGCTGTCGACCCTCAAACCCGGCGGCTATCTGCTGATCGGACACTCGGAGACCTTGAACGATTTGAATGCATCGGCGGCGGCGGTGGCTCCTTCGATCTATCGCAAGCCATGTTGAACACGCGTCCCCTTCAAGCCAGCCAGCGGCGCGTGCAGGTGATGATCGTCGACGACTCGGCGGTCGTGCGCCAGGCGTTGACCGAGGTGTTGAACGCGGATCCCGGCATCGAAGTGCTGTGTGCGGTCGCCGATCCGTTGCTCGCCATGGAGCGCATGAAGACGAAGTGGCCGCAGGTCATCGTGCTCGATGTCGAGATGCCGCGCATGGACGGGTTGACGTTCCTGCGCAAGATCATGGCCGAGCGACCGACGCCCGTCGTCATCTGCTCGACGCTCACCGAGGCCGGGGCGGCTACCACGCTCGAAGCCTTGGCGGCGGGCGCCGTCAGCATCGTTACCAAACCCAAGCTCGGCCTGCGCCGGTTCATCGAAGATGCGTCGGCGGATCTTGCGTCCGCGGTGAAAGCGGCCTCGCATGCGAATGTGAGCAGGCTGCGCGCGGCGCCTCGAATGTCGGCGGAGCCTGCGCAGGCGCTCGGTGTGCCGCCAAAGCTCACGGCCGACGCGATTCTCTCGCCCAGCGGCCCGAAAGCGCTTCAGCAGACGACCGAGCGCATCATTGCAATCGGCACATCGACTGGTGGCACGCAGGCGCTGGAGCAGGTGCTGACGTGTCTGCCGCGAGTGAGCCCAGGCATCGCGATCGTCCAGCACATGCCTGAAAAATTCACGGCTGCCTTCGCGAGTCGCTTGAACAGTCTGTGTCAGATCGAAGTGCGCGAGGCCCGGCACGGCGATCGTTTGCTGCCCGGTCTGGCGTTGATTGCGCCCGGTGGCAAGCACATGATGCTGAAGCGCAGCGGCGCGTACTACTACATGGAAATCATCGACGGTCCGCTGGTGAACCGGCACCGTCCCTCGGTTGACGTTTTGTTTCGTTCGGCAGCGAAGTGCGCCGGCGCGAACGTGCTCGGCATCATCATGACCGGCATGGGCGATGATGGCGCCCGTGGCTTGAAGGAAATGCGGGACGCTGGCGCCGCCACGATCGCGCAGGACGAGGCGACTTGCGTGGTGTTTGGCATGCCCAAGGAAGCAATTCGCATGGGCGGCGCGCAGCGCGTGCTGTCGCTCGGCGACTTGCCGCGCTCCATGCTGGACTTCGGTGCCGGCAAGCGAATAGAAGGGAAGTAGGAAGGGAAGCAGCATGACCGCGCCGCCTGTGTCGATTGCCTCCGTGCTGATCGTCGACGACAGTTTCGTGCAACGTGACCACGCGGTGTCGATCTGCAAGGCGCTGGGCATTGCCAGGATCCACGAGGCCAGCAATGGCCGCGAGGCGCTGGCGCTGTTGACCGCGATCTCACCGCGTCCCGGCCTGGTGATCGTCGATCTGGAAATGCCGACCATGGATGGCCCGGAGTTCCTGGTGAAGTTGCAGGAGCTCGGCTTCGATATTCCTGTGATCGTCGCCTCCTCGCGCGAGCGGGCGTTGATCGACACGGTTCGCGAAATGGGCGGCGTGCTCGGTTTGCATGTGCTCGCCGCCGTTCAGAAGCCGTTGCAGGCCGACGTTCTGCGGCAGGCCATTCAGAACGCGAAGGGCAGAGAGCTCGCGCGCGCTTCGCAGCGTGTGGATCTGGGCGTCGATGCCACCTCGCTATCGGATGCCCTGGAGCGCAGCGAAGTTTACGTTCACTATCAACCGAAGGCCGACATTCGCACCGGCATCGTCCGCGGCGTGGAAGCGCTGGCGCGGTGGAAACATCCGACGATGGGCCAGGTGCCGCCGGATCAGTTCATTCCGGTCGCCGAGCGCAGTCAGTTGATTCATCGTCTGACCATCGATGTGATGAATCAGGCGATGTTGCAGAACGCCGCGTGGCGCGCTCGCGGCTTGCATCTGCCAGTCGCGATCAATCTGTCGCCGATGCTACTCGAGCGTTCCGACCTCGCGTTGGAAATATCCTCGTTGCAGCAGTGTCACGGTCTGACGCCGGATCAGATCGTCATCGAGATCACCGAAAGCTCGCTGGTCACCCGCGTCGGCACGGCATTGAGTGTGCTGGCTCAGCTGCGTCTGCGAGGCTTCGGTTTGTCGATCGACGACTACGGCACCGGTTTCTCATCGATGCAGCAGCTCGCACGCATTCCGTTCACCGAGCTGAAGATCGATCGCAGCTTCGTACGAGGTGCACCGGAGCGTGAGAGTCTGCAGGTGATCCTGCGCTCCGCGATCGAGATGGCGAACCGGCTGGGGCTGGTCACGGTCGCCGAGGGTGTCGAGACGCTCGATGAGTGGCGCATGCTGCAGGAGTATGGCTGCACCCTCGGCCAAGGCTGGCTGATCGCGAAGCCCATGTCCGGCGAGGACCTGATCGGCTGGATGAAACAATATCGCGTGCAGGCGGCACAGCTGCGCGCCTAGGGTTGCCTCGGCCATTCCGCTACACTACGCGCCGATTTCCCTTCGGCTCGTACTGGCAATGTCCGAAAGCTATCGCATCCAGCGTCGACAATTGCTTCAGGCAATGATGGCCGCGGCCGTGCCGGTCGGCCTGATGTCCTGTTCCAGTGAAACATCGGCGGGCCCGCTGGTCGTCGGTGGCTTGCCCGTCACCTGTAATTTGACTTTGCCGGTCGCGTGCGTCGCACGTTCCCGGGCGCCGCAGGCCGCCGGGCAGAGTTTTGCCTTTCAGTACAGCAAGTACAGCGGCTGGCCGGAGATCAAGGAATCGCTCATGGCCGGCCGGATCCAGGCCGCCTACATGCTGGCGCCGCTGGTCATGGACCTGGCGGACAAGAAGATTCCGGTGAAGATCGTGTCGCTGGGCCATCGCTCCGGCGCCGTCATCATGGTGCGCACCGATTCGCCGTATCAGACGTTCCGTCAGCTGTCCGGCAAACGCATCGCCATTCCCAGCCGGTTCGCCGTGGACTTCCTGTTTCTGCGCAAGATGCTGGCGCAGGAGAGCATGACGCCGGCCGATATCGAGATCGTCGAAATGCCGCCGCCGGACATGCCCGCGGCGTTGTATGCGAACGCGGTCGACGCCTACTGCACGGGCGAGCCCTTTGGCGCGGCAGCTCAGAGCGCCGGCTATGCGCGTCCGCTGCGCATGACGCGAGATGAATGGCGCAACTACATCTGTTGCGTGCTCACGGTGCGGGAGGAGTTGATACAAACCAATCGCCCGCTGGTTCAGGATCTGGTCAATTACGTGCTCGGCGCGGGCCAGTGGCTCGATCTGCAACAGGGCAATCGCGACAAGGCGGTGCAGATTGCCGCCGGCAAGCAATACTTCAATCAGGATCCCAACATCATTCGTTTCGTGATGGAGAATCCGACCGACCGGGTGACTTACGGCGATCTGCGCATGATCCGCGCCGAGTTCGAGGAGCTGATGCAGCTGTCGATCCAGGCGGGCACGATCAAACATCCGATCGCTTACGAAGCCTATATGGACGAAAGCTTCGCCAAGGCGGCGCAGGCGGCGGCCATCAATATCTGATGCCGGCATGAAACATCACGGACGCATTACTGGCTGGCTGACGGCGATGATGGTGTCGCTGAGCGCGATGTGCGCGCTCGCGGCCGATCGCCCCACGCTCAAGGCCGGCGTATTCGAGCCGCCGCGTGCCGCGCCGGAGCTGTCGTTGGAGGCATCGAGCGGGGGCAAGCTCGCGCTCGCGAATTATCGTGGCAAGGTCGTGCTGCTCGGCTTTGGCTTCACCTCTTGTCCTGAAGTGTGTCCGACGACGCTTGCGACCCTGGCGCAGGCGCGCAGGCGACTCGGCGCGCAGGGCGAACAGCTGCAAGTGCTGTATGTCACCGTCGATCCTGAGCGTGACAATGCAGATCGAATGCGCGCCTATCTTCACGGCTTCGATACGAGCTTCGTCGGCGGCACCGGCACGCCGGAGCAGCTTGCGGGAGTTCGCAAGAATTATGGCGTGATGGCCGAGCGCAAGCCGTTCGGTAACAGCTACACCGTTGCGCATTCCTCATCGGTGTACGTGATCGACCCGAAGGGCCTGCTTCGAGGGATGATGCCGTACGGGCGATTGCCTGATGATTACGTGCACGACGTTCGCGCGTTGCTGAGCGAGTGATGAACCGCCGGGGCTGGCTGGTCATCGTCGCTGTGGGCGTGCTGGTGGGCGTCAGCTGGGCTGCATTGACGCCGCTGCCGGAGCGCTCGACTCGTGAGCAACCATTCGTCATTCCCGAGGGCACCTGGCAGCGACGCATGTCGGGCGATCCGGTCGACATCCTTCCACAGCACATTCGTCTCACCCTCGGCATCAACGACGTGCTGCTGCTGAAGAATCAGGATACGGTGCCACAGACGTTCGGCCCGGCGTTGCTGATGCCGGGACAGAGCTTTCGCTTGCCGTTCGAAGTTGCCTCCGACTATCAATTCGCCTGCACCGCGCACGCCAGCGGTCAAATGACTATCATCGTCGACCCCTTTCCTGCCTCTGCGTGGGGCAAGCTGCGCTGGCGGGCGCTGAAACTGATCGAGAGCTTCGGTAACAAGAGCCATGAACCGACGACCTGATTTCGTCCCGAGTTGTTGCGCATGAGCAGACTTCGGCAATCTCTGCCGGGCATCGCGATCATCGTGCTGTTGATCGGCGCCTGGTGGGTGAGCGTGACCCTGACGCGCAGCGTGATCTTTCCAAAGCCCTGGCAAGTGGTCACCGGCACCGTCGAGCTGATTCGCGATGGCACGTTGTGGATGCATATTGGCGCATCGCTGGGGCGCGTCGGCGCGGGTTTCTCTCTGGCCGTGCTGGTCGGCGTGCCGCTCGGCTTGTGGATGGGCTGGATGCGCGGCGCCTACGACACGCTCAATCCGCTGTTTCAGATTCTGCGGCCGATCTCGCCGATCGCCTGGATTCCGATCGCGATTCTCTGGTTCGGCGTCGGCAATGCTTCGCCGATCTATCTGATCTTCATCTCCTCGGTGTTTCCGATGATCGTGCAGACGGTCGCAGGCGTTCATACCATCGAGAAGCGCTATCTGCGCGCGGCGGAGAACTTCGGTGTGTCCCGTTACAAACTGTTTACTCAGGTCGTGATCCCGGCAGTGTTGCCGCAGATCATCGTCGGCATGCGCATCGGCCTGGGCGTGGCCTGGCTGGTGGTCGTGGCCGCCGAGATGATCGCGCTACGTTCCGGGCTCGGTTATCTGATCATCGACTCGCGCAACGCCGGCAATCGCTATGACCTGGTCATCGCGGGCATGATCATCATCGGTTTGATCGGCTTGTTACTGGATGGGCTGATGCGCCTGCTGGAAGGATTGAAGATCGTGCGGTGGCGCTATGCCCACTAAGATCGAAGTCGCGGGGCTGCGCAAGAGCTTTGCCACCGACAAGGGCACGCTCGGCGTCGTCGACGATGTAAGCCTGCAGGTCGGCGACGGCGAGTTCATCGCCATCGTCGGGCCTTCGGGCTGCGGCAAGTCGACCCTGATGCGCATGATCGCAGGCTTCATCCCGCCGGATTCCGGCCGCATTCTCATCGACGGCATGACTCGGACTGAGCCGAGTCCACAGGGCATCCTGATCTCGCAGCACGGCTCGGTGTTCCCCTGGCTCACCGTGCAGGAGAATCTGATGTTCGGCCTGAACGGCAACGAGTCGACCCGCGAGAAGATCGCCAGCGCCGATCACTACGCCAACATCGTCGGATTGAAGGGATTCGAGAGCAGCTATCCGCACGAGCTGTCCGGCGGCATGTTGAAGCGCGTCGAGATCGCCCGCGCGCTCGCGGTGAAGCCCGCCATTCTTTACATGGACGAGCCGTTCTCGGCACTCGATGCGTTGATGAGCTTACGGATGCGCAACGAGCTGCGGAAGATTCTCGGGCAGGAGCGGCACACGGTGTTGCTCATCACGCACGACGTGGAGGAGGCGATTCATCTCGCCGATCGCGTGATGGTGCTGTCGCCGCGACCCACGCGGATTCAGGCAACGTTCGAGGTGAAGATGCCGCATCCAAGAAAGCTCACGAGTCCCGAAGTGCAGCAGCTGCGCGTGGCGATTCTGAAAGAGCTGGGCGTGGAGAGCGAGGACTAGGGCCTGTGAACACTCATTGGACGGGCTGCGACGAGCTATTGCGGTTCAGGGCTAGGCGCGACGACCGCCGTGTACTCTCCGTACATAAGGGAGGAGCAACGACGTCCTGAACCGCAATAGCTCGTCCCATCAAATGTATTTATTCATTAAATGGGTTGCGCCTCGAATCGCCCGCAGCTGCGTTACAAAGCTTGCCCATATCGACATATGGGCTGCGCTTTGCGCCTTGCTGCAGGCGATTGGAGGCGCAACGCAGCCCATCCAATGAGTGTTCACAGGCCCTAGCTGATCTTGAATCTCGGGCCGCGGTTGTCGGCCTCGTGCATGCCGACGAACGTGCCATTGTTCTTCTGACAGATGATTCGCATCATCGTCGCGAAACGGATGCTGGTGTATTGGGGTGCGAGCGGCGTGACGGGAAATCCGATGGCGTGAATGCGCACGCGGCGCTCGCCGCTCTGGTCGGTGCGATTGACCATGTCGACGGTCTTGACCACCGTGTCGATCGAGGGGCCGGTGAACTCGTCCCCGAATACGTACAGGCTGATCTTCTTGTCCGCGGCCCAGTAGGTGCGGATCGCGCTGACGATGCCCTGTGAGGGGTTGGAGGCCGAGAACGCATTCCAGGTGCGCAGTCGATCGAGCACCATCTTGCGCGCTTCCGGAGTGTCGTTGATCCACTTGCCCTGATAGCCCGAGAACATCGGTGTGCCGACGTCGTTGGTCACCTGGATGCCCTTGAGATGCGGATAGATGTTCAGGATCTCCTGCATGCTCTGGAGCATCATCGGCCAGGCATAGTTGAACATGCTGCCGGAGGTGTCGATGATGAAGACCACGTACTCGCTGTCGATGGGCACGCCGCCGACGATGTCGCCGTTCTGATGCTTGAACTCGGGGCCGGCGTACAGCCGTTTCATTTCTTCGGTCAGCTTCTCCCGCGCGGCGACCAGTTGCCCCTGAATCTTGTTGGCCGCATCTGAGTCTTTGTTCGATGCCGAGAATTTGCCGCGTAGCGCACTCAAGTCGCCATACAAGCGGGCGATGCGGGCCTTCTCATCCGCGAGCTGCTCCTGCTGGGCGCGCAGATCCCGATTCAAGATCTCGCTCTCGCCGCGAATGTCGACCAGTTGGTCTTGCAGGTTCAGCACGTGCGCATGGGTCGCCTGCTGGGCTTCTTCGATGGCGGGACTGCGCACGTTACTCAGCACCAGCAGCAGGATCACCGAGCCCAGTCCGCAGGTGATGCAGTCGAGGAAGGAGATGCTGAACACCTCCGTTTCGCGGCGGATGTGACGACGTGGCATGACGGTCAGGGCCAGTCCTTGGCTGGCATCATGAATTCGCCGCCGCTATGGCGCGCGGCGACCCAGAAGGCGCTGGCGGCCTGCGGATCGCCTTCGAAGGGCAACAGCACCACGCTCAGCGGCACGTTGTGAGGATATTTCGCCATGGCTCTCTCGAATAATTTGTAGCGGCCATCGCCGTCGATCATCTTGCGGATCACCGGCGCGGAGGCGCCCTGCGTCGGCAGGCCATCGGTGATCAGGATCACCCGATCCGGCGCCGGGTTCATCGCCGTGATGGCGGCGAAGGCGTTCTCCAGACTGGTGCCGTCATTGGGAACCAGCTCATGCAACGCCTTCATGGTCGCATCGAGCGCATCGGCGTCGTTGCCGTTGAGCCATTTTCCTTCGCTCTGTTTCATGAGCGGCCACGAGTGGGTATTGAACGAGTAGACCTGAAACTTGCTGGTCTCGGGAATGTGCGCTGCCAGCCACTCGGTGATGGCGAGCGTACGTCGCCACTTGTCCGCCGCGCGCTTGCGGTCATCGGACATGTTGCGCAGTCGCAGGACGTTGACCAGCGTTTCATCGAGCATGCTGGCGGAGGAATCGATCAAGAACAGGATGCGCTCGCCGCGGACTTTCAGGCCGGTCAGATAGTGGCGGTTGCCTTCACCCTCGAAGCCACGAATGCTGGTACCGCGAGGCCCCGGACTGTGGGCGCCGCCTTCGAGCCGGCGTTGCCCTTCCTCCATCGATTTCAGATCGGCTTCGAGACGCGCGATATCTTCGTGCCGAGCCAGCGTTTGTTTGTCGGAGTCGGCCAGTTGCAGCTTGGTGTGTTCGATCTGTGCGAGCACTCGCGGCGCCAGGCCTTCGGTGCGGACGCGTTCGGCCTGGGTCTGTTCCAGCGAGTTGCGCAGCTGGACCAGCTGCTGGTCGCCCTCCAGCACCTTATCTTCGAGCTGACTGACTTCCGCATCGCTCGAGCGCTCTTCAGTAATCCGCCGCAGTCCACCTTGCGCGTTGATCAGCGTGAAGACCAGCACCACCGACCCGAACGCGCAGGTGATGCAGTCGAGGAACGACATGCTGAAAACTTCGGTTTTACGGCGCGGCATGGCAGGCCTTCGGGAGCACCGTCGACGCCAGATCTGACATCGATGGTAAGAACCTCGCGAGCGGGCAAGGATGAAGAGTTGCTTAAGATTTCGTAACGATGTCGGCCGGCTTCGGACAGCGCGGACATTCGATCGCGACTATCACAAATTCAGACGACAGGAAGTGGCTCCTCGGAGGGTATTGCTCAGTTATCGCAGTCTTTTGCCCGGGAGCACGATGCGACGCTGCCGGCATTGCCAGCGTCGTATCGACCAATGCGCGGGTGCGTGTGAACTATGGTTGACGGTGTGTTAACTATGGTTTACAGTAATGATGCTCGAGATATTCAGGTCCACCACATTTGATTGCTGGCTACGCGATCTGCGCGACTCGCGTGCTCGGGCGCGCATAGAGGCGCGGATTCTGCGGTTGTCTCGTGGAAATGCGGGCGATGTGAAGTCCGTCGGTTCGGGCGTGAGTGAGATGCGAATCGATCACGGGCCAGGTTATCGCGTGTACTTCACGCGGTGCGGTCAGTTTGTGATTCTTCTTCTGTGTGGCGGCGATAAGCGTACACAGCACGCCGACATCGAGCGTGCGATCGAGATGGCGGAAGATTGGAGCGCTTGACCATGGTGCGCAAGAAAGAAAAGTTCTCTCGTTACGACGTTGTCGACTACCTCAAGACCGAGGAGGACATCGCGGCCTATCTCGAAGCCTGCATGGAAGAGGCGGGGGACGATGCCGCTTATATCGCCGCGGCGTTGGGAGACGTCGCTCGTGCGCGCGGCATGGCGCAACTTGCAAAAGACACGGGCATCTCGCGCGAAGGTTTATATAAAGCGCTCTCGCCCGACGGCAACCCCAGTCTCGCAACAGTGCTCAAGGTCCTCAAAGCGCTGGGATTGAAGTTGGCGCCCAAGGTCGCGTGAGCGCTTGGGCTGACTGGGGCCAAGGCGAATAATGAAGGTGGCCCGCATAAGGCGATCAGTGCGATCGTGACCGGTGAGCGAGTCAATCAGACGCCATCCGGCGTCGCCAATGGCGCTTCTCGATCCGTCTGACATCAGGCGATGCGGCAAGCTGCTGCAAGTACAAAGCGAGATGCGCCAGCTCGTCATCAGTTGGATCGCCCAGGAAGGGCGCGACGCGGACCAGGTTTCCATAGTTCCGCGTATGTTTCTCCGGACTATCGTCAACCACCACCACTCGCGATAAGTCATAACCACGACGTTTAATCTTTCGCAGCGGCTTGGCCTGGCACCAGGCATCCAGCTCGAAGTTGCGAGTAGGTGTGCAGCGATCGCTGGCCCAAACAAATTCCAACGACTCTGTATTCCGAAAGACCAGCGAGCAGACCGCGCGTGCATACGCAGGCGACGATGACGTCCACACCGCAAGCCGAAACAGCTTCGACACGTGCTCCAGAAATTCCGGCAGTCCCGGGCGCTGATATAGATAGTAGGGAGCGACTTCGCACCGCGGTTCAATCGCGAGCGGCGTTTCCGTCGCGTGCACGAGCGTCTCGTCCAGATCCAGGACCAATAACATCCGAGAATCCACGCTGGAAGTGCTGACGGTGGTCGATGGGCCGCTCATGCATGGAGCATGTTCGATCGCCAGGCGATCTGGCAACACAGCGGCGGTGCCGAATGCTCGCGGATCGAGAGATGGTGCCTGGGACCGGAATCGAACCGGTACGGAGTTGCCCCCGAGGGATTTTCGTACTCGCTACAGCTTTCGCTGCGACCCGCTGATGACAAATCAGTTGGCCTTTGGAGTCTGGACTTTCTCTTTGTCGTGTCCCGCTGTCGCGGAAGTTAGACAGGGGCCGTCAAGTCTCTACACTTTCCCGGGCAGGGCCCGGGCTTAGCTCGGGATTGCAGGCACGCGCGCGATCAGGCGGAGCGTGAGGCTGGTTCCCCGAATTTGACCCCATTCACACCGGCCGTTTCCGAGCCGGGTGCTCAAAATTTCAAGTCCCTTGCGTCTACCAATTTCGCCACCCAGGCACGGGCGGGACGGACATTGTAAGCCACTCGGGGGCAGCGTGTTAAACTAAGCGCGCACAAACCATTACACACAGAACATAGCGCGACACCCCAGCATGCTTGCACAGGTCGCTGCGACTTCGCCGCAGCCGCAATTAGAAGCGCGCGCCGTCCATCTCTGGCGCGGCGAGAAACACCTGTTACGCGGCGTGTCCTTTGCCCTTTACAGCGGCGAGCTGCTGCAGATCGTCGGGCCGAACGGCGTGGGCAAGACCAGTCTCTTGCGCTGTGTGGCGGGGCTGTTGCCGACGGAGCAGGGCGAGATCGTCTGGCAGGGCCAGGCGCTGTCGGCCGGGCTCGAGGGGTTTCATCGGGAGCTGGCGTATCTCGGGCACGTCAACGGCCTCAAATCCGACCTTACGGCGCTGGAGAATCTGCGCTTCGGCGTGTCGGTCCGGCGCGGCGTCACTACGGAGGAGTTACGCGAAACTCTCCAGTTACTGCACGTCGAGTCTTGCGCAGACTTGCCGGTGCGCTCGTTGTCGGCGGGGCAGAAGCGTCGAGTCGCTCTGGCCCGCATCATGCTGACGCGCGCGTCGCTGTGGATTCTCGACGAGCCCATCACCAATCTCGACAAAGCCGGCATCGCGCTGTTCGAGGCGCGGATCGCCGAGCACATGCGAGCTGGCGGCATGATCCTCACAGCGGCCCACCAACTGCTGCTACAGGGCCAGCCCGACGTGCGCACCTTGGAGCTGCGCTGATGCAGTCGTCCGTTCAGACGACGCCCGGACTGGGCAAAATCCTGATGCTGGTGCTGGCGCGCGATCTGCGGCTGGCCGTGCGCCATTGGGATCAGGTGCTCCAGCCGCTGATCTTTTTCGTGATCGTCACGACCCTGTTCCCGCTGGCGATCAGTCCGGCACTGGACGAGCTGCGCAAGATCTCGCCGGGCGTGGTGTGGGTCGCGGCCATGCTGGCTTCGTTGCTGGCACTTGAATCGCTATTCAGGCCCGACGTCGAAGACGGCACCATGGAGCAGTGGGTACTGTCGGGTCAGCCGCTGTCGCTGCTGCTGCTGGCCAAAACCGGCACGCATTGGCTGCTCACCGGGCTGCCGCTGGTGTTGATGGCGCCGATCGTGGGAACTGCTTTGGGAATGCCGCAGTCTGTATGGCCGGTACTGGCGGCAACGCTGGCCTTGGGGACCGGATCGCTGTCCGTCCTTGGAGCCATCGGCGCCGCTCTTACGGTGAGTGTCCGAAGGGGGAGCGTGCTGCTAGCGTTGCTGGTGCTGCCGCTGGAGATGCCGGTGCTGATCTTCGGCGCCCGCGCCGTGGATCTGGCCATGCACGGCGAACCGGTGGCCGGTCCGTTAAACTTGCTGGCTGCGCTATTGTTGTTCTTCGTCAGCCTCGGGCCCTTCGCCATGGCTGCCGCCATGCGGATCAGTGTGGAGTCCTAAAAAAGCTATGTGGCTGTGGTTTCACAAGCTCAGCTCGCCGCCTTACGCCTACCGCACGGCCGGTCTGGTGCGCCCGTGGCTGTTCTGGCCGGCGGTCGTGCTGATGATCGTCGGTGCCATCGGCGGCCTGCTGCTTGCGCCCGAGGACTACCAACAGAAGGATGCGTTTCGCATTATTTACGTCCATGTGCCGACCGCGATCCTGTCGTTGTCGATCTACACCGTGATGGCGGTGGGCGCGGCGGTCGGCGTCATCTGGAGGATCAAGCTGGCTCATGCGGTCGCCGCGGCCTGCGCGCCCATCGGGGCGTGGTTCACGGCAGTGTGCCTGGCAACCGGCTCCATCTACGGCAAGCCCATGTGGGGCACGTGGTGGGAGTGGGATCCGCGGCTGACCTCGGAATTGATCCTGCTTTTCCTGTATCTGGGCTACATGGCCTTGCGAGCGTCATTTGACGACACGCAGCGGGCCGACCGGGCCAGTGCGATCCTGGCCATCGTGGGCGTGGTCAATGTGCCCATCGTCAAATACTCGGTGGTCTGGTGGAACAGCTTGCACCAAGGCCCCAGTATCTCGAAGATTGCCGCCCCCTCGATCGCGGGGTCCATGCTCTGGCCGTTGCTGGTCATGCTGCTGGCCTTCGCTCTGTATGTCGGCGCGGTGGTCTGCGACCGCTTGCGGGCGGAAATCCTCCGGCGTGAGCGGAACGCCAGTTGGTTGAGCGAAAGCGTTGCCTGATCATGAACTTGAAAGACGTACTTGACATGGGGGATTACGGCGTTTACGTCTGGTCCTGCTATGGGCTGACGTTTGCCGTGCTGGTGCTCAACCTGTGGCTCGGGAAACGCTCGCTGGCCGAGCAGGTACTCAGTGCCAGGCGCCGTTTGAAGATGTCTGAATCGATCAGCCCGGAGTCGCCATCGTCATGACCCCTCGCCGCCGCCGCATGGTGATGGTCGCACTGATCGTGCTGGGCGTGGGCTCGGCCGCCGCCTTCGCGCTCACCGCGTTCCAGGACAACCTGCTGTACTTCTATTCACCCTCGGATGTGACGGCCGGCAAGGCGCCGACGGACCGCGTGTTCCGCGTCGGTGGCATGGTCCCGGAAGGCAGCTTCACGCGCGCCCAGGGCAGCCTCGAGGCGCACTTCATCCTCACCGACTATGCGCACGAAGTGAAAGTCAGCTACACCGGCGTGTTGCCCGATCTGTTTCGTGAAGGGCAGGGTGTGATCGCGCGCGGTCGCATGGGGGCGGACGGCGTGTTCGTCGCCGAGGAAGTGCTCGCCAAGCACGATGAGAACTACATGCCGCCGGAAGTGGCGAAGACGCTGAAGAAGCAGCATGAGAAGCCCACGAACAGCGGGCCGTTGCCCACCACTTAGGGAAGCTCGAATGCATCGACTTCCCTGAACTGGGCAATCCATCCACTGGTTGGGATGTTTCGTTCGTCGAAGCTACCCTGTGCGAAGACTGAATTGAGATTAGAGATTTAATGGAAGTGACATGGCCGCCGAACTCGGACACTTCGCGCTGATCCTGGCGTTCTGCCTGTCGCTGCCACAGGCATTTTTCGGCCTGATGGGCGCGCACTGGCGTCGTCCGCACTGGATCGCGCTCGCCAATCGCGCGGTCGCCGGGCAGTGGGTGTTCACGCTGTTCTCGTTCGCCTGTCTGTCGTACGTTTTCTATCAGAACGATTTCTCGGTGCTGTACGTCGCGCAGAACTCCAACTCGGAGCTGCCGACGTTCTATCGATTCGCCGCCGTGTGGGGCGCGCACGAAGGCTCGCTGTTGCTGTGGCTGCTGGTGCAGGTGACCTGGGCACTTGGAGTCGCGGCGTTCAGCGGCAACATGCCGCAACAGATGACGAGTCGCGTGCTCGGCGTGTTGGGCCTGATCAGTGCCGGCTTTGCGTTGTTCATTCTGCTGACCTCCAATCCGTTCCTGCGCCTGTGGCCGGCCGCGCCCGATGGCCGCGATTTGAATCCGCTGCTGCAGGACCCCGCGTTGGCGATTCATCCGCCGATGCTCTACATCGGTTACGTCGGCTTCTCGGTGCCCTTTGCATTCGCCGTCGCTGCGATGCTCGAAGGCAAGCTTGATTCGATATGGGCGCGTTGGGTGCGTCCGTGGGCCACCGTCGCCTGGATGTTTCTGACCTGCGGTATCGCGCTCGGCAGCTGGTGGGCGTACTACGAGCTCGGCTGGGGCGGCTGGTGGTTCTGGGATCCGGTGGAGAACGCCTCGTTCATGCCGTGGCTCATCGGCACGGCGCTGATTCACTCGCTGGCGGCGACCGAGAAGCGCGGCCTGTTCAAGAGCTGGACGCTGCTGCTGTCGATCACTGCGTTCTCGCTGTCGTTGCTCGGCACGTTCCTGGTCCGCTCCGGCGTGATCGAGTCGGTGCACGCGTTCGCGAGCGATCCGGGTCGTGGCCTGTTCATCCTGTCGTTCCTGGGCGTGTGCGTCGGCGGAGCTCTGGGGCTGTATGCCTGGCGCGCGCCATTGTTTCGTTCGAATGCCGGCTTCTCGCCGGTGTCGCGTGAGTCGTTCCTGCTCTTCAACAACATCCTGCTGGTGGGTGCGACCGCGGTGATCCTGATCGGCACGACCTATCCGATGTTCATGGATGCGTTCGGGCTCGACAAAGTCTCGGTCGGCCCGCCGTATTTCGAAGCGATGTTCCTGGTGCCGATGTTGCCGATGGTGTTCCTGCTCGCACCGGGCATGCACGCGGCCTGGAAGAAGGCATCGTTCGAGTCGACCAAGAAGATTCTGGCCGTGCTGTTGGTCGTCGCGGTCGTGCTCGCACTGGTCGTGTCCGTGGGCGTGTACGGCTGGAAGTCGGTGATGACCATCGTCGGCCTGACGGCGGCGTTCTGGGTGGCGGGCGCGGCACTGGTCGATCCGATCAGCCGCTGGCGCAAAGGTCATTCGCTGCCGGCGAGCATCATCGGCATGAGCGTCGCGCACTTTGGCCTCGCGATGTTCATCGTTGGCGCGACCACAGTGGAGTCGTACAAGCAGGAGACGGACCTCAGCCTGAAGCCCGGCCAGTCGGCCGAGCATGCCGGCTTCACGTTCACCATGACTCAGCTCAGCGACGTGAAAGGTCCCAACTACGAAGCCGTTCAGAGCGAAGTGGTGATCACGCGCGACGGCAAGCAAGTGGCGGTCGTGCATCCGCAGAAGCGGGTCTATCGGGTGCAGAAGAACGCCATGACGGAAGCCGGCATCGACGCGCATTGGAACCGCGACCTGTTCGTCGCCATGGGCGAGCCGCTGGGGGGCGACGCCTGGAGCCTGCGCCTGCAGTACAAGCCGATGGTTCGATTCATCTGGTTGGGCGCGGCCGTGATGGCGCTCGGCGGATTGATCGCCATCTGCGACCGGCGCTATCGCAAGCGTGTGACCGTCGATGAAGGCGCCGCCGCCGCGGCCGGCGCGAAGACGGCCTGAGCCTCGCCACCGAATGCTTAAATATCTCGTTCCCATCGGACTGTTCGCGGCGCTGGTCGGCTTTCTGTATTTCGGTCTGGGCCGCGACAAACAGACGCTGCCGTCGCCGTTGATCGGCAAGAGCGCGCCGGTCTTCGAGCTGACGCGCCTGGAAGATCCGGCGAAAACCTTTTCGAACGCCGAGCTTGCCGGCAAGCCCTATGTGCTGAATGTCTGGGGCACCTGGTGCGTGGGTTGCCGTCAGGAGCACGGTGCGTTGCTCGAGATCGCGCGTCGGGGCGAAGTGCCCATCGTCGGTCTGAACTGGAACGACGATCGGGAAGCGGCGCTGGGCTGGCTGCAGCAACTCGGCAATCCCTACGCCGTGACCGCATTCGACGGCGAGGGCCGCGCCGCCATCGACTGGGGCGTGTACGGCGCGCCGGAAACCTTTCTGGTCGGCGCGAACGGTACAGTGATCAAGAAACACATCGCGCCGCTGACGGTGGAGATCTGGGAGCAGGAGTTCGTGCCGCTGCTGCCGCAGGCAAAGGCGGGTTCGCCATGAAACAGTTTTTTTTGGCCCTGGTGCTTGCGCTGTGCGGCCTGCAGGCTTTCGCGATCGACAAGGCGCCGGCGTTCGAGGATCCGGTGCAGCAGGCTCGTTATGAGCGACTGTCGCGCGAGCTGCGCTGTCTGGTGTGCCGGAGCGAGACCATCGCCGATTCCAACGCGCAACTCGCCACCGATCTGCGCCGGCAGCTGCGTGAGCTGATGGCCGCCGGCAAGAGCGATCAGGAGATCATGAAGTACATGACGGATCGATACGGCGACTATGTGCTGTACAAGCCGCCGGTTTCGCCTCGCACCTGGTTGCTCTGGGCGGCGCCGGCGTTGCTGGTCATCGGTGGCGGCATCGCCGCGGCCATCGTGATCTCGCGCAAGTCCAAACTTTCCGACACCGATCCCGCCGATCCCGGCCTGGGTGACACGTGACCGCTTTTATCGTCGTCTGCGTCGCCATGCTGGTGGCGGCGCTGTTGTGGATGGTGTTGCCGCTGGTGCGCTCGGCGAAGTCGACCGCCGACTCGGCGGAGCTCGCCTCGTATCGCTCCGAGCGTCGTTTCTCCGGTCTCGCCGTGGCGCTGCTGGTGCCGGTGCTCGCCATCGTCATGTACGCCGGTCTGAGCAACTGGGACTGGAAGGCCGTGCAGGTCGAGACCACGCAGGCGGCCAACATGGAGCAGGCCGTCACCGGGCTGGAAGAGAAGCTCAAGCAGAATCCCGACAACCTGGATGGCTGGATCATGCTCGGTCGCTCGTATGTGGCCATGGGCCGCTATCCGCGCGCGGCCGATGCGTTTCAGCAGGCGTATGACCTGTCGAAGGGCCAGAACGTCGAAGTGCTGGTCGGCCTCGGTGAAGCGCTGGCGCTGACCGACGAGGCCTCGCTGAATGGTCGTGCCGGCCAGCTGTTCGATCAGGCGTTGACGATGGCGCCGAATCATCCCAAGGCGCTGTGGTACGGCGGCGTGGCGGCATTGCGCTCGGGCAATCTGCGTCTGGGGCGGGACCGCCTGCAGATGCTGATGGCGCAGAATCCGCCCGAGGAAATCCGCGGCGTGCTGGCTCGGCAGATCCAGGACCTGGACGAGCAGCTCGCAGCTTCGGGCGAAGGTGGAGCCTCTGCTGCTCAACCCTCCGCAGCGCCGGCCGCAGGCCCAGGGCGTGCAATACAAGTATCCGTCGCTTTGTCACCGCAACTGCGCCCGCAGGTCAGTGGCACCTTGCCGCTTTTCATCCTGGCGCGGGACCCGAGTGCGGGCGGTCCGCCGCTTGCCGTGCAGCGGCACAGCTCCGATTCGCTGCCGCTGAATGTGACACTCTCGGAAAGGGATGCGATGATTCCATCCCGCTCCATTGCCACCGTGCCGAAGGTGGTAGTTGTTGCACGGTTGTCGCGCTCAGGCGCGCCTCAGCAGCAAAGCGGAGACTACTATGGCGAGGCCGAATATGAATTCGGCAAGAGCAGCGGTCCGTTGGCTATCATCATCGACCGCGTCGTGCCTTGAGCCGCGCCACCGTCATTGACTCAGCCCGCTCACTGATCGTTTATTGATGTCAGCACCGACCAAGATTTCTTTTGCCCGCCGCCCTTCGATGGTGCCTGCGTACGCGCGTGTGCTGCTCGGCAAGAAGCCGTACAGCGCCCCCGAAGGCACGGTGATCGAGCCGGTCGTGCTCGAAGCGCGCAAGGTGGTGCTGTCAGCGTCGCATCTGCGCAGCTATCGCGACGTGTGCGCAGTGCCTGCGTCGACGACGGGATTGCCGCCGGCGTATCTGCACGTGCTCGCGATGCCGCTTCACATGCAGCTGTTCGTCGTGAAGAATTTCCCGGTGAAGGTGCTGGGCCTGATCCATCTGCGCAATACGATCCGCGTGCTCGCGCCGGTCGATGAGCGCGCGCCGCTGCGGCTGAGCGTGCACTTCGACACCATGCGCCTGACGGATTTCGGCCAGGAGTATGACTTCACCACCAGCTACGAGCAGAACGGCGTGCGGGTGTGGGAAGAGATCAGCACGATGTTTGCTCGCGGCACGTCGGGCCCGAAAGAGGGCAGCAAGCGGCCGGTGATCGAGCGCTCGAATCATCCCGAGACCGGCACGCACACCGATCCGGTCGAGGTGGCGGACAACACCGGCTGGCGTTACGCGCGCGTGTCCGGCGATTTCAATCCGATTCATCTGACGGCGCGTACCGCGCAGATGTTTGGTTTCAAACAGGCGGTGGCGCACGGCATGTGGTCCATGGGCCGGTGTCTGGCGGCGGCGGCGCCGCACATTCCGAACATGAGGATTCAGATCGACACGCAGTTCAAGCTGCCGGTCTACATTCCTTCGCAGGCGCTGGCCCGGACCTGGGCCGTGCCGGGCGGCGCCGACATTTCGATGTGCACGATGAAGGGCGACCGGCTGCATCTGGCCATGCAAGTGCGGACGATCTGAGAGGACAGACGATGGATTTGTTGGAAGGCATTCAGTCGCGGACGTCGCCGTTGAAGCTCGCCGCGCCGGCGCCGAGCGCCGCGCAGGTGGAGCAGATCATTCGCGCCGGCACGCGTGCTCCCGATCATGGACGCCTGCGTCCCTGGCGCTTCACCGTGCTCGAGGGCGCGGCTCGCGAAAAGCTCGGCGATGCAATGGCGAATTCTCTGCGCACGCGCGTGCCGGGCTCGCCGCAAGAACATCTTGATGCCGAGAAGAACAAGGCCATGCGCGCGCCGGTCGTGATCCTGGTGGGCGCGAAGATCGGCAAGGGCAAGATCCCCGAGATCGAGCAGGTGTGCGCCACCGCCGCAGCGGTACAGAACATGCTGCTGGCCGCGCAGGCCCTCGGCTTCGGCGCGCAGTGGAAGACGGGCGCGGCTGCGTACGACGCGGGCGTCAAAGCGCTTTGTGGCCTCGCGCCGGAAGATCACATCGTGGCGATCGTGTATCTCGGCACCGTGGCGTCGCCCGGTCCGCTGGTCGAAGCGCCGGTGGACATCACTCGTCTTTGATTTCGGCCAGTTTGCGGGCGAGCTGTTCCAGGTTGAACGGCTTGCCGATCAGATGCACGCCGGGATCGAGCACACCGTTGTGGACGATGGCGTTGCGCGTATAGCCGGTCGTAAACAGCACCTTCAGATTCGGTCGCCGCTGGCGCGCTTCATCCGCCAGCATGCGGCCGTTGACCTCCGGCATCACCACGTCGGTGAACATGATGCCGATCTCGGGATGCTGGTCGAGCAGTTGTAGCGCCGTCGCCGCGCCATTGGCTTCCAGCACGTTGTAGCCCAGCTCGTTGAGCGCCTCGACGCTCACGTGGCGCACGCTTTCCTCATCTTCGACCACCAGAATGGTCGTGCCGGCGCCGGATAGCGCCGGTGTGAAGCGGGCATTCGCCAGGATCTCCTCCGACGGGCCATAGAAGCGTGGCAGATAGATTTTCACCGTCGTGCCTTGATCGATCTCGCTGTAGATCTTCACGTGTCCGCCGGACTGATGCACGAAGCCGTGCACCTGGCTCAGCCCCAGCCCCGTGCCTTTGCCGACGGACTTGGTGGTGAAGAACGGATCGAACGCCTTTTGGATCACGTCGGCGGACATGCCGCAGCCGGTGTCGGAGACCGCGATCATCACGTACTGACCTTGTGGCACGCCGGCGTGTTGAGCGGCGTAGATGTCATCGAGATGCGCATTGCCGGTTTCGACGGTGAGCTTGCCGCCGTTGGGCATCGCATCGCGGGCGTTGACCGCGAGATTCAGGATCGCGCTCTCCAGCTGATTGGCGTCGGTGTGCAGCCGCCACAGGCCGCCGGCG
Source organism: Peristeroidobacter soli (assembly GCF_004138485.1). Classification (GTDB taxonomy): domain Bacteria; phylum Pseudomonadota; class Gammaproteobacteria; order Steroidobacterales; family Steroidobacteraceae; genus Steroidobacter; species Steroidobacter soli. The sequence continues at coordinate 1,144,968 of NZ_RYEV01000005.1, forward strand.
AGCACGGTCTCGGTGCGAATGGTCTCACCGAGGGTCCGATGCAACAGATCTGACATGCCCGCCACCAGTTTGTTTGCATTGATCGGTTCGGGCCGCAGCGGCTGCTGACGGGCGAAGGCGAGCAGCCGCTCGGTCAACTGAGCGGCGCGCGTGGCGCCATCCAATGCGAACGAAGCAAACCGCTGCACATTCGAGTCGCCGCGCGCCAGTCGTCGCAACAGCATGTCCAGGTTACCGATGACGACGTTCAACATGTTGTTGAAGTCGTGCGCGATGCCGCCGGTGAGCTGGCCGAGCGATTCCATCTTCTGTGCCTGGCGCAACGCCTTCTCGGCGTCGCCGCGCGCTTCGATTTCAGCCTCGACGCGTTGCTTGAGTGTCTCGTTCAGATTCAGCAAGGCTTCTTCGGCCAGCTTGCGCTCGGTAATGTCGATCACCGAGCCGATGTAGCCCAGGAATTCGCCCTCGCCGGTGAAGCGGGGGGAGGCGGCGTCGATGGCCCAGCGGTATTCGCCGTCGCGCCGGCGCAGGCGATATTCCATGCGGAATTCCTTTCGAGCCGCGCTGGAGTCGACGAAGGTGCGCGCGGCCGCCCCGCGATCGTCGGGATGAACCGCGTTCGTCCAGCCCAGCCCGAGGGCATCCGCCTCGGCCTGGCCGGTACAGTCGTACCAGCTCTTGTTCAGATAGATGCACTGACCGTCGGCATCGGTGATCCACATCATCACCGGTGAGCTTTCCGCCATGTTTCGGAAGCGCTGCTCGCTTTCCGCCAGCGCCGCCATGCTTTCCCGGCGCACGTGGGCGAGCTTGAGGTTGGCGTGCACGCGTGCGGTCAGCTCGCGAGCCGAGAAAGGCTTGATGAGATAATCATCCGCGCCTGCATCCAGCCCCTCGATTCGAGCTTCTTCGCCAGCGCGCGCGGAGAGCATGATGACCGGCAGATCGCGCAGCTCGGCATCGTCGCGAATCGCTTTGAGCAAACCGAAGCCGTCGAGCTCGGGCATCATCACGTCCGTCAGCACCAGATCGGGCCGGCTGGCGCGAATGGCGGCGAGGGCGGCAGCACCGTCGGACACCGCTTCGACCTGCAAATGTTTACTGAGCAGCCGCGAGACGTAGCGACGCATGTCGGCATTGTCATCCGCGAGCAGCAGTCGGGAGCCTTCGACCTGCGCGAGATCATCGCCCGCGGCATCATCGTGATATTCCTGCAGACCCAGGCCGTCATTCGACAGCCACGTCAACGCCTCCTGCACGAAGGCCCGCGAGCGCTCGCCCGTGCGCTCGGCGGTCGCGTCGTAAATCTGATCGGCTGGCAGATGCTGTGAGCCGAAAGGCACGGTGACGGTGAAGGTCGTGCCTTCGTGCACGCGGCTTTCCGCGTGGATCACGCCGTGGTGGAGGCGCACCAGCTCCAGGATGAGGGCGAGGCCGATGCCGCTGCCCTCGTGCGTGCGACTCTTCTGTCCCTCGATGCGATGGAACCGCTCGAACAGCTTCGGCAGTTCCTCGGGTGGCACGCCGACGCCGGTATCTCGTACGGTCAGCTCCGCGCCCTGCGGGGTGGCGCGCAGACTCACTCGAACACCACCAGCGAAGGTGAACTTGAATGCATTGGACAGCAGGTTCAAGACGATCTTTTCCCACATCTCCCGATCGACGAACACCGGCTCGGGCAGGGGCGAGCAGTCGACGACGAGCTCGAGCGAGGCGCGAGCGAGCGCCGAGCGGAACGTGGAAGCGAGCTCGGCAGTCAACATCGCAAGATCGGTGGGCTGGAACCTGGCCTTGGTGCGGCCCGCTTCGATGCGCGAGAAATCCAGCAGCGTATTCACCAGCCGCAACAGTCGCAGCGAGTTGCGATGCGCGGTATGCAGACGTTCCTTCTGCGCCATCGGCAGCGAGGCGTCCGCATCGGCGATCGCGTCTTCCAGCGGGCCCATCATCAGCGTGAGCGGTGTGCGGAACTCATGGCTGACGTTGGAGAAGAACGTGGTCTTGGCGCGATCCAGCTCCGCCAGTTTTTCCAATCGCTCGCGTTCCTCTTCGACCGCGCGGGCATTGTGAATCGCGGTGGCGACGTGGCTGGCGATCAGGTTGAAGAAGGTGAGGTATTCCTCATCGAGCCGGCGCGTGGGGTTCACGCCGCCGATCAGCACCGCGGTCGGCTGATCCTGGCCGCCCGACATGACCGGCACCAGCATCGCCTCGACGATGGGGCGTCCGGCCGGCCCGAGCGGCAGCGATTTGCAGGGTTCGATATGGATGGCGCGAGGCTGACAGGTCTCCACCACTTCCTGCACCGGCCACATCGCGCTCCCGGCGTCCAGACCCAGCACCGGTGGCGCGCATTCGTGATCGTCCGCGACCACGCCAGCGCTGCGATTGAGCACGGCCCGGCGATTCACGGGGTCGATCCAATAGAGCAGGGCGAACGGCACGTCCTCCGGATTCTTGCCGAGCGTGTCGATCGCCGACGCGCAGGCGGTATCGACCGAGCGCTCCACCAGCGCTTTGGCCGCGAGCTCCGACAGCGTGCGCAGGCGACGCGCGTTGAGGACCTTATGAGTGGTCTCGGCGCTCGGGCAGAACAGGCCGGCGACGCGGCCGGTTTCGTCGCGAATCGGGCTGTACGAGAACGAGTAATACGTTTCCTCGATGAAGTCGCCGCGGCTCATGAACAACTGCACGTCGTCGACGAAGCTCGCCTCGCCATGCTGAAACACCTTGTCGGCGAGCGGGCCGCACACGTCCCAGATCTCGGCCCACACTTTCTCGGCGGGCAGGCCGAGCGCGCCTGGATGCTTCACGGGGCCGAGCACTTGAACGTAAGCGTCGTTGTAAAGAAAGGTTGCTTCGGGCCCCCAGCCCATCCACATCGGATGTCGGGAATCGAGCACCAGATTGACCGCGGTTCGCAGGCTCTGCGGCCAATGCTCGACGGGGCCCAGCGGCGTTTTGGACCAGTCGAAGGCGGCCACCAGGCGACCCAGTTCACTGCCATTGTTGAAGGTGGGAGGGGTGGCGGACGGCGGCATCAGAGTCCCAGGTATCGCCTGTGCGTAAGTGATCCTGCACAACAGCGATTGTACTTATTGGGTTCCATCGAGGGCCCAAGAAGAGGGCCGTTTTGGCACCCTCGAGGTCGGCAGGATGCCGACGCGGACCCGATTACGCGGCCGAGGAGTGGCCGGTGGGCCGGGTGCTGCGCCCGTCGTAAACCCAGCGTTGCAGCGCCTTGCGGATGTCTTCCAGGCTCACCGGCTTGCTGAGGAAATCGTCCATGCCGGCGGCGATGCATCTGGCGCGATCGTCGGCCATGGCGTTCGCGGTGAGCGCGACGATCGGCACGCGTCGCCCGCCAGGTTCGAGCGCGCGGATCTCGCGAGAGGCGCTGTAACCATCCAGCTCCGGCATGAAGCAGTCCATGAAGATCACGTCGTAGTGCAATTGCCTCGCCATCTCCACCGCCTCGCGTCCATTGCAGGCCAGATCGATCCGGCAGCCCAGCTTGTCGAACATACGCTTTACCAGCAGCCGGTTGACGGCATTGTCTTCGGCGACGAGGACGCGAGCAGTGCTCTGTTCCTCGGGCGCGTCTTCGCCGATGGCCGGCAGTTTGGCGGTGAGATCGCCATCGACTGCCGGGGCGGCCATGGGCTGATCGACCGGCCAGGCGCAGCGCAGGGCATCGAGGAGCTGAGCGGGTCGAACGACGGGCTTGGTCAACAGCACCGTGCATCCGGCGGCGACGCAGGCCTCCGCAGCCGATCGCTGACTGCTGGAGATGAGCATGATCATCGCGGTGTCGCTCAGATCCGCGTGGCGCCTGATGTGGAGCGCCAGCTCCAGGCCATCCATCTGCGGCATCATGAAGTCGATCAGGGCGATGTCATAGGCGCGTCCCGCGTTGTGTGCCGACTGGAGCATCGAGAGTGCGATCTGTCCGGTCTCGGCGCACGCATGATCCACGCCCCACAGTCGCAGCTGCTCGCTGAGCAGGCGACGGTTCAATGCGTCGTCATCGACGACGAGAATCCGAAGCCGCGACAGGAACGAGGCATCTCCCCAATCGAGCGTCGGCGTGTTGCTCGCGGGCGCCGGCAGGCTGAACCAGAATTGCGAGCCTTTACCGAGCGCACTGCTGAAGCCGATCTGACCGCCCATCAATTCCACCAGCCGTTTGCCGATGACCAGGCCCAGGCCCGTGCCGCCGAACTCACGCGTGGTCGAGGAATCCGCTTGTGAGAATTGCTGGAACAGCAGCGGCTGTTTTTCCGGCGCAATGCCGATGCCGGTATCGGTAACTGCACAGCGCACGAACCCGGTACCGGTCGCACCGACGATGCGATCCACTTCGATGAGCACGTGTCCGCTGCGAGTGAACTTGATGGCGTTGCCGACGAGGTTCAGCAACACCTGACGCACGCGGCCCGGATCGCCTTCGAGCATGGCCGGCACGTCGGGCGCGACGCGGATGCCGATCTCCAGGCCTTTCGCATGCGCCTGATGCGCGAGCAGTTCGGCGACTTCCTCGGCGGCGCGCGCCAGATCGAAGGGAATCATCTCCACGCGCAACTTGCCGGCCTCGACCTTGGAGAAATCCAGAATGTCGTTGATCACGTGGAGCAACGACTCGGCGGAGTGGCGGATGATCTGCACGTGCTCGCGCTGATCCTTGTCGAGCTCGGTATCGAGCAGCAGGTTGGTGAAGCCGAGCACGCCGTTCATGGGCGTGCGGATCTCGTGGCTCATGTTGGCGAGGAACTCGCTCTTGGCGCGGCTCGCCGATTCGGCCGTCACACGCGCCTGGTGAAGTACCTCGGCCTGCCGCTCGCGCTCGGCGATCTCCGCTTCGAGCACACTGGTCCGGCGCAACTCTTCGGCTTGCTTGATTCGCTCCGTCATCTCGGCTTCGAGCGCGATCGTCTTGCTCTGAAGCGTATCGGCCATTTCGTTGAACGCGCGCGCCAGCTCGGTGGACTCATCGCGACCGGTCACCACCGCCCGCGCCGACGACTCACCCGCGGCGATTCGACGCACGACCTGGGTGAGATTGACGATGGGCTGCGCCGTGCGGCGGGCGATGACGATGGCCGCGACCGCGCAGAAGACGAGCGCCAGTGCGACGAGCCCGGCGATCTGGAAGAACATGCCTCGCAGCGGCGCGATCACGTCCGCATAGTTGGCGACGGTGACGACGCGCCAGCCGCCCGCGCGATTGGCGCCGTACGTCGGCAGGCGGGTGAAGGCGACGAGCATGGGCACATCCGTGTTTGGGATGAGCGCCCAACCGGCATCATCGCGGCCCATGCGTTCCAGCAAGGTCGGATCGGCCTGGAGCACCGATCGCAGCGGTTGGTCGTCTTTCGAGGCGTGCGAGCCAAGCAGCTTGTCGCCGTCGAGCTCGATCAGGTAGGCCTGTCGCTCGGCCGAGGCTCGTTTGCTGATATCGCGCAACATCTCCTCGAATGGCGCGTCCAGCAGCTCTGCGATCATCACGCCGCCCACGTGATTGTCGGCGTCGCGTACCGTGATCATGAGGTAGAACGCGGAATCGTCAGCGTCACGTTCGTGCGTGAGACTCACGAGTTCCGCCGAGCCGGCGGCGCGTTGCACGACAGTCGCGAAATTCGCGCCCAGCCCGGCGGTGAAGTCGAATACCGAGTGACCGATGTCGGTTGCATCGGAAGACGCCAGCACCTTGCCCTGCAGGTTGGTCAGATAAATCCGCCGCATGTAGGGATAGACATAGGTGAAGTTCTGCAGGCGCGCGATCATCTCGGCGCGCGTGTCTTTGTGAATGATGGGATCGTCGACGAGCAGAGACATGCCGCGCACGGCATCGAGCAGCAGGTTGTCCACTGCGCGGGCCGTGGGGACCAAGCTGTCTTGAAAGCGGGCGGCCACCAGTTGCTCGGTGTGCAGCTTCATCATGGGATACAGCGCGCCGACCGCGACCGCCAGCGATATCGCCGTCATTCCCAACAGGGCGGTGAGGATTTTTCGGGTGAGCGTCATCGTCGTCTGCTCACTCGAGCGCCCGGATGAAGCGTGAATCCAGATGCGCCGGACTGTCGACGCGGCGCGTGACCAGGCCGCGATTCAACATGAAGTCGTTCATCCGGCGCCACGAGCCATGCAACGATTCAAAGCCCGCGGCGTATGAAAATGCACGGCTGTTGTCGGCGAGGCCGAGCGTCCGGTCGGTGCTCAACAGGCCTTGCACGTACGGCAAGGGTTCGTTCGACAGCCGCGCGACGATCGCACAGGCTGCATCCGGATGCTCACGGATGTAGCGCTCAGCGCGCTTCCACACGTGCGCCAGCGCTTCCACTTCACGCGGATGCTGCTCGATGAAGTCCCGTCGCATCGTGAAGACCGAGTAGGTCAGGCCCGGAAAGTCCGCGGCGGAAAAGATCTGCCGGCCGCCTGCTGCCTTGGCGTCGGTGACAAAGGGTTCCCAGACCAGTAACGCGTCGATGGTGCCAGCGTTGAACGCTTTGATGGCGTCATCGCCATTCATATCCACGAGATCGAACTCGTCGAGCTTCAGATGATCGCGCTCGGCGACCACCGACAGCAGATATTCCAGATAGGTGCCTCGATGCAGGGCGATCTTCTTGCCGCGCAGATCCTGGAGGCGATGGATGCCGGGCCTGGCGATCAGCGCTTCGGCGGCTTCGGAATAGTCGATGGCGATGATGCCGACCAGATCGTTGCCGGCGGTCACGTGCCGTACCAGGTCGTACTCGGTGAAGCCCATGCCCTGCAGCTCGCCGGAGTTCACCTTTTCCATGGACTCGAAGTACTTGAGATTCACGTCGACGCGCTCGACGTTCAGACCGGCGTCCTCGAACCAACCCTTGTCCCACGCGACGTCGATCCAGTAGCTGCCCGGCCACACATAGGTGGCGAGGCGGATCGGTGCGGAGGAGGCAGGTTGTGGGGACACTGGCGCCTCACAAGAGCTCGTCAGCACGCAGGCAGCAAGCATCGCCGCCGCGGCCGCGAACGGAGCGCGGCCGGCGGTCACAAGCGACTTGAAGGCGTGGAACATCCTGCTGATCACGACCCGATCGTCCGTCGACCCCGTTTGCCGGGATTTCTCATCTCGAACAGCGGCGTCGTTGACGGAATCTTGAGCAGACAACGGCCCGACCGCGGGCCACGTCACGGACCTGGAGCAAAACTGTGCGCTCGGTCACGTCAGTCGCATCGGCGTATAATGCGTCGCATCCACACCGCGCCTTCCTGGGGATGCGAATGACTCTGACCTTGGCCGATATCCGCGCCGCACAGACCCGCATCCGGGATCGAGTCCATCGCACGCCGGTGATGACCAGCGCCACGCTCAATGAGAAGGCGGGCGCTCAGCTGTTCTTCAAATGCGAGAACCTGCAGAAGATCGGTGCCTTCAAGGCGCGCGGCGCGACCAACGCGGTCGCCTTGCTTTCCGATGAGGAAGCGAAGCGCGGCGTGGTGACGCATTCCTCGGGCAACCACGCTGCCGCTCTGGCGCGTGCGGCCAGGTTGCGAGGCATTCCTGCCTACATCGTGATGCCCTCGACCTGTCCCCAGGCCAAGGTGGCCTCGGTACGTCGCTACGGGGCCGAAGTGATTCTGTGCGAGCCGACCTATGCCGCGAGGGAGAGCAACGCGAAGAGCGTGGTCGAGCGTACCGGTGCGGTGTTCATTCATCCGTTCAACGATCCGCGCGTGATGGCCGGGCAGGGCACGCTTGCGCTGGAGTTGCTGGAGGACGTTCCGGATCTCACCGACGTTCTGTGCCCGGTGGGCGGCGGCGGGTTGATCAGCGGCGTGTCCGCGGCCATCAAGAGCATCAACCCGGAGATCCACGTGTTCGGCGTCGAGCCCAAAGGGGCGGATGACGCTGCGCAGTCGCTCGCCGCGGGCAGGATCATTCCGTGTACCTCGCCCAATACGATCGCGGATGGCTTGCGTGGCACGCTGGGCGAGCTGACGTTCGAAGAAATCCAGCGTCACGTCGATGGCATCGTCACGGTCTCCGAAGAGGAGATCGTCCACGCGATGCGCGCGATCTGGGAAGTGCTGAAGATCATCGTCGAGCCGTCGGGCGCAGTGGCCTACGGCGCGCTGGTCGATGGCCAGCTCGACGTGCCGGGGCGCCGGGTCGGCATCATTCTTACCGGCGGCAACCTGGATCTCGAGTCGTTGCCCTGGATGACACCGGCCACAGCGTAGCAGGCCCCTCGATGGTCAGCGGAGCATCGCCGGAATATGCACATCGATACACGCGGGTATCCAGCACGACTTGTTTGTAACCCGGCCAGTTCCTCTGCAATCGTCGGTGCCGTCCGCAGGACCAACAATCCGTGCCAGAGGTCTCGCGTCGGCACGTGACCGTCCCGCGTGCCAGCGTCGTTTCCATGCGGCAATACCAGGGCTTCCGGCGGCCGGGTGAACAGCGTCGCACCGACCTCCTGCATTCGGTGCGGTGATCGGTTTCATCTCTCGTTAGCATCGCGCGGACTTCGCAGCGACTAACTGGAGGCGTGCCATGGCTGGTGGGTTTGACGATGAGAACGGCAAGTTCCGCGTGCTGATGAACGAAGAAGAGCAATATTCCCTGTGGCTGGACGGGATGGAGATTCCGCGCGGCTGGATCGATACGGGCGTGGCCGGCGACAAAAAGACCTGTCTGGACTATGTCGGCAAAGTGTGGACGGACATGCGTCCCAAATCGTTGCGCGTGTGGATGGAAGAGCACGCCAAGAAGACCGCCGCCGAGTCCGCCGAGTCCGCTGAGACAGCGACTCCCGAGGCATGACGTCGAAGGCGCTGGTCTCTCTGCTTTGCCTGCCATGCGGGGGCGCCAGCGCTGCGATCTATGCGCGCTGGCGTCTGCAACTGCCGCGATGGATTCAGCTGATTCCGGTCGAGCTGCCCGGTCGTGGTGCACGAGCCGCCGAGCCGTTCAGCTGTAACATTTCCAACCTGGTGGAGCAGCTGTGTTTGGAGCATGCGCGCGTGCTCGAAACGCCTCATGCCTTATTCGGGCATAGCATGGGCGGGCTGCTCGCCTACGGCATGGCGAAACATTTGCAACAGCACGGCCAGTCGCTGCCATTGATGATGTTTGCTTCCGCGAGTCCCGCACCCTCGAGCGGCACCTGGCATTTCTCGGGACGCGATAACGACGAGGCCTTGCTAAGGGACTTGCATCGCTACGGTGGCGTGCCCGAGGACGTGCTGGAAAGCCCTGAAATGCTGCGTCTGGCGATGGATGCGCTGGCGGCCGATTACGTCCTCTGCAACAGCTTCGAGTATCAGGGGCCGGCGCATCTGCCCGTGCCCTTACGTGTGTTCGCCGGTCGCGACGATGAGGTCCGACAGGAGCAACTCGCGGCGTGGCGCCGGGAGACGACGGCGAGCTTTTCCATCCATTGGTTCGACGGCGGACATTTCTATTTGCGCCCTCAGGAGAAACTGGTGGTTCGTCTGATCGAGCAACAACTCGCCGGGACGCTTAGGGCGCTCCAGGCAAACACTGATGCTGCGTTGCCCGCTTTGCGGGCCGGCGTTTGACTGTCGCGCTGATCCTCATCTTCCTGCGGTTTACCCATCCTATGCCCACAGGCACAGGACCCGCGAATGACTCGCGGGGCGGCACTGCAGGAGATTCCCTTGAAAGTAGCGGCACGGTTGCTGGGATTGTGGATGGCGTTGAGTGCGGTCGCGGCTCACGCGCAACAGTTCGACAAGCTCGGCTTTTTTGTTGGCGAGGCGACGCCCGCGACCGCGGCGCCGTCCTATCGCGCCTTCGTCGAGAGGGTGCAACAGATTCCGAACTCCACCAATGTGTTCGTCGATTATCGCGAGCCGATCTGGAGCGCCGGCACGTACGATCCCAAATGGCGCAACAACGCGACCTGGGCGGCGGGCAATCTGGCGGAGCTGTGCTCGGTGGATCATCTGAACCGGCTCGACTCGGAAGGCCGGCCGACGCTGGTTCCGATCGTGAGCGTGGGGCTCACCGACGATCCCACGGTGTATCAGCTCAATCTGCCGGAAGGCGATCCCAATCGCGGCGTATATAGCGAGACTGCGGCTATCGGGATGATGAACGCGGTCGCCGCCGGCAGATATGACTTCGACGGCCAGGGTCGCTACCGCGTGTGGCCGGCGATCTTCGATGCCTTCAAGAACAAGGGCTTTCGCAAGATCTATCTGCGCATCGGCTGGGAACAGAACGGCAATTGGTATGGCTGGCAGGTGCGCAGCGAGGCGACGCGGGTTGCTTACATCCAGGCGTGGCGACACGTCGCGAATCTCGCGCATTCCTATGCGAGCGCCAACGGCATGGTCATCGAAACCATGTGGAGCCCGTCGGCGTCCTATGCCAATTACGGCTTGAGCGAGGAGAGCAGTTATCCCGGCGACTCTTACGTCGACATCATCGCGCCGACGCATTACAGCCCGGTCTGGAATCCGACCCGCTCACGTGACAAGACGGCTTATCACGATTGGAGCAGCGGGCAGAACGTCGCTCTCGCCGAGTGGCTCGCGAACCCGGCGAATCGTCGCGTGATTTGGGACTACCCCGCGGCCGACTATTGGAATCCGACGCGCGGCTGGGGATTGCCTGCGGCGATCAGCTTCGCGCTGGCGCATAGCAAACGTTTCGCGTTGTCCGAGACGGGCGCGGGCAACGTCGGCGTGACTCGTAACGGCGGCGGTCCCGTCGATGAAGGCGACTATCCGATCTATCTCGGCGAGCGTCTCAGCGCGGCGATGGCGCAAGGCCTGGAACTCGAAGTGGTCGAGGTGTGGCCGCAGGCGTCGGGCGCGGATCGGCTGACATTCCTCAGCGGCCAGCGTCCGCTCGAAGCTACGGGCTGGAAAGAGTTTGGAGCGATGCTGGCGGCTGCACAGTCGCCGCGCAATCTGGCGACAGGCCGCAAGGCTTATCCCAGCTCGACCGAGAGCAGCGCGTATGCCGCGGCCAATGTTACCGACCGTAGCACCTTGACCGGCTGGCACAGCGCCGGCGGCGACAAGCAATGGATCTACGTGGATCTGGGCCAGCGTTACTCGCTCTCACGCGTGCGACTCACTTGGGACACGGCCTACGCGTCCGAGTACACCATCCAGGTGCAGGTGAGCACGAACACGTGGGTCAACATCTATAAGACGACGGCGGGCGATGGCGGTGTCGATGACATTCGCGGGTTGACCGGCGTCGGTCGATTCGTGCGGGTGTTCGCCATCAAACGCGGCACGACGGCTCGCAACTACGGGCTCAAGGAGATTGAAATCTATCCTTGAGCGGATCTCTTCAAGCCGCGGCGCTCGCTGAGCGCCGCGCGATGACCAGCCAGTTGTTGAAAGGCGTGCGGCCCCACAGCGGTTTGAATTCCGCATGCAGGCCGTGTCGGTGCAGCGTGGCCCGCAGCTCCTGCGCCGAGGGCTGCGCCTTGAACGATGTTTTCATCCAGCCGACCCGATGGCCGAAACGATCGGTGGCGCGGGTCATCGCGCTTCGCCACGTGCCATCGGCGAGTCCGGTACGAATCACCAACTGGCCTCGTCTGCTGACGCACTGAGCCGCTTGCGACAGCAACGTTCCTTGTGCCTGGTGTGGCAGGTACTGGAGCACATCCAGGAGCGCGACGCTGCCCCGGTGCTTGGGAAACCGCTCGCTCAAGTCGCAGACCTGGAAGTCGGCATCGTCATGACCGCCGCGCGAGGAGGCGACACGGGCGGCCGCGATCTTCACGGCATCGGTGTCCACACCGACATACGGCACTTTGCGACCGCTCGCACGCAGACAGTGCAACAGCAGACCGATGCCACAGCCCAGATCCAGCAACGGCTCGGCGTCCTCGTCGAACGCGTCGGGCACGGCTTCGTACAGCGGATCGATCGCGAGTTTGCTCAGCGAATAGTAGTAACGATACCGGTCCGGCAGATAGCTCGCGGCAATCGTACGTTTGGGCAGTGGCATAACCGGGGCGGCACGTTTTTCTTGACGTTGTCGGCACTGGCAACCCCAGTGCGCGCAGCCGCTATGCTCGCATACAAACGAACGATTGATCGAGCTTCAGGCGCTCAGCAAGGCTCGCAAGCGCTCCTTGGCTTCCGGTCCGATATCCGAGGTCTGCTCCTTGCCCGGAAACGTGCCTTCCGACACGTCTTGGACGAACTGCCGGCCGGCCGTCACCACATCCTGCGCGACGTTCAGATAGCGACGGGTGTGGCGCGGCTTGAAATCGGTGTAGAGACCGAACAGGTCGTGGAACACCTGCACCTCGCCGTCACAGTGCGGCCCGGCGCCGATGCCGATGGTGGGGATCGAGACGCGCTGAGAAATCTCCTGCGCCACCGAGGCGGGCACCAGCTCGAGCACGATGGCAAAGGCACCGGCGTCTTCGAGGGCCTTGGCATCGGCCACCAGCGATGCGGCCGCGGAGGGCTCCTTGCCTTGAATGCGCGGGCCGCCCATGGCGTGCACCGATTGGGGCGTGAAGCCAAGATGGCCGCACACCGGAATGCCGACGCCGACCAGCCGCTCGATGGTCGGCGCAATGGTCGCGCCGCCTTCGATCTTCACGGCGCCAACCTTGCCCTCGGTCAGCAATCGCGCCGAATTGCGTAATGCGTCCTCGACCGACACCTGATAGGTCATGAAGGGCATGTCGCCGACCAGCAGCGATCGCTGCGCGCCCCGGGCCACCATCTGCGAGTGGTAGATGATCTGATCGAGCGTCACCGGCAGGGTAGTGTCCTGCCCCTGCACGACCATGCCCACGGTATCGCCGACCAGGATCATGTGCACCCCGGCGGCATCGACCATCTGCGCCGACGTGTAGTCGTAAGCGGTCAGCATGGCGATGCGCTCGCCCCGGCGCTTCATCGCGACGATGTCGATGGTCGAGAGTCGTTGGCCCTTCACAGCGTGTCCCCCAGGTTTCAGCCCGGTCACGATTCCATTTGCCTGGACATTAGTCAACGCTAAGGTTCTTTGCATCGACCCAAGGAAATGCTTATATGGCGGCATGACGCTCGAAGATCTTCGCATCCTGGTCGCCGCCTGCGAGGCCGGCAGCATGAGCTCGCTGGCGCGCGAGCTGCAGCGGACCCAGTCCTCCATCAGCCAGCACATCGCGCGGCTCGAGGCCGAGCTCGGCATTCGATTGTTCGAGCGGCATGCGCGCGGCGTGCAGCCCACGGCTGCCGGCAAGATTCTCAAGGACTTCGCCCTCGAAGGGCTGGATGCGATCGAAGTCGGGCTGCAGCGGGTACGGGCGCTTCAGCATGGGGAGTCCGATACGCTGACCATCACCACCGGCGGTACCACCGTGCGTCACTTCATGCGCCATTCGGTGGTGAGTTTCAGAAAATCACATCCGGGCGTGAACCTGCGGTTTCTGCCAGCCAGCTCGACGCGCCGCTGTTTCGAGATACTGCGGCTGAATCAGGCGGACCTGGGATTTGTCACTACCGGTGAGCCGGCCCGTGGCATCAACGAGAAGACCATCGCCAGGCAGCGCTTGTTTCTTTTGACGACGAAGGACGATCCGCTGTCACGCCGTCGCAAGCTGCGGCTGCAGGACCTCAAAGGCATTCGCTACCTTGGACTGGCCGGCGGCACGACTCATCACAGCGCCATCGAGCAGGCAGCGGCGCAACGGGGCGTCGAGCTCAAGGCCGAGGTGGTCTGCGACGATTTCGATACCGCGAAACTGTTCGTCGAGCTGGGGCTGGGGCAGGCGATCGTACCGGCCGTGCACGCCTACAACTTCGAGCGCAGCGGCTCGGTGCGGGCGGTGCTCATCTCCGATCTGCCCCCGGTGTCCATTGGCTGGGCATTCCGGCACTGGCATCACCTGTCGCCGGCCGCGCGTGATTTCGTGGAGATCACCAATCAGGAGATCGGCAAGCTGCACAGCGTGCCGGGCCTGGACCTCGCGGCGGCGGTCCGCTGACTCAGCCGTCGAGAGAGGCGGGGTTGGCCTGCAGGCGCGATCGGCCCAGCAGCTTGAGTGTGAAATTTCTGCCCGCGCGCAGCACGGGATAGGCGACGCGCGAGACCGCTTGCGAACGGAACGCCAGCGAGTTGAGCCGGTTGAACCAGCCCGCCTTCGTGGTCAGCAGCGCCAGGGCATGGATGCAATCGGCGCCGTGGTAGTAGCGGCCATTCAGCTTCAAGACCATGCCTTCGTCGACATCGTAGCCGAGCCGCTGCACCTCTTCGACGAGTGCCGGATGTTCGCGAGCATTCGCCAGCATCACCGCACCCACTGCTTCACGAAGGCGCACGTGAACGACGTAACGCGAGCAGAAAGGGCAGTCGCCGTCGTAGAGCAGCCAGTTGGCCGATGATGGAGCCATCAGTCGTTGAGGCTGCCGGTGGCAGAATTGTCCGGGCACTCGGAGTAGAAATTACAACCGCTCAACACCGGCAGGTTACGTAAAGCATCGTAGGCGCCGGCCAGCGCCAGCGCGCTGAGGAAATAAAGCGCCAATTTCCTGCGTGTGAGCATGTTTCCTCCCTTCCCGGATGCCGACGATATTACTGCATCGGCAGCGGACATTCAGTACCGGCGAGAAAATACCGGGCCGGCACGGTTTTCGCTTCAACTCCCCGATTTGGCCGCGCCGCGTGGCTCCGGTTGGTGACAGCTGGCGCGCACTCGCCTCAGCTGGCACACTTCGGCGCACCTCGAAGCTGCGCTCTATCTTGAGTCATAAACAAATGAGGAAGGGGACTGAAGGGACATGAGCGCTGGAGCCGATCGTTCCATTGACAAATTTTTCGGCAGTTTCTGGCGGCGCCCGCTGAGTCACGCAACCGATCATGTCGCCGCCGATGGTTTGACCGCATTCTCGCCCGTGTGGGCGGCCGCTGCGATCTTCAGCCTGGCCGGCGATCGCACCATGCTGTTGTTCCGTGACGGTGCGTTGCTCGGGCTGATCAGCTGGCTCGCGGTCGCCGTTGCCCTGTTATTGATCTGGCGTCCGCGCTTGACGCCGCTGCTGGTCCTTCTGGCCGGCGTCATGCTGACGCGTTATGCGATCGCCATGCCGGTCGCGGGCAACAACAAGATGATCGCTGCGTTCATGAACGCAGGCATTCTGCTCATCTGCGCCCACGCGGTCCTGCGTTTCGGCAATTCGGCGCAGATGCGAGAGAACACTTACGAGAACATGCGTGTGGTGGCCCGGGCGTTGCTCGCCACCATGTATTTCTACGGCATCTTTCACAAGATCAACACCGATTTTCTGGATCCACGAGTCAGCTGTGCCGTCGCGTTATACATGCCGCTGGCCGACGGCTTCGGGTTGCAGAACAATCTGACCGGCAAGTATCTCGCGATCTGGAGCACGTTCATCATCGAGGCGATCGCCATCGTCGCGTTGTACTGGAAGCGCTGGTTCGCGGTCGGCCTGCTGCTGGCGCTGATGTTCCATTTCGTCATCCCGATCTCCGTGTACTCGTGGTACATGGATTTCTCGAGCCTGGTGCTGGCGCTGTACATCCTGTCGGTGCCGCGCGAGGTTAGCGAACGGTTCTATGACAGCTGCGCGCGATTGTTCCGGCAGCTGCGCGAACGCTTCGGCACGCTCGGGCAGGCGCTGCCGTTCGGTATCGTCATCGGCGCGGCGGTGACGCTGGTCGGAGTGCTTTCAGTGTTCAGCCGCCAGACGCACGTGGCGCCCTCGCACGCGTATCAGTCTGTATGGGTATTGATGTGGGTCGTCTACGGTGGACTGACGATGCTGCTGCTGGCGGACGCGGCGATCAATCATCTGCCATGGCGTGGCACCGTCGGGCCGCGTCGACCCTTATGGGTGTACGCAGTGCCGGCGACGTTGTTCATCGTGTGCACGGCGCCTTATCTCGGGCTGCGCACCGAGGCGTCGATCGCCATGTTCAGCAACCTGCATACGGAGGCGGGCGTCTCGAATCATCTGGTGATCCGCGAGCCCATCGATCTGTTTCCGTATCAACGCGAGGTCGCGATGATCAAGGCGTCCTCGGATCCGGACCTGCAGCACTTCGCCAATCGCAACCAGGGGCTGGTGATGTTCTCGCTGCTGGAACGTCTCAGAAAGAAGCCTGAGCACTGGGTGACCTACGAGCTCAACGGCGTTCGCTATGAGAAGGCCACGGCTCAATCGCTGGGGGCCGCCACTCACGCGAATTTCTGGGAGCGCAAGCTGCTCATCTTCAAGCACGTCGACTTCGCGCGCCCCAAAGTGTGCACGCACTAGCGTCGCGATTCGACCGTGCCACTCCCGCGACGGACCATGCGCCCAGAATGAGTGTTACTGCGCCGCTCTGACGCGCGTGATCGAGGGCGCAATATAGGGGCCAGTTGAAGCCTCGGGGCGGTCCGCTGGACAGCGACAGCTGTTCCGCGACCGCCGATGAAGTATCTGCATCTGATCTGGGCCGGCCTGTTCCGTCGCAGAGCGCGAGCGGTGCTGATGCTGCTGTCCATCACGGTCGCCTTCCTTTTATACGGCCCGCTCGAAACGGTGCGCAGCACGTTCTCGAACTTCGGGCAATCGACGGCCGGTCACGACCGGTTGCTCACCCTGTCGAAGCTGCGGCCGGGGGCGCCCACGCTGCCGCTGAGTTTGTATCAACGCATCAAGTCGGTGCCTGGCATCGTCAATATCGACTATGCGTGTGCATTCGGTGCTTCCTATCAGGATGCCAAGAACGCGTTTCCGCTGGAGACGCATACCGCGGCCTTCTTTGATCTCTATCCAGAGCTGGAGCTCGCACCCGATGCGCGGGCAGCGTTTCAACGCATTCGCACCGCAGCCATCGTCGGCGAGGGCATGGCTGCGAAGTTCCATTGGAAGGTGGGCGACAAGGTGCCGCTGCAAACGTCAGAGCAGCGCAAGGAGGGTTCCACCGTCTGGACTTTCGACATCGTGGGCATCTACCGCTTCACCGATCCTGGCATGAAGGTCTGGGAGAACACGGTGTATATCAATTGGGACGGCTTCGATGAGGCTCGTCTCTCCGGCGCGGGCACTGTGGGTTGGTATGTGTTCCGCGTGGCCGATGTGCGGCAGGCGGATAACATCGCTTATGAGGTGGATGCGCTCTCGGCCAACTCCGCTCACGAAACCCGCACGCAAAGCGAGAACTCGTTCAGTGCGAGCTGGATCAGCGAGCTCGGTGATTTCGGCCTGATTCTGACCTCGATCATGAGTGCGGTGTTTTTCACGCTGCTGTTATTGACCGGCCACACGATCGCTCAGTCCACCCAGGAGCGCATTCCGGAGTTCGGCGTGCTGAAGACCATCGGTTTCTCCGACGGCGCCGTGTTGAGTCTGGTGCTGAGCGAGTCCGTGCTGTTGTTACTTCTTGGCAGCGCGCTGGGGCTGGCAATCGCGACGCTCTCAGTGAATGTGGTCGGTACGCTGCTGTCGAACGCGTTGTTCATTCAGCTGCAGCCCATCGGTGGCGCGGTCTGGCTGCGAGGCATCGGCGTGGCCATCCTTCTTGGCCTGATCGTCGGTGCGTTGCCTGCGCTGCGCGGCTTGCGCTTGCGAATCGTGGATGCACTGGCGGGGCGCTGATCATGACGTTCATCACGGTGAGTCGACAGATCAGCTCGGTGGCACGCGTGGGCATCGCGACGATACCGAAACGACTGGGCGCCTCCGCGGTGGTGGTGGTCGGAATCGCGGGTGTCGTGGGCGTGCTGGTCGGATTGCTGGCGATAGGCGAGGGCTTCGAGAAGACGCTCACGCAGACGGGCAATGATCGGAATCTGATCGTGCTCCAGGCGGGCGCGCATTCCGAAGCAGCCTCCTCGCTCGGGCGGGAGACGCTCGCCATCGTCTCTCAGGCGCCACAACTACGAAGAGACGCCGACGACCGGGCAATGATCTCGGCGGAATTGTTGGTCGGCGCGAGCTTGCGAAAGAACGCCACGGGACGCGAGTCGAACGTCGCGTTGCGTGGCATCGGCCGGCAGGCGTGGGCGTTGCGTCCGCAGGTGAAGATCGTTGCTGGCAGAAAGTTTCAATCGGGATTGCATGAGCTGGTCGTGGGGCGCGAGGTGCGGCGGCAGTTCGCCGGGACTGAGCTTGGCTCGACGCTGACGCTGCAGGGCCAGGCGTGGACGGTCGTCGGCCTGTTCGACTCGGGCGATGCGCACAATTCGGAGCTGTGGGCCGACACGGACGTGCTCGGTCCGGCGTTCCGGCGCGGCAATGGCAAATCGTCGTTGCTCGTGCGTCTGAGCGACTCAAACGCACTCGGTGCATTCAAATCGCAGCTCTCGACGGATCCCCGTCTCAGAGTCGATGTCATGACCACGCGACAGTACTACAGTCGTCAGTCGGAACGGCTGGCCGGAATGATTCGTGCGTTTGGTGTCACGATTGCATCGATCATGGCGCTGGGCGCGATGTTCGGGGCGCTCAATACGATGTATTCCGCGGTTGCCACGCGCGCCCGGGAGATCGCCACGTTGCGTGCGATCGGCTTCAGATCCGTGCCAGTCATCGTTGCCGTCCTGCTCGAAACCATGCTGCTGGCCGCGGTGGGCGGAGTGATGGGCGCCGGCATCGCGTGGTTGCTGTTCGATGGCTTCAGCGCCTCCACCATGGGATCTGGCGGTCAGATCATGTTTGCCTTCGATGTCTCGCCGGAGTTGCTGAGGAATGGATTGCTCGCAGCGCTCTCGATTGGATTCGCGGGCGGGCTGTTGCCGGCGGTCAGAGCGGCGCGCCTGCCGATCGCGATTGCCTTGCGAGAGCTTTGAAGCGATGTCATGAGCCGCCCCATAGCCGGTCCGGGCAAAACAGAGTGCCGTCGGTGTAGTCGACGGTGATATCCCGGTCCGTCTTGAGGAAGGTCGGGCCGTCGAGATCGATCACATCGCACAGCTGACCGACCAGGAAGGCCGGTGCCATGGCGAGCGAGGTGCCGCCCATGTTGCCGACCATGACCTCCAGCCCGCGTTCGCGCGCCGCGCGCGCCATCGCCAGGCCCTCGGTCAATCCGCCGCACTTATCCAGTTTGATGTTCACGACGTTGAATCGTCCCACCAGCGAGGGAATGTCGGCGAGCCCTTGCACACTCTCATCGGCTGCGATTGGAATCGGCGCGGCGAAACCGTCGAGCAACGCTTCCTCGCCGATACGGAACGGCTGTTCGATCAAAGCGACGCGCGCAGCGACCAGCGTCGGCATCAGTTCCTCCAGAAAGGCGCGCGTGAAGCCTTGATTGGCATCGATGCTCAGCCACATGTCCGGCAGCGCTTCGCGCACCGCGCGGACTCGATCGGCATCGACGGGCTCGCCCGTCAGTTTCAGTTTGACGGCACGCAGCGAAGTGAAGTTGCGTGCCTGCGCCGACATCTTCTCCGGGGTATCCGCGTGGCACGTGAACGTGGTCACCAGCGGCTTGGGTTTCGGCAACCCGGCGCGTTGCCAGGCGGGGATGCCGGTGAGTTTCGCTTCGAGATCCCAGAACGCGCAATCCAGTGCGTTGCGCGCGCCGCCGGGTGGCAGCAGTTGTTGTATCGACTCGCGGCTCACACCCGCTTCGATGGTTGAGCGCAGCGATTCGAGCTGCGCTCGCATCCTGTCTGGCGTGTCGTCGTAGTAGTAAATGCCGCTGGCTTCGGCTCTGCCGATCGCGCCGTTGCGTTCCAGAGCGACGGTGAGCACGCGCGTCACGTTCCACGTATAGCCCGTGATGCGAGCCGGGATCCGGCGCGGCCACTCTTCGGTCTGAAGGTGTAGCCGCACCGGCTCGGTCGATTCCAAAGTCATGACATCTGCTCCCTGGGGTCTCGGTCGTCGATTCCTCACCTCGTCAGCATGGCAGATTCGAATGGAACGTTCATCAACGAAACATTTCGTGGGGAGGGGGGAGTAAGGCCGCGGGTAACACGGTCATGAAAAGTAGCAGCCACAGTTCGCGAGCTCCGGATGCATGACTGTTCAGCGCCAACCCACGTGGCGCATCTTCTTTTCCGTTCATCGGGCCCGAGCCCATTCAGCAGCGTTGTCATAACCAAACACCAAAGAAATTGAGTGTCCGAGCGCGCTGCTTCGTCGCCGGTGTTTGCCCACGATTCAGGACGATCTTCGATGAAAAATGCCAATGTCGAGCGGCTCGAGTCACGGACGGCCTCCGAGCAGCGGGGGACGGAGCGAGTACCGCCCAAGCTCGCGGTGGCGCCGTTTCTGGACGGGGGCCTGTCCGCCTCGCAGAGCGAGCGCATCGTCGATGTGATGAATCCGTCGACGGGGCGGCTGTGTCTGCAACTCGCCGCCGGTAGCGATGCGGACGTGGATCGGGCCGTGGCGTCGGCTCGCAAGGCCTTCGACGACGGGCGTTGGAGCGAGGCTGCGCCCTCGGTCCGGAAACAAGCGTTGCATCGGTTCGCCGATCTCATCACGGCGCATGCCAAGGAGCTCGATGCGCTGGATGCCGCCGAGATGGGCAAGCCGGTCCAGGAGGGATTTGCCAGTGCCGCGGTCGCCGCCGGCCTGATGCGATTTCACGCCGAGGCTGTCGATAAGCTGCTGGGCGACGTTTATACGAGCGACAAGAACAGCTTCGTATTGCAGCGGCTGGTGCCACGGGGCGTGGTGGCGGCGCTGGTGCCTTGGAACTTTCCAACCTTCGTCGCGGCGTTGAAGATCGCCCCGGCCCTGGTCGCTGGCAACAGCGTGGTGTTGAAACCTTCGGAGCTGTCGTCGCGCTCGTCGCTGCGACTGGCACAGCTCGCGCTCGAGGCGGGAATTCCCGCGGGTGTGTTGAACGTCGTACCCGGCTTGGGCGAAACCGTCGGCCGGGCGCTCGGCTTGCACGGCGATGTCGACATGCTGACGTTCACCGGATCGACGGCGGCCGGCAAGTTGATGCTGCAGTACTCGGGCCAGTCGAACATGAAAGTGGTCATGGCGGAATGTGGCGGCAAGTGTCCGCAGATCGTGTTCGATGACGGGGTCGATCTGGATGTCGCCAGCGATCGGATCGCGCGCCAGTTGTTGGTCAACCAGGGGCAGGTGTGCAGCGTCGGCTCGCGGCTGCTGGTGCAGCGGTCCGTCCAGGATCGGGTGGTCGACAAGATCGTGTCGCGCTTCGAGCAGATCGTCATGGGCGATGCGCTGGATCCCAAGACCACGTTCGGTCCGGTCGCATCGGAAAAGCAATGTGCGCGCGTCATGCAGTACATCGAAGGCGCTCAGCGCGAGGGAATACAAGCGGTGATCGGCGGGCGCCGCGCGCGCCTCGATGCGGGCGGCTATTTCATCGAGCCGACGCTGTTTCGGGACGTGGCGCCGAATTCGCGCATCGCGCAGGAAGAAATCTTTGGCCCGGTATTGTCGGTCATTCCCTTTGAGGATGAGGCCGAGGCGATCCGGATCGCCAATGGCACGATGTACGGCCTGGTGTCGTATGTCTGGTCCGCCAATATTTCCACCGGCATGAGGATGATGAAAGGTATTCGCTCCTCGATCCGGATCAACGCGACCGGGCCGGTCGGCGAGGGTTCCGGTTACGCGGCATCGTACGAGCCCGCGGCTCAGTCCGGCATCGGCACCGAGAGCGGCATGAAGGGCATCGAAAGCTACCTTCGTCGGCAACTCGTGAGCTTCAGCCACGCCTGAGCGAGGTCACGGCCTGACGCAACGACGATGCTCGAGTCGCGTTACAAGAATTATCTGCTGACCGTTTTGCTGGTGATCTTCGCGTCGAATTATCTCGACCGCTTGACGCTGGGACTGTTGCTGGAAGATATCCGGGCGGAGCTGGCGCTGACC
Organism: Peristeroidobacter soli; assembly: GCF_004138485.1. Lineage (GTDB taxonomy): Bacteria > Pseudomonadota > Gammaproteobacteria > Steroidobacterales > Steroidobacteraceae > Steroidobacter > Steroidobacter soli. The sequence goes on from NZ_RYEV01000005.1 coordinate 1,166,769, forward strand.
GATACCCAGCTCGGGTTTCTGACGGGCCTTGCGTTCGCGATGTTCCATGCGGTGCTCGGCGTTCCCATCGCTCGCTGGGCGGACCGTGGCAACCGCGTCACCATCATCTCGGTGACCGCGATGCTCTGGGGCGGGGCGATGGCCTTATGCGGCGTCGCTGCCAACTTCACGCAGCTGTTGTTGACGCGTGTCTGTGTCGCGGTGGGTGAGGCAGGATGCCAGCCTCCGGCATTGTCACTCATTTCGGATACGTTCAGCCGGGCGGAGCGGCCGCGGGCCATCGCGCGTTACATGCTGGGCCTGCCGATCGCACTCATCGTTGGCAATCTCGCGGCCGGCTGGTTGAACGAACTGTTTGGCTGGCGGACGACCTTCATGATCGTGGGGATCCCGGGCTTTGCGCTCGGCATTCTCGCCGCCGTGACACTCAAAGAGCCCAGACTGGAGCGCGGCACGGTGCAGCCTCACGAGCCGCTGCCAGATGCGCAACCGTCCGCGCGAGAGGTGGCTGCCACCCTGTGGCGCAATGACACGTTTCGGCATCTGTTGTTCGCGTTCTGTATTCAGTACTTGTTTGTTTCGGGCATGGTGCAATGGCAGGCTGCGTTCTTCATGCGCAGTCATGGTATGAGCAGTGGCGAGATCGGCACGTGGCTGGCGCTCGCGTATGGCGGGGTCGGGTTTCTCGGCACCTATGTGGGCGGCGAGCTCGCCACTCGCTACGCCGCGCACGATGAGCGTCTGCAACTGCTGGGCACGTCGATCGCCTTCGCGCTGCTCGCCGTACTGAAGGTCGGTGTCTATGTTCTATCGGACATGTACTGGGCACTCGGCGCGCTGGCGGCGACCAGCTTCATGGCCGGCCTGAGCAATGGCCCCATGTATTCGGTGACGCAGACGCTGGTGCCGCCCCATATGCGAGCCGTCGCGATTGCATTGATCCTGCTGATTGCCAATCTGATCGGAGCGGGCTTCGGACCGCTGATCGTAGGTGTGGTCAGCGATCTGTTGCGCCCCTGGGTCGGCGAAGAGTCGTTGCGATATTCGCTGCTGTTGTGCTGTCCCGGGTACGGGTGGGCTGCGTGGCATCTATGGAAGGCCAGTGGCTCGGTGCAACGGGACCTGCCGAGCGCGGCGGTTGAGCCTGCCGCCGGGATCCGAATCCCGCGCGAGCCGCAGAGTGAACTGGAAGTTGGACGCTTGCATAAGGCTACGTAAATGTGTGACACCATTCTGGCGCCGCCCGGCAGCACGGCCGGCGAGGCGATGCTATATGGAAAGAACAGCGACCGTCAGCGCAACGAGGCGCAGGCGATCGAACGCTTGCCGAGCGGCTCTCATGAAGTGAACGCGTCGCTGAAGTGCACCTACATCGCGATTCCACAAGTATCGCGGACCAACGCAGTCCTGCTGTGTCGTCCGTTCTGGATGTGGGGTGCGGAGATGGGCGCGAACGAGCACGGCGTCGTCATCGGCAACCAGGCGGTGCATGCGCGTAATCCCGCGCAGGAAGCGGAGGCGCTGCTGGGCGACGATCTGGTGCGTCTGGGATTGGAGCGAGCGAGCTCGGCCGCGGAGGCTGTCGAAGTCATTACGCGGCTGCTCGAGCGATTCGGTCAAGGCGGCAACAACGGCCACATCACACGCTCTTATTTCAACAACGCGTTCATGATCGCGGATGCCACCGACGCGTTCGTGTTGGAAACATTGGGGCGCGAATGGTTGCTCGAGCGAGTGTCGGGCGTGCGCGCGATGTCGAATCGCTACAGTATCCAAGACCGGGTCGAGCGCGTCAGTCCGGGGTTGCCGGCGTTGCTGCGCGACTCGGGTTGGAGCAGCGATGCGCAACCGCGCTACGCCGATGTCATCGCCAATCCGAATCGCGAGCACATCGGTCACGCCACAGCTCGCCGCCAGTGCAGTACCTCGCTGTTGAATCTGCACGACGGCGGGCTCACTGCGCTCGGGATGATGCGCATCCTTCGCGACCACGGCACGGGTGAAGGGCACGTGGCGGGCTGGCAGGCGGAATGCGCCATTCGACGCACGGTGTGCATGCACGCCGGTCCGGAAAACAGTCCGGGACAAACCACCGGCTCCATGGTGTCCGACGTGCGCAGCGGCCGGGCGATTCATTGGGTGACCGGCTCGGCAGCGCCCTGTACCTCGATTTTCAAGCCGGTCTTGCTCGACGTCCCCTTGCCTGACAGCGGACCTGCGCCCTCCGACCGCTTCGATGCCGCGACGTTGTGGTGGCGTCACGAACGTTTGCATCGCGCGGCGCTGCTCGGCGACTTCAATCAGTTCCTGGCGGATATTGCCGATGAGCGCGACGCGCTGGAGCGCGATTTCGATGAGCGGATCAAGTCGGTGATGGCGGGTGGCAGCAATGCCGATCGTGCGCACGTCGTCGCGCAGTGTTGGCAGGAGGCCATGGCGGTGGAGGCCCGCTGGCTGACCCGCATTCCGGCGGCCGCTACGCCGATCGATGCCGCCTATGTCGAGGGTTGGGACAAGTTGAATCGAGTGGCGGGGCTGGAACTGTCTGCTTCATGAGGGAGGGCTGCTCTCGCAAGTACAATGCCTGCTACACGGGCCGGCATCTGGAGCAGATTGCGTTCCCGTTGGGCGGCATGGGCGCGGGCATGATCTGTGTGGAAGGCTCGGGGGCGCTCTCCAAATTCTCTTTGCGACACCAGCCCGAGCTGTGTGCCGAGCACAGAGCGTTCGCCGCGATTTCGATGCGCGATACAGGCGTCGCCAGAGTGCTCGAAGGACCGGTGGCCGAGTGGAAGCGGCGGCCGCGCCATCCCGGCAAGCTCGGACTCGCGCCGAACATGTTTCTTGGCTTGCCGCGATTTCGCGCGGCGAGTTTCGAGGCGCGCTTTCCCTTCGCCAAAGTGCGTCTGCTCGATGAGAGCTTTCCGTTGCAGGCGGAGTTGACCGCATGGAGTCCGTTCGCTCCAGGGGATGCCGACAACGCGTGTCTGCCGGTCGCCGCTATGGAGTATTCCTTCGTCAATCCCGGTCGCTCGACCGTCGAGGCGGAGTTCTGGTTCAGCGCCGGGAATTTCATGGCGTGCCCGGACCCGACAGACAAGCAGTCGCTGGCTGCGGATTTCATTCGGGCCTCGCCGGGTGGCTTCGTGCTGGGGGAACGGGGTTCGGAGCATCGCGCTTCGGACGAGGGGTACTTCGCCGCCTGGCTGGAATCCACGGAGCAAGCCGGTGTGCAAACATGGTTCAAAGGCGAATCGCGCGCGCAGATACAAATGCTCTGGCGCGATATCACAACCGGCGTGCGCCAGGCGCGTGTTCCAGATGGCGCGGACTCCTATCCTGGGGTATCGCTGTTCGCACCGCTGCGGCTCGCACCGGGTGAGACCAGAACGCTTCGTTTGCATCTGGCCTGGTATGTGCCGCGGAGCAATCTGTTCGAGCCGAGTTTTTTCTTCCGGCAGGGCCGCTTCGATAGCGTCGAGAGCAGCGACGCGCACTACCAGCCGTGGTACTCGACGCGATTCGCCAGTCTGGAAACATTGCAGGAGTATTGGACCGGGCACTACGCAGCGCTGCGCCAGGCGTCGCAACGATTCAGCGATACGCTGTTCGATAGCACGTTGCCGGATGAGGTGATGGAAGCGGTGGCTGCCAATCTGAGCATCCTCAAGTCGCCGACGGTGCTGCGGCAGGCGGACGGCCGGCTGTGGGGATGGGAAGGCTGCTTCGACGAAGTCGGCTCGTGGTACGGCTCGGCCAACCATGTGTGGAACTTCGCACAAAGCCTGGCTCATCTGTTTCCCGATCTGGAACGCACGCTGCGTGAGACTGAATTGGGTGAAAATCTGGGCGCCGATGGCTTTCAGGCCATTCGCGCCGCGCTGCCGACCCGTCGTATCGGCGATTCGCGGGAAGACGCCTGGGGCTTTCCGGCGGCGGCCGACGGTCAGTTCGGCACCATCATCAAGGTCTACCGGGACTGGCGCATCAGCGGCGATGCGGCGTGGCTGCGGCGATTGTGGCCGAAGATCGAGCTGAGCCTCGACTACGCCATCAATGCCTGGGATCCGCGCCGTCGCGGTGTCATCGAAGAGCCGCACTTCAATACTTATGACGTGGAGTTCTGGGGGCCGGATGGCCTGTGCACGGGTGCCTACGCGGGGGCGCTCAAGGCGGCGATTCTGATGGGCGAAGCGCTGGGCGAGGACGTCGACGGCTACACACGGTTATATGGCGCGGCCGTGCGCAGCCTGGAAGATTTCTTGTTCAACGGCGAATATTTCTTTCAGAGGGTCGAATGGCGGCGGCTGCGCGCTGAATTTCCTCCGCACGACGGGCCGCTCGCGAATCTGCTACGACGCCACCCTGAACAGCTGCGAGTGGCGCAAGAGGAGGGGCCGCCCTACCAGGTTGGCGAGGGCTGTCTGTCCGACGCGATGCTCGGCGCGTGGCTGTGCTCGCTGGTCGGGGTCGGAGAGATTCTCGATGGCAATAAAGTGGCCAGCCATCTCGACGCAGTGTTTCGCCACAACTTTCAGCAGAGTCTGCACGATCGAGTCAATCTGTCGCGTGGCTTCCTGGGCTGCGCCGAAGAAGCGGGGCTGGTCGTGTGCAGCTGGCCGAAGGACCGGCGTCCCTCGCTCCCCATGTACATGGGCGACGAGGTATGGACCGGTGTGGAGTACATGGTTGCCTCGCACCTGGCATTGCTCGGCCGGATCGACGCCGCACGACAGGTCGTTCGTGCGTGCCGCAATCGTTACGATGGCCGCGTTCGCAACCCGTTCGGCGAAGTGGAAGCGGGGCACTGGTACGCCAGAGCGATGTCGTCTTACGCGTTGCTCCAGGCCTTCAGCGGCGCACGCTTCGATGCCGTCGATCGAGTGCTCCATCTGCGGCCCGCGATCAAGGGCGACTTCCGATGTTTCCTCTCGACCGCGACCGGCTACGGCACGGTGGGCGTCCGCGACGGCGCGCCGTTTCTGGACGTCGTCGCCGGCGAGATTGCCTGTCGATCCATCGAGTACACGCCGGCCTGAGCCGGCGCTCCCCGATCGTAAAGCTGTCACTGAACGCGCCCCGCCGCGATCCGGCTTACCGCCCGCCCTTCATCGAGTAGTCGTGGAGCCGCTCACGGACCTCCGCTTGTGACATCGCGGCGATCTGCTCCAGCAACCCATCGATGTCCTCATCGTCATCGGTCGGCGCTGCGGAGACAGGGTTGTGCCGCGCAGAGGCCGCCTCCGCCGCGAACTGTCGCAGCGTCGGGAACTCGAACAGCGAGCGGATCGACAGTGCCATGGACAGACGGTCCTCGACGCGGGCGATCACCTGCGTCGCCAGCAAGGAATGGCCCCCCAGCTCGAAGAAATTATCGTCGCGTCCGACCCGGTCGAGACCCAGCAACTCCCGCCAGACCGACGCGATCGACTCCTCGATTTCGCCCTGCGGAGCCTCGTAATGTCGCGTGCGATAGGAAGTCGCATCCGGAGCGGGCAGCGCGCGCTTGTCGAGCTTCCCGTTCGCGGTCACAGGCAGGCTCTGCACTTGCACGAATGCGTTGGGAACCATGTACTCAGGTAGCGCCGCGCGCAGATGCCGCTGCAGCTCCTCGACACCCGGCGCGGCCTCGCGAGCGACGAAGTAGGCCACCAGGCACGGCTCACCTCGAGGGTCGTCGCGCACGATGACTGCCGCATCTTCGATCCCAGGGTGCGCATCGAGTTGGCTGGCGATGTCCTCCAGCTCGATGCGATAGCCGCGCAGTTTCACTTGATCGTCGTTGCGGCCCAGATATTCGATGCTGCCGTCGTCACGCCACCGGGCCAGGTCGCCGCTTTTATATAAAGAGGAGAGCTCGGCACGGAATGGATTGGGCGAGAATCGCTGGTGCGTGAGCTCGGGTCGATTCGCATATCCACGCGCGACGCCTTCGCCGCCGATGTATATCTCCCCCGGCACGCCGACGGGCACGATCTGCCGGCCGGCGTCGAGGATATAGACCTGACGGTTCTGCATCGGCCGGCCGATGTGCGGTGGACCGTTATCGCCTCGCAGGCGGGCGTAAGTCGTGTCCACGGTGCTCTCGGTCGGCCCATACACGTTGAAAAACTCGGTGCCGGTCGCTTGCGAGAGCGTGCGCCATAGTGGCCCGTCGATGGGCTCGCCGCCGACCAGTACCAGTTGCGGCCGATGACCCTCCTGCCGCGTGAGCAAGCCAGCCGACAGCCAGGCTTTCAGCTGCATCGGCGTGCAATCGATGGCATCGATGCGCTGACGATCGATGAAGCTCAACAGCAGGCTCGGATCCCATCGACAGGCCTGCGGCACCATGACCACGGTGCGTCCCGACAACAATTGCATGTACTGTTTGACTGAAGCATCGAAGCTCAACGACGCGTTGACCGCGACGCGCTCGCAGGCTCCGCATTGTCGATAGATCGCTTCGAGTCCCTGCCACAGACTCAGCACATTGCGGTGTTCGATCATCACGCCCTTGGGGCGGCCCGTGGAGCCCGAGGTGTACAGCGTGTAGGCGAGATTGCGCGATGTCACACCGATGGAGCGCGGGTCGATATCGCCGTCCGCCTCCTGTTCGATCCGTTGCCACTGCGCATCGACGGCGATCGAGGGAATGCTGGTGTCGGGCAGTCGGGTCTGTAGATACAAATGAGTGAGGATGGCGCGGGGCGCGGCGTCTTCCAGAATGTGCTTCAGTCGAGCCGCGGGATAGTCCGGATCCAGCGGCACGTAGGCCGCACCTGCCTTCAGCGTGGCGAGAATCGCGATCATCACATCGATGCCACGCTCCATGCAGATGCCCACCAGTTCGCCGGAGCCGATGCCGGCCTCGCGCAGATGACGCGCCAGCTGATTGGACATGGCGTTCAGCGCGCCGAAGCTGAGCGAGCGGTCCTGATAGACGACGGCCGGCACGCCGGGAATGCGGCGGGCCTGCGCCTCGAACAGCTCGTGAATCAGCTTGTCGTGAGGGTAGGGCGCGCCGGTCGCATTGAACGTATCGGTCAGGCGGTGGCGCTCGGGGACGGGCACATAAGGCACCGTGGCAAGCGACTGGCTGGTGTCGTTCGCCATCGAGTGCAGCAGGACCTTGAAACAATCGACCCAGCGACGCACGGTCGAAGCATCGAACAGATCCGTTGCGTAGTTGAGCGCGCCAGCAATGCCGTCCGCAGTCTCCTGCAGCGACAGCGTCAGGTCGAAGTGGGCCATGTGCAACGGTACTTCCTGAGCCTCCAGTTGCAGACCCGACAGGCCCGGCGTCGGGCGAGAGGCGCTCTGGAACACGAACATCACTTGAAATATCGGCGCGTGCCGCAGGCTGCGGGTGGGTCGCAACGCCTTGACGATTTGATCGAACGGCACGTCCTCGTTGGCGAACGCATCGAGCATGACCCGCTTCACTCGCTGCAGCAGCGCGGTCACGCTCGAGTCGGGCTGGACGCTCAGGCGCAGCGGCAGCGAGTTGACGAAGAAGCCGATGAGACCTTCCAGCTCGGCGCGGCGTCGATTCGCCACCGGCATGCCGATGACGATGTCGTCCTGGCGGCTGAGCTTCGAGAGCAACAGCAGCCAGCCGGCGTACAGCGCCATGGTCGCTGTCATGTCGTGCTGCCGAGCCAATGTTTGTAAATCCGCGGTGAGCTCGCGGCCGAGATTCACCGGCTCGCTCGAGCCGCGATAGCTTTGCACGACGGGACGTGGGCGGTCCGTCGGCAGTTCGAGCAACTCGGGGCTGCCTTGCAGGTGCTGAATCCAGTACTGCAGCTGTCGCTGCACTTCGGGCCCCGCCACCCAGCGCCGCTGCCATTGAGCGTAGTCGGCGTACTGAATGGGCAATGCTGGCAACGTGCTCGGGCGATTCGCGCGAATGTCGTCATACGACGCACCGAGATCATCGAGCAGCACGCCCAGCGACCAGCCATCGGAAACGATGTGATGCATCGTGAGCAGCAGCACGTGCTCATCGGCTTGCGTGCGAATCAGCAGACCACGAATGAGCGGGCCGGCGCGCAGATCGAACGGTGTTGAGAACTCCTCACGCAGCCGCCTCGCTGTCGCCACTTCGCGCGCCGCGCTGTCGAGCCGGTCGAGGTCGATTCGTCGCAGCTCGAGCTGCGCGGTGGCGACGATCTTCTGTTCGGGCTCCTCGCCGACCTGGTCGAAATGAGTGCGCAGGATCTCGTGACGTTTCAGCAGCTGGTTGAGCGCCCCCTGCAGGGCCGAATAGTCCAGTTCGCCTCGCAGGCGCAGGGCGAGCGGAAGGTGATAGCTGGCGTTGGAGCCTTCGAGACGATCGATGAACCACAAGCGCAGCTGCGCGCCCGACAGGACCAGCGCCGAGTTTCTATCGACGCGGTCGATCGGCACGCTGCTGGATGCCGCGGTCGCAAGCTTGGCTGCCACGCCCGCCACCGTGGGAGCCTCGAAGAAATCGAACACGGATAGCTCCACGCCTAGATCGGCCTGCATGCGGGCGAGAATGCGCACCGCCGACAGTGAGGTGCCGCCGAGACGGAAGAAATCAGTGGTCACGCCCACGTCCTGCGCATCCAGATCGAGAATATCCGCCCAGAGATCCGTCAGCGTGCTTTCCAACTCGGTGCGCGGTGCTGTTTGCTCTTGCTCGACGGGCGGTGCCGAGGCGCAACTGGTGCCAAGCTCGCTCAGCAGGATCGACAGATCGCTCAAGCGATAGGCGGTCTCATGCCACTGGTGGCGCGTCGTGTCGTCTTGCTTGCTGTGTGAGTCGGCGCGAGGCGTATCCTCCGTTGGCGCCGCAAGCGTCGTCGAGCGCTCGATCAGACCGCGTAGCGCGTCTCGTGGAATCACGAAGCTGGCCGTGTCGTCGGTCTCGGCTGGAACGCGAAACTCATGGAGGCACTGCTCGAGAAACTGCCAGGCCGGGACATTCTTGCGCGTGCGGGTGAAGGGCAGCACGACCTGCGAGCGTCCGCTGTCACGGGCAATTTGTGCCAGTTGCTCGACGATATGATGCTCGACCTTTCTGCCAAGCGCACGGCAACTGAGCACGAAGGTATCGACCTCGACAGCATCGTCCGTCAGCCGGTACAGCACTGCGCCGACCAGACCGTAATCGCCGAATCGATCCTGGACTCGAATCGTGAGTCCCGCGAGCTCGGCACCGTCCAGCAACCGCTGCAGCTCGCTGGCCGAGCGACGGATGCCCGTCAAGTTGAACTGATTGGTCCGCTGCACGAGCTCGGCGACACGAGGCAGAGTGCCGGGCTCGATGACTGACATCTGGACGTTGAGTTGCAGCGAGGCGAGGAACTGATCGAGACCGCTGGCACTGGCGAGTGCCTCGTTGCGTGCACGATTCTCTTTGTACTGCTCGGTGCGTCGTCGTGCTTCGTCGGTGACCGCTACCCGATCGAATGCCCAGGTGCGACTCATGAAATCGGTCATTGCTGCGGGATCCTGCGGAAACTGCAGGGTCAGGACGGCGGGGCAATTCGCCCGCACCTCCGCGCATTCGAGCGAGCTGTCGTCGATGAAGATGAAACTATCGAGCCCAAGGTCCAGCTCACGCGCGAGCGCATGCAGGTTGCTCGACTTGGGCTGCCAATTCACCCGCGAGGCCACCACGTGCTCGAGGCGCAGCGGCATGTCGGTACGAGCAGCGAACACCGCTTCCAGATCGGCGGGATTGTTCTTGGTGCATAGACATAGAAGCATGCCGGCATCGTGCTGCTCGACCAGCAAGCGTTGAAACGCCGCATGCGCCGGTGTGATCGTCACGCCCGACGCGCCATCCTCGCCGCAAACACCTTTCCACAAGGTGTTGTCGCAATCCACGGCGATCACTTTGTAACGCGACCGGAGCAGCACGCCGATGCGACGTGCGAACAGCGAGGCAAGCGCGGCGAAGTAACGGTCCGTGTAGGGAATATGGCCGAGGCGGTCGGAGGCGGGATCTTCGAACGACGGCAGTGCATACATCCGGAGCAGCTCGGCGTGATCCCAGCAATGGGTGTGCGCGAGGTGCTGGAGACGGGCGCGCAGCGTGCGCTGAATGGTTTCCAGCGGCTCGCGGTACTCAGCCGGCAACGAGCTCGACACCGGGCAGAAGAAAACCAGGTTCTGCGCCGAGCTGCGTTCGCGTAACGCTTCCAGGCCCTGCGCCAGCTCCTCGCAGGTCCGAGTGACATGTTCGACATTGCTCTTCAGGCCCTCGGCCAGGCGCGCCGAAATCCAGTCCTCCAGGCGCAGCAGCAGAATGTTGTAACCGCCCTGGTTGCGCGCGAACATGCTGTTCGGGTCGAGGACTTCCTGCAGGATCTGCGCATACGGTGCCAGGGAAAGCTGGGCGTCGATGCCGAGGCGGTCCATCCAAAACGCGAGCGGCCGTTGCAGCGGATCGGCCGTGAAGGTTGCGGCGATCGCCATCCGGGTCGAACTGGCCTGATTCATCTACAAAGCTCCTGAGCTTAATGATTGCCTGCGGGCAATGGGATCGAGTCGTCGGGAGGCCGGTTCCGGGCCGCCGCCTCCCTGCGAACGGCCATGATGGGAAGTTAGGTTACGACTGGTAGTCGTTAACCGCCGTTAGCGATCCTCGGACGCGGGTCACCGGATTCCAAAGGACGGGTGTGGTGCTGTTAAGCCAGGAGCCTAGCCGTTGAATTTATCGACGTTTTCTTGCTCGCCCGTTCCGAACGCGCGCGCCGCGAGGCCGACACACGGGGAGGTATCCGAGACGGTATGCGGGCGCGGATATTCGAGCCGGTCATGGAAAATTGGCAAACGGCCGGCATCGGCAGGGTTGGATCGCGAGGCTGTACCGGTCCACTCGACATGAAATCCACGGGCGCCGACGTACGTATGCAGTGGGGGGTGAGAATTCCCCTGCGCGATGGCATTCATCTGAACGCGATCCTGTATCTGCCGCCGGAACCGCTGGAGCCGCGGCCGGTTATCTTCACCCTGACGCCCTACGTGGCCCAGACCTCTCATGACCGTGGCCTGTATTTCGCCAGTCACGGCTATCCGTTCCTTTGCGTCGATGTGCGGGGCCGCGGCGACTCTGAAGGTGAGTTCGAGCCGCTGATCAACGAAGCGCGCGATGGCTTCGACATCACGGAGTGGCTCGCGACCCAGCCCTACTGCAACGGAAAGGTCGCGATGTGGGGCGGTTCATATTCCGGCTACACGCAGTGGGCGACGGCTCGGGAACATCCGCCGCATCTAGCGACGATCGTGCCGGCCGCGGCGCCGTTCATCGGTGCCGACTTTCCCGGTCGGAGCAACCTGCCCACGCCGTACCTGATGCAATGGCTGACGCTGGTATGGGGGCGCACGTCGCAGGACAAGCTGTTCTGGAAGAACGAGCTCTATTGGGGGGAGCGCTTCCGGCAATGGTTCGAATCCGGTGCCGCCTTCCGGGATCTGGATAGGCAACTCGGCAGTCCGTCGCCGGTGTTTCAACGCTGGCTGGAGCACCCGTTCCAGGACGCGTACTGGGATCGTTACAACCCGACGGCGCAGCAGTACGCGAACATGTCGCTGCCGGTGTTGACCATCACGGGTTGTTACGATGGCGATCAGCCGGGCGCACTGGCTCATTACGCCGAGCATCTGAAACATTGCCCGGTGGAGATTCGGAGTCGTCATTACCTGGTCATCGGTCCCTGGGATCACGCCGGCACGCGCACGCCGGCGACGCAGTTTGGTGGGCTGGAGGTCGGTGCGGCCAGCATGGTCGATCTGCCCGCGCTCCATCTGCAATGGTATGCGTGGACCCTGCAGGGCGGTCCGAAGCCGGAATTCCTGCGCAAGAACGTCGCCTACTACCTCATGGTCGCGGATCAGTGGCGGTATGCGGATACGTTGGAGGAGGTCACGCGGCAGCACGAGCCGCTGTATCTCAGCTCCACGGTCAATCCCACCGACGTGTTTCATTCCGGCACGTTGGGAGCGGCGCCGGCGACGAACAGCGGGCCGGATCATTACGTTCACGATCCTCGCGATCTCGGTCGCGCGTCGCTCGAGAGCACGGTCGATCCGCAAAGTCGCGTCGATCAGCGCATGCTGTTCGCGTCGGTGGGCAAGCTGCTCGTGTATCACAGCGCGCCTTTTGAACGGGATACCGAGGTCAGCGGCTTCTTCAAATTGTCCGCCTGGCTGTCGATCGATCAGCCGGACACGGATTTTCGAGCGTGGGTGTACGACGTCGCCATCGACGGCGGTGCCACCCAACTGTGCTTCGATTCGATCCGGGCCCGCTATCGACTGGGCCTGCGTGAGCCGGTGCTGGTGAACACCGATCAACCGTTGCGGTACGACTTCGAACGTTTCATGTTCGTCTCCCGTCTGATCCGCAAGGGACACCGCCTGCGCTTGGTGATCGGTCCGTTGCATTCCATCTACAACCAAAAGAACTACAACACCGGCGGCGACATCGCTTCACAAACCGTGGCCGATGCGCGCCCGGTCACGGTGCGGTTGTTTCACGATCCGTCCCATCCGAGCGTGCTACAGGTGCCGATCGGCTCATGAATGGAAGGAGCGCACCGTCTCGAGCATCACCGGAAACGGATCGGCCGCGCCGATATCGGTAACCGAGCTGGTTTGATCGGTGCGCATGCGGGGCAGGCGCGGTTTGGAGAACTGCGCGCCGCGCCGGCCTTGCAGCTGATCGCACAGCGCTTCACCTGCTGCCTTGGCGACCGCGTATTCGGCGAAGCCCGTTTCGGGCTGGCCGACGAAAACCGAAGAGGGATAGAGAAAGCGCACTGGCTGTCGCCTGCTGGTGCGTGCCTCTAGAACGCGATCCACCAGTCCGGCGAATGCCGTGACGTACATTCGCACGAACTTGTCGAACAGGATCGCATCCCAGCGCTCGAGGTTCATGACGATGGGCGAGGAAGCAAAGAAATAGACATGACTGGGTGCCGCGCTCGCCAGCCAGCGTGAGTCGTCGAGGGCGGATCGTCCGAGCACGTCGAGCGGCTGGGCCGTGCACTGATAGCCGAGTTCATCGGCTTCGGCGCAGACCCGACGTGCATCGTCGGCGCCTCTGGAGTAAGTGATGGTCACGTTCGCACCGCCAGCGGCCGCGATCTTCGCGGTCAACTCGCCGAGCCCCCGGGAGCCACCGACGACCAGGACGCGATGTCCGGCAAACAGGCGCGGCGGAACCGCTGTGGCGATCTCACGCAAGGGGCGCTGGGCCACCGGGCGTGCTCGAAAGAATGCCTCGATGGTGCCATTCAGGTGCGCACCCGCCACTTGCAAGCGAATCATCTGCAAGCGTTGCTCCGTGCCCTGCACGTGATAGTGCATGGCTTGAGGGGTCGAGCCCGCCGACGATCGCTGCAGTTTGAAGCCGGAGTAAATCGAATGCAGACCGGGGCAGCGCATGCCGATGATCTGTGTGGTCGCGAGCAGGTCCGCGATCCAGCCGTGATGAGGCAGGGCCGCGAGTGATGGAAACAATGCGCCGAGCAGCGTGCTGGAGAGCTGCAGTGGCACCTTGCCTTCGCGCACCGGGGGCGGGAACTCGATCTCATCGGCAACCGTCGGCGCGAACTCTGTGTTTGCGATCGGGCACTCGGGCATGAATCCCGGCTGCAATTCGATCGTGACAGTGAACGCCGGTGCTCCGGCGGCCGCACCGTTGACGCGGATCCTGTTTCCCTGGGCGTTCACCTGGAGGCTGACTCGCGTGTCTGAAGTGACGGCGTTGTTGAACGTTGCGCTCAACAAGGCCGGTGTCTGTCCTTGCAGCAATCCGCGCCGGGCGAGCTCATCGAGAACACGAAGAAACAAATGAATACCGTGCGTGACGGTACCGCCGAACCGCAGTCGACGGGCGCCGACCGCGTCGATGTGCAGAGGGTTGCAGTCGCCACTCAGGCGCGAGAACGCGACGCTATCCGCCAGCGACACCGCAAATTCCGTGGTGAAGTCCGTCATCCTGTCGCCCGCCGCTGAAAAGGGGGAGCGAAGATACGCTCGACGCGTCGACGGCGACAATCCGCGCGCAGCAGCGCGCTCTCATGTATCGCTGGATATATGAGAGCCGACGCAGCTCTTGTGAAATTCCCAACAGTCCTCCCTCTGTCACTCGCCGACGTTCCGCCCTGCATGCCGGTAAATTCACAGTAGCGAACCTGCACCGCGTCAACCATCGGCGGTGCTGTTGCCAGTGAGTGCGCGCATAGATCGTTGATGGCAAGAACAATTCGGCGCCGATGCGAGCGCTGTACCTCGGGTTCACGATCGGACCGCGAGTGTTGCGCGCCGTTGTGGCCAGACAATGAAACGACAGGATGAATTGCTTCCCGTTGCCGGCCTTTGGTATTCGTCGCTGCCGCTCGCGCAGGCGGGTTGTGATCGAGTACATGGAGGACGGACGACGATGACGAATTCTTCCGGGGCCGCAAGCAAGCGCGCGAACCTTTCCCCCGAACAGGCAAAGCTGCTGGAGCTGATGCTCGAGAAGCGGACCGCGAAATCACGGATCAGGCCGCAGCCGCGCGAACAGGTCGGCAATGTGACGCGTGCGCCGGCGTCGTGGGCTCAGCAACGGCTGTGGTTCTTCGATCAGCTGCAGGGAAGCAGCGCCGCCTACAACATTCCTTTGTCGCTTCGTCTCGCCGGCGCGCTCGATGAGCCGGCCTTGCGTCGCGCGCTCGATGCGATCGTGCAGCGGCATGAGGTCCTGCGTACCAGCTTTGTCAGTGTCTCGGGCGAAGCGCACCAGGAAATCGCCACGTCCGTCGCCTTCGAGCTGCGCCTGATCGATCTCACCGGACATCCCGAATCGCAGCGGGAGAGCAGAGTTCAGCAGCATCGGCGCGACGAGATGCACACGCCGTTCGATCTGCGGCAGCGGCCGCTCATTCGTGGCCGGCTGTTGCGATTGCAGCCGCAATCACACGTGCTGTTGATCACCATGCATCACATCGTGTCGGACGGCTGGTCCACCAATGTGTTGATTCGCGAGCTGACGCAGCTGTACAGCGCGTTCGCGAGCGGTGCCGAAGCGACGCTCGAGCCACTGCCCATTCAGTATGCCGACTATGCGCAATGGCAGCGTCAGTGGCTGCGGGGAGAGGTACTCGATCAGCAGATGCATTACTGGCGCACGGCGCTCGAAGGCGCCGCCTCGCAGGTCGATCTGCCGACGGACCGGCCGCGTCCCGCCATCCAGGATCATCGGGGGCAGAGCGTTCCGCTGATTGTCGACGAGGCGCTCAGTGCGCGTTTGCGTGCGCTGGCACAACGGCACGGCATGACGCTCTTCATGGCGTTGCACGCGGCGTGGGCATTGCTGTTGTCGCGGCTCAGCGGACAGGAGGATATCGTCGTAGGCACGCCGGTGGCGAACCGGCGTCGTGCGGAGGTGGAAGGGCTCATCGGCTTTTTCATCAACATGCTGCCGCTGCGAGTGAGCGTGCCAGCGGGGCTCGAGCTCGATGCGTTCCTTAAGCAGGTCAAGCAAGCGACGCTCGGCGCGTACGATCATCAGGACACCCCTTTCGAACGGCTGGTGGAGGAGCTGAAGCCGGAGCGTACGTTGAGCCGGCATCCGATCTTTCAGACGGTATTTGTATTGCAGAACGCGCCTCGCGACGAGCTGCGTCTGCATGGCCTCGAGGTCACGCAGGATGCGACCGAGAACGACGCCGCCAAATTCGATCTGCAACTGGTGCTGGAGGAGCGGGGCACGAGCATCGGTGGCGCGTTGTCGTATGCCGAAGCGCTGTTCGATCGTCGCACTGTCGAACGCTGGAGCGCCTGCTATCTGACGTTGTTGAACAGCATGACGGAGGCCGCGCATGCCCCGATTGGCACGCTCGAGCTGCTGCCGCGCTCCGAATATCACCTGGTGGTTGAAACATTCAACGACACCGGGATGCCCTATCCGCGCGAGAAGTTGCTGCATCAGCTGTTCGAGGAGCATGCGCGCCGCACACCAGGGGCGTTGGCGCTGACCTATCGAGGCGTGGCGCTGAGCTATGCCGAGTTGAACTCGCGTGCCAATCGGCTCGCACGCTTCCTGCGAACGCTCGGCATCGGGCCCGATCGACTGGTCGGCTTGTGCGTCGAGCGTGGCATCGAGCTGATGGTCGGTGTGCTCGGAGTGTTGAAAGCCGGTGGCGCCTACGTGCCGCTCGATCCTCACTATCCGACGGACCGGCTGGCGTACATGTTGAACGATGCCGCTCCGAGCGTGCTGCTGACGAACGAGCGCTTGAAAGGCGGGCTGCCGGAAACGCCGGCGCGTGTGGTAGCGCTCGATGCCGATTGGCACGAGATCTGCGCCCACCAGGATGCGGACCTGGATGCCGCCGAGATTGGCGTCGGGCCGAATCACCTGGCGAATGTGATTTACACCTCGGGCTCGACCGGCCGGCCCAAAGGCGTGATGGTCCCGCACCGGGGCATCTGCAATCTGGCGGTGACCCAGCTCGGCCCTCTGGAGGTGCGCGCGGATAGCCGCTTTCTGCAGTTCGCGTCCGTGAGCTTCGATGCGTTCACGTGGGAATGGACCTCGAGCTACAGCGCCGGTGCCTGTCTGTGTCTGGCGGATCGTGATGAGCTGGCCGCGGGCGAGCCGCTGCGAGCGACGTTGCAAAGCCAGGGGATCACGCATGCCATCCTCTCGCCCATCGTGCTCGCGGCGATGCCGGGCACCGAGGGGCTCGCGTCGTTCAGGTCGATTCTCGCCGGCGGCGATGTTTGTACTGAGAGCCTGGTGCAACGATGGGCGCCGGGGCGACGCTTCCTGAATGGCTACGGCCCGACGGAAATCAGCGTCTGCGCGTCGGTGCATGTGTGCGCTGCTGATGAAGCTGGCAATCCGCCGATTGGCCGGCCCATCGCCAACTCGAGAATCTATATTCTGGATGCTTATCACCAGCCGGTGCCCGTCGGGGTGTGCGGCGAGATCTACATCGCCGGGGCGGGGGTGACGCGCGGATATCACAATCGACCGGCATTGACCGCCGAGCGTTTCGTCGCCGATCGCTTCGGCACCGACGCCCGAGTGCGGATGTACCGCACCGGCGATCTCGGTCGCTGGCGTCCCGATGGTTCCGTCGAATATCTGGGCCGCAACGACCATCAGGTCAAGATTCGCGGCGTACGCATCGAGCTCGGTGAGATCGATGCGCAATTGATCCGGCACCCGGGCATTCGTGAGGGCGCGGTAATCGCACGTGAAGATGTTCCTGGCGACCGGCGCCTGGTCGCCTACTTCGTGCCGGAGGCGGCGGAGCAGGTGAGCGTCGAGGACGTTCGCGCCCATCTGAAGGCGCTGCTGCCCGAGCACATGATTCCAAGCGCGTTTGTCATGCTGGAGCATTTGCCCGCTACGCCCAACGGCAAGCTGGATCGACGCGCGCTACCCGCGCCGGATGCGGCGGCCTATGTCCGGCGCAGCTATGAGGCGCCGGTGGGCGCTGTGGAGGAAAGTGTCGCGGGCGTGTGGCAAGCGCTGCTGCACGCGGAACGCGTTGGCCGCCGCGACAATTTTTTCGAGCTGGGCGGACATTCCCTGTTGATCGTGCAGATGATGGAGCGGCTGCGGCGTCTGGGCCTGTCGGCGGAGGTGCGAGACGTGTTCGAGAGTCCGACCCTGGCGGACCTCGCGCAGACATTGCAATCGGAGGCGATGGAACAGTTCGAGGCGCCGCCGAATCTGATTTCCGCGGACTGCGAGGTGATCACGCCGGCCCTGCTGCCCTTGATCGATCTGAGCCAGGCGGAAATCGATCGCATCGTCGCGGCCGTGCCCGGCGGAGCGCGCAACGTGCAGGATATCTATCCGCTTGCGCCGCTGCAGGAAGGCATCCTGTTTCATCATCTGCTGAAGGAAACCGGCGGCGATGCATATGTGCTGCCGAGAGCGTTCGCAATTGTCAATCGCGATCGGCTCGACGATCTGATCGCGGCGGTACAGACCATCATCGATCGGCACGATGTGCTGCGCACGGCGGTACGGTGGGAACAATTGTCGCGCCCGGTTCAGGTCGTGTATCGACGGGCGCTGCTGCCGGTCAGCGAAGCGCCACTGGATGCGACCCGGCCAGTGCCGGAGCAGATCCAGGAGTGGATGTCGCCGCAGCGGCAGCGACTGGATATTCGTCAGGCACCTCTGCTACGACTGCAGTGGGCGATGGACCCGAGCGGCGATGGACGATGCTACGCCATGCTCCAGCTGCATCACATGACCATCGATCACGTCGCCTTGCAGATCGTCACGACCGAGATCGTCGAGTGCATGGAGCGACGGGAGCACAGCGACTCCAATCTCGCGGCATATCGCAATCACGTGGCGCAGTCGCTGGCGTATGCGCGCAAGCATGACGCGAATGCATTCTTTAGGGAGCGGCTCGGCGATGTCGATGAGTCGACGGCACCTTACGGACTGCTCGATGTGCATGGCGACGGCACTCAGATCGAGCACGCCCGATTGAAATTCGAGCCGGAACTCTCCCTGCGGATTCGCGGCGAGGCGCGCCGCCAAAGCGTGAGTGCGGCAACGCTGTTTCATGCGGCTTGGGCGCTAGTAGTGGCGCGCACCAGCGGTCGCGACGACGTCGTGTTTGGCAGCGTGCTGCTCGGCCGGTTGCAAGTGAGCTCGGGAGCCCGGCGCACGCTCGGCATGTTCATCAACACATTGCCGCTTCGAGTCCGACTGCAGGAGGTGAGTGCTCGAGGCCTGGTGGAGCAGACTCAGCGAGAGCTGGTGGGTCTGTTAAATCATGAACAAGCTTCGTTGGCGGATGCGCAGCGGTGCAGCGGCATCGAAGGGACCGCACCGCTGTTCAGCGCGCTGCTGAATTTTCGTCACAGCGTGCCCAATCCCGCCGGTGACTGGGGCAGTGTCCAGGGCCTGCAGGTGCTCGCGGGACAGGAGCGCACCAACTATCCGATCACGGTCTCGGTCGACGATCTCGGCGAAGGATTTGGCCTGTCGGTGCTCACCGATGAGAGGGTGAGTCCGCGGCGGGTCGCGGCTTATCTGCAAACCGCGGTCGAATCGTTGATCGACGCGTTGGCGCGAGCGCCGCAGCTGCCTGCGTTGGACCTCGCCGTCGTGCCGGCGGCGGAGCAGCGCGAGCTCATCGAGTCGCTGAACGCGACAGCCCGGGAATATTCGGGCGAACAGTTCGTTCATCGTTTGTTCGAGCAAACTGCCGGGCATTCACCGCAGGCCATTGCCGTCTCTCATGGGAGCGAGCAGCTCACGTATCGCGAGTTGAACGAGCGCTCGAACCGCCTGGCTCGGTGGCTACAAGCTCGCGGCGTGGTGCCCGGCGCGCTCGTGGCGCTCTGCATGGAACGTAGCATCGCGATGGTCGTGGGTGTACTGGGCATCGTCAAAGCCGGTGCGGCGTATGTGCCGCTCGATCCGAACTATCCGCCGGAACGACTGCAGGCCATGCTGGAGGACGCACAGCCCTCGCTGATCCTGACTCAGCGGTCGTTGCAACTGATGGTGCCTGACGCCGACATGAGCGTGTCGCTGGAGGATGTGGCGCCGCAGATCGCGGGCTACGATGCTGACGATCTTCCGTTGACATCGGACGGTTCGGATGCCGATCCCGCCATCTATGTGATCTTCACCTCGGGTTCGACCGGGCGGCCCAAGGGCACGGTCATGGGCCATCGCTCGATGGTCAATCTGCTCGAATGGCACCGACATGAAGCGCGACTGAGCGAGCCGCGCCGAACGCTGCAGTTCGCGGCCCTGAGTTTCGACGTGGCGTTCCAGGAGCTGTTCTCGACGCTGTGCACTGGTGGCACCTTGGTGCTGCTCGATGAACAGGTTCGCAAGGACGCGCGCGCGTTGCTGGACCTGCTGGTCGATGAATCGGTCGAGCGACTGTTCATTCCACCGCTCATGCTGCAGAGCCTGGCCGAATGTTTCGGCACGACGCCGGTCGATGGCTTGCGACTGCGCGACATCATCACCGCGGGCGAGCAGTTGATCGTCAGTGACGAGATCGTGGCATTGTGCCGGCAGCTGCCGTCTTGCCAGCTGCACAATCACTATGGCCCCACCGAGACGCACGTCGTCACCGCGCTGACATTGGCTGGCGAGCCGGCGCAGTGGCCGGCGTTGCCAACGATCGGCCGGCCCATCGCCAATACCCAGATTTATATTCTGGATGCGCAGCGCCGGCCGACGCCGTTCGGAGTCGCCGGTGAAATCCATATCGCCGGTGCCAATGTGGCGAGCGGCTACCTGCATCGCCCCGAGCTGACGGCCGAACGATTCCTGCGCGATCCTTTCAGCGCGGATCCTCGGGCACGCATGTACAAGACCGGCGATCTGGGGCGCTGGCGCGCCGATGGCTCGGTCGAGTACGTGGGGCGCAACGACGATCAAGTCAAGATTCGCGGCTATCGCGTCGAGCTGGGAGAGATCGAGGCCGAGCTGAGGCGGCATCCGGACATTCGCGAAGCTGCAGTCGTGGCGCGCGACGACGGCTCGACCGGCAAACGATTGGTCGCCTACATCACCACCGGCAAGTCGGCCGAGCCGGGCCCCGATGCGCTGCGCCTGCATCTGAAAGAAACGTTGCCGGAGCACATGGTGCCGGGCGCGTTCGTGGTCCTGGACAGCCTGCCGGTGACACCCAGCGGAAAACTGAACAGGCGCGCGCTGCCGGCGCCGGAGGTGAGCGCGTATGGATGCAATGACTACCAGGCACCGGAAGGGGAGGTCGAGCAGGCACTCGCAGCGATCTGGCGGGCGGTGCTCGGCGTCGAGCGCATCGGCCGGCGGGATGATTTCTTCGAGCTCGGCGGCCATTCACTGCTCGCGCTCAAGCTGCTGTTGCGGGTCAATCAGCAGTTCGGCTGTACGCTGCGGGTCACGGATATCTACAAGAATGCGATGCTCCAGGAGCTCTCAGCCAGAATCGGTGGTGTGGCCGCCGAGGACGCCTTTGTCGACCTGGGTCGCGAGGCACGCATCGATCCGAATATCGTGGCGGCGCCGGGATCGGTCCAAGTACCGCCGCGAGCCCTCCTGCTCACTGGCGCCGCCGGTTTCGTCGGACGATTCCTGTTGGCGCAGCTGCTCGAGGACACGGAGGCGACCGTTTACTGCCTGCTACGGGCCGAGTCACGGGCGCACGCGCGCACTCGATTGATCGCGACTCTGTCACATTGGGATTTGTGGCGGCCGGAGTTCGACGCGCGCATCGTCGCACTGCCAGGCGATTTGAAATTGCCGCGTCTGGGTCTGGATCAGCACACCTTCCGGATGCTGGCCGGCACGCTCGATGGCATCTATCACTGCGCCACCAGCATGAATCATCTGGAAACATTCGCCATGGCCCGGGCCGCGAATGTCGACTCCGTCAACGATCTGCTCCGGCTCGCGACCGACGGCCGGCCCAAGGCCATTCACTACATTTCCACCCTCGGCGTGTTCGGCGCCACCGCCGAGGAGCCCCCGCGTCAGGTCGATGAGCAGACGCCGCTCGATCATGAGAAGTATCGGTACTCCCAGGGCTACCTCGCGAGCAAATGGGTTTCGGAAAAAATGTTCCTGATGGCGGCCGAGCGGGGAGTGCCGTGCAATGTGTTCAGACTCGGACTGGTGTGGGCGGATGCGGAGCGCGGACGGTTCGATGAGCTGCAGAACGTGTATCGGGTATTGAAGAGCAGCCTGCTGTCCGGCTATGGCATCGCCGGCTATCGCTATCCGATGCCGCCTACGCCGGTGGATCACGTGGCGCGCGCCATCGTGTTCCTCGGCAACCGGCATGCGCAAGGGCAGGGGATATTCCATATCGGCGCCACCGACCAGCACGTCGACGGCGTGTTCGAGCGCTGTAACGACATTGCCAGCACCTCGTTGCAGCTGCTGCCTCATTACGAGTGGATTCAGCAGATCAAGCGACTGCATCTGGAGGGGTATTCGCTGCCGGCGGTGCCGCTCATCGAGTATGCCTTCTCGATGAACCAGGACACCTTTCAGCGCCACCAGCGCTCGGTGCGCTCGGCGGTGCACGTTCGATTCAGCTTTGAGAAGACGCAGCGGGAGCTCGAAGCGGCGGGCATCGTGACGCCGATGCTGAACGACTCGCTGTTGAGCGGCTGTATCGAGGGAATGCTGTCCCGGGATGCCGAGCTTCGCGAGGCGCACGGGCGTGATGCGACCCGGCGCCGGGCCGGCGGCGCCATGCCGCATTAAAGGGGGGAGTAGTCGGGCGCGTGAATCGGTCTACTTGAATGCACCGGTTCACGCCGCTGTGCACTTGCGCTCAAAACTCGGCTCGCTACGGGAGGAATGGATGGCGGACGGATACCGGACCCTGGACGATAAGCCTTATGAATCGGTGTATCTGCACGCCGAAACCGTGATCGATCATCCCGTGCGGCGCGTCTGGCCCCACGTGCTGAACATCGGTGGCTGGATGTCGGCGCACGACCTGGAGACCGTAGCCGGCGAGCCGGGTAAAGTAGGCCACTTCGAGAAGGTCTTGCCACGGAAGCTGGCGGCGGAAGTCCCCCAACCGCACTATCATATGTACGGGATCGCGGAGATCATTCCGCTGAAGCTGATCGCGCTGGAGGTCATGCCGGAGAAGGGCGGTAGTTATGGCAAAACCCGCCAGTCGATGTCGTTCGACAGCATCCTGTTGAACGATCTGGGCGAACGAACGGCATTGACCTTTCTGATGATCGACGTGTTCGCCGGCAAGGGCGAGCCGGGCTTCTGTGAACGCCGGAAGGAAGAGCTCAAGCATGCCCGCAGTCTGCTGGAGCAGTACTTTGAGAATCTGAAGGGGCTGGTGGAGCAAGGAGGCGCGTAGCGAATCGGGGGACGGATGACATTCGAGGGGTGCGGCGGAGCCGTGCTGTTCGCAATCGGCTTGGGCATCGCGGCGGCCGCGCAGGCGGCGCCGGAATACTCTCTGGACATCCAGCAGCAGTCCCTGCCGAGCGCTCTCAACGCGCTTTCGACTCAAACCGGACTGCAGATCGTCTGGCTCGAGACGATGCCGGCCTATCCAACGGTCGGTCCTTTGCGTGGGCGATTCACCGCCGACGCGGCGATGTCTCAATTGCTGGCGACGACCGGGTTTTCGTTTCTGCGCTCCAACGAGCGAACCATCGTGATCGTCACGCCGAATGCGAACGGATCGTCGCGCAAGCCGACCGCCGCGAGCGTCGTCGTCGATTCGCCGCGGGCTCCGGAGGATAAAAAACGGGGGCCGACCGCCGAGTCCGCCTCGCATGCTTCGTCGCAGCCTCCCGAAGAGATCATCGTCACGGCACAGAAGTATCCCGAGCGCCTGCAGGATGTGCCCATTGCGATTTCGGTGGCGGGCGGCGTCGACCTCGACCCGTCCATCGCCCGAGGTGCCACCGAGGAATTGAACCGGCTCGCCGCGGTAACGGCGCTGACGCTCGCCGTGTCAGGCAGCAATACCGTGCTGTCGGTGCGAGGGGTGTCCGCCACGGGGGCGAATTTCACCGGCTCGAGCCCGATTGCCTACTACCTGGATTTTGTGCCGTTCAGCCTGATCAAGTCGGCATTCGTGCCGGACGTGAATCTCTACGATCTGGAACGGATCGAAGTGCTGCGGGGACCGCAGGGGACGCTGTACGGCGCGAGCGCTCAAAACGGGGTGGTGCGTGTGCTGACTCACGCCGCGGACTCGTCCGCATTCGAGTTCAAGGCGCGCACGTCGATCGCGGCGACCGAGCATGGTGGCACCAGCTCACGGGTGGACTCGACGATCAATGTGCCCGTCATTCCCGATGCATTGGCAGTGCGTCTGGTGGGCGGATATCAACAGTCAGGCGGCTGGATCGATCGACCCTATCGCGCGAATGCGAACGAAGGCGATGTGCGAAATGCGCGCGTGCGCGTCGATGCGACGCCGACGGAATCCTTGTCGCTCGGCTTGTTGTCCTGGAACTCCTGGAGCAGTTACGACGCTTCACCTGCATCCACCGATGGCCGGACGCATCCGTCGTTGATCGAGGATCCCATCGACGTCGATTTCCACGTGACCGGGCTCAAGGCGGAGCTCAAGCTCGGTGACATCTCGTTGTCCAGCGCCACCGGGCATCTGGATTACTCCAGCCTCAGCCACGCCGACTATTCGCTGCTCAACCTGCCGGACACCGTACTCACCACCCATTTGCGATCCGATTCGTTTTATCAGGAGCTCATGGTTCAGTCGGCCGAGCCGGGCGCCTGGCGCTGGTCGCTCGGCGGCATGTATCGCGATGCCAAGGACCGCTTGTATCAATTCCGGCGACAGTATGCGCAGCCCACCGACTACCTCGATTCATCGCGCTCGATGGCGGTGTTCGGGGAGCTGACACGGCGATTGCAGGGCGGGCGGTTCGAGATCACCGGCGGACTGCGTTACTTCGAAGACAATGTTTCCAGTCGGGAAATCTCCCGCGGCACCACCGTCGTGGTATTGCCAAATGAGCTCGTGTTCAGCGAGGCGAGTTTTCACAAGCTGTCCCCACGTGCCGTCTTTACCTGGCACGTCGATGCGAACAGCCTTGCCTACGCGTCATATGGCGAAGGCTTCCGCAGCGGCTTTCCGCAGAATGGCAGCGTGATCGCCACCGCGCCGCAGTTCGGCCCGCTCGAGTCGGACAATCTGAAGAACTATGAGCTGGGCATCAAACACTCATCGGGCGACGGCAGGGTTACCGTGCAGGCCGCGGCGTTCTACATCGAATGGGACGACATTCAACAGCAGCTGGCGGTGAACGTTGGAACGCAGACCGAGCCGGTGAATGTCAGCGCGATGCTCAATGGCGCATCGGCGAGCGGACCGGGTGTGGAACTGACGCTCGACGCCGAGCCCATCGACGGCTTGACGCTCGGCCTCAATGTGAGCTGGAACGATCTGACCCTGGATGAAGCCGTGCTGTCGCGGGGCCTGGTGTTGTTCGACGACGGCGATCGACTCAACACGTCGCCCGAGTATGTCATCGGTGCATCGGCCGGCTACGGGATTGCGTTGAATGACTCTTTGCAGATGCGCCTGTGGCTGTCGGCAAACTACACGTCGTCCTTGGCGCTACACGCGCTCAACGGCGACGAGCGGAAAGTGTCCATCGGAGACACGATTCTGACCAGCCGCGCCGGCATTACGCTCGATGCCACGGATCACTGGAGTGCGCTGGTGTTCGTGGACAATCTGACCAACGAAATGGCCACACCAGTGCGCAACGCAAATCTGCCGCCAGCCTTCGACACCAGCTTGCGCCCGAGGACGGCGGGGATTCAGGTGGAATGCCGGTTCTAATGTCTGTCGGAACACCCAATTGGCTAGCCTGGAATGAATTTCAATAAAAAATAGTCGCGATGTGCCGGCGAAACGGTCGATCGAGGCGAGGTCGTCTTGCATGAACTCCAGGCCCTGGAAGCCGAAGATGATGCCAGGCACGCAGGTTTGTTTTGGCTGCAGCAGGCTCGGCGCCGGCGAAGGGTCGGGACTTCGTGTTTACCAGGTATGCGCCGGGAGTGTCGCTGGGGGTAAGCCCGGGACAGCGTGGCGTCACGGGAAATAAGCTCGAAGATATTCCTGTTAGCGGTGCTTAGATGGTTGCTCCGTGGAAGGCGCTCTGATCATAATGTGAACAAATGAGAATCACTCCCATTTAGGGGATTCTCTTATTTCATGCTCTGATCTAAGGAAGCGCGCTGTGTCGAGTGACCGCCAACGCCAGGATCTGCAGGACACCTTTGTCGAGCACCGCGAGCGTCTGCGGGAAGCGGCGAAGCGCATCGTTGGCACCCGGGATCTCGCCGAGGACGTCTTGCAAGCGTCCTATCTGCGGATCACGGAAACGTCGGCGCACGTCGTCGTTCAGCAACCGCTGAGCTACTGCTATCAAGTAGTACGGCATCTGGCGATCGATCATTGTCGCCGGCGCTCGCTGGAGGCTCAGTTCTTCGTCTCGGAACCGGAGGGCCAAGCGGTGTCCGCGCCGAGTTTTTCACCCGAAGCCAGCGCCATGGGCGGCCAGTTCCTGGCGCGGATCGGCGAAACCCTGGAGCGGCTGCCGGCACGGACGCGCCAGGCATTCATACTGTATCGGCTCGATGGTCTGACGCAACGTGATATTGCTGAACGGCTGGGAGTGTCGGCGACGCTGGTCAATTTCATGATCAAGGACGCGGTCGATGCGTTGAAGGAGTGTCGCGACGGCGTCGAAACGTGACGGCCAGCTGCATAGTGACGGGGAAATTACTTATCATAGGGACGGCGTAGAGGGAGTTTGGTTCGCCGTATGACGGGTAACCCATGCTGGGTCAAATCGACACATGAGCCGTTCTGAACGGAACGAGGCGCTATGGAATGCGGCATGGGAGTGGGTGATCCGGGAGCATGAACAAGTGCTCGACGACGCCGGCCGTGCCGAACTCATTGCCTGGTTGAAGGCGGATCCCGCGCATCGGGCTCACTACGAAGAAGCGCATCGCGTCTGGCTGGGCGCCGCACTGATCCCCCGGCCGCCTTCCTAAACAATCTGCGGCATCGTTCGTCATCTCCTTTGACAGTAGTCCACGGTGGCCGCGCCACCCTCGGCAGACAAGGAGATCCGATGTCGACCAGCTGCTTCGATCGTGAGGACGGCGTCTTCAAGGTGCTCGTCAACCACGAAGAGCAATATTCTCTGTGGCCGCAGTGGAAGCAGATCCCCGGCGGCTGGACCGACACCGGCGTGCAAGGTGACAAGCAGCGCTGTCTCGAGCACGTCGAGAAGGTCTGGACCGACATGCGGCCGCTGTCCTTGCGCAAATGGATGGCGGAGCAGGAGGCGAACAAACAAACCGTCGAACGCTGAGCGGGGTGGCCGTGCTGCCTGTCGCTCTGCTGTGTCTGCCATGGGCGGGGGCCAGCGCCAGCGTGTATCTGCGCTGGCAACATTCCTTACCCCGCTGGCTCCGGGTCGTGCCCGTCGAACTGCCGGGACGCGGCATCCGCATGGCCGAAGCCTTCATGGACGATTTCGACGAGCTCATCGAATGCCTGTGCGAGGCGCACGAGCGCCATAGCGCCGCGCGTTACGCGCTCTATGGCCACAGCATGGGCGGTCTCATCGCGCACGCGATGGCCCTGCGCTGGCGGTCTTTGTCACGACGGCTGCCCGAAGCGCTGTTCGTCTCCGCGAGCCCCGCGCCCAAGCTCCGAAATCCTGCCTACTTCCTCGACAAGCAAACCGATACGGCGCTGCTCGCGGAGCTGCGCAAGCAGGGCGGCACGCCGGCCGAAGTCTTCGATAGCGAGGAACTGCTGCAGATCGCGCTTGAGACCCTGCGCGCCGACTATCGCCTTTGCGGGGGATATCAGTACCGCGACTCTCATCCGCTCGCTGTGCCCATCCATGCATTCGCGGGACGAGAGGATGACATTCACGTGCAACGCATCCTCGCTTGGGAAGCCGAAACCTCGGCCCGATTCTCGGTGCGTTGGTTCGACGGCGGCCACTTTTTCAATCGGCGGCACGAACAGGCGATTCTCGACGACGTAGCGCGAACGCTTTCGTACGAAGGCGCGGAGGTGGCCGGTGTCGACGTCGCCCTGTCTTGAGCGTCGCGCGCCCGCAGGTTCCTCGCTGCCGCTGTTGGTTGAAGCGCGGAGTCGGAGGGAGTCGCTGTCGGAAGGTCTGGCGCTCCTCCGCCCACGAGTGCAACAGATGCTCGATGACGTGGGTGGAATCCTGTTGCGCGGCTTCGCGGTGCCGGGCGTCGATGAGTTTCGTGAATTCGCGACAGCTTTCGGCCAGCCCCTGTTGAGCTACGAGCTCGGGTCGACGCCGCGAACCGCGATCGCCGGCGGCGTGTACACCTCCACGGAGTATCCGGCGCACCAGCACATCCCGTTGCATAGCGAGCAGGCGTACACGCGCGAGTGGCCGATGAAGATCTGGTTTCACTGCGTGACGGCAGCGGCCGTTGGCGGTGAGACGCCGATCGCCGATAACCGCGCGATCTATGCGCGTATGCCGCCGGCAATTCGCGAGCGCTTCGCGGCCGGCGTCCGCTATGTGCGCAACTTCGGCGACTTCGACGTGCCGTGGCAGCAAGTGTTCAATACCGAACGTCGCGAGGACGTCGAAGCACAGTGCCGGCGTGCTCGCATCGGGTGGCAGTGGCAGTCGGGCGGTGAGCTTCGGACGCAGCAGCTGTGCCAGGGCATGGAACGTCATCCGCGAACCGGCGAGTCCGTCTGGTTCAACCAGGCGCACCTGTTTCACAGCTCGAATCTGCAACCGGAAGTGCGCGAGTCGTTGATCGATGCCTTGGGCATTGAAAACATTCCGCGCGATGTGCTGTTCGCGGATGGCACCGCGATTCCGGACGCACTGCTGGATGACATTCGTGGCGTGCTCGCCGAGCAGTCCGTGGTTTTTCCATGGCAGGCCGGCGATGTGCTGATGCTCGACAACATGCGCGTCTCGCACGGGCGCGCTCCATTCAAAGGACCTCGCAAGGTGATCGTGGCGATGGCGGAGCCGCACGACAATCTGAGCTGGGGCGTGCGTCACTCATAAGGGATTCATTGACGATGAACGCATTGCGCCCGCCCAGCGAGGGGCTGACGAACGATTTGGTCGCTCACTTGCGATCGCTCGCGGCTACGCGGCCGACGGACACGGCACTCATCGTGGCGAGCTCGGATGGAGAGATCGTGCTCCAGTATGCAGAGCTCGATCGGCGTGCACGGGCGTTGGCCGCACAGCTACAGGCGCGCTTCGCCCCGGGCGATCGTGCCGTACTGCTGCTCGATAACGACGAGCACTACGTCGTCGGATTTCTGGGTTGCCTGTATGCAGGGCTGGTCGCGGTCCCGGCGTTTCCACCCGAGACTCGGCGAGAGCAGCATGTCGCGCGATTACAGTCGATCGCGAAAGATGCGCAAGCCCGCTGCGTGCTGACCAGCAGCCACCTGCTGACAACGATCCAGAGTGCGAGCGAGTTGCTGCGCGGAACGCAGCTGCTGCTCGTGGATGTGCTGTCCTCTGGCGATGCCGATCGATGGCTTGCGCGTGAGCTGCGGGATGAGGACGTTGTCTTCCTGCAGTACACCTCCGGCTCGACCGCTTCGCCCAAGGGCGTAGTCGTGGATCACGGCAATCTGCTCGCCAACGAACGCGCGATTCGTCGGTCGCTCGGCGTGAGCTCGACCGACGTGTTCGTTTCATGGTTGCCGCTGTTTCACGACATGGGCCTGGTCGGTGGCCTGTTCCAGCCGCTGTTCAGCGGTATTCCGCTCGTCTTGATGTCGCCCGCTTATTTTCTGGAGCGGCCGGTGCGCTGGCTGGAGCTGATCTCGCGACACGCCGGCACCATCAGCGGCGGGCCCGACTTCGCCTATCGACTGTGTGTCGAGCGCGTTCCGGAGGCTCAGCTGAAGTTGCTGGATCTGTCGAGCTGGCGCGTCGCATTCTCGGGCGCGGAACCGGTGCGCTACGACACGCTGCATGCCTTCGCCGAACGTTTCAAAGTGGCGGGGTTCGACCCGCAGGCGCTCTATCCCTGCTACGGCCTGGCCGAAGCGACGCTGCTGGTCACCGGCGTGCAGCGGGGCGGTGGCATGAACGCGCGCACGTATTCCAGCGAGCTATTGGCGAAGGGCCGTGCCACGCCGAGTGAGCAGGGCACGACGCTGGTGGCCTGCGGTACCTCGCACGACCAGCACAACGTGCGCATCGTCGATCCAACAACGGGCGCGAAACAGCCTGACGCCCGCGTCGGCGAAATCTGGGTCACTGGCCCGAGCGTGTCGCGGGGCTACTGGCAGCGCGACGCCGAGACCGAAGAAACATTCGTGGCGCGGGACGGCGAGCGCTGGTTGCGCACCGGCGACCTGGGTTTCATCCATCGACGCCAGCTCTTCATCACGGGGCGTCAGAAGGACCTCATCATTCTGCGTGGATACAACGTTTATCCGCAGGACATCGAGCAGGCAATAGAGACGCAGATCGAGGCCGTGCGCAAAGGACGTGTCGCGGCGTTCGCGATCGAGACAGACGCGGGAGAAGGCGTCGGCGTGGCAGTGGAGGTGTCGCGAAGCTTGCAGAAGCTGATTCCGCCGCAGCGTTTGTTCGATGAGCTGAGTGCGGTGGTCGGTGCAGTCTGTCGCGAGTCGTTGGCGGTGGCGGTGCTGCTGAATCCCGGCGGCCTGCCAAGAACCTCCAGCGGCAAGCTGCAGCGGTCTGCCTGTCGAGGAGGATGGCGCGAGGGCTCGCTCGACAGCTATGCGGTCATCGAACGCGGTCAGTTCGCCGGCGCGGCGGGTAACGAAGTCGAGCCGTCATTGACCGACATGCAGGACAAGCTCGGCGAGATCTGGCGGGGCGTGCTCAAAGTCGATCGGGTGCTCACTGCCGATGCAAACTTCTTCGCGCTGGGTGGAACGTCCATCAGTGCTGCGCAGGTCGCGGCGCGCGTGGCGCATGAGCTGGGTGCGAACGTGGCGCCAGGTTCGTTGCTCGACACCCCGACGCTCGCCGGATTCGCGACGCAGATCGAGAAGGCGCCACGAAGCGAAGCATTCAGTATCGCGCGCCTGCATCGTGATCGATCGCTGCCGCCGTCCCCAGCACAACGACGGATGTGGTTCGCCTGGCAACTGGATCCGAAAGGCGCGGCCTACAACGTCGGCGGCGGTCTGCGATTGCGCGGTCCGGTCGATGCGACGATCGTTCAGCGCACCCTCGATGAGCTGGTCCGGCGTCACGAAATTCTGCGGACGCGCTTTGGCGATGACAATGGCGAGGTCAAGCTGCTGATCGATGACCCGGCGCCGGTTGTGCTTCGTACCGAGGATCTGCGCGATTGGCCTTCGGCTGCACGCGCCATGCGGGCGGAGCAGTTGTCGCTCAGCGAATTGCAGGAGCCGTTCGATCTGCAGGCCGGGCCGGTGCTTCGCGCTACGTTGACGGTCCTCGCCGATGACGAGCAGTTGCTGCTCCTCACGATTCATCACATCGCGGCCGATGGCATCTCGGTGGCGCTGCTCGTGGATGAATTCGTTCGACTGTATGGCGCGCTTCGGCGGAGACAGCCCATTCCACTGCCACAGTCGTTGCAGTATCTCGATCATGCGGCGTGGCAAGAGACTCGGCTGGATGGGGGGGAGCGTGCTCGGCAGCTTGCTTACTGGATCCAGCAACTGGGTCGGGATGCTCCGGACGTCGCGCCCCATGCGGATCGGGCCCATACGACACCCTCCGACGATCATGGCCGGCGACGGACTGTTCCCATGGATGCTTCGCTGACGCGAGGGCTGCGCGAGCTCGCGAAGCGTCACGACATGACGGTGTTCATGGTGCTGCTCGCGGCATGGAAGATCGTGTTGGCTCGAAACAGCGGTCACCGCGACATCCGGGTCGGAGCACCGATGGCCAACCGCCGCACGCTGGAGAGCGGGTCGCTCGTTGGCCCCTTCGTCAACACGGTGGTGTTGCGTACCAGTCTCGAGGGCAATCCGAGCGTCGCCGAGTTGTTACAGCGGATCAAGCGCACCGTCGTCGAGGCGCACGCGCATCAGGATCTGCCGTTCGAACAACTGGTGGAAGCGCTCGCTCCGGATCGAACATCGGCGCGCCATCCGCTGTTTCAAGTCATGCACAACCATCAGCGGCGCGAGCGGACGGCGTTCGATGAGCTGGCACCCTTGCAGGTCGAGGCGTTCGAACGGGTGGGGCACACCGCGAGGTTCGAGCTGTCGCTGAACACGGAGGAAGAGGGCGATCGGCTCATGGCCGCGATCACCTATCGGACCGCTCTGTACGACGATGCAACCATCGATCGCCTGGCCGGGCATTGGCTGAATGCCTTGCGGGCGGCGGTGGCGTCGGCCGTGGTCCGCATCGATGAGGTGCCGCTGCTCAGTGACCTGGAATACGCCAAGCTGTTGCATGAGTTCAATGCCACGACACGGCGTTATCCAGCGCAAGGCTTTCTTCAACAATACATCGCGCGTCAGGTCGCTCACACTCCGGATGCGCTCGCCGTGGTGTTCAACGACGAGCGCTGCACGTATCGGCAGTTGAACGATTGCGCGAACGTGCTTGCGGTGAGACTGCGTGAGCACGGTGTCGGACCCGACGTGGTCGTGGGTATCTGCAGTGAACGCTCGATGGCGCTGGTGATCGGGCTGCTTGCCATC
Organism: Peristeroidobacter soli; assembly: GCF_004138485.1. Classification (GTDB taxonomy): domain Bacteria; phylum Pseudomonadota; class Gammaproteobacteria; order Steroidobacterales; family Steroidobacteraceae; genus Steroidobacter; species Steroidobacter soli. The sequence continues at coordinate 1,198,946 of NZ_RYEV01000005.1, forward strand.
CTCAAAGCGGGCGGTGCGTATCTGCCGCTCGATCCAACCTATCCGCAATCGCGCCTCGAATACATCCTCGACGACGCGCGGCCTCGCGTTGTGCTGGCCGAACGGAATGTCATGAATGTTCTGCCGGCCAGCGCCGGAGCGGTCGCCTGGTTGCTCGACCCGCAATGGACGTCGCCGGCGGAGGCTCGCGTGGACGATATTTGTGTCGATGTCCATGGCGGCAATCTCGCTTATTGTTTATACACCTCGGGTTCGACGGGGCAGCCGAAGTGCGCCGCCAATACTCATGGCGCGCTCTTGAACCAACTGCTCTGGCGCCAGGAGGTGTATGCGCTACGGACTGAGGATCGCGTCCTGCACAAGACGCCGATCGGCTTCGATGTCTCGGTCTGGGAGATTTTCTGGCCGCTGATGACAGGCGCGACGCTGGTCATCGCTCCGCCGGGTGCGCATCGGGATCCGTGGCGGCTCTCGGAGATCGTCAGGGATCAGGGCGTCACGACGCTGCACTTCGTGCCACCCATGCTGAGCGCGTTCCTCGAAACCGGCGAGCTGACCCGTTGCGATTCACTGCGCCGGGTGTTCGTCGGTGGGCAAGCCCTGTCGACGGTGGCGCAGTCGGCGTTCTTCAGGCAATCGGCCGCGTCACTGTACAACTTGTATGGCCCGACCGAAGCGGCCATCGATGTGAGTTTCTGGGAATGTCGCGCCGACTCGCAGGATCGCGTCGTGCCGATGGGGCGTGCGCTCGCCAACACGCAGCTCTATGTGCTGGACCCTGAGCTGGCGCCCGTGCCGGTGGGCGCGGTGGGCGAGCTTTACATCGGCGGCGTGCAGTTGGCGCGAGGTTACGCCGGTCGGCCGGGTTTGACGGCGCAACGCTTTGTGCCGAATCCCTTCGCGCCTGGCGAGCGTCTGTATCGCAGTGGCGATCTGGTGCGTTATCGCTCGGATGGCGCGCTGGAATATGTCGGTCGCATCGATCATCAGGTGAAGGTACGTGGATTTCGCATCGAGCTGGGCGAGATCGAGGCCCGGCTGCGCGAGCACCCGGAGGTACGCGAGGCTGTCGTATCCGTCGGGCGGGATCGGATCGGCGAGAACGAGCTGGTCGCCTACGTGATCCGTGCCGGAGTGGCCGACGTCGCCGATGAGCTCGAGTGCAGGGAGCGGCTTCACCGCCATCTCGCGCAGCGCTTGCCGGACTACATGCTTCCCATGCATTACGCGTGGCTCGATGCATTGCCTCTGCTGAGCAATGGCAAGCTTGATCGAGCGGCGCTCGCGGCATATCAACCTGCGTCGGGTCGCAGGACATTCACTGCCCCCCGCAGCGAAATCGAACGGCGCGTGGCCGCGATCTGGTCGCAAGTGTTGGCGGTGGAGGACATCGGCATTCACGACAGCTTCTTCGAGCTCGGCGGTCACTCGCTGCTCGCGACCCAAGCGATAGCACGAGTGCGTGCGGCGTTCGATATCGATGTACCGCTGCGGACGCTGTTCGAGACGCCCAATCTGGCTGAGTTCTCGGCCGAGGTGCGTAAGAGTGTCGAGGGCGGCCAGAAGAACGCCTTCGGGCCGATCGAGTCCGTCGATCGCAGCCAGCCGATACCGCTGTCGTATGCGCAGCAGCGCATGTGGCTGCTCTGGCAGATCGATCCGCACAGTGTCGCGTACAACCTCGCAGGTGCGGTCAAGCTGACGGGCTTGCTCAACGATGCCGCAATCGACGCCGCGCTGCGGGCATTGGTTCGACGTCACGAGACCCTGCGGACCACGTTCACGATCATGAACGATGTGCCCACGCAGGTGATTGCACCCGAGCTCGATATTTCGATCGAGCGACAGGATCTTCGCGCGCTGGCTGCGGTCGACCGGCAGGCGGAGCTGCAACGGTTGTCACAAGCCGAAGCGCATCGTCCATTCTGCTTGCGGAGCGGGCCATTGCTTCGCGTGGTGTTACTGAGACTCGATGAGCGTGAGCACGTCATGCTCGTGACCACGCATCACATCGTCGCCGAAGGCTGGGCGATCGACATCTTCACGCGCGAGTTTGTCACGCTGTATGGCGCGTTGTGCGATGGGCAGGTGCCGGCGCTTGCACCGCTGACCTTTCAATACGCGGACTACATGCATTGGCAGCAACGCTGGCTGGAAAGCGGCGAGCGGGATCGTCAGCTCGAGTACTGGAAGCGCCAGCTCGCCGGCGACCATGAAGTGCTGGCCCTGCCGACCGATCGTCCGCGGCCCAAAGTGTTGAGCGCCCGCGGCGATGTTTTTCGCTTTCAAATCGAGCCCGAGCTCGCTCAACGCCTGCGCGCGTTCAGTACGGAGCGCGGCATGACGCTGTTCATGACGCTGCTCGCCGGCATGTTCGCATTGTTGTATCGCTATTCGGCGCAAAGCGACCTGCGCGTGGGCGTGCCGGTGGCGAATCGAGTGCGACCCGAAGCCGAAGGACTCATCGGCGCCTTCCTCAACACGCAAGTTCTGCGCTGCCATCTCGATGGCGCCAAGACCTTCGCGCAGCTGCTGAGTCAGGTCAAGCAAACGGCGATCGGCGCGCAGTCGCATCAGGATCTGCCGTTCGACCGCCTGGTGGACGCGATCCGCCCGCCGCGCAGTCTCGGCTTTCATCCGCTGTTCCAGGTGATGCTCAACGTCCATCGCTGGGAGTTTCAGCGTCGCACGCGGATGGGCGAGCTGGTGGTGGAGTTTCTGCCGAACGACGTGCGCGCGGCCAAGCTCGACTGGATGCTGGACGTGGGCGATATCAGCGAGGCACTCGATTGCTGCCTGACCTACAGCACGGATCTGTTCGATCGTGCCACGGTCGAGCGCATGTGCGCGCACTGGGTCGAGCTGCTGAAGCGCATGTCAGAGCGAAGCGACGTTGCGATCGGCAGCGTTGCGCTCCTGGGAACGAGGGAGCGCGCGCTGCTGAGTCATTGGGGAATCAACGAACGACGCTTCGACGCTCTGCCGCCGGTGCATGCGCTGATCGAGCAGCAGGCTCGGCGCAGTGGCGAGGCGATCGCGCTGGCGCAAGGGGATGTTCCGCTCAGCTATGCCGAGCTCAATCGCCACGCGAATCAGCTGGCGCATCGATTGATCGCACTCGGTGTGCGGGCGGAAACCCGCGTCGGTATCGCCATCGAACGCCGGCCTGAGATGGTCGTGGGATTGCTCGCTGTGTTGAAGGCGGGCGGGGCGTATGTGCCATTGGATCCTTCGTATCCGGCAGAGCGGCTGGATTACATGAGGCGTGACAGCGGCATCGAGATACTGCTGACGACTCGCACAGTGCGAGAGCGGTTGCATGATCGAATGGCCGTTACGTGCGTGCTCGTGGACGAGCCTGATTGGCACGAGGAACCGGACACAAATCTCGAGGTGCCGCTGCAGTCGGAGCATCCGGCTTACGCGATCTACACCTCCGGTTCGACGGGGCGACCCAAGGGCGTTCTGGTGCGTCATGGCGCGCTGAGCAACTTCGTGCAGAGCATGCGACTATCACCGGGACTGTCGGCGCAGGATGTGCTGGTGGCGGTGACGTCGTTGTCTTTCGACATTGCGGCGCTTGAGTTGTATGTGCCGTTGTGTGTCGGTGCACGCGTGGTCGTTGCAAGCGAAGCCGACGCTCGCGATGGTCTTGCACTGGCGCGGCTGCTGGAAGTGAGTGGAGCCACGGCGTTGCAGTCGACGCCGGCAGGTTGGCGCATGTTGCTGGCGGCGGGCTGGCGGGGTGCTGCGATCAAGGGACTTTGCGGGGGCGAGGCATTGCAGCCGGAGCTCGCCAGTCAACTTTGCGAGCGGGGTGTCGCCCTGTGGAATATGTATGGCCCGACGGAGACCACGATCTGGTCGAGCACGGGCGAGGTGCGGGATGCGCGTCCGGCGCTGGGATATCCAGTGGCGGCCACGCGGCTGCGTGTGCTCACGGACGATCTGCAGCTGGCGATGCCGGGCATGCCGGGTGAGTTATATATCGGCGGAGAGGGGCTGGCGCGCGGCTATTTGAACCGCCCCGCGCTCACGGCGGAGCGCTTCGTCGCCGATCCCACGTCGAGCAACGGCGAGCTTCTGTATCGCACCGGTGATCGAGTGCGTTGGGGGTGGGACGGCGAGCTGCAGCACCTGGGACGCATCGATCATCAGATCAAGGTTCGTGGCTTTCGTATCGAACCCGGAGAAATCGAGACTCAGCTGCTGGCGCAAGCGGGGGTGCGCGAGGCGGCGGTTGTGTCCCGGCACGGCGAGAGCGGTGCGCGACTCGTAGCCTATGTCGTCGGTGAAGCGATCGAGAGCACCACGCTACGGGAGCACTTGTCACAAGTGCTGCCGGACTACATGGTGCCGGCGGCAATCATGGTGCTGGAGCAGTTGCCGTTGACGCCTAACGGCAAGCTCGATCGCTCAGCGTTGCCCGAGCCGAAGTTCACCAGCGCCGCGGAGTATGAGCCGCCACGAGGTGCAGTCGAGGAGGCGTTTGCCGCTGTTTGGAAAGCGGTGTTGCGTGTGGAGCGCGTCGGTCGCCACGACAATTTTTTCGAGACCGGCGGGGACTCCATCGTCGGCCTGCAAGTGGTGGCGCAGCTGCATCGGATGGGTTGGAAGGTCAGCCCGAGGCAATTGTTCGAGCTGCAAACGGTCAGCGAGCTGGCGCAGGTCGCCGAATACGTGGGCGAGGCGTTCAAAGACACTACGATTGCGCCGACCGAGCCTTTGTTTCATTTGAGTGAAGCACAGCGCGCGACGTTGCCGGTGTCCGTCGATTCGATCGAGGACGTCCTGCCACTGACCCCGATGCAACAAGGGATGCTGTTGCACACGCTGCTGGATCCCGCGTCCGGCATATATCTGATGCAGGACCGAAGCACGATTCGCAGCGCGCTGGATGTGCAAGCGTTCTGGGACAGTTGGGACGCTGTCCTGCGCAGGCACGCCGCGTTGCGCGCCAGCTTCGTCTGGCAAGGGACTGAAACGCCTTTCCAGATCATCCATCGTGAGGTGACCCTGCCGAAGGACCATTTGGATCTGCGTCACCTCGGCCGATCCGACGCGCTCGCGCAGGTGGATGCGATGCTCGAGGACGAGCTTGCCAACGGCTTCGAACTGGATCGAGCGCCATTGCTGCGCGTACGGCTGGCGCAGGTGGCCCAGAGCGAGTTTCACCTGATCGTGAGCTTCCATCACATGCTGATGGATGCCTGGTGCCTGGGCCTGCTGATGGGCGATGTGTTGGCGGAGTACGACGCCAGGACGCTGGGTAAACCGTTGAGCGCCGAGCGGCCGGCGCCGTACCGGGACTTCATCGCCTGGCTGCAGAGGCAGGACGAGTCGGCCGCACGCGAGTACTGGCATGACGTGCTCGACGGATTCGAGGAAGTCACCCCGTTGCCGATGCGCCGTCATTTCGCGGCGGGCGTCGCTGGCTCGCGCATGATCGATGTGACGACGGCCCTGAGTGCGGCGCAGACCAAGCAACTGTACGCCGTCGCGCAACGCCACCAGATCACACCGAACACCTTGACTCAGGGCGCCTGGGCGCTGGTGCTGGCACGTCATGCCGATCTGGACGATGTGCTCTTTGGTGTCACGGTCGCCGGACGTCCCGTCGACATGCCACAGCTGCAGCGAACGTTGGGACTGTTCATCAACACGGTTCCGTTGCGCGTCCCGATGCCAGGTCCGGAGCGGGGCATCGGCGTCGCCGACTGGCTGCGCGCGCTGTTCTCACAGAACTTGAGATCGCGGGAGTTCGAACACCTGCCGCTGGTCGAAGTGCAGACACTCAACGGCCGCGCGCACGACAATGCGCTGTTCGAAAGTCTGTTCGTCTTCGAGAACGCACCGGTCGAGTTCTCGCTGCTCGAACGAGCGCAGCAGTCCTCGGCCACCAAACAGAGCTCGCGGACGCACACGAACTATCCGCTGACCGTGGTCATCCTGCCGCGTCCGGAGCTGATCCTGCAGATCACCTATGACGAGCGCTGCTTCGACGCCGCGACCATCGATCGTTTGCTCGCAAGCTTCAGGCACGTAGTCGAGCAGTTCATCGCCATGCCGCTCGCCGCCCTGCGTGACATCGAGGCTCTGCCACGAGCCGAACGCGATGCGCTCATCGACTTCGGGCGAGGCCCCTTGCGCCATCAGCCGGCCGAGGTGGACTACATCAGTCTGTTCCGGCAACAGGTCGCTCTGCATCCGCAGCGAGTGGCGGCGCGCTGTGACGATCGGTCGGTGCGGTATCAGGCGCTGGATACATCGAGCACACAACTTGCGGGGTTGCTGCGATCGGCGGGCGTGCGAGCTGGCGATGTGGTCATCGTGTTTTCCGAGCGCAACCTCGGATGGCTCGACATGGTGCTCGCTTGCTTCAAGGCCGGTGCTGCCTATCTGGCCGTCGATATCGAAACGCCGCCACAGCGACTCGCCAGGATTTTTGCGTCGAGCGGTGCGAAGGTGGTCGTCACCGACGACGCCTGGCTGCCCGAGCTGCAAGCAGTGACGACGCTTCTGCCCGGTGCTGGGCCCCGCGTCGTCTCGGCGTCGCAGGCGATCACCGCGTCACTGGATTTCAGGGCGACGCCCATGCATCCGGATCAGCCGGCGTATGTAATCTTCACGTCCGGTTCCACGGGCGAGCCGAAAGGCGTCGTCGTGACCAGCGCGGGCATGCTGAACAATCAGCTGAGCAAGATCCAGTCCTTCCCGCTCGGCCCGCGCGATGTCATCGCTCAGACCGCCTCGCCGAGCTTCGATATCTCGGTGTGGCAGTTGCTGGGTGGCCTGATTTGTGGCGCTTGTGTCGACATCGTTCCCAACGATGTGGCGCGCGAGCCGGCGGCGTTGCTGGAGCGCGTGCGCAATCATGGCATCACCATTCTGGAATCCGTGCCGAGTCTCATGCAGCGCATGCTCGCTCTGGCTCCCGTGCCGCTGCCGTCGCTGCGAGTGATGATGGCCACGGGTGAGCGGATTCCACCCGAGTTGGCGCGCGACTGGCGCGCGCGCTATTCGCAGTCGACGTTGGTCAATGCGTATGGCCCGGCCGAATGCGCCGACGATGTGACGTTGCACGTCGAAACCGCAATGTCGGCGCCGTCGAGTCATCGAAGCATCCTGCCGATCGGCCGCCCGGTCGATAACTTCACGCTGTTCGTGCTGGACAGCCGCCTCGAGCCCGTGCCACTTGGTGCGCCGGGCGAGCTGCATATCGCCGGTATCGGCGTCGGGCTGGGTTATGTAGAGCGCTCCGATCTGACGGCGGAACGTTTCATCGCAAATCCATTCGACGCGGGTAGCGGCCGCTTGTACCGCACCGGCGATCGCGTGCGCTGGAATGGCGAGGGTCAGCTCGAATACCTGGGACGGACGGATCATCAGGTCAAGGTGCGGGGATTCCGCGTCGAGCCCGGCGAGGTAGAGTCGCAGCTGTTGGCCCAGCCCGAGATCGGCGAGGCGCTGGTGCTGGCCAAGGAAACAATCGCCGGTAGCGTACTCGTTGCCTATGTCGTGACGCGCTCCGGGCAGAGTATCGATAGTGCTGAGTTGCGCCGGCGGCTGGAACGAACGCTGCCGGACTACATGGTGCCGGCAACGATTGCGTTCCTCGACAGCATGCCTCGCAACCGGAACGGCAAGGTCGATCGAAAGGCGCTGCCTGATCCGCAGTTCGTGAGCGATGCGCTTTACGAAGCGCCGCAAGGAAGGATGGAAGTCGAGCTCGCCGCCCTCTGGGCGGACGTGCTCGGCGTGCCTCGGGTCGGTCGACACGACAACTTCTTCCAGCTCGGTGGCCATTCGTTGCTGGCGCTGGTGTTGGTGGAGAGACTGAGGGTCAGGGGGTGGCACGCGCAGGTGCGTTCGCTCTTTGTGTACCCGAAGTTGTCCGCGTTCGCCGAGGCGCTGGCCGAGCGGCAGCAAGCTGAGATCGTCGTGCCACCCAACGGGATTCCGTCGGGCTGTACGAGGATCGAACCGGACATGCTTGCGCTGATCGAGCTCGATGCGCGCGAGATCGATCTCATCGAGAGTGCGGTGCCGGGCGGCGCGAGCAACATTCAAGACATCTATCCGCTGGCACCGCTGCAGGAAGGCATTCTGTTTCATCATGTGCTGCAGGCGGCGGGTGATGCCTACACGCTGCCGTGCCTGCTTGCCTTCGACAGCTCGGATCGTCTGCTCGGTTTCATCGACGGCCTGAATCGAGTCATCGCACGCCATGACATTCTGCGCTCTGCCGTCTTGTGGGAAGGCTTGAGGGAGCCGGTGCAAGTCGTGTATCGACAGGCAACCGTGCAGCTGGAGTGGTTGAAAGACGAGGACACAGCAGCGAGCGAAGGGATCAGCGATCGGCTCCGTGCGCGCATCGATCCACATCGATATCGCGTCGATGCACGACGCGCACCGATGATTGCGGCATTCGCGGCGCACGAGCCGGCGCGGCGGCGCTGGCTGCTGCAGCTGGCTTGCCATCATCTAGTGCTGGATCACACGACGCTCGAACTGATCGTGAACGAGATCGCGCTGATCCAGCAAGGCCAGGTCGAGCGGTTGCCGGAACCCATCCCGTTCCGCCGCTTCGTGGCGCAGGCGAGATTGGGTGTCAGTCAAGCCGAGCACGAGAAATTCTTCACCCACATGTTGTCGGATGTGGAAGAGCCGACCGCGCCCTTCGGTCTGCTGGATGTGCAGGGCGACGGTATCGACATCGCAGAAGCGCGGCTGCCGCTGGAGGCAGAGCTCTCGCGCCAGTTGAGGCAGCATGCACAGCGCAACGGCGTGAGCGCCGCGGTGTTGTTCCACCTCGCGTGGGCGTTGGTGCTGGCGAGGGCCACCGGCAGGGACGATGTTGTCTTTGGTACCGTGCTGTTCGGACGGATGCAAGGCGGAGAGGGCGCCGAACGCGCGCTCGGCATGTTCATCAACACGCTGCCGGTTCGAATCAAGCTCGGGACGCGTCCGGTGGAGCAGTGCGTGCGCGAGGTACATGCGGTTCTGACGGACTTGCTGACGCACGAGCATGCGAGTCTGGCACTGGTGCAGCGGTGTAGTGCGGTGGCTGATTCGCCGCTGTTCTCGGCATTGCTCAATTATCGATACGGTTGGCAAGGCGGAGCGGGCCGCAACCGTCGTTATGGCGAAGGCACGGAGCTGCTCGAGACTCAGGAGCGCACGAACTATCCCGTCACGTTCTGCGTCGATGACCTGGGCGAGGGATTCGAGCTGTCGGCCCAGGTTTCGGGCAGTGTGGGCGCGCAACGCGTGTGCGAGCTCATGCAAGTAGCGCTTCGTTCCATTGCCGAAGCACTGACGATACAGTCGCAACGGCGAATCTGTGAGCTAGGCGCGATCCCTGTGCAGGAAGATCGGCTGCTTCGAAAGTGGAGTGCCGGCGGCGCGCGCCTCGATTGCCCCGAGTCGCTACAACGCCGCGTGGAGCGTCAGGCGCGCGAGCGTCCCGACGCGATAGCGCTGCTGTTGAACGATGAACAGATCGGCTACGCGGAGTTGAACCATCGGGCCAATCGACTGGCGCATCGCCTGATCGCATCGGGCGTCGGTGCGGAGGCGCGGGTCGGCATCGCGATGGAACGTTCGATCGATCTCATCGTCGCGATGCTCGCCATTCTCAAGGCCGGCGCTGCCTACGTGCCGCTCGATCCACGCTATCCGGCCGATCGGCTCAGCTACATGATGCGAGATAGCGGCATCGGATTGTTGCTGACCCAGGGGGCGGTCGAACATCGCTTGCCGATCGTGGACGGTGTGCAGTCGTTGCGGATGGAGACAATCGATCTGCGCGACGAGCCGGCTCACGATCCGAACCTGCCGTGGCATCCAGATCATCTGGCATATGTGATCTACACCTCGGGCTCCACCGGCAGGCCGAAGGGAGCGCAGCTATCGCACCGGAACGTCAGCCGGCTGCTGGCGGCGACCCACGAGTGGTTTCATTTCAACGAGCGCGACGTCTGGACGTTGTTCCATTCCTACGCCTTCGATTTCTCGGTGTGGGAGATCTTCGGCGCGTTGTGCCACGGCGGTCGCCTGGTGATCGTGCCGTATGAGGTGAGTCGCTCTCCAGAAGATTTTCTCGCGCTGCTGCGTCAGCGGCAGGTCACTGTGCTGAATCAGACGCCGTCGGCATTCCAGCAGCTGATGCAGGTCCCTGCGCTCTACGACGGCACCGATCTGGCGCTGCGCGTGGTGATCTTTGGCGGCGAGGCCCTGGAACCGCGCAGCCTGCGGCCGTGGCTCGATCATTTCGGAGATCTCACGCCGCGGCTCATCAATATGTACGGCATCACGGAGACCACCGTGCATGTGACTTATCGGCCGATCATGAAGCGTGACCTGGAGCAGGCATGCAGTCCGATCGGCGAACGCATTCCCGATCTGGGCGTCCGTGTGCTGGATGCGCATCTCAATGCGGTGCCGACCGGTGTGCCCGGCGAGCTGTATGTGATGGGCGACGGCCTGTCGCGTGGCTATCTGAATCGCGCGGGTCTCTCGGCGGAGCGCTTCATACCAGATCCGTTCTCCGAATATGGAGCGCGGTTGTATCGAACCGGCGATCTGGTGCGATGGACCGCGCGGGGCGAGCTGGAATACCTCGGGCGGCTGGACCATCAGATCAAGATCCGCGGCTTCCGCATCGAGCTCGGGGAGATCGAAGCGCAGCTGCGCGAGCAGCCCGGCGTGAGTGCGGCTGTCGTGACCGCGAATCGAAGTGCAAATGGTGTTCGCCTCGTGGCCTATGTCGTGGGTCGCGAAGGCACTGCGCTCGATACCGTGCGGATTCGAGAGCGGCTGTCACTCGTGCTGCCGGATCACATGCTGCCGAGCGCGATCGTCGAGATCGAGCGTTTGCCGCTGAATGCGAACGGCAAACTGGATCTCAAGGCGTTGCCGGAGCCGGGCTCGGTCAGCACCACGGAGTACCAGGCTCCGCAAGGAGACATCGAAGCAGCGCTTGCGTCGATCTGGTCGGACGTGCTCGGCGTTTCGCGGGCAGGCCGCAACGCGAACTTCTTCGAGCTGGGCGGGCATTCACTGCTCGCGTTGCGCGTGGTCGACCGTTTGCGAGCTCGCGGCTGGCAGGCACAGGTGCGCTCACTGTTCCAGCAGCCGGAGCTGGCGGCGTTCGCACGCACCATTGCTTTGGAGGCCGACGCACCCGACATGCTCGTGCCGCCGAACCTCATTCCAACGGGATGTACCGCGATCGAGCCGGGCATGCTCACGCTGGTCGAACTGACGGCGGAGCAGATTCGCGCCATCGAGGCCACCGTGCCGGGAGGTCCGGCGAACATTCAAGACATCTATCCGCTGGCGCCGCTGCAGGAAGGCATGCTCTTCCATTACCTGCTGCAGACCGAAGGCGATGCCTATGTCATGCAGAACACCTTTGCGTTTCAGAGCCGGCGGCAGCTCGAGAGCTTTGTCGACAGCTTCAATCGAGTGATCGAGCGGCACGACATTCTGCGTACCGCCGTGGTGTGGGAGGGGCTCACCGAAGCGGTTCAAGTGATATATCGAAGTGCCCCACTGCGGGTGAAGTGGCTCGATGTCCCCGAGGCCAGCGATACCGAAGCAGCGGTCCAATTGCTGGACGCTCATGCGCATCCCCGTCGTTTCAAGATCGACGTACGGCGCGCGCCGATGTTTCATGCGGTGGCACTGCGCGAGGCGACGCAGGGACGCTGGTTGCTCAGGCTGCTCAGTCACCACCTGATCGACGACAACACCACGGTGCGACGCTTCATCGAGGAAATCATCCTGATCCAGCAGGGACGGGAGGCGGAGCTGCCCGAGCCCATTTCATTCCGGCACTTCGTGGCTCGAGCTCGCCGCAGCGATAGTGTCGCGGGACACGAAGCGTTCTTCCGAAAGATGCTCGGCGAGGTGAACGAACCGACCGCGCCATTCGGGCTGCTGGATGTGAGGGGCAGCGGCGATGACGTGGCGGAAGCGCGCTTGCGACTGCCGGCGGAGCTGTCGAAACAAGTGCGCGAACAGGCTCAGCGCCATGGCGTGAGCGCGGCGGCGCTGTTCCATCTGGCCTGGGCGCTGGTGCTGGGCAAGACCACCGGTCAGAGCGATGTCGTGTTCGGGACGGTGCTGTTCGGGCGCATGCATGGCGGCGAAGGTGCCGAGCGCGCGCTCGGCTTGTTCATCAACACGCTGCCGATCCGCATCGAGCTTGGCACGAACAGCGTGGCGCGATGCCTGCGACAGACTCACGAGGTACTGACGGACCTGATGCAGCACGAGCATGCCAGCTTGCCGCTGGCGCAACGCTGCAGTGGCCTGCCCAAGGGCACGCCGCTGTTCTCGGCGCTGTTCAACTATCGACATGGCGCGGCCGCTTCCGATCCATCCGCGGTGCATGTCTGGGAGGGCATGGAGGTTCTCAGCAACGAAGAGCGTACGAACTATCCGATCACGATGTCGGTGGACGACAGCGGTGAGCGGTTCGAGCTGCAGGCGCAGGTCGTGCCTTCGTTGAGCGCGACCCGCGTTTGTGAGTATCTGCACCACAGTCTCGCTGAGTTGATCGGGGCGCTGGCCGGACAATCGCAACGGCTTGCGTGCGAGCTGGAGATGATGACCGAGGCCGAGCGGACGCAACTATCGCGGTGGAGCGTCAGTCCCAGCCGTCTTGCACGGACCGAGCGAATTCATGACTCGATCGCCCGCCGGGCGGCTCAATCGCCGGAGGCGACGGCGCTGACCTTCGACGACGAACGAGTGAGTTACGCGGAGTTGAACGTCCGAGCGAACCGGCTGGCGCATCGATTGATGGCACTAGGGGTGGGCCCCGAGGTCCGCGTCGGTATCGCGATGGAGCGTTCGACCGAGCTGGTCGTCACCATCCTCGCGATTCTGAAAGCGGGCGGCGCCTATGTGCCGCTGGATCTCGGCTATCCGCTGGAGCGACTGCGCTATATGGTCGACGACAGCGGCATGCGCCTGCTGTTGACTCAGCGGCGACTGGTGAGCGGATTGCCAACGTCCGACGCGGTCCGCGTCCTCGCGATCGATGAGATCGATACCCCCCATGAGTCGGCGGTTGATCCCGACGTGACGTTGCATCCGGAGAATCTCGCGTACGTAATCTACACCTCGGGATCGACGGGCAGGCCAAAGGGCAGTCAGATCTCGCATGCCAGCCTGTCGAACTATCTGTGCTGGGCGCAGGCGTACTACTTCGAGGACGCGCCCGACGGGGGCAGCTTCGGACTGTATTCCTCGCTCTCGTTCGACCTGACCGTCACCAGCCTGTTCGTCCCGCTGCTGCGTGGGCGGACGCTGCGAGTCTTCGCCGAGGAGCTGCCGGTTGCCGACATCTTGAAAGCCAGCTTCGCGCCGGACAGCTCGATCGACGCAATCAAGCTCACGCCTTCGCACATCTCCTTGCTGGGGCAGCTGGGTCTGCCGAAGGCGCGCATTCGTCTGGCCATTGTGGGCGGCGAGGCGCTGTCGGCCGAGCAGGTGCGTGTGTTGCATGGCCTGAACCCGGCGATGCAGGTTTACAACGAGTACGGTCCCACCGAGTCCACCGTCGGTTGTGTGATTCAACTCGTTCGGCGTGGCGAGGAGTCGATCGCCATCGGCACGCCGATCCCGGGGACGTGTGCCTATGTGTTGGATGCTCGGGGCATGCCTGTGCCGATCGGCGTGACAGGTGAGTTGTATCTCGGTGGCGCAGGCCTCGCCCGCGGATATCTGGATCGCGCGGGACTGACAGCCGAGCGCTTCGTGGCGGATCCCTTCGGCGAGTCGGGGGGCAGGCTGTATCGCACCGGTGATTGGGTGCGTTGGAATGCCCGTGGCGAATTGGAGTATCTGGGACGCATCGATCACCAGGTAAAGATCCGCGGCTACCGGATCGAGCTGGGAGAAATCGAGTCTCAGCTGCTCGCGCAACCCGAAGTGCGCGAGGCGGTCGTGATGGCGCAGGGGGAGAAGGACGGCAAGCGACTGATCGCCTATGTCGCTCCCGAGATGAGCGCGCTCGATACCGCCGGTGGCGATGCGGATGTGGCTTCGCGTGGCGAGCTGGTCGCGCAATGGGAGTCGGTGTTCGACGGCACCTATGAGGGCGAGGGGACGGCGCCAAGTTTCCGCGGTTGGAACAGCAGCTATACGGATCTGCCGATTCCTGAAGCACAGATGCAGGAGTGGTTGGAGAACACGGTGGCGCGCATTCAGTCGCTGCGGCCCGAGCGCATCCTGGAGATCGGCTGCGGCGTGGGACTGCTGGTGCAACACCTGGCGCCGCGCGTTGCCAACTATCTGGGCAGGGATTTGTCGGCGTGCGCCGTGAGAGATCTGAGCGCCTGGATCCGCACGCAGTCGGCGTTGTCGCATGTGTCGATCCAGCATGCTCAGGCGTCGGACTTCAACGGCATTCGCGAAGGAGCGTTCGACACGCTGGTGCTGAACTCGGTCGCGCAGTACTTGCCGGACGCCGATTATTTCTTGGGCGTGCTCGAAGGGGCGGCTCGCGTGGTGGGGCCGCAAGGTCGCTTGTTCATCGGAGACCTGAGACACCTGGACCACGTACCGATGTTTCATGCATCGGTCCAGCTCTCGCGGGCGTCCGCTCAGACGACGGTAGGGCGGCTCAGGAGTCGCATCGCACGCGCGGTCGCGCAGGACAAAGAGCTCGTGCTGAACCCGGCGTTCTTTCACGTACTCGCCGCGCACCTCGGCATGGGCGGCGTCGAGATCCTGTTGAAGCGAGGTCGATTCGACAACGAGCTGACGCGCTATCGCTACGACGTGGTGATGAATGGGGCGCGGGTCGAGCCAGTGACGCACGAAACGTTCGACGGATCGGCACCCGATGTGCTGGAGCGCGTGGCCGCGCAGCTCGCCCTGAAACAATCTTCGGCGATCGCCATGCGAGGGATCCCCAATCTCCGGCTGGCGCGAGATCTGGCGGCGTGGCGTCGCTTGCAGGCGGGCGATGAGCAGATGACGGTGGGCGAGCTGTTGGCTCAACTGGAGAAGGAAGCACCCGCCGGCATCGATCCGGAAATGCTCTGGACGCTGGGGGAGGCGCACGGATATCACGTGGAGATCTCCTGGACTCCCAATGTCACGGACGGCTCGTTCGATGCGCGATTCATCGATCCGGGCAGGGCCAGGGCTCAGCCTGCATCGACGCCGCGGTCTGTCGAATTGCCCGAAGGCTGGCGTGCTCTCGCGAGCGATCCGGCACGTGCGCTATGTCTGCAGCAGCTCGGCGGCCGCTTGCGTGAACGACTGCTGGAGGCAATGCCGGACTACATGGTGCCGGCACACATCGTCGTGCTCGATAAATTGCCCTTGAACGCCAATGGCAAGCTCGATCGTAAAGCGTTGCCGGAACCCGCCTATCACGCGACGGGCCACTACGAAGCGCCGCAGAGCGAGGCGGAACGAGCGCTCGCCGCGATCTGGTCGAGCGTGCTGGGCGTGGAGCGCGTGGGACGAAACGACAATTTCCTGGAGCTCGGCGGTCATTCGCTGACGGCCATGCAGATGGTTGCCCTGGTCCGGCAACGCCACGGCGTCGAGTTGCCGATTCGCGTCGTTTTCGAGAAACCGACGCTCGCCGCCCTGGCTGCAACGGAAGGTTTTCGCGGCAAATTCGGTCAGCAGCGCGCTCGACAACTGGCGGCCATCGACGCGCTGCTCACGGAAGTGGAGTGACTGTCGTGCTATCCCAGATCGAGATCGACACCGAGTCCGAGGCGCATCGGCTCGCGACTCGGATCGCACTACTGGATCGCGAGAAGCGTACGGTACTGCTACGACGATTGATACAACAGGGCGTCGAGACGTCGACCCTTCCCATCGTGCCGTTCTCGGACCCGGCACGCAGGCCCGTCTCCTACGCACAGCGCGGATTGTGGCTGACGTGGCGCATGGCGCCGAACAGCCCTGCTTACAACATGGCTGGCACGCTGGTGCTCGAAGGCTCGCTCGATGCGCGCGCGCTTGAAACAGCGATGGATGATCTGGCCCGACGGCACGAGGTGCTCCGCACTGTATTCAGGCCCGCGGCCGACGGCGAGCCCGAACAAGAGATCCTGGCACCTTCATCGGGCGCCTTGCGATTCGATGATCTGACGACACTGCCTGCCGGGGAACGCGAAGCGCCGGCGCGGCTGCGTTTGCAACAGCATGCCAGCGAGCCTTTCGATCTGGAAAACGGTCCCGTGTGGCGGGCGTTGCTGCTGCGATTGAACGAGCGCAGCCATTGGCTCGGCATCGTCGTGCATCACATCGCGGCGGATGGCTGGTCGATCGCGGTGCTGATCGAGGATCTGGCGGCCCTGTACGAAGCCCGCCTCGCCGGTGTCGAGCCTGCTTTGCCGCCGCTGAGGATTCGGTTCGCCGACTATGCGTTGTGGCAGCGTGAATGGATTGCCGCCGGCGAGCTCGATCGGCAATTGAATTACTGGCAGCGGCGGCTCGGAACGGAGCATTCGGCATTGCCGCTGCCGTTGGATCGTGCGAGACCGGTGGTTCGTCACGACAGCGGGGCACAATATCGCTTCTGGCTGACCGCAGAGGTGGCGGCGGGGGTGCGTGAGCTCGCTGAAGGCTGCGGCGGCAGCGTGTTCATGGTCATGCTGGCCTTGCTGAAGGCTGTGGTCGCGCGTCACTGCGGCGTGGACGACATTTGTATCGGTGTCCCAGTCGCCAACAGGAGTCGCGCCGAGACGCATCGTCTCGTCGGCTATCTCACCAATGTGTTGGTCGTGCGGACGCGCGTCGAGCTGCACACCGACTTTCGTTCGCTGCTCACCGCTGCGCGAGAGGCCATGCTCGAGGCGCAGTCGAACGCCGACTGTCCGTTCGATCTGCTGGTCTCGAGCTTGGTGAAGGAACGACACAGCGGTATCAATCCTCTGTTTCAGGTCAAGTGCACCGAACAGGACAGGGTCGACCTGCGTGATTTCGGCGGTTTGCGCGTGACCACGACGCCGGTGGAAGCGGTGCACGCGCATTTCGATCTCAGTCTGGACTTCACGGCCGGCAAGGACGGGATCCGCTGCGATTTCACCTATCCGACCGACATCTTCGACGAAGCCACCGTCGCTCGACTTGCCGGTGTCTTCATGGCGTTGGCGCAACGCGTGGTGACGGCGCCGGATGCGTCGATGATCGCACTCCTGCCGACGGAAGATCTCTCTGTCGCAGTCGGCGAGCGTCTATCGTTGAATGAGAACGATGATGTGGTCGCGCGATGGGAGCGGAGTGTCTTGACGGCACCTCACGCGCTGGCGCTTCGGCAAGAGGAGCGATCGATCACGCGCGGCGAAGTGGATGCCTGGGCGAATACGCTGGCGGCGCGTCTCGGCGCCTTCGGCGTCGGACCCGAAGTGTGCGTCGGCGTGCACGGCACGCGTTCGATCGAGCTCGTGGTGGGGCTGCTTGCCGTGCTCAAGGCAGGCGGCACATATGTGCCGCTCGATCCAGCGATACCCGCGGAGCGCCTGGCGTATCAGGCGCGAGACAGCCGCATCGCTCTGCTGCTGAGCGCCGAGGCATTGGCGTGGGAGCCTGGCGTGCCGGTCTGGCCACTGGTGCCGAACGAGGGTGTGACATTCCCTGTTGCGAGACCGGTGAGAACGCCTCACACCACGCAGGGCGCCTATATCATCTACACCTCGGGCTCCACGGGCCGTCCCAAAGGTGTCGTCGTCAGTCGCGGAGCGCTGGCCAACTATGTGAGTGGCGTGCTCACGCGACTGAATCTGCCGGAGAGCGTGATCAGCATGGCGATGGTCTCGACTGTCGCGGCTGACCTCGGGCACACCGTGCTGTTCGGCGCGCTTAGCGACGGCAAGCTGTTGCATCTGATCAGCGCCGAGCGTGCTTTCGATGCGGATCGCTTCGCGGAGTACATGCAGCGGCACTCGGTCGACGTCTTGAAAATCGTGCCCGCTCATCTGCAGGCGTTGCTCAACGCCTCTCGGCCGGAAGATTCCCTGCCACGACACACGCTGATTTTGGGTGGAGCAGCGACTCACTGGCCCTTGCTGGATCGTATCCACCAGCTCTCCCCGACGACGCGAGTGCTCAATCACTACGGGCCGACCGAAACGACGGTGGGCATCCTCACGCAAGAGGCCGGCGATGCGAGGCGCGAGGCAACGGTTCTACCGGTGGGCAAGCCGCTGTCGAACAGCGCTGCCTATGTGCTCGACGGTAAGTTGCAGCCGGTGCCGCGAGGGACAGTCGGCGAGTTGTATTTGGGGGGCGATGCCGTTGCCCGAGGATATCAGGGCCGCGCAGCGCAGAGTGCCGAGCGCTTCGTCGCGAGTCCCTTCGAGCTCGGCGGTCGTTTGTATCGCAGTGGCGATCGAGTGCGCCAGCTGCCGGACGGCAGTGTCGAATTCCTGGGCCGTGTCGATGACCAGGTGAAGATCCGTGGCTATCGGGTCGAGCTCGATGAAATCGCCCAACTGCTGCTGACCCAACCGGAGGTCGAGGAGGCGACCGCGATCGCCCGCGATGGCAAGCTGTACGGATACGTCACGATCCACGCCGGTCATCGGATCGAGGGTTCGACGCTATGCGAACGCCTGCAGGAAACATTGCCGGACTACATGATTCCGTCCGGCATCGTGATCCTGGACGAATTGCCGAAGAACGCCAACGGCAAGATCGACCGACGAGCGCTGCCGGTGCCGGAGGCCGCCAACGATCAGACATACAAAGCGCCGCGAAGTGAAGTCGAGCGTGTGCTGGCGGCGCTGTGGGCAGACGTGCTTGGCGTCGAGCGGGTCGGTCGTGAGGACAACTTCTTCGCCTTGGGCGGGGACTCGATCCTGAGCCTGAAGCTGGCGGCGCAGGCTCGCAAACGTGGGATTGCGCTGGCTCCTCGGGCCGTGTTCAAGCATCAACAGTTGCACGAGCTGGCCGCGAGCCTCGCGACTCAAGCGCTCGAGCCGACCGTTGCCATCCCGACGCTCGATCACTCGAAGCGGACTGTTCCCCAGCCTCTGTCGTATGCCCAGGCGCGCCAGTGGTTTCTTTGGCAGCTGAACCGTCAAAGCACCGCATATCACATCAGCAGCGCGCTGAAGCTCGACGGCGCGTTGAACGCGGACGCGTTGAGGACGAGCTTCGATGCGTTGGTGTCCCGGCACGAATCGCTGCGTACGGTGTTTCGTCCGCGCGCCGATGGTCAGACCGAGCAAATCGTTCTGAACACTGTCGGCGCGCACCTCGAGAATGTCGACCTGACCGAGTACGACGCGGGACAGCGCGATGAGCGGGTCCGCACCGAGGTCATGCGATTCCATCAGACTCCCTTCGACCTGGAGCGAGGACCTCTGCTGCGCGTGGGCCTCATCCGCGTGTCGTTTGCGGAGCACGTGTTGGTGGTGGTCATGCATCACATCGTCTCCGACGGCTGGTCGATGCAGATTCTGATCGATGAGTTCGTGAAGCATTACCAGGCAAGCACACGGGGCGAGTCAGCGACGCTACCGTTGCTGCCGATTCAGTACCTGGACTACGCGGTGTGGCAGCGGAACTGGCTGGAGGCCGGCGAGCGAGAGCGGCAACTGGCGTATTGGAAGGCGCAGTTGGGAGATGACCAGCCGCTGCTGCAGTTACCCGTCGATCGCTCGCGGCCGATGGAACCTGTCTATCACGCCGCGCTTCATGATTTCGAGCTTGCGCCCTCGCTCGCGCACGGCGTCCGCCAACGAGCCAATGAGCGCCGTACCACGGTGTTTACAGTGCTGCTCGCCGGATTGCAGGCGTTACTGCATCGGTACACGGACCAGCGCGATATCCGGATCGGCATGCCCAACGCCAACCGGAATCGTCCGCAGACCGAAGGGATCGTCGGGTTCTTCGTCAACATGCAGGTCCTGCGGGGCGAGGTCGATGCGGAGATGAGCCTCACGGCGCTGCTCGAGCAGGCACGAGTCGCGACGGAGGCGGCACAGGACAATCAGGATCTGCCGTTCGATCAACTCGTCGAGGTGCTGCAACCCGAGCGCGTCGCGAGTCATCAACCGTTGTTCTCCGTGACGATGAATCATCAGCGCCGCGACTTTCGCAACCTGGCGAAGCTGCCGGGGATGGTCGTGAGCAGCTACGGTCTTGGTGAGCAGCACGCGCCGTTCGAGCTGACGTTGGAAACCGTGGAGAGCGCGGATGGAACGATCTACGCGTCGTTCCGGTATGCGCGAGAGCTGTTCCGAGAAGAGAGCATTGCGCAGCTCGCTCGGCACTACGTGAAGATGCTGCACGCAATCGTCGATGCCGCTCATCTGCGCGTCGCGGATGTGCGCTTGGTGGACGATGGCGATGCGGAGCAGCTCATCCAGTGGGGAGTGAGCGCATCAGCCTCTGCGGATCACGCACCGGTGCATTCGCTGATCGAGCAGCGGGCAAGATCGCACGCCGATGCGGTGGCACTGATCGCGAGTGACGGCCAGCTGAGCTATGGGCAGCTCAACGCCCGAGCGAATCGACTGGCGCATCGGCTGCTCGCCCTGGGCGTGACCGCCGAGACTCGGGTCGGCATCGCGCTGGAGCGCTCCTTCGAGATGATCATCGGGCTGCTCGCCGTGCTCAAGGCGGGCGGTGCGTACGTGCCGCTGGATGCCGACTATCCCAAGGACCGATTGCAGTCGATGGTGGAGGACAGCGGTATCGGGCATTTGCTCACGCAGCGTGCGATCGTCGCGCGTCTGCCGTCGATCGCGGGTGTCGAGCCGCTGCTGATCGATGCTCTCGATCTGAGTGCCGAGTTGGAGAGCGATCCTCGAAGGGCAGTGCACGCGGACAACCTCGCGTATGTGATCTACACGTCGGGTTCGACGGGCAGGCCGAAGGGCGTAGCGGTTCCGCACGGCGCCTTATCCATGCACTTGCGCGCCATCCAGCAGGTGTATGGGATCACTGCGGCGGATCGTCAGTTGCTGTTTGCCTCGATCAGTTTCGATGCGGCCGGGGAGCAATGGATGTTGCCATTGCTGGCGGGGGCGGCGATCGTTCTGCCGACGCCGGGCGACAAGACCTTCGAGCACGTCGAGCAACTGATCGCGGCGCAGGCCGTTTCGATTCTGTATATGCCGCCGGCCTACTTGCGGCGGTTTCTCGAGACGCTGCGGGGCCGGACCCTGCCGGTTCGCTTGTGTATCGCGGGGGGTGAAGCCTGGGCGCGTAGCGATTTCGAGGCGGCACAGCGTGCGTTCACTCCGGAACGTCTGGTGAATGCGTACGGTCCGACGGAGACAGTGATTACGCCAACCGCCTGGAGCGCCAATTCGCAGGCAGCGATCGAGCAGGCGCATCTTCCTATCGGCAGTGTCGTGGGCGAGCGCGCCGCCTATGTGCTGGACTCGCAGATGAATCTGGTGCCGCAGGGGGTCGCGGGTGAGCTGTATCTCGGCGGATTCGGCCTGGCTCGTGGATATCTGCTGCGCGCCGGGCTCACTGCTGAGCGCTTCGTGGCTGATCCCTTCGCAGCGAGCGGCGCACGACTGTATCGAACGGGTGACTCGGTACGCTGGAACCGGCAAGGCCAGCTGGAATATCTGGGCCGCATCGATCAGCAGCTGAAGATTCGCGGCTTTCGTATCGAACTGGGTGAGATCGAGGCGCAGTTGCTGGCTCAGCGCGAAGTGCGTCAGGCGATCGTGCTGTCGCAGGGGGAGGCAGACCAGAAGCGGCTGCTGGCCTATGTCGTTCCCGACGAGGACGGTGTTCGTGGCGCAACGAGCCCAACCGATGTTTCTTCGCGCAGCGAGCTGGTGACGCAGTGGGAGTCGGTATTCGACGCCACGTACGAGATCGAGCGAACGGCGCCGAGCTTTCAGGGCTGGAACAGCAGCTACTCCGACCGGCCGATTCCCGAGATCGAGATGCGGGAATGGTTGCAAAACACGGTCGAACGCATTCGCGCCCTTCGGCCCGAGCGCATCCTGGAAGTGGGCTGCGGTGCGGGGCTGCTGGTGGAACAGCTCGCTCCAGCGGCTCGCGTTTATGCGGGCACGGACTTGTCGGCTCGCGCAGTGAACGGTCTGCGGGCATGGGCGGAAACACAACCGCAGCTTGCGCACGTGCACCTTCGCCAGGCCGAGGCCACGGACTTCAGCGGCATCCAGCCGGGGGAGTTCGACACCGTCGTGTTGAATTCCGTGGCTCAGTATCTGCCGGATGTCGACTATTTGCTGGCAGTCCTCGAGGGCGCGGCGCGGGTGCTTGCTCCGCGAGGGCAACTGTTCATCGGTGACCTGCGGCATCTTGCGCACGTGCCCCTGCTGCACGCATCGGTGCAGCTTCACAAAGCCTCGGCTCAGACGTCGGTGCGGCAGTTGAAGAACCGCATCGCTCGCGCGGTCTCGCAGGACAAAGAACTCGTGCTGGATCCGGCGTTCTTCCATGCCTTGGCCGCGCACCTCGGCATGGGAAGCGTGGAGATCTCATTGAAGCGAGGCGGCTTCGACAACGAGCTGACGCGCTATCGTTATGACGTGGCGATACGCAAAGAGAGCGTCGAGCGACCGACTGCTCGAGTCTTCGATGCCTGCGGGACCGATGCCGTCGAGCGGCTCGCCGCTCATCTGAAAGCACATCGACCGCCCGCAGTCCTCCTACGCGCCGTGCCGAACCGACGTATGTCACGCGACCTGGCGGCGTGGCGGCTGCTGGAGTCGTTGGAGGGTCGCAGCACGGTCGGTGAATTGTTGTCGCGGCTCGAGCGAACCGAGCGTATGGGCATCGATCCTCAAACGCTGTGGGCCTTGGGCGATGAGCACGGCTATCACGTTCGGATCTCGTGGAGCGAGCAGCACACCGATGGCGCGTTCGATGTGGAATTCATCGATCCGGCGCGACTTGCACTGGTGACGCGAGCCCACCAGCTCGCCGATCCACCGGCGAGCTGGCGAGTCTTCGCGAGCGATCCCGCGCGAGCTGTGTTCATGCAGCAGCTCGGCCCGCGACTGCGCGAGCGCCTGGCGCAGGTGCTGCCCGAGTACATGGTGCCGGCGCATTTCATCCTGCTCGATCAGCTGCCGCTGAATGCCAACGGCAAGGTCGATCGCAAGCAGCTACCCGAGCCCGAGCAGGTGGAGGCCGGGCACTATCAGGCGCCGCAGGGCCCGATCGAGCGGACGCTCGCGAAGATCTGGGCCGAAGTGCTCGGTGTGGAACGCATCGGCCGAGGCGACAACTTCTTCGAGCTCGGTGGCCACTCGCTGATGGCGATTCGAATCGTGTCGCAGGCACGTCGCGTGTTCGATTGCGAGCTGTCGCTGCGAGCGCTGTTCGAGCATCCGTGTCTGTCGGAGCAGGCCGGTTTGATTCAGTCGCTGCCGACGGCGCGCTCGGGGCCGGTGTTTCATGCCGCAACTTCCAGTCGACCCGCGCTTTCCCATGCACAACAGAGACTATGGTTTCTGTGGCGGTTGGATCCTCGCTCCGCGAGCATGAACTCAGCGAGCGCGCTGCGCCTGGCCGGGCCGCTCGATCTCGAAGCCTGGCGGTTCGCGTGTCAGTTCGTGGTCGCACGACATGCCTCGCTCCGCACTGTGTTCCGGGAAGAGGACGGGACGGCGTGGCAAGAGGTGTTGGATGAAACATCGGCACCGGAGCTGGCGGTCACCGATCTGGGCAGGTGGCAGGGAGATTCACAGTTGCGCCATCTGCAAGAGCACATCGCTCAGACGATCCGCCGGCCGTTCGATCTCGAACGCGGACCGTTACTGAGAGTGCAGCTGTATCGTCTGGCCGAAGACGAGCACGTCATGTGCGTCGTCATGCATCACATCGTCACCGATGCATGGTCCACGGCGCTGGTGGTGCAGGATTTTGTCGCCGCTTACGCGGCCAGGCGACGCGGCGAAATTCCTGCGCTGGTCCCGCCTTCGTTGCAGTACGTCGACTACGCCATCGGGCAACGCGAGTGGCTGGAGCAGGGCGAGATGCGGCGTCAGCTGGACTACTGGACGGAGCGCCTGACCGGTGTGCCGCCGCTCGTCGTACCGCCCGACCAGTCGCCGCCAGCGCAGAGAAGTCATCCCTGCGGCGTCATGCGAACGTCGCTCGACGCGGAGTCCACAGCAGCGCTGCGAACCTTTTGTGAGTCGCAGGGAGTCACGCCGTTCATGGTGCTGCTCACAGCGGTCAGTGTCGTCGTGAGGGAACGATCGCGGCAGGAGCGCTTCGTGGTCGGAACGGACTTTGCCAATCGCAATCATCCGCGGACCGAGTCGTTGGTCGGCTTCCTGGTCAATCAGGTGGCTTTGCCCATCGATTGCCACGCGTCGCGCTCGGCCCGGGAGCTGTTGACGCAAGTCAGAAACACCGTGCTGGGCGCGGCGGACCATCAAGATCTTCCGTTCGAGCGCCTGGTGGAATCGCTGCGTTCCGAGCGACGGGGCGACGGGCGGGCGCCGCTGTTCCAGCTCAAGGTGCTCTATCAGGACGATGGCGCGGCGGCGCTGGCGCTGCCAGGGCTGCACATCGATGAGTATCCGATCGAGCCTGCGCAGGTGGAACTGGACCTGATCCTGATGTTCCATGCCGATGCGCAGCGGGTTCATCTCGCAGCCAAGTACGACCGCGAGTTGTTCGAGCCGGCGACGCTGGAGTGCATGGGGCTGGAGATCCTCTCCATCCTGAAGGTCATGCTGCCGCAACCGGAGGTCGAGCTCGCCGCTCTGGCGGACGAAGCGAAACGGATCCGGCGGGATTTCGAAGCGCGAGCGCTGCAGCGGCGCGATCGCAAGCTGGCACAGTGGCGGGGAAGTCTGCGAGGACGATCGGTGATGCCATGAGCTCCACTATGAAGACACCGAGAATCGGCAGCGTGCAGCGGCAGTCGAGCAATCACGGCCCGCGCGAGTTGGTGCGCTGGAGTCGTCTGCTGCCAGACTGCGACCTGCCCTGGTTGTGCGAGCCCGCGATCGCTGGCGTCAGCTTGCCGGCCTGGGCCTCGGAGCATCGCGTGGAGATCGAGCGCCACTTGCTCGAATGCGGCGCCATTCTGTTTCGCGGCTTCGCGGTCGCGAGCGCCGAGGACTTCAATCGCTGTGTCGAAGGCATGTCCGAGGGCGCGCTCGAATACAAATTCAGAGCGTCGCCGCGAACGCGCATCCAGGAAGATCTGAATGTCTACACGTCCACCGATTATCCCGAGGCGGAAAGCATCTTCCCGCACAACGAACATTCGTACTCGCCGGTGTTCCCTCTGCAGATCTTCCTGTACTGCGCGGTGCCGGCGACGGTGGGCGGTGAGACGCCGATCGGCAGCACCCGGGCGCTGCTCAAACGCATCCGGCCGGAGGTGCGCGATGCCTTGCTGCGCAAGGGCATCATGTATGTGCGCAACTACGGCGATGGTTTCGGGCTGCCGTGGCAGACCGTGTTCCAAACAACCGATCGAGGGGCTGTCGAAGCGTATTGCGCGAGCGTGGGCATTCGCGTCGAGTGGAAGGGGGGCGATCGCTTGAGAACGCGGCAGATCGGCCCGGCCATGGTCCGACATCCGCAGACGGGAGAGTCGGTATGGTTCAACCACGGAACGTTCTTTCATGAGTTGACGCTGCCCGAGGCCGCGCGAGATCGCCTGCGCAGCGAGTTCGGGGCGGACGAGCTGCCGCAGAATACTTTCCATGCCGACGGTTCTCCCATCGAGCCTGAGCACATCCGGCACCTGCAGGAGCAGTATCGGCAGGTGATGGTGCAGTTTCCTTGGCAACAGGCAGATGTGCTGATGCTCGACAACATGCTCGCGCTGCATGCCCGTCGTCCTTTCAGCGGAGCGCGCCGCGTGATGGTCGCCATGGCGCAGCCGTGTCGTAGCGTCGACGTCGCGCTTGCAAGTCAGGAGCAGGCATGAAAATGCAGGCAGAGTCTTCGGCTGGATATCTCCTATCGTCGCAGCAGTGCTCGGTCCACGTCGCGGACTGGCAAACACGTGCGCCGGTCAACGTGATTCTGGTCGAAGGACCGGCGAGCCTGGGGCAGGCGCAGGTGCTGCAGGCCGCGCTCGATGAGCAGATCCGGCGTCATGAAATTCTTCGCACGTGCTATCGCCCGGTGATTGGCCTGAGATATCCGATGCAGCATGTGGAGACGAAGCTGCCCGCGGCGTGGACTACGCTCGAAGCGACAGTCGACGATCGCTCGCTGATGCAGTCAGCTCGGTCGCGGCTGAGTCTTCGCGACGGTCCGGTCATTGGGGCTGCTCTCGCTCCGGCAGCGGCGGGCCGGGTGCGCTGGGCGCTGGCAGCACCGGCTTACAGTCTGGACGCAATGGCTTTGCAGGCGTTGATCGAGGCCTGCGTGACGCGAAGTCCTGCCGCTGACGTGATCCAGTATCCCGACTATGTGGCCTGGCAAAGTGAGTTGATTGCCAGCGAGCTGGGCAGCGAAGGCGCTCGCTTCTGGGAAACACAGCTACCTGGTGCGAAGGGCAGCGAGCGGCTGCCGTTCGAGATGGATGCGAACGCGGACGCCGGCGACAGTGAAAGCGTGGCTTTGAGCGATGAAGCCGACGCAGCGCTCGGCAAGCTGGCGAAGCGTCTGAACCTGCCGTTGGAACGTGTGTTGCTCGCGGCCTGGGGCGGCTTCATGGCGCGCGTGATGCAGACCGATGACCTGTCGATCGACTGGCATGCCGATGTGCGGAGCGCGGAATTGGACGGAGCGCTCGGATGCTTCGTCATGAAGCTGCCGGTGTCGTTGCATTTCGACGCCGAGCTGTCGAGCGACGCGTTGATACAGTCCGTGGCCGAACAATTGCGGAACGCGGCGTCGTGGCAGGAGTGTTTCGATGCCGCCGCTCATAGCGATCGGTTGGCCCGCATCGATCGAACCCGATCGCGGATCGAGTTTGCTTACGTTCGGGAGCGCCCGTGGTCCGAGGGGTGGCAGCTCCGGCACATCGAATTGGCGCCGGGCGATGCACGCCTGCAGTGTTTGTGTATCGATGCGGGCGGTGGACGCGTCCTGCGCTGGCAAGGCGTCGCAACTCATGTTCGAGGAACGTTGCGAACGTGGAGCCACCAGTTCGTCACTTTGTTGGAATCGTTGGGCCGGCAGCCCGAACGGCGCTGGCTCGAGCAGTCGATGCTCCGGCCTGCGGAGCGGACGCAGTTGCTGAGCGAGTCTCGGCAGGAGACGAAGCCGCGCGAGCATGATGATCGGCAGCCCCGGACATTGCACGGCCTGTTCGAAGCGCAAGTGGTGCGCACGCCGGATGCCGTCGCGGTGGTGTGCGACGATGAGCAGCTGACCTATTGGGAACTCGATCACCGTGCGGATGTATTCGCTCGTCGACTGCGCAGCCGAGGTGTTTCGGCGGAGTCGTGTGTCGGCGTCCATCTCGGACGCTCCGTCGATCTCATCACCGCCATGCTGGCGGTGCTGAAGAGTGGCGCGGCCTACGTGCCGCTCGATCCCGGCTATCCATCAAACCGGCTCGACGGCATGATTGCGGATGCCGGCATTTCCGTCGTCATCGGTCGCGCGCACGAGCGGGGATCCTTCTCGGATTCCGGGATCAGGCTCGTCTATATCGATGAAGGTGAGCAGACGCCGGGAGATCTTGCCGCGCTTCGGATCTCTCCTCAGCAGCTGGCCTACGTCATCTACACCTCCGGCTCGACCGGCAGGCCCAAGGGCGTGATGGTCGCTCACGCCAATGCGGTGGCATCGACACGATCCCGATTCACTTTCTATCGAGGCGCACCACGGCGCTTTCTGCTGCTTTCATCGCCGTCGTTCGACAGCTCGGTGGCGGGGATTTACTGGACGTTGGCTCAGGGAGGCGCGTTGTACATCCCGCCGGAAGGCAGGCACCAGGATGCTGCTTATCTCGCGCAGCTGGTGACGCACGCGAGGATTTCACATTTGCTGGCGCTGCCATCCTTTTACAAACAGATCCTGCAAGCGGTGCAGGACGCGGGCCATTTACAGTGCGCCATCGTGGCCGGTGAGGCGTGTCATGCCGACGTGATCGAGGCGCATCGACGCAAGGCGCCAGCCGCCACCCTCGTCAACGAGTACGGCCCGACGGAAGGTACCGTGTGGTCGAACGCGTTCACGATCGACGCGCGCTGGGCGCCCGGGATGCGGGTGCCCATCGGACGCACGGTCGATTCGATCTATGGCTACGTGCTCGACGAGTGCCTGGAACCTTGCCCGGTGGGACTGCCCGGAGAATGGTACATCGGCGGCGAAGGCATCACGCGCGGATATCTCGGACGGCCTGCGCTGACGACACAGCGATTCGTCGCGGATCCGTTCGGCTCCGGCGAGCGGTTGTACCGCACCGGCGATCGAGTGAGGTTGCGGCCGGATGGCGAAGTGGAATTCCTGGGGCGCGGCGATCGCCAGGTCAAGGTGCGCGGTTATCGGATCGAACTGGATGAGATCGAGGCCGCGCTGCGCTCCCACCCGCGTGTGCGCGAAGCTGCCGTTCTAGTCCACGACAGCGACGAGCTGGGGCAGCAACTCGCAGGCTTCTTCGTGCTCGCGGCGACGGACACGGATCATCGCGCCTTGCGTGATGAATTGCTGGCGCACTTGCGGCGGTTGGTGCCGGCCTTCATGGTGCCCGCGCATCTGGTGCCAGTCGCGAGCCTGCCGCTCATGCCGAACGGCAAGCTCGATCGGCAGGTGCTGCTGAAGACACTCGATCGAGGCTTGCGCGCACCCTATGCTGCTCCGGGCGACGACACGGAGCGTGCGTTGGCGCAGATCTGGCAGGGAGTGCTCAAGGTCGAGCGCATCGGCCTGCACGACAATTTCTTTTCGCTGGGCGGTCATTCGCTATTGGCGACGCAGGTGGCTTCTCGGATCCGCGAGATCATGGCGGTGGATCTGCCACTCAAGGCGCTATTCGAGACCGCCACGCTCGCCGAGCTTGCGAGCGAAGTCCGTCAACGTCTGGATGTGAGACTGGACGACGTGGCCGCGATGGAGCGTCTCATGGCCGACGCGCAGGAGTGATCGTGTCGGCAGCGGACCAGTCGGCAAGCGAGCGACTCCAGTCCATTGCACGACAGCTTGCGGCGATGGCACCCGCCGCCCGCAAGGCCCGGCTTCGTCAGATGAGGGTGAGCGGGCTCAGTCCCGGCAGGTTGCCCATCGTCCCGGCGGTGTCGGCGCGCGAAGTGCTTTCTTACGCCCAGCTGCGGCAATGGTTCTTGTGGCAGCTCGATAAATCCAGCACGGCCTATCACATCAGCAGCGCGGTGAAGCTGTCGGGGCGCCTCGACGCGAGTGCGTTGAAGGGTAGCTTCGATGGATTGGTCGCGCGACACGAGTCGTTGCGCACGGTGTTCCGTGGCGGAGCGGAGGGGGAGGTCGAGCAGATTGTTCGGCCGGAATCACGGGCACATGTCGAGGAGATCGACGTGAGCGATGTGGCTGTGTCGGAACGTGAGGCGGCGGTGCGAGCCGCAGTGACGCGCTTTCATCACCGGCCGTTCGATCTGGAGCACGGTCCCCTGCTGCGGATCGCGCTGGTCCGGATCGCGGCCGACTCGCACGTGCTCGTCGTGATCATGCATCACATCGTGTCGGACGGCTGGTCGATGCGAATCCTGATCGATGAGTTCGTCGAGCAGTATCGTGCGAGAGTCCGTGGCGAGCTGCCGGCGTTGCCAGCGCTCCCGATTCAATACGCGGACTATGCCGTGTGGCAACGGAACTGGTTGGAAGCAGGGGAGAAGGATTCACAGCTAGCCTATTGGCGCGAGCAGTTGGGCTCGGAACACCCCGTGCTGTCGTTGCCCACGGATCGACCGAGAAATGCCGATGCTCGCTATACGGCCGCATGTCATGCGTTCGAGCTCGATCCGGAATTGACTCGAGAGCTGCGGCGACGGACGCAGTCCGAAGGGGCGACGTTGTTCATGGCGCTGCTGGCGGGGTTTCAGGTGCTGCTACATCGATACACGGGCCACGAGGACATTCGTGTGGGCGTGCCGATCGCGAATCGTCATCGCGCCGAGACCGAGCGAGTCGTCGGCTTCTTCGTGAACACGCAGGTGCTGTGCACGAAGGTGCACGGACGTATGAGCCTGCTGGACGTGCTTGGACGAGTCAAGGACGCGGCGCTCGGTGCTCAGGGTCATCAGGATCTGCCGTTTGAACAAGTGGTGGAGGCGCTTGCACCCGCGCGAACTCTGGGCAGCAGTCCGCTCTTCCAGGTGATGTTCAATCATCAGCGCGAGGAGCATCGGGTACCGCCAGCGCTGCCCGACCTGATCCTCGAAGGCTATGAGCTGACGGAGCAGGGAGCGCAGTTCGAGCTGACGATGGACAGTCGCATCGCAAGCGATGGTCGCGCGCTCGTGAGCTTCGCGTACGCGGCTGAGCTGTTCGATTCGGCGACTGTCGTTCGTCTGGGGGCGCACTATCTTCGTGTGCTGACGGAGCTGGCGAGATGTCCCGAGCAGGCGGTTCGCGAGGTGCAACTGCTGAGCGAAGCGGAGCGTGCGAAACTGCAGCGTTGGGGCGTGAATTCGCGACGCTACGCGAATGTCGAGCCCGTGCATCGACTGATCGCGCGACGGGCGCATGAGCAACCCGAGGCCACGGCGCTGATTTGCGGGCAGCAGGTGTTGACCTATGGCGAGCTGAACCGACGCGCGAATCGCCTGGCGCATCGACTCATCGCGCTGGGTGTCGCGGCTGACAGCAAAGTGGGCCTCGCGATCGAGCGATCGTGCGAGATGGTCGTGGCGCTGCTGGCCATCCTGAAAGCGGGCGGCGCGTATGTGCCGCTGGATCCCGATTATCCGGCGCAGCGACGAGCTTACATGGTCGAGGACAGTGGCATCGAGCTGCTGCTGACGCAGCGGGACCTGCAGGATCATGCTTCGATAGCGGGTTCGGCGATAGTGCTGACGTTGGAAACGCTGGATGTCGGCAACGAGGCTGACGACGAGCCTCATGTCGACGTGCATGGCGAGCAGCTCGCGTACGTGATCTACACCTCCGGATCCACCGGCAAGCCCAAGGGAATCGGTATCTCGCATGCCAGTCTGAGCGAACACAGCCAGGTTGCGGTGGGATACTTCGGTCTCACGCCATGCGATCGCATGTTGCAGTTCTCGACGATCAACTTCGATGCGTTCGTCGAGCAGCTCTTCCCTCCGTTGATCGTCGGCGCGGCCGTCGTCCTGCGCGGTCCGACACTGTGGGATAGCGAGATGTTTCATCGCGAGCTGCTCGACAAGCGGATCACCATTGCCGATCTGCCAACGGCGTATTGGAATCTGCTGGCGCAGGATTTCGCCCGGGTCGGATCTCGCGACTACGGCGCGTTGAGGCAAGTGCAGGCCACCGGCGAGGCGATGCCCGCCGAGGCCGTGAAGGCCTGGCGCGAGGCAGGTCTTGGAAACGTCAAGCTGCTGAACACTTATGGGCCGACCGAAACGGTCGTGACTGCGATGGCACACGACTGCAGCGCCGATGCCGCCGTGCCGACGCTGATTCCCATCGGTCATCCGCTCGCGGGTCGTCATACCTATGTGCTGGATATCGATCTGAATCTCACACCGCCGGGCGCCACTGGCGAGCTTTATATCGGCGGCGACTTGCTGGCGCGCGGCTATCACGGACGCCCAGGCTTGAGCGCCGAGCGTTTCATTGCCGATCCGTTCGATGCGGCAGGCGGGCGGCTCTACCGCACGGGCGATGTGGTGCGCTGGAACCGGGACGGCCGGCTGGAATATCTCGGCCGCGTCGATCATCAGGTGAAGGTGCGGGGCTTTCGCGTCGAGTTGGGTGAGATCGAGACACAGCTGCTGTTGCAGTCGGGGATTCGGGAAGCACTCGTGGTGGCACAAGCGGCAGAGAAAGGTGCCCGCTTGATCGGCTATGTCGCCGGCGACGACGTGCGTAGCGCGGATCTGAAGTCGACGCTGAGTGCGTCCTTGCCGGACTACATGATCCCGAGTGCGATCGTGGTGCTCCCCGTGCTGCCGAAGAACGCGAACGGAAAAATCGATCGCGCCGCCTTGCCACTGCCGGAGCTCACCGGCGATGTCGGCTATGTCGCTCCGCAGGGCGCGATAGAGCAGGCGATTGCAACGATCTGGGCCGAGGTGCTCGGTGTCGAACGCGTCGGCCGCAACGACAACTTCTTCGAGCTCGGCGGGCACTCGCTCATGGCATTGCGTGTCATCGACATCATGCGCCGCAGACTGCAGGTTCATCCGCCCATCGAGCTGAAGGATTTGTTCACCTCGCCGAGCCTCGAACAACTGGCGAGCCGGCGCGCCCACGCGGCCTGGACACGGCTCAACAGCGCTGTGCCCGACGTGCCGCCGCTGACCATGATCCACGACGGGCTCGGCAACATTCTCGACTACACACAGCTCGCCCAGGCGCTCGATCGTCGTTGTCCGGTGGTGGCGCTCCCGTATTCCCACGCCAGCGACGGGGCGAGCCTGGCGTCGCTCGATGCGTTGGCGAGAGTGCATGCCCGAACGATTGTCGCCGCAGGCATTCGGGAGCCTTACCGCTTGTGTGGATGGTGTGTCGGCGGCGCGATCGCTCCCTTGGTCGCAGGCGTCCTGGAGAGCGAGGGCAGGCGGGTCGATTTCGTTGGCGCGATCGATCCTTACGTGCAGCCGCGGACACCCGGTGCGATCGTCACCGCCGAAGCGGGGCTGCTGAGTTTCATCGCAGCGTTGTTTACTCCCGAGGCTCGAGTCGAACAGCGAGCTGCGGCGGCGATTCGCCAACGAATCAGTCATGCGGTCAATGCGCCAGAGACGCTGGTTGCACTTCTACACGAAGTGCTCGCCCTGACAGATGAACATGGGCTGCGACCTCATGCCCGGCTGGGAGCCGCCGAGCTCGCAACGCTATTCCTGACCGGGCGTGCGCTCGATGCAATGGCGCGTGTCGCAATAGATCCAGCTCCGTTGCGTGCCCCGATGAGCGTGTGGTGGGCACATCAGCGCACGCCGCAAGATCGGGAACGATTTCAGGAGTGGTTCAAGTCGCCGCACACTCGACAGTATGAAGTTCACGCGGACCACTACGAAGCGGTCCGCGCGGCGGAGACAATCGAATCGCTGGAGCAGGCGTTGCGCTGAGCGCACTGCTACTTGATACAAAGGCAGTCGGCTGTGTTGACCGAGTGTGTGAACCCTCGGTCAATGAGCCAGCATGTCGGTCAGGGCAGCAGATTGCCCCGCAACGTCAGCATGACGTTGCGCGGATCGCCATAGACATTCTGGTTGCCGACGCCGATGGCCGCAAAATATTTCTCATCGAACAGGTTGTTGCCGTTCAATGCCACGGAGAATCGGCGACTGAGCGTCCACGCGAGCCGGGCGTTGACGGTCACGTAGCTATCTTCTTCCACGCGCATGGTGCCGCTCTGGGCGTAGTAAGCGCTTTGCGCATTGACGCCGGCGCCGACGCTGAATCGGTTGAGGCTGCCCGGCAGCTGATAGTTGCTCCACAGACGCAGCAGATGTTTCGGCGTGCGGCTCATGAAAGCACGCCCTTCGTTGATCCGATCCTTCTCATACTCGGTGGTGTTGTACGTGTAGCCGGCGAACAGCTGCCAGTCGGGGAGCAGCGTGCCGGAGACCTCGGCCTCGAAACCTTCGCTGATCACTTCACCTTCGGTGACATAGCACCAGCCCGTCACCGGCGCTCCGGCGCAAGGCTGGCTCAGGTCTTCCTGCGCCCGGTTGGTCTGATCGATACGGAAGACCGCGAACGAGGCATTCATCCGGCCATCCATCAGCTCGGCCTTGGTACCCACCTCATAGTTCGCCCCCACGATGGGGTCGAGCGCGCCGCCGGTGCGTGTGAACTGAGTGGTCTGGGGCAGGAAGATATCGGCGTAGCTCGCATATAACGACCAGGCACCGGTCAGGTCCCAGACGACGCCGGCCCGCGCCGTGAAGTTGGAATCCAGCGAGTAGTCGGGACTCTTGGTGACCACGCCCGTGACCAGGTTGCCGCTGCGAAACTCGTTGTCGTACCAGTCGAAGCGGCCGCCCACGACCAGCGTCAGCCGCTCGTTGAGGTGCAGGTTGGTGCTGGCGTAGACACCGTACTGCTCGGTGTCGCTGACGGCGCGAGTCCGGAATGCAGGGTCGGCGGGCTCGGGGAACGAATGGGGATCGATGGCAAGGACGTTGCCGACCAGGATGTTTGGCAGATCGGCACCGCCGAAGCCGATGCCGTAATAGCGACGGAAACCGGCGCCTGCCAGTAGCGTGTGCGACCGACCGAAGAGGGAGTAGGAGCCGGACACATTGGCGTCGAGACCGTAACGATCGTTCTCGTCGTGGCGCAGGGCGCCGCTGATCGTGGCCGCATTGGTGGCCGGATCGACGGCACCGCCCGCGGCGCGGCCCTGGGTGAAGGTGCGCTTGGCATCCCATTCATCCCACGCGCGATCCAGCGAGAGTTTTGCTTTCCAATCCTCGGCCCACCGATGCTCGAGCGAGGCGAACGCTTGGGTGGTATCGAAGGCCCAATCGTTCCAATCCGGCCCGAGGTAGGCGGAGCGCGATAGCGGCAGACTCCGGCCATCGCTGTAACGAGGCAAGCCGTTGATGAGAGGCACGGCATCGAACGTCTGCCTCAGTACACCCGCGGTGACGGTCGTGGCCGAGCCCAAGTCATATTCGGCGATGCCATAGGCCACCAGCTTCTGCGATTCGGCGACGTCGATCGAATAGTCGCGATCCTCGTATGCGACCAGTGCGCGTGTGCGCAAGCTGCCGGATTCATTCACGGGACCGCCGATATCGAACTCAGCGCGGTAGTAATCCCAGGAGCCCGCGTAAACATTCGATGAAATCGCGAGCTCCCCCGTCGGACGCTTGCGAACGAGATTGATGGTCGCCGCTGGATTGCCGGAGCCTTGCAGCAGGCCCGCCGAGCCTCGCAGCACTTCGACGCGATCGTAGATGGCAAGGTCGGGCTTGCTGAAGGAATAATTCGGATCGACCTGCGGCACGCCGTCGAACTGGAAGGTGTCGACCTGGAAACCGCGAGCGTAGATGGCGCCGCTGCCCGGGCCTTGGGTCGTAACCGTGAAGCCGGTGCTCTGAGTCAACGCGTCTTCCAGCGAGATCAGGTTCTGATCGTCCATGCGCTGCCGCGTGATGACGCTGACCGACTGCGGGATCTCGCGCCACGATTGATCGGATTTGCCCAGGGTCAGTGTTTCGGCTTTGTAAGAGCCCGACCCCTCGGTGGTGGCGTCCAATGTGCCTTCGACTTTGATTTTGCCTAGTTTTTGTTGGGGCTCGCCGGCGGCTGCCGGGCTGGTTTGCGCGTGCGCCGTCCATGAAGAGGTCGCCAGGGCGGCGACGATGAACTGGGCAAGACGGGTTGTGCGGCCAAGACCACGCATCTGACTCGATTCTCCGTGAGCACGTTGTTTGTTATTACGCGAATGCGAATAATTCGCATTGGTAATCAGAGTATCACAGGATGCACGGCAGTGGCCACCAGGGATGCGCAGGAAATCTGGCCCCTGGCATTTATATGAAGCGGGTTTGTTTTTTTCCGTTTTCTCGGTTACCGCCGGGAGTCGCCCTGGGAACCTGCGGCTGCCACAGCCACGGCAAAGATCTCGAACACGCGATCGATCTGACGCTCATTGATAATGAGTGGCGGCAACAAGCGGACGACGCTGCCGTGCCGGCCGCCGAGCTCCAGGATCAGGCCGCGTTCGAGACAGGCTCGCTGAATGCGGCTGGCCAGGGCGGGGTTGGCTTTGGGCCGGCCGTGACTATCCGGGCCAGCGTCGGGATCGACGATCTCGACGCCGATCATCAGGCCGCGGCCACGGACATCGCCCAGTTGGGAATATTCGTTCTGCAGCTGGCGAAGTTTTCGCACCAGCAATGCTCCCATGGCGTGCGCCTGTTCCGGCAGGCCTTCGGCGCGAATGAAACGAAGGGTCGCCGAGCCGGCGGCCATGGCCATCTGATTGCCACGAAAGGTCCCCGCGTGCGCGCCGGGAAGCCAGGTGTTCAGCTCTTTCTTATAGATCACCACCGATAGCGGCAGGCTGCCGCCGATGGCCTTCGACAAAGTCACGACGTCCGGAGTGATGCCGGCGTGTTCGAAAGCGAACATTCGTCCGGTGCGTCCGAAGCCGGTCTGCACCTCATCGACAATCATCGGGACATTCGCCTGTGTCGTGAGTTTGCGAACGCCGCGAACCCATTCATCGGGCGCCGGAATCACACCGCCTTCACCTTGAATCACTTCGAAGATCATGCCGGCCGGCGCCGGGACGCCGGACTCGGGGTCATCCAGCACCGTGCCGATATAGGCGAGGCCCGCTTGCACACCGGCATCGCCGCGCAGTCCGAAGGGACATCGATAGTCGTAAGGAAATGGCAGAAACTGCGCTCCTTGCAACACGCCTTGCAGTGGACGCTTGGGCGAGAGGCTGCCCATGAGGTTCAGGGCGCCCTGAGTCATGCCGTGATAGGCGCCATGGAAGGCGAGCAGGGTGCCGCGACCGGTCGCGGTTTTGACGAGTTTCAGCGCGGCCTCGACAGCGTCGGCCCCGGTGGGGCCGCAGAACTGAACTTTCGCGTCACGCGCGAGCTCCGACGGCAACGTGTCGAACAGATCCTGCATGAAGCGATCCTTGACGGGCGTCGTCAGATCCAGCGTGAGCAGCGGCAATCCATCTTTCAGGACCTGTTCGATCGCGGCGATCACGACCGGATGGTTGTGTCCCAGCGCGAGCGTGCCGGCACCTGCCAGGCAGTCGATGAAAACCCGTCCCTCGACGTCCTCGACGTAAATGCCGGCCGCACGTCGTAGCGCGAGGGGAATTCGCCGCGGATAGCTGCGTGCATTGGACTCCCGCGCCGATTGACGTTCGAGCAATGCGTTCGACGCGAAATCGTAAGGTCGCGACAGCGCGTCGTGGCGTCGACCCAGGTCGTCGTCGATTCCGCCGCTCGTCACAGTCGTTGCAGTGCTGGTTTGCATGGCCGCTCACGCGTGGATCTCTTATCTGACCATGACGAACAGCGGGCGCCACCGTTTACCGGGCGAGAGGGTAAACAAGGACGGTCGCCATTCGTCCTGCTATCAGAATGAGTACGACACTGTCCCGCCGAGAGTTCTTGAATGGAGTCGGTGCCGTCGGTGGCTCGTCCGCCGTGTATCGAGCAGCGCTCGCGCTTGGGTTGGTGCCCGAGGTCGGTCGCGTCGAGCGGCCCGACATTGCGCCGCTGGCTGCTCGAGAACGCAGGCGCGTCGTCATCCTTGGCGCGGGGATCTCAGGGCTCGTGGCAGCCTGTGAGTTGAGCCGCAAAGGCTATGACGTGCGAGTGATCGAGGCATCGCATCGGGTGGGCGGACGGAACTGGACGCTTCGCTCGGGCGATTTCATCGACGAAGTCGGCGCCCCGCAAACCTGTCGCTTCGATCGCGATCCCGATCTGTATTTCAACGCCGGTGCCGCGCGCATCCCCGGAGATCATGCGGCGCTGCTCGGTTACTGCCGAGAGCTTGGCGTGCAGCTCACACCATTCATCAACGAGAACCGGAATGCGTTGATCCAGGATGATGCCATGCTCGGCGGGAAGCCGATCCGCCATCGTGAATACATTGGCGACACTCGGGGCTTCGTGGCGGAACTGATGGCGAAGTCGTTGCGACCGGAGCAGATGCAGGCGCCTTTCACGACCGCCGACTACGACAGAGTGATGGATTACGTGCGCCAGTTCGGCGCTCTCAACCGGCAGTTTGCGTATCGAGGATCGAGACGCGCGGGTTACGCCATGCATAACTGCTACGTGCCCAGCGCGCTCAGGCAGCCTCTCGATGCGGCCGAGTTGTTCCGGTCGGAGTTCATGTATCGGATGAGTTTCACGGAACAGTCCGATCAGGCCGCGATGATGCTGGAGCCGGTGGGCGGCATGGATCGAATCGTGGCGGCGCTGATGTCGAAGGTCGGCTCTCGGGTGCGGACGAATTCGCCCGTCGAAGCCATCTTGCTGCGGCCGAAGGGCGTCGATGTCGTCTATCGAACTGGCAACGACCGTCGAACCCTTCACGCCGACTTCTGCCTGAACAGCATTCCGATGAACGTGCTGGCGGGCATCGAACACAATTTTCCGGCCGACTACGCCCAGGGGTTCGGGTCGCTGCCCGTCGTCAAGAATCTCAAGATTGGCTTGCAGATGAAGCAGCGATTCTGGGAGTCGGAAGGTATCTACGGCGGCATCTCGTGGACCCAGCAAGACATCATGCAGATCTGGTATCCCGCGCATGGCATTCATCGCGACAAAGGCATCCTGGTCGGCGCATACATTTACGACAACGACGCGGCCAGCGATCGATTCGCCCTGCTGTCACCGCCCGAGCGGCTGAAGCTCGCCATCGCTCAGGGAGCAAGGCTGCATCCGGCATATGGCCGTCACGTGGAAAGTGGTGTGAGCGTCGTCTGGCACCGCATGAATCACATCTTGGGTAGTGTCGTGGATTGGCGAGGCGATCTGTGTGAGCGCTGGTTCACCCGTCTGCAGGCGCCCGTGGGGGGGCACTACCTCATCGGAGATCAAGTGAGTCGGCATGCCGGCTGGCAGGAAGGGGCGATTCATGCGGCCTTCCATGCGATCGCGGACATCGATACTCGGGTGCGGTCGGAGCAGCCGCGGTCCATGACTTCCCGCGCGGGCGAAGATTAAACATCCGCCGCGGCCATTCGTCCTTGGAGCATGCGGCTTCACGAAATTACTGCGCTCGCCTTTCTGGTCAAGCGCTTTCGTGGGGCGATGCTGGCGGCGGCGCTGGCGAGCATCGTGTCGGGTGTGTCCAGCGTGGTGCTGCTGACCCTGATCAATAGAGCGTTGACGTCGGATGAAGGGGCGGCCGCGCGCCTGGCGTTGCAATTCGCGGCCACCGCGCTGACCTCCATGCTCGTGGGCATGTTCGCCAGAATCCTGTTTCAACGGCTGCGCCAGGATGCCAGTGCCGCACTCCAGCGGTTTCTCAGCTCCAGGATCCTCGTCGCGCCGTTTCGGCAGCTCGAACAGATCGGCTCGCCGCGTGTCGTTGCCGCGTTGACCGAACACACGACGCGGGTGACGGAGTTCTTCGTCGCCGTGCCCAACGTGCTGACGAATGGCGCCATGGTGCTGGGTTGCCTGGTCTATCTGGTCGCTCTCTCGCCCCGCATCTTCCTGGTCACGTTGCCGTTCGTGGCATTGGGGGCCTACGGTTATCACCTGGCCAATTTGAAAGCCCTCTCGCACCTGCGCGCCGCAAGCGCCGAGCAGGAGCGGCTGTTCGAGCGCTTTCGCTCGCTCACGGAAGGCGCGAAGGAGTTACGCCTCAATCGACGCAGGCGATCGATGTTCAGCGACACCGTGCTGCGCGAGTCCATAGAGACCGTGCGCCGCCGGCGTACGATTGGCATGTCGGTGTTCGTGGCGGCATCGAGCTGGGGAAACTTTCTGATCTATGCATTTCTTGGGTTCGTGCTGTTCGTGATCGCGGGCGATATTCCCGATCGCGCGCGAGTGCTGACCGGCCTGGCGCTGGTGATGGTGTACCTCGTGGGACCGTTGCAGACACTGCTGCTGAGTCTGCCAGAGTTCAATCTCATCAAGGTCGCCGCGGAGCAGATCGAAAGCCTGACACGGTCGACCGCGCCGACGGAACACATGCCCGCGGCCGCGCCTGTTGCGACGTTTCGAAATCTCACGCTCCGCGGCGTCACGCATCGCTACTACCATGAGCAGAGCAACGAATTTTTCGAGCTTGGCCCGATCGATCTTACGCTCCGCCCCGGCGAGGTGACGTTCATCGTGGGCGGCAACGGCAGCGGCAAGACGACGCTGGCCAAGTTGCTGGTCGGCCTGTATCCACCCGAACAGGGCGTGATCTTGCTCGATGACGAGCATATCGACGCTGCGAATCGCGACCAGTATCGTCAGCGGTTCTCGGCGATCTTCTCCGACTTTCATTTGTTCGAGACGCTGCTGGAGGCAAGTGACGCCGAGCTGGAGGTGCGCGGCAATCGACTGATCGGTCGACTGCAGCTACATCACAAGGTGCAGCTGCGAGACGGCGCGTTCACGACGCGCGCGCTGTCACAAGGACAACGTAAACGGCTGGCATTGGTGTGTGCCTGTCTCGAAGACCGGCCGGTGATGGTGTTCGATGAATGGGCCGCCGATCAGGATCCCACCTTCAAGGAGGTTTTTTATCACGAGATCCTGAGCGAGCTGCGCCTGCAGGGCAAAGCAGTGATCGCAATTTCCCACGATGACCGCTACTTCCACATCGCTGATCGGGTCATTCGGCTCGAGAACGGCAAGCTCATGGACGCGGAGGTCGCCCAGCGATTGCGCGGCTCTCCTTCGGACCGCGTGACGCCGATCCGGTAGTTCAGGCCGACGGAACGGGCTGCGTCAATGCTCGCAAGGTGATCACGGTCTTCCTGTCTAGCGGATGCAGGGGGGACCAGGTGCGAGACCATGCGCTTCATTGGCCGCCACGTGCTGTCAGCTCGAGTTCGTAGATCGCTTCCTGTTCCGCTGCGTTGATTCGACTATCATCGTTGAACGACGTTGACCACGGAGTCCGGGGCGCCGTCTCTGAGCGCTCTGATGTTTTGTTCGATGATCTTTATCACGTGTTCCAAATGGGAGTCGTGCGGGCCAGCCAGGTGCGGCGAGATGATGACATTCGGGGCCGACCATAGCTCGCTGTCCTCCGGCAAGGGTTCTTGCACGAACGCGTCGAGCGCTGCGCCAGCGATGGTTCCGCTTCGCAGTGCTGCAATAAGATCTGCCTCGACGACCATCGCCCCACGGCCAAGATTGATCAGATAGGAGGAGCTGCGCATGGCCGCGAGCACACGTCGGTCGATGAGGCCGCGCGTCTGAGGCGTGAGTGCAGCAACGAGCACCACGAAGTCCAGGTCACGGACCGTATCGACGAGCTGATGGTACGAGGTTATCTGGTCGCAATCCGGTGCTTCACGGCGATTGCTGATTCCGACCACTCGCATGCCGAGCGCCTTGCATTTGCGCGCCAGAGTGGTGCCGATGGCACCCAAGCCGATGATGCCCACCGACTTACCCGCAAGCAAAACCGGAGTCCAGAAATCCCACCGTCGGGCTGCCTGATTTTGGAAGAGGCGGGGCAGATTGCGCGCGAGCCCAAGCATCAGAGCGATACCGCATTCAGATACGGCGTCATCGAAGAGCCCGCGGGCATTGGTGACTACGACGTCACGACGTAGCGACGGCCGATCCACGATGCCGTCGGTGCCCGTGCCCAACGACTGGATCCAGACAAGTCGTTCCGCGGATTGCAGCAGCTCGTCGGTCAAGGCACTCCCGATAGTCAGCATTCCTTGAGTGGCAGCGATAAACGGCATCGCGGCGACGGCGTTGGCAGCGACGTGCACTGTCAGGTCGGGAAAGGCGCGAGTCAGAGCGTCCTTCAGCGCTGTTGCAAAGGGCGCGGCGGAGATCAAGATCAGAACCTGGAACGGCATGGCGATCTCGGTTGCTATCGGGGCGCTTTTATAGTCTCATATCTTCCGTGGAAGATCATCCACCGACCAGGTTGGGGCCGGCGACATGAGGGCTGGGTGAAGGGGGGCGTATGAGCGTTTCGCATTCATTGATGACGGCAGCGAATGCTGACGAAGCACAGGTGCGCAGAGATCTGGCCGCTTGCTATCGGTTGGTGGCGCACTTCCGGATGAGCGATCTGACTTACACGCACATCTCGGCGCGCGTCCCCGATCGAGGCGAGCAATTCCTGCTGAACGCGTTCGGATTACTTTTCGAGGAGGTCACCGCGACCAACCTCGTGAAAGTGGACGCAGGCGGCAGAGTGTTGATCGATCCCACTGGGTTGGGCATCAATCCGGCCGGCTTCGTCATTCACAGTGCGGTACATGCGGCGCGTCCTGACATCGCTTGTGTATTACACACTCACACGACCGCAGGGATGGCTGTGGCGGCACAGGATCAGGGGCTCCTGCCTATAACTCAACACGCGATGCGTTTCCATAATCGCATCGGTTATCACGACTACGAGGGTATTTCGCTCGACGAATCGGAGCGCGCGCGACTGGCTCGCGATCTCGGTCCTCACAAAGCAATGATCCTGCGCAATCATGGCCTGTTGACCTGCGGTTCGACGATCGCCGAGGCATTCAATCTCATGCTTTATTTGGAGCGCGCCTGCCAGGCACAGGTGGGAGCACTTGCGGGCGGTGCCCGCGTGCGCATGCCGTCGGCAGAATCAATCAACACCACCGCGACCATCTTCGACCACGCTGAAGCCGCAATCGCCAATGATTGGAAAGCGCTACTGCGCCTGCTCGAGAGGACAGACGCGTCTTACCGCAACTGAGAACTACTCGAGTCCAGTCAGGCGCTGGCAACCTTTTGGGATGTTCGGAGCAAACTCGTGGCCGTTTTATCCGCCGCGGGGAACGGATAGGGGCCGAGTCGGCACACTACGATGATGCCAATCGTGAGCATCGCGGCGAAGACGACGATGGCCGGCGTATAGGAGCCGAACATCCGGTCGCTTGCACCCGCCAAGAACGTACCGATGCCGCCGCCCCACGCCCAGGTCACCCAGACGGCGCCAAGCACGCGGCTGTAAATGGCAGGAGGGTAGTAGCGACTGACCAGGAACGTTACGAGAT
This sequence comes from Peristeroidobacter soli, assembly GCF_004138485.1. GTDB lineage: Bacteria > Pseudomonadota > Gammaproteobacteria > Steroidobacterales > Steroidobacteraceae > Steroidobacter > Steroidobacter soli. The sequence goes on from NZ_RYEV01000005.1 coordinate 1,241,640, forward strand.
CGCCCTCGGATCCCAAAGCGAACCCCACGAGGATTGCCGCGGCGATCGTGCCTGCGATGTGATCGGTTAGCGTCAGCAGCACCAAGCCGCCAACGGCGAACACGAAGGATGCGGCCGCGACGTAGGGAGCGAATGCTCGATCAAGCGCGTAGCCGACCACGGGTCGCGCGATCCAGGAGGAGACACCGACGCAGGACATGACAATGGCGATCGATTGAGCGCCAAGTTCGCGGTCCTGCAGGAGCGGCACCATGGATCCAAGCACACCGAAGGTAGCGATCGAAATCGCTGCAACAGGAATGGTGATCAACCAGAACGTCGGACGGCCCAGCTGAATGAGCCAGCCCTCTTGCGGCTGAGAGGTCTTTTGTTTTCTCGACGACGCTGGATCCCGTACCAGCAGGAGCAAGCCGAGGACCGGAAGCAGGCCGGCAATGCCGACGCCTATATAGCCACCCCGCCAGCCGAAGGATTCGGCAAGTATCTTTGCGCAATAGGGCGCGATGGCGGAGCCGATGCCGGCACCGAAGTTCACCAATCCCAACGCCAGCCCCCGCTCGCGATCAAACAGCGCTCTTATGGCGACCGCATACGGCATGGCTGTAGCCGCGGAACCAGTCAAACCAATCACGGCAAACAGTGCATAGAGCACCCAGATCTTTGGCGGGATCAAGGCGAGCGATGCGACAGTGATGCCGAACGCGGCCACGAGTGCCGCGCATACCCGGCGCACTCCGAAACGGTCCATCAATTGCCCGAGTAACAAACTGCCGATTCCCGAGGCAACCAGGAATACGGTGAGAGCGTTCGAATGGACCGAGCGTGACCATCCGAACTCAGCTGCCATCTCCGCGGCGAACGCCCCGAAGGTGTAGATCACAAGAACGCCGACGCCCACGCCGGCGCCCAAAGCTCCCGCTGCAACGGTCCACCAACGATTCAGCGTTGCATGATGCATGGAGGATCGCATCAGCCTCACTTCCCCAGTGTCGGCACAGTGAAATCGGGCAACGCGGCAACCGACGAGGTGCCGCCGTCCAACGTCAGCACGTTGCCTGTCACATACCCGGCAAGATCGCTCGATAAGTACAGAAGCGCTGCGGCGATGTCTGCCGGTACCGCGACACGACGAAGCGGATTGGCGCTGGAGACTCGATCCCAGAATTCGGAGCTCAGCGCCTTTAGCAACCTTGGGGTGCGGACAAATCCGGGCGCAACCGCGTTGACTCTGATCCCCGATGGCCCGAGTTCATGAGCTGCGCAGCGTACCAGGTGGTGTAGAGCGGCTTTGGCGGTGCCATACGCGGCCTGATTGGCAACACTGACTTCGCCAGAGATCGAGCCAACGAATGTGATGCAGCCGCCCCCTGGTAGCGCGCGACTTCCGAGCTGCAGCGCGAGATAGGCATGTCGAAGGACGACGTCGAATTGGGCCGTCCAGCCGGCATCGTCGAGTTGCGCTAGTGGTTTGGTGATTGCCATCCCTACGACGTCGACGATCCCAGCGAGGGGTGCATCGAGTTGGTCCCGCGCGAGCGCGAAGATGCGCTCCATCTCCGAGCGAGAGGTGACATCGCCAGTCGCTGCAACCCCGTCAGTTTCTGCCGCAATTTTCTCGGCGAGCGTGCTATCGCGATCGACGCACAGAATGCGCGCTCCTGCTTGCGCTAGAGCATGCGCAGCCTGTCGTCCCATACCATCTCCCGCTCCGAGTACGATGTAGCCGCGGCGATCCAGGCGAAGCAGCCGCAGATAGTCCGGAACGTGATTGCTGTCCGCATAGGTCATGGATTTCACCTTCATCGCTCTAAGACTGCCACGCGCATGGCCGCTGCCGCCTGACGCTGGGCCTCCGCTGCTTCATCCACAATCCCGCGCATGCCAAAAAAGGTGTGCAACATGCCTTGGTATTGAACGTGAATTGTAGGTACGCCGGCTTCGAGCAGCTTCTGAGCATATGCTGCCGAGTCGTCGCGAGTGCCATCGCACTCTGCCGAGATGATGAGCGTGCGCGGCAGCCCTGCGTGGGTTCTCGCAAGTAGCGGCGAGACGCGCCAATCTTCGGCATCGACGTGGGTGCCGACACCATAGGTCCGATAGGCATAGGCAACGTCCTTCGTAGTTTGTAGATATCCAACCTCAAAGGTCTTCAACGACTCGGCACGTTGACGTGCGTCTACCGCCGGATAGATGAGGAGTTGTAGTCGAATGCCTGCAACGCCTTCGTCGCGCAGAGTCAGACACGTAGCAGCCGCAAGATTACCGCCGGCCGACTCGCCGAGTATGACGATACGATCCGGAGGCACGCCGAGCGACGACGCGTTGCGGGCCAACCAGCGGCTGGCATCGACTGCATCCTGATACGGAGCAGGAAATGGGTGTTCGGGAGCCAGCCGGTATTCGACATTCGCCACGGCAAGCCCGGACTCGCGCGCCAGGTGCCGACACGTTGCATCGAAGCTGTCGCAGCTGCCCATCAGCCATCCACCACCGTGAAACGCGACCGCTAGCCCTTGGGCATTCCGAGGCCGGTACAGCCGGATTGGAATCGGACGCTGCGAGCCAACCGCCTCGATGTCCAAGACCTCATCGATGGCGGGGCCTGCGGGGCGCGCCGCAGTTCGCGCGACAATCTGAGCCCTCGCCGTCTGCACGTCGAGGTCTGCGAGGGTGGGCAGTCCGCGTGCCGCCTCCAATATCGGACGCAGCTTGGGATGAACGAATACCATGCGTCAGCTCCGGTTCGGTACTTGACTCGCTCGAAAGATGGTATCTTCCGTGGAAGATTGTTACAAGCCGCTGCACGCGACCTGATCTGGTCGCGATCGCGCGTACGCTCGGTGCCAGCGATTGTAGATGCTCCGGACCAAGGCTTGCTTGAGTTCATGCGTTTGTTTCAGGGGTATTGGCTGAACATTCCGCCGAGGAGGCTGCCTTGAGTGTCGCTACTGCGAGCACGGTGGAGGAGTTGCGGCAACTTGCGCGCCGGCGGTTGCCCCGCGCGGTATTCGATTTCATCGATGGTGCATCGGACGATGAGTTGACGCTGCGCTGGAATCAGGATGACTTCAACCGACTCGCCTGGCTGCCTCGGGTCCTGAGGAATGTGACGAAGCGCGATTGCAGCACCGCAATTCTGGGAGAAGTCGCAGCGCTGCCGCTGATCGTGGCACCCACTGGACTCGCTGCACTCGTCTGGGCGGAAGCCGATGCTTTGCTGGCGACAGCAGCAACGTCTGCGAAGGTGCCATTTACCATCAGCACGTCCTCGAGCGTACGTATGGAAGCAATACGCGAGCGTGCGCCGGATAGCCGTTTGTGGTTTCAGGTTTACCCGTATAAGGATCGTGACCTGGTCCGAGCGCTGATATCCCGGGCCAAGGCGATCGAATGTCAGGCGCTGGTACTGACCGTCGATGTGCCGATTCTCGGCCGAAGGCTGCGCGATCAGCGAAATCGTTTCACGGTGCCGCTGCGTCCTACCAGCCGTCTTGTGTGGGACCTCGTTCGCTGTCCGACATGGACGCGCCACATCTTGACGTATGGGGTGCCACGAATGCAGAACTTCGTCGATGGAAAGCGCAGCGCGAGTGTGACATCGCTGGCGGCCTTGATGACTTCGAACATGGATGCGGGTGTCACATGGGACGCCATCGATTGGATTCGGCAGCAGTGGGGCGGCAAGCTGGTGCTCAAGGGAGTGCTGCGGCCGGACGATGCAGAGCAAGCAGTTCGCCTCGGCGTGGATGCAGTGGCCGTTTCGAATCACGGAGGACGACAACTGGATGGGGTGACCTCGTCCATCGAGGTGCTGCCTCAGATCGTCGCGAGTATCGCCGGCCGGGCCGAAGTCTATCTCGACGGGGGCATTCGCCGTGGGTCCGATATCGCGAAGGCCATTGCACTCGGAGCCACCGCTGTAATGGCAGGCAGAGCGGGCTTGTACGGCGTGGGTGCGGGTGGCCGGGCCGGAGCGGACCGCGCATTCGCAATCCTCGCAGATGAACTCGATCGCTGTCTTACATTGATTGGCTGTAACAGCGCCAAACAGCTCGACGTGAGCTGCTTGCTGAAACGGGAGTAAATGATGACCTGGCAGCTCCGCTATGCATCTCACCTCGGCTTTCGTTCGCTCGAGATGCCCCTGTTTCCGTTCAGTGCGAAGGCCGCCGATGCCATCGAGCAGATTCGCTTCGCACACAGTCTCGGCTTTGCCGGTGTACAAGATGCATTGGCTCGCCAGCGGCCTCGCGATGATGTCGATCGCATCGGACGCACGCTCGCTCAACTGTCCCTGGAGCCCGGCTCCATGCTCTACGCACCCATGGAAATTGCGAAGGCGCCGCTTTGGGGCAGCAGCGATGCGAATGATCGACACATCAGGATGCGTGAGCTCGATATCGCCATCGACACCGCGCAGCGGCTCGGCGCGCGCAGGATCGCCATATTGAGCGGGCTCGACCCGAGAATGCCTCTGAGCCTGCAACTTGCACGGTTTGTGGATGCGTTGCGCGAGGCGGCGGAGTTGGCCGAACGGCATGGGTTGGTGCTGTGTCTCGAGACGATCAACGCGCAGGCCGTGCCGGACATGTTGCTGCAACACATCGGTGACGCCTATCTCGTTGCTAAAGCCGTGGCGAGAGCGAGTGTTCGACTGATCTTCGACACCGCCCACGTGCAAATCATGGACGGCAATCTGTTGACGAATCTCGAGGCTGTTTGGGACTCGGTGGAAGTTATTCAGGTGGCCAATGTACCGGGGCGTATCGAGCCCGAACTGGGCGAGATTGCCATGCTGCCGTTCCTCAACGGGCTGGTTGCAAGAGGGTATTCGGGACTGATAGAGCTGGAGCACCTGTGGGCCACTCCAGGGGTCGAAGCCGAACAAAGAGGAATTGCTTTCCTTCGACACGTCGATAGCTTGCTGGCGCGAGCGCCACTTCGCGGCTGAGCGGGGTTGCAGTGCCTCGAGGGGGTAGCAATCATCTTCCACGGAAGATAGGATAGCTCACGGCAAGCCTTTAGGGGGCGAGATGCTGACGCAAGCGGATAACGAGCTGATGTGCCGGGTCGGGCCGGGCACAGGCATGGGCACGACAATGCGCCGTTATTGGCTGCCGGCGTTGGCGTCTTCGGAGCTGCCCGAGCCCGGTGGAGACCCGGTGCATGTGGAGTTATTGGGGGAACACTTCGTCGCGTTTAGAGACAGCGAGGGGCGCGTCGGGCTGCTCGATGAAGCATGCTGTCATCGAGGTGCCTCGCTGTTGCTGGGGCGTGTGGAAGGGTGCGGGTTGAGATGCATCTATCACGGCTGGAAGTTCGCTGTTGACGGCAGGGTGCTCGAGACGCCAAATGTGCCGGACACCAAATTCAAGGATCGAGTTCGCGGGCGCGCTCATCCGGTGCGCGAGGCCGGCGGATTGATCTGGACCTATTTGGGGCCGGCAGAGCTGCAGCCGGCCTTCCCGGACTGGTCATGGCACTCGCTGCCGAACCCGCAGGTGCTGGTCACCCACCATTCTCTCGACTGTAATTTCGTCCAAGTGCTGGAAGGTTTGGTCGATTCGTCTCACTTGGGGATTCTTCATAACAATGGTTTGCGTGCCAGTCTCACATCGGATCTCAGCTATGCCGACAAAGTAGCGAGCATGCAGTTCGATCTGGCCCCTCGTATCGAAGAAGAGGGCACCGATTTCGGTTTCCATTACGTCGCTTTGCGCGATGGCCTGAACGGCTTTCGCGAAGCCCGGGTCACGGCTTTCGTGATGCCCTGTATCGTGCTCAATCCGAACGGCGACGTGGCGACCATTGTGGTGCCTGCCAGCGATACCCGCTCGCGCTTCTTTCATATCTGGTGGGATGCGACGCGGCCTGTGGCGGAGGAGCCGCTGCGAACCGAAACCTTGCGCTTTGTCGGACTTGATGCGCAGACCATGCAGGCTTATGGCATTGCTGCCGACAGCACAGCAGCGCGGCGTCCGGCACGCTCGAATCGCTTTCATCAGGACCGCAAGGCGATCCGCACCAATCAGAGCTTCAGCGGCATTACCGGTTTGGTCGAGGAAGATGTTGCCGTCTCGGTAAGCGGTGGGGCGATTCGGGATCGATCCAAGGAGATGCTTTCCATAGCGGATCTTGCTGTGGGACGCCTGCATCGCGTGTATCTCGACTCGGTTCGGCGAGTGCTCGGCGGTGGTGTTCCCATCGGACTCGCGACCGGTATAGATCTAGCTGTCGCGCGCGGTCTCAACGCGCAGCTGTCAGATGCGAAGGACTGGCGATCCCTGGTGCCTTTGCATCGACGAGGCGCGGGCTGATCGCGGAGAGTTGTCGGGCTTTGTTAATTCAATTCGATGGTTGTGAATAGCGACGGGGGCGATCATGCTGACGCAGGCGGAGAATGAGCTGATGTGCCGGGTGGGTCCAGGCTCGGGCATGGGCGCGGCGTTACGCCGCTACTGGTTGCCGGCGTTGGCATCTTCGGAACTGCCCGAACCCGGCGGAGATCCCGTGCACGTGGAATTGCTCGGCGAACATTTCGTCGCCTTCAGAGATGAGGAGGGTCGCGTCGGGCTGCTCAACGAAGCCTGTTGTCACCGGGGCGCTTCGCTGTTGCTGGGGCGGGTCGAGGGCTGCGGACTGCGATGTATCTATCACGGCTGGAAGTTCGCTGTAGATGGGAAGGTGCTGGAAACGCCCAATGTTCCAGACGCCAGGTTCAAGGACCGCATTCGCGCGAAGGCGTGGCCAGTGCGCGAGGCTGGCGGTTTGATCTGGACCTATCTGGGTCCCACCGAGTTACAACCATCCTTCCCGGAGTGGCCCTGGATGGAAGTGACCGATGCCCACCGCATCAACGCGATGGCGCTGGTGCCTTGCAATTTCGTCCAGATCATGGAGGGTTTGGTCGACTCCTCGCACCTGAGCGTTTTGCACATCACGCCGCTGAGTCAAGCCGATAAGTCAGAGCTCGATTTTGCCAGAAAGACCGAGCATATGGCCTTCGATGCCGCGCCGAGGATCGAGGCGGAGCTCACGGATTTCGGCTTCCACTATGTCGCCATGCGAGACATCGAAGGCCCTGAAGGACATCGCATCGAGGCCCGCGTGGCCGCGTTCATCGCCCCTTGTTTCATCAACAATCCGAATGGAGATCTGTTCTTTGCGTGCGTGCCGGTCAATGACGAGGTGACGCGGTTCTATCATGTCTGGTGGAACAGCGAGCGCCCGATTGGCGAAGAGCCGCTCAGAAGTCAGCAGCTGAAATTTGTCGGGCTGGATGATGAAGCGTTGGCGCGACACGGGCTCACGCCCGGTACGATCGACGGTCCACTTCGGCCTTCACGAGAGAATCGCTGGCATCAAGATCGCGAGCTGGTGCGCAAAGGCCATTTCACCGGCATCTTCAGCTTCACCGAGGAAGATGTCGCCGTATCGGTTTCCGGCGGCGCCATCAGGGATCGATCCAAGGAAATGCTCTGCATTGCGGATCATGCGATCGGTCGGTTGTATCGAGTGCTGCTCAACATGGCGAAGCGGGTGGCTGAAGGCGCAGAACCTCTCGCCTCAAAGGCAAACACTCGAGACATTCGCGGTACTCATGGAACGCTGGCGCCGAATCAGAATTGGCGAACTCTCGTGCCGACACACCGTCCACCTTCGGCGGCGGCGGCTTCGGAGCCAGTGGCTTAGAGGTCTCAGAAGCAGTCACGAAGCGGGCGGCTCGTATCGGCCAGTCTGTCCAGGATTGGCCGGTTTCTCTGACCGACGAGCTTACGCGCGGCCATCTGATCCTTGGCGTTGTTGATCGTGTCCATCGCGATCAACTCACCGTCGCGCAGGTAGCACACGCTGAAGCTGCGATCGAACGGACGGCCGCGTAACACGGTACGGTCGTAGCCTGTCGACAAGCCCACGATGATCAGCTTCAGATCGTACTGATCGGACCAAAACCATGGAATGGCAGGCATTCGTGGAGATTCTCCAAGCATCGCCAACGCGGCGTTCGTTCCTTGCTCGAACGCGTTGTCGACGCTCTCGAGGCGCACCGATCCGCCGCACTGATGGCTCCGATGCAATGCGCAGTCACCTGCTGCGTAGATGCGAGGATCGGACGTACGGCAGTGAGCATCCACCATGATCCCGTTCGCGCAGTCCAATCCGGCCGCAACAGCCAGGTCGTCATTGGGGAGGGCGCCGACACCGATCAACACGATGTCTGCGATATATTGATTGCCATCCGAGCAGATGATCGATCGCACACGCCCGTGCTCATCGCCATGAATTCCCTGCACCGATGCTCGGCAGACGATATCCACGCCGCGGCGGGCATGTTCTTCTTCGTAGAACGAAGAGATCTCAGGGCAGACGACGCGATTCATCAACCGATCGGACATCTCCAGTACGGTGACCTCCAAGCCCCGTTCGCGGCAGGTAGCCGCGACTTCGAGCCCGATATAGCCGCCTCCGACGATGACGATTCGGCGACCAGGCACGAGCTCGCGACCAAGGCGGTCGACATCGGCGATTGTGCGTAAGTAATGGACGCCCTGCAGATCGGCTCCCTCGATCGATAGCCTTCGGGGGCGACTGCCGGTCGCGAGCAGGAGCGCGTCGTAGTCGTACTTGGAACCGTCCGCGCCCGATACTTGCATTTGGTCTCGATCGATCTGCACCACGCGGTACCCGAGGCGAACATCGATACGATGCTCGCTGTAGAAACCGGCGTGCCGGATCAGCAGGCGATCCCGCTCAAACGAGCCCGCCAGGAATTTTTTCGATAGCGGGGGGCGCTGATAGGGTAGATGCGGTTCGTCGCTCAACAGCGTGAGCCCGCCGTCGTAGCCTCGACGCCGAAGCGTATCGACCGCCTGGGCGGCGGCCTGGCCGCCACCGACGATTACAATCTGCCGGAGCGTACTCATTCTTCGGGTGCGATCGTGAGGGCCAGGTCGTTCAAGGCGTCGGTGAGATCGATCTGGCAAGACAGGCGAGAGTTGGGGCGTGCATGCCTGAGCTCGGCGAGGAGGTCACGCTCGGCGGGCTCTGCTGGCTGCAGTCGGGAGAGCCACTCAGGATCGATGTAGACGTGGCACGTTGCGCAGGAACACATCCCCCCGCAGATCGCCGCTACTCCGAAATCAAACTCCCGAAGGGCTTCCATGAGCTTGCGGCCCGCAAGGCCATCGACTCGATGCTCGTTGCCCTGCATATCTACTACTCGCAGCGCTGTCATCCGCGATCCCCGGCATGCACGTGAATAGTGATCTTCCATGGAAGATAACTTGAATGCAAGTCGGTCGGCGGAGCTTGACCTGCGCAGCAAACGATGCGATCTTCCATGGAAGAAACGTAAGAGACGACGCATCACCTGGGCGTCGACGCTGCTGGGAGGCCGTACCGTGTTGAGCAAAGAAGACAATGAACGCATCTGCCGTGTAGGACCGAACACGCCGATGGGCAATGTTTTCCGACGCTTCTGGTTACCAGTGTGCACGAGCGCACAGCTACCCGAGGCTGACTGCGACCCACTCAGGGTTCGCTTGGTGGGCGAGAACCTCGTGGCTTTTCGTGACAGCACCGGCGCGGTCGGTCTGGTTCAAGAGAATTGCCCGCACCGCGGCGCTTCTCTGGCGCTCGGCAGGGTGGAGGACAATGGCATCCGCTGCCTGTACCACGGCTGGAAATTCGGTAGAGACGGGACGCTGCAGGATGCTCCGAACTGTTCGATGCGCGCGATCAAATCCACTGTCAGGGCGAGAGCCTATCCAGTACGCGAAGAGGGCGGTCTGGTGTGGGCCTATTTAGGTCCGAAAGAAAAGCAACCCCCCTTCACGCGATACGCGTTCATGGATGCGCCCGAGCCGAATCGCACGGTGATTCGCATCAATGTCAACGCCAACTACCTGCAATTGGTAGAAGGGGGGTTCGACAGTTCGCATGTGGGTATCCTTCACAGCAACATCGCACGTCCCGGCTGGATGAATGCGACGTTCACGCCCAATCCGGACAAAGATAATCCCGCGGTGCTGGCAGTGGAGGACAATGATCCGGAGCTGGAGTTGAGCGAGACCGACTTCGGGTTCTACTACGCCGCATTCCGCACGGATCGACGAAGTGGCGATGCGCAGTTGAACGTCCGTGTCGTCCCATTCATCATGCCTTCGACGCGCATCATTCCCGCGCCGACGACGCTCTACACTGTCTTCGAAACGCCTGCGGACGACGAGCATACCAGCACGTTCATCGTGATCCACGGCAAGGCGCCCGTTGACAGGGCGAAGAACATCGCACTGTTGGGTCTCGACGATCCGAAAGTCTACAGTGAACGCGATTGTATGTACCGGGCTACTTGGGATGATCGCTTCGGGCAGGACCGCCAGCGTTTGCAGGAGAGCTGGAGTGGCCTCAACGGTATCGAGCAGGAGGATGCCGCGATGTCCTTGTCAATGGGGCCCATCATCGATCGTTCGCAGGAGCACCTGGTCCCGGCCGATCGGGCGGTGGTTGCGCTCCGCAAGATGTTGCTGCGGTCGGCGAAGAATGTGGAGCAAGGGGGTGACCCGGTGGCCATGCCTGGTGATGTGACCGACGTAGGCGCGCCGGACACGTTCATTGCCTCATCAGCACGCACTACTTGGCAGGAGCTTTCGCCGGGGCATTGGAAGAATGCTGAGTCCGCAAACGCTTAGCAGGGCGCCCCCGTTATTAATTGGAAGGACTAGACCTTGGCAGCGCGCCGACGCCCTGCCCGTAAGGGCTTGGGTCGCTCAGTCTCGTCCTCCGTGGCGCTGTGCTCGAGACTCTCGAGCATTTGTTGAACGAACTGTCGAACAGCGGCTCGGTTGGCTGCGGACATCCGCTGCACGCCCGCTGCGATCGGAGAACCCTCTGCTAACAGATCGGTAGCAGCATTGGTCGCCTTGAGCCCTTTGGTGGTGAGTGCGATGAGGGCGCCACCGGAGTAGCTGGGATCACTGATTCGATCCACGAATCCCAGATCACGCAGGCGGTCCACCTGTTTGGTGATGGCGCCAGAGGTGACCAGTAACGCCTTGAAAAGGTCTGTGGGGCGTCGTGCATACGGTTTGCCGGCGCGGCGAAGTGCGAAGAGCACGCGCATATCCGCGCCACTTACGCCAAAGCGGGACCTGCATAGGCGATCGTATGCGTCGTCCAGCACCCGCCCCAGGCGCATCACGCAAATGGCGAGCAGGAAATTCGACAGGTCGAGATCCGGTCGTTCCCGCTCCCAGGACGTGACTACGTCTTCAATGTGACTGATAGCTCGCCTTTGCGTTTCGCCCATGGGTGTGACTCGCTCCATCGTTCCGACCACATCGTAAGGTGTGAGTTTAGCTCTGCCAGCGATGGAGCGGAACAGGGGAGGTATCCGGCGAAGGTGGCGAGACGCGCTGAAGGCCGAATGTCGCTCAATCCCATCGCTTGCTGTGTGAGTCAGCGAGCGCCGAATTCCGCTACGATGGTACTTGACGCGAGCTTGGGTTTGCGCCCATTCTAATATCGTCTTCCATGGAAGATTAATGTCTTCTGCGGAAGCTCAGAACAAAACTCCGCACACAGTGGCGGAAGCAACAGCTGGATGACAGAGGGGGCGCGGTATGACAGGTGGGTTCAAATCGACGGTCGTGCTGGTCGGCGGGCTGTCGATATCAGCAGGGGTGAGCGCGCAGGCGCCAATCGCTCCGGACCGAGCAGTCGAGCAGGTGACGCTGGAGCAGGTCATCGTATCTGCGCAGCGTCGCAGCGAATCGGCGCAGGATGTGCCCATCGCTATCAGCGCGTTCACTGCCGAGCAATTGCAGAGCGCGGGTGTGGATTCGGTCACTGATGTCGCCCTGGTCACGCCGGGGCTGCAGTTCCAGGCGATTGGTGCTTCGAGCGTGCCGTTCTTGCGCGGGGTGGGCGCAGCCGTTTCGTCGGTAGGCGCTGAGGCCACCGTGGCCTTGTTTGTCGACGGCGTGTATATGTCCGCGCAAGGCAATAGCCTGATGGGGCTGAACAACATTGCCTCGATCGAAGTCGATAAAGGTCCGCAGGGAACGCTCTTCGGCCGGAACGCAACGGGTGGCGTGATCCAGATCAACACCCGTCGACCCAGTCACGAAACGACCGCTGACGTGATGGTCGGTTACGGCAACTACGACACCACCGAAGCCCAGCTCTATGCAACCACCGGGTTTAGCGACTCGCTTGCCGCCGATCTGGCACTTTCCTACCGCGATCAGAACGAGGGCTATGGCACGAATCTGTTCGACGGCTCCGATGTTTATACCAGCTACGATTACTCGGCTCGATCCAAGTGGCTCTGGACGCCCTCGGAGCACACCGAGATCACCTTCATCGCCGATTGGTCGAAGTTGCACAATGAGACCGGCTTCGCGACGCGCTTGCCCAGGAATGGCGAGCTCGGTCTCGATCAGCGCGGCCGCGGCGGATTTCAGTATTCCGGCGGCTTCTACGATGTGAATCTGAACTACCCCTCCGGTGTGATCACTGAAACGAAGGGCGGCAGCATCGACTGGCAGCAAGAGCTCGGAGCGCTGAATCTGCGCTCGATCACGGCGTACCACGAGCAGGACTGGGACGGTCGCGTCGACTTCGATCTCGGTCCGAACGATGGTTCGCACCAGCGCTTTGAACCCACGCAGGAAACCTTCTCGCAAGAGCTGCAGCTGCTCTCACCCGAGGCGGCGACTGTCTCCTGGGTGCTTGGCCTCTACTACTACCAGGACATCAGCGGCTATCACCCGGTGTTCATCGACTACCCGCAGCCGAACGCAATCGGCTTGAATGACACGACCGTAACTTCGGAGATGAAGACGAACTCGTGGGCGGGCTTCGGGCAGGCTACGATCCCATTGCCTGCCGAAACGAGGCTCACAGTGGGTGTCCGATACACGAACGATGAGCGTGACTTCCGGCTGGACCAGTCGGCGCCGGCGGCGCCGCCAGCGAGCGTTACTCAGATTGCCAACAGGAGTTTTCCGAAGACGACCTTCAGAGTCGGTCTCGATCATCGCTTTACACCGGATGCGCTCGGCTACGTGCAGGTGTCCACCGGTTTCAAGTCAGGTCTGTTCAATACTCAAACGCTGCAGAGTGTCCCGGGGCAGCCGGCGTCCGTGGCGCTGGTCGTTGAACCGGAAAAAATCACGGCCTACGAGATTGGTCTAAAGTCCGACTGGCTAGACCAGCGCCTGCGAGTGAACACGGCACTGTTTTACTACGACTACAAGGATCAGCAGGTCAACGCGTTCATCGGTGCGACCCGTACGCTGCTCAACGCGGCATCTTCGAAGATCTATGGTCTCGACTACGAATTCGTCGCGGCACTCACCGACTCGCTGACACTCTCCTGGACGGGTTCCTACCTGCACGCCAGGTACGACAGCTTTCCGACCGCACCGCTCTTTGTCCCGGTGCCGGCGCCGGGTATCGGCAACACGGCAACACCCAGGGATGCATCCGATAACGATGTCGTGAACTCTCCCGAGCTCACCTCGACCGTCGCGATCAACTACGCAATCCCCGTCGGGGCCAATCAATTGGACCTGGGCGCCAATGTCTACTACAACTCCGGGTTCTTCTTCGACTTCGCCAATACTCGGGAGCAGGACAGCTACACATGGGTCAATGCTTCGGTCAAATGGACCCTGGGCGCGACGAGTAAGTACAGCGTTTCACTGTATGGTGACAATCTGCTCGGTGAGGAGGTGTACTCCTCGATCAATCAAGTCGGCGCGGGGCCGGGTGGTTTGTTCGGCGGAGACTCTCTGACCATTCGACCGCCGCGGACCTATGGCATCCGCTTCGGTGCGAGCTTCTAAAGCTCTTCGCGAATAGCAAACGTCAAAGAGGCGCTCATCAGGGCGCCTCGAGACCGCTCAGCGCGTGGTCAACATCCTCAGGCGTATGCGTGACTGGCAATGTGAAGACCGATCGCTCGTGGCGACCATCTAACAGCGCGATGCGTCCCGCCATGACCGAGAAGATTGCTCCCGTAACCGCGCGGGATGCGGCACTGGCGAGCCACAGTACCAATGGGGAGATACTCTCGACCGGCTCCGCGGGGCGTTCTGTCGCGGATGAGTCGCCGAAGACCCCCGCAATTCCTACTGAACCTGCGATCTCGTTCAGTCTGCGCGTTGCATCGCCCATCATCCTTGTATCCGCACGCGGTGCGATCCCGTTTACGCGGATGCCCAGTCCGGCAAGCTCAGCAGCGGCGCCCTCGACGAGGTACGCAACCGCCGATTTGGTGAGGCCGTACACGACATAGTAGGGCGCGGGTCGAAAGCCCACGCGCGACGTCGTGCATATCACGCTGCGACTGTGGCCACCGGGCGATCGGGTGCCTTCCGTCTTCCAATGAGCCGCGAATACCTGCAGCGGCGCAAATGTGCCTTTGACGTTCACTCGCACGACATCGTCCAGATCTCGTGCCGTTGTGTCCGTCAGCGGAGCAGGTCGGATGATGGCAGCGTTGTTTACCAATGTATCGACGCGATTGAACGCTCGTAGCGCGCCGTCGAGCAGCGCTTGGGCGCCGTCCCAATTCGAAATGTCGTTGTAGTCGGCGATTGCCTCGCCTCCGGCTCGGCGAATTTCTTCGACGACGCTGTCCGCCGGCGACAGGGTCTCGCGCGCGCCGTCGTAGGAGACGCCGAGATCGTTGACGACCACACGTGCGCCGCGAGTCGCGAAGGCAAGAGCGTGCGAGCGCCCGATGCCACGTCCTGCGCCAGTGATGACTACAACTTGCCCTTGCAAATGAATCATGTGCGCTCCAGAGCCCGCTTTAGCCTCGACCCAAGGCAAAGTTATCTTCCACGGAAGATCGTAGCTGAATTGGCAGGGCGAAGCGAGGGCGGGCCGAACACGATCTGCGTCACTCTCACGCGAGCTTCCGGCGCCAGGCCCTCGGCCACGACCTGACGTATCCGGTGCTTGAGCGTTTCTTGAGCCTCGGCGACGGCCGCAGGGGGGCGGCGAGGCTATTGCAGTGTCGCGTTGCAAGGCTTGCAGCTGTTGTGCACGCAACGGGATTGCTCGCAGATCTCCTGGCCGCAGCGACTCGCTCTCAGGCGTCCAGATGAGGCCTTGATGCAATCGGAAGCCGCTCCAGGCGTCGTGAAGTGCACTCAGGTCGCCGTTGACGATCAGATCGACCAAATGGCATCAAGCGCCGTGGGAACTGTCCCAGGCGCTTCCAGCGTCGTGCGGTATCGAGGTGCACGCCGCCGAGCCGTGCCAACAGGAGCACGGACAGTCCGTAAGTGCTCAAGTCCATACGGGTGTGGTCGGCGGCGTGCCCATATGGCTTTAGTACGAGATTGAGGCAGGGATGAGGGATCGAGGCCGGCCGATTCATGCAGACCAGTGGCTCTGCGTCCGGCGGAACACGCTCGATATCAAATTTACCATAATATTCATTATGCGCCTCATGGAGTGACGCCATTGGGGACAAGAGCTTCGCGATAGGCGGACTATTGGGATTGCGATCACAGCCACACCGCAAATGCGGGCCGTAGCCTATGGGCTTCTTCGCCACACAGGGAATGTTCCATGTACCGAGCCTGCATCGTCATCGCCGTGGCCGCACTCAGCGGATGTGCGACCAGGCCTGAAGAGAGAGCCGCCGAAGCCGCTACCGATCGCTTCGAAGCATGCATGGACCGAACGCTCGCGTCGGTTGGCCCATTTACCTATGGCAGCCAGGAAGCACGATTGAAGGCAGCTGAGATCTGTCGCGACGTTATGAAACAGCAGTGAAAATGGCAGGCTGAACGTACCGCTGTCTGATTGAAATCTGTATCGGATCACGTATCCGAACGGCGTCGATAGATACACTCGCGCCGTCAGCTTGTACGGATACAGGACTCGTTTCCCGATGAATCATTTCCGAGCCGCCCAGCGCACGGGCGTCGTGACGCTTACTGCAGTGTTGTTGGGAATTCTGGCGGGCTGTGGTGGCGGCGGTGGCGGAGGTACGACGACGACCCCTCCTCCGAGCGGCAATCCCAATCCGCCCCAGCCTACGATGAGCCGTCTGACGCTCACGGGCACGGTCACCGATGCGCCAATTGCAAACGCTGTGGTGACGGCAACTGTCGGTGGCCAGACATTCACGGCGACCGCGGATGCGAACGGCAACTACAGTCTGGAAATCTCGCTGGCACAGAATGCCACCAGCGGTTTCGTGACGTTGTCGGCGAAGGGGGCGGGCTCGCAGTCGTATGTCGAGTTCACCAGTCTGCTCGGAACCTTCTCCTCGTTGCTCGTGCAAGCCGGGAGCGATGCGACGCTGTCGAGCACCGAGAATTTTGCCACTCAGATCACCAACGTCAGCACGGCGCTCGCAGTCTTACTGAGAGAAGCCAACAGCGGTCAGGCTGTTACCAGCGAAACATTGATGCGGACCTTGTCCGCGAGCTTGAACAGTCAGGACGTCCTGGATCTGGCGACCGCGATCAAGCTCCTGGTCGATCATGCCGAGGATTATCCGATGCCGGACGGGCAGCCATCGATGACCGCCCTGCTCTCCAACACGACCGTACGCGAGGAGTTGATCGACGCTGCGTATTTGCTCGACCAGGCAGCGTTCGTGGCCACGCAGAACTCAATCGTCAGCGATGCGACGCTGGTCAAACCCATCACGCCCTCGAGCGTGCCAGGCAATCTGATTGCGACCACCCTGCCGAGCGATCTTCCCAATACCTACGCAGGCGTGGATCGCGCCATCGCCTATACATTTGATGTTGACGGCACCGGTACCGCGACGAGCAGCTACTGGCACCGGAACATGACCTGGAGCGTCTCGGGCGGAAGCATCGACATTGTCTACGCGAGCCCGATCCAATCGTTCGGTATCGAGCGTGGCGTGTGTCCCGAGGTGCCCGGCTTCGGCTATGGCGTTCAGGAGATCACCTTCGACTACACCAGCCGTGGCGCAACCCTCAGGCAGTTGAGCGATCACATTCTGGCGGTCACTGAAGACAGGCTCATCTCCTATCGCGATTGCGGTCCGACCGGAGAGACCGAGACTTTCACTACCGCCCGCACCATCATCGATTCGAGCAACACTCAGTCCATCGACGCCGCCGATTTGGGTGATACGACCCGAACCCTGTGGGTGTACGACGAGGTTTCAGATCCGCACGAGGATGACCCGTTCGCTGTCATCGTCATGCCGGACATTGCAGACCTGCACGCCGATGGCACGGGCACGACTCGAGTGTTCGGTAAGACATTCACCTGGGCGCTGGATGCGAATGCCAAGGTCGTTACGGCGACGTTTGCCGACGGGACTGTCGCGAAGTATCGGTCATTGCGGGATGTCGAGGATGTTGCGACGGATGTGTTTTACGACCTCACGCTGCCCAACGGCAACCGCCACGTTGGCGCCAGCGTCTCTATCCTTGCCGATGAGCCCGCCTTTTCATTCACTCCCAACAACGTTGTGGGACGCCACTACTGGCTCGGCATCGGCGACGCGGGCGCGCCACCGGAAATCAAAGGTTATCGTTCGCGTCTCGACGCCGACGGCACCGGCTCGCGAGAGGATGAAATCGTCGATGAGTCGGGCAACGTGAGCGTGTTGGATGTGACCGAGGCCAACCTCCTGGGGTTGAACTGGGGACTGTTCTGGCACCTTGATGGCCATGATTTGATCCTGGAGCGAACGCGTGATTCGTTCGACAGCTTCAATTGTTCCTTGCTGGACGATCCGCAGTGTGTGGTGTACGACCAGCGGCGCCACATTCCGCTCGCGAGTGATGGTGCTCGCAGCTACTCGCTGGTGCGCTATCTGTACGACGGCCAAGGTGTGGATGAGTCTTCATCGCGGCAGACTTACATCGCGATGTATGACTACGAGCCGTTTGGCGAGGCCGCTCCGAGCAGCAGCAAGCCCATGCTTGCCACCAAGAACCGCGTGCGCCAGGGTGGTGCCATCGCCCCGGCGCAGCTGAAGCAACTACGAGAGCGACGAGAGCGTCGCTGACGCTCCAATCACCACTGACGCGCCGCTGACACTTGCGCGAGCGCGGCGGCTCGAATGCCACTTGATTCGGCAAGCGCGAGCTCGCGCGTCGTGGCGAGCCTTTGCTTGAACAACGAAGGGGTCGCCTGACCGCCGAGACGTCGGTAACATGCGCTGCGCCGACGATTGGCACTCAGGGAATCTCTTGGCATTGGACAAGCAGTTTCGTGAAGACACCGAAGGATTGCGCGCCATCGCGGTCCTCTCGGTCGTCATCTTTCATTTTGGCGTGAAGACCCTGTCCGGAGGATTCGTCGGTGTCGACGTGTTCTTCGTGATCTCCGGCTATCTGATCAGCGGCTTGTTGCTCGCCGAATTGGAGCGCACCGGATCGATCGATCTGTGGCGCTTCTATGGTCGGCGCGCGCGCCGACTCCTGCCGGTGTCGTTGTTGGTCACCGTAGTCACGTTGGTGACGGCGTCGTTCTTGCTCGCGCCCGCCGAACAATTGTTTGCAACCAAGGGCGCGCTCGCCTCCTCGCTCTACGCCAGCAATTTTTATTTCATGACGCTGCTGGCCGACTACTTCGCCCCCGAAAGCGCCTCGAATCCGTTTCTGCACACCTGGTCGCGGTCGGTCGAGGAACAGTTTTATCTGATCTGGCCCACGCTGTTGCTCATCGTGTGGCGCTGGCGACCGACAGTGCGCGTCATGGCCGGCACGATCGGTGCGCTCTCGGTGCTCTCCTTCGCGCTGTGCCTGTGGCTCAGCTATCGCAAACAAGATTGGGCGTTCTACGCCTCCCCCACCCGCGCCTGGGAATTCGGGATCGGCGCGCTGTGTGCCTTGAAGCCCGTGACGGACTGGGCACGTCGCTTCCGGGGTGCTGCGCTACTGGGATGGTTGGGCCTCGCCGGGTTGATCGCGACGTTCTTCGGGTTGACGGAGGAAGCGCGCTTCCCGGGTTGGATTGCGCTGGTGCCCGTCGCCGCGACGGCCGCAGTGCTCGTCAGTGGAGCAAGCGGCCAATCCGGGAGCCCGGCCACGCTCCTCAAACTGCCCGTGATGCAATGGTTGGGCAAACACTCCTACTCGCTTTATCTGTGGCACTGGCCCATCGTGGTGTACGCGACGATCTTGAACGTCGAAGATCCGCTGCAGCGAATCTTCGTCTGCAGCGTGTTGACGCTGGCGTGTGCCGCCGCGGGATTCAAATTGCTGGAGCATCCTGTCCGGGCCAGCACGTGGCTCGCCGCGCGACCGATGCGTTCGGTCGGTCTCGGCGCGACGCTGACCATCGCAGGCGGCGTGATCGCCTTGGGCACCGGGCAGGCGGCGCTTCGTGCCTCATCGCA
>NZ_RYEV01000006.1 GCF_004138485.1 Peristeroidobacter soli
ACACTCAGCCCTTGCCAACACCAGCAAAGCCACACATTCTTAACCCCTCTGGGATGTCCGTTTTCCTCACCTGAGATTGGCTCCATTACGCCGATCATGGCCGGCTCCTTTATGCCGGTCGGTGACACGGCCAAGCTCGTCGGTGCGTGGCGAGTGCTGTTTCCAAGCAACCGGCGGCAGCTTCCTGCGGTCGATGAAGCTCACGCGCATTGTATGTTCCTGGATTGAAATACATGCCGGGCCCCTTTCGACACGCTAGGGGAAACAGGCGCCGGATGCGGCAATTCACCCGTGTCAGGTGGCTGTCGTGTTGGCTCCTGCCGCGCTTTTCCATACTTGTCGGCGTCGATTGAACACCCTGGAGCGACGACGAATGAGCACCACCGAAAACACTCAACCTCGCCTGCTGACGCCCGATGAATTGGCCATTTGCGTCCGGATGTTCCGCGAAGCGCGGCATTGGTCGCAGGAACAGCTCGCTGAGATTTCCTGCCTCAACGTACGCACGATCCAGCGCGTCGAACAGGGCCGGGCCGCGAGTTTTGATACCCGTCGCGCCCTCGCCGGCGCGTTCGGGTTCGAGCACATCGACGCGCTGAACAAGCCCTTCCACATACCGACCGAAGAAGAGATCAAAACAGCGGCGGAGAAGTTCGACCGTGAGCATGTCACGCTGACCGCCGTGCCACTAACCACGGGCAGGCAGTTGGCCAAACTTGCCGAAACCAGCTCAATGGATCTGTCGGAGCCAGCATTCGAGCTACCACGCGATGCGGCTGAGACGTTCGCTGCGCTGGTGGATTACTTTCGCGGCTATCGTGACTGCGCCGACTTGTACAGCGAGGCTCAGAAGTTCGAGGTGTACGACGAACTGCAGTCGCACATCGACACGCTCAAGGCGCAGGGAGTCTCACTGCGCTATGCCGAGCGGAAGTTGCAGATGGAGTCGAGATCTGATCAGCCGGGCAGCAAGCCGGTTCCCGTCACTGCGCTGTATGTGGTTGCGTTCCCGCTCGGCAAGGAACCCGAACAGTTCGCCACACCGAAGGCCGTTGGCATCGGGTTCTGAGTCCCATCCAATCGTGATATCCCCACCGATTATTAAGGATAGTCCGTCATGACGCCGACTGAGAGCGAAGCTAAGAACCCAGCGCCACAACCTGCTTCATGGACATTGGCAACACTCGAAGACCTCAATCACGCTGACATCGATCTGCCTATAGCAGGTCTGAAAACGACATATGACAACGCATATCAGCGAGCTTACTCCGAGGCTTCGAGCGAGGATGCAACCAAGGACGAAGAAGCCGTGCAGGCACAGCGAAGAGTCTACTTGATGATTGGTGCTGCGATGAGCATGCACCTGAGAGCTGACAACACGAAGCAGCCGTTTGGAGCGATGGCTGTGTTTGCCGATGGAAGGCGATCGGCCATTCCGGAGGACTTTCGCGGCAGTCCTCTCGATGCGCTCTCGGAGGCGGCGGTTCGCGTAAAGCATCCCATGGTACGCGCTCGTCTTAACGATGTGTGCTGGCTGCTCGATCGAAAACGCAGCCACCATGCGCGTGCTGCCATAGCCACCTACATCGATCTGATTGATCTGCTGGAGTCGGGCGAATTCACGACCTTGCTTGGACAGGAGGTAACTGGAGCACTCTGTCCCGACGGTCAGGAGTTTATGAGCCGCGCCTTAGCGCTTAGTCGTGGCATCGGTTGGGATAGCGACGAGGCCGTTCGCGCCAAGAAACGCCTCGCCGACCTTCAAGCCGCCGCCATGGCTGCCCAGAAACATGTCGCTATACTCTGGTTCTACGGCATGGACCTTCGCT
This sequence comes from Peristeroidobacter soli, assembly GCF_004138485.1. GTDB lineage: Bacteria > Pseudomonadota > Gammaproteobacteria > Steroidobacterales > Steroidobacteraceae > Steroidobacter > Steroidobacter soli. The sequence continues at coordinate 1,830 of NZ_RYEV01000006.1, forward strand.
TTGGCGTGTCCGACGCGGCTCGGATCGGAAAAATCCTGGAAGATCTCGCTTCGAAAACCGCGGAACCGTTGCAACGCCTTGACCTCTATCGACGCGCGGCACGCGCGTACCACAGTGCTGATGAAGCTCAGGCGCATCACAGATGCAAGATTGCCGCATCGGATTGTTTGGTCACTCAAGCTGAGTTCGCTGAAAAGTCACCTATGCTGGCTTCTCATTTCCTCAGTCAGGCATTGGTCGAGCTGCATGGCGTTCCCAAGGTGCGCGATAGAACCACAGCGCTGCGACACAAGCTCATTGATGCCCAGGCAGGAATTTCTGATGAAATGTCCAGCTTCTCCCATCCGATGGATTTAACGAGAATCATCGAGCAGGTGAAGAAGAACATAGAGAACCTCGACCTGAAGGGTCTGCTGTTCTTCTTTGCGCTGATGGAGAGATCGCCCGACCCTGAGAAACTTGTAGAAGATGCGAAGAAGAGCATCGAACAGCATCCGCTGTCGTCATTGATTTCATCGTCTCATCACGACAGTGACGGGAAGGTTGTATTCAGAACTGATGGGGCTGGCACAGGCGGAGACGGCGTCACCCCTGAGATGCTGGTGCAGATTGCTCGCGCCGAGGGCCTTCGCCGCCAAATTCATGTTAGCTCTCAGGTCGAAGTAGTGAGACAGCACATTGCTGCCCAACATTATCTCAGTAAAGATATCTTCATCGCGCTATTGCAGCACAGTCCCTTCGTTCCGACGGACTGCCTTCGCACTTACAGTATTGGATTCTCGCACTTCTTCTCGGGGGATTTTACGAGCGCCGTTTACATTCTGACACCTATGCTAGAGAACTCGCTGCGACACGTGCTTCGGCAGAACGGCCATGATGTGTCGAAGTTCGATATCAGCACGCAGACTCAGCAGGATCGAACCATATCGTCTCTTTTTGAACAAATGCGCCCGGAGCTGGATTCGGTGTTTGGCACGCCAATTACGACGGATATAGATAATGTGTTCTTGTCTCAGCCAGGTCCCTGCATCAGGCACGCGGTTGCGCATGGGTTGCTGGAGGATGGAGGAGCGCATTCAGCAGATGCCATTTACGCCTGTTGGTTGATATTTCATCTTTGCTGCATTCCGATTTATCAGCACCAAGAGGGTATCGATCTTCCGCTTTAATCGTACCCATGATTCGGTAGCCATGCTCGATAGATCTGTGAATACGCGTGCGATGAATCGGAGTCAGACCTAGCGGTCCAGAGACGTATTCCGGCCAAAGTGATCACCGATTCCAGGTCATCGTAAGCAATGTGGTTCCCAACTCGGGGAATCGGGCGGGCCTTAACTGGGTAATCGGGCAGTTGAAGGACTAACCTAGTATGCATCTTGGCGCTAGCTAAGTAGCTGTTGACGGAATTGCGAGTCCGCGTCAGGTGATGATGCTGGTTGGTTGATTGTGAGCCTAGCGCTGTTGCTGCAGGTTAATCCGCCCATTCTGCACGCTCCAATGGTGCCAAACGACCGTCTGCTCTGTTAGCAGGAATCTTCCTTTGAAGCCCTGATAGGCCGAAACGGCTGTAGACATCAGATTAATCGCCTGCTGCACCCGCCCTAGCAATATCGACATGCCGGCGAATGTGTATTCGTTGCTATCAAGCGCATGCAGCGCCTTCTTCGCCGCGCGGGCGCCGTGTTCTAGCTGCCACTTGAGGCCGGGTGCATTAACGACAGGGATCTGGTCTGCTCGAAAGAAATCGATACCCCTTTCGCCGAATAGCACATCCAGTTTCAGCGCTTCTTCACAGTATTCGCGTGCTATTGCCAAGCTGCGCTTAAGCTCAACTTCCGCGCCATCGTCTATGTGTCCATCACCGATGGAATAGCCCGACAGCCGACCTTCGTATTGGAACTCGTGAAAGAAATGATGCAACGTTGCGAAAGCGTACATCCGACCCGGCTCCAACGCGTACCACCGTAAACCCGAATAGTTGCGTTTCCTTTCTTCGGTTAGGGAGTTCCAGAGAGGAATCCTGAGCGTGGCGCTCTTCCGGCGCGGCACTCGATCATTCAAGTCGCTGTGATGAAGATCGACCTCGTCTCGGATTGGCAACCAGTACGCATCCTCGGCTGCCAGATCAACGACCACTAGCAGCAGCGGGAAGTGGCAACGCTGAACATAGGCGATTTCCTTCATGCCCAACGAATACGGAATGTACTCCGCCGTAATGTTTCCGTCTCCGTCTGACCGCAAGTCTGGGAAGCGATTGGCGATGGGCCAGCGGGCGACGACCCGCTTCGTTCTTTCTGTCGACTTCAACTGTACCCAGATGCGGTCACCCAGAACGATACCTTGGTCCACTAGCTCAATTTCGTAATCGACCCCGTAGTCCTTCGGTATCGTTCGCACGATCCATTCTCCAGGCAGCAGGCTTGCGAATAGCCTTCCCGAGGCATCCTCCATTACGTGTTGGCGTGGTCGTTTCATCGCATGCCTTCGAATATGACGATGGCCTTCAGCACAGCGGACCTTTGCAGTTTGTCACTCGGACGTATGAGGGCGGGGCACTTCATATAACACTTCCCGCCGGGGGGCAAGAACTCCAGAGCGCTCAAAAGCCTCCACTGGAATAGTCACGACGAGGGGATTTGTGATGTCCCTGCAGTCCGCGTGAAAGTGTGAGTAAAGTGAAAAGTGTCTCCTTTCTCGCTAAAAAGCGCCCTCTGGCTTGCCATCATTCCTCATCCTTTGGAGGTGGGGCACGATTATTTACGGGAAGACGGCGGCATGCCGGCATGCATCACCGGCGCCTTTTAGCAGCACCAGATACAACGGGGCGGGCATTTCTGAAAACAAGCAGACCGTCGCGGCTATATGGCCTTGATCGCGGAGTAGGCTTACGGTGTGGAGTGCTGACGACGGCAGCGGCTGGACAGCTTCGTTGACAGTGCCAACCCATGCCCCGATATTATTTGCTTTCCCCAATATTGCGCTGACCGGTCTTGCGCCGCGGACGACCTCGATCCCCGCTACCCCAACCGCGTATGCATACGCGATCTTCGCAACCATCCGCGCAAATTCGACTGCTGGATAGTAAAGCTGCAGCGAGATCGCCTCCGCGCGCAGGTTCGCTCGGACCTCGTCCGGTGAGTGATTGTAATGTCCTGTGTACATCGCTTTCGTGATGATCCCAGGCGCTGTTTCCGCCTCCAATAAGAAGCCTGGTTGGCCATAGATAGGCAGTATGACCGTATGCAAGTTGTCCCCAATGGGTACGCTCTCTATTGTCGTTGCACCATCGCGTGTTACCCCAAGCGGTAGTGAGGTCGGTCTCCCCTTTCTTGGAGTGCGAGACTTCAACTCCAAACCGCTTCGCACCCATTGAAGCGGTCCGCGCAGGACTTTCAATTCGAATTTCGACGTGATGGTCGCGCAGATGCGGCAACTGGCCCGAGGCAAGACCATGTCGCCATGCAGCCCGTATGGAATGATATGCTCATCGGTTAGATCGTGCATGGAGCCGCAGTAGATGCACTCACCAACCGGCCCGAAAGTCTTGGTTGTAGCGCGAGCGGCAAAGGTATTCATTAGCCGAAGTGTTCCTCTCCCCCCTTTGCCAATAAGTATCCCACAGCTGAGCAATTCTCGATCCGCTGCGCCGCTTCGGATTGGCGGCTTCTAGTGGCGGTTGCGATAGGGGCGCCGCTCGGCTTCGCCTACAAGTGACTTAGCCAAGGAGCAGGGGCAAGAAAGAGAAAAGAGTTGGACCTGCAACTCACGCGTCACTGATGCGGCTATCCAAACACTGGTCGCGCAGAAAAGCGCGACCAGGTTCCGGCCGCCTATAGTACTTTGCTGAATCGGAAATTTAGTGTGACAACTGCGCTGTGAGTTTATTGCAGAACACCGCCCATTGCTCCATCAGCGTCGCGCGCTTCACGAGCAAGGTGCCTCGCTGATAGGCAGCCTCAGCCTCGTCCTTGAGTTTATGGGCGAGGGCATGCTCGATAACTTCCTTTGGGAAGTATGCAACTTCCGCAGCCCAATCGCGGAACGTCGAGCGAAATCCATGTTGGGTCGCGACTCTGTTCTGCACTGGGTCGAGATAGCCGATACCTCCACGCTTTAAGTCGGCGTCGTGCATATCGTCGATGACCGCGCACAGTGCGGCGTCAGATAGTTCACCGCCCTCGGCGGCCTGGAATAGTAGGTCACAGGATGGCCTGCGTGGCAGGCTCTCATATAGTTTGATCGCAGCATCCGATAGCGGGACGATGTGATCCTTCTCGAGCTTCATTCGCTCTTTGGGGATGGTCCATCGCTTCAGCTGTACGTTGATCTCGGTGTGGCGAGCGCCGCGGATTTCTTGAGAACGTGCGGTGGTTAAGATTCCCCATTCGAGCGCTTGCCTGGATACGTTCCGGCGCGATCGGAGATCGGCCACGAAAATACCGATGCGCAGGTAAGGCAGGGCGGGATGGTGGCGTTTCTTTCGTTTCTTGAGCTTGGTCGGCGAAGGCAACTCAAACTGCAGATTGCCCTTCCAGCCAGCGGGATTGTTGCCAGTTCGATGCTTCCGGTGCGTGGCCCAATCCAGGATGGCTTCGACGCGTCCTCGAACGCGGGTCGCTGTCTCGGTCTTGGTGGTCCAGATGGGCTTGAGGATTCGCAGCGTATGCTCAAGAGTGATATCGCGTGGATGTACCGGACCGATCACGGGGAATGCATAGTCTTTCAAGGTGGACATCCATTGCTTCGAGTGCTTCTTGGACTTCCAGCCGGCCTCCTGGGCCGCGATGTAGGTTCGTGCGCACCATTCGAAGGTGATGGGGCCGGCTGCGTTGGCCGGTGCCTTCGGGCTTGTCTCTGCCTGGAGCGGATCGGGCTCCATCAAAGCAGGGGAGGTTGGCGCGGCAGGTAGAACCGCCGCATGGGCTGGCGCAGGCTGTGGGCCCGTCTTGCGCAGAGCCCAGGCCACTTCTCGAGCTGCTGCTAATGAGACAGTGGGATAGCTTCCAAGGCCTCGCTCCGGGCGTTTGCCGTTGCGCTTGACCCGCAGCACCCAGGTCCGAGACGCGCCTTCGATTCGCAAGTACAGGCCCGGCACTACGCCGACGGCATATCGACCGTCACCGCGCAAAGACGCTACAGTACGAGCGGACAGTTCCCGAGCTCGTTTCGGCATGATTGACTCCTTCCGCCATCCCTGTCCGCCATAAAACATCGGAACGCGGCAGCGCTTGAAGGTCCAATATGGAACTCGCGCGCACCGTATTCCGAGCGGGATCAGGGGCTTGGCTCAGATCAATCAGCCCTCCGTAGACTTCAGTGGACGATTATGGACGAGAAGCTAGAGTCGGTTTTCGGCCTTCCTCTCCGCCATCTCTCACTCCCTCTCCGCCACCTTCCGCCGAACTCTCTTCGCTCAATACTTAAGTGAGCCTCGGCGGAATTCTATGCAGCGCGGGCACTTACGAGGTCGAAGTCTACCGGCAGCTATTGGGTTCGGCGGAGATTCGTTCCGCCATCCCGCCCGCCATCTTTCAGTTCTAAAGAGCGCACGTTTGCCAGTCGGGTGACGGGCGATTTGACGTGGCTCGCTTGGATGTGGGAACGGCTTCTCGAAACATAGATCAGTCTTACAAGTGCTGTCCGCGACGCGAACCAACGCCTAGGTCCTCTTGATTGGATTCACGAGAATAGGCGGGTGAAGAAGTGCTCCTAGCGGGGTTTCTCCGTCTGCCCTCGCATTTGGATGGCGCCCGTCTCGTCGCGACGAAGTTCGGCGGAGTAGACGAAACCGCCGTGTTCGATTGTTACTTTCTCCCAATCACTTCCTATGTTTCTGTCCTTCGCCAGGAGATCTCTCACCCACGTTAAGTGCTGAAGCTCATTGTTGCGGTAACCTTTAGTGTCCATGCAATTCGCCTCCTGAATAATGCCTTCAACGGAAAGCAGAGCTTACGAAAAAAGAATCGCCCTCTTCGTAGACTACTAAGACAGTCTGGAGCTGTAATCGCGCGGAATTGGCCGCACCGAGTCAAGCCGTACTTGGATGCTCATTCCTCGCCTGTGTGACCGCCTCCTCGAGACCAAGTGCTAGGGAGGAGAAGGGGCAGGCGGCGATGATACGGTCGCTTTTGTACCAAGCGCTCTGTATACCAATGACGGTGTATTTGATGTCATCCTCGTCCTTCTTCGTAGCGAAAATCGGTCCGCCGCTCATTCCCTCAACGTTCTTTAGGACCTTGTCCGACGCGTCAGTAAGGCGAGCGTAGAACTGGTTCTCTGCTTTGGCATCAGCACCATCCGGGGGATCGGTCGTCGTGAGCGCAACACCCACTACTCGTGCGGTGAGAATCGAATCGCCATCATGCGCCACGCTCTCGGCTGGAACGCCGACCAGCACCCATTGATCGTGTTCCGTTACATGATCGCCCCAGGCATTCTTCGTTAGCGGCACGACTTTGCCGCGCTCTAAGGCTTCGCGAAAGAGATTGCGTAGCGGTAGTGCTGCGTAGTCCAAGCCGATCGCTTGCTCGTCCAGGACAATCCATTGGTCGAAATCGAAGTCAAATGGAATCCCGTGACTAAATGGTCCCCGTGCTGCCTGGTCTCCCAGTCTCCACACGTCAAACTGCCCGCCTGCCTCCATCCCTGCTTGAACGGCACGTGGCACATGGCCTGCTGTCACGTAGAACCAAACATCATCAATCGCGATGACGAACCCGGAGAAGAGCTTGGCAACCTCCTCCATAGAGTTGGGGGGAGTGTACATGCAGGACAAGGTCACAAAGTGCCGACCAAATGCCTGCAAGAAGGCTTCGCTAAGGTCAACTTTCATATTTGAATCGAACTGGCTTCCATTTCTCCAAAACGAGAGCACCAACGGCATAAGTTCGTCAAGTGCATGCGTGGTCGGTGGAGCAGCCCCCATTTCGACCGGACATAGTTGCGTGATTTAGGAGCTAGGCGTAAGCCTAGTTATACGCCTATGTCTTACAGTAGTGATCGTGTTGAGGTGTTGAGCGGCGTCCAACGCCGGCGTCGGTATTCGGTCGAACAGAAGATGGCCGTGTTGCAGGAAGCCGCCCAGCCAGGCATGTCGATTTCCTATGTGGCCCGCCGCCATGGTATTGCTCCCAGTCTGATCTTTAACTGGAGGCGGCGCATGAGCGAGGGTGGCAAGGAGGCGGTACGTGCCGACGATGAAGTCGTTGCCAAAGCCGAGGTCGTGGCGCTGCAGAAGCAGATCCGCGAGCTGCAGCGAGTCCTGGGTAAGAAGACTTTGGAGAACGAGATTTTGCGTGAGGCGGTGAAGATCGCCCACGAAAAAAAACTCATCTCGCGGCTGCCGTCGTTGCCCGAGGACGATACGCCGTGAGGCGTGTCGCCGAGGCCCTGGGCGTGTCCCGGTCACAGCTGAGCCAGCGGCTGAAAGAACCTGGCAAGTCACGCTCGAGCTACCACAAGCCCGAAGATGATGACTTGCTCGTGGAGCTGCGAGCGTTGGTAGATGAGCGGCCGACTTATGGCTATCGGCGCATCACCGCGCTGCTGAATCGGGCACGCAAAACGGCGGGGCTCGCCAAAGTCAATCACAAACGGATCTATCGGCTGATGTCACGGCATGGACTGCTGCTTCAGCGCTACACGGGGCGGCCGCCAGATCGTGCTCACGACGGCATCATTCGCACGATCCATCCTAATGCCCGGTGGACCTCTGATGGCTTCCAGATCCCTTGCTCGGATCAGGCCGTGCACGTGGCGTTCTCGCTGGACACCTGCGATCGCGAGGTGATCAGCTGGTGCGCCGGCAACGGCGCCATCAGTGGCGAGATGATCCGAGATCTGATGCTCCAAAGCGTGGAGCAGCGCTTTAAGTCGACAGCGACGCCACATCCGGTCCAATGGCTATCGGACAATGGCAGCTGCTACCGAGCGCACGAAACCGTCGAGTTCGCCATTCGGCTAGGCTTGGTGCCGTGCTTCACACCGCCGCGTAGCCCGCAGTCGAACGGGATGGCCGAGGCGTTCGTAAAAACTTTCAAGCGCGACTACGTCCGCGTGAGCGAGCTTACGACCGCGGAGTCAGTGTTATCGCAAATTGCAGGATGGTTCGAAGATTACAACGAGAACCATCCCCATCGGGGACTGCGAATGAAGTCACCTCGTGAGTTCATCCGCAGCTATCATCAACCCGCAGCCTGTCCGGTCTGATAGGGGCAACTCCAGTCGGTCATCAAGCGTCTTGTGACCGCCAATGCTTCATCGAATACGGCTCGCCGGATGGCTGTTGAAGCAGTCCGCCGGAGGAAGGAGCTTGATCTACGCTGGTGACGTGACCTGCGCCGCGGGCCAAGGACTGACGGATCGCGGCTTATGGAAGATTGGCGGTTCTATGCGGTGTCGATCTCTCTTACGAGTACGGCGAACGTTGCAGAGCAGGGTTGCGTGACTGCGTATGTGCGGGCGTATGATGCGTTTACAAAGCGACCGTCGGTGAATGCGCCGTCCAGTCGACATAACAAACATCAGCGGCGAGGTGCGTAACGGGTAGCTACCCAGACGCACTTTATTGGAGAAGACAATATGACAACGGATCTTGAACAAGTCCCCTTTGTTGCCACAGGCTTCATCGACAATCCGGAGAATCGATGCCCCTGCGTGCTTGTGCTCGATACATCGGGGTCGATGCAGGGCCGCCCGATAGAAGAGTTGAACGAGGGACTTGCCCAGTTCAAGCGGGAGCTGTTGACGGATGAGATGGCGGCTAAGCGAGTGGAAGTTGGCATCGTGGGTTTCGGCCCGGTGCAGATCCTTCATTCCTTTACAACACCGGATGCCTTTGTACCACCAACGCTTGTAGCAAGCGGGGATACCCCGATGGGCGCCGCTATTACTCAAGCGATCTCGATGGTAGAGCAGCGCAAAAGTGAGTGCAGGCAGTTCGGCATTGCCTACTACCGGCCGTGGATCTTCCTGATCACCGACGGTGCGCCAACAGACGCGTGGCAAGAGGCGGCCGCCTCGTTGCGACAGGGACAGAAAGAGAAGAAGTTTCAGTTCTTCGCGGTCGGCGTTCAGGGCGCGAACATGGACATCCTCAAGCAGATCGCCGGCCCTGAGCGTTCGCCGCTAATGTTAAAGGGCTTGCAGTTCCGCGAACTATTCAGTTGGCTGTCCAACTCACTAAGCGCAAAGTCCCGCTCCCAGGTGGGGAACGAAGAAGTGGCGGTTGAGAATCCCGCTTCACCAACGGGATGGGCGACTGTGTAAATGGAACTGCAAGCGTGGCGTATTGCGGGCGCGAGCAGTATCGGCACTTCACACGCGAAAACAGGCTCGCCCTGCCAGGATGCATTCAAGTGCACTCTGTTTCAGAGCCAGGAACAGGGGGAGATCGTTCTTCTGGTGGCGTGCGACGGTGCGGGAAGCGCCAAGTTCTCTGAGATCGGAGCGGATCTTGCGTGTCGAGAGTTCGCCTCGAATCTTGAACTCTACATTGCAGAAGGCCATCGCATCGAAGCACTCGATCGCCTGCAGGCGCGAGAGTGGTTAGATAACGTCGTTGCTGCCCTGAACGCGCGTGCGACCACCGACGGGGAACGCTTGCGAGACTATGCCTGCACGTTGCTCGCTGGGATCCTCTCTCCGACTCATGCGGTGTTTGTCCAGGTCGGAGATGGGGCGATGGTTGTGCGCGAGGGGCCGGAGGAGTGGTGTTATATTTTCTGGCCGCAGCACGGCGAGTACATCAACACCACGAGCTTTATCACCGAGCCTGAATCGCTCGAGAAGTTCGAATTCGAGCTGGTCGCGAATCCCATCCACGAACTCGCCGTGTTTACCGATGGTATTGAGTCGCTGGTGTTGCAGTATGCAACTAACACGGTCCATTCACCCTGGTTCAACCAGATGATTCCGCCGGTGAGGGCCCTAGCACAGGGTGGATTTGACGACCCGCTGTCACGGAAGCTTGCAGCCTACTTAGCCTCGGAGGCGGTATGCGCCCGCACCGATGACGACAAGACGCTCTTGCTAGCCTCCCGCATCAAGACGCTTTGAGATGGCTGCGTTATCGCTAAAGGGATCAAACGGGCGCGTTGCGCTCGGACGCGAACTGGGGCGAGGGGGCGAAGGATCAGTCTTTGAGGTAGCAGGTCACCCCGATCTGGTTGCAAAGGTCTATCACTCCGCCCCCTCATCGGAGAAAGCCGAAAAGCTTCGAGTGATGACGAGGCTAGCCAAGCCAAATTTGCTCGCTCTAACGGCGTGGCCGGTCGATGTGTTGCAGGGACACGATGGTAGCGTGCATGGCCTTTTGATGCCGAAGGTCGACGGCTACAAGGACATACATGCCTTGTACGGCCCGAAGAGTCGCCGCACTGAGTTTCCCGAGGCGAATTGGCGCCATCTTATTCGAGCCGCAACGAATGTCGCTCGCGTCTTTGCCGTCCTACATGAGTCGGATTGCATCATCGGCGATGTGAATCACGGCGGCATTCGAGTTCGCTCGGACATGACGGTGAAGCTGATCGACTGTGACAGTTTCCAGGTGCGCGCCGATGGGCGCACCTATTTCTGCGAGGTGGGCGTGGAGAATTTCACGCCACCGGAGCTTCAAGGCCGACCGTTCAAGGGACTGATGCGCACCGCCAACCACGATAATTTTGGGTTGGCGGTGTTGGTGTTCTATCTGCTAATGGTAGGCCGGCATCCGTTCGCTGGACGTTACGGTGGCCGTGGCGAGATGCCCATTGAGAAGGCCATCACCGAACATCGTTATGCCTACGGGCGCAACGCACGCTCACTCCTGATGGAGCCGCCTCCGTTTACGCCCGCAGCGCTCGCCGCCGGTAGTGATATCGCGGATCTTTGGGAACGCGCCTTCTCTCAGCAGGCTCCGCACAGCGGCTCTCGACCCGCTGCGCGCGAGTGGGTTGCACGACTGCAAACACTTGAAAGCAGTGCGGCGCGGTGCGCTCAGCATCCTGGGCACTACTTTGTAGCTTCAGTCGGGAGCTGCCCGTGGTGTGCCATCGAATCATCCTCCGGCACGCTGCTCTTTCTTGCGCCAATGGGCACGATCTTGCCAGACAGTCAGTTCAATCTGGCGGTCGTTTGGTCACGTATCAGCCAGATTCCCGTGCCGGGGGCGGTACCGGAGATCGTGTTGCCGACCGCGACGCCGAGTCCGCAAGCCAGGGCCCTTCAATCAGCCCGCCGAGGCCGCAAGATGTGGCGCATTGCGGTGATAGTGGCAGGGCTCATCGCGAGTGGGGTTGTGCCTGATCTCACAGTTTTGTGGCTGTTGGTAGCGCTGGGGTTTTGGATTGCGATTGGCTCTTGGGCTGAAGCGACTGATGAAATCGCTGTATTCCGTAGGAAGCGCCAAGAGTTAGGGAATGCGTTGTCGCAATTGGAAACTCGCCTCCGCAGCGAGACGGGGCCGGAGGGATTTGCTCACCGATTGAAACAGCTCGAAACGGCGCGCGCGGAATTGGTGAACCTTCCTGCGGTACGTGATCGCCAGATGAAGGCGCTCATCTCCGAGCGTGATCGGCATGCACGGCGCCGGTTTCTTGAGCGCTACGAGATCGAGAAAGCAAAAATTCCTGGAATTGGGCCCGCGAAGCGAGCCATGCTAGAGAGTTACAATATCGAAACAGCGGCCGATATCGTTCAGTCTGCTGTTCTCAACGTTCCTGGTTTCGGGCCTGCGTTGTTCCGGCGATTGGATGATTGGAAACGCTCTGTTGAGGCGCGGTTTAAGTTCGATCCGAATTCGGCAGTGGATCCACGTGATATTCACGAACTGGAGCGGAAGCTCACGCAGCAGCGCGTTCAACTAGAGCGTGCGCTGCTGCAAGGCGCACAAGAACTTCAGCGCGTGCACCAAGAACTCAAGCACAGGCGGGATCAATTGATAAGGGCTGCCGAACCGATTGCCGCCGCATACGCGCAGGCGGATGCGGATTTCAGACACCTTGAGGACTAGCGGCAACGAACTCGCGATCAAGTCATCGTCGATGGAGGAGGATGCGATGGGCTTTCGCTTTCAAAGAAGAATTAATCTGGGCAACGGCTGGGGTGTGAATGCGAGCGGATCCGGCGCGTCCTTGAGTCATCGTGGCAGGCACGGGTCGCTCGGGACGAAAGGCTTCAGCGTTCGTACTGGAATACCTGGTCTAACGTTCCGCCAGAGTTGGGGCAAGAATGCTGGTGGGGCTACCATCGTAGTGTTGAGCATCATGGCGTCTATTGCGATGGTTGCTGTTGCATGGAGGATCCTTGCATGCCTGCTGCCAGTGCTGTGGCAGTGCTTTCGGTGGGTTGTCCTCACCATCTATGACTTCTGTGTGTATTGCATAAATAATCTATGGGGATGGTGTGCGCAATTTGGACGAGGCCCGTAGCACACATGCTGCGCAGGCATACGAATCCGTGCCCGAGTGGGGGTGATTTTTTCCCTCCGTTTACAGCATTTCGGGTTGCTCCCGGATGCTCCCGTTGGAACGCTATTGGTGTCTCATGACCTCGCGAAGCAGTCGAGAACGGCGCGGCAACGCGCGCTCGCGCCCACTGAGGATCATCTTCGATCGATCGGCCTTTCACGAAGAGCGATTTGATTTGCTTCGTAAGAGTCGGCTACGCGAACTTACTGCTAAGGGCAGCGTATCAGCGTTTCTAACGCCGATTTTCCTCAATGAAACCCTAGCGGCGTATGGTGCGGAACGTCGCGTGGAGTGGCAGCAGCATCTCGCCTATGCGCTGGATGTTTGCAATGGGGGGATCTTTCTTGAGAAGACCGATATATGGCGTGAGGAGTTGGTGATGGGTCGGGGGCCGCTCGCAAGACGTTTGCTGCCTGAGAAACCGAGTAAGCGCTACGATTCGCGGCCACGCCTCGTTGCCAGGTTGCGGGCTGCGGCCGAGACCGGGGACTTGGAGCGCGAGTGGGTGGAGAGTCAGCGGGAGCGGGATGAGGATTACCAGAAAAGCGTAAATCAAAAAAGCATATCGAAAGAGATCCGAGCGGAGGCTAAGGCAAGGCTAGGGGCGAAACCGACCCAAGCTGATCTGGCGAACTATCCGTTCGAGCGCTTCCGTTGCACGGAGATGGTCCGCACTGGTAGGCACCTGATGAGCCTAGTCGCCCCGCATCGGCCTGCTCCCCTAGCTGATCAGTGGGCGCGCGCGCCGGAGCGCTTTGCCTTCTATACCGCCTTCGTAGAAGGATTTATGTACAACGGCTACCACGCCGCTCTAGAACAGCGAGAGAACATAGATCGAAATGCGCAAGCAGACTATGAGCAGTTGGCCTACCTCCAATGGGCAGACCTCGTTGTCTCGAACGACACAAAATTTTATACGCGGGCGTTCGACACGCTATGGAAGCCGCGTGGCAAGCGCCTGGAGAGCGCGGAGAGTTTCGTGGCCCTGATCGAGCGGCTGGCGTAGTTAGTTCATCAACTTATAGCTTTCCGAACCCACGCCTCTCCTGGAATCAGGGCATGCGATCCCAATGGCGGCTTAGGGGCTGCTCGCTATCCTTGAGCTGGGTCTCCTGGTGCAAGTTCTGCGAATGGCATCGCGACTAGTTGGACAATGTACTGCTTCAAGCATGAGGGGCATTGAAACCTGGCGCCAACCTTGATGTGGTCACGCCAAATGGCAATCACCGTCGAACAGTTGTCGGCACGGCATTGGAAGTCGACTGTATTGGCGAGCCATTCGACTTCTCCAGGCGCATCGGCTTTCTTAACGTCATAGAGCGCGCCACATTCCAGGCACTCCGCTTGCACTATCTGAGCAGAGTGGGGAAAGTGTTTGCGCACCGGGAGGTGGCACCTCATGCAGTTGAGGGTGGCAACTCCCTTCATCCTCATGTTGTAGATCGGCGATGCAAGCACTTTTTCAAGTTCCGCTACGATGACCTCGCAGCGCTTCCTAATCTTCGCCCAATCGTGCGCTTGACCTGCCTCGAACTGTTTGATCGATAGTAGGTGGACGAACGAGCCCAATGCATCGTAATGGGTCCGAATTGATCTAAGGTTGAATACTTTATCGGTGCCTAGGGTGTGCCACTCCTTCGTTGGAACACCTGGCTGAATTTCCTCGCTGAAACTTACGGTCACCGTTTGGTCCGCATCAGGATCGATGTCGAGTAGCAATCGCATAAGTTTCTTTGGTTGCCACGTGCCGAACTCCGAAGGAGGAATCTCATCCTTAAAGGCCATCGCGCGGTCGTAAGTGACTCCCTCGATAGCCATCCGCAGCTCAAGCGCCGCATACTTCAGGCGTTCATCGTTTCCGCTCTCCAGCTCGATCTTCGCCTGAGACAAGCGCGCCTTTGCGATGTGGCGGAAGTTGACTTTACGGTTCATGCGGCCAGCTTATAATCTCCGGTGGTGCAAAGAAAGAATCGACGCTATTCGAAGTGCAGTCGGAGCGTCGGAATCGTCCTAAAGGAATAGAGCAGTCATCGATGAGCGGTTTATCTGCGGCAGCGCTTGATAGTTTGGGTTTCCAGAACGGGTTGGAAATTGAAGCCACGTTCCGCAGCTTAAACATATATTCCTTGGCGGGGGTAAGGTGCTCCCCGTCGACTCTGGTGGACGTCAATTCGAGAACCGTGGAGGGAACCGAGTACCAAGCTGCAATCGGATTTTCCGTTAATGATGCTTGCCAGAGGCTTATTGGAAAAAGACTGTTAGATGACGAACTAAAGTGGTCAGAAGAGCGCTCGTGCTTGGGGCCGTACTTACTCATTGAGGTTCGCACCGACCCCGTCAAGAAAATGGGGCGAGCTAAAGATTCCGGCGAGTCAATCACAACCTATGACATGTTCACTAGTGAGAAGGCGGCCCTCGGTGACTTGGAGAAGGATGTCTTGCCTCGAGTGGTCTTGGCCGTTAGTGGCCTATTCCAGGTAGGCGGAAACCAATGCACTGCACGTCACGTAACTCGCGAGGTGTTTGGGCTTACCCCCGATCTCCGATTGGTGCACGACATTCGATTCTCCCTCTCAGCGACTGGCTCATACTCGCGCCACCTGAGTGAAGATGTCATTCGAAGAGTTTTGGACGAAGTGCCAAGCCTGGCGAGCGAGATTGATCGCAAGGTGGCCGCTCTCATTTATCTTGCCACCAATGAGGTAGATGCGCTTAAACGATTCTTGTTTTTCTTCCTGGCTGTAGAGGTGGAGACCCATCGAAGCTTTGGGGCGACGGATGTGGCAAGGATTTCAAGTATTCTAGACGCCTCGCTACCGAGCCTCGCTATCACTACGGCCTTTTTAAAGGAGCAGCCAGAGCGATTGAAGACTTTAAAGGAACGGTTTTTCTGGTGCTCAATCTTCGCGTGGCCAGGCATGACGACTACAGATGTAGATGAGTTTGTGCGGCTCAAGGCCGTTCGCGACAAAGTCTCTCATGGGCAGTTGACGGAGCCGCCGTCAGATGCGGTAACGATGATTGAGAAGTTGGCGTTGAGGCTCCAGCGCTACCGCATTTCAGAGAGAGCTGTCTTGAAAATGCTGGGTGTTGTTAATAACTAAGGACTGCGTCGAATGTCCGGTTCCGATGATTTCAAGCGCGACAAACATCCTTGATTTGGCTCGGTGGATCTCAGCAATCTGCCGCGCGGCGGTGCCGATCATTGATTAATTTCACGAACTCACGAGTTTCTGTGAAGCAAGGCAATGCGGCGTCGGCTCAGGTCTCCTGTCCTGCATCCTACGCAGTCGGGGACGCTAGTGCTCTAACATGCCTGCAGCGCCGGTCTGATAGAGGCCAAGCCAGCACGATCAGTTGAGAACGCTCTGCGGGTCTTATCCTCACGGATGCAGCTGTGGATTGGATTCACTACAGTACGACGCCCACTGCTCCATCAGCATCGCTCGCTTCACAAGCAAAGTGCCTCGCTGATAGGCCGCTTCGGCTTCGTCCTTGAGTTTATGGGCGAGCGCATGCTCGATTACCTCCTTAGGGAAGTAAGCGACTTCTGCGGCCCAATCGCGAAAGGTGGAGCGAAATCCATGTTGGGTTGCGACCCTATTTTGCACCGGATCCAGGTAGCCAATGCCACCGCGGCGGAGATCCGCACCATGCATATCGTCAATAACCGCGCACAGCGCGGCATCGGAAAGTTCTCCACCCTCAGATGCCGGAAACAGTAAATCATAGCCCTCGACGCGGGGCAGGCTTTGATACAGATTAATCGCAGCCTGGGACAGCGGGACGATGTGATCCTTCTCGAGCTTCATTCGCTCCTTGGGGATCGTCCATCGCTTCAGCTGCAAATTGATCTCGCTATGTCGGGCCCCTCTGATCTCCTGGCTGCGCGTGGTGGTTAAGATGCCCCATTCGAGTGCCTTCCGGGAGACGTTCTGTCGCGAGCGAAGGTCGGCCATGAACATGCCAACTCTCAGGTAGGGCAGCGCCGGGTGGTGGCGCTTCTTCCGTTTCTTGAGCTTGGTAGGCGAGGGCAGTTCGAACTGCAAGTTGCCGTTCCAGCGGGCTGGGTTCTTGCCGCTTCGATGCTTTCGATGTTCGGCCCAGTCCAGGATTTCTTCGATGCGTCCTCTGACTCGCGTTGCAGTTTCTGTCTTGCTCGTCCAAATGGGCTTTAGGACTCGCAGTATGTGGTCGATGGTGATGTCGCGCGGGTGGAGCGCGCCAATCACAGGGAATGCGTAGGCCTCCAGTGTCGCGGTCCACTGTTTAGCGTGTTTCTTGGACTTCCAGCCAGCCTCTTGAGCTGAGATGAATGTCCGAGCGCAGCCTTCAAACGTGATCGGGCCTTCACCATTGGCATCGGGAGTTGGAGAGGGGGAGCTTGGCTCGCGTTGAACGGGCGGCTGCTCGGGCGCAGCTGGGGCAGTTTGGGCCGCGGACCCCGGAGCTTGGACTGGCTCCGGTAAGGTTGCCGCGCGGCGCAGAGCCCACGCGGCGTCACGGGCCTCGGCCAGGGAAACCGCGGGATAGCTCCCAAGACCGAATTCCCGGCGCGGCCCCTTCCGCTGGTAGCGCAGCACCCAGGAGCGCGACGCGCCTTCGATCCGCAGATAGAGACCGGGCACAACCCCCACCGCATACCGACCATCACCCCGCAAAGACGCTACAGTACGAGCGGACAGTTCCCGTGCTCGCTTAGGCATGACTGACTCCTTCCGCCATCTCTGTCCGCCATCAAGCACTGGAACGTGGGAGCGCTTAAACGATCAATATGGAACTCGCGCGCACCGTATTTCCAAAGCAGGTCAGAGACTTGGCGTGATCAATCAGCCCTCAGTAGACTTTGGTGGATGAATATGGAACGAGACAGCTATCGGCGGTTTTCGGCCTCCCTCTCCGCCACTATTTTCCGGGTTTTCGGCGTTCTGTACGAAAACCATACGAAAAGCCTGGCAAAGCATCTCAGAAGCGAAACGGCTATCCCGCCCCTCGATTTCCAGGGGGCGCGACAGCCTGATCACAACTTCGCAATCGAGGTGCTGTCATGGCTATATCAATCGAAGACCTTCCCGGCCTCAGCGACACTGATCGCGAGGCTCTTGCCGACGACTACACAGCCGTTCAAGGCGTGCCCAGCGGCGCACATCTGCGTCGCTGTTCGGCCAGCGTCGCGTGTCGCTCAAACAAGATCACTGGAGCCCTGCGTCGATCGCCACGCATGAAGTTGATTGCAGCGAGCCCCGGCTCGGCCCGAGCACGTTGACCCAGGCAGTCATTCGGCTCCCAGCTCGGCGATACCTCCGCCCGAAGCGCCGATAGTTATTGCCGGCGTGGACGTGGCACCGCTCGCGACCGCCGCGAACATTGTGGGTCTCGTGGAGACCGCGGCAAGCGACGAGTGGGCAACCGAGGCTGCGGCGCTACGCGCCTCGTTGCGCATGGCTCGCGTACTTGTGCTGGAAACATTGGAGGGTCTACAGGCTGCCCGCGCCAGAGGTGCGCCATGAAGGGCCGCGGCAAGGCTCAGGCGCGGCCACAAAGGACGCAGCTCGATCCCCAGGCGCTGCTACGTGAGTTGCGGAAGGCACTCGACGTTGCTAGGTGCATCAGGCTCGCGGCCGAGTATGGCGAGGATGATGCACTCGATATCGCCGATGCCTTGGCCGGGCTGCTGACGCTGTTGGAAAAGGTGGCGGTGCTGCTGGATCAGCCGGAGGTGTCGTCATGAGCACCATAAAGGCTGAGTCGCGGGCGTACTTTCGAGCGCTCGGCAAACACATAAGCCAATTGCGCAAGGAGATAGGCATGACACAGGCTGAGTTGGCACGTGCGCTCAACGTGTCTCAGCAGGCGGTGTTTGCGTATGAGTGCGTATTCCACGCGATCTTGAACAGGGTTTCCACGGGATGGTGAACACCCAATCCACGGCAACGTGAACACGATTCCACGGGATCGTGAACACTTGGGCGGGGTCCGTGGAAAAGTGTTCACGATCGTGGAAGAGCGTTCACGATGCGTGGAAAGTGTCGGCGGCTGGGGATTGATCGAGAAGCGGACTGCGTAGTCTTGCGGGTTTTGCCCGCGGAGCCGCAGTCGATGCCGAACGAGAGGATCTCCATGTCGAAGTTGAAGCGGCTGATCGGGCTGCAATCGAGCAATTTGAGCGTGCGAGCGCTGGCGCGTGCCCTGGATCTGTCGATTGGGGCGGTCTCGAAGTACCTGCGAGCGGTGCGCGCGGCCGGAATCAGCGCAGCCGATGCGGAATCTCTGCCGGAGGCGGAGTTAGAGCTGCGCGTCTTTGGGCCGACGACGGCGGCTAAGGCTAACGCGCTGGTGGCACCGGACTGCGCGTGGATCCACAACGAGCTCAAACGCCACCGGCACGTGACATTGCAGCTGCTGTGGGAAGAGTACGCAGAGCGTTACGTCAAGGCTGCGTATCAGCGCAGCGCTTTCTGCGCGATCTATCGTCGCTGGGAAAAGCGCCTGAAGCGCTCGATGCGTCAGCGGCACTTCGCCGGCGAGAAGCTGTTCGTCGATTACGCCGGGCGCACCGTGCCGATCCATGGCCGCGGCGGTGAGGAGTCGTTCCACGCGCAGTTGTTCGTCGCTGCCATGGGCGCCAGCGGCTGTGCGTATGCTGAGGCGACGCGCACGCAGACGCTGCCGGACTGGCTCGCGAGCCACGTGCGGGCACTGGAGTACTACGGTGCGGCTCCAACAATCTTGGTGCCGGACAACCCGCGAGTCGGCGTCACCCGTGCCGATCGTTACGAGCCGGAGTTGCAGCGTTCCTACGAGGAACTCGCCTCGCACTATCAGGCCGTAATCATCCCGGCGCGGCCTTACCGACCCAAAGACAAAAGCCGCGTCGAGCTGACCGTGCTCCTGGTGTGCCGCTGGATCCTTGCGCGATTGCGTCACCAGCGCTTCTTCAGCCTGGATGAACTGAATGCAGCGATCCGGCCGCTGCTCGCCGAGCTCAACGAGCGATCGTTCCAACGTCTGCCTGGGTCCCGACGTAGCGTGTTCGAGGCACTGGATCGGCCCGCGATGCGCACGTTGCCGTCCGCACCGTATGTATACGCCGAATGGAAGGAACGCACGGTCGCCTTCGATTATCACATCGAGATCGATCGTCACTATTACAGCGTGCCGCATGCACTCGTCGGCCACAGTGTCTGGGCGCGCTTCACCGCCACCTCGGTTGAAGTCTTCTTCCGCAGTGAGCGCGTGGCCAGTCACATACGTTCGTATCAGCGTGGGGCGCACACGACGCTACCCGAGCACATGCCGAAGGCTCACCGAGCGCACGCGCAGTGGTCACCGAAACGACTGATCCAATGGGGCGAGTCGATCGGCTCGAACACGGGCGCGGTCGTCGAGCATCTGCTGCATTCGAAGCCGCACCCCGAACAGGGTTATCGAGCCTGCTTGGGTCTGCTCGCACTGGCACGTGAATACGGCGAGTCGCGCTTGGAGGCGGCCAGCGCCTTGGCGCGACGGCTCGGCAGCCCCACGCGCAAGAGCGTGAAATCCATCCTCGAGAGCGGTCGCGATCTGCGGCCCGCCAACGCTGAGCTCGCCCTTGATCTTCCCGCACACGGCAACGTGCGCGGACCTGGTTACTACCACTGACGACGGAGAAGAGATGTTGACGAATCCGACCATCGAAACCCTCAAGAGCCTCAAGCTGCATGGCCTGCTCGAGGCACTTGAAGAACAGCAGCAAACGCCAGCGGTGCAATCGCTCTCGTTCGAGGAGCGCATCGCGCTGCTCGTGGATCGCGAGCGACTGTGGCGAGACAACCAGCGTCGCACGCGTTTACTGCGTGGCGCGCGGCTGAAGGTGAGCCAAGCGAGCATCGAGGACATCAATTACAAAGCCAATCGTGGTCTCGACAAACGTCAGATCGCCTCACTCGCCACCGGCGAGTGGATCCGTCGTTCGCAGAACCTGCTCATCACGGGCGCCACGGGCTCCGGCAAGACGTGGATCGCCTGTGCGCTCGCTCAGCAAACCTGCCGGCAAGGCAACTCAGTGCTGTACTGGCGCGTGCCGCGGCTCATCGAAGAACTGCGCATCGCGCACGGCGATGGTAGCTATATCAAGTTCCTCAAGACGCTCTCGAAAGCCTCACTCATCGTGCTCGACGACTGGGGCCTCACCGCGCTGACTGCTCAAGACCGCGCTGATCTGCTGGAGATCCTCGATGACCGCGTCAACACCGGCTCCACGCTCGTCGCCAGTCAATTACCTGTCGACACCTGGCATGCCTATCTCGGCGAACCCACGCTCGCCGATGCAATCTTGGATCGACTGGTTCACCAGAGTCATCGCATTGAACTGAAGGTGCCCGGCGAATCGATGCGCAAGTCCCGCACGCAGGCCGACATCTAGCAGAACGGATCACGTAGTTGACGGATCGTGAACACCTAACGTAGAAACCAACCCTCCAGACGCCGGCACCACGCACTGTTCACCATCGCGTGGAATCGCTGTTCACGATCGCTGGAATACGCATATGAGTGGGGCGACCGGCGAGTGTCCGTGCTGATCCTTGTAAAGCTCGCGCGTATCTTCGGCACCTCCGTCGAAGAGCTAGCCGGCTTGAAGATGCCGATACGGCCGAATCGTCGCTTGTCTCCTGCCGGTGTGCGGCACGCTGAGTGCTATGCGAAGCTGAGCAGAACGGAGCAGCGTTTCGTTAAGAAGATCATCGATACTTTGCTGGAGCGGGTGGCCGCGCAGAAGTCGGCCGCTTGCACCTGATCGGAACAGGCGGCGTCACAAAAGCCCCGGTGCCCGCGGCCGGGGCTTTTCTTGCATTAGCCAGGGTTCACTGAGTGCCTGTAACCGATCGTTTACAGGGTGTAACCGATCCATTACACTGAGGTTCGATCGTGTTCGAAGTTCGTCAGTCCTCGATCTACCGCGATTGGTTTGATCGCTTGCGCGACCGTCAGGCGAAGGCACGCATCGACGCCCGCATTAGTCGCCTGTCGATGGGCAATGCTGGGGATGCGAAGGCTGTCGGTTCGGGTGTGAGCGAGCTGCGTATCGACCACGGGCCAGGATATCGCGTGTATTTCAGCCGCAAGGGCAAGGCAATCATCTTGCTGTTGTGTGGCGGCGATAAACGCACGCAACAGGCCGACATCGAGCGCGCGATCGAGATCGCAACGCACTGGACCGAGTGAGGAACATAGTCATGGCAACGAAGCGACAGGGACGCAAGCCGGCGGCGAAGAAATCCGCCAGCACATCGAAAATCACATTTTCGAAGTGGGACGTGGCCGATCATCTGCGCACCGAGGCGGATATCGTCGCCTATTTCGAAGCGTGCCTTGAAGAAGCGGGCGACGATCCGTCCTTCATCGCTGCCGCGCTTGGTGACATTGCCCGCGCTCGTGGCATGTCGCGCGTCGCGCGTGACAGCGGCCTCACGCGTGAAGGTTTATATCGCGCGCTGAGTAGGGGCGCGAATCCCAGCCTCGGCACGGTGCTCAAAGTCACGCGCGCACTCGGCCTCAAGCTGCGAGCAGAGGCGGCGTAGCCTAGATAAGCAAAGACCAATGCAGTCTGCGACGACAGTGCCCATCGGGTTGCTGGGGTGCGGCGCCGGTGTTGACAGTGTCAACACCGGAGGCGTTCGCTGGGATAGTGGTCGCGGCAACCGTTGCGGTCCGCCGCGGCCGAGATAAGAGGGTTGTCCAAGGAAGGAAAAGCATGAGAGCTGCCTGATGGCACAGTGGGTGCCTCGGCCTTCCGCATCAACGGCATACGTTGCGGGTGAGTCTGGGTGTCGGCGTGCGATTCGCGGCAACCGGCCCCTGGCGCACTCGGAGGCCAGCGTGCAACAAACAATGCGATACACGCCATTCCCGATTCTTTGTCGCTGGCCCGCAGTGGTACACAGCAGACTCGCTCCCGTGGCATGTCGCCTCGGAGGTTCATGTGTCTACTGAGAGCAATCAAGCAGAGCGCCGCATTCTGCGCAGGGCGGACGTTGAGGCTCGGTGCGGCTTCAAGCGCGCACATCTCTATAAACTGATTCGCGACGGGAAGTTTCCTCGACCGCTACGCATCGGCATCCGAGCGGTGGGTTGGGATTCTGTTGATATAGACCAATGGATCGCGGAACAGCTTCAGCGGCGCACCTGGGTTTGCATAGATGGAAGACGGAAGTTGCGCGCAAATCACGTTCGCCGGTGTGCAGGGAAAGGAAGATCGCGTCGGCCGCTTTCTCAGCAGATCTTGCTGGATCTAATTAGACGAGACGCCGGCGCGACCGAAAATCTAACTTGTCTCACGGTCGCGCCCGCGGCATCCTCGCTCTCGACGATTATTCCCTGACGACGAGGGCATCGTCGTACCCCCGCCTGCGTTGCAGGCACCCTAAGCAGCTTCAGACCAGGCAGAGCTGCGCAGCCGATAAAGCTGTGGTCATGACTCATGATCGCGTCCCTGGACGTGGTGTACGAGGGAGGGGGCGCCGGGGGAGCTGATTTATCCGAGCGATGCGCACTTCGGGTTGGCCAGATCGCCTGCAAAAGCACACGTCACGTCAACCCAGCGAATCACAAATTTGCTGGTAGAGCTCCGTTCGGGTGAAAGGCTTGGTCAGCAGCGCTATGTCCAATGGGCCATTCGACGCTACGGGCGACGTTATCTGCTGGGCATACCCACTCGTGAACAACAGGCGCACCGAGGGGTAGAGGCGCCGCACGGTGGCCGCGAGCTCGCGGCCATTCATGCCAGGCAACCCGATGTCGGTGAACAACAGATCGATCTGACGATTGCGGTCCAGTATCTTCAGTGCGTCGGCAGCGTCGGCTGCCTCGATGACGGTCAGGCCGAACTCACGCAGCGTGTCTGTAGTGAAGCTTCTGACCGCATCGTTGTCCTCGACGACCAGGATGGTCTCATCGCGGGCGACTTTCGGGGTCTCGGCCAACGTCGGGCCCGGGTAGTCGTGCTCGGCGATGGCGATCTGAGGCAAATAGACTTTGATCGTCGTGCCATGTCCCTGGCGACTATAAATCTTGACGTGCCCGCCCGATTGTTTGACGAACCCAAAGACCTGGCTGAGGCCCAATCCCGTGCCCTGACCCAGCGGCTTGGTTGTGAAAAACGGATCGAATGCCCGGTCGAGCACCGCGGGCGACATTCCCGCGCCAGTGTCGGTGATGCAGATCAGGATGTACTTGCCCGGCTGCAGATCCGGCACCAGCTGCGTATCGTTCGGGCCCACGCTCGTGGTGGCTGTTTCGATGGTCAGCGTACCGCCGTCGGGCATTGCGTCGCGTGCGTTCACGACCAGATTCAGCAGCGCATTCTCGAGCTGATTGGCGTCGATCTCCGCGATACCAGCCGATTCGTCGTTGACGCATCGGATGCGCATCTTTTCTGGGAGTGTGCGCCGGATCATTTCAGTCCACGCCGCCAGCAACTGATTGATCTCGACAGGCTTGGGTTTGAGCGGCTGGCGCCGCGCGAAGGCTAACAGCTGCTGCGTCAGTGTGGCGGCCCGCTGGGCCGCGCGCAACGCGTGGTCGACGCGGCGCCGCCAGCGAATGCGTTCCGACGGCAACTCCTCGGAAAGGCTATCGAGGTTGCCAAGGATCACCGTCAAAAGGTTGTTGAAGTCGTGTGCCACGCCGCCGGTCAGCTGGCCGATCGCTTCCATCTTCTGTGATTGATTCAACTGTTCCTGCAACAGACGAGGAGCGGTCATGTCTCGTGTGATCTTCGCAAATCCAATCAGCTCGCCGTCCGGCGACTGAAGGGCGTCGATCAGGACGCTGGCCCAGAATCGGGTGCCATCCTTTCTCACGCGCCAGCCTTCGCCTTCGAACTTGCCGGTGCGTTCAGCAGTCTCGAGGGCGATAGCGGGCCGCTGCGCGCGGCGGTCTTCCGGCGTGTAGAACTCGCTGATGTGTCGCCCGATGATCTCATCGGCCGTATAACCCTTGATGCGCTCCGCCCCCGCATTCCAGGTGATCACGTCACCCGAGCAGTCGATCATGCAGATGGCGCAGTCTCGAACGCCTTCGATGAGGCGGGCCAGCTGTCGGCCGCTGTCCTGCAGGTCCGAGGCGCCGCATTTTGAGGACTCGGTCAGTGGCTCTGCTTCAGTGGAGTGCGGTTCCATACGATCACAACGGCGGCGGACATGATTAGTTCAGTTCATTGGAATCATTTGAGGTTTTCTGGTGCATACGGCGCTCATTTCCTGTGTGGTGCGCGGCCGGCCCGTCTCGCGATCGTTGATCGAGGCCATAGATCGACCACGCTATGTTGCGAAAACAGCGCGCGCATGCTGTCTTCGCTGACCGAAAAGGGCGGATTGCCCACGTAGATCTTGCTCATTCGACGCTCTCTCAAGAAGGGGCGTTCAGTCGAATTGATAGAGCGTGGGTAGATGTAACAGCGTCAGCGACGCCATCGCCGGATCCGAGAACGATTCGGTTTAGACTGCGTGGCCGAAAGGCGCCGAGTGGCGGTGACCAGATGAAAGTGAAGGGAAAGATTTGCGAGCCGAAGTCACCATGCATCCTCGCGGTCGCCACCGTCTGATTTCCCTCCGAGCGTGGCGCGGGCTCGAGACATCACCATCATGGCGAATGAACCAGGCCGTAGCGGAGTGCGCCTCGAAGCGAGCGCTAGCGGCCCATGCCTGAATGAATGCCGAGGTTGCCGCCTTCATTCTCCCAAGCTCTCACAGCCGCTCGTTGCTGCTGGTCCTGGGGATTGTCATGATGCTGAGAAGGGTTTGATCCCGGCGCATGGATCGGCTGCTGGACATCGGCAGAAGCTGCGTCGACTGCAGTGCCGCCTCCAGTATCGCCCCTATCTTGCAAGGTGCCGTGTGCAGCATTTATCCATGGATTGTGCCGCCAGTTGCCTGCGTAGCGGCGGCCTGGTGAATTCCAGCGACTTCCGAGGGGAATGCGGGGCACGGAGATCTCCTGGATCATGTGTCTGCTACTTTGGCGCGATCGCTCGATGCAGCTCATTCGCGCCTTCAAACTCATCCTAGTGAGATTTGGCTTCTCGCTCGCTGCCATTGGAGAGGCGGGCGAGTTCATCTGGCTCCGCGCAGAGAGAAAACACGAAGGCACCAGCGCGCGCGAAATCGATGAACTCGTCCACCATGTTCCGCAGCGGCTCTTCGGCGGAGTGCACCAGTGACGCGTGGGCTCCGATCATTCCACTGAAATACGAAGAGTGCTTCGCGGTCCCAAGCGCGCTTGCCCACTCTGTCGCGTCGTCTGCTTCGATTTGTTTGCAATCCTTCATGCCGCCAGGGTGGTAGTTATGGCGTATGGCCGGCGGCGGCAGCGTTCTTTGCCGCGCAGTCGTTACGTAGGTCGAGCCTCTGGGATGCCAGCCGAAAGTCTGGCCAAGATCGCTCAAGAACTCCCACGTCGTAACAGAGCAAAGAAAGCGGCGAGCCTCATGCTGGGGCTCTCCTCGGAGAGCAACGATCGTAGTATTCGACATCGCACTGTCACGCGGCTGCGATCGCGCCTTGGAATGTGGAGTACCGTCGCGGCACGTCTCTGACCTCCGATGGAGCGCGGCCGCGAGGGTCCTGCGCGAAGCGAGTCACATAGGAGTAGCCATTCAGCTCTCCATTGTCGAGGTATATCGGTTGAATGACAGTCGCAGCCCAGAAGATCGATCCGCCAGGGCGACGACGCCATCCGCATTGAGTGGTCGAGCCGTGCAGGCATGCGGCGAGGAGGTCGCGATCCGGTCGAAGCAGTGTGATGTCCTGCGGCAAATAGAACTGCGACATATGAGCGCCAATGATTCTGAAATCAAAGGCCGCAGCGCCGGGTAACAAATCGTGCCAGGCGCAGACCACGCCGCGGTGATCGAGCATGGCGATTGCGCAGCCGTCGCTTCGCTCGATGCACGTGACGTGCATTCGTGCGCCCTGCTCTACGAGCAGGCGATTCCGCCACGAGCCTCCTGTGCCGGCGGCGGGCACGCCAATCGCGCCTTTCAACCTGATGACATTGCCCTCCAGCAGGGACGTTGAAGAAGTTCGCCGTCCGAGGTTCGGACGCGTGCTTTCCTTCATCATTCGCCTGAGCTGGCGAGATAGATCGTGCAACATGGGAGGCTCCGCTGCGGTAGGTCGTGGGGAAGGCTGTGCGCCGCCGGTTGTCATGCGGGCAGGATGACGCAGCAGAATCGCTCGATCGCGACTGATGAGCAGGGGCAGTGTGCGCCTTGTCGAGCAATATAGATAGCTAAATCGCCCGACGGCGTCGGATTCACGCCTGGGATGTGTGGAACCACAGGTGTTACGACGGCCCATGCGTCTGGCCGGCCATGAGCGGCCGGGACTTCAGCAAATGGCGACGAATCAGAGTAGGCTGCGCGACCCTTCCAACACCTCGCGATGTAATTTATGAATTGGACTCTGGTTGAGAGCAATTGGGCGCAGTTTCGC
Source organism: Peristeroidobacter soli (assembly GCF_004138485.1). GTDB lineage: Bacteria > Pseudomonadota > Gammaproteobacteria > Steroidobacterales > Steroidobacteraceae > Steroidobacter > Steroidobacter soli. The sequence continues at coordinate 28,747 of NZ_RYEV01000006.1, forward strand.
GGCACTGTGAAAGCGCGCTGGCTGAAACTCGATGACGAGCGATTGCATGCGATCGCGGGCAACCGGGCCGCACTGTCGAATGCGATCCAGGAAGTTTACGGGGTCAATAAAATGGATGCTGAAAAGGAGATTCGGGCTTTCGAAGAGCGCAACAAAAGTTATCGCCCGAAATAGCTCGCGAGCGGCGCAGTCGCTCGCTCCTTACTGTGAGGGAAGCGCAGGTCATGCGTAGGTCGCAGCGTCGAATCGCAATCGAGAGGAACATCGGTTTGGTCGGGAAAGTCTGTCAGAGCTCGCCGGTGAATCAGCGGCTTCGTTGCCAGCTGCGCGAAATCGATAGAATCGAGCGCTGGTAACTCACGCGACCGTCGTTTCCAGCGGACGATCGTTGTTCTTTGATCATTGCAGCATCGACAGGCGCTGTCGCTGAAAAGCCGCTGGGCGGTGCGCAGTCCCTTTACGCAGGTGATCGGGCGGCCGCGATGACTCGATCGGCGCCCGGAGTCATCGTCCGATGCCAGGCAGTCGGCCCATGGCGGTGGAGGTCAGGATTTTCCTGGCTCAAGCGTGTTGGTCCTACGCGCCGCCTGCTGCCGTTGCTTTTCTTCGTTTCTTTTCTTCTGTTGGTCCTCGCGGCGCTTCTTTTGCTGCTTGAAATTGGGTGTCTTGTTCAACGGAGTCTTCTGTAGTGGATGAATGTCTGGAGGGCAGCATAGCAGCTTCCGGAGGCAGGCATCCAAGGAGCGAGCGACATCGGCAGTGCAGATCCGCGCGGCCGCTGTGTCACCAGCGAGAAATCGAGCGATTACAGCGGGCTGCCGGGTGATGCAGGCCTGAATTGGGAGCAAGTGGAATGCGGTCGGCACATTTACCTATCAAATGACGACTGAAGCGCGCACACTGCGTACTGGTTTGTTTGCGCAGTCAGCTCCGGAGATGACGAGTGTCAGGCCGTGGCCTGGCGTTGAGTGCCATAGGTGAGCCAATGAAGTATCAAAAGCGACCGGCCGCATTGCATGCAGCGCTTCGATTTGTCATCACCAGCGAGATGCCCGCCGAGCACAAGGCGACACTCATCGAGGTGCTGACGCAGACGTTGCGCAACGACGAGGCTGCAGAACTGCATCGTGAGGCTGCGGCACAGGCTCACGGAGAATGGCGGGAAGATGAGATTGTCCAGCTGCAGGCGTTCCTGAACGGGCGAAAGGCACGAAGCTGGCAACATGCCGATGAATGCGTGATGCATCTTGCGACCCAGTTGCATCGTGACCCCGGCTCGGTCCGTAACAAGGCAACCGAGCTGGGCTTCGGCGGCGCGGTCGATTATCGATTCTCGCAGGGACTCAACCTCGGACGGAGGGAATGAGGGCTGGCTGGAAGTCAGCAGCTCTTGAGGCGCCGGTCGCGCACTTGCGCGCCGTCGTTGGAACCGGGTGTCGTTGGTGGAAGTTCTATTGGACTGAGTGTCCGGTGAATGAACTGCCGAGAGGGTCCAATGAAATCGCAGCTCGGCCTTTCACGTACCGTGTTCCTGATAGAACAGGAGCCGCTTGTTTCCATGTGGATCAAAGAGGCGCTGGCGGCACACGGTTTGGAAACGCTGCCCCAAGCCCGATTGGTCGATGTGATCAAAGCGGCGCGAGCTGATCCGCCCGCGGCGGTGATCCTCGATCTGGCCTCCGCCGACGTTGGCGCCGATCCCAATACGCGAATGGGGGCTGATCACATACTCCGCGTCTTGCGACAAACCTATCCTGACCTATGCGTCGTGGCGCTGGCCGGTCATGCCGGCACGAAGCAACAAATGCTGCTGCAGGAGTTTCGCGTGCCTGTGCTGACGAAACCGTTCGCGTCTGCCGACCTGCTGAGAATTCTGGGGGATCACGGGGTGATCGCCGTCCCGGCCCGCTCGCTCGAAGCGATGTATTGAGTTTCGAGCGGGCACTCGTTCACGCAGTCTGCGAGCAGCAGGTATGCGAGGACGCCGGTAACAGTTCATGACGAAAGCGTTGGCGAATCGAGCTGCTCTTGATCGAGTCGTTGGCAGGCTGAGCTGCCGTCTCCGGAAAGAGAGAATGTTCGCGAGCAGCGCCTTCAGGAATGCCACTTCGGGTAATGGGAATTTGCAATGATAATCGCTCGCGAGTCGTTTGATCTTGTCGCCAATGTGCCGGGAAGCGTGGCCGAATTCCGGCTGCGAGTGGAGAGAGCCCAGCAGGAACGAGTTGCCCTGCGGGAAAGCGAACTGGAAGCGCAGGCCTCGCCCGTAAAGGACCCGCGCGAGCGCATCGAGATCTGGGAGCGCTTGCATGCATTGCGCCTGCCGAGGACATCGAATCATCTCCTGCTCGCGGTCATTGCCAAGCAAACGCAACTCACGCTCGGTCAAGTCCAAGAGGAGCAGGTTCGCAGAGCCGCAGTCGCCGGCAACCGCGGTCGATAATGTCGTGGGATTCAGCGGAGCCCGGTGATCAGCGCCACGAAAAGATTCGGTTGTGGCGACGACGGGCGTGGCGACGCCGCCTCGACGGAAGCGCCTACTGCGGGTCCTTCTTCGTGGAACCGCTCATCCTCCGCGACGGACGAGTGCAGGGATTCAGCTACATTTCCAGCGCCGCAGTGTGAACAAGCGACCCGTCAGCCTGGCGACGAAGCTTGCGACCGTCGATCAGGTGGCCGACGCAGCGCTGCAGCCGGCGGCGCAAAGCCGCTACCTGGCGTTTCGAAATGCGCTCATCGCCGATGGGCAGCAAGATGAGCAGATCTTGCAGACCCTGTGGCTGTTTCTATGGAATTTAGCCGACGGGCGATCGGTCAACGGCGTGCACTAGTTTTTCTTCCTGGCGCGGCGCCCGACATCCATGGTGCTTCGATGACGGCAGTTCATGACCTCGTCGGAATCATCTCCTGGCCGCGCTCGATGACGTCCACTCTGCCATCGAAATCACGAAGCAGGAAAGACGATTCCTACGTCGTTGGGCAGAAGTGACGAGAGCCGATGATTCGTCGTGAGCGGCGCTGTGAATGTGAACCCGGCGCCGTTAGCTCAGGCGTGGTTCTCCTGGCGTTCTCTGCCAGGTAGGCGCATAAGGAAGGTCGTAGCTAGAGACAGCGGAGATCGCCATGAGCATCCAACAGTCGACACGAAATGCGATCGCCGATGGTGTCATCACCGCCAAAGTAAGAGCGGTATTGCGACAAGACCCGATCACCGCGCATCACGATATCTGCGTCGAGACTCTGGCCGGAATCGTCGCCCTCAGCGGATTCGTCGAGACCGACATCGTGCGCATCGAAGCGGTGCAAGTCACAGCGCATGTCCGCGGCGTCCTGCACGTCAAGAATCTACTGGACGTTCGCACCTTCGGCTGAACCGAGAGTCAACTCCACGCGGTGGGTGGCTCCATCATCCAACAGCGGTACGCGCGGCTCGCCTGGAGGCATTCGAATTCCATCCACGGTTATCCGGGCCACGCCTTGGCAAACGCCGTTGGGATTGTTCACGGCGATTTCGTAGCGTGCCGATCGATATCTGTAAACCATGTCAAAGTGCCGCCAGCCTTCAGGGATGCAAGGCGTGAGCAGCAGTTGCGTTCCCTGAACGTGCAGTCCAAGGATGGCTTCGATGCCGGCCCGGTATAGCCATCCGGCGGAGCCCGTGTACCACGTCCAGCCACCGCGTCCGACGTGAGGAGCGACCGAATAAACATCGGCAGCAACCACATACGGTTCGACTTTATAGCGGCGCACCGCAGTCCGCGTGCTCGTGCGGTTGATCGGATTGAGCATTGCAAACAGCTTGCCGGCAGCATTGCCGCGGCCCAGTTGCGAAAGAGCGATAACTGACCACGCAGCGGCATGAGTGTATTGTCCGCCATTCTCGCGGATGCCGGGTGGATAGCCTTTGACGTAGCCGGGATCGAGCGACGTGCGATCGAACGGCGGCGTGAACAGCAGCGCCAGTCCATCGTCGGGCCGAATGAGTTGTTCATCGAGCGCCGCCATGGCCTGGGCAGCACGGCTTGGCTCGGCAACGCCGGAGATGACACTCCAGGATTGCGCAATCGAGTCGATGCGACACTCGTCACTGCCTGCCGATCCCAGCGGCGTGCCGTCGTCATAATATCCTCGTCGGTACCACTGGCCATCCCAAGCATGGTGCTCGAGCGCTTCGCGCAATGCTTTGGCGTGCGTCAACCAGCGCTGCGCACGTCCGATTTCGTTCCGGGCGGTGGCAAACGGCGCGAAAGCGCACAGCGTCGCATGCAGAAACCATCCGAGCCAGACGCTTTCGCCGCGACCGTGTTCGCCGACGCGATTCATGCCGTCGTTCCAATCGCCGGTTCCTATCAAGGGCAGGCCGTGCGCTCCCTGCGTGAGGCTATCGTCCAGCGCGCGGGCGCAATGTTCGAAGAAGCTCGCGGCGGTATCGGCAACGTTCGGCTGGAAGTATGCGTCGTGTTGTCCAGGTTCCAGCGCGACGCCTTCGAGAAAGGCGATGCTTTCATCGAGAACTGCGGTGTCACCGGTCCTGATGAGGTAGTGCGCGGCGGCATAGGCGAGCCATACACGGTCGTCGCTGATGCGGGTACGAACGCCTTGTCCGCCGGGCGGCAGCCACCAGTGCTGCACATCGCCCTGCACGAACTGGCGGCCCGCCGCGCGCAGCAGATGCTCACGAGTGAGCGCGGGCTGCGAGGTCACGATCGCCATCCCGTCCTGTAGCTGGTCGCGGAAGCCATACGCGCCACTGGCCTGATAGAACGCCGAGCGGGCCCAGATTCGGCACACCAGCGTTTGATACAACAGCCAGCCGTTCAACATCAGATCCATGGCGCGGTCCGGTGTTTTGACCTGAATCGCGCCGAGCGTTTCCTTCCAGAAGTCCTTTACGTGACGGAGCACCGCGTCCAGGTCGGCGTCACGATAATGTTGCACCAGTCGCTGCGCCTCGGTTGCACTGGCAGCTTCGCCGAGCAGGAACACGATCTCGATACATTCGTTTGGCTCCAACTCGATGAGCGTCCGCAGCGCGCAGCAGGGATCCAATCCAGCGCCAACGCGCCCGGAGAGTGCCGCAAGCCCATTGCACGCAGCGGGGCGCTCCAGCGCGCCGTGCCGACCGAGGAATTCACGACGGTCGCCGGTCCACTGAGTTTGTCGGTCGGCCAGATCCGCAAACGCCACGCGTGAGCCGAACTGCGAATTCCAAGGATTGCGAGCGAACATAGCGCCCGTCCTGGCATCCATCTGCGTCACCACGAAGGGTGCCGAGGCCGCGCGCGACGTGCCCAGAACCCATTCGACGTAAGCCGTAATGGAAAGATGCCGAGTTCGGGTCGAGGTATTGCGAATGCGCAAGCGCGATATCTTGATGGAATCCTCGAGTGGCACATACATCTGCAGCTCGAGCGCGATTTGGTTGGCTTGATGTTCGAAAACGCTGTAGCCATGGCCGTGACGAACGTGAAACGGCGCGCTTGCATCACGTATGGGTGCAAGCGTCGGGCTCCATAGCGTTCCGTCGTCCTCATCGCGAACATACAAAACTTCGCCGGGCCGATCGGTCACGGGATCGTTGCACCATTGCGTGAGCTGGTTTTCACGGCTGTTGACCGCCCAGGTGTAGCCGCCGCCATCGGCGGAAACTTGAAAGCCGAAGTGTGGATTGGCAATCACATTGATCCAGGGCGCGGGCGTGGTCTGACCGGCTTCGAGATTGATCTGGTACTCGCGCCCATCTTCAGTGAAGCCGCCCAAGCCGTTGAAAAATTCCAACGGCGGCGGCGAGGTGAGTTCGGTGCGCGTGCTGTCCGCCATTCTCGGCCGCCGCAGTCCCGACGGAACATCGGCGGGGGCGGTGCGACGCTGGAGTTGATCTGCGAGCATGCCTCGCGCCCCGACGAACACTGCGCGCGCAACGCTAGATAGAGTCGCGCGTGTTTCTGCGGACACCAGATCGGTACGTAGCACGAACACCGAACCCTTGGTGCTGTCGACGTGGAGCTGCGGTTGCGACTGGCGCGTGCGCACCATTCCCTCGAGAGCGATCTGCAAATCCTGAACGTAGGAGGCCGCACGCTCGTTCAGGATCACGAGGTCCACGGCCAGTTGTTTCAAGCGCCAGTATTCATGTGCGTGCAACAACTGCCGCGCGATCGCCATGTCCTCGATATGCTCGATCCGTAACAGCACGATCGGCACATCGCCTGAAATTCCATGCGCCCAAAGGGCCGGCCGCGTGCAGCCGCCGCGTTGTATCGCCGCCGCGGAGGGCCGCAGTGAGGCGTCGGCGAACAGCACATGGCTGGCGACACATTGATACAGGTGAGCTGCTTCGGCGCTGATGCCCAAATGATGCAGTTGGACTTGCGCCTGCGTCCACGCGAGGGTCGCGGCGCGGCTGAAAGCGTTAGCGTCGCGGTGCTTGTCGAACAGATCCAACACGTTGGCGCGGGTGGTCGAAACGCAGGTCCAGAACGATAGCCGCGCCGTCGCCGCCGGCGGAATGCGAACGCGCTGGCGCAGCGCGAAGATCGGATCGAGCACGGTACCGACGGTGTTCGACAAGGGCCGACCATCCATGACAGCGACCGGTTCGTGGACTTCGCGGCCTCGCCCCAGAAAACGCGCTCGATCGGTCTCGAATTCGAGCGGCCCAGAGATCGTGCCTTCCACGGCGAGGTGATGTGCCGCCCAGACTTCCGGCTCGGTCGCGGCACGCCGTCGCCTCGTGGCCAGCAGTACACCGAGGTTGGCCACGAACTCGGTCTGCACGAACAGTTTGGAGAATGCCGGATGAGCGGCGTCGGCTGCGGGCGGGGCGAGTGCGAGCTCGCTGTAAGAGGTGACATCGAGCTCGATCGAGCTGCTACCGGTATTGGTGATCGAGATCCGTCTGACCTCGGCATTGTCCTCCGGAGAAACGACGACATCGAGGGTCGTCGTCACTGAGCCGTCGACGCGCACGAATTCGGCGCGGTCCTCGCTGAACGTCACTTCATAACTGTCCGGCTCGACGCCGCACGGCTGAAAGCCAGCCGACCAGACCGCGCCAGTGGTCGCGTTTCGCAGGAAGATGTAGCTGCCGGAATCATCCCGCGTGACATCCTCTTGCAGACGAGTGATACCGATGTCGCCGCATCTGCTGTAACCGGATCCGGCGGCGCTCAGCATCACGGCGTAGCGCCCGTTCGAGAGGATATGTGTCTGCGGAGCGGCGGAATGCGGGGTGTGCAGGCGTCGCAATGTCGGCAGCTGCGGATCGTTGCTGCGTTCCGAGGATTGCGCCTCTTCGACTCTTGGGCGGGCAATTGAAACATCTCGCGGTGTCCGTTCGTGCAGCAGAAGCTCCGCGGCCTTCACCATGCTGTCGGAGTGGAAGCGCGCACGCATCCTGCCATCGAACAAGACATTGGCCGCGGCGACGATGGTCATTCCCTGATGGTGCGCCATGAACGCCTTGACGATCACGACATCGATGCCCTCGGGCAGTCGGGTACGTGTGTAGTCGAGTGCTTCGTAGAAGCCGTAGCTGCCCAGTGCGCCGACCTCTTCAAGTCGTGCATAGTTCCGCATCGCCGCTGTCGGGTCGACCATGGCTGCGAGGCCCGTGGCGTACGGCGCGATGACGAGATTCTCGCTGAGGCCGCGCTTGAGCCCGAGGCCGGGCACGCCAAAGTTGGAGTACTGATAGGTGAATTCCAGATCGCGCGCGCCGTAAGCCGATTCGGAAATGCCCCATGGGATGTCCAATGAAGCTGCGTAGCTCATCTGCCGGCGCACGATGAGGCGAGTGGTCTGCTCGATCAGGCTGCCGGCGGGAGCGCGCATGACCAGCGAAGGCATCAGGTATTCGAACATCGAGCCCGACCATGATACGAGGGCTGCGCCACGTCCGATCGGCGTCACGGCGCGGCCGAGGCGAAACCAGTGGTTTGCCGGCACATCGTTTTTCGCAATGGCGAAGAAGCTCGCGAGGCGGGCCTCGGATGCCAGCAAGTCATAGCAACTCTCATCGAGCGCGTTGTCCGGCACGCGATAGCCGATGGACAGCAGCTTGCGTTCGGGATCCAGCAGGAAGCGGAAGTCCATCTCCAGGGCCAGCGCGCGGGCGGTGCCGGCCAGCGCCAGCAACCGATTCGACAGGCTCGCGTCCTCGTCGTCCTGCGTCTGGAGGTCGCGTTGCCAGCTCTTGATGGAGCGGTGCGCCGCCTCGGCCCAGAACAGCAAATCTTGATACACCGAGCCGTCATGCTCGCCCGAAAGTGCGCGAGCGCCGTCGCTCAGGATGGTTGCCTGTGCCTCGGCGTGAACCAGTGTCGCGGCCACGGCTGTCGGCGGAATGTTTCCTTGAAGTGCTTTCGACAGTTCGGCCAGTGACGCTGCAAGCTGGCGTCGCGTCAGCGCCTGCGTGCGATCATCCTGAGGAAGTTTCAGCAGAGCGCCATGCGCCAGAGCCACTGCGTCGGCAATGCCTTCGAATCGAGCCGCGGCATCGATCGGGATTCGGGTCCACTCCTGCAAAGCGTTGGCGACGGTGGCGAGGTGGGCAGCAAGATTGCCGCTGTCGACCGAGGAAACGTATTGCGGATCGAGCGGTCGAAGATCGCGCGTGTCGTACCAGTTGTAGAAGTGACCGCGGAACCGCTGCAAGTGTTGCATTGTCGCCAGCGTCTTTTCCAGCCGTTCGAGGCTGTCCAGCGTACCGAGCCAGCCGAAGTCGCGAGCGCTGACCGCACACAACAGATACAAACCCATGTTCGTGGGCGAGGTGCGATGAGCCACCACGGGTCGCGGATCTTCCTGGAAGTTATCCGGCGGCAGCATGCGGTCAGCATCGGTGACGAATGTTTCGAAGTACCGCCAGGTGCGACGAGCGACCAGGCGTAACCCGAGGCGGTCCTCGGCCGAGGCTGGTAAGCGACCGGCGGCCGGCGGCGATTCGCTGATCCGTCGCGCCATCGCCGGCGCCGCGGTCCACAGCATCACGAACGGCAGCGCCACCCAGAATGTTTCGAATCCGCCTGAGGCCACCAGCACCATGGCGCTCGCTGCCGCCAGCAGGCTTGCAAACATTCGCCGGTAGACACCGACCAGACCTGGTTGCGAGGCAAGCTGCGATTGCGCCGCCGTGACCCACTCGAGCAAGTTGCGCTTGCTGATGGTCAGGCGGTACAGAGTGCGCGCAATGGCATCGACCATGAGCCAGGCCTGATGTGGCAGAAAAGCGATGAGCAATCCGATCTGCGTGCCGGCGAGCGCGATGTCCTGGCCCCAAGCTGCCAGGTGACTGCGGGCGATGACATCGCGTCGAGGCATGATCGCCGCCAGGGCCGGCAGGAGCGCGGGAAGCGCGATCGCCGTCAGTACGAACGCGGTCCATATCCAGGCCGCGTGTAACGGCAGTTGCCAGCCGATCAGCAAGGCGAGCAGGGCAGTCGGAGCGGACAGGCTGCGGCGCAAGTTGTCGAGCATTTTCCATTGGCCGAGCAACGGCAATCTTCCGATACCGCGCCGAGCGGCGTCACCGCGGCCCAGGAGCCATGGCAGCAACTGCCAGTCGCCACGGACCCATCGATGGTTGCGAGCCGATGCGACGTCGTAGCGCGCAGGGAATTCCTCGATCACCTCGACATCCGAAATGAGCCCGGCGCGCGCGAACGTGCCTTCAAACAGATCATGGCTGAGCAGCGAGCCGTCCGGCACTCGGCCGGCCAGCGCTGTCTCGAATGCGTCGATATCGTAGATGCCTTTGCCGGCGTACGAACCTTCGCCGAACAGATCCTGATACACGTCGGAAACAGCAGCACCATACGGGTCGATGCCGGTCATGCTGGAGAAGGTACGTTGGAACAGCGAGCCCTCGCGGCCTATCGGCAGCGATGGTGTCACGCGCGGCTGGAGTACCGCATAGCCGTCAACGATTCGGCCGAGGCTACTGTCGAATCGGGCGCGATTGAGTGGATGTGCCAGCTTGCCAACCATGCGTCGCACGGCTTCTCGCGGCAAGCGGGTATCGGCGTCGAGCGTAATGACGAAACGAACGTCGGCTGGCACCGCCATCCCGGCAGGAGCACGGACAAACGTCGTGTCGACGGCTCCACGCAGCAGCTGATTCAATTCATGCAACTTGCCTCGCTTGCGCTCCCAGCCCATCCAATGTTGCTGGCTCTCGCTCCAGATGCGTCGGCGATGCAACGCATAGAAGCGTGCGCCCTGCGAGGGAGCGTCGTGGATGCGGTTGAGATGAGAGATACCGTCGGTCACCAACTGCAGCAGCGCCGGGTCTTCGGCAGTGTGCTCGGTTTCCGCGTCGGTCCAATCCAGAAGCAGCGCGAAATGCAGCTCGCCGTGGGCAGAGGCCAGGTAGTGGACTTCAAGTCGTTCGAGCAATGTTTCAATAGCTTCGCGCGTGGTCAGCAGCGCCGGCACAACGATCATTGTGCGCAGGTCCGCTGGAATGCCGCTACGTAGTGACAAGCCCGGTAACATTGTTGCGCCGAACCCTCGCGTAACCGCGCGGTTGACCAACGCGACCGAAAGATCGGTGGCAGGAATGATTCCCAGCAATGCGCACACTGACAATTGCCACAGTGCGATTCCCTGAGCTGCGAGCAGACCCAGTGGTATGCAGATAATCAGCGCGGCGAGCAGCAGCAGGGAAGAAATGTAGCCGGTGGGGCCGATTGCATCGCTCAGTGCCCGTGGCCAGCCGTCCAGCGAGGTGCGACATCCAATGGCGGTGGCGAAGGAACGTCGGCCGGCTCCCAACAGATGATAGCCAGGGTCGCGCTTGCGCAACTTATCGGGATCGTCCTCGCTCACCGACCGGATTGCCGCGACCAACGCATGCGTTATCTCCAACTCGCTGTGCGTGCAGCGGCGTGCCAGGCGCTCGATGGCGCTGCGGTACAGATTGCGGGTGGCAAAATCCATTTGCGCCAGGTCGGTTTGCCGGCGTAGCGTCGCTTCGACCAGGCTCACGGCTTCGAAGAACTCGGCCCAGTTCACATCGGAGATCAGGCGCATGCTGGTGATGATGTTGCGTACGGTCACGTTGGTCGCGCCCTGCCGCTGGTGCTCGTCGTGAACCATTCGGTCGGAAGTGGTGCCCTTGGCGATGAGCTGTTCCTCCAGCCATTGCAATGCTGGCGTTACGCGCGGATCTTGATCGCGCAAGCGCTTTACGACCTGCACCACGAACGAAGCGGAGAGCTCGCCGTGCTCCAGGAAATATCGAGAGAGTGCCTGTCGATCGATCGCGGCTCCATTCACTCCGAGCAAGCGGTCGGCGATCGCATCGGCTTGCTCGCGCTCGAACCGCCCGTTCACTATGTGCTCGGCGGCGCGGCGCAGATTTTCGATCAGCACGATGCTCAGCGTGATCGCCATCGCCCACAGCTCGCCGATCGTGAGGGGCTGTACCACTTGGTACGCACGCACGAACCGAAGCAGAGCTTCCATGTCGAAGTGGCTGTCGCTGTGTGCGACACACGCCCATGCCATGCCAAAGACGCGCGGGTAGCCGATGAACGGCCCGTCGGCGAGCTTCGGCAACTGGCGGTAGAAGCTCGGCGGCAGGTCGCTGTGGATCTTGCGGATCTGTTGTTCGATCAGATGATAGTTGTCGATCAGCCACTCACCGGCTGGCGTGATGTTGTCGCCCGAGTGGGCCGAGGTCATGGTCCGATAGGCGTCGAGCAGCACCGCTTCGTTATCGCTCAGGCGCGCATTGAGCGAGCGTCGGCGTTGCGGTCGCGATGCGACGGGCTGACTCTGCGCCAGACTTTCGGCGTGCTGTTCCAGGCGCGTAATGCTGAACAGTTCCTCCCGAATGATTGCGGAGCTGTTCCAGGGCGGTGCGGGCTGTCGCCAGGTGGACGCTTTCAGCGTTCTACTCCAGGGAGACCTGCTACGGGTTGGCGTGGTGGCGGGTCGGTCGCGCGCGTCGCCGCGGCTATAACTGTAATTAGCGGCTATCGGCGCATACTCCGGTGAGCGTGACCGTTATGGTTGGTTCACGCTTGCGCCAACGACGATGGTAGATGACAGTCAAGAAGTTTCTCCAGGAGCAGATCGATCGGGGATTTTGCAGCGACGCGTCCAGCGGGTCGGTGCGGTAGCGAACTTAGATGCACGAGCCCGGCAATGCTGTATGTTAGGCCGTGCACCGACACCGTACCGACCATCGAAAAGAGGTGACCTGTGAGCAAGGGCCAGGATCGAAAGAAGGATTTGAAGAAGAAACCGACCAAGACGCTCGACGAGAAGCGTGCGGCGAAGAAGGTCAAGAAGGCCGAACGGGCCGCGGCTCGCAGCTTTCTGTAGCGCCATCGAAGTTCGTTCGTCGCTGCTTGCCGCGAGTCGCTCTCGACCCGGAAAATCGGAGCGCCGTGCGGCGCTCCGATTTTGCTGACCCCGTTACCGCCGGCGCTCCGTTGCGCTGGTGGGGAGAGCGGCGCCATCATCCTTTGTCGAGAGTTGCAGCTGCTCGACTTGCTCAGCGCTTCTGGCGCTCGAGTCGCTGGAGCCCCGCGTCACCTTGCCGGCAAAATTCGGCCTGATGACATTCTCGGCGCCGCGCGCGTCCTTGGGAACACTGGCTTCACCGGTCGAGCTCACATCCGTGGCACTGGCTTCCTCCAGTACCTGTTTCGCACGCGAGCGCTCGTCGCCATTCTCCGTGTGTACCGAGATCAGGATGTTACCGGCGCGAACTTTACCTTCGTACTGCTTCGCCTCCAGTTCCGGGATTCCCAGGCCGACCAACGCGCCAATGAGGCCGCCGGTCGCCCCGCCCACTGCTGCGCCACTGAGCGCAGCCATGATGGGCCCGGCTGCAATCAAAGGTCCGACGCCGGGGATGGCCAGCGCGCCGATGCCCGCCAGCAGACCGAGCGCACCACCCACACCCATGCCCGCGAGCCCGCCGGTCGTGGCGCCCTCGGGAGCTTTGGTGTTCTTTTCATGAGCAAAATCTCGAGTGCCCGCCTGGTCCGGGAAAAGCACCGAGACAGCGGAACTGGAAATCCCCACGGACTGGAGCCGGGAGACAATGGATTCGGCTTGCCCGGCGGAGTTGGCAATGCCGTAGACTGCGTTCTTCATGGGTGATTCCTCGATAACAAAAAGTTCAGGTAACAGCTCGAGCTCAGCGCGCCAGGGTCGGCGGCCCGACAAGTAACGCAGTCGAGGATGAGAGGGTGGTGAGGTGGCAGGGTGCTCGCGGATGGCTGAGATCGAATGACCGCATGAAGCGTCCCGAGTGCCGGAACAACGGTCAGCGCGGGATGAAGTTCCGGATGTTTCATCGCTCGCTGGAGATGGCGATGATGTTTGTTACGGATCTGGAAATGAAAGTAACAAAAGTGTTTTCTGTGCCATTCGGGTTTGAATGGGCGGTTGCCGGGCGCAACCGCATCCCCGTCCCTGGCGCCGATTAGAACGTGCGACGTCGCGGCGAGTCAGGTCGATTCGAACTACTTGGTTCTTTTGCCCATGCGGCGCAGATTCAAACGCTCCACCATGGCCTGTACTTGCGAGAGCACGTCGAAGTGTCCGCCGGCTCGCAGGCCTGCAATGGTATTGGTTCCCTGCGAAATCACATACCGGTGCCACATGGCGCCGCTGCCGTCCGGTGCCGGTGCGCGGACTATCTCGTCGATGCGAAAGGAATCCTCGACCGAGAGCGTTTCTATTGTGTTCATGATCGGAACCTCGATGGAAACTGCGTCGCCAGGATCGCCCGGGGCACGAAGCCCCGGGCGCATGCTCATCACCAGCGCCGCTGACTGCCGCCACCGCCGCGAGGTTTGTCCTGCGCCTCGTTGACTTTGAGCGCGCGCCCGCCCATGTCCTGGCCGTTCAAGCTCTGGATGGCCCGAGCTGCGTCGGCGCGTGCCATTTCGACAAAGCCGAATCCCCGGGGCTGACCGGTGTCGCGATCATTGATCAGTGCAACCGAGTCGACCGAGCCATGCGGCGCAAATAGCGCGCGGAGGCTGTCTTCGGTGGTGGAGAAGGGCAGATTGCCCACATAAATCTTGCTCATGGCGTAACTCACTAAGGAGGCGTTCGCTCGGATCGAAAGAACGCAAGTAGATGACAGCGCGCGGGCGCGGTCGCTGAGCTTCGAGACGATTCGGTTTAGATTGCTGGCCGAAAGGCGCCGGGCGGCGGTGGCCAAACGAGATAAAGAGAAAGGTTACGAGCCGAAGTCACTATACACGGTGAGAGACGATCCTGCTCGGCTTTCTTTGGCGATCGATCCAGGAGCTCGTATTTGTATATTTAGCTATCTAGTTGCAGGAACGGCGCGCACACTGATCATCGTTTTCTTTGCTGGAGTATGGATTGCAAGCTCGATCAATCACTCGACTCGTTGCCGGAGGCGTGGCGCTCTGGTTGGTGGCGGCGGCAGCCATCGGTCAAACGCAAAATTCACAGCCGCTCGCCCCGGACCACTCGCGCCCAAGAAGCTATGGGAACGGCTGGGAATGCCTGCGTGGGTACCAGGAGCGTGAAGGCCAGTGTCTGGAGGTCATCGTCCCGACCAATGCATATCTGGATTCGCGAGGCTCGACATGGCGTTGCGATCGCGGTTTCTTGCGCGTGGCGGAGCAATGTACGCCGGTGCGTGTGCCGGAGCATGGATTTGCGGTTGATTCCAGCTACGAGAACGGCTGGCGCTGCAATCGCGGCTATCGAGCCGTAGATGAGAACTGCGTGAAGATCGAAGTGCCCGCGCATGCCTATCTGATCGATTCCATCCATGGTCTGGGATGGCAATGCGAGCGCGGCTTCAAACGAACGGCGACGCAGTGCGTGGCGATCGACGTTCCCGCCAATGCGTATCTGACGGGCAGCGGCGATGATTGGAAATGTGATCGCGGGTATCAGCGTACCGATGATAAATGTGCTGCGATCGCCGTTCCGGCGAATGCGTACCTCGATGAGCGAGGCGGTGAATGGCGTTGTGAGCGCGGCTTTCGCAAGCATGACGCGAGCTGCATCGCCCTGCGTGTGCCAGCCAATGCCTTCATCGGCTACTCGGGAGATGACTGGTCATGCGACGCGGGCTTTCGCAAGCAGGAAGGCAAGTGCGTCATCGCGCCGGGCATTTGATGAGGCATTGGACGGCGGGCCAAGCTCCGGCACGGGACTGGAGCACGATTTTCCAGGAAGCCGCGGCTCGATAGTCGGCGCTTGTTGAGCGGGCGCGCGTTCAACCTCGGTGTTCGCGTGGAGTTGCGAACTGACACGCCAGCAGTCCGGAGCGGCCCGCCAGCTCGCCGAACTCGACCGGATGGCTCGGCAGTTCCGGAGGCAGATTCAGATACAGCTCGCGCATCGAACACGGTTGCAAGCCGTGCTCGATCCACAGTTGCAGCAAGCGTTCGAATGCGGGCCGCAGCCGCATGCCCTCGAGCTCGGCGTGCAGCGTGAACACATGTGGGCCGGGATGGGTCCGACTGTGTTCGAACAGAACATCCGCCACGTTCCGTTCGGTGCAGCCCGCCAGGCCGATGATTTCATCGAAGGTCGGCAGTGTGGTCGGCAGCTGCGGGCAGAGGGCCGCTGCACCCGCGAACATCGGTCGGAAAGGCGAGCGGCCGCGAGTGTCGCTGGCGTACTCGAAGCCGAGCTCGGCTTCGAGCTGAGGCACGTGCTCATTCATCTGCCAGCCGGCGGCGCCGTGAACTTTCGGTCGCTCGCCAAACACACGCTGAAACGCAGCGACGGCGAGCTGCATTTGCTCACGCGTCCAGGCATGACTCTGAGCAGCGACATGGTCCTGCCACAGCACGTGATCGTTGCAATGAACGCCGACTTCGAACCCCGCGTCACGCACGGCACGCATCACATCGGCGGCGCGCTCGCTGATGTTTGGCGCCGGCAGCAGAACCCCATAACACAAAGTCTTCAGTCCGTAATTGGCGGCGACCGAGGTTCGCAGGACCTTGCCGAGGAAGCCCGGACGAAAGATGCGACGAAGGGCGCGGCCGGTATTGTCCGGGCCGAGGCTGAACAGGAAGGTCGCGTTGACGCGATAGTGTTTCAATAGCTCGACGAGTGGCGGCACGCCTTCGAGCGTGCCGCGCAATGTATCGACATCGACTTTCAGCGCGATTCGTTCGGTCATCGACCGATGGCCTGCGCGCGCGGGGCCGCAGATTCCGGGATCACCGGAAAGGTGTCGGTATCGGTCAGATCGCGCGCCTGCGGGAGATCTTCGGCGTAAGCGTCGAAGATCGCTTCCAGCGCGGTCCGCATGTCGACCTTCGGCTGCCACTGCAAGTCGCGGCACGTGTTTTCGATGCTCGGCACGCGGGACTGGATGTCTTGATAGCCTTCGCCGTAGTACCGGTCGGACGACACGTCCGTGATCCGCACCCGTCGCGCCGCTTCGCGATACGCCGGGCGCGAGCGTGCAATTTCGAGCATCATCTCGGCGAGCTGCCGGATGGAATAGTTGTTGGCCGGATTGCCGATGTTATAGATCTTGCCGGTGGCGACGCCGTTCGGGTTCTCGATGATCCGCAGCAGGCAGGCCATCGCATCGTCGACGTACGTGAAGGAGCGCATCTGTGCGCCGCCATCCACGAGTTGGATGTTCTCGCCTCGCACGATGTGCCCCAGGAATTGCGTGAGCACGCGTGAGCTGCCTTCCTTCGGTGTATGGATGCTGTCGAGGCCCGAGCCGATCCAGTTGAACGGTCGGATGAGTGTGAAATCGAGCTGTCCCTCGAGCCCGTAGCTCCAGATGATCCGGTCGAGCAGCTGTTTGGCGCAGGAGTAGATCCAGCGCGACTTGTTGATCGGCCCGAGCACCAGATTCGATGCATAGGGATCGAAGCTCGCGTCCGGGCTCATGCCATACACTTCGGACGTGGATGGAAAGATGACCCGTGTGCCGTACTTCACGCAGTGCCGGATGATGGGCAGGTTGGCTTCGAAATCCAGCTCGAATACGCGCAAGGGCTCGCGCACATAGGATGCAGGCGTGGCGATCGCGACCAGTGGCAATACCACGTCGCACTTGCGTACGTTGTACTCCACCCATTCGCGGTTGATGGTGATGTCGCCTTCCACGAAATGGAATCGCTCGTTGTTGCGGAACCGCTCGACGCGATCGGCTTGCAGATCCATGCCGTACACATGCCAGTCGGTCTGCTCGAGCAACTGGCGAGTCAGGTGATGACCGATGAAGCCATTGACGCCCAGGATGAGTATGCGTTTCATGAGGCCCGCCGCGTGTTGCTTGTTAGAAGGGAGAGAGGAGTGGTGCCGTAACGGGCCACAAAGGCGCTGGCCGTGAGCGGTGTATTACCGAGCTCGGCGCGCGTCAGCGTGAGTTGCTTGCCGTCACAGCAGTCGAGTTGCAGATCGTCGCCGTCGATGTACAGGCAGGGCGCTTGTGATGGATGCCGTGCCGGCTGTTCGAGATAACGACTGCCGAGCACTCGCAGGACCTGTCCGCCGTACTCGCCGAACGCACCGGGAAACGGTGGCGCGACGGCGCGAATGAGATTGTGAATTGCCAGCGCCGGGCGATGCCATTGGATCCTGCCGTCTTCCGGGCGGCGCCGTCCGAAGTACGAGCCGCGTTCGAGATCCAGAGGAACGCCAGGCGCGCGCCCGGCGATCAGGTCCGGCAGACAGCGATCCAGCAATCGTTCCGCCGCAGCCGCCACTCGCATCGAGACATCGAGGGCGGTGTCCTCGATGAGGATGGGCACGGCTTGCTGTCCAACCAATGGACCAGCATCGGGACGCACCTGCATGTAGTGCAGGCTCGCTCCGGTCTCGGTTTCGCCGTTGACGATGGCCCAGTTGACGGGCGCGCGACCGCGATACTTCGGGAGCAGTGAGCCGTGCATGTTGAGCGCACCGCGTGTCGCCGAGGCGAGCAGCCGCTCGCACAACATATGGCGATAGTAGAACGAGAACAGAAAGTCGGGACGCAGGCTGGCGACGCGATCCACGATGGCGTCGGTGTTCGGATCGGCGGGACACGTCACGGGAATGTGATATTCCGCGGCCAGACGCGCAACACTGCCGAACCATTGGTGTTCGGCGGGATCGTCCTGATGGGTCACAACCAGATCGACCTGAACGCCATGGCGCAGCAGCACGCGCAGGCATCGCACGCCGACCTCGCTGTAACCGAATACGACTGCACGGGTCACGAGGATTCACCTTGTCGTTGTTCTTCGATCACCGCGTCGACCAGGTAGCGCGGGCGATCGCGCACCTGCAGATAGATGCGGCCGATGTACTCACCCAGCAGTCCGATGCCGAACAACACGATCCCGATCAGCAGAAACACGATGGCGAACAGCGTGAACACGCCGCCCACTTCCGGACCGAGCAGCAGGCGGCGCACGCCCAGGTAAACGACGAACAGCACGGACAGCAGCGAGATGACGATGCCGCCCATTGAGAACAGCTGCAGCGGCACCAGTGAAAAGCCGGTCATCAGATCGAAATTGAGCCGGATCAGGCGATACATCGAGTATTTGGAGGTGCCGCTCTCGCGCTGCTCGTGTCGCACCGGGATCTCGATCGGGCGCAGCGCATACAGGCTGCCGAGCGCCGGCAGAAACGTAGTGATTTCGCGTGATCGATTGATGGTGTCGACGATGTCGCGCGAGTAACCACGGAGCATGCAACCCTGATCCGTCATCCGAATGCCGGAGATGCGCTCGCGAACTGCGTTCATCGCCGACGAGGCTTTGCGACGCCACCATACATCCCGACGCTGCTCGCGAATCGTTCCAACGTAGTCGTGGCCTTCGTCGAAGCGCGCGACCAGTTGCCCGATCTCCTCCGGAGGATTCTGCAAGTCCGCGTCGAGCGTGACGACGAACTCACCGCGAGCGCGTTCGAAGCCCGCGCGGATGGCCTGATGCTGTCCGAAGTTGCCGCGCAGGATGACGACGCGCGTCTCGTGCGGACGGTGCTGAAACATCTGCCGAAGCAGCGCCACCGAGCGGTCGGTGCTGCCATCGTCGACGAAGATGCATTCGTACGGACGATGGAGCGCATCGAGCGCCGGGTAGAGTCGTGCGAACAGTGCGGGCAGGCACGACTCCTCGTTGAAAACCGGAATCACGACGCTCAGTCGTGGCGTCGGGCTGGGCGCAATGTGCGGGCGTGCGCTCATACCCGATTTGCCAGGACGTCTCGAAGCGCCGCGCACACCCGCCGGACGTCATCGTCGGTCATGGCGGGGAACAGCGGCAGAGTGACCGTTTCGCGTCCGATGCGCGAGGCGTTCGGGTATCGATCTTCCCGATAGTCGAGCTTTCGGTAGGCGGTCAGGCCGGGAATGCAGGGATAGTGCACGCCGATGGCAATGCCTCGTTTGCCCATCGCCTGCTGAAACTGCGTGCGTGTCATGCCGAGCCGGTCGAACGGCAACAGCAGCGTGAACATGTTCCAGCAGTGCCCTTCATCGCCGGCGTCGGGCAGGATGCCGGGCGGATCGGCGCAGAGTTGCTGGAAATACATCATTGCCAGCTCGCGCCGACGCTTGTTGAAAGCATCCAGGCGTTCGAGTTGCGCAAGGCCGATGCGCGCCGACACATCGGAAAGATTGAACTTGCCGCCGGCGCTGACCACATCGATGTTACCGTCCGCGTCGCGTTCGATGCCGTGGAAGCGCTCGACTTCGATCAAGCGCACTTCGTCGGCCGGATCGCAGACGATCGCGCCGCCCTCGATGCTGGTCATGTTCTTGTTGGGATGAAAGCTGAAACAGGTGATGTCGCCGAACGCACCAATGCGGCGAGCCCGGTACGCAGTGCCAATCGCATGCGCCGCGTCCTCGATCACCCGCAGATCGAATTTGCGTGCGAGCTGCAGGAGTCGATCCATATCGACCGGTAAACCGGCGAAGTGCACCGGCATCACGGCGCGAGTGCGCTCGGAGATGGCGGCCTCCAGCGAGGAAACATCCAGATTGCGACTGACCAGATCGACGTCGACGAACACCGGAACGGCGCCCCGTCGCAGAATGACATTGGCGCTCGCCGCGAAGCTCATTGCCGGCACGATCACTTCGTCGCCCTTGCCCACACCGGCGACCATGAGCGCAATCTCGAGCGCGGCCGTGCACGAAGTGAGCGTGCGGACCTTGCGTCCACCGACATAGGACGACAGCGCGCTCTCGAATTTCGTCACATAAGGGCCGGTCGTGATCCATCCGGAGCGCAGCACCTGGCTGACCGCTTCGATGGTCTGTTCGTCGATGCTCGGCCGTGAGAAAGGCAGATAAGTCATGTAGGAGTCTGGCTCTGACTGAGAATGAACACGCCCAGGACGATGACCGCGATGCCGAGCAACTTGCCGGGCGCGAGGGATTCCTGGAACAGCGCGGCGGCGGCGAACGCATTGACGATGTATCCAATCGACAGCAATGGATAGACCACGCTGACCGGCGCGCGCGAGAGCGCGAGAATCCAGATGACGACGCTCACCACATAGCAGGCGATGCCGCCCCACGCGCCGTAATGGGACAACAGACGCGGCCCGGCGCTCGCGAGTCCGGCCCAGCTGGGCTCGATCGCGCCGGTCGCGCTGGTCGCGAGCTTCAGCAACAATTGAGCGGTCGCGTTGAGCAACACGCCGCTGATGACCAGCGCCCAGGTGATCGGATTCATCGGCGACTCACCGCGACCCTGCGTTTGTCACTGCCCAGCACCCGCATCGGCAGACCGCGAGCCTGGAGCTGTGCATAGGATTTATGAGACATGATGGCGATGCCTTCGTTCAGTTCTCGCCACGTCTGTTCGAAGCGCGCCATCTCGGGAATCGCGGCCCCCGGCGTCTGTCGCAGTCCAAAGTCGAGCTCGCCGCGCGAATCGACCATGAACATGGTGCGTCGTAAGTAGAAGGGGAGGGTCTGGTCGTACGTTTGCACGCTGAAGATCGGTGCGTGCGCGGCGAGGTCGGCGGGAATTTGTGCCGCCAAGGACTTTCCGGAGCGCAGCGACTCGTGTTGTGCTGCGGTCGCAAACAACAACGCGAAGCCGATGAACCAGGCGGCCGCGATACCGGGAATCGCGCGAGTCGCATGACCTGCGCGGACCTCGCGCCAGCCGAGCACGGCGGTAGCGAACGCAATCATTGCGAACGCCGCGACTGCGAATCGCGCTTGTTCGATGGCTTCGAGCGTAACCGGATCCTTGGTGAACAGATTTGCGCCTGCGCAGTAGACGATCAGTGCGATAGCGAACAGGACCAGCGCGCCGATGCTGATTCGCAGCGAGCGACTGTCGATGCACTCCTCACGGCTTGCCGTCAGTAGCGCCAGAGGCGGCAGGATCGGCAGTACGTAGGGCGCAAGTTTCGAGTTCGAGAGCGAGAAAAAAACCAGGACAAATACGCACCACACCCACAACAGTCGACGCGCGTCGAACTGACCGGGCCGGTGACTGGTACGCCAGCCGTTGCAGAGTGCGCCAGCCATCTGCGGCAACCAGGGCAGGGTGCCGGCGGCAAGAATGGCGATGAAGTACCACCACGGTTCTATGCGTTGCGCCGCATCGGTGAGATAGCGTTGGAAATGTTGTTCGATGAAGAAAAAGTGCAGGAATTCCGGATTCGCGCGCGCCACCAGGTAGAACCACGGGCCGGCGACGACTGCAAATATCACAACGCCCGATACGGGGCGCAACGTGCGCAACACCGCCCAGTCGCGTTGCCACAGCACATAGAGAGTCAGCACGGCGCCCGCGATGACGAGGGCGGCTATTCCCTTGGTCAGTACTGCCAATGCCAGCAGTAGCCAGGCGGCTCTCATCCAATGACCACTTTCCCTGGGCGCGACTCCACGCGTAACTTGAGTCATACAGAAGGCGCACAGCATCGCCGTGAGCAGGAAGGTGAAGGCCATGTCCAGCGTCAGGATCTGGCCCATCAAGAAATGCAGCACGGTCGATCCGAGAAATGCCGCGGCCAGCACACCGGCGCGAATGCCCCAGAGCCGGCGTCCAAGTAGAAACATCAGCAAAACATTGAGCCAGGCGGCGAGCATCGTGCACACCCGCGCAGTCCATTCGCCTTCGCCAAAAAATTTATAGACGGCTGCGGTAGCCCAGTATTGCAGCGGCGGCTTTTCCAGGTAGGCGACGCCGTTGAGATGAGGGGTCACCCAGTCGCCCCGTAACACCATCTCGCGCGGGATCTCGGCATAACGTCCTTCATCCGGATTGGCCAGCGGCCGGCCCAGCGCGAGTGCAAACCATACGATGGTGAGAGCAGCGATGCTCGCGACCACGAGTAATGTTTGCAGCCGCACGCGGGCGGCCGCGGGCAGCGCCGCAGCGGGTCGGGGCAGGGTGCTCAAGTGGGTCTCGCGTTAACTGCACTGGGCCGTGTCCAATCGTTGGACGACGCGCAAGGCAATATCAATCGTTACAGCTAGAGATTGCGGAAGATCCTGAGGCGAAGACGCCGATATCTTGCAGCTGCGTTGTCGCGACATGACGTGAGTGTGAACGTAGGACCACGATTCTTGCGGTGCAACCCTGCCCATCAGCCCGCTCGTTCAAAGTCGCCGGGCTTCCAGGAGCCATCGAACGCTGCCTGTTGCGGGCCATAGATGCGGAAGTAGGCGAACCAGCCCTTGCCCGGAAGGGTCTTGATCCAGCGTTTTTCCTGGCCCTTGGGGGCGTTGGGGCCGAAGTAAAGGTCGGCACGGTTCCCGGACGCGTCCTTGAGCTCGAACAGTGAGCGCAGCGCTGCCCGCTTTTGATCCGTCTGGATCTGCGAGCGCGAGTCTGTGTCATACACCGTTACGGACCAGAACAACTTGCCGGGCACGGGCAGCGGCACGGTGAGCTTGTAGGAGCTGCCACCGTCGAGATAGCCGCCGGCCTTGTCGCTGAGCGCGAGCCAATACAACGAGCCGGCCTGCGCGTCCCGTCGAAACATCGCCGGTGAAGCGCCGATTGCTTGATAGAACCATTTCTCGCGCGCTTCCAGATCGAGTCGCTCGTGAGTATTGAAGTCGCCATCCTCGTAACGCAGGCTCACCCACTGCCACTTGCGATCCGGCCACGGCAGACGATCCGCTCGGCGATCGCCAAAAGCCTGCACGCGCATCTGCGCGTTCGCAGTGCGCGCGGCTTCTTCGAGAATCGACTTGGTGCGTGCATCGGGCCTGAACGGCTTGCCCTTCTCGATGCCCAACGCGGCGAGCTCGCCGTATTCATTGTGATAGCCCTCGAACATCGGTTCGAGGTCGAGCGTCTGGTGCAACACCTCCCAGAACTCGATGTTGTCTTCCCAGTCGAGCGGCGTCGTGTCCTGTTTCTGGCCGGTTACGTCCAGCCACTGTGGCTCCTGCCACGGCGTTTTGGAATGCAGCGGATATACCTTGATGGTCTTCAACCGTTCTTTGGCGCCCTTCACGTCGCCCTCGATCGGCAGCGAGCGCGCACCGACGATCTGACGGTTGCTGCTGGCCCGGTGCACGTGGAAGTCGCTGTCGGGCACCGCGCCTTTGTAGTCCGGCCCGATCAGCAAATGTTTGCCGCCGCGGCCGGCGTCGGGGCCGGGCAGGCCCATATCGGCGACCCAGCGTTGGTTGATATCCATGGAGCAGACGATCAACGGCCCCGGCGCCAGTTCGACCACCAGCGGTCCGATGCTCAGATCGAGCATCAAGGGACCGTACGGCGTGTCCGAGTTCGCCGTGAACACCAATTGATCCGGCGCGCAGTCGAGAATGCCGAACACCTTGTTGGGCACCACGCCGATCTGCTCGTTGCCGCGAACGATGGCCGCGCCCGACACCGTGGGGTAGAAGAATTTGTAGGCCTGGATGGCGCGTTCCAGGTCGGCATCGTCATAGGCTTGTTTGGTCGTGTCGAACGTGGGAAAGCCACGCTCGAAAATGTAGCGGGGCGCGCTGCCGACATGTGCCATGGGGAACTCCTGCGGTGGCGACAGTCAGTGTGGAGTTCAGCGCTGGCAGCGCCCATACGCGAGGCAGGCAGAGGGCGTGCCCGTCACGACGATGCTGCCAGCGCCGACCGCAGCCTCTACTCGTCGTGCCCAGCTGGAGAGAAACATGGCGAAGTCAAAGGGTTCGAAGGGGGCCAATGGCTCCAACGGTGCGCAGTTCCCGCTGCACCTCAACCGCAATCATCTGCCCGAGCCGGAGTGGAAGTTTCCGCACGCACGGATCGAAATGTTCGCCAACGAATCGAAGCCCGCGGATGGATTAGCACGCCGGTTGACCGGGGTATTCCAATTCCATCATCACCCATTCGCGGCGGGCGTCGCCGAAGCGCCCGCCGATCTCGCACAGCGTGCGATCGAGCTGCTCCATGGGTTTGAGATCCGCCGCCAGCGTCACGCTGGGAGCATCTTCGATCGCCGGGTCCGGCAGCAGCGTGATGCCGCTGCGAAGTCTCACAGGCCCAGGTGCGGCTGTTTGCACGGTGACATGGCCAGTGCGGGACCATGCGTCGGCAGTGAATGCGAGCGCGATGTCGTCCATGCCGTCGGTAACCTCGACGCGCATCCGATCGTCCCGCCAGAACGCGAGCTTGTTGAAGATGTAACTCAGGCCGCGTGAGAAGTTCAGACCGAACAGGGAGCTGTCGTGCACTGGCGTCCACGAGCTCACGCCGATCTCCGTTGCAACCGACTGCGCTTTGTCTCGTCCGCCGATCGCTTCGATCAACGCGAGCATGGCCGGCACCGAGGCCGTGATGCCCGTGGTCGTCGCGATGTTGTCGTCGATCACATATCGCTGGTGAGGAACATAGACCGCCGACGGATGGTTCTCGCGCAGTTCATCGAGGTAGTACCAGTGCGTCGTGAATTGTCGTTGATCCATCAGACCGGCATTGGCCACGACGAGCGCGCCGGCGCAGACGCCGATGATGCGAGCGCCACGCTCCGATTGTTGTTTCAACCAGCTCAGGATCGCGTCGCCATTGGCGGCGTCCATCGCAGGCTCGCTCATGGCTGGCACGATTACATAGTCGGCGCCTGCCGGATGCGCTCGATCGAAACTGGCCAGATCCTGAGTGACTTCGATCCGCAGTGCTGGATATAAAGAGACGGGACCTGTGCGGGGCGCTACCGCTTGCACGTCGGCAATGTCCGCACGCTGGAGTGCCGCGTGCGTCAGCAAGAAGTCGGTGATTTCGGTGCCTTCATTTCGAGCCAGGATGGCGATGACGGGTCTGCCTTCGCGGCGTGGTTTGAGGGCTTCGATGAAAGCCTGCGTTTGGCGTTCGGCGGTGGCTGCGTCAGCGGCGGGCGGCGGAGGCACATCGGTGCCGCACCCTGCCAGTGCGAACAGAACGATGATCCCCAGCGTAGTTGTACCGCCGGCGATGTTCACGCAGCGACTCCCGTGTCCAGGCTCGCGCGCAGTCTGCCAGCGAAGGATTGAGAGGGGCTAGCACATTCGGCCGCCCGGACATCGAGAGATGCGCCTCTTACTCCGCTTGACGTCGATGCAGGCGCCGGTAGCGCGCCGGCGCGATGCCCATTTCTTTCGAGAACGCTTTGTTGAAGGCGCTTTCCGACTGATAGCCGACGGCGTCGGCGATCTTGATGATGGGCTCGTCGTTTTCCTCGAGTTGAGTGGCGGCGCGCTGCATGCGAACGCGTCGCAGGTATCGATTGGGCGGTTCACCGACGAGCCGCGTGAAGCGCTCCACGAACACCGCCCGACTGGTGCCGACCGCTCGAGACAAACCGGACAATGTCCAGTTCCTGTCGACTTGCCCATGCATCAGCGCGATCGCGCGCCCGATGTGCGGATCGTTCAACCCGCCGAGCCAGTTGCGGCTGCCTCGAGGCAGACGGGGCAACGCGAAGCGCACCAGTTCGATCACTACCAGCTCGGCCAGCCGGCGCATCACCGATTCCTTGCCGGGCCGGTCGGCGGCCAATTCCATCTCGATCAAACGCACGACTCGCTGCAGGAAGGCGTGCGATTCGCGAGCCGTGCGTGGAATGGCGACCAGCGCCGGGTACACGGGAACGAATGGATTCGCATCCCGAGGGGAGGACATGATGAGCATTCGGGTGCGACCCGCGCCGCCGCCTCGAGGCCGCACCTCGGGTTTGACCGCCGCCCGGGCGAAGTTGTCGAGGGTGGGATAAGCCGGCGTCTGAATCGAGTCGCGCCAGGTGTGGCTCTGGCCGGCAACCAGGGTGACGATATCGCCGGCGCGCAACACCAGCGGCTCGTCCAGGTCCTCGGATTCGAGCACGCATTCGCCGCTTCGGACCACATATAAATAAGAATCGGCGCCACGCGGCACGACACAGCACCACGGCGCCCGCAATTCCACTTCCAGTGCGGTCGAGCGGGTGATGCGGGCGCTTTCGAAAACGCCGGGACTATCCATGCGTCACCGCTCGGGGTTCAGCCAGACGCGCGAACAAGTCTTGCGGCAATCCGATCAAAGACAGCCTCCGGGGGCCCTGCTCACAATGCTTCGAGGCTACTGGCGCACGAGTGAGAAAACAAATGGGGACATCAATTTCGCCTGCGACCTGGTGGTGCACGGCGCTGGCATTGTTGAACACAACGGGGCAAGTCCACGCGCAGGATGCATTGCCTTCCGGACTCGAGGAGATCGTGGTCACCGCCCGCAAACGCGAGGAGAACCTGCAGACCGCGCCGGTCTCGGTGACCGCGCTCACGTCGGCCGCCCTGGAGCGGCAGGGCATCGACACCATCGTCGACCTGGGCAGCCATGTGCCGAACCTGTCGATGATCAGCGGTCAGGGCGGCGGTGGCACGCAGACGCAGGTGTCGATCCGCGGTGTCGGTCAATCGGATTTCATTCTTACGTCGGACCAGAGCGTCGGCGTGTATGTGGACGGCGTTTATCTGCCACGCTCCATGGGCGCCGCGTTGGATCTGGTCGATGTCGCGCGTATCGAAGTGTTGCGCGGGCCGCAGGGCACGCTGTTCGGGCGCAATACCACGGCGGGCGCCATTCAAATTCTGAGCGCGCCGCCCGAGGACGCGTTGTTCGGCAAGGCCGAGCTGACCACCGGCAGCTTCCAGCGCCTGGATTTCAAGGGCAGCATCAATGTGCCGTTGAGTGAGAAGGTCGCGACACGCATCAGCGTCGCGAGCCTGAATCAGGACGGCTATGGCAAACGATTCTTCAATGGCACCGACGGTGGCGACAACGAGTTGCTCGCGGGCCGCGCGGCGTTCCGTGCCGAGCTCACCGATCAGTTGCGGGCCGATCTGATCCTGGATTACTCCCGCAAGCGGGGCTTCGGCGGACTGGAGCGTCTGGTGCGTATCGATCCCACCGATCCGAACCTCGCGTTCTATAACTCCATGCTGGTCGCGCAGGGGCTCGCACCGGCGGATGGGCGTTACATCACCTCGGACGTGAACGATACCTGGTCGGGTGCGCGCAATCGCGACGACAACGAAATGGGCGGCGCGTCGCTTACGCTGGATTGGAGCGGCGACGCGGTGAATCTGAAGTCGATCACCGCCTGGCGCACGATGGAAGTGGAGTCGGCGTATGACTTCGACGGCACGCCGTATCCGTTGTCCGAGCAGGAGCTGAACCTGGATCAGGAACAGTTCTCTCAAGAGCTGCAGTTGTCCGGTACCGCCGTGGACGGCAAGCTGCAATGGATGACCGGCGCGTTCTATTTCAGCGAGGACGCTTCGGATTACCAGAACGTGCCGTTCTATCAGCCGGTCGTTGCCACGGGGGGTGGCGGCTTTCAGCGCGTGCCCGGCGGCTTCTCGTTCGCAAGTTTCATTTCACAGGAAACGCGCAGCTACGCCGCCTATGGTCAGGCGACGTGGCATTTCAACGATCGCTGGTCGACCACGGCGGGCCTGCGCTACACGGATGAAGAGAAGACGCTGGACAGTTATCTCACCGGTGCCTTCGGGCGCGCGCCGGGCACGGTGAAGGATTCGTGGTCGGACTTGTCGCCGCGACTCGGCTTTGAATATCGCATCAGCGATCGGGCGATGACGTATGTCTGCGCTTCTCGCGGCTTCCGCAGCGGTGGCTTCAACGGTCGCAACACGTCGCCGAATCCGCCGCAGGCGTTCGATCCGGAAACCATCTGGGCTTACGAAGTCGGTTTGAAGACCGAGAGCGACGATAGAACCGTACGTTTCAATTCGGCGCTGTTCTACTACGACTACAGCGACTTCCAGGGGCTGACGCTGGACAGTTTCAGTGGCATCACGATCACCGTCGGCAACATCGCCAAGGTCGAGATGTATGGTGCCGAGTTCGATCTGGCGGCGCGCCCGACGGACAATCTGCAGCTGTCGCTGGCCGCCGGTTACACCCATCAGGACATCGCTGAAGTCGCGCCCGGCGCGCAGATCACGATTCGTCCGGATACGAAGCTGGTAAACGCGCCGGAATGGACCGCGACTGCCGCGGTCGACTACACCGTGCCGATGGGCAAGGCCGGCGATCTCGATCTGCATCTCGACTACGGTTGGAAGAGCGACGTGGAATTCTTCCTGCCGAACTATCCCGACGAGGGTCAGGAGAGCTACGGCCTGCTCAACGCTCGTATCGGCTACAAACCAGAAGGCAGCTGGTGGCGCGTGGAAGTGTTCGGCGACAACCTCGCCAACGAGGAATATCGAGTGTTCGCGGAGAACGGCACGTCGCTCGGCATTCCCGCGACGACGGCGATCTACGGCCGTCCTCGCGAGTGGGGGCTGAGGTTCAGAGCCGAGTTCGATTGAGCTCGGCTTCGAAAGCCCGCGCGATGGCGAGCAAGCGTCGATCGTCATCGCGCCGGCCGATCAGCATCAAGCCCACCGGCGCTTCGCCTCGGGCATGCACCGGCAGTGAGATCGCGCAGCGGTCCAGGAAATTTCCCAGCGAGGGATTGCGCAGGACCAGGCCGTTGAGTCGCACATAGTCGGCGTCCTGACCGAACGCCGACATCGGCGGCGGAATGATTGGCGTGGTTGGCATCACGAGCGCGTCAAATTCGTTCGTGACTTTCGCGACGGCATCGATCACGTCGGCACGCGCGTCGTATAGTTCGCGCACGTCCTGCGCCGTGAGTTCGCCGCCTTTGAGGATGCGATTGGCGACGCGCTGATCGTATTGAGCGCGGTGGCTTTCCAGCAGCGGCTTATGCCATGCGTATGCTTCCGCGGCCGCAATGCCGCCGCGCGAGTTGATTTCTGGAATGCGCAGCAGTTCTGTTAGCGGCTGTCGTGAGATCGTGGTGCCGGAGCGCGTCAGCGTGTCGATGGCGCGTTCGAAGGCCTTCGCGACGTGTTCATCCCTGCCATCGAGGACCAGCGATGTCGGCAGGAGCAAACGAATCTCCCCGAGCGAAACGTCTGCCAGCGGCCGCGGTGTCACGCCTCGCAGGATCGCATCGAGCGTCGCGCAGCAGTCCACGCTGTTCGCGAGCGGACCGATCGAGTCCAACGAATGGGCCAGGGGCGTCGCGCCGTCGCGAGGGACGCGATTTGCGGTCGGCTTGAAGCCGACGATCCCGCAGAACGCGGCCGGAATACGACATGAGCCGCCGGTATCAGTACCGAGGCTCGCCACAGTCATGCCGTCCGCCACTGCGACGGCGCCGCCCGAGGTGGAACCGCCGGGAATGCGACGGGTCGTGCGATCGAATGGGCTGGCCGGCGTGCCGTAGTGCGGGTTCAGGCCGAGGCCCGAGAACGCAAATTCCGTCATGTTGTTACGGCCCATGAACACGAAACCGGCGGCGCGCAGTCGCGCAACCGTCGGCGCGTCCCGAAGTGCGGGCGCTTCATGTGCGAAGATGCGCGAGCCGGCGCTGGTGATTTCGCCGGCCACATCGAACAAATCCTTCAACCCCAGCGGGATGCCCGCGAAAGGCGGCAAGGCATCGCCCTTCGCCCGGCGGCGATCGATTTCGTCCGCTTGGGCGCGCGCCGATTGGTTGATGCTCACGAAGGCACGCGAACCCTCGCCGCCCGGATCGACGATACGGTCCATGGCCTGATCGATCAGGGTTCGTGCCCGGAGGTTGCCGCTGGTGAGTGCCTGCGAAAGCGCGTCTAGGGTTTGCATGCACTCAGTCTGCCAGAGGAAGCGCCTCGATGGTGTAGGCATGATGCAGCGACCGGCCCAGTCGCGGGTCCCGCAGCTCCAGCTCGAAGCGGTCGGCAAATTCCATCGCTCCCTGAACGGGCAGAGTGCCGCAGAACATGACCGTGCCGGCAGGCAGGCGGGTCGGGGTGAGGTTGGCGGATTGGCAGTAGGCCTGGATCAGATCGACCGGCTGACGCAGCGACGTGACCTTGCCCTGCTGATACGGCCGCCGCGTGCCACCGATATGAGCGTACGAATGCAGCTCCAGCTCGTCCCAATGATCCGCCACGTCCTCGTATCTCCACAGGCTGGCGCCGATGGGCTTCGCGCAGACCTGTTTGGAGAGCGACACCGAATGACGTTCCAGCTCGCGATCGGTGTGATCGGAGCCGAGTCCGATCCACAGTCCATCCGCCATGCTCACGAGGGCAAACTCCGCCTCACCGGTGGCGTGACGACCCGCGACCTGGATATGAGGGGCGGACGTGAGATTGCCGACGGCGGCTCGATAGAACGTCGGGACGTTCTTCGGACGCCGCACACCGATGGCTTCGAGCTCGCGAATGTGATGCTCGACCGCTGCCGCGTTGCGCCCGGTCCAGCCGGCAATGACGAGCGAGTGAACCGCCAGATCCATCGATCGGGTGCGTGCGCCGGTGACGCACGTGAATTCACACACCACGCTCACGAGCGCGGCTCCTCGTAGTAGTGCAGTTCGAGCAGCAGACAGCCGCGCTCGGACTTGAACGGACCATGGAACGCGCCGGGCGGGCGGCACGCGTAGGTGTAGCCGGTGAACGATTCGCCGCCGCGGCCGTGCTCGTCGTTACCGACGATCAAATCGCCGCTGACCAGAAACACTTCTTCCCAATGCTCGTGGACGAACGGCGCCGTCGTGTACTCGCCGGGCTCGAAGCGCAGCAGCCGCGTGCGGAACCCTTGTTTGCCGGCCTCATCGATCGAGCCGCTCAAAATCTTCTGTTGAATGCCCGGCGGGTAGCCCGGCGGCACCTCCCAGCCTTGCGACATGTCCAGACGCGTGAATTCCTGATGCGGCTTATCGATCGGCATGAACGGTCTCCGTGCGGGCGAGGTGATCGGCCAGAGAATCTTCGAGTGAGTAACGGGACAGCGCGCGATCCACCATGGCCGTGGAGCCGGCCCAGTCATAACTGCGGAACGAATGGCCTTTGGTGACGAACGTGGCGCCGGCATAGAACATTTCATATTGGGTGTGGCGGGAGCCGAACTCCGAACCGATCAGATCCCAGGCCAGCTTGTAGAACTTGACGCGCTGTTGCGCGTCGGCCGCCGGGCTCTGCTGGGTCTTCTCGATCAGCGCGCGCAGCCGCGGATCGGCGAAGTCGGCGATGGAAGAGGGCAGCATGATCATGCCGCCGCCGGCGAGATCGCGAATGGCATCGACGAATCTCGGATACAACTGTTGAGTCAGCACTTGCGCGGCGTACAGCGTGTGTCGGTCGGGCACGAAGTACTCGCCAGCCATCTGCCCGCGCGCTTCCATCGCATGCACGAGTCCTTCGACCATGGCGGCGTCGGCGGCGAGTTGTCCCAAAGTCTCGCGCACCTGGGGAAATGCGATGACTGCATTCAGCGTGGCGATCCGATGCGCGATGCCCGCGAGAAACTTCAGTTTCACGGCCAGGCGGACCTGCGCCTGATAGTTCTGATACACGTGCGCCGGTGTCGCGAAGAATTGCTTCTGGCACATCGCGATGTCGCCCGCGACGAAGACGCGCTCCCACGGCACGTGCACGTCGTCGAAGTACAGCAACGCGTCGTTCTCGTCGTAACGACTGGAGAATGGGTGATCGAAGGTGCTGCGCGCCGCTGCCTCATACGAGCGGCGGGACAGGATCTTCAATCCTTCGGTCGCGATGGGGATGGCGAACGACACTGCGTAACGCTCGTCGCCGGGCTGCAGCGGCTGAATGCACGTGACGAACACTTCGTTCGCCATGATGGCCGCGGTGCCGAGCATCTTCGCGCCGCGAATCGTCAGGCCTCGCTCGTCGCGATCGACGATGCCTGCCGTCAGGAACGGATCGGTCTGTTGCGAGGCCGACTTCGATCGATCCGCCTGTGGGTTGATGATGACGTAGGTCAGATACAGATCGTTGTCGCGTGCGTATCGGTAGTAGTCCTCGAGCGCACCCGCGGCTCGCTTGTCGTACTGAGCGAAGACCTCACGGCCCATGTACATGCCGGAAATGCAGGACGCCACGTGGTCGGGCGATCGGCCGAAAAACCCCGCATGCAACGACGACCACGCCGCGAGCGATGCCCGCCGCTGCTTCAACTCCTCGTAGCCGCCAGGCAATTGCCACATGCGGTGTGCGCGAGCCGAGCTGTCTGCCGGCTGATAGGTCATGAGCTCGACATTCTCGGGCGCGCACTGGAAGTCATAGAGCTCGCAGGCCGATGTGACGGAGCGTGTGAACGATGAATGAGTCGTCACATCGCAGACACGGGTGCCCTCGATGTAAACCTCCCGGCCGTCCTGCAGGGAGCGTCGGTGTTGGGCGGCGTTCTTGAGCACGGAAAACTCCAGATCAATAGTGAATGGACAGCGGCCACTCGAAGGGCAGCGCGTGCTCGGCGCCGGCTTGCGGCAGCAACGACGCGTAACGGCCGCGATGGAACAACAAGGGACTGCCGGAATCGCTGCGTCGGAAGCGTTGCACGCACGCCAGGAAGACCACGTGATCGCCACCATCCAGCATTTGATGCGCGTCGCACTCGAAGCTCGCGAGCGTGTCGCTCAGGATCGGCGCGCCATGCAGGCCGATGCGGAAGGAGACGCCGTTCCATTTGTCGCCACGCGCGCGGGCGAACTGATTCGACAGACGTTCCTGGTCGCTCGACAGCACGTTGATGCAATAGCCGGCGGTGCGTTGCCAGGCGGGCAAGCCCATCGAACGGCGATCGACACTGAACAGCACCAGCGGTGGATCGAGCGACACCGAAGAAAAAGAGTTCATCGTCATGCCCAGCGCGCCCGCTTCCTCATCCCACGCGGTGACGATGACGACACCCGTCGCGAATGTTCCCAACGCATCGCGCAGGCGGCGCGCTTCGTCCTGGACGCTGGCGGAAATGGCTTGGCTCACGGTGGGGTGCGGCTCGTTCGGCTCTTCTACTGTTGAAAGCAGAATAAGTCGGGCGGTCACCGTGCGTGAGACCTCGCCAGCGGTTCTGGACGGGCGAACAAGAGATCCAGCCGGTGTCGCAAAAACCGCGCGGCGCCGGTGTGACATGCTGAATTCGAGCTTTCATCGCGAATCCACTCGTGAACAACAATTCAACGCGCCGTCCATTCACTCCCGTGCCTCACGAAGGCGACGATGGGTTATTCCGCCAGACCTGGTACGCGCTGTGTCGCTCCAGCGACTTGCCGGCCGGCAGCGTGCTCGGCCGGGATTTCCTCGACGGACGGGTCGCGATATTTCGCGGCGCCGACGGTCAGGCGCAGGTCGTGAGCGCCTACTGTCCACACCTCGGCGCGGACCTCAGCGTCGGCTGCGTGACGGGCAACTCGTTGCGTTGTGCTTTCCATCACTGGGAGTTCGGTCCGGATGGACGTTGTCAGCGCACCGGCACCGGCGATCCGACCCCACCGCACGCACGCGTGTTCAAGTTCCCCACCGTGGAGCGCTTCGGCGTGGTGTGGGCGTTCAACGGCGAGCAACCGTTGTTCGAGCTGGTCGAGCCGAGTCGGCCTTGGAACAACCTGGTCTGGTCCACGGCCCCGGCGTTTCAGTTGAAGACCGATCCGTGGATCGTCTGCTGTAACACGCCCGACTGGTCGCACTTCGCTACCGTGCACCGCTTCGGCTTCGAGTCCGAGGGACAGCACGAGACGCTGCGGTTCGAGGAGTTCGGCGTGCGGCGCACGTTCCAGGCGCAACTGGAGTTCGGCGAAGGGCCGCAGATCGATTTCGAAGTGACGGTGCGCGGGACCAATCTGGTGCTGATCGAAGGCTCGATCGGCGGTCAGTGGTTCGGAGTCGCGGCGTCGTTGGGGCTGCCGCGTCCTGGCTTGTGCGATTTCTTCATCACAACGATGGTCGATCGCACCGAGGATCCGAGCGAGGAGGCGGCTACTGCGCGTCTGCAGGACTACGTCGCGATCTCCAAGCGGATGGCGGCCGAAGACTCACCGATCTGGGACACGATTCATTTCAAGCCGGGCGCGCTGACCAAATCAGATCGCGCGCTGGCGCGCTACCTCGAACAGTTGCGCAGGTTTCCGCGCGCGCATCCCTCCAAAGACTTCATCAACTGAGGCGCGCATGAGCCACGACTTCAAGGGTAAGCGGGTGCTGGTCACGGGCGGCAGTCGCGGTATCGGTCTCTCGGTAGCGGATGCCTTTCTCGCCGCCGGTGCGGAGGTGGTCGTCCTGGCTGAGTCGGAAGAGGTGCACGCTTCAGCTCGTGCGCTTTCTGACAAGCATCGCAGGCCCGTTGGCGCGCTCCTGTGCGACATCACGAACCGGAAGCGCTTGCGGGCGGCGCTCAGTGAGTTGGGCTCGCTCGATGTGCTGGTCGCGAACGCGGGCACGGGCGACATCACCAGCCTGTCGGGGCCGGAGGACGAGATCGACGATCTGTTCGAACGGATCATTCGTATCAATCTCATCGGCGCTTTCAACACAGTGCGCGCGTCGCTGCCGCTGCTGCGTGCCGGATCGCGAATCATCTTCACGACTTCTGTGCATGGTCAGTCGATCGCACCTCCCAACATGAGCGGCTACGCGGCGTCGAAGGGTGGGCTCGAAGCCATGATGCGATCGTTCGCCCGCGAGCTGGGGCCGAGCGGTATCAATGTGAACGCCGTGGCGCCGGGCATGGTGACGACCGAGCTGACGCTGGGCGCGATTCGCAAGTTGTTCTCGGCGCAGATTGGCAGCGGCGCCGAGGTGAATGAAGCGGACATGATCAAGCAGCTCAACACCTCGCAGGCCATTCATTTCACGCCGATTGATCCGGCGCGGCTGGCGCAGGCGTATTTGTTCCTCGCATCGCCGGCTGGCGCGGAGATCACGGGCCAGAGCCTCAACGTCGATCACGGGATGGCGATGAAGTGAGCACGATCTCAGCAGCAACAACCTCGGTTCCAAATTGGCTGAACGCGTCGGTTCTGTTCAAGTGAAGTAAGCACGATGTCAGCAACAACAGCCTCCATTGCCAAGCTGACCGAGCGCGGCAGCGCTATTCAGAAGCGTCTGACCGTGGCCGCCGACGAGATGGTCAATCGCGGCCTGATCGGCGTCGCCGCTCGCATCACATTTCCGTCCGGCGATCAGGTCGCTATCGCGTCGGGCGCGGCGGACATGGAGCGTTCGCGCGCGCTTGGCGGCGATGAACTGTTCGCTATTGCCAGCCAATCGAAGATGTTCACCGCCGCGTGCGTGCAACTGCTGGCGCGTGATGGGGCCATCAAACTGTCCGATCCTGTCGCGGAGTACGTGCCTAACGTGCCGGCCGTGGATGCCGATGCGACCATCGATCAGCTCCTCAATCACACCAGCGGCATTGGCAACTTCATTCACGCGATGACAGTGTTGCCCCATCCCTGGCCGCGCATGTCCTACGACGACCT
The DNA here is from genome assembly GCF_004138485.1 of Peristeroidobacter soli. Taxonomy (GTDB): domain Bacteria; phylum Pseudomonadota; class Gammaproteobacteria; order Steroidobacterales; family Steroidobacteraceae; genus Steroidobacter; species Steroidobacter soli. The sequence continues at coordinate 64,456 of NZ_RYEV01000006.1, forward strand.
GATGGCGCTCGCACGGATGCACGGCCGCCAGTTCCGCGCCGGCGCACGGCTCGATTACAACAATACCGACGTCGTCGTTCTGGCCAAGCTGTGCGAGAACGTGTCCGGTCAGCGCTTCGACCGATTGCTGAGCGAGCGCATTCTGCGACCCCTTGGCATGAACGAAACATTTGTCGCCGCCGGCGATGAATGGCCTCGCGAGCGCATGGCGCGCGGTTACTACATCCCCGGTCAAGGCTACGATGGTCCACCAATCGATGTGACCACGCTGGCGGATTACTCGATTGCATCCGCGGCTGGAAACATCGTGTCGTCGCTGCATGACATGACGATCTGGTCGCGCTGTCTCCTTGGAACGGAGCCGAAGTTTCCGCTGGGGTTCGCGGACTTCACCAGTAACGTTGCCGACGCGGGGCTTGGCTCGCCCAGCTGGTTCATGCCTCGCACCTATGCGCGCGGTGTCGAGTCCTGGGTGTGGGGCGGGCGGCCATTCTGGGGACATCGCGGCTCCTTCTTCGGCTACCACTCGGGCACGTTCGTTGATCCCCTCTCGGGCGTGGCGTTCAGCATGTTTCTCACGATGTGCACGGCGGGCAGCTTCATGCGTTTCATCGATCTGCAGGCTCACGACTACATGAGCTTCATGGCGTCGTGCGCGCACTCGGCGATCGATGCGCTGGAGTTGGCCTGAGCATGTTCCCCGCCGACTATCGCGCCAGTCGCAACGCCTTCTTCGATGCCTGCCGGCAAGCGGGCGGCAAGATGGAATCGCACGAGCATCCGCTGCGCGGCGCTGATGGCGACGTGGTGGCGACTGACGTGGCGTCGTTCGGCGCGGCGAGCGCCTCGCAAGTGTTGATGATCGTCTGCGGCACGCATGGGGTCGAAGGGCTGTGCGGATCGGGCATGCAGCTGGGCCTGCTTCAACGTGGGTTCTGCAATCGCATTCCTCAGCAGGCTCGCATCGTATTCGTGCATGCGCTGAATCCGCACGGCTTCCTGGAACTGCGACGGACGAACGAAGACAACGTCGATTTGAACCGCAACTTCATCGATCACTCATGCGCCTACCCGGACGATGCCGCGTACGCCGAAGTTCATCCGATGCTCGTGCCCGCCGACTGGGACGGCAGCGCGCGGCGTGAAGCGGATGCGCGCATCGAGGAGTTTGTGCGCATTCGAGGTGCCAGCGCGCTCCAGGCCGCCATCAGTCGCGGCCAATACACGTTCAGCGACGGATTGTTTTACGGCGGCCGCGCGCCGAGTTGGTCCAATGGATTGTGGCGTCGCTTGTTGCAGAAGTACGCCGCTCAGGCGCAGTCGCTCGCGGTCGTCGATTTTCATTCGGGGCTGGGACGTCGCGGCGCCTGCGAGCTGATCTCGGGCGCCACCGCGAATTCCCAGGAGCATCGACTGGCGAACACATGGTTTGGCGACGGCATCGTGTTCCCCGGGCTCACATCGACCGCGCCAGCGGCAGCTGGTTACATGGGCTCGTCGCTGGTCGAGACACTGCCCGAGGTGGCCAGCGCGCTGGTCGTCGCCGAGATCGGCACGGTGTCGTTCGATCAGATCCTGCTGGCCTTGCGAGCGGACAACTGGCTGCACGCGCGCGGCCAACGGAGTTCGAAGCAATGGCGCAAGATCAAGGCGCTGATGGAGGAGTCGTTCGTCGGCCGTGACCGCCCCTGGCAGGATGAGGTGGTCGAGCATGCTGCCCGGGTTTGCGGCCGGGCGCTGGCCGGCCTGTTGACGTAATCGCACCACGCGGAGCTAACTGCAAACTCGACGGCCGGAGTGCTAATTCCGGCCCGGCCGCCCGTCTTACACTGGCACCGATCCGCCCTCGGATTGCTTCCGAGCGATATGATCGGTGCCGTCATGCTTGCACACATCGAGTCTTCACCCGAGCCCGCCGAGGAGAGTGAGCGGAAGGTGCATTCCCGACGGATCGGCGAAATCTTCCAGGAGCACAACCACCGCCTGTTGCGCTTCCTGATGGGCCGCCTCACTTCCGAGCAGGACGCGCGCGAAGTGGCCCAGGAAGCCTATGTCAAACTGCTGCAGCTGGACCGCCCGGAGGCGGTGGGCTTCCTCAAGGCCTTTCTATTCAAGACGGCCGCGAACCTGGCCATCGATCGCGTGCGCCGCAAGCGTACCGTCGAGCAGCGCGGTCATTACTTGTTCGACTTCGATTTGCAGCCGTCGCCGGAAGCCACGGTCGCGGAGGCGCAGGACGCTCGCGTGACGCTGGAAGCGCTGGCCGAATTGCCGGCGGCGTGCCGTTCGGCGTTCCTGCTGAGCCGGATCGATGGCCTGTCGAGCATGGAGATCGCGCAGCGGCTCGGCGTCACGGATCGGGCTGTTCGTAAATATCTGGCCCGGGCACTATTGCATCTGCAGGCGCGTTTCGACCAGCTACAGTCATAGCGCATGAAGCGTGAACACATCCAGGCCGAGGCAGCCGAATGGATCGTGACTTTGAACGATCCCGCCGCCACCGAGGCCGACTTTGCGGACTGGCAGGCATGGATGAATCAGAATCCAGCGCATGCCGATGCTTTCCAGCGCCTGCAGGAAACGTGGCGGCGCGCGGGCGCGGTGGCTCATGCGCCGATCCAGAACGCCGATGAGGTGATTGCGATTGCGCCGCCGGCCGAGTCTCGGGCCACGCGGTTCCAGCATCGTTGGGCGGTGGCCGCCGTCGCGTTGTTCGGCGTGATCGGAGTGGCTGTCACGGTCTGGCAGTCGCAATCGCAGACCATCGCGACCGTGACTGCCGAGACGCGCTCCATGCAGTTGGAAGATGGCTCCCGGGTTTCGCTCGGGCCCGAGACGCGCATGGAAGTGCAGTTCTCCGAGAACCAGCGCTCATTGCAGCTGGAAGGCGGCGAGGCGTATTTCGAAGTGGCGCACGCGCCGGAGCGCCCGTTTTCCGTGACGACGCCGGCGGGCACGGTCACTGCGATCGGAACTGCGTTCGTGGTGAATGCCGATCCTGAGCGACTCGTCGTCAGCGTCACCGAAGGCAAAGTGCGCGTCGACTTGCCCGGCGCTTCAGGAAAGAGCGCGCCGGTGATGGTGACTGCCGGCCGCAGGCTGGCGTGGAATGAAGGCAAGGTGCGAACGTCGACGCTCGCGCCGAGCGCGGACGCCGTGAGCTTCCAGCAGGGCAAGTTGCATTACGACGGCGAGCCGCTGAGCTCCGTGATCGCCGACATCAATCGTTACTCGACGTCGAAACTGCGTATCGATGACGCCGAGGTACGTGAGATGCGTTATACCGGCACAGTGTTTACCGATTCCCTGGATGTGTGGTTGGCCTCGCTGCCGGGCGTGTTCCCGGTGCGCATCGAAGAGCGAGGCGGCGAGCGGATCTTGGCCGCCAGCAAATAGTTCAGCCCTTGCGTTCCGCTGGAACGACCCCGCGCGTCTTAGCACACACGGCCCGGCAAACAACGGGTGGGCCGAATAACACGGGGAGTCTCATGCGTTCAGTCGGTACCCGGCATCTGCCGGTCACACGCGTCGCCGTCGCGGTCGCTCTGGCCTTGCAAGGCGCGGCAGCGTGGGCGGATCTCAACGGCGTAGCGTCGTTCAACATTCCAGCCCAGCCGCTGTCCACGGCGCTGATTCAGTTTTCCAACCAGGCCGACGTGCAAGTGGTGAGCAATGCCGACCAGCTTGGCGAGCTGACCAGCGCCGGCCTGTCCGGCAAGCACTCGGGCCGCGAGGCGTTGCAGCTGCTGTTGCGCGAACATTCGCTGCAGTTCCAGGAAATCACCAATCGTTCGGTGCGCATCATGCCGGTCAAGGTCGCCGCCGCCGGCAACAACGCGGCCGCCGAGAGCGAACAGATCGAAGAAGTGGTCGTGCAGAGCACGCTGCTGTTCGTGCAGAACGACGCGTTCGGCGCCACCAAGATGGGCCTGAGCATCCTCGATACGCCGCAGACGGTGACGGTGATCACCGAAGACATGATGGAGCTGATGAACGTCAACACGCTCGACGACATCAATCGGGTGTTGCCCGGCTCCTCGCGCACTTTCGACTTCGTCGGCAACCAGAATTTCTATTTTCGCGGCTTCCAGGTCGACCTGGACACCGGGCTGCGTATCGACGGTTTTCGTTTCGACAGCGAAAACCAGCTGAATCCGGCGCTGTTCGAGCGCATCGAAGTGATTCAGGGCGCGACCTCGACCATGTACGGCCAGAACACGCCGGCCGGCATGGTGAACGCGGTGTCGAAGATTCCGCAGCCGACCTTCAAGGCCGAAGTCGGCCTGGAAGGCGGCAGCAACGAGTTCTACGACGTCGATGGCGACGTGACCGGTCCGCTGCTGGGCAGCGACAAGTGGTCGTATCGGCTGCTCGGCAACTACCAGAGCTACGGCACGCATTGGGATCAGGTCGAGGACGATCGCTGGATCGTGTCGCCGTCGGTGCGCTACCAGGACGAGAACACCAATTTCATCGCGCGTTTCGTTTATCAGGAACGCGAGGCGACGCAGTTTCGCAGCTCGTATCTGCAGTTCGACCGCGCAGTGCCCGGCGCGCTGACGCCCGCGCAGGCTATTGCGGCCGGTGCTGAAATCGTTTCGTTGAAGGTGCCGAACTCGCGCTTTCTCGGCATGCCGTGGGGCTTTCAGAACGAAGACATCCTGACCGCGCAGACTCAGCTCGATCACACGTTCGACAATCGCTGGACCGTGCGCGGCAATCTGCAGTACAGCCGGGAAGGCCGCGATACCTCGCTGTACGCCGTCGGCGGTCCGTTCGCTTCCGATGGCCGTGCTGCCTATGAGTACGTGCAGGATCTGTATTCGACCTCGAAGTCGTACAGTGGCGAAGTGAATCTGTATGGTCCGTTCCAGGCGTTCGGTCGCGAGCACACGGCGTTCATCGGTATCGATTACGGCGCGCAGAACACGGACCCGGCCGTGAATCTGCTCGCGTACACCGCGCTCAACTACGGGACCACGCGCTTCAATGCGTTCACGCCGGACTATGGTTTGACGACGCAGGCTCAGGCCGACGCGTTCATGGCGACGCAGCCACTGAACTTCACCGAGAGCAACGACAAGTACCTGGGCATCACGGCGCAGGTGATGTTGAAACCCATCGATCGATTGACGTTGAGCCTCGGCGGTCGCTACTCGTATGACACGGTCAAGACCCGCACGGGGCGCGCGATCGGTCTGCAGGCGGCCAAGGCGGCGTTTGCCGCCGCCGATGCGACGCTGACGGACTTCGACGATTTCGTGCATCAGATCGGCGCGACGTTCGAAGTGGCCGATCACATGAATCTCTACGCCTCGTACGGACAAGGCTTCTCGCCGGTGACCAACCGGCGCTGGGTGCCGAACGATCCGAGCGGCGAGCTGATCGGCGCGGAGCTCAGCCGCAACTATGAAGTGGGCTTCAAGGCCGACTTCAACGCGGGCTGGGGCCTTCGCGTCGCGTTGTTCGACACGCGTCGGACCAATATTTCGCAGTCCGATCCGGATCTGACTCACACCTGCGGCGCCGGTGCGTGCTCGTTGCCGATCGGCGAGCAGGTCGCACAGGGCGTGGAGGGTGTGATTCAAGGCCGCCTCACGCCGGCGATCAATGCGTTCCTGGCGGCGAGCTATCTCGATACCTTTTATAAGGGCGACCTGAAGGGCATCCGCCCGAACAACACGCCGCGCTTCAGCACCAGCGCGTTCGCGAGCTATGAGTTTCTGGAGAGCAAGCTGCTGCGTGGGTTGGGGGTGAGCTTGGGTGTGACCTACAAGACGGACCTGGTCGCTCCGGACACCACGCTGCGGCGGAATGGCGTCGTATATGTGTACGAAGTGGGCGATGTCACGGAGATGGATGCGCGTGTGTTCTACAACTGGCAGAACATGAACTTCTATCTGTTGGCGACCAATGTGCTCGACGAGCAGTACGTGGCGGCGTCGAATTTGAACCTTGGCTTGAACATGCACACCAACCCGGGCCGCGAGTATCGGGCGGGTGTGAAATGGAAGTTCTGATGGCGGCGTGATGATTCGCGTGCCGCGTCGAATGCGAGTGATCGCGATGGCCTGCATCGCTCTATGGAGCGGCGCAGGCCTCGGCGCGGCCGCGCCCTTGCCGACTGAGCTGATTATTCGAGATGTGACTGTCATCGACCCGTCCAGCGGGCAGATGCTGGATCACCGGTCGGTTCATATCGCGGCCGGGAAGATAATCAAGATCGAGCCGGCGCTGGTACGGAATGCCTCGGGTTCGATCGCAGCCGATGGGATCGAGGTTGAGCCGGCGCTGGTACGGAATGCCTCGGGTTCGATTGCAGCCGATGGGATCGAGGTTGAGCCGGTGCTGGTACGGAATGCCTCGGGTTCGATCGCAGCCGATGGGATCGAGGTCGAGCCGGCGCGGGTACGGAAGGGCGCGGGGCGGAATGCAAGCGCGGGTCCTTCCGGTCCGGGCCAGGGCGGCGGGACTCAAAACAATCATGCTGCTGCGTTATTAGTCGATGCAGAACGCAACTCCGATGCAGCCACGGTATTGGACGGCGCTGGAAAGTTCCTGATTCCGGGGCTGTGGGACATGCACAGTCATCTTCGCGATTACGTCGAGTATGCATTGCCGATGCATATCGCCTTTGGTGTCACCGGCATTCGTGACATGAGCGGCGACTGTCCCGATCCAAAAGCCCCTGCCGCTTTCTGCATCGACGACGTTCGGCAGCTGAACTCGCGCGTCAGTGCTGGTACAGAGCCCGGCCCGCGAGTGTTGTGGGCCTCGAGCGATTTTGTCCACGGGCCGGAGCTGCGTTCCAGCCTGCCGGGGACGATGCCGAAGTATCTATATCCGGCTACCGCCGAAGAAGGCCGCCTGGTCGCGGAACATTGGCAAGCTCGCAGCGTCGATTTCATCAAAACTTATAACGGCATTCCGCCCGCCGCCTACTTCGCCTTGGCAGACCGCGCGCGCGAGTTGGGCATCGAAGTGTCGGGCCACGTGCCGCTTGGCGTATCCACTTCCGAAGCTGCGGCTCACGGCCATAAAACCATAGAGCACGCGCGCAGTATTCTCTATGACTGCAGCGACTACGGCCCCGAGTATCGAGCCGCGATGGCCGCCGTCGCATCGGGCGTACCGAATGCGAACACACCTGACTCCACCGAACGAATGCGACGCACGGTGAATGAGTTCGATGCGCAGCGTTGCGAGGCGATTCTTTCCGATCTGGCAAAGCGAGGTGTGTACTACACGCCAACTCATCTCACGCGCGAATCGGATGCGCGCGCCAGTGACGCCGCTTATCGCAACGATCCGCGCTTGAAGTATGTGATTCCGAAGTGGCGTGAGTACTGGGAATCCAACTTGAACTCGGCGGCGTCGAAGTCGGCGGAGGTTCGCGAGCTGTACCAGCGTTTCCACGAACTGGGCCTGCGGGTCACCGGAATGGCGCACGCCGCGGGCGTGAAGATCCTGGCGGGGACCGATGCATTCGACACGATGATCTTCCCCGGCGCGAGTTTGCACGATGAGTTCGCTCTGCTTCACAAGGCAGGTTTATCGCCGATGGAAGTCTTGCGAACAGCGACGACAAATGCCGCCGAGTACCTCGGCCTGCAGCGTCAATACGGCGCGGTCCGCGAAGGCTGGACAGCCGATCTGGTCCTGCTGAACGCGAACCCGCTCCACGATATTCGCAACACGCGGGAGATCGCCGCCGTGATCGTTGGCGGCCGATGGTACGAGCGAGCCCAGCTCGACGGGTTCCTGCGCGATGCCGAGCGATATGTAGAGCAGGCCAAGGCCAACGTTGCTCCTTCCGTTGAACACTGAACTCACATGACAAATTTCGAGAAGCATTCAGTCCTCGTCGCGATTGCTCTACTGCTGCCGATGCAGCCTCTGTTCGCAGCGGATGCTCGCATACGCGCCGCAGAGACCGGTCTGCGGGATGCGGTGGAGGTGCAGGACGGGGTGCAGGAGCGGTGGACGATTGCGGATCGGATGAAACATTGGGGTGTGCCGGGCGTCAGCGTCGCGGTGATTCGCGATGGCAAAGTTGCGTGGGCCAAGGGCTATGGATTGAAGCAGGCGGGCACGACCGACAAGATCGATACAGACACGGTCTTCTCTGTCGGTTCAGTCAGCAAAGTCGGAGCCGCCGCCGTGACGTTACGGCTGGTCGACGCCGGCCAGCTCGATCTTGATCGCGATGTGAACGAGTACCTGACCCGCTGGAAGATCCCGCCCAACTCCTTCTCTTCCGCACGCCCGGTAACATTACGCGGCATTCTTTCGCACACTGCCGGTTTGAACGTACACGGCTTCCCGGACTTCAAGCCGGACGCGCCGGTGCCAACGATCCTCGAAACATTGCAAGGCAAAGCGCCCGCCGTGACGGAGCCGGTGCAAGTTACGCATCTTCCAGGCACGAAGCTGGTGTACTCGGGCGGCGGCACCACCATCGAGCAATTGATCATCGAGGAGCGCACGGGCCTGGATTTCCCGGCCGCCGCGCGACGTCATGTATTCGATCCGCTCGGCATGAAACGGAGCACATATCAGAACCCGCTGCCAGCCTCGCATGGAAACATCGCCAAAGCCCACGATCGCGACGGCAAGCCCACCGCCTTGCCGCGCGGTTGGGAGACGATGCCGGAACTGGCCGCCTCAGGCCTGTGGACGACGCCGAGCGATTACGCAAAGTTGATGATCGCACTGATGGATTCCTATCAGGGCGACGCGAACTCATTCCTCACTCAGGAGCTGGCCGTGCAGATGATGACGGAAGTCGGCCCCAGTCGCGCCGGCCTCGGTCCGTTCCTCGATGGTCATGGCCTGTCGCGTCGGTTCGCGCACTCGGGCTCGAACGATTCCTACAAGGCCTACATCGAAGGCTATCCGGCCAAGGGCGACGGCCTGGTCATCTTCACCAACGGCCGTCGCGGATTTCGGGTGATCAATGAACTGCGTCGTGCCATCGCGATTGCAGAGGGATGGCCGTTTACTGGCGTGACTACAGTGCCGGCCGTGACGCTGTCAGCGCCGCAACTCGCGGAGTTGACTGGCCTCTATATGGTCGCGCCCGCCGGTGGGGTCGTGAATACGCGCCACGGTGTCGCCGCGGAGGCGGCATACAAAGTGTCTGCTGACGGCACGCGCCTGCGCATCAGCGACGCGAGTGGAGTGGGGCAGATCGAGTTGATCGCCGAGGATCGCACGCACTTCGTCGCCGACGAAGATGTCGACGTGCGAGTCGAGTTCGTCCGTGGCTACGACGGCGGCATCGAACGGCTGATTCATCGCTACGGCGAGTACGCGGTCGAAGCGGTCAAGCAGAAATGATGCGGGCTTTTATCGCATCCGTTCTGTCGTTACTCGCGGTGCTCGCGCAGGCGGCCGAAAGCCCACGCATGCAACGATTGGAGCAGTCGTTGAAAGCGGAAGGCGCGAAGGCGACCGACGCGTTCTGGCGTGAGATCGACGCCGCCGGCACGCCGTTGATCGAGCGCATGCCAGGTCGAGTCGATCGCATGTGGGTAACGTTCCTTTGGCGTCAAACGGCGCAACGTGACGCAACCGAGGTCGGTGTCGTCGGCATTTTCAATCAAACGCCCTGGCAGTCGAACGATGTGCTGACACGGCTCGCGAACAGCGATGTTTGGTATCGCACCTACGAGCTGGAGACGGACGCGCGAGCGCCGTATGCATTCTCCTGGCCGGAAGGGCGCGTCACGGATGAGAAGCCGCTGCGAAAGGAATGGCGCGTCGGTGGGATGAGAGAAATATTCCGAGACCCGCGCGCTCGTCACGAAATCCCCGAGGTGTTCTTCGCCCGCGAGACACCCGTCGACGAAGACTATTTCGAGGGCCCGGACGCAAAGCCCGAACGCTGGCTGAAAGCACGCGCCGGCGTCCCGCGCGGCACAGTCTCCGAACGCGAAATCACCAGTCGCATCCTGAACAACACGCGCGAGGTGGCGATCTACACACCGCCCGGCCACAGCAAAGATAACGGCCCATACGCGTTCGTCGTGTTGTTCGACGGCCTCTCATATCTATACAGCGCCGCCATCCCGACGCAGCTCGACAACATGCGAGCCGATGGCGTGCTGCCGCCGGTGGTCGCCATCATGGTCGATTACATCGACGCCGCGCATCGACAGTGCGAGCTCACCGGTGAGCCTGAATTCGGGCGCTTCATCGCTGAAGAGCTCGTGCCAGACTTGCGGGAAGAGCTGCATTTGACGCGCGATCCGCGCAAAGCCGTCGTCGCGGGTGCGAGTCGTGGCGGTCTCGCGGCGAGTTATATCGCCGTTCGTCACCCGCGGACCTTCGGGAACGTGTTGGCGCAGTCCGGTTCATTTTCATGGGCGCCGAAGGGTGAGCCCGATGGCGCGCTGTTGCGGGAACTGGCGGAGCAACCTGCATTGCCCGTGCGCTTTCATGTGGTGGCGGGGACCTGGGAGACCCCTGATCGGATGCTTCGCTACAGCCGCGCGCTGCGCGATCTACTGGAAAACAAGCGCTATCAGGTCAGTTATGGCGAGTATCCAGGTGGCCACACGTTCCTGAACTGGCGAGCGACGCTGCCGGACGGCTTGATTGCCCTGATGCGTCCGTAGACGGCCGGAGGGGCCGCTGCCGAGCCAGGGGTGGGGAATGGCGCCAGGCGCCGACATTGCCCCGAGCCGGGGTTTCGGGTCCAATGCCCGACCTCGCCGGGTTGCCATCAGGAAGCAGGGTGAAAATAACCCTCGCCATCATTGCGATGCTGCTGTTGGGGACGTGTTCCCAGCCGCCCAGTGTCATGGAGCAGATCTTGCGCAGTGGGGAGCTGCGCGTCGTGACTCGCAATCTGCCCAGCGCCTATTACCTGGGCGCGGACGGGCCGCAGGGGCCCGAGTTCGATCTGGCCGCGCGCTTTGCCGCCGAGCTGGGCGTCAAGCTGTTCATCTATTCCGTGCCTACCGTTGCCGACGTCGTGCGCGAGCTCGAATCGCGACGTGCCCACATCGCCGCGGCGGGTTTGACGCGTGGCCTGCGGCTGCCGGGACAAACAGGCTTCGGTCCGCCGTATCAACAGGTGCGCGAGCATCTGATCTTCCGCCAGGGCGATCCGCGACCGCGACGGCTCGATCAAACCTACGACGGTCACATCGAAGTCGTCGCCAGCAGTGCGCACGCCGCCACGCTGGAGCAGCTGCGCGTCTATTACAGCAATCTGTCGTGGGTCGAAAACCCTTCCGTCGAAACGGAAGAGTTGTTGTATCGCTTGTCCCGACGCGAGTTCGACTACACCGTCGCGGATTCGAACGAGTTCGCCATCGGTCGCGCCTTCCATCCCGAGATTCGAGTCGCATTCGATCTGTCGGGCGGCAAGGCGCTGGCGTGGGCGGTCGATGCACGCGATCCCAGCTTGCTCAAGCGCGTGACCGCATTCTTCTCATCGGCACGCGCCGAGGGCCGGCTCGCATCCATTCTGGATACGTATTACGGCGGCACCGATCGCTTCGATTACATTCAGGCGCGCGTGTTCATGGAGCACATCGAATCGCGCCTGCCGCAGTATCGGCACTGGTTCAAGGAGGCGGCCGGCTCGATCGGAGTCGATTGGCGCTTGCTGGCGGCGGTGGGTTATCAGGAATCGCATTGGGACCCGGGCGCGACGTCACATACCGGCGTGCGTGGCTTGATGATGCTCACGGAAGAAACGGCGCAGGCGTTGAACGTCGGCGACCGGCTCGATCCGCGCGCCAGCATTTTCGGAGGTGCGAAATATTTCGTCTGGCTGCGCGATCAGATTCCCAAGCGCATTCTGGAGCCGGATCGCACCTGGTTCACGCTGGCCGCCTACAACGTCGGCGTCGGCCATCTCGAAGACGCGCGCATCCTGACGCAGATGCATGGAAAGAATCCGGACTCATGGAACGACGTGCGTGAGCATTTACCATTGCTGACGCAGGAGAAATGGTATTCGCGAGTGAAGCGCGGTTATGCGAGAGGCTGGGAGCCAGTGCGCTTCGTCGAGAACATCCGAGGTTACATCGACATCCTGGATTGGGTTGCGACCGACACGGGGCCGGCAGCACAACGCGAGGCCGCGCCGGCGGCGACTACCACGAGCACGGCGCCCACGACCAATTCCAACAGCATGCTGACGCCGAGGCGCTGATCCGATGATCGAAAGCGGCCGAGGCCCTTGCGATGCGCCCGGCAAAAGACGCGACTTTTACTGGGCTGGCCTCAGCGCTTCTTCTGCTGTGCCTTCTCGGCGTAGGTGCGGGACAGCTCTTCGGCGAACAGCGTCGGCAGATTCTGCTCGTTGCGCTGATTGAGCACGTGATAGAACTCGGTGTAGAGATCCCAATACTTCATCTTGTTGGCCGCGCCGAGCAGCGCGCCACGCTTCAAGCCGCGATCGAAACGTTCCTGCAGTTCACCGGGCTCGATACGATTCATGACTTCGTCGATCGCGGCCTGGATGGCGCCTGACAGCGCCTGCTGATGGGTGCGCAGATCGGCGAACGAATCGCGGATCGCGTCCACCGGGCCGAGATAGCGCGTGTTGTTGTGGCCGTCGAACAGCTTCACCAATGCTTCATCGACGCTCGCCGAGAACTTCAGCGGATTGTTGTCGGCCGGCTGAATCGTCGTCTGGCTCAGGCGCAGGCGGTTCTTCTGATCGGAGCGGCTCTTGAGCACGTCCATCAAGCCGAGCACCACTTCGCGAGTCATCTGACCGGCGAGCTGGAGCAACGCGTGCTGGGTTTCCAGCGGGATCGAGGCAGGATCGATGCCAGCGCCGCGACAGAACGCTTCGACGCCATTGGCCGGCTCGAGCGCGGTCGGGTTGTCGGTGGCGCGGCGAGCGGGCGTCGGCGCGGGTGCCGGCTTCTCGACCGGTTTGGCCAGCGACGCGGGATTGGTCAACGCCTGCAGCGATTTGCGATCGTACGGCTTGGTCTGCATCTGCCAGTCGTCGGACTTGCTGCCCGGTACGATGGTGCGCTGATCGCCTTCGTCCGGCGCATCCAGCAGTGAAGCAAAGCCGCTGCGCGCCGGCTTGCCGGGCACGGTGTTGTTCGTAAGACCCGGACGCGTGGGTTGCAGATCGATGCCCAGCGCCTTGTTGATATCGAAGCCGCCGGCGCCGATCGCGGCGGCAGTGGCCGGAGCGGCGGCGGTCGAGGCGGGGGCCGGCTTGATGGCCGCATCGGTCAACAGGTCGGTGAGGTCCAGTTCTTCGCCCAGGTCCATGATTTCCGGCACGGGTGAGCCGCGTCGCGACGGGACCTTCGCGGGTACCGGCAGCTGGCCGCTGGCATCCGAGGGGAAATCCTGGCGTTCGTCGATGCTGACGATAATTTCATAGTCGCCGAGCCGCAGCCGATCCCCGTCTTTCAGAGGATATGCGCCGTCGACCGAGGCGGGCACGTCGGAGCCGTTGATGAAGACTCCGTTGGTGCTGGTATCCTCCAGCATCCATTGGCCGGCACGAAACTCCACCTTGCAGTGGTGGCTGGAGATGTAGCGATCCGGGTCCGGCAGGATCCAGTCGTTGTCCGCGGCACGGCCGATCCGTCCGCCGGTGACGCCGAACAGGCGCGAGCTGCGCTTGCCGAGCGCCTTGTAGTGATCGCTGATGATGCGGAGTTTCAGTGCCATTGACCGAGAATTCAGGAGATTGCTGACGCGGTAGCGATCGCGGGATACCAGGACAAAATGAACGGTAATGTTACATAGCCTGGACCCGCAGCCTACCAACGAGGCCCGATAGCAAGATGGCAGCCAGTCACATTTTCAAGGTCGTGTTTGTCAACCAGGGCAAGGTCTACGAGATCTATGCCCGTAAGGTGAGTCACGGCTCGTTGTTCGGCTTCGTGGAGGTCGAGGAGCTGGTATTCGGTGAGCGTTCAGCCGTAGTGGTCGACCCTACGGAAGAAAAGGTAAAAGCCGAATTCGAAGGCGTAAAACGCACTTATCTGCCCATGCATTCGGTGTTGCGCATCGATGAGGTGCGGCAGCAAGGCGTGAGCAAGATCAGCACCTTCGAAGGCTCCAACGTCACGCCGTTTCCGATGCCGGTGTACACGCCCGGCGACAAGAAGTAAGAGGCCCTCAATCGCCGTACGGCTCGGATCGGAGCTGTTCGAGCCATACGGCGATTGAGGGCGTCTCATTCCGGCGGCCGGAATCGGGCCTCCGGAAATCAAGCGGTATTTCCGGTATGATTCGCGCCCGTTCCGCTGCCCCCGCCGCACCGCATGCTGACACTGTCTGGCGCGCCTGCACTGTCCGATTTTCGCACCGCCCGCCTGCTCGCCGCCCTTCGATCGCGCCTCCCCGCGGTCCAGTCCCTGACCACGCGCTTTACGCATTTTGTTCAAGCGCAACGGGTACTTACCGCTGACGAACGGGGCGTGCTCGGGGCCCTCCTGACCTACGGGCCGGCACAACCGAGCGCCGCGCACGCGGCCTCCGACCAGCTCATAGTGATCATTCCACGCCCAGGCACGATCTCGCCCTGGTCGAGCAAGGCCACCGACATCGCGCAGGTCTGCGGGCTGCAGGCCATCGAGCGCATCGAACGGGGCATCGCTTATTTCGTCCGCGGCTCCCAGCCGCTGTCGAAGGCCGATCTCGAAGCCATCGCGCCGCTGCTTCACGACCGGATGACCGAGGCTGCCGTGTTCTCCTACGACGACGCGGCTCAATTGTTCGATCACCAGTCGCCGCGTCGCCTGAACACGGTGCCGCTGCTGGCTCGTGGCCGCGAGGCGCTCGCTGAAGCGAACGAATCGCTCGGCCTGGCGCTGTCGGCGGACGAGATCGACTATCTCGCCGACAACTTCAAAAAGCTCGACCGCGATCCGACCGACGTCGAATTGATGATGTTCGCGCAGGCGAACTCCGAGCACTGCCGGCACAAGATCTTCAACGCGGACTGGATCATCGACGGCGAGCGTCAGCCGAAGTCGCTGTTCGCCATGATCAAGAACACGTACGCGAAGAATTCGCGTGGCGTGCTTTCCGCGTATCGCGACAACGCGGCAGTGATCGAAGGACCGCTCGGTCGTCGCTGGTTCGCCGATGTGAATCAGCATACGTACGCGTTCAACGACGAGCCCATCGACATCCTGATGAAGGTGGAGACCCACAATCATCCGACCGCGATCTCGCCCTTCCCGGGCGCGGCGACGGGCTCGGGCGGTGAGATTCGCGACGAAGGTGCGACCGGTCGCGGCGGCAAGCCGAAAGCGGGGCTCGCGGGCTTCTCGGTATCTCACCTGCGCATTCCCGGCTTCGAACAGCCGTGGGAACAGGATTTCGGCAAGCCGGGGCGCATCGCGTCGGCGCTCGACATCATGGTCGAAGGTCCGCTCGGTGCCGCGGCGTTCAACAACGAGTTCGGTCGACCCAACATTCTGGGCTACTTCCGCACGTTCGAACTGGAAGCCGAAAAGTCGGGTGCACGCGCCACGCTGCGCGGTTATCACAAGCCCATCATGATCGCGGGCGGCGTCGGCAACGTTCGTCGCATGCACGTCGAGAAGTCGGACATTCCTCCGGGGGCGAAGATCGTCGTGCTCGGCGGTCCGGCGATGCTCATTGGTTTGGGCGGTGGCGCGGCTTCGTCTGTCGGCAGCGGCGCGAGCACCGAAGATCTGGATTTCGCGTCCGTGCAGCGTGGCAATCCCGAGATTCAACGTCGCGCGCAGGAAGTCATCGATCAGTGCTGGGCGATGGGCCAGGACAATCCCATCCTGCTGATTCACGACGTCGGCGCGGGCGGCATCTCCAACGCGATTCCCGAGTCGATCGCGCACACCGAGGGTCGCGGCGGTCGGATCGATCTGCGCACGGTGCCTTCGGTCGAGCCGGGCATGTCGCCGGTCGAGATCTGGTGTAACGAGGCGCAAGAGCGCTACGTGCTGCTGATCGACGCCAAGGACGTGCAACGCTTCTCCGAGCTGTGCGAGCGCGAGCGTTGCCCGTTCTCGGTGGTCGGCGATATCACCGACGATGGCTGGCTGAAGGTCGGCGATCCGTTGCTGAAGGAGCCGCCGGTGGATCTGCCGCTCAACGTCATGCTCGGCAAGCCGCCGAAGATGACGCGCGATGTGAAGAAGCTGGCGCCGCTCGGCGACGACTTCGCCGCCGCCAATCTGGATGTGCGGGACGCTGCGTATCGGCTGCTGCGCTTCCCGGCGATCGCGGATAAAACATTCCTGATCACGATCGGCGACCGGACGGTCGGCGGCATGATCAGCCGCGATCCGATGGTGGGCCCGTGGCAGGTACCGGTCAGCGATGTCGCGGTGACGATCAGCGATTACACGTCGGCGACGGGTGAGGCGATGTCGATGGGTGAGCGTACGCCGCTCGCGCTGTTGAATGCGCCGGCGTCCGGTCGCATGGCGGTGGGCGAGGCGGTTACAAACATCGCCGCTGCCGACGTTGCCGCGCTCGATCAGGTGCGCCTGTCCGCGAACTGGATGGCTGCCTGCGGCGAGCCCGGTGAAGATGCGGATCTGTATGCGACGGTGCAGGCGGTCGGTGAGGAATTCTGCCCGGCGTTGGGCATCACCATTCCGGTCGGCAAGGATTCGTTGTCGATGAAGACGACCTGGCAGGGCGAGCAAGGTCCTCGCCGCATGGTCGCGCCGCTGTCTTTGATCGTTTCGGCGTTCGCGCCGGTGCGCGATGTCCGTCGCACGCTCACGCCGCAACTGCGGCCGGAGCTCGACAGCTCGCTGGTCTCGATCGATCTGGGCGCCGGTCGCGATCGGCTCGGCGGCTCCTGTCTCGCGCAGGTGTTCGGCAAGCTCGGCCACGAGGCGCCGGATTGTGACGATCCGAAAGCGCTCGCGAATTTCTTCGCGGCCATCGTCGAGCTGCGTGCTGCCGGTTCGATCGTTGCTTATCACGACCGCTCGGACGGCGGTCTGTTCGCGACGCTCGCGGAAATGACGTTCGCGGGCCACTGCGGCGTCGACGTCGATCTCGGCGTGGAAGTGCGCGACCCGAACGCGGCGCTGTTCAGCGAAGAGCTGGGCGCGGTGCTGCAGGTTCGTACGGCCGATGTGAAGTCGGTGTTGAGCGTGCTGGATCGTCACGGTCTGGCGACGATGAGCCGTGTCATCGGCAAGGTCACGAACGAAGATCGCGTGCGCATTCGTACGGGCGGCGAGTCGCTGCTCGATGAGTCGCGAACCGATCTGCATCGCGCCTGGTCGGAGACCAGCTTCCGCATGACGCAGCTTCGCGATAATCCGCGGGGCGCGCAGGAACAGTTCGAGACGGTCACCGATCCAAACAATCCGGGTCTGAACGTCAAACTCAGCTTCGATCTGAATCAGGACATCGCGGCGCCGTTCATCGCCAAGGGCGCGCGCCCCAAGGTGGCGATCCTGCGTGAGCAGGGTGTGAACAGCCACGTGGAGATGGCGGCTGCGTTCCATCGCGCCGGCTTCGCGCCGTTCGACGTTCACATGACCGATCTGGTCGCGGGTCGTTTCGATCTGAACGATTTCCGCGGCATGGTCATCTGCGGCGGCTTCTCATACGGCGATGTGCTCGGCGCCGGCGAGGGCTGGGCGAAGTCGATTCTGTTCAACTCGCGGCTGCGTGACTCGTTCACGAAGTTCTTCCATCGGCCGGAGACGTTCTCACTCGGTGTCTGCAACGGCTGTCAGATGATGGCGGCGCTGCGCGAATTGATTCCGGGCACGGAGAACTGGCCGAAGTTCGTGCGCAATCGCTCGGAGCAGTTCGAGGGTCGCTTGAGTCTCGTCGAAGTGGTGAAGTCGCCGTCGCTGTTCTTTGCCGGCATGGAAGGATCGCGTATGCCGATCGCCGTCGCGCACGGCGAGGGTTATGCGGACTTCGCGGGGCGCGGCGATATCGATGCGCTGATCGGCGCGAATCTCATGTCGCTACGCTTCGTCGACAACCAGGGCAGCGCGACGGAACGTTATCCCGCGAACCCGAACGGCTCGCCTCGCGGCCTGACGGGCATCACGACCCCGGATGGTCGCGTCACGTTGACGATGCCGCATCCGGAGCGCGTGTATCGCACGTTCCAGAACTCGTGGCATCCGGATGGCTGGGCGGAAGACAGCCCGTGGATGCGGATCTTCCGTAACGCGCGAGTCTGGGTGGGCTGATTTTCGCCTGCGCGAGATGCCGTCGCTCGATGCGCTGACACCGGCGCGGAGGATCGATTAGAGTACGGCGGCAATGTCTCGTTATATCGTCAAGCCGTTGTTGAAAGCGATCGAGGTGCTGAAATGTGTCGGGCAGCTGCCCGAACCGCAGTCCTTGAAGGAAATCGCGCTGCGCGTCGGTCTGCCCAAGACCACGGTGTTTCGATATCTGCGCACGCTGGAAGCCGCCGGCATGATCGTTCACGACACGGAGCGCGACCGGTTCCGGATCGATGTCCGCATCATCGGCATGATCAATCTCGGCAGCGAGATGGAGCGGCTGCGCAACGTGTGTCTGCCGCACATGCAGACGCTGTGCCGGCTCTGCGGCGAGACCGTCAACCTCGGGGTTCTGGAGGGGTCGGACATCGTCTATCTGGAGATCCTGCAGGCGCCGCAGGCCGCCAAGCTGCAGGCGCGAATCGGCGGGCGCCACCCGAGCCATACCACCTCCATCGGAAAAGTAATGCTGGCCAACATGACGTCGGAGGCACGCGCGGCGGCCTTGCCTCGCGTGCTTCGTCAACGTACGCGACGGACGATTCTGGAGCGACAAAGCCTGTTTCTGGAGCTCGATAAAATTCAACGCCTCGGCTATGCCGAGGACGACAGCGAGAACGAAGACGGCGCGCTGTGCCTGGGGGCGCCGGTCTTCGATGCCTCGGGTGAGGTGATCGCGGGGCTGAGCATTTCGGCACCGACCGTCGGCGCGTCGGCCGATTGGAAACGAGAGATGACCGCCCATGTCATCGCCGAGGCGCGTTCCATATCGACGGAGCTCGGCTTCGTAGCTGGCTGATTGCCGGCGGCATTTCACGTCGCGAAACATCGGCCGCTCGTATTTTTCCGTGGCTTGAGCCATTTATGCAGCACCGTAAGGTCGCTCGCCAATGGACTCACTCATGTCACTCAACTCGTTCGATCTCTCCAAGGCACGGATGGCCGCCGCCGCGAAGTTTCTCGCCGGCGGCGTCAGCAGCAACTTCCGCCTCAACATCTCGCCCACGCCCCTGGTGATCGACAACGGTTACGGGCCGTATGTCGTCGACGTCGATGGCCATCATCTGATCGACTATTACCTGGGCATGGGCCCGATGATTCTCGGGCATGCTCCCAAGGCGGTCATCGAGGCGGCGCGCTCGCAGCTCGATCGCGGCATCATCTTCGCCAGCCAGACGGAAGTGGAGTTCGAAGCCGCGCGGCTGGTTTGCGAGCTGGTGCCGTGCGCCGAGCGCGTGCGATTCGGTTCGTCGGGCACCGAAGTGATCCAGGCGGCGCTGCGTCTGGCTCGTGCCGCGACCGGCAAGCAGACTGTCGTCAAGTTCGAAGGTCACTATCACGGCTGGCTCGACAATGTGCAGTGGAGCGTCGCGCCGTCGGCCGCCGCGTGCGGTCCGATCGAACATCCCAACAAGGTGCCCGGCACGCCGGGGCAGGACCTCCAGTGCGGCACGAATGTAGACGTGCTCGGCTGGAACGATCTCGGTGCCGTCGAGCGGCGTCTCGCTCGAGGCGATGTCGCGGCGGTCATCATGGAACCCGCGATGTGCAATACCAGCGCCATCGCGCCGAACCCGGGTTATCTGGAAGGCGTGCGCGCGGCTTGCAGCAAGGCGGGCGCGATCTTGATCTTCGACGAAGTCATCACCGGCTTTCGTCTGTCGGCCGGCGGTGCGCAAGGCCTGTTCGGTGTCAAACCGGATCTGGCCACGTTCGGTAAGGCGATCGCGAGCGGATTTCCCGTCGCGGCGCTCGCGGGGCGCGCGGACCTGATGGATCTGTTTGCCAGCGGCGGCGTCATGCACGGTGGCACGTACAACGCCCATCCGGTCAACATGGCGGCCACCGTTGCCACGCTTCGCACGCTCGCACAGGGTGACGTCTATGCCGCGGTCGAGAAGCACGGCCGACGTTTGATGGCAGGCATCGAAGAGACCCTGCAGCACTATGGCATTCCCGCGCGCATCCAGGGCTTCCCTGGCATCTTCCACGTCGCTTTCGGTGTGACGACGCCGATTGTTTCCTTTCGCGATACGTTCCACATCGATCGCGCCCGTTACATCAGATTCACCACCGCATTGATCGAGCGAGGTGTGCGGGCGTTGGAGCGCGGCGCGTGGTTCCTGTCATCGGAGCACGATGAGAGCGTGATCGCGGCGACACTGGATGCCGTGTCGGGAGCCGCCAAGGCTGTGGCGTGAGCGAGGCCTCGTATCCCAGTCTCAGGAATCGTCACGTCGTCGTCACTGGCGGTGCAGATGGCATTGGTGCGGCGTTGGTGGCGGCATTTGCCCGCCAGGGTGCAAGGGTCACCTTTCTCGACATCGACGATGACAGGGCGCGAGCCACGCTGGCTCGCGTCGAGGAACGAGGCGGCGCAGGTCGTTACATACATTGCGACCTGACCGACGTTGCCGCGCTCCAATCGACATTGCGGGATGCCATGCGCGAATGGGGGCCGGTCACCGTGCTGGTCAACAACGCAGCCAATGACGAGCGCCGCGACTGGCAGGTCGTGACCAGCGAGGAATGGGATCGGCAGATCGGTGTCAATTTGAAACAGCAGTTCTTCGCCATTCAGGCAGTGGCGCCGGCGATGGCCGAGGCTGGCGGCGGTTCGATCGTCAACATGGGCTCGATCATCTGGAAGCTCGGCAGCGGCGGCTTGCCCTGTTATGCAACGGCCAAAGCCGCCATCGTCGGGCTGACGCGCTCGTTCGCGCGAGACCTCGGCTCGTCGAACATCCGCGTCAACTCGGTGTTGCCTGGCGCCATCATGACCCGGAGGCAGATCGAGCTGAGGCTCACGCCGGACGCGGAGCAGAGCATCCTTCGCGGGCAATGTCTCAAACGGATGCTCGTGCCGGCGGATGTGGCACCCATCGTGCTGTTCCTGGCCGCCGACGACGCGGCCGCCTGCACCAACCAGAACTATGTCGTCGACGGTGGCTGGAGCTGATGACCAAGCAACGAAAACTGCGCTCGACCCACTGGTTCGGCGCGCACAGCAAGGATGGTTTCATTCACCGCAGCTGGTTGAAGAACCAGGGCTACCCGTCCGATCTGTTCGACGGGCGGCCGGTGATCGGCATCTGCAATACCTGGTCAGAGCTCACGCCCTGCAACGGCCATTTTCGGGCGCTCGCCGAACACATCAAACGCGGCGTCTACGATGCCGGCGGCTTTCCGCTGGAGTTTCCGGTCATGTCGACCGGCGAGGCGCTGGTGCGGCCCACCGCGATGTTGTTTCGAAATCTGATGAGCATGGACGTGGAGGAGACCATCCGCGCCAATCCGGTCGACGGCGTCGTGTTGATCACCGGCTGCGACAAGACCGCGGTCGGACCCTTGATGGGCGCGGCCAGTTGCAATCTGCCCATGATCGTCGTGCCCGGCGGTCCGATGTTGAACGGCAAGTTTCGCGGCTGCGATCTCGGCTCGGGAACGTCGGTCTGGGAATTCAGCGAGGAAGTGCGCGCGGGCCGGATGAGCATGAGCGATTTCATGGCGGCGGAAGAAGGCATGTCGCGCTCGGCCGGCCACTGCAACACCATGGGCACGGCCTCGACCATGGCGTGCATGGCCGAGGCGCTCGGCTTGACGTTGCCCGGGGCAGCGGCGATTCCTGCTGTCGATGCCCGCCGCAATGTGAGTGCGCGGCTGACCGGCAGGCGCATCGTCGAGATGGTGAACGAGGAGCTCACGCCGCACAAAATTCTGACGCGAGCCGCGTTCCAAAATGCGATTCGCACCTTGGGAGCGATTTCCGGCTCCACCAACGCGGTCGTGCATCTGCTGGCCATCGCCGGCCGGATCGAAACGCCACTCACGCTCGACGATTTCGATCGCTGGGGGCGCGCAGTGCCGACGCTGCTGGATGTGCAGCCGGCCGGCGCACTGTTGATGGAAGAGTTCTATTACGCCGGCGGTTTGCCCGGCGTGTTACGCCGGCTCCACGAAGCCGGGTTGTTGAATCCCGATGCGTTGACCGCCAATGGTCGAACGCTGGTGGACAACAGCGCGACCGCGCCTGTTCACAACGACGCGGTCATCCGTCGCTTGCATCAGCCACTGGTCGAAGAAGGTGGGATTGCGGTGTTACGCGGTAATCTCACTCCAGCCGGCGCCATTCTGAAGCCCGCCGCCGCGACGCCGGCTCTGTTGCAACATCAGGGCCGCGCTGTCGTGTTCGAGAACATCGAGGATTACAAACAACGCATCGACGATCCCGATCTGCCGGTCGATGAAAGCAGCGTGCTGGTGCTGAAGAACTGCGGACCGATGGCCTATCCCGGCATGGCCGAAGTCGGGAACATGGGACTGCCTCGCAAGCTGCTGGAGCGTGGCGTTCGCGACATGGTGCGCATTTCGGATGCGCGAATGAGCGGCACGGCGTACGGCACGGTGGTTCTGCACGCAGCGCCTGAGGCTGCGGCGGGAGGCACGCTTGCGTTGGTGCGGACTGGAGATGGGATCGAGCTCGATCTGGCAGGCCGTCGTCTGCATCTGGATGTGAGCGATGTCGAACTGGCGCGACGTAGAGCGCAATGGCAGCCGCCCCGTAACGAGCAGCGTGGCTACGCGCAGCTCTACGTCGATCACGTGCTCCAGGCCGACCGCGGCGTCGACTTCGATTTCCTGGTCGGCTGCCGCGGCGTCGAGGTGGCTCGCGAAAGCCACTGAGTAGTCAGCCGCGCTATCGGGCGCGGCTGACGAATTGGTGTTGTTGGGTGCCGAGCCCTTCGATCCCAAGCGAGACGCGGTCGCCGCTGCGGAGGAAGCGCGGCGGCTTGCGGCTCATGCCCACGCCGGAGGGCGTGCCGGTGGTGATGATATCGCCGGCACGTAACAACATGAGCCGCGACAGGTACGCGACCAACTGATCCGGCGTGAAAATCATCTGGCGAGTGTTGCTCGACTGCACGGTCTCGTCGTTCACTCGCAACCACATCGACAGCGCGGTCGCGTCGGGCACGCTATCCACGTCGACCAGCCACGGCCCGAGCGGACCGAAGCCGGGAAAGCTCTTGCCCTTGACCCATTGGCCGCCGTGCTCCAGCTGGAACTTGCGTTCTGAAATGTCATGGCAAACGCAGTAGCCAGCGATGAACTCGCGAGCCTGCGAGGGCTCGATTTCGTAACAATCCTGCGAGATCACTATCGCGAGCTCGCACTCCCAGTCCGTCGCCGTGGAGCCCGCGGGCAGCGGCACATCGTCGTTCGGCCCGGCGATACACGAGACGGCTTTGTTGAATACGATGGGCTCGCCCGGCACGGCGGCGCCGATTTCGTGGGCATGATCGCGATAGTTGAGCCCGATGGCGAGGAAATTGCTGGTGCCGGCGACGCATGGCCCGAGCCGTGCGCCGGCCTCGACCAGCGGCAACCGTTGCGGATCCAGTTCGCGCAGCCGGCGCATCACGCGTGGTGCGAGGAACTCGCCGCCGACGTCGCCGATCTCGGCGGATAGATCTCGTAAGGAACCATCGGCGGCGACCAGGCCCGGTCGCTCCTGACCGGCCACACCATATCTGATCAGTTTCATTCGATCGATCTCCGTAACTTATTGGGCACGCAGCTTCACGAGCGTGACAGAGGGGGCGGCGACGTTGGTGATCGTGAGTAGTTCGCCCGCTTTGAGCGAGCGGGTCTCGGTCTGCTCGAGGTTGTGGCTCGCATCGATGCGATAGATCGCGGCGGAGGTGGCGCCCTTCCAGGGAACGTTCTTCAGCGCGATGGTGTACGCCGAATGGTTCGAGACCTGGTTGCTGATCATTACCGAGGCGGATTTGCGATCTTCAGCCAGGCCGGCGAGCACCGCGAACGATGCTTCGTCACTCGTCTCGGCGCCATCGGCCTGCACGCGTAGCGGCGTGTCGAGCATCCAGCGAAAGGCGCGGAATGGATAGAAGTTCTTGTAAGGCACGCCGTGGTTGTCGTACATGCCCCAGAAAAATGCGGTGCCGGTGTAGTAGTTGGCGACGTCCACCTTGGAGTCCTGCAGGAAAGTGAGCATCGCGCCGGCATAGGCCGCGCCTTCGAGGCCGTGAATGCGCTCGAAGATCTGCTGGGTATAGAGCGGCTCGACATGCATCCGATTCCAGTCGCCGGGAAAGTAGTTCCACTCGTTCAGATGAATCTCGGCCTTCGGGTAGCCGCCGCTGTCCGTCAGCGCGCGAATGTGGTCGGCCCGGCGCGCGACCAGGAAGGGGCGGGTGCCGTAGTTGTGCCAGGAGACGAAGTCGATCGGCACGCCGCGTTGCTTGTTATAAGCGAGAAAGTCCTTGAGGAACTGGTCGTTCGAAGCCAGTGCCGGGCCGCCGACTTTCAGCGTGGCGTCGTAGCGTTTGAGCGCGGTGGCGGTGGTGGCGTACAGCCGGTAGTACTGCTCGGCCGTGCCGCTCCAGAAGTTCGGCACGTCCGGCTCATTCCAAACTTCCCAATAACGAATGCCGAAGCGGTGACCGTCGGCCCAGCCCTCGTTGTAGTGACGCACGATGTTGACCGCGACCTTGGCCCACTTGTCGTAGTCGGCCGGCGGATGACTGTAGTACTTCACCTTGGTGAGCTCGGCGCTCTCGCCGATGCGGAAAATGATCTCGGCCTTCAGATCCACCAGCGACTGGATGTAGCGGTCGGTCTTGCTGAAGTCGTAGTTCTTCGGGTCGTCCGGATCGGCGGAGAAATCGCGGAAGATCACGTGCATGTCGCCGGCGGCTTCGTAGACCCAGGGAGTGTCGTGGGTGCGGATGTAATGGAAGCCCAGCTCGCGATATTGCTCGGTGAGATCCACCGAGCCACGCACGGCGAGTGGACCGCTGTGGACGTCGTGTAGCGGACGGATGCGCCCGGTTTGTTTGCGCAGATCGACGTTGATCGGTTTCGTCTCGTCGTCGGTTTGCTGCGCGTTGCCAACGCCGGTGAATGCGAGTGCGGCGAGCGTGCACGCGGCAGCTAAGATGCGGAATGATCTCACGAGGTTTCCTTGGTGACGCCAGGTGGTTCGCGAGGACCTTATCACGGGCCCCCGCCCGCGGCAGTCGGCGCCATTTCACGCGGCGAAACAGGCTGAACTGGTATTCCCGGAAGCGCTCGCTGACACTCGTTGACACAGGGGCAGGCGTCATCGAGCGTCAATATGGGGTACACGAGAATGTCACGACAGCATCACCGTCGATTGCAGAAGATCGCCGCGTTGGCTCTGGCTTCGCCCGGGCTATCGCTCTACATGGGGGCAGCCAGCGCCGCGGAGGAGCGCTCGGCGCAGATCGAAGAGATCATCGTCACCGCGCAGAAGCGGGCCGAGGGTTCCAGCAAAGTACCGATCAGCTTGAGCGTCTACGACGCCGAGACCCTGGACCGGATCGGTGCGCGGGACTTCAACGATGTAGTAAAGGTGACGCCCGGCATCGAGTTCAGCGACGACCGCGGCGCCAAGAAGAACATCACCATCCGCGGCATCTACTCACAGGCCGGCTCGGCCACCTCCGGAATCTACATCGACGACGTGCCCGTGCAGGTACGCGTCGGCATCTTGAATCTGGTCGGCGTGGGCACGCCGCGTATCTTCGATCTGGAGCGCGTCGAGATCCTGCGCGGCCCGCAGGGCACTTTGTTTGGAGCCAGCGCCCAAGGCGGCGCAGTTCGATTCATCACGGCACAACCGAGCTTGACGGACTTCAGCGGCTACTCGCGTGCGGATATCTCCAGCACCGAAGGCGGCGAGCTCGGCTACGAGGCCGGCGTGTCGCTGGGTGGCCCGATCGTGGAGAACAAGGCGGGCTATCGGGTCAGCGCCTGGTATCGCCGCGATGGCGGTTACATCGATCACGACAGCTTCCTGCCCGGCGGCGCCGTCGAGAAGGACGCCAACTGGTCGGAGTCGACAGTGGTGCGTGGGGCGCTGACGTTCGCGCCGACCGAGTCGCTGCGAATCACGCCATCGATGTTCCTGCAGAAGGTGAACATCAACGACAGCGGCTTCTTCGATCCCAGCGCCTCCAACGTGGACGACACCGATTTCGTCAACAAGAACGCGTTGCTGACGCCGGCCGATGACAAGTTCTATCTGCCGTCGCTGAAGATCGAGGCGGACCTCGGGCCGGTGAGCTTGACCGCGCTGACCGGTTACATGCGCCGCGAGAACGACTACGCGCTCGACTATACAAACGTGGTGGCGAGCTTCTTCGGTCTGGCGGCGGCACGCTCCATTTCGGAAGCCTCGCCGGTGCCTTACTCGAACCATCAGGATGTTTACAGTCAGGAGCTGCGTCTGCAGTCCTCCGATCCGGACGCGCGGTTGAAATGGACCGTCGGCGGCTTCTATTCGTACCTGCGCCAGGAGGTCCACCAGCAGATCGTGAGTCCGGCGCTGCCGGCGATGACCCAGGAGCTGTGGGGCATGACGGTGCCGTACGCCTGGGGCGCCGACATGGTCAACGGCGATCGTTCGTTCGATGCGACCAATATCCTGCGCGATCGTCAGCTCGCCGGATTTGCGCAGTTCGACTATCGCGTGCTCGACAAGCTGACATTGATTGCGGGTACACGCGTCGCACGGCAACGCAGCGGCTACTCGTACAATGCGGCGGGCCCGGTCAACGGCGGCACGACGGCGCGCTCGGGCGAGCAGGAAGAGACTGCGATGACGCCGAAGTTCGGCATCAACTATCAGGTGAACGATAGCAACCTGCTGTACGCGAGCGCTGCCAAGGGCAATCGCATGGGCGGCGCCAATACGCCATTGCAACCGACCCCGCAATGTACCGCGCAGCTGCAGGAGATCGGTGTGACCAGCACGCCGAGCTCTTACGATTCCGACGAGCTGTGGAGCTACGAGGTCGGCTCGAAGAATCGCCTGTTCGGTAACCGTCTGGCGATCGAGGGCAGCGCCTACTACATCGACTGGAAGGACATCCAGCAGTCGATCTATGTGCCGGACTGCCTGGCCTCGTTCGTTGCCAACGTCGGCAAGGCCGAGGTGAAAGGCTTCGACCTGCTGGTCAACGCGCGACTCACCGAGAGCTTCCATCTGGGACTGAACGTCGGCTATACCGATGCCAAGGTGGCCGAGACCGCCGGCGTCCCCGGCACCAACATCGTCTATGCGTACAAGGGCGACCAGCTCGACATGTTCCATTCACCCTGGCTGTTCGCCGCGTCGCTGGAATATGCCTTCGGGCTCGGCGGCTACGAGGCCTACCTGCGCGTCGACGATCAGTATCGGCCCAAGAACCCCGGCCCGTTCACCAGCCTGGATCATCCTGGCACGCCGAACTATTCGACGCTGTACCAGCCGAACCCGTCGCAGAACATCCTCAACTTCCGCGCCGGCATGATGGTGAACGGTATGGAGCTGTCGTTGTACGTCAACAACGCGCTCAACGATCATCCATTCCTCTATGACCTGGCCGCGCTGGGCGTGGGCGGCTCGGCGCTGGGCTCGACCTTTACAGTTCGGCCCCGTACCGTCGGCATGGGCATGTTGTATCGCTGGTAATGATGAAGTCTCTGATCGTTCTGTTCAGCCTGCTGTTTGCAGCGGTCGCCAGTGCGCCGCTGCAGGCAGCGGGCCGGTTCGAGGGTGTGACGCTGATCCACATGGTGCAGGCAGGCGCCGCGCAGCGCCTGGCCGGCTATCGAACCTTCGCGCGGGAGTTTCAGGCCGCCACCGGAGCGCAGGTCCTGTTCGTCGAAACGCCTTGGGAACAGATGCAGGATCAGATGATGAGCGACTTCATCGGCCGGGCCGGCAGCTACGACGTGTTCGATGTCGATGAGGCCTGGGACGCGAATATTCGGGCTTATCTGCAAACGCTCGATCCCTATGTCGCCGGTTCCGGATTCGATATCGACGACTATCGCGGCTTGAACGGCTTGCTGGGTCTGGATCCCGGCGCGCGTCGGCGCTACGGAATTCCGCTGACGGGCCGTTCGATGGTGTTGTTCTATCGTGCCGATGTCCTCGCCGCCGCGGGGATTGCGCCACCGCGCAACTGGGACGAGCTGATCGCCGCCGCGCGCGCCGTCACGACCAAGAAATTTCACGGCATCGTCGCGGCCGGCGTCAACGTGCAGCTCAATAAATATTTTTTCTCGGCGTACAAGGCGGGCGAGCGTCGTTCGCTGTTCAGCGCCGACGGTCGGCCGCAGTTCGGGGGTGAGGAGGGCGCACGCGCACTCGACCGGCTCAAGCAACTGTTTGCCTATGCGCCGCCCGGCGTATTCGCAATGGACATTGCGGAAGCCGATCAGGTGTTTCTCAACGGCGAGGCCGCGTTCCTGCTGGAATGGCCCGACTACATCCAGCCGAATCTCGACGATCCGAAGAAATCGCGCATCGTCGGTAAGTGGGCCGCGATGCAGCCGCCGGGGCCGGGTGGCTACGCCGGCTGGCATCTCGCGGCCTCCGGATATTCCGAGCACAAGGACGCGGCGTGGGCCTGGATCGAATTTGTCACCAGTGCGCGCAATGCCAAGCGGTTGATGGTGGAGCACGGCATCTATGCCACGCGCAGCTCGGTGCTCGCCGATCCGGAAGTCGCCACGCGCTTTCCGGGCATCGACGCGGTCAGGGCCGCGGCAGCCGCGTCGTTCCGACCCGGTTTCGAAGGTCATCCCAAGGGTATCGGCTGGTTCGTGCAGGCCGGCGCCATCTGGTCGGAAGCGTTGACCGGACAGATGACATCCCAACAAGCGGCGCGTTCGGCGGCCACGCTGTGGAGCAAGCTGTTCGATTCCATGCCGGGACCGGCCAATCACGACTACTCCGATATCGACGCGCTCCAATGATGCTCACTGCACGATTGCGCACCTGGCTTCGAGACGATCGGATCGCGGCGCTGCTGTTCATCTCGCCCTGCATCCTCGCGCTCTGCGTCGCCTATCTGTTTCCGCTGATCTATTCGGCGTACCTGAGCTTTTGCGAGTGGGACATTCGCACGCCGGGCGCGCCGATCGAGCTGTCGGGCGTGGACAACTATCGCGATGTGCTCGCCGACGGGCAGTTCTGGTCGTCGGTGGGACGCTCGCTGGTGTTCACGCTGGTGGCGCTGCCGGCCGAGCTGCTGCTCGGCACGTTAGTGGCGCTGCTGCTGACCAACGAGCGCTTGAGCGGACGTCTCACGGGTCTGTCGCGCGTAGTGCTGCTCGTGCCGCTCATGGTGCCGCCGGTGGTCACCGGCATTCTGTGGCGCTTGCTGTTCAATGTTCAGTACGGCCCGCTGAACGCGGCGTTGGGGTTCTTCGGGTTGAATCCGCAGCCCTGGATTTCCCAGCCGGACACCGCCATGGCCGCGGTGCTGGTGGTGGAGATTCTCACCAACACGTCGATCGTGGCCATGATCCTGATGGGCGGCATGATGGCGCTGCCCCAGGAGCCGATTCGAGCTGCGCAGATGGATGGCGCCTCGCCGCTGCGCGTGCTGCTGGAAATCAAACTGCCCATGCTCGCGCATCTGTATCTGATCGTCGGTTTGATCCGGCTGATGGATCTGTTGAAGACTTTCGACTTCATCTAC
Source organism: Peristeroidobacter soli (assembly GCF_004138485.1). Taxonomy (GTDB): domain Bacteria; phylum Pseudomonadota; class Gammaproteobacteria; order Steroidobacterales; family Steroidobacteraceae; genus Steroidobacter; species Steroidobacter soli. Next base: position 94,178 of record NZ_RYEV01000006.1, read on the forward strand.
GCCATGACCTTCGGCGGACCGGGCGTGAGCACGCAGACGCTGAACATCTATATCGTGCGCCTGGGCAGCCGCTTTCTGGAATATCCGGCGGCGGCCGCGGCTTCGTGGATCTTCCTCCTCATGCTGCTGCCGCCTTCGATCTATCTGCTGCTCAAAGCGGTGCCGCGCAACCAGGCGTACTTGAATGATTGACGCAATCGACGCTGGCGAGCACACGCTCAGGCGGCGCCGGCAACTCAGAGACTCTGTGCGCGCCGCGGGCCTGTATCTGTGCCTCGGGCTATTGTTGTTCGTGCTGTTGTTTCCAGTGTACTGGCTGCTGTTGAGCTCGCTGAAACATCAGTCGGATTTCTTCACCTCGCCGCCGGTGTTCCTGACTACGCAGCTGACGACCGAGCACTACCAGGCGGTGCTCGCCGATCCGTTCAATCGCCGTTATCTGCTGAATACGGCGATCGTGGCCGTGGTGAGCACCTTGCTCGCGACGCTGGTCGGCACTGCCGCCGCGTACATCCTGGCGCGGATCCGTCTGCCGATCCGCCTCAACAGGGTGTTGCTGGTCTGGATTCTGGTGAACCGACTGTTCCCGCCGATCAGCTTCGCCATTCCCTACTACCTGCTGATTCGCGAGCTCGGCCTCATCGACACGCTGGCGGCGCTGATTCTCTCCAACACCGCGGCGGCGATTCCGTTCGTGGTGTGGACCATGCTCGGTTATTTCCAGGATCTGCCGAAAGAAGTCGAGCGTGCCGCCATGATCGACGGCTGCACGCTGTGGCAGCGTTTCGTGCGCGTCGTCATGCCCATGTCCACGACCAGCATGGTGATCACCGCCATCTTCGTCTTCATCTATGCCTGGAACGAATTGTTGTACGCGCTGACGTTGACGGTGCTCAAGGCGAGGACCGTGCCGGTGGCGATCGCGGGCTACGTTGGCGACAACGCGCTCGCCTGGGGACAGATGAGCGCGTTCGGCGTGATCTCCTTCGTGCCGGTCATGATCGCGGTGTTGGCTGTGCAGCGACACATCGTGCGCGGTCTGACGTTCGGTGCGGTCAAATCATAGTAAGCGGGGGCGTGAGCGCGACAGCATGGCAGGCATTGAGCTGAATAGAATTAGCAAGACGTTCGGTGCGACACATGTGATCGACGACGTGTCGGTCAGCGTGGCGCCGCATGAGTTCGTCACGCTGCTGGGTCCCAGCGGTTGTGGCAAGAGCACGCTGCTGAACATTGCGGCCGGACTCGAACGGCCCACCGACGGTCGCGTGCTGATCGGCGGCCGCAATGTCACCGACCTGTCGGCGCGCGATCGCAATGTCGCCATGGTGTTCCAGAGCTACGCGCTCTATCCGCACATGACCGTCGCGCAAAATCTGGCGTTCCCGCTGCGCATTCAGCGCCTGCCGCGCACGGAAATCTCTCAGCGCGTGCGTGCGGTTGCCGAGACCATCGAGTTGGGAGGGCTGCTGGATCGCAAACCTGCGCAGTTGTCGGGTGGCCAGCGCCAGCGTGTCGCCATCGGTCGCGCGATCATTCGTTCGCCGGCGATTTGTTTACTCGATGAGCCGTTGTCCAACATCGACGCTGCCCTGCGCGTACGCATGCGCGGCGAGCTCAAGCTGCTGTTCAACAAGATGGGTACGACGATCATGTTCGTCACGCACGATCAGGTGGAGGCGATGACGTTGAGCGATCGCATCATCGTGCTCAACGGCGGCAAGGTTCAGCAGCAGGGCACGCCGTTGGAAATCTATCGCAATCCGGCCAACGTGTTCGTCGCCCGCTTCATCGGCAGTCCTCACATGAACATCCTGCAGGCGCAGCTCGATAGCGGCGTCGTCAGCGTGGCAGGGCTGAGATTGCCGCTATCCGGTCATGCCGGACGCAGCGGCGCGGTGCAGTTGGGGCTGCGGCCGGAGGACGTGCAGCTGGGCCGTTTCGAGAAGTGCGTGAGCGTGCCCGCGCAGGTCAAGCTGGTCGAACATCTGGGGCATGGCGCCATCGTTCACTACGCGCTGGACGATCTGCCGCCCATCGTCGGTCTGGAGACGCGCGACACGGATATTCGCGCCGGCTGGCAAGGAAACATTCATATCAATCTGGACGGGATCAAACTGTTCGACGCGGTCACTGGCCTGGCGTGGCCGGATCGGAAGGGGATGGCATGAGTCGGCGCGTTGCAGTCGGCCTGCTGATGCAGGAGTCCAATTCGTTCTCGCCGCTCGCGACCACGGTGGCGACGTTCGAAAACTACTTCCTGCATCGGGGCGAGGCAATCTTCGGTGCCGGGTTCGAGCGGGCACACATCGAGATTCATGGTTTCATCTCGGAGCTGCGTGCCGCGGGCGTGACGCCAGTACCGTTGCTGGCCGCTGGTGCTTTCGCCGGTGGCCCGCTGACCGAAGCGGCATTCGATGCACTGGTCGGTGAGATGGAATCGCGGTTGCGCGAGGCACTGCCCGTCGATGGACTGCTGTTGGCTTTGCATGGCGCCCTGGTGGTGGAAGGTGGGGCGAGGCGGGGTGATGCGGAAATCATCGCCCGTCTGCGCCGCATCCTGCCGCCAGACGTTCCCATCGGCATCACCTTCGATCTGCATGGACACATCACGCCGGAGATGCTGCAGCCCAATTGTTTCCACGTCGGTTATCAGCAGTATCCGCATATCGATATTTACGAAACCGGCCAACGTGCCGCGCGCTTGATGGTCGACACGCTCGATGGCAAGCGACGTCCCGTCATGGCCCTCGCGAAGTGTCCGATGGTCGTGAGTGCGGTGTGTGCTCGCACCACGGACGGAGGGTTGGTTCCTGTGGTCGCTGCCGCTCGCCGTGCTGAGTTGAGCGGGCGTGTGTTACATGCGTCGCTGTTTCCGGTGCAACCATGGATCGATGTGCCGGACCTGGGGTTCGCGGCGCTGGTATGCGCGGACGGCGACGTGGCCGTGGCGGAACAGGTTGCAGCTGAGCTGGCGCAAGCAGCTTGGAATCAGCGAGATCAGTTCACGCCCGAATTGGTCGAGCTGGATGACGCGATTCGTATCGGTCTGTCATCGGAGGGCTTGACTGTCGTCAGCGATGCCGGCGACGCGCCAAGCGGCGGCTCGGCGGCCGACAGCACTGCGGTACTGCGTGCGCTATTGGCGGCCGGAGCCGAGCGCGGCAAACGGCTCGTCTATCTCTCGATCTGCGATCCAGCCGTCGTGACCGTGGCCCAGCGAATGGGCGTGGGCGCCAGTATTGAAGTCGACATCGGCCATTACTATTCGCGCAGCGACGGTGCTCCGTTGCGGATCAGTGCCACGGTGCAGCTGCTGTCCGATGGTCGATATCACATGCGCGATCAGGACATGGAGATCGGCATGGGCCGGACGGTGGTACTCGCGGTGGGTGCGCTCCGGTTACTGGTGCGGACGCTGCCGTCCTTCGAATGGGATGTGGCCATGTATCTGTCGCAGGGACTGGATCCCGCTGCCGCGGCGCTGATCTTCGTGAAATCGCCGGGGGGCTTTCGTCATTCGTTCGGCAAATGGGCACAGCGCATTTTGATCGCCGACACTCCGGGGCCGACCTGCGCCAATATGAAACGAATTCCGTTCACCCGGGTGACGCGGCCGCTGTACCCATTGGATTCGTTGCCCGAGTGAGCGAGATCATCACCGGCGAACGGCGCCGCTTCATCGAGTTGCTCGAGCAGATCGTGGGACGCCGACACGTGCTGACCGGTGCGGCGGCGACGCGGCGGTATCGAACGGGATTGCGTTGCGGTGCTGGTCCGGCGCTGGCCGTCGTGAGGCCGGGGACGTTGGTCGAGCAGTGGCGCGTGCTGCAGGCCTGTGTCCGTGCCAACAAGATCGTCATCGTGCAGGCGGCCAACACCGGGCTGACCGGCGGCTCGACTCCCGATGGCGAGGGCTATGACCGCGATATCGTGATCGTCAATACGCTGCGTATCGCGCGTGTCCGGCTCATCGATCAGGGACGGCAGGTCATCTGCCACGCCGGCGCGACGTTGTTTCAGCTCGAAAAGATATTACGGCCGTTGGGGCGGGAGCCACATTCCGTGATCGGCTCATCCTGCATCGGCGCTTCGGTCGTGGGGGGCGTATGTAACAGCTCGGGTGGCTCATTGATTCGCCGGGGGCCGGCCTATACTGAAATGGCGCTGTATGCGCAGGTCGATTCCAACGGCGAGATTCGACTCGTCAATCACCTGGGCGTGCGCCTGGGCGACGATCCCGAGAGCATGTTGCGTCGGCTGGATGGCGATGCGTTCACCGAAGCGGACGTCGACTATTCCACCGGGCGCAGCGCTTCATGCCGGGACTATGTCGGAGAGCTGCGCGACATCGATGCATCGAGTCCGGCGAGATTCAATGCGGATGCCCGGCGGCTGTTCGAAACATCCGGCAGCGCGGGCAAGGTCATGGTGTTCGCTGTTCGGCTCGATACGTTCTCGAGCGAACCAGCGACGACGGTGTTTTACATCGGCACCGACGATCCGGAAGAGCTCACGACCCTACGACGCTACATGCTCGAACACTGCCGGGAGTTGCCCATCGAGGCGGAGTATCTGCATCGAACCGCCTTCGATATCGCCGTGCGCTATGGCAAGGATACTTTCCTGGCGATTCGCTGGCTCGGCGCGGCCCGGTTGCCGAAGTTGTTTGCTTTCAAAGGCTGGATCGATTCGCTGGCCGCGCGGCTGCGAATATTGCCGCCCGACTTCAGCGATAAGCTGCTGCAAGCCGCGGCGTGCGTGTTACCCAACCATTTGCCAGCGCGCCTGCGCCAGTATCGTGATCGTTATCGTCATCATCTGATGCTGAAGGTGGCCGCTGATCGCGTCGATGAAACACGCGAGATTCTGGCGACCGTCTTCCAGTCGGCGCAGGACTCTTGTTTTGAGTGCACCGAAGCGGAGGGCAAGGCGGCGTTCCTGCACCGCTTCGTCACCGCCGGCGCCGCGATCCGCTATCGTGCGCTCCACCGGAAGCAGATTGCGGACATCATTGCTCTGGACATCGCGCTTCGTCGCAATGAGTTGCAGTGGTTCGAGCAGCTCCCGGAATCGATCGCCGGGCAGATCAGTCACGCGCTGTACTACGGACATTTCTTCTGTCATGTCCTGCATCAGGATTATCTGGTGCACGCGGGGACGGATGTGCATCGGCTGAAACAATGGATGCTGCAGCAACTCGATGAACGCGGTGCCGAGTATCCGGCCGAGCACAATGTCGGCCACAGCTACCCGGCCAAACCGGCCCTGGTCCGGCACTACCGCGAGCTCGATCCGGCCAATTGTTTCAATCCCGGCGTCGGACACACGTCCAGGCACGCCCATTGGGAGTGATGCGAATCCCGATAGAAGACCTGGACGTCGACGAGCGAGAAGTGGGGACATGCACCTTGTGCGTATGCCGCGCTGCTGTGGTTCGCAGGCATATACTGCGCTCCCTCGTCTCAACGTGGAGAACTCGCCATGGGTTTACTCGATCAAATCAGTGGTGCGCTCGGTGGGCTCGGACAGGGTCAATCGGGTAGTCAAGCCGCCGGCGGCGGTAGCGGCGCGGCGTTGCTGCCGCACCTGCTTTCCATGTTCAGTCAGCCCGGCGCGCTCAGCAATCTCGCCAATGGTTTTCAGAGCGCAGGGCTCGGCAACGTACTGCAGTCCTGGATCGGCACCGGCCAGAACCTGCCCATCTCGGGCGATCAAGTGAAGCAGGTACTGGGCACAGGAAATGTCGCGGATCTGGGCGCGCGCGCCGGCCTGAATGAATCGGAGGCGTCCAACGCGCTCGCGGGCCTGTTGCCACAAGTGGTCGACAAGCTCACGCCCAACGGCAGCGTGCCGTCCGAGGGTGAACTGGGCTCAGCGCTCTCGTCGTTGGGCAAACTGTTTCATTGAGCAGTTTATTTCCAGCTGCCGGCGGCCTGCTGAGCCGCCGTATTCACCGGCCGGGCGATCAAACCGGTTTGTGAGATCTTGACCTCGTAACGCGCGCCGTCGGACATGGGCATGTACGCGGCGTTACCGTAGACGGCGTCGACGAAGGGCAGGCGATCGGGCTTGTCCAGCGTGAGCTGCCACAGGTCCAGCCCGGGATTCTCGGCCAGTGGATATACCGTGCGTTCGGCGGTGCGCTCTTGCGCGATGTCGCGATAGCGGCCGCTGACGCGCTCCAGTCGATACTGCGCGTCGAGGCCGAACAGGTTGGCCCAGCCTTTCCACTTCAGCACGCGCGCGTCGAGTTGCCACTCGTCGCCGGACAGAACGAACATCTGGATTTCGCCGTTCGGCACTTGCGTGAGCGTGGCGTTGAACGTCTGCGGGCCGCGCTGCTCGAACACGATCTCCGCGACGGGGCGCTCGAGGGTCAGTTGCGCGTAGGTGCGCAGATTCAGCGAAACCACGAACAGCAGCGCCGCGACCGCGAGGAATAGCGAGCCGGTGAAAGCGCTGCCGCCGGCGGCGAGGAAGCGGGCGCGGAACAGCCGCTGACACGCCAGTATCAGCAGCAACAAACCGAAGATGGCAATGATCAGAATGACTGCGTTCGAGATCACGCTTGCGCCGTCCTTGTCATTGCCATCGTTTCAGTCTTCTCACGCGTCCAGTTTCTTGTAACGAATGCGATGCGGGGTGGCCGCATCCTCGCCCTTGCGACGTTTGAAGTCTTCGACGTATTCCGCGTAATTGCCTTCGAACCAGGTGACTTCGGAGTTGCCTTCGAACGCCAGGATGTGAGTCGCGATACGATCCAGGAACCAGCGATCGTGCGAGATCACGATGGCGCAGCCCGGGAAGCTGAGCAATGCTTCTTCCAGCGCGCGCAACGTTTCCACGTCGAGGTCGTTGGTGGGTTCGTCGAGCATCAGCACGTTGCCGCCGCTCTTGAGCACTTTCGCGAGATGCACTCGATTGCGCTCACCGCCGGACAGCTCGCCGATCAACTGCTGCTGCTGAGTGCCGCGGAAGTTGAAGCGACCGACGTAGCCGCGCGACGATGTTTCATAGTTGCCGACCTTGATCATCTCCAGACCGCCCGAGAGCTCCTGCCACACGGTGTTGCTGTCGGTGAGTGACTGGCGCGATTGATCGACGTAGGCCACCTGCACCGACGAACCAATTCGGATCTCGCCGCTATCCGGTTTCTCCTGGCCGGTGAGCATGCGGAACAGGGTGGTCTTGCCGGCGCCGTTCGGGCCGATCACACCGACGATGCCGCCGGCGGGCAGGTTGAAGCTCAGGTTGTCGAACAGCAGGCGGTCGCCGAAGCCCTTCTTCAGGTTGGTGGCTTCGATCACCAGCTCGCCCAGGCGCGGGCCGGGCGGAATGTAGATTTCGTTGGTCTCGTTGCGCTTCTGGAATTCCTGCGAGGCCAGCTCTTCGTAGCGCTGCATGCGGGCCTTGCTCTTGGCCTGGCGCGCCTTCGGATTCTGGCGCACCCATTCCAGTTCGCGCTGCAGGGTCTTGCGCAAGCCTTCCTGCTGTTTCTCTTCCACGGCGAGGCGTTTTTCCTTCTGGTCGAGCCAGGAGGAATAGTTGCCCTGCCACGGAATGCCGTGGCCGCGGTCCAGCTCCAGAATCCAGCCGGCGACGTTGTCGAGGAAGTAACGGTCGTGGGTCACCGCGATGACAGTGCCCGGGTAGCTTTCGAGAAAACGTTCCAGCCACGCGACCGATTCGGCGTCGAGGTGGTTGGTGGGCTCGTCGAGCAGCAGCATGTCGGGCTTCGACAGCAACAGACGGCACAGCGCGACGCGACGGCGCTCGCCGCCGGAGATCTTGGTCACATCCGCGTCCCAGGGCGGCAGGCGCAGGGCGTCGGCGGCGACTTCGAGCGTGCGCTCCAGCTCCCAGCCACCCTTGGCGTCGATGGCGTCCTGCAGCTTGGCCTGTTCTTCCAGCAGCTTGTTCATTTCGTCCGGATCGAGGTCCGGATCGGCGAACTTGTCGCTGACCGCATTGAAGCGGTCGATCAGCGACTGCACATCGCCCACGCCTTCGAGCACGTTGCCGCGCACGTCCTTGTTCGGATCCAGGCCCGGCTCCTGCTTCAGAAAGCCGATCTTGATGCCGGGCTGCGGGCGGGCCTCGCCGTCGATCTCCTTGTCCTCGCCGGCCATGATGCGCAGGAGCGAGGATTTACCCGAGCCGTTCAAGCCCAGCACGCCGATCTTGGCGCCGGGGAAGAAGGACAGGGAGATGTCCCGCAGGATGATGCGCTTGGGCGGCACCACCTTGGAGACGCGGTTCATGGTGTAGATGAATTGGGCCATAAGCTGAAGTGGCTCGCTCGCGGGCTCGGTGTGTTCGGGGCGCGCAAATTGCGCAAGGGGCCGGAATGATACAGCGGATTGGCGGCTTTGCGGCTTCGCGAGCCACGCCGGATTGCGGGTAAATCCTGACCGATCGGTGTGGGACGAGCGATGACTGTCGCCAGGTGGCTACCGACATCGAGCAGAGTCGTGCAGCATTGGGCCCGATGACGCTGTACCTCATATTGATCTTACCGTTCGTCGGCGCCCTGGGCGCGGCGCTCCTGCGGGCCAATGCCCGCAACGTGGAAGCCTGGCTCGCGGGCCTGGTCGCGCTGTCGTGCGCGGCGATATTGGCGACGTTCTACCCGGACATGGTCGCCGGGCGCGTCGTGAAGGTCGCGGTCGACTGGCTGCCCCAATATGGCCTGACGTTCGGGCTGCGCCTCGACGGGTTCGCCTGGATGTTCGCCATGATGGTGACCGTCATCGGCGCGCTGGTGGTGGTGTATGCGCGCTATTACATGTCGCCGGCCGATCCGGTGCCGCGCTTCTTCTCGTTCCTGCTGGCGTTCATGGGCTCGATGCTCGGTGTGGTGCTGTCGGGCAATCTGATCCAGCTGGTGATGTTCTGGGAGCTGACCAGCTTCACCTCGTTCGTGCTGATTGCTTACTGGTATCACCGCACCGACGCACGAGCCGGCGCGCGCATGGCGCTGACCGTGACGGCCGCCGGTGGCATGTGCTTGCTGGCCTCGGTGCTGATGATGGGGCACATCGCGGGCAGCTATGACCTCGATCAAGTGATCGCGGCGGCGGATGCGATCCGCGCGAGCGAGCTTTACCCGTGGATTCTGTCGCTGGCGTTGCTCGGTGCATTCACCAAGAGCGCGCAGTTTCCATTTCACTTCTGGCTGCCTCGCGCGATGGCGGCGCCGACGCCGGTGTCGGCCTATCTGCACTCGGCGACCATGGTCAAAGCCGGTGTATTCCTGCTGGCGCGACTGTGGCCGGTGCTGTCGGGCACCGATCTTTGGTTCGCCATCGTGTGCAGCGCTGGCCTGGCGTCGCTGCTGGTCGGCGCATATGCCGCGACCTTCCAGCGCGACATGAAGGGCGTGCTGGCGTATTCCACCATCAGCCACCTCGGGCTCATCACGCTGCTGTTGGGCATGAACAGCACGCTCGCGCTGGTCGCCGCCGTGTTCCACATGCTCAATCACGCGACCTTCAAGGCGTCGCTGTTCATGGCCGCGGGCATCGTCGATCACGAGACCGGCACGCGGGATTTGAAACGCCTCGGCGGCCTGTATCACGCGATGCCGATCACCGCGACACTGGCGCTGGTCGCTGCTGCGGCCATGGCGGGCGTGCCGCTGTTGAACGGGTTCCTGTCGAAGGAAATGTTCTTCGCGGAAACCATCTTCGCCGGCGAGGAGCTGTGGTTGCGGATCACGCTGCCGGCGACCGCGACCCTGGCGGGCATGTTCAGTGTCGCGTACTCGGCGCGCTTCATTCGGCAGGTGTTCTTTGGCACCGCGCCCGGTGAATTGCCCCGTACGCCACACGAGCCGACGCGCTGGATGCTGCTGCCGAGCGCGATGCTGGTGCTGGCGTGTTTGCTGGTGGGCATGTTGCCTGGACGCACGGTCGGACCGGTGCTGGATCTTGCGACCCGTGCGATCTTGAGCGACGGCCGCGTGCCCAAGTACAGCCTCGCGGTGTGGCATGGCTTGAACTTGCCGTTGCTGATGAGCGCGGCCGCCTTCGTGGGTGGCCTCGCGATTCATGCCTGGCTGACGCGGCTCGGTCACCCGGAGGGCGTGCTGGCGCCGCTGTTCCGTCGCTTCGATGGCAAGCGAGCATTCACGATCGTGCAGATCCGAATGATCCGCGCCGCGGGCGCATTGGTTCGTCTCCTCTCTTCGTCGCGACTGCAGACGCAATTGGCACTCATCATCGTCGCGGTCATCGCGGCTGCGATGGTCGCGACGCTGGGAGAATTGAACTTCGATGCCAGCACTGCCTTGACCCAGATCGATCCGGCCTTCGCGTTGCTGTGGCTGGTCGGTGCGGCATGCGCGGTCGGCGCGGCGTTGCAGGCGAAGTTCCATCGTCTCGCGGCATTGATCATGGTCGGCTGCGCCGGCCTGGTCACATCGCTCACGTTTGCATGGTTCTCCGCGCCGGATCTGGCGCTGACCCAAGTGAGCGTCGAAGTCGTGACGACGGTGTTGTTGCTGCTCGGCTTGCGCTGGATGCCGAAACGCATGCCGCTGGAGCTGCAGAATCGGGATTCGGTGCGCGCGCGTGCTCGTCGCATTCGCGATGCCACGCTCGCCGTCGTTGCAGGCATCGGTATGGCGGTGCTGGCTTACGTGGTGCTCACCAAACCGGCTGGGCCGGGCATTCGCGATTTCATCGTGAGAAACACGCTGCCGGGCGGAGGCGGGCACAACATCGTCAACGTGATCCTGGTCGATTTCCGCGGCTTCGATACGTTCGGCGAGATCACGGTGCTCGGCATCGTCGCGCTGACGATCTACAAGTTGTTGCGTCGATTCCGGCCGGCGCCGGAGGTCGTCACGAACTCAGCGGACAAACGCGATCCAGCGCGCGAGCTGCCCGATCCACGCGATCCAGTACCGAAGGGTGCGATGCTCGTGCCGGCGATCATCGGGCGCTTGCTGTTGCCGATGGCCGGCGTGGTCTCGATCTTCTTCCTGTTACGCGGTCACAACGCGCCCGGCGGCGGATTCGTCGGCGGCCTGGTGATGGCGACGGGATTCATCGCGCAGTATCTGGTCAACGGCACGCTGTGGGTGGAGTCCCGGCTGCGTATTCATCCGCAATATTGGATAGGCGGCGGCCTGCTGTGCGCGGCCGGTGCGGGCTGTCTCGCGTGGTTCGCTTCGCTGCCGTTCATGTCCGCCATCGTTTGGGAACCGAAGTTGCCGTTGTTGGGCAAGCTGCATCTGTCGAGTGTGCTGGTATTCGATCTCGGTGTGTATCTGCTCGTCGTGGGCACCACGACTCTCATGTTGATTGCCTTGGCGCATCAGTCGCTGCGCAGTCATCGCCGCGCGGGGGAGACCGAGGACATGACCAGCGTCAGGATGGTTCGCTGATGGAACTGATTTATTCCCTTGCGATCGGAGTGTTCTTCGCATGCGGTGTGTGGTTGCTGCTGCGGCCACGTACCTTTCAGGTGATTCTCGGTCTGGCGCTGCTGTCCTATGCGACCAACTTGTTCATTTTCGCGATGGGGCGGCTGACGCTCGACCGGCCGCCGCTGATCGATCCCAACGTGGTGGCGGACGCGTCGCTCTATGACGATCCGATTCCGCAGGCGCTGGTGTTGACCGCCATCGTCATCGGCTTCGCGACCACGGCGCTGTTCCTGGTGATGTTGATCGCTTCGCGCGGCTTTACCGGCACCGACCATGTCGACGGCGTGGAGAAGGGCGAATGAGCACGCTGCTTCGACACCTGCCGGTTTTGCCTATCGTGCTGCCGCTCATCAGCGGCGCGCTGCTGCTGTTCCTGCCGCAAACGCGCACGGTGTTGCGGTCGTCGATCGCGTTACTCACGACACTGGCGCAGGTGGCGATTGCCGCGTACCTGGTGTATCGGCTGATCTATCCGCAGCCGGGATTGCTCGAGCACGGTGTCGAGGTGTACGCGCTGGGCGGGTGGATCGCGCCCTACGGTATCGTCCTGGTCGTCGATCGATTGTCGGCGTTGATGCTGGCGTTGAATGCGGCCATCGCGTTACCCGTGCTGGTCTATTCGCTGGCCAGTTGGGACCGCATCGGCGTGCATTACCACTCCATGCTGCAGTTCCTGTTGATGGGGCTGAACGGCGCGTTTCTCACCGGCGATCTGTTCAACCTGTTCGTGTTTTTCGAGATCCTGTTGTCGGCGTCCTACGGTCTGTTGTTGCATGGCTCGAACTCCGTGCGCGTGAAGGCCGGTTTGCACTACGTGGCGGTGAACCTGACGGGCTCGCTGATTTTCCTGATCGGCGTGGCGTTGATCTATGGCGTCGCCGGCACGCTGAACATGGCGGATCTGGGCGTGCAATGGGCCGCCATGGCACCGAACGATCGCAGTCTGTTCGAAGCGGGTGTCGGCATTCTGGGCATCGCGTTTCTGATCAAGGCGGGCATCTGGCCGCTCAACTTCTGGCTGCCGACGACCTATACCGCCGCGAGCCCGCCGGTCGCGGCGATGTTCGCGATCATGACCAAGGTCGGCGTTTATTCACTGTTGCGCATGGGCTCGTTGCTGGCGGTTCCTGAAACGCCGGCGCCGTTCGCCGGGCCCTGGCTGTTCTATGGCACGGTCGCGACGATGTGGTTCGGCATCGTCGGCATGCTCGCGGCGAAACAGTTGACGCGTCTGGTCGCGTTCTCGGTGATTGCTTCCTCAGGGACGTTGCTTGCGGTGGTTGCGCTGGGTGTCACGTCGGCGATCGCGCCGGTGCTGTTGTATTTGATTGCGTCGGTGCCCGCGGGTACGGCGTTCTTCCTGATTGCCGGCATGACCGAGCGATTGCGCGTCAATGCCGTCACCGAGACGATGGCGCCGCAGCCGACGACATACACGGCCTTCATGGCGGGCGAACCGCACGAGGTCGGCGACAACGAGCTCGACGAAGTCGGCGTCGCGATTCCCGCGGCGCTGGCGTTTCTCGGCATGGCGTTCGTGAGTTGCACGGTTCTCACCACCGGTCTGCCGCCGCTGGTGGGATTCATCGCGAAGTTCTCCATGATCTCGGCGCTGCTCGGCGCGGCGATGGATCAATCTTCCATGGATGCGTGGCTGTTGATTGTTTCATTGCTCGCGGCGGGCTTCGCGGGATTGTTTGCTTTTACCAAGCGCGGCATGCGCAGCTTCTGGTCGACGGGAGCGACGACGCCCCGGCTGCGTTTCATCGAGGCCATGCCGGTCGCGTTCCTGATCCTGCTGTCCGTGGCGATGACGGTCCTGGCAGGGCCGGTGATGTCATATCTCGATCTCGCCGCGGAATGGCTGCATGAGCCCAGCTTCTATATTCGCGCTGTGCTGCCGACGCGGGAGGTGCTGCCATGATGCGCATCCCAGTGTTGTTGCCGCTCGGGCTAACGGTGCTGTGGCTCGTGCTCACCGAGACGCTGACCTTCGGCAACGTCCTGCTGGGCCTGGTGGTGGGTTTCGGCATGGTGCTGAGCTTTCAGAAGCTGCGACCGGTCCGGCCGCGTCTCGGCCGGGTGCGCGTGGCGTTCGGCCTGGCGTTCAAGGTGCTGGTGGACATCGTCAAATCGAACTTCGCCGTGGGCCGCATCGTGCTCGGCATGACGGGCGGTCGCGAAGTGCGAAGCGGCTTTCTGGATATTCCATTGGACATGCGCGATCCGCACGGGTTGGCTGTGCTGGCGATGATCGTGACCGCCACACCCGGCACCGTCTGGTCGGGCCTCACCGATGACTCATCGGTGCTGAAACTGCACGTGCTGGATCTGCAGGATCCCGAAGAATGGATTCGCACGATCAAACAGCGCTACGAGCGGCCCCTGCGGGAGATCTTCGAATGAACGCCGTACTGAACGGGGCGGTGTGGTTCGCGCAGTTGTGTTTCGCCCTGGCGATGGTGAATGCCGCGATCGCCATGATGCGAGGGCCGACCGCGCAGGACCGGGTGCTCGCGCTCGACACGCTCTATATCAACGGCATGTTGACGTTGCTGCTGTTCGGCGTGCGCTGGACGTCGGTGGTGCACTTCGAGGTCGCCATGCTGATCGCGCTGTTCGGTTTCGTCGGCTCGGCGTCGCTGGCGATGTTTCTATATCGGGGCGAGGTGATCGAGCCATGATGCCGGATATTCCAACCTGGGTCGCGGTGCCGGCCACTCTCCTGCTGATCGTCGGCGGGCTGCTGACGCTGGTGGGCTCCATCGGATTGTTACGGCTGCCGAATTTCTTCATGCGCATCCACAGTGTTTCCATGGGCAACACGCTGGGCGTGGGCTGCGTGCTGGTGGCTTCGATGCTGATCGCGTCGGCGGTGGCTCACCGGCCGGTCATTCATGAGCTGTTGATCACCCTGTTCGTGGTGGTCACCGCGCCCATTACCGCCATCGTGCTGATGCAGGCCGCGATTCGCAGGACCAAGCCGCCGAAGCCGTGATTTGCCCCGACGTTCCGGGTACAGTGCGGCATCCGTTTCTTGGCGTGGCATCGATGTTCGCTCGGGGAGTTTCGCCGTGACTGAGTCCAGCCGCAGCGTCCTGCTCGTCTCCGGCGACGAAATCGCCCGCTATGGCTTCGGCGACGGACACCCGTTCGGGACCGATCGTCACGAAGCGTTCATGCGTGAGCTGCACCAGTGCGGCATGGACGGGCGGGTCCTGCGTGGCAGTGCCCGGCTGGCTACTCGTGAAGAGCTCGAGTGGTTTCATACGCCGGCCTACGTGGACCTGGTGCGCGACCGGTCCGTCACCGGCCATGGTTATCTCGATGCCAGCGATACGCCGGCATTCCGCGGCGTTTTCGAGGCGGCCAGCCACGTCGTCGGCGGCACTTTGACGGCGGTCGAAGCCGTCATGAGCGGCAAAGCACGGCGGGCCTTCATTCCCATCGCCGGTCTGCATCACGCGGCCCCCGAGCGGGCGGCCGGATTCTGCGTGTTCAACGACTGCGGCGTCGCCGTCCATTATTTACGGCGACGGCATCAGCTCAAGCGCGTCGCTTATGTGGACATCGACGCCCATCACGGCGATGGCGTGTTCTATGCGTTCGAGGACGATCCGGATCTGCTGTTCGCCGACATGCACGAGGATGGCCGGTATCTCTATCCCGGCACCGGCCATGCGAACGAAACCGGGGCCGGGCCGGCGCGCGGCACCAAGCTCAATATTCCGCTGCCGCCGGGCGCGGAGGACGACGAGTATTACCAGGCCTGGGCCCGGATCGAAGCGTACCTGCTGGCCGCCCGGCCCGAATTCATCCTGCTCCAATGCGGCGCGGACAGCCTGGCCGGGGATCCAATAACCCATCTGCGCTTCAGCGAGGGGGCCCATGCTCATGCGGCGGCCCGCGTGTGCGCCATCGCCGACCAGCTCGGCCATGGCCGTGTGGTCGCCATGGGCGGCGGAGGCTACAACCGCCGCAATCTGGCCCGGGCCTGGACCCGGGTGGTGGAGTCCTTCCTGGATGCCGAGGAACAGCGGGAAGCCGTCCACCTGGAAGCCTCCTAGCCGACTGTACCTGTCCGGCTCCGCTGCACGTGTTGCCGCCCGCAGGGCCTGCTTTCCCGTACAATCGGCGCCCCCACTGCCGAGGTATCCATGTTCCCCGCCAACGCCAACATTGCCGGTTTCGATCCGGAGTTGCAGGTTGCGCTCGACGCCGAGCGTGCCCGTCAGGAAGCCCATATCGAGCTGATCGCGTCGGAAAACTACGCCAGCCCCCGCGTGCTCGAAGCCCAGGGCTCGGTGCTGACCAACAAGTACGCCGAAGGCTATCCGGGCAAGCGGTATTACGGCGGTTGCGAGCACGTCGACGTGGCCGAACAGCTGGCCATCGACCGCGCCAAGAAACTGTTCGGCGCCGCTTATGCCAACGTCCAGCCGCACTCCGGCTCGCAGGCCAATGCCGCCGCCTATCTGGCGCTGATCAACCCGGGCGACACCATCATGGGCATGAGCCTGGATCATGGCGGCCACCTGACTCACGGCGCCAAGGTGAATTTCTCGGGCAAGCTGTTCAAGGCCGTGCAGTACGGTCTGAATCCGGCGACCGGTGAAATCGACTACGACCAGGCCGAGCGTCTGGCGCAGGAACATCGTCCGCGTCTGGTCATCGCCGGCTTCTCGGCGTACTCGCGCGTCGTCGATTGGGAACGTTTCCGCAAGATCGCCGACGGCGTCGGTGCGTATTTCCTGGTCGACATGGCCCATGTCGCAGGTCTGGTCGCCGCGGGTGTGTATCCGAGCCCGGTGGGCATCGCCGACGTGACGACCACGACGACTCACAAGACGCTGCGCGGCCCGCGCGGCGGCCTGATCCTGGCGCGTGAGAACGAAGAGATTCAGAAAAAGCTCAACTCGCTGGTGTTCCCGGGCACGCAGGGCGGCCCGCTGATGCACGTGATCGCCGCCAAGGCGGTGGCGCTGCTCGAAGCGCTGCAGCCCGACTTCGTCACTTATCAGAAGCAGGTCGTCGCCAACGCGCGCGCCATGGCTGCCGCTTTCATCAAGCGCAACTACAAGGTTGTGTCGGGCGGCACGGACAATCATTTGTTCCTGCTCGATCTGATCGGCCGTGACATCACGGGCAAGGATGCGGACGCAGCGTTGGGTCGTGCTCACATCACGGTGAACAAGAACGCGGTGCCGAACGATCCGCGCTCGCCGTTCGTCACCAGCGGTCTGCGCATCGGCACGCCGGCGTCGACCACTCGCGGCTTCAAGGAAGCGGAAGTGACCGACGTGGCCAACTGGATCGCCGACATTCTCGATGAGAATGGCAGCGAGGCCGCGGTCAACCGGACGCGGGCCAAGGTTGAAGAGATCTGCCGCAAGTTCCCGGTCTACTCGCGATAGGTTGATGTGAGCTGTACACGGGCCACCCCGGGTACATGGATGTACCCCGCCGCCACAGGCGGCGAGCGAGAGGCAAAAGTCGCGCCTTTTGCCGGCTCGCCCGAGGGTCGTGGCAGGATGCCCGATCCCGAGTTTTAATCAGCCATGCACTGTCCGTTTTGTAATCACGAAGAAACAAAGGTCATCGATTCGCGGCTGGCGGGCGAAGGGCAGCAGATTCGCCGCCGCCGCGAATGTCTGGAGTGCGGCGAGCGCTTCACGACCTTCGAGACCGCCGAGCTGGTCATGCCTCGCATCATCAAGAGCGACGGCAGCCGCGCGCCTTTCGACGAGCAGAAGCTGCGCAACAGCTTGCTCAAGGCGCTGGAAAAGCGGCCGGTGTCGAGCGAGGCGCTGGATGCCGCCGTCGTGCACATCTGTCACAAGCTGCGTGCGCTGGGCGAGCGTGAAGTGGCGGCGCGACAGATCGGCGAGATGGCGATGGAAGAGCTGCACTCGCTGGACGAAGTCGCGTACGTGCGGTTCGCTTCCGTGTATCGAAGTTTTCAGGACGTCGACGCGTTCCGCGAGGAGATCGAACGCATGCGGGCCCGCGTTCGCGATACCGAAGGGCAGCTGCCGCTGTGGAACGGCGGCGAAGCCAAGAAGAAGTAGCCGTGTTTTCTTTGTTCGACGAGCGAATGATGCAGCGGGCGATCGAGCTCGCCGCGCTCGGTCGTCACACCACTCAGCCCAATCCCTGCGTCGGCTGTCTCGTTACTCAGGGTGAGCAGATCGTCGGCGAGGGCTGGCATCGCAAGTGGGGCGAGCCGCACGCTGAGCCTCTGGCTCTGCAGGCGGCGGGCGAGCGGACCCAAGGTTCGACGGTGTATGTCACGCTCGAACCGCATTCCTATCAGGGGCGCACGCCGCCGTGCACGGACGCGTTGATTCGCGCCGGCGTGCGACGGGTCGTGATTGGCGTGCTCGATGCGAATCCCAAGGTCAGTGGCGATGGCGTGCGTCAGCTCGAGGCCGCGGGCATCGAGGTGCAGGTTGGATTGCTTGCCGAGGCTTGTGGTGAGTTGAACCTCGGCTTCGAGAAACGAATGATCACTGGCCGGCCGCGCGTGATCGTGAAAACCGCGATCAGCCTGGATGGACGCATCGCGCTCGCGAATGGCCAGAGCAAATGGATTACCGGCGCGGCGGCTCGTGCGGACGTGCAGCGTCTGCGTTCGCGAATGAGCGCGGTGTTGACGGGCATCGATACGGTGCTCGCGGATGATCCACAGTTGAATGTTCGCAACCCGTCGATTGATATGCTCGGTCGTCAGCCGCTGCGCGTCGTGCTCGACAGCAAACTGCGCATGCCGCCTGGCGCGGCGATGCTGAAGCTGGCGGGGGAGACGGTGGTGTTTACCGCTGCGGGCTCCGATGTGGCATCGAGCAGCCGGTTGATTGCCGGCGCGACGCCGAACGGCCAAGCGTCATCTTCAGTCAGCGCCGCGCGAAGCGCAGGCGCGGCCGAAGGCGGTGCGGCGAATGCCGCCGCTGATCGACTGCGCGAGGCCGGAGCGGAGGTGACTGTAGCGGCGGTGGATGCGGACGGTCGCATCGACCTGGGTTTCGTGATGGACGAGTTGGGGCGCCGGCTATGCAACGACGTGCTGGTCGAGGCAGGGCCGACGTTGGTCGGGCGCATTCTGCAGCTCGGCCTGGCGGACGAGATAATCGCCTACGTCGCGCCCGTGCTGCTCGGCCCCGACGCGCGCGCCATGGCCAATCTGCCTGCATTGCAGGCGCTGGATCAGGCGCAACGCTATACAATGCACGCCGTCGACCGCATCGGTGACGACGTGCGATTGACCCTGCGGCAGTCCGGCAAGGCGCCATAGTCGTTTTCAATCAGCGACTGCTCGCAATGCCCAGCGGCTTTGACCAGTCTATGATCGCGCGCCCGCCCGAAGTCGCGAGTGGCGACACCGGGTCGTTCGTAATTTTCGATGGTTGTTTTCGCATCCGGCGATAGGCTCGAAATGTTTACTGGCATCGTGCAATCTGTTGGCGAAGTTCGCGCCGTGACGTCGCGGGGCGGAGATGTCGAATTGCTGATCGGCGCCCCCGGGCTCGACCTGAAATCGGTCGGCCTCGGCGACAGCATCAGCTGCAGCGGTTGCTGTCTCACCGTGACGCGCATCGAAGGCGATGCCTTCGCCGCCGACGCCTCGTTGGAGACATTGAACGTGACCACGCTCGGTCAGTGGTGCGCCGGCCAGAAGCTCAATCTGGAAAAAGCGCTGTGCGCCGGTCAGCCGCTCGGCGGTCACTATGTCACCGGCCATGTCGACGGCATCGCCACTGTGACCGAACGCGTCAACGACGCGCGGTCGATTCGCGTGCAGTTCGAAGTGCCGGCACCGCTCGCGAAATACATCGCTCGCAAGGGCTCGGTCTGCATCGACGGCGTGAGCCTCACGGTGAACGACGTCGACGGCGCGAAATTCTCCGTCAACCTGATTCCCCATACGCTCGAAGTCACCACCTTGAACGAGTACCGCGTCGGCACGCGCGTGAACTTCGAGGTGGATATCATCGCGCGCTACCTCGAACGCCTGAACGCCCCCGCCTGAGACTCGCATGAAGCTGAACACTATCGATGAGATCCTCGCCGACATCCGCGCCGGCAAGATGGTCATCATCATGGACGATGAGGATCGTGAGAACGAAGGCGATTTGGTGATGGCCGGCGAGTTCGTTCGTCCCGAGGATGTGAACTTCATGGTGCGCTATGCGCGCGGCCTGATCTGTCTCACGCTGACTCGCGAGCGTTGCAAACAACTGCGCCTGCCGTTGATGGTGAGCGAAACTCACATCGATCATCGCACCAATTTCACGCTGTCCATCGAAGCGGCCGAAGGGGTGACGACTGGCATCTCGGCGCACGATCGTGCCGCGACGATTCGCGCGGCCGTGCGTAAGGATGCGAAGCCGGAAGATCTGCGTCAGCCGGGTCACATCTTCCCCATCATGGCGCAGCTCGGCGGCGTGCTCACGCGTGCCGGTCATACCGAAGCAGGTTGCGATTTGACACGTCTGGCCGGCGTGGAACCCGCCGCCGCCATCGTCGAGATCTTGAATGACGACGGCACCATGGCGCGTCGGCCCGATCTGGAGAAGTTCGCCAAGCAGCACGACCTCAAGATCGGCACCATCGCCGACCTGATCCGCTATCGCCTGGACAAGGAACGCTCGGTGGAGCGTATTTCAGAGCAGCAGGTGCAGACCGAGTTCGGTCCGTTCCGCATGTTCTGCTACGAAGATCATGTGAATCGCACCGTGCACCTGGCGCTGGTGGCGGGTGAGTTGCCCAACGACAGGCCGCCGCTGGTGCGGGTGCATTTGAAGAACACGCTGGGCGACGTGGTCGGCATTCACGACCCCGCGCTCGGCTGGCCGTTGCGCTCGGCCATGGCTCGCGTGGCCAAGGAGGGCAATGGCGTGATCGTGATCCTGCGGCCCGACGAGACGCCGCGCGATCTGATGGACGCCGTGCAGGCGATCAGCCAGACGGGCGCGGGCCAGGCGCCGCGCAAGGTCGGTCCCGAAGTACTGCGAACCTACGGCATTGGAGCCCAGATCCTGCGCGATCTGGGCGTGAGCCGGATGCGGGTGCTGTCGGCGCCCAAGCAGATGCAGGGCCTGTCGGGCTTCGACCTGGAAGTGGTCGAGTACGTCCACGGCTGACTACCAACCACTAACCGCCAACCGCTTCGGAAAGAGGGGCCAGGGGCATCCTAGGCCCGGGGTGCCCATTTCCGTATACTTCGCCCCCCGTCCCGCGGCTATTACCAGCCTGACCCCATGGATTCCATCAAGACCCTCGAAGGCGACCTGCAATGTCGCGAGCTGCGTTTCGCCATCCTGGCGTCGCGCTTCAATGAGTTCATCGTCGATCAGCTGGTGAAGGGCGCGGTCGACTCGTTGCGCCGGCATGGCGCCAGCGACAAGCAGATCGAGATCGTGCGCGCGCCGGGTGCGTTCGACCTGCCGGTCGTGGCCCGCAAGCTGGCGTTGAGCAAGCGTTATGACGCCATCATCGCGCTCGGCGCGGTCATCAAAGGCGCCACCGCGCACTTCGATTATGTCGCGGGCGAATGCGCCGGCGGCCTCGGTCGCGTGGCCAACGACACCGGCGTTCCGGTCTCGTTTGGCGTGCTGACGACGGACACCATCGAGCAGGCGGTCGAGCGTGCCGGCACCAAGGCGGGTAACAAGGGCGCGGACGCGGCCGTAACCGCGATCGAGCTCGCCAATCTGTTGCGCAAGATCGAAGCTTGATGACCGACGAGGCTCCCAAAGAAATCCCCCGTGGCACCGGCTCCCGCGCGCGTTCGCTCGCGCGCAAGCTGGCGATGCAGGCGTTGTATCAATGGCAGTTGACGCAACAGACGGCGGTCGAGATCAAGCAGCAGTATCTGGAGAGTGACGATTCGGCGGGCGTCGACGAGGATCATTTCGTCGAGCTGCTCACGCAGGTCATCGAGCGTCACGAGGAGATCACGAGCGCGTTGAAGCCGTTCGTCGATCGTCCGCTCGAGCAGCTCGACCCGGTCGAAGCCGCGATCCTGATGGTCGGCATGTACGAGCTGAAGAACCGTCTGGATATTCCCTATCGGGTCGTGATCAACGAAGGCGTCGATCTGTGCAAGCGCTTCGGCGCCACCGACGCGCACAAGTACATCAACGCCGTGCTCGACCGGGCCGCTCGCGAGCTGCGCGCCGCCGAGCGGCAGTAAGTCGACTACGGCGCCACCCACCGCCCGGGGACAGATTTTAAATCTGTCCCCATTCCGACCTGTCAGCTACTCTTCCTTCATGAGCCTCGGAGAGTTCGACATCATCGCCCGGTATTTCGCTCGCAAGAGCGGGCGGAGCGATGTGTTGCTCGGTGTCGGCGACGATGCGGCTGTGCTCGATACGCACGCCGGCCGCAAGCTGGTCGTGGCGATGGACACCGTCGTCGAGGGCGTTCATTTTCCTCCCGAGACCGACGCCGCCGACATCGGCTATCGCGCCCTCGCCGTGAATCTCAGCGACATCGCTGCGATGGGCGCCGAGCCCGCCTGGATGACCTTGTCTCTTTCGCTGCCGCGCGCGAGCGAGCAATGGCTCAATGGTTTTGCGGGCGGGCTGTTCGAACTGGCGGATGACTACAAAGTCGCGCTCGTCGGTGGCGATACGGTGCGTGGGCCGTTGGTGATCACGGTACAGATTGCCGGCTGGGTCGAGTCCGATGCGTGGCTCACGCGTTCGGGCGCCAGACCGGGCGATTTGTTATTCGTCTCCGGCATTCCAGGCGAGGCGGCCGCCGGTCTCGCGGTGATTCAACGACGCATTCTGGGCGGCGAGGCCGCCGCCTTTCTCAGGCATCGTTTCCTCCGACCGCGACCGCGAATCGAGTTGGGTCGGCAGTTGCGAACGGTTGCAACAGCAGCCATGGATGTTTCCGACGGTCTGCTGACCGATCTCAAGAAGCTCTGCGCGGCGAGTGGTGTCGGCGCGCAGCTGAATGTGGATTTGTTACCTGAGTCCGCCGCCATGCGCGAGCTGTTCGAAGCGGAGGATGGATTGCAGTACGCACTCGCCGGCGGCGACGACTACGAGTTGTTGTTCACCTTGCCGGCCGATCGTGCTGCCGCGGTGGTGAGCTCGTTGCAGCTTCAGCAGCGAGTGACTCAAATCGGCGTCATTACGGCCGATACGGATGTGGTGTGCCTGCGGAACGGTCAGCCGTTCAGGATCAAACGCGCCGGCTACGATCATTTCGCGGCTGGCCAGTAGAATGATCAAGGCCATGAGGTGGAGCGCCGACCCGAAACTGATGCGCGACCCCGTGCATCTGGTCGCCTTCGGCTTCGGCAGCGGCCTGAGTCCCTGGGCTCCGGGCACGTTTGGCACCTTGATGGCAATCCCAATCGTGCTTTTTGTGATGCAGTTCGGCTTTGCCGCGCATGTAGCTTTCGCCCTGTTTGCCGCTATCTTCGGTATCTACGTGTGCGGTGAGAGCGCCAGACGGCTCGGCGTGCACGATCATCCTGGTATCGTATGGGACGAGATCACCGGCTTCGCCATCACCATGTTGACGGTGCCTGCGAATCCGACCTCGGTGGTCGCTGGTTTTGCTTTATTCCGGCTGTTCGATATCTGGAAGCCCTGGCCGATCCGGGAGGCTGATCACAGTCTCCACGGCGGACTGGGAATTATGCTTGATGACGTTATTGCGGGCATTTTCGCGGCAGTGATTTTGCTCGGCATTCGATACATCATGTAACGACGAACAGTGAGCCCGAAGTGAGCCCGAGCAGTGAGATGGGCGGTCTGATGGCACAGCGCAACGCCACACGCGAGCAGCGCATTCCCGAGAAGATCGGGAAATATGTCATCGTCAAGGAAGTCGGTCGCGGCAGCACCGGCGTCGTCTACCTTTCTCACGATCCTTACTATCGACGGGACGTCGCGATCAAGGTCTACAACCTCGAGTCGCACGACGAAGACCGCGCGCGCGTGACGCGCAAGATGTTCCTTTCCGAAGCGCACATGGTCGGCATGCTCCAGCATCCGAACATTCTGCCCATCTTCGACGCCGGCGAGGAAAACGGTCACTACTACATCGTCACCGAACACGTGCACGGCGCGCGCACGCTGTCGGCGTACTGCAAACCGGACAATCTGCTGCCCGTCGATGACGTGGTGGAGATCATGTACAAGTGCGCCAAGGCGCTGCACTACGCGCACAGCCGCGGCGTGATCCATCGCGACATCAAGCCGTCGAACATCATGCTCACACAGGCCAACGACGTGCGCATCATCGACTTCGGCATCGCGCTGGTCGCAGACTCGGATATTTCCCGGATCGAGGGCATCGCCGGCAGCCCTTCCTACATGTCGCCGGAACAGGTTCAGTCGTTGGAGATCACCAATCGGTCGGATCTCTACTCACTGGGCGCGGTGCTGTACGAAATGTTGACGGGCTTCCGTCCGTTCCGCGGCGGCAATCTTTCCAAACTGTTGCATCAGATCGTTTACGCCACGGCGCAGCCGATTCATGCGCTCCGTCCGGATATTCCGGAAGTGCTGGAGGCGGCGATCGCCAAGGCGCTGCAGAAGGATCCGGCCAAGCGTTATCGCAACGGCCTGGAGCTGGCGGCCGATCTCACCCGCGTTCATCAGGTGCTGCGCGATGGCACGTCGAAGCTGGATCGTCAGGAACAGTTTTCGATCCTGCGCACGCTCAAGTTCTTCCACGACTTCTCGCAGTCGGAGATTCTCGAAGTGCTGCGCGCGAGCACGTGGCAGGATTACGATCAGGGTGAGGAGATCGTCAAGGAAGGCGAAATGGATGATCGCTTCTACGTCATCGTGTCGGGCAACGTCGCGGTGATGCGTGCTGGCAATGTGGTCGGTCAGCTCGAAGCGGGCGACTGCTTCGGTGAGACCAGCTACGTGCGCGGCGCGAAGCGTCTGGCGACCATCAAGGCGCTGACGGGTGTGACCTTGATGAAGGTCAGCTCGACGTTGCTGGAGCAGAGCTCGGCGGCGTGTCAGCTGCGCTTCAACAAGGTGTTCCTGAGAAGCCTGATCAGCCGACTGCAGAGCGCCAGCTGATAACGCAGCCGTTGTTCATTGCAAAAAAGCCGGGCTTCGCCCGGCTTTTTTGTTGGCAAGTGAGGATGGCTTTTACAGCCCGGCGGCTTCCATCAACGCCGGCACTACACGCTCGAGATGCTGACTCACGATAGGCTCGGCCCGAAACAGCCTGGGCTCCTTCGTAAATATTCCCTCGAGCGTGTGCGCTATCTCTTCCAAGGGATTGTTCTCGTAGCCGCCGCCGGCGAGATGTCCCAGCGCATAGGCCAGGATGAATCGATCGGCGCCCAGGTGGTGCCACTGGATCGTGTGCACGAGCTCATGGAAGTGCAGCGACTCATCCTTCGCCCGTGCCCGGACGACGAAGTACACGTCGCCATAGGTCAGGCCGGCACCGTTGAGCTGCTCGAAATCGGCGAATTGATGCAGACCCATCGCCGTGAGCGGTGGCTTGGGTATCACGTCCACCTCGATCACCGACGCCCGCTTCAGCGTCTCCGCATCGAAGTAGTGCCGCAACCTCGCGAACCCATACGAACTCAGCGGCCTCGCCGTCGGGCGATGCTGTTCCACAGTGGTGTCGATCCACTTGCGGATGGCTGGGAGCCGGCTCTGGAGGGCTGAGATATCCATGCAGGGCTCTTTATGCCCTGTCGGTAAACGGCTTACAAGGCACCAAGGTCCGATGGCGGGCGATCAGCCGACGACCTCGTCCTTGTCCCTCTCAATCAGCGCATACGCCGAGTGATTGTGGATGGACTCGAAGTTTTCCGCCTCGACGACATAGGCGCGAACGCGGTCTTCGTCATTCATGCGGACGGCCACGTCGCGGACGATGTCTTCGACGAACTTCGGGTTCTCGTAGGCGCGTTCGGTGACGTGCTTTTCATCGGCGCGTTTCAAGATGCCGTAGACCTCGCAGGAGGCTTCGGACTCGGCGATGTCGATCAGTTCTTCCAGCCACATGTGGCCATCGACCTTGGCCTTGATGGTGATGTGGGAGCGCTGGTTGTGGGCGCCGTACTTGGAGATGTCTTTGGAGCAGGGGCACAGGCTGGTGGCGGCGACCACGACCTTGAGCCACAGCTCGGAAACGCCATTGTGGAGCTCGCCGATCAAGGAGGCTTGATAGTTCATCAAGCTTTCAACCCTGGAGACTGGCGCCTGCTTCATCACGAAGAACGGAAACGCCATTTCGATGTGACCGGTCTGCGCATTCAGCTTCTCGGTCATCTGCGCCAGGATGTCGCGGAACGATTCGACGGAGATCTCACGCTCGTTGCCATGGAGCAGCTCGACGAAGCGTGACATGTGCGTGCCCTTGAAGTTGTGGGGCAGGGCCACGTACATGTTGAAGTTGGCGATGGTGTGCTGTTCGCCGCTGGAACGGTCCTTCACCCGCACCGGGTGATACACGTCCTTGATGCCGACCTTGTTGATCGGAATACGGCGGGAATCGGCGCGTGCCTGCACGTCCTCGATGGAGGTCGGGGGCGGGGAGGCGACGCTTTTGGGCAATGTCGACATACAGGATTTCCGGACCGGGCCGGAGCGCCGGCCTGAGATTGCCATCGATTTGGTCAGGCGCAGTATAGATCAAGGGGCCGGGAGGCCGTTTGCCCGCCCTGGAAATACTGAAATGCCAAAAATGAAGCGGTTTGCGGTTAGCGGCTGGGGGTTAGTCAAGACAACCGAGCCTCTGAACCAACCCCTAACCGCCAACCGCTAACCGCTTTTCGCCCTGCCACCATCGGGTAATCGCCGACTCCAGCGACGCCAGGTCCAGCCCGGCGGCCGCCAGGCAGTCCTCGCGGGAGCCGTGTTCCATGAAGCGGTCGGGGATGCCCAAGTTCAGGGTGGGTGGAATATGTCCGTGGGCGGCCAGGCACTCGGCAATGGCCGAGCCGGCGCCGCCGGCCACGACGTTCTCTTCGACCGTCACGATGGCGCGGTGATTGGCCGCCACGCGCACGATCAGCTCTTCATCCAGGGGCTTGATGAAACGCAGGTTCACGACGGTCGCGTCGATCTTTTCGGCGATCCGTTCGCACAGCGGGACCATCGCGCCGACGGCGAAGATCGCCAGCCCGCAGCGGCCTTCGCGCCGGATCTGCGCCTTGCCGATCGGCAGGGCACGCATGGTCGATTCAATCGTCGTGCCGGGCCCCTGGCCACGCGGATAACGCACGGCGGCCGGCAGGTTGGACTGCACGGCGGTGTACAGCATCTGACGGCACTCGTTCTCGTCGGCTGGCGCCATCACCAGCAGATTCGGAATACAGCGCATGAACGACAGGTCGTAACTGCCCTGGTGAGTCGCGCCGTCGCCGCCGACCAGGCCGGCGCGATCGATCGCGAATGTCACGGGCAGATTCTGAATCGCGACATCGTGAATCAATTGATCGTACGCACGCTGCAGAAAGGTCGAATAGATCGCGACCACCGGCCGCAACCCTTCGCACGCCATGCCGGCAGCCAGCGTCACCGCATGCTGTTCGGCAATCGCCACGTCGAAGTAACGATCCGCGAAACGTTTGGAATATTCGACCAGGCCGGAGCCTTCGCGCATCGCCGGCGTGATCGCGACCACTTTCGGGTCGGCCGCCGCCATGTCGCACAGCCACTGGCCGAACACTTGAGAGTAGCTCGGGCCGCTGGCCTTCTCTTTGAAGATCACGCCGCTCTTGGGATCGAACGGACCCGGGCCATGCCATTTGATGGGATCGGCCTCGGCCGGCGCATAGCCCTTGCCCTTGCGCGTGATCACATGCAGGAACTGCGGGCCTTTCAGATCGCGCACGTTGCGCAAGGTCGCGACCAGCGCATTCACGTCGTGGCCGTCGATGGGCCCGATGTAGTTGAAACCCATTTCCTCGAAGATCGTCCCGGGCAACACCATGCCTTTCATGTGCTCTTCGGAACGACGCGCCAGTTCCCACACGGTGGGCATCCGGCTCAGCACTTTCTTGCTGCCTTCACGCAGCGTTGCATACAACTTGCCGGACAGCACGCGCGCGAAGTAATTCGAGAACGCGCCGACGTTCTCCGAGATCGACATGTCGTTGTCGTTGAGGATCACCAGCATGTCCACGTCGAGGCTGCCGGCGTGATTCAGCGCTTCGAACGCCATGCCGGCGCTCATCGCGCCATCGCCGATCACGGCCACGACCCGACGATCTTCCTTCTTGGCGGCGGCGCCAATGGCCATGCCGAGCGCGGCGCTGATCGAAGTGCTGGAATGGCCGACGCCGAACGTGTCGTATTCGCTTTCGCTGCGCGTTGGAAACGGCGCGAGCCCATCCTTTTGTTTGATGGTGTGCAGCTGATCGCGACGGCCGGTCAGCACCTTATGCGGATACGCCTGATGGCCCACGTCCCACACCAGCCGGTCGTGCGGAGTATCGAAGACATAATGCAAGGCGACCGTGAGTTCGACCGTGCCGAGGCCGGCGGCGAAGTGGCCGCCCATCTGGCTGACGGTGTCGATCAGGTACTGGCGCAGTTCCGAGGTGACTTGCGGCAACTCGGCGGCCGACAGCTTGCGCAGATCGGCGGGGGAGTTGATCGCAGCCAACAACGGATGAGGCGTGGCGGAATTCATGGCCGGCGAAGTCTACAGGAAACCGGACGGGCGATTGCTGGCGCAGTCGGGGCGGACCAGGGATGAATTCTGGCGCCCAAGATCAGTATTTCCGCAGGACCAGCCAATCCGACATCGCGGCCAGGGGCGCGCTCTGGAAACCGGCCGCATCCAGCTTGGCGAGTGCCGCGAGAGCGCGTGCATGCAGCTCGTGCATGCGCTGTCGCGACGGTTCGATGCCGGCGACGGAAGGATAGGTGGGTTTATCGAGCGCCTTGTCGGCGCCGGTGGCTTTGCCGATGACCGCGACATCGCCTTCGACATCCAGCAAGTCATCCTGAATCTGAAATGCGAGTCCGATGGCGCGAGCATATTCATCCAATACACGCGTGACGCTCTCGGAAGGTTGCGGTGCGCAGGCCGCGGCCATCATCACGCACGCATGAATGAGCGCGCCGGTCTTGCGAACATGCATCTCTTCGACTTCAGCCAACGACAGTTTGCGGCCGATGGCGGCGAGATCGAGCGCCTGGCCGCCCGCCATGCCGCTCGTGCCGCTCGCAATCGCGAGCAACTGAACGAGCTTGAGTCGCACGCTCGGCGCGGCCGGCAGTCCAGGACCGTCGGCGAGCAGTTCGAACGCCAGACACTGCAACGAGTCGCCGACCAGAATCGCGGTCGCTTCATCGAATTTCTTGTGACAGGTCGGCAGCCCGCGGCGCAGGTCGTCGTTATCCATCGCCGGCAAGTCGTCATGGACCAGCGAATACGCATGGATCAACTCGACCGCGCACGCCGCGCCGTCGAGGATCGATTCGGGGATGCCGATGGCCGCGCCAGTTGCATAAACCAGCGCCGGGCGTACGCGTTTACCGCCGCCGAGCACGCTGTAGCGAATCGCTTCGTGCAGGCGTTGCGGTTGAATCTCGGGAGACGGCAGTCGCGCCAGGAGCTCTCGCTCGATGCGGGTCTGCCATTGTTTGAGCTGAGCCGCAAAGTCCGGGGGCCGGCCCGCGGCGGGCGAGGGCAGGACGACGCTGGATTGGACCGCCATGCGGTTAGCGCTCGTCGTCCGTGTCGGCGTCGAACGGGGCCGCGGCGAAATCGCCCTCCGCGCCGCTGCGACGAAGGAGAATCTCTACTTTCTGTTCGGCCTGCTTGAGCGCACTCTGGCACGAGCGGGTCAACTGCACGCCGCGCTCGAAGTGGCGCAGCGAGTCGTCCAGCGACAGATCGCCATGCTCGAGCTTGTCGACGATGGCTTCGAGCTCGGCCAGCGAGCGTTCGAAGTCCGCAGTCGTCTCGGCAGTTTCGGTGGAAGGGGGTTTGCTGGTCACGATGGGCGTGGGCGTCATTGGCGGCGCGGCAAGCTTATAGCTTCTCGGTCGACAGCGACAGTTGCCGCCAACCACCGGTATCGGCGTTGACTCCGCGCGCGGCCAGGACTAGATTCTGGCTCGATTAGACTATGTCTAATGGTGAGTGTTTTTGCCACTTCCTACCCGCCGGCAATTGAGGTGAGCTGCAATGAAGAGTCTGAAAGGGTCGAGCACCGAAAAGAATTTGAAGGACGCCTTCGCGGGCGAATCCCAAGCCAATCGTCGCTACCTTTATTTCGCAGCCAAGGCGGACGTCGAAGGCTTCAACGATGTCGCCGCGGTGTTCCGTTCGACGGCCGAGGGTGAAACCGGCCATGCGCACGGGCATCTGGAATACCTGGAGGCTGTCGGCGATCCGGCGACGGGTCTGCCGATCGGTCCTACCGGAGCGAATCTGAAGGCGGCCATCGCCGGCGAGACGCACGAGTACACCGACATGTACCCGGGCATGGCCAAGCAGGCTCGCGACGAGGGCTTCGAGGAAATCGCCGACTGGTTCGAGACGCTGGCCAAGGCCGAGCGCTCGCACGCCAATCGCTTCCAGAAGGCGCTCGACACGCTGTAATCATCCGCTCGCGCGCAGCGTGCGCGCATGCGGTCCAATGAAAAGCCGGCCGGCAGGGAGATCTCTGCCGGCCGTTGGCTTTCGGGATCGCGCGTTTCATTCGTTTCATTTCTTTCACTCAGTCCCAGCCATTCGCCAGGTAACTGCGTGTCCGAACAAAAAATAGCCCGCGAGGGCAGTCTCGAGGCGCCGACCCGGCATCCGATCGCGTGGCGGGATCCGGACTACGGCAACGAAGCGTCGCTCTTCAAAGAACTGGAGCGCGTTTTCGACATCTGTCACGGCTGCCGCCGCTGCTTCAGCCTGTGCAACTCATTCCCAACGCTGTTCGACGCGGTCGATGCATCCTCGACTGGCGAAGTGGATGGCGTGGACAAGAAAGTCTATTGGGAGGTCGTCGACCATTGTTACCTCTGCGACATGTGCTACATGACCAAGTGTCCGTACGTGCCGCCGCATCCGTGGAACGTCGACTTCCCGCACTTGATGCTGCGAGCCAAGGCATACAAGTTCAACAACGCTCCCGCGGGCGCGAAGCCGGTAACGACGCGGGACAAGATTCTCAGTTCCACCGATCTGGTCGGCAGCATCGCCGGCATTCCGGTCGTCGCCGAAGCGGTGAACGCGATCAACAAGACCGACCTCGGTCGCAAGATGCTGGATAAGACCCTCGGCGTGCATCCGAAAGCGCCGATACCGGAATATCACAGCAACACCTATCGCAAGCGGCACGCGAGCCGGGAACATCCGACCTTCGACCCGAAACCCGCCGGCGATACTCGTGGCAAAGTGGTGCTGTTCGCGACCTGCTACGGCAATCGCAACGAGCCGCAGCTCGGCGAAGATCTCACCGCGATCTTCGAGCACAACGGCATCCCGGTGCGGATCGCGGGCCAGGAGAAGTGCTGTGGCATGCCGAAGCTGGAGCTGGGCGATCTGAAGGCCATCGAACGGCTGAAGAACGAGAACATTCCGGAACTGGCGAAACTGGTGGACCAGGGCTGGGATATCGTCACCCCGGTGCCTTCCTGCACGCTGATGTTCAAGCAGGAACTGCCGCTGATGTTTCCCGACGATCCGCAGGTCCTCAAGGTGCGCGACGCGATGTTCGATCCGTTCGAATATCTGTGGGCGCGCTACAAGGAGAATCTGCTGAACACCGAGTTCCCGCACCGGCTGGGCAAGATCAGTTATCACGTGCCCTGTCACTTGCGCGTGCAGAATCTGGGTTTGAAGACCAGGGATGTGCTGATGCTGGTGCCGCAGACGCAGGTCGATGCGATCGAACGCTGCTCGGGGCACAACGGCACCTATGGGGTGAAAAAGGAATACCGGGAGGTGTCGATGAAGATCGGCAAGCCGGTGATCCGCCGCGTCAACGACGCGGGCGCCGACTACTACTCCAGCGACTGTCCGATGGCCGGCCACCAGATCGAGTCCGGCCTCCCCGGTGCCGACACCGGCACGGCCGCGCCGCCAGTGCATCCCCTCACTCTATTGCGGAGGGCTTATGGGATCTGATTCCGTTCAGCGCGGGCAACTGGCTCGCGCGGATTTGATGAGCTTGGAGCAGTACTCCACGGCGCGGAAGGAATTTCGCACCAGGGTGCTCGACCACAAGCGCAATCGCTTGATTCCGATCGGGCCGAATGTGACTTGGGCGTTCGAGGACCGGCTCACCATTCAATATCAGGTGCAGGAGATGCTGCGAGTGGAGCGCATCTTCGAAGCGGCGGGCATTCAGGATGAGCTCGATGCTTACAACCCGCTGATTCCGGACGGCTCGAACTGGAAAGTGACCTTTCTGATCGAGTTTCCGGATCCGGAGGAGCGCAAGCTGCGCCTGGCCGCGCTGAAAGGCGTCGAAGATCGCTGCTGGGTTCAGGTGGAGGGGCAGGAGCGATCGTTCGCCATTGCCGACGAAGACCTGGAGCGCGAGAACGACGAGAAGACCTCGTCGGTGCACTTCCTGCGCTTCGAGCTCACGCCTGAGATGGCCTCCAAGGTCGAGTCAGGCGCGGCGGTGACGGTTGGCATCGATCATCCGAGCTACCGCTATGAAGTAAAGCTGTCGCA
Organism: Peristeroidobacter soli; assembly: GCF_004138485.1. GTDB lineage: Bacteria > Pseudomonadota > Gammaproteobacteria > Steroidobacterales > Steroidobacteraceae > Steroidobacter > Steroidobacter soli. Next base: position 126,255 of record NZ_RYEV01000006.1, read on the forward strand.
GCCGCAGCGGGATTCGTTGGCCAAAGACCTGGGCTGACGGCGTCGGGGCCTGGCGAGGTTCGGGGGCGGTCCTGAATCCTGGGGGGATGTACAGCCGCACCCCCATGCTATGATCCGCCGCCTCAATTTCCGCCCCTAACGAAATCAGCTCGTTACCCGATGGCACAATCGTATAACGCGTCCGACATTGAAGTTCTCAGCGGTCTCGACCCCGTGCGCCGGCGTCCCGGCATGTACACGGATACGAGTCGCCCCAACCACCTGGCCCACGAAGTCATCGACAACTCCGTCGATGAGGCCATGTCCGGGCACGCCAAGCGTATCGACGTGAAGGTGTACAAGGACGGCTCGCTGGAAGTCGCCGACGACGGTCGCGGCATGCCCGTGGATATCCATCCCAAGGAGAAGGTCAGCGGCGTCGAGCTGATCCTGACCAAGCTCCATGCCGGCGGTAAGTTCGACGACAAGAACTACAAGTTCGCCGGCGGCTTGCACGGTGTCGGCGTGTCGGTCGTGAACGCGCTGTCCAAGAAGCTGGACACCTTCGTCAAGCGTGGCGGTAAGGAGTACCACATCGGTTTCGCCTCGGGTAAGGCGACCTCCAAGCTCAAAGTCATCGGCGAAGTCGGTGGCCGCAATACCGGCACGCGCGTGCGCTTCTGGCCGGACGCGAGCTATTTCGACTCGGCGACGTTCTCGGTGCCGAAGCTGAAGCATGTGCTCAAGGCCAAGGCGGTGTTGTGCCCCGGCCTGCACGTCACGCTGGAAATCGAAGGCGGCGAGAAGGAAGAGTGGCAGTACTCCGGCGGCCTGAAGGAATACCTGACCGAGTCGCTCGGCCAGGGTGAGTGGCTGCCTCAGGAGCTGTTCACCGGCGCCATCGAAGGCGAGAAGGAAGCTGTCGATTGGGCGCTCGCGTGGCGCATCGATGACGGTCCGCGCATCGAGGAAAGCTACGTCAACCTGATTCCCACCGAGCAGGGTGGCACGCACGTCAACGGCTTGCGCGTCGGTCTCACCGACGCCATTCGCGAGTTCTGCGAGTTTCGCAACCTGCTGCCCAAGGGCCTGAAGCTGGCGCCCGAAGATGTCTGGGACGGCGTCACCTACGTGCTGTCGATGAAGATGAAAGAGGCGCAGTTCGCCGGCCAGACCAAGGAGCGTCTGTCGTCGCGCGAAGCCGCCGCTTTCGTGTCCGGCATCGTCAAGGATCAGTTCGGCCATTGGCTGAACCAGCATCCGGAGTCGGGCGAGAAGCTCGCGCAGCTGGCGATCCAGAGCGCGCAGACCCGGTTGAAGGCGTCCAAGGCCGTCACTCGCAAGCGTCTGACCTCCGGCCCGGCGCTGCCAGGCAAGCTGTCGGACTGCTCTTCCGAGCAGCCGGAGCGCGGCGAATTGTTCCTGGTCGAAGGTGATTCCGCCGGTGGCTCGGCCAAGCAGGCGCGCGATCGCGAGTTCCAGGCCGTCATGCCCCTGCGCGGCAAGATCCTGAACACTTGGGAAGTCGACGCCAGCGAAGTGCTTTCTTCTCAGGAAGTGCACCACATCGCCATCGCGCTCGGCGTCGATCCGGGCTCGGACAAGCTCGACGGTCTGCGCTATCACAAGGTTTGTATCCTCGCGGACGCCGACTCCGACGGTCAGCACATCGCCACGCTCTTGTGCGCGCTGTTCCTGCGTCACTTCCGTCCGCTGGTGCTGGCCGGTCACGTGTACGTCGCGATGCCGCCGTTGTATCGCATCGATCTGGGCAAGCAGGTGTTCTACGCGCTCGATGACGCCGAGCGTCAGGGCGTCATCGACCGGCTCGCGGCGGAGCATCCGCGCGGCAAGCCGACGGTCACCCGCTTCAAAGGTCTCGGTGAGATGAGCGCTCTGCAGTTGCGCGAGACGACCATGGCGCCCGAGACGCGCCGGCTGGTGCAGCTGACGGTCGAAGCCAAGGACGAGGCCGATGCGACGATGGACATGCTGCTGGCGAAGAAGCGGGCGAGCGATCGCCGCGAATGGCTCGAGACCAAGGGCAACCTGGCCGACGTCGTTCCCTGAGCTCGCGCGCCTCGCCATCATCTAACCCACATTTTCTGGATCTATGCCTACTCAACCCCCTTTGAACTTCGAAGGCGTCGAGCAGCAACCGCTCCGTACCTTCACCGAGAAGGCGTACCTCGACTATTCGATGTACGTCATCCTCGACCGCGCTCTGCCGCACATCGGCGACGGCTTGAAGCCGGTGCAACGGCGCATCGTTTACGTCATGAGCGAGCAGGGCTCGTGGCAGGCCGCGAAACACAAGAAAGCCGCCCGCGCGATCGGCGACGTCATCGGTAAATATCATCCGCACGGCGACGCGGCGTGCTACGAAGCGATGGTGCTGATGGCGCAGCCGTTCTCGTACCGGTATCCGCTGGTCGACGGTCAAGGCAACTTCGGTCATCCCGACGATCCGAAATCGTTCGCCGCCTATCGTTACACCGAAGCGCGTCTGACGAAGTATTCCGAGCTGCTGCTGTCCGAGCTGGGCCAGGGCACGGTGGAGTGGGTGCCGAACTTCGACGGCACGATGGAAGAGCCGAAGCTGTTGCCGGCGCGCGTGCCGAACATCCTGTTGAACGGCGCGACCGGTATCGCGGTCGGCATGGCGACCGACATCCCGCCGCACAACCTGCGCGAAGTCGTCAGCGCCTGTATCAAGTTGCTCGAAGATCCGGACACGCCGCTGCGCGAGCTGATGAAGGACGTGAAGGGCCCGGACTTCCCGACCTACGGCGAGATCATTTCGCCCAAGGCCGACATCAAACAGATCTACGAGACCGGCAACGGCACGTTCCGTGCGCGCGCCACCTACGAGCTGGAGGACGGCGAGATCGTCGTCACCTCGCTGCCGTATCAGGTGTCGGGCGCGAAGATTCAGGAGCAGGTGGCGGCGCAGATCAATAACAAAAAGCTGCCCATGGTCGAGAACATCAAGGACGAGTCCGACCACGAGAATCCGACCCGCATCGTGATCGTGCCCAAGAACAATCGGGTGGACCTGGTGCAGGTGATGAATCACCTGTTCGCCACCACCGATCTGGAGCGCACCTATCGCGTCAACCTGAACATCATCGGTCTCGACGGCAAGCCGCGAGTGATGGGGCTGAAGGAGCTGCTGGAAGAGTGGCTCAAGTACCGCATCGACACCGTCACGCGCCGGCTGCAGTGGCGCCTCGACAAGGTGAAGGCGCGCATGCACATCTTGGAAGGCTTGCTGGTCGCCTTCCTGAACCTGGACGAAGTGATCCGGATCATTCGGCGCGAGGACGAGCCGAAGCCGGTCTTGATGAAGCGCTTCAAGATCACCGAGATCCAGGCCGACGCGATTCTGGACACGCGTTTGCGTCACCTCGCCAGGCTGGAAGAAATGAAGATCCGCGGCGAGCAGGACGAGCTGGCGGCGGAACAGGACCGTCTCGACAAGCTGCTCGGCAGCAAGGCCAAGCTGAAGAAGCTGGTGCGCGACGAGCTGGAGGCGGATGCGAAGGAATTCGGCGACGACCGTCGCACCAAGATCGTCGAGCGCGCGGCCGCGGTCGCCATCGACGAGACCGAGCTGGTGACGACCGAGCCGACGACGGTGATTCTGTCCGAGCGTGGCTGGGTACGCGCGGCGAAGGGCCACGAAATCGATCCGACGTCGATTTCATACAAGACCGGCGACGCGTTCCTTGCCGCGGCGAAGGGCAAGAACACGCAGCAGGCCGTGTTCCTGGACAGCACGGGCCGCACGTACACATTGATCGCGCATTCGCTGCCGTCGGCGCGTGGTAACGGCGAGCCGCTGTCCGGCCGTCTCGATCCGCCGGAAGGCGCGACGTTCTCCGGCGTGCTCATCGGCGAGGCCGAAGAAAAGTGCGTGCTGGCTTCCGACGCAGGCTACGGCTTCATCGTGAATCTGGGCGAGCTGCACTCACGTAACAAAGCGGGCAAGGCCGTGCTCAAGGTGCCGGAGGGCAGCAAGTCGCTCGCGCCGGCGCTGGTGCCCGCCCATGAAAAGGCCCTGGTCTGCGCGACCAGCAGCGAAGGCAAGATGCTGGTGTTCCCGGTGAAGGATCTGCCCGAGTTGCCGAAGGGCAAGGGCAACAAGATCTTCGGCGTGTCGCCCAAGGGGGATGAGACGATGACCGCGATCGCCGTCATCACTCCGGAGCAGAATCTCGTGGTCCGCTCCGGCGATCGCAAGATGACCCTCAAGTACGCCGACCTCAAGGAATACAAGGGCGAGCGCGCTCAGCGCGGCGCCGTGTTGCCGCGAGGCTGGAGAAAGGTCGACAAGCTGGACGTCGAGCCTGCCTGATGCGAAACGTCCGCGCTCAGCGTTGCTTGAGCGCGGACCGCAAGGTCGCCGAGGGCGATTCGCCGAACAGCTTCTGATAGTTGATCGCGAATCGCCCGCCATGATGCATCCAGTAGCGATGCGCCACTTCGATCACCTGCACGCCCTCGCGCGCTCCCGCCAATAAGTCCTGACGAGCCTGCTCGAATCTTTTCTCCCGCAGCCAGCGCATCGGCGTGCTGCTGCGAAATCGTTTGAATCCATAGTGCAGTGTCCGCGCCGGAACCCCCGCCGCCTTGACGATGTCGTCGAGCCGGATGTCGTCGGTCAGGTGCTGTTGCATGAAACGTTCGGCGCGATGGACGAAGCCCGGCACGATGCTGGACTTGCTGAGGTTGGCTACCTTGTCTGGGAACAGCATGGTTCGGAGCATGGTGATGAAGGTGTTCTCCACGCCGGCGCGCACGTTCTCCGAACTCATCAGCGTTCCGCCGCGATTGAACTCGTTGCAGATGAAGCCGATGTAGTCGAGCAGGCTCTCGCTGGATTCATCGATGCTGGTCGGATCGAGCCCTTGCGCCAGTTTCTCGTTGCAGGTCGCGTCCGAGGTTTCGATGCGGTGGCGGGGAATGCCGACCGCCAGGTGCGCGTCTTTCTCGTAGTGGGTGAATCGATAGCCGACGTGCGGGCTCATCAGCATCATGGTGCCGGCGCTGAGATCCCAGCTGCGCTCTCGGGAATGCATCTGCATCGTCCCGCGCAACGGGATGACCAGCACGAAATGACTGCGGCGAGGCTCGTTGACCAGCACGTCCAGCTCGCCGCCGTACGTGATCTGATTGAACGAGACCTGCGACAGCCGGCCGGCGCTGTGACGAAAGTCCAGCAGCTGCCGCTCGTGATGCAGGCGAATGTGATGGGGAAAGAAGACGCGGCTGACGCTCGCCACCGCGGCTTGCGCGTCGATGGATTCGGTGCGCGACGACTTCCCCTCGGGCGATCCGGCCTGAGGCGCAATGAAGTAATCGTCGGCCGACATGCGGCTGAGAGTCGGAGAGAGTGACTGCATGATCGCGCTACACCACTGCCGTAGTCATGGGGAGAAGTCCCCTTACGGATGAGTAGCGGATTCCTTGCGAAAACTGGCTCACATCGGCTCGAAAGCAACCTTTGCTCCGGGGCGCAGCACCTTCGCCAGCGCGAGAAAATCCCAGCAATCCAGGTTCAAGCGGATCTTGTCATCGACCAGTTCATAGCGCGACAGGCCGGTGAAGCGCGTTGCCCGGCCGGTGCAGTCGGCACCCTCGAAGTCACCGCGCCAGGTGCCGGTGATGATCCATTCCGACGCCGCCTGATTGCCCGAGCCGAAGCGCACTGGAAACTGCAGGTAAAAATTCGGGAGCGTGGCGTAGACGTGACGGGCGAAGTCGCGCAGCCCCGCGTGACCGCGCGACGTCACGTTGAATGCCAGGTCGATGTAGGTGCAGTCGGGCGTGAACAGCGCGCACAGCGCGTCCAGATTCTGTGAGTTCCAGGCACTCGCCAGCGAATCGAACAGAACATCGACGGATTGTTTCATGAAAGTCTCGCGCTCGAAGCTTTGATCAGACGCAGTGGATTGCCGGCGGCCAGGTGTCGCCCGATCGCAATGAGGATCAGCGTCGCCGCGGGCAGAGTGGTCGCGGCGTAATAGAGCGACGTGATCGATGCCGTGCCTTTGATCAGCCCGATCACATAGGTGCCGAGTCCGATGCCGACCATCTGTGCCGTGATCATCATCGAAGCGATCCACGCGACCTGCTGAGGAAATGCGCCGGCGGCATAGGCGACCAGCATCGGGAAATAGGCCGAACAGGCGAATCCCGCGAACGCGAAAGCGCCGATCGTGCCGGCCGCGCTGTCCGCGAGGGGCAACAGAAAAAACGCTGCGGCCATCAGAGGTGGCAGCGCCAGCAGGAACGTGAGCGGCGGCAGACGAATGACGATGAACGAAGCGAGCAGCCGGCCGCCGGTCAACGCGCCCCAGAAACACGTGAGAGCAAGCGAGGCGGTCGCGGCATCCAGCCCGCGCTCCTCCTGGATGAACAGCATGGCCCAGTTGGAGAAGATGCCTTCGGCGACCGAATAGATCACCGCGATGGCTGCGCAGATCCAGAACAGCGAGTGTCGTGCTGGTCGAACTTCAGTGGCGCCGGTTGCTGCCTCGCTCGCTGAGATGTGCGGGAAGTCGGCGAGCAGCGCCGTCAGCAAGACGATGAGCGTTGCCGCCGATAGCAACAGCACGCCGAGCAGCCAATTATCGTGTTGAGCGAAGGTCGACAGGTAGATCGGCGCGAGCATCATCCCGACACCCACGATCGTATGCAGTGCGGTGAGCGCCGTGTTGCTCACTGCTGGAAACAAAGCGACCGGGTACGCGTTGAGCGGCCCGCTGCCCAGACCGATGCCCAAGCCGATGCAGCCGGTCGTGATCATCAGCGCCGAGAGCGCGTGTTCAGGTGACAGCGTAACGCTGGCAGCCAACGCAAACTGCGCCACAAACAAACAGAGCAGCGCGATCGTCAGCAGACGTTTGGCGCCCAATACATTCGTCAGCATGCCGCCCGCCACGCCGCCGACAATGGCGCTCAGCAGTTGCGGAAGATAGATCGCGCCGTATTGCGCATCGCTGAAGCCGTGCAATTGTTTGAGCAGCGCGCTGCTCGCGGGCACGCCCACGAGCGTCATGCCCAATATCAATCCGCCGGCGTACACGCTGAACGCCGCGCCTGTTCCGTTGTAGGAATGATTCATTGCCCGAGAGTACATGGCGCGAGAGCGTCGAGCCGTGGTCGGTCCGGACGTTGCAAACAAAGTTGCGTGAAGTGGATGGCGGCTGAAAAGCCAAACGTGTCGCGACTCACACTGCGTCGGGTGGCTTGCAGAAAGCGTACTGACTTGCCGGAACTGGCTTTCTGCAGGCGAGTGCGCGCAGGGAAGATGCATCTCGCCGGTCGTGCCAGTGCTGGGCAGGATGCCCGAATGTCGGGAGCGCAGGGACGCGCAGGACCGGCCACGATTATCAACGATGGAGCCAATGATGACATTCGCTACAGTGGGCCGCTGCGCGGTTCATGGATGGATCGCGGCAGCCTGCGTGCCGATGGGAATGGGCTGCGGAGGTTCGGTCTGGGCGCAGGATGTGTCCGATACCGTACTGGAGGAGCTGACCGTCACTGCTCGCAAACGCGAGGAGAATGTTCAGACCACGCCGCTGTCGGTGAGCGCATTCGGTGAGCGCGCGCTGCAGGAACGGAATATTCAGTCGGCGGCCGATGTCACGGGCCACGTGCCGAACGTGCAGTTCGACAGCGTCGCGAGCGAGTCTGGCGGTGGCGCGGCGACACAGATCGCGATTCGCGGCATCGGTCAGACGGACTATGTGCTGACAGTCGAACCGGGCGTCGGCATCTATCTCGACGGCGTGTATGTGGGCAAGTCGATCGGCTCGCTGCTCGACACGGTCGATATCGAACGACTGGAAGTACTGCGCGGTCCGCAGGGAACGCTGTTCGGTAAGAACACGCTCGGCGGCGCGATTCAACTCGTGTCACGACGGCCCGGCACCGAGCCGGAGTTCTACAGTGAAGTGGTCACGGGGGCGTTCGACCGTTTCGACGTGAAGACCGGCATGTCGTCACCCGTCAATGACAGCCTGCGACTGCGCTTCACTGGCAGCTATCAGAGCCGCGACGGTCATGTGAAGCGGGTGTCTCCCGTCACCGGTCGGGACACCGGCAAGCGACAAGGCAATAAAGATCAGCTGTCGGGTCGTCTGGTTGCCGAGATCGATCTGGCGGACAACCTGCTCGCGACGGTTGCAATCGACGGCTCGCGCATCGATGAACAAGCCGCCGGTGCGATGGTGCTGAAGGCGGACGAGAACGGCGGCTTCTCTTCGCTGTACAACGCAGCGGTGCCCGGTGGCGTGTGCCTGCCCAGCGCCGGGGCGGCGCGCTTCACCAACCCGCTCTGTTACAACAGCCAGTACGACCGCTCGTTGTCGTCGCGTGAGACCACGAACAACAACGATGCCGCGAACTTCTCGAAGGCCAATATCTGGGGCACGTCGCTGACGTTGGACTGGTCGCTCGATGCATTCAACGTGCGCTCGATCTCCGCCTACCGCCGGGTGAGCGTCGACATCCTGCAGGAGCTGACAGGATCGGCGTACTACGTCGACACCATCGGCCAAAGCATCGGCACGAAGCAGCTCAGTCAGGAGCTGCAGCTCACGGGCGATCTGCTCGATGACCGGTTACATCTCGTCGCGGGTGCCTACTACCTGCATGAAGAAGGCGAGCAGCGCTTCCCGGTGGACATCACGCTGGTGCAATTCCTCTCCGGTGGCGCCATCGAGAATGACAGCTACGCTGCCTTCAGTCAGGTGACTTACGACCTGACCGATCAGCTGTCGTTGACCGGTGGCTTGCGCTATACGCACGAGGTGCGCGAGTTCAATCCAGGCCTGCAGGTGCTGCAAGGTTATAACGGTGGCTCATCGACTCGCATTCCCGGGTTCGTGAACCCCGTCGCCGGCGCATTCGGCGCACCCGGCACGCCGCTGTTTCCCGCAGGCTGGTACGAGCGCACGAGCGATTCAACCACGCCGATGGCGTCGCTCAACTATGTCTTCGCCAACGACGCGATGGCCTATGTCTCCTATGCAAAGGGCTTCAAGGGCGGCGGCTTCACGATGCGTTACTTCCCGCCCGTGTTGCCGGCGGCGGGCACCGATCCCGACGACATCGTTTCCTACGCGGGGCCGGAAACCGCGGTGACGTATGAAGCGGGCTTGAAGAGCGAATGGTTCCAGCGCCGGCTGCGCTTGAACGTTGCCGCCTTCCAGACGGACTACGACGACATTCAAGTCACTTACAACATCGATCCGGATGGCGCCGGGCCGATCGGCAACTTCGTGCCGGTGCTGTCGAACGCCGCATCGGCGCAGATCCGGGGCATCGAGATCGAAGCCTCACTGGCCGCGACCGATTGGTTACGCGTCGACTCGTCCGTCGGTTACGTCGATGCCGAGTACACCTACTTCTCGCCGCTGGCACGAGCGAACTATCCCGGGATCGAGTCCGCTGAGTTGCCGAACACGCCGGAATGGACCGCGAACATCGGCGGCACCGTGACCTTCATGGACAACGTCGCGGGTCGACTCGCGCTGCGTCTCGATTACAGCTATCGCAGCGAGCAGTTCAAGGAGTTCACCAACAGTCCGATTCTGAAGCAGGACGCGTACGGCGTGCTGAACGCGGCGCTCACCTATGTGACGCCGGGCGCACAGTGGCAAGTGTCGTTGGGCGGCACGAACCTCACTGATGAAGCGTACATGGTCAACGGCGTCGCCAATCCCGGCACGGGATTCTTCCAGGCGGCGGTGTCGCGACCGCGCGAGTGGTATCTCAGCCTGCGGTACGGTTTCTAATGACGACGTTCAGCATGACCGTGACCGGCTCGCTGCCGATGCGGGAGTATGTTCCCATCGCGCAGCAAGCCGAGCAGTATGGGTTCGATGAGATCCACGTTTCCGACGATCTCATCATGCGACCGGCGTGGCCCATCCTCACCTTGATGGCCACGCATACAGCGCGCGTGAAGTTGGGGCCCTTCATCGTCACGCCTCAGGTGGCGAATCCCGTGTATCACGCCGCGAACCTCGCGGCGCTCGATGAGCTCAGCAACGGGCGCATGGTGTGCGGGCTCGGGCGCGGCGGTTTCAATCAGATGCTCGGTGTCGCGAAGGCGGTGAAGCCCGTGCGCGCGCTGAAGGAAGCATATCTGCTGATGGAACACGTGCTGGCAGCGAAGACCGAGCCCTTCGACGGCGAGTTCTTCCAGGCGACCGCGGATCTGAAGTTCCAATTCCCGGCGCCCAGGCGCATCCCGATCTTCATCGGCACGTGGGGGCCGCAGATGGCGCGTATGGCAGGCGGCGTCGCGTCGGGCATCAAGGCGGATTGCATCGGCAGCGGCGCGTACTTGTCGAAGCTGCGAAACGAGATGCTCGCTGGCGCCATCGAAGCGGGCCGCGATCCGTCGAGTGTGAAGCTCATCGTCGGCCCGTTGTCGTCGATCGCGGATGACCGGGCGGGCGCGGAAGATTGCATTCGCGGCATGCTCGCCCTGATTCAACCGTTCCTCGCGCCGATGACGACCGAGGCGGGTCTCGATCCAGAAGCGATCGACGCGGCATATCGCGCGTACGTCAGTGGCGACTTGGTCCGTGCAAAAGCACTCGTGCCGCAGAAGGCGATCAGAGCGTTCACGTTGACGGGAACGCCGCGGGATGTGATCGAGCAAGTCGAAGAGTTGATCGCGGCTGGTGCTGACCATGTGTCGTTCGGCACGCCTACCGGTCCCGATCCTGCGCGTGCCATGCATCTCGTCGGCACGCAGGTCCTGCCTCACTTCCGACGGAACTGACCCGTGCACTCGTCGATACGTATCAAGACAATCGCTGTGCTCGGTGGCACCGGTCGCGAGGGCAGAGGGCTGGCGCTGCGTTGGGCGCGTGCGGGCTATCACGTCGTCATCGGTGGTAGGGACCTGGTGCGCGCAGAGACGACGGCAACGACTCTCCGCGAAAAACTGGATCCGATGACTCGAATCAGCGGTGCGCTCAATCTCTCGGCCGCTCAGCAAGCGGATGTGATCGTGCTCGCTGTGCCATTCGCCGCTCAGCTCGAAACCGCTCTGCAGGTACGCAGCGGGCTGGAGGGCAAGGTCTTGATCGATGTGACCGTGCCGCTGGTGCCACCGAAGGTTGAGGTTGCGCAACTGCCAGGCGGATCTGCAGTGGAGCGATTGCAGGCGGCGCTCGGGCCGGAGGTTGCGGTCGTGTCGGCGTTTCAGAATGTGTCGGCTCATCACCTTGCCGATCTGGATCACGCGATCGACTGCGACGTGTTGATCTGCGCCGACGACGATCGAGCCGCACAGACTGCGGTGGAGCTGGCGGAGGCTGCCGGTCTGCAGGGCTGGCGCTGCGGTCCGCTCAAGAACTCGCTGGTGACGGAGGGTCTCACGTCTCTGCTGATCGCCATCAATCGTCGTTACAAAGTGCCCAGCGCCGGCATTCGAATCACGGGCGTCCCGACAGGCGCGCATTGATGGCGACGCAGGCGATCGTCGCGTTGAAACATCCGGATCGAGCGAAGTCGCGACTGTCGGCGCAGCTGACCGCGCAGTCGCGACGTGAGTTGTATTTTCGAATGGCCGGGCATGTGCTGAAAACGCTGCTTCGGACTGAGTCGATTGCGACGGTGGCGGTGGCGACGGCCAGTGACGAAGTGGCGCGTTTTGCGTCCGAGTTGGGTGCTGCGGCGATTGATCTCTACGTGGATCTCGGTACGCGCGCTGCGTATCAGCAGGCGATTGCGATCCATCGGCCGGGAGGGGCGCTGTTGCTCATCAACGGCGATCTGCCTTTTCTGCAGCCGGAGGATGTTGAGCTGTTGTCGCGTGATCGAGATGACATCGTCATTGCGCCAGATCGTCATGGTCGCGGCACGAATGCGCTTTGGTGTCGCACGCCGGGGATGATCGAGCCGCTGTTTGGCGAGGACAGCTTCAAGCGTCATTGTGTGGCCGCTCGAGCTACGGGGATCACGCCGCGTATCGTGAAGACACTGGGGCTGGGATTCGATGTCGATGATCCGCGGGATCTCGAATTGATCGGCCGCAGTGGTGTGGCTCGTCCGAGTTTGCACTCGTGAGCCTGGCTGCAATCGGTGAGCGGGCGACGGCGGAGCAGGCGATGACACTGCTCGATGCCGACTGGCGCTCTCTCGCTCCCGCCGCGGCGGAGCGTCGAGATGCGGGGTGGGGCTCGCTCGTCACCTATTCGCGCAAGGTGTTCATTCCGCTGACACGATTGTGCCGGGATGTTTGTCACTACTGCACGTTCGCCACGACGCCTCGCTCGTTGGCGCGGGCTTACTCGAGCACCGACGATGTCCTCGCGATTGCTCGCACAGGCGTGGATGCGGGTTGCAAGGAAGCTTTGTTTACGCTCGGGGATCGGCCGGAGACGCGTTATTCGCATGCGCGTCGAGCGCTGGCGGAGCTGGGGCATGAATCGACGCTGTCTTATTTGAAAGAGGTTGCCGCGCGCGTCCGGGCAGAAACGGGGCTCTTGCCGCATCTGAATCCGGGCGTGATGGATGAGGCGGAGTTTCGGTCGTTGCGCCCTGTGGCGCCGTCGATGGGATTGATGCTGGAGTCCACCTCGACACGATTGTCACAACGCGGCGGGCCGCACTTCGGGTCGCCGGATAAGCTTCCCGAACGCCGACTGGCGAGTCTGCGCGCGGCGGGGGTTGCGAAGGTGCCGATGACGAGCGGCATCTTGATCGGGATTGGTGAGACGCGCGTTGAGCGTATCGAGTCGCTGCTGGCGTTGCGGTCGCTGCAGGATGAGTTCGGTCATCTGCAGGAAATCATCATCCAGAATTTCCGTGCCAAGCCCGGCACGCTGATGGCGGATGCCCCCGAGCCTTCGATGGACGAATTGGCGTGGACGGTTGCGGTGGCGCGTTTGCTGTTCGGGCCGGGCATGAGCATCCAAGTGCCGCCGAATCTTTACGCCGGCGATTTCACTGAGCTGGTGGATGTGGGCATCAATGACTGCGGCGGCATTTCGCCGGTGACGCCGGATCACGTGAACCCCGAGGCGCCGTGGCCGCACGTGGATCGGTTGGCTGAAAGGCTGGAGCGGCGCGGCTCGACTTTGGTCGAGCGATTGACTGTGTATCCGCGGTACATCGAGCGGCGAGATGAATGGATCGATCCATCGCTGCACGCACCGGTGCTGCGCTGGAGCGATGGCGCGGGGCTGGCGCGGATCGGTACGTGGTCGCCGGGTTCAACACAGGTGCCAAGTGAGGAAGAGCGGCGGGAACTTGCAAGCACTTTCTCTCGCACCAGTTCGATCGTATCGACGGTGAATGTCTTGGCGCGCGGCGGGCGCGTAGGCGAGGCGGCGGTTGCTGAGTTGTTCACCGCGCGGGGCGCGGACTTTCTTTACCTTCAGACGGCGGCGGACGAGTTGCGTCGAGAGCAGGTGGGGGATGACGTGACGTACGTCGTCAATCGAAACATCAACTACACCAACATCTGTCTGTACCGCTGCACGTTCTGCGCGTTTTCGAAAGGGCGCTCGCACGAAGCGCTGCGAGGACCGGCGTATGTCATGGACATGGAGGAGATCGGTCGACGCGTCGACGAAGCGTGGCAGCGAGGAGCCACTGAAGTTTGCATGCAAGGTGGCATTCACCCCAGCTTCGACGGCAACACCTATCTCGAGATCTGCCGAACCGCGAAGCGAGTGCAGCCTGACATGCACGTGCATGCGTTCTCGCCGTTGGAAATCACGCATGGGGCGCGCACGCTCGACATCTCCGTGAGTGAGTTTCTAGCTGAACTGCGAAGTGTGGGATTGGGATCGCTGCCGGGAACGGCGGCGGAGATTTTAGATGATGACGTGCGGCGGGTGATTGCACCCGACAAGCCGGATACGCAGAGCTGGCTACAAGTGATGCGTACGGCGCACAGGCTCAATCTCCGAAGCACCGCGACCATCATGTTCGGTCACGTCGATGGCTATCTGCACTGGGCGCGCCATCTGCAGCGAGTGCTGGAGCTGCAGGCGGAAACAGGTGGCTTCACGGAGTTCGTGCCACTGCCATTCGTTCATAGGGAGGCACCGATGTACCTCAAAGGCCGCGCTCGTCGCGGCCCCACGTTGCGCGAAACCGTTCTCATGCATGCGGTTTCACGACTCGTGCTCGGGTCGAGCATTCGTAACATCCAGGTGTCGTGGGTGAAGATCGGGCCGGAGTGGGCGCAGCGTTGCTTGCAGGCGGGCGCGAACGACCTGGGCGGTACGTTGATGAACGAGTCCATCAGCCGGGCCGCCGGCGCGGGTCATGGGCAGGAATTCGCCGCGGCACGAATGGCCGGGCTGACTGGAGAGATCGGGCGGCGAGCGATACAGCGGACGACGCTGTACCGGAACGTACCGGACTAGCTGGCCGGGACATGTCGAAATGTTAAAGTTTTTCGACATGTTCTCCGGACCTGTCGATGGCATCGACAGGTGGCCGTTTCAGCCCATCACCACCTGCTCCGGCTCATTCACGAAGTAACCTTGAATGAACTCGATGCCGAGCTGCCACAACACCGCCATCGTGTTCGCATCTTCGACCCGCTCGGCGATGGTCGCGACGTTGCGGCCCTTCGCCTGATCGACCAGCTCACGCACGCGCTGTTGCAGCCCCTGGTCGACCGCCAGGCCTTGCATCAGGGTGCCGTCGACCTTGATGTAGTCGATGGGCAGGTGAGCGATCAGACGTTGCGGGTCGCGGCCGGTGCCGAAATGCTCGATTGCAAACCGGAAGCCGATCTTGCGCAGGCCATTGGCCAGCTCGCTGGTGTCTCCCAGATATTCCGTGGCGATCTGTTCGCTGACCTGGAATGCGAGACGACCCGGCTCGATACGAGACGATTTGAGCTGGTTCAACAGCCACTGCAGCAGCGACTTGTCGCGCACCGAATCTTTCGACAAGCGTACGAACAACTGTTTCACCGGGCGGCTGGCGATGAAGGTCATGGACGCGCCGATCACCCAGCGGTCGATGTTCTTCATCAGGTCGTTGCGCTCGGCCGCGGCCATGAATTCAGCGGGCAGCAGTTCTTCGCCCTGCTCGTCGACCATGCGCACCAGCACGTCGAACATGCCCTTGTCTTCGCCGAGCAGGCTCGCGATGGGCTGCTGCATGAGGCGGAAGCGGTTTTCCATGAGCGCGGCGCGGATGCGCTTGACCCACAACTCATCGGCCGCTTCCATCTTCGTGGATTCTTCGCGGTGGTCGACGATGTTCACTCGTCCGCCACCCGCGGTCTCGGCGGTGCGGCGGGCGGACAGGGCGTCGACGATGGCGTTGCCGGCGTTGGGCTGGCGCGGGTCGATCAGGCCGATGCCGACGCTGCACGTGCAGGAGATTTGTTTCTCGCTGAGCCGGAACACCTGCGTGCCCGCTTTGCGGATCAGGTTCGTCGCCCAAACTTCGATGTCACGCGCGGTGCCGCGTTCCATCAACAGCAGCAATGTGCCGTCGCCGAAGCGGCCGAACAGATCGGACGCCTGACGCGTCTCGCCGATCAAGCCGGCGAATTGGGCAATGAAATCTTCGAGCGCCAGCGGGCCGATGTCGTCGGTGATGGCCTCGAGCTTGTCGGGCTGAATCGCGACCAGCTCGCGCACGCCGGCCTTGATGGGTTGAGCCAGTGTCTTCTTCAGATGTTCGATGAAGAAGCGACGTTGCAGGGCGCCGGTGGTCGCATCACGCTCCAGCGCTTCGGTCAGTTGTTCGTTGAGATTGCCCGACTCGCGCTTGCGCGCGGCGAAACACAATCGCACGGCGGGCTCACCGTCGAACTCGGTGCGCGACAGCTCCATTTCCAGCGGCACGCTCGAACCATCGTTCAACAGCGCGTTCGCCTTGAGCGCGTGATTCGACCATTTGCCTTGCAGACACGCGACCAGCGCGCCCTTGAGCGCGGCGTGAGCGTCGGCGTCGAAGACATCCATCAGCGGCGTGCCGACCAGCGCGTCCGCGTCGGTGAAGCCATACAAATCCAGCCAGGCCGGATTGGCGTCGACGATGATGCCTTCCTGCACGTGGGCGATGGCGTCGGCGGAGCCGGCCATGAAGGATTTCAGTTGATCTCGATATTCGCGCGCCGAGCTGATGGTGCTGTTGAGCGCGCGGGCCTGGCGGTTCGCTTCGAGCTCGCGGGCGACGACGCCGCGCAGGCGATTGGGATTCATCAACGTGACCACGTCGCGCGCGCCCTGTTGCATGGCGTTGGCGATGATCTCCTCATCGACCTGATCGCGCGCGAACAGCACCGGCACGTCGGCGCCGTACTGCTTGGCCACCGTCATCACCTTGGTCATGTCGGCCGGGTCCGGGCCGACGAACGCCACCAGCATGTGCGCATTGATCTGCTGCAAGGCTTCGCCGAGGTCGGTCAGCTCCTTGATCCAGTTGCAGCGGACCGCCACGCCGGCATTGCGCAGGTTGCTGTTGATCGCCTCGACGTTGTCCTGGTGGCGGGTCAGGACAATCATCGGCACGGCGCTAGATTCGGCCAACGTTCTACTCCAACAAAACTTCGTTACTCAACGACCCACGACCGCGGTCTTGGCGGGGGCGCCGGCGATCTCCCGGACCAGCTTCGGCACCAGGTAACCGGGCAGTCGGGCGGTCAGCTCCCGATGGAGCTCGAGCGCCCGCGCTTCGGGCAGGTCGAAATGGGCCGCGCCCCGCACTTTGTCTAATACATGGAGGTAATAAGGAAGGACGTGGGTCTCGAATAGCGCTTCACTTAATTCGGCCAGGGCGGCGACGCTGTCGTTGACCCCTTTGAGCAGCACCGACTGGTTCAGCAGTGTGACGCCGGCCGCCGACAGCTGCCGGCAGGCCCGGCGCACCGATTCGTCGATTTCCTGGGCATGGTTGGCGTGCATGACCACTACTTTCTGCAGCTGCACCCCCTGCAGCCAGTCGAGCAAGCCGCAATCGATGCGCTCGGGGAGCACGATGGGATAGCGGGTGTGGACGCGCAGGCGGCGAATGTTGGGGATGGCCTGGAGCGCGTCGGTCAGCTGTTTGAGCCGTCGATCGCTCAGGCTCCACGGGTCGCCGCCACTCAGGATCACCTCGCTGATGCTCGGGTCGGCGCGCAGGTGCTCCAGGGCGCCGAGCCAGCCCTGTTGAAGCGCCGACTCCTCGCCATAGGGAAAATGCCGGCGAAAGCAGTACCGGCAATGAACCGCGCAGGCGCCCGTGGCCACGAGCAGCGCGCGGCCGTGGTACTTGTGCAATAAGCCCTGGGCGGCCCGTACGTCCATATCGCCGACCGGGTCGGTGACGAAGCCCTCGACTACCTGCGTTTCCGCGGCAACGGGCAAGACCTGGAGCAGCAGGGGATCGTTGGGATCGCCCTTGCGCATGCGAGCCACATAGCTTCGGGGCACTCGAAGGGCAAAGTCCTTGGCCGCGGCCACGGCCGGCAGCACCAGGGCCGGATCGAGGTCGAGCAGGGTGCACAGCTCCCGGGGATCGGACACCGCGTCCGCCAGCAATTGCTGCCAGCCGGGGGCGGATGGGAGGGAAACGGGGTCGAACTGGCTGGCCAACTGGTTTGCGTGGGAGGTTGCGGCTATCATCTGCGCCCTTTGCCGGGCCCCGCTGGATCCGCGGGACCGGTCCATTTTCGCAGACTTTAACCCTCGGTGCCCAATGGCCAGTTACTCCACTAATGAATTCAAGTCGGGCGTCAAGATCTTGCTTGAAGGGACCCCGTATTCCATCGTCGAAAACGAGATGGTCAAACCCGGCAAGGGCCAGGCGTTCAATCGCGTCAAAGTGCGCAATCTGAAGAACGGCAAGGTGACCGAGCGCACGTTCAAGTCCGGCGACACGGCCGAGGCGGCCGACGTGGTCGAGACCGAGATGCAGTATCTGTACACCGACGGCGAGTTCTGGACCTTCATGAATCCGGAGTCGTTCGAGCAGTACACCGCCGGTAAGGAAGCGCTGGGCGACGGCGCGATCTGGTTGAAGGACGGCATGAACTGCACCGTCATGCTGTGGAACGGCGAGCCGCTCAACGTCACGCCGCCGGCGCACGTCGAGCTCAAGGTCATCGAGACCGACCCGGGCCTGCGCGGTGACACCGCAACCGGCGGCGGCAAGCCCGCCAAGCTGGAAACCGGCGCCACGGTGCGCGTCCCGCTGTTCATCGACCAGGGTGAATACATCCGCGTCGACACCCGCACCGCCGAGTACATCGCTCGCGCGAAGGCGCCGGCGTAAGAAGACGATCTTTCTCGCACGCCGAGGTGGCATCCCACCTCGGTGTCATGCCGACCCGTTCGGCTTAGTTTGACAGCAGCGCGGTCACGAACTGCTCCAATCCCTTCCTATCCTCTTCGTCGAAGCGCGCGACGTTGGGGCTGTCGAGGTCGAGCACGCCGATCACTTCGCCGTTCTTGATCATCGGCACCACGATTTCCGAATTCGATGCCGCGTCACAGGCGATGTGACCAGGAAACTCGTGCACGTCGCGCACGAGCTGAGTCTTGCGCTGAGCGGCGGCAGTTCCACACACGCCCTTGCCCATCGCAATACGCACGCACGCAGGTTTGCCCTGAAACGGGCCGACGACCAGCTCGCCGTCTTTGAGTAAATAAAAACCCGCCCAGTTCAAATCGGGCAGCGAGTGATATATCAGCGCGGCGCTGTTGGCGAGATTGGCGATCCAATCAGTTTCGCCCGTAAGCAAACCACGCAGCTCTTCGACTAGTTGCCGATAAAGCACTGACTTTGGTTGGGTTGGGTCGATGTGGCTTTCGTGCATGGTGCAACTCGAACATTACAAGTGTGGGCATTGTACTCCCCAGTGTGATTCTGCTTCTTCAGCATTACTCGCCGCGCGTGTACGCTGCGCACGGCTCAACTTGTAACAAACTTCAGCGGACGAACTATGGAGCCGGGAGTCAGCCCCGAGCCTGCGCCCAGCGCGGCTCATGATCCCACCGTGGATCATCCAAACCCTGCAGGGACGATCCGGCGCGAACTGCCGCCTGGCGAAATTGTCGGCCGCTATCGCATCGTGCGCCTGCTCGGGCGCGGTGGCATGGGATCGGTATATTTCGCCGAACGTGCCGACGAGGAATATCAACAGTCGGTGGCGTTGAAGGTCGTCGAGTGGTGCCCTGCCGTCACGGATCTCGCCGGTCGCTTCCGCGCCGAGCGCCAGATTCTTGCTCGCCTGACGCACGAGAACATCGCGCGTCTGCTCGACGGCGGTCAGATGTCGGATGGCACGCCGTACCTGGTGATGGAGCACATCGACGGCACGCGCATCGATCACTACTGCAAGCTCGGCCGGCTCGGTATCGAAGCCAGGCTCAAGTTGATGCAGCAAGTGTGCGCGAGCGTGCAGTACGCGCATCAGAACCTCGTGATCCATCGGGATCTGAAGCCGTCGAACATCCTGGTGACGGATCAGGGCGTGGTGAAGCTGCTGGACTTCGGTGTCGCCAAGCTGCTGAGCGCGGATCACGGCAGCGATCCTTCGTTGACGCAGCAGATCGATCGCGTGTTGACGCCGGATCATGCGAGCCCGGAGCAGTTGCTCGGCCAACCGGTCGGCACGACATCGGACATCTACGCGCTTGGCGTGCTGCTGTATGAGCTGCTGAGCGGCAAGCGTCCGTTCGAGTTCGCGAATCTGTCGCTGAGTGAGATCACTCGAATCGTCGGCCTCACCAGTCCCGCGCCACCGAGTGCGCGCATCCGCACTGAAACGGATCGACGCGGACTCGCCAATGCGGTGCGCGGCGATCTCGATAACATCGTGCTCAAAGCGATGCATCGTGATCCGAACCGTCGGTATGCATCCGCAGCGGCGCTTTCGGCGGACATTCAGAACTATCTCGATGGCCGACCGGTGCAGGCGCGGCCGGATACCGTCACGTATCGCGCGCGCAAGTTCCTGCGTCGGAATGCGTGGGCGGTCGCGGGAGTGATGGCGTCGGTGGTGATGATCGTGACGCTCATCTCGTTCTATACCGTTCGGCTCTCCGAAGAACGCGACATCGCGCAACGCGAGCGCAAAGCCGCCGACACCGTTGCCGAGTTCATGATCGACGTGTTCCGTCGCGCCAATCCCAACGAGACACGCGGCGCCGAAGTCTCCGCGCGCGCTGCGCTCGACGCCGCAGCTGCTCGTATCGATCGAGACCTGAGCAACGAGCCGCGATTGCGTCTCGCGCTCATGCGCAAGATGGGGCAGTCATACAGCGGTTTGGGATTGATGCCCGAAGCGTTGAGCTTGATGGAGCGGCAAGTGAGTGTAGCCCGGTCGCTGTTCGGTGAGACGGACGTCGAGCTGGCGCGCGCGTTGGAAGCGCTCGGTCACGTGCATCACTCGATGTCCAAGTTCATTCTCGCCGAGCAGGTCTTCGGTGAAGCGGAGTTGATCCGCATTCGATTGGGATTGGAGCACGACGCCGAATGGGTGCGCTTGCTCCACGCCATTGCGACCAACTTACGCGCGGAGCAGCGGTTCGAGGACGCGATCAAATATCACCTGCGAGCCGAGGAGGGCGCGAGGGCGCTGCCGGAATCGGAGCATGCAACGCTGGGCAACGTATTGCAGGGGTTTGCATTCACGTACGGTGAGTCCGGCGACTATGTCCATGCCGAACGCTATGCGCGTGAAGCATTGCCGTTGTTGGAAGGCGCGGTTTACGAAGGTCACGACCTGTACGGCAATGGCTTGAACACGCTGGGCAACATCCTGCGTCGCCAGTACAAGATCGCGGAGGCCGAGCCGTTGTTTCGTCGCTTCGTCGCGCGACAGACCGAGATGCTCGGCAAGAATCATTTCCTCGTTGCCCGCGCGCAGAACAATCTTGCGACGCTGTTACGAGCGAAGGCCGATTACAAAGGCGCGGAGGAGGCGCTGCTCGAAGCATTGCGCATCTACGAGTCGGGCCGCGAGCCGGATCAGTTGGACCTTGCCATCGCACATCACAATCTGGCCGGCGTGTATCGGGAAGCCGGCGACTTCGCGCACGCGCTCGAGCACGCCGATATAGCGATCGCGTGGAAGCGGGAAGCGGTCGGGCCCGGGAGCCCGCAGTTGGTGAGCTCATTGCTGGAGCGCGCCGGTGCCTTGCGCGAGTTGGGCAAGTTCGCCGATGCGCACGTCGCGCTGGCGGAAGCGGAGACGATCGCGGCTCAGCGTTTCGATCGGAAGGATCGCCGTCATGTGATGGTCGCCATCGAGCGCGGTCGTTTGAATTTCGTCACCGGCAAGACGACGGAGGCGCAACGGGATTTCGAAGACGCCATCGCGAGCTTGCGCAAGCAGGACGAACCCGCGCGGCTCGCCGAGGCGCTGTGCAACCTGGCCGAGCTGCGTAGCGATGCCGGTGACATGTCGGGTGCGCGAACCCTGCTCGATGAAGCGGCGACATTGCGTCAGAAGATCATGCCGGCGACGCATCCCGCGCTGGCGGCCGTGCAACGTCAGTTGAGTGCCCTCAAGGGAGTCGCGGCCACCGCTCCCTGATTCTGCGCCCTTGTCGAGGGCTGCGGCGAAGCGCATCTTTGGGCAATGATTCTGCGGCTTCGGATTACCGCCTCGCGCCGGTTGGCGACGACAATGCGTGCCGTGACGATCAGTTGAACCATCGAGGTCACCATGCAACAACGTAAATTGGGTACACAGGGTCTGACGGTGTCCGCGCTCGGGCTGGGCTGCATGGGCATGGCGCAGGTTTATGGCGAGAGCGACGATACCGAGAGCATCGCGACCATTCATCGCGCCCTCGAGCTCGGCGTGAATTTTTTCGATACGGCCGAAGTCTACGGGCCGTACATCAATGAAGAGTTGCTGGGCAAAGCGCTCGAGGGCAAACGCAAGCAAGCCATCATCGCAACCAAGTTCGGGTTCGATCTGACCTCGAAGGATCGTCTCGGTGCGGTCAACAGCCGGCCGGAGAATGTGTTCAAGGTCGCCGATGAGAGTCTGAAGCGGCTCGATACCGACTACATCGATTTGTTTTATCAGCACCGCGTCGATCCGGCGGTGCCGATCGAAGAGACGGTTGGCGCGATGGCTGAGTTGGTGAAGCAGGGCAAGGTACGTTATCTCGGCTTGTCCGAGGCTGGCGCGTCGAACATTCGGCGCGCGCATGCAGTGCATCCGATCTCGGCGCTGCAGAGCGAGTATTCGCTGTGGGAGCGCAATCTCGAACCCGAGATCATTCCGTTGCTTCGAGAGTTGGGCATCGGGCTCGTGCCGTATTGTCCGCTCGGTCGAGGGTTCCTGACCGGCGCGGCGCCGCGTTTGGATGCGACGGATGAAGCGGACTTCCGTCGTCGCGATCCGCGCTTCCAGGGTGAGAACTACGATCGCAATCTACATCTGGTCGAGGAAGTGAAGGCGGTCGCGAAGAAGAAGGGGGCGACCGCGGCGCAGATTGCGCTCGCATGGGTGCTGCAGAAGGGCAACGACATCGTGCCGATTCCGGGCACCAAGCGTCGCAAGTATCTCGAAGAGAATGCGGCCGCCGCGTCGGTCACGCTCACGCCGCAGGAAATGCAGCAGCTCGATGCCATCGGCACCGGCGACGTGTCCGGACCTCGCTATAGCGAGGCGTTCATGAAGCTGGTAGATCGCTGATCCGGCGTGGTGGCGAGGCATTCGCGGAGTTAGTGGGGCGCCGATCAGGCGCGGTCGAACGGAAACGCGAGTACGGCGTCGATATGTTTGGCGCCGGTCGCGCACATCACGAGGCGGTCGAAGCCCAGCGCGACGCCGGAGCATTCCGGCAAGCCGTGGTCGAGCGCCGCCAGGAATCGTTCATCCATCGGCATGGGCGGCAATCCGCGTTCAGCGCGCCCGGCGAGATCGCGTTCGAACCGGGCGCGCTGTTCGGTGGCATTGGCCAACTCGTGGAAGCCATTGCACAGCTCGAGCCCGTCCAAATACGCCTCGAAGCGCGAGGCGACCGGCCCGCGAATTTGCGCAAGCGCGGCTTGTGAAGCAGGGTAGTCGTAGATGAACGTCAGTCGGTCATGACCGAGCTGCGGGCCGACCAGGACGCCCATGATCAGGTCCAGGCACGCGTCGCGATCGTTTCTCACATCGCGCGGCACTTCGATGCCGGCACTCTCCAGCCGCGCGATCAGTACGGCGATTGGATCGTCGAACGGATCAATGCCTGTATGCAGATGCACGGCTTCCCGATAGGTGAGTCGTTCGGAGCGATCGAACGCGCGTGAGGGCGGCAGCATCGCGCCGATCAACCGTTCGACGTCCGACATCAATGCGTGATGATCCATGCCGAGTCGGTACCACTCGATCATGGTGAATTCGGGATTGTGGGAGCGGCCACTCTCGCCGTCGCGATAGACCTTGCAGACCTGCCAGATGTCGCCGCAGCCGGCGGCCAGCAGACGCTTCATCGCGTACTCGGGCGAGGTGTGCAGGAAGGTTTGTCGACCGATGGTGGTCGCAGCGACGCTGGCCAGATGCACATCCGTCACGGCGGCCGAGCTGATGGTCGGCGTGTCGACTTCCAGCGCGCGAGTGGCGGTGAAATATTCGCGCGCGGCTCGCAGCATCGAGGCGCGAATCTCGAGCGTCGCGATGGGCGCCGTCGGGCGCCAGTCGTTACTCATTGCGAGACCCGCGCGATCGGGCGGCCCAGCTGCACGGTCGAGTTCGGCAGCAACGACGCATCCCAGTGAATGCGGCCGCGCTCGAACAACAGCACCACGGTCGAGCCCATGTTGAAGCGGCCCAGCTCCTCGCCCTTGTCGAACCCTCGTCCCACGCCCTTGGCAATGATCTCCGGCTGCTTGCGACGGCGCGGCGGCGGATTCACTTCGCCACAATGGACAGTCTCGATGCTGCCCACGTGCAGCGCGCCCACCAGAATGACGGCGACCCGTCCGATCGACGTGGTGAACTCACAAATCAAACGTTCATTGCGTGCAAACACTCGTGGCACGGCCCGTGCCGTCGACGCGTTCACGCTGAACAGCTCACCCGGCACATAGATGTTCTTCACCGCCGTGCCTGCGTACGGCATGTGAATGCGGTGATAGTTGTACGGCGCGAGATAGATGCACGCAAAGCTGCCGTTGCGATAGGTCGCGATGGACTCCTCATCGCCGGCCAGCAGTTCCTGCAGCGTGTAGTGCTGTCCTTTGGCCTGCAGGATCGACTCGTTCAACAGATCGCCGACCTGACTCACGGTGCCATCGACCGGGCTGACGACGAATTCCTGTTCGATGGCGATCGGGCGAACGCCGGGCTTCAGCGCGCGCGTGAAGAAGTCATTGAACGTGCGATACGCAAACGGATCGGGCTGCGCCGCCTCGGCCATGTTGATATCGAACAGGTTCAGGAAGATGCGCAGGAACGTGTTCTTGACGAACGGGGACGGGCTGCGCGTGATCGAGTAGATCACGCGCGACATCAAATGCTTTGGCAGGACGTACTGAAGCGCGGCGAACAGCCGGTCGCCGGTACTGACCTCGGGTACTTCGCTCATGTGGACGGCGGATAGGCGGCCACGATGGCGCGATAGTCTTCGGCGATGATGGGGACTTCGTGTGGTGTCGAGGACAGGGCTCGCAGCGCGCCGTTCGGATCGACCAGGAAGATCGCAGCAGAGTGATCGACCGTGTAGTTGCCGCCCGGCTGCTCCGAGATCGCGACGGGCACGCCCATCTTCAGCGCGAACTCATGAATGGCATTCTGTTCGCCGGTGATGCCGGTGAACGTGGGGCTGAACGATTTCACGTACTGCGCCAGGCGCTCGGGCGTGTCGCGCTTGGGGTCGACCGAGACCAGCACGATGTGCGGTCGTTGTTCGGTCGGCATGTCGGCGAGCTTCTTCTCCACCTGCGCCAGCAGCGCGAGCGTCGTCGGGCACACATCCGGGCAGGACGTGAAGCCGAAGAACAGAATGCTCCAGTGGCCGCGCAGCTGTTCCTGGCCGAAGGGTTTGCCCTGCTCGTCGATGAACGCCATCGGGGGCAGCGGCCGGGCCGGATCGATCAGCGTGGCCTTGGCCAGGGTCGGGCCGCCGGAGCGATCCAGCAGTGCACGCGATAACAGCATGCCGGCCGCTATCGCTACAATACCGACCAACGCCGCGAGTCCTATCGTTTTTGCTCGATTCATTTGTCTCCTCGTGGCGCGAAGTATCGCATGCCCGCCAAGAAATCCGCCTCCAGGAAGTCCACCGCCAAGCTGCGCGCCGTCCCCGGCCGCGCCGCCTCGACCAAGCCCAGCGCGAAGAAGTCCGGGACGCCAATTGCCGCGAAACGCGAGCGGGTGGCCGCGGTATCGCCGATCGCGGGCGCGCCCGAGCCTGTAACAGTGGCCCAGCTCATCAGCTTCGCCGCCGAGCGCTTCGCGCACGCCGAGCTCTGGTTCGGGCATGGCACCGACAACGCGGTCGACGAGGCCGCCGAGCTGGTGTTTTTCGCCGCCGGCCTGCGGCATGACGACGCCGACGAAGTGTACGGCCAGACGCTCAAAGCCGCGCAGCGGAGCAAGGCGCTGGGGTTGATTGAGCGGCGGATTCGCGAGCGCATACCCGCGGCCTATCTCACGCATCGCATGTGGTTCGCGGGCCATGAGTTCTACGTCGACGATCGCGTGCTGGTGCCGCGCTCGCCGATTGCCGAGCTGATCCGCGCGCGCTTTCGCCCGTGGATCGATCCCGCCAAGGTTCGCCGCATCGTCGATATCGGCACGGGCTCGGGCTGTATCGCGATTGCCAGCGCGCTGGCGTTTCCGAAAGCAAAGGTCGATGCGGCGGATCTGTCGCCCGACGCGTTGGCGGTGACGCGCAAGAACATCGAGCGTCATTCCGTTCAGGAGCGAGTGCGCGCCGTGAAGTCGGACGTGTTCGACGGATTGAAGGACGAGCGCTACGACGTGATCGTTTCCAATCCGCCCTACGTCGGCGACGAAGAGCTGGCGGGCCTGCCCGAGGAATATCGCCGCGAACCGGTGATGGGCCTGCACGGCGGCCCCGACGGCCTCGACATCGTGCACCGGATCATCGACCAAGCCGCCGCGCATCTGCAGCCCCACGGAATATTGATCGTCGAAGTAGGCAATTCCGAGGACGCGCTGGCCGCAGCCCGCCCCAAAATGCCGTTCACCTGGCTCGAATTCGAGCACGGCGGCGGCGGGGTGTTCCTGCTGACCCGCGCGCAGCTACAAGAATCACGATAACTGGATGGCAAGCTAATGACCGGGATGTCGGACCCGAGCTTGGGTGAAGGGACGCAGCGATGGCCTCTCTGGCGCTGGATACTGCTGGTGGTGCTCGGGCTCGTCGCGGTTCAGTCGATCACCATCACGTTGCCCATTCGCGGGCGCGTTCTCGATGAAGCGACCGGAAAACCAGTTGTGCGAGCGGCAGTGGTGGCCCTTTGGCAACTCGATGCTTACGGTTTTGAGCATACGCCTGCAGGGGCGGTAAGGATGGCCGAGGCGCTTACCGATGAGGATGGCGTGTTTCGGATTCCAATAGCAGTCATGATTCATCTGCCGCTGCTGCCTTTCTCGCCGCTGGCACGCTCGGACACGAGCATGCCGGAGCTCATATTTGTGGCTGACGGCTACTACCCGGAATCTGCGAGCAATGTAAGGTCGTGGATCAGCGAGCGGGAACCCGCATCCGGGTTCTTGTCCCTGCGCACTTCATCTCTTGAGAGAGCGGAGCATCGCCTGACGCCAGTTAACTCAGAGCGTGCACGAGCTCAGCGCCGAAACTATGTGGGCGATTTGGGCTGGGTGAGTAGCGCAATCCAGATGGCCGCGGGCACTTGCGCCAAGCGCCTGTTCTGCAAGGGCGACCGTCTCGTACACACGTGGAACGCGCTCGAGCGCGGCGGGTTGTGCATGCGATAGCGCCAGATTCGGGCCAGTCCACAGCGCGGTCGATGCCAATAAGTGGTTAGAATCCCTCGTTCTTTGACCACACTCGGTCTTCAGCCAGTCGCAGCGACATGTCCGGCAACACCTTAGGCAAGCTCTTTACCGTCACCACCTTTGGCGAAAGCCACGGGCCCGCGCTCGGTTGCATCGTCGACGGCTGTCCGCCGGGGTTGGAGATATCGGAGGCGGACATTCAGCCGGAGCTGGAGCGGCGCCGCACCGGGACTTCGCGGCATACCAGTCAGCGCAAGGAGCCGGATCAGGTGAGGATCCTGTCCGGAGTGTTCGAGGGCCGGACCACGGGCACGCCCATCGGCCTCTTGATCGAGAACACGGATCAGCGCTCGCGCGACTACGACAAGATCAAAGATCGGTTCCGGCCGGGGCACGCCGACTACACGTACGACCAGAAATACGGCTTCCGTGACTATCGCGGCGGCGGGCGTTCCTCGGCTCGCGAGACGGTGATGCGCGTCGCGGCGGGTGCCATTGCTCGTAAATATCTGCGTGAGCGCCTCGGTGTGAGCATTCAGGGATACCTCGCGCAGCTCGGTCCGCTGGTGCTCGAGCCGAAGTCGTTGAGCACGGTTTACGACAACCCGTTCTTCAGTCCCGACCCGTCGCGGCTCGAGGAACTGGAGGAGTACATGATCAATCTGCGCCGCGAAGGCGATTCCGTCGGCGCGCGGGTGAACGTGATTGCGAGCGGTGTGCCGGCGGGGCTCGGCGAGCCGGTATTTGATCGCCTGGACGCGGACATCGCCTTTGCGATGATGAGTATCAACGCCGTGAAGGGCGTCGAGATTGGCGCGGGCTTCGCGAGCGTGAGCCAGAAGGGCAGCGAGCATCGCGACGAGATCACGCCGCAGGGCTTTCTCTCCAACAACGCTGGCGGCGTGTTAGGCGGCATCTCCTCGGGGCAGGATGTCGTGGTGAGCATCGCGCTCAAGCCCACGTCCAGCATCATCATTCCGGGGCGATCGATCGACCTGGACGGCAACCCGGTCGAGGTGGTCACCACGGGGCGGCACGACCCCTGTGTAGGACTGCGCGCCACGCCGATCGCCGAGGCTATGCTGGCGCTGGTGCTGATGGATCACTACCTCCGGAACCGCGGCCAAAATGCTGACGTAAATGTCGACCGAGTGGGCAAATTCGCGCTCAAGACGCTGCTTCCGGGCGGTGATTGAGGTAGTGTGCGCGACCCGATTTACTGAACTTAATACAGGCCCTTCAGCATGGGGCTGAGCGGCCGCTTTGGTGAGCAACTGAGTCTGGAGTCATGAGCAAGCGTTGGAATGTGGCGGTTCTGGGTGCGACTGGTCTGGTCGGCGGCAACATGCTGTCGATTCTGGAACAGCGCAATTTTCCGGTGGGCGAGCTGTTTCCCCTGGCGAGCGCCAAATCCGTCGGCAAGACCATTCGCTTCAAGGGTAAAGACATTCCAGTCCTGGACGTCGAGACATTCGATTTCACGAAGGCGCAGGTCGGTCTGTTCTCGGCCGGTGCCAGCGTCTCGAAGGTGCACGCCGTGCGCGCCGGTCAGGCCGGCTGCGTCGTGGTCGATAACACCTCGCAGTTCCGTTATCAGGACGACATCCCGCTGGTGGTGACCGAGGTCAATCCGCACGCGATCGCGGGCTACAAGACCCACAACATCATCGCCAACCCGAACTGCTCGACCATGCAGATGCTGGTGGCGCTGAAGCCGTTGCACGATGCCGCCGGCATCGAGCGCATCAACGTGGCCACTTATCAGTCGGTGTCGGGCGGCGGCCAGAAGGCCATCGACGAGCTGCGGGGCCAGACCGAAACCTTGTTGAAGGGCGGTCAGGTGACCCCGAAGGTGATCGCCAAACAGATCGCCTTCAACGTGGTGCCGCAGATCGACGTGTTCCTGGACAACGGCTACACCAAGGAAGAGATGAAGATGTTCTGGGAGACCCAGAAGATTTTCGAGGACAAGAACATCAAAGTGAACGCGACCGCGGTCCGCGTCGGCGTGTTCGTCGGCCATTCCGAGGCCGTCAGCATCGAAACCCGGCGCAAGCTCACCGAGGGCGAAGCCAGGGAATTGCTGAGCAAGGCGCCTGGGGTGGTGCTGATGGACGAGCGCAAGCCGGGGGGGTATCCAACCCCGGTCACCGAGGCTGCCGGCACCGATCCGGTGTTCGTGGGACGCATCCGGGAGGACATCAGTCACGACCGGGGTCTAAATCTGTGGATTGTGTCCGATAACGTTCGCAAGGGAGCAGCGTTAAATAGCGTCCAAATCGCCGAGATTTTGGTGAAAGAGTATTTGTGAGCTATAGTTGCGCGCCTAAAGTCAGGAAGCACATGAACTTTTCATGGAGTTTCCAGGCGAGCGCGCTGGTTCATCTGTAGCAAGGGCGCTTGCCATAAGGTCGTTGCATAACGCCTTAGGGGCAAGCTCCCCCACATCGCTAAAGGATGCTTCGGGACACGTACCGGGAGAGCTGATGAGAAGACACCTGCCGCGCCTGCTGCTGACGGGCGCACTGCTGTCCCCTGTGACGCTGTACGCGCTGGGTCTGGGGGAAATTCGCCTGAATTCCGCCCTGAATCAGCCTTTCAACGCGGAAATCGAGCTGCTGTCGCCGACCCCGGAGGAGCTGGGCAGCCTCAAGGTTGCGCTTGCCAGCAACGACGTGTTCTCGCGTTACGGCATCGATCGGCCGGCGTACCTGAGCAACTTCGACTTCGCGGTCAGTCGTAACCGCGAGGGCAAGGCGACCATCAGGGTTACCTCGAACCGGTCGGTGACCGAGCCGTATGTGACGTTGCTGGTCGAGGCCACCTGGGCCCGCGGGCGCCTGGTCCGCGAGTACACCGTGCTGCTCGATCCGCCGGTGTTCATGCCGTCGCAGAACGAAGCGCCCGCGCCGGTCACGACCCCGCAGTCGGCAACGACCGCGGAAGGTCGCATCGAGCGCCGTCCGACGCCTGCTCCTGAACCCGCTCCGGCTCCTGTTCCCGCTCCGCGCGCCACCGCGCCGGCGCCGGCGCCGGCTCCTGAGCGCACGCCTGAGCCCGTGGCTCAGAGCCCGGCGCCGAACAACGAACAGCTGATCATTGCTTCGCCGGGCAGCGAGTACACCGTTCAGCGTAACGACACGTTGTCGAGGATCGCGTCCGCCGCGAACCCCGGCAACCGTCGCGTCAACAACCGCACCATGATCGCGTTGTTCCGCGCGAACCCGCAGGCGTTCAGCGGCAACAACATCAATCGTCTGCGCGCTGGCAGCGTGCTGCGCATTCCTGATCTGGCCGAGATCGAAGCGATCTCCAACGACGAAGCCTCCGCGGAAGTGGCACGTCAGGCAGCGGAGTGGTCGGGCGGCGTAGTCGCCGACACCACGCCGGAAGCCGACCGCCTCCGCTTGGTGACGCCGCAGGAAACGCCGACTCCGCCGACGCCCGCTCCGGCTCCGCAGACGCAGGCTCAAACGCCGAAGCCGTCCACGTCCGCCGCGCCGGGCACACCGACCCCGCCGGATCGTCGTCTCGAAGTCCAGAACCCCGGCCTGGCGCAGGCTCAACGAAACATCGAGCCGACGCCTGCCGAGCAGCCGCCGGTCGAGCAGACCCCGCCGACGGAAGCTCAGGCACCGACGCCGAGCGAACCGGCTGCGGAACCCGAACAGCAGCCGGCTCCCGCGGCTGAACCGGCTCCGCAGGCTCCGCGAGCCCAGACGCCGCCGCCGGCGGTCGCTGAGCCGTCGCTGATCGACCGCATCACTGATTATTGGTGGGCGGTCGTGGGCCTCGGCCTCGCCGTGGTCGTCGGTGTGTTGTTCATGCGCCGTCGTCGCGAGAGCGAGGACGATTCGCTCGATTCGCTGTCGGCACCGCTGGCGTTCGATCCGCCGGCCGAACGTCCGGCTCGCGCGCTCGCGCCGTCGAGCAAGGGCGGCCGTGCCGATGCGTTCCTCGTGGAAGGCGAGGATGACGCCGGTCTGGTGAAGACCAACCTCGACACCGATCTGGACGATGGTCTGGATTTCGATCAGCCCGCTCCGACTACGCGTCGCGAGCCGGCCCGTGGCTTCGAACCCGCGGCAGCCGCGGCTTCGGCCGCTGCGCGCGCCGTCGAAGACACGATGAGCAGCGAGTCGGCGGTCCGCTTCGATCAGCAGGACGCGCTGGCCGAGGCCGATTTCCACATGGCGTACGGTCTGTACGACCAGGCCGCGGATCTGGTGAAGATCGCCATCGATCGCGAGCCGTCGCGCCGCGACCTGAAGCTGAAGCTGCTCGAGATCTACTTCGTCTGGGGCAACAAGGATCTGTTCCTCGACACCGCGCGCGATCTGTACGAGACGCGTGACGATGCCGCGCCGGGCGAGTGGGACAAGGTCCTGATCATGGGCAAGCAGATCGCCCCCGAGAACGACATGTTCCAGGGCGAAGGCAGTCATGTCGGCCTGGTCGACGTGAACCTCGAAGGCGGCGAAAACCGCGTCGACGTCGACCTGTTCGCCGAGCCCTCGGGCGAAGAGCGCCAGGGCCTCGATCTGGAATTCGCCAGCGGCGAGCACCGCGGCCCGAACGACGCGACCCAGGTCGCGAGCGATCTGGACTTCCTGCTCGATGAGCCGAATGACGACGACACGCAGGAACAGCGCACGCGTGAAATCGACGCGCTGGCCCGCACGCAGGAAACGCCGACCATCGAATCGCCGATGATCGACCGCACCGCCTCGACGGTGCGCGAGAAGATCGACAACGCGCTGTTCAGCAAGGGCACCAACACCGGCGATACCGCCGAGCTGTCGATCGACGACCTCGGCCTCGACGCCGACTCGCTCGATCAGGGCCGCGCGCTGGAAGACACGCATTCGCTCGACAAGGACACGATCGAAGACGTGCGGCCGTTGCGCGACGACGAAATGACCCAGCTCGCGCCGTCGCTGAGCAGCTTCGATCGCACGATGGAAGCGCCGCGCGTCGCGGAGCGTTTCGATGGCGACATCGAGAGCACCGGCACGATTTATATCGATCAGGTCGACCTGACCGGCGGCGGCGACACGGCCGAGCATCCGCGTCCGGACGTGGACTCGACCGCGTCGATGAAGAGCCCGCTGGCGATGACCGACATCGACCTGGATCTGGACGATCTGAGCGATGCGCGCCCGAACTCGGACACCGTGCGCCACCCGCGCAAGGACGAGGACATTTTCTCGGGCGACGTGTTCGGCAGCGAAGATCGCACGCAGGAAGTGCCGCGCGGTGGCGGTCTCGATCTCGACGTGGGCGAGCCGCTGGCCTCGCACGAGGATCGCGAGCCGACGCAGCGTCACGCGATGGCGACCGAGATGGAGCTGTCCGAGCTCGAGCCGGTCACCATGAGCGAGGTCGGCACCAAGCTCGACCTGGCCCGCGCCTACATGGACATGGGCGATCCGGACGGTGCCCGCAGCATCCTCGACGAGGTGCTGTCGGAGGGCAATCCGAGCCAGAAGCAGGAAGCTCAGCGGCTCATGGATTCGATTCGTTAATCGGAACTCAGGCGCCGGCCCCCGCTCGTGGGGTCGGTGCAAGATTCGTTATCCTTGCTCTCCCTGGCCGCCGCCCTCGCGGCCGACATTACTCGCTTGAATGCCCCGAATCGCGCTCGGTATTGAATACGACGGCAGCGGCTTTGCCGGCTGGCAGTCGCAGCTTCACGCCACTGGCGTCCAGTCCGTGGTGGAGAAGGGCCTGTCCGTCGTTGCCGATCATCCGGTGGAAGTCGTGGCGGCTGGCCGCACCGACGCCGGCGTGCACGCGGCCATGCAAGTCGTTCACTTCGATACCACCGCAGAACGCACCGAGCGTTCCTGGCTGCTTGGCTCCGTGTCCAACATGCCGAAGGAAGTCAGCGTTCTGTGGTCGCGCGAGGTGCCGGAGGGGTTCCACGCGCGCTTCTCAGCCATTGCGCGCCGCTATAGATATGTGATCCTGAATCGCGTGCCGCGCCCGGCCCTGAACGCCCACCGCACAGCCTGGGTCCGCGAGCATCTGGACGAGCAGCGCATGAATGAAGCTGCCCAGCATCTGGTGGGGCTGCACGACTTTTCATCGTTTCGCGCCGCGCAGTGTCAGGCGCGGACCCCCATCCGTGACCTGCACGAAATCTCAGTGACGCGGCATGGAGAGCTGGTCATCCTGACGGTCTGCGCGAACGCCTTCCTGCATCATATGGTGAGGAATATCGCTGGCGTGCTGATCGCGATCGGTACCGGCGAGCGGCCGGTGGACTGGACCGCGCAGGTGTTGAGCTACAAGGATCGGAAGCTGGGCGGCGTAACCGCCGTGCCGGGCGGGCTGTACTTCGCGGGCGTCCGCTATGCCGCGGCCTTGAAACTGCCCAGCGAGCCGGAATTCACTGTTTTGGCTTACGGAAGCTAGGCGCCTTCAAATTCCCTGGCCTCGGCCGGTTCACCGCTGCCGTTGGATGCTTCGACAAACGAAGTTGCCGACTTGGAGGGTTGGCAGTCGATCGGCGAGTTCTCCGGCAACTTGCCCGCAGGTTCGGGACCAAGTATAGATGCACCCCTCTCAATTCAGGCTGTCACCATGACCTGGTTCGAAAAGATCATGCCTTCGCGGATCAAGACCGAGCGCCGCACGCGCTCCGTCCCCGAAGGCCTGTGGATGAAGTGCTCGGCCTGCGACGCGGTCCTGTACCGCGCCGAGCTGGAGCGCAATCTCCACGTGTGTCCGAAGTGCGGTCATCACATGCGCATCGGCGCGCGCGACCGCCTGGAAGCGTTCCTCGATCCGGAAGGGCAGGTGGAGCTGGCCGACAACATCGGGCCGGAAGACCCGCTCAAATTCCGCGACACCAAGAAATATCGCGACCGCCTGCAGGCCGCGCAGAAGACCACGCAGGAAAAGGATGCGTTGATCGTCATGACCGGCACGCTGATGGGCGAGCCCGTAGTGTCGTGCGCGTTCGAGTTCTCGTTCCTCGGCGGTTCGATGGGTTCCGCGGTGGGCGAGCGCTTCACGCGCGCGGCCGAGCATGCCCTCGAGCATCGCAAGCCGCTCATTTGTTTCTCCGCGAGCGGCGGCGCTCGCATGCAGGAAGCGCTGTTGTCGCTGCTGCAAATGGCGAAGACCAGCTCCGCGCTCGCTCGCCTCGCACAGGCCCGTATTCCGTACATCTCAGTGCTGACCGATCCGACCACCGGTGGCGTGTCCGCCAGTCTGGCGATGCTCGGCGACGTGAATATCGGCGAGCCCAAGGCGCTGATCGGCTTCGCCGGCGCGCGCGTCATTCAACAGACGGTGCGCGAGACGTTGCCCGAGGGCTTCCAGCGCAGTGAGTTTCTGCTGGAAAAGGGCGCGCTGGACATGATCGTCGACCGCCGCGACATGCGCGAGCGCATCGCTGGGCTGCTGACGATCTTCACGCACAAGCCGGCGCCGCAGCCGAAGGTCGCGGCTTAACCGACACATGCCACTGCGGCACGGACTACGCGCCGCTGAAGTCGCATCGACCTGCGGCGCCTTCGGCGCCCAGGTCCTGGCTCTCGCTAACGCGGTGACAGGTTCCTATCGAGTTTTCTCGCCGCAGGTCCTGGCTCTCGCTAACACGGGTGACAGGTTCCTATAGAATTTCTCGCCGCAGATCATGGCTGCCGTTAGCACAGTGACAGTTTCCTTATGAGATCTCTGGCCGACTGGTTGCGCTGGCAGGAAACGCTGCACCCGAGCGCCATCGACCTCGGGCTGGACCGCATGCGTCGCACGCTGGAGCGGCTGAACTGGCGGCAACCGTCGTGCCCCGTCGTCACCGTCGCGGGCACGAACGGCAAGGGCTCGACCGTCGCGCTCACCTCACAAATTCTTCGTGCTGCCGGTTACCGCGTCGGCACGTTCACCTCGCCGCATCTGATTCGTTACAACGAGCGCATCGTCATCGACGGGCGCGAGGTGTCCGACGCGTCGCTGGTCGCGGCGTTCGAGCGCATCGAAGCGGCCCGCGGCGACGACACGCTCACGTTCTTCGAGTTCAACACCATCGCCGCGCTGCTGGTGTTCGACACCGCGGGTGTCGATGCGATCGTGCTCGAAGTTGGGCTCGGTGGACGTCTCGACAGCGTCAACGCCGTCGATGCCGATGTGGCGATCGTCAGCTCGATCGCCCTCGATCACACCGACTGGCTCGGCCCCGATGTCGAAACCATCGGTCGCGAGAAGGCCGGCATCTTCCGCGCGGGCAAGCCTGCAATTTTCGGCTCGCGCGACATGCCTGCGTCCATCGGCGAGGTCGCTCAGCAGTTGGGCACGCCGCTATACCGACTCGGTGAGGAGTTCGACTGGCAGCGCGACGGCGAGCGCTGGTCCTGGCGCGGACGGAACACGAACTACAACAGCCTCCCACGGCCCGCGCTTCACGGCGAACTGCAGTTCGATAATGCCTCGGCCGTGCTGTGCGCATTGGAATGCCTGTCATCTCGACTGCCGGTGACGCGCGACGCCATCGAGGCGGGACTGCGGAATGTGACACTGCCCGGACGCTTTCAGGTCGTGCACCGGACTGAACCCGTGGCGGTCGATTGGATTCTCGATGTCGCGCACAATCCCGCCGCGGCTCAGGCGCTCGCCGGACAGCTCGCATCGCGCCCCACGGGCGGACGAACCCTCGCCGTGTGCGGAATCCTCGGCGACAAGGACATCGAAGGCATCGCGACCGCTCTGCGTAACTCGTTCGACAGCTGGATCATCGTGGGCGTGCCGAGCGCCCGCGCCGTGCCCGTCGACGCTCTGTCGGAAAGACTGGCCAAGACGGGCGCGCACATAGCGAAGACTGCCGCGACAGTCGCGGACGGCTGCGAAGCCGCGCGGACGATGGCGCGCGCCGGCGATCGTATCGTCGTGTTTGGCTCGTTTCTGACGGTCGGGCCGGCGCTCGAATGGCTGCAAGCAGGAAACTGAGTTCCAGTCGTTAAGTCGCGTGTCGTTCGCGCGCCGCGCCTTTTATACTTCGCGCCGTGGAACGCCCTGTTAAAGAACGCCTGATTGGCGCGGCTGTGTTGATGGCCGCGGCCATCATCCTGATTCCCGAGATGCTTTCGGGACCCAGCCGCGAATCCGCGGAGAAACAGGCGCAGACGGCTGACACCGGTGAGGGCAGCGGCGAGGCTGCGATCAAGACCTACACCATCGATCTGAACAAGGCGCCCGGCTCCGCGCCGCCGACTCCAGTCGAGCAGCAGACCGACAATCGCGCGCCACCGCCGGAAGAAATGCCGCCGCCGGAGACGTCAGCGCCACCGGCCGAGCAGCCCTCTGCGGCGACTCAGGTTTCCCCTGAACCGAAAGCCCCCACACCGGCGCCGGTCGAAACTCCGAAGCCGGAGCCGCGCAGTGAACCCACGCGCCAGGTCGCCGCGCAGCCGGCGCGCGCAGAGGCGCCGCCGAAGCCTGCGCCGAAACCTGAATCGAAGCCCGAATCGGCCAAATCCGAGCCGCGAGCGGTTGCTTCCGCGCCATCCGCCCCCAAATCCGCGGTTCCCACGGGCAAAGGCTGGGCTGTGCAATTGGCAAGTTATGCCAGCGAGGCGACGGCGGAACGGGTCATGAACGAATGGCGCGGTAAAGGTCAGAGCGCTTTCGTGATGCCGGTGACCGCTGGTGGCAAGACGCTATACCGCGTCCGTATTGGTCCCACCAAGGATCGCGCGGGTGCCGAAGCCGTGCTGAAGGTCGTGAAGGCCTCCATCCCCAGCGCCGCCGTGGTGGCGCATCCGTGAGCGGTTCCGTTGTTTCCAAACCGAGCCGCGCTGATAGAATTCGCGCGCCCCAGGTCGCGAGGCCGTAAATCGTTGTTGCGCTT
Organism: Peristeroidobacter soli; assembly: GCF_004138485.1. Classification (GTDB taxonomy): domain Bacteria; phylum Pseudomonadota; class Gammaproteobacteria; order Steroidobacterales; family Steroidobacteraceae; genus Steroidobacter; species Steroidobacter soli. Next base: position 163,019 of record NZ_RYEV01000006.1, read on the forward strand.
ATGAATGGTGCTGACTACCTGATTCTCGGCGTCTTGGTTCTTTCGATGGTGTTGGGGTTCATCCGTGGATTCGTCCGAGAAGCCATTGGCGTCATCGCCTGGCTGGGCGGACTGTGGCTCGCCTGGCGTTATGCTCACGTGGTGGAGCCGCTGCTGGCCGGCCGAGTCGGTGATCCTCCGGTAAGCACCTGGGCCGCGCGCACGCTGATCGTGCTGGCGGTGTTGATCGTCGGCTGGATCGTTGCGGGCATCCTCAGTTACATGCTCCGCCACTCGGGACTCAGCATCATGGTGGACCGCCTGCTCGGGCTGGTCACCGGTTTCGTGCGCGGCGCGGTGATCGTCGCGGTGTTCGTGTTGTTGGGGCAGTTCGTGCAGCTCACCTCAACTCACTGGTGGAAGGGCTCACGGCTGATCCCATATGCCTCGGAAGCGGCGGGTTGGCTGCAGTCGTTTGCGGAGACCGGCATGAGCGTGCTCGAGAAGCAGGCGGCCGAATCCGCGTTGAGCAAAGCAGGAGTCTGAGCATGTGTGGCATCGTTGGCATCGTCGGACACAGTCCGGTCAATCAACAGATCTACGACGCGCTCACGGTCTTGCAGCACCGTGGCCAGGATGCCGCCGGCATCATGACGTACCAGGACGGCGAGCTGTTCATGCGCAAGAAGACCGGCTTGGTGCGCGACGTCTTCCAGGAAAATCACATGCTGAAGCTGAAGGGCAACGTCGGCATCGGCCACGTGCGCTATCCCACGGCCGGCTGTGACAGCGCCTCCGAAGCGCAACCCTTCTTCGTAAATTCGCCGTACGGTATTTGCCTCGGCCACAACGGCAATCTCACCAACACCGCCGAGCTCGCCGAAGTGCTGACGCGTGAAGATCTGCGTCACCTGAACACCACCTCCGATTCCGAAGTCCTGCTCAACGTGCTGGCGAGCGAGCTGTCCCGCGTGCGGACGCCGCGTGCGTCGGCTGCGGATATCTTCTCCGCGCTGAGCGCCGTTTATCGCCGCGTGCGTGGCGGCTTCGCGGTCGTCACGATGATCGTCGGTCACGGCCTGCTCGGCTTCCGCGATCCGCACGGCATTCGTCCTCTGGTGCTCGGTAAGCGCGAGTCGGCGCAAGGCTCCGAGTACATGCTGGCGTCCGAGAGCGTGGCGCTCGACATGCTCGGTTTCACGCTGGAGCGCGATGTGAATCCGGGCGAAGCAGTGTTCATCGACGAGCACGGTCGCCTGTACTCGCAGCAGTGCGCGCCGGCCGCGAAACATACGCCGTGCATTTTCGAGTATGTCTATTTCGCGCGCCCCGACTCGAAGATGGACAACATTTCCGTGCACAAGGCGCGGCTGCGCATGGGCGATCTGCTCGCCGAGAAGATCAAGCGCGTGTGGGCGGATCATGACATCGACGTGGTCATTCCGATTCCCGATACGAGCCGCACGGCGGCTGTGCAGGTCGCGCAGCTGCTCGGCGTGAAGTACCGCGAAGGGTTTGTGAAGAACCGCTACATCGGCCGCACGTTCATCATGCCGGGCCAGGAACAGCGCAAGAAATCGGTGCGCTCCAAGCTGAATGTCATCGACCTCGAGTTTCGCGGCAAGAACGTCCTGCTGATCGACGATTCCATCGTGCGTGGCACGACCTCCGCGCAGATCATCGATCTGGCTCGCGAAGCCGGTGCTCGCCGCGTGTATTTCGCGTCGGCCGCGCCGCCGGTGCGCCACGCCAACGTGTACGGCATCGACATGCCGACGGCCTCCGAGCTGGTCGCCAGCAACAAGACCGAAGAGGAAGTCGCCAAGTCCATCGGCGCGGATAAGCTGATCTATCAGGATCTCGACGACCTGGTCCGCGCGTGCCTGCATCACGACTCACAGATCGAACAGTTCGACACCTCCTGCTTCTCGGGCGAGTACGTCACGGGCGACATCACGCCGGCGTATCTGCAGCGCCTGGAAGAGGAACGTTCGGATCAGGCCAAGGCGAAGCGTCGTCAGTCGCCGTCGCTGAAAGCCATCCGCGCGGTGTGATTGACATGGCCGGCACTGTGAGCTGACGCCATGGCTCTGCCTGCCGGCCCCGCTTCCCGTCCGCTCGCCGCGGTGTCCGCCACCGTGGCGCCGCGCATCCTGATCATTACCGATCACATGGAGCTGGCGCGGGCTCTCGAACATCACATCTCCATCGTCTGGTCGGACGCCGAGTGCCGGATTCACGCACCGATGATTTCCGGTCGTCTGCATTCCGCATTCGCCGCTGTCGGATACGACGCTGTACTGCTCGATGATCGCAGCGAGCGCGGCCGCGGCGAGGAGTGGCTGGAGAATCTCCTGCATCGTGCCAGCTTCCCACCGATCGTCTATCTCGCCCCCGGCGACGATCCCGCGCTGGCCGCCCGCGCCGTGCAGCGTGGCGCTATCGAGTGCGTCGTCCGTGAGCGCATCGACCATCGACGCCTGGCGAATTCATTGCGCGATGCCGTTCAGCGTCGGCGTCAGGAATTGGCCCTGTGGCGCACCAGCGCGCAGGCGCTGCAGCTGTCACGCTTCGGACCGGTCACCATTCTAGGCCATCGTTTCATTCGCGAGCTCGCCATCGGCGGCACGTCGATGGTGTATCTCGCCGAGAGTGAGCGCGCGGGCGATCTGGTCGTGTTGAAGGTGCTGCGAGATGCGCCGGAGACGGGCGATCAGCACATGCAGTTCTCGCGCTTCCTGCAGGAATACGAGCTGATCTCGAAGATCCGTCATCCCAACGTCGTGCGCATCTTCGACCTGGGCATATCCGACGATCACGCCTACATCGCCATGGAATATTTCCAACGCGGCGATTTGCGCAGCCGGATCAGCAAGGGCATCGAGCCGCCGCAGGCGCTGCAGTATCTGGTGCAGATGGCGGCGGCGTTGCAGGTGGTGCACGAAGTTGGCGTGCTGCATCGGGATTTGAAGCCGGGCAATATCATGGAGCGCGCCGATGGCTCGCTCGCGATCATCGACTTCGGCCTGGCCAAGCACACCGAGGTCGATGTGGATATGACGAATGCCGGCGAAATTTTCGGTACTCCGTATTACATGAGCCCGGAGCAGGGGCACGGCCAGTCGCTCGATGAGCGCAGCGATTTGTATAGTCTGGGTGTGGTTTTCTACGAGATGCTGACCGGCAAGAAACCGTTCCTCGCGCCGACGCCCATGGGCGTCATTTATCTCCACGGCAACGCGCCGCGGCCGGAGTTGAGTACGGAGTTGGGTGTGTATCAGCCGTTGCTGAGCAAGTTGATAGCGATCGAGCCGGCGGATCGATTTACATCCGCGCGTGAGTTGGTCGCCGCTGCGATGAAGCTCGAGGCGGCGCACGCATGAACGCTGCAACTAGGGACAACGAGATTGTGACTTCGCACGGTGACATCGTTACGCCCGACGCGGCCGCTCGCGTCGACGCTGGCGCGTCCGGCACTGCCGCGCCGTCGCGCTATGCCGGCGTGCTGCTCGCCGCGACGCCCGCGCGTTGGTTCGAGGTTGCTTGCGAGCGCTGGCGCGAGCTACTGGTCGATCACGCCAACTGCGAGAAGAAGGCTGCGTCCACTGCGCTGAGCCTGATCTTCTCTTATCCCGAAGACATGGCGCTGACCGACAAGATGTCTCGTCTCGCCCGCGAGGAGCTGCGTCACTTCGAGCAAGTGCAGAAGCTCATGCAGGAGCTGAACGTTCCCTTCACTCGCATGCAGCCGTCCCGGTACGGGGAGGGTTTGCGACGCGCGGTCAATCGCTCTGAACCGGCGAGGGTATTGGATTTGATGCTGTGTGGCGCCCTCATCGAAGCCCGCTCCTGCGAACGCTTCGAAGGCCTCGGCCCGCTGCTGACCGAGCCGCTACGCGGCTTCTACATCGGCCTCGCCGTATCGGAGGCGAGGCATCAAAGTTTGTATCTGCGCCTGGCCGAGCAGCGAGCCGGTGACATCGACTGGCGCGCTCGATTGCAGCAGCTCGCCGCGATCGAAGCCGAATTGGCCACGAGCCCCGACCCGCAATTCCGCTTCCACTCCGGCGCACCCGCGCTCTGACGAGCTCAGCGCCGCAATCCCGCCAACTCAAACCCGCGCTCATCCCATCTGAGCACGCTGCCTTGTTCGTACCAATCGCCTAACACGATCCGTTTGAAAACCTGGTCGCCGACGGACACGTCATGAACCGCCGGTCGATGCGTATGACCATGCACGATCGCATCCGCATGCTCCTGCTCGAACGTTCGCCACACGGCGCCTTGATTCACATCCATGATCTGCGGCGCGGTCCGGTCTTTGGACTCGATATGCTTCTTGCTGCCGGCCCTCATCCGGGCAGCGAGCTTCTGCCGCCGCCCCAGCGACAGGCGTCGCAGAACGAATTGCACGAAGGGATTGCGGACGATGCGTCGTAACCGCTGATAATCCGGATCGTCGATACACAGCGTATCGCCATGCATGAGCAGCACGCGCTGGCCATATAGCTCGATCAAGGTTCCATCCGGCAACAGCTTCACGCCGGTTTCCTTCGCGAACCGCCGCCCGATCAAAAAGTCACGATTGCCGTGAATGAAGTAAACCGGCACGCCGCTGCTTGTCAGCGACTTCAATGCATCGATCACACGCCGCTTGTCCGCATCCGGGTCGTCATCCCCGATCCAGGCTTCAAACAGATCGCCGAGGATGTAGAGCCCGGCGGACTGCCGGGCCTCGCGGTCGAGGAACTCGAGAAATTGCGCCGTGATATCGGGGCGCTCGCCGTCCAGGTGCAGGTCGGAAATGAACAGCGTCGGCCGGCCCTCGCTCATTGCAACACTTCGACCCGCTTGATCACGATGGGCTGCATCGGCGCGTCGTGATCGAACGGACCGACATTGCCGGTGGCCACCGCGCCAATGTCATCGACCACGTTCATGCCCTCGATCACGCGACCGAACACGGTGTACCCCCAACGGCTGGGTTGCGGATCGAGCGCGGCGTTGTCCGCCAGGTTCACATAGAACTGCGCCGTGCCGCTGTGAGGCTCGCCGGTTCGCGCGAGGCCCACCGTGCCGCGACGGTTCGACAGGCCGTTGCCGGATTCATTGGGCGTGGCGGGGCGGGTGGGCTTTTCGACGTATTTGGTGTCGAAGCCGCCGCCCTGGACCACGAAGTTGCCGATCACGCGATGGAACACGGTGTCGGTGTAGAAGCCGGCCTTCGCGTATTCGAGAAACGAGGCGACGGTCAGCGGCGCGCGCTGTGGGTCCAGCTCAACGGTGAAACTGCCCAGGGACGTGTCCACCCGAACGCGGGGCGCCGACGACTGGGCCGAGACCAGCGACACGACACCGAGCACCAGGGCCGCCGACAGGGCGAGGAGGCGAGCGAATCCGGGAATGCGCATGAGTGACCGCCGTAGGAATAAGGCCGGCGATCTTATCAAAAGGGCTGCCGACCGCCCGCCAACCGGTCTGCCCCCGGTCTTACAGCGCCGACCGCCCCGGCCGTATAGAATGCACGGCTACACGGACGCAAGCCCTTCAATGTCCTCAGATTCGATGCCGCCAGAAGCCGCCGCCCCGCTCGTTACGCGCTTTGCCCCCAGCCCCACCGGGTACCTGCATTTGGGCAACGCGCGCACCGCGCTGCTCAGTTTCCTCGCCGCCCGCAAGGGCGGCGGGCGCTTCATCCTGCGTGTCGAGGACACCGACGAGGAGCGCTCCAACGACGATTTCATGACCGCCCTGTTCGCGGACCTGAAATGGCTGGGTATCGATTGGGACGAAGGCCCGGACATCGGCGGCCCGCACAGGATCTACCGCCAGCAGCAGCGCCGCGCCATTTATGAAGAGTGGCTGGCGCGCCTGGACTCGGCGGGGCTGACCTATCCCTGCTTCTGCACGCCCGCCGAGCTGAACATTTCTCGCAAGCGCCAGCTCGCCGCCGGTCAGCCGCCGCGCTATGCCGGCACCTGCCGGAATCTCACGACGGAAGAGCGCGCCGACCGACTGGTTCGCGGCCTGCCCGCGGCTCTGCGATTCCGCGTGCCGGAGGGGCAGGTCGTGTCGTTCGTGGATGTGGTTCACGGCGAGCAGCGTTTCAACAGCAGCGACATCGGCGATTTCATCATCCGTCGCACCGACGGCAGCACCGCGTTCTTTTTCTCGAATGCGGTGGACGATGCGTTGATGGGCGTGACACTGGTCCTGCGTGGCGACGACCACATGACGAACACGCCGCGTCAGATCCTGATTCTGCAGGCGCTGGGGCTGCGAATTCCTCAGTACGCGCACGTGGCGCTGCTGCTCGGCATGGACGGCGCGCCGCTGTCCAAGCGTCATGGCGATACGAGTTTGCGAGACCTGCGCGAGCGCGGTTATTTGCCGGGCGCGTTGCGCAATCATTTGGTGCGACTCGGTCACTCTTGCGTCAGCGATGGCTGGCTGGACGACGCCGCTCTGATCGCGGAGTTCGACTTGAATCGCCTGGGCCGCGCCGCCGCCAAGTTCGACGAAGCGCAGCTGCGTCACTGGCAGAAAGAAGCCGTCGCGCATCTGTCGACGGACCAGTTCGTGAAATGGATCGCTGCCGGGCTGCCGGCCGGTCTCGATCCGCAGCAGCAGGTGCAGTTCGTCAACGTCGTGCGCGCGAATATCGAGCTGCCGTCCGATGCGAAGGCCTGGGCGAAGGTCGTGTTCGGCAAGCTCGATGAGTTCGAGCCTGCGGCGCTCGCGGCGATTCGCGAGGCGGGCGAGGGCTTTTTCACCGAGGCACTGAAAGTCATCGGTCACCCGGGCTCGGAATTCAAACAGGCCGTGAAGGCGCTGGGGCAGGCCGCGGGCAAGAAAGGCCCGGCGTTGTTCATGCCTCTGCGCGCCGCGCTGACCGGCTTTACCCACGGGCCGGAACTGGCGCCCATGCTCGCGTTGCTGCCATTCGCCGAGGTGCAGGCGCGGCTCGAGCATGCCCGCCGGCTCGCGGTCTGACACAATCGGTTTATGCAGATATTCAATTCACTGACCGGTCGCAAGGAAGCGTTCCGCTCGTTGCAGGACGGCGTGGTCCGCATGTATGTGTGCGGCGATACGGTTTATGACTTCTGCCACATCGGTCATGCGCGCTCGAAAGTCGCGTTCGACGTGGTCCGTCGATACCTCGAGTACCGAGGTAACAAAGTGGTGTTCGTCCGAAACATCACGGACATCGACGACAAGATCATCCATCGGGCCAACGAGAACGGCGAGTCCATCCACTCGCTGACCGAGCGCTTCATCAAATTCATGCACGAGGACTACGACCGCCTCGGCATCCTGCGCCCGACCCACGAGCCCAAGGCCACCGAGCACATTGCCGGCATCATCAAGATGACCCGGCAGCTCATCGACAAGGGCTACGCCTACGTCGCGAGCAATGGCGACGTGTTGTACTCGGTGTCGAAGTTCGCGCCGTACGGCAAACTGTCGGGCCGGAATCTGGAAGACATGCGTGCCGGTGCGCGTGTGGCGGTCGATGAGGCGAAGCACGACCCTGCGGACTTCGTGCTGTGGAAGCGGGCGAAGCCGGGCGAGCCATTCTGGCCCTCGCCTTGGGGGGATGGCCGGCCGGGCTGGCACATCGAATGCTCCGCGATGTCGCTCGATCTGCTCGGCTCGCGCTTCGACATCCACGGCGGCGGCATGGACCTGAAGTTCCCGCACCACGAGAACGAAATCGCGCAGTCGTGCGCGGCGACGGACGATACATTCGCGCAGGTCTGGATGCACAACGGCTTCGTGAATGTCGACGACGAGAAGATGTCGAAGTCGCTGAACAATTTCTTCCGGATTCGAGATGTGCTCGATTCGGGGAAGCTGCGCGACCCGGAAGTGCTGCGGTTCTTCCTCGTGTCGAGTCAGTACCGCGGGCCGATCAATTATTCGCTCGTTCAGATCGAGCAGGCGGATGCGGCGTTGGGGCGGCTCTACACGGCGCTTCGTGATGTGACGCCGTCGAGCAGCTTCGAGCCTGGCGAGGCGACGCGGCGGTTCGAAGCGGCGATGGATGATGACTTCAACACGCCGGATGCGATCGCTGCACTACAAACATTGGCGACCGAGATCAATCGCGCGAAGAGCGCAGGCGACACCGCTGCCGCGGGCGCCCTGGCGGCGGAGCTCAAGAAGCTTGCGGATGTGCTGGGGCTGTTGAAGCTTTCGCCCGAGGCGTTCTTGCAGAAGGGAGTTGGCGCTTCGTCGCTGAGCGATGCGGATATCGAGCGGCTCATCGGTGAGCGTAAAGCGGCGCGCGCCGGGCGTAATTTCAAAGAGGCGGATCGGGTCCGGCAACAATTGTCGGATGCTGGCATCGTTCTCGAAGACAAGCCGGACGGCACGACGACCTGGCGTCGGAGCTGAGGCGCCTGCGAGCGGCGCTGCAGGCAGGATGCCCATCCTGCGGTTGAGACGCTCCTGGCTTCGTGCTGTCATGGATGGATGGCCGATGCTGGAGATTGACAGCCATGGCTCGATTGTTGTCGGTGAATGTCGGCCTGCCGCGCGATATCCAGTGGCAGGGGCGGACCGTGCACACGGGCATCTGGAAGCAAGCCGTGCCGGGACGCTGCCAGGCCCGTCGCTTGAATCTCGACGGCGATGGTCAAGGCGACCTGGCTGGGCACGGGGGCGAGCAGCGCGCCGTCTTCGTGTATCAAATCGAATCCTATCGTCACTGGCAGGAACGGCTGCTCAGGTCCGACTTCGTCTACGGACAATTCGGTGAGAACTTTACGGTCGAAGGATTGGCCGACGACCAGGTCTGCATCGGCGACCGCTACCAGATCGGCGGGGCGTTGTTCGAGGTCACCCAGCCTCGCGTCACTTGTTATCGCGTCGGCATTCGCTTGAACGAGCCGCGCATGCCTGCCCTGCTCACATCGAGCAACAAGCCCGGATTCTATTGCCGTGTTCTGCGCGAAGGCGACGTTGGCGCGGGCGATGGGATCGTCAAAGTGGGCGAAGCGAACGAGCGCATGACGGTCGCCGAGATCAACGCGCTTCTCTACTCCCCAGGCCACGCACGCGAATCGCTGGAGCGAGCGCTGCGGATCGAGGCGCTCTCGCCCGGGTGGCGCTCGTCGTTCGAAGCATTACTGAGGAACCCACGCAACGGTAACGCGGGGCTCGCGCCCGAAGCGGCGGCGCATCCAGCGGCACCGGGCTTTCGTTCTCTGAGGGTCACCGCCATCGATCAAGAGTCGACGGATGTGATCTCGCTGAGCCTGCAGAGCACGACCGATCAGCCGCTGGTGCCGGCGATGCCGGGTCAATACGTGGTCGTTCGTCTGCCACTGGCTCAGGGCGGCGCGCCGCTGTTTCGCAGTTATTCGCTCTCGGGGCCGCAGTCGACGCAGCGTTACCGAATCAGTGTGAAGATCGAGCCGAACGGCCGCGCTGGCGCGTATCTGCAGCAGCAGCTGCGGTTGCACGACACAGTCGATGTCAGTTCGCCCCGAGGTAGCTTCGTTCTGCAGTCGGGAGAGCGGCCGGTTGTGCTGCTCAGCGCGGGGATCGGGGCGACGCCGGTGCTGGCGATGTTGTCCGCCATGTCGGCCGCGCAAGCGAAGAGACGAGTCTGGTGGCTGCATTCGGCGCGCGATGGCGCGCACGATCCGTTCGCTGCCGAAGTTCGCCGTCTGATGCTCACGCTTGGTCAGGGGCGCAGTTATGTTTGTTATAGCCGACCCGGTGCCAACGATCGGCTCGGTCAAGACTTCGACGGGGCCGGTCGCCTCTCCCGCGCCACGCTGGACGCCGTCGGTTTGCCCCGCGATGCCGATGTTTATTTGTGCGGGCCGAATCCGTTCATGGCCGACATGAAAGAAATACTCGCGACCCTGGGATTCTCCCCGAGTCAGGTGCATGTCGAGATTTTCAACGGCAGTGAATCGATGATGCCGGGCGTGGTCGGTTCGGCGCCGCGCGTGCCGCACCGGCCTGCGAACGATACTGAGACGGGGGCGTTGGTTTCATTCGCACGCAGTGGCATCGCCGCCCATTGGAATCCCTCGGCGTATCGAAGCATTCTCGAACTGGCGGAGGCGTGCGACGTTCCGGTACGTTGGTCTTGCCGGGCCGGGGTATGCCACAGCTGCGAGAGCGGTTTGGTTTCGGGGTCCGTCTCCTATGCACCTGATCCCCTGGACGCGCCCGCCGCGGGCAACCTCCTGGTCTGTTGCTCGCAGCCCACAGGCGAGGTGGTCGTCGACCTCTAAAAATTCCCCCTTGAAGCCCTCCCACCCGTCCCTAGATAGGGCTTAGCGGTCGCTGAAATCTTCGGGACCGCCGGATGTTTCCATTTCGCTCATCGAGGATATGGCCATGAGAACTGCATTTGATTTCTCCCCCTTGTTCCGTTCCACCGTCGGTTTCGACCGCATCTTCGATCTGCTGGACAACGCCCAGCGCGTTTCCACGATCGACAATTGGCCCCCGTACGACATCGTCAAGACCGGCGAGGATCAGTATCGCGTCACGCTCGCCGTGGCGGGTTTCGGTGAGAGCGAGTTGAATATCACCCAGGACCGCAACCTGTTGCTGGTCAGCGGTGAGAAGGCCGCCGCCGAGGACTCTCAGTATCTGCATCGTGGCATCGCCGGACGTTCGTTCCAGCGCCGCTTCGAGCTCGCGGATCACGTGCGTGTCGCCGGTGCCAATCTCGCCAATGGCCTGCTGACCATCGACCTGAAGCGTGAGATCCCGGAGGCGATGAAGCCCCGCCGGATCGACATCAAGGCCGATCTCAGCCTGCCGCAGGCCGCTGCGCCGAAGATCGAGTCGGGCGTCAAAGCCGCCTGAGCTCGCGCCTTAGCTGGCAAGTAATGCCGGAACGCCGGGGCGGTGCTGCCGCCTCGGCGCCTGGCGTTTTTCTTCCGCCAGGCAATCGTCGAACGCCGAGCTCATGTACTGATAGCTCTTCACGATCGCCGATCTCACATTCGCAATTTCCCGCGCCTGCGGCTGATGGCCCAGCAGCGTTGCGATGATCTCCAGCGCTTCCCACGGATGCGTGTCGTCGTAGTGCGCGTGGACGCGCAGCCATTTCATCGCTTGCTTGCGCACGTCGTTCGCAAAGCCGTTCTCGTACGTCGACGAGCTGCATACGAACGCCGCCCATTCCCCGGTGGTCCCTTCGATCGCAAAGTTCGTCGCCGCCATCGCGACGGCCAGCGGGTCGCGCTCGCAGGTGTGCCAGCACCAGTGACTCAACGCATCCGCTGAATTGGAGCGCCACCCCGAGAGCAGAGCGTCGCGGCTCAGTCCGTGACCCTGTGACCAATCGATCCAATATTCGACATGATTCTGTTCCACTCGAATATTCCGGATCAGATATTTCCGCGCCATCGTATGCCCCGCGCCCAGCCCGTACTGAACCTTGAGCAGGTTCATCGCCATGTACTGCGGGAACTGTTCGATGACCGGCCAGAAACTGGCCAGAAAACAGCGCATCGCCGCCGGCGACAGCACCCCCGCGTGCATCTGCTGAAAGATCTCGTGGGCGACGACCGTGTGTCGCGCGTCATCGCATTCCGCAACGATGTCCTGAAGCCACTCCGGATAACTCTCCAGTGCCATCAATGCGCCGGTTCTAACAAACTGACTTTCCATGTCGACACGCTCCTTGATGTCATCTCCATGACCGGAGCATGAGTGCCGCTCGTCCATCCGTGCGTGCGACGACATCGCACACGCACGGCGCGAGTGTACGTTGCGCATTGATTTGTCTTGCAGTTGCATCGATCGAAGCAATGCACACTACAGCGGTGACAGAGTTTGGATGTTGTACGTGAGGCAATATTGCACGGAGGTGTGTCCGGCCGGCGTCGTCGGAACTTGCCGAAAAACCATACGTTGCTCATCCATGCCATCGACATCGACCAACGAAGCACTCTGGATGAACACCTCGCTGCCGGAGTTTCCGGCCCTGCAGCGGGACATCGACGTCGACGTACTCGTCGTCGGCGCCGGGCTCACTGGTATCACCACGGCGTATCTGCTGGGACAGGAGGGCGTGCGGGTCGCATTGATCGATCGCGAAAAAGTTGCCAGTGCGGACACGGCACGCACGACGGCGCACCTCACCTATGTGACTGACGAACGCCTACATCATTTGGTAAGTAAATTTGGCGCGGATGCCGCGCGTAAATTCTGGGAAGGCGGCCAGGTCGCCATCGACACGATCGAGCGCATCGCCGAGGAGACCGGGAACGATGCGGATTTCGTTCGCGCGCCGGGCTACCTCCATGCGCGCGTCGGCGAGGCGCTCGATCCCAAGATGGTTGAGTCTTTGCGCAAGGACGCCGAGCTGGCGCGGTCATTCGGCTTCGAGGCCACCTTCACCGAGATCGCGCCCTACAGCAACATGCCCGCCGTGCAATTCGCACAGCAAGCGAAGTTTCATCCTCGCAAATATCTCAAGGGATTGCTGACCGTCATCCAGCAGCAAGACGGCCTGGTGTTCGAGAACACCTCGTTCGAGTCGGTGGACGACGGCGACCCGATGACGGTGCATGCCAACGGCCGCAAGGTCCGCTGCAAGTATCTGGTCATCGCCACTCACAATCCGTTGATGGGCAAGAAGGGGGCGCTGACCGCCGGCCTGTTTCAAACAAAGCTGGCGCTCTACACCAGCTACGTGCTCGGCGCCCGCCTGCCTGAGAATGCTGTACCGGAAGGACTGTATTGGGACACGAACGATCCGTACGAATACCTGCGGGTCGATCAGCGCGACGGCCATCAATACGCCATCTTCGGTGGCGAGGACGTCAAGACCGGCCAGGAAGACGATTGCGAGCGGGTATTCGAAAGACTCACGCGGCGGCTGCGCCAGGTGCTTCCGCAGGCGCAGATCGAACGACGCTGGCTGGGTCAGGTTGTGGAAACAGATGATGGCATGCCGTTCATCGGCGAGAACGAGCAGCGCGAATTCATCGCGACCGGCTTTTGCGGCAACGGCTTCACGCTCGGCACGTTGAGCGCGCTCATGGCGCGGGACCGGTTCCTGGGCCGTGACAACCCGTGGTTCAGTCTGCTGGCCGTGAATCGCTCGCCCTTCCACGGCGGCGCATGGCGCTACGTGCAAGAGAACGTCGATTTCCCCTATTATTTCGTGCGCGATCGGCTGCGCCGGCCCGAGCTCGAGGCCCCCGACCAGGTGGCCAGGGGCGAGGGGCGGATTGTCAGCCATCAGGGCAAGAAGGTCGCGGCCTATCGCGACGAGTCCGGCAACCTGACCTTGTTGGCGCCTCAATGCACGCATCTGAAATGTCTGGTGAAGTGGAACAGTGCCGACCGCACTTGGGATTGTCCTTGCCATGGCTCGCGCTTCCGCTCGACGGGCGAAGTGCTGGGTGGGCCGGCGGAACAACCCTTGAAGCGGCTCCATGAGCAGTAGAGCGGGCGACGAATACGACGTCATCGTCGTGGGTGCCGGTGCGGCCGGGCTGGCGGCAGCGGCGCATCTGAGCCGGAATGGCAAATCCGTTTGTATTCTCGAGGCGCGCGATCGCATTGGCGGTCGCATCCTCTCCGTTCGCCCGCGCGGCGCGGCGATGCCGCTGGAATTGGGGGCGGAGTTCATTCACGGCGAGTCGCCGACGATCTTCGAGCAGTTGCGCCTGGCTGGTGATCTAGCCGTCGACGCCGCGCAAACGCGGTACCGAGTGCCGCAGCCCGGGCACATGAAGCGCAGCGAAGACTTGTTCGAGACCATGAAGGAGCGGCTGCAAAGCATTCCCAAGCCGCGTGCGGATCTGCCGTTCGCCGACTTTCTGCAGAAACATCAAAAGCGCTTGTCGCCGACGGTGCGGGCGTTCGCGACCATGCTGGTCGAGGGCTTCGATGCAGCCGATCCGGCGCGGGCCAGTGCCATCGAAATATTGAAAGAATGGGGTGGCGGAAGCGCGGCGGATGCACCGACGTTTCGACCGCAGCGAGGTTATGGCGCGTTGATGGATTCGCTGGCGGGAAGTATCGATCCCGCGAAGAGCTGTCTGCAGCTGGAATGCGCGGTGAATGAGGTTCGTTGGCGCAAGGGCGAAGTCATCGTCGGGTTCACCCGGCACGGCGAGCCGGGGTCAGTGCGAGCGGCGCAGGCGATCGTTACCTTGCCGCTGTCGGTGATGCAGTTGCCCGCGCTGACGCCGGGGAGCGTGTTGTTTTCGCCGGCGTTGCCGAAGAAACAGTTGCCATTGTCGCGGTTATTGATGGGGCCGGTGGTGAAGTTGGTGCTGTGTTTCTCCCGGCCATTCTGGTCGGAGATCGACGATGGGATGCATCGTGACGTGGCGTTCTTCCATGCGACCGGGGCGCCGTTTCCGACGTTCTGGACGACGCTGCCCGTGCGCGCGCCGGTGCTCACTGCCTGGACGGGCGGGCCGAATGCGGCGAAGCTGGTTACGCGCAGCACGGATGAAGTGTTGAGGCCGGCATTGGCGAGTGTTACGGAGATATTCGGTAAGCGTCGCGATTATCGGAAGATGCTCGAGGCGGTGTATTGGCACGACTGGCAGAGCGATCCTTACTCATGTGGCGCGTACAGTTATGCGGGCGTGGGCGGCGGCCCGGCCAGGAAACAACTGGCGAAGTCGGTGGAGCAGACGTTGTTTTTTGCCGGCGAGGCGTTGGATGAACTGGAGTCCTCCAGCGTGGGCGGGGCGCTCAATACCGGGCAGCGGGCGGCGAAGGAGTTACTGCAGGGCTGATAACGCAGCAACATGGTTTATTGAATCGCGCCGCGCCGGTTCGATCCCAGCCCCGATCGGCGCTCGCCGTCCGTTCCGAACCGGCGAAAAAGCGGTGGTTGCGTTATTTGCCGTCCTAAGCTTCATCCTCCTCGTCCTCGCTGCGCCGGTTGGTAAACCTCGCATTTCCCAATCCGGTGCCGATCGTGAGCACGCCCCAATGCTCATAGTCCCTCATGCTCGGCACTTCACTGAGCCCCTGCACGACCGCGTCGTTATGCATCACGATCACCGTTTCGTGATCGCCGATCTTGGGAATGGCGGCGACCAGTTTCTCGGGCAGATTGAAGCTCTTGTGTTCCCAGTCGCCCGGCAGGTTCTGTCCGCCGCGCTCGATCGAGCCGTCCGGGCGAATCACGCCCGGGCAGCCGATGCCGATGAACGGCGCGAGATTCGCGCCATCTTTCTCGGCGCGCTTGATCAACCCGACCAGCATGTCGATGAGCCGCTGCACGGCGTCCTCGCGCTCCGGCTCATCCTCGCGATGCCGCCACAGCTCGAAGTGTCCGACCTCGGCCTGGGAAAGGTCGGCGTTCTTCTTGCGTCGAAGGTTCACGATGCCGGCGCGGATGTTGGTGCCGCCGATGTCGACGGCGAGGATGCTGTCGTGTCCCGACAGGATCCAGGACGGCACCAGTTGAATGCAACCGATCAAGCCCGCGTGATCGGAGTGACTGCGGATCGGTTTGATATCCAGGTCGATGCCGTCCGCCTTGAGCAGCACCGAGGTGCGGCCGATCGCCAGCTCGCCGATACGACTGGTGCGCAGGCCGCCGCCGACCACGATAGCTTCGGTGTCCTTCCAATCCTTGAGCTTCAGAAAACGGCGAATGACCTGCGCGAACTCCTGCGCGAATTCTTCGATCGCGCCATGAATCACACCGGCGGCCTCGGCGTCGCCTTCGGTGAGCATCTTGTCCAGTTCTTTCTTGCTGATCTGCTCGCTCGGCTCATCGCCCAGCGGGTCGTCGCCAGCACGGCTCACGCGATCGCGCCAGTCATCGAGGATGGCCTGGAAGGCGCGGCGGCTGGCGCGGTCGCCCAGGAAGCCGTCGGGGCTGCGCGTCTCCGCGTTGTACGCGTCCACGGTCACCATGCTCAGCACCTTGCCACCATGAGCGAGCAGGGGCGAGGGCGTGTCGTCGGTTTTCTTCGCGGTTTTCTTGGCCATCCAGTAATACTCGAACCACCTCGTGTAAAAACACGCGGCACGGCATTACGTTCCGTCGAAGTTGCTACTACACGCCGATTCGCGTGCCTTGATCCGGCAGGTTGCTGAGCTTGGTGGCCAGTTCGAAGCGCAGCCCCTCCGGCGCGTAGCACATGCTGACCTTGCCGCCAAAGTCTTCGGCCAGTACTTGTTCGATGAGCCGGCTGCCAAAACCGCGTCGCTCCGGCGGCGAGACGCGGGGCCCGCCGGTTTCGAGCCAATGCAGGCGCAGGCATTTGTCGCCATCGATTGGCTCGAGGTTCCATCGGACGGTGACTTCGCCACCGGCCGCGGACAGCGCGCCATATTTCATCGAGTTGGTGGCGAGCTCGTGAATCGCCATGCTCAGCGACAGCGCCTGGCGCGCGGACAGATTGACGGGCGGCCCCTGTGCGCATATTTCACCCGGCGCCATGCTGTGGGGAATCAGTGCGCCTTCGATGATCGCGGCCATCGGCGCGCTGATCCAGCTCGACTGCGTGAGCACCATGTGCGCCTGGCCCAGCGCCTTGAGCCGACGACCGAAAGTGATGCGCGCCTCGTCGAGCGAACTGGCGGCGCGAAATGTTTGATCGCAAATCGAGTTGACGATGGCGAGCGTGTTCTGGATGCGATGAGCCAGTTCCGCGTTGATCAGTTTTTCCTGTTGTTGCGCCTGCACCTTGGGCGTCGTTTCGATCACCGTGTCCAGCATGCCGGCAATGCGTCCATCGTCGTCGCGAATCGGGCTGTAGCAGAACGTGAAATAGGCCTGCTCGGGTCGATCGTGACGTTCGACGATCAAAGGATAGTCCTCGATGAACGTCGGCTCGCCCGCATAGGCACGCACCACCAGCGGTTCGAGCATGTGCCACGCTTCCGCCCATACCTCCTGAAACGATCGGCCGATGGCCAGCGGCTTTTTGCCCAGGATGGGTAGAAATGCGTCGTTGTGAATCGAGATGCGCTGTGGACCCCACAACAGGCATTGCGGAAACGCCGAATCCAGGATCGCGCCCACCATGGTCCGCAGCGAATGCGACCAGCCACTGATCGGTCCGAGCGGATTGTTGGCCCAGTCGAGGCGACGTACCGCTTGTCCGCAAGCGCTGTGACCCAGGAATAGATGCAGGGCATCCGTCGTCGTCATGCGCACCGTCCTGAGAACGCGAGAGGAGGTGTCGTTTGGAATAGAGCGGTGCTCTTGCGCCCTGAATTCCGAGCCGCGGGCTTTTGTTCCCCTTCTTGCCGTTTAACCGTCACGAACCGTCAAATGACTGACCTGGTCCGGCGATGGTCCCGAGCGCGCCACAAGTCACCGCCGGGGTTCATCATGAGGCAAGGACCCGATCGATGAGAGCGTCCGGCAATTGCCACGCGCGCAGTGTATTTACGTCGACTGAGGTACTTTCCTGGATCGTCGTCGGGGTGCGCGAGAAGCGGGGCGCCGGCGCGGGTTGAACGATTCCGGAATGAGTGACGAAGGTGCCTCGGGCGACGTTATGCGGGTGATCGATGGCTTCGCTCATGGGCAGCACCGGCGCGAAGCACGCATCGCTGTTCTCCAGCAGCGCGCACCAATGGGCCTGCGGCTGGCTCTGAAAGATTTTCTCGAAGCGCGCACGCATTTCCGGCCAGCAGGCCGGGTTCCAATGATCGGGATAATCGCTGATCGGAATGCTCAGCTTGTTGAGTAGCACAGCGAAGAACTGAATCTCCAGCGCGCCCACGCAAATCCATTTGTCATCGGCACAGCGATAGGTGTCGTAGAAGGGCGCGCCCCCGTCGAGCAGATTCGCATGTCGCTGCTCGAGCCAATTGCCGCCCGCGCGCATCGCGAACATCATGCTCATCAGCGACGCGGCACCGTCCGTCATCGCGCAGTCGACAACTTGCCCGACGCCGGTACTCCGCGCATTCAACAAAGCTGCGAGTACACCCATCGCGAGATACAACGCGCCGCCTCCGAAGTCACCGACCAGATTCAGCGGCGGCGTCGGTTTCTCCGCGCTACCGACCGAATGCAGCGCGCCGGACAGCGCGATATAGTTGATGTCGTGGCCAGCGGTGTGCGCGTTCGGCCCGTATTGTCCCCAGCCCGTCATGCGTCCATAAACCAGCTTGGGATTTTCCTGCAGCAGCACGTCCGGCCCGAGGCCGAGCTTTTCCAGGACACCGGGACGGAAACCTTCGATCAGCACGTCGGCGTTTTTCGCCAAGGCGCGGCAGATTTCGACACCGACGCTTTGTTTCAAATCCACGGTCAGCACGCTGCGGCCGCGGTCGAGAATCGCGTCGAACGGTTGAGCCGGTGCGTTGGGACGCGAGATGCGAATGACTTGGGCGCCGAGATCGGAGAGCAGCATGCCGCAGAAGGGCGCTGGGCCCAGGCCTGCGAATTCCAGCACGCGCACGCCATGCAACGGACCGTTTGCAGTTGCGCGCGTGATCGCTGCGGACGATTTCATTGGTTCGGTCGAATTCATCGGGCACCGTCGGAGACAATGCCGAAAATTCTAGTCCAGAGCGTGGCATCGCGTACAACTTCAGCGCGCTTGCAGGAGCGCGCGGCGCCGGGTTTCGCGCCAAGGTTGATTTCTACAGTCCGCCATCGACTAACATAAGCCCAATCAATCATTTGATCTGAAAACGACCATGGCAGAGCGATCCACCAACGTGGCCCGGCGTCCGCGTCGGAAACGCGATCCCGAAGCGACCCGCGAGGCGATTCTGGCAGCGGCGCGCGGCGTGCTCGCCCAGGACGGCAAGGAAGGCTTGAGCGTGGCGCAAGTGGCGCAGCTCGCGGGCGTCAATCGGGGCACCGCGTATCAACATTTCCAGACCCGCGAACAGCTCATCGAAGCGACCGCCGCCTGGGTCGCGGAGAAGCTGAATCAGGCCGCCTTCGGCGATCCGGCGACCACACACGACACGTCGGTCGATGCCCTGGTGGAAAAAGTCATGGGCGGGCTGTCCGAGTTCGCGATGGAGAATCCCGAGCTCGGCCGCGTCTGGCTGTACGAGCTGCTGAGCTCGGCGCGTCCCTCCGGCGATCAGTTCTGGCGCCAGTACAAGGAGCAGATGGAGCGCTTCACGCACACCGATTTCGCCCGTCCCGGCATCGACGTGGAAGTGCATTCGGTGGTGATGCTGGCCGGCACCTTCCTGTGGCCGGTATGGGTTCGCGCCCATGCCCGGACCGCCAAGGAGCGCAAGGAAATGACCGAGCGCTTCACCCGGGAGATGCTGCGCCTGTCCCTACAAGGCACGCTGCGCCCGGAAAAATTCCCCGAGCTGGACGCCAAGGTCGGCGGCAAAAAGCGCAAGTAATACGATTTGAGGCGTCAGCGACCCTGGCGCCACACGTCAGTCCCATACCTCCGATTGCATAATCAATAGCACTCGACTTGCAGCGTCGCCCTCATCTGGCTACGGCCGGCCAGAGAAACGCAAACTGTCCGCAGTGCCCTTTCTTCAAAGTTTGGTGTTGTCCGTGCAGAACACCGGGCGACGCTTCTCCTGCATGGCCTTGACCGCCTCACGGTGATCGGCGGAGCGCGCCGTCACCGACTCGTAAGCAATGCCAGCATCCATGACCGCGGTCGCGACCCGTTTCAACTCGAGATTCATCAACACTTTGGTCCAGCGAATGGCCTGCATGGAGCCGTGCTTCATGCGGTTGCAGAAGGCTGTGACCGCGTCGTCCAGTTGAGAGGGAGTGACGCAGTGGTTGATGAGACCGATCTCCGCCGCGTGCTTCGCCGTCAGCGGCTCGCCGGTCAACAGATATTCCTTCGCGCGGCCCAGGCCGATCCGCTGCGCCCAGATCGCCGCGCCACCGTCGCCGGCCACCAGGCCGACGCACACGTGCGGGTCGCCGATCTTCGCGCCATCGTGAGCAATGACTACATCGCAAAGTAACGCGAGCGTCGCGCCGAGCCCGATGGCATGGCCGTTCATTCGACACACCAGCGGCTTGTCCAGGTCCAGCATGGCGAACACGATGCGTTTGGCGATGCGTGCCTCGTGATCGAACAGCTCGGGCCTGGCGGCATTGCGCGCCAGATGTTCGATGTCGCCGCCGGCGCAGAAGGCGCGGCCGGCGCCGGTCAGCACGACAATATCGGAATCCGTGTCGGTCGCCGCGAAGTTGAACGCGTCCGCCAGCTCGTCATGCATCTGCAGGTTGACGGCATTCAGCACGTCGGGACGATTCAGGGTAATGGTCAGCACTCGATCCTTGTGTGTCAGTGTCAAAGTGCTATAGCTGCGCACAGTCGGTCACCCCTTGTCTGGATCGAATCAGAATCTCGCCCGGATCGAAACGCCCGCGGTCGCCGGAGCACCCCAACCGCGCCGATGCCGGTCGCGTTGGCCTGGGCCATGCTGCGGTACCCCTCGTCGGTTACGTTATCACCGTACACGGCGAAGGTGTACCGGTTCGATGGATCGGTCCATTCCGCGCGCAGCGAGAGCAACTGCTAGCCGTCCTGGGCAAACCGCACGCCGATACTGCCGCTGAAGTCCGGCGAATTCTGCATCCTGAAGCCGCTCGAATCGTTCGGCACGTTCACGAACAAGCCATAGCCGAAGCCGCACAGCACGGGGTGCAGCGGATGAAGCGGATCAGAATGTAAGCATCTACGCGGTGGTTCCGTCACTCCCCGACAGAGCGTTGAATCTGATCGTGAAGATCAGCGCGGGCCCTTCGGCAAGCCGAGCACGCGCTCCGCAATGATGTTTCGTTGAATTTCGGCGGTGCCGCCAGCGATCGTTTCCGAGAACGCGTCCAGATAGTCGTGACCCCAGCCGTGCATGCCGGCGACTTCCGGCGCTTCGATGCCGTAGAGATCGATGGCCGCCGCCGTTACGCGTTGTGAGAACTCGGCGAAGCTCAACCGGATCATCGAACCGCTCGCGTCGGGGACGCCGTTCTCTGAGTCGAGCGCGAATCGATACGTCATGGCGCGGATCGATTGGCCCTCGGCTCTCAGGCGACCCAAGCGCAGACGCAGCTCCGATCGATGCGCGGGGCAAGCAGCGAGCAGGTGCTCCACTTTGATCGTGAGGCCGATCAACAGCGCCAGGCCCGCGGTGCCACGTTCGAAGCTGAGCGTCGACATCGCAGTGGCCCAACCATTGTTCACGCCACCAACGACGTTAGCAAGCGGCACGCGCACCGAGTCGTAGAACACTTCGCAGTACTTGTGCGGGCCCGCCATCGTGCGAATCGGACGTACAGTGATGCCGGGGAGATTCATGGGGCAGATCACCCAAGTCAGTGCCGCTGAAGTCCTGGCGCTCGGATCGGTGCGGATCAACAGTTCCTGCCAGTCGGCGATGTCGGCGAAGCTCGACCAGATCTTGTGACCGTCGATGATCAGCGAGTCGCCCTCGACCCGGCCGCGCGTGCGCACGCTCGCCAGATCCGAGCCGGCGCCGGGTTCGGAAAAGCCCTGGCACCAGAGGACTTCGCCCGCAAGAATCTTCGGCAGATGGAACGCTTTCTGCTCCGGGCTGCCGCAGGCGATCAACGTCGGGCCCGCGTGATTCAGGGCGACGAACGAGGCGTTGAGCGGCGAGGGCGCGCTGGCGCGTGCGTACTCTTCGAACCACACGATCTGTTCGAGCACCGACAATCCACGTCCGCCGACGTCCTTGGGCCAGGCGAGGCCGGCCCAGCCGCCTTGGGCCTGCTTGCGCTGCCAGGCGAGAACGTAGTCGCGCGATTCGGGACCGTCTTCAGGCGACGGCTGGTGAGGAACATTCGCTTCGAGCCAGGTGCGGGCCTCGCGTCGAAACGCGCCGATAGAGTCCTCGTTCGCGGAGTGCGTGCCCATCGTTCAATGGCTCTGCGCGAGCGTCGCGCGAATCTGATGTTTCAGGACTTTGCCGGCGTCGTTCTTGGGCAGCGCGTCCCAGAGGACCACTTGCTCGGGAAACTTGAACTTGGCGACGAGCTGCGCGTCCAGAAATTCTCCGAGGCTGGCGACCGTCGGCCCTGCCGTTCCCTTCGGTACGATCACTGCGCAGGCACGTTCGCCGGTGCGCGCGTCGGGCAGCCCGACGATGGCGACTTCCGCGATCTGCGGATGACCGATCAGGATGTCTTCCACTTCCTTGGGGGAAATGTTTTCGCCATTGCGAATGATGATGTCCTTGGCGCGACCCGTGACGACCAGATAATCCCCGTCCACCCACCGGCCGAGATCGCCGGTGCGGAAGTAGCCCTCGGCGTCGAAGGTGTCGTTCTCGTCCTCGGTATGCAGATAGCCGACCAGCATCTGCGGGCCGCGAGCATAGATCTCACCCTGGCCCGATGGTGCGGACGAATGATCGATGAGCTTGATCTGCGCGAAGCCCGCGCGACCGTCGGTGTCGGCGGCGTGCGCGACGTCGTTGCGATCGATCGAGCCAACCGTCGTCACAGGCACTTCTGACGAGCCATACACGCGCGAGACGATGGCACGTTCGAAATATTCCGACGCGTTCCGAATCAGCGCAGGTGGCACCGAAGCGCCACCGCAGATAAACACTTTCAAGCTGGGCACGCGAGTGCCTGCGCGTCGCGCTGCGGCGAGTATTTGTTCCAGGAACGGCGTTGCGCCGGCCATGTGGGTGCAGCCTTCGCGATCCATGAGCCGCACGGCCTCGTCGGCGTCCCAGCGCTCCATCAACACCGCCGTGGTACCGAGCAGCAGCGGGCCTTCGAATACATAGATCGAGCCGCCGATGTGACCGATGGGCGAGGGCACCAGAAACTTGTCACCCGGCGCCGCCAGCCAATGCTTGCGAAGCTGCTGAATCAGCGCATGCAACGTGTTGTGAGTGTGCATGACGCCTTTCGGCCGGCCGGTGGTACCCGAGGTGTAAAGGATCATTCGAACCGAGTCCGGATCGGGCGTCGGCAGCGATGCTGTCGACGCTGCCTGCTCGCGAAGCAACGACTCGTACGCGATGTGTCCGGCGGGCTCACCTCGTAACACGACGACATCGGGGGGCGATTCGATCTGGGCAGTCACTCGAGTCAACATGGTGGCGCATTCCTGCTGGCGGAAGCGCGCGGGCACGAAGATGATCCGGGTGCCGACATCCTTCAGGATGAATTGCAGCTCGCGATCGCGCAACGATGGCAGGATGGGATTCACGACCATGCCAGCCAGCGTCGCGGCGAGGTAGATGGTGGCGGCTTCGTGCCAGTTCGGCAGCATGAAGGAAATCACGCTGCCCGTCGGTGCTCGCGCCAGCATCGCATGCGCGAGTGCCGTCGCCTCGGCATGCAGCGTTTCACAATCGACGTGACGCTCGCCGTCGATCAGCAGGATTCGCTTTGGGGTTTGCCGGGCGGCTCGCTGAAGCGCGTCGGCGAGGGTCTCGCGGACCCATTGGCCGCGTGCATATGCCTGCGATGCCCGTTCATCGTCCCACCGGATCGACCGTCCGGCGACCAGTTTTCGCTGTGTGCTCAAATCTCTCGGCATCGTTGCGGCCTTTCGGAGCTTGCAATCCTACCGACCGCGGTGTCGGAGGGTCTTGATTACTAGCGACATTCGCGCAGCGCGCGGAGCCATGGGGGTGTCGTACAGCGTCAAGCCGCTGCTCACGCCCGATCCTTAAAATGCCTCAATCTCCACGATGAGGCAGTTACTTGCAGGCCCAGACCCGCTATCACCCCGATGCCGAGCAACTGGCGCTGGCGGGCACGATCGAGGAATCGCTCGACAGCCTGGTGCCGGTGGCCCGATTGCATGCGGCGCTCGAAGAAAGTGCCGATGCCTGGTCCAGCCTTCGGGACCTCGGTGTGTTCGGTATCAGTGTGGATGAAGCGCGCGGTGGTAGCGGGCTCGGTGCGGTTGAAGAAGCGCTGATCGTCATGGGCCTGGGCCGACGCCTGGTATCGCCCGCGGTGCTCGCGACGATTGGTGCGGGACCGGCCTTGGTCGCCAGTGGAAATGCCGACAAGAACGTTGCGGCCGCGTATCGCTCCAACGGGCGCACGGTCGTTGTGGACGAGTCGCAGACCAGCCTCGTCCTGGTGCGCGAGGGCGATAGCGCGACTCTGTACAACAGCTCGCCGGGCCGAAGCATCGATCGTCGCTTGTGGCTCGCGGGACTCAGCGAAATCGACACCCCCAGTGAGCCATTGGCCAGGCTCGATGCGCATGACGTTCTACGACTGCGTTTGATCGATGCCGCTGCGCTCGCCGGAATCGCCGCTGCCGTGCTCGACATGGCAGTCGCCTACGCTGGCATTCGCGAACAATTCGGCCGACCGATCGGCACGTTCCAGGCCATCAAGCACCATTGTTCCAACATGGCAATGGCTGCGCGTTGCGCGCGTGATCAAACGAACTTTGCCGCGGTCGCTCTCGACGACGACCGCGACGATGCCGCCCTCCAGGTCGAATGCGCACTGCTCGTGGCCGGGCAGGCGGCGCTCGACAACACGGGCAAGAACATTCAGATCCACGGCGGCATCGGCTTCAGCGACGAGGCCGATCCGCATCTGTTCCTGAAGCGAGCCCAGTTGCAGCTCGCAATCGCCGGCGGCCTGGAAGCGACCAACGCCCGCATCGCCAACCTGCCGTCGAAGTGGTAGCGTCCTCGCTTGCAACTTGCAGGCGGAGCTCGATATGAATCTTTCCGGCAGGAAGATCGTCATCACCGGCGCGTTCGGCGCGCTCGGGACCAAGGTGTCGGCGGCTGTTCGCGCGGCTGGTGCGAGCGTGGCTTGCATCGATCACTCGCCGACGGCGAGAGCGCCGGATTCGTTGAACAACTGCGTGGTGATCGGCGGCGTCGACCTGACATTGCCTGATGCAGCGGCTGCGGCCCTGCAGGCTGCCGCCAAACAGATGGGCGGGCTCGACGGCCTGGTCAATATCGCCGGCGGCTTCCGCTGGGAGAAGGTCGAGGGCGGCGGCATCGCCACCTGGGATCAGCTGTACAACCTCAACCTGCGCACTGCCGTGAACGCGGTGCAGGCCGCGTTGCCGTTGATCGGCACTGAGCACGGACGAATCGTCAATGTCGGCGCGGCCGGTTCGATCAAGGCCGGCACTGGCATGGGGGCGTACGCCGCTTCCAAAGCCGGCGTTGCGAAGCTCACCGAGGCGCTGGCCGACGAGCTGAAGGACAAAGGCGTATGTGTCAACGCCATCCTGCCGAGCATCATCGATACGCCGGCGAATCGCGCCGACATGCCCGATGCGGATCCCGCCCGCTGGGTCAAGCCGGAGCAGATCGGGGACCTGGTCGTGTTCTTGCTCTCGGATCATTCCAGCGCGATTACCGGCGCGCTGATTCCGATCACGGGCCGGGTTTGAGCACGTACCGTTCGTGATAGTCGAGCACGAAGTCCTCGGTGAACAACGCGCCGAACCCGGCCCAGTCCTTGGTATCGAGCATCCGGCAATAGCGCGCTTTGACTTTGCTGATTGCGAGATGCGCTTCGAGCGTGGCGGTGTCGGGCATGAGGTTTCCTAAGTGAGTGCGGTCATAGCGAACGCGCGATGACCATGCGTTGAATGTCGGACGTGCCTTCGTAGATCTGGCAGACGCGCACGTCGCGATAGATCTTGGCCAGACCGAACTCTTCGAGATAACCGTAGCCGCCGAGCGTCTGGATCGCGCCGGAGCAAACGGCTTCCGCGGTTTCGGAGGCAACCAGCTTCGCCATCGACGCTTCCTTCAAACATGGAGCGCCCGTGTCCTTGATGCTCGCTGCGTGCAGCACCAGCTGACGGGCGGCTTCGAGCCGCGCGGCGAGATCGGCGAGGCGGAAGCCCACGGCCTGGTGTTCGATGATGGCTTTGCCCATCGAGCGACGATCCTTTGCGTAGCCGGTCGCGATTTCCAGGGCCGCCTGCGCCATGCCGATGGATTGCGAGGCGATGCCGATGCGGCCGGCTTCGAGATTCGACAGCGCGATCCGATAGCCCTGGCCTTCGGCGCCCAGGCGCAGATCGTTTTCGATGCGCAGATCGTCGAAGCGCAGGCTGCACGTGTCCGAAGCGAGCTGGCCCAGTTTGTGTTCGACTTTATCCACGACGTAACCGGGCCGGTCGGTCGGCACCAGGAACGCGGAGATGCCTTTCTTGCCGGCGTCGGGATCGGTCACCGCGAATACGATCGCGAGTCCGCCGATCTTTCCGGAGCTGATGAATTGTTTGCTGCCGTTGATCACATAGCCGCCTTCGACTTTGGTGGCGCGCGTGCGAATGGCGGAAGCGTCCGAGCCGGCATCGGCTTCGGTCAGCGCGAACGCGCCGATGGTGCGACCGTCGATCAAGTCGGGCAGATAGATCGCCTGCTGGGCCTCGGTGCCGTCTTTGATCAGCGCCGACACGATCAGGCTGTTTTGAATCGACAGAATGGTGGACAGCGCGCCGTCGGCGGCGGCGATCTCCATCAGCGCCAGCGCATACGACACATAGTCGGCGCCCGCGCCGCCTTTCGACTCGGGCGCGGTCATGCCCATCAGGCCCAGCTCGGCGAGATCCTGGAACAGCTCGGGCGGGTAGGCGCGAGCGGCTTCGTAGCTCAATGCGTTGGGACGAATGCGTTCTTGGGCGAACTCGCGGACGGAATCGGCAATGGCTTGCTGCGTGGCGTTGAGTAGCATCGGCGGAGTCTTCGGTAAACAGGACGACAGCGTCACCGGCAAGGATGGCGAGGGAACCGCCCGGGTGCAAATGGCAGCGGGATTCAAGCGGATTGCGTGCACAAAACCTGTCGCTTCCGATCAAGACCGCGCATTCATATTGCAAAGTCGTAGCCACCGTTCACCGGGTAGGTCTGTCCGGTGATCCAGCCGGCGGCGTCGGAACACAGGAACAGCGCCATGACGGCGACGTCCTCCGGCTTGCCGAAGCGGCGGATCACATAACGGGACACGATGGCTCTGGCCTGCTCGCCGGGTCGAGCGGAGGTTCCAGCATTGACGCGCTGATGTTCCGGGCCGGGACCGAGCGTATGCCGATCAATCAGGCAATGGGCGATTCCCTGCCCGTGTTCTGGAAGGTCATGTCAAGAATGAGCACAGCAGCTGAGGCCATGTTGCCATGGCCGGTCGATGATTTTTCGAAGTACGGCCCGGTCGAGGCCCGGCCGGTGGGCAAGATCCAGGGATTCGTGGGGCGGGCGATGCACCGCAATTGGGTGTCCATCCCGCACGTCGCTCATCACGACGATGCCGATGTCACCGGGTTCGAGCGTCGTCGCAAGGCATGGAATGCCGCGCATTCCGACGACAAGCGCACGTTGCTGCCGGTGCTGATGAAGGCCAGCGTCGCGGCCCTTCAGGCGCATCCGAAGTTCAATTGCTCGCTGAGCGCGGACGGCGCGACTCTGTTCATGAAGAATTATTTCAATGTCGGAGTGGCGGTCGACGTGCCGAGCGGTCTGCTCGTGCCGGTGATTCGCAATTGCGATCAAAAGGACGTAGGACAGATCGCCCGCGAGGTCGTGCAGATTTCGGAGAAGGCGCGGACCAAGGGGTTGTCCATCGCCGAGATGGCAGGCGGATGTTTCACCCTGTCATCGCTCGGGCATATCGGTGGCACGGGCTTCACGCCGATCATCAATGCGCCGGAAGTGGCGATTCTCGGCATCTGCCGGACGCAGGATCGCTTCGTGCCCGACGCTGGTGGCAATCCCGTTCTGAAACAGTTGCTGCCGCTGTCGCTCAGCTATGACCACCGCGTCATCAACGGCGCCGACGCCGCTCGCTTCGTGCGCTTCATCGCCGATTGGCTCGGCACGTATCAGTTCGCCTAGCTCGCCCAACGTTCGGCGTCGGCCACCGCTTCACGCATGGCGCGAAAGCCCCAGGCCAGGAACAGGGC
This sequence comes from Peristeroidobacter soli, assembly GCF_004138485.1. Classification (GTDB taxonomy): domain Bacteria; phylum Pseudomonadota; class Gammaproteobacteria; order Steroidobacterales; family Steroidobacteraceae; genus Steroidobacter; species Steroidobacter soli. The sequence goes on from NZ_RYEV01000006.1 coordinate 190,816, forward strand.
AGCGATCGGGCAGCAGATAGCAATCAGCGCTGCCATGCCGAAGCCGATGCCTCGCGTGCCGATTCTCGCGTCGCTGCTGTCGATGCGGGTGCTGCCATCGACGGGCGGTGGGGACACCGAGTTCTGCAATACGTACGCCGCATACGATGATCTGTCGCACGAAGTCAAGCTGCAGATCGATAAACTCCACGTGATGCATTCCGCCTGGAATACGCTGTTCTATTACGACCCGGAGCCGCGTGTCGATCTGCTACGGAACATGATGCGAATCGGCGATCGCGAGCTGCCGTCTACCGCCATACGTGGTCGGTCGGCGATCTGGTGATCTGGGCCAACACCGGCACGATGCATCGTGCGACTCCGTACGATCCCGTGTCGGGCCGCTCGTTACATCGGACCGAGCTCAAGGGTGAGGAAGCGTTTGCTTGATGTCTGAGGACACGAATAGAAGCGCGGTCACTGAATGGCGCCGCTTCGGTTTGCTGCCGCTTGCCGCTGCGCTCGGCTATGCGACGTCGGTTCTGCACGTCTACTCCCTCGGCGCGTTCATCGGGCCGTTACAGCATGAGTTTGGTTGGTCGCGCGCGCAGATTTCAGCAGGTCTGACTATCGCCGCTTTGATCAGCGCCATTGGCTGTATTCCGGTCGGCATGCTGGTGGATCGTATCGGGCCACGGCGCGTTGGATTGATCGGCGTCGTTGCGATGAGCGCGGCACTCGCGTGTGCCAGCACGGCGACGGGTACGCCTGGGAACTGGCTGGCATTGTGGGGCGTGATCGCGGTCGGCACGTTCTTCGTGCAAGCGACGGTGTGGACGAGCGCGGTTGCCAGCCGCTTCGAGGCCTCTCGCGGCCTGGCATTTGCGATCACGCTATCGGGTGCGTCGCTGGCCGCGACGCTTTATCCCATTCTCGCGACGTGGCTGATCGGCAGCTACGGTTGGCGTACGGCGTATGTGTCGATGGGCGGCCTCTGGGTGGTGCTGGTGTTTCCGATTCTGTTCTTCTTGTTTCGTGGCGCTCACGATCGCGGGAAGGAGCAGTCAGCGGTCGCGCCGGCTGCGTTGACGGGCGTAAGCTTCGCGGCAGGGTTGCGATCGGCGGCACTCTATAAGTTGCTGATGGCGGCCGGGTTGTTCTCTTTCACGGTCATCGGAGTGGCGGTGCACTTCGTGCCCATTCTGACCGACAGCGGCGCGACGCCGCTTTCCGCCGCGGGCATCGCTTCACTCGTTGGTGTGTTCTCCATCGTTGGCAGGCTAGGCACAGGATTTCTGCTGGACCGCTATCCGGGTCACATCGTTGGCGCGCTGGCGTTTCTGATTCCCATCGTGGCCTGTGCGCTGTTGTTGACCGACGGCGCGAATCCGGTGGGCCAGGCTGCCGCCGCCGCCATCTTCGGCCTGACGCTAGGCTCGGAGGTGGATGTGATCGCTTACCTGGCGGCCAAGCACTTCGGGCTAAAGAACTTCGGCGCGCTGTACGGCGTACTGCAGATGGCACTGGCCGGTGGGACCGCGTTCGGTCCGCTGGCGGCGGGTGCGGTCTTTGATCGGTACCAGAGTTATTCGCTGTTTCTGGTGTTGACGGCGGCGCTGATGGCGGCGAGCGCGATCGCATTGTTTACGCTCGGGCCGGTGAGACCAGCGGCAGCGACCCTGGGCTCGTCAGGCGCCGCTGCCGACGCGTAAATCTCAGCTCTTCAGCAGCTGCCTGTTCACAAACGGGTCGTTGCCAACGAACAGCGGCTTGCCGCCGAACAGTGCCACTGATCTTCCAGCGGCGCGCCGCCCTGGGGCTCGGCGGAGCTCGTTTCACTCTGAGCGTATGCGACGCCGATGGAAAGTACAGTTGTCGCTGACAGCTTCGCCGCCGTGCGGCGCGCCTCGTTCCTCGTCATGCGAATGGCCCCCTGCCTCATCCTGTCGATGTTTGTCACGTCACATCGGGAAAGCCCGCGGGAGGTCTTGATGTCGGGCGACGAACAACGCCGCTTTTGCGACACTGCTCGAGCATTTCACGAGTGAAACATTTGCATGCGCGATGGCGTGCAGATGTTTCAGGGATTGGAGATTGGCGCGGGCGGCGGCGTCGATGCAGTCACAGGCTCTTGCGTCGGCACCGGAGCAGGCGCGGCGGCCGCCGGCGGAGGCGGCGGTTCATCTACAACCAATGCCGCAAGATTGACGACGCTCGGGTCGTCACGAAGCTTGAGATAAAGCCCGCTCTTGCTCGGACGCGGCACGGGCAGCGCGCGGCCGGGGAAGCCGACGGGCACGGCGACCGGCTCTTTGAATTCGGCATTGCTGGCGACCGAATCGACCAGGAACAGATTGGCGCCCGTGAGCTTGCAGGATTTTTCGGGATCGGTGGGGCATTCCAGATCCTTCAGCACGGGCAATCGCACCAACGTCACCAGCGGCTGCCAGTCGCCGGCGACCCCTTGGTTCACCACGCGAAACTTCAGCGGCCCGAAGGCCGAGAAGCCGAACGCCTTGGTCGGATCGAACGTCGCGACCGCAACCCTGGCATCGGCCAGCGTGAGCGTGCGATTGGCGAAACTCAACGTGGTCGAGAGTGCCTCATCGGAGCTGGCCACTTCGACATTGGCTTCACGGCTGAAGATGGCCGGCGATTTGGCGCGCACCGAGAAGATGAGCTGCGCATCTTGCGGCAGCTGATTCTCGCTCGCGAGCTGGATGTTGCTCGAGTTGCCGCCCGACGCTGTTTGCACGCTCTTGCCGACCAGCTCGACGCGCGGGCGCGGCGCAGCCACAGCGACGCTGACGTTATAGCTGCGGCCATCGTGCAATGTGACTTTCGCTTTGGCGGTGTCGCCCTGCTGCAAGCTCGGCGCCGGCGTACTCGAGGCGTCAGTCGCTTCAGCCAGCTTCACTTCCATGCGCAGCTGATCGCTCTCCGGATTGGAGGGGGCAGCGGCGGGCACGAACTCGACGCCCTTCACCGACAGACTCGCGACGTCGGCGAGCCGGCTGCCTTTGAGAACGCCGTGAGATTCGCCCTCGTGCATGGTGAAAGTTTCGAAGCGTCCGGCTTCGGGATAAGCGCGCAGCTCGACCGGATGCGGCTCGGTCGAACCGAACTGCGAAACGAACAGCGTCAGTGCGCCGGGCTGAGCCTGTTGCAGCGGCAGATTGATCTCGACTTCATTGGCCTTGACCGGCGACCAGTCGACCCGCAGCTCCTTGCCGCTCGGATCTTTCACCATGATGCGATCGATGCACGCGACGCTGCCGGTCTGCAGATGAATCGTATTGGCGCGACCGACGATCAGCGAGCCGTCGTCCTGCGATGCCGGCGCCCAGGCCTGCGAGTGCGTGTTGACCAGTTGGAAGCCCGGGCCGTCGAATTTATCGAAGCCCCAATAGCCATGCAGCGAGCCACGGAACCGATCGGCGAGGCTGGCCGTGCCGAGCGATGACGTGTCGATGAGGAAGCCGCCCTGAGTTGCATCCGCGGTCGCGGGCAGCTCGATCACTTCACCGTCCTTGCCGGAGACGCGAAGGACTGTGTGGTGCGCATACTCCGTCGCAAACACCAGCGGTGCGCCCTCGACCGGCAACACGAGCGAGTTCTTGCGGGCACAGTAGATATCTTTCGGGCTCACCGCGTGCAGCGGCGGCGGCAGCGCCTGTTCCACCGCGGGCAATGCCGCGACCAGCACGGACTTTGGATTCTGGAACGACGGCGGCGTGTTGAGCGTCAGCGTGAGCTTGTTGTTGAGCGCAGTCGCGAGCGCCGGAATGTATTGATAGTTGGCGACGCGGAACGAGTCGAACAATCTGCCGAGATCCAGCAGCGAAGAAAGATACGGGCTGTAGTAGCCGTAGTTCGCCTGCGGCGTCGAGCTCGCGGCCATGACCAGATCGCTCGCCGGGCCGGTCGTGAGCGCCTCGACGATGGACATGCTGTGTCCGTCATTGAGGATCAGCGTCTCCTGTCCTTGCATGAGGCAAGGCGCCTGCAGCTGCGGCAGTCGATCGAGACACTTCTCATCGACCTTGATGCCGAGGCTGCGTGCGAGCAGGGGCGTCGTGTCCTTCAACACGGCGGGGTTGGCGGCGTTGAGGTCGCGGATCGACGCGAGATAGCGTTCCAGCCGCGAGCGGTCGAGCGTTGCCTGGTTCAGATCCTGCGTCGAGCGCACGAACGCGCCGGGGCGGCCCCGAACTGCATTGACCAGGGTCTTGAAGTCACCGCCATCTTCCGGGGCCAGGAAGATCAGCGCCTGTTGCGCGCCCTCGGGCACAGTGACGGTCATGCCCTTCTGCGCGCAAGCCTTCTTCCAGGTCTCGCACTTGAAGAACCAGTCCTTGGGCGGTGGATTGGTCGGGCCGCGCAGGAAGCTGAGGACCAGCAGGTAGTGCTCGGACTGCGACGCCGGGAAATCGGCCTTGATCCACAGCTTGTCACCCTCGGCCAGATGCGGCACCTGGGCGATCGGCAGCGTGGTTTTATCCCGGGCGACGGTGGCCTCGAGCGTCGGTCCCTTCAGATCGAAGGGGGCCGGGGTGGCCGCCTGGGCGGAGGCGATCGAGAGAACCGCAAGGGCGGCAAGCCATCGGCAAGGTCGCAAGCTCATGGGAGCGGATCGTAGGGCAGAGCGCTGTACGCGCCAACCCGCTTGACAGCCCCGAGCGACTATTTGGGGGCTTTTTTCCGACGCGGCCGCGCCCAATCAGCTGCCGTTCAGCTTTTCGATACCGAATCGCTGGACCAGCGCGTCATATTGCTTGCGGGAGATCGTGATCATGGCGCCGCGCCGGACCTTGGGCGGCAGGCTGTACTTGTCCCAGGTCGAGAAGAAGGTGTAGCCGGAGATCTGATACCACGGCCCGGACAGCTTGCTGGCGACCGACAGGCCGTATGACACGCCCGGATACTGCTCATAGTAGAGGTACCAGACGGCGCCATTCGGCGACGGGCTTTGAGCACGAGGGATCGCGCGCGGTGATCCTCGACGATTGGAAGCTGGTGGCGCGCGCACCGGGGCGGAGATCGAAGGTCTATGCACCGTGGTCGCTCTACCATTTGACGACGGATCGGAGCGAGACGATCGATCTGGTCAAGGCCGAGCCGAGGCGCGCGGCCGCGATGGCGAAGCAGTGGAACGAATGGTCGACGTCGGTTCACGCACGTCAACGAAGCGAGCCGTAAATGACAGGTCGGATCGGGCAGGGAATCACAGCGCTGACAGTGATGGTGGCGCTGTGCTCGTCGGCATTCGGCGAGGCGACACTTCGAAGTCGTTGTTCGGTCCTTACACGAAGCTGCGGCTCGGCGCGCCGCATGCCGGGGATTCAGCGCTAGCGGCTGCTGGCGAACGACACCACTATTCTGCTTCGCCGGTACGCGCGAGTATCGGCATCGGGCGATTCATCGATCGTCAATGCGTACGCGGATCGCGAAATCTCCTCGAATCTGGCACCCCCGACATTTTCGATGCCCCACGGCGTGTGCAGCTCGAATCGCGTCGGCTGGGACGCGCGGTGGTCGATCTCGATCGTGTACGTGCGCCGTTGCAGATTCACGCCGACGATTTTCATCTCACGGCTCGTATTGCCAATGAGCGGCCGAGGCGTGGGCGCGATGATCGAAACGCCCCCGCTATAGCCGATGCGTAACACGCTATCTCCGCGAGGCACATCGAACTCCGCGTGCGCGTGGCTGTCCTGCGGATGAGCGGCGAGCGTCGCGGCGATTTCCTGATTGTTCAGCCGCGCGCTTCGTAGCTCCGCGCCGAGCGGCAGCTCTGGATCGAATGACATTCGCACCGACGCGCCTTCATTCTTGATACGGAGTTCGGTAGCGCCGGGCGATTGAGTCAGATCGAGGGTGACTTCGGAATTGCCGACGCGAACCTTACGCAACGAGACTTTGTTCCAATCAGCGGGCAGATGCGGCGCGAACTGGATGTGGCGTGCCGCGCCGTCGACACGCAATCCCATCAAGCCTTGCACCGCCGAGCTCAAGAACGTCGCGGACGACCACGTCTGTTCCGGAACGGATTCGACGCCGGGGCGATAGGTGTCGCCAGCGAGCGTTTCGTGCATGTGGCCGAGTGCGTCGAGCGTGTGCCATGAAACAAGCGTGTTCCAGATCGGGAAGGCGGTGGCGGGACGATGCTCGGTCCAGAATGCGCTGGCCACCGACGCCGTGCCGATGCCCCAAACGGCGCCGCTTGCGTATGCGTTCGGATCGTACGTGGCGTCGCTCGGGGCTTTGCCTCGGGTGCCCCAGTCAGTCTGGAATTCGGCGGTCGCGAGTTGATCCAGCACGGAGTTGCGTTGCTCCGGTTGGAACAGGCCCAGACGAATCACATCCATCGGCCGGATGTCTTTATCCATCTGCGGCGCGCCGGCACGCGTGTGGCCGCTGATCCAGAAGCTTCGGTGCGGGTCCCAATATTTGCTGGCGATGGCGGCTCGGGCGCGCTGGTTTGCGGTCAGCGCTGCTTTCGCTTCGGAGCCGCGGCCGGCGGCGGTGGCGAGTGCGGCGTAGGCTTGCGTCGCGGCTACCCAGCCGGACGACAGCGTCAACTCATCGCCGAGCGGATCCTGTTCGTTGGAGCCTTGTTTGCCGGTGGGAATCAGCGGCAGGCCGAGCCTGGCATCGAGCAGCGACTGACAGTATCGATACGCGGCTTCGATGGCGTTCCAATGTTTCTTCACGAAGGCCAGGTCGCCGGTGGTCGAGTAGTACTCGGCGATCATGTCCAGAAAGTCATAGCTCAGATCGACGTGGCCGAACATGTAAGGATACTTGCGCCACTCGATGGCGCCGGCGCTTTGCGACAGCTCGTGCCAGATCATTCCGGTTTTCCGGTCCTGATATTTGAGCACCAGCTCGAGCTGCTCACGGGCGCGTTCGTTGCGACCGGCGGCGAGCAGTGCGCGGGCGGCGATCATGCCGTCGCCGGCGAAGAACCAGTTGTATTGCGGGCGACGTGCCTTGCGTGAAGGGCCGTAGCCCGCGACCTGGCCGCAGCCCAGATCGGGATTGCATACCCACGCTTGCTCGAGCGCGATTTGCGACCAGGTCAGCGCTCGATTGATGTCGTCGTCGGGCGTTTGGATCTGCAGCCCCTGCGCGAGCCTATCTTTGTAGTGTCCGAGGGCTGTCTGCTCGAGCGCCGCTCGATTGCGCAGCACCTCCTGTGCGACCGGCGTTGGGTCTTTGCCGTTGAAGTCGGCGGCGAAAACAATCTCGGCGGCATCGCCTTTGCTCGCGCGAATCGTGAAGGCCAGGCCCGATGCTGTGGTGATCGGCCTGTTGGCATTCGGTGTTTCGTCGTGCGCGATGAGGTCGGGCGAGGCGATGAAGGCGGAATATCGGTGCAGCGGCTCGGTCAGCAAATATCCCGAGGCCGTCGCTCTCCAACTGGCTTCCTGTCCGCCGAAGCTGCCGGGCCACATCAGATTCAGCACCGGATTGAAGCGCACCAGAATATCGACCGGGTGCACGCCTTCGACTTCGTAAGTCACGATCGCGGCGGGCGCATCGATCGGCACGAAAAGCTTTTCACGAACGACGAAGTCGGGACCGAGGTAGATGCGAGTTACCGTCTCAGGGCGGTACTCGATGCGACGGAGCGCGGTTCGGCCGGGGATCTCAGTCGTTCCGTCCTGCTGACGAAAGCTGACGTTGAACGAGTCGACCAGCTGCAGCGGATACGCCCAGATCTCCAGGCCATTGTCGGAGTATCCGAAGATGCCGGCACGCTGGCCGGCGACCGCGATGAATCGGCCGGGCTGGGCGGAATCGGTGCTCCAGGTCAAATCCTCTGCGTGCGAGCCCGCGAGCAGCTCGCAGACAAACAGGAGTGCAATGCTTACAACATGACGGCGCTTCACGATGCACTTCAGAGTGCACGTGAGCGCGCGAGGGCGCAAGGCGTCGAATCAGGATTGCGGTTGACCGGTCTCCGGCAGCTGGCCCAGAAAATCATTCAGACTCTGGCGGCCGTCCTGCCATTCCTCGTAGCGTCGCAGCGAGTCGGGTTTGCCGCGGGCCGTCAGTTGAATCTTGCTGGAGCGGGAGATGGCGCGAAGATCGTCGCGACTGATGGGAAAATAGATGTGGCTCGATCCAGGAATGGGCAGCGGCAGCGCCTCGCTGATGCCCAGCTCCGAGATCTGGCCGGTGTATGGCGTCAGCGCGACGCTGCGATCGCCGACGTTCACCTCGATCTGCTGAAAGGCACTCTGAAAGCCGCCGCTCTGATCCGCCCACAGCTCGGCCGAGCTCCACAGAATCGCCACCAGATACAACTTCCGCTCGCCCATGCGATTCACTTCGATCGCGGTCAGCTGCGCATAATCCCGCTCGTTCAGACTGGGCTGGGGCTCGGCGCGAATCAGCACCAGCGGCTCAGTCTGCGCAGTGATGGTGACCGACGACTTCGGATCGATCCACGACTTCACCGTCGGCTGCGCCGCGCAACCGGCCAGTATCATCAACGACAGAAGTAACGCTGAATATTTCATGGGCGCTCCTCGGGCCGGTGCAGTCGGGGCTCGGCCGATACTACAGGATTTGGTCCCATCCCACGCGCTTCGCGCCGAATAATGTCCGTCACCGAGCGGAGTTCCATCCAGCCTGCCAGGGCGCGTGCGCTGTCGAGAAACTTTGCATAAGCTAATGACATGGACACTCTCTCAAAAGCGGATGCGCAGCGGCGGGCTGACGACATTCGCATCTTTCGGGAAGAACTCGACCGGTTGCAGGCAGCAAACGTTCTGGCGCTCACGGCCGAACAGCGGGCGGCGATGGCACGCCATCACGATGCGTTGCTCGCCGGCTTCGCGCAGTCATTCGATATCGATCGCGACCGTCACGCGAAACAGCTCTCGCTGGGCATGCGAGTCGCTTCGTTTCTTGGCGCACTGGCGTTGGCCGCCAGCGTTTTCTTCCTGTTCAACCAGTACTGGGGGCTGTTGCCCGAGACCGTGCAGGTCTCGCTGTTGATCGTCGCGTCGTTGGGCTCGTTGTTTGCGGCGGCCTGGATCGGCCGGAAGGACAGCAGCGGGTACTTTGCCAAGCTGGCGGCGATGGTTGCTTTATGTGACAACGGTCAGTTTCGGCCAGCGCCTGGAGCCCTGGATCGTGGAGCTGGCACTGCTGGAGTGACGTTGTCCGTTGTCAATCCGACTTCGCGGGCTGAGTCGTTCCGCATTTCTCTGATTTGTACGGCTCGCCGACATCCATCGAGCTCACGATCTTCTCGATTCGTTTGACGTTCGCGAACGAGTCCACCAGCAGCAGCGTGTTGGTGCAGGCAAAGGCCACCATGTGAGCTTGTTGCGGTAGCAGAGGACGCAGCAGCGGAACGAGCATCGCGGCGGGCACGCTTTTCACTGCGATGACACGGCTGACGTACTCGGCGTCTGCATGAGAGCCGTTGCCGGTCAGTAAGGGAATGGGCTGTTGTCTCGCGTTCGCATCCGGTACGACGCGAATATATTTGCCGTCGTCGAAGGCGGCGAAGCCGTGCATCTGGAGCACCGAGAGAAAGGTGGGATAGTCGAGATTGTCCGGATCGAGACCGACCAATGTCACCTGCGCGCGGACGCGGGGATCCACCAGAAATCTCTTGCCGGTCTTTCTGGCGGTGCCTGCGATGATTCGATCGATCTCGACAGCATCGCGTGCTGGAGGTGTCGAGGTTTCCGCTGCTGTGTGAGGTGCGCTCAGCAGCGCGAGCAAGGCGCAGGCGTGCGGGAGGAGGCGGGCGCGGGACTTCATCGAGCGTTACTCCTTTTGGGGGATGAGGTCGGATTCGGAGAGCGGGTGCCAGGGATTTTTCCGTTCGCGTTCGTCGATGCGAACGAAACCGTACTGGTTCGGATTGGGAAGCCGCGGCGAGAGCAGGCTCTGCATGATGTTGGGGCCGTCAGCCGCGCGACCGATGCGGCCCACGTCCGTGTAGACATAGATGGGCCGGGCGAGTGAGTAGGTGCCATCGGCCAGAGTTGCGGAGGACGGCTCCGGACCTTCCAGAGCACTGCCGGCGAGTTGCGACCGATTGTCGCGGTAGAACTCGTAGTCGACCAGCACGAGCGCATTCGGATCGGTCCACAGATATTGTGGAATCAGTGTCGCGCTCTGCTCGACTTCGGCGTACACGCCATCGATGCGCAGCGCATGGCACACATCGGGTTGCGCTGGCGCCAGGTTGCAGCCTGCATCGAGCAGCAGGTTTTCGAACAGCTGGCGTAGCGGTAGGTAGCTTGCCGGTCCGAGCACCTTGATTGGCCGGTACGGCAGCTTGCGGTTCACCTGATCCCAGGTGATGTTCGGATTGTCGATCGATGTTCCGTAGATTTGATCCGGGACTTGTCGGGCGAGTGCGAGATAGACGTCCCGTGCAGTGAGCTTCATGGGCCTGCTGTCGCGAGCGCCGGTCAGCACCAAGGCCTGATAGCCCGCTTTGGATTCCGTCACATTGCCGCCGCCATGGCGACGGCAGGTCATGAATTCTTCGCGAGTGATGCGACGTGAGCTGATGACGATGTCGACCTGACGAACGCTCTCCGGGGAGCACAAAGCGGCGAACGCGGCGCCTGCTTCCATTTCCTGGAGCTGAGGTCGGAGGTTGCTGGATCTGGGCTGAAGGCCATCCACGACGGTCTGAATGAATCCGCGCGCCTGGGGCGACGTTGCAATCTTCACTGCCGGGCGAGCGGGTGGTGCTTCGACGGGGAGTGTTTGCTCAGGCGCGGCGGCGGGCGGCTGTTGCTCCTGCGGCGCTGGCGACGTATCTGTTGGCGCAGCGAGAGTCTGTCGAGGTTCCGTTGCGAGCGTCGTCGGTGGCGCAGCCGCCGGTGGAGAGCGTTCGAAAATGAATATCCCGGTTGCCAGCGCGGGGCCCGCGATTAGCAACAGCAGTGTTTTGAACCGCCGCGGCCAGAATCGCCGTTGCTGCTGAGCGTCCTGTGCCTGCAACTTGCGTTTCAGCTCTCGCGAGAACTGCGCGGGCGGCTGTCGGCGCAGAGAGGTGAGGAATTCGTCATTCATCGTACGCTTTCCTGTCGTCACCATTGCGAACGCAGCGTCTGAACGAGTCGATACAACAGCGTCCCGACGTTCGATTCGCTCAAGCCCGTGAGGCGCGCGATCTCTCGATTGTTGAGCGCGGCACCGTACTTCAACGCGATCAGATCTTGCTCACGTTCAGGCAGGCGGGCGGTGAGTCGGCCCAGCCGTGACAGGTCGGAGTCGCGGGCCGCCTGGCTCTCGGGCGTGAGTTCGGCTGCCAGGCCGGCCGCCATGTCCAATGGCGCATGCGGGCGGCGGGCGCGGAGGTGATCGGTGCCGACGTTCTGCGCGATCCGGAACAACCAGGTCGAGAATCCGGCGAGGTCGCGTCGATAGCGCGAGCGGGCGGACCAGGCTTTTTCGAAGGTGCGGGCGGTCAGGTCCTCGACGTCGGCTGCGCGGCCCAGGCGGAAGCGAAAATAGTTGTAGATGCGTGGCAGCTGGTCCGCATAGACGGCGTCCCAGTCCACTTTGTCGGTCGGCTCCGCCGGGCGGGCGCCGTGCATGTCCCTTTGTTCCAAGACCATGAAAGCTATATACGGCCCGGCCCGCGAAGTATCACGCCCGGCTGGCCTCGACGGGATGATTCCGTCAACATAGCGCCGAGGTAAATACCACCATCATGCGCTCCGTAACCCTGCTTGCCGTTCCCGCCATCCTCGCCCTGCTCGCCGGTTGCGGCGAGCAGCGTGGCCCGACCGTTTACGTGCTCGAAGGCACCCAATCCGTCGAGTTGAAGGCGTCGGCGAGCCCGGCGAAGGTGCAACCGGGCGGACAGGTGGTGCTGCATGTCGAGCGGCGCACGACCGGGCAATGGAAGAAGATCGGTCGGAACGAGCTCACGCCCGGTCAATGCTGGGTGTATCGACCGCCGGTCGAGCTGGAACCGGAAGTGGCGCACGACGTGCAGTGGGCGGTGGAGCCGGAGAATTCGCTCGAATTCCATTCGGAGTACCAGCTGGACCAGAGCCGCGTGGCCACGGTGCGCGGGTCGGGCAAGATCTCGGCGATTCCGGTCAGCAAGGTCAAATGCGAGGAGGGGCGCGTCGTGGAAGGCGCCCCCGTCGAGATCGACGCTTCCTGATCAGGCGGATTTCCGCGCCGGGCGCGTTCTTTATTGCTAGGGCGAGCTGCGCCGGGTCGAGCGGAGAGTCGGGTCGAGATGGATGCGCCGGGACAGGCACGCCGTGGCGAAGGCGTCGATGCTGAACTGCTGGCCAGGCAGTTCGGCCCCGCGCTCGCGCGCTTTTTCAGCAAGCGGGTCAAGGAACAGCACGACATCGACGATCTGGTGCAGGACGTGTTCGTGCGCCTGGTCCGCAAGGTAAACACCGACGGCTCCCACATCGTCGCCGGCTACGTATTCCAGACCGCGCAGAGTGTGCTCAACGACTGGCTGCGTAAGCGGCAAGTGCGCCAGGTGAGCGCGCACGACGAGATCGAGCCCGAGTTGCCCGACCTCAAGGACGATTCCACTCCCGAGCGGGTCTTGCTGGGCAAGCAGAGTCTGGAGAAGGCGACGGCGGCGGTGCTGGAACTGCCCGAGGTCACGCGGACCATCTTTCTCCTGCGTCGGCTCGAGGGCATGCGCTACGCCGACATCGCCAGGCGCCTGCGAATGCCCATCAGTACCATCGAGAAGCACATGGCGCGCGCCGTCGCTCATCTCGAAATGCGTCTGAACGGGAAGCCATGATGCGCGCCCGTCCCGTTCCCGCAGACCTGTCGATCACCGAAGCGGCCGCGCGTTGGGCTGTGCGGCTCGACGGCGACAATGTTTCGGATGAGGAACGTTGCGCGTTCGAGGCGTGGCGGAATCAATCGACCGAGCACGATGCGGCTTACGAACGCGCTTCGGCGGCGATGCAGGTGCTCGATGCCGCGCCCGATGATCCTCATCTGGACGCGTTGCGTCGCGCGGCCCTTCGTTATCAGCCGGAGCGTTCCTGGTTCGGAATGACGGGCATCGCCGCGGCGATGGCGTTGCTGCTGGTGGGTGTTGGAGTGTTCGTCGCCATTCGGGACAAGCCTGTTGCCTCGCTCTACGCGAAAGGAGCGGCGGATTACGTCACTCGTCGCGGCGAGAAGCTCGATGTGACTCTGCCCGACGGTTCCGCCATCACGCTCAATACCGAGACCGATCTCGACGTTGCATTCGACGGTCGTCAACGAACGGTGGAGGTCCTGCACGGTCAGGCGTTCTTCAATGTCGCCAAGGATTCATCGCGACCGTTCGTCGTGATCGCGGGCGGCAAGCAGATTGTCGCGCTGGGCACGGCGTTCGACGTCCGGCTCGATAAAAAGCGGGTCGAGGTGTTGCTCGTCGAAGGGCGGGTCGTCGTCGAGGATGTCGCGCCGTCGGGCCTGGCTGCGCCGAGTGCCGAGAAGGCCAGGGAAAGCATTCATCTCAATGCGGGCGAGGCACTGGTCGCAACCGACAAGGAAGTCATGCGCACGGCCGCCGAGAATCAGGAGCGGCTGCTCAAGTGGCGCGACGGTCTCATCGAGTTCGACAACACCACACTGGCCGAGGCGGTCGCGGAGTTCAATCGCTACTCGGTACAGACCATCCACATCGACGATCCAAGGCTGGCGCAGCTGCCGATCTCCGGTGTGTTCCGTACCAACAGTCAGCGCAAATTTCTGGAAGCGGTCACCAGCCTGCATCCGGTCGTGGTCGAGTATCGCGGCCCCGATGAGTTTGCGCTCGTAGCGCGTCAACCCTGACAGCGTGCTGGTGGATTTTTCAGCCCGGCGCGTTCTTCGGAATATAGAGCCGTAACGGCCGTCAGCTGCGAGAGGGGGAAGAGTGCACGGAATTCAATGGGCCACCGGTGGAGTGTGCGCACTGGCGCTGGTCGGTCAAGCGTTCGCTCAAACGAGCGAACAAACAAGCATCGAAATCGAGAGCGGCACTCTCGCTCAGTCGTTGACCGCGCTCGGTCGACAGACTCGTACCGAGCTGGTGTTCGATCCGACGGTCGTGGCGGATCGCCAGGCGCCGAGTGTGCGCGGTTCGATGACGGCGGATCAGGCGCTCGAATATTTGCTTTCCGGCACGGGGCTGCGTCATGAACGGACGTCGTCCGATGTCGTGCTGGTGCTCGCGAGCGCTCAGCAGAGTCAGCGTTCGTCGACGCAGTCAGCGCCCGCTGAATCGGAGCCTGCACCCTCGGAAGCCGGCGACGGCCAGGAGAGCGCGGCGGCGTCCGAATCCGTACTCGAACAAGTTACGGTCGTTGGCATTCGCAGTTCCATTGCCGATGCCATCGAGGTAAAGCGCGATGCGACCCGGATCATGGATTCGATCTCCGCTGAAGACATCGGCAAGCTGCCCGATCAAAACATCGCGGAGACGTTGAGCCGCATTCCCGGCGTGCAGGTGACGCGCGTCGAAGGCGAAGGCAAATCCATCACGGTGCGCGGCCTCGGCTTGAACAAGCTGTTGCTCAATGGCAAGAGCTTCATCGGCAGCGCGCGCAATGGCGATCCCAATCTGGCGGATGTTTCGCCGGAATTGCTGGCGGGCGTGGATGTGATCAAGGCGCCGTCGGCGGATCTGGTCGAGGGTTGGCTGGGTGCCGTGATCAACCTGCGGACCAAGCGCCCGCTGGATCTGGCCGACTCCGTCATCTCCGGTCGGTTGCAAACGTCGTATGCGGATCGAGCCGAAGAGTGGGGCGAGAAGGTCTCGGGCTTCGTCGCTCACACGTTCGCCGATCGCAAGTTCGGCGTGCTGCTCAGCGGCTCGTACTCCAATTCGACCGGTGCCAGCGACATCTATCAGTCCGGCGGCTGGACGCAGGTGTCGAATGTGGATGCGACCGGCGATGGCGTCAATGACACCTTCTTTCGTCCGCTGCGTCTGATGAGCTGGGCGAATACATACGAGGATGAGCGTTACTCGGTGAACGCCTCGGCGCAGTGGCGTCCGATCGACGAGCTGACGTTCACGTTGGAAGGGGTGAAGTCGCGGCGGGACACCGATCGTGTGCGCTCCGTGCAGCAGACCATCCTCAACAACAACATCACCAATGGCGTGATCGACGCGAGTGGCACGCTGGTTTCGGGCAATTTCTCCGGTGTGACGGTACGCCCCATGATTTACGGCGGCAACTCGTACTCCGAGAATCAGTATCTGAGCGGCAACGCCAACTGGGTCAAGGATCGTTGGACCGCGAATGTGAACGCGTCCGTCAGCAAAGGCGAGGGCGCCGGCCTCGGCGGCGACGGTGGCAACAACAACTCCGGCAACGACAACGTGCTGGTGACGCGGCAGCTCGCTGGCAATGTGGCGAATGTGGCGTACAACGCGGCCGGCTCGAATGTTTCGCCGAACTACGGGATCAGTGCGAACTACGACATCTACGATCCGTCGCAGTACGAGGTCTACTCCACGTTCGACGTCGATTATGTGGCCGAGAACAAAGGTCACGATGTCGACTTCGATGTCGAGTATCAGCTCGATGGGTTCTTCAAGTCGGTGAAGGTCGGCGCGCGTACCGAGAAGATCGAGGTGTTCGGCGGCAACCCGCTGTCGACATATCCTTCGCTGGCCAGCCACGACCCGACCCCGGGCTCGCCTTTGCTCGCGACCGAAGTGCCGGGCCTCGGCTACACCGGCGTGCGGGGCGGAATGTTCCCTGGCCACAGCGGCAGCTTCCAGCGCCAGGTGCTCACCGGCTCGGTGGACTTCAACAGGATCCGCAACGCGCTGGGTGCAACGCCGGTGTCCTTCGATACGCCGGGCGCCAAGGCGACCATCAATCAAGTGGAGCAGACCACCGAGGCGTTCTTTGCGATGCTGAGATTCGGCACCGACGTGTTCGGCGTGCCGATGTCGGGCGATCTCGGTGTGCGCCAGGTCAATGCCGACCGCGAGTCGTTCGGTTACACCATCGTCAACAATCAGGCGCTCGCAGCGCGGGCCGGCAAGTCGTTCTCCGATACGCTGCCCAACCTCAATCTCATCTTCGATCTGCGTGACGATCTGCGGTTGCGTTTCGCGGCGGCCAAGGTCGTGGCGCGTCCGGATCTGACCAGCACGGGCGTGGGTCTGTCGTTGCAGCCGGTGTCGATGACAGGCGGTGCGGGCAATCCCGATCTCGATCCGTTCCGGGCCACGCAGTTCGATACCACGGTCGAGTGGTATTTCTCGCCGGCGAGCCTGCTGGCGGTCGGCGCGTTCTACAAAGATGTGTCGGCGTTTACCACGTCGGTGGAAGTGGTCGAAGAACATCCGGAGGCGCCGAACAACACGCTCACCGGGCCGGCTGCGTACACCTATGTCATCGGGCGGCCGGTGAATGGCAAGGACGGCAAGATTCAGGGCATCGAACTCAATTATCAGCACGCGCTGACCATGCTGCCGGCGCCGTTCGACGGCTTCGGCTATGCCTTGACTTACACCTATGCCGACAGCGAGACGCCGGAGGTCGATGAGCTGACGGGGCGGACTCTGCCGATTCCAAATTCGTCCGAGCACAGTGCGAATGCAGTGGTGTATTACGAGCGAGGGCCGTTCAGCGGGCGGGTGGCGTACAACTATCGCAGCGAGTACATGACGAACGGCGGATCGATTGCGTCGGGCGGCAGCAACTATGCGGATGAGCGAGGGCAGGTGGATGCGTCGGCGTCGTTCCGCATCAACGACAATTTTCAGCTGACGTTCGAGGGTGTGAACCTGACGCGGCAGATCAACAGCTTCTACCGAACGAACACGGGACGACTGTATAGCTCGTACCTGGACGATCGCCGCGTGTATTTCGGCGTGGCCGCCACGTTCTGACGCGATTCGATTGCCGCGAGCGGGCTTCGCCCGCCGCGGCCGCCCACCAAGCTCGATTCAGAGGCGAACATGATTCATTGCCCGCCTGCCACTCGTTCCCTTGCTCGATTCGTCATCGGCACGGCTACGCTCGGTCTTCTCGCAGGGTGCGCCGGTCCGAGCGGGCGCGGCGATGCAATCGCCAACGCCTCTGTGGCGTCGACGGGAACTGACCTCGTCATCTACGGCTGCACTCCCGCCGGCCTCACCGCTGCGATCACCGCCAAGTCCCGCGGTCGCAGCGTCGCTCTGCTTTGTCGCGACGGGCACGTGGGTGGGATGACGACCAACGGTCTCGGTTGGGCCGACACGGGTAATCACGCCGCGATCGGCGGCATGGCGCGACGTTTCTATCGAGACGTGAAGGCGCACTACGAAGCCGTCGGTTTCAAGGGCGTTGCGACCTCGCAATCGAAGACCGAAGGCGAAGAGGACGCGATGTGGGTGTTCGAACCGCGCGTCGCCGAAGCGATCTACTTGCGGTGGCTCAAAGACGCGGGCATCGAGCCCGTCTTCAACGCCAAACTGCGCCTCGAGCCAAGCGCGGTCCAGAAGGCCGATCAAACCATTCGCTCCATCGAGATGCTCGACGGCGCTCGTTACACCGGCCGCATGTTCGTCGACGCCACCTACGAAGGCGATTTGATGG
This sequence comes from Peristeroidobacter soli, assembly GCF_004138485.1. Classification (GTDB taxonomy): domain Bacteria; phylum Pseudomonadota; class Gammaproteobacteria; order Steroidobacterales; family Steroidobacteraceae; genus Steroidobacter; species Steroidobacter soli. The sequence goes on from NZ_RYEV01000006.1 coordinate 208,350, forward strand.
CGATGGCCGGCGTCACCTTCACGACCGGTCGCGAAGCGAACGCCGTCTACGGCGAAACTTACAATGGCGTCCAGACCGCCCACTCGGAGCAACACAACTTCGAGCTGAACATCGATCCGTACGTCAAACCGGGTGATCGTTCGAGCGGTCTCGTCCCCTTGATCGAAGCCGGTCCGCCGGCGCGGGACGGCACGGGTGACCAGCGCATCCAAGCCTACAATTTCCGTCTGTGCATGACCCAGGACCCGGCGATCCGTGCGCCGCTGCCGAAGCCGGCGGATTACGACGCCTGGACCTACGAATTGCTCGGGCGCTATCTCGATGCCGGCTGGCGCCACAAATTTCGCAAGTTCGATCCCATTCCGAATCACAAGACCGACGTCAACAATTACGGTGGGTTCTCGACCGACTTCATCGGCGGCAACTACGACTATCCCACCGCCGGCTACGAGCGCCGTCAGCAGATCTTCGATGCCCACAGGAGCTACCAGGCCGGCCTGCTCTGGTTCATGCAGAACGATCCTCGCGTTCCCGCCGACGTGCGGGCGTCGATGGCCGATTGGGGATTGTGCAAGGACGAGTTCGTCGACAACGGCCACTGGCCGCGCGAAATGTATGTTCGCGAGGCGCGGCGCATGGTCTCCGAGTTCGTCATGACCGAACGACATCTCGAAGGCCAGCTGCCGACGCCGCGATCGGTCGGGCTCGGCTCGTACACGATGGACTCGCACAACGTGCAGCGCTACGTGAACGCCGACGGCTTCGCTCGCAACGAGGGCGACATTCAGATCCATCTCGATCGCACCTACGAGATCAGCTATGACGCCATCGTGCCGCGCGCCGCCGAGGCGACGAATCTGTTCGTGCCAGTCGCGCTGTCGGCCTCTCACATTGCCTATGGCTCGATCCGGATGGAGCCGGTGTTCATGATCCTCGGTCAGTCGGTGGGCGAGGCTGCGGTGCTGGCCATCGAGAAGGGCATCCGGGCGCAGGCCGTTCCGTACGACACGCTGGCGTCCAGGCTGCGTGCGAAAGGCCAGTTGATCGATCCAGTTGGCGGCAAGTACGTCCCCGGCGGGAGCTGAGCCGGCAGGCGGCGTGTCGCCGCGTTGTCGGAATTTGGCGGGTGTCCGGCTTCTGCCGAGGTCGATATGATCGGCGTCGGAGATTCCCATGGCCAAGTCGCGCTGCCTGATTCCACGCGCCCTCATGCTCTCTCTATTCTGTGCTCACGAAGCGGGTGCCGCCGGCGCGGGGGCGGAGGACTACGCGTCGGAGCGGGCCGAGATGGTCGGTCGGCAGATCGCGGATCGTGGGGTGAGTGACGAGCGAGTGCTCGCAGCGATGCGCAAGGTGCCGCGTCATGAATTCGTACCCGAGAGTGAGCAGCGCATGGCGTATCACGACACGCCGCTGCCCATCGGCGAGAACCAGACGATTTCGCAGCCCTACATCGTGGCGTTGATGACCGAGCTGGCAAGGCCCGAGAAAGATCATCGCGTGTTGGAAGTCGGCACCGGGTCGGGCTATCAGGCGGCGGTGCTCGCGGAGCTCGTCGACAAGGTCTACTCCATCGAGATCGAACCCACGCTCGCGCGAACGGCCAGCGACGTTTTGCAGAGGCTCGGCTACGACAACGTGACGGTTCGAGCGGGCGATGGCTACATGGGTTGGCAGGAGCATGCGCCCTTTGATGTCATCATGATCACCGCGGCGCCCGACCACGTACCAGCGCCGTTGATCGCGCAGCTCAAGCCCGGGGGGCGCATGGTCGTGCCCGTCGGCCCGGTCGCCGCCACTCAACAATTGCGTGTGCTGGCGAAGAATGCCGCAGGAGACGTGACCACGACAGTTGTCGCACCGGTGCGATTCGTGCCGCTGCGAAGGCGGGACGATCAGTGAGGGGTGAAGTCGACGATCGGCCGCTGGCACTGATCTTCCGCACCTGAGTGGTCGTGCGCTACATCGGCGCCCGTTGAGCAGCGCCGACCCCGCATCCTGTTCGTCGGCCGGATGGCGCCAGAACGTCTGTTTTCCTTTGCCTTCCCGTTTTACCTAGGAAACAGCCGTGTTTTCGCAGCGACGCTCGTGTCGCCGCCGAACTCACGTCCTGGTTTGTTTTGTTGCGAGCGCCAGGCGTATAACCAGCGACGTTCACGCCGAACGTGATTCCCGGCCTTTGGAGTTTGCTTGCAAAAATACCCGGAGTGTATTTGCCGCGCCGTTCACCTCGCGTGAGCTGACGTCCATCACTCCGCAGCGAATAAGAGGAGCAAACTCATGAACACGAATCTTCGACGATCGTGGTGCGCGGCCGCACTGGCAGTGGTCTCGATCGCGATGACTGCCGAAGCACAGACCGGCGACAACGGGAAGTGCTCGACGTTGCCTTCATACTCACAGTTGAAGTCCGCGTTGACGACGGCACGTCAGCAGAGCAACGGCGGTTTCAATCTCGACATGTGGGGCACGGTCGTGGACAGAGATGGCATCGTGTGCGCGGTCGCTTTCACAGGGGACGATCGCGGCTCACAGTGGCCGGGCAGCAGGGTCATCTCCGCGCAGAAGGCGAATACAGCGAATGCATTCAGTCTGCCGGGATTGGCACTCTCCACCGCGAACTTGTACGCGGCCGTGCAGCCGGGTGGCTCGCTCTACGGTCTACAGCACAGCAATCCGGTCGAGACTCTGGTCGCGTATCGCGGCAACGCTTCGAACTTCGGTCACTCGAACGATCCGATGGTCGGCTTTCGCATCGGGGGAGTGAATGTGTTCGGTGGCGGCCTCGCGCTCTATAACAAGAACAAGGAACTGATCGGTGCGATCGGCGTGAGCGGCGATACTTCCTGTGCCGATCACAACATCGCATGGCGCACGCGGCACACGCTGAATCTGGATTTCGTGCCGGGCGGTGTCAGTGCGGCCGGGGATGACAACATCAACTACATCGGCCTGGTGCCGGACCCGAGTCTGGCGCACGATTTCTCACATCCGATCTGCGCCATCGCGGGCGAGGACAAGGTGTCGGACATCAGCGCCAAATTGCCGCCGATCCAGAAGCCGGAAGCCCAATAAATGGAGTGAGTGCAGGCGGCGGCCGGCGCCGCCTGCTGCTTAGCACAAGCCAATCCGTTGCACCGCCAGGGAACCGACGGCGAGTCCGAGGATTACTGTTCACAGCCACTCGTATGGCAGATCGGCAGCGATGGTAGCGGGTGAGGGCAAATTCGCGGACGCGGCGGGCGCGTCGGGCCTGATCGAACACGAGAGCAGCTCCAGGGGTGTCAGGCCGCTCGTGAAAGTGTGGGCTGTTGTCCTCGTGTTGCACACGGGGGTGATCGCAAGTGGCCTGATCAGCGGCGCGATCGCGACCATCGTCAACGACGTCCTGTGGACCGTCGCCGCTTCGGCCGCCGCCATCAGCAGTTTTCGTGCAGCTTTCTCCCTTCATGGGCGTAACCGTGTCGCGTGGTTGCTGTTTGCGTTCGCCTGCAGCGCCTGGACGGCCGGTCAGATCGTTTGGGATATCCTGGAGCTGTATTTCAACGTCGCAGCGCCGTTTCCGAGTTATGCCGACATCGGTTATCTGTTGTTCGGTCCACTGATGCTGATCGGGCTGTTCGTCCTGCGCGCTACCCAACAGGAGCGCCGGATGACCTGGCTGAGAGTGGCCAATATCGGCCTGATTCTGTGCAGCCTCACCTCCGTACTGATCACCACGCTGGCGCGGCCTTTCGAGAAGATGCCGGGCACGCTCGGCGACGCGCTGGTCGTCGTCATCGAGAACGGCACCATCGCCATCGCTTTTATCGTGGCGGTCTATTTTCTGTGGTCCTACCGGTGGAGCGATCGACTGCTCGCGTACGGATTGGTCACGCTGTCGCTGGGGGCGCAGATGGTCACCGGAATGCTGTATACGCGCGCCCTCATTGGCGACAGCTACAACACGGCGAGCTTCTTCAGTGCGGGATGGATGCTTGCATTCGCGCTCCATCAATGGGGAGCCGAAGCGCAGGTCAGCGCGAAAACACACGGACGCGCCGAATCGCTCGCGGTCCGTCAGAGTCAGGGGTGGGTTGAGGCGCTGGTGCCTTCGCTGCTGTTGATGTGGGTGGGAATTTCCGCGATCTATCTGGCGGGTGAGGTGAGCGCACGTACGGTTCATTTGAGAACACTGGTGCTGGTGGCGTTCGCGGTGATCCTGGCTTCGCGTGAAGCCTGGCTGTATTGGCAAGGACAACAACTGCGCTCCGCGCTCGACAACTCGGCGAGCTCATTGACGCGGGCTCGCGAGCGCCTGCAGGACATCGACAGTCAACGCCGCGACTTGGAACGTTTGATCGACGTGACCGCGCGCGCCGGTCGCGTCGGTCTATGGGAATGGGAGCCGGCGACCAACGTGGTCCACTATTCCCGCGAATGGAAACGGCAGATCGGCTATGCCGAGGACGAGATTCCCGATGAATTCGCCGAATGGAGCAAACGGCTGCATCCGGCCGATTACGCCAAGATCATGGGAATGGTGGAGCGGTTCCTGCGACATCCGGCGGGCGAGCTGATCATCGAGCATCGCCTGCGACACCGTGACGGCTCCTACCGCTGGATGCTGGCGCAAGGCTCGTCGCTGCTCGATGCCGACGGGCGGCCCTGGCGAGTGGCGGGCTCGCTGGTCGATATCACTCCGTTCAAGGAGCTGGAGGAATCGCTGCGCGAGAGTGAACGCCGCTATCGCGAGCTCGCCGATGCGCTCGAATGTCGCGTTGCTCAACGCACCCGCGAGTTGTCCGATGCGTATCGCGAGTCCCGCAACTTCGCGCACGCGGTGGCTCACGATCTGAAAGCGCCGCTGCGTGCGATCAACGGTTTCTGCGCGCTGCTGGAGCAAAGCGCCGCGAACAAATTGAGCGAGACGGAACACAGTTATCTCGAACGCGCCCGTCAGGGCTCGATCCGCCTGTCCGGGTTGATCGACGATCTGCTCGACTACTCGCGCCTCGAGCATCGCGAACAGCGTCTGCAACCCATCGACTGCCGGGCCTTCGTGCGAGGGCTGGTCGACTCCATGAGCGAACGTATCGAGGAGGCACACGCCCAGGTTCATATCGATCTGGATACCACGCCGGTACTGGCGGACAGCGAAGGGCTGCGGATTGCCCTGACGAACCTGATCGAGAACGCATTGAAGTTTTCACGACAGACCGCCCAGCCGCGCATCAGCATCGAGTCCAGTCTCGAGTACGGCCGTTATCTATTGAAGGTGCGCGACAACGGCATCGGCTTCGACGTGGCGTATCGCGACAAGATCTTCGAGATCTTCAACCGGCTGCATGCATCCGGGTACGAAGGCACCGGCATCGGTCTGGCGCTGGTGCGAAAGGCGGTGCAGCGAATGGAAGGCGAAGTGTGGGCCGAGTCCGTACCGGGCGAAGGCGCCACATTCTCGCTCAGCCTGAAACTGGCCGACGCGTCGGAAACCGCCCCGGTGTCTCGCGCGTAGTAGCTTCCTGCGTACACAACCTATTTCCAACCAGTTTTGTTGGTGATAGACAAAACAACGTTGTCAATCGCTTGGTTACACGTATCGCGGCCGCTACATACGGGCCAATCAAGGGGGGAATCATGAATAAGAGTTTGCTCCGTCAACGTGCCGGCTGGGTGACTGTGGTCACCGCTTTCTCACCGGTTTTGGCGCTCGCGCAACAAACACCGGCGCAGCCCGAAGCCCCCGCGACGGGACTCGAGACTGTAGTTGTTACAGGTAGTGCGATCGGTGGCGTCAAGAAACTCGAAGCCAGTTACAACATTGTCACCGCCAACGAAGAGCAGATTCGTCAAGCGAATCCAAAGAGCACGGCGGACCTATTGAAAATCTCACCGGGCATGTGGCCGGAGTCGACCGGCGGCCAGACCGGCGCGAACATCGAAATCGCTGGCTTTCCGGGCGGCGGCGACGCGCCGTATTTCACCTCGTTGCTGATGGGCTCGCCGGTGTACGGCATGCCCACCCTGTCGTTCTTCGAAACCACCAGCATCATTCGTCTCGACGACACGGTGCGCGCCGTGGAAATCCTGCAGGGTGGTCCGTCGGTGGTGTTCGCCGGCGGCCAGATGGGCGCGACCGCGAACTTTCTGTTGAAGACGGGCACCGACGAGCCGTCCGGCAGCCTCGGACTCACCTATGGAGATGAGAATCTCTGGCGTCTCGACGGCTTCTATGGGTTCAAAATTGCCGATAGTTGGTATGGCAGCGTGGGCGGTTTCTGGCGCACCTCCGATGGTGTGCGCGATCCGCAGTTCTCCGCGGACGAAGGCGGTCAGCTGACCGCGACCTTGAAGCGGTCGTCCGATCGGGGCGATCTGGTCCTCTATGCGCGCTATCTCAACGACAAGAATCAATTCATCACGCCGATTCCGCTGATCCAGAGCGGCACCGACAAGTTCCGCGCGTATCCGGGGTTCGATCCGCTCACGGGGACTTATAACAGCAACGCGATCCGGCGCGTGCGCCTCGACGGCTATCCGAACGGCGGCACCAATGCCGATCTCGCCGATGGCCGCGGCGCCGACATGTGGTTCGTCGGCGCGAACTACGATCACGAGTTCGACAACGGCTGGTCGATCAGCAACAAGTTCCTCGCCAACGCCGGCGATGTGGATACGAACGCACTGTTTTCGGGCAGCAACCCCGCATTGCTGAACGATATGCTGTTCAATATTTCAACCGACCTCGGCGGCTTCCAGTTGCCGGCCGGCTCGGTGGTGAGCGCGAACTTCGTGGGCGGCGGCGCGGTCCCGGGCAATCAGGACTCGATACATCAAGGCTGGTGGTTCATTCACAAGGAACTGCAAAACCTCAACAACGACTTCCGGCTCAGCAAGGAAGTCTTCGACGGCAACACCCTGACCCTCGGCGTGTACCTGGCCTATTACGAGATGGATGACGAATGGGCGCTGGGCAATCAGATGTTGATGACCAACACGCCGAACGCCCGGCCGATCACGGTGAGTTACGTCAGCGGCGGCCAGACGTTCCAGCTCACGGACGCCCAGGGTTTCCTGGACAACGGCGGCTTCAACATCACTCAGCGCGGTCACGCGTTCAACAAGGCCTTCTATCTGTCCGATTCATGGCGCATCGACCGCTGGCTGCTGGATGCCTCCGTGCGTTACGAGAATCAGGAAGCCACCAACCGCGTGTGCAACCTGACCAATGTGAATACCGATGGCAACCCGCTGACGCTCTATAACAACGCGGTGCCGGTCTGTAACGGCACGCTGGCGATCACGGACTACGACGAGGATTTCACCTCGTGGACCGTGGGCGCGAACTACAGCTTCACCGATTCGATGTCCGCCTATGCGCGCCTGAATCGCGGCGGCCACTTCGCCGATTTCGACAATGGCATTCGTGGCAGCACCACGGGCAACACGGCGCCGACCCAGGTCATCAAGAACTACGAGCTCGGTTTCAAATTCCAGAACGACTTCCTCTATGCCGACCTCAGCGGCTACTTCCGCGACTTCACCGGTCTGGCGTATCAGCAAACCACGGCACTGGGCGCACCGACCGGGGAGAGGCTGTACTACGGCTCCGAGTCGAAGGGCGTGAACTTCATCGGCCAGCTCACCTTGTGGGAGAACTTCAGATTCCAGGTGGTGGCGAACTATCTCGATGGCGAGTACACGGACTACGACGCGTGTGTCCCGTTCACCAATGTCGTGACCGGCAATGGCTGCGCACGGATCGAAGGCCAGCAGCTGCAGCGTCAACCCAAGCTGCGTTATATGCTCACGCCGAGCTATCGCTTTCCCTTCAGCTGGGGCGACATCGATGCCCATGTGACCTACACGCACGTCGGCGACCGCACGCAAGACCAGTCCGGGCTGCAGCAACTGGGTACGTACTACACCTGGGACTTCGGTGTCGTCGCGAACGTCGGTGAAAACTGGCAGTTTGCCGTGCGCGGTACCAACGTGACGGATGAGCTGGGCATCACCGAAAGCAACTCGCGCATCTTCGGCACGGCGGCCGGCACCAACGGCGTGCTGCTGGCCCGTCCGGTGGAAGGCAGCGAGATCAACGTTCAGGTCAAGTATCTCTGGTAAATCACCGATCGATTCGGCTCTGAGCCCCGAGTGCCCGATGACGTACAGCGTCTCGGGCACTCTTCTTATGGGAGGAATCTTGCCCGAGGGGCACGATTGAGTTGCCGGGGTTGGAACGCGGCGCTGCTTCTTTCATTCTTCACTCGGAAGATTTCGCCAGCTGACCCAGGTGACCCATGGCCGATGACGCGACCGCCGATTACACGCCCCCAAAAGTCTGGACCTGGGCCAAGCCGAACGGGGGCGAGTTCGCGAAGATCAATCGACCGGTCGCGGGCGCCACGCATGACAAGGAACTGCCGGTAGGCAAGCATCCGCTGCAGCTGTATTCGCTCGGCACGCCGAACGGACAGAAAGTCACCATCCTGTTGGAGGAACTGCTCGCGCTCGGTCACCAGGGGGCTGAGTACGATGCGTGGTTGATTCGGATCAACGAAGGCGACCAGTTCGGCAGCGGCTTCGTGGAAGTGAATCCGAACTCGAAGATTCCCGCGCTGATGGATCGCTCTGGAGCGCAACCGATCCGCGTGTTCGAGTCCGGCGCGATTCTGCTTTATCTCGCGGAGAAATTCGGCGCATTCCTGCCAACGCAACCGAGTGCTCGCGCCGAGAGTCTCTCCTGGCTGTTCTGGCAGATGGGCAGCGCGCCGTTTCTCGGCGGTGGGTTCGGGCACTTCTATGCGTACGCGCCCTTCAAGATCGAGTACGCAATCGACCGTTACGCGATGGAGACCAAGCGCCAGCTCGACGTTCTCGACCGGCGACTCGCGCAGAACGAATATCTCGCTGGCGACGAATACACCATCGCCGACATCGCGGTGTTCCCCTGGTATGGCGGCATGGTCAAAGGCTGGCTCTACAGCGCCGGCGAGTTCCTGTCCGTGCACGAATACAAGAACGTGCTGCGTTGGGCCGACAAGCTGCTCGCTCGCCCGGCCGTGGTTCGAGGTCGAATGGTGAACCGCACGAGCGGCGATCCGGCGAGCCAGCTGCACGAGCGTCACGACGCCAGCGATTTCCAGACCCGGACCCAGGACAAAGTGACGGCACAAACATCCAAGTCGTAGCAACGTCGCGCGACGTCTACAATGGCGCTCACCTCAGCTGGGGAGAGCACGAATGAACGATAGCACTGGCAAGCTGATTCTGCGGTTGGCGCTCGGCATCCTGATCCTGTTGCACGGCATAGCCAAACTCAAAGGCGGCGTCAGCGGCCTGTCCGGCATGGTCACCGGCGCCGGCCTGCCTGCCTTCGTGGTCTATGGCGTCTACATCGGCGAGGTGCTCGCACCGATTCTGGTCCTGCTCGGCTGGTACAGCCGGATCGGCGCCGGCGTGATCGCGATCAACATGCTGTTCGCGCTCTACCTGGCGCACCGAAACCAGTTCTTCGCACTGAGCGAAACCGGCGGCTGGGCGCTCGAGCTGCAGGGAATGTTTCTATTCACCGCCATCGCCATCGCGCTGCTGGGGCCGGGGCGGTATAGCCTCAACGGGAAGTAGCTCCGATTCGATTCAACGTCTGCAAAGCATCGGCCGGTAGTCGCAGGCTGGCCGCGGCCAGATTCTCCCGGAGATGCCCTACCGACGAGGTGCCTGGAATCAGCAGGATGTTGGGTGAGCGTTGAAGCAACCATGCAAGCGCAACCTGCATCGGCGTCGCGCCGAGTTGGGCGGCGACGCTGGCCAGCTCATCGGATTGCAGAGGACTGAATCCGCCGAGCGGAAAGAACGGAACGTACGCAGTGCCGGTGGCAGCGAGCTCGTCAATCAGTGCATCGTCGGCGCGATGGGCGAGGTTGTATTGATTCTGCACGCACACGATGGTCGCGATCCGGCGCGCCTCGGCGACCTGCTTCGAAGTGACATTGCTGAGTCCGATGTGACGAACCAGGCCTTGTCGCTGCAGGTCGGCCAACGTTTGTAGTGGCGCTTCGATCGAACCCTCCGCCGGCCCGTGCACGTCGAACATGGCGCGCAGATTGACGACATCGAGCACGTCCAGGCCGAGGTTGCGCAGATTGTCATGAACGGCCTGCGTCAGTTGCTCGGCCGAGAATGCCTTGTTCCACGAACCATCCGTGCCACGGAGTGCGCCAATCTTCGTGACGATGGTCAACTCGCGAGGATAAGGATGCAGCGCCTCGCGGATGATCTGATTGGTGACGTGCGGGCCATAGAAATCGCTGGTATCGATGTGATTCACGCCGCTGGCCACCGCTTCGCGAAGCACCGCCAGCGTGGCTTGCCGGTCTTTCGGTGGGCCCATGACCCCGGGGCCCGCGAGTTGCATGGCGCCGTACCCCAGGCGGTTCACGGTTCGATCGCCAAGTTTGAACGTTCCGGCGTGACTGATATCGATCATGGTCTGTCTCCGTGTCATGGATTCAATGTAGCCAGCGGGGCTGTGTGTGACAATCCGCTACAATCGATACAGGTTGTTCGGAGAGGCGGACAATGGCGGCGGAACTCAGCGATCTGACGGCCTTTGTCGCCGTGGCGCGGGCCGGTGGATTTCGGGAGGCAGCCCGAGGAAGCAATCACAGCGCGTCCAGTTTGAGCGAGGCGGTTCGCCGGCTCGAAGCTCAGCTGGGCGTTCGCTTGCTCAATCGCACGACTCGCAGCGTCGCACCGACAGAGGTGGGAGCGCGGCTGCTCGACCGGCTCAGCCCCGCGCTGTCGGAAATCGAATCGGCGCTCGACATCGTCAACGGTTTTCGCGACTGCCCCGCCGGCACGTTGCGTCTGAATGTCCCTATCAGCGCCGCTCGCCTGGTGCTACCGAAAATCGTGCCGCAGTTTCTTGCCGCGTATCCGGACATTCTGCTGGAGGTCGTCGCCGAGGACAGTTTCGTCGACGTGCTCGCTTCCGGTTGCGACGCCGGCATTCGCTACGACGAACGGTTGGAGCAGGACATGGTGGCCATTCCCATCGGCCCGCGTCAGCAACGTTTCGCCGTCGGCGCTTCGTCCGATTATTTGAATCGCCGTGGCCGGCCGGAGCATCCGCGCGATTTGCTGAACCACGACTGTCTGCGCGGCCGATTTCCCAGCGGCGCAATGATCAGCCCCTGGGAATTCGAGCGCGAGGGCGAGATCGTCAAGATCGAACCGAACGGACGGCTCATTGTTCGTGTCGGTGCCGCTGCTGACCTTGCCGTGGATGTGGCAATCGCCGGCGGTGGTGTCGTCGCTTTGTTTGAAGAGTGGCTGCAGCCGCACTTCGACAGTGGCGCACTCGAGCCGGTGTTGGAATCCTGGTGGCCGAAGTTCTCCGGACCTTTTCTTTATTATCCGGGCCGCCGGCATTTGCCGGGACCGTTGCGGGCGTTTGTGGATTTCATTGGGTCGCAACGCTAATTTTAAAATTCAGGGCGCACCCCAGGCTCTTGCTGGAGGTCCGCGCCATGCTCCATTGCTTGTCCGAGGTACTGCAGTACTCGGATGACGATGACGGTGTCTTGCACGCGGAGGTCGCCGACGCCGCGGCGAGATGGATCAATGACTCGGCGGCGGATCTGGATATGGTGAAGCTGCGGCCGCTGATCGCGGCGATCAGAAAGCGGGATGATGAGTCGGGGTCGGGCGGGTGTGGGTTGTATCAGGTGAGGGAGGCGGCGGCGGTGTATCGCGTGGCTTGAGAAGGGGATGCGCTCTCTGTCGCCGCGAGGGGAGCGGCGCGGCGGAGGGGGGCGTCGATTTGCTTTGATCAAGCTTTCGAGAGGCACGTTTCCGCGGAAACTTCGAATGTTAAATTTCCGATCGGAGGGTGGGGTGATGGTTGATTCGGCGCTGGGAGGTTGGGAGTCGTGGGCTGCAAAGAAATATCCGGCCCATCAATGCCGCGCCCAGCCATCAGCCGGACGGCGCACTCTCAAATTCCGGTCCCATCGCATCTTCTTTGCCTTCTCCACGCCCATCAGCCGACCGACAATCCTCCACGTGGAGGATTCCCCGCCGCCCGAGCTCGGTACAGCAGTCCGTCAACCGCCATGCCGAAATCCATCGGGCCGCCATCCCAGCGCGTGACGGCTGTGCGGGCATTGATGGTGATGCCTTGCTCATCATGATGTCGAGGCAACTCGCGCCAGTCGCTCATCGGGTGGCTGTGGCCCGGCGCGATGCTATCGAAGCTCTCGCCGCTCGGGCGTAGGAAACGAATCGCGCCGTCGTCCAATACATGGATTTCGACCTTGCCCTCGTGCGCGGCGCGGTGGTGATACCTGCACAACGTAACGAGGTTGGATAGCTTTGTTTCGCCGCCGTGTGCCCAGTGATGAATGTGGTGGGCGTCGGTGTAGCGGGTGTTGCAGCAACCGGGGAACCGGCAGCCTTTATCGCGAGAGCGGAGCGCGCGTTGCAGGGCCGGCGGTACGCTTCTCGTCTTGCGGCCGACATTGAGCGGCTCACCTTGCTCGTCTTCTACGATGCCGACGACGCTTGCATCGCATGCGAGACGTCGTGCAGTTTCGGCGGCGATGTGTGTGCCGTGCTCGATTTCGCAGCGGCCCGCACAGCCGGTCCGCAATGTTTCCATGTCGACGTGCACGACGATCTGCTGCCGGTCGCCGCCGCTCAACGTCGCGACGCCGTTCTGAAGGAAACTCTCGGCCAGCAGTTCCAGCGCATCCGCACGCCGGGTCCGCGTTGGCAGGAATTTAACATTCGGCGTTCCAGCTGGAGTTTCTACCTCCACCGGCTCTGGCTCGGTCTCCCATAGATCGTCGACGGCCTGGGTCGATCGCCTTCATGAAAAGCGCGCCAACCTGGGCGGGCAAGCGAGCTTTGATGATCAGCGAACCATCATGATCATAGAAGTACTGGAGCGCGCGATCTTTCTTCTGTCGTGCTTCGCGGGTCAATTCCTCGGCTTCTTTGGCGTGACGGTAGTAACGAACGAGTTGCTCAACGTGGTGAGCAGTACCGTGGATGGCTATCGTTAACAGGTAGTCTTCGGTGGCCGGGCAGGCTACGCGCGTTAGTTCGCGCACCTTCGAGTAGCTGAGTTCGCCGCGCTCCATCGCCGCGGAAATGTTCGGAAGGTTCTCCAGCGCGCCGTCCTCACTTTCTCGCGCGCCGCGCAGAAGCTGATGCCGCACTTCCAGTTCAGCCAGTGCGCACACGATTGCGTGGCACCGTCGTTCCAGCCGGATCGACGGTCAAACTCCGCGATGAGCGATAGCAAACGATAGCTGGCAGCGTTGATGTGCCCAGAGAGTTCGGTGATCTGATCACCGATGGCGCGTGTTTCCTCGGTACGCGCGACGCGTGCGCGGCAGTCATCGTCGGCAAGGAATGTTTTCATGGGGCACCCAGCAAGATGATTCGTGCTGACAGCAGATTATCTCAAGCTTGACTAGCTGTGTATAACATCAGTAACAGTCGGATCGCCCGCCGACGTTCGAATGCCCGCTCCTGGCCGAACGCGGGCACGTGGCACATGGGGGAATTCACGACGGACTGAGTCACCAGTCCTGAAGGCCCATCCTCATGAGCGAATCGTGCTGCCGGCAGCAAGAACGATCAGTGACTGTGCCGGACTCGAGTAGGCAACATCTTTCCCATTCAAATCCATCGAATGGGAAATGGCAGTGAAGTTGATACTACTGATCGGATTCATGGTGGTGAATGGCATGACCCACGTCCATGCCCAAGCCAGGCAGGAGGCGCCGGGCGCGGACCTGATCGTGCACAACGCCAGGATCTTCACCGGCAATCCCGCACAACCCGCGGCGTCCGCCCTGGCCGTCAAGAGCGGTCGCATCTACTCGGTCGGCACGGATGCCGAGGTGCTTGGTTTGAAGAACGCCAACACGCGGGTCATCGATTCCCGCGGCCGCCGGCTCATTCCGGGCATCATCGATGCGCACACCCATGTGCTGAACGAGGGTGGCTACAACTACACCTTGCGATGGGACGGCGTGCCCACGCTGCGTCGGGCCTTGGCGATGCTGAGTGAGCAAGCCAAACGAACCCCGGACGGTCACTGGGTGAAAGTGATTGGCGGCTGGTCTCCCTACCAGTTCGAGGAGAATCGCTTCCCCACCATGGACGAACTCCGCCGGGCCGTGCCCGATCGCCCGCTCATCGTGCAGTACGCCTACAACCGCGCCTTCATGAACCAGCAGGCGATGGATGCCCTCGGCGTCGGCACCGATAAATTGCCGCTGTTGCCGGGCACGGAGTTCGAAAAGGACGAGCAGGGCAGGTACACGGGTGTGGTCCATGGCTACACCTTCATGTTCATCGTCTTCGAGACCCTGGTCCCGCAGCTCTCCTTCGACGAGGAAGTGAGCTCGATGGTCCAGACCGTCCACAGTCTCAACCGCTTCGGCATCACGTCCATCGTCGATGCGGGCACCGGCTTCCGCGGGTATCCCAAGGCCCAGGCCACCGTCGACGTCCTCGCCCGCGCCAACCTTCTCAACATTCGTATGCCCTTCGTCGACATCCAGTTCGGGGACGGCTCCACGAACATGGTGGATGACCAGATCATGGCGATTACCAAGACGGCGCCCATCAGCCCCGGGCACAACCTGCATCCGCACCTGGCGCACGGTCACGTCTACCGGGGCGCCGGCGAGTTGCTGTCGGCGGAGGTTCACGATCACGAGAACTTCGATCGCCCGGCGGTCGTCATCGCGCCGGAGAAGATGCGGGAACTGGTGGAGCGGGACGTCGCCAAGCTGGTTCAGCGGCGAATTCCTTTCCGAGAACACATCAGCTACGACGAGAACATCACGCCGTTCCTCGATGCGCTCGAGAAGTTGAATCAGAAGATCCCGCTCGACGGTCTGCGGTGGAGCATCGAACACGCCGAGACCATCAGTCCCGCAAACATCGCCAGGGTGAAGGCACTGGGCGGCGGCATCGCGCTGGACACCAAGATGGCGCTACACGCCGACGGCTTCATCAAGACTTACGGCCGCGACAAGGCGTTGCTGACCCCGCGTCTGCGCCAACTCGTCGACAGCGGCATTCCCCTGGCGATGACCACCGATGCCTTCCGGGCGGCCTCGTTCAATCCGTGGGTCGGCATCAGCTGGATGGTGTCAGGCAAGTCGGTCTCCGGATCCGAAGTGTTGGCCAAGGACAATTGTCTATCACGCGTCGAAGCGCTGCGACTGTTCACTCGCGGAGCGGCGTGGTTCATGAATGCCGAATCCGAGATCGGCATGATCGCTCCTGGCCATCTCGCCGACTTCGCGCTGCTGGATAGAGACTACTTCGAAGTTGCGGAGGCCCAGATCAAGTCCGTTGCCTCGGTCTTGACCGTAATGGAT
Source organism: Peristeroidobacter soli (assembly GCF_004138485.1). GTDB lineage: Bacteria > Pseudomonadota > Gammaproteobacteria > Steroidobacterales > Steroidobacteraceae > Steroidobacter > Steroidobacter soli. The sequence goes on from NZ_RYEV01000006.1 coordinate 223,739, forward strand.
GGCCGAGTGGTGTATGGCGCGCAGGACTACCAATCGCTGTCGCCGGCATTGCCCGAGATCCTGCCCGACTGGTCACCGATCAAATATTTCGGCGGCTACTACCAAACTCGGTGAGGCGAGGTGAGCGTGCGCGCGGCGTGGCTCGGCATCGCCTTGCTGCTGGCGACCGATGCCGCGCTGGCGCAGTTCCGTCCATTGCGGTTCGACGACGATTTCAGCGCCCAGCGCCAGTCCTGCGCCGAGGACGAAAACCGCATTGCATGCTGGAAGGACCGCCCGGTCGCAGATCACGTTCGCATGAGTATCGGCGGCGACCTGCGTTGGCGCTACGAGCACGCCGACAATCCTCGCTACGGGTTGGAACGCCAGGACCGATGGGGTGTGTTGATGCAGCGTGGTTCCGTTTTCGCGGACCTGCGCTTGGGCGAGCACTGGCGCGGCTTCGCTCAGCTGGCCAGCTCGTACACCAAGGGCCGCGCGGCAGGCCCGTCCCCCGTGGACGAGAACCGACTCGATCCCACCAATCTGTTCCTCGAATGGCGATCGGCGGGGGATGACGAAGGCAACTTCGGCATGCGTGTCGGCGTCCAGGAGCTGCAGTTCGGATCGGGGCGCGCCATCGATGCCCGCGAGGGCCCGAATGTGCGGCGTAGCTTCGAAGCCGTTCGCGCCTATGCGACCACCGGCTCCTGGCGTGTCGATGCTTTCGTCGCGGCGCCTCGGCAGAACCGTCAGGGTAGCTTCGATGACGTCCGCTCGCCGACCCAGGCACTGCGTGGCGTCTACGCGACCCGCACCGGAGACGTCACTTCCTTGGACGTCTACGCGCTGCATTACGAAGACACTGTTGCCCGCTACGCTCAGGGCGTAGCGCACGAACGCCGCTGGTCGCTCGGTACCCGCGTGTTCGGCGGCCACAAGGCCTGGGACTGGAACTGGGAGTTTGCCGCGCAGGGCGGACGGTTCGGCGACGCCGAGATCCGCGCCTGGTCGCTCGCCACAGACACCGGCTACACCTTCGATGAAGTGGCCAGCCAACCGAGGGTGGCGCTGCTCCTCGCCGTTGCCAGCGGCGATGAGGATCCTGACGATGGCCGCCTCGGCACCCTCAATCCCTTCTACCCACGCGGCAATTATTTCGGCGACGAAGCGACGCTTGGGCCACGCAACTTCTTCAACATCCATCCGGCGCTGACCTTGCGGCTCGCATCTCGGGTCCAGTTGAACGCCAGCCTCGATCTCTTCTGGCGTTACAGTGTCCGCGACGGCGTGTATGCGCCTAACGGCATGCTGATCCGGACCGCTGGTGATAGTGATGCCCGCTATGTGGCGACCATCGCATCGCTCGGCACCATCTGGACGCCGGCCCCCGGCTGGTCCTCGACTGCGGTCGTCGCCTACGCGCGGCCTGGCGCGTTCCTGCGCGAGACTGGCGCCACCGATGCGCTGAGCTTCATCAGCCTCAGTTTGCAATACCGGTTCTAACAAATCGCAGGCCGTCTGGCGTTCCTGTTCGGGCGACACAGCTGCACGGATTACGGGACTGCCGTATCACGACAGGGGATGCCAGAATGCGGTGAATTCCTGGCCGAGGGGCGTATGTCGAACGCATTCGAACTTCCTGAGAACGTGGCCGGGCGGACCACCGTCAGTCGTTGCTGGAACGGCGTGAACGTCGATCTGCATGAGCACACCTGCACCGGCAGATTTTTGTTTCAGATAACCAGTCGTGCAGAGTCGACTCGACTCAGCGCTCATTTCGAAGAGGTCGGACGGGCCCACGCCGAGCCCAGGTCGGCACCCAACATTCCCAATCCCCATGGCTACAAACCTCGGTCGCTGTATTTCGCGCCGGCTGAGATGGCGTTGTGGGGGTATTCGGCGGATACCCGTTATATCAAGTGTGCGACGGTCAGCTTCGACGTAAACCTGCTTCAAGAGCGTCTGGGGATTTCTGTATTGCCGGGACAAGCTGACATTCCTCGGCTGCGCCTCAACGATGACCGGTTGTGGACGTTGATCAAGTTGCTTGCAGACGCGATTGACGATTCCGACCCCAACGCTCAGCTGTACGGTGACTCGCTGACTGCGGCGATTGCAGCGAGGCTCTTCGAACGACCGCAAGAGGCTAAAGGAAGCGGGGGTGGGCTCTCGGCGATCCAGCTCAAGGATGCGATGGGCTATCTGGAGGCGAAGATGCCGGCAAGGGTAGAGCTCGCAACGCTCGCGGACCTGGCTGGTTTGTCACAGTCGCACTACAGCCGCGCGTTCAAGGCCTCGACGGGGCTGGCGCCGTATCAGTGGCAGTTGCAGGCGCGTGTCGAGCGTGCCAAGGAACTGCTGGTGAACACCAATGGCAGTCTACAGCACGTTGCCGAAGCCACCGGCTTTGCAGACGCGGTGCACTTTGGTCGTGCCTTCCGCAAGATGACGGGCGCTACCCCGGCTGCGTGGCGCAGGGACCGGCTCGCCTAATGAATTGGTAGCGTTCGCCTCGAAGCCCAGGTCTTGAACGTTCGCTGGCGCTAGCGTAGTCGCGCTACGCGCATCCTCGCGTGCATGCCGCCACTACTTCGAGCTCGCCCGCTTGCCTTCCTCTCGATCGAGCAGGCAGTCGATAAAGGCGCGCAGCGCCGGCTGCAAATGACGGCGGTTGGAATAATAGAGATACAAGCCAGGCATCGTGAGTGACCAATCGGTGAGAACCCGCTTCAGCTTGCCGCGCTCCAGTGCCTCGGCGATGCCGTCGTCGTTGTAGGCATAGAAGATTCCCAATCCCTGCAGGGCGGCCGGCACCACGATGTCCTGATGGTTGGAGATCAGCGCGCCTTCGACCAGGGTTTCGATCTTCTTGCCCTTCTTCTGAAACTGCCATCGTGCGATCCGGCCGCTGCCGGGAAAACGCCAGTTGATGCAGGCGTGACGATGTAGGTCGGTGGGGGTTTTGGGCTCACCGGCTTTAGCGAGATAGGCGGGTGAAGCAACCGCGAGCAACGGCACGTCCGGTGTGAGACGAACGGCGACCATGTCTTTTTGAACGCGTTCGCCGACGCGGATACCGGCGTCGAACCCGCCGGCCACGATGTCGCTCAGGCCATCATCGACTACGATGTCGAGTACTACCTCGGGATGCGAGCGGTGAAAACGCCCGAGGCGCGGCGCGATGATTTTCTTCGCCGCCATGCTCAGCGTATTTATCCGCAATGTTCCGGCGGTTCGGCTGGTCGCGCCGACGGTCTGCGCGACGGCATCATCGATTTCTCGAAGCATCGGAGCGATGCGCTCGTGAAGCCGCCGCCCCGTCTCTGTCGGCGCCACGCTTCGGGTCGTTCGATTGAGCAGGCGAGCGCCGAGACGCGATTCGAGCTGACGAATGATCTGACTGAGCGCCGATCTGGATAGGCCGAGATGATCGGCCGCACGCGCAAAGCTGGCCCGGTCGACGACCGCAACGAACGCTTTTAGCTCGGCAAATTCGGATCCACGCATTGTGTACTGATCTCTACATAACCTGCGTAGATAATAGGCGATTTTCTTATCGGTCGGGCTGGAGCATCCTGGCGTCGAACCACAGGAGACCGCCATGAGTCCCGACAATCTTCGCTATGCCTTCATATTCGAACGCGGCAAGCTCGCATCGTTGGAGATCAAGCCATGAGCTTCGAGTTGCAACTCGCTGGCATGCGCGCGTTAGTCACTGGCGGCTCGCGCGGCGTTGGGGCGGCTGTGGTCCAGGCGCTGGTGGAAGCGGACGCTCGAGTCATGGCCGCAGGACGCTCGCTTCCAAGTTGCGCTGTCGACAACGTGCGCTATATCGCCGTGGATCTTTCGACTGCCGAAGGCGCTCACCAGGCGGCAAAGTCGGTGCATGAGCATCTCGGTGGCATCGATATTCTTGTGAACGTGGTCGGTGGTTCGAAGGCACCCGCCGGCGGATTTGCGGCGCTCAGCGATTCGGAGTGGTCGAAAGAACTCGACCTGAACCTCATGTCTGCGGTCCGCCTCGATCGCGCGTTGCTGCCATCGATGGTCGCGCAACGCTCCGGGGTAGTCATCCATGTCACGTCCATCCAGCGGGTGCTGCCACTGCCGGAATCCACGATCGCATACGCGGCGGCGAAGGCCGCGCTGTCGACTTACAGCAAAGCGCTTTCGAAAGAAGTGACGCCGAAAGGCGTCCGTGTCGTGCGCGTTTCTCCAGGTTGGATCGAGACCGAGGCCGCAGTGGCGCTTGCCGAGCGACTGGCCGCTCAAGCAGGTACTGACTACGAAGGCGGTAAGCGACTCATCATGAATGGACTGGGCGGCATCCCGTTAGGGCGGCCCGCGCAGCCACGCGAAGTCGCGGACCTCATCGCGTTTCTAGTCTCGCCGAGGGCGGCCTCCATATCGGGAGTCGAGTACGTGATCGACGGCGGCACGGTGCCGACCGTCTGAGCGGCCGAGCTTTACTGACGCGCGGCGAACAGTTCCACGACACTCTGAGGCGCATCGTTGCTGAAAAAACGCTGATGGTTTCGAGCCGTTTGATCGGCAACGGCGGCACTGCGAAGAAACAACGCCCGCTCGTACTGCTCCAGTGCGATCTCGAGCCTGTCCGGGTTGGCGCAGAGCGCTTGTCCCAGTTCCGCGCCGTCAAAGATCGCGAGATTGGCTCCCTCACCGGCAAAGGGTGACATCAAATGGGCGGCATCGCCCAGCAAGGTGACGCCAGCGACACGGCTCCAGCGGTGGTGGATCGGTAGAGCATGAATCGGCCGCACCACCGGGGCGGTCTCACTATCGGCAATCAAGGCGAGCAGCGGTGCCGCCCAGCCCTCGAACTCTTTGGCAATTCGATCGAGCGCTGCGGAGCGTTTGCTGAAATCCATGGCGTCGGCCCATGTCTCTGGCTTGCTCAGGGCAACGTATGTATGCAGGGTTCCGTTCGCGTAGCGGTGGGCCAGGATTGCCTTGCCTGGCGCGGCGGCCATCAGCGTTCCGCTGCCGATCATCTCGGCGCTGGCTCTGTGTCGAGTATCGCCCTCGAACAGAATCGTCTCTATAAAAGTCGTTCCGGTATATGCCGGCCGTTCTGGAGAGAGCAGCGGGCGAACTTTCGACCATGCACCGTCAGCGCCGACCAGGAGATCACAGGCTAGCGATGCGCCGTCGGCGAATGTGAGTTGGTGTCGTCCGTCAGCAAAGGAGCTGGCTGTCACAACCTTGCGGTCCCATTGAATGGAAGCTGCAGGTAGAGACTCGAGCAGAAGGCGGCGAAGGTCGCCCCGGCTGACTTCGGGCCGGGTTGCGTGGCCTTGGCCGGGCAGGTCGAGCAATACGTTGCCGTACTTGTCGACGACCCGTTTGGCATCCTCGCCGGGACGAACGAGCTCGAGGAATTCATCGTACAGGCCCGCCGCTTTCAGGCCGAGCTGACCGTTGTATTCATGGACGTCCAGCAAGCCGCCTTGTGCACGGACCGCTGGCGACGCTTCCGCTTCGTAGACCGTTGCCCGGATTCCGTTCACGTGCAGAACCCGTGCGAGCGTCAGTCCACCCAGGCCGGCGCCGACGATTGCGACCTGAAGATTGCTGGAGTTGGATGGGACGAGAGGTTGGTTCATGGCGCGCTCCGTGTTGGATCCGACAGTTGTCGGGGGAACGCTGGCCGACCTCACGCAAGCGATGAGTGGCGTGTATGCGACGGTCGGGTATGACCGTCGTTTTTCGCGATGTTCAATTTAAGTCTACAGCACGGGGCTACGTCAAGGTGTCACGACCGCCTGATTCGCCAGCGCCGGCGTATGCACCGGCAATCGCCGCACGCGAGTAGCCTGTTCGAAGCTGTAGCCGAGCGCGAGCAACTTCGGTTCGCTGAACGCCGGCCCGAAGAAGGAGATCCCGACGGGCAGGTCGTCCGTGGTGAAGCCGGCGGGGACGATCAGATCGGGGAAGCCGGTGAGATTGGCGATGTTGGTTGCGGATGCGGCGTCGGGTTGCGGCTGGGCTTGCGCGATCAGGGCCGGGCGGCGAGGTGATGTTGGATAGACGATGGCATCGAGTTTCTCGGCGGCGAGAATGCCTTCGACGACCATTCGCACCATCGGCAGCGCGTGATCGCGCACGGACAGATAGCGGTAGTCATCGAGCTTGCCGGCCTCGGCTTCTTTCTTGAAGAGCGTCCAGCGTACGGGGTTCGGGCCGCCGCCGCCTGGACGCAGCGATCTCACATCGTTGGAGCGGGCGATCAAGTCTTCGATGGTCTTCGGATAGCTCGGCCCGGTTGCTGCGAGGTAGGTGTTGATCTGAACCGCGAACTCCGGATTGCGAACGGCAGAATAGAACTCGCCTTTGCTGTCGAGCAGCCACTTTGGATAACGCACGTCGATCACAGTGGCACCGGCCTTGCGCATCGACTCGAGGGCCGACTCGACGACCCAGTCGACGTCTTGATCGGCGCCAAGAAAATCTCGCGCGATGCCGATGCGTGCGCCCTTCAGCGCATCGGTCTTGAGAAATTGCGTGTAGTCGGTGACGGCTTTCCCTTTGCTCTTTTGAGTTGCCGGATCGGCGGGATCCACACCCGTCATCACGCCGAGAGACACGGCGACGTCATAAACGCTGCGCGCCAAGGGGCCACCGGTATCGAATGTCAGCGACAGCGGAATGATACCGTCGCGACTCATCAATCCATGCGTGGGCTTCAGGCCGACGATGCCGTTGGCCGTTGCAGGTCCACGGATCGAGCCGCCTGTATCTGTTCCCAAACCGAGAGGTGCGTAAGCAGCCGCGATGGCCGCGCCAGTTCCGCCGGAGGAACCAGAGGGCGTGCGTGTGAGATCGTGCGGATTGAGTGTTTGTCCGCCGAGCGAGCTGTGTGCAGCTCCCGATGCGAACTCTGAGAGGTTGAGCTTGCCGAGAATGATCGCTCCGGCATCGCGCAGTTTCTTGACGACATACGCATCATCCGGCGGCACCCAGTTCTCCAGCATCACCGAGCCACCGGTAGTGGGCATGTCGAATGTGTCGTAGTTGTCCTTCAGCAGCACCGGAATGCCGTGCAGAGGTGAGCGAGGGCCCTTGCTCTTGCGTTCGGCATCCAGAGCACGGGCGATGTCGAGCGCCTTCGGATTCAGGGTGATGACAGCATTGAGCTTCGGCCCGTTGTCGTCATACGCCTCGATGCGCGCGAGGCACTGCTGAACCAGTTGTTCCGAGGTGAGCGAGCCCGCTTTGAATGCTTGATTCAGATCCGCGATGGTCGCCGCATCGAAGTCAATGGCCGCGGCTCTCGCGCTGACGGTGTAGCTAATCAGCAGTGCGGCCAGCGTGGCCAGGCGGAACGAACGATGTAAGCGCACGGATGCTCCGGGAGTGTTGTTGTTCTCCCGGCGAAAGCACGATGCATGCCAGATAAATCCATCCACGCGAGGCGTGGTTCGCGCTCAATTTCTGTCGTGTGCGTGTCGTGATCAGTGAGCGAACGGCGTGGGAGCGAAGATCATGCACGGTCGCTGCGCCATGAGTGTGCGTGGTGAGCGCGGCGTGCACACTGACGGCGTGCTTTAGCGTGTGCGCAGGCATTCACGGTCGTCGTCCTTGACGTTTCGACTATTCTCGTAATATCGTACTTCTATGGAAGCCAAGCATGCTGTCGCCGCTTTGGGGGCGCTCGCTCATGAGTACCGCCTTGGAATCTATCGACTTCTGGTCGAGCAAGGCCCGGCTGGATTGTCCGCCGGCGCGATCGGTGAGGCCGTGGGCCTGGCGCCATCGTCATTGACGTTTCATCTGCAGAATCTGCACCGCTGCGGGCTGATCGTGCAGCGGCGCGAAAGCCGCAGTCTGATTTACAGCGTCGATTTCAATGCCATGAACGATCTGGTCGGCTATCTGACCGAGAATTGCTGTGAAGGTAGCGGTGGCTCGTGTGAAACGGTGTGCAAGCCGACGCCGGCGTCCAGGTCGGGCAAGCGCAAGAAGGTGGCCTGATCATGGCGGCTTCGCTGGCAATCCATCGTGAACCTCGCCATGCGGAGGTCGTCCGGCTCCTGGAAAGGGCGGCGCTTCCGACCTCGGACCTCACCGATGAGGACATGCGGGATTTTTTCTATGTGGGCCCGGCGAACGCACCGATTGGCATCGTTGGCGTTCAGTTGTACGGCGCCGACGCGCTGTTACGCTCACTCGTGGTGACGCAGGAGCATCGTGCGCACGGCCTGGGGCGAGCGCTGGTCGAACGCGCCGAGCAGCATGCCCGGGAAGGTGGCGCTTCGAAGATATATTTACTGACCACGACGGCTGAATCGTTCTTCCGCTCTCGAGACTATGTGCCGACCTCTCGGGATGGCGCGCCGCTGGCGATCCGATCTACGCCGGAGTTCGCGGGCTTGTGCCCGGCCAGCTCGGCATTTCTGTCAAAGCAGCTCTGAGGGTTCCGTCATGAAACGACTGCATGTCCATGTGAGCGTCGATGATCTGGCCAGGTCGATCCAGTTCTACAGCACGCTGTTCGCCGCCGAGCCCACGGTGACCAAGGGCGACTACGCCAAATGGATGCTCGAAGATCCGCGCGTGAATTTCGCCATCAGCCAGCGTGGCGGTGAGGCGGGCATCGAGCACCTGGGTATCCAGGTGGAGGATCGGGCCGAGCTTGCCGATGTTTATTCTCGGCTGCAGCGGGCGGAAGCGCCGGTGCTCGAAGAGGGGGCGACGACCTGCTGCTACGCCAAGAGTGAAAAGAGCTGGGTCGAAGATCCGCAGGGCATTCAGTGGGAGACGTTCCTCACGATGGGTGAGAGCACGACCTATGGTGTGGAACCGGTGAGGTTGAACAAGGGAAGCCCCTGCTGCGGGCCCAACACGGCGACGTGAGCTATGCGCGATCGTCCTTATAACGTGCTCTTTCTGTGTACCGGCAACTCCGCTCGGAGCATCCTGGCGGAGTCGCTCCTGAATCATTGGGGCGGGGGTCGATTCCGGGCCTTCAGTGCAGGCAGCTTTCCCAAGGGCGAAGTGCATCCGCTCGCTCTCGAGCTTCTGAAGCGGACCGGTCTGCCAGCGGCCGGACTGCGCAGCAAGAGTTGGGATGAGTTCGCTGCGCCGGGGGCGCCGCCGATCGACTTTGTCATTACTGTTTGTGACAACGCGGCTGGCGAAGTCTGCCCGATCTGGCCGGGTAAGCCGATAACCGCGCACTGGGGTATCGCGGACCCGGCGGCGGTTGAAGGAGAAGTGGAAAAAGAAGCCGCCTTTCGCCGCGCGCTTGCCGAGCTCGAGATGCGGGTCAATTTGCTGGTCAATGTTCCTATCGAATCGCTGGATCGCATGGCGCTTCAGCAAGCAGTGCGCGGTATCGCACAGCTCAATCACTGAGGAACGCAGATGCGTCGAGCGGTCTTCGCAGAGGGGCTGGGCTCGATGCTGCTGGCGACAGCCGTGATTGGCTCGGGGATCATGGCGCAGCGGCTGACCGGCGACGGTGCCGTTGCGCTTCTCGCAAACACGCTTGCCACCGCGGCGGCATTGTCTGTGTTGATCGCTGTGCTTGCACCCATCAGCGGAGCGCATTTCAACCCGGCTGTGTCGTTTGCATCGTTTCTCCGAGCGGAATTGTCGCTACCCGTGACTGCGTCGTATCTGGTCGCGCAATCGATCGGGTGTTGCCTCGGTGCCGTGCTGGCGCATGCCATGTTCGAGTTGCCGCTGATACAGACAGCCACGCATCAGAGAGCTGGATCGGGGCAGTGGCTGTCGGAGATGGTTGCGACGGCGGGTTTGGTGACGGTTGTATCTTGCTGCCGATCGTTCAAGCAAGCGACTTGGCGCGTGCCCATGTGGATCGCGGCGGCGTACTGGTTTACCGCTTCGACGTCGTTTGCCAATCCTGCGATCACGCTCGGTCGCGCTTTGAGCGATACGTTCTCAGGAATCGCGCTGGTAGACGTTCCGGGTTTTATCGCCGCTCAGTTTGCCGGTGCGATAGTGGGAGCCTTTGTCGCCCGTCTTGTTGAACCGCGGAGCTCGTCTCAGCGAATCGTCACCGTCACCGCCGGCAACGATCCGAGCTGAAACGAATACGTATCGCCCTCGACTGCGAACTTCGTGGGAATGATCGAGCCGGTCATGATCCATTGGCCCGGGCGCAGCGCTTCTCCAGCCTGGCGGGCGAAGCCGGCGATCCAGGCCAGGATGAAGAGGGGGCCGGACAGAACATCGCTGCTGGAGCCGGTCGCGACTGGCGTGCCGTTGACGAGCAAGCGTCCCTCCAGCTCACGGAGGTCGCCGAACGCGGCAGGTGAAATGGGCTCACCCAGCACGATGCCTCTGTTCCAACTGTTCTCCGCAGCGATCGAGCTTGCTTCGAGATGGGCGTAGTCGGCGTCGCGGTCGTCGATCACTTCGAAGGCCGCAGCGATGGCATCCACGTATCCGATCAACTCTTGAGCACTTGTATCTGGACGAAGGGGCGGAATCTCCTTGCCGATGCGCAGCGCGAGCTCGCTCTCGATGCCCAACCGATGGAACTCCGATTTCCGCAGCGTGGCGCCGCTCGCATGAACGTTGCTCTGGAGAATGCGTCCGGCGATCGGCTCGTTCACGCCACAGAACTGTTGCATCTTCCCGGTGGTCAATCCGACCTTGTAGCCGGCGACGCTATCGGTGCCGGAGCGAAGTGCGCGAGTGAGGATTTCCGATTGAATGGCGTACGCATCCTCGAGCGTTGCCGGCCGGTTGTCGATGCGATAGAGCTGGAAGCGGGTGCGGTTCCGGACGTTGGCTTCAAAGCCATCGACGATGGCGCGAACTTGGTCGGCGTGCACTTGCAACCTCGGCACTGCGGGCGGGGGCGGGAAACTGTAGCACAGCCGATTTAGGAAAAATTTCTGCTTCCAGGGCAGTAAACTGCGTGAGCCCGTCGAGGAGAAACCAGATGGCCGCCTACATGATCTGCACGATGAAGGTCCACGATCCGGTGACCTTTCGAAAGTACTCCGATCACACGCCCAAGACGCTGGAGAAATACGGCGGTCGCTTTCTGACCCGCGGTGACCAGGTGACCACCTCGGAAGGCGAGTCTTTCGGCGAGCGGATGGTGATCCTGGAATTTCCGGACCGCGCTTCGGCGGAGGCCTGGTACCACGATCCGGAGTATCAACGGCTGTCCGAGTTCCGGCGCGCCGCGACCACGAACGGGCGCATGATTCTTCAGGAAGGCCGGCCGGATCAGGTCGCGCCCGATCCTCGGGTCTGATCGGAGCTATCGCCATGGATCTGAAAATCTCCGGCCGCCGTGCACTCGTGTTCGGCGCCTCCAAAGGACTCGGCAAAGCGGTTGCGCGCGAGTTGGTTGCGGAAGGTGCGCAAGTCGCCATCGTGTCCCGCGACTCCGCTCGCATAACAGCCACAGCGTCTGAGATCGGCGCGATCGGCATTGCAGGCGACGTGTCCACGCCAGGCAGTTCTGAAGCGCTGATCGCACGAGCCGCGAGGGCGCTCGGAGGATCCATCGATATTCTGGTGACCAACACCGGGGGGCCACCGGCCGGCCCGTTCGAGCGCATCACCCCGAGCGACTGGCAAAAAGGCTTCGACAACTTGTGGATGAGCGCGGTGGAAAGCGTGCTCGCCGTGCTGCCTCACATGCGCGAGCGCAAGTGGGGACGCATTCTCGCGATCACGTCGATCTCGGCGCGCGAGCCGCAGCCCGGTTTGGTGATTTCGAACAGCTTGCGAGCGGGTCTGCTCGGCTTGATCAACTCAGTCAGTCGTGATGTCGCCAAAGACGGCATCACGATGAATGCGCTGCTGCCAGGCTACACCGCGACCGAGCGGCTGGCGGAGCTGGGCGTGGATGACGCGATCATGGGGCCGAAGATTCCCGCGGGCCGCATCGGTCGACCCGAAGAATTCGCCGCGCTCGCAGCATTTCTCGCTTCGGATCGCGCGTCCTACATCACCGGCCAGGCGATTGCGGTCGACGGCGGGTTCCTGAATTCGATCTGAGTTTTCCTGGATGAACCGGCGTATGCTGCCGTTGGCTCCAGACGAGCCGGAGGCATCCTATGGCGATGTTTCATCAGGGCAATCGAGAGCTGCAGCGGCAGTTCGGTTCGACGGCGCTGGCCGATCGGCTGGTCGACCGTCTGCGCCGTTCTGAGTTCAATGACGAAGACCGGGCGTTCATTCAATCGGTCGAGTTCTTTTTCCTCGCGACCGCGTCACCCGACGGGTATCCGGATTGTTCCTTCAAGGGTGGCCCGCCTTGCTTCGTGCGTATCGTGCGGCCCGATCTGCTGGTCTGGCCGGATTACGACGGCAACGGCATGTTCAAGAGCCTCGGCAACATCCGTCTCAATCCGTTCGTGGGGCTGTTGTTCATTCGCATGGGCGAGGCGCCCAAACGTTTGCGGGTCAACGGACGCGCCGAGGTCGTGTTGGATGATCCGTTGATGGGCGAATTCGTGGGCGCGCAGGCGTTGGTCCGCGTCACGCCCATCGATATCTTTCCCAACTGCCCGCGTTACATTCCCGATCTGGCGACGGGCAAGCCCTCGCCGTATGTTCCCTGCGCCGATCAGCCGCCGCTGGAGCCGGGGTGGAAATCGAATCCGGCGTGGAACGAAGTGGTGCCGCCGCGACGGGTCTAGTACGGGATCTCCAACGTATCGTCGGCGGAGCCCTGGGCGTTCGTGGCCTGTACCGAGTGCGACGAAGTGGTGCCTGAGAAATTGCGGACCACGTCGATCTGATCGCCGATGCTGCTCGTAAAGATAGCCAGACTGTTGGTGCTGTATGAGGTGTTGAAGCCGTTCTCGTCTCTGAGGGAAAAGCGGGGCAGATACGAGTTGGAACTGTTGATCAACTGGCTCGGATCGGCCGGATAAGCGTCGGTCCAGTAAAACGTGCCCTCGAATCGCGATGTTTCGGTCGTGCCGTCGTTCTCCGTGGCAACGTACGTGCCCTCGACTTCGTGGATACAGGTTGCATCCACGGACTGGCTGGAAAGATTGTCTCGTACGGTCGCGGGTAGCGCGAAAGGGTCGTCCGAGATGCGCTTGAGCACCCAGGCGAAATGATAGCCCGTCAGCAATCCATCCGAATTGCCGGAGAACTGATAGGTACGTGTGACCGAATCTCGCCGCATCGTAGTCGCGTCGATGATTGGCACGCTGTGACCCAAGTACGTGGACGTGGACGCGGCAAAGTAGGGGACGGGAAACGCGCCGGCTACCAGCTGTATCCGCCGATTCGCGGCGCCCGCCGGGCCGCAGGTCAGGACGAAATAGTACGCCGGATCCGCCGGATCTCTGCGGACACGAACCGTGGTGCGCGACCAAAGCTGATAGTCGCGGCGTGGATTGATGCCGGCGATCTGATAGCCATACGACTGCGTGCCTTCCGACAGCATGATCCAGGTGCCTTCGAGGTTTCCGGTGCCGTTTTGCGAGGTGAAGGACGAGTAGGAGGCGGCGTCATAGCGGGCCGGCTTCGTAACGATAACTGTCGGCTGGCACGAGACGGCGATGTTTGTAATGTCGGTCGAGCCCGCAGTCCCGTTGCCGGAAGTCACTGTGCACAGGCTGTTCTGGGGCTGCGAGAGGATGGTCACCTGGTACGAGGTGCCAGCCAGCACAGTGGTGGCGAATGTGAATGCACCGTTGGTCGCGATGATCAGATCGTCGCTGGCGTTGTTTTGCAGAACGAGCGTTCCGGTCAGGCCGGAGATGGCGCCGCCCACACTCACTATCGAGTGACAGGCGACGGTGACACCAGGCGTGCTGCTCGGATCGATCGAGCCCGTGCCGGAGGTAACGGTGCATCGTTGATTGAACGGCTGACTTGCAATCGTCACTTGATATGCACTGCCGCTCGCCAACATCGTGGGGAAGGAAAACTCGCCATTCTGAGTGAGCGCCAGATTCTCATTGCCGTTGTTTTGCAGGATGAGCGTGCCCGTCAACCCAGAGAGCGTCCCGCGCACGGCGAACATCGTGGTGGTGCAGTTGATCGCGACGGTGCTGATATCGGCCGAGCCCATCGTGCCACTGCCGGCCGTGACGGTGCAGTTCTGATAGGCGGGTTGTGAGGAAATGCTGACTTGATAGCTCTGCCCGGCGGTCACTGGCGTGGTGAAACGGAACGAGCCGTTCGTTGCAACCGTGAGTGTGTCGCCGCTATTGTTTTGTAACGACACGGTGCCTGACAGCCCGGAGACCGTGCCGCCAACGGCGTGGCTCGATGGCGTGCCGTTGCCTGTGCCGCCTTGTGAGTTATTGTTGGTGGAGCCGCCGCCGCCGCCGCCTCCGCACGCGGACAAAAACAGTGCGGTGAGGATTGCATACAGAGGTTCGACCTGAAAAAGACTGGTCCGTGTCGATTTCTTGACCATGGTTTCCGTCGCCGCTGAATGCAGGATCGACCGTCGATCTGCATGTTTTAATGGCTCCGGATGCTAGCACGACGGCGGGATTTGCGAGGCTCCTTGGCGTATCCTCACAGGTTATGTCATCGGTTGAAGATAGCGATCCGTCGCGCCTCAGGGTCGAGCCCATCGGCATCGTCCGCACTTCACGGCTCACCAAAGTCGAAGCGCCCCGGCAGCCGCGTGCCGCGCAAGGCGAGCCCGCTCGCATCGAGTTGTTTGCCGGCCGGAATTTCGAGCACGCGCTCCAGGATCTGGCGCGCTGGAAATCGATCTGGGTCATTTTCTGGTTTCATCGGAATCCTGGCTGGCGTCCCAAGGTGCTGCCGCCCCGAAGTACTTCCGGCCGCAAAGGCGTGTTCGCCACGCGCTCACCTCACCGGCCGAATCCCATCGGCCTGTCGGTCGTGAGGTTGGAAAAAGTCGACGGTCTGAATATTCATATCCTCGACTCGGACATGCTCGACGGCACGCCGGTGCTCGATCTCAAACCCTATGTCCCTTACACGGATTCTCATCCCGATGCGGGCAATGGCTGGCTGGATGATGTCGAGGCCGTTCAGCCGGCCGATCCGGTGAGCGCATTCGCGGTGACATTCACGCCGCTGGCGATTGAGCAGGCAACCTGGATCGAGACGCGAACCGGTCTTGCGATCGAGGAACGAATTCGCTCCACGCTGATGCTGGGGCCGGAACCGCATCCTTATCGCCGCATCCGCCGGCTCGACGATGGCATGCAGCTGGCGGTGAAAGAGTGGCGCGTTCGATTCAGCGTCGCGGGACGCGAGGTGCGCGTCACTGCGATTGCTTCAGGATTTCGGGAGTCGCAGCTGGCGAGTGAGAGTGACGATGAGATGTTGCGGGCTCATCGTGAGTTTCGGGAGCGGTGGGGGGTGGCTCGCTAGCCGCGGGTTCGTCGGGTTACTCGGCGTTGGCGGTCGCGCCATTACGAGTGAAGTTGAACTTCACCAGCATCGTCCGCTTCTCTGCCAGCTTCGCCGGCGTGAACGTCCATTTCTTCGCTGCATCGACCGCGAGCCGCTCGAAGTAGCGACTCGGCCCGCGATCTTCAGCCTTCGCGGCGATTACAGCACCCTGCTTATCGATGGTGACGAGGACGGACACACGGATGGTGCCGGTGATGGTGTCCCGCGCGCTCTTCGGGACGTCGGGCATCACTTTCTGGACTGGGGCCAGCGGTGCATCCGTCGGTTCCTGCGTCACTACCGGCGCGGCGGGCGGCGCCTTGACCGATTCAGTCTCGGCCTTTGGCAGAGGTTCATTGCGCGCCGTGGGCTGCGGAGTCGGGTCGGATTTGAAACTGCTGATACCAAACCAGCCGAGCAGCACCGCGACAACACCCACAATCGCCAGTAGCGCAGTCTTACTCAATCGACGCGGCGGCGGGGCTGGGGGCGGCAGCTCCTCTTGCGGAATCAGCTTGACACGAATCACCAGCCGGCCAGCGGACGGAGCATCTACCTCGGAATCAGTCGCCGGCATTTGAAGTTCTTGAAGAGGGCCGATTGAGTGTGTCGAGGCGCCCGTTATCCTCGATCCCATCGGTGGGCGCAATCGGATAGTCACCGACTTGTCATCGCTTCATTCGTTCGAGTCGGCGGTGCGGCCGGAAGGCGGGGCTGGTACATTTCCGCCCAAAGGTGCGGCCGCGCAGTGATGACAAGGAACACAATTACCTCCGTGCTTCGAGTGCTCGGCGTTTTGCTGCTGGCATTCGCCGTCTACCAGTGGAATCAACCCGGCGGCTTTCATCCGCTGGACCAGACGCTGAAGTTCGCCCGGCGTGTGGGGCTGATGGAGTCTGTCCTCGACCAGGCCCACCGGCTCGCGCAGCCGGGCTTGCACCTCGAACATACCAATGAGCCGCAATTCAGTTGGATCGGCGGCCTTCCGTCCGTGGCGCCCGGGTTCGAGTGGCCGACCTGGAAAGGCGAGCCGTTGGCTTTTCTGGCGCAGATCGACCTTGCGGAAGTTGCGGCAGGCATGAACCAACCCTGG
The DNA here is from genome assembly GCF_004138485.1 of Peristeroidobacter soli. GTDB lineage: Bacteria > Pseudomonadota > Gammaproteobacteria > Steroidobacterales > Steroidobacteraceae > Steroidobacter > Steroidobacter soli. Next base: position 240,165 of record NZ_RYEV01000006.1, read on the forward strand.
CTGCCCAAGCAAGGGCAGTTGTATTTCTTCTTCCATGTGTCGGAGGAGATGGTCGGGGGATACGATCCGGAAGATGCCGGGGCATGGCAAGTCGTTCACACGAACATCGACCGTGCGGCGCTCGTTCCGGCGACGATGCCCGGAGGCTTGGAGGAGCAGGCTCTCTTTCCCAAAACAAACATCCGCTTCCGTCGCATCGCCACCTTACCGACCGAGGAGCGCTTCATGGGCCGGTGGGACTTGTCGAACGAAGAATTCGAAGCGCTCCTGGGCGCACGAGGCGCGCCGTTCCGCGAGCAGCCTCGCCACCAGATGTTCGGCTATCCCTATCCTGAGCAGGACGATGGCATGGAGCTGCAGGCGCAGCTCATTTCCAACGGCGTGAACTCTTTCGATCGTCGCGACCCTCGCGTCCGCGAGCTTTCGCCCGGCGCCGATCAGTGGCGCCTGCTGTTGCAGATGGACACGGATGATGGCTCGAACATGATGTGGGAGGACGGCGGCCTGCTGTACTTCTGGATTCGCGAGCCGGATGCCGCCAACGGGGACTTCAGTAAGGTGTGGGTGTTCCTGCAGTCGGGGTGAGGCGGCGATGAGCAACGATCGGGTGTTTGCGATGAAGTTCGCCAAGGTCTATCCGCTGTACGTTCAGAAGGCGGAGCGCAAGAATCGTACGAAGGAAGAAGTGGACCGGGTCATCTGCTGGTTGACCGGTTATAGCCAGACGGAACTGCAGCGGCAGATCGAACAGGAGAGCGACTTCAGGACGTTCTTTGCTCGCGCCCCGGCGTTTCACCCCAATAGTTCCCTGATCAAAGGCGTGGTGTGCGGAATTCGCGTGGAAGAGATTGCGGATCCGTTGATGCAGAAGATCCGGTATCTGGACAAGTTGATCGATGAGCTGGCGAAGGGGAAGGCGATGGAGAAGATCCTGAGGCAGTAAGTCGCGCCCTCCTGGAAAAAAAATTTCGTCCCCAAGGGGCCCCGCCCCACTTTTCCCCGCGGGCGGGGCGGCGTGGCATAGTATGGCCATGAACATCACACCGGATTCGATCACCTTCCGCAAAGCCACTGCCAGCGACGCCGTGCCCATGGCCGAGCTGGGGGGCGCGACCTTCACCGAGACGTTCGGGCATTTGTATCCACCGGAAGACCTGCAGAACTTCCTGTCGACGAGTCACTCGCCGGAAAACTGGGCTCGTTCGCTCAACGATCCGAACCGCGGCGTGTTCGTGGTCGAGCATCGCAACGGCCGGAAGATCGGCTTCATCGTGGTGGGGGCCTGCAAACTTCCGGTGGAGAATCTGGAGGCGCAGTCGGGTGAAATCCAACAGCTGTATGTGCTCGCGGAATTCCACAATCTTCGACTCGGCCGGCGCCTGATGGAGCTCGGACTCGAATGGCTGGCCTCGCAGGGGCGCGCGCCGCTGTATATCGGCGTCTGGTCTGAGAACTACGGCGCGCAGCGTTTCTATGAGCGCTATGGATTCAGCAAGGTCGGCGAGTATGGTTTTCCGGTGGGGAAGACGGTGGACCGGGAGTTCATTCTGAAGCGTTGAGGCACAGGTCAGCCGGCTTTCGCCGTCGCTTGCTCGCCGACGTCCAGCGGCCCCAGATCGATGGTCACATGGTCGATCTTGCCGGTGAATTTGAACGGCATCTGATACGTGAAGTCGATGGGCGAGCCGATGTCCATGCCGACGTCGATGCCTTCGCCCAGCGAGAATTGAATCGGGATGGTGCGATTCAGCCGGCCGCTGGCGATGGGTTTGCCATTGGCCCTCAGGGTGATCTGGCCGCCCTTGCCAAAGCCGCCGCCGTCGTATTTGAACTCGACCACCAGCGTGCTCTTGCCGGGGGGCAGCGCTTGCTTCGCGGCGAAGGTGCTGCGATCGACGCTGAGGAAGTTATAAACGAACGTCGGTTTGCCTTCCTTGAGATACAGGCCATAACCGCCTTCCAGTCCGCCGTGCGTGATCACCATGCCTTCGGCTTTGCTGTCCGCGATCTCGATCTCGGCCGTGATCTTCCACGATTTGTTACACATCGAGGGTGAGGCGGCATCGGGCAGTCCGATCGTGCCCGGATAATAAGTGATGGAGTTGCGGCCGCGGATCAGGCTGGGGCGGCCCATCAGCTCGGCGTTCATGCGAACGGTGCCGCGCCAGTCCAGTGGCAGCACGTTGTACTTCGCGGCTTCGATCCACCACAGGTCCTGCAGCTGACGTAGCTTCTCGGGATACTGCCTGGCCAGGTCGCGAGCCTGCGAGAAGTCCTCGTCGACGTTGTACAGCTCCCAGACCGCCTTGTCCGGATCCCATTCCTGTCGACTCGGATCCCAAGGCACGAACGACGGCGAGGAGGCCATCCAGCCGTCGTGATACAGACCGCGATTGCAGCCGAGCTCGAAGTACTGGGTCTTGCGGCCGCTGCCGGCCTGCGCATCGTCGAGCGTGGCGGCGAAACTCACGCCCTCGATGGGCTTTTGTTTGACGCCGTTCAGATCGGTCGGCGCCGTGACGCCGCACAGCTCGTAGAGGGTCGGCACGATATCGATGGTGTGGAGGAACTGGTCGCGCAATCCGCCTTGCTCTTTGATGCGAGCGGGCCACGAGATGATCATCGGATTGCGGGTGCCGCCGAAATGGCTGGCAACCTGCTTGGTCCACTGAAACGGCGTGTTCATCGCGTGCGCCCAGGCGGACGGGAAATGATTGAAATGTTTCGGGCCGCCGAGCTCGTCGATGACCTTGATATTGTCCTGCCACTGCTCGGAGAAGCCGTTGAAAAACATGTTCTCGCAGAGCGAGCCTTCGAGCCCGCCTTCGGCGCTCGCACCGTTGTCGCCGGCGATGTAGATGATGAGCGTGTTGTCGGCGTCGGGCATCTGCTTCACGGCATCGACGACGCGCCCCAGCTCGTAGTCGCATTGCGCCGCGTAGCCGGCGAACACTTCCATCATGCGTGCGTAGAGACGTTTCTGATCCGCATTGAGCGAGTCCCACGCGGGCAAGCCTTTGGAGCGCGTCGTCAGCTCGGTCTTCTCCGGAATCACACCGAGCTTCTTTTGTCGCGCGAGGGTCTGTTGTCGGTACGCATCCCAGCCCTCAGCGAATTTCCCCTTGAATTTGTCGATCCATTCCTTGGGCGTCTGATGAGGCGCATGAGTCGCGCCCGTGGCGACATATAAGAAGAACGGTTTGTCGGGTGCGATCGCCCTGGCCTGTCGCAGCCAGGCAATCGACTTGTCGGCGAGGTCGGTGGTCAGGTGATAGTCGGGATCGCGCGACGGCGGCACCAGATTCCGATTCTCGAACAGCACCGGATTCCAGTGATTCATGTCGCCGGCATTGAAGCCGTAGAAATAATCGAAGCCGAGCCCGTTGGCCCAGCGATCGAATGGCCCGACCGCGCTCGTTTCCCACGCCGGTGTATTGTGATTCTTGCCGATCCACGCCGTCATGTAGCCGTTCTGTCGCAGGACCTCGCCGATGGTTCCACAGCTGCGTGGCAGGATGCAGGTGTAGCCGTCGTAGCCGGTCGCCAATTCAGTGATGCCGGCGAACGACGTTGAATGATGGTTGCGCCCCGTGATCAACGCAGCGCGCGTCGGGCTGCACAGTGCGGTCGTATGAAACCGGTTGTAACGCAGGCCTTCGGCGGCGAGTTTGTCCATCGTCGGCGAGGGAATGCCGCCACCGAACGTGCTGTACTGACCGAAGCCGCAGTCGTCGATCAGGATGAGCAGAATGTTCGGAGCGCTGGCGGGTGCTCGCACCGGTTGCGGAAATCTTGCGGGATCGGAGTCGAGGTAGGTGCGCCCGATCTCGCCCTTGAAGTGAAAGTCCGGACGCGGCAGGACTTCGGGCGTGCCGCGGCCGTTGGATGGATGGGCATTTCCGTTGGGTTTGTTCGCACCTTTTTTCATGGCCGCTCCGAAGGACGAGTTGTCCGACGGACTATGCGCAGCGATCCGATGTCCGTCGATTCGTGCGCTGGGGAGCGGCGCGCTGCCCGTTACCACGACGGCATTTTGTCTCCGCGCTGGCGTATCAAACCATCTTCGATGTGCACTTGAAGCGGCCGGCGCCTCATTGAGGCTCGAAGCGCCACACGTCGCTCACTTCGCCTCGGTAGGAACGATCGCCGCCAAACAGCCACAACCGCCCCGATGAATCGCCCCAGAACGCCGGCTGCGCTCCCGCGGTTTGTGAACCTCCCATCCAGGTCCAGGGCATCAGCGTGGTATTGCAGTACAGGCTCGCGACTGTGATCAAAACGTCAGCCGGCGATCCGGTGCCGGACGTGGTGGTCTCGCCATTGTTGAAGATGCATCGTTGATTTTGCGGCTGCCGGGTCACAGTCAGGCTGAAGGGCGCATTCACCACCACCATCCCCAGCTGGGCCGATTGCTGAGGATTCTCGACGGGGATGTCCCTGGTGTCGTCGAGACGCGCGACCAGCGAGCCGCCCGTGGCCAGACCGGAATGTCCCGGACATCGAGGGTCGGGCCCGTGAACGTCACGGTGACCACCCTGGTACTGAAACGGGGTCGGCAGCAGCCCACCGGCCAGATGATGCAGAGATACTGACGATTGCGAGGCCGTGATGGTGTAAGAGGGACTCTTGTTGCCGCCGCCACCACCACCGCAGGCGGATAACACCAATGCGCACGCGACAAGGAAGAGCGTGCGTCCCGCTGGCATCAGTGTTCGTCGTCCTTAATCGATCTTCGGCGCGGGCCTCCTACTGTCCGGTCGCTGCGTTTTCTGTGTGCTGGTTTATTTCGGCAGTGACGAATCCAGTCGGATTTCGGCGCCTGCGTGCAATTTTTTCCAGGTGTTCCCTGATTCCAAACGGCACGCCGCCCCAGCATGATCGCTGCGTGCCAAGCGAGGCCGACGCCATCCAGCTCAATGAGAAGCTGTTCTCGGACACCATGGTCGAGAGCATGCCGGGCATTCTGTATTGCTACGACGCGGACGGTCGGTTCCTGCGTTGGAATCGCAACTTCGAGGCGGTCTCCGGTTACGGCCACGACGAAATCGTCGGCATGCATCCGCTGGATTTTTTCGCGGCCGAAGACCGGGCGTGGGTCGAGGCGCGGATCCAGCAGGTGTTCAGCAGTGGCGAGTCTTCGATAGCAGCCTCGTTCCTGGCAAAAAACGGCACGCGCACGCCGTATTTTTTCACCGGCCGGCGGGTCGAGTTCGAAGGCCGGCCTTGCCTGGTCGGAGTCGGCATCGACATCTCGGATCGGGTTCGGACCGAGCAGCGGCTGGCCGACAGCGAACGGCGCTACCGCGAATTGGTCGAGCATGCCAACAGCATCATCCTGCGTTGGGATTCCCAAGGCCGGATCGCCTTCCTCAACGACTTCGGCCTGCGCTTCTTCGGCTATACGGAACAGGAGATCGTCGGCCGGCATGTCATCGGTACCATTGTGCCGTCCACCGATGCCGGGGGCGCCGATCTGCGCCAGCTGATGGACCGGATCTGCGCGGCGCCGGAAGCGTTCGAGCAGAACACCAATGAGAACATGCGTCGCAATGGCGAGCGGGTCTGGATCTCCTGGACCAACCGGATCGAGCGCGACGCCAACGGCGCTGTTTCGGCCATCCTCAGTATCGGCACCGACATCACCGAACGCCTGCGGGCTGAAGCCGAACGTGAGCAGAGATTGCGCGCCGAGGAGGCGGACCGGGTCAAGTCGGCGTTCCTCGCGACCATGTCTCATGAGCTGCGCACGCCGCTCAATTCCATCATCGGCTTCACCGGGGTCATGTTGCAGGGACTGGCCGGTCCGTTGAACGACGAGCAGCGCAAGCAGCTGGACATGGTCCGTTCCAGCGCCCGGCATTTGCTGGCCCTGGTGAACGACGTGCTGGATATTTCCAAGATCGAAGCCGGTCAGCTGGGCGTGAGCCGCGTGCCGTTCGACGCCCGGCGTTCGATCGACAAGGTGCTGGCGCTGGTCTCACCGCAGGCCACCGCGAAACAGCTGCCGCTGCGGGTTCACGCCGGCGAGGGGCTCGGTCAGCTGGTCGGCGATCAGCGGCGTTTCGAGCAGGTGCTGTTGAATCTGCTCAGCAACGCGATCAAGTTCACCGACCACGGCGAGGTCACCCTCGTGGCCGAACGCAACGCCGACCATACGTTGCGATTGCAGGTGTGCGACACTGGCATCGGGATCGGCCCGGACGATCTGCAATCGTTGTTTCAGCCGTTCAAACAAGTGGAGTCCGGCCTGGCTCGCAGGCACGAGGGGACCGGGCTGGGGCTGGCGATCTGCAGACGTCTGACCGAGCTCATGGGCGGGCAGATCGCCGCCGCCAGCGAATGGGGTAAGGGCAGCGTCTTCACGGTGACTCTGCCGATCCAGGCCACAGCGCGACAATAACAATGGCTACGATGCTGTTGATCGAAGATAACGTCCAGAATCGCTACCTGGCGACGTTCCTGCTGGAACAGCATGGCCACCGCGTGCTGCAGGCCGAAGACGGTCTGCTCGGCCTCGACATGGCCGCGAAACTGCGCCCCGACCTGATCCTGCTCGATATCCAGCTGCCCGGCATGGACGGTCACGCCGTGGCCCGCGCGCTGAAGAGCGATCCCGCGCTCAGCGCCATTCCCATCGTCGCCGTCACTTCCTATGCGATGGCCGGCGATCGTGAGAAATGTCTGGAGGCCGGCGCCGAGGGCTATATCGAAAAGCCCATCGATCCGGAGTCCTTCGTCGCCGAAGTCGAGCGCTTCCTATGCGTGTCCTGATCGTCGACGATCATTCGGAGAACTTGTATCTCCTGCGTGTGCTCCTGCAGGGGCACGGTCATCAGGTTACCGAAGCGGCCGATGGTGCCGCCGCTTTGAGTCTCGCCCGGCAGGATCCGCCGGAGCTCATCGTCTCGGACCTGTTGATGCCGGTGCTGGACGGCTATGCGTTGCTGCGCCACTGGCGCTCCGATGCTCGACTGAAGTCGATTCCTTTCGTGGTCTACACCGCCACTTACACCGAGCCTCAGGATGAGCAGCTCGCGATGGCGTTGGGCGCCGATGCTTTCATCATCAAGCCCACGGAACCCGAGCATCTGATGGCGCGGATCGAGGAGACGCTGGCGCGCCGGGCTCGAGGCGAGTCGACGGCCGCACGTTCGCCGGTCGAGGAATCGCTGCTCCTCAAACAATACAACGAGGTGCTGATCCGCAAGCTGGAAGACAAGCTGGTGCAGCTGGAACAGACCAATCGCGGGCTGCAACAGGAGATCGGCGAGCGCAAGCGAACTGAAGCGGCGCTGCGTAATAGCCAGGAGATGCTGCGCGCGGTGGCGGAAGGCACTTCGGATGCGGTGTTCGTCAAGGATCGCAACGGCCGTTATCTGTTGGTCAACGAGTCGGCCAGCCGCTATATCGGCAGACCGCCGAGCGACATCGTGGGGTGTGACGACGTCGCGCTGTTCGGCGCACCGGGTGCGGCTGCGCTTGCCTTGAACGACCGGGAAGTCATGCAAGCGAATACCGCCCTCACGTTCGAGGAGACGTTGCAAGTGGGCGGCATGGAACGCTTGTTTCATGCGACCAAGGCGCCGTATCGCGACGAGCGTGGCAACGTCGCCGGTGTCGTCGGCATTTCACGCGATATCACCGAGCGTCGCCGTCTCGAAGAGCAGCTGCGCCAGTCGCACAAGATGGAAGCCATCGGCCGGCTCGCCGGCGGGGTGGCGCACGATTTCAACAATCTGCTGACCATCATCGGCAGCTACAGCGAATTGATCCTGCACGAGCCGCAGGTCGGCACGACGATTCAGGATCATGCCAAAGCGATACGCGACGCCGGCAAGCGCGCGTCCGCACTGACGCGTCAGCTGCTCGGTTTCAGCCGGCAGGTGATTACGCAGCCCGAGGTGCTGGATCTGAACGAGGTCGTGGTCGATACCGGCGACCTGCTGCGGCGATTGATTGGTTCCGACATCACACTCACGACGTTGCGCGGCCCCGGCCTTGGCGCGGTCGAAGCCGATCGCAGCCAGGTGGATCAGGTGCTGATGAATCTCGCCGTCAACGCGCGCGATGCCATGCCGAGCGGGGGCGCGCTGACCATCGAGACGGCCAACGTGACGCTCGATGCGTCCAGGATCGACGCGATGTTCGATTGCCATCCCGGCCGCTATGTGATGTTGGCGGTGACCGATACTGGCAGCGGCATCCCGCCCGAGATCCAGGCGCGCATCTTCGAACCTTTCTTCACGACCAAGGAAGTGGGCAAGGGAACCGGGCTGGGGCTGTCGATGGTCTTCGGCATCGTTCAGCACAGCGGCGGTTGTATCAAGGTCGAGAGCGAGCCGGGTCGGGGCTCGACGTTCCGGATCTTCTTGCCGATGGTGGACGCCACGGTGGCGAAACCGGTCGAGAATCGCTTACAGGTGGGGCGCGGCACCGAAACGATTCTGGTGGTCGAAGACGACGAAGGCGTTCGCGACGTGGTGACCGCCAGCCTGGAGTTGCACGGTTACGATGTGATAACCGCCTTCGACGGCCGGGATGCCTTGCGCATCGCTCAGACCGCGCGCGAGCCCATCGACCTCGTCCTCACCGATATCGTCATGCCCAACATCAGCGGTTCCGAGGTGGCGCGGCAATTGCGGCAGCAGTTTCCCAACATCAAAGTGCTGTTCATGAGTGGCCACAACGAAGATGCCGTGGTCCGTGACGGCCTGCTCGACTCCACGGTGAACTTCATCCAGAAACCGTACACCCCGCTGGCGCTCGCGCAGAAAGTGCGCGACGTGCTCGATCGGGGCATCACCTAGGGGTGACTCTGGAGTGACGGTGACCTCGTGCCCGACCCTTGTCGGATACTGACGGCTCCGTCGAATCGTTCACAGTCTGATCATCCAGCCCCGGTCAATTTCCCGGATCTCCTCAAGGTTATTTGGCAGCCGCCGTACTGAACTCCAGTCGGCGGCCGGTTTACGGCGCGGCGACGAATGTTTCGTGCCTGTCATCCGAGAATTGGAGTCGAACGATGTTTGGTAAGAACAAGATCCTGGCGCAGGCGCTGGACGCCGTGCCCGCGAGTATCCTCGTGACGGACGCGCGCGAGACGATTGTCCACCTGAATCCGGCGCTGCGGACGCTGCTGCGGTCGGTGGAAAGCGACATCAGGAAAAGCCTGCCGCAGTTTTCCGCCGACGAGTTGGTCGGCAAACCGTTGGATCTGTTCTACCGGCTCGCGAGCCACCCGATGGAGCAGTCCGGAGCGACGCTCAAGGTTGGCGTACGAACGTTTTCTATTCAGAACGCGCCGATTCTCGACAGCAGCGGCCGGAAGACCGGCGCGGTGGTGACGTGGACCGAGCACACCGAGCGTCTGGCTCAAGAAACGCAGATCAAGAACAGCATCGGCGGCGTGGTCGCGGCCGCGGCGCAGGGCGATCTTTCCAAGCGCATCGACGCGAACGGCCTGCCGCCGCATCTCCTCGAAGTGGCGCATGGCATCGATACCTTGCTCGAGCGCATCCAGGATGTTTCCTCGGACTTGGTTCGCATGAGCGCCGAGCACGAAGCCGGCGATATCGACACCAGAATCGATGCAGGCAAATACGCTGGTCAGTTTCGTGAGCTGGCCGCCGGCATCAACGACATGGTGGCCGGTCACATCGCGGTGAAAAAGAAGGCGATGGCTTGTATCGCCGAGTTCGGTCGCGGCAATTTCGATGCGCCGCTGGACAAGTTCCCCGGCAAGAAGGCCTTCATCAACGACACCATCGAGCAGGTTCGTGGCAACTTGCGCGGCCTGATCGCCGAGATGAACCGGATGTCGAAGGAGCACGACGCGGGCGACATCGATGTCGTCATCGATACCGACAAGTTCCAGGGCGACTTCCGCACCATGGCCGCCGGCATCAACGACATGGTGGCCGGCCACATCACGGTGAAGAAAAAGGCGATGGCTTGTATCGCCGAATTCGGTCGCGGCAATTTCGACGCGCCGCTGGACAAGTTCCCCGGCAAGAAAGCCTTCATCAACGACACCATCGAGCGGGTGCGCGCCAACCTCAAGGCGCTCATCGTCGACACCGACATGCTGGTGAAAGCCGCGGTCGAGGGACGCTTGGATGCGCGCGCCGATGCCACCAAACATCATGGCGACTTCAACCGGATCGTCGGCGGCATCAACGCCACCATGGAAGGCATGGTTCAGCCGATCCGCGATCTGATCCGCGTGTTGAGCGCGCTCGCCGAAGGCGATCTGACTCAGACCATCGACGCAGAGTATGCCGGTGCTTTCGGCGAGATGAAGGAGTACGCGAACAGCACCGTGCTCAAGCTCTCGATGATCATCAGTGAAGTCAACGAAGCAGCGCAGTCGTTGTCGAGCGCGGCCGAGGAGGTGAGTGCGACGTCGCAAACGCTGTCCCGCTCCGCCGGAGAACAGGCTGCTGGCGTGGAAGAGACCAGCGCGTCGATCGAGCAGATGACGGCATCGATCGCCCAGAACAGCGACAATGCCAAGGTCACCGACAGCATGGCGACCAAGGCGGCCAGCGAAGCGGCCGATGGCGGCGAGGCCGTGCGCGAGACCGTTTCGGCGATGAAACAGATCGCGCAGAAGATCGGCATCATCGATGACATCGCGTATCAGACCAATTTGCTGGCGCTGAATGCGGCCATCGAAGCGGCGCGCGCGGGAGAGCATGGCAAGGGCTTCGCGGTGGTTGCCGCCGAAGTTCGCAAGCTCGCCGAGCGCAGCCAGGTGGCGGCTCAGGAGATCGGCACCGTGGCTTCCGGCAGCGTCGAGCTGGCGGAGAAAGCGGGAACCTTGCTGACGGCCATCGTGCCGTCGATCAAGAAAACATCGGACCTGGTGCAGGAGATCTCGGCGGCGTCGCAGGAACAGTCTTCGGGCGTCGGGCAGATCAATGCCGCGATGACCAACCTGTCGCAGGCGACTCAGCAGAACGCTTCTTCGTCCGAGCAGCTGGCGGCCACGGCCGAGGAAATGAGCTCGCAGGCCGAGCAGCTTCAGCAGACGATGCAGTTCTTCAAGTTGGCTCAGGATCAGACGCTGGCGCGCCCGGCGCCGGCTCGCAAACCGGCGAATGCAGCGCCCGTCGCTGCGCCGAAATCTCGCGGTCGTGCCCCGGCGCGCTCGGCCGCTCCCGCCACGGGCGGCAGTTTCAGTGTGCCGAGCGGCGAGATCGATCCCGCTCATTTCTCGAAGTTCGGCTGATCGGCAGGAGCGCGGACCATGGTTGATTTGTCTGCGGTGAGCGGGCCGGAGGGCTCGGCTCATTCAATGAAAACCCAACAGTATCTGACGTTCTCGCTGGGCCGGCGGGTGTATGCGATCGGTATCCTGGCCATCAAGGAGATCATCGAATACACCGAGCCGACCGAGCTGCCGATGATGCCGGCCTGCCTGCGTGGCGTGATCAATCTTCGCGGTGCCGCCGTGCCGGTCGCCGACCTCGCGACACGTTTGCACAAGCCGTCGGCAGAGATCACCAAACGCACTTGTATCGTCGTCGTCGAAGTCGAGCGCGAAGAGCGCACTCACGTCATCGGCGTACAGGTGGACGAGGTGAATGCGGTGCTGGAGATTCCCGAGTCGGATATCGAGTCGGCGCCCAGCTTCGGTACCAACATCCGTAGCGACTTCATCGCCGGTATGGCGCGGGTGGACGGAAATTTCGTGGTGTTGCTCGATACCGCTCGCGTGCTCGCGTTCGATGATCTCGCGCTCCAGGAACTGGAACTCACACTTCCAGCCAATACGCCCGCAACCGCTCCGACTCCGCCCCCTGCATTCGCTTGAGCAACTCTTCCAACGGCTCGGGCCGGCCGAACGCATAACCCTGGGCGTGATCCACGCCCAGGGTCTCCAGCTTGCGCGCCAGTGCGTCGGTCTCGACGTACTCGGCGACGCAATCCATCTGGAACTCCCGGGCCAGGCCCACCAGACTCTTGACCATGCTGACGCAGCGGGCGTTGGTCAGGATGTCTTTCACGAAGCTGCCGTCGATCTTGATGCGCGTGGCCGGCAGGGACTGGAGATAGGTGAAGTTGCTGGCGCCGGTGCCGAAGTCGTCGAGCGCCACTTTGCAGCCGGCGCGGCGCAGGCGATGCATCAGCTCCACGGATTTTGCCAGGCAGGCCACCGCCGTCTGCTCGGTGATCTCGCAGGTCACGAGACCCGGCGGCACATTGGAAACATGCAGCTCGTTGAGCAGATATTCGATGAAGGACTCGTCGCTCAACGATTGACCTGAGATATTGATGGAGGCAGTGGCCTTCATTTCCATCAACAGGCCGCGATAGGGCGCGAGCTGCGCCAGCGTGTGCCGGACGACATAGCGATCGATCTGCGGCATCAGCTGGTAGCGTTGCGCGGCGGACATGAATGCGCCGGGCGCCACGATTTCGCCGGTGGGATCGCGCCAGCGCAGCAGGACTTCGAAGCCGGCGGACGAGCGCTCCCGGTCCAGGCGCACGATCGGTTGTGCGTGCAGAATCAGCTTCTCCTTGCGAATCGCTTCGCGCAGCTGACCGACAAGAATCATGTCGCCGCGACGGCGCATCATGCTGATGTCATCGTTCGCATACAGTTCGGTGCGATTGCGGCCGCGATCCTTCGCCGCCTTGCACGCGATCTCCGAGCAGGCCAGGGCGCGCGCAAAGCCTTTCGGTACGTCCACTACCGTCGCGACCCCGCAGCTGAGCGAGACATCGAACGTGTCTTCCGCCGGACCAATGACGATCTTCGAGGCTGCTTGCTGCAGCTTCTGCGTGAAGCCGAGCGCCGCTTGCGGCTCGCAGTTCTCCAGCATCACGGCAAACTTGTCGCCGGAGAGTCTGCCTACCAGCGACTCGGCGGGCACCAGCTTCGAGGTGAGCAAGTCTGCGATCCGCATGATCAGCTCGTCACCGAGCTCGAAGCCGTGCTTCTCATTGCATACGTGCAGCCCGTCGATGTCGATGTACACCAGACTTCGATGGGCCTGCGTCTGCTGGCAGCGCTGCTCGACGCTGTGCTCGAGCGCGGCGCGCGTGGGCAGGCCGGTGGCCAGGTCGGATTGCGACTCGACGATGAGAGCGATCTGACGCGCCAGGTGGCTGGCAAGATAACGATGCCGCTCGGTGAACGGGTCCATCTCCAGCCCACGGAAGAACGCGAGCAGGCCCACGACGCGACCGGATGGCGCCAGCACGGGAACGATCAGCAATCGCGCCGGGACCAGCGCTCGCAAGTGCGAGGAGGGTTCATTGACCAGCAACACTTCCTTCTTGCGTACGGTCCACGCAAGCAAGTGAGGTTGAAGCTGGGGCAGCGATCGAGCGATGGGAGCCGCCGCTGTGGTGTCGATAGCCTGGATCAGTGAAATGTTCTTGTCGGGCACTGACAATGACCCGAGCGTAGCCTCGATGCGTGTGCACGCGGATGCCAGCAGGTGCTGCAGACTCAGCCATTCTCCGTCGGAGCGTTTCAGATCGGCGGAGACATGAAACAACCATTCGAGATCGGCGGTGCGTTCTGTTGCGTCGGTGACTGTTGTGATCTCCGCGGCGGGAACGAGACTGCGCTCACGCTGCAAACATTCGAACGCCGGGCGCAAGCGCTGGGCCACCTTGTCGATGAGATGATCGCCCAGTCTTCGCTTGGTTGCGGTAGTCAGGTCGATGCCGACCGCCCACAGCAGCCTGCCTTCCGAATTCAACAGGGGGAAGGCGAGTTGGTGCCGGCCGTTGACGGCCTCGCGTTCGATCGGCTTGCGCGCGCCACGTTGCTGTAGCCAGCCGCAGTCACGCAGCCAAGTGGACGCGTCACGCAGATCGTTCAGTGAGCCCGTGCCGCCTACCGGCCGCAACTGCGCATTGAAGTGAGCGCTGCCGGAGATGCCCGGCAGCAGCCCCTCGAACAGACTCGCATACGAGCGAACGAGCGCGTCCTCTGCTTGCGTGGGACGACTTGTGCCCCCCGTCATTGCAGCGAAGACCCTCCTGCCTTATGGATCCCGTCGAAAACGGGTCACGTGCAGTATCCGTGACGGGATCACGGGCGAAAGATGCCGTGAGTCATGTGCGGGTCCGGCCCTGCCATTACTTCCGTCATTGGTAGTATTGCGACTCTCGGTCGCTTGCTACTACGATTCCCGACAGTGCCTGTCGGCCTGGAGCGTGTCATGTTGTTCGAAACCGTGGTCTCCGGGGGCTGTCGCTCCTATTTGATCGGCTGTGAAGAGACCTGTGCCGCGGCGTTGATCGATCCGGAGCTGAGCCAGATCGATCGTTATCTGGCATTGGCCGCGCGCGATGGCCTGCGTATCAAGTATCTGGTCGATACCCATACCCACGCGGATCATTTCTCGGGCACGCAGCAGCTGGCCCGGCAGCTCAATGTGCCGGTGGTGATGCATGGCTTCAGCCCGGCGCCGTTCGTCGATTTGCGGCTGCAAAGTGGCGAGCTGCTGGTCGTCGGTAAACTTCGACTGCAGGCGATGCACACGCCCGGACACACGCGCGATTCCATGTGTCTGACGGTGCAGGATCGAGTGTTCACCGGCGATACCTTGCTCATCGGCGGCACCGGTCGCACCGACTTGCCCAGCGGCGATGCCAGCGCGCTTCATGACAGCCTCTTCAACAATGTGCTGAAGCTGGACCCGGCGACCCTGGTGTTCCCGGCACACGAATACAAAGGTCGTTCGCACACCACGATCGGTCAGGAGCTGGCCGGGAATCCGCGTCTTCAGCAGCGCGATCGCGGGGCCTTCATCGAGATGATGCAGAACCTCAATCTCACGATGCCGACGCATATCACCGAGGCGCTGCGCACGAACATGACCGGAGGCAAGACGGTCGCGCAGATGTTGGCTGAAGCTGCAGCAGCGGTGCCTTTCATGTCGCTCGCGGAGTTGCGGGCAGCGGTCGAGAGCGATAAATGCGATTTCATCGTGCTCGACGTGCGCGAGCGCGACGCGTTCCAGGAAGGTCACATTCAAGGCGCACAGCATCTGCCACGCGGCCAGCTGGAGTTGCGAGTGAACCAGGAGCTGCCGGATCCGACGCGGCGAATTCTGGTCTATTGTGAATTCGGCCGGGTCTCGACGCTGGCGACGGCCACGTTACGACAGATGGGATTCAGGGGCGCCGTGGCCCTGGATGGCGGGATGAAGGCGTGGCGTGAGGCGGGATATCCGGTGATACCCGGAGCAAACTAATCTGAATTGGATCGGCGGCCCCACCGTGCCGCCGATCCGATCCAGGCCGGCAGGTCAGACCTTGCGAACCCAGCCGCGTGAGTCGCTGATGTTGCCCTTCTGAATTCCAACCAATTGCTCTTTGAGCTTGCCGGCAACGGTTGCGCCGGTCGCGTTCTTGACGCGGAACGAGCCGGACGAGCTGACGATTTCACCGATGCTCGCAACCACCGCTGCCGTGCCGCAGGCGAATGCTTCGCTGAGCTTGCCGCTCTCCGCATCCGAGCGCCACTGGTCCATCGAGTAGGGCGCCTCGGTGACTTTCATACCCAAGTCACGTGCGATCTCGATGATGCTGGTGCGAGTGATGCCCGGCAGGATCGTGCCGGTCAGCGGCGGCGTGATCATGGAGCCGTCGCTCATCACAAAGAACAGATTCATGCCACCCAGCTCTTCGATCCAGCGATGTTCGGCGGCGTCGAGGAACACGACCTGATCGCAACCTTTCTCAGTGGCTTCGGCTTGAGCGATGAGGCTCGCGGCATAGTTGCCGCCGCACTTCGCCGCACCGGTGCCGCCGGGCGCGGCGCGAGTGTATTTATCCGAGACCCACAGCTTCAGCGGCTTGTCGCCGCCTTTGAAATACGGGCCGACCGGGCAGGCGATCACGCAGAAGACATATTCCTGCGCCGGGCGCACGCCGAGGAATGCCTCGCTCGCAAACATGAAAGGACGCAGATACAAGCTGCCGGCGCCGCTCGGCACCCAGTCCTTGTCGATCTTCACCAGCGCTTCCACGGCCTCGATGAACAGTGCTTCGGGAATGACCGGCATGGCCAGGCGTTCCGCCGAACGCGCCAGGCGGTTGGCATTCATGTCCGGACGAAAAAGCACGATATCGCCCTTGGCGGTGCGATACGCTTTCATGCCTTCGAAAATTTCCTGCGCGTAGTGCAGTACCGACGCGGCGGGGTCGATGGCGATCGGTGCGCGCGCCGTGACTTTGCCGTCGTGCCAGCCGCGAGCCGCGGTCCAGCGCAGCGTGACCATGTGATCGGTGAAGACACGGCCAAAGCCGGGATCTTCCAGAGCCTTCTCGCGGGCCTGGGCGCTGACGGGCGAAGCGTGCGGTGTGATCGTAAAAGTCATGTGAGATCCTCGGGGACGCGAAGCAAGCTGCACAGGAGCAGCGCTGACGTTATGATTTGCATTGTATGGTAAAGGCCAAACCCAGCCTGGGAAATATCGTTAGGCACATCCGCACCAGCAATGGCTGGACGCTCGCCGAGATGAGCCAGCACGTGGCGATTCCGCTCTCGACGCTCGCCAAGGTCGAGAAGGGTCACCTGACGCTGACCTACGACAAACTGGTGGATCTGAGCGACAAGCTCGGCATGAGTCTGTCGGACTTTCTCAACGCCTCGCCGGTCACGCCGCAGCCCAAGGGCATGGCGCGCCGAAGCGTCGGCCAGAGCGCCGACGGTCTGGGCGTGGAAACCAAGAACTACGACTATCGCTATCTGTGCACCGAGCTGCGCGGCAAGATCATGATTCCGCTCATCAGCCGCGTGCGCTCCCGGACCATGGAGGAATTCGGCGAGCTGCTGCGTCATGCGGGCGAGGAATTCGTGTACGTGCTGGAAGGCGCCATCGAAGTGCACTCGGAGTTTTACGATCCGATTACATTGCGCGCCGGCGAGTACATCTATCTGGACAGCGAAATGGGCCACGGCTACCTCGTCGCCGGCGGATTCGAGGAAGCGACCGTGCTCGCGGTATGTGCCTCGGCCGCGGCCAATCTCCAGCAGGAGCTGATTTCCCAGGCGCGCGGCGAAGCGCCGAAGCTAGCCAGGACGGACGCGGCAGGCAACGCTGAAAAGCCGAAATTGGCCAGATCTCCCACCAACAAGAAGACTCCCGCGAAACCGAAGCGGCGCGCCGGCGTGGCGTAGCCCGTATGTTACCGTAGAGTAAGTTTGAGCCGGTAGTCTCCATCCAGGGCGATTTATCCTGTATGGAGAAAATTCTCTTGACAGGGAGGGCTCGCCCCCTAGACTGGCCTGTGGGGGATACAACAATCCGGGAGTCGTAATGACGCTTGCCGATTCGCCAGACCGTGCCCGGCAACGAGGCGCGGGGCTGCTGCTGTCTTTGTGCCTGTGGCTCGGCACCACTCTCGCTCCACCAGCCGACGCCGCCGATAAATCCATCACCATCGAAGACCTGTTGAGCGCGCCGTTTCCCACGGGCTTGACGGCGGCGCCCCAGGGCGAACGAGTCGCTTGGATCGCTAATCATCGGGGGGCGCGCAATGTCTATCTGGGGCAGGCAGGCAAGGACGGAACGTTCGCCGTTCGCGCGCTCACGCGCGAGCAGGCAGACAACGGCGTCGAGCTGGCCGATCTGCAGTGGTCGCATGACGCCGCGACGCTGGTGTTCTCGCGTGGCGGCAGTCTCGAGGGCGGCGGGCCGGTCAATCCATTGAGCTCGGCGGCCGGGCCGATCGCGATGGAGATCGCGTCGGTGCGGCTCGATTCGGGCGAGATTCGTTCCTTTGGGCCGGGCAGCAACGCCGTCACTTCACCCGTCAATGACGACATTGCGTTGGTGCGTGCCGGCCAGATCTGGATCGCCAATCTGTCTCGAACCGACGCGGCGACTCAGTTGCTCCAGGATGCCGGGGTTGCCAGCGAGCTGTCATGGTCGCCGGATGGCAAGCGTCTGGCCTTTGTGAGCAATCGCAAAGACTACGGCGTCGTCGGCGTCATCGAGATTGCGTCCAGAAACATTCAATGGCTGAGCCCGGGTGTCGACCATGACATGAGCCTGCGCTGGTCTCGCGACGGCAAACGGCTCGCGTGGGTTCGTTATCCGTCGTTGCCTATCTCATTCTGGACCGACGCGTTCTTTGCGAAGCGTGCGGGCGATCCGTGGTCCGTGTGGGTTGCCGACGTAGCCAGTGGCAATGCCAACAAGGTATGGACGGCGGATGCGGGCGCCGGCAGCGTGTTTCAGCCGATCGAAGGCAGCGCGAGTCTGCTGTGGGCCGCGGACAATCGTTTGGTGTTCCCGTGGGAGAAGACGGGTTGGCTGCGACTTTATTCCTTGGATCTATCGCAGCAGGGCGCGCGCCCGGTCGCGTTGTCACAAGACGGCGCTGAAGTGTTCGCGATGACGGTCGATCCGGCCGGTCGCGAAGTGATTTATTCGTCCAACGCCGACGATGACGATCATCGGCATCTGTGGCGGGTGCCGGCCAAGGGCGGCAAGCCGCAGCGGACGACCAAGGGCGACAGCATCGAAGATTTCCCGGTGCTGACCGGGAGCGGCGCACTGTTCGCTCTGCATAGTACGGCGCGCAATCCGATGGCGCCCGCGCTGGTTCAGGCGGACGGCGCGCTCAAGACGATGCCGGCGAGCGGCGAAACGTTGCCCTTCCCGGGCGATCGTCTGGTCGTTCCGCAACGGGTGGTGTTCAAGAGCCCGGATGGATTGTCGGTGCACGGTCAATTGTTCGCGCCGGCTGGCAAGAAGAGCGCGAAACAACCGGCGGTGTTGTTCTTCCACGGCGGCCCGCAGCGGCAGATGCTGCTCGGTTGGCATCCGATGGGCGCATACACTCATATGTATGCGATGAATCAGTTTCTGGCCTCGAAGGGTTACGTCGTTCTGTCGGTCAACTATCGCGGCGGCACGGGCTATGGCCTGAACTTCCGCGAGCCGGATCAATTTGCGGCCGGTGGCGGCAGCGAGGCTCGTGATATTGGTGGCGCGGTGGAGTATTTGAAGAGCCGCGGCGATATCGATCCAGCTCGCATCGGCGTGTACGGAATGAGTTACGGCGGCATCATGACTTCGCTGGCGCTCGCGAAATTCCCGCAGGACTTCGCGGTCGGCGTCGACATGGCCGGCGTGCACAACTGGAAGTCCATTCTTCCAGACCTGACGGCACCGGGGGCTTCGGCGGAAGTCGCCGAGGTGGCCTGGCAGTCATCGGCGCTGAGCTCGGTCAAGGACTGGCGCGCGCCGGTGCTGATCGTTCATGGCGATGACGATCGCGCGGTGCCTTTCGATCAAAGCGTCGAGCTCGTGCGCGGCCTGCGCGAATACACCAAGGTCGAGCCCGAGTTGCTGGTCCTGCCCAACGAAGTGCATGATTTCATTCTGTATCGAAGCTGGCGCCGCGTGTTCGAAGCGACGCACGAATTCCTCGACCGTTATTTGCAGCAGCCCGGTTCATAAGGAGAACATCATGGGGATCAGCCGCCGAGAAATGTTGGTACACACCGGGTTACTTGCCGGCGCGACCGCGATGGGTCGCTTCGCCGTAGCCGATTCGACGGGCAGCGCGGCGTCGGGCGCCGACGCGGCCCTGTTCACGCGCCTGGACGAGTTCGCTCACCAGTTCATGGCAGAAATGAAGTCGCCGGGCATGACCCTGGTGCTGGCGGATCGCAACGGTCTGCGCCGCGTCGTGAATTATGGCTTGGGCGATCTGGAGCGTCAGACGCCGGTGCGCGACGACGAGTTGTTCGAGATCGGCTCGATCAGCAAATCGTTCGTCGGTGTCTGTCTGCTGCAGCTCCATGACGAAGGCAAGCTCGATCTGCACAAGCCGATCGTGGAGTACCTGCCTTGGTTCCGCATCGACTCGGCCTTCAAGCCCATCACCACGCACGATCTGTTGACGCACGGCTCGGGTCTGCCGGGCAATTGTCCGCTGTTCCCGTCGGATCCGACGCTCCGCCATCGCGCCGCCTATGCGCCCGGCGAGCACTTCCATTACTGCAACATGGGCTATCAGGCGCTCGGCGAGCTCGCCGGCATTCTGGATGGCCGCGAACTGCCCGAGGTGATTCGCAAGCGCGTGCTCGAGCCGCTCGGCATGACGTTGTCCGAGCCGGTGATCACGCTGGATATTCGCGACCGCCTGGTGAAGAACTATTCGCTGTTCCAGAACGATCGTCCCAACACACGCGACGCGCGGCTCGCCGAAGCTCAAGGCCTGATCGTCACGACCGGCGCGGGCTGTGTCGCCGCGACGGCGAAAGATATGGGTGCGTACGTGCGCATGATCGCGAACGGTGGCGAAGGCCCGAACGGTCGCCGGCTGATGTCGAAGGAATCGTTCGCGCTGTTCTCCAAGGCGCACATCGTCGCCGGCGAGTTCGGCCCGACGGCGAGCTATGGCTACGGCATCGCTGTCGACAAGCTCGATGGTCACAACGTCGTGCGCCACACGGGTGGCATGACATCGTTCATGTCGTCGTTGCTGGTCGATATCGACAATGGCGTCGGCGCGTTTGCATCGGTCAACGCTCAGCAGGGTTATCGGCCGACGCCGGTCACGCAGTACGCCGTGCAGCTGATGCGTGAGCAGCAGTTGTCCAAGCCGTTGCCGAGCTTGCCGGCTGCCAATCCGGCGTTTCGTGTCGCGGATGCGGCTGATTACGCGGGTTCCTATCAGCAGAGCGGCGGCGGCAAACTGGAGATCCAGAGCAGCGGCGACAAGCTGTTCCTGGTGCGCGCTGGCAACAAAGTGCCTCTGCAACCGGCGGGGGCGCCGGGCGCATTTCTGGTCGCGGATGGCGGCAAGAGCCTGTTCCCGCTGGTGTTCGGTCGTGCCGACGCGAAAGATCCCAAGAGCGCGGTGGTCGAAGTGGCCTGGGGCAGCGACTGGTACACGAACGCCAAATACCAGGGCGAGAAGCAATTCAACGTGCCCAAGGAATGGCACAACTATGTCGGTCACTATCGCAACGACAATCCCTGGATCGGCAGCTTTCGCATCGTGATCCGCAAGGGCAAGTTGTGGGTCGACGGCATGATGCCGCTGGAAGCCGCGGGCGATCGTTTCAATCTGCGGGACGAGCCGCACAGCCCCGAGTGGATTCAGTTCGGCGAAGTCGTCAATGGCCGTTGCATGCGACTGAAGTTCTCGGGCGAAGACATGTGGCGCGTGGCGACCGCTTGAGGACCCATCGAATGAAACAACAACTGTGTCGCTGGCGGCTGGCTCTTGTGTTGTGTGCCGTGTCGTCGTTTCATCCGGTCATGGCAGCGCCCACGCTCGAAGCCGAAATCGCCCGAGTCTCCCAACCCATCGGCGGCAAGGTCGGCGTGGCCGCCTGGAAGCTCGATGGCAAGGGCGGGCAAGTGCTGGTGAATGCCGGCGATCGCTATCCCATGGCGAGCACGTTCAAGATCGCGGTCGCCGGTGCGATTCTGGCGCAGGTGGATGCGGGCAAGTTGAAACTCGATCAGCTGGTTCCGGTGCAGCCGAACGACATCGTGCCTTCGGACGGGATCGCCACGCTCGCGATTCATCCCGGGATCAGCCTGTCGGTGCACAACCTGCTGGAGCTGATGCTCACATTGAGCGACAACACCGCGACCGACGTGCTGACCCGGCTCGCCGGCGGCCCGCAGGCGGCGACTGCGTGGGTGCGAAAGCAGGGCATCGAGGATCAACGCATCGATCGCGATACCGCGGCCTTGCTGCGTGCATTCTTCGACCTGCCGCCGGGGCCGTTCAATCAAGTGATCCAGGAAGCGGCCAAGAAAGATCCGCAACTCGAAGAGCGCGGCAACCATCCAAACCCGGCGTTCGACAAAGATGTGCGCGACACCTCGACACCGACCGCGATGGCCCAGTTGCTGACCAGGATTTTCAATCAGCAGACATTGAGTGCATCGAGCACCAAGGTGCTGATCGAGATCATGCAGCGTTGTCACACCGGCGCAGGGCGGCTGCTCGGCCGGATGCCGGCGGGCACGGTCATTGCTCACAAGACCGGCACGATCGGCGGCACGGTGAACGATGTCGGCGTGATCACCTTGCCCGACGGCAAGGGCCAGGTCGTCATCGCCGTGTTCATCAAAGAGAGCGACAAATCGATGGAAGAGCGCGAGAAGGTGATCGCCGAGATCGCCCGCTCGGTGCGCGACTTCTACCTGCTCGCCGAGGCCAGCTAACCCCGGAAAGCCGCTCGCGCTTGCCATGCTCCTCCTGGCTGGATAGTATTTCGTATACTAAATGCCAGTGAGGAGCGTCCGGCATGCGCTGGATTTTTGCGACGGCCGGAGCCCTCTGGCTATGCGCGCCCGCGGTTTTCGCCCAATCGAATGGCGCCGATGCCGCGCGTCGGCTCAACACGATCTACCAGTCCGAGTGGGAATGGTGGAAGAACGAGATGGCCGAGGAGCCCGACGACGAGCGGCCGGGCGAGGAGTCGGATCATCTGGCTCGCGTCGATGAGGCCAGTCAGCAGGCACGGCTGAAGCATCTGCAGGCGGCGCTCGCGGGGGTGAGTCGAATCAGCACCGACTCGCTGTCCGCCGAGGAGAAAATCAACGCGGAAATATTCCGCACCATTCTCGAAGAGCGCATCTCCGACCTGCGCTTCAAAACCTATCAGGCGCCGTTCAACGCCGATTCGTTCTTCTGGACCGAATTCACGCCGCGCGAAGGATTTCCGGATCGAGAAGCCTATCGACGTTATCTCGGACGCCTCGCGGATGTGTCGCGCTTCTTCGACGAGCACATCGCCAACATGCGCGCGGGGCTGAAGCGCGGCTTCACGGTGCCGAAGGTTTCGGTCATGGGCCGCGACAAGACGATCGAGCCGTATCTCGCCAGCGACGATTCGAATCCGCTGTATCTGCCGTTCACGCAGATGCCGACCAACATTCCTGCCGCCGATCAGGAGCGCATGCGCGGTGAGGCGCGGGCGGTGCTCACCAGGCAAGTCGTGCCGGCGTATCAAAAACTGCTGGATTTCATTCGCAACGAGTATCTGGTGAAGGCACGCACCAGCATCTCGGCGTCGAAGCTGCCGGACGGTGCGGCGTTCTATCAAGCGCGCATCGAGAAGTTCACGACGCTCCAGCTGACCCCGCCGCAGATTCACGAGATCGGTTTGAGCGAGGTCGCGCGCATCAAGGCGGAGCAGGAAATCACCATGCGCAAGGCGGGATTCACGGGCACGTTGCCCGAGTTCTACCAGTTCCTGCGCACCGATCCGCAGTTCTACGCCAAGACGCCGCATCAGCTGATCGCGGAGGCTTCTTATATCGTCAAGAAGGCGGATCTGAAGCTCAAGGACACCATCGGTACGTTGCCGCGCTTCCGGCACGGCATTCTGCCGGTGCCCGATGCGTTGGCGCCGATCTACACCGGCGGCCGCGGCGGGCTCGAGAGCTGCCTGTTCAATACATATAACCTGCCGGCGCGGCCGCTCTACACGTTGCCGTCGCTGGTGCTGCACGAGTGCACGCCGGGCCATAGCTTTCAGGCGGCCCTGGCGCTGGAAGCGCCGGAGCGCCCGAAGTTTCGCAACGATGTTTATTTCTCGGGCTACGGCGAAGGCTGGGGTCTGTACACGGAATGGCTGGGTCGCGTCATGGGCATCTACGAGACGCCTTACGAAGAATTCGGCCAACTCACTTATGAGATGTGGCGTGCCGCGCGGCTCGTCGTCGACACCGGTATCCATCACTACGGCTGGACTCGCGATCAGGCGCTGCAGTACATGAAGGACAACGTGGCGCTGTCGACGCACGAGATCACGACCGAAGTCGATCGTTACATCGCCTGGCCGGGTCAGGCAGTTGCGTACAAGCTGGGCGAATTGCAGATCCGCCGGCATCGTCGTGAAGCGGAGCAGGCACTCGGTCCGAAGTTCGATCAACGCAAATTCCACGACGCCATCCTCGCGCTCGGTGCGGTACCGTTGCCCGTGCTGGAGCAACGCATGGCGCAATTCATCGCGGATGGCGGCGAGAATCCGCCGACACCGTCGCGCGACCCCGCCGACCACAGCAATTGATCGGTACGACTATGGACAGCATCCGAATTCTGGATTCCCACACCGGCGGCGAGCCGACGCGTCTGGTGCTCGAAGGCGGGCCGGACCTGGGCGCAGGTCCGCTCGACCAGCGGTTGCGGCGTTTCAGCGAACGTTTCGACGCGTTCCGTTCCGCCATCGTCAACGAGCCTCGCGGCAGCGACACGGTCGTCGGTGCCTTGCTGTGCAAGCCGCACCGTGCGGAATGCGACATCGGCGTGATCTTCTTCAATAACGTGGGCTATCTCGGCATGTGCGGTCACGGCACCATCGGCGTGATCGTTTCTTTGGCGTACCTCGGCATGTTGAAGCCGGGTGCGGTGAAGATCGATACGCCGGTCGGCGTCGTCGAAGCGCAGTTGCGCCCGGATGGATCGGTCGCTGTCGCGAATGTTCCCAGCTATCGCAAGGCGCGTGCGGTGAGCGTGGATGTGCCGGGCATTGGCGTCGTCACGGGCGATGTGGCGTATGGCGGCAACTGGTTCTTCCTCGTCGAGCACGATCGTATTCCGCTGCGACTCGCGAATGTCGAGCCGCTCACCGATCTCGCCTGGCGCATTCGCCAGGCGCTGAATGCGCAGGGTCATCCGGAAGTCGATCATGTCGAGCTGGTCGGCGCGACGCCGACGGCGAGCAGTCGGAACTTCGTGCTTTGCCCCGGCAAAGCGTATGACCGCTCTCCCTGTGGCACGGGCACCAGCGCGAAGCTCGCGTGTCTCGCTGCTGATGGCAAGCTCGCGGAAGGTGAGGAGTGGACTCAGGAGAGCGTGCTCGGGAGCGTATTCAAAGGTCACTATCGGTGGCTGGATCGCGAGAAAGGCACGATCGCGCCGACCATCATGGGCACGGCGCACGTGACTGCCGATGCGAAGTTGCTGCTCGATCCAAAAGATCCATTCTGCTGGGGCATCCGAGGCTGACCGATGAGGAATGTCGTGATCGCCGTGCTGCGCGTCGGCGCGGTGCTGTTGTTCGTTCAGCCCTTGGCGATGGCGAGCACGGTGCTCAACGTGCAGAGTCGCGATTTCGACATCGTGCTCGACGGGCCGTCGCAAACGCTGGTGTCGCTGAAGCCGAAGCAGGGCGGCCGTGCGGCGGATGAAGGCGCCGGTGCGCGCGTCCCTGGATTCGATTTTGCGCCGTCGAAGTTGAGCAAAGCTCGCAGCGGCGATGGTTACTACCAATTGGGCGATCTCGACCTGCGACTGCGCGTGGCGGGAGAAACTCAATGGCAGGACTACTCCACGGCCTATCGACGAGCGCCGGCTCGTGAGCTGCCGCGCGATGCGGCGACGCTGGCTGCTGCTGAGCTTTCTTTGGGATTGCCAAGTAATCTGGGTCTGCGCGTCGTGCGGCGCTGGCAAGTCGGCGAGGGTGGTCATCTCTCGCTGCGGTTCGAGCTGACCAATGCGGGCAAGCGCGACGTTGAGCTCGGCGGCGTCGGGCTCGCGATGGTGTTCGACAATGTGTTGTCGGATCGTTCACTCGCGCAGGCCCACACCGAAGCGAGCTTCGCCGATCCCTACATCGGGCTCGATGCCGGCTATCTGCAAGTCACGCGACTCAACGGCCAAGGTCCGGCGCTGATCGTCACAGGCGAAAGCGGCACGCCGTTCGAGGCGTACCGGCCCATCGCCGATAAGAAAGATGACAGCGGCAAGGCGCTGCTGCTCAACGACGCCACCAAGCGCGGTCAGACGTTCGAAGGCTTCTACAGCTGGATGGCTGTGAGCCAAGGCTTCGTGGAGCGTGAATGGAAGAACGCTCAGCAATGGAATGAGCCGACGGTCGTGACGCTTCGACGTGGCGAGACGCGTCGGTTCGGCGTCCAGTTCCTGCTCTCCAAATCGATCCGGGAGATCGAGAGCACGCTGGCAGCGAATGCTCGGCCGGTGGCCGTGGGCATTCCGGGCTATGTGCTGCCGACGGATCTCGCCGGCGATCTTTGGGTGTCATCGCGTCAGGCTATTCGTTCGATTGCTGCTGCTCCCGTCGGCGCACTGGAAGCCGTGGCAGCTGGAGGCGTGCAGGGCTGGTCGAGATACAAAGTGACCGGCCGGCAATGGGGACGGTCACGGCTCACCATTACCTATGCGGACGGCACGCGCCAGGCGATTCATTACTTCGTCACCAAGCCGAGCGCCACCGTGCTCGCGGACCTGGGACGATTCATTGCCACCAGACATTGGTTCGACGATCCCTCCGATCCCTTCAAGCGCGGCCCGTCGTTCATGACGTTCGATCGCGAGAGAAATGCGTTGGTATTGCAGGACCCGCGAGTGTGGATGGCGGGGCTGAGCGATGAGGGTGGCGCCGGCGCGTGGCTCGCGCTCGTGATGAAACAACTCGGCGCGCCGGACGCCTCCGAGATCGAGAAGTTCGAGCGCTTCGTCACGCAGACGCTGGATGGTCGCCTGCAGGTCAATCAAGGGCCGGACAAGTTCGGCGTCCGCAAGAGCCTGTTCTATTACGAGCCACAGGCGCCACGAGGCGTGCGCTATGACCCGAAGCTCGATTGGAGCACCTGGTCGGCATGGCGGAAGTCGCAAGCAGACTCGGTGGTGCGGTCGTTCAACTATGTGCACGTCGCCGCCGCGCATTGGGTTTTGTATCGGCTGGCCCGCTACCACGAGGGGTTGGTGAAGGCGCACGACTGGCGGTGGTATCTGGATCGCGCGTATCAAACAGCGTTGGCGATGCCTCGGCTCGCACCGGAGTATGCGAAGTTCGGCCAGATGGAGGGCGAGGTCTTCGTTGAAATCCTGCGCGATTTGCAGGACGAGGGCATGAAGGCAGAGGCGTCGCAGCTCGAGCAGGCCATGCGCCAGCGCGCGGATCATTGGGCTGCCGAGGAGTATCCATTCGGCAGCGAAATGCCGTGGGACTCGACCGGGCAGCCCGAGGTGTATGCGTGGATGCGGTACTTCGGAAACGCGCCGAAGGCAGATCTGACGCGTGAAGTCATCCTCGGCTACGATCCCACGATTCCGAGCTGGGGCTACAACGGCAACGCGCGGCGTTACTGGGACTTCATGTACGCCGGCAAAACTGCACAGCTCGAACGTCAGCTCCATCACTACGGGTCGGCGAACAATGCGTTGCCTCTGCTCGATTCATTCCGCCGCGACCCTCGGGACATTCACTTGCTACGAGTGGCGTATGGCGGCCTGATGGGCACGCTCACCAACATCGATCAGGAGGGCTTCGGTGCGGCGGCGTTTCATTCCAATCCGGACCTGATGAGATTCGATGCCTACAACGGTGACTATGGCTCGGCGTTCTACGGTTACGCGTACGGCATCGGCAGTTATCTGGCGCGGCATCCGGTGTTCGGCAATGTCGGCTTCGGCGGCTCGACGCAAGAGCGAGGCTCTATCGTCAGCTTCGCGCCGCGCGATGGTTTCAGGACGCGTGTGTTTCTCGCCGAGCCGGGGTTGTGGCTGACCTTGGATGGTGGAAAGTTCGCGCGCGTGGAATATGACAGGGGCAGCGGAAATGTCAGCGTGGTACTGGATGCCGCCGATTCGTTCACCTCGAAGGCGCATCTTCGAGTCGAGGGCTCTCGCTATGAGCCGAACGCCACGCTGAGTCAGGAGCGCGGCCGTTACGTGATTCCGCTCGGCAAGAACGAAATGTCGGTGCAGTTGAGGCCGGCGCGCTGAGGTCATCAGCGCGCCGTTCGATCTCTCAAGCCGAGACGGTGGCGTTCTTCGTGTAGATGCGACAGCCGAACACCGGGCCCGCCGTGTTGCCCGGTTCGGGTTCGAAGCGCACCAGTACGCTTTGCTTGCCTCGCGTGAGCGCTTCTGGAATCTCATAGTCCACGTCGAAAAACACCGGCTTGTCCGGACGCAGCGCTTGCGTCGCGATCCGCTGGCCTTCGACCAGCACGTGGAATTTCCGCGCGCGCTCGTCCGCCCAATAGGTCGCCTGCAGAATCAACGGACCTGGCTTGACCTTCATGCGGAACGCAAAGAAGCCGCCCGTGCGAGCATCTCGACCCTGGCGGCCGCGATAGACGACTGGATAGGAAATATCCGAGGTCAGCTCGTGATCGCGCTCCGGCTGCATCTCGCCCAGATGCATCACGTCGACCGAGCGGGCGGCGAGTTCCTTCTGTCGCGCCTGCTCGGCATTGAACGAACGTTCCTCGTTGACCCACTCGGCGTCGGTGAAGCGGCGGAAGTAAACAGCGCTGCGACGATGATAGTTCTTATAGAACGGGGAGAACGTGAGCGCCGCGGGCCTGACGATGCTGTCCGCTCGATACACCGCCTGCTGAGCATCAACCGGCTTGAAGTCGGCGAGCAGGTCGGCGCCCACGAGTGCCGGTGCCGCGGCTTCGAATGGCTGATCGGCGGAGCCGAGATCGCCTGCAAGCACCATCGGGCCGCGCAAGATCGCGATCGTGCTGTCATCGCCCGGCGTCGCTTCGATTCGAAGTTCCAGCGGCAATGTGAATGCCAGCGCATCGCCTTCCCGCCAACGACGGCGGACGATCAGGTAGCCGGCGTCCTTCGTCGTTTCGGCAGGTTTGCCATTGACGGTCAGCTGAGCGTCCCTGGCCCAGCCCGGAACGCGCAGGGCGACGGCGAACTCCTGCGGCTTCTGCAACGACGCAACCTTGACGTTCACTCCGCCTTCGTACGGATACCGCGTCGTCATTTCCAGCTGCGCGCCACGCGCTTTCCAGGTCGCGCGCGAAGGGATGAACAGGTTGACCAGCAACGTGTCACCGTTCTCCCACCAGATCGATTCGCCATGCTTGGAGTGGCTTTCCATACCCGAGCCGACGCAACACCAGAAGCTGTCGGTGGGTGAGGAGAACTCGCGATTGATGCCGGACATCAGCGGCGTCATGTACGTGAACATGCCGGTCGCCGGATCCTGATGCGCCAGGATGTGATTGAGATGCGCGCGCTCGTAGTAGTCGAACAGCGCGCCCGAGGGTTGCCACGCGAACAGATGACGCGTCAGCTTGAGCATGTTGTACGTGTTGCAGGCTTCGCAGGTCTGTTCGGTGATATGTCTCGAGACCGTGCGCGGTTCGGAGAAGTATTCGCGATCCGAGTTGCCGCCGATGACGTAGCTGTGCTCGGTCGTGACCGTCTTCCAGAAGAAGCGGGGCGCGGTGGCCTGATCGCTCTTGCCTGTGATCTCGTGCAGGCGGGCGAGGCCGATGAGTTTAGGAATCTGGGTGTTCGCGTGACGTTGGGCCAGCTCATCGCGCTGAGCGGTCAGCGGATCGAGCACGCGCTTGTGATAGAGACGCTCGGCAAGTTGCAGCCAGCGGCGATCGTTCGTGCGGGTGTAGAGCTCCGCGAAGCTTTCGTTGATGCCGCCGTGCTCGCAATCCAGGACCGTCTGGACTTGCTCGTCATTCAGCGCGCTGAAGACTTTCTCGATGTAGCCGCCGAGGCCGACGGAGACTGCGATGGCGCGCTTGTTGCCGCCGCAGTACGTGTCGACGTCCATCAGGCCGGCAAACAGCTTGTGCCAGTTGTAGAGCGGCACCCAGCAGCCGTTGAGGTCGAAGCCTGCCGAGCGGATCTCGCCACGCATGATCTCGGGAAAGATCTCTTTGCCGTCGACGATCGTGCCGTCCTTGCGCTTGCGCGTGAAGCCCGCGACGTAGCCATCGCCTTGCTTGGCTTGAACCTCGGCCAGTTCCGCGACGATATATTCGGCACGGCGCTTTGCCTCGGGCTCGCCGGTTTGCGCATGGATCAACGCCAGCGCGGAGAGATAGTGACCGAGGCTGTGGCCGGCAATCGTGTCCGCTTCCCAGCCGCCATACACCTCACCTTTTGGCGTGAGCCCGGCGAACTTGCGGAAGTTGTGGAGCAGGCGGTCCGGCTCCAGCGCCAGCAGATATTTGCGATTCGCTGCCACTGCATCGGCGAACGGCGACGGCAATAACCGCACGTCGCCGAGCGGCAATGACTTCGCGGTTCCAGGCAGCACACCCGTGTTCGCCCAGGCGCCCGCCCAAGGCAGTCCGGCGCAGAGCGCACCGGCCGCTGCACCTTTCAGCAGTGCGCGACGATCGGTGATCAGCGTAGATCGAGTCATCGTGGCTCCTCAAGAGAAACGTTGCAGATCGAAGGGCGCCAGGCTCACAGTCGTGGGCGACTGTGTCGCGAGCTGCGCGATCAAATCGCCGGTGATGGCTGCAAGCGTGAGCCCGAGATGTTGGTGACCGAATGCGTAAAGAATGTTGGGTGCGTGCGGCAGACGACCGATCGCGGGCAAATAGTCCGGCAAGGTCGGACGCGCGCCCATCCACTGCCGCGCTGGCTCGTTGCAGGGCAGGCCCAGCGCAGCGACGTGACTCCGCAAGCGCTGCCACTTGCGCTCGTCGGGTGGCGCATCGAGGTGGCTGAATTCCACGAAGCTTGCAGCGCGCAGGCCTGATTCGAAGCGAGTGACGATCATCGAGCGGTCTTCAAACACGACGGGCGGCAGGTCGGGCCAGCGATGGTCCGTCATCTGCAGGTGATAGCCGCGCTCGGCGATGATCGGCACCGATTCACAGTAAGGCTCCATCAATTCACGGGAACGAACGCCGGCGGCGACAACAGTGAAATCCGCTTCGGTGGTGCTGCCGTCATCCAGCGTCACACTGACCGATCGCTCGCGATGGGTGATCGCGCGGGCTTTGGCATTCACGATGCGGCCACTCCGCGCCGTGATCGAAGTGCGCAGCGAGTCCGCGAGCTTGGGCAGATCGGCGATTTGCGCCGTGTTCTCGAATCGAATGGCGCCGCCCGGCGCTCGTTTCATGAGACCGGCGAGCTGTCGCATCTCATCGGCATCGCATTCGTGAAATCGAGCGGTGCCGATGTCGGTGGATCGCCACGCCGCGAGCCCCGCGGCAGCGCTGACGGCGGACTCCCATACGACGAAATGTCCGGTCTCGCGCACCAGGCCTGGCATGCCGAGCTGTTCGCTCAGAGATTTCCATGCGGGCAGCGCATTTGTGAGTAACGAGCGAAGCGCCGCGCGCCCGTGCTCGACTCGGTTGGCCGCACTCGCCATTCGAAGGGCGAACGGTAGCCAACGTTTGATTTGCGAGGGCGGCAGACCCAGCGCGCCGCCTCTACTAAAGAGTCGGCGCGGCGCGGCGCGGATCACCGGCCACGAGGCCAGCGGCTCCACTTGCTCGATCGCGATGTGCCCGGCATTTCCCCACGACGCCGCGCCGAGCGCAGGGGCTGTGTCGATCACAGTCACCTCGACGCCCACGCGTTGCAGGCCCGTCGCGATACTGAGTCCCACGACGCCGCCGCCTAGAATCAATGCCCGTTGCATAGGACCCGCAGATTACACTGGCTAAGGCCGAATAGTATACGATATACTTAAAGCTCCAGTAGACGAGGCTATCATGACACCGACCTGGCAGGGCGTTTATCCGGCGGCGACCACTCAGTTCAAGGAGGATCTGTCCATCGATCTGCCAGCGAGTCAGCGGGTGATCGACAACCTGGTCAAGGACGGCGTCCACGGCATCATTGCCATGGGCACGTGCGGTGAGAACAATTCGCTCGACCCCGGTGAGAAACAAACATTGCTGCGTGCGGTGACTGAAGTCGTCGCGGGCCGCGTGCCGGTCGTCACTGGCGTTTCCGAATTCGACACGCGCCGCGCGGTGGCTTTCGCCAAAGATGCGAAGAAGGCCGGCGCCGATGGTTTGATGGTGTTGCCCGCGATGGTCTATGTGCCCACCGAGGAAGAGCTGATCATGCACTTCCGCGCCGTGGCCGAGGCGACCGATCTGCCGGTGATGTTGTACAACAACCCGCCTGCGTACCGGGTCAACATTTCAGTAGCCGTGCTCGAAGCGCTGCGCGAGGTGAAGAACATCGTCGCAGTGAAGGAATCGGCGCCGGATCCACGCCGCTTTACCGATCTCATCAATGCATTCGGCGACCGCTATGTGCTGATGGCCGGTCTCGATGACGTTGCGTTGGAAGGTTTGCTGCTCGGTGCGACGGGCTGGGTGTCCGGACTCACGAGCGCGTTCCCGCGCGAGTCGACTCAGCTGATCGAGGCGGTCAACGCCGGCGATCTGAATCGGGCCCGCGCGATCTATCGCTGGTTCATGCCGTTGTTACATCTGGACGCCGAGCACGATCTGGTTCAATCCATCAAGCTCGCCGAACAAATCATGGGACGCGGCTCGGAACGAGTGCGCCCGCCACGTTTGCCGTTGGCGGGGGCGCGCCGTCGCGAGGTGATCGCAATGGTCGAACGCGCGGCCGCTACCCGGCCGACGCTTCGCGCATAGGCCAAGACACAAGTAACGCCGGCGGCGATTACAGGGGAGTCGAGCATGGGAATATTCGGCCGGCGTAAGTCGCTGCACCACTCGGACGACCTGGACGAGGGCAAGCGACTCGCGAAGACTTTGAGCTGGCCGCATCTGATCGCGCTAGGTGTCGGTGCCATCGTCGGCACCGGCATCTACACACTGACCGGCGTCGGTGCCGATCGAGCCGGCCCGGCGGTGATCTTCGCGTTCGCCATTGCCGGCGCCGTGTGTGCCTGCGCCGCGCTTGCGTACGCCGAAGTGGCGACGCTGATGCCGGCTGCTGGCGGCGCGTACACGTACACCTATGTCGCTATCGGCGAGCGACTGGCCTGGGTGGTGGGCTGGAGCTTGATCCTGGAATATTCGCTCGCCTGCAGTACTGTCGCGGTTGGATGGTCTGCGTATCTGGTCGGATGGCTGCAAACCGCAGGCATCCATCTGCCTCCCGAATTACTCAGCGGTCCACACGGCGGAGGCATCATCAACCTGCCGGCCGTGCTCGTCGCACTCATCATCACCGGCATGCTGGTCGCGGGCACGCGGGAGAGCGCGACGTTCAATATTTTTCTGGTGATCATCAAGCTGACGGCGCTGACTTGTTTCGTCGCCATCGCCCTGCCGGCGTTCAATGCGGGCAATCTCGAGCCGTTCATGCCTTATGGCTTTGCCAGTCACGAGGACGGTGGGGCGAAGCGGGGTGTGATGGCGGCGGCGGCCATCGTGTTCTTTGCGTTCTATGGCTTCGATGCCGTCGCCACGTCGGCGGAGGAGGCGAAGAATCCGGGGCGGGATTTGAAGATTGGCATCATTGGCTCGATGGCGGTTTGTACGCTGATCTACATGTTGGTGGCGGTGTCGGCGGTGGGCGCGGTGAAACATACCGAGCTGGCTGCGTCGGCTGAGCCGTTGGCGTATGTTTTGCGATCACTTCAGCATCCGGTCGCGGCGTGGGCGGTTGGGTTGGCGGCACTGATTGCTCTGCCCTCGGTGATTCTGGTGATGATGTACGGGCAGAGTCGCATTTTCTTCGTGATGGCCCGCGATGGGCTGCTGCCGAAGCGATTGAGTGCGGTGTCGGCGAAGACGGGGACGCCGGTGTTGATCACGGCGGTGACGGGGACCTTTGTGGCGTTCGCTGCGGGGTTGTTTCGTCTGGATGAGATTGCCGAGCTGGCCAATGCGGGGACGTTGCTGGCGTTTGTGACGACGGCGGCGTCGATGATGGTGCTGCGGCGGACTGCGCCCGATACGCCGCGCGTGTTTCGATGTCCTGCGCCGAATGTGGTGGGGATGTTGGCGATTCTTGGTTGTTTCTATCTGTTCCTCAGCCTGCCTGGGCTCACTATTCAGCGCTTCCTGCTGTGGAATGCGGTTGGCTTTGCGATTTATTTGCTGCTGCAGTGGTTGCGGGGGCGGGTTGTCGCTGTGGCCTGATTCGGCTTCGGCTTCGGCTTCGGAGCCGGAGTCGGAGGCGTGGGTGGTCCGGCGTCGCCAGGGTGGGGGATCTCCTCCCCGGCACCGCGACACAGGCCTGCGCACGCTTCGCTCCCGCTGTCGCGGGCGCCCTGCTGCACATTGCCCTGCGCAGTCCTGCTCCGGGCAAGCCCAGGGTGCACGTCCATGTACACCCGCTCGGCGGAGCGAAGCCGTGCTTCGCCGAAAGGCCCCGCCGAGCCCTTGTGGCTGCTATAGGACCGCCATCCCTGGACGGATCCAATTGCCGGGGAGGAGAGCCCCCACCCTGCCGCCGCCCGCTGTGTCAACTGCGCGTTGCGCGTGACTCGGCTCCGACCCTGCAACCCTCAATGGGTGCCTTCACGCTTGCTCGACAACGAGCAAACGCAAAAGCACCCGCTAACGGTCGCACGGTGGGAGAAGAGTCACGCGCGAATGCGCTGTGACATCGCGGCGACGCGGACTACCGAGGCTTCTGGCAGCAACGGAGGGCGTATACAAAGCGCGGCGACGTTGACTACCGAAGACCTCTGAGCAGCCAACGCCGGAGAGCGCCGCACTCTCGGCGACACAGACGAGCCTCCGACGCCCGTCGCGAATAACGGACGCTCCAACACCGTCCGGTCTCACTTCGACTCAGTAAAAACAACCACTTGTAAACTATCTCCAGTTATATCGTATAACGTATTTGATTTATTAACTCAGACATGTCTTAAATGTCAGCAAGCTCGACTGGCTGAAAACAACATCGTTGGGGGCTGACATGCACACTAAAAACATAGGACTGCCAGTGTCGGCAGTCCGCTTGAAACTGGCGTCGTTGAATGGCAAGGCTGCAATCGCCGCGTGCGCGATCGGATTGTTTGCTCCGATCGGCAGTCATGCTCAACAACAGGGAGCCGAAGGGGCTCCGCTCGAGGAAGTTGTCATTACCGGCTCGCGTATCAAGCGGGCCAATCTGGAAACGGCGAGTCCGATTACCGCGTTGCCTCAGGAAGAGTTCAAATATCAGGGCACGTCGACGGTGGAATCCGTCTTGAATCGCATGCCTCAGTTCACCGCGGACTCGAACGAAAACGGCTCGAACGGTTCCGACGGCACGGCTCGTGTGAATCTTCGCAATTTGGGTTCGTCACGCGTGCTGGTGCTCATCGATGGTCAGCGGATGCTGCCCGTCGAAACCGCGGACGTGAATTTCATTCCCAGCGCGTTGATCGAACGCGTCGACGTGGTCACGGGCGGCGCCTCCGCCGTGTACGGCTCCGACGCCGTCGCTGGTGTGGTGAACTTCGTGCTCGACAAGAATCTCGAAGGCGTGCGTTTCTCCGCGCAATACGGTTCCGCCTGGCACAGCAACGACAATTCCTACGCGCGTTCCGTCGTCAAGGACGCGAATTACAACCTGGCCAAGTCATCGGTGTGGGACGGCGGACGGGCCGACTTCAACGTGGCGATGGGCTTGAACAGCGCGGACGGCAAAGGCAACGCGACATTCTACCTCGGCTATCGCAAGCTCGAGCCCGTGACTCAGGACATGCGGGACTATTCCGCGTGCGGCCTGAATCTTGGCGGGGATGCCGATCGACTGGTGTGCGGCGGATCGAGCAACAATCAGTGGGGCAGCTTCGTGATGCTGGGCGGGCCGAATAACGGCCGTACGTTCAACAACACGAAGGACGGCGCCGCCACCTGGGTGCCGTACGACAGCTCGTTTCTGTACAACTACGCGCCGACCAACTACATCCAGCGCCAGGACAAGCGCATCACCGCCGGCGGCTTCGCGCACTACGACTACAACGATCACGTGAAGTTGTATGGCGGCGTGATGTTCATGGACGACCACACGTACTCGCAGGCGGCACCCAGCGCGTACTTCCAGGGCAATGTCTATCCCATCAACTGCGACAACCCGTTGATGTCCGCGCAGCAGGCGTCGATTCTTTGCGGAGCGGCCGCGGGCACGCCGACGAACATCAATACGTTCGTCGGTTATCGCTTCGCCGGTGCCGGCGGGGCGCGACGGGATGATCTGCGCCACACCGACTATCGATTGAACTTCGGCTCGCGAGGTGACATCGCCAAGGGCTGGACTTACGACACCAGCTACCTGTACTCCACCGTCATCTACGACGAGAGCTACAAGAACGACCTCGACCTGACCAAAGGCGCTCGCGCCTTGCAGGTCGTGAGTGTGGACGGTGTGCCGACGTGTCGCTCGGTCGTCGATGGCACCGATCCCGATTGCGTGCCCGCCAACGTGTTCAACGCCTTTGGCATCAGCGACGACGCGTATGGATACATGCTGACGCCGACGTTCACGCACGGCGTGCAGACGGAGAAGGTCGCGAACCTGACCGTCAACGGCGATCTGGAGCAGTACGGCTTGCGCAGCCCGCTGGCCTCCAGCGGCATTGCCATCGCGACCGGCGCTGAATATCGCACCGAAGAGCTGACGTTCGAGGCCGACGCGCTGGCGCAGTTGAAGGGCACGAAGGAGAACGCCGGCAAGTTCGATGTGAGGGAGCTGTTCATCGAAGCGGACGTGCCGCTGGTGTCGAACAAGCCGTTCGTCGATGAGCTGGCCATCAACCTCGGTTATCGTTACTCAGACTATTCGATCCAGGGTGGCACGGGCTTCACGGCGGACACCTACAAATTCGAGCTGCGTTACGCGCCTGTGTCCTCGTTCCGCCTGCGTGGCAGTTACAACCGGGCGGTGCGTGCGCCGAATATCACTGAGTTATTCGCCGCGCAGGCACTCGGCAACGTCGCGGCCCAGGATCCGTGCTCGGGCGCTGATCCGACATCGAGCCTGGAGGACTGCATCCGCAGCGGTGTGACCCAGGCGCAGTACGGATTCATTCCGGAGTGCCCGGCGGACACTTGCGTGACGCTCGGTGGCGGCAACCTCGCTCTGCAGCCTGAGATCGCCGACACCTACACCTACGGCTTCGTGCTGGAACCCTCGTTCCTGCCGGGCTTCACGTTCTCGGCGGACTATTTCGACATCTTCGTGGATGGTTACATCGGCGCGGTCGATGCGCCGACGGTCATCAATCAATGTATCCAGACCGGCTCGCAGTTCTTCTGCGATCTGTTCCATCGCGACCCCGCGTCGGGTGTGTTGTTCGGCACGAACGGTTACATCACGGCCACCAACCAGAACACCGGCTACCTGCAGACCTCCGGCATGGACTTCACGTCCAGCTACGGCTTCGATCTGGGCAGCATTCTGCCCGGCTCGAGGGAGGTGGGTTCGATCGATGTGTCCTTTGTCGGCACCTGGCTGAACAGCCGTCGTATCGAGCAACTGCCGGGCCTGGGCAGCTACAACTGCGTCGGCTTGTTTGGTCCGACCTGCGGTCAGCCCACGCCGACCTGGCGTCACAACGTGCGTGCGACCTGGACCTCGCCGCAGCGGACCACCACTGTGTCGGCCAACTGGCGCTACTTCGGCGCGGCCTCGTTGTCCTCGAACCAGAGCAATGAGTTCCTGCAGGGAGACGATTACATCTCCATCAACCGTCGCATCGCTGCGTACAACTACTTCGACCTGGCCGCGACCTGGAAGTTTGTGGATTCGGTCGAGTTCCGCGCCGGCATCAACAACGTGTTCGATCGGGATCCGCCGGTGATCGCCGCGGGCCTGCTCAGCTCGTTCGGCAACGGCAACACCTATCCGGGCGTCTACGATCCGATGGGTCGGCTGGTGTACTTCGGCATGACGGTGGAGTTCTGATTCGACATGCTGAGAGCGATTGTTTCGATGGTTCTGATGACCGGCGCGCTGGTTTCCAGCGCGTCGGAGCGGCGGTCCCCGGTGGGCGGCGCGTGGGTCTTCGACAACGCGCCGCCTTATCCTGGCGTGACGATGCTGGAGGTCACGACGCGCGGCGGTCGCACGACAGGGAACGTCACGACGGCCTGGTACGGGCCGATGGTCATGCAGAATGTGAAAGTCGAAGGCGATCAGGTGAGCTTCGACCTGCGCAATCTGAATGACAAGGCCAATGCCACACGTCGATGGACGGCGAGGTTGAGCGGCGATCGGGTCTCTCTCGTCGGCGACATGTGGTACGCGCATGTCGAGCAGGCCGGCCGTCGCGCTTCAGCCGATGACGTGACGGCGCGGCGCTTCAAATTCACCGAATTGCCGGCGCTCGGAACGATCGCACCCGATGGTCAGGCGAAGGCGCCGCCGATGGGCTGGAGCAGTTGGAATAAATTCGCCGAACATATCGACGACGCCACCGTGCGTGCGATGGCCGATTATCTGGCGAGCTCCGGTCTGCGCGACGCAGGTTATATCCACGTGAACATCGACGACGGCTGGCAAGGCCGGCGTGACAGCAGCGGCGTCCTGCAGCCGAACGAAAAATTCCCGGATATGAAGGCGCTGGCCGACTACGTGCACAGTCGCGGTTTGAAGTTGGGGATTTACAGCTCGCCAGGACCGAGAACCTGCGCGGGCTACCAGGGCAGCTATGGTCACGTCGCCCAAGACGCGCGCACATTCGCCGCGTGGGGCATCGACTATCTCAAATACGATTTGTGCTCCGGCGAATGGTTCTACTCCGACGCCGACACGGTAAAGCGCACCTACTACGAAATGGGCGCGGCGTTGCAGGCCACCGGGCGGCCCGTGA
The DNA here is from genome assembly GCF_004138485.1 of Peristeroidobacter soli. Classification (GTDB taxonomy): domain Bacteria; phylum Pseudomonadota; class Gammaproteobacteria; order Steroidobacterales; family Steroidobacteraceae; genus Steroidobacter; species Steroidobacter soli. The sequence goes on from NZ_RYEV01000006.1 coordinate 278,620, forward strand.
TTTATTCCCTATGCGAATACGGCCGCTTCGATGTGGGCGAGTGGGGCCGTTCGGTGGGCGGACATCTGTGGCGAACCACCGGTGACATCACCGATCAATATTCGAGCATGGCGGCGATAGGTTTCGAGAAGAACGGCAACGCGGCTCATGCGGGGCCGGGCGGTTGGAACGATCCCGATATGCTGGAGGTCGGCAATGGCGGCATGTCGGACGACGAATACCGGACGCACATGACGTTGTGGGCGATGTCGGCGGCGCCGTTGCTGATGGGGCACGATTTGCGCCAGACCAGTCCTGCGATGCTGGAGTTGCTGACCAATCGCGAAGTGATCGCGGTGGATCAGGATGCCAGAGGCGTGCAGGGCAGGGCGGTTTACAAGGACGGTGCCACTGAAATCTGGGCCAAGCCGCTGCGGGATGGCTCGGTCGCGATCGCGTTGTTCAACCGGAGTGAGTCGGCGGCGCAGATGTCATTCGCACCGGCCGACGCGGGGCTGGCATCGCTGCAGTCCATTCGCAATCTGTGGCAGGCGACGGAGCTGAAGGTGGGCGAGACGCGCTTCACTGTGCCGGCGCATGGCGCCGTGATGCTTCGGGTTCGCGGGCAGCCGCTCAGTCGGAATCTTTGAGCTGAGCTCGAAGATCCTTGAGGGTGCCCTGGATGTGCTCTTTCAACAGCTTTTCGACCTTGCGCTTGTCACGGTCGAGCCAGGCGCCGAAGAGAGCCTCGTGTTCGATGTGAGCGCGGGCGTCGCGGCCGGCCGGTTCGAGGTGCGCGATGACATAACGTTCAGCGAGCACCGCGAGGCGTTCGACGAGTTGGGTGGTGAGCACCTTGCGGCCGGGTTCCACCAGCGCGATATGAAACTGGCGGTTGCGAACCGCCACGTCGGCGAGGTTGCTGTGAGCGGCGGTGTCGAGCGCGGTGAACGCCTGCTTTGCGAGCGCCCGGTCGTCGTCCGTCGCCACACCCGATGCATAGGCCGCCGCTTGCGGTTCGATGGAAAGGCGCAACGCGTAGATCTCGTCGACCTGATCGCGCGACATCGCCTGCACGTAATAGCCGCGATTCGGGTGATTGATCAGCAGGCCTTCCTGCTCCAGCCGGGCCAGCGCTTCACGCAGCGGGATCTTGCTGATGCCGAGCTCGTTGGCCAGCGCGTCCTGCCGGATGGGCTCGCCGTTGGGCAGCTGACCCTTGAGGATCTGCTCGCGGACGATTTCGAACACGCGATCGGAAAGCGTGCGGACGACGATGCTCATGGCGGTGAAGACGCGGTCCTCGGATGGAATACCGTAGACGATCATACCCGAACCGGCGGCGGGATGGTCGTGCGCCGCAGCCCCGGGCTGGCGAGGGTCAGCGACGCGAATGAAGGAGTCCATGCACGTAGGGGTTAGTGGTTATGGCATTCACAACGACTCATGGTCATTTCATGGAAGAGCACGGGCTACTTCTTGCTACTCGCTGTGAACCTGGCCGCTTCGCCCGCTTCACCCGCCGAGCAGGAAGAGCGATTCTCGTTGCGCGCGGATATCGCCCCGGCCCGCGAACAATCGAACGAGCTCAGGCAGTTGACGGGGTACGAGGCGGATCCAGGCGAATGCGGCGATGTGATGCTCGGGCCCCTGCCGCAGGGCGAGTACACCGGACGAGAGGCCTGGCTCAAGCTGGTCGAAACGGCGTGTCGTTTGAAGCGTCCGGAAGGCGCTTCCGGAGGCACGGAGCTGTTTGCCGACATGACCGAGTGCACGTGCAACTTTGGATTCCCCCGGTTTGCCCGCTTGCAGGAGGACAGCATGGTGGTGACGACCACGTCCACGCCGGAGCTCGGCAAGTACAGTCCGGTGCCCGTGGTCGTGATCAATCGCAGGCGCATCCACGAAACGGGAGCGGGGACCGTGCCCGATCTGTTGCGCTATATCTCCCAGACCGCGTTTCATCGTGGCAGCGGCTACCGTGCGTCCGGTGCTCAGTATGCCGAGCTGCGTGGACTCGGCGCCTCCTACACGTTGGTGATGTTGAATGGCCGTCGCACGCTCGGCACGGCCGCCGATCTGTCGAACAGCGCGTTCGATCTTTCCACCATTCCGATCAGTGCGGTGGAGCGAGTGGAGATCAGCATGGACGCCAACTCCCTCAAGCACGGCATGGATGCGATCGGTGGCATCGTCAACATAGTGCTCCGTGACAGCGTCGATCCAGTGCTCTATGTGAGATATGGTTCGGCGAGCGGCGGCGCGTCGCAAAGTCAGGCCGCGATCAGTGGCGGCGCGAAATACCAGCGTGGTCGAATCTCGGTCTTTCTGGATGCGCAGCGCTGGGGCGAACTGCTCGGTCGCGAACGTGAGCGCTGGAACGACCAGGACTTCACTCGTTTCGGCGGGCTGGACTATCGCTCGACACTGGCAACGCCGCCCAACGTGCGATCGTTGGACGGTGCGAATCTGCCGGGCCTCGACGCGCCCGTGGCCGCCGCCAGATTGAATCCGGACACAGGCATGTTCGATTTCGTCGGCGGGCAACTCAATAGCAGCAGCTTGCGCGCGTATCAGTCGATCGTTCCGGACGTCTCACGGTTGTCGATGCTGGTGAATGGTTCTCTCGAGTTGAGGGAGTCGACGACGGTTTCCCTGGAGCTGCTGGGCTTCAAGCGCGAGAGCGAGCTGCAGCTCATGCCGGCGGTCGTCGCCGAAGCCACGTGGGGAGCCGCTCACCCGGAGAATCCATTCGGCATGCCGGTCGCGATCGACGCATTGCTCACCGGACTGCCGCCGATGAAGTACCGCTACGGAACGAGTTCGACGCGTGCCGTTGCGGCCATCGAGGGACCATTGGGTCGGTGGAGATACTCGGCATTCGTGGCTCGCAGCGACGAAAGAGTCGACGTGAGTTTTCGTGACGTCGCGGATCCTGACGCCATTGCCCGTGCGCTCCAGGGCGACGCTCCGGGCGGGTGGCTGAGTATTTACAGCACGGTCGGGCGGACTGCGGTCCCGACGGATGTGTTCGCTGACATGCCGGCAACCCGATATTCCGCGGACGCCACGCATTTTCATGTGTCCACGCAGGGCTCGCTCGGGCAGCTCCCGGCGGGCAAGGTCATGCTGACTGTCGGCTTTGAGCAGCGCAGTGAGAACATGGATTTCGATCCCACCATCGACGCCGCCAGTCGGGATATCCGATCACGCTTCGTGCATCTGCGTTGGCCCCTGATCGGGCCCGCGATGAACGTTCCAGCCGCCAAGGATCTGACACTGTTGTTCGGCGCTCGACGCGACGACTATAGCGATATCGGATCCATCACCCGGGGGCAGCTCGGTTTTGTCTGGAGTCCGATCGGATCGGTCAAGGTCCATGCCGCAACCAGTCAGTCGTTCCGGCCGCCCTCGCTGGTGGACATGAATCAGCCGCGTATCCAGACGCCGACCCAGATCTACGATCCGAAGCGGGCCGAGGTGACTCCGGTCGATGTGGTGCTGGGAGGAAACCGCGAGCTGCGGCCCAGCACCGGGCGTTCCAGCAGCGTCGCTGTTTCATTCCAGTCCGACGACGGTTGGCGGTTGTCCGCCGAATATTGGCGAGTCCGGGTTCGCGAACAGATTTCTGCATTGGCCGCCTCGTCGTTGCTGGCTCAGGAGGACTCGATCACGCCCGGGCGCGTGCTTCGCGATGCTCCGAGCGTCGCGGACGAGGCAGCCAACCTGCCGGGAAAGTTGTTGCTGTTGGACATCTCCAGAGCGAATGCCGGGGCGGCGACGACCGAGGGCGTGGATCTCGCGGCGCAGAGGGAGTTTCAGACGCGCTGGGGCTGGCTCATGCCGGCTTTACAGGTCACGCTGACGGATGAGTTCAAATACGGCGATCAACCGAGCACTCGAGTCCGGATGGAAAACCGGCTGGGCGTGGCTTCGGAGCTCGGCACCGTTCCAAAACAAAGAGCGGTGGCCTCGCTGAGCTGGGAAAACGATGCGTGGCGCGTCTCGGTGCACGCCCGGATCATTTCGTCCTATCGTGATCGCAGCGATGTGACCGGCCAGCCACTGTCACAATCGGTGCGCGGCGGCGCCGTGTGGGACGTGAACATTGCCAGGAGGCTGGGGGCCAGCAATCTTCGTTTGATGCTGGGAGCGGTCAATGCGCTGAACAGGGAACCGCCGTTTGCTCACGCCGGAGGTTCCCTGGGCTACGATGCCTCGCAGAGTGACCTACAGATGAGACAGTTCTACGGGACGATCAGCGGCACCTTCTAGGAAGCCCGGATAGCGGCCGCGCCCGAAGATATGATCCGGAAATTCGAGCGACGGGGCAATCTGCCGGGTCTCCTCCGTGACGTCGCCGAAATCCAGCAGCTCGATGACATCGCATCGTTGCGCGTTCATATGCAAACCCTCCTTTGATTGAAGATCGCGCTCGCTACAGTGTCGAGTCGGGCGTTGCATGGTCAATAGGTAGATAGGTGGCTTCGTCGCACTAGCTTCGTCGCACTGGAAGCTTGGCGCGATGCAGAGGCTGCGCCCCCGGGTCGGCCGATCTATTTCGAAGTTGCCAATAAAACCCCTAGGGGATGTCAAAAGAACGAGCGCCCGGCGCCGGATGCATGATCGTATAACAAAGGTATTTCAATGACTGGTGTCCGAAAATTCCGCGGCCGGTGGCTCGTCGCGATGCTGCTCGTGGGTGGGCTCGCCGTGCTCTGGATGATCGAGTCGGAGCGTGGCGGCCTCGTCGCCAGCAATGGGGTCACCATCAGCGAAATCCGCGGTGAAGTGGTTGCAGCGGCGAACAACGAGCTGCGCAACGAACGTCTGCCGGATGGCAGCCTGGTGGCGATGGCTCCCGGAACCAGGATGCAATTCGATTTCGCGGGCACGCGTCGTCTCGTGAATCTGCAGCGGGGCAGGGCAACGTTCACGGTGGCACACAATCCAGCGAAACCGTTCGTCGTACAAACGGATCGAATCGAGGCCATCGCCCTTGGAACGAGCTTTACTGTGTCGGTTACATGGGACTGCGTGAGAGTGGATGTCCACGGCGGCACCGTACAGACCAATCATCGCGGCGCCTTCGTCAGGACCCTGGAGACGGGCGATACTCAGGACTCGCCCAAGAACTGTTCTTCCCGGGTACTTGCCGAGGCCGCGACGCCACCCGCAAGCTCAAACTCCACCAGTACTGGAAAGTGATCCGACGGAAAGCGTCCGTCACGTTGGGTCGTTACGGTGCGCGCCCGGTTCGTCTGCAACCCACGAAACAATATCCAATCGATCCGCCGCTCGGGTTTTCCAGTGAAGCCGTGAAACGTGCCTTCCGGCCCGCTGCGTTCCGCCGCTGCAGTCCAGGCATCCATGAGAAAGTTGCCGAGAGTCGCGTGTGCCTGGCTCTCCGGTGTCGTGTTGAAGTCGCCGACCAGGATCACGCGTTCCCTGGGGGATAACTCGCCGAGACGATCGCGGATGAGCTGGGCGCAGCGAACGCGTGTCGGCTCGTCGCTGTCACGATAGGGGAAGTGAGTGTTGTAGAACGTGAATGTCGCGCCGTCGGCGATGCGTTCGAAGCGTGCCCAGGTCACCATGCGGGGATAAAGATTTCCCCAGGTGCGGCTGCCGGCCACCTCGGGCGTATCCGACAGCCAGAAGTTACCGGACTCGAGCACGCGCAAGCGGTCCTTGCGATAGAACACGCCCATGTGTTCGTCCTCATCGCCGCCGCGACGGCCCTCGCCGAACCAGACAAATTGCGGCAGACGCTCGACGATGTCGTCGCCCTGGCGTTTGAAGAGTTCCTGCGTGCCGATGACGTCAGGATCTTCCGCACTCAGCATCTCCGCGACCAGATCCCGCCGGGCATCCCATCTGTTCACGCCATCGTCGCCGGTGAGCAAACGAACGTTGAATGTCATGACACGCAGCGGCTGCGCCTGTGCCGGTAGAGCGAGCGGCAGCCATGCAACGAGGCACAACAGGAATCGTCGGCTCATGATTGAGGTCATCGGGCATGCCCTTGCTGTCGAGCCGACAGATTACAGCAACAGGGCCTCGAGCTTTAAGGCACGCCCGATCTGAGCGGCACGCCATTGATCTCCACTCGAATCGGCGTCGCGAGCCGCCTGGCCTTCGACGCCAGATAGACATTCCAGTCTGCGGCCGTCGTGATCTTGCCGGCCGGCTTCCAGGCGCCGCCGGCGAAATAGCGGATGGTTTCACCCGGCTTCACTTTGACGAGCAGCAGACTGTCAGGTCGGCCTTTGGCAGGGGGCGTCGTGCGAGCGAAGCCGGCGAGCTTCGCCTCGGGCGCGAGCACGATGCCCGTACCGAGCTCGTCGTGCGACGGCTGATCCGTATATTTCTCCCAGATCGCCATGAATTTGTTGCTCGCATCGGTTTTCACTTGCACGTCCGCGGCGGCGGGATGTTCGGTGAGTCCGATGCCCACGGTCAGCGTGCCGTCACTGCCAGCTGCGGGTGTGAAGTCGAACGTGCTCTGCACTTCGTCGAGCTGTTGACCGGCGTCGACGATGAAACGCTTGCGCTCGGTGACTTGCACTCCATTGCCCGCATCCCACGAATCGTAGGTGAGCTCGAAGATGGCTCGCACCGGGCCGTTGGCATAGAGGTGATGAGTCTGCCAATTGGCCGACACCGCCAATTGCTGTCCGTCCCAGAGACCCACGCCGCCAACGCCGCGACCGCGACCGACTTCATAGAAATCCAGGCCTTCGCCCGTGTCCGTGTGCAGACCGTCGTGGCCTTTGCGATACCAGCGATCCGCCACCAGGTAGGGCACTTTCTTGGTCCACAGATCGATGCCGCTGCTGGTCATCTGATCCTTGCCGGCGAGAGGTTCCGCGAGTGCCGGGCCGTACGCCCGGTGCGCGACCACATCGTTTTCCCAGGCAAAGTCGTCCCAGCGTTCCGGCACGTAGGCCGCCCGGACTTTGCTGGCGAACGGCGGCTGGGGCGTGCGGGTGGATTCGATGGTGACGGTCACGCGCTGATCGTTCCCGCCAAGCTCATGTTGGAAGATCAGGTCGTCGTATTCGGCCGGGCCTTTGTGGATGTGTTTCATCGCCGTGACTTGCGACGGAACGATCGCGCCCTTGGCGTCGCGCACGATGACTTGATCGAATATCAAGTCGGGCAGCGCTTCCCTGACTGCCGCGAAGGGAATGACGACGGTCTCAGCGGGGCGCGCGAGTTTCCCTTCGTTGTAAAGAACGACGGTCGCCTTCGCGGCGAGGACCGCGGTCGGCTGCAAGCTCAGCGCCGTAGCGATCAAGAGTGCGTGCTTCGTCATCGCAGTAACGCCGCAGCCGTCCACATCATCGGCGACTGCCCGTGCAGGTCACCGGTCTTGCGCGGACGATCGAAGTAATATTTCTTCTGCACGTCGAGGTCCGGACCGACTTCTTTCGACGCCTTGTTGGTACCGACCACGGTTTCGCGAACATTCGCTGACGTATCGACATAGGACACCAGACCGAGCCAGGCCTTGCGAGCGGCCGGCCCGTAGGTCGGCGCTTCGAGCCAGCCGCGCTTCACGCCCTCGACCAGCGCGAATGTGAACATCGCGCTGCCCGAGGTCTCGGGCCAGAAGTCCGGCTGATCGATCAGCTGCAGCCACAAACCATCGGTCTTCTGATACTTCATCAGTCCAGCCATCATCGATCGATAGCCCTGCATGATTCGAGCGTAGTGTCGATGTGCCGGCGGCAGCACCGACAGCACCTCGGCCATGCCGGCCGCGACCCAGCCGTTGCCGCGTCCCCAATAGAAGGGCGAGTCGGGGCTGTGCAGGAACAGGCCGTTCGGCTGTTGCAGCTGGTCGAGGTACGCCACCATGGTCAGGGCGACGCGATCCAGATATTTCGGATCTTTGGTCGCGCGATATGCTTGGACCTGCAACACCGGCAACATATAAAGATCGTCGGACCAGTAACGCGCCTCGGTCGTGATGCCGTCGGGCGTCGTGCTTTCCCATTGCTTGTCGGCGAAGTCGCGGCCCAGGCTGAGATACGACGCGTCGCCGTTGATCAAATAGATTTCCAGAGGAACGACGCCGGTGATCCGGTAGTCGACGTGCGAGCGGGGGCTGAGCCGGTCCGCGCCCTCGGGCGTGCGGAACTGATCGAACTTGCCGATGAGCTGTTGTTGCAGGCTCCGATCCGCAGTGAGCTGCGCGACCTGCAACGCGCCGTACCAGGCGCAAACCTCGGGATAGATGATCCAGCGATGCGAAGGATTCAGCTGGAAGTCGAAGCCGCGCGCCACGAAGTTATTGGCGATCCGGCGGCCGACCCTGGCGGGATCGGCTTCTTCCGGCCAGTCGGAGAAATAGTTCTTCTTGGCGAGCGTGGCCGGCTGAGGCTCAGCCGATGTCGTGGAGCATCCGGTCAGCATCGCGAGGCTGGCAAGGAACGTCGCGAAGAGTCCTGCATTGCGTGTGGCGATCATGGGTCCGCTCGATGATCGATGAGGGCCCTGAGATTGTCATGAACGTGGTTGCCGGTGACAACCCTGCGGCCAGGCTTTATCCAGTGCAGTCACGCATTGCTCGATGCGTGAATTGGATCGATGCATGCGCACCCGGAACGGGCTCATGCAAAAGCGCTACGCCAGCATCAACGATCTGCCGATCGCCGAAGCCGAGCGCAAGTATCGTTGGCCGCAAGGCCGGCGGCCCGACGATCATCCGGGGTTGAGCGATCTTGGTCTATGAGCGGGGCGTTGCCGCCGACGTCCAGTTGATGACGTGATACGTCGCCGGTCCGTCGCCGACATTGCGCAGCGAATGCATCTGGTTCGAGGCGTTGAACACGACCGAGCCCGGGCCGACGCGTTTCAATTGTCCATCGACCAACACTTCGACCGTGCCTTCCTTGACAATCACCAGCTCCTCGTTGGGATGTTTGTGAGGAGCGTGTGAGGTCGCACCGGCAGGCAAGGTCGTGACGTGCAATTCCAGTTCGTTGAGCGTGGCGGTCGGTGCGCGGAAGAATTGACGGACGGCACGCACTTCCTCCTGTTTGAGCGGAACGTCGTTCCATTCGATGGCCACGGAACCCATGGTTTTCGCGCCCGAAGCGGCGAGGGTGACGCCGACGGTCGCGGTGACGGAAAGCGCGGCAATGGTCATATCGCGGAGAGTGATCACAATGGGCTCCTGTGACTGCAAAGCGGAGCCGACCGCCATGGCCGGCTCCGCGTCTGACGATAGTTATCGGACGTCGATGAACACTTTGTTGGGCTTGCTACGTTGATAGCCGTCCCACACGGATAGATACAACTTCAGCTGCGTGCCTTTCTTCACGGCCTGCAGGGCGGCCGGGTCGGCGACGGTGATCGCTCCGGTGTCGGCGTCGACTACGAAGATTCCGCCGCTGGAATATTCCGTTTGCCACTGCGAGAACGTGGTGCCCGCATCAGCGTCGGTGGCCTGCGCTGTACCGACGACGGTGCCCGCAGCGGCGTTCCGCGCAACGGAGAACCACTGATACGGAACCTCGGCCAGGTTGTTTCGAACGTAACGTTGTAGCCACTGCATCGCCGGACGCTCGGCGCCGTTCTCATAAGTGAGCCACGCGCCCTGTGCCGTTCGCCAATGGCCCGGGCGATAGCCCCACAATGTGATGCCTTTGACCGCTTCATGCTCCCAGAACAGCGGGAAGATCTTATGATAGCCCGCGAGTTGCACCGGATCGTCGTTGCCATCGATGTCCAGCTCGGTCACATAGATCGGCAGTTGCGACTTGTTCGCCAGATAGTCGAGATTGGCGCGGAAATTCGGCATCGGCGCCGGCTCGGTGGTGGAGAACGCGTGGCCCTGGATGCCGACCAGATCGATCAGGCCGCGAGCCTTCAGCAACTTGATGATGCCGAGATAACTCTCCGTGGCATGCCGATCGTTGGTGATGCTGTAGTCGTTGAGCATCAGCCTGGCGTTTGGAAAATACTGCCGCGCCAGGGCGAATGCGTTGATGATCCAATCCCAGCCCGTGGCTCCAGCGCCGCCCAGGGCTTCATAGTAGTTGCCACAACCGCCGCAGGATTGGCCGGGCGGTGTATTCGCCGGGGTCAGCGGCGGATCGTGCAGCGGCTCGTTCACGACTTCGATCTGCTCCAGATCGGGATAACGCTCGGCGATGGCTGCGAACCATTCGTGCAGTTCTTCGAGTTGTTCGGCCGGCGGCAGGTTCTGCAGCCATTCCGGTTGCTGATTGCCCCACACGAGCACGTGCCACTTGAAGGTGAACCCATGGGTGCGCGCCATTTGATGAGCCGCATCCGACTGCGTCCAGTCCATCACGTCGCGGGTGCTTTCGACCGTGGCCCACTTGCCGCCGTTTTCCGGCGTGACTTGATTCCAATACGCGGCGAAGTTGGGTGTTTGCGCCGGGCTGTGCGCGCTGCCCAGATATTTCGGCTTGCCCGTCGCGATGGGCGGGCCAGGCGGCGTGTAGGGTGGCGGCGGCGGAGGGGGCGGTGTGCCGGTGGCGGCCGAGCCCGTGTCCAGATCGTTGACCGTGTACCACGAGCCTTGCCGGCCGAATGTAAACTTGTCGATGAAGTTGCCGGTTTCGCGACCGCCGATGGAAAGCGTGTGGGTGAGCGCGCCCTCAGGCACGGTCCAGGTCGCGGGGCCCGCGAAGCCCGTGATCCTGAACCACTTGAACACGTTGGTCGTTGCCGGCCCGCCGTTGCGAACAGTGTCGGCGGGCGCGGTGAAGCCGCCGCCGTCCACTTGATTGATCAGCACCCACTGGCTGGTGCCGACCTTGTCGCCAAATCCATTGCCGACATAGAAACTATCGTCGCTGCCGCCTCCGGGGCCGACGCGGAAGCGCGCATATAGGTCATAATTTCCGGCCGCTGGAAACGTGACTGAGTAGGTGAGCGCACCGTCGGCAGTCGCGGGTGGACCGAAGCCGGGCGAATCGTTGACGATGGTGACGTAAGTGGTGCCTTCGGTACTGCCGATGCTATAGGCGGGGCTGATGCTGGCGGATTCCGCTTCGACGACGATGGGCTCGGTCTGCGCCGCCGCGGTGAGCGGCACGGCCAAGATTACAAACGCACCAAGGAACGCACGAAAATCCATGCTCATGACTGATCCCCCAGAATGGTTTGGTCGCGTTGATCGGGCGCTTTGGCCGGCCAACGCTAGCACCGATTGACTGTGACTGGTAGCGGTATCATCATGGCCACGGAACCGGCCGGTCGAGCCGGGCCACAACTGCAGGAAACATCGAGCGGGGGAGACCTTTTGCGCACGATTCAGACGAGCGCCGCGCGCGCATGACGATTCTCGGTGTGGTATTCGCAGTGGCGCTGCTGATCGCCTTGATCGCGATCCTGCGGGTTCAGCCTTTCGTCGCGTTCATCGTGACGTCGTTGATCGCGGCCCTGGTGCTGGGCCTGCCGATCGAGAAAATTCCCAAGACCATCGAGCGTGGCATCGGCGACATGCTGGGCTCGCTGTCGATCGTGATCTGCCTGGGTGCGATGTTCGGCAAGTTGATCGCGGACAGCGGCGCCGCGCAGCGGATTTCCGAGACGCTGATGCATTTGTTCGGTCCCAGCCGCGTGCCGCTCGCAATGGCGCTCACCGGCTTCATCGTCGGCATTCCGCTGTTCTACAACGTCGGCTTCGTGCTGATGGTGCCGCTGGTGTTTTCGGTGGTTTATCGCTCCAGGCTGCCGCCGATGCTGGTGGGCATTCCGATGCTGACCGGCCTGTCGATCGCGCATGGCTTTCTGCCGCCCCATCCATCGCCGACCGCGCTGGTGGCGCAGTTCGGCGCCGACATGGGAATGACATTGATGTATGGCTGTTTGATCAGCATCCCGACGCTGCTCATCGCCGGTCCGTTGTTCGCACGTACTTTGACCAAAATCGCGGGCGGTCCCTCGGAGCTGTTCAAACCGACGACGCTCGCCGATGACCAGCTGCCCGGCGCGTTCAACAGTTTCGCCTGCGCGTTGCTGCCGGTGGTGTTGATCAGCGGCGCGACGGCACTCAGTTACGCGAACGTCGATGCAACGACGCGCACGCTCATCGAGTTTCTGGGCAATCCGATGCTGGTGATGCTGGTGTCGTTGTTCGTCGGCTCGATCACGCTCGGCGTGGCGCGGGGCCGGAAGCTCGGGCAATTGATGGATGGCTACGGTCATGCCATTCGCGACATCGCGGGCATCCTGCTCATCATCGCCGGTGCCGGCGCGCTGAAGCAGGTGTTCGTCGACAGCGGCGTCAACACAGAGCTGGGGAATTTGCTCGCCAACGCGCCGATTCATCCCTTGGTGCTGGGCTGGCTGGTGGCCTTCGCCATCCGGATCGCGCTCGGCTCGGCGACCGTCGCGGGCCTGACAGCGGCGGGCATCGTTGCGCCGCTGATCGAAATCAGCGGTGTCGACGCGAATCTGATGGTGCTGGCGGTCGGGGCCGGCAGCTTGATGTGTTCGCACGTCAACGATTCGGCGTTCTGGATGTTCAAGGAGTATTTCCAGGTCAGCCTGCGCGACACCTTCCGTTCCTGGACCCTGATGGAAACATTGGTGGGCAGTCTCGGGCTGGTTTTCGTACTGCTGCTGAACGCGCTGCTGTAGTCGGGGCACGAATTCGAACACGCGGAACGTATTGACGCCGCGTCCGGTTACATTTCATGCCCGCTTTAGGGTGGCGGCTGCAGGGCAACGTCGGTGAAAATGCCGGCCATGAGTACCGTCAAGCGGCTGGCCGCGCCCCTCATTGCCCTGCTCCGGCTGCACCTGGTCGCGGTCATGATCGTTGTGACCCTGGTGATGCTGTACACGCTGCTGGGCTTTTTCGCAGTCCCGCGAATTGCTCGCGCGCAACTGGAGAGCTACGTCACCGAACAGTTGCATCGCCAAGTGTCGGTGGGCGAGATCCGTTTCAATCCCTTTGCTTTCGATACCAGCGTCGCCGGTCTGACGCTGCGTGAGGCCGACGGCTCGCCGGTCGTCTCTTTCCGGCACCTTTATGTCAACGCCGAGCTGGCGTCGTCGCTCTGGCAGCGCGCGGTGGTCTTGAAGGAAGTGGAGCTTTCCGCGCCGGACATCAACGCAATCATCGCCAAGGACGGCACCGTGAATCTCGCGAAGCTGACTCCGGAGTCCAAGGAGCCGCCGAGCGAAGAGGCGGAAACGCCGCTGCCGAAAGTGCGGATCGGAAAGCTGGCCATTCGCGACGGTCGCATCGGCTTCACCGATAACACGCGCGCGGACCCGTTCACCGCGGTCATCGCGCCGATCAAGTTCACGCTCACGGATTTCAAGACCGATCTGAACTACGAGAATGTCTATGACTTCTCCGGGACCACGATGTCCGGCGAGCAGCTGTCGTGGGCCGGCCTCTTTACGGTGCAGCCGTTGGGATCGACCGGCAAGTTCCGGGTCGCTGGTCTCAAAGCGGCGACCATCGATTCTTATGCCGAGGACATGCTGCCGTTTCAGCTCGCCTCCGGTCATGCCACGCTCGATGGCAGCTATCGTCTGGCGATGACGCCGACGCTCAGCCTCGAAGCCGCGCTGCCTTCGTTGCAGGTTCGGGATTTGTCGATCAAGCAGCGCAAGGCGAAGGAGACGCCGATAAAATTGCCGGCGTTGGATATTCATGATGTTGCTCTTTCTTATGAAAAGCGCGACGTGGGGATGAAGCGGATCGATGTGCGGGGCGCACACGTCGACGTGGCGCTCGAGCCGGATGGGTCGATCAGCTTGATGCGTTTGTTCGGTGAGGCGTCGGGTAAGAATGGTGCGCAAACGGCGAGTGCGAAGCCGGCGGCCGCGAACCCTGACTCATCGATATCAGCGAAAGAGCCAGCGCCGCTCGGTTCGCAGGCTGACGATGGCGATTGGCGCATTCACGCCGAGACCATCCAGTTGAGCGAGGGCACGGTGCTTGCCGAGGACCGCAGCGTGAAGCCGGTCGCGAAGTTCGAGCTCACACCGATTGCGCTCACGGTCAACGGCTGGAGTACGGATGCGGCGGCGAAGGTGCAGGTCGACGCGGATGTGACGATAAACAAGAAGGGCAAGTTTCTCGGCAAGGGCGACGTGCAGTTGGAGCCGCTGAGCGCGGAGCTTGCGGTGGACTTGAAGGACTTCGAGCTGCCTGCGATCCAGTCGTATCTCAATGAGATGACGGCGATGACGTTGCATTCCGGTCGCCTCGGCGCCAAGGGCAATGTGTCATACGCCGCGATGCCGGAGTCGGCGCCACCGATGAAATTCAAAGGCGAGGTGCTGGTCGCCGATGTGCGTACCACGGATGAGCTGGTCAACGAAGACTTCGTCAAGTGGCGCAGCCTGGCTGTGACCGGCATCGACTTCTCGCACAACCCGGACAAGCTGGATATCAATCGGATCGTGGCCCGGCAGCCGTATGGCAAGGTGGTGATCGCGAGGGATCAGACGCTGAATGTGACCAAGGTGCTGAGTCCGAACGGTACGCCGGCGCCGGCAAACGAGGATCAACAAACCGATGACGGCTCAGGCACGGGCAAACAGGCCGCTGCCACGAAAGCTGACGAGAACTCCACGATCACCGAAAAGGCGGCATCGACGAAGGCTGACGAAAACTCCAAGGCCACCCAACAGGCGACCGCGAACACAGCTGACGATAAGTCCGACAGCAAACAGGCGGCCGCGAAGCGGCCTGCCGGTAAGCAGCCGAACGAGAAGCAAGCGGCTGCGAAGCAGGCCGCGGCGAAAGAGGCTGCCAGCGGCAGCGATGTGAAGCGCGACGGCGCGGCGTCGAAGAAGTCTGCGGTGGCTGCTGGCAACGACGCGGCCTCGGGGCCGATGTTCCCCGTCCGCATCAAGACCGTCCAATTCATCGACGGCTCGGCGAACTTCGCCGACTACTCCATCGAACCCTCCTTCGCCACCGGCATTCTCGAACTCAACGGCACCGTCACCGGCCTGTCGAGCGACCCGAAGTCGCGCGCCAAGGTGAAGCTCGATGGCAAGGTCGACAAGTACGCGCCGGTGGACATCAACGGCGAGGTCAACCTGCTGTCGGCGACCGCGTTCACCGATCTCTCCATGAACTTCCGTAACATGGAGCTGACCACGTTCAATCCCTATTCGGGCAAGTTCGCCGGCTACAACATCAGCAAGGGCAAACTGTCGACCGAGCTGAAATACCTGGTGCAGGATCGCAAGCTCGACGCGGCTCATCACGTCGTCATCGACAATCTGGAGTTCGGCGACAAGACCGACTCCAAGGACGCCGCGCCCATTCCATTGAAGCTCGCGGTGGCGTTGCTGAAAGACCGTCACGGCATCATCGATCTCAACCTGCCGGTGAGCGGTACGCTCGACGATCCCAAGTTCCGCCTCGGTCCCATCATTTGGAAAGCAGTATTGAATCTGCTGACCAAGATCGTGACCGCGCCGTTCGCCGCGCTCGGCGCTCTGTTCGGCGGCGGCGAGGAGATGCAGTTTGTCGACTTCGACCCGGGCAAGGCCGAGCTGCAGGTGTCACAAACCGAGAACCTGAACAAGCTCGCCAAGGCGTTGGTCGAGCGTCCTCAGTTGAAGCTCAGCGTGCCGCTGACTGTCGTTTCCGCGCAGGACAGTGAAGCGATCGCTCGCGCCGCCTTGAACGAAAAGCTGCCGCCCGTCGAGGAGCTGAAAGACGACGCTGCGAAACGTCGGCGAATCACGGCGATGGAGAAGGTCTACAAGGAAGCGACCAGGTCGGCGCCGGCGTATCCGCCGGAGACTCAAACCGACCAAGGCATCGACTTCGACGCGCGGCTGAAATTCCTGGAACAGTCGCTGCTCGATCGCATGAAGCCCGACGATGCGGCGTTGACGGCGCTGGCTCAGCAACGGGCCCGGGCCGTGCAAGACACGTTGCTCGCCAACACCGAATTGAATCCCGAGCGTGTCTTCATCACCGCCGAGCGTAGCGAAGGAAAATCCGAATCCAACCGGGTGCGGATGGAGTTGAAGCTGGAATAGCCGAGGGCTGGGGCATCTATGCGCACGGCTGGGCGACGTACTCGGGCGACGGCGGCATAGGCGGTCGACCCGATTCGAATCGGAGGAGCAGGGTCAGTTCAAAGTGTCGAGCAGACCGAGGCGGCTGTCGAATTGCAGCCGGGCGAGCACTTTCAGGACATCGAACGGCACGCGACTCTCGGCGTCCGAAAATCCCAGGTCGGTGAGCTCCGAGAAATAGCGGGACGTGGCGAGGCCGGTCTTTTCGATCAGCAAGGTCGGCAGCAACCAGGCCGGGCCCTCCTGGACACGTGGCTCGCGCGAACGATTGTCGATGAGCAGCCAGGGCACCGGTTGTTCCTCCGGCCGGCGGCCATCGCGAAAGCCGAGCTGCGCGTACACATCGTTCATCGCCGGCAGGTGATCGCCATAGACCAGCAGGATCGTGTCGCGCGAGCGGTTGTCGACGAACTCGAGCAGGCGGGCGAGCGCCTGGTCGGACGCTCGAACCAGCGTCATGTAGGTTTCCAGTGCGTGGGTGGAGGAAGCGTCGAGGCTCGCCTGGACCCGTCCGGGGTTTTCCGGGGAGGGCAGCGGCACCGTTTCATACGGGCCGTGATTCTGAATGCTGATCGCCATGATCATCTGCGGCGGATCGTCGTCGCGCAGCTCGGCGATGACGCGATCCACGAGCGATGAGTCGCTGACATACCAACCATAGCGCTCCGCGCCTTCGAACGCGTCGGCATCGAGGAACTGATCGAAGCCCAGCGCGCGAAACGCATGATTGCGATTCCAGAACGCGCCGCCGTTCGGATGGATGGCCACTGTGCGATAGCCATTCGAGCGCAGCTCTCGCACGATGCTCGGGATCTCGGCATGGGCGAGCTGCAGGTAGGGGTATCTCACGTGTGGAAATGCGGCGAGCGGCAACCCGGTGAGGAACTCGAACTCGGTGCGGATCGTGCCGCCGCCGAAGGTCGGCACTCGCAGCTCGCCGGACCAACCTCGGCTCGCGGCCGCACGCAGGGTCGGCATGACGTCGGTGTCGATGCCTTTCAGTCGCGTCACATCGAACAACGATTCGCTCTGCACGACGATGATGTCCGGCAGCGGCGAGCGCGCCTGTAACGCCGCAGGCATCGACGTGAGTCCGTAATCACGCAGCAGCTGGATGGATGCATCGAGATTCGGTTGCAGTTGCGAGTCGCCGCGCAACTCCCAATGCAACAGAATCATGTTGGTGATGAGGCCGGTACGCGCGGCGCTATCACGTGGCGCCCAGGGTTCGAACTGCAATTGCCCGGGGTAGTAAACGGTTTTCCACGGCGCGCTGCCTTGGACCAGCGTGCTCCACAGAATGACGGTCAGGACCGCCGCGCCCCAGCGAACACCGCCCTTGATCGAGCCGATCGGCCGCTCCCGATACAGCAGCAACGTGACCGCGAGAACACCGATCGCGAACAGCAGTTGCAACCGTGACGAGGCGAGGTACTGAGCAAAGAAGGCATAGTTGACGCCGATGGCCTTCAAGAAGTGAAAATCGTCCGGCAGCAGGGGCGTTGCGAGCTCTTTGAGCTTTATATAGTTGATGAAGTACAGCGCACCGAGCGCGAGCACGGTGAGCCAGCACGAGAGCAGCAGGCGACGCGTGACGATCAGCAGCGCCCCGTGCAGGATCAAGACGGGAACCAGATTGAGGAACACCAGCGCCCACGGCTCGGCGCGCGAAAACGAGATCGGCCAGGGCAGGGCGGGATCGAGATAGCTGACCAGCAATGTCAGGCCGATCGCCACCAGCGCCGCCCAGCCTGCGATGACTTTGTTCGATGAAACCGCGGCCGGCGGCGCTGCCAGTGCACTGTATTGATGCTGTGTCGACCTCACCCGCCGCGCCCCGTAAATCTTGCCAGTAGGTTTAAGTTGCTCGCGACGCCGATAAGTTCCCAGTCGCGAGGCGCAGACAGCTTACGGTCGCGGGCAGCTGCCACAATTGATCATAAACTCTGCACCGCAGAGTACTTGACGGCTTGCGGGCCGCGCTCGTAATTTGGACGGCGAGCGCACTTGCGAGGCTGCAACCATGCCGTCAGCGAAAACCGTCAGTCTGGATTCTCACGCGATGGCGACGCTGCGATACATCCGGGAATCGATGGATGCGGCGGGCTGTGTTGCGGTGCCGGGCTCGGCCGGGATCGCCATGGGCATGGTGGGACTGGCGGCGACGGTCATGTCGTTGTTGCCGGATCTGGCGCCTCACTGGTTCGCCATCTGGGTGGCGGCGGGTCCTATCGCCGCGCTCGCGGGCGCACTGCTGATGACCCGCTCGACCTCGGTCGTTTCTTTCATCGCCATGGGCACGCCGGGTCGCAAGCTGTTGCTCGGGCTGATTCCCTGTCTGTTCGCCGGCGCCGTGCTGAGCGGCGTGCTGTGGAAGGCGAATGACATCGCCGCCATCCCGGGCGCCTGGCTGCTGTTGTATGGATGCTCGCTGATTTCGGCGAGCGCCTTCATCAAGATGATCGTGGCGTGGATGGGCGTCTGTTTCGTCGTGTTGGGCGTCATCGCCTTCATGGTGCCGGCGTCGTTTCACATCCCACTGCTCGGACTGGGCTTCGGCGGCCTGCACATCCTGTTCGGCATCCTGATCGGTCGAGACGTCCATGGCCGCTAAAGCTAAAGCACGAACGCCCGCCGGCGCGAGCGCGCATCAACAACGCAAGCTCGCCACGGTGGCATCGACGACGCGCGACGGCGGCGAGTCGAAATTCGATCGTCTGATCTACGAACGGGTCCGGCTGGGCATCATGAGCGCGCTCGCGGTTCGCGAAGAAATGACGTTCAACGAGCTCAAGAGCCTGTTCGACATCAGCGACGGCAACCTCGGCGGGCACGCCCGCAAGCTCGAGGATGCGGGTTATCTGAGCTGCACCAAGTCGTTCGAAGACCGCCGGCCGCGCACCGCGTATCAAATCACCGCGCAGGGCAGGGCGGCGTTGAATCGCTATCTCGATCACGTGGAAGCGGTCATTCGCGCGACCCGCGGCTGATTTCCGGTTCATTCGCTCTGTAATGTAGAGTACTCGCCAATGCATGTGGCAATCATCATGGACGGCAACGGACGTTGGGCGACCCAACGCGGTCTGCCGCGAACGGCGGGGCATCGCGCTGGAGCGCAAGCCGTCGATCGCGTCGTCACGGCGGCGGCGCGCCAGGGGGTCGACGTGCTGACGCTGTACGCATTCTCGCAGGCGAACTGGCAGCGGCCGCGAGGGGAAGTGCGGGCGTTGTTCGGGCTGTTTCGCCGCTATTTGAAGGAGCAGACCAGTCGCTGTCTGGAACAGTCGATCCGCCTGAACATCATCGGCCGGCGCGACCGGCTCGAGTCTCGCTTGCTGGCGCTCATCCAGGCGTCCGAGCAGGCCACGGCCCATTGCACCGGAATGATTCTGCGCATCGCGATCGACTACTCCGCGCAATGGAGTTTGATGCAGGTGTGCCGCTCGTTCGGTCTGCTCGTTTCCACCGATCACGAGCGCTTCGCGCGCCAGCTCGCGGTGGTCGACAATTCCATTCCGGTCGGCGCGGTCGACCTGCTGATCCGCACCGGCGGCGAGCAGCGCATGAGCGATTTCCTGTTGTGGGAGTGCGCATACGCCGAGCTGCATTTCGTGGCGCGGGCGTGGCCGGACTTCGACGAGGAGGATTTTCAGGCGGCGCTTGCCGAGTTCTCGCGCCGGGATCGACGCTTTGGGTGTATAGAGACGACGGAGCCCGTGCGGCTTCAGATGCAACAAGGTGCCGGCATCGGGCGTTGATGGACCGGCGGGGGATCACCGGGACCGATTCGTGAGAAGCCTAGTCAAGGCGTGGCTGGCCGGGTTCGGCCTGGTTGTGTCGGCGGGTGCGCCGGCGCAACCGGTGGTCGTGGAGCTGTTTACTTCGGAGGGGTGCAGCTCGTGTCCGCCGGCCGATGCCTTGTTGGGCGAGCTGGCCAGAAAGCCCGGCATCATCGCGCTGGCCTATCACGTCGACTATTGGGACGACCAGGGCTGGCAGGACCCATTCTCGATTCCCGAAGCCACCCAGCGTCAGCGCGGTTACGTCCGGCGCTTGTCCCGGAGCGGCGCCTTTACTCCACAGATCGTGGTGAGCGGCGATACCAGTCTGGTGGGCTCGAATCGCACCGAAGTGGAGCGTGCCGTCAAAGGCGATCGGGATTCGCTGCGGCTGTCGCTGGCGAAGGAAGGCGACACGCTGTACATCCACTTCCTGGAAGCCTGGCGCGAAGCCATGGACGTGTACCTGGTCGGCTATCTGAAGGAAGCGACCGCCCGGGTCGAGAGCGGCGAAAACGCCCATCGCACCCTGAAACATTTCAACGTGGTGCGCTCGTTCAAGCAGTTGGGTACGTGGAACGGGCGGCCGCAACGCAAGGTAGTGTCGCTCGCGGACCTGCCGCGCGATGCTAGTGTTGTGGCTGTAATACTCCAGCGTAAGAATCAGGGCGCGGTCGCGGGAGCAGCGACGCTGGCATTGCGCTGAGTCGGAACACGCTCTCAGACTGTAGTGTCCGGCCCTGCTTCTACTCTCCCTTCCTCAACCTGCGCAAGTGAGCCACATCATGAGCAAGATCACAGTCAAAGACGGCACCGAGATTTTTTACAAAGACTGGGGCACCGGACAGCCTCTGGTATTCCATCACGGCTGGCCGCTGAGCGCGGACGATTGGGACAACCAGATGATGTTCTTCCTGAGCAAGGGTTATCGGGTCATTGCTCACGATCGCCGCGGTCACGGTCGTTCGTCGCAAACGTTCGACGGCAATGAGATGGACACCTATGCGGCCGACGTTGCCGCGCTGGCCGATCATCTCGGCCTCAAAGGGGCGGTGCATATCGGTCACTCCACTGGCGGCGGTGAAGTCGCGCGCTACGTGGCCCGTTACGGCGGTGGTGGACGTGTGGCCAAAGCCGTCCTGATCGGCGCGGTGCCGCCGGTCATGGTCAAGTCGGACAAGAATCCCGGCGGTCTGCCGCTCGAAGTGTTCGACGGTTTTCGCGCCGCCCTGGTGGCGAACCGGGCGCAGTTCTATCGCGACGTGCCGTCCGGTCCGTTCTACGGTTTCAATCGTCCGGGTGCGAAAGTTTCCGAGGGTGTGATCGGCAACTGGTGGCGTCAGGGCATGATCGGCGGCATCAAGGCCCAGTACGATTGCATCAAGGCCTTCTCCGAGACCGACTTCACCGAGGATCTGAAGAAGATCGAGTGCCCGGTGTTCGTCATGCATGGTGACGACGATCAGATCGTGCCGATTGCGGACTCGGCGCTGCTGTCGTCGAAGCTGTTGAAGAACGGCACCTTGAAAGTGTACCCGGGTCTGCCGCACGGCATGTGCACGACGCATCCGGACATCATCAACGAAGACTTGTTGAAGTTCATTCGCGGCTGAGCTGGCGCACCGGCGTTGCCAGGTCGGGATGAGCCCGGCACGATAGAGACCGCCCGCGGGTCTCTATCGGAGCGGCCTCATGACTCGACCTGGATTGTTGTTGCTGCTGAGCTGGTTGGCGTTACCAGGCGCCTTCGCGCAGACGAGCGTTCCGGCGCCGGTCGAAGGCGACGTGGTCGTCAAGAATTTCCGGTTCCAGTCGAACGAAGTGCTGCCCGAGTTGCGGCTGCATTACCGAACGGTCGGCAAGCTCGAGCGCGATGCGCAGGGCAAGGCGAAGAACGCCGTGCTGGTCATGCACGGCACGGGCGGCAGCGGCGCTCAATTTCTGCGCCCGGATTTCTCGGAACGATTGTTTCGTGCCGGCGGCGTCCTCGACGCGACCCGATATTTCATCGTTCTGCCGGACGGCATCGGGCACGGCAAATCCAGCAAACCCAGTGACGGCCTGCGCGCCGGCTTTCCGAAGTACGGCTATCGCGACATGGTCGAGGCTCAGCATCGACTGCTGCAGGAACTGGGCGTCAATCATCTGCGCCTGGTGATGGGCACCTCGATGGGCGGCATGCAGACCTGGCTGTGGGGCGAGCAGTACCCGCACTTCATGGATGCGCTCATGCCGCTGGCCAGCCTGCCCGGGCCGATCTCCGGTCGCAACCGGGTCTGGCGCCGCGTGATCATCGATGCCATTCGCAACGATCCGCAATGGCAGCAGGGCAATTACAAACAACAGCCGCAATCGCTGCGGACGGCGGAGCAGATGCTGTTCCTGATGGGCAGCAATCCAGTGATCCGTCAGCAGAACATGCCGACGCTCCAGCGCAGCGATGCAGTGCTCGATGCGTATGTCGCCGATGCATTCAAGACAGCCGATGCCAACGATGTTCTGTATCAACTCTCGGCGTCGCAGGACTACGACCCCTCGCCGTCGCTCGAGAAGATCCGGGCGCCGCTGGTCGCGATCAACTCCGCGGATGATCTGATCAATCCGCCGGAACTGCAGATTCTGGAGCGCGAAATCAAGCGCGTCCCCAACGCTAAGGCCATCCTCATTCCACTCGGCCCCGACACGGTCGGGCATGGTACGCATACGATCGCCAAGGTGTGGGAACAGCATCTGATCGAGCTGTTGCAGGATTCGGAGGGCGGTCCCGGGAGGTAGCGGAGAAGAGGGATTCCACCCTGGTATAGGTACACCGGGCCAGCTCAGTCCGTCTATCCTGCCGAAACGTTAAGGTTTGCGCAGGCGTAAGAAAAGAATGGAAACCGAGAAGCTAAAGGCCGCTTATGCACAAAACAAGGTTGTGCAAGCGATCTGTGACCACCTCGCAGAGCGAGACAAGAACCAGAACGAGACCAAGCTGCATCGTATGCTTCGACACTTGGCAAATGACGGTTTTGACCTGAAGAAGAGCGAGGTGATCGCGGCATTCCGAGCACTCGAGGAATCGGGATGTGGGCAATATGTCGAGGGCCGTCACGGCTGGCCATCGAGGTTCGTTTGGGAGGTCAAGACTCTCGAGGTGTCGGCTGCCGCCAGGGGTAAGCAGGCACTGGAACGAGACCCAGTGGAGAACGGTGATGTCCTGGCTGAGGACGTTGAGTTGCTGGAGCACTCATTTGTTCTCCGTCCAGATATGGTCATTACGCTGGAGTTACCGACGGACCTCACCAGAGGCGAGGCGACTCGCTTAGCCGCTTTTGTTCAGGCACTTCCATTCGAGCAGGCGGGTTAACTATGCACGGAAGGCACGGACTGGACATGTAGTTACACTGTAGTTATAGTGGATCCGCCCATGACCGACTTGGTGTTCGAATGGGATGAGGGAAAGAGCCGTGCAAATCGTAAGAAGCACGGGATCTCATTCGAGGAGGCACGCAGTGCCTTTCTTGACGAGAATGCCCGGGTCATACCTGACCCTGAGCATTCGGACGAAGAGGATCGCTTCGTTCTGCTTGGTCTGAGCTCAGCTCTGCGCATTCTTGTCGTGTGCCACTGCTATCGGGAAGATGAGTCGGTCATACGCATCATTTCCGCTCGGAAAGCAGACCGGGAGGAACAACATCAGTATCGTTGGTGGCTGCGATGAAGAAACGTTACGACTTCTCGAAATCCGTAAAGAATCCATACCTTCGCAAGCCGAAGAAGCAGCTCACCATTCGCTTGGACGAAGACACTATCGACTACTTTCGCGGTTTGGCCGAGAAGAACGGCATTCCGTATCAGAACCTCATCAATTTGTATCTGAGGGATTGCGCCCAGTCGGATCGGAAGCTGAGCATGAAGTGGGAGTGACTTCCAGCCGGCACATCGCTCAGCTGCGTTGACGCGGAGTTGTGCTCGGGATAGCTTCGCCGGCGAGTCTGTTCGTCTCGTCGGTCGAATCACTCCATGCGCGACTCCATTCTCGTTCGCCCATCGAGCGGCCCGACTATGCTGGCTGGCGGCCGCTTTGGGATGGCTATAACGCGTTCTATGGCCGGGTTGGGGAGACGGCGCTGGCCGAGTCGATTACTGCCGCCACGTGGGAACGTTTCTTCACGGCCCAGGGCGTCGGCCGCAAGCTCATCCTGGCGGTCTACGAAGCGGCCCGCGAGGCGGGGTGCTCGCGTGTGTACTGGCAGACGCACACATCCAATGACAAGGGTCGGGCGCTGTACGATAAGGTCGCCGAGCACCAGGGCTTTATCGTTTACGCACACGAGCTGTAGCGATTGAAATCGATTGAAACATCCCGCAGCCGGTTGTGGCTGCTCGTCTGCGTGGTCGCGGTTATTGCGCTGGGACTGGCTTCGCGGCGGTTCCCATCTTTGTTTCCCGCGGTCCTCGGTAAGTATCCCGGCGATGCGCTGTGGGCGATGATGGTTTTTGTCGGGCTGGCTTTCATCAAGCCCAGAGCCTCGACTGCCGGTCTTGCGGTTCTCGCTTTTGCCATCTCGTGTGCCGTAGAGTTCCTGCAGCTCTATCAGGCGCCATGGCTCAACGCGATTCGAGCTACGACGCTCGGTCACCTGGCGCTTGGCTCCACTTTTTCGTGGGGCGACATCGTGGCTTATGGCGTTGGGATTCTGATCGCGGCGCTGGTCGATGCTTTGTTGGTGGGGCGTGAATGGAGTTCGGGAGAGAGGGAAGAATGACCAGGTTTCGCGTGGTGTTTTTCGTGGTCTTCTCACTCATGCTTGCAATCAGCGTGCAGGCGCAGACGAGAGCGGTGATAAAGGCGAATACCGAAGGCAATCGTGCCTATGACGCAGCGAGATACGAGCTGGCCGTGGAGAAGTATCAGAACGCGCTGGGTCTCGCGGAGAAAGCGGGTGATGCGCAGTACCGGGCCATAGCAACCTACGGACTGGCGCGATCGAATGCGCAGCTATGCAGGACGGCTGAAGCGGATGCTTTGTTTCGCGAATCGATCTCGATGCGAGCGAGCATTCCAGAGGATCCGAACAAAGCATACCTGACGCAAAACTGGATCGAGTTCGGTCGGTTCCTGGTTGCGACCAAGCGGCCCGCGGAGGCCGTTACATACTTCGCCAAGGCGATGCCCAGACTCGAAAGTCTGGGCATCGAGCAAACAGATCCGGTTGCCTACGCCGATTTTCTGTGGATCTATGCCGCCGCCTCGCGAGCGTCGGCAGACGTCGAGACGGCGAAATCCCTGGAGTTGAAATCGATCGAACTTCGGGCCAGGCATCCCGGACAGGTCCCGCGATTCAAACCTGTCTCGTATCGGGAGGACTGTGGAGAATAAGCCTCCGCTTTCATCAGCGAGCTGATTGCCATGAGCGCACCATGACGGAGATTCTGAAAGACAGCCTCGAGCTTCGCATGGCGGTGGTGTTCTGTGGCACGGCGGTTGGCACCCGATCGGCGCTTCGGGGTGCTTACTATGCGGGTGTCGGTAATGCGTTCTGGAGAACGCTGCATGAGATCGGGCTCACGCCCAGCCGGTTTGAGCCCGAGCAATATCTGAGGGCCGCGGCGTTGGGGATTGGCTTCACGGATCTGGCCAAAAATGTTTCCGGGAATGACGTGATCCTTCGGCAAGAGCATTTCGGCAGAGATGCATTACGTCAGAAGGTCTTGAAGTTCGAGCCGGCGGTTGTCGCGTTCACCAGCAAGCGCGCGGCGGAGGAGTTCCTCGAAAGGCCGGTCGAGTACGGTCTGCTCGAAGAAACTATCGGTTCGTCGATGTTATTCGTGCTGCCGTCACCGTCCGGTGCGGCTCGTCGCTGGTGGCAGGTTGAGCGGTGGCATGAGCTTGCAGAGTTGGTGCGGAACCGGCACGGAACAGTGACCACGGAGATCTCATGATCTGGCTTGAATGGATGATGGACCAGGACAGAGGGGGCTGAACGAAGTGTCAGAGCATCTGCAGATACTTCGCCGCGTCGGTTGGACCCTGGTGGTCATCGGGCTGCTGGATATCGGCTTCATGATCTACTGCATCGTCAACGGGCTCAGCTACTCGTCGAGTCTGAATATCTTCGCTGTCGTGGCCGGCATCTTTCTGCTGAGAGGCAGCCTGAGCGCGGCGCGCCTGGTGTGCTGGTTCAGTGCTTTCATGCTTTCAGGCTTTGTGCTCGGAATCCTATTCGTGCTCCCATGGATGTGGCCGTTGGATTATTGGCAGTTCACCCTTCGTCAGGCGCCGGTCGGTTCCTTCCTCGCGATCGTTCTGATCACCGCGATGCTGGTAGCGTTCTTTTGGGTGTATCGGACGCTGCGCGCTCCGCCGGTTCTCGCAGCTCGCGCAGCGGCGGGACAAAGCATCGGCGTGCCGAAGTCGGCCTTCGCTGCGGGTGGGGCATTGGCAATCGCCATGGCAGGGTTGCTTCAATTCACATTGAAGGGTGAGACGGCTGAAAAGGCGATGCGTCTGGCGGCTGAGCAGCACGGGGCTGAGTACAGGTATGTCGTCTCGAGTATCGACTGGGCCGGGCAACACGTATCGGCACGCCTCACTGCGTACAACCAGCAGGAATCACGAGAAGTTGAGGTCGAGTGGGAGGACTTGGAGTGAGCCGAGTTCCACGCTGACCTTTCCGCCGAAACCGCCCCAATCCCACCCCCTGTCACGTCGCGCACCAATCGTGGCGTGATCCGCCTCCCCCCGCACCCTCCTGGCCCAGCCGGATGGGCCAAACTGCCCGCTACAAATGAGTCGTGCGCCGGACCTCGGGGCCGGGGCGGCTACGAGGTTGTTACGGGGAGATTTTCGGATGCGGACGGGCGTTTCGTTTGGCTTGGCGGTGGGGTCATTGGCCGGGTTGCTGGGGTCGACGGCGGTCATGGCCCAGGAGACTGCGGGCGCGGCGGTCGATAGCGGCGGGGAACTGGAGCAGGTCGTCGTGACGGCCCGGCGCCGGGCGGAAGCGCTGGCGGATGTGCCGGTGGCGGTTTCCGTGTTGAGCGCGGCCGCGCTGGAGACGCGAGGGATCAAGACTGAGGCCGACCTGCAGCTGGCCATGCCGGGCGTCGTCGTGCGTTCGTCGAACAACAGCAATCAGCTGAACTACGTGATTCGAGGCGAGTCGGTCGACGCGTACTCCGGTTCGCCGCCGGGTGTGCAGCCGTACATCAACGAAGTGCCGTTTCCGGTGATGTCGTCCACGCCGTTCTACGATCTGCAGAGCGTGCAGGCTGTGAAAGGTCCGCAAGGCACGCTGTTCGGTCGCAACTCGACCGGTGGCGCGGTGCTGTTCCAGACGGCGACGCCCGGCAGTGAGTTCGGCGGGTACGCGTCGGTTCAGTACGGCAATTTCGATCGCATGATCAGCGAAGCAGCACTCGACGCGCCGCTGGTCGCCGACAAGTTGCTGGTGCGTTTCGCCGGCACGGTGACGTCGGGCGGCGCCTTTGTGCGCAATCTCTACGACAACCAGAAGCTGGGCGACAAGCAGGAACGCTCGGGTCGCATCACTATCGATGCGCGGCCGTTCGATGGCTTGAGCAACGTGACGACGGTGCAGCTGGGCAAGACGACCGGCACCAATGCGCCGAACACGGCGTATTACACGATTCCGTGCGGTGAGCCGTCCGGCTTCAACTCGTGCACCTATTCGCCGGCCAACCAGCCGTTCTTCAACGATCTGTTGAGCGGCGCGCTGTTCCCCGGCTACCCGAACGGCTACGTCTACCCGGGCGGCTTCCAATCGTTGCCGGAGTTCCAGCGTTCGCAAGGCAAGTACGTCATCAATCAGAACGGCGACTTCACGCACGAAGCCAACAGCGACATGGTCATCAACAAGACCACGCTGGAAGTGTCGCCCAAGGTTTCGATCAAGAACATCTTCGGTTACTCGTACTCGAAGAACGCCATCAGCTACGACACGGACTACTCGCCGTATCCGTTCATCCAGCAGTACTCGCCGAGCGCGCCGCTGACCGGCGGCGAGCTGCCGATCGAAACCAGCACCACCAAAACATATTCGGACGAGCTGCAGCTGCAGGGCACGGCGTTCGATGAGCGGCTGGAATATCTGGTCGGTGTGTTCTATCTCGACTCGAAGGAAACGTACTTCTCGCCGCTGTGGCTCGGGGCCGCGAACGTCGCCGTGGCTTATAACGCCACCACCGGCAACGAAACTTACGCAGGTTTCGCGCAGGGCACGTACAAGCTCACCGACCGGTTGAATTTCACGCTCGGTGGCCGCTACACGTCGGAGAAGATCACGATGCGGCAGGACGCCCGCTCGCTGTTCGGCGCGGGCAATCCGCAGGAAGTGACGCAGGAAGATCCGAGCTGGACCGTGTCGCTCGACTATCGCATCAACCCCGATGTGCTGGTCTATGCAACGACGCGCGGCAGCTGGCGTCGCGGCGGTTTCAATCCGTTCAATCCGCCGACCGCAACGCCGCTGACCGCGGCCAACGATCCGGGCGGCAACTACTTCGAGCCGGAAGAAGTGCGTGACCTGGAAGGCGGCGTCAAGTTCGACGGCGGCATTGCCGACGTGCCGGTGCGTGCCAACCTCGCCGTGTACAAGAGCTGGGTGAAGGACATTCAGAAGACGGCCTATGTCGTGATCGGCGGCACGGCGTCGTCCGCCACCATCAACGTGCCGAAGACCGAGATCTGGGGCGTCGAGACGGACGTGGATGTGCACGCACTCGACTGGCTGCGTCTGGGCGGTTCGGTCACCTATACCAATGCCGAGTTCACCGACGCGGATTCGCGTCTGTTCGGCAGCACGGTGACCTACGGTCCGTTCGGCGACGTGCCGGAGTTCTCCAGCTCGATCTATGCCGATGCGACCTGGCACCTGCCGAACGACAAAGGCTCGCTCAGCTATCACGTCGATGTTTACAACCAGTCGTCGTTCTATTTCTCAAATCTCGGCGGCACGATTCAGCCTGGCACCAAGCTGCCCTCGTACACGCTGTTGAACATGCGCATCGATTGGGCCGAGATGTTCGGCAGCCGGATCAAGGTCAGCCTGTACGGCAAGAACCTGACCGAGAAGCTGTACTACACCGGCGGCTCGGCGGGCGCGCAGAATTTCTCGGTGGAATCCGCCACGTTCGGCATGCCGCGCACCTACGGCATCGCCATTCGCACGGAATTCTGAGATCGTGCCATGACGGATCTATCGAACATCGTTCTGCTGAAAGCCCGCGCTGGCAAATCCGATCAGCTCGGCGCGGCCTTGCGGGAACTCGTGAAGCCGACGCGTCAGGAGCCAGGCTGCGCGATCTGTGAATTGAACCAATCGGGCGACGAGCCGAATACCTGGATGGTGTACGAACGCTGGGCCGGGCAGGCGGCGTTCGACAGCCACATGAAACAACCCTACGTCGCGCGCTTTCTACAGCAGCTCGACGAGCTGGTCAGCGAGCCTCCGGAAGTGCGGCCCTTTCAGCACCGCTATTGATGATCTCCGCCATGCCGATATCCCGCGTCCGTACTCTTTCCGGCGGCGTCGCGCTGTTGAGCCTGTGGCTCGCAACCAGCGCACACGCCGATCAACCGTCGGTCGATTGGCCCGTCCATGGTGGGACCGATCTCGAACAGCGCTTCAGTCCGATCAAGCAGATCAATGCCGACAACGTCGGCAAGCTCGGTCTCGCGTGGTCGGTCGAGTTCGATTCGAATCGAGGGCAGGAAGCCACGCCCATCGTGACCGGCGGTGTGATGTATGTATCGACTGCGTGGTCGCGCGTGTATGCGATCGATGCAGTCACCGGCCGTGAGCTGTGGCGCTACGATCCCAAGATCGCGGGCAAGGTCGGATTCGATGCTTGTTGTGACGTCGTTACCCGCGGTGTGGCCGTGGCAAACGGGCGCGTGTTCCTGGCTGCGCTCGATGGCCGATTGATCGCGCTCGATGCGAAGACGGGCAAGCCGGCTTGGTCCGCGCAGACCACCGATCCCGCGAAGCCGTACACGATCACCGGCGCCCCACGCGTCGTGAAAGACAAAGTGATCATCGGCAATGCCGGTGCCGAATACGGCGTGCGCGGCTATGTCACTGCGTACTCGATCGCCACGGGCAAACAGCTGTGGCGTTTCTATACCGTGCCCGGCGATCCGAAAGCGCCTCCCGACGGCGCCGCGTCCGATGCCATTCTGAAGAAGGCGGCACTGAGCACCTGGAATGGCCGCTGGTATGACTATGGCGGCGGCGGCACTGTGTGGGACGCCATCGTTTACGACCCGGAGCTCGATCAACTCTACATCGGCGTCGGCAACGGCAGTCCGTGGAATCACAAAGTGCGCTCGGAGGGCAAGGGCGACAATTTGTTTCTGTCGTCGGTGGTTGCGCTCGATCCAAACACCGGCGCGTACAAGTGGCATTACCAGCAAACGCCCGCTGAGAGCTGGGACTTCACCGCCACGCAGCCCATCATCCTCGCGACGCTGAAGCTCGAAGGCCGCGACCGCAAGGTGTTGATGCAGGCACCGAAGAACGGCTTTTTCTATGTCATCGATCGGGTCAGCGGAAAACTGGTTTCCGCCAGGAATTATGTGTCGGTGAATTGGGCAAGTGGCATCGACCTGACCACCGGTCGCCCCATCGAGAATCCAGCCGCCCGCTACGACGAGAAGCCCTTCGCCATGTATCCGTCGGCGCTCGGCGGACACAGCTGGCATCCGATGGCGTTCGATCCACGCACTCAGATCGTCTACCTGCCGACGTATCAGTTCGTGATGATGTACGGCAACGATCCGATGTTCACGTTCCGACCGGGCACGTGGAATACGGCGATCAGTTCGGAGCTGCAAACGCCGCCGGACGATCCGCTCGAATTGAAGAATGCGACGTCGAGTTTCCAGGGCCGCCTGGTCGCGTGGGATCCGGTCGCGCAAAAAGAAGTCTGGTCGATCGCGCACGACAGTTTGCAGAACGGCGGCGTGTTGGCCACGGCGGGCAATCTGGTGTTCCAAGGCACGGGCGCCGGACGCTTCGAAGCTCGTCGCGCCAACGACGGTCAATTGCTGTGGAATTTCCAGGCTCAGGACGGAATCATCGCCGGCCCGGTGAGCTATGAGATCGGTGGCACCCAGTACGTCGCGGTCGTGGCCGGCTACGGCGGCGGCTTCGGTATCGGCGAAGGCGCGGAGAAGCCGACGTTCCGGCCCAATGGTCGCGTGCTGGCGTTTCGTCTCGAGGGTCAGGCGCAATTGCCCAAGGTCGAGGGTGGGATTGCACCGTTGAATCCGCCGACGGAACGTTTCACCGACACGCAAGTGAACAGCGGCCGACTGCTCTACACCCAGAACTGCTATCGCTGCCACGGCGCCGGCGCTCAATCGGCGGGCGTGCTTCCGGACCTGCGTCGCTCCGGCGCACTGGCCAGTCGCGACGCGTGGCGCGCGATCGTGAGAGACGGCGCGCTCGAATCGAGAGGCATGATCGGGTTCTCTCGCTGGCTGTCGCCGGAGCAAGTTGAGGACATTCGCTCCTACATTGCGTTGAAGGCGAAGATCGCCGCGAGCGTATCGGCCCAGCAACCGACTGCGACGCAGCCGTGAGCGATCGAGGTAGCGACGTGAGTTCCAGTTCGGAGAACATCGGCATCGATGTCGACGCGCTGGAGCGGAAATACGCCGAGGAGCGCGAGAAGCGTCGGCGCACCGATGCGATGGCGCAGTTTCAAGCGCTGCAGGGACGCTTCGCGGACTTTGCCAAGGATCCGCATGCCAACCCGGACTTCAAGCGCGACGCTTTGAAAGAAGACGTCGATGTATTGATCATCGGCGGCGGCTTCGCGGGCTTGCTGGCGGGCGGCCGGCTGCGCGAGCGTGGCGTGAAGCGAATCCGGATCGTGGAGAAGGGCGCCGACTTTGGCGGCACCTGGTATTGGAATCGCTATCCGGGTGCCGCCTGCGACGTTGAGTCGTACATCTACTTGCCGATGCTCGAAGAGCTGGGCTATCTGCCCTCGCAGCGCTATCCCAACGCGCCCGAAATCCGCGAGCACTGTCACAAGCTCGCCGAGCGCTTCGATCTCTATCCGTCCGCGCTATTCCAGACGCAAGTGTCGAGCGTGCAGTGGGATGAGCAACGAGGACGCTGGGACGTTCGCACCGATCGAGGCGACTCGATTTCCGCGCGCTTCGTCGTGTCCTGCACCGGCTTGCTCAGCAATCCGAAGCTGCCCGGCATTCCCGGCATCGAAGATTTCGAAGGTCATGCCTTCCACACCAGCCGCTGGGACTACGGTTACACGGGCGGCGATGAGCGCGGCAATATGACCGGCCTTGCGAACAAGCGAGTCGGCATCATCGGCACCGGCTCGACCGGCATTCAGGTCATTCCGCAACTCGCCGCCGCGGCTGGACACCTCTATGTGTTTCAGCGCACGCCATCCTCCGTCGATGTCCGTAATAACGGACCGACCGATCCACGATTGATGGAAACGTTCCAACCCGGCTGGCAGCGCGAACGCCGTGACAACTTCACCGCGCTCGTCGGTGGAGAGTATGTGCCCGTCGATCTCGTGCAGGACAGCTGGACGGACATCATTCGCAATGTGATGCCTCGTCTCGAGAATGGCACGCCCGTTGCGGATGCGGACGCAGTGAAGCTCGCGGAAATGAGCAAGATGGAAGGCGTGCGCCGGCGCGTCGAGGCGATCGTGAAGGACAAGGCCACCGCTGAAGCGCTCAAGCCTTACTTCCATTACTTCTGCAAGCGGCCGTGCTTTCATGACGAGTATCTCGAGGCCTTCAATCGCCCCAATGTGTCGCTGATCGACACGCAGGGCAAAGGTGTCGAACGGATTACCGCGCGCGGCGTGGTCGTGCAGGGGCGGGAATATCCGCTCGACTGCCTGATCTTCGCGACGGGCTTCGACTTTCTGACCGAGTACTGCCGTGAAGCGGGCATGGAAGTGACCGGCCCGGGCGCGGTGACGCTCTCCAAGCATTGGGAGCAGGGCCGTCGAACGCTCTACGGCATCATGACCCGCGGCTTTCCGAACTTCTTCATGGTGAGCATCGCGCAGGCGGGGGCGGCGGTGAACTACGTGCACATCGCCGATGAACAGACCAAGACCATCGTGCACATGATCACCGAAGCGTTACGGCGCGATGTGGCGACACTGCAACCGACGCTCGAAGCGCAGAACGAGTGGGTCCAGCAGATTGCCGACGGCGCCGCCGCCCGACAGGCGTTTCTCGAAACCTGCACCCCGGGGTACTACAACTACGAGGGCCAGCGCCCGCGCCACGTGGCGCTCAACGATTTCTACGCTCCCGGACCCATGGCCTACATTCGTGTGCTTGACAATTGGCGACAAAAAGCCGACCTGGCCGGACTGGAGTTGTCGCCCGCCGCCGGTTGATTGACAGGGTGCCAAGCGGGTTGCTCAAATGTCGCGCAAAGTCGTGATGACACCACAACGACGCCCGACAGCACGGGGGAGCTTGGCCCATGTTCAGACCGTCGAAGCTGCGCACGCACCTGTTGCAAGCCCAGCAAGCCGGCTATTGCCCGGACGAGATTCTCGATGGCAGCGGTATCAGCTGGCGGGAGATCGAGTCGCTGCAGCCACTCGATCTGGACACCATTGCCTTGCTGTTCGATTACCTGGCCCGTCGCACGCCGCCCGGGTTCGCGATCCGGGCCGGCTACGAATCGAAAGTGCGCAACTATGGCATCGTGGGCTTCGCCACGATGAGCATGCCCACGTTGCGGCACGCGTTCGATTACTGGAGTCGCTACTACCTGGTGTCCGGCGACCCGATCATCACCTCGATCAGCGAGCACGGCGATGAGTGGCGCATGGATTTCCGGCCTCGCTGCCGGATGTCGACCGCGGCTCAGCACTTTTGTGTCGAGACGTCGATCGCGGCGCTCGAGCCCGTGATCGAAGAGCTCACCGACAGTCCTCCCGGCACGCTCGCGATCGACTTCTCCTCGGAGCGTCCCGCGACCAAAGGGGCGTACGGCATCTTCCGCACCCGGAATGTCCGTTTCAACCAGGAGTCCACCACGTACTACGGCAAGCGACGCGATCTGGACCGGCCGATCCCGTCCTCGGATGTGGACGTGAGCGAAATGTTTCTGCGCCAATGCGACGAGTTTCTCGCCGAGTTGACCAGCACGCGCTCGACCTGCGAACGACTCGAAGATCTGATGCGCGCCTCGGTGGGCAGCATCCCGTCGCTGGAAGAAATGGCGTCGGCGCTCGGCACCAGCATCCGTTCCCTGCAACGCGAATTGAGCGCCGCGGGCATCGGCTATCAGGAGCTCGTCAAACGCTATCGCATTCGTCACGCGAAGCTGCTGTTGCGAGAGAAGCGCCCGAACGTCAAAGAGATCGCCTACATGCTGGGCTTCAAGGATGTCGGTAGCTTCAGGCGTGCCTTCCGTGAGTGGACCGGAGAGTCCGTGGGGACCTGGCAGCGATCCATGTCGGCACGCTCGCAGTCCTCGCCGGCTCAGGAGAATCGAGTCCGCATCGTCTGATCGGAGCTGATCCGCCGATTCGTGAGGCAGGTCGCTGGCCTGTCGCATCGGATTCATGGCGAGCGCCCGGGATTCAACAATACGCGGCGGGATAACCGGGTCGGCGCGCAGAACTTGATGCCACTGACCGGAATGCCACGCAATGCCACCGGCCTGGGAGGCCACGTTTGTGGCATCGATCCATGCCGTATTAGCATGGATCGTGATGCCTGCGGCGATCATGATGCCGGCCGACCATCACCCGGATGACTTCGATCCGGTCCAGCAAGTTCGCAGGCAGGGTTCGGCGACGGTGAGTACCCAGCCGTCCGAATCCATGCCATATTCGAAGCCGTGCACCGTGTTGACTGGCACGATCAGCACGCTCGGGCTGCTGAACGGCCGGCGATCGGTTGCGACCGTCATGAGCCCAGCACCGCCGCGCACGAATACGATTTGACCGAATTGCGGATGGCTGTGGGGCTCGATGCGCCAGCCATTGGCGCGGCCGGCGGTTCCACATTGACGAACTGGTCGAGAGCAACAGCGCGCCGGCGGCGCGCTGAGCGACGCGGATTTTGGCAAGGGCAGGCAGGGGATCAGGAATGTCTGAAAAGCAGTCGGCGTTCGGTCCGGGACGCTATCGATGGGTGGTGGTCGCGCTGTTGTTCCTGGCGATGGTCATCAACTACGTCGATCGTCAGATGATCGGTGTGTTGAAGCCCGGTTATCTGCAGCCGGAGTTCGGCTGGAGCGAGCGTGACTACGCCAACATCGTCACCTGGTTCCAGGCGGCATATGCGTTGTCGTATCTGTTCTTCGGCCGCTTCGTCGATCGCATCGGCGCGAAGTGGGGCCTGGGGATCGCGTTCACGATCTGGACGCTCGCGCACATCTCGCACGCGGCCGCTCGTAACATCACGCACTTCATCATGGTGCGCGTCCTGCTCGGCATCGGCGAGGGTGGCGGTTTCCCCGCCAGCATCAAGGCTGTCACCGAGTGGTTTCCGAAAAAAGAGCGGGCGCTTGCTACCGGTGTCTTCAACGCCGGCACCAATATCGGCGCGATCGTGACGCCGTTGCTGGTGCCCTTCATCGTGGTCGATCTGGCGATGGGCTGGCGCGCGAGCTTCGTGATCGTCGGCGTGGCCACGCTGCTGTGGCTGCCGGCGTGGTGGCTGCTGTACACGGCGCCTCGTGAAAATAAAAATGTGAATGCGGCGGAGCTGGCGCTGATCGAAAGCGATCCGCCCGATGCCGCCGGTGCCAAGATGCCGTTCATGGCCGTGCTACGCATGCGCCAGACCTGGGCCTATGCGCTCGGCAAGTTCCTGATCGATCCGGTGTGGTGGATGTTTCTATTCTGGCTGCCGGACTTCCTGTCTCGCACGCGCGGCCTCGATCTCAAATCCTTCGGTATTCCCATCGTGGCAGTGTATCTCGCCTCCGACGTAGGTTCGGTCGCCGGTGGCTGGTTGTCATCGCGACTCTTGTCGCGAGGTCGATCGTTGGCCAGCGCACGTAAGACGGCAATGCTGGTGTGCGCGCTTTGCGCCTTGCCGATCGTGTTCGCTACCAAGGTCGAGAGCTTGTGGGCGGCCGTCGCACTCATCAGCCTGGCGACCGCTGCCCATCAAGGTTTCTCCGCGAATCTATATACGCTGCCGGGTGACGTTTTTCCGCGTTCCGCAGTGGGCACGGTCATCGGCATCGGCGGCATGTTGGGCGGTGTCGGTGGAATGTTGTTTGCTCAGTTCGTCGGCCAGGTGTTGCAGACCGTCGGCGACTACACGCCGATCTTCATGGTTTGCGGCTCGGTTTACTTGCTGGCGCTGCTGGTCGTGCATTGGCTGGCGCCGGGGTACAAGCCGGTGGAGCAGCCGGCGGAGTGAAACGCCTGCGAGCGGACCGACTGCCCTATGAAGGCGTTTCTATGTT
Organism: Peristeroidobacter soli; assembly: GCF_004138485.1. Lineage (GTDB taxonomy): Bacteria > Pseudomonadota > Gammaproteobacteria > Steroidobacterales > Steroidobacteraceae > Steroidobacter > Steroidobacter soli. The sequence continues at coordinate 314,876 of NZ_RYEV01000006.1, forward strand.
TCTCTTCGCACGTACAGCGCGACAATGGGATTGCGCGTAGCTGCGATGTTGGTGTTGCAGTCTTTCAGCCCGTTCGTACCTTTCCCTGAGACTCTCTCGCTTCGATGGTCTGACCAACGACATTATCGATGAGGCGGCGATACTGGCGACGTCTCTCGGTTGGAGAGAAATTTCCGCGCTCGATAAGCTCCAATGCCTGATCGATCTGGGGATTTCCAATTGATGGCTGTTTGAAGAGCAGCGCTATCGTCGGTAGATGCATGATTATGAGACCGGGCGCCAGCCATTGCCACCATGTAACATCATTGAAATCGACGAAGCGAAATGCCTCAAGGGCGGGATGCAGACGTTCGGCGACGAAATGCAGTGCCATGCCTAGAATGACGCCGAGTCCAGTGCGAGCGGGATACTTCATAAGTATCACGTCGATGCAGCGATCAACCCACAGCGACACGCGATCCAGTAAGTTTGGATTCATTTCGCAGTTGCTCCCGCGGGAACTCGCGTCCGACGGGCAGCACAGTCATCGGGATACGAGACCAGAGATGGACGGCGCAGGCCGCTACCATCGTTGAAATCAATACGGTCGCCGTGCTCGATAATGAATTGAATCAAGTCGCGCGCCTCGGCCGTGTTGCTGCCGTAGAAGCCACGTGAAATGCGATATTCCAATATCCGTTCTTTCATGCTGAATAAGCCCAACAGCGTTAGCGGGGTGACAGATAGAGCGACCAGTTCTACTTTGCCCATCAGGAACGCTGCTGCGACAAACCCAAAACCTGTCAGGCTCAGAGCCCACTTGCAAAGAAGGTGTGCGGCCTTCAGGTGTTGAAGATATGCAGTTGAAATAGGCGCGTACGGCTTAGACTGTGATCGTGGCTGCTGTTGGGGGGGCGCGCGACCCGGAGCTTCCTGCAAGGTGGACCATATTGCGCTCTTCCGATAGAGCTCATTTATTTCCACGATCTTTAGGATTTCTGCCACATTCTCGGGGCTTCCCTTTAGCCAGGCAATGGCCTGCTCCCGCTCATGTTCGGTAGTGCTCGGGTCCGAGAGCGACAGGTAATAACCGGCTGCTTCCTGCAGTGCGGATCTCGTATTGCTGTCAGGATGTGTCATTACTTGAGCTGCCTCGACTCGATTGATCGGTCCATGCCAAAGAGTTGGCCCCTGCAGTGCATATCATCCTGGTTGTCGGGGCTCAGCCTGCTCGCCGCTACGGCGAGTTGCCAGCAACCGTGCCTGAGCATCGCTTTCCATTCGCGTGGTTGCGAAGCCCCTCTGTAGTGTCACTCGGCACGATGAAAAAGCTCAGACACAACGTTGGAAGTAGAGTCTTGATGAACGAGCCGGCGTAAATCGGTCGATTGTTGAGGTCCAGTGCCATTGGTGGACTCGCAGCCAATTCAAGCCGCGACAGATGTCGCATATATTTGACATTGACGGCGGCGGGCCTATGATGGCTTCATGGGTGCAATCCACGAATTGGGGCATGCGCTGCGCGCGCGAAGAACCGACATGGGCTTGAGTCAGGCCCAGGTTGCCGCGCTCAGTGGCCTCTCTCGTCAGACGGTCAATCAGATCGAGACCGGCGCTGCTCCGGATCTGGGGCTGAACAAGGCCGAGCGATTGGCCGGCGTGCTGGGCCTGGTTCTGCGTGTCGACGCGGGTCGGCCTGGATCCAGCAAGGCGGCAAAAATGTCGGCGCTGGCCCGAGCAGCAGCGACCGCCAGCGTGAGCTTCAGGCGGAGGCTTGCACGACCAGCTTTGGAACGCATCCTTGCTTCCGGCGAACTCCCGGAGAAGTACATCCCGCACGTACATGCGCTTCTGGACGATGCACCGGTCTCCTTGCTCGGCGCCGTGGCCGAGCAACTTCACGATGAGGCGAAGTTGAGTCGTGAAGCTGTGTGGAAGAACTACCGCAATCTGGCACGCCAGGTGAAGAGCCGACGTGATATTTGGGGATGAGCACGCTCAACCTGAACCGGCCGGGTGCATGGACGTCATTGTTTCCTCGGGCGCTGAAACTCATGGCGCACCTGGAGCGACAGATCTCCGACGCGCACTGGTCATTCGGCGGAGGCACGGTGCTCATGCTGCGAATCGCGCATCGGCAGAGCAAAGACATCGATCTGTTCGTCCCGGACCCACAGTACCTCGGTTACGTGAATCCACGGCTCAGCGATGTTGCCGAGAGCATCAGTACCGACTACGAAGAAGCTGCCGAGTTCATCAAGCTTTTTCTTCGGGAGGGTGAGATCGATGTGGTCGTCGGCACGCCCTTGACTGCAGCCCCGTACGAAATGGTCGAATACCGTGGCCGCATGATTCGCGTCGAAACTTCCGCGGAAATCATCGCCAAGAAAATGTGGCATAGGGGTGATCGTGCCAAGGCGCGGGATCTGTACGACCTGTGCGCCGTCGCGGCCGCCGAGCCGGCGCAACTGAAGTTGGCTGAACCGTTCATGGCCAGGCATGGCAAGAAATTTATGCAAGCGTTGGCCGAAGGGGAGGACGTGCTTCGGCGCCAGTTTGCGGAGATCGATGCGATCGGTGGGCGATTGGAGTTCGATCGATGTGTGCGGCAGGCGAAATCGATCATCGAGCCGTTGCTCGAATAGCATCATTCTTCGTCTGGATAAGTAAGCTTGCCTCCGACCACTTTCGCCGGCGGCGTATGCGTGTGAGGTGTGGAATGCGTGGCGTCGAGGATGTGAACTACCTCGATGCCTTTCAGCAGCAGCACGTCTGCAATCAAGCGGCGGTGACAGCGCCACCAGACAGCCTCGGCGCACATCAGCGTCGTGCGCTCCTGTCTGGCGAGGTCGATCAGCTCCGCGAGTCCGTCAGCGAATTCCTCGGACGCGAGGTAATCCGCGTAGCCCCGGAAAGAAAGATTGCGCCAACCCGTATTGGGTGAGTCCTTGTGCGCACGGCGGCGGCCGCCCAGTTTCGGAAACCATCGATAGGCGATGCCGCTGCGTTCCAGCGCTTTGGTCATCGTGTCCTGATCGAACTGTGGCAGGCGTCGCGAGCCGGGCAGGCGGCGCACGTCGGCGACGGCTTGCAGCTCATAGGCTTCCAGCAAGCTGATGAACTCCGGCCAGGAATGGGTGGAATGACCGAGGGTCCAGACGGTGGTCTTCACTTCTTTGCGTGCGCCTCCGGATTTCAAACGGCGCAGGGGCGCGACGGTTCCCGCCGGAATCCCGTTGCACCCATGACTGCCGGTAGCGGTATCATTGCCGTTCAAACCAGGAGGGGGCGAGTCGATGATGCGTCGCTTGGTGCTTGCGATACCCTTGGCGCTTGGTCTGTGGATCGGGTCGGGGGACGGGGTGATGGCGAAAGAGGTTCCGGTGCTGGGCAAGATCGAGCGTCTCGATCCGGCGTTCGACCAGCGGGTCGAGCCGGGGGCCGTCATCGAAGTGCTCGCCGAGAAAAAATTCGAATGGTCGGAAGGCCCGATCTGGGACGCGCCCAGGCAACGTCTGCTGTTCTCGGACATCCCCCGGAACATGATCTGGGAATGGTCCGAAGCCGGTGGCTTGAAGAAATTCCTGCAGCCGTCCGGTTACACCGGCGCCGATGCATTCACGGGTCGGGAGCCGGGCTCGAACGGATTGACGTTCAACAAGGCCGGCGAGCTCGTGCTGTGTCAGCACGGCGATCGTCGTATCGCCCGGCTGAGCGGCGGCAAGTTCGTGACGCTGGCCGATAACTATCAGGGCAAGCGTCTCAACAGCCCCAACGATCTGGTGTTCAAGTCGAACGGCGACCTTTATTTCACCGATCCGCCGTATGGGTTGCCGAAAGGCGCGGACGATCCGCGCAAGGAGCTGGAATTCCAGGGTGTGTATCGATTGAATGCGCGTGGCGAGCTGACGCTGCTGACCCGCGAGCTGAGCCGTCCCAATGGCCTGGCGTTCTCACCGGATGAACAGACGCTCTACGTCGCCAACTCCGATCCGGACAAGGCGATCGTGATGGCGTATCCGGTCAAGAGCGACGGCACGCTCGGCGCTGGCAAAGTCTTCTTCGACGTGACCGCGGCCGCGAAGGAAAAGAAACCCGGCCTCCCCGACGGCATGAAAGTCAGTCGCGACGGCACGCTGTGGGCAACCGCGCCGGGCGGCATCCTCGTTTATTCGCCGGCCGGCAAACATCTGGGCACATTGGCCACCGGCGTGCCGACCGCCAATCTGACGTTCGGCGACGACGGCGGCACGTTGTATATCACCGCGGATAAGAACCTGGTTCGGCTGCGGACCAAAGTCAAAGGCTGGTAACACTCGGCCGCGCGTGCCGCCTGTTTCTCAAGGCTGGCCGACCACGACATCACTGATCTGCAGCACCGGCGCCAGATCGGTGTAGTTCGGGATGTCGGCCAGAATCTCCTTGGCATGCGGGCCGAATCCCGCCTGGAAGGCTTCGACTGAATCGCAATAGATGTGGCACATCGCCACATAGGTCGGCGGCTCACCGGGCGCGCCGCCGGCCAACCCTTTGTCCACGGTATAGAAACGGCACGCGGCTCCCATGCGGGCCTGCACCAGCGGCATGTGCTTGTCCCGGTAATAGGCGTGGTCGAAGCGAGCGCCTGCTTTGTTCGGATACATCACGCTTACTTTGATCATCGTTTGCTCCCGTTAGCGACGCCGCGAGGGGCCTATCGTGCACCCGGCGCCGCCTGTCGTTCAATCTCCACGGCGCCGGCAGCGGTTTGTATGGAATGTTGACGTTCGCCATCGTCGCGATGTTCATTGCCGGCTTGATGGTGGGCCGCACGCCGGAATATCTGGGCAAGAAGATCGAAGCCTACGAAGTGAAGATGGCGTCGCTCGTGCTCATCGACCTGGTGACCGCATCTGGCAGTGGACTCGATCCACATATCTCACCGGCGGCCGCGGAGTATCAGGTTCCTCGGGTCGCTCGGTTGCGCAACCGGCCGGAGGCGGAGAGACGAACCCTGGTGAAACAGGCAACGGAGGGCCGGACGTTCGGAGTCCTCGGTGAGCCCCGGGTCAACGTGTTGCTGCTGAATCTGTCCTTGGATGGCCGGAATGCCAGCCACTGAGTCAATTTGCCCCAGCTCCATGTAGCCTTCTTCATTTGATTCGACGGGCGCCGGTCGCTAACCTGCGACCATGAAGCGGTTCTCATTCTCATCGGCCCACGGGCAATGGCGCTCGTGGGTGATGGTCTCGATAGCGTGGCTGGTGATGTTTGGCGCGGGCCCGGCGTTGTCAGCGGAAGATGACAAGCTCGACCTGCAGGTTCGCCAGCTGTGGCAGCTCATTGATTATGTCGCGGTGGACTATGCCGGTGCCGTGAGCGGCGGGCAGGTCACCAACGCGGGTGAATTCAAGGAGATGAGGGAGTTCACGGCGACGATTCGGGAGCGCTTGAAGTCGCTGCCGGCGCGTGACGGCCGCGAGCAACTTGCCCAGCAGAGTCAGTTGCTCGAAACGGCAGTTTCTCAACAGGCGGATGCGGCCAGGGTCGCGCAGCTCGCGCACACGCTTGCGAATCAATTGCTGGCGGCCTATCCGGTGCCGATCGCGCCGAAGGCAGTGCCCGATATCGCTCGCGGCGCGGCGCTGTATCAAGAACAGTGTGGCGCTTGTCATGGCGCCGCCGGTCATGGCGATGGTCCCGCCGCGGCTCAGCTCGATCCGCCGCCGGTTGCTTTCACCGATGCAGCTCGAGCGCGTGCGCGCAGCCTTTATTCTTTGTTCGAAGCGATCAGCCAAGGTGTCGGCGGCACGGCGATGCCGAGCTTCGCGACGCTGTCACCCGAAGATCGCTGGGCATTGAGCTTCTACGTCGGAACGCTGGCCTATCCCGAGGCGACGCGTCAGGCCGGTGCCAGACTTTGGAAACAAGATCCGACGCTGCGTGATCGCATCCCCGATCTCGAAACGCTGGTCCGCCAGAACGAGAACGAGCTTTCCACCGACTTGGGCGCCAGTCGCGCATCGGCCGTACTCGCTTATCTGCGTGCGACGCCATCGGCGCTGGTTCAAGAGACCGGCGTGGCGCTGGCGCGCGCTCGTCTGCATCAGAGCATCGCGGCCTATGAATCCGGCAACAAGCAGGAGGCCGCTCGATTGGCATTGTCGTCGTACCTCGATGGCGTCGAGCCCATCGAGCCGCGCCTGGCCGCGCGAGACGAAAAGGTTCTGCGACGCATTGAAGGCGTGATGGCGGAGTATCGGGCTCGGATCGAGCGGGGCGCCACACCTGCCGAAATGAGGGAGCAGCTCGCGGCGGTCGAGGCAGTGCTGAACGATGCGAGCAACGTTCTCGATCAAGGCAACACCGGTGCGGCGACGACATTCATCGCCAGCTTTACCATTCTGGTGCGCGAAGGATTGGAGGCGCTGTTGCTGGTCGTCGCCATCGTCGCGTTCCTGCGCAAGTCGGGCCGGCAGGAATTGATGCCGTATGTCCACGGCGGTTGGATCTCGGCGCTCGTCGCTGGCGGAGTCACCTGGCTCGTCGCCAGATATCTGATCGACATCAGCGGCGCGAGCCGTGAGCTTACCGAAGGATATGCGTCGCTCTTCGCCGCGTTCATCCTGTTGACCGTCGGTTTGTGGATGCATCAGAAGAGCGTCGCCGGCCATTGGCAGCGCTATTTCCAGAACAACCTGTCCGGGATTCTGCGAGGGCGTTCGGCGTGGTTGCTCGCCGGTCTCGCGTTCCTGATGGTCTATCGAGAAGTGTTCGAGACCATTCTGTTCTACGCGGCGCTCGGCAGTGAAGGCAATGGAGCCGCGGCTCTGGCGGGATTCGTGGCTGGCTCGGCAGTGCTGGCGCTCACCGCGACCGCGATGTTGAAGTTCAGCGCGCGGTTACCGATCGCAAAATTCTTCTCGGTCAGCTCGATATTCATTGCGGTGCTGGCGGTGGTGCTGGCTGGCAAAGGCGCGGCAGCGTTGCAAGAGGCGGGAATATTGTCGGTCCAGACATTGCCCCTGCCGCGAATCGAGCTGGTGGGCCTGTACCCTTCCGTCCAGACGCTGTTGTTACAAGCGATCGTGGCGCTCGCTGCAATCGTCGGCTTCGCCTACAACGCGCGGTCAGCGAGGCAGCGCTCGTCAACTGACGCGATGGCGCCGCACTGAGCGACGCCACCGCGGATCGACTCAGCGCTGCATCTTGCCGTCGCGCTTGATCACTTCGCCGCCCTTCATCACGAACTCAACTTTCTGGAGCACCGTGATGTCATTCAGCGGGTCGCCTTGCACGGCGACGATGTCTGCGTAACGACCAGCCTGTACCGAACCGATGTCTTCGGGGCTGCCGACGAGCTCGGCGGCGTTACGAGTCGCGGTGAAGATCGCATCCATCGGCGTCAGGCCTGCTTTCACGAGCAGCGCGAATTCCTCGGCCTTGTTGCGATTCGACGTGGCCCCCTGGTCGGTGCCGAACGCGATCTTCACACCCGCCTTATAAGCACGGCCGGCGTTGCCGATCATGGTTGGCGTGACGGCGATGGCTTTTTCCGCCACGGTCGGTGGCAACAGGTCCGGCGTTTTGATCGCAGTCTGATAGATCGCATCGGCGACCAGCAGCGTCGGCACCAGGAACGTGCCGTGCTGTTTCATCAGCTTGTAGCTCTCCGCGTCGGCGTAGGTGCCGTGCTCGATGGAATCCACGCCGGCGAGGATGGCGTGGTCGATGGCCTTCTTGCCGTGCGCATGCGCGGCGACCTTGAGGCCGAGCTCGTGTGCGGTCTCGATGACGGTCTTCATTTCCTCGTCGGTCATGGTCATGTGATGCGGATCGTCGCCGATGGAGCCGACGCCGCCGCTCGGCATGATCTTGATGACCGTCGCGCCACGACGGCGATGCTCACGAACTTTGACGCGAGCTTGTTCCGCGCTGTCGACGATGGATGCTTCGCGTCCTTCGAAAACCAGATCCGGGCGCAGGCCGTTGGCGCGATCCGAATGTCCGCCGGTCGGCCCGAGTGGCTCGAGCGCGGTCCATAAGCGAGGTCCGACGATCTTGCCCGATTCGATGGCGCGAATCAGTGCCGGCGCGGTGAGCGGGCCCGAGCCCAGATCGCGCACCGTCGTGAATCCCAGTTCCACTTCGCGACGCGCGTTGAGCGTGCCGGAAATCACCGCGTCGCCCTCGCTCTGAGTGAAACGATTCAGCGGGCGGCGATCGCCACTGGAAGAAATGTGATCGTGAGATTCGATGAAACCCGGCAGCACCGTAGCCGAGGAAAGATCGATCACCTCGGCGCCGGCGGGCGTCACGAAACCATTCTGCACCGACACGATGCGCTGGTCCTTGATGACGATGGAGACTTTGCTTTTCGGTGCGGTGGCGATGCCGTCGATGAGCGTGCCGGCATGAATGACCACGTCTTTGGCCATCGCCGGGCCAGCCATTGCCGCGGCGACAGCCGTCAGCGACAGCAGCGCTTTCTTCACGGCATTCGCGATACCAGGGTTGTTGTTTCTTGTCATCGAGCGGTCCTCGAAACAGTTGTTGGTAAGTGGCTCGCACGGAGCCTACACGTGGGGCTAAACCACTTTTTTGCGAATGAGATTAAGAGTGACGCGGCATCAGCATGATTCATGCGCGCCGATTGCTCGTTCGCGCAATTGCTGGCACGCACCGATAGGACGAGGGGTGCGCAACTTGGTGCAAGTTCCCCGCGCATTGCTGAATTCGAAGCAACACGTTGTTACGCGCCGGCCGGTTTATTCGACCGGCATGGCGAGCGCAAGCTGCTCCCCACGTCGCAGCAATGCGATGGTGAATAAAAGTTTAGGAGATGATGATGTTGACGACCAAAAGACTGATTGGATTAGCAACCGCTGGCGTACTTGCCGCCACGGCTGTGCCGGCGATGGCGCAGGTGACCGCGGGCAGCCAGGAAGTTGGCGCATATGTAGGCGAGGCGTTCGGCGACGATCTGAGCGATCGCAAGATCAACGGACGGACTCCCGAGCTCGATGACGATCTCACCTATGGCCTGCGCTACGGTTACCACTTTACCGACGCCTGGGGCCTTGAATTGTCGCTGGGTCAGACCAATACCTCGGTCACGGGTCTGTCCACGCGCGACATCGATCTGGATCTGACGACGTTCGATGTCGATGCGGTTTATCACTTCAACCCGGGCAGCCGCTTCGTGCCTTATGTGCTCGCGGGTATCGGCTATGCCAGCGCGGACCTCGATCGTCCGATCACGGGCACAGTCAACGGCGGCGGGCCGGTGCGCATCAGCGACGACAACGGCTTCACATTGAACGCCGGCGTCGGCGCGAAGTACTTCATCACCGACACGGTCTCGCTGCGCCTGGACGCGCGCTATCGTTATCTCGACAAGGTGATCGATCGTTACGACGATTCCTTGAACACGTTCGAGACGACGTTCGGCGTGGGCTTCCAGTTCTGAGCGAAGTCGATCAGCCCGTGCCCGGGGCCGGAACGGCCCGTCGGGCCGGGCTCAGCCGATGAAGATTCGTGCCGAGAGATCGTCGGCGATCGCAATGTTCTGGAGCAGCGTCTCGGCGGTTTGCGCTCGTTGAGCGTGTGCATGAATCAATAGCGGCGCGATCTCGGTGACGTGATCGTGCAAGGGCGAACCATCCATTGATGCATCACGCTCGGCGAGCGCTTGCAACAGCTTCGCTGCTGTCTTGAGCGCCTGCTCGGGACTGTCGAGCAGGGCGGCCGCAACGATCGCTTCGATCTCGGGGCTGCTCGTGTCCGGCTCGCGCACCCGATCGCATGATTTCTCGAGCAGTTCTCGTGCGCGCCGCTTGTCGCCGTCGAGTGTGAACAGAAGCTCGGCGGCGTTCGCGTATGAGCGGGCGAGCTGTACTTGCCCTTCTGTTGGTGCGCGTGCAATCGACAACGCGCTGTCCAGCAGTTCGTCGACAGCAGCTCGGTTCCATTGAGCGCAATCCGCCGCCATGCGCAACAGGGCATCCACCTTTCGCCAGTCGGATTCGCTGCTGAGTGCGAAATGACGTGCCTTGGCGAGGAATAGATCGGCGAGCGCTCTGTCCTGGGAGCTGTAAGCTCTCGCGAGCGCTGAGTAACCAACCGCGCGGCAGTCGGCATGGCTCATGGAATGTTCGATCGTGTCGAGCGCAAATTCGGACGCGTAGGGTGCGATTGCAACTGCAACTTCCCGCAGGCCTTCGTTGCGAAACCATTCACCGCGGTACTCGACGACTTCGTACGCGCGACGAGCATTCGCCGCAGTCTCCCAGGCAAGATGGGGGTTGAATTTGGCGATGTCCGCGATGGCCCGGCCCACGCACCGATGATCGCCTTGCAACTGGTCGAGAACGAAACCAAGAAACACCCTGGCGAGTTCAGGGGAGCGCCTCGCGACGATGGCGCCCGCCGCAGCGAACGTGTTGCACAGGACATCCGAGCCGGACAGGATGGGGCGAGTCTCTGCGAGCCATTGAAAGACCCCATGGATGCTGTCGGCATCGGGCGGCCTGACGTGGTCGGTCGCGCGACATTCGTCCACCAGCGTGATCAATATCTCAGTCAACTGCGGGTGTTCGTGTGCGGTGGCTTGCAGAAGCAGCTCGGCGAGGACATTGATCTTGCCCCATTCGTTGTCCGGGGCAGAAGTGCCCAGCAGCTGCAAGGCCCGATTCAGATCGACTCGACCGAACGCTTCGATGACGACTTCCATGGCTTCGGCCCGCCCGGCAGGCAGTGACTCCGCCAACTCCAGCGCTCGATCCGGGCTTTCCTCCGCAACTGCGGCCAACAGCTTCGCTTCCAGTGTCTTGCGCCAGAGATCATCGGGATTGGGCGTGGCGGCCTCGCGGATCTTCGACTCGATCTGACGTATCGCATTCTCGCCGTCGGTCGATGCGCGAGGAGTCATGAGCTTGATCACAGTTTCGAACTGCGTACGGGCAGGCGCCGGTTTCTGGCCGCCTGCAATGAGAGCAATTTCTTTCGCCGCAGTCTTTGCTGCTCTGGCGACCGCGGCTTTCCATCCGTAACCCTCGGCCTTCGCGATGCCGATCAGATAAATATCCTGCTCGGCCTCCGCCAGCACTTCGTGAGCCGTGTCTTGATTGATGGCCGCCAGATGCACGCTGGCACTGAGCAGACCATAGCAACGGCAATGCGGATCGCGCGCGGCCCGGGCGTTCGCGAGCGCTTCATTCACGTCAAACGATGCAAGATCCGAGACGACTGTGCCGAATTTTTTCGCTCGCCAGTCGCCTTCATGCATGGCCAGCAACGCCTGCAGCGATTCCACCAGCAACCCGATGCGGATGGCTTGCGGTTGCGATTCGCCGGCCTGGCTCAGGTGCCAGAACGCGAGGGCGCGCTGTTGAGCGTCCGGCTCCTCGCGCGCCGTCCTCGCGGCGTTCTCGAACATCTCCTGCGCCTGGGGAGGCGCGACCGGCAGCAGCGTTGCAAACAGCTCTCGATAGATGAGACTGCGGTGCGCGAACGTCGACATTGTTTCGACGTTCGCAACCAGGGTTTGAAGCAGATCCAGAGAGTCATGCAGGCCGCCGTCCCTGACGAGGTGTCCTTTCAGCAATAGCACGAGGCTTTCGGCTCGGGCGTCCGAGGACGTCTGGCGATTTGCAACCCACAGTGCCTTCTCCGGATCTTTGACGGCGATAGCAGCGACGATACTGCGTAGTGCTACCGCTCGAACCCATTGGGCGGACGCGAGCTCAGCCAGATCTACGGCACGCTCGACTTGGCCTGCAACGGCGTACAGCGGCGCGAACTGGCGTGGGATGTCGGCGCCGATGCGAGCGCGAAACGAGTCGACTGTGAGGCTGAAGCGAAGCATCGCTGCGGAGTTGGCGGTTGCCTCGGCAGCCTGCACGCCGCGCAGCAGGTCCTGGCGTATGGATCGATAGTCGTGAAAGCGCTCGATCTTCGCCCGCAGGAACTGGCTCATCAGCAAGGGCTCGATTCGTTCCGCGAAGCCACCGGCCATCAAGTGCAGGGGCAGATGGCGCAGGCCGTAGTCATCGACAGCGGCCCAGTCGATCGTCGCCGCAACGTCGACGATCCCGCCATAGAAGGCGCTGAAGATGCAATGGCCGAGGCGCGGGTCCAGATGATGCGGGTTGTCGATGCTTCGATCCGCCACCGTCAATTGGTCGAGCGCGAGGAAGTCGCGCAACGATTGATGAAACAAACTGAAAGTGGGCTGCGCTCCCTCGGACTGCGTCCGCTCCAGGAACGGCTCGAATCTTGCGACGAATTTTCTGAATTCCGCGCTGTCGATCTGAGCTACTCGCTCGGCATGTTGTCGCGTCAGCGGCTCGCGTGCCGCGACCAGCACGCTCCAAACCTGACTACTATCGTTCCACGAACTGCCCGCAGCCCGAGTGAGCGCGGCATGAAAGTATCCATGCAGGCCCGAGGGCAGGCGATCGATGCTTTGCTGATCGAGGCGCCCGGCGGCGACGTCGTCCAGCAGCAGCTTGCAATAGAGGAAGTTGCCGGCGGCGTTGCGCTCGATTGCGGCTGCCAGCTGCTGCGCCGATGTGCCATTCGATGCGACGGTCGGGATCTCACTCAAAGCGGCGGACACGTATGAGCTCAGATCGGTTCGATTGAGCGCGGCGCTTTGCTCCGACGACAGGTCGATCGTCCGATGATGTCGCAAGCTGAGAAAGACCCGCTCCAGCGGACGAGTCGTCGCGATGATCCTGACCCAGCCAGGCAGTTCTTCGGCGCTGCCGAGCAGGTCCGTGATGGTGGGTTCATCGGTGCTGAAACTTTCGTCGAGCCCGTCCACCAGCAGCGCCAGCGACACGGGACGATCGGGCGACGTCGCCATGTGCAGCAGCGGGTGGATCAGGGCGACGACAAAGGATCGTCTGGCGGAGGGGCCGGACAGATGCAGGTCGGCGATCGCGGTCACTTGCTGTGCCGTGCCCACCGTTTGTGTCACGTCGATGCGCACGTAGGGCTCCTGTGTCGCGGCCAGTGCCTGGTAAAAAGCCGGTACGGCATTGGCAAGTTGCAGGGAGATGGATCGAACGAAACCGATGGCATCGATCGAGGAGCTTTTTCGCGCCGTACAGAAATGCACTGCCCGCAGTGCATCTTGAATCGTCGATCTCACATTGGCGGACAGCGGCGCTGCCATGCGTCGCCGCAACTCCTCGGCGATCGCGGTTTTGCCGGAGCCGGGCTCGCCGGTCAGGATCATGAAACGCGGGCCGTCGGCCGAGGCCAGCCATTGCTCGATGGCCTGGAATACCCAGTCGCGCCCGACGAATCCCACGGTGTTGTTCATACGATGGTTTGTTTGTATCGATTCGTGCGACAATCCGCGCCATCCCGGCTGGCCATGAAGGATGATTATGGAAGCGCTCATCGCTACAGTCATCAGTGTCCTGGTTCCTTACCTCGTCAAAGGCGGCGAGGCCTTCGCCGAGGAGGCCGGTAAACAATCCTTTGCCGGGGTCAAGGCGCTGGTCGATCGCCTGGCCAAGTGGTGGAACAAGAACGACGTGGCCGCGGCAGCGGTCAAAAGTCTGCCGCAGGCGCCGGCCACCTACTCCAAGATTCTGGCCGATATGCTGGCCCTGGACTTGGCCAAGGACCCGACGTTCGCCGCCGAGTTGAGCAAGCTGGTCAAGGACGCCGGGCCCATCGTTGACGTTGTGCAAAAGGTCCGGATCGCGCACGACCTGACCGGCGCGGACATCGGCACGTTGATCCGAGGTCACGTTCGCGTCGAGCAGCAGGTCGAGTACGGCGAAAAAGTCACGGGCGTGAAGATCGACCGGATCGGTTAGACGCAGACGCCTCAAGTGCCGTCCGCCGATCGCGCGGGGACGTGTACGACAACTTTGCCCCGCGCATGCCATCCCGCCAGATACTCGATGGCCTTCGATGTTTCGTCGAGCGCAAAGCTGCGGTCGATGACCGAGGTGAGCTTGCCATCGCGCGCGAGATCGGCGAGGAAGCTCAGATCGTCGGGGTTCAGTTGTGCGACAAAGAACACGAACTTCTCATCGACGAACCACGATAGCGCCAGGCCGCGGATGACTCCCCAGAACATGCCGACCCACGGGCCTTCTTTCGGCGCGCCGACGATGACCACGATACCGCCCGGTGTGAGCGCGCGGCGCAGATCCAGAGGCGAGCGATTGCCGACGTTGTCGATGATGACGTCATAGCGTTCGCTCGCGGACGTGAAGTCTTCTTTCTTGTAGTCGACGACATGGTCCGCGCCGAGCGAGCGTACGAGCTCGACGTTCTTGGTGCTGCATACGCCTGTGACATCGGCGCCGAATGATTTGGCGATTTGCACGGCATAAGTGCCGACGCCACCCGATGCGCCGTTGATCAAGACTTTCTGGCCGGCACGCACGTGGCCTTGATCCCGCAGTGCTTGCAGAGCGGTCACGGCGGCGATGGGAATCGCTGCGGCCTGTTCAAATGTGAGATTGGCCGGTTTGCTTGCAATGGCGCGAGCTTCGCGCACGGTCACGTACTCCGCGAAAGCGCCGCTGCGTCCACCGAACACTTCATCGCCGGGCTTGAATCGCGTGACATCCTTCCCGACAGCCTCGACGATGCCCGCGAAGTCGACGCCTACGCTCGGATCGTTCGGTGCGCCCAATCCACCCGAAAGACGCATGACGTACGGCCAGCCTGCGACGCTGTGCCAATCGAGCGGATTGACCGCGGCCGCTCGGACTCGAACCAGAACCTCGTCGTTGGCCGGCGTCGGTCTGTCGATGTCTTCAAAGCTGAGGATGTCGGGCGAGCCATAGCAGCGCTGCATTACTGCCTTCATCTTGAATTGCGAGCCGGTGGTCGTGGTCGGCGGCGCGGGGCACGGCGAGTCGTGGCTCAGCATGATTGCGAGCGATACGACGGCCAGCGCGAAGACCGTGGCTACGCCGAGGACGATGCGTTTGCTCAGAGTCATGGGGATTCTCCCTGTCGGTTTCGGACGGACTATGAAAGTGGGCCGCCGAGAAAACGAGCGCATGCGACGGATGCCGGTCCCGGCGGCCCGAATGACGATTCCGGCGGACGAATGGCGGAAGGGGCGCGCTTTGCAGGGGGTAAAGTGCGGGCGCGCGCGCCGGGCACGATTTATAGTGGCTCCATGTCATCCGCGATGGGCCATCAGCAGATCACGCAGGCGCGGCCGCGAGGCCTGGCGCTCGTGTTTGGCTGGCGTCGACTGGTGCTGGCGCTGAGCCTCGGGATCGTGTTCGGCGCTGCGAATAGCCTGTCGTCCACGGCGCCGACGATCGATGTCACCATCGGCCATGCCGTCGTCGTCAGTCTGGTGGCCGCGCTGGCGTTCGGGCTGTTCGAACAGCGCCCGGTTCGATTGCCGCCCTGGCTGCCGCGTTGGGTGCTTCAAGTCGGCGGGGTGGTCATCGCCGTTCCAGCGGGCGCGCTACTCGCTCATTCGATCTCGATGGCCGTCGACATTCATACGGCGCACCAGACGCCGCAGATGAAAGGACTCCTCGCGCTCATCGTGGAAGGGCTTCTGTTCGGGCCGTGGATCGCGCTGGGTGCAATGCTTCGTCAACGCGATGTCTTTGCCCGCGACCAGGCGCTGGCATTCGAGCTCGAGCGCAGTGAGCTCGAACGCAAAGCCCTCGATGCGCGACTGCGACTGTTACAGGCGCAAGTGAAACCTCACTTTCTGTTCAACACGCTCGCCAATGTGCAGGCGCTGGTGAATGCGGGCTCACCGCAAGCTTCAAAGGTGCTGACGAATCTGATTGCCTATCTGCGCGCGGCCGTGCCTCGCATGCAGGTGCAGACGACGACGTTGGATCAAGAGATGGAGCTGGCGCGCGCATACCTGGAGCTGATGCAAATGCGCATGCCCGACCGACTGCAGTTCGCGTTGCATATCGAGCCGACGGCCGCGAAGTTTCAATGTCCGCCCATGACTGTGCTGACGCTGGTCGAGAATGCCGTTCAACATGGCATCGATCCAGGCGAGGAGGGCGGGCGTATCGACGTCGATGTCTGGTTGCGCGACGGCCGTTGTCTCCTGCGCGTCGTGGATACAGGCGTGGGTCTGAAAACACAGGGCAGCGGGCTCGGCACCGGGCTTTCGACGTTGCGCGAGCGAATGCAGCTCGCATTTGGCGGCGACGCTCGACTGACTCTGACCGAGATCGAGCCGCATGGTGTCTGTGCTGAGCTGAGCTTTCCGGCCCGACAATGAATCCCACCGCACTCATCGCCGACGACGAGCCGCTGTTGCGGGATGCGCTCGAACGCATGCTGTCGCAGCTCTGGCCCGAGTTGCAGATCGTGGCTCAGGCGCGTAACGGTCGCGAAGCCATCGATCTGTTCGAAACGCATCGCCCCGGGATCTGTTTTCTGGACGTGCAAATGCCCGGGAAAACGGGGGTCGAGGCCGCGCAGCACATTGGCCGTCGTGCGCATCTGGTGTTCGTCACTGCTCATGATCAATACGCCGTGCAGGCGTTTGCTCAGGGCGTGCTCGATTACCTGGTGAAGCCGGTCGAGCCGGAGCGATTGGCCGAGACCGTCGCGCGGCTGAAGGAGCGGTTGCAGGCGGCTCAGCCGGCATTGAATACCGATGCTCTGCTACGGCAACTCGCCGCCAGCCTCGAACGAACCAGACCACCAGCGACCTTGCGTTGGATGCGGGCCTCCGTTGGCCAGACCGTCCGCCTGATCGCGGTGGACGATATCGACTATCTGCGTTCGGAAGAGAAGTACACCCGAGTCGCATGGCGCGACGATGCCGGCCAGTCCCGCGACGCTGTGGTCCGCACCCCGCTCAAAGAGCTGATCCCGCAGCTCGACCCCACCCAGTTCGCGCAGGTCCATCGCTCCGTCGTCGTCAACCTCCGAGCTATCAGCCATGTCACGCGGGGGCCGAACGAAACCGCCGACATTCATATGAAGGGGCGTGACGAGGTGCTGCCCGTCAGTCGCGGCTACCTGCACCTGTTCCGTCAGATGTGAGTTCATTCCCGGCGGGTCGCCGGAATGATCAGCTCGCAGCAGACGCTGTCGTCGCAGAAGTCGATCTTGCTCTATGGCAGCCCTATACCGGAAACCTTGCGACAGTAATCGATGAGTGCTTCCTGAAGCGCTTCATCCCGCGCCACTGGATTCAAACGCCCGGGTTGCTTGTGATAGAAGAAGCCGCCCGTGGTACGCGCCTCTTTGTCGTCGCTCACGGCGAGCCAGGCCTGAGTGCGATGTCCCTGATCGAGGTCGTCGTTCGCCCCCGCGCCGCCCATGCGTGTCTGCACCCATCCGGGCGAGACCGCGTTGCTGAGAACGTCGGGCCAATGTCGAGCGACTGCGAACGCCAGCAGGACGTCGTGCAGTTTGGTATCGGCATAGGCCTGACTGCCATCCCACTTGCGCTGGGACCACTGCAGGTCGTCGAGGTCTGAATGGGCGCCGAGGTGCATGCCGGAGCTGAGATAAACCAAACGTTTCGGCTTCGGCATGAGCGCGGTCAGCACATACGGAGCGAGCACATTGATTGCCCAGAGCTGCGAAAGGCCGTCGACGGTCTCGATCCGGCGAGCCTCGCGATAACCGATGCCGACGTTATGAACGACCGCGTCGAACGGGCCGAACTTGTTCGCTTGCTCGGCCACACTGCGCATCGCGTCCAGCGTGGCAACGTCGCCAATCACCCATTGCGTCGACCGAGGTGCCTCGGCCTGAGCTTCCTTCATGCGCGCTTCGTTACGCGCGTGTAGTACGACCGAGTGCCCTTGGTCGGCGAGTAACTGGCCGGTCATCAGGCCGAGGCCTTGCGATGAGCCGGTGATGAAGATGCGGGCCATGGCTGCTCCACGGTGGCGAGGGTCCCGTGGAGCGTAGCTTACTTTCGATGCAATCTCATGCGGGTCGCGCGCTGACTACGCGAGGGGCGAACAGCAGCGCTGTCTGTTCCGCCGGCAGCTCGCGGCTTCGAGATCGCGCACCAGGGCGCTTTCCTGCAAGGCCCTGCGCAACGCTGCTTCCAGCAATGCCGCGCCTCCGGTCAAGCGGAAATTCGAGGCAGTCCGCGCTCCAGCCCGGCAGGCCAGCGGCGGCAACGGCTGGCAGGAATTCTGATAACCCGCGCGTTACCATCACAGGATGCCGTTTACTGACCGGAGCCCGATGCTTCGGTCATAACGGCGCCTGCCCAACGATGAGCATGAGTGGGGATGATGGTTCGCGCATTCACGTTGCTGTTGACGTTGGCGATCTGGGGCGGGCTCGCGCTCGCCGAGGCTGACGACAGCCCCATCAGGGTCGGAGATGAGCACTGGGTGCGCTCCGAAGTCTTCAAACAACAACGGCGCGTCCAGGTTTATTTGCCGTCGAGCTACGGCACTTCGCAGGCCCGCTATCCGGTGCTGTATCTGCTCGATGGCGATGCTTATTACCTGTCGGTTGCCGGCATCGTGCGTCAGCTCGGTGAATCTTCCGGGCGCATTCCCGAGACCATCGTCGTCGCCATTCCCAACGTGGCGCGCGCCCAGGAGCTGGCGCCACCGAAGCGCAAGCCGAAGGCGGATGAGGCGCGGTACGACGCGGATCGATTCCTCCAATTCCTGGAGCAGGATCTGATCCCCTGGGTCGATGCTCAGTACCGCACCGAGCCGTTTCGTATCATCGTGGGGCATTCGCGCGGCGGACTGTTCACGCTCTACACATTCTTGAACGCGCCCGACACCTTCAACGCGTATCTCGCATTGAGTCCCGCGCTTTGGTGGGACGATCAAGCGCTGGTCCAGGAAGCGCCGGCAAAACTGCGAGCACTGAAGGCCGGCAAGGCGACGCGCTTCCTGTATCTCTCGGCCGGGCACGAGTCCGTCGAGATCACCGAGCCGACAGCGCGCATGGCACGGCTCTTGGGGCAAAGTCAGCCGGCCGGATTGCGCTGGCGCTATGACTACCTGGCGAACGAGAATCACATGTCGAGTCACTTGCCGAGCACCTACGCCGGGTTACAGATGGTGTTCGCCGATCTGCAAGTCTCGGACGCTGCGCTTCTGTCGCAGGGACTGGCGGGTGTCGAGTCGCACTACGCCGGGCTGCAACGAATCTATGGCTATCCGCTGCGTCCCTCGCGCGCGATGCTGTCGTGGATGGGGAATTTTCTCGACCAGCAGGGACGGCCCGAACAGGCGGCTGCGTTCTATCGACGCGCCGAGCAGCTCTATCCAAATCATCCTCCTCTGATGCGTGACTGGCCAGCGCGGCCGCTGCAGTAACTCGAATGAAAAAACTCCGTGTGGTTTTCGCCGCGGTCATTGCGGGCTGGGCGCCTTGCCTCGTCAATGCGGACTCGACCGATGAGTTTCGGGTCGATCGCAATGTGTTCGTAACGATGCGGGACGGCACGCGCCTGGCGACCGATCTTTATTTGCCGGGAAAGACCGCGAGCGGGCCGGTCCCCGTCGTTCTGATTCGCACGCCCTATGGCAAGGACGTGCGCTACACGCCGCAGTCGACGCAGCCGGCCTCGCTGCTTCGGTTCTTTGTGTCGAATGGATATGCCGTTGCCGTTCAGGACAAGCGCGGCCGTCATCGCTCGGAAGGCATTTACGTCGTCTCGGGCGGCGATGCCGAGGATGGCTACGACACCGTCGATTGGTTGAGCAAACAGCCGTGGTCCAACGGCAAAGTCGGCGCTGTTGGATGTTCCTATGAAGGCGACATTCAATTGTTCATGGCGGGCGCGCGGCCGCCGGCATTGAAGGCGCTCATTCCAATGGCGTCCGGTAGCGCAGTCGGTTCGCTCGGCGGTCACTATCGCTATTGGGGCGCGAGAGTGGGCGGCGTGCCCGAGTGGGTCGGCGTGGTCGGCTGGTTTGCCCAATACGGAGAAAAAGTCTTTCCGAAGCTGCCGGTCGATTTGCCGCATGACGAATACAACGCCAACGCCGCGCTCTGGGACATCACGCGCCGGCCGCCGATCATCGATCTCAAAAAAGCCTGGCATCACTTGCCGACCAAAGACGCGCTCGCCGCGCAGGGCATGACCGGGACGGATTTCGAAGACACCGTCGCTCGCCCCAACACCGATCCCTACTGGCAGAAGCTGCCGTACATGACGGAGAGCTACGTCTCCGACGTGCCGGCGTTGTTCGTCAACTCGTGGTATGACTTCGGCGCCGACATGACGTTGTTCGAGATGAACCATCTGCGTCAACGCTCGGCGTCGAAGCTGGCGCGTGACAATCAGTTCGCCATCATGAGTCCTCACACGCACTGTGCGTTCGAGCGCGAGGCGAGCGAGAACACGCGCATCGGCGAACGTGACATGGGCGATACACGCTTCGATTACCGCAGTCAGTACCTGACCTGGTTCGATGCGTGGCTGAAAGACGATGCCGCGGCCAGGCGTCGCATCCAGGAGTGGCCGCGCCTTCGTTACTACGCCATGGGGCGCAATCGTTGGCAGAGCGCGTCGGCGTGGCCGTTGCCGGCAACGTCGTCGCAAAATTTTTATCTGGGCAGCGGCGGCCGGGCGAACGGTCTCACCGGCAATGGCACGTTGAGCCGGCGCTCCTCCAAACCAGCAACGACGTCCAGCTCCTACAGCTACGATCCAAACGATCCCGTGCCGTCCCGGGGCGGAGCGATCTGTTGCACCGGGACGCCGGATGCCGTGCCAGGCGCGCTCGATCAGAGACCGGTCGAAGCGCGGGACGACGTGCTGGTGTTCAGCTCCGAAGTCCTGAAGCAGGAGCTCGAAGTCACCGGCGACGTGAAGGTCGTTTTGTATGTGTCGTCGGACGCGGTGGACACGGACTTCACGGCCAAGCTCATTGACGTCGATGCCGACGGCCGGGCATTCAACGTGCTGGAGAGCGTGCTGCGCGCCCGGTTCCGCGAAGGTCTGGATAAAGAGGTGTGGATGCGGCCCGGTGAGGTCTACGAACTGACCATTCCGATGGGAGCCACCAGCAATGTGTTCCTGCCGGGCCATCGGGTCCGTCTCGAAGTGTCGAGCAGCAATTTCCCACGTTGGGAACGAAACATGAACCGGGGCGGAGCCAACTCCGAGCAAAAGGACGGAGTGCCGGCACGCAATAGCGTGCACCACTCGGCGTCCTACCCGTCGCGACTGATTCTGCCCGTGATCGCGCGAAAGTAGGTGGGTTACCCGTACCGGATGCGCACTTACTAGCAACGATGCCACTCTGTCGTTCATGAGCAACCCCTTTGCCATGTCGATGCCGGTCTCCGCCGAGCGCACGGCGCGTGGCCTGACCCGGTTGCAGCTGTTCATGATGAGTTTCGGATCCATCGTCGGCGTGGGCTGGATCACCATTCTCGGTCAATGGCTTTCGCTCGCCGGGCCGGGCGGCAGCGTCGTCGCGCTGCTGATGGGGGCGGGGGCGGTACTGCTCGTCGCTACCAACTACGCGTCGCTGGCCCGGAACGATTTGTTCGCGAGAGGCGGCGAGATCGGGGCGGTCGCCGCATCGCTCGGTCCACGCGCGGCGTTCATCGTGACGTTGGCCCTGTGTCTGGCGACGATCAGCATCGTCGCGTTCGAGGCGGTGTCGGCCGGATGGATCGCGGTGACCATCTTCCCCGCGCTGGAAGGCGCGCCGTTGTATCGAGTCTTCGGGCGCGACGTGCATGCTGGAACGCTGGCGATCGCGCTGGCCGGAACCGCGATCGTGGCCATTTTGAATCTCCGGCCCATCGTCAAAATGGCCCGGGCGCAAAACATCATCGTGTTCGTGAAGCTCGGCGTCACTTCGGTATTCATCCTTGCCGGCGTCATGGCTGGCAAAGCAAGCAACCTGTTGCCGCTGCTGCCGGCAGCCACCGACGGTCAGCCGATCTACACCGGCATTGCGACGCTGGTCGCGACCATGCCTCTGTGGTTCGCGGGCTTTCACGTGGTCGCCATTCTTTCCAACGAGCGTGCCGATAGCGTCCGTTTGACCGATGTTGGCTGGGTGATGCGAGTCGCGATCGTGGCGGCCTGCATGTTTTATGTGTGCGTCGTGCTCGCGGCGTCCTATGTCGTGCCCTGGCAAACGCTGATTGCCGCGCCGCTGCCGGCGGCGACTGCTTTCCGTAATGGGCTGTCGAGTGCGACGTTTGCCAACCTGGTGCTGATCTCGGGACTGCTGGGCATCTGCTCTGCCTGGATCGCCTGTTTCGCCGCGTCGGTGCGGGTGTTGAATCAATTGCGTAAGCAGCTGAGCGGTCGGGCTGCGGAACCCCGCTCGGCGACGATGTTCATCACAACCCTTGCGGTGATTCTCGCTCTCGCGGGTCGCGCGGCGCTCGTGCCAATCGTCAACGTCGCGGCGCTTTGTTTCGGGCTGGTGTATTTCCTGGTCAGCCTGGCAGCGTGGCGGCACGCGGCGACGCTGCGCCAACGCTGCGTCGCTGGACTTGGTGCGGGCGTTGCAGGCTCGATGTCCGCCTACACCTTGATCTCCGCTGTCGCCGAGACCGGCTGGATGGCGCCCGAATTTGGCATTGTCGTGCTGGCGGTGGTCGCGGGCACGTTCCTTTGGATGATGAGATCGAAGAGTCCAGCTTATGCATCCTGAACAAATTCACGTCTCCGCCGCGCAGCGTCTGCTGCAGTCCGCCGTCGTCTGGGACAACGTCTGGCCGGTGGATCTGCCGGGCCTGGGCAGTGCCGATAACGGTTGGGAACAGCTCGAACGGTTCGCCAGGGCGGGGGTCAGCGCAGTCGGCGTCACACTCGCCGGCGACACTCACAACAGCGCCGAGGCATTGCGTATCACGGCCTGGGCACGCCACGAGCTGCAGTCGCGATCTTCGTTGCTGAAGTTGGTCGAGAAAGTCGAGGACATCGTGTCCGCGAAACGCGCCGGCCAGCTCGCGGTGGTATTGCAGTTCGAAGGTACGCGCTGTTTCGAACGCGATTTGAATCTCATCGACGCCTTCTATGCACTCGGTGTGCGTCAGACGCTGCTCGCATTCAATAGCGCCAACTGCGCCGGCAGCGGCTGCGCCGAACCGGCAGACGGTGGGCTCACGCCTTACGGCCGGCGCTTCGTGCGTGAAGCCGAACGCATCGGCATGCTCGTCGATCTGAGTCATGTCGGCCGGCGGACCTCGCTCGATGCGCTGGCCATCGCGCAACAGCCGATGGTGTTCAGCCACTCCAATGCCAATGCCATCCATTCGTCCTTCCGTAACATCGACGATGAGCAGGCGCGCGCTTGCGCGGCCACCGGCGGTCTGGTGGGCATCTCCGGCTCGAGCGAATACCTCGGCGACCCGAAGTGCCGCACGCAGACGTTGTTCCGGCACCTGGATCATTACGTTCAGTTGCTGGGGCCGGCGCACGTGGGGCTGGGGTTCGATGTGATTTTCAACGCCGAGCCGGTCAATGCCTTCGTGCGGGCACGGCCCGAGGAATGGCCGATGGCCAAGGATCCGGCCTGGCCCGGCTTCAATTACGCGGTACCCGAGCAGATCGTCGAATTGATTGGCGTGATGCTCGCGAACGGCTACTCTGAGAGCGCAGTCGAGGACATTCTGGGCCGCAACTACCTGCGTATCTGCTCGCAGGTCTGGAGATAAGCGGGACTGCTCGAGGGCGAAGCAGTGAAAGCCAGGCTGGGTGCATTGATCGTCGATGAGCGCAAGCCGGCGCTCATGCAAGGGGCCGTGCGCCTCGAAGTCAGTCGCAAAGCGCTGGAGCTGCTGATCATGCTCGGCCACGCCGGCAGCAAGCCGGTCGGGCGCGACACCCTGCTCGAAGGATTGTGGTCCGATCGGGACGTGAGCGACAAGGCGCTCTCCATGCTGGTGGTGGAGCTGCGTCGCGCGCTGGCGCCGTTCTTCTCGGGTCAGGAAACGATCCATACCGTGCCGGGCCATGGCTACGGCCTGTCCGTGCCCTACGAGCCGTGCGATTTTCCCTCCGAGCTTGCCAACAGCACGATGACGCGCACGGGCATGACTATTGCCCTGGCCGCCCCGACCTTGTTGTCATCCGGGCCTCGCGCTGTCGAACTCGGTGCCTGTTTTCGCGACACGCTGTTGAACACGCTCGGCAGCGCACCCCAATTGAAGGTGAGCACGCGCGAGGCGTCGCTCGGCACCGATGCCGATGGGTTCACGTTCATCATTCAATCGTCCGTGCGCGTCGTGAAGCGGGAAGTGCTGCTGAGCGTGCGCTGTGTGGATCCACGTAGTCAGGAAATATGTTGGGCCGCCAGTGAGCGAGCGCCGCTGGTCGATGCGTTGGAAGCCGAGACGCGATTGTGCGGCCGGCTGCTGCGAGAGTTGCAGTCGACTGAGTCTGGTTTCTGGGGGCGTCAGACCTGGAAACATTATCGGCAGTCTTCCGGATTCGACGCGTTGTTGGAAGGCCAGCGATTGGTTGCGGCTCGCGACGCGACGTCATTTCCGGGCGCAAGAGCAAGATTTCGCCAGGCACTGCAGCTGGATCCCAGCTGCGCGCCGGCGCTGGTCGGCATGGCTCATTGTGACATCCTCGAAGCGTTCTACGGCGGTGTGGAGCCGGTGGCCGCGGCGGAGCGAGCCACTGCCTATATCGATCGAGCCTTGGTCCTCGACGCGAATCTCGCCGACGCCTATTCGACGCGCGGCCTGATTCATCTCGCTCAACTTCGGTTCGACAGTGCCGAGCGGGCGTTGCTCGAAGCTATGCGGCTCGATGATTCGAGCGCGTTGACCTTGCACTGGTACACCGACTTCCTGGCTTCACAAGGTCGCTTGCGTGAAGCGGTGCACGTCGGTCATCTGGCCGTGGCTCGTGCGCCAGCATGCGTGGTGGTCAATGCGCAGCTGGGTCAGTTACTGCACCTGGCGGGCCGCTACGAGGAAGCTCAGGTGCAGCTCGAGCGAGTGATCGCGATGGACCCTTCGGCCGCGGGCTCGTACAGCATGCTGGCAATGAACTTCATCATGAGCGGCAAGCCCGGCGCGATCGAATACTCGCGACGTGCCGTCGATCTTGCGCCGGGCGCACCTTTTTATCGCGGCGTTTACGGCAGTGTGCTCGCCGTTTCGGGCGAGCGAGATCGTGCTCTACAACAGTTGCACGCACTCGAAGCGAGCGCGGGCCAATCGGCTGCATTCGCAGAGGGCGCGATGCTCATTGCGACTACACTCGGTCAGCTGAAACGCGCCGTCGAATACTTCCGAGTGGCAACCTCTCACGGCGCCGCTTGGGCGCTGTGCACGCCGATGTTGCCGATGCTGGCGGCATTGCGTGCCGAGCCTTCTTTCCAGACATTGGTCCGCAGTCGAGGCATGACCACTGTCCCCGCATGATTTCGCGAGCACGCTTACCCGCGAGGGATGCGGCTTACTGGTACCGATGTGAAGCTCCCGTGGCATCGACAGAGTACCGCGACGAGGCCACGTTCGTCCGCGGACCGCACGGGGAGAAAGCGAATGTCCAATGTATTGCTGAAGAAAGTTTCGATCCTCTCGGCATTGCTGGCCGCGAATGCGCAGCTGCCCATCGGCCACGCCGCCGAAGCCGACTCCGACCAGGCCGATGGTAAGAGCCAGATCGCCGAGATCCTGGTGCTGGGCCGACGCAGCGATCAATTCGCCGGCGCCAAAGACCTCACGCCCGTATTCGAGACACCGAGCTCGCTGACGGTCGTCGACTCCGAGCGCTTCCTGTTGCAGCGACTGGTGTCGGTGGAAGATCTGTTTCGCGAGATGCCCGGCGTCACCACGACCAAGACGGTGTCCGCGTATCCGAAGTTCTTCGCGCGTGGCTTCGAGATCTCCAGCTTTCTGGTCGACGGTGTGCCGGGCAGCAGCGGTGTGAATGCACCGTATTCGGTGCCTGATTTGTTTCTGTTCGAGCGCGTCGAGCTGTTGCGCGGACCGTCGGCATTGTTCAGCGGCTCGGGCAGCCCGGGCGGCAGCTTGAATCTGGCCCGCAAGCGGCCGGGCAAGGATTTTGCGCTGACCTCGGCAGTGGAAGGCGGCTCTTGGGATTTCATGCGGGCGGAGTTCGACGTGAACAGTCCGCTCAATGACGACGGCAGCATCCGCGGCAGAGCGGGCGCGGCCTGGCAGGACGCGGGCGAATTCATCGATCACTATCAGAAAGATCGCAAACTGTTCTTCGGCTCGGTGGCGTTCGATATCACCGACAGCACCACGCTCACGACTGGCGCGCACTACGATCAGTATCGATCGACTGTGCAGGTGGGCTTGCCCGGTATCGCCGGCGTCGGATTGATCGATCTGCCGCGCGATAGTTATGCGGGCGGCAACGAGAACTACTTCGAAACCAAGTCGAGCCAGGTGTACGCCGAGCTCGCGCAGCGCTTGACCGAGACCTGGAATGCGCGACTC
Organism: Peristeroidobacter soli; assembly: GCF_004138485.1. Lineage (GTDB taxonomy): Bacteria > Pseudomonadota > Gammaproteobacteria > Steroidobacterales > Steroidobacteraceae > Steroidobacter > Steroidobacter soli. The sequence goes on from NZ_RYEV01000006.1 coordinate 341,207, forward strand.
AACGTGCAGTACACCAAGCTCGATCGTGAAGAGGAGTACCTGTGGGGGCGCGGTCCCATCACGGCGACCAACGGAACCATCGCGCTGTCCGGTTACCACGGTGCACACGATGCAAATCTGTTCTCCGCCGATCTGAACGTGGTGGGTGCGTTCGAGCTGTTCGGTCGCGAGCACGGTGTGCTGTTCGGCGCGGACTATCAGCGGTCCGAATGGGAGTATCGCTCGAACTCCGACTCCGCCACCGGGCTGACCTTCGACTACTACAATCCAGTGATTCCGACGCAGCCGGATCTGCCGCTGACGCCGGGCGGCGAAGAATATTTCTCGGGCAAGGAAGTGCAGACTCAATACGGCATCTATGGTCAGACGCGTCTGTCGCTCGCCGACAAGCTCACCGGCGTGCTGGGTGCTCGCGTGGCCTGGGTGAAGTACGACTACCAGGAGTTCGATGCCATTCCCACCGGTGTCTACTCGGTGGATGCCAAGGTGTCGCCGTACGTCGGCCTGGTCTATGACTTCACTCAGCAGTGGAACGCGTACGCCAGCTTCGCGGACGTGTTTCAGCCGCAGGCCGAGCGCAAAGCCGACTTCGCGCCGGTCGGCCCGGTGATCGGCAAGCAGTATGAAGTGGGCATGAAGGGCAATCTGATCGGCGGACGATTGCTGTTGTCGGGCGCGCTGTATCGCATCCGGCAGAGCAACCGCGCGGTCGCGGACCCGAACGATCCGAACTTCTCGGTCGGCTCCGGCCTCGTGCAGAGCGAGGGCTTCGAGCTCGAGGCCAACGGCAAGCTGACGCGCTCGTGGACGCTCGAAGGCGGCTACACCTACAACAAGAACAAAACCCTGCGTGACACCGATCCGTCGCTGGTGGGCACGCAGTTCATTCCCGTGATTCCCGAAAACAGCGTGAAGCTGTTCACCAACTATGCAATCGACGCAGGCGCGCTCGCCGGCTTCAGCGTCGGTGGCGGGCTCACCTGGAATAGCGAGTCGACCGGGGTTGGCGTGGTTCAGGATTCGTACGTCGTGGCCAGCTTGCGGGGCGGATATCAGATCTCCGATAGCGCGCTGATCACGTTGAACATCAACAACCTGTTCGACGAGACGTATTACGAGAACATTCGCGATCCGCGTTTCGGCAACTATTACGGCGCGCCGCGTAGCGCCTTCCTCCGTCTCACTATCAGCTACTAACGGAGCGCGACATGCGTCTGAGGCACGGGCTTCTGACGTTGGCGTTGTGTGCTGTCGCGGGTGTCTCACCCGCGCAGCCCGCTGCGCCCGCTGTCGAGCTGAACCTGTCGTTCGAAAAGCTGACGTTGCCGAACGGACTGCAGGTAATCCTGGTGCAGGACCGGCGCTTGCCGGTGGTGGCGACCAACCTGCGATTCCAGGTCGGATCGGGTGACGACCCGGCCGGCAAGCCCGGCTTCGCCCACCTGTTCGAGCATCTCTATGCGTTCTCGCCGCCGGAGAGCATCCCGAGTCCGCAATCCATCGGTGCCACTCAGGACGGCGCCACGACCGATCCCGACCGGACCACTTATTACACGACCGCGCCGTCCGATCGGCTGGAAACGTTGCTCGCGCTCGAGAGCGAGCGCTGGCGCAACTTTCCGCGACGGTTGAATGCGTCGCTGCTGACGAAAGAGCGCTCCAATGTGCGCAATGAGCGTCGCCTCAACATCGAGAACCAGCCGTACGGACTCGCAGACGAGGCGGTGTTCCTGCAATTGTTCCCGACCGGCCATCCCTATCATTGGAAATATCTGGGTACGCATGCAGGTGTCGAGGCTGCACGTCTCGAGGACATGCGTGAGTTCTTCACGCGGTACTACGTGCCGGGCAATGCCAGTCTGGTGATCGCCGGCGACATCGATAAGGCGCACGCGCGGGTTTTGGTTGAAAAGTACTTTGGAAACATCAAGGCGGGCACCGTTCCGCCGCGTGCGAAAGCGGCAGCGGCGCGTGTCGGCGGACAGAAGCGGATCACGGTAACTGATCGGGTCGAGGTGCCGAGAGTCACCGTCGCATGGGCCACGCCCGGTTGGTATCAGCCTGGCAATGCTGAAATAGAAATGCTGTCCGCGATGCTCGGCAGTTCGTCGAGCCGACTGTACGACCGCCTCGTGCGACAGGAGAAATTGGCCAACAGCATCGTGGTGGAGCACCTGCCGTTCGCGCGAGGCTCGGTGCTGACGATCAAAGCGGCTGCCGCTCCCGGCGTGACCTTGCAGCGTCTCGAGAATGCCATCGCCGCCGAGATGGCTGCGTTTCAGAAAGCCGGCCCATCCGAGAGCGAACTCGAGCAGGCGCGTAACGCGACCCTGCTGAGTATCGTTCGGGGCCTGGAGAAGCTCGGCGAGATCAATGGATTCGGCGACTTCACGATGGATGCAGCCTATGGCGGCGTCGCAGAGCAGCTGAATCAATGCAACGTGTTGATGAGCGATCCCGGATGTCTGCGTGAAGTGATGAGGCGTTTTGGCGCGGTCACGCCGGATTCGCTTCGCCAGGCCGCGGCCACGTTGACGCCCAGCTCGGGTGTCGTCATCTACGCCGTGCCGGGCGAGAAGGTGGTCGATGAGGTGCCCTCGGCTGAAGTCGTGTCGGCGTCGTCACATCTGGCCGAGCACGACAAATTCGAAATGCCGCCCCTCGGATCGCCATCGACAGTGAAGCCGCCTGCGCCGCAGAGAGTCGTGCTCCACAACGGCTTCCAGGTGTGGCTCGTTGAACAGCACCAGATCCCGGCGATCTCCGCACACTTGATCGTACGTCGAGGCAGTGGCGACAGTCCTGCGGATCGCGCCGGTCTCGCGGCCGTCACGACCAAACTCCTGTTGAGAGGAACGCGAGATCGCACTTCGCGCGAGTTCGCCCTCGAAGCGGCGCAGCTCGGGACCAAGGTGGAAGCCGACATCAGCAGCGATGCGGCCGCGCTGGGCATCCGTGTGTTGAAGCAGAACCTGCCGCGAGCATTGGGGTTGCTGTCGGATGCGGCGATGAATCCCTCGTTCTCGCAGGCTGAGCTCGATTCGCTGCGAGCGGAAGAGCTGGCTCGGATCGCTCAGGCACGCAGCAACGTAGATACGCGAGCGAGTTATCTGTTTACCGATACGTTGTACGGCGGAGCAGGGCCGTATCGTCGCAGCGGCTTGTTCAACGACGACTTGTTTGCGCGAACTCATAACTACGGTTACGACGAGATTGGCACGGAAGAATCGCTGCGAGCGATGACTCGCGGCGAGGTCGCCCGGTTCTGGAAGGAAGGCTATACGCCGGACAACACCGCATTGGTCGTGGCGGGCGATGCGTCGCTTGCAGAGCTGCGGGAGCTAGCGACGAAGTATTTCGGTGCATGGCGAGGCAAGGCCGCGCAGGTGGCACGTGCAGCGGCTGGCGCGCCCAAGGAGCATTATCTCGTCGAGAACGCTGGCAACGCATCTCAAACGGCACTTCGCGTTGGAACGGTGGGGGCGGCGAGGACCAGTCAGGATCTCGTGCCGCTGCGTCTGCTGAACTTCGTGTTCGGTGAGATCTTCGAGAGCCGGATCACGGCCAACTTGCGCGTGAAGCACAACTACACCTACATGGCTCGCTCACAGTTTGCGTTTCGTCGTGAGCCCGGACCGTTCGTCGTCGGCACCAACGTGCGCACGGATGTCACCGTGCCGGCCTTGCAGGAGTTGTTCAACGAGATGAGCCGGCTGCGTGAGGAGCCGGTGTCGGACGCGGAAATGCGCTTTGCCAGGACGGCCTACGAAAGCTCACTGGTCAGCTTGTTCGAAAGCACTGGCAGGATGGCGAGCACGGTCGGACAGCTGTTCACTTACGAGCTGCCACTCGATTACTACCAGGCGCTGCCCGCTCGTATCGGCGCGACGACCGCGGCGGATATCCAGCGCGTCGCCCGGCAATATCTGCAGCCGTCCAAGGTGGTGGTCGTGGCGGTCGGCGATCGGGCACGCATCGAATCTGGCATCGCGAATGCCGTGAAGGCCGCCACGCGAGGTGAGCCATGAGCACGTTACCTGCACGGGATGCTGCTTACTCCGACCGATGCGACGCTGAGCGCATGACGAAGTCTCCTGTTCCCATTGCCATCGTCGGCCTCGGCATGGTTGCCGATGGGCACATTGCTGCTTATCGTGAGTTGCCGGACGTTCGAATCGCAGCGGTGGTCGATCCGCGAGCCGAGCGAACGCGCGAAGTTGCCGAGAAGCTGTCGGTGCCGGGCTTCACCAGCTGCGAAGAAATGCTTCGGCACGTTCGGCCGGCCATCGGCTGCGTGCTGTCGACGGTCGCGTCCCATCGCCCCAATACCGAACTGCTCGCGAACGCCGGTGCGCACGTCCTGTGCGAGAAGCCGATGACCAACAATCTGCAGGATGCGCTCGCGATGGTTCAGGTCTGCGAACGCAACGGCGTGCAATTTATGTACGGCTCGTCCTATCGCTACCTGCCGACGATAGTCCGCGCTCGTGAGCTGATTGCGAGCGGCGTGATCGGCGACGTGGTGTTGATCGAAGAACGCGGTGTGACTGGCGCCGGCGCGGACCAGTTCACGCCGATGTCGAGTGCGCATTATCCAGAAGGCACTCCGGGTGGTGGCGGCTTCGGCATGTTCGATCACGGCGTGCATCTGCTCGACATCTTTCCCTGGATTCTGGGCAGCTCGATCCGTCGAGTGCTGGGCCGTGGCAATTACAGCGGCGCCAGGATGAGCACGGAGTACGCGGTGCTGGAACATGAGAACGGCGCCATGGGCTGGCTCGTTTACGACGAAGCGACCGTCAGCTCGGATATGCCTTGGGAGGGGTTGTTTGCCAGCGGAATCACGTGGCAGCACGGGCTCGGCTTCGGCGGAGATCCAGGTCAGTGGTTGCGGGAGGCGGCGTCGATTCGCGTCCACGGCACCAAAGGCGCGTTGCGCATCTACTACTACGCCAATCGAATGTTCCTTTGTCTGCCGTCCAGCACGCGGGAGATCATCGTGCCGGCCGCGGCAGCGCCGACGCATTTCGGCCGACAGTTGCAGACGTTCGTCGAGGCTCTCAGGCATTCGAACGATGCTCCGGTCGGGCCGGCGACCGGCATTCAGGCATTGCAGACATTATTGGCGATTTATCGCAGCGCCGAGTCCCGGCGCTGGGAAGCGGTTGAGCGATAGGGCGGGCATGTATGGTGAATCTGGGTGAGTTGATGCGTCAGTTCCGGCAGGTTGCTCTGCGCGGCAATGCGTCGGAGTGCGCCGAGCCCATGAGCGGCGTGACGCGTCAGGTTCAAGGACTGAAATCGGAAGGCACCTTCGGTGGGTTGAAGATCGTCATCGACGAACCCGTCGTCTTTGGCGGCACCGGCTCGGCGCCGAATCCTGCCGAAGTGGCGCTGGCTGCGCTGGGCGCGAGCATGGAAGTGACATTGCGTTGCTATGCCGAGGCACAAGGTGTGCCGGTGAAGTCCATCTCCGTTGCGTTGAGTGGCGCGCTCGATGCCCGAGGCTTCTTCGGGACCGATCCTTCGATTCGCCCTGGCTTCGGTCCCATCTCAGCGACCGTGACTGTCGAGTCATCCGCGCCGCCGGAGCAAGTGGCGGAGTTGATCAAACAGGTGAATCAGTGTTGCCCGGTGCTGGATGTGTTCCGCAGCCCGCAGACGGTCAATGTGAAGCTGGATCACGTCGCCGAACGGATCGCTAGCTCGACGGGCGAGTACTGATCGTCCGAGCGGTGCAGGCAGATGGGCTCGCGCGGGAGCAGTGGTGGTTGCGCCATGAACCGCGGGTTCTTGCCACGATGCGGTTGAGCCGCATGCACGAGAAAGGGATGACAGAGATAAACCGTGCCGGCTTCGCCCACGGCCAGCACTTCCGGTCGTTGTGACGATCGAGCGAAGCCATCTGCCGCGAGCTCCCGCAGCGTGAGCCCGGCTTCTCCTGCCGGCGCGAGTTGTTTCGCTATGTCGATGTGAGATCCGGCGCGGATGCGGGTCGGTGCGTCGTCCTGCTCCACATCCGAAAACAGAAACAACATCAGCAGCGCCCGCCCGCGGCTGCTTACATTCGCGCGCCATTCCATGAAGTCAGGCGCCTCGTAACCGAAGCTCACGTCGATGTGCCAGCCGTCGTCGCCAGGCGCAATGGCCGAGGGAAAGCGGATTGGGAATGTTCCCAGCGTGTCACGCGGAAGCCAGCGCCCTTTGCCGACGAGTTGATCGAACGCCTGATGCAAGACCGGGGCGTTCGCAGCCTCGCGGAACGGCGCCTGGCCGAATTGATCGAGGCGGATGACTGGCCGGGTCCATGTCGAGGGATCCTGTGGGTCGCATCCGGTCGCCCGCCACAGAATGGCCCGGGCCTCCTCGGCGGTTTGCCTGGAGAAGACGTTGTCCAGGCGAATGAAGCCGTCGCGAATGAAGGCGGCGATGTCCTCGGCACTCAGCGCCGGCTCAGGGGCTCGATCCATCGCTCCTTACATACGCGATTTGCCTCGCAGCAGCAAACTTGGCGGGTACGTGCCGGCTCGTCGGGGGATCATTACACTCATGGACCAGTGCCGGCCGCGAAGGAACAGGGCGCCAGAAGGCGAGGCGGTTACAAAGTGACGGAACCAATATTCATAGATCGGCGCGACTCGCTGTTTGGCAGGGCGGCGGATATTCGCAAACTGCTCGATGCCGCCGCTCGACCGGGGCTGACCCTGGTCGTTGGCCGCCCTCGCATGGGCAAGACGTGGGCTTTGCAAGAGACGGCGCGGCAGTTGCTCGAGGACGGCCGGTACGTCGTCGGTTATCACGACTTCAAAGGGGATGAAAGCGCTCATCTGCTGTACGCCGTCGAAGATCTATACAGCCGCTGGCTTGCGAACGAGGCCCTGAGGAAGCAGGCCGTTGCCAGTTGGCGTCTGTTGAAGCCGACGCTTCTCCCACGCGTCGGCCAGGTCGTGGGTGAACTGACCGAGTTGCTCGGGACCGGTTTACTGCCGGGGGCGATGGCGCCGTTGATCAAAGGTGCATTCAGCAAGCTTTCCGAGGCGCAACGCGCTGGCGGCGGTTTGAGTACACCCGCGCTCGCCTACGATGAAGCGCGGCAGCTCGTGCGTTTGATCGCCGATCTGGGCGGTCGAGACAGGCGTGTCGTATTGATCCTGGATGCATTCGAAAAGTCACTGGCCGGGCGACGTTCGGACTTCGACACGATAGAAGCGTTCTGTCGTAACGACACGGACTGGGAAGGAGTCCACGTCTTCGCCGCGATCCGGCATCCCGATCAGGATGACACCGGGATGAGCGACTATCGCCGGATGGTCCGCCTGTGCCGGATGTTTCCTTCCGGCAATGTCCATGAGCTGGCAGCGCTGGATCGCTCGGATCCGGCTGAGAACCAACGGTTGCTCGCATTCGTGCGGGATCGGGTTCGTGCCGCCGGGCTCGTGACGGACGAGCGGCTGCTGCAGTTGATCGATGGCTATCCGGGCGTGGTCGATCACTGGTGTCACCGGGCCAACAGCACCGAGATGCATTCGGAGGCTGATTTGGAAAGGGTGGCGGGGCATGCGCAAGCCAATCGGTATCCGGATCTCGAACATGCGCTGGGAACGTTACGTTCGCCGGCTCGTTCGTTGGCAGCTGCGTTGGCGCTGCTGCCAGCACTCGATGCCAGTTCTTGGGATATGTTGCGAGAGATTCTGTTACCGGCAGATTCACCGCGGCAACTTCAGGACCTCGTCGACGAATTGATCGATGCCGCGGTCTTTGTCGATCCGAACTCGGAAATCAGATTCGCATCGTACGGACACGATACGCGCCACACGGTGGCACGGCGCTGGTTCGTGACCGCCGCACGGGATGTGATGCGTCGTGAGTCCGAACGCGTGATTTTCGATCTGGCCGGTCGCTTCGTCGGCGCGGATCTCAAGAGTGTCCACGCCGTGTTCGTGCTGGGAAAGTGCGCTGAAACGGCAATGTCGGTGGCCGTCGGGGCCAATCACGTCGACCTGATTGAGCTCGCCAATTATCTGTGCGACGACACCATCGATGCGATTCGCGATGACATCTTTCTAAATGAGACCCTGCGCCGCGCCTGTCCGGCGTTGCTGGCTTGGGCGTTGGTCGTCAAGCTGAGTAAGCGCGGGTCGCGCGGTGAAGATGTCATGGCGGACTACGCCGCAGTGTTGACATTTCCCGGTGTTCCAGCGGACGCGGTGTCGCAGGCTCTCCTCGGTCGCGGCATGGAATATATCGAACGTGGCGACTCGCGGGCAGCGATGGCAGATCTCACCGCGTTGATCGAGTTGCCTGGCGCTCCGGCGCGACTTCTGGCGCAGGCTCTTTGGAATCGAGGGTTGGCGTACGTGAGGCAGGGAGACCTGGCTCTGGGAATTGCGGATCACACTGTTCTGATCACGCTGGCCGAGGCGCCAGTGGAAACCGTTGCCGAAGCCTATTTGCGTCGTGGCATGTCGAGGGGCGATTTGGGGGACGCCGACGGAGAAAAAGCCGACTACACCTCGGTCATCGAACTTCCGGGCGCTCCGATCGAACACATCGGGAGGGCATTGTTGAGTCGTGCACTTGCCCGTGCCGGCGAGGAGGACTACTGCGGCGCCTTGGCTGATTACACTGCCATCATCGACCTGGCGGAAGCTCCAGGAAAGCTGGTGACCGCTGCGCTCATGCTGCGTGGGACGCGGCGTGCGCAGCAGGGCGATGTTGATGACGCATTGGCGGACTTGAGTTTGGCGATTGCCATGCCGGAGGCGGATGTAGACACCGTCGCGGCCGCTCTGTTGCAAAGAGGGTGGAGCCAAAAGGAACGGGGCGAGACCGATGCGGCGCTCGATGACTTCAACCGATTGATCGGATTGCCCAATGCGCCGGTCGAGGTCCTCGCGCAGGCACTGGTCTATCGCGCTCGCCTGCACAATAAAATGAACGATATCGAGGCGCAGATTGCGGATTACACCACTGTCATCGAGTTATCGGGCGCGCCCGTGGAGCGGAGAGCGGAGGCGCTACTGGAGCGTGCGCTGGTCGACATCGCCGCTCCCGAACAGCGCACGATGCAGGACCTCACCGCTTTGATCGAGTTGTCCGGTGCTCCGGCATCCACAGTGGCAGTGGCGCTCGCCGAGCGAGCGCGTCGGAGGCGCCTGTGCGATGACGAAACGGGGGCGTCGGCGGACGAGAATGTCTCGATCGCGTTGCCCGGCGCGCCGGTCGCGCTGGTCGCCAGGCTGCTCGTCAGTCGAGCGGCCGATCGTGCCAAGCGAGGTGCCATTACCGAAGCTAAGCAGGACTGCGCGGGGGTGATCAATTTGCAAGAAGCGCCACCGGAAAGCGTGGCTCGTGCGCACTATGCGCTTGCCATGGCGTGTTTCGACGAACACGACCTCGAAGGGGAGTTGAGGAATTACACCGCACTGATCGAGCTGACAGGTGCGCCAGTCGATCTGGTGACACTGTCGCTGCTCAATCGTGGCTCCAGACGCGAGGCGTTGGGCGACAGCGCTGGGGCGATCGCCGACTATGGCGTCATCATCCGTTTGCCCGCCGCGCCCGCGAGCACGCTGGCGGAAGCGTTGCTGAAGCGCGGAATTGCCATCGAAGCGGGCGGTGACGAGGCCGCGGCCATGGCGGATTTCGATGCAGTCATCGGCCTGAGTGGCGTGCCAGGTGCTCAGCTCGCCAAAGCATTCCTCCATCGCGGCCTGGTCAGCGACAGTCGAGGAGATATCGAAGCCGCCATGGCTGATTACACCCGTGCGGTCGAAACGCCGAATGCGCTGCCCGAGCAGGTCGCGCAAGCGCTCTTTGCCCGTGGCATGACACGTGGACAGCATGATGACGTTGAAGGTTCATTCGCTGACTACACCGCCTTGATCGATCTGCCAGGCGCGCCCCCTGCATTCGTGGCGCAAGCGATGCTGCAACGTCGGATCGCTCGCGGTCTGCGGGGAGATGAGGAGGGAGCTCTGGAGGACTATACGACTGTCATCAATCTTCAGGGAGCTCTGGTCCATACAGTTGCACTGGCGCTGTTGCTACGTGGGATCAAGCTCGCCAGGCAGGGTGATCTCGAACTGGCGCTGGCGGATTATTCGGCCGTCATCGCCTTGCCGGACGTACCGCCCGATCTTCTGGAGAAGGCGCGTGAATTCCACATACGCGTCAGCGCTGAAAGAGCCGGACGATGACGTCGGAGATTGATTCCCGTGCGTTGAGGCAAACGCCCTCTGGCTCGTACTAATAAGAAGAGAGTCAGGGGGAGCCGATTGCCGATGATTACATTCCGCCGCGCGCTATGGGCCGCATTCGCTGGGCTCTGCCTGCAGCCAGCAATGCTCGCGCATAGCGCCGACAAGCCGAGCGTCGACCTTTTCGCCAGCGATCCGCGAGGCCCGTACGACACGGGCACGTTCGAGCAGATGTGGATCGACGAGCAGAGTGGGGAGCCGACGACGAACGATCCGGGCGACAAGCGGCATCTCATGATTCAGTTCTGGTATCCCGCCACGATCAAGCCGAATGCCGCGCGGGCGCCGTATGTACTGCATCCCGAGCTCTATTCGGACAAGCTGGGCAAGTGGTTCCCGTTTGCGAAGACCGTGCGGACCAACTCCGTGTTGCATGCGCCGCTGCTCGCCAGCGACAAGCCGTTTCCCGTAGTGATCTACAACCCGGGTGGCGGCAATCCGCACTTCACCGGCACCTCGCAGACGGAATATCTCGCCAGTCAGGGCTATGTGGTCGTTGCCATCGGACACACCGGCTTGAATGGGATCGAGAGATTCCCGGATGGTTACGACTACCAGCTCGACAGCGGCGATCCGGAGCCGACGGCGGCGGAACGGCAGACGATGTCGGATGCCGATGCGTTTCGGTTGGAAGTCGAGCGAACTGCCAAGACCATGATGCCGCTGCACGTGCAGGACATCAGCTTCGTGCTCGATCGTCTGCAGACCATGAATGCGAAGGCGGGCGATCGCTTCCGAGGTCGGCTCGATCTGGAGCACATCGGTTCGATGGGCTGGTCGTTGGGCGGGGCGCTGTCGCTGCAGGCGAGTCGCGATGAGCCTCGGATCAAGGCAGCCATCAATCTCGATGGCTGGCTCTACACCGACGTCTACCAGACCGGCACGCATCGCCCGGTCATGCAGATCCATCAGTCCGAGGACGTGATGTTTCTAAAGCCCAAGCAGAGCGCGGCGAAGCGGCAGACCATGTCGTTCGCCAACAGTCTGCTGTGGCAGTTCTTCTCGAAGACCGACGCCGATTGGTTCGACGTGACGTTACAGAGAGCCCATCACGGGCACTTTTCGGATCGCATCCTGCTGGCGCCTTGGGAGGAGCAGTACATGCATCCGCGGCTGGCCCATCAGATCACCAATCAGCTGACGCTGGAGTTCTTCGATAAGTATCTGAAGGGCAGCACCGAGACGCCGTTTCTGTCCGGCATCCGGACCTGGTCGCAAGTCCAGATCCTGCAGCAGCCCGCTAGGGGCAGCTCCTAATACGCAGCACTTAGGGATTACCCCACCCCCGAGCCGAAATATTTTTCCGAGCCAGGTCATGAGGTTGAACTGGTCAACGGACGCAGGCACTCTACCCCCGGACCTATTTTATGCGCCCCGGATTGGCGACCAACTCGACGGGTGCATGAGCTCCAACGCAGTGACCGAGCTGAATTCCGCCGCGACCGTGACGCAGCTGCGTCCGGCCCTGGTGCGTTTCTTTCGGCGCCGCTGTCCGACGCTGGCGGAGGCGGAGGATCTGGCGCATGAAGTCATCGTGCGCGCCCTTCAGCACGCGCAGTGGACTTCGGACGAACAGGCCAAGAACTACATCTTCCGGGCTGCGATCAATCTGTGGCGGGACCGTATCAGGCGCAACGCCGTTCGTGGCGGGGCCGAAGTCGATTGGGACGATGAATCCACGCTCGAAGTGAGCGAGGGGACGACGCTCGACCGGGTGCTGGTCAGCGAGGAAGAGTTGTATCGAGTGCATGCCGCGCTCCTGGAACTGGGGGAGCGCACCCGGGACGTGTTCGTGCTGCATCGATTGGAACATCTGAAATACACCGAGATTGCCGGGATGCTAGGGGTGTCTGTGAGCGCAGTGGAAAAACACATGAGCAAGGCTCTCGCGCACCTTGCCCGCCGGATCGATGACCATGAGTTCATCTGAGCCGGCGACCTTGCCCGAAGTGGGGGTGGACGCGGACGAACGCGCTGCTCAGGAGTTCCTGCGCTCGCGCGCGGGTTCGGTCGAGCCCGAAGCCACGGACGATCCCGTCGTTCGCGCCGCTCGCGATCGTGTCGACCGCGCCTGGCGCGCGGTGGGCGAACATGCGAGCTCGCCCGAGCTGATGAGCTTGCGTGAACAGGCGATGGCTCGAGCGCGTCGCGCACGGGCACGGCGCTGGTTCGTGCCATCCGCGTTCTCACGATCGACCTCGATCGCGGCCTCGGTGGCGGCGGCTTTGGTGGTCGCGGGCGGCGTCTGGTCGTTCTCGGACTCCGGGCCGTTTTACGGCGGCTATCGCACCGGCATCGGCGAGCAGAAGGTCATCGAGCTCGACGATCATTCCAAAGTCACGCTGGATGCGAAGACCAGATTGCGCGTGAAGTTCTCGCGCGATGCCCGTGTCATCGAGTTGGCGGAAGGTCAGGCGCAGTTCTCGGTTGCCAAGGACGCCGCGCGTCCGTTCAAAGTCATCGCGGGCGATCACGCCGTCGTCGCGCTGGGCACCGTGTTCACCGTCGAATATCTGGATAACCAGTTCAGCGTGGCCATGCTGGAAGGGCGTGTCGCCATCACGGGCATCGGTCCGGACACGATCAGCATGTCCGCACCCAAGGCGCTGGAGATCGGTGCAGGTGAAGCGCTACAGGTCTCCGGCGCGGGCGCCGTTACAGTCATTCCCAAAGCGGATCTGGCCGCCGCCACGGCGTGGCGACAGGGCAAGGTGATTTTTCACGATGAACCGTTGAGCTCGGCGATCCGCCGGATCAATCGTTATTCGAAGGTGCAGCTGGTCATCGAAGATGCACAGCTCGAACAGGTCAGCGTGAGCGGCGTGTTCGAGATCGGCGATACGCGCGCGTTCGCGCAAGCGATGCAAGCGTACTGGGCGGTGACCGCCGACTACTCCGATCCAAACGTCATCCAGCTGCGTCCGAGGTAGGTTACAAATTGTTTGCAGCTGCCACTGAGGTAAACGTCCCCACGCTCGTAGTTAATGAGTGGAGGGAGTGATTTCCGGGCTCCCTTCACAACAACTATACGGGGAGCCGATTTCAGATGAATACTTTGCGCCGCGCGCTGCAAGTTGCACTGGTCAGCGCTTGCACGATCGCAGTCACGCCCAGCTTCGCCGCCACCGAAGGCGAGCGCACCGTCGCCAGCTTCGAGCTGGAGATTCCATCGCAGGACTTGCACGCCGCTCTACAGCAGCTGGCATTGGCCTCGCACTATCGATTGTTTTATAAGTCCGCGTTCGTCGCCGGCAAGACCAGCCCGGCGCTGAGCGGCAACTACACCGCCGAGCAGGCGCTTCGGCAAATGCTTTCCGGCACGGATCTCGAGTATGAGATCACGCCGGAGTCGGTGGTGCTGATCCGTCCTCGCAACGACGCCGTTGGCAGCGCACAGGGCGGTAGTGCCTCGTGGATTCGAATCGCCAGCAGCGACGCGGGCGCCGAGTCGAACGAGTCCTCGGAAAGAAAACAAACCACCTTGCCGGAGGACCTGACGGAAATCGTCGTCAACGGCCGCCGCATCGACACCACCACCATGATGAAGCGTGGCGAGACGCTGCTGGACACGCCACAAGCCGTTACGATCATCAGCGCGGCGCGCATCGACGAGCAGAAGCTGATGTCGGTGAGTGCCGTGCTGGATCAGACACCGGGCCTGACGGTGACGCCGGATTCGTTCGGCCGTCCCAACACTTATTACGCGCGCGGTTTCGAGATCACCAATATTCAGATCGACGGCGCGTCGGTCGAAGTGGGTCGCAGCTATTACTTCAATCCGAATCTCGCCGGCTATGAACAGGTCGAAGTGCTGCGCGGCGCGGACGGTTTGTTTGCCGGCAGCGGCGATCCGGGCGGCACGGTGAACCTGGCTCGCAAGCGCGCCAAGTCCATACCGGGCATGACGATGGATGTCACCGCCGGTCGCTGGAACAACTACAGCGCGCAGGTCGATGCCACCGGTCCGCTGGCATTCGACGGTCGCTTGCGCGGTCGCGTGGTAGCCAACTATCACGATCGCGAATTCTTCTACGACGGCGCGGACGACAAAGGCACGTATTTCTACGGTACCGTCGAAGGCGACGTGACCGATTCGACCATGCTCATGGTCGGCGGCAGCTACGAGGATACCGACCAGCATCCGTGGCAGGTCGGTCTGGGACGTTACAAGACGGGGGCCTCGCTGAACCTGCCGCGCGAGCAATCGCTGGCGGCCGACTGGAGCTACTGGCGCTCGCATGCCAAGGAAGGATTCGTGCGCTTCGAGCAGAAGTTCGGCGATCGCTGGACGCTCGCCGGCAGCGGTACGCAGGGCCACTCGATCATTCAGACGTTGTACGGCGCCGTCTACGGCTACGATACCACTCGTAACAACGGCATCCTGCCGGGTACCACCACGGGCCTGGCGCTGGGCAACGGCTATGACTACGACTCGCAGCGAACGATTTACGACGTGAGTTTGCAGGGCAAGTTCGATCTGTTCGGCAAGCAACACGTCGTGCTGCTCGGCTACGACAAGATGAGCAGCGACAATGTCTCCTCGCCGATGAGCGTGCAGTTCACGGTCAACGGCACCACGTCGATCTGGGGACCGGCCATCGATTTCTCGGACTTCGACGGCTCGCAGATTCCGTATCCCAACCTGGTGTACACCTCGGCGTCCGGCAACAACCAGACGCGCCAGCAAGGCATCTACGGCAAGCTGCAATTGCAGATCTTCGAGCCGTTGCAAGTCATCCTCGGCGGCCGCTACTTCGACTACAAGTTCCGGCGCCCGTCGCATAACTACAACGCGTCCGGCGCGGTGACCAGTACAGGTGGCATCGGCTACGATGACACAGGGGTATTCACTCCGTACGGCGGCCTGCTCTATACCATCAATCACAACTGGACGGCGTACGCCAGCTACACCGAGATCTATCGCTCGCAAGCGCAGAATCTGGCGGGACCGTCGCCCGGCACGCCGCTCGATCCGATGACCGGCCGCAATTATGAGATCGGCACCAAGGCCTCGCTGCGAGGTGGACGCTTGAATGCGTCGTTCGCTTTGTATCGTACGGAGCGCATCGGCGAAGCGGAGCTCGACACCCGCTATCCGCAGGTCCTCGGCGGCGCCTACACCGGCAACTGCTGTTATCTCGAGAAGGGCGAGATTCTGAGCCAGGGTATCGACCTGGAGCTGTCGGGCGAAGTGTTGCCGGACTGGTCGGTGTTCTCGGGCTACACCTACAACGACAACGAGAACAAGCGCACCGGCGCCTTGTTCCGGAGCATCGCGCCGAAACATCTGTTCAAGCTGTGGAGCACGTATCGTCTGCCGATGCTGGAGAGCAAGCTGACGGTAGGCGGCGGTGTGACGGTACAGACCGAGCAGTTCAACAGCGGCACCGTGTTCGCCTACAACCCGGTGAGCGGTCTGTACAACGGCGCGGCCTCCGCCTACGAGTTCAAGCAGGGCGGATACGCGCTGGTGAACGCGATGTTGCAATATCAGCTGTCGCCGACGTGGTCGCTCTCGCTGAACGGCAACAACCTGCTCGACAAGACCTACTACAAGGGCTTGAGCAGCGGCCTGGTCACGCAGAACTGGTACGGCGAGCCTCGCAGCTTCCTCTTCGGCGCCCGCGCGAAGTTCTGATTCGCTGCAGTTCGAGTCGCGGTGTGTCGGACGGCTACCCTCCGACGCATCGTTTCCAATCCCTTCATTCGTGGAATCCACAACGATGACATCGATGAGAGCCGTGCTGGCAGCAACGGTGCTGTCGGCCTCGTGGGGGGCTGCGGCCGACCAGATAATGACCGTGGATCCGGTGCCTCGCGTAGCCACCGTGTATGCACTCACTCACGCGCGTCTGGTGGTGAGACCGGGCGAGGTACTCGAAGACAGCGTGCTATTGATTCGCGACGGTGTCATCGTGTCGGTGGGCGCGAAGACCAGGATTCCCAGCGACGCGCGCGTGCTCGACCTGCAAGGTCGCACCGTGTTCGCAGGCTTCATCGATGCCCGCACCGACTACGGTCAGAAGGGCATCGTCGCACCCAGGGACGAATTCTCCAAAGTCCGTTCCGAAGACACCGTGCTTCGGCAACTCAAACCCGATGCCGCCGCGGCCGAATCGTTTCGCCAGTTGGGTTTCACCAGCGTCGTGTCTCAACCCCGCTACGGTGTGTTTCGTGGCCAAGCGGCTGCGCTGACGACGGCGACGACCGAGCGCTTGCGTGAGGCGATCGTCGCGCCGGCAGTGGCTCAGAGCGTCGCCTTTGAAACGAATGTCAAAGCGACCGAGCAGTATCCCGTGTTCGCGGGTGGCGCGACGGCGCTGCTCCGCCAGACCTTCATGGATGCGCATTGGCAGAGCGACTATCTGGCGTGGCAATCCAAACATAAGAATGCCAGGCCGCTGGAAGTGCAGCCCGAGCTGTCGGCGTTGCAGCCGGCGCTCGCGGGCCGCCAGTTGGTGATGTTCGATTCGGGCGACGAGCTCGATCTGGAGCGCGCCTGGCGCATCGCGAACGAGTTCAAGTTGAACTGGGTCGTGAATGGCACCGGCTACGAGTACCGCTACGCTCAGCAGCTCAAGCGCCTGGGCACTCGCGTCATCGTGCCGTTGAATGCTCCTGCGTCGCCTGCGGTTGGCAACGACGACGAGGCGCGGAAGGTGCCGCTGGCGGAGCTGGAACATTGGGAATGGGCGCCGTTCAATGCGCGAGTGTTGGCTGACACGGGGGTGCCATTCGCGTTGACCGCCACCGGCCTGAAGAATCCCTCGCGCGAATTCTGGCCGCAGGTCGCAGATGCGGTGGCGCACGGCCTGGATGAGCAAGCCGCGCTGGCCGCATTGACGACGACGCCCGCGCAGATACTGGGGCTCGATGATCGTATCGGCGCGCTGAAGGCGGGTTATCGTGCGCAGCTGGTCGTTGCCGATGCCGATTTGTTTCGTGCTCGGGACGCGAAGATTTACGAAGTGTGGGTCGATGGTCGGCGTCAGGTGCTGAGCGATTCCACGTCTGCACGAAAACTCAGCGCTGCTGTCACGAAACCACCGCTGCCCGGCGTGCTGCGTTATCCGGCGGGCGAGTACGGTCGCGTGTCGTTGCCCGAGCAGCCGCAGTCGGTGCTGATCAAAGGCGCGACGGTTTGGACACAAGGGCCGCAGGGTCGCCTGACGGATGCCGATGTGCTGGTGGAACGTGGCCGTGTCAAAGCCGTTGGCAAGAATTTGCAGGCACCGTCGTCGGCGGCGCAGATCGACGGTCGCGGGTTGCACGTCACGCCCGGTCTGGTGGACTCGCACTCACACATCGCACTGAATCGCGGCAATCTGTTTGGTGAAGGTTCGGACCATGTGACCAGTGAAGTCGCCAACTCCGACATCCTGAAGCCCGGCGACATCACCATCTATCGTCAGCTGACCGACGGCGTCACCTCGGTGCTGTTGTTGCAAGGCTCGGCCAATCCCATCAACGGTCAGTCGCAGGCGATCAAGCTGCGCTGGGGCAGCGATGCCGAAGGCTTGAAGATCGCGGGCGCGCCGCCCTCGATGAAGCTGGCGCTGGGAGAGAACTCCAAGCAGGCCGCTTGGGGCATGGGCAAGCGCTATCCGCTGACGCGCATGGGCGTGCAGGAAAGCGTGCGGGAAGCATTCGAAGACGCCCGTGCCTATATGACGCGACTGGCCGATAAGAACGGTCCGCCGGTGCGTCGCGACCTGCGCCTCGAGGCGACCGCGGAGATTCTGACGGGCAAGAGCACGATGCACGTGCATAGCTATCGTCAGAGCGAAGTGTCCGCGTTCATTCGGTTGTCGCGGGAATTCAAGGTCAAGCCCGTGTTCCATCACATCGCCGAAGGATACAAAGTCGCCGACGAGATGGCGGCTGCCGGCGCTGGCGCGTCCGCTTTCGTCGACTACTGGGGCACAAAGCTGGAAGCGGATGAATTCACCATCTACAACCCGGCGATGATGGTGAAGCAGGGCGTACTCGTGTCGTTGAGCTCGGACAGCACCGCCAACAGCGTGCCGCGCTTGAATCTGGATGCGGCTTACACCGTCGGCTATGGCGGACTGACCGAGACCGAAGCGTTGGGGCTGGTGACGCTGAATCCGGCGAAGCAGATGGGCGTGGGCAACACGATCGGTTCGCTCGAGCCGGGCAAGGACGCCGACTTCGTCGTGTGGAGCGACAATCCGTTGTCACCGCGCGCCATCGCACTTCAAACGTGGATCGACGGGCGTCGTTATTTCGATCGCGACAATGACAAGCAGGAGCACGCGCGCATTGCCAGCGAGCGTGAACGATTGATTGCACGCATCCGACAAGGCGGTCGCGCGCCGAGTGCGGTCGTGTCTCAGACTGGGGGTGCACGATGAGCCGCTCAAAGCTGTGGATGTGTTTGCTGGCGCTCGTGCAGACCGCCTCCGTGGACGCCGCGCCGTCGTCGGTGCTCTTGACCGGGGCGGATTTGTACACGGTCAGTCACGGCGTCATTCAACGTGGCGAGCTGCTGATTCGCGATGGCAAGATCGCCGCTATCGGTGCGAAGGTGGATGCGCCGGCCGACGCCGAGCGCATCGATGTCGCCGGTAAGCGTGTGTATCCTGGACTGATTCACTCCGTGAGTGCCCTGGGCCTGGTCGAGTACTCGCTGATCCCGGCCTCGCAGGATTTCGCCGAGACCGGCGAGAACAACGCCAATCTGCACAGCGACGTCGCAGTGAATCCCGACACGGCACAGTGGCCGGTGGCGAGAGCGGCCGGCGTGTTGACGGCGCTCATCGTTCCTCAGGTGCGCGATGACGGCTTGTTCGGCGGTCAGTCGGCCTTGATGAAACCGCAGGGTTGGACCGGTCGGCAGATGACGATTGCGAGCGGCGTGGCCATGCATTTGTATTGGCCAGGGAAGCCGGCGATGCGTCAGAGGCTCGATCAGATCGTGGAGCAGGCGCGTGTCTATGCGTCTGCGAAGCGCGCTGGCGAGGTCGTTACTCCGGATTTGAGATTGCAGGCTTTGACGCCGGTGCTCGAAGGCAAGATGGCGTTGGCGATTCATGCCAGCGGCGCTTCGCAGATTCGCGATGCGCTGTCGTTCGCCCGGCAAGAGCAGCTGCGCATCATTCTGGTCAGCGATTGGGAAGCGCAGTCGGTGGCCAAGGAAATTGCCTCGCGCAATGTGCCCTTGATCCTTACCGCCGGTGCTCCGAAAACACGGGGTGACGGCTACGGCGATGTTTATGCCGCCGCCGGCATTCTCGCGGCCGCGGGTGTGAAGTTTGCCATTGCCAATCCGGGTGGCAATGCGAAGTCGGCCCTGCGATTGCCGACCGTGGCAGCCACTTACTCAGCCTACGGACTCGGCGATGCAGCGGCCTTGCGTGCGATCACGCTGACGCCGGCGGAGATTTTGGGCTTTGGCGAGAAGCTCGGCTCGTTGGATGTCGGCAAGGCTGCGACCTTGTTCGTCGCCAACGGCGATGTGCTGATGCCGGAGAACCGCGTCGAGCTGGCGTGGATCGAGGGTAAGAGCGTCGATCTGAAGGACAATCATCACGAGCGCCTGTACCAGAAGTATCAGCGCAAGTATCAAGAGATCGCGGCAGGCAATTGAACCATGCGGTGTCTGCTCGTCACTGCATGGCTCTGCGCCGTGGCGACGACTCGGCCCGGTATCGCGAGAGTTTGCGGCGCCTTCAGCCGTAGCAATGATTCAGCACGCGCTGGCTTGGACCAGCCGTACGTCCTTGGCAGGGGATTCGATGTCGAATACAAGCAAGTGGGTCTTGAGTCTGGTCGCGTGCCTGGCGATCACGTCCGCCTGGGGACAGGAAACCATCAAGGTCGAGCGCCAGGTGATGGTGCCGATGCGCGACGGCATTCGCTTATCGACCGATATCTATCGCCCGGCGCAACCGGGCCAGTATCCAGTCATTCTGATGCGCGATCCGTACGGCAGCGGCCCGGCCGGGCCGGCCGAGGCGAAGCAATGGGTTGAGCACGGCTATGTTTTCGTGCACCAGCAGGTGCGCGGCCGGGGCAATTCCGAAGGCGCGTTCTACCCCTACATCAACGAGATCAACGACGGCTTCGATACCCAGCAATGGCTCGGCGCTCAACCTTGGTCCAGCGGCAAGGTGGGCATGAAGGGCGGTTCATATCTCGCCTCGGCGCAGTGGCTGTCGGCCCATCTGCGCGCACCGGCGCTGGTGGCGATCGCGCCGACCGTCACGCCGTTCAACTATCACCAGGATGTGATGTACACGGGCGGCGCATTGTCGTTCGCATCGCGCATGGCATGGGGTTTCTCGATGGGCGGCGCGAATCCCGACGATGCAACCTGGGAGAAGATGCTCCGGCACTTGCCACTGAAGACCATGGACAAAACCTTCGGCTTCAACGTGCCGCACTGGCGCGACTGGCTGGCGCATCCGAACTACGACGCTTACTGGAAGATGTTCGATGTCGAATCGCGCATCTCGCAGATCGATGTTCCGTCACTCAACATCGGCGGCTGGTACGACACGTTTCTGCACGGCACGCTGACGAGCTACACCGGCATGCGCGACCGTGCATACAGCGAACAGTCACGTCGGGGCCAGAAATTGGTCATCGGTCCCTGGGAGCATTTCCGCCGCAGCGTCATTGGCGAGCTCGACTTCGGTGCGCAGGCCCGCATCGATTTCGAAGCTTTGCATCGCCGCTGGTTCGATCACTGGCTCAAGGGCGAGGACAATGGCTTCATGCAGGAAGCGCCGGTCCGCATCTTCGTGATGGGCGAGAATCGCTGGCGCGATGAGCAGGAGTGGCCGCTCGCTCGCGCGCAAGCTACGAAATACTACCTGGGAAGCGCCGGGCAGCTGAGCCCCCGCAAACCCGCGGCATCGAGCAAGCCCGACACCTATATTTACGACCCCGAAAATCCGGTCCCGACGCGCGGTGGCAGCCTGATGGCGCGCGGTTTGACCGCTGGGCCGCTGGAGCAGGGCGACTTGGGAAAGCGGGCGGACGTTCTGGTGTTCACCACGCCGAAACTCACCAAGGACACGGAAGTGACCGGTCCCATTACCGTGACGCTGTACGCCGCTTCATCGGCTCCGGACACCGATTTCACCGCGAAACTGATCGACGTGCACGCCGACGGCAAGGCGTACAACCTGGTGGACGGCATCATCCGCGCCCGCTATCGCCAGTCCTTCGAGAACCCGACCCTGATCGAGCCGGGCAAGGTGATCGAGTACACCATCGACCTGTGGGCCACCAGCAATGTGTTCAAGAAGGGGCACCGGATCCGGCTGGACCTCTCCAGCAGCAATTTCCCGCGTTTCGACCGCAATCCCAACACCGGCCACGCCTTCGGCGAAGACGCGGAATTGCGCAAAGCCACCCAAACCATTCACCATTCGGAGCAGTACCCCTCGCACATCACATTGCCACTGATCCCATGAAGACAGCCCTTTGCCTGTTGATGGTGTCCCTTGCTGCCCAGACCAGTGCCGCCTCGGCGCCGGCCGATAGCGCCCGCTGGGAAGCGCATGCCAAGCGAACCAGCATCGTTCGCGACAATTGGGGCATCGCTCACGTGCGCGGCAAGACGGACGCGGACGCCGTGTTCGGCATGATCTACGCCCAGGCCGAGGACGACTTCAATCGGGTCGAGACCAACTATCTGAACTCGATGGGGCGGCTGGCCGAGGCCGAGGGCGAGAGCGCGATCTACAAGGATTTGCGCATGAAGCTGTTCATCGACCCGGCCGATATGCAGGCTCGCTACGCCGCCAGCCCGAAGTGGCTGCAGGTGTTGATGACGGCCTGGGCCGATGGTCTGAACTACTACCTGCACACTCACAAAGACGTGAAGCCGCGGGTCATCGGCCATTTCGAGCCGTGGATGGCGCTCACGTTCAGTGAAGGCAGCATCGGTGGCGATATCGAGCGCGTGTCGTTGAGCCAGCTGGAGGCGTTCTATGGCAAGCGTCGGGTCGCGATGCTTGCTGATGAAGACCCGAGAGTGTTCCGCGAGCCGAGGGGTTCGAATGGCTTTGCCATCGCGCCGGCAATCACCGCCGATCGGCACGCGATGCTGTTGATCAATCCGCACACCTCGTTCTTTTTCCGCTCCGAGCTGCAGATGACCAGCGACGAGGGGCTGAACGCCTACGGTGCGGCGACCTGGGGGCAGTTCTTCATCTATCAGGGAT
The DNA here is from genome assembly GCF_004138485.1 of Peristeroidobacter soli. Classification (GTDB taxonomy): domain Bacteria; phylum Pseudomonadota; class Gammaproteobacteria; order Steroidobacterales; family Steroidobacteraceae; genus Steroidobacter; species Steroidobacter soli. The sequence continues at coordinate 363,663 of NZ_RYEV01000006.1, forward strand.
TCAACGATCGCCTGGGCTGGATGCACACGTCGAGTGGCGTGGATGTGGTCGATGAGTTCCTCGAGACCGTCGACGATTCGAAGCGCTACAAGTACGGCAACGAGTGGCGTCCGCTGCAAGCCGTGAAGATCGAGGTGCCGTATCGGACCAGCGACGGCAAGCTCGCGACCCGATCGTTCACGGTCTACAAGACTCATCGCGGACCGATCGTGCGCGAGGTCGACGGCAAGTGGGTAAGCATCGCGCTGATGCATCGGCCGTCCGAAGCGCTCCAGCAATCGTTTCTGCGCACCAAGGCGCGCGATTACAAGTCGTATCTGAAGGTCACGGAACTGCAGGCCAACTCGTCGAACAACACCATTTACGCCGATGTCGACGGCAACATCGCGTATCTGCATCCGCAGTTCGTGCCGAAGCGCGACGATCGTTTCGATTACACCAAACCGGTCGATGGCAGCGATCCAGCCACCGATTGGCAGGGGCTGCACAAGCTCGATGACCTGCCGTCCGTGTTCAATCCGGGCAACGGCTGGATCATGAATACCAACAACTGGCCGTATTCGGCGGCGGCGGAGTACAGCCCCAAGCGCGAGAAGTTTGCCCGCTACATGGACAGCGTCGGCGAGAATCCGCGCGGCCTGCACGCGATCCGGGTGTTGGAGAACAAGAAAGACTTCACTCTCTCGTCGCTGCTGTCGGCGGCTTACGATCCTTACCTTACCGCGTTTTCACGGTTGATCCCGACGTTGGTGCGGGCCTACGATGGTTTGCCAGCCGATCAGCCTCTGCGCTCTGAGCTGAAAGAACAGATCGATCTGCTGCGTCAGTGGGACTATCTCTGGTCGGTGGATTCCAGCGCGACCTCGCTGGCCGTGTTCTGGGGCGAAACGCTGTGGAAAGAAGTTGCGGATAAAGCGCAGGATGCGGGCATTTCCATTTACGACTACATGGCCGAACGCGCGAGCTCCGAACAGAAATTGCAGGCATTGCTGAGCGCCTCCAAGCGCCTTGCCGGCGACTTTGGCAACTGGCGTACGCCGTGGGGTCAGATCAATCGTTTTCAGCGCCTCACGGGCGATATCGTGCAGCCCTTCAACGATGCAGCGCCGAGCGTTGCCGTTCCCTTCACTTCGGCGCAGTGGGGCTCGCTCGCTTCATTTGGCGCAAAACCGTATCCCGGCACCAAGCGCTATTACGGCACCAGCGGCAACAGCTTTGTCGCCGTGGTCGAATTCGGCGACAAAGTGCGTGCGCGTGCCATCTCCGCGGGCGGAGAGAGCGGCGATCCCAAATCTCCGCATTTCTACGATCAGGTGGATCGCTACAGCCGCGGCGATCTGCGCGACGTTTATTTCTATCCGTCGGACCTCCAGCCGCATATCAAGCGCACCTACCATCCCGGCAAGTAGACACACTCCTTGAACAGACTCTCTGCGACGGCGCACTCGACGCCGCCGGCGCTCGGATCGTCGATTAAACGTTTCAGGCATCCCATGCGTTACCTCAGCACTCGCGATCCGTCGCGTCATGTCTCTCTCAGTCAGGCGATTGCTCAGGGGATCTCGCCCGACGGCGGCTTGTTCGTGCCGGAGTCGTTGCCCAGCTTCACGCCGGAATCCTTCGAGGGTCTGACGGAGTTGCCGCAGATCGGCGCGCGGCTGATTGCGCCGTTTGCGGCGGGTGATGTTCTGGGCGAAGAGCTCGACGCGATCTGCCGCGAGGCGTTCACGTTTCCGGCGCCGCTGGTGTCCTTGCCGAAGGCCGCTCCCGGTACGCAGGTGCTGGAGTTGTTTCATGGTCCGACCTGCGCCTTCAAGGATTTCGGCGCGCGATTCCTCGCCGCCTGCATGGCGCGTATTCGACGGAAGGCTTCCCGAAAGCTGACGATTCTGGTGGCGACGTCGGGCGATACTGGCGGCGCGGTCGCGGCGGCATTTCACAACCGGCCTTGGGTCGACGTGGTCGTGCTCTATCCGAAAGGCCGCGTGTCCGAACGGCAGGCGCAGCAGTTGTCGTGCTGGGGCGGCAACGTGAGAACGTTCGCCGTGCACGGGATGTTCGATGACTGCCAGCGCATGGTGAAGGAGGCGTTCCTCGACGCCTCGCTGCGTGAGTCGCACGAGCTGTCGTCGGCGAATAGCATCAACGTCGGTCGGCTGTTGCCGCAGATGGTCTACTACGCGAAGTCATCGCTCGAGCATTGGCGTGCCACGAAGGCGCCCGCCAACTTCATCATCCCGACCGGCAACCTGGGCAACGCGATGGCCTGCGTGTGGGCCCGGCAGATGGGGTTGCCCATCGGCGAGATCGTGCTGGTGACCAATGAGAATCGCACCATCCCGGATTTTCTAGCGACGGGGGCGTGGCAACCGCAGCCGAGCAAGAGCACGCTGGCGTCGGCGATGGACGTGGGCAATCCGAGCAATATGGAACGTTTGCGTGCGCTGTACCCGGATATTGCCAATCTCAGATCGAACATCACGGCATACAGCGTCAGCGATCTCGCGATTCGAGCGACGGTACGCCGTGATTTCCTGGAGCTCGGCTACGTGTGGTGTCCTCACTCCGCAACGGCGGCGGAAGTGCATCGGCACCTGGTGTCGGCAGGCTCGACCAAACCGTGGATCATCGTCTCCACAGCGCATCCCGCGAAGTTCAATGACATCGTCGAGCCCATCATCGGCCAGCCGGTTCCCGTACCTCCGAGTCTCTCTGAATTGCTGGCACTGCCGCGGGTGGAGACCGACATCGAGCCGACGCTGAGTGCGTTACGGAGCTACCTGCAACAGCGCTAACGCTGGGTTGTGCCGGACAATCTATGAATTCGTCTCTGCTGGCCTCTTTAAAGATCGAGAGGTACCTGCAGAGGCGTTGAACCGATGGCACGACGATCGACCCCGATTTTCTGGCTGACGCTGGTCAGCTTCCTGGCATGCGCGCCGGCGGTTCGAGCCGACGACTCGAGCATCCTCGCTCTCGAACACGTCACTGTCGTCGACGTGCAGGCCGGCCGGTTGTTGCCCGATCAGACCGTGGTCTGGCAACGAAGCCGTATCATGGCCGCCGGGCCGAGCAAGGGAGTGGCCGTTCCCCCCGGGGCGCAGCGGGTCGATGGCAAGGGCCGTTTCGTGATGCCGGGGCTGTGGGACATGCATGTTCATGTCGGCACACCGGAAGCCGCCGCGGATGAATTGACGTTGCCGATGTTTATCGCGCATGGCGTAACGGCGGTGCGCGACATGTCCGATTACATCGCCGGTCCGGACTATCGCTACAGCGGAGCGATGACGACCAAGCGCTGGGATGCCGAGGCTCGTGCGGGGCTTCGCGTGGGGCCGCGCGTGGTCAGTACCGCCAGCCTGGTAGTGGACGGGCCGGGGCTGATTCGCCGCCGCCCGCAGTTACCGGCGTTTCTGGGGGCTGGCACTCCCGAAGAAGCGCGCGAACTGGTGCGCTATATCGTCGATCAAACAGCGGTCGATACCATCAAGGTCTATAGCGGCATTCCGCGTGCTTCATTCTTTGCGCTGATGGACGAAGCGCGCCTGCGTGGCATCACGGTGGTGGGGCACAAGCCGCTGGCAGTCGATTTCATCGAGGCTGTCAACGCCGGCCAGAGAAGCATCGAGCATGCTCGCGAGATTCTGTTGGACAGCTTTCCGGGAGCCGCGGAATTGCAACGCGACTTCGAAGCCCGGCAAGCGCCTGCGGGCGAGCGCGACCAGCCGCCGGCCATGCTGAAAAAAATAGTCCGCGAGCACGACCCGAAGATGTTGCAAGCCATCTTCGCGGCGCTGAAGGAGCACGACGCGTACTACGTGCCGACCCATCTCACTCGACGTTTCGATTGGCTCGCGGTCGCCGACGATCGGCGAATGCTGAACGACCCGCGTCTCCAGCTCATTCATCCTACTGCCGTGACTCGGGCAATGAAGGATGTGGAACAAACACGCGCCCGTGCTTCTGGCCCGGAGGATGCGGCAGCATATAAAGCGTTCTTCGACAAAGGCCTGGAGGTCACTCGACTCGCGTACCGAGCCGGCGTGAATGTCATGGCCGGCACCGATACCGGCGACAGCTTCTGTTTTCCCGGTTCGGCGCTGTTGGAAGAGTTGGAGTTGATGGCGAGCTCGGGGCTCTCGCCCGCGGAAGTGCTGCGTGCCGCGACCATCACACCCGCCCGCTACGCAAATCGCTCGAATGACTTCGGCGCCGTGGCGGCCGGTCGCGTCGCCGATCTGCTGGTGCTCGATGGCGATCCGCTCAGCGACATTCGCAACGTGCAGGCCACTCGCATGGTCGTGTTCAACGGACGTTTGTTCGACCGCGCCGCGCTGGATCGCATCCTCACCGACGTTGCCGCGAAGGCGCGCAGCCTGCGCAAAGGCGAGTAACCCCCAGGTTGCATCGCCGGCCGAGGCCGGCCGCCGGTGTTTATCAAGATACTCACACGCGAGTGAGTGAGTATTGACGGCAGCCCGGACCCGGGCGCATGATCCCCGCCACGCGCTGGCACCAAGACCGGCGTCCATTTGCAGGGGGGATCTATGACGTCTGGTCTGCTGGCGTCCGCCTCGGCGGTCGCGTTATTGGGGTTGCCGACTCTGACTGCGGCGCAGGCTTCGCCAGAGGGAGCCAATCAACTCGAGGAGATCATCGTCACGGCCACCCGCCGCAGCGAACGATTACAGGACGTGCCTCTGAGCATCACCGCGTTTTCGCAGGAAGATCTGACCAGCAAGGGCATCGTCGGTTATGAAGGGCTGGCCCGCGAGACGCCGGGTGTCGTGCTCAACAAGCCGACCGCCAACTTCAACAATTTCACCGCGCGCGGTATCGCCACCAACGGCTACGGCGCCAACTTGCAGAACACGGTGGCCATCTATATCGACGAGCTGCCGATCTCGACGATCGGCAACACCACCGTGTTGGATCCCAATCTGTTCGACGTCGAGCGCATCGAATTCCTGCGCGGCCCGCAGGGCACGCTGTTTGGTTCGGGTTCGTTGTCGGGCGCGTTGCGTATTCTGACCAAGAGCCCGGATTTGAATGCGTTCGACGCCGCGGGCATGGTCGATACCGGCGTGACCGATGGCGGCTCGCTGCGGCAACGTTATAACGCGATGCTCAACGTGCCCTTGGTCGACGACCAGCTTGGCTTGCGTGTCGTCGGTTTCTATCGGGACGAAGAGGGCTACGTCGACAACATCGGCACCGGCGTGAAGGACTCGAACACGCTGGTCGACTGGGGCGGTCGCGCCATTCTGTTGTGGAAGCCCACCGATGCATTGTCGGTGCGTTTGCTCGCCTCGTACGAAGACAGCAATCCGAAGGACTCGGCGCTCATCGATCCGACGCTGGGCAAGCGCAAGCGCAACTCGGATCGGCCGGACCTGTTCGTCGGCGAGCTCACCACGTTCAATGCCACCGTCGAATATCAGTTCGACGGTGCGCTGCTGACCAGCTCATCCACCTATTCGACGTTCGATCAGAAGTTCTTCGTCGATCTGGCGGGCACGTTCAATGGCGCGATTGCGTTCGGTCTGGACGCCTACGGCTATCAGGACACGTTCGTCGAGGAGTTGCGCGTCGCTTCCGATCCGGGCGGCAAGTTCGACTGGGTGATCGGCGGCTTCTTCCTCGACCGTCGCCACGACGTCGATTATTTCTATCGCTCGACGCCCGAGTTCCTGGCGGCGCGTGGCATCACCGGGCTGCCGGATGAGTATTACCAGCGGCAGTACAACCATACGATCTCTCACGAGATCGCCGGCTTCGGCGAGCTGACCTATCACATCAACGACAAGGTCTGGCTGACGTATGGTATGCGTTACGGCGGCGTGGACGCGCGCTCGTATGTCGAGGGCGGATATAACAGCGCCTATCTCACCTGGGCGTTGCTCGGGCTTTCGGGGCAGCTGCCGATGGTGCCGATCGCACCGGTCGAGGGGGTGAAGGCCGAAGGGCGGCGCCCGTCCTATAAAGTGAGTGCTTCGTTCCAGCCGGTGCCTTCGCTGACGACGTACGCCACCGTTTCGACCGGTTTCCGTTCGCCGGTGGTCAATGGGTTCGCGGGCCGGCCGAGCCTGGTCGATCCCACCGACCTGGTCATTCCCAACGGCGCCGACACCGACAAGATTCAGAACTACGAGATCGGTGCCAAGAGCAGCTGGCTCGATGGCCGGCTCACCACCAATCTCGCCGCGTACGTGATCGATTGGAGCGACATTCAAGTGCAGGCCAACCGGGTGTCGGACTCGGTGCAGTTCGCCACCAACATCGGCGAAGCGCGCAGCAAAGGCTTTGAGTTCGAGATCACGGCGCTGCCGATTCGGGATTTGCAGGTCGGGTTGAACGGTTCGTTCAACCAGGCGCACGTGACGAAGCTGACGGCGCAAGAGGCGGCGATCTCGGGCGCGGTGCCCGATGCAAGACTGGCGGCACCGAAGTTCCAGGGTGGCGCGTATGTGAACTACGGCTTCGATGTCACCACCGGAGCGCGCGGCTTTTTCTCGGCGGCTTTCCAGCACGTCGACTCGTTCCCAAGTTCGTTCCCGCGCGTGCCTGGACAGCCGAATCGAATGCTGGCCACTTATGGTTACACCGATAGCTACAACAACGTGAATCTCACGTTGGGTGCGATCATGGGCGGGCTGACCGTGACGACGTACGTCGAGAATCTGTTGAACGACGACTCCGTCACCTACATCCATCCCGAAGCGTTCCTCGCGAACCGCTTCGGCACCATGCGACCGCGCACGGTGGGGCTGCGTATCAATTACGACCTCTAGGAGATACGCGTTGTCGACCGCCGCTGCGGCGCGGCCCGACGCACGAGCCTGGTTCGTGCTCGGCATGCTGTGCTTCGTCTATGTGCTGAACTTCCTGGATCGGCAGTTGTTGTCGATCCTGGCCAAGCCCATCCAGGATGACCTGGGCGTCACCGACGGCCAGCTCGGGCGCATCAGCGGTCTGTATTTCGCGCTGTTCTATTGCCTGATCTCGATTCCGGTCGGCTGGCTGGCCGACCGGACCAATCGTGTGCGCGTGCTGTCACTCGCATGCGCGCTGTGGAGTGCGGCGACAGTGGCTTGCGGATTTTCCTCGACCTATCCGCAACTCGTCGCCGCTCGCATGGCGGTCGGGGTGGGCGAGGCCGGCGGGGTGCCGCCGTCGTACGCAATCATTTCCGATTACTTCGGTCCGGGCACGCGGGGCACCGCGTTCGGTCTGTTCAATCTCGGGCCGCCGTTGGGACAGGCGTTGGGGGTGGCATTCGGCGCGTCGATCGCAGCGGCCTACAGTTGGCGAAGTGCGTTCGTGGTACTTGGAGCGGTGGGTATCGTTACTGCGTTGGCCGTTTACTCGTTCGTTCGAGAGCCGGCGCGCGGACGGCTCGATGTCAAACCGACCGCCGTGCCCGCGACGGCTGACACTGAAAAAGCAGGCTTTCGAGAAACCATCGCGATGTTCTTCTCGCGGCCGGTGCTGGTGACCGTGGCGCTGGCCAGCGGCGCCACGCAGTTCGTCACTTATGCCTCGCTGAACTTCACGACGCTGTTTCTGATGCGAGAGAAGGGCATGACGCTGAATGAAGTCGCGGTCTATTACGCGTTGCTCATCGGTATCGGCATCAGTGCCGGCATGTATGCATCCGGTCGCCTCATCGACAAGTTCGCGCCACGGGGCAAGCAGGCTTATGCGATGGTGCCGGCGGTCGGGCTGGCGCTGGCGATTCCATTTTTCATCGGCTTCGTGTGGGCGCCGAGCTGGCCGCTGGCGTTGCTGTTTCTGGTCGGGCCGACCTTTTTCAATTACTTCTATCTGTCGCCGGCCGTCGCGCTCGTGCAAGAGGAAGTGCGGCCTCAGGAGCGCGTGCTGGCCGGCGCGTTGCTGTTGCTGGTCATGAATCTCATCGGGTTGGGTCTGGGCCCGACGTATCTGGGCGCGGTCAGCGACCTGTTGCGCGAGAGTCATCCGAACAACTCATTGCAGATTGCGTTCTACACCCTCGTGCCGTTCTATGCGCTGGCCGTGGTCATGTTTCTCTGCCTGGCCAGGAAGTTGAAGCGCGAATCGGCCTTGACCGGAACGAGCGCGCTCGAGGGAGTGTCGCGGCAGATTGGAGAACTATCGTGATGTCATTTCGGTTGCGTGTCCTGGCGTGGAGTGTTGCGACCTTGTTTGCTCTGCCCGCGGCGGCCGATCAAGATCCCGTCGTTCGTACGCCCGCCGGAACAGCGCGAGGTAGCGCCGACGGCTCGGTAAACGTGTTCAAGGGGCTGCCGTATGCACTGCCCCCTGTCGGCGAAGCGCGCTGGAAACCGCCTGTCGAGATGCCGGCATGGAGTGGCGTGCGAGATGCCACGAAGTTTGGGCCGGCGTGCATGCAGCCCAAGGCCCGAAACGGCAGCATCTATGCCTGGGACCTTGGCGCGATCAGCGAAGACTGCCTGTTCCTCAACGTCTGGGCGAAGCGGGGCGCCAGCAAAGCACCGGTGATGGTGTGGATTCATGGCGGCGCGCTGACGACCGGTTCCGGCAGCGAGCCGCTATACGACGGCAAGAAGCTTGCGGAGCGTGGCGTGGTGGTCGTGTCGATCAACTATCGCCTGGGCGTGTTCGGCTATCTCGCGCATCCGCAATTGAGCGCCGAGTCGAGCGCGAACCTGTCTGGAAATTACGGCCTGCTCGACCAGATCGAGGCGCTGCGCTGGGTGAAGAAGAACATCGCTGCGTTCGGCGGTGATCCGTCGAATGTGACTATTGCAGGCGAGTCCGCCGGCGGGCTCAGCGTGATGTACTTGATGACATCGCCGCCGGCGCGCGGGTTGTTTCACAAAGCCATCGCGCAAAGCGCGTACATGATCTCGACGCCGGAGTTGAAGCAGGCGCGCTTCGGTGAGTTTCCAGCCGAGGCGATCGGCGCCCGGATCGTGGAGGGAACTGGCGCGAAAGATATGGCGGCCTTGCGCGCCATCGAGCCGGAGAAGTTGATGGAGGTTGCTGCGCGGATGGGTTACTTCCCGCTCGGCACGGTTGACGGTCACGTCCTGCCACGCCAGCTGGTCGATGTGTTCGATCGTGGTGAACAGGCGCCGGTCCCCATCCTCGCGGGCTTCAACAGCGGTGAGATCCGCTCGCTGCGGTTCCTTGCTCCGCCGGTGCCGAAGAATGGCAAGGCTTACCAACTCACGATCCGCGATCGCTATGCCGATCTGGCCGATGAATTCCTGCGCCTATATCCGAGCACCAAGCTCGAGGAGACGTTGCTCGCGACGACTCGCGATGCTTTGTATGGCTGGACCGCCGAGCGGCTGGTGAGAAAGCAAACCGAGTTGGGTCAGTCGGGCTTTCTGTATCTGTTCGATCACGGCTACCCGGCGGCGGAAAAAGCGGGCCTGCATGCATTTCATGCGTCCGAGTTGCCGTATGTGTTCGGCACGGCGGCCCGAACGCCGCCACTGTGGCCGAAGGTGCCGGAGACGCCGGAAGAGACGAAGTTGTCCGACGCGATGCTCGACTACTGGTCCAGCTTCATTCGCTCCACCGAGCCGGGCGCGGCCGGACAGCCGGGCTGGCCGGCTTACGGTTCAACTCGCGCCTATCTGACTTTTGCCGGCGAACCCAAAGCGGCGACGCATCTCATGCCGGGAATGTATGAATTGAACGAGGCGGTCGTGTGCCGGCGTCGAGCCAGCGGCGCGCAGTCGTGGAATTGGAATGTCGGGATCCTGTCGCCGCAACTGCCGCCGCCCGTGGAGCAGTGTCGATGATCGAAGGGTCCATGCAAGAGTTTCCGCTGACTCTGGACAAGTTTCTCGATCACGCCGCCAAGTGGCACCCGCGAGCGCAAGTGGTTACGGGCCGCGATGATGGCCACACCGATCGCGCGAGCTACGCGGAGTTGCGAGCGCGAAGCCAGCGCGTCTCGGCGATGCTCAGAGATTTCGGCATCGGTTTTGGCGATCGCGTGGCGACGCTGGCGTGGAATACGCAGGCGCACGTCGAGAGCTGGTACGGGACCATGGGCATGGGCGCGGTCTGCCACACGCTCAATCCCCGGCTGACAGCGGCTCAACTGGCGACGATGCTCGCGCAGTCGGCGTGTCGAGTGATGATCGTGAGCGCGGATCTGGCGCCGCTTGCACAGCAGATCATTGAACGTACGTCGACGGTTGCAAACGTCGTCATCATCGACGGGCCGGTGTCCGCGTGGCGTGGAGAGCGCTATGGGCCGGCGGTGATGTCGCTGGAAGAGGCCACTAGCGCCTATCGCGAGCCGGTCTCCCGCGGAACTTCCGGAGCCACGCTCGATGGCTCGCGCAGTCTTCCGGTGGAGTGGGGCAATTTTGATGAGCGATCCGCCTCGGGATTGTGTTTCACCTCCGGAACCACAGGCGCTCCCAAAGGAGTTACCTACACGCACCGCTCCAGCTTCCTTCATACATTGCGTCTGCTTCAGGCGGACGTGTTGGGAGTTACCGCTGCCGACAACGTACTCACCGTCGTGCCGATGTTTCATGCCGGCGCTTGGGGCTTGCCGTTCGCAGTGCCGGCGGCTGGCGCGAAGCTGGTTTTACCGGGCCGTCATGCCGACGGCGCGAGTCTGGCGCGTTTGATTGCAACGGAAGGTGTGACGATTGCGGTGGGGGTGCCGACGGTCTGGCTGGGGCTGGTGGAGCATCTCGAAGCGACGGGCGGCGAGCTGCCGACGCTGCAACGTATCCTGGTCGGTGGCGCTCCGTTGCCGCCCGCGTTGATGGAACGGATCGAGCGGCGCCTCGGTGTTTCTTTGCAGACCAGCTGGGGCATGACCGAGCTGTCGCCATCCGGCACGATGTCGGCGCCGAACGATCCCAAGCGCTCGGCCGCTGTTTCCGGCCGCCCCGCGATTGGCGTGGATCTGCTGCTGACCGATGCCGATGGCCGACCGCTCCCGGATCAACGCGGCATCGAAGGACATTTGCGTGTGCGCGGCGCGAGCGTGATCGACCGTTATTTCGGAGATGAACGGCCCGCGACCGATGCCGATGGCTGGTTCAACACGGGCGACCTGGCGCGTATCGACGGGGACGGACAGCTGATCATCACCGGCCGCGCCAAGGATCTGATCAAGTCGGGCGGCGAGTGGATCAATCCTGCAGAGATCGAGGCCATCATCGGCCGCCTGCCCGAAGTCGCGCTGGCCGCCGTGATCGGTCGCACTGATCCGAAATGGGGCGAGCGCCCGGTGCTGCTGGTGGAGCTGCGTGACCATCGGGCAATTACCGATGAGGCTCTGCTCGCGGCACTGCGTGGCCAGGTGGCGCCGTGGTGGATTCCCGACGCCGTGCTCCGCCTGTCTCGCATGCCGCTTGCGTCGACTGGGAAGATCGACAAGATGCGCCTCAGATTAGAATACGGCGGTGGCTGAGGCGCGGCGCGTCCCGGCCGTGCCGTAGACGATGGAGGCCGACTGAAGTGTCCGTAAATGTGCCCGTGAAAAAAGCGAAGGTCGCGCGCAAGCAGGCCAGCACGCCGAAGCCGTCCGGCGCTAAGACCGCCAAGGCTCGCGGCAAGCGCCCGACCAAGGCGGAACAGCGCGCCGAGATGATGGAACAGATCCTGGACGTGTCGGAGGACCTGTTCTCCAGACACGGCCTGTACGGGGTCACGTTGAAGGACGTGGCCAAACAGATCGGTGTGCATCACACGCTCATGAATTATTACTTCCGCGACAAGAAGAAGCTGTTCGATGCAGTATTCGGACGCCGCGCCGTGGTCACGAGCACGCGACGAATGGATGCCCTGGACCGGTACGAGGCGGAAACCAAGGGCAAGCCGACGGTGGAAGGGGCGCTGCATGCGTTCCTGGACACCGACCTGGATCTTTATATCCAGGGTGGCAAGCGCTGGAAGAACTACGGCCGGCTCGGCGCGCAGGTCGCGAATACCCCGGAGTGGGGCGCCGAGTTGATGGACAAGCATTTCGACCCGGTGGTGCTGAAGCTGATCGGGCTGCTGAAGCGGGCGCTGCCCCATTGTCACGACGAAGACATCTTTTGGGGATACCACTTCGTGACTGGCGCGTTGTTGCTGACGCTGGCGCGCACCGGGCGTATCGACAAGCTGTCCGGCGGCCTGTGTCAGTCGGAAGATTTCGAGGCCGTGAAGAAACGCATGGCCAGGTTCATGGCCGGCGGTTTCCTGGCCGTGTGTGGCAAGTGAAGTGAAGGGGAGCTGAGATGAGATTGGAATCGCGCGTCGCGATCGTTACTGGAGCGGGCGGTGGACTGGGTCGCGCGCATGCGCTGTTGCTGGCCCGGTACGGTGCCAAAGTCGTCGTGAACGACATGGACCAGGCGGCTGCTGCGCGCGTCGCCGATGAAATCGTTGCAGCCGGCGGCGAGGCGATTCCGGTAGCCGCGTCGGTGACCGATGAGGCGGCGGTCGCGACCATGATCGGCGGGGTCATGTCGAACTGGGGGCGCGTCGATATTCTGATCAACAACGCCGGCATCCTGCGTGACAAGACCTTCACCAAGATGAGCCTCGCGGACTTCCGCCTGGTGATCGACGTGCATTTGATGGGCTCGGTGATTTGCACCAAGGCGGTGTGGGACATCATGCGCCAGCAACAGTACGGCCGCGTGGTGATGACCACGTCTTCCTCCGGGCTCTATGGAAATTTCGGCCAGTCCAACTATGGTGCGGCGAAAATGGCGCTGGTTGGCCTGATGCAGACGTTGGGTCTGGAAGGCGAGAAACATAACATCCGCGTGAACTGCCTGGCGCCCACGGCTGCCACGCAGATGACTCATGGTGTGCTCGCGGAAGAAGCTCTGCAGCGGCTCGAACCCAAGCTGGTGAGCCCTGGGTTGCTCGCGTTGGTGGGAGAGCAGGCACCGAATCGCGCGATCCTGTGTGCCGGTGCTGGTCATTTCGCACAGGCGCATATCACCCTTACACAGGGTGTTCAGGTGGGCAGTGATGCGAACGCTGGCGAGCGCGTGATCGCGCAGTGGGAACAGGTTGGCGACCGCGCCAACGAGCTGGTCCCGACGTATGGTTTCAAGCAGGCGGAACGCGAACTGGCGGCTGCGGGCTACGCTGCCGGAGCGATTGCGGAGAAATAGTTTCTGCACGCGTGATCGACAAAAAAAAAGAAAACCCCGCACGGCCAACGGCTCGTGCGGGGTTTCACATCACACTTGTCTTTGTTACTTCAGTCCCACCAGTTCCAGCGCTTGCGATCCCAGAACCATTCCTTGGGACGGTGACCGCGGCGTGCCGGTTTGACTTCGACTTCCATGATGGAGCCGTCACGGCTGATCGATTTCACCTCGATCAGGGTTTCGGTGTTGGGGTTCTTCACGCCGGCAGCCGGGGTTTCCGCGCGCCAGTACTGCACCCGATCGTCGAACACCGGGGCGCCTTTCTGTGACGCATACTCATAATCCACGCCCAGACGGCGCAGCTTCAGCCGGTCGGTCCGCTCCAGACCGAACGGCGAGTCGAAGCTTTGATAGCGCGAGCTCCAGGCCACGCCGCCTTCGCGGGTCAGCGGCGTGGGATGCGCGTCGATGGGCAGGATCAATCCCAGGCCGGGATGGGCGCTGGTGTTGTTGTCGCCGAGGCGCGTGTCCCAATAGGAAATGAGCAAGCCTTCCTGATACGGGAAGTGAGTCACCCAGTCCTGCAAGGCGGGCGAGTTGAGATCGCCGAACACATACGGGCCGGTGCGCAGGCTCTTGTCGTAGCCTTTGTATTGCCGGAACTCGGCGACGTAGGCGTTGAAGAAGCTGCCCAGGTCACCCTGCACGGCGCGGAAGCCGCCGCTGGGCGGGCTGTACACCCAAGGCACGGTCACTTCGGCGCCGTCCGTTTGCTGGCCGGTGATCTGAATGTCATCGACCATCAGGCCCAGGCCGTTGGTGAAACCGTCGGTCCAGTAACGGAAGCCGATCTGCACCGTCTGGCCCGCGAACTCGGACAGGTTGGCGGTGATCGGCACCCACTCGAACGCGGTGCTGCCGGTGATGCCGTTGCCGAAGTTCTGTTCGTTCGGATCGGTGGTGGTGGACAGGCTGGTCGGTACCAGATGAGTGGTGCCGCCGGCGACGACCACCAGATAGGCATAGTCCCAATCCTGTTCGATATCGAACTGAACCTGCGCGCTGAACGAGGCCGTGCCGGCCGGCAAGGTCACCGTTCGTAACATCGTGGTGTCGAGTAATGCGCCGCTGCCGCTGTAATAGAAGGCGTTGCCGGCATATGCGCCCAGAACGTTGTCGGGCAGTACCGTAACCAGCGCCTGCGCCTGTCGGGTGTTGTAAGTTGCCGGCCCGAGCTTGTGCTCCGACTTCTTGCCCGCGTGCGCCACTTCATATTTCAGCCAGCCGAGCTGCAGTTTTTCCCACGCGCCCATGTGCACTGGTTTGCTGCCGATATCGGTCTTGCCGTCGTTGCCGTAGGACCCTGAGGACATCAGGGTCCAGAAGCCGGTCGAATTGTCGCCGCCGTTGGTGTCGTACAGGTCGGGCAGGTCGAGGTCGTGACCGAACTCGTGCGAGAACACGCCGACGCCGCCGTTCTCCGGCTCGACCGTGTAATCGCCGACCCAGTAGTTGCTCTCGCCGATGCGTACGCCGCCCTGCCGGTTGTTGGTCGGGCCGACCAGGCCAGCCATGTTGTAGTACGCGAACCAGCGATGACTCCAGATCGCCGCGCCGCCCTGGGCGCCGCCGCCGACTTCCTCGCCCATGCCGGCATGCACCGCCTGGAAATGATCGATGTAACCATCCGGCTCGTCGAAGTTGCCGTCGCCGTCATAGTCGTTTCGATCCCACACATCGAACTTCGCCAGCTCCGCATTGATCTGCGCCTGGGTCTTGCCCGCTGCGATCTGTGCGTTGTACCAACCATTCAACGCGTCGCGCAGAAACAACCAGACGCCGGCGCACGGATAGGCGCCGGGCAGGCCGGGGAAGGTGCAGTTGTAAGTTACGTCGTCGTCGTAACGGTTGGCGTTATAAGGCACTTGCACCCAATCGGTGACCGCGCCGTCGACCGTGTAACGGTTCGAGGAAAGCTCGATATAAAAATTACGCATCGAGATCGCGCCGGGCTTTTCCGAGAACAACAATTGTTCGAAATAGGTGCGCGAGAAATCCGGCGCCCAGATGGTGCTGTTGTCCACGGTGCGGTCCGGTTCAGGAATCTGGTTGTGCAACGGTCCGGGCAGACCGCCGAGCGCGGGATGAATCTGGGTGCCGAATTCACCCAGCACGGTGAAGATCAGGTCCTCGCTCTCGCGTTCCAATTCAATATATTTTCCCTGGTACTTGCCGCGCCCGATCCGGTGCACCTTGCGGCCGCCCTGACCGAAGCTTTGTCCTGTCAGTTGGTTCGACACCTGGCCGGTGGCTTCGGCCCGCACTTTTTCTTCCAGGCCTTGCTTGCGCATTTCCCGGCGCCGTTCACCGGCCGGATGCGGCACGTCGTCGGCACTGGCGCGCCCTTTGATTGCAAAGCCCGGCGGTGGCTTATCGCCTGGCGCGCTCAGGACGCGTTCCTGCGCCAGTGCCGCCGTGGTGGTCAAGCCGATGCAAAGTGAAAAGAAAGGAATCAGCCAGCGACGCGGCTGGCGCGACGGTTCACACATACGTTTCCCTGCCTCTCTTGTTGTTGGGCTCGTGGGCCCGTGCTGTGGCCCAACTGTGATCCGCCGGGCATTTGGAAGTCAACGACAGAAATAAACATTTATTCGGACGCGTCTGTATACAACGAGACGCACCGAAACATTGCGGAGGTTCCCTATGTTTTATTTCTTTTGGTGCGCGATGTGTTTGGTGGCGGCGGCACGAATATTGTCGAACCTGCAGTCTGTATTTCCCTGAATGCATGCGGCACGATGCGCCGCTATGAAAAAGCTCGCCACTTCTCTTGCTCTGATCGCCGCGTTCTTTTGCGTCGCTGCGACCGCTGCCGAATCGAACGACACCACCCTCCTGCTTCGCCCCGCGAGGGTGTTCGATGGGACCACGATGCACGAAGGGTGGCGCGTGCTCGTCAAAGGCGATCGCATCGTCGCTGCCGGAGCTGATGTGACCGCGCCGGCGGGCGCGCGTGAGGTGGAGCTCGCGAACCAGACGTTGCTGCCGGGTTTGATTGAAGGCCACAGTCATCTGTTCCTGCATCCATACAACGAACGCAGTTGGGACGATCAGGTTCTGCATGAATCAATTGCGCTACGAACGGCTCGCGCTGTGACATTCGCGCGAGCCACGCTGCTGGCAGGATTTACTACTGCGCGCGACCTTGGCACTGAAGGCGCGGGCTTCGCAGACATCGGTTTGAAGCAGGCCATCGATGAAGGAATCGTTGCCGGTCCGCGCATGCTGGTGGCGACGCGTGCGATCGTGGCGACCGGCGCTTATGGGCCGAAAGGTTTCGAGCCCGGTGTCGAGGTGCCGCAAGGCGCTGAGGAGGCGAGCGGCGAGGGCGTCGTGCTCGCGGTACGTCGGCAGATCGCGGCCGGTGCGGATGTGGTCAAGCTCTATGCCGACTATCGCTGGCGCCCGGGGGAAGAGGGTCGTCCCACTTTGTCAGCCGCCGAGCTGCGTGCGGCAACCGAAGCGGCTCACGATGCCGGCCGCACCGTGGCGATTCATGCGAGTACCGCTGAAGGCATGCGGCGGGCAATTGCCGCCGGTGTCGAAACGATCGAGCATGGCTACGGCGGAACCAAGGAAGTGTTCGCCTTGATGAAGGAGCGCGGCGTCGCCTTGTGTCCCACGCTGGCCGCTTCGGACGCGGTCGCTCGCTATCAAGGGTGGGATGGGCGCGAGCCGGCGCCGAAAGCGGTCGAGGCCGCGCGCTCGAGTTTCAAGGCAGCCCGGGCCGCGCAGGTCAGCATTTGTGCTGGCGGCGACGTTGGCGTCTTCGCTCATGGCGACAATGTTCGCGAGCTGGAGCTGATGCAAGCCGCCGGCATGCCCGCCCGCGACGTCTTGATCGCGGTGACCTCGGGGAACGCGAAGATTTTCCGGATCGACAGCAAAGTCGGTTCGGTCCGTCCCGGGCTGCTCGCCGATCTGGTGGCTGTCGAGGGCAACCCGAACGAGGACGTCCGTGTGCTCCGGCAGGTTCGGTGGGTCATGAAGGGTGGTGCAATCGTTGCTAATTGAGCCGGTGGCCCTCGGCGGAATGGCTAGACTGGCCGCCGCCTACGGTTCGGAGATAAAGACGTGAATTTGAAGTCGACGCTCGTGTTTTCGCTCATGCTGAGCGCGTTCGCCACGGCGGGTGTGCGAGCCGATCAGCCGGCGCAGTCCGACTCCGAGAAGGTCAAATTTCAGTGGGGCGTGAAGATCCCCCTGCGCGACGGCGTGAAGTTGAACGCCACGGTCTACACGCCCAAGGATCAGAAAGAACCCGCTCCCTGCGTGTTCACGCTGACGCCGTACATCGCGCAGAGCTATCACGATCGCGGCGTGTATTTCGCCGCTCACGGTTACCCGTTCCTGACTGTCGACGTTCGCGGTCGAGGCAATTCAGAAGGCGAATTCCGGCCGCTGATCCAGGAAGCGCACGACGGCCACGACGTCGTCGAATGGCTCGCGCAACAGCCCTATTGCAACGGCAAGGTCACGATGTGGGGCGGCTCGTATGCGGGTTACGACCAGTGGGTGACGGCCAAGGAATTTCCGCCGCACCTGGCGACCATCGTGCCGGTGGCTTCGCCGCATGTCGGCACTGACTTCCCCATGCGCGGCAACATCGCCGCTCCTTATCTGATGCAATGGCTGACCTTCACCAGCGGCAAGGCATCGCAGGCCAACATCTTCGGGGACGCGGAGTTCTGGGGCACGGTGAACCGTCAGTGGTACGAGTCGGGCACGCCGTTCAAGAATCTGGATACGATGCTCGGCAATCCTTCCAAGACGTTCCAGGAATGGGTCGCGCATCCGCAGATCGACGGCTACTGGGATTCATACAACCCGACGGCCGAGCAGTACTCGAAGCTGTCGCTGCCGATCCTGACCATCACGGGCAGCTACGACGGCGATCAACCCGGTGCGATCGAGCACTACCGTCAGCATATGAAGCACGGCAGCGCTGAGGCGAAGGCGCAGCACTATCTGGTGATCGGTCCCTGGGATCACGCCGGTACTCGCACGCCGCAGGCGGAGTTCGGCGGCATGAAGTTCGGACCGGCGAGCCTGGTCGATCTGCCGAAGCTGCATCTGGATTGGTATGGCTGGACCATGCAGGGTGGCAAGAAGCCGGAATTTCTGCAGAAACGCGTGGCCTACTACGTGATGGACGCGGACCAGTGGCGTTACGCCGATACGCTCGAGGCCGTCACCTCGGAATCGCGCTCTTACTTCCTGGACTCGAACGGCGGTGCCGCCGACGTGCTGGCGTCCGGCTCGC
Source organism: Peristeroidobacter soli (assembly GCF_004138485.1). Taxonomy (GTDB): domain Bacteria; phylum Pseudomonadota; class Gammaproteobacteria; order Steroidobacterales; family Steroidobacteraceae; genus Steroidobacter; species Steroidobacter soli. The sequence continues at coordinate 382,083 of NZ_RYEV01000006.1, forward strand.
TCGGCACCTCGCCGGGCAAGGGCAAGCCCGATCAATATGTCTACGATCCACGGGATTTGAGCATCGCCGAGGTCGAGCGCGGCCTGGATCCTTCCTCGCTCACCGATCAGCGTCCGATCTACGCCCAGCAAGGCAAGGTGCTCGTGTATCACACGGCGCCATTCGAACGTGATACGGAGCTCAGCGGCTTCTTCAAGCTGTCGGCCTGGCTGGCCATCGATCAGCCCGACACCGATTTCGTGGTCTCCGTCTACGAGATCCGCCCGGACGCGACCTCTGTCCTGCTGACCAACGATCAGCAGCGCGCCCGCTATCGGCAGAGCGAGCGCCAAGCCAGGCTGGTCACGACTCGCGAGCCGCTCAAATATGAGTTCGACAGCTTCATGTTCACCTCGCGCATGGTCCGCAAGGGCAGCCGGCTGCGTCTGGTCATCGGCCCGGCCAACTCGACGTACAGCCAGAAGAATTACAACAGCGGCGGCGATGTTTCCTCCGAGACGCTGCAAGACGCTCGCCCCGTCACCGTGAAGCTGTATCACGACAAATCGCGCCCGAGCACACTGTTCGTGCCGATTGGCCAGCGCTGATGACCCGGTGACCGCGATGGCGCATCATTCCGCCCGGGATGAAAATCATCGCGGTCACCAACATCAAGGGCGGCGTGGGCAAGACCACCACGGCCGTCAATCTGGCGTTCCTGAGCGCGGCGGCCGGCTTTGCCACGGTGCTGTGGGATCTCGATCCGCAGGGGGCGGCCACATACATCCTCCGGGCTGAGGCCGGCGAGGGCGCGACGGCGAAGAAACTGGTGGCGGGCAAGCGTGAGCTGCCCGAGCTGCTGGTGCCGTCATCCTATGAGCGGCTCGACGTCATTCCCGCTCATTTCTCCTATCGTAATTTCGATGTTCACCTCAGCACCCGGAAGCGGCCGACGGAACGGCTGCTGCGTATGAGCGGTCCGCTGAGCGAGAAGTACGACGCGTTGTTTCTGGATTGCCCGCCCGGCATTTCGTTGCTGTCCGAGAACGTGCTCCGGGCCGCGGATGCGGTGGTGGTGCCGATGCTGCCGACGCCGCTGTCGGTGCGCATGCTGTCGCAGCTCAATGAGTTCATCGGCGACCAGGGCTGGACCGACATTGCCGTCCTGCCGTTCTTCTCGATGGTGGATCGGCGCAAGGGGCTGCATCAGACCGTGATCGCAAGCACGCGCGAACAGTACCCCTCGATCCTCGGTTCCGAAATCAAATACGCCAGTGAGATCGAACGCATGACATTGCGTCGGGCGCCGCTGCCAGCCTATGCACCAAAAAGCGCCGAGGGTCAGGCGTACTCGGCGCTGTGGGACGAAATCGTCGCCCGGATTGGAATGAGAGTGCGGTCGGATGAGCCCGTCGGGGTTGACGATTCCGTGGCGCCATTCATGATTTCCTAGCGCGGCACTCATGACCGGCGCGGACTTTATCGTCCCGCGCATTTGGCCGAAGCTGCCACCCTCGTTATCTGGAGGCGACCATGGCTACCTTGACTGCGGCCCGCTCGGGCACTTTTCGAATCGGCGGCGAGCTCGAAGTTCATCGCCTGGGCTTCGGCGCGATGCGCATCACTGGCCAGGGCATCTGGGGCCCGCCGGCGGACAAGGCCGAATCGCTGCGCGTGTTGAAGCGCTTACCCGAGCTGGGCGTGAATTTCATCGACACAGCGGATTCATACGGCCCCGATGTGTCCGAACAGCTATTGCGCGAGGCATTGCATCCCTACAAGGGATTGGTCGTCGCGACCAAAGGCGGCCTGACGCGCCCCGGACCGGATGAATGGGTGCCGAATGGCCGGCCGGAGTATCTGATCAAGCAGGCGCATGCCAGCCTGAAGAAGCTCGGCGTGGAGCGCATCGATCTGTGGCAGCTCCATCGTATCGACCCGAACGTGCCGCGGGCCGATCAGTTCGGAGCGGTCAAACAGTTGCTCGACGAAGGCGTGATCCGGTTCGCCGGCTTGAGCGAGGTCAGCGTCGATGACGTCAAAGCGGCGTCCAAGGTGTTCCCGGTCGCGACGGTGCAGAACATGTACAACCTGGCGAATCGTGGCGCCGAAGAGGTTCTGAACTACTGCGAGCAGCAGGGCATCGGCTTCATTCCCTGGTATCCGCTCGCCGCGGGTGAGCTTGCACGGCCCGGTTCCGTGCTCGACAAGATCGCCAAGGAGCACAAGGTCGCGCCGAGCCAGATCGCGCTCGCGTGGATTCTCAAACGCAGCCCGGTGATGTTGCCGATCCCGGGCACCTCGAAGGTGAAGCACCTCGAAGAGAACGTCGCGGCGGTCCAGATCGAGCTGTCGGACAGCGAGTTCGCGACGCTGAACAAACTCAGGGCGTAGCTTCTTTGCGCATCCGCGCAATCGCGACTTCGCCGAGGGGCTCGTTGCTTCGAATACGGAAGCTGTCGGCCCACTCGCGGGCGAAGTCGCGTTGGTAGACGATGTTGATGCAGGCGGTCACGATCATGGTGATCAGCGCGCCGAGCGATGCGAGCGCCATGTCCTTGTGCGCGTCCCAGACATCGCCTTGCGTGCCGAGGTAGGCCATGCCGAGATCGCCGCCGAAGAAGGCGGCCGCGCCCCATTCGATCAGCTCATAGAGCATGGACGTCGACATCGTCAGGTCGAGCGGCAGGAAGTAACCCCAGAAGCCGCGCACCGCGACCACGCGGAGGAACACCTCGCGGATGGGGTAGGCGAGCAGCAATCCGTAACTGAAGTGAACGACCCGGTCGAAGTTGTTGCGTTCCCAGCCGAACAGCTCATTGATCGAGAACCCGAACCAGTGCCGGGCCGCCTGATCGTAGGGGACTTCGGCGTAGGTGTAGTGCGCGCCGATCGTATGCAGGCAGAGGAACACGAACAGGGCCGTGTACGAGACGCTGGATAGCGGGAAGACGCGCGACGTTGCCAAGATGCCCGCGGCGCCCAACAGTAACAGCACGTTTTCGAGCAGCCAGTCCGACCGGTACAGGGGAGCGATGGCGAGCGCGACCCACAGCGCGGCGAAGGCCGCGACCAAAGTCAGCAGATAAGCTCGACGCGTCACTCGGAGTCTCCAATTCCAGATGCGCGCGAATGTACCCCGGCGAATGCCGCACAGCCAGCGCGCACTCGGCATCCCCGTAGCGGGGCGCAGATTGTGAGCACCATCACTTCAATAATGGGTGCGGCGACATTATGTTCTGGGTCATCCGGCCGATGAACAAACAACGGGGGTAACCCCGGGCCCCTGGGCGGTCGGGCTGAGACCTGGATCACTTTTTTTCGGGACAGAGCGATGAGATTGCGTTGCGCCGGTGCGGTTCTGTTGGCTCTCGTGTGTGCTCAGTCGGCGAATGCCAGCACGGGCTATCTGGCCCGTCCGGAAGTGCGCCAGTTCATCGAGGCCATGGAGGCCGAGCATGGCCTGGAAGCCGCCGAGCTCGAGCGCGTGATTGGCGCTGCTCAGTATCAGCCGGTCGTGTCGCGTCTGATCGGTCCGGAGCGGCCGGCCAGCGCCACGCCGCCGGTGCGTTCCTATCCGAAGTATCGGGCCAAGTTTCTGACCAGGTCGCGAATCGCGGCGGGCGCCCGGTTCTGGGACATTCATGAAGCGGACCTGCGTCGTGCGCAGGCCGAGTACGGCGTTCCTCCGGAAGTGATTCTGGGCATTCTCGGCGTCGAGACCGCGTTCGGACAGAACACCGGTTCGTTCCGGGTCGTCGATTCGCTGACGACCATCGCGTTCGACGGGCCGCGCCGTCAGGAGTATTTCCGCGATGAGCTGAAGGAACTGCTGCTCATGGCCCGCGACCTGAACATCGATCCACTGACCATCAAGGGTTCGTACGCCGGCGCCATGGGGCTGCCGCAGTTCATGCCGTCGAGCATCCGCAAGTACGCGGTGGACTTCGATGGCGACGGTGTCATCGACCTCTCCGGCAGCACGTCCGACGCGATCGGCAGCATCGCCGCCTATCTCAAATCGTTTGGTTGGGCGGATGGCGAGCCGGCGTTGGTGCCGGTGCATTTGCCGCCGCACAGCGCCGCCGATCTGGTGACCGGCCTCGAACGCACGCACGAGGTTGCGGCGTTGAGGGAGATGGGCGTCAGATTCTCGGTCAAGCGTCTGCCTGAGGGCATGTGCTCGGTGGTCGAGCTGCCCACGCCGGGCAAGCCGTCGCGATACATGGCGGGCTTCGGCAATTTCGAAGCCGTCACCCGTTACAACCGTTCGACGTTCTACGCCACGGCGGTTCTCGATCTCGCCAGTGCGATCCGCGAGGCTCGCAATCAGGTGACCGCGAGCCGCTAGTGAGATGGCGCCTTGCCGAACTGCACGCCGCCGTCGTGAAAGGCGATGTCCGGTTGCGAACGAAGCAGGGCGATCATCTCGGCGCCAGCCAGGAATACTGGCCCATAACCGTGCGCGGCCGGTACGTGCACCGGGCGATACATATAAAACATCGGGTCCCAGCCCATGCCCGTGCCCACGCAGGTGCCTTCCACCTGACCTTTCTGGTTCACTCGGGTCGTGACGGCATTCCAACCGAGTGACACGGCCGGCCCGAAAGCGCGCGGATCGAGCCAACCCCGATTGATTCCGCGAACCAAGGCGAAGACGAACATCGCGCTCGCCGAGGTCTCTTCATACGACTCGCGGCATGCGCTCGATAGAGGTGTCGCGCGCGTCGATAATCTCAGGGCTGTTCAGGGGAGGACGCGTGAAGCGTATAACAATCCTGTTCGTCGGGCTGTTCTGCAATGTTTGCTGCGCGCAGGACGGCGCCGATTCCGCTTCGCTCCGGCGACGATTTCAACAGCCGGCCGGCGATGCCCGATGATGCGTTGGTGGTGGTTCGGGCCGGCGGTCACGCCCGTGGAGCTGGATCGTGAAATTGCCGCGATGAAAGCCGGTGGCTTCGGTGGTTTCGAAGTGCAGCCGGTGCGGCTGGTGCAGGCTACGGATTCGGTAAAATAGCGAAGCACTGACGTTTCCAAAATCCGCCACAATCCAGCGAAAAAGTTGCGGATTCCGGACACCTAATACCTCCGTCGCGCGCGACGTTGGTAATTCTCACCTTACTCTCGGTCTCAAACAGCGGCGGCACAGCGGGCCGACACGCCAGGGAGACCGACTTGAAAGTTCTGGCCATTGCCGAGCATTTTCCGAGCCCCTACAAGGCTTATCACTATGTCCAATTCGAGCGTTTCCTGAGGGACGGTCACGAGCTGGAGCTCTACGCCTTTGGCCAGCATGCAGGCGGCGTCGGTACCGGCGGGGAAGAGCCTGCCTTTGTGAGCAAGACGCGTTATCTGCCGGCCACGCTGCGCGATGCGCCGAAGTTCCTGGGGAAATTTCTGGGTGGCATGTGCCGGCATCCATTTCAGGCGGTGCGCGGCTTTGCTCATCCGGCGCCGTTCAAACATCGGTGGCTCAATCTGATTCGCGCCGTGCTGCTCCCGGCGCAGGCGCCGGATGTTTGTATCGTTCACAACTTGCGCGCCGCCATCAACGTTCAGTTCCTGAAGAGCATCTATCCGGAGGCCGCGATCACGATGCACTACCACGGCGGTGAGCTGCCCGGCGTGCCGGTGCCGCCGGCGGTGCTGGTGCGAAGTGCATTCAACAGCTTCGACGTCGTGTTCACGAATACCCAGAGCTCGCTTCAGCATGCGATCAGTCGTGGGCAGTCGCCGGAGCGGGTCGTGATTTCACAGGTGGGATTCGACATCGAGACGTTTCCCGATCCGCAGCCTCGCGTCTATCGGCGCGAGGGAAAGCTCAATGTGCTCATGGTCGGCCGGTTGAGTGAGGAAAAAGGGTTTCTGTTCGGGCTGCAGGCATTGCAGGCGCTGGTCGCGGAAGGGCAGAACATCGTGATGCGCGTTGCCGGTGATGGTCCCGAACGCGAGCGGCTCACGAACTTCATCGCTCAACATGGCCTGGAGCGTCACGTCGAGATGCTTGGGCGAGCCGATCAGCATCAGCTGAAGCGGCTTTATAGCGAGGCGGATGTGTTCCTGTTGCCGAGCGTCCCGCGTAATACCTGGGAGGAGAACCAGGCGTGCGTCGTGCAGGAGGCGTTGTTCATGCGAGCCATTGCGGCGGTGAGTCGCACCGGCGGCGTTTGCGAGTCGACGGCACCGATCATGCGGCCCTACAGCTTCGATCCCGGCAGCGTGGACGGCATCGTCGCGAGTCTACGCACGTTGTCGAGAACGCCCGAGGATCAGCTGCAATCGTTGGGAGCACAGGGTCGTGCGTTCGTCGCAGCCCGCTATGACATTCGCAGGCTCAATCGCGAACTGCTCGATACCGCGCTGGCGTCACGCAAAGCAATCGTCGCTGACATCGAGGACTGTGCGGTCGACGGGGTCGAGTAAGCCCAGCCATCGGTCGATGCGCGGCAGCTCCCATCTGTAGAAGTACCGGCACGCGGTCAACTTGCCCCGATAGAACGCAGCGTCCGGTCCATCGATCCCGCGTGCCGCAGTCACAGCCTGATCGAGCCAGAGCCACGCGACGACGACATGCCCGAAGGCATCGAGGTAGCAAGAGGCATTCGCGAGCCGAAGTGTGGCATCGGGAATGGATCGAAGGCTCATCGTGGTCTCGAGCACGCGCGACCAGGCCGCGCGTAGTGCGGCGGCTTCTGCCGTGAGTTCTGGAATAGCAGCGGCGCGTTCCGCCGAGCGCTCGATGCGCTTGCTGAGATCGGCCAGGGCCAGACCATCGGCGCTGCCGACCTTGCGGCCGAGCAGGTCGATGGCCTGAATGCCGAACGTTCCCTCATGAATCGGGTTCAGGCGATTGTCGCGATAGAACTGTTCGACATTGAAGTCCTGCGTGTAGCCATACCCGCCGTGAATCTGGATCGCGAGATCGTTCGCCACTACGCCCCATTTGGACGGCCAGCTCTTGGACACCGGCGTGAGCAGGTCGAGTAGCTGTCGGGCGCGCTGAGCTTCGTCGGCAGGCGCGGTATTCGTCTCGTCAACGAGACATGCCGAGAACAACACGAGCGCGAGCGAGCCTTCGACGAATGCCTTCTGCGCGAGCAGCATTCTGCGCACGTCGGCATGATCGATGAGGCGCACCGGTGCCGATTCCGGATTGCGCTGCGTTGGCAGGCGGCCTTGATGTCGACTGCGAGCGTAATCGACCGAATGCAGATAGCCGGTGTAACCGATTGCCGCCGCCCCAAGGCCTACGGTGATGCGGGCTTCATTCATCATATGGAACATGTAGGCCAGCCCGCGGCCTTCCTCGCCGATGAGCTCGCCGACGGCTCCCGCCCGACCGCCGGGCCGATGCCGGCCTTCGCCAAAGTTCAACAAACAGTTCGAGGTGCCGCGATAGCCCATCTTGTGATTCAAGCCCGCGACCACGACGTCGTTGCGCTCGCCGAGCTTGTGGTCCGACGCCGGCAAGTGCTTTGGGACTGCAAATAGCGAGATTCCGGCGACCCCGGGGCGGAGCATGCCCCGGTCGTCGGGCACCTTGGCGAGCACCAGATGAACGATGTTGTCCGCGAGGTCGTGATCGCCTCCGGAGATCCACATCTTGTTTCCTGTGAGTCGATAGCTGCCATCCGGCTGACGTTCCGCGCGCGTCGTGATGTCGGCGAGCGATGAGCCGGCATGCGGCTCCGACAAGCACATGGTGCCAGTCCATCTTCCGTCGAGCATCGGACGGACGAAACGCCAGATCTGCGACGGCGTGCCATGTGTCAGCAGCAGATTGGCGTTGGCGATCGTGAGAAACGCATACGCCGCGGTGGTGGGGCAGGCAGCGAGGACGAACGCGAGGCCGGCGCGTTCCACGACATACGGCAGGCGCATCCCGCCCAATGTTTCTTCCTGACAGGCGGCGAGCAGTCCTGCCCCGGCGAATGCTTGCAATGCCGAGCGTTGCTCGGGGGCCGATACAACATTTTCGCCGACCAGGCGCGGTGGCTCCCGATCCACTTTCTTGTTGTGAGGTGCGAACTCGGCGTGAGCGATCTCGGAATAAGTATCGAGCGCCGCGTCGAATGTTTGCCTCGAGTGTTCGGCGAATGCCGGCCGCGCCGTCAGGCTCGTCACGTCGAGCCATTCGAACAACAGGAAGTCCAGGTCGCGACGGGACAGGAGCAGGGAGTTCATGAGCTGAAACCTTAATATTGACTGTCGAGTCAGTCAATGTTAATTCTAAGATATGGCGAGCGAACACCTCGCCTGACCGCGGCCACCGCGGCGTGAAAGAACGCGGCACAAAGCCAACAGGGGGATGACATGAACGGTTTGGATTACCGAATGGCGCTGATTGCGCTGGTGGTCGCGGCGGCTCCCGCCGGCGCGCAGAACTCATCAGGCCCGACGAATACGCAAGGCCAGTCGATCGCTCTCGAAGAAATCATCGTCAGTGCCACTCGCCGGAGCGAGCGGCTGCAGGATGTGCCGCTCAGCATCTCGGTGTTGTCACAAGCCGAGCTGACGCAGAAAGGTATCGTCGGTTTCGAGGGCATTGCCCGCGAAGCCCCCGGCGCCGTGCTGAATGTCGCGAGCGACAACAATGTGCGTCTCACTGCCCGCGGCATTTCAACCAACGGTTGGGGCGCGGGGCTGCAGACCACGACCACCATTTATCTCGACGATCTACCCCTGAGCACCATCGGCAACACGGTGACGCTCAATCCGAATCTTTACGACGTCGAACGGGTCGAATTCCTGCGCGGTCCGCAGGGCACGCTGTTCGGCTCGGGGTCGCTGTCCGGCGCGCTGCGCATCCTGACCAAGAGTCCGGATCTCACGACTTACGATGCCTCGGCGCTGGTCGATATCGGCCATACACCCGACGGTGGCGGCACGCGTCAGCGTTACAACGCCATGGTCAATATTCCTCTGGTCAACGACAAGCTCGCGTTGCGCGTGGTCGGCTTTCATCGTGACGAAGACGGCTACATCGACAACGTCGGTACCGGCGTCAAGAATGCCAATTCGCTCAAAGATTCGGGCGGCCGCGCGATCCTGCTGTGGGAGCCCACCGACCGGTTGAGCGTCAAGCTGCTCGGCTCCTACGAGGACAGCCATCCCGAAGACGCGTCGCTGACCAACCCGACGTTGGGCGAGCGCAAGCGTTATTCCACGCGACCCGACTACTACACCACCAAGACCCAGATCTATAACGCGACGTTGAACTATCGATTCGACGGCGCGGATCTGACCAGCTCGTCGACTTATTCCATTGCGGACGGCCTGTTTGTGGTCGATCTGGCGGGGACGTTCGCCCGTGCCATTCCGTTCTATCTGGACGACAAGGCCAAGACGACGACGTTCGTGCAGGAGGCCCGACTGGTCTCCGATCAGCAAGGGCGCTTCGAGTGGGTCGTGGGCGGCTTCTATCTCGACCGCGATCTGGATCTGGTGGGCAAGCAGCAGTCGAGCCCGGAATTCCTGGCCGCGCGCGGCATCACCGGCTTGCCGGCCGACGCCACGTTCAACAGTTTCGGCAGCGACACGCGCACCTATGAGCTGGCGGGTTTCGGTGAGCTTTCCTATCACCTGACCGACACGCTCTCGCTCACCGGTGGTCTGCGCTATGGAAAATATGGCGGAACGCTGGACACCGACGCAGGCTTCAACTCCGCGTACTTCACTTACGCGCTCGCGGGCATCCGCGCGCCGCTTCCTCTCATCCCGGTGGCGGCAACCTCGACGGACTTGAAATCAGCCGAACGAACGTCGTGGAAAGCGAGCCTGGCGTATGAGCCCTCGCGCGACTTGATGACCTACATCACCGTGTCCACGGGTTATCGGACGCCGGTCTACAACGCCCGGGCGGGCAGCGTCAGCGTGGTCAATCCGAGCGATCTGATCATTCCCGCCGGCGCGAGCTCGGACGATCTCACCAACTATGAGATCGGCATGAAGGCGCGCTGGCTCGACGGCAAGCTGACGACCAACCTGGCCGCGTACTACATCGATTGGGAGAACATCCAGGTTCAGGCCAACCGCTCTTCGGATTCGATCCAGTTCGCGACCAACGTCGGCCGCGCCGCCAGCCAGGGCCTGGAAGCTGAGATCACCCTCACGCCGGTGCGCGGACTGATGTTTGGCTTGAATGCATCGTTCAACGAAGCCGAGGTGAAGGAGCTCACCGCTCAGGAAGCTGTGATTTCCGGAGCCGAGAAGGGCTCGCGGCTGGCGTCGCCGAAAGTGCAGGGCTCGTTCTTCGGCGCGTACAACTACAAGCTGGGCGATACGCTCACGGGCTTCACCAGCTTCCAGATCGCGCACGTCGACTCGTTCCCCAACGGCTTTCCCAACACGCCGGGCAGGGCGGGTGTACGCAATCCGTTGTATGGCATGACGGACGATTACACCTACATCAATCTGCAGACCGGCCTCGGCATCGACAAGATGACCGCGACCTTGTACGTGGAGAATCTGGGTAACAACGACGGCGTCGTGTACATCCATCCGGAGGCGTTCGTCGACAGCCGCTACACGATTCTGCGGCCGAGAACGTATGGTGTGCGTTTCGGCTATCAGTTCTGAGCCGGCCATGCGGATGTCACTGCCAATGTTTGTTGGGGTCACGTGTCTGGCACTCGCGGCGGCCTCCGTCGCGAGTGAGGCGCTACCGCAGGTCCAGACTCGCACGGGCGTCGTGCAAGGAGCGACCGATGCAGCTGCCAAGGTCGACGCTTACAAAGGCATTCCATACGCCAAGCCGCCGGTCGGCGATCTGCGCTGGCGACCGCCAGTGCCGGCAGCCGCGTGGCAAGGTGTGCGAGAGACGCGGAAATTCGGACACTCCTGCCTGCAGCCGCCGTATCCGCCGAACAGCGTCTACTTTGGTGACATTGCCTCGCCCAGCGAAGATTGTTTGACGCTGAACGTTTGGGCGCCGAGCGGTGCACGAAAGCTACCGGTCTCCCGCGGGATATCCTCGGCCGCGCTTGCAGGAGCGCGCGGCCTCCCGGTCATGGTGTGGATTCACGGCGGCGCGTTGTTGAGGGGAGGGGGCTCCGAGCCTTTGTACGACGGCGTCAAGTTGGCCCAGCAGGGAATCGTCGTGGTTTCGATCAACTATCGGCTCGGCCTGCTGGGATTTTTCGCGCATCCTGCACTGAGTGCCGAATCGGAGCAGCACATCTCTGGTAATTACGGCCTGCTCGATCAGATCGAAGCGCTGCGCTGGGTTCGTGACAACATCGCCGAGTTCGGCGGCGATCCCGCGCAGGTCACGATTGCGGGCGAATCGGCCGGCGGGCTCAGCGTGATCGCGCTGCTCGCCAGTCCGCTCGCGCGTGATCTGTTCTCGAAAGCCATCGTGCAGAGCGCGTACATGCAAACCAATCGCGCGCTTCGCGATGACGCGCTGGGTCTGCGTTCCGCCGAGGCCGAGGGCGCGGCGTTGGCCAAGGCGGCCGGCGTATCGACTGCGGCCGAGCTTCGTGCCGCCGATCCCGTGAAATTGTTCATGGCGGGCCTCGCCAGCAAGTGGGGACCCGAGCCGGTGATCGATGGCGTGGTGTTGAAGCGGCAGCTGTTCGAGACATTTGCTCACGGCGAGCAGGCGAAGGTGCCGGTCATCGCCGGCTTCAACGAGGGGGAGATCCGATCGCTGCTCTACTTCATGCCCGGCGACATTCCGGCCAACCAGGCAGCGTATGAAGCGGATGTCCGTCGTCGTTTCGGTGCGGAGGCAGCAGCCTTTCTAGCTGTGTATCCGGGAGCGAATCCGCGAGAAGACGTGATGGCGTCGATTCGCGACGGCGCGTGTGATTGGACCGCTCAATCGCTAGTGCGCCTGCAGGCGGAGGCAGGGCAACCGTCCTATCTCTATTATTTCCGGCACAGCACGCCCGCGCAGCGGGAGCGGGACCTGGCAGCGTTTCATGCCAGCGAGCTGCCCTATATCTTCGGCCAGGTCGGAGAAAAGGCTGCGCTTGGACCGAACTGGCCGCGGCCGCCACTCACGAGCGCGGAGTCTCAACTCTCGGATGCCATGCTCAGCTATTGGGCTTCGTTCGTTCGGAATGGGGTTCCGCAGGCGGCGAACATGCCGGCTTGGCCACGTTATACAGCCGACGGTCGCGGCTATCTCGATATCGATGAACGGCCCACTGCCGGGCGCGATCTGCATCCCGGCGCTTTTGCCTTCGCCGACAAGTTGATCTCGACGCGGCGCCAACAGGGTCGCGGCTGGCGGCTCGATATCGGTTTCTCGGCCTTCAGCGTTGACGATCACGCTGCGGGCCGGCAGCCTGCTACCCCATGAGCACCCTCACCAAAGCCAAACCGCAAGGCGCAGCCGCGCCGGTGCGCCGTACCCGTGTTCCAAATCACAAGGCACGCGTCAAGGAAGCGTCCATCGCGCGCATTCTCGACGCCGCCGAGCAGTTGTTTTCCGAGTTCGGCTATCACGGTGTCACGTTGAAGGATGTGGCGGCCCGTGTGGGCATCAGCTCGACGTTGATTCACTACCACTTCAAAGGCAAGGAAAGCATTTTCGAAGCGGTCTGGGCGCGGCGGGCACCGGTCTCCGCGCGCAATCGTCTCGAAGCGATGCGACGTTACGCCGAAGAGGCGGGCGATAAAGTTACGGTCGAGGGTGCGCTGCACGCCTGGATCGACACCGATCTGAACGTGCAATTGGAAGACCCGGAACAGTGGGCCGCGTTCGGCAAAATCGCCGCGCAAGCCAACAGCGCCGCCGGGTGGGGCGCCGAGAAGATGACCAAGTACTTCAACCCGGTGGTGCTGGCACTGATCGATCTGTTGAAGAAGGCGATGCCGGAGTGCGACGAAGAGACCATCTTCTGGGGCTATCACTTCGTGTCCGGCGCCATGACTCACAACATGGCACGTACCGGCCGCTTGGATGAGCTGTCGCACGGGCTGTGCTCGTCCTCGGATTTCGAATCGATCCGAAAGCACATGGCGAAATTCATGGCCGCCGGCTTTCACGCCATCTGCCAGGCCTCGAAGCCCACCAGGAAAAAGAAGTAGGAGGCAATGGAAACATCCCGCTCGCCCGAATCGCGCTATGCCTGGGGCGTGCTGGCGCTGTTGTGCTTCGTCTATGTCCTGAACTTCCTGGACCGGCAGCTGCTGTCGATCCTGGCCAAGCCCATCCAGGATGACATGGGCATCAGCGACGGTCAGCTCGGACGCATCAGCGGGCTCTATTTCGCGATGTTCTATTGCATTCTCGGCATTCCGATCGCGTGGCTGGCCGATCGTGGCAATCGGGTGCGCGTGCTGACATTCGCCTGCACCCTCTGGAGTGCGGCGACTGTCGCCTGCGGGATGGCGCAGAACTATTCACAGCTCGTCATCGCCCGGATGAGCGTCGGCGTCGGTGAGGCGGGTGGCGTGCCGCCGTCCTATTCGATCATTTCCGACTACTTTCCGGCGGAGCGTCGCGGGACGGCGCTGGGTCTGTTCAATCTCGGACCTCCCATTGGTCAGGCACTGGGCGTGGCCTTTGGAGCGAAGATCGCCGCGTTATACGACTGGCGGCTGGCATTCATCGTGATCGGGGCCACGGGAATCGTGGCTGCAGCGGCAGTGTGGGGCGTGATCCGAGAGCCGAAGCGCGGCGCGACCGATGTGCAGGTAACGGCGAGCACAGAGACCGTGAGTTTTTGGGCCACGATGCGCATGTTCGCGACGCGCCCGACGCTCACCCTCGTGTCGCTCGCGGCGGGTGCCACTCAGTTTGTGACATACGCGACGATGGGCTTCACCACGCTGTTTCTGATGCGCGAAAAGGCGATGACGCTGGATGAGATCGCGCTGTGGTATGCGCTCATGCTCGGCGTTTGTGTCAGCGCCGGCATCTTTTTGTCGGGGCGCTTGATCGATCGGTTCGCGAAGCGCTCGCCCCAGGTGTATGGCTTGCTGCCTGGAACTGCGCTTGCGATCGCCGTGCCGTTTTTTATCGGCTTCGTGCACACGCCGGCCTGGCCGGTCGCGCTCGCATTCCTCGCGGTGCCGACGTTTCTGAATTATTTCTATCTCACGCCCGCGGTGACGTTGGTGCAGAACGCGGTGTCCGCGCGGCAGCGAACACTGGCCGGCGCGGTGTTGTTGCTGATCATGAATCTGATCGGGCTGGGTCTCGGGCCGACCTGGGTCGGGGCCGTGAGCGACTGGCTGCGTCCGACGCATCCAACGAACTCGCTGCAACTTGCGTTCTACAGCCTGGTTCCCTTCTATTTGATCGCGATCGTCCTGCACCTGGTGCTGGCGCGCCGGCTCGGACGCGAGCGCGAAGTGATTTCCCGTTAGCCATGCCGACACCCTCCGCTTTGCTGGCCGGCGCGATGCAGCCCTATGCACTGACGCTGGACCGCTTCATCGATCACGCGGCGAAGTGGCATGGGAACGTTGCAGTAGTCACCGGCGGCAGTGGCGGGGCGAGTGCTCGCATCGGATATGCATCCATGCGGGAGCGAAGCAATCGCCTGTCGGGCGCGCTGCGGTCGCTCGGCCTCGTGCAGGGAGAGCATCTCGGTTTGCTGGCTTGGAACAGTCAGGCGCACATGGAGTGCTGGTATGGCGCCATGGGGATTGGGATCGTCTGCCACACGCTCAACCCGCGAATGTCAGCTGCGCATCTGGCGGCAATGGTTCATCAGGCGGCCAATCGTGTGCTCGCGGTGAGTCCCGATCTGATCGCGCTGGCGGAGCAACTGATCGCGCTGTGCCCGACCATCGAGCACGTCGTGGTACTCGATGAACCTGGTGCGCCCGGGTCTTTGCCGAATTGCGGTCATGTTCGCGCGTGGCGATACGAAGAGTTATTGGAAGAGCGAGGGCGGACCGTTGCCTGGGGTGGGTTCGATGAGAACACACCAGCCGGTCTGTGTTTCACCTCGGGCACCACGGGCAAGCCGAAGGGGGTCAGTTACACTCACCGCTCGAACTATCTGCATACGATCCATCAGCTGCAAGCCGATGCGAGCGGCCTGACCTCGCGCGATGCGGTGCTGGTTGCCGTGCCGATGTTTCATGCCAACGGCTGGGGCTTTCCGTTCTCCGGCCCGGCGGCGGGCGCAAAGCTGGTATTGCCCGGCCGGCATCAGGATGGCGCCAGTCTCGCGAGCTTGATCAATTCCGAGGGGGTCACCGTTGCGGCGGGTGTGGCCACGGTGTGGCTCGGTCTCGCCGACTATCTCGACAAGACGGGAGAGGACGTGCCGTCGTTGCAACGGATCATGCTCGGCGGGGCGTCGGTGCCGCAGGCTTTGATGGACCGTCTCGAGCAGCGTCTCGGCGTGACCGTTCAGACCAGTTGGGGAATGACCGAGTTGTCGCCGCTAGGCACGGTCACGCCTGCGACGTCGCCCGCGAGAAAAGCCAGTCGATCGGGACGGCCGCCGCTCGGCGTAGATTTGTTGCTCACCGATGCCGATGGGCTGGCACTGACGGAACAGCGCGGATCCGAAGGGCGATTGCGGGTGCGCGGTGCCAGCGTCATCGAACGCTACTTCGGTGAATCCGAACCGGCGGTCGACGCGGCCGGCTGGTTCGACACCGGCGATCTCGCGGTCATCGACGACGACGGCAATGTCAGCATCACGGGCCGCGCCAAGGATCTGATCAAATCGGGCGGCGAGTGGATCAATCCTGGTGAAATCGAAGCCATCATCGGCGCGTTGCCGGAAGTGGCGCTGGTCGCGGTCGTCGGCCGCGCGCATCCCAAGTGGGGTGAACGTCCCATCCTGGTCGTCGAGCCGCGCAAGGGCGCGAACATTGCCGATGAAGCGCTGCTCGATGCCCTCCGGTCGCGCGTCGCCAGCTGGTGGCTTCCCGACGCCATCGTGCGGGTCGCCGCCATGCCGCTGGCGACCACCGGTAAGATCGATAAGAAACGTTTGCGGGCTGAGCACGGCTGACTCCCGCCCCGTCGTTCGACCTCACTGGGCGAGTGGCGATCATGCTTGCATCCGCAGCTGATGGGCATATCACACCTGGTGCTTGTGATCGACGGTGGTGCGACTATCATCTGACGTGGATTGCGACGGACTCGACTGAAGGGAGTGCCCATGGATGATCGCTCACTCGCATTTCTTGGCTGGATGCTCGCGCTGTTACTTCCGGCAGCGGCCCTGGCCGCACCGCTGGGCGTATTCGAGGATCACGCCGACATCGGCAACCCCAAGTTGGCCGGTCACGCGACCTGGAATGCAGCCTCGCAGGAATATGAGTTGACGTCGGGCGGCGTCAACATGTGGGACAAGCGGGATGAATTCCACCTGGCCTGGCGCAAGCTTCAGGGCGATTTCATTCTGCAGGCCCGCGTCGAGTTCCTGGGCAAGGGCGTGGACCCGCATCGCAAGGCCGGGCTGATCGTTCGCAGCAGCCTCGATGACGACTCACCGTATGTCGACGGGGCTTTGCATGCTGGAGACGGCCTCACGTCGCTGCAGTTTCGTCGCAGTCGAGGCGCGATCACCGAACAGCTCGAAGCTGCGGTCAAGAGCGCGGATGTCGTTCAGCTCGAACGGCGCGGCAATACATACATCTTTTCCGCCGCACGTTTCGGCGAACCGTTCGTCACCCGCGAGATCTCGGACCTCGCGTTGGGCGACAGCGTTTATGCGGGGCTGTTCATATGCTCGCACAACGGCGACGTCACCGAGACTGCCGTATTTCGCAACGTTCGAGTGATCCGCCCGGCCAGGCCCGACTTCGTCCCGTACCGCGACTATATCGGCAGCGTGCTGGAGCTCCTCGATGTGAACACGGGCGTGCGCCAGGTCATCCGACATTCCAATGAGCCGTTCGAAGCGCCGAACTGGACCCCTGACGGAACGGCCCTGATCTACAACACCAGCGGGCGCGGCGAAGGCCGAGGGCGCCTCTATCGCTTCGATCTCGCCACCCGTCAGGCGACGCTCATCGATACCGGTTTCGCGATTCGTAACAACAACGACCACGTGCTGTCGTTCGACGGCACGATGCTGGGAATCTCGGATCAGAGCACCGACCAGAATCAATCCACGATATTCACGCTGCCCGCGGTCGGTGGCACTCCGAAGCGAGTCACGCCGCTCACGCCGAGTTATTTGCACAGCTGGTCGCCCGACAAAAAATATCTGCTCTACACCGGTGGCCGCAACGGTGAGTTCGACATCTATAGAGCCGCCGCCGACGGCAGCGGTAGCGAACAGCGGCTGACGAGCGCGCCCGGTGTGGACGATGGCCCGGAGTACACCCCGGACGGTGCCACGATCTATTTCAACTCGGAGCGCAGCGGTCGCATGCAGATCTGGCGCATGCGCGCGGACGGCTCGGACCAGCAGCAGGTGACGGACGACCAGCACAACAACTGGTTTCCGCATATATCACCGGACGGAAAATGGATTGCGATGATCAGCTACGTCGACGAGATCAAGCCGTCCGAGCATCCTTACTACAAGCGCGTCTATCTGCGAGTCATGCCGGTGACGGGCGGCGCTCCGAAAGTCATCGCATATGTGTATGGCGGGCAGGGCACGATCAATGTGCCGTCCTGGTCGCCGGATGGCAAGATGCTGGCATTCGTCAGCAATACGGATGAGCTGGCGCCCGGTCGCTGACCCGAGACCTCGAAACCAAGAGCCCGTCGCGAGCGAAGATCCCGGAGATCAGCCTCCGAAGGCGACACGGGCGTGAGCGGGATGCGAACGAAGATCGGGCGAGTGGGATTGGCGATGATCGCGGCGCTGGCTGTATGTTCCGCGGCCCGGGCGGCGGTACCCAAGGAAGTGCACATCAACCTGGGTTCCAACACTGCACCGTTGATGGCAACAGTCCGGGTCGAAGATTATCGTGCGGCGCCGCTCGATCTGCTGACGCCGGTCGCGACGGGCGACTCGCAGATGATCCGGTTTCTGAAGGCGTACTACGAGATCGGCAGAGCGGGTGACATCAAGAAGGTGGCATCACTGTTCGAGCCGCATCTGCAAGCCGGCGTCAATGATTACTACCCCACGGCGAAGTCGCTGAGCGAACAGTTCGCGGATTTGCGCACTGTGCGCCTGGTGGCGGTACTGCATTGGGGCGAGTACCAGTTTGGCGTCGTCAAGCATGTGAGTGATGTCGGTGAGGGCGGTAGTCGCGACTCCTCATGGTCACACGCCGCCCGCTGCTTCGGCGACACCTGCCAGATCGGCGATCATTTTACGAACAGCCTGCTTGGTCGCAGCGTGTCCGCGGCGTTTGCTGACAAAGGTGCTGTACAAGTCGACGCGCCGGCACAAAGTGACACGCCGTTGCCGATGCTGCCGGCCGTCGTCGATGCGGCCCGCAAGGTTGTCTCGACCGACCCCATCGTTCTGCATCTTGATCGCGCCTCCGACCAGACGACCGCGAGCGCGCGCAAGCTGGTCTCGACCCTGACCGAGAATCTGCGAGTCACCCGATCGAAGCAGCCAACCTTTGAAAAGCTCTCGATGTTGTACTCCGCCGGCACGCCGAAGAGCGTCGCCGTGTTCCAGCGCGGCAGCGAAGTGCCTGCTTACAACTACAGCGCTTATCTCATCTGGTTCGCGAATCACGCCCCTTGGACTGTCGGCAGCGTGTACTCGCTCGGTCCGGATGTTTGCGTGGCGCTGCTGAAGTCGGAACACGATCGCGCGGTGCACTTGCTGCCGTTGCAGCGCGCGGGCACTGGCTGGGCGATCGTTTCCGATCCATCGAGCCTGGATGCGTGGCCGGTGCTGTCGTCGATCAGTGCGTATCAGGCGCTGCAGAATCGTTGAATGTCAGAGTCGTTTCAGTACGCGAATCTGAAACGATCGGTTTTTCAGATCGCCTTGCGACGAGTCGAAGGCCGCGGCGCCGCCGACTTCGGCGACATTGGGCTGACTGTTGAAGATGTTGAACACGCCCGCGACCAGGCTGACCCGATTCCATGCGGAGTCTTCGCCAAACCGCGCGCCTAGATCGATCGAGCCCTGCAGATCGAACAAGGTTCGCGATGCGAGCCTTTTTCCGGTTCGCACTCCGGCCACGGCGTCATCATAAGGAGGTGTGTAACGAGCCGCGGCGGCAATGCCGTACGGCCCGCGCGCCCACTTGAGCGACGCAATCGCCCGCCATTTCAGAATGGATCCGGACTCGCTGGCCAGATTGACCCGCTCCACCGCCGGCCGGCCGGGCACGTCGTTGTCGCGATAGGATGCGAACCAGGTGGTGCGCAACTCGGGGGTGAGGTGTCCACTGTCCGTGGGCAGCTCGGCGTGCAGCGTGAGATCGATGCCGCTGGCCTCCAGTCGACCTGCATTGATGCGCGAGGCGTCCACTGATAGCAACTCGCCTCCATCGTAACTGCGCGTGATGCGCTCCCGGAACAAGGATTCATTTTCGACCAGCACGGTTGGCGACAAAGTGGAGACGCGACCGTCCAGGCCGACGCGCCAGTAGTCGATGGAGATGAAAGCGCCCGCGAAGAACTCGGGCGAGAAGGTCACACCCGCGGTCAATGTTTCCGACGTCTGCGCTTCCAGTGTGTCATTGCCGCCGACCAGCGTCGTGATGGTCTTGAGCTCATTGTCATGCGCCGGATCGGGTACCGTGCCGAGCGTCGTGGTTTTCGGTCGGTACAACTCATAGAACGAAGGAGGTTTAAAACTGTAACCTCGGAATACTCGCATCTTCAGCGCCGGCCACGGATACCACACCACTCCGTACTGAGGCCGGATCACGTTACTCATGCCGTCGTAGTGATCCAGGCGACTTCCCGTGGCGAGATAGAGTTGATGAAGTCCGGGTCGCGCGGTGTCCTTGCCGACGATCGGCACCTGCAACTGGAGGTAGAGCGAGATGATGTCGCGATCGCGGTCGAACCACCCCAGGGGCTTGCTATCGAAGACCCCGGATTCCTGCCGCCACTCCGCGCCGAGCATCAAAGCGATGGGGCCGGCGGCGGTACGAGCCAGCGGACCTTCGGCATGAGATATCGCTTGCAGGGCGCCGGAGATGAAACGGTCGATCTGGCGAGGGACGATCAATTCACTCAGCAGCTGCGCCTTGCCGATGGCCCCGGCCTGAAATGGATTGAGAGCCCGCTCTGGATTGTCAGTCGCCAGCGCCTGCACGACCGGGCCATCGGGGCTCAAGTCCAGGGTGCGATCCATCCACGTGATGGCTGTCTCGCGTGAGTAGAGAGCGGAAATGTTCCACTCCCACTCTCCCCAATGACCTTGCAGAGCGGCGACGGCGCGAATCAGCTCCGCGTCCACAGATTGGGATTGCGAGCCTAGCTCGGGCATCAATCGAAACGATCGAACTGTCGCGTCGAACGGCGAGAACGGATTGCTCGTGGGCACGGGTAGCCCGAGCAGCGCCGGCGGGCAGAGAAAGAATCGGGAACTGTGGCCGGCATAGAGCAGCTCGGTCGACAGCCGCAGCGACTCGCTGATGTTGTACGTGCCATTGGCCAGCACGCTCTTGCGCTTCGACTCCGGAACGATCGAATAGAATCTGAGCAGGTTGTCCTGATTGGGCGTGCCGGCGGTCGCCACGAAATCATCCAGAGTGATACCGGGCGTGGTGTCGACGATCGGCACGGCCGCGACCGGCGAGCTGAGCCCGGGGAGGTTGCGACCGTCTGTCGAGGTGATATTGCCGGCCGCGCTGAGCAGCGCGCGCAGATTCTGCTCGCCGAGAAATCGTTGGTTGCGCCACAGATCGCGTTCGGCGCCGAGCAAGCCGCCGCCATCGAAATAGTCCACTGTCACCGCGCCACTGAACCGTTCGCTTTCGGTGCCGAGGTGTAATGTTCCGCGTCGTTGCTCGGCGCCGCCGGCGGCGCCGCCATATTGGATTTCGACGGTCGGATCGGTCACCTCCCGGCGCAGCAGGACGTTGATGATGCCGCCCGCGGCGTCGGTGCCATAGGCAACCGCGGTCGAGTCCACTATGAGCTCGACGCGCTCAACGGCGGTGATCGGAATGGTGTTCAGATCGAACGCGTTGGCGGTCAAGCTCGCCGCACTCGGCATCGCGCGACGGCCATTGATCAGAACCAGCGTGTTGTTGGAGCCGAGCCCGCGCAGATCCGCGTACTGGGCACCGCTGACTTGGTAGCCTTCGGGGCGTGCGAAAGTGCTCTGAGAAATATATCGAAGTGCCTCGGAGACTGAGGACACGCCGAGGGCGGTGAGGTCCCGACGTTCCAGCACGGTGATGGGCTGGATAGGCAGCGGGTTCGACAAAACCACCATTTCCTCGGGGGCCCCGGTCGGAGGGGGCACGACGGGCGGAGCGGCCTTGGTGGACGGCGCGCTCGATTGCGTGATGGATTTCTCCGTGGTTATCGTAGAGGAGCGGGTTTCGATGATGAGTTCGTTGGATTCAATGCGGTAGCTGAGCGTCGAGTTTCGCAGCACCCGTTCCAAAGCGTCCCCATACATGAGCTCGCCGTCGATGGGGCCAACCTCGGCTTCGCGTTCCTCGGCATGGCCGCTTCGATAATCCAGCTGCAACTTGTGAAGCTGCTTGAGTTCGTTCAGGGTCTTGATGCGGGACTGGCGGGGAATGTGCAGCTCGTGGACTGCTGTCTCGATATTCCATTCGCTGGCGGTCGCACAGGTCCACGAACCCAAGAGATACAGGCAGAGCCACGTGTGTGGAGAGAGGACGCTGGCGAGATCGCGGTCGATCATGACATTGAGGGACCGCGCCTCCGCAGCATTCAGCCTCCGTGTCCCGGAGCGCAATTAACAATCACGATCCATGGTGACAAAACGTTCCACATTCCGTGGAGTTTTTGGGGGCGGCGGGTTTTGCTGCACCGGTCATTGGTACGGGTAATAAAGCAGCGCATCACACGGCAGTGCCGGCCAGCAGCCGCCGTGATGAGAATGTATGGACGTCACCGCAGAAAGACTCAAAAAATTGTTACGACACACGCAGTATGTAGTGCTCGTGTTTACGATTCATTGTCTGTCCGGGGCGATGCTCCTGTCGTCGTTCCTGCTCGTGACTCGACTCACCGAGCTGATCCTGGAATGGCTGTATGGCGTGCCGGGCACCGGGTACATGAGGCTTTGTCTGTACGTGGTCAAGGGCGCACTGTTGTGCGCCGACGGTTACCTGTTTCTGCTGTTCCTCTATCGATCCGTCGTGCACGCGAAGAGAGATTCATGAGGCTCGCCCTCCTATTGAAGGAGCGCGCGATATGGGTGTGGGGCGTGGTCCTGCATGCGTGCCAGCTGTATCTCGAGCCGTTGCGAGCCAATCCTCCCTACGAAGGCGCGGCACGGCGCTCGAATCATCGTTTCTTCCGGGTTGGCTTGCTGGTCGTGGCAAGCGTGGGCGGTGTGCTGGGGGGCGCGCAATTCCTTCTCCCGCCGCCCTACGGTGAACGCATAGCCACGGGTACAGCTGAGTGGCGCTCGCTGATTCTCGACGACGGCAGTGTCTTGCACGTGCAGCCCGATACCGAGATGAGTGTGCGCTACGATGCGGAGTCCCGGCGCCTTTTTTTGGAGCATGGCGAGGTGTTTGCTGAAGTCGCGTCCGAGCCGACTCGTCCCTTCGAAATCATTACCGCGGTGGGCAAGGCACGCGCGGTTGGAACACAGTTCGGCATGGTCCATTCGACTCCCGACGATGCAAGAATCGTGGTGACCGAGGGCACCGTGATAGCGACGCCGCGCCGGGGGAGGGTCGAGGAGACGGATCGCCAGCTGCCGGTGCACGCCGGTAAAGCGGCGTTGCTGGCGGGCGGCCAGATAAGGGTTGTTGCCGCCGTCGATCCGCGTCGCTTGATTCTCGACAAAGGCACGTTGACCATCAATGGCGCGACGATCGGAGAGGCCGCCGCTCGGCTGAGCGTTCGCGGGCAGCCGAAGATCGTCGTCGACGATCCGCAAGTCGCCGCGATCGTCATCCCCAGCCAGGTGCTCGATGGCTATAACCCACGTCGATTCGCGGCCAAGCTGGCAGCAAGCTCGAATATCGTCGTCGAAGAGCGCGACGGCGTAATCCATCTCAGGTCTCGCCAGCGCGAGTGTGCGAACTGGTTGCGATGTGGCGGCTCCCGCTGACGGCAGGCCTGCCGGTTATACCTCTCCCCAATAAATTCCCTAGGCATCACCCCACGACGTCAAAGATACTGAGGGGTCGTTTCCTGGGGAGACCGTTCGATGAAGATCAAACCAACCTGGTTTGTCGCCGCGTATCTGTTGCTGATCGGTTTGCAGGTGCAGGCGGCGGATGCGAGCCGGGCGCTGCAGGGCATGGATGGCGAAGTGCGGGCGGCGATGAAGGCGCTGAACGTGCCGGGGGTCGCGGTCGGCGTCGTGCAGGACGGACGGGTGATTCTCGCCAAAGGTTATGGCGTACTCGACGTGAAGGGTACGCAGGCCGTCGATGCGGATACCTTGTTCGCGGTCGGTTCGGTGAGCAAGTCGTTCACCACCGCGGTGATGGCGACGCTCGTCGATGAAGGCAAGCTCGAGTGGGATCGGCCGGTGCGCGAGTATCTGCCGTGGTTCCGGATGTACGACCCGGTGGCCAGCGAGCTGCTGACGCCGCGTGACATGGTGTCGCATCGGTCCGGGCTGCCTCGCTACGACTTCATCAGGATGAGCACCTATCTGGAGCGTGGCGAGCTGGTTCGGCGGCTGCGCTATTTGCCGCCGAACAAGACCTTCCGCGACGTCTACCAGTACAACAATCTGATGTTCGTGACGGCGGGCTATCTGTCCGGCGAGCTCACCGGTTCGACCTGGGAGTCCTTGGTCCAGCAGCGCATCTTCGCTCCGCTCGGCATGAGCCGTTCGAACACGTCGGTGCGTGACTCGATCAAGCAGACCAACCATGCGCTGCCTCATCAGCTTGCCGAGGGCAAGCTCGTGACCACGGACTTCTATGATTATCAGCGTTTCGGCGTCGGCCCGAACGGCGCGGTGAACTCGACGGTCAACGACATGCTGAAGTATCTCCAGGTGTATCTGGAAGAGGGGCGTGCCAGCGACCGTCAGTTGATCTCGGCGCGGCAGGTCAAGGAACTGTTCAAGCCAGTCGTCGTGTCCGGGCCCGACTCGATGTATGCGCTGGCCTGGAGCATCGAGCAGCGGCATGGAGAGAGAACGGTCTCTCACGGCGGTTCCATCACCGGCTTCACCGCCCAAGTCATCCTGCTGCCGGAGTCGAAGACCGGCATCGTGGTGTTGAACAATCTCAACGGCAGCCCGCTGCCGGACAAGCTCGGTTGGCAAATCGTCGATCGCCTGCTCGGTCAGCCGGACAGGAAATTCATTGCTTCGTTGACCGAGCCCCGAGCCCCATCGCAGCGGTCAGCGCTGCAGCCGGTGGCGGGAACGCGGCCGACTTTGGAGCTGGCGGCTTACGCCGGCAACTGGTTTCATCCCGCTTTCGGCACGGTGAAGGTGGCTCTCGCCGACGACCGGCTGGCGTTGAAGTTCGATGCGATGACGGTGCCGTTGGAGCACTTCAACTACGATACATTCAAAGCGGCTCGGCTCGACGCATTGGTGAAGTTCCGCCTCGACGCCGCGGGCAAGCCGGCCGAGATGTTGTTACCGCTCGAGCCAGCCGCTGCCGATCTGGTTTTCGTCAAGCGCTGACGTGAGCAGAGCGCACAATCTCCGCCTGACGCCAGGCTCGGCAAGCGCGCCTTCGATCTCAAGGTGGACTACGCCGTGAAGCAGATTAAAAGCTTCATTCCGTCGGCGAGCTGACGGAACCAGACAGGCGATGTCACAAACGGGGCGGGCGCAGCGTCTGCCCCGGGCCTGTATTCATCCATTCCCTGAATTCCCCGTCGAGCGCGGGCGGCACCGTTGACATGTTACAACGCTGGCTGCAACCTCGGTCGGGTTGAACAACGCTACCAGGGAAGATCATAAGAAATGAATCGTCAGGATTCTTTGCGAATGTTCTGGCGTCTCCCGTCCTCGATTTGATTTGACGCAAGCGGCGCGCGGTCGCGTGCCGTATGTTTGCATTCAAGGGAGTGATGCCATGTCCGGATTTCGCCACGGGATGAGACTTGCGCTGGCCGTCACCGCGATGCTCGGCGGACCTGCGCTGGCACAGGAACTTGGCGCCGCCGCGCTCGAGCGGGTCAGGGTCCGTTCCACGGTTCAGCCGCTGGGCCCGGCACCGTTCGGCGAGTCCATCAATCTATATACCGGCTCTCTGTCGTTCACCCACCTGGATGTCGACTATCCCGGCACGGGCCCGGCCATTCAGCTCACCCGATCGTTCGATACTCAGACCCGGTTCGTGCAGAGCTACAAGTTCTTCGGCGACTGGACCTTCGACATTCCGAGAATAGAAACCATCGTGCGCCGGCCGATCGGCGGACTCGGCACGCCTGGCGGAAACTGGACTGTGTCTCCCTCGGGGAGCAGCGCGCGATGCTCGCAGCTGGATCAACCCTACGAACTGGATCAATCGCAGTATCTCTGGTGGCACGGCTACGATCTGATCGTGCCGGGAGCGAGGAAGACGCTGCTGCGGGCGGCTGCCGGATTGCAGATGCCTTCGATCTCGATCGGCGGTACCGCCGTGACCTTCAAGGGAACGACGGCCGACAATTGGCGAATCGGCTGTCTGGCGACCACCAGCAACGGCCAGTCGGGCGAGGGGTTCTTGGCGGTGGATCCCGAGGGCACGAAATATTATCTCGATTATCTGATCGGTAAGGATGCCGGCCAGGTGCTCGAATTCGACGGTGGCACCACGATCCGCCACCCGATCATGGTCGCCTCGATGATGGTGAGCCGTATCGAAGACCGGTTTGGCAATTATCTGACGTTCTCGTATTCCGGTTCCCGCCTGACACAGATCGCGGCCAGCGATGGGCGAGTCGTATCGATCGCCTGGCGCCCCGAAACCGCGGACCTGGTTGCATCCATCACGGTTCAGCCGGCGGGCAGTCGGCCTCGCACCACCACATATGAATACACGACGATCAACTCGCTGCCCGTCCTGACCGGCGTGGTCTTGCCCGATTCGTCGCGGTGGACTTTCAGTAACCTGGTCACACGCATCGGTCTGTTCTCGCCGATTGGTTGTGGCCAGCGCGCCTTCAATCCTGCGACCCCCGCCTCGACGCCGCCAACGACGGCAACGTTGACGCATCCCAGTGGCCTGGTCGGCGCGTTCACGCTCAGCAATACCTACCATGGGAAAAGCTATGTGCCAGGCGCATGCGACACCTACCCGTCGGCGCACGAAGCGAATCATCCGGTGTTCAGTACTTTTTCGCTGACTTCGAAACAACTGTCGGGGCCAGGGCTGGCCGCACGCACGTGGACCTACACCTACGCGCCCGTGCAGGCGAGTGCATCGTATGACTCGTGTGCCGCGAGCAATACTTGTCCAGATACGAAATGGGTCGACGTCGTGGCGCCCGACGGCGTGCGAACCCGATACACGTTCAGCAATCGTTATACGGAGCTCGAGGGTAAAGAACTGTCCACGGCGGTTTATCCCGCTGGCTCGAGCACACCGATTCAGACCACCGCGAAAGCCTACGCCTCGCCGACCGCGGGTCCGTATCCGGTGTCGATCGGTACCACGCTGCTCGATGGCAACTCCAACTATCTCCTCGAGCAATCGATCGCACCCTTGAGATCGAACATCACGACTCAGGACGGCACGGCCTTCACCTGGCGCGTGGCGCCGGGCTGCGGCGGTTACGCCTATTGTTTCGATGGGTTCGGTCGGGTGACTCAGATGATCAAGTCGAGCGCGCCGACACCTTAGATCGCAGCGACAGAGCGAACGGCGTCACGGACGAGAAGAAGCGAGGGACAGGAGCATGTCGATGAATGTGCTGAGGCTTGCGCTGCCGTTGCTGGCTTGCCTCGTGGCTTCGGCCAGTTTCGCGGGCAATTGGAACGCCCAGACGCACGATGTTTACTCCGGGCGCTTCAACAACGACGCCCGCACCGATTTGCTGGTGATCGCCAGGGATCCCGCCGGGTTCAGTGGCATTTTCGTCAGTGATGGTTCCGGTACGCCATCCGTGCAGTTGCAGAGCTGGAACTCGACGTTCCTTGGCATCGACTGGAGCGCCGGCAACTACGCGGTGGTGGTCGGCAACTTCGATGGTTTGAACGGCGACGATGTGTTGCTGCAAGGGATCGGCGCTGCACCGAGTCATCTGTTGCTGAGCGATGCCAATGGCACTCTGTACGGCATTCAGCAGACGATGACCGGCTGGGGCACGGATGCCTATCGCATGGTCGCGGGTGACTTCAATGGGGATGGCCGCAAGGATGTTTTCCTGCAGGCTCGCCTGCCATCGGGTACCAACTATGTGATGCTTGCCGACGCCACGGGGCGTCTCACCGTGACTGCTCACAGCTGGAGCAATGCGCACCTCGGCATGCGCTGGTCGACGCGGGACGCGATTGTGCATGTGGGCGATTTCAACGGTGACGGTCGGGACGACCTGCTGCTTCAGGCTCGCCCCACCATCGCGCTGATCGACTTCGACGTACCGATTCCCATCCCAGTGTTCTCGCCTCAGTCATTCGCACTGGCGTTGTCGAGTGCGACGGGGCAATTCACCTCGCTTCATCAACTCTGGAGTCGCCGGGATTTCTCGGTCGACTGGGCGCCCAACAGCGCCGATCTGGTCATTGGCGATTTCAACGGCGACGGTCGCGACGATGTGATGCTGGTGGCGCGTGCCGGCGGGCAGGCGAGTCACATCATGGTTGCCGACGGCAACGGGCAGTTCTCATCCGGGCCGTCGCAAACGTTGACTCCGGGCGTCTCCGGGACGAACTGGTCGGCGGCCGACTATCGATTCACGGCCGGCGACTTCAACGGCGACGGTCGTACGGAACTCTATCGTCAGGCGGTTGCGACCAACGGTGCGAACAGCATCGTGTCGTTCACGAGCGGCGCGACTGTGAGTGCCGTTGGCGGCCAGAGTCCGCCCACCGTCAGCGGCGGGTTCAGCTACTCCAGCAAGCTGGAGACCAGAACCTATCACGACAACCTTGGCAGCTGGGTGCTCGGCCTGGTTGCGAGCAGCACGACGAATGGCACGGAATCGCTGCACGTCGATTTCAATGCCAACGCGCTGCCCTTGAACAGATATGAGTTCGGAGCGCTCCGTGGCAGCTACACCTACTGGTCCTATGGTCTGCTGAACACGGTGACTGACGCCAACAATCACGTCACTACTGCGGAAACCTATTCACGCGGCATTCCCACACTCATCCGCTTCGCCGACAACACCACGCAGTCGGTGGGCGTCGACGACAATGGCTGGGTCCGGAGCATCACCAACGAACGCAGCGCCAAGACTTGTTACGACTATGACGTGATGGAGAGGCTGAGCGCCACGACCTATCCTTCCGAAAGCCAGAATAATGTGTGTGATGCATCGACGTGGACAGCGCCGTCGGTCGCTTACATACAGCTCACCGCAGCGGAGTTGGGCATGCCTGCGGGGACGTGGCGGCAGCGCGAGACGCAGGGGCGCATTCAGAGCACGCGCTACTACGATGGCTTGCTGCGGGTCGTGCTGGTCGAGGAGAAGGACACGACCACCGCCAAGGTGGTTTATCGTCGAACCGCTTACGACGACGCCGGCCGGGTCACGTTCGAGTCGTATCCGAGTGCGACCTCGGCCGCGACTGCCGGCATCAATACGGAGTACGACGCGATTGGCCGCGTTCGAACCCGCTCCACGACGGACGGTGTCACGCTCGAGACCGCGGTGTATCTATCGGACAATCGTGTCCAGCTCACCGATGCCGACAATCGCACGACCACCACGACCTATCAGGCGTTCGACGAACCTGTTTATCGCAACGACGTTCGTGTCAGTGCACCTGAGAATCTGACCAAAGTCGTTGCCCGCGATGTCTTCGGCAAACCGCTCGCAGTGACCCAGTCGGGCAATTGGAGCGGCGGTTATTCCACACTCAGCCGCCGCTTCGAGTACGACGTTCATCAGCGCCCCTGTCGCCGGATCGATCCGGAACGAGGTGCGACGGTGTGGGGATACGACGCGGCTGGCCGGACGTCATGGGAAGCGAAAGGGCAGAGCGGCACGGGCTGCCTGAGCTCCGCGCCTTCGGGGGCAACCCAATTCGTTTACGACTCGAGAGATCGCAAGACGCTCGATGACTATTCAGGCACCGGTGAGGATGTGGTCCTCGGCTATGACGTCGCGGGCAATCTCACCAGCGTGAGCAATGCCGCCGCGGTCTGGACGTACGGCTATAACAAGCGCGGCCTGCTCGAGAGCGAACAAGTCGCGATCGACGGCCTGACGCGCCTCTTCGATCCTGCCTACAACGCGCTGGGGCAGCTCAACAGTATGACGACCCCGGCGCATGCCATCAGCTATGCGCCCGATGCTTGGGGACGCCCGACCCAGCTCGGTTCGTATATCACCAGCATCGACTATCACCCGAACGGTTTGCCCAGCAGCTTCATCTACGGCAACGGGCTCACGTACAGTCAGTCGCTGGATAGCCGGCAGCGCCCCTATGTGCAAGCCACGCTCGATGGCGGAACAGCCATCCAGAGGTTCGTGTATGGCTACTTCCCGAGCGGGCAACTGCAAACCATCGACGATCAGGTCAACAACACAGACGACCTGACTGCGACCTACGACGGTCTGCACCGGCTCGCCACCGCCACGGGCCTGTGGGGAACCTACGGCTATACCTACGACACGCTGAACAACCTTCGCGCGCGCTCGGGGCCGAGTGCGCTGTCCTATAGCTATAACGGCAGCAACCAACTGAGCGGCGTGTCAGGTGGCCAGACCCGCAGTTACAGCTACAACGCTCGTGGCGACGTCACGGGTGACGGTGCGAACGCCTTCACACTCAACTCGAAAGGCCAGATCGGCGGCATCACCGGTGTTGCCACTTACGCCTATGACGGCAACGCCAAGCGCATCAAAACCGTCCAGGGTGGCGCAAGCGAATACACGATGTACTCGCATGCCGGCGGCATGATGTTCGTCGAGAAGGGCACGCAGATGACCGACCAGCTGGCGCTCGGCGGTCAAATTATCGTGGAGCTGAAGAAAGTCGGCGCCGTGAGCACGCCCACCTATCTGCATCCCGATGCACTCGGCTCTCCTCGGGCCGCAACGACCTCAGCAAAGAACGTACTGTGGCGAGAGACTTACGATCCGTATGGCGTGAAGCTGAACGGCGTGCCGGATAAGGTGGGGTATACCGGACATGCGCACGATTGGGAGACCGGTTATACGTACATGCAGGCGCGGTTCTATGACGCGCAGGTGGGGCGGTTCTTGTCGACGGATCCGGTGGATGATGGTTTCAATCTGTATGCGTATGTTGGCAATGATCCGCTGAATGCAATCGATCCGACGGGAGCAATTGGTGAGGCAACTGCGGTGGGCTGCGCGCTGACTGCGGCGGTAGGATGTGCTCCAGGCGCGGCTATCGGTGCGGTGATCGACGTCGCCATCGTGGCAGCGGTTGCTATCACAGCCTACGTTGCTACGGATTACATCATGAGCAACAAGGAAAGTGCGCCAGCCTCTCCGGATGCAAAGCCCGCTGATTCGAGTTCGAATGGCCCGAGTGCAGCAGAGCAACCTGCGGCACCAAGTCCCGCTGCACCCGGCAATACAAATCCCTATAGTGGTCCCGTGGATGCGCCCGTTACGGTTATTGATAGCCACGGAAACGCCATACCTGTGTCGGCAGGCGAGGAGATTGCGGCTTCCCCAAATGGCGACTATCAGCAAGTGCGCGACAAGGCAGGCAACCCGACGGGAGTTCGTCTCGATCGTGGCGGTCACAGAACGCATGCCGATCCGTCTGCGAAAGGGCCCCATGGTCACGTGCCCGGAGTGACTCAACCTAACGGCAACCCACATCTGCCGATCAAATGTTCGAAACCAGCTGGAGGTTGCTGATGGCCAGATTCAGCTACGACGATATCGTGAAGATCAAAGTCGACGCGAAAACAGCAACCAAGCGTCATGATAGAGCCTGGGTTGTTGGGATTATGGAGGACAGGCGGCGTTTTCCGCTCAACCAGTTTCCAACTGGTATTGTGTACTCGATTGAATTCGAGGACGGTACTGCACTTGATGTTCACGAAAATGACTTGGAACCAGCCGGGGACGCGTGACCCTTGCTGGCCATGCGATTGGCACCGTTCGATAGATTGTTCTGTTTGCTCGCGATCGGATTCAGCGTCGTCGCGGGCCAGTACGTCGAATCAGGACTCGTGCGCCGGTCGAGAGTTATGCCGCCGACGACATCGACGTGGACGTTGATAAGAAGCTGAAATTCCATTCGCCGACTTTGAGCGGGTGTAACTCTGCAGCCGCATCCCTCCATCCACCGCCAGCAATCCGGTCGTCGCGCGGCGTTCAGGGCGTTGTCGATGCCTGCAAAGCTGCTTCAATCTGTCACTAATGCGCGCCGCGCACCTGACAATTCGATGTTCCCTGGCTTGTTCTGAGACGATCCCATGCAAGACCGAGATATCCTCTTAAGACTTCTCTATCGCGCCTTCCTGGACATCCGGTTGGCGGCGAGGGCAGGGAACGTGCAGGTCGGAGAGGCGTTGTCCAATCTGCTTCATACGCTCCCGTTGGCCATGCTGAAGTGCGGGGATGACAGGGCGTGTGACAGCGTTGTGTTGGAGGACCTGAAAAAGCGAGCGGAAATGCTTGGACTGTCCAAGTGGCTGGACACAGCGCTGCGTGATGTGGCTGTGAACGAAGAATGAGACCTTTCTGGTGGGCAGTTTTTTTACTGCTCTGTGCATTGACAGTGCGCCAATGGCGCAGGCCTTCCGGACCTGCGCCACGAGCTCATCGCTGATCCAAGTCAGTTCGTGCCGACCGGCGCGCCGACGTCGGCTTCGCGGAACTTGCGAATGATCCGGTCCTGGATCCATTGCTTGCTCCACCAGTCCACCGGCGTGACCGCATTGCCATTGAGCAGCATGGTGAAGTGCAGGTGATCGCCGCCGGCCATGCCGGTGGCGCCGGTGCGGCCCAGTTCCTGGTTGCTCGCGACTTGATCGCCGACCTTCACGGCGATCGAGGACAGGTGTCCGTACAGCGACTGCAAGCCCATGCCGTGATCGATGATCACGCAGTTGCCGTAGATACCCAGCCAGCCCGCGAGAACCACGGTGCCGCTGTTCGACGCATGCACCGGCGCGTTGGTGGTCGACGCGAGGTCGAAGCCGAGATGGGTTTGCTGATCGATCGACTGGTCGCGATAGATGTAGCTGCGCTGATCGGCGAAGCCCGCCTCGACCGCCGTGTTGGCGAGCTGCTTGAACGTGTCCTGCCAGAGAATGCGCGGCGAGGAGTGCTTGGCGAGCTCGGTGATGGTCGCGTTGTTCTGCTGGCGCAGGTCGCGGTTGATCGCCAGGAACGAGGCGACCAGATCGGCGGGATCCTGCACCTTGAAGTCGGGGGTGCTCGCGAGGATCGCGGGCACGACCTTGCCGAGGAAGCGGTCATCGAGCGGGATGCGGCTCTGGCGAAACTTCTTCGGGATCACCTTGTAGTCGAAGGTGGCGCGGCTCTCGTTGCCATAGTCGTCGCGCGCGAACAGGCTGATCTGTGTCGACGGATCCTGATTCCACAGCAGCGCGAAGAACGCGACGTGCAGCTCGGGGCTGGCACCGGCGATGCCGGCGCCGGAGGCCGGGAACCCTGGATACTCCTTGTCCCCGACGCGCACGCCGGACTTCGCGCCGGCCGCGGTCCGATACACGACCACTTCGGAGCCACCCTGGTTGATGAAGTGATGGATCGACTGCACGGAGACCGGCGGCGGTGTCAGGTGGACCTCGAACTCGTGGTCCGCCGAGGCCGAGACGGCGCGCAATCCGAACAGCACCGGGCTGACGGCGGCAACGACGATGCGCGCCTGGCCCGCCTGCAGATCGGGTAGATCTTGCTTGCCCAGCGTCCGGGTGACGCGGACCTTATCCGCGGTCGGGGTCAGCATCGAGGCCTGAGTGCCGTCGCTCAGGCTGAACAGGGTCGCTTTGCGTTCGCCGTTCTGCTCGAGCCAGATATCCAGCTGCTGTAAGCGCTCGCGAGGCACGGCGACTTCGACCGCCAGCTGGCCGCTTTGTCCGACGCCTTTGGTGGGTTCGAGGATTTCGATCTTCGGACCGGGCTGGGTGCCCGCGTAATACCAGGCAGCTCCGGCACCAGCCACGAGCAGGACGAGCACGGCAAGAAACGTTCGCATCGATCAATCCCAATTCGGTTGAAATGTTGACGGGCCCGTGCGCGGTGGCGCACGAGCCCGATTCAGCGGATCCGCCCGGGGCTCAGGTGGCCGTCTGGGTGACGACGAATCCCTGTTCGAGCACGATCGTAAGTTGCGAGCCTGCCTGGAGTTGCAGCTCCGCGCCAGTGTTCTTTGCCACGAGGGCGCCGGCCGCGCCGCCGAGGATGCCGCCGATCACTTTGCCTTTGGTGCCGTGCTTGATCTGGTGGCCGATCACCGCGCCGGCCGCGGCGCCACCGATGATCTTGGCGGCGTCAGTGCCTTTCTCGCTTTCGCCCAGCTGCTGCAGCTCGCCGCGAATGGCGACCTGCCGGCCATCGGCCAGTTCGAGCTGATCGAAGCGCAGGCCGAGCGCGGGCACGGCACCAATCTGGCTGCTGCCCGAAACGACTTCGGTGATCGTTCCCGTGATGCGCGCGCCTTCGGGCGCGACCAGGCGATCGTCGCTGCGTAAGGCGGTCGCGAGGCGGGCTTCGAATCGGTCGCCGACTTTGGCGGTCTTGGTGGAAACGTCGGACGCGAGCGCCACGACGAGTTGCGTACCTGCGCGTACCTCCACAGGTGTTTGCACGGGAACCGGCGGCGGAGTCGTGCTGTGAGCAACCGAAGCTGCAGCCGGCACCTTCGCGGGAGTCTTCTTGGCGGCCGCGCGCCTGGCGGCGGCTTCGTCGGCAGCCTGCTTGGCAGCCGCGACTTTCGCTGCTTCTCGCTCAGCCGCTTCAGCTTCCGCTTTACGCAGCGCTTCCTGCTCGGCTTCCTTGGCCTTGACCTCGGCCTCTCGCTCGGCGAGCTGCTGCTCGCGTGCTTCGAGCTCAGCTGCCTTCGCTGCGGCAGACTGATCGGCCGCGCTCGGAGCTGAACGACCCGCGTCCTCGCGACCGCAACCCGTCAGGGCCACGGCGATCACGCAACTGGCCAGAACCACACCCAAGCGCTGAGATTTCATCGTAAAAACCCTTCAGCGGCAATCAGCCGCCTCATGACGTGGAGGCGCACAAACTACGCCATCGAGACGGTGCGTCCCGGCACGCATTTCACAAATTCCGGCGCCGCGCCGGTACCCGCCGGCGTCTCGAAATCGTCTCAGGCGGATGACGATGTCGCCGCGGGCCGACGGCGTCAGGTCACATACTTGATCAGCAGCTCGCTCAGCCGACGCTTACGCTCATTGTAGGGAGGAAATAGCAGTTCGAGTGCTGAGAGTGGGCCGGCGGACATTACAGCGCGTTCATGCGAGAACGCTTTGAAGCCGAAGAAGCCGTGGGCGTTGCCGATGCCGGAGGTGTTGACGCCGCCGAACGGCAGGTTGTGTTGGGCGAACTGCTGCAGGCACAAATTCACGCACAGGCTGCCGGAGCTCGTGTTGGTTTCGAGCGCTCGAACGGTGCGCTCGCTCTTGCTCCACACATAGAGCGCCAACGGCTTCGGCGCCGCATTGATCTCCGCGATGACGGTGTCGAGAGCATCGAAGGTCAGGATGGGCAGCACCGGGCCGAAGATTTCTTCGCTGCGAATCCGTGCGGCGGGAGGAACGTCGCGCAGCAAGGTCGGTGCGACGTAGCGCGACTCGGCGTCGGAGATGCCGCCGCACGCGACTTTTCCGCCGGCCTGTACCGCTTCATCCATGAGTTGAGCGACGCGCTCCGCATGTCGACGGTGAATCATGCGGGGAAAATCGGGGCTGCTCTTGATGGCAGCGTCGCTGTCGCCATAGCGTTGGGCGATGGTGCTGCGACAGAGGTCGACGAAGCGGTCGGCGACGTCACGATGCACGTACACGTAGTCGGGGGCGATGCAGGTCTGGCCGGCGTTTACCATCTTTCCCCAGATGATGTGTTCCGCCGCGCCGCGCAGATCGGCGCTCGCATCGACGATGACCGGCGATTTGCCGCCAAGTTCCAGCGTCACCGAGGTGAGATTGCGAGCCGCCGCGGCCATGAC
Source organism: Peristeroidobacter soli (assembly GCF_004138485.1). Taxonomy (GTDB): domain Bacteria; phylum Pseudomonadota; class Gammaproteobacteria; order Steroidobacterales; family Steroidobacteraceae; genus Steroidobacter; species Steroidobacter soli. The sequence continues at coordinate 417,290 of NZ_RYEV01000006.1, forward strand.
GATCTTGCCGACCGCGGGTGAGCCCGTGAAAAAGATGTGATCGAAGGGCAGGGCGAGCAGGGCGGTGGCAGTTTCTGCCGCGCCTTCCACGACCGCGACCTCGTCGGATGCAAACACGGCGTTGACGATCTCTTTGACGACGCGATTGGTGTGAGGCGTGAACTCCGAGGGCTTGAGGATCGCCGTATTGCCGGCGGCGACGGCGGACACCAGCGGCCCGAGGGCCAGGCTCAATGGATAGTTCCAGGGACTGATGAGCAGGCATCGACCCTTCGGCTGATACATCACCCGCGATTTCGTGCCGAGCGTCGCCAGGGTCGGGCCGACCCGATGAGGCTTCATCCAGCGCTGCAATTTCGCAATCGTATGCTTCAGCTCACCGACCAGCGGCAGGACCTCGGTGAGGTTCGTCTCCGTCGGGTGTTTGCTCAAGTCGCGTTGAGCCGCGTCCAGCAGCGCATCCTTGCGCTCCAGAATCGCATTGAGCAGCTTGGTGAGTTTGAGGCGCCGCTCGGCGGCGGTTGACTGTCTCAGTCGCAATGCCGTGGCCGCGTGAGATTCGAACAGCCTGGCGACGGACGCGTTGGCACCGTCGCGCTCGGTCATGGCATTCATCGGCGACTCCAGATTCAGCTCAGGCGGAGCGCGCCCGCACGGGAGCGCGCTCGATCGGGACGTTAGAACGAAACAGTCGCTTCCACGCCCCACTGGCGCGGCTCGGAGATCGACGCGAACGGCGTGCCGAATGTATCTCTCGTGAGGTTGTTGATGCCTGTCACGTACTGCTCGTCCAGCACATTCGTCACGAATGCCGCGAGGCCGAACGTGTCGCTCGCGCTGGTCCAGGCGAGTCGCAAGTCGACGCGATTGGTGGCCTCGTTGACCTTGAAGACCGACTGCAGCGCGCAGTTGCCCTGTCGTTCGGAATCCTGGTTGCAACGTGACTTGCCGCGATACGCATATCGGCCGGACAGCTCCACTTCGCCCGAGGCGCCGAGCGCCCAACCGTAGCTCGCACCGAGCGCGGCGCTGAGGTACGGCTCACCGGTGGGTTCGCCGGAGAGATCGAGCGGATCCTCGCCTCGCGTCGTCTTGTCCTTGTACGTTGCATCGATGAAGGCAAGGTTGGCGAAGAGCCGGAACTGATCGACCGGCCGCCATTGCGCGTCAACGTCGATACCCCAGGCTTTTTCGTCGCTGGTATCGATCACATATTGCGGGATGTCGGAACCGACAACGTCGGTGGCCAGCGCGATCGCCTGTTTGTTGTTGTAGACGTAGTAGAACGCCGACGCATTCAAGGTCACGCCCACCTCCGGGAACACGCTCTTGACGCCGGTCTCGAAGTTCCACACGTCCTCGTTCTCGAACTCGGAGCCGACTTCGGTGCTGTTGTAGCCGCCGGCCTTGTAGCCCTTGGCGAGCGAGCCGAACACCATTACGTTCGGCACGATCTTGTAGTCGAGCACCAGGCGCGGGCTCACGTCATCCCAGGAATCTTTCTTGGTCAGGCCGCCGGGCGGTGTGTCCACCGCGAAGACGATGTCCGAGAAACGATAGGCCTCGGCCGGAATCGGGAACACATCGAAGAAGCCCGCCTCTTGAAGTCCCGCGATCACCTGGTCGAGCTCGGGCGTTTCATGCGCGCCGTTGATCCAGGTGAACTTCTTTTTGTCGTGGGTGTAACGCAGACCGAACGTCAGATTGGTCTTGTCGTTCATGTGCCAGATCACGTCGCCGAACGCGGCGTACGCTTCGAAGTCGCCACGGTTGTACATCGCTTCTCGCCACGGCATGCCTAGCAGGGTGGCGGGGATGCCGAACTGCTCGAGCACGCTGCTCGTGCCGGCGTACAGTGGGAATGGCAGGCCCAGCTCATCGTAGATGCCGAGGTTCACACCCAGCGTGTCGATGCCGTCGGTGTAAGTGTGCGTGTCGCTGGTCTGTTTGGCTTTCTCCTTGTAGTAGCTCACGCCGCCGACCCAGTCGATGGCCGAGGTTTTGCCGGAGAACTTGAACTCCTGATAGAAACTTTCGTTGTCTTCGATGTTGGCCGTGTCGAAGTAGGTCGCGATCAGGTTGGTGCCGTCTTCGTCCTCGCGATTGACGGTGTCGAACTGGCGCCATGACGTGCTGGAGCGGAAGTCGGTAGCGCCGAACGAGTGATCGATGAACAGATTCACCTGATCGAGCTGACGCGATTCTTCATTGCCGACCACGTCGTTGTAGATCGGTGCCTTGCGAGGGTCGAGATAAGTCGCGGGGTTGGCCGGGTAGGGGACGCCGGTCTGGCCGGCCTGCACGGCGATGAGACCGATGGCGGGCCGCGCCAGTTGATCCAGGTCGTCGTGGTCCCAGGAGAGGGTCGCGCTGGTCGCCTCCGAAATCTTCCAACGCAGCGCCACTCGGCCGGCCCAGTTCTCCTCGGGCATCAGATCCTGGCCGGTGGCGGAGTCCTTCAGCCAGCCATCGCTCTTGTTGTAGACGCCATTCATGCGCAGCGCGAGGCTGTCGCCGATCGGCGTGTTCAACATGCCTTCGTAGTACTGCTTGCCGTTCTCGCCGACGCGCACGCGCAGCCGCGAGTGGAATTCGTCTTGAGGCTGGGTGGTGACGATGGAGATCGCGCCGGCGGCGCTGTTCCGTCCGAACAGAGTGCCTTGCGGTCCCTTCAGCACTTCGATGTGATCGATGTCGTTGAACGCGAGCAGCGATGCGCCGGAGCGCGCCGAATAGATGCCGTCGACATACACACCCACTGCCGGTTCGGTACCGATGCCGAAGTCGCCGGTCTGAATGCCGCGAATCTGATAGCGCGGCTGGGTCGGACTGCCGTCGGAAACCACCAGGCCCGGCACGAAGCCATTCAGATCGCCCAGGTTTTCCGCGGCGACGTCATCGATCAATTTGCTGTCCACGACCTGCAAGGCGATGGGGACGTCCTGCAGCGACTGCGTGCGTCGTTGCGCCGTCACCAGAATTTCCTCGATGCCGCTGTCCGCGGCGTCCTGTGCCAGTGCAACTCCAGGCGTCGCGAACGCGAACCCCGTTCCCGTCAGCACCGTGGCTACTGCATACGCGAGTCTTTTCTTGCTATTGCTCATGAGCCCTGTTCTCCCGTTCCTCTGGCCAGTCATCAGTCACTAGTCATTAGTCACTTCATTCTTAATTCGTCACTTGCAGCATGTACTTCGCCACCGCCAGGCGGGTCTCGGGATCGAGATAGTCCTGCGGCGGCATTTCAGGATAGTCGTCACGTTTCTTGGTGGGCTTGGCGATGAAGTCGGCGAGGCCCTGCGGGTTCTCCATGTACAGCGCCTGGATCACTTGCACGGGTGGGCCGATCATGCGGCCGTTGTAGGTGTGGCAGCCGGTGCAGATGCCGAGGTACACCACCTTGCCGCGTTCGCCCGGTTTGATCTCGCGCGGCGGCACGGGCGGCAGCAGATAGTTGACTGTGTTCGCGGTGTTGGTGAAGTCGCATTCGGCGAAGTCGCCCACGCCCGCCGTCACATATTGATGGCGGTTGATGATGCAGCTGCCGGGGCTGGGGCCGACGCGCACGATGTCCAGGTTCTTCGCGCCCACTTTGCCATCGGCGAGCAGCAGGGCTTTCGCTTCAGTGATCGTGTCGTAGCCGTTCCTGAGCATCACGTTGTCCAGGATCTTGACGCGATCCGAGTTCGGATCCGACTCGGGATCGGTGGTGATGTTCTGAGCGTGCGCGTGATCCGTGATGATGATGCCCGACACCTTGTTGTCGGAGATGACGTTGCCCTCGATGACCACATCGTCGGCCGCCATGATCAGGATGCCGGTGCCGGCCGGAATGCCGGACACGGTGGAGCCGGGCGCACCGAAGTTCGGGTGATTGTTGCCGACGACGAAGTTGTTACGGAAGATCACGTCGACCGTGTCCTTGATCGGCAGGCCCGGCGTGACGAACGCGAGCAGGCCGCCGGAGTTGTTGTGCACGTAGTTGTGCTCGACGATGGCATGGCGGCTGTTCTCGATCTCGATGCCGGCGACGCTGTCGAACACGTCGTTGTTGGCGACCAGGATGTTGTCGCTCATGCCGATGTAGATCGCCGCGTCGGCGATGCCGGAAACGACGTTGTGCTCGACGATGCCGTTCTTGCCGAGCTGCGGGAAGATGCCGTAGACGCCGGACTCCGCGATCACGTTGTTACGGATCTCGAAGTTGTTGCCGGCCTGGCCCATGATGCCGTTGCCCTTGTAGTTGCGGATCTCGAGGTTCTCGGCGACGAAGTTGTTGCCCGAGTAGAGGATGGCGTCGTTGAGCTTCTTCTCGCCGTCGAGCACGGCGCGGCGGCCGGCCTCGATCACGCCGATAATGCGGATGTCGTCTTTGTCGATGTACACCGTTTCGTGGTACGTGCCCGGCATCACACGAATGATGGTGCCTTTCGGCGCCGCCTTGACCGCGGCCTGGATCGACTCGCCGTCCTTGACGACCACGACATTGGTCGGCGCCGGACCCGCGACCGATCGGATCGCTGCGCCCGGGGGCGCGGCGCCTTCGCCCTCGGCCTTGAAGCCACCGCTGTAGCTGGCGCCTTGCGTGGACGAACTGATCTTCAGGTCCTGTTTGCCGCTGCGGCCGAACAACATGCCGGCGCCGAATGCCAGTGCAGCCACCAGCACTCCTACGACGAGCCCTTTCTTCATCTTTTATTCCCCTTGCTTGGTGGGCGGCAAGCCGGAAGGGACTCGTGCCGGCGGTTGCGGCAGGAAGGTCTCATCCGTCAGGGCGCCCAGAAAATCCACGATCCGATCGACTTCGAGGTCCGTGAGCTTTGGATCCGAGATATGCCAGTGCAGATAAAGGTGCATGTCCTTGGGCACCGCATTGCCTCGTCCCTTGTTATAGAACTCCACGACGCCGCGCAGATCGGCGAAGGCGCCGGAATGTGAGTAGGGCGCGGTGCGCGCAATGTTACGAAGCGTGGGTACCTTGAAGCCGCCCTTCAACTTCGGGGCATGCAGGATGGCTTCCGCGCCCACATCGAACGGTCGGCCGGCGGGCTCGGGCATGCCGATGACTGCGATCTGCTCGTTCGTGAACAGCGGCGGCGTGTGGCACTCGGAACAGCGCGCGACGAACGAGCGGAACACGTTCAAGCCCTCGATCTCACGCTCGGAGAGCGCGGCGTCGTAGCCGTGAACATAGCGATCGTAGCGACTGTTGAGCGACACCAGCGAAGTCTCGAAAGCGGCCAGCGCTGTGAATATTTGCTGGTCGGTGATCGGGCCGCGCTGGTTCGGGAAGGCTTGCTGGAACAGGCGACGATAGGTCGCGTTGCCGTTCAAGCTCTCGAGCAGTTGTGCCGGCGTATTACCCATCTCATGCGGCGAGTAGAGCGGGCCGGTGGCCTGCGCTTCCAAGGAGTCGGCGCGGGCATCCCAGAAGAAACGTTTCAGGAATGCAACGTTCCAGAGTGTCGGCGCCGCGCGGCCTGCGTCCTCGCCATGGATGCCGATGGATCTGGGGCGTCCATCGGACAGGCCTCGTGCGGGATCGTGGCAGCTCGCGCAGGACAGTGTGCCATCGCCCGACAGCACCGGATCGAAAAAGAGATAACGGCCGAGGTCGATCTGATACGGCGTGAAGCCGTCCCGGTGAGGCGGCAGGGAGGTGCGCGTGCCGCCGAGGCCGCGATTTTCCAGCGAGTCGTAGAACTGATAGAGAGTGCGCAGCTCGCACACGCCGGCCGCGGTCTTCTCGAAGCCGGGCGGACAAGTGGTCTTGAGCGTGAAATCGGTCGGTGCCGGCCCGGTTGCGCCAGCGGTCCCCATGGCCGCGATGAGCAACACGAGCGCACGAATCATTTCGGGCGGCCCTGCCGATGAATGAACGCGATGATGTCGTCGAGATCCCGTTCATTCGGCAGCGTCTTGGCCATCATGGCCATCTGCCGCCCGGGCATGTCCTGCGGATCCGTGCCCCGCACCCCATCGCGGAAGTGCGCGAACTGCCGCTTCATATAAGAAGTGTCAAGACCGGTGAGCCGCGGCGCCTTCAGCGTCGGATTGCCTTCGGCCGTGACGCCATGGCAGGCACCGCACTTGCCTTGATATTGATTGTTGCCGTTACGTAAGTCGCCGGAGGCGGGCGAGGCGTTGATAGTTTTCGGAAGGCTCGCGACGTAACTCGCGATCTTGGTCACCGCCGCGTCGTCGGCAATCATCGCCGTCGCCGAAGCCTGCATCTGTGCGCCGAACGTATCGGACTTGTCGATGCCACGTCGGCGATTCCGGAAGTTGCGCAACTGTCGCTCAACATACGCCGCATCCTGGCCGGCAATGGCGGGCGCGTTGAGAGTCGCGTTGCCTTCGCCCTTGTTGCCATGACAGGCCACGCACGGCGCAAACAGTTTGTCGCCCTCAGCCGCAAAACAACCAACGCCATACATCAGCAGCAACGTGCCGATCCATGACGTGAACGCGATTCCTCGCGCGCGAGGGCGTGGCGCTGCCACTCGCTTGTTCGATGACCGCATCACCGTCGCCTCCCCGGAAACGACAGCTGCCGATCGTGCTTGGCTTCTGAGCATCGAGAGAAAGATGCTTTGTATTGCTATTGCGTGGTGTTGATACCCGACCGCGCAAAGGAATGCAATCGGGGTACAGATGAGGAGACGAAGTGCGCAGAGTGGAACTGTCCGACAGTCCGGCCGTGGCGTCTCGGCGCCATTTTCAGCCGCCGCGTCGGTCCAGTGCTGGCCCGAAGGCGGGATGGAGAAAACATCCCTATCGTAGAAATATTGTCTATTCAGGACAAATCGACCTAATATGTCCCGCCGTTCCGGCTGACGGGGGATATCGGTGCTTTCAGTAACGAGAACACGAGGCCGCCTGGCCCGCCTTTGGGTGCTGGCGTTTGCAGCTTTCTTTGCCACCGTGCCGCTGGTCAGCGGCGCCGAAGGCAACAGCGCGATGGTCCTGCCGGCCGATGCGCGAATCGGCGACTACATCGGGCGCGACGTGATGATTCCGATGCGCGATGGCGTTCGCCTGCATGCACAGATCTGGCGGCCCGCCACGGCCGGCGCCAACAAAAAGCTCCCGATGCTGATGCAACGCTCGCCCTATGGCTTCAAGCTCGAGCGGCTGCAGAATTCGTTCGAGAACGAATACAAGGAGCTGGCGGCGGAGGGCTTCATCTTCGTGCTTCAGGACATTCGCGGCCGCTTTGGTTCCGAAGGCGAGTTCGTGATGTTGCGTCCGAAGGCGACCTCGGCGCAGCAGATCGACGAGTCGACCGACACTTACGACAGCATCGAGTGGCTGACCAAATCGCTGCCGGATAACAACGGCAATGTCGGCGTGTTCGGCATTTCCTACGGCGGCTGGACCGCCGCGATGGCGACCATCGATCCGCATCCCGCGCTCAAAGCGGTTTCCGTGCAAGCGTCGCCGGAAGACATGTTTCTCGGCGATGACTTCCACCACAACGGTGCATTCCGTTTGCAATATGGCTGGGAGTACAGCGCCGCGCTGGAAACGGATGGCCGCACGCTGAATCCCTTCGACTTCGGCGGCAAGGATGTCTATGACTGGTACTTGCAGCAGCCGGTCGAGCTGGCGAAGCAGGATCGGCACTATCTGAAGCGCGCGCTGCCGACCTGGCAGAATTTCGCCACGCATCCGAACTACGACGGTTTCTGGAAAGAGCAAGTCACGACGACGCGCCTGTCCGCCAAGGTCACCGTGCCCAATCTCATCGTGGCGGGCTGGTGGGATCAAGAGGATTTCTATGGGCCGTTGAAGATCTATGAGCATCAGGAGAAGGGCGACGCTCGAGGTCGCAACTTCATCGTGATCGGCCCCTGGAATCATGGCGGCTGGGCGCGCGGCGACGGCAAGACTTATGGGCCCATCGAGCTCGGCAGTGCCACCTCGGAGTTTTTCCGGAGCGAAGTCGAGACGCGCTGGTTCCGTCATTGGCTGAAGAACGAAGGCACGCTGGACCAGGCGGAAGCGCTGGTGTTCCAGACCGGCAGGAATCAATGGCAGCGTTATAAGGCGTGGCCGCCGCGCGAGGGCGTGAGCCGTCGCAATTTGTATCTTCGCGAGGGCGGCAAGCTGTCGTTCACGCCGGCGAAGAGCGGCGAGCCGGCGAGCTTCGTTTCGGATCCTGCCTCGCCCGTTCCTTATCGGGAGCGGCCGATCGCTCCGTTGTACACGAAGGAGTCGACCTGGCCGGAATGGCTGGCCGACGATCAGGCGCCGTTTTCGCGCCGTGCGGATGTGCTGTCGTGGAGCACCGAGCCGCTCACCGAAGATGTGACCATTGTCGGTGACGTGGCCGCGAAGCTTTTTGCGAGCACTACCGGCAGCGACGCGGATTGGGTCGTGAAGCTGATCGATGTCTATCCCGCCGATGAGGCGCTGCCGCCGGCGATGCGCGGTCGCCAGCTCATGATCGCCAACGACGTCTACCGGGCGCGCTTCCGTTCCAGCTACGACAAGCCCCAGGCGGTACCGGCCAATCAGGTGGTTGGCTACGAGATCGACCTGCACTCCGCGTCGCATGTATTCAAGAAAGGGCACCGGATCGCCGTGCAGGTGCAGAGCACCTGGTTCCCGCTGATCGATCGCAATCCGCAGCAGTTCGTTGCCAACATCTTCGAGGCCAGGCCGCAGGATTATGTGGCTCAGACCCACAAGGTGTTCCAGGCGGGCAAGTACCCCTCGGCCATTTCGGTGGGGCTGGAGCGTCCCGGCAAACTTCCGTAACGACCGACTGGAGGATTGGTCCGGCTCGGGGTACTTCCACCGATAGCAGCCTTCTTTATCGTGGTCGTGCCCCGGGGAGCGAGAACGAATGAGCGTCGGCCGGTCGTGTTCAACTTTGCGAGCCTGAGCGGCCAGTATTGAGCCGCAGCTTGCGCCAGCGTTGATACTGCTGCGCCTTGGAGGCCGCCGAGTCTTCGCGACCCATCAGCCAGAAGCTGAACCAGTCGATGCTGCGCTCGGCCACCGCCAGCTTGTGCTGTGGCTGCCATTTGATGTGATATTCGTCGGGGAAGACGTAGGACTCCACGGCTTTGCCAGCGTCCAGCAAGGCGACGTGCAACGGCAGAGATGCCAACAGCTCGCTGGCGGAGGTTTGTATCAACAGGGGCGCCGTCACCTTGTCGACGTTGAAGACGACGGATTCCTTGCGGCCATGTTCGAGGACTTCAGCCGCGGTCCGCGCGCTCAAGGCGCCCTTGATCATTTCAGTGCGGTAATTGTTGTTGGGATTGAGATAGAAGTAGTGCGGCCGTGACCACGCGCCGCTGACCGCGGCGGCCGCGAAGCGCGTCGAGTTGAACAGCATGTAGTCGATATTGTCGGCGCCATGACTGAGCCCGGTGATGCCCACCCGTTTCGGATCGATGACGCCTCGCTGGTCGAGCTTGTCGATGACGATGTCGAGCGCGGTCAGGTCCATGCGGCGTTCGTACGAATCCTTCAGTGAGATGGCGGCTGAGGCTCCCAGCTGGTTGCGATAGTCCAGCCGCGCATCCTGGTCCCAATCGATGGGGCAATCGAAGCTCAATACCGCGAAGCCCGCGGCGGCCAGCGGATAGATCGGATACTCGTTGCCCGTGCCGCCACTCAGAAATCCGCGCGAACGATATTGAACGATGATCAACGGCAGAGGCTTGCGAGGCGGCGGGCCGGGCGGCAGCACCAGATGACCCAACGTGGGATTGCCGAAGGCGTCATGCCATTCCAGGCGCTCGATACGACCGAGATCGAAGCGTGCGAAGTCGGGATTGGGGTCGAACAACACGCGCCGGGCGCCGCTCTTCAAATCGATGGCAACGACGCGTTGGGGCAGTGTGGGTGCTTCGGATAAACATACCAATTGGCCTCTCGCGATTTCGCAGGCGTCGATCTTGTCGTCGGTGCGATAGATCAGCCGCGGCGGACGATGTTTGTTCGGCGACCAGGCGTACAGCGCGCTCTGGATGAACGCGTGTCCCTCACGGCGCAGGAAGACGAGCTCGTCGTCACGCCACCACAGACGCCGCAGTTGCCCGTGGCACACGTCGGCGTCGCATCGCTTCTGATCCGCGTAGAGAGTGACGGGGGCTGCGTGGCCGGGAAACTCTGTTGGTTTCTCGTTTTCCAGCCATGCCGATCGCGATTGGGTCGGTTGGATCGCGTAGCTCACAATTCGTCGCGAGGCATCCGCTCCATTCGAGGGCGCTTTGATCGCCGCGTAGCGCTGCTGCTCTTCCGCCGTGGCCGCACGCTCGACACGATCGAGATCCACCGTACGAAGCGAGGTCACGCAGGCGCGGGGCGCGTCCGTGGAGGCCAGCGTGCGCTGGCATCGAGGCCACAACGGTTTACGGCTCGCATCTGGCATGAACCGATCGTCGATCAGAAAGCCGCGATCGCCTTCCTGCTGTTCCGCCGCGACCATGGCATTTCGCGCCCGGCCGATCTCGAAGTACAACGACCGACCATCGGCGGACCACGCGAAGTCCATGACCTCCGCAGCGCTGCGGGTCAGCTGTTCCTGCGCCGAGCCGTCCGCACGACTCCGCCACAGCTGTACCTCGTCTGCATCCTTGCGCAAGTAAGCGATCCACTTCCCATCGGGCGACCACTGCGCAGTGAGATCGACGCGGCTGCCCATCACCATGCCGTCGTCGGTCTGGCTCAGCATCGGTTCGCCGCCGTCGCCCACCGGCACTGGTGCGCCACCCGAAAGAGACAACACATACCACTCGGATCGATAGGTCCGGGCCGCGATGTCCGGCGTCTGGACTTGCAGCGCCATCGACGCGCCATCCGGTGCGATGCTCAACGTACCGGCCGTGCCGCCGATGGAGCGCAGCGAGAGCAGGTCCTCGGCCGTGATGTGGGCGCTACGCTCACTCGCGGCCGAGGTGCCGAGAGTCGAGCCGATGAGGATGATCGCGCACACCCGAAGCCCAATAGCATTCATCGATGATTCCTTCAGACCCGCAATGGCGACCGGGACGGCGTCGGCCGCCAAATCCCCCCGTGGTCCGGAAAATTTATTTCTGGTGAGATCGGCCGTGCCCGGCGGTATGGTGTGGTCGATGGACGATCAGATCGACCAGTGGTTCGTGCGGGAGATCCTGGCGCATGAGCGTTCGCTCATGCGCTATCTGGCGCGCGTCTGGCCGAACCGCGACGAGATCGCCGATCTGCGTCAGGAGATCTACGCCCGGGTGCTGGCGTCGGCGCTGCAGGCCCGGCCGTCCTCGCCCAAGTCGTTTCTGTTCACGGCCGCGCGCAATCTGATGATCGATCGCCTGCGCCGTAACCGCATCACCTTCATCGGTGCGTGGGGCGACCTGGACGCCTTGAATGCACTGGTGGATGAGGTGTCGCCGGAGTCGCGGTTGACGGCTCATCAGGAGCTCGGGCGACTCGCGCAAGCCTTCGATGGCCTGCCGCCGAAGTGCCGCGAAGTGACCTGGCTGCGCAAAGTCGAGCAATTGCCACAGAAAGCGGTAGCGGCGCGGCTCGGTATTCAAGAGAAGGCAGTGGAAAAGCAGGTGTCACGAGGGATGCGTTTGTTGGCCAGGGCATTGCTGGAGGAGCCTATGGACGGTGCGAAGCGCGGCGAAGCCATCGCCGAAGAAGGAGCCGGGCATGGATGAGTTGGCGGACAGCGCGGTGATCGATGCAGTCGCGGCCGATTGGCTGGCGCGGCTCGATGGGGAAACGTGGACGGCGGAGGATGCGGCTGCGTTCGACGCGTGGCAGGCGGAGTCGCTGTTGCATCGGGTCGCCGTGATCCGGCTCAAAGCGATCTGGCAGCATGCCGATCGCTTGCAGGCGTTGGGCGCAGGGGTGCCGGCAGGCGCTGTTCCACCTCCGGGTCAGTGGCGCGTCGTTACAGCCAAGCCAAAAACCGCTGCCGCGTCACCGGTCGCTCGCCGGTTGAATCGTCATCAGCAGGTGCGACGAGTCGCGGGAGTGCTTCTCGCGGTGACGTTGGGATTCGGTGGTTACCTGCTCATGAGATCGCCGCGCGCCTACGATACCGGCGTCGGCGTACAGCAGGCCGTGCACCTTGCGGACGGCTCGCAAGTGACTTTGAACACAGACTCTCGCATCAGAGTACGTCTGACCGATGGCGAGAGGCGCATCGATCTGGAACGCGGCGAGGCTTATTTCGAGGTGGCCAGGGATGCCTCGCGACCGTTCGTTGTTTACGCCGGTGCGCGCAACGTGGTTGCAGTCGGTACGCGTTTTTCTGTTCGGCGCGTGAAGGACGACGTTCGCGTAGTGGTGACCGAAGGTCGCGTCGCCGTGACCGAGAAGAAGCAATTCGATGCGCCGGCAGTGGCAAGCGCGCCTCGCGTGCTACTGTCGGCCGGCAACATCGCGCAAGCAGGCGATGCCGGCGTGCTCATCACGGCGACTTCGCTGCCGGAGGCCGAGCAGGCATTGAGCTGGCGCGGAGGCTATATCGTCCTGAAGGACGCGTTGCTGGCCGATGCCGTGGCCGACTTCAATCGTTATAACGAGCGGCCGCTGGTCATTGCCGATCGCAGCGTCGGTGAATTTCGTATTGGCGGCAACTTGCGACTCAACAATGTCGATGCGTTCGTGCGTGTGCTCGAGCAGAGCTATCCCATTCGCGCCGTGCGCGAGAACGATCGAATCGTTCTGTATGCGAGATAGCGCGGGGGGATTTTTGTGACACCGGCGTCCCGGTATGCACAGCCCGATCAGAGGCTGCACCAGGGAGCTGTCATGACAAGAAGATACTCGCGTCGCACGTCCATCGTCGCCGCTACATTGCTTACGATTCAAGTTGCCGTTGCCGATACCAAGCCCATCGATGTGCCGGCCGGCGATCTCACCGCCGCGCTGGAAGCGCTCGCCGCGCAGTCCGGTGCGGAGCTGGTGTATCGCCCCGAACAGCTCAAGGGACTGCACACCAAGGGCGTGAAGGGTGCGCTGTCCTCCGAGGAGGCCGCCAGGAAGCTCATCGAAGGAACCTCGCTGATCCTGCGCATCGACCCCAGCGGCGTGCTGATGATTTCGACGCCGCAGCCCGAGCGTACATCGAACGACGCGGACGGGGTCGCCGACGTGATCGTGACCGGCTCGCGGCTGGCACGCACCGCCGTCGAGGGACCGGTGCCGGTGAATGTGTATTCGCGCAAGGAGATCGAGCGCAGCGGTCAATCGACCGTCGTCGATTTCCTGAACACGCTCACCGAAGTGTCGGTGGGCAATCCGGAGAAGGGCGCCAATCAGGTGGGCCAGACCACCGTGACGCTGCGTGGCCTGCCCGTCGGCACCACGCTCGTGCTGCTCAACGGCCGCCGGTTGCAGGGCGGCTCGTTCACTTACATTCAAGGCAGCTACTTCGACCTGAACAACATTCCCTCGAGTTTGGTCGAGCGCATCGAGATCGTGTCGCAAGGCTCATCGGCCGTGTATGGCAGCGATGCGCTCGGCGGTGTGGTCAATATTATTTTGCGCAACGAGTTCGACGGGGTCGAAGCGAATGTTCGATATGGCGGCGCCGACGGTACCGCCGAGCGCTCGTTCGACGTCGGCATGGGGCGTACGTGGGAGCGCGGTTCGGTCTCGCTCATGGGCTCCTACTTCGATCGCAGCAGCCTCAACGCCATGGAACGTGAGATCACTTCGAGCAATGCGTATGGCACGTTGGTGACTCATTGCAATCCCGGCAATGTGTATGCGGTCGGTGGTGGCAATCTGCCGGGTCTCGATGCGCCCTCGGCCGGCGTGCGGCCCGGAGCGCACGCTATGCCGTCGCTCGCGGATTTCAATGCCGGCCAGCTGAATCGTTGCCGAAGCCAGCAGATCGTCGATCTGATTCCAGGAAGTGAGCGGACGACCGTGCTCGGTTATGCGACCTATCGGCCGAGCGACAGCGTGGAGTTGTTCGCGGAGTTGATGCACACCCGGCAGGACGAGCAGTTCTCCAGTGGGCGCCGCAAACTGCGCAGCGTGCTCGTGCCAGCCTCGAACGCCTACAACCCGTTCGGCGTCGACGTGCGTGTCGATTACCGATTCTCCTCGCCCGCGACCGAGCTGGGTTTTTTCAACGAGGTCGAGTTCACGCGTTCATTGATCGGTGCGAAGGGCACGTTCGGCGGCGATTGGCGCTGGGAACTGGCCGCTTGGGATGCGCGTGACAAGGTCGCCTCGCGTGACGGTGCGTATGATTTGAACTCCACGTACTACACGAGCGCGCTCGCTTCATCCGACCCCGCCACCGCTATCAATGTTTTCTCGAACGGTGCCGAGGGTTCGGATGAGCTGTTGCGATCCGTCTATCCGGATTTTCTCTATCGACCGAAGGGTTCCGCGCAGGTCGTCAATGGCTTCGTGAGCGGACCGGTCCTGCAACTGCCGGCCGGGCCGCTGCAAGTCGTGATCGGTGGCGAGTACGTGCGCAACCGGTTGCAAATGAACTATCCGACGCTGCCAATGTACAACTTCGACTATCGTCGGCGCGCGACTTCGGCCTATTCGGAAGTGCGCGTGCCTCTGATCGGTAGCGGCAAGGTCGGCGCGGGCGACACGCTGGCATTCACGGGCGCGGTCCGTTACGAGGACTACAGTGACTTTGGCAACGAGACTGTTCCGCAAGGCGCGCTCGAATGGCGGCCGTGGAGCTCGCTGCTGATTCGCGCTTCGTATGCGGAATCCTTCAAGGCACCCGGACTGAATTTCGTTTACTACGAGCGTGGTACCGCGCCGGGCCTGTGCTGCATCTACGATCCACAGCGTGGCGGGGCGGAGACGGTCTACACGATGTATCAAGGGGGCAATCGCAATCTCAATCCCGAGACCGGCGATTCCAGATCGTTGGGATTCGTGTGGTCGCCGCAGTCGCTGGCCGGTCTGGAGGCGAGCGCGTCTTGGTGGCGCGTGCATCTGGCGGACCGCGTGAGTTCGCCCAACTCGCAAACCGTCGTCGACAATGAAGCATTGTTCCCCGGGCTGGTGGTGCGCGATCCGGTCACCAACGTGATTCAGTCGGTCGATGTCAGCTATATGAACTTCGGCAACATCGACGTCGAGGGCATCGATGCCAGCTTGAGTTACCGGATTCCGACCGGCGTCGGCGTGCTCACGCCCAGGGTCTCGATGACGCAGACGCTGAGCTACGAAACCGCGCTCGTGCCAGGTTCACCGGCGATCGATCGGCTCGGCCGCGCGTCGAACTATGACGGCTGGTCTCCCCGGAGAAAAATCGTGGCGGGCCTGGGGTGGCAGTTGCACGAGCTTTCGGCCAGCGCCGTGGGGCGCTACGTGAGCGGCTACACCGACTACCAGGATCTGGGGCCGACGACGCGACAGCTCGGCGATTTCTGGCTGCTGGACGTGTCGGGTCGTTTCGAGTTCGGCAAGCTGTTCGCGGCCGGCAACCGCTATGTGCGTGACGCGTTCGTGCAAGTGTCGATCGTGAACGTGCTCGACAAGGAGCCGGACTACTCGACGTTTCTGTTCGGCGGCATCGGCTACGACCCCTCGCAGTACGACATTCGCGGTCGATTCACCTCGATCAGCATCGGCAGCCGGTTCTGAGGGCGCACGATGAAGATCATCGGTTTCGTGCTTGCGGTATGCATGGCATGCCCGGCGCTGGCGAAAGAGACAGCGTCTGTCGACACAACATCGTTACAACACTGGCAGAGCGTGGGCTCTGCCAGCGCTCCGGCGATCAGCGGCGACGGTCGATGGGTCGCGTACGGCGCAACGCTGCCGACAGCGGCGGATGACACGCTCGCCGAGGGCCAGCTGGATCATCAGAACGCCGCGGATGGCACGCCCGCGAGATTCAGACATGCGGGATTGTTCGTGGGCGAATTGGGTCGCCGCGATGCCCAGCCGATGCGAATCGGTACGGCGTTCGCCTGGTCACCGTCCTGGTCGCCCGACCAGCGCACGGTGGCGTACTACTCGAATGAAGGCGGCGCGGTTCAGTTGTGGGTTTATAACGTCGGGACAAAGGCGCATCGTCGGGTGAGCGATGCGCGCATCTATGTGCGCTCGGGCAATCGTGAAGGTGCGGTGTGGAGCCGTGACGGCCGCAAGCTCTACGTTCCGATTGTGACCTCGACCACTGGCGACACGACGTTCCGACCGAATCCTTACGGGTGGGACCGCCCCGTGCTGGTGTACTCATTCGGGGATAGCGACTACACCGTGGCCACCACCGCGATTGCCGAGGTCGCATTGGACAGCGGTGCGGTGACACGACTTCCCGTGACCGCACCCGTGAGCTTTTTGCGTCGGGAGTCGCTTTCACCCTCGGGCGAGCGGTTGGCCGTGCTCACGCCGGATGCGCGGTTGAGTGTGATCTCGCTCGTCGATCGCAGCGTGCGTGACATCGGACCGATCCAGCCGGTGATCGTCGACTCGACGTTCACGGGCAGCGATCTGTTCACCAGCCCGTATTGGGCGCCCGATGCCGATCGACTCGCGTTCATCGTGAACGATCGTCCCTATGTCCTCGACTTCACCTCTGGCAAGAACGCTGAGCCGCGTGCGTTGGGCAGGAATCTGCGCGCTCTCAAATGGGATCGCAACACGCCGCTGGCATTCTCACGCGATGGCCGCTGGCTCGCCGGGCCACTTCTGCAGAACGATGAGTTGCAAGCGGTGTTCCTGCCGGTGGACGGCGGTGACGGCAAGCTCGTGACTGTGTTGTCGGGACTGCAGGCGCGCAACATCTTTCCAGGCGAAGCGATCGGCGCCACGTTCGGTATCGACATGCTTCGTTCCTCGTCCAATCGCTTGTGGCAGCCTCGATCGGATCAAGTGTTGCTCCAGTATCCAGACCATTCGCGCCAGGAGGTGGTCGTGGTCGCGGTCGATCGCGACACCGGCGAACACAAAGAAGTGCAGCGGCGCCTGACCAGCCAGATTCTGCTGGGAGCCCCAGGCGATCGCACCGACGCCATCGTATTGCATGAAAGTGCCGCCGCGCCTCGCAACTTCCGTCGAATGTCACGCACGCTCGAGGTCGGTGAACCATTGCTGAGCGGCGCGCGCAAAGACCCTGTCATCGAGCAGGTGCAGGTCGACCACTTTTCCATGCGCGTCGCGGATGCGGAGGGAAAATTCAGAGTGGTCGGCACGACGGTGGTTCGGCCCGCGTCGTTGCGGAACTCGCGCGCGCCGGCGGTGGTGTGCATCTACCCGGGTGCGTCGAAGTCCGCGTCGATCCGACGCTATGCCTTCGCGGATTCCTGTACGGTGCCGACCCGCACGCTGCTCGCGCAGGGAATTGCGCTCGTGCTGGTCGACATTCTGGATCAACCGACCGCCGGGGTGTTGAGCGGCGAGTACGTTCGCGCCCGAACGATCACCGACAATCTGCTGCCGCAGGTGTATCGAGCCGAGCAGTTGGGCTATATCGATATCGAGAAGCTCGTCGTCATGGGTACCTCGCAGGGCAGCTTCGCCGCGCTCCAGGTGGTCTCCTCGACTGCATTGTTTCGGGGCGCCATCGGCTTGAGTGGGGTGCGCTTCGCGCCGAACTCGAACAGTTTCGGCTGGCGGTTCGACAAGGATCAGCTGTTGAACAGCATCGGCTTCACCAGCGATCTGGCCGAGGTCTTCGACAACTCGCCGTACCTGCGGGCCCGCAAGATCGATGTGCCGGTGTTTCTGGCGCATGGCGAGGCCGATGCCTATCCCATCGCGGCCTCGGCGCTGATGGCCGACGCGTTGACTCAGGTGGGCAAGCAAGTCGAATTCGCCCGCTACCCGGGCGAGGGCCACGTGATCGATCGTTGGACCGAGAGCCACCGCGCCGACCTGCTGCGCCGGATCGGGGATTTCCTGAAGTCGGTTTTGCAGTAGATCGCATTTCCGGTTCGTCGCGCCGGAACGTATAACTCATAGGTACGTTCCGCCCGACGAGTCCGGATGCCGCCACTGACGCCCATGACCACCGACGAGCCCGACGGCGAACCGCCCGTCGCGGCGGATCGCGCCGACTCGGTGGGCCGGTTGTTTCGTGAACATAACCGCTCGCTGGTGAGCTATCTGGCCATGCGCCTGCGCTCGGTGCAGGAGGCGAAGGAAGTGGCGCAGGAGGCCTACGTCCGGGTGTTGCAGCTGGATCAACCCGGCGCGGAAAGCTTTCTCAAGGCCTATCTGTTCAAGGTGGCGACCAATCTGGCGGTGGACCGGCTGCGTCAGCGCCGGCGGCGCATGCCGGTCATGGAGCAGGATCCGGGCGAGATCGAGCACGAAGTCGAGCTGGATGAGCCCGAGCGGGGCGCGCTGGCTCGCGAACAACTGCAGGCGCTGGTCGCCGGCTTGCAGGAGCTGCCGCAAAAGTGCCGCGAGGCGTTTCTGCTGTTCCGGCTCGACGGGTTGAGTCAGCAACAAATTGCCGAAAGGCTCGGCGTCACCGAACGAATGGTGCGCAATTACATCAACCAGGCATTGATTTATTGCCGGATGCGCGCCGATGGTGCAACTGAGCGGCAAGCCAGGGAGGGATTGAAGCGATGAGCTCCGCCGCGAGTACCGTGAACGAATTGCGGCTGACCCAGGCCGCCGAATGGCTGCAGCAGCTCGAGGCCGCTCCGCGTGACGAAGGGCTGCTGTCGCGCTGGCTGGAGTGGTGCCAGGCGGACGTGCGCAACCTGGAGGCGTTCGAGAGTCTGCAGTCGGTGTGGTCCGCGTTCGATGAGCCCGAAGTGCGCTCGGCGGCCGAGCGGGCGAGAACCCCGAAACGTGGTTTTTGGCGGCGTCCGATGACGGCGCTCGCCGCGTCAGTCGCCGCGCTCGGGCTCTGCGTGTCCGTCGTGGGCCGGGACACGTTGATGGGGTGGATCGATCCGGCGCGCGAAGTGCTGACCACGGAGGTCGCCGAGCACGGCAATCAGCTGCTCGCCGACGGTTCCCGAGTCGAGCTGGGCGGCAAGACGCGCATCGTCACCCGCTATTCAGATCACGAACGCTCGGTGGTCGTCGAATCCGGCGAAGCGTTTTTCGCCGTCACCAAGGATCCGCAACGTCCGTTTGTGGTGCAGGCAGGCGGCGTGCAGGTCACGGCCGTGGGAACGGCATTCAGTGTGAGGCGCACGATGGATCGCACTGTCGTCGCGGTCAGCGAGGGTGTAGTGCGCGTGGCGCCCAGCTCCGCGGCTGTCGGTCATCAGGTGCAACTCGTCGCCGGCGAACAGGTGTCGTTCTCCGCCGCGAGCAACAAGCTCAACATCGTTCGTATCGATCCGAAAGTGACGGAGAGCCGGCTCGATGGCGCGCTCAGTTTCGAATCGGAGCCGCTGCGCTCCGTGATCGCCGATGTCAATCGGTACGCCGCACGCCGCATCGTTCTCGACGATGCGGCGCTGGGGGATCGCACCTTCACCGGTACGGTGTATCAGGATCGGATCGACGATTGGTTGCGCGCGCTCGAGGCGGTCTTCCCGCTGACCGTGGTCGACAACGGCGCGTCGATCGAGCTGCGGCCGAGAGGGGCGACAGCAGGCGATTGAGTCGAGCGATTTCCGGTTTGTCTTTGCCCGTCGTAGTGAATGGATGTGAGCGACGCGATTGCTCACAAACAAACAATTATGACGGGGAGGTTGAATGTCGATCACCAAGGGTAGAGGAGCGCTGCTGGCCAGCGCGTTGGCACTGCTCGCCGGCACTGCTCAGGCGCAGGATCTGTCGCGCATCGTCGAGTTCAAGATCCTGCCGAATCAATTGTCGGCGGCCATCATCGAATTCTCGCAACAGACCGGCGTGCAGGTGGTGACGGCCGGTGAAGATGTCTCCCGCCTGTCGACCGCCGGCGTCTCCGGCAAGCTGTCGATTGCGCAGGCGCTGCAGTTGCTGCTCACGGGCACCGAGCTGCATTTCCAGGTGGTCGGCGAGTCGACGGTTGCCGTGCTCGGCCGCTCCGACAAGAAATCTCTGCTGCCGGTCTCGGGCTACAAGCTCGATCGGATCGCGATGACCAGCGACATCGACGTCTCGGGCGCATCGCAAAGCGCTTCGGGAATGCCGTCCCGAAAGCAGGACGGCGTGGAAGAGATCGTCGTCACCGGAAGTAACATTCGTGGCGCCGAGAATCATGCGGCGCCGGTGATCCGGGTCGAGCGTCAGGATATCGAACGTACCGGGTACGCCAGCACGCAGCAGCTGATCCAGAGTCTGCCGCAGAATTTCAGCAATGTGTCCGAAACGACGTTCGGCGCCATCAACGGCGGCGTCAACGAAACGACTTACGGCGGTTCAGGCATCAACCTGCGCGGGCTGGGCGCCGAGTCCACGCTGGTGCTCATGAACGGTCGTCGTCTCGCACCCAGCGGCGTGGGTTCCTATGTCGACGTGACGATGATTCCGTTGAGCGCCGTGGAACGCGTCGAGATCCTCACCGATGGCGCATCGGCGATCTACGGCTCGGATGCGGTGGCCGGCGTCGTCAACTTCGTACTGCGCCAGGATTTCTCGGGCGCGGAAACCCGCTTGCGTTACGGCACCGTCACCGCAGGCGATCACAACGAAACCCAGCTGGCGCAGGTGCTCGGGCAGTCCTGGAACTCGGGGCACGCGATGCTCGCTTATGAATATCTGCATCGCACGCCGCTCGACGGCTTCGACCGGGATTTCGTCCGGCCCAATGCGTTGCTGCGCCGGTTTGAGCCGATTCAAGGTCAGGATCGTCACAGCGTGCTGGGTACGATCAGTCAGAAACTCTCCGATCGCTTCGATGTGACGGCGGACGTGCGCTATAGCCAGCGCGATAGCTCGTACTACTACGACATCGGTGCGCTGTACTACACGGAAAGCAAGGTCGAGCAATACGGCGGAGCGTTGCAGCTGAGTGCCGACCTGGCCGGCGACTGGCAGGCGCGGCTGTCGGGGCAGCTCGATCTGACCGACGCGCAGGAACAGAGCAGTATTTTTTCGGCGAATCAATCCCAGACCTGGTCGACCGAGCTCGCCGCCGACGGCACCATCGTCAACATTCCGGGCGGCGCGATCCGGCTGGCGGTCGGCACGCAGTTTCGCGATGAAGAGTTCGAGGAAGGTCGCCGGTCGATTGCGAGCAAGCTGGCGCGCGATGTGGTTGCGGCTTATGCCGAGCTCAATGTTCCCTTGGTCGGCGTGAGCAATCGTCGCGGTGGTATCGAGCGTCTGGAGTTGACGCTTGCCGGCCGCTACGAGGATTACAGCGACTTCGGCAACACCTTCAACCCGAAGGTGGGGCTGGCGTGGGCACCGGTCGATGGCGTCAATGTGCGAGGCAGTTGGGGCACCTCGTTTCGCGCGCCGGTGCTCAGTCGCATCAATCCTGCGGATCGTACCGCCGTCTGGTATCAAGGATCGTTCATCGACTACGGCGGCAATACGACTGCGCTGATGTTGTCGGGCAGCGGCGAGAATCTGGGTCCCGAGGAATCGCGCAGCTGGACCGCCGGCTTCGACCTGACGCCGTCCGCGGTGCCGGGCTTGAAACTGGCCGTCACCTATTTCAACGTCGACTACGACGACCGCATCCGCACGCCCTTTCCTTCGGGCTACAACCTGTTCGGCGTGCTGGTGGATCCGACGTACGCCGCCATCGTTACCCGCAATCCGAGCCTGGAAGAAATCAACGCGTATCGGGCGCAGCTGCCGCGGTCCATGTGTTTCATGGCGAACGGCGCGTTCTTCAGCCCCTGCGCCAACCCGCCGGTGGGCGATGTGACCGCCATCGTCGATGAGCGCTGGCGCAATCTCGCGAGCGTGCAGATGGAGGGATTGGATTTCTCGCTGGGCTATCGCGTCAGCACTCAGACGGGCGACTGGGGCTTCGAGCTCGCGGGTCAGAAGCTGCTCGAGAGTCGCGAGCAACTGGTGGCGGGTGCGGAGTACACGACACAGATGAACAAGGCGTGGAGCCCGGTCGATCTGCGCTTGCGCGGCAATGTTTCTTACGCGCTGCGCTCGTTCAGCGTTTCCGCCTTCGCCAATTACACCGACAGCTATCGCGATGGCCGCAGTGCCCGGCTGGCGGGCGCGGGGCAGCGCGCCGAGGTCGGCTCCTGGCTCACGTTCGACGTGAGCTTGCAGTATGACGTGGGTCGCCTCATCGCCAGCGAGGCCATGCCGGAGCTGGCGCTGAGCCTCAATGCCATCAACGTGTTGGATCGCGATCCGCCGTTCATCAGCAGCCCGCTGGGAATCAATTACGACGGCGTGAACGCCAATCCCCTCGGACGCTTCGTCGGCGCTCAACTCGTCGCCCGCTGGTAGGAATCCCAATGAAACAGACTCAAATGAGAGCGGCCTCGCGCCGCTCGCTCGGCGTCGTCGTGTCTCTGTGCTTTGCCACCGTGCTCAGCGCGGCGGCGAGTACCCCGGATGCCTCGGCGCCAGGCAGGCGCACCGTCGAAGTCACAACCGACGAGGGATCGTGGATGTCCGTCGATGTGTCCGCGGACGGCAAAACTGTCATCTTCGACTTGCTCGGCAGGCTATACAGCGTGCCGATGGGCGGTGGCCAGGCGCAGCCGGTGGGGCCGCAGGATCAAGGGTGGGACTTGTGTCCACGCTTCTCTGCTGATGGTTCCCGTGTGGCGTTTCTCAGTAATCGCGACGGCTTTACCGATCTGTGGATCATGGATTGGGCATCGAAGCAGTCGCGCCGGCTCACTCAGAAAGAAATGTGGTCCGCCAAGGATCACGAGAAGTACGGCGTGAGCCGCTATGGCTTCGCATGCTCGCCGCGCTGGTTGTCGGACGGCAGCGCGCTGGCCGCGATTCCGTCGACGCGCTCCGGCCGCTTCGTCGGTTTCTTCCTGGCGGAGAGCGACGGTGCGCACAAGTTATTGGAGATGGCGCCGGTGGAGGGCGTTCGCTATCCGGTGGCGACGGCCATCGTTCCCTTGCATGAAAAGGATCGGGCCGCCGCCGCGATGACGCTGCATTCCGCGACGGGTTCGCGACGGGATCTGTTCTGGCTGAATCTCGACGACGGCAAGATCAATCCGTTGCGCGATCAGATGGCGCGCGGCTATGCGTTCAATCCCGAGCTGTCACGAAGCGGGCGGTTGCTTGCATACATTCAGCGTGAGAACAAGGGAGACAGCGCGCTACACGTGCGCGACTTGACTGACGGCAGCGATCGAAAACTCGCGGCACTCAGTGACATCGATGAGTTCGTTCAGGAGCAGGAGCTGCCGGGATACGCCTTCACGCCTGACGATGCATTCATCGTCATCGCCTACGGCGGCAAGCTGCATAAGATCGAGGTAAAGAGCGGCAAGGATCAGGTGATTCCGTTCCAGGCGACCGTGGTTCGCAGCGTCGCGGACCGCGTGCGGGCCACGCAGCGTCTCGTGGATGGCCCGGTGCCCGTGAAATCGCAGCGCTGGCCGTCGATTTCGAATGACGGGCGTGTGCTTGCATTCTCGGCGGCGGGCGCGGTTTGGGTGCGGCAGTTGCCGGACGGCAAGCCGAGGCAGCTCGGCGCGAGCACGGCGTTGAATACGATGCCGGCGCTGTCTCAGGATGGCAGACGCGTCGCTTATGTTTCTTTCGAATACTCGGAGGAGGCGATTGCTTCACGGGGTCGATTGCTGATTCAGAACCTGGATGCGACACAGGCGGTTCCGGCGATCGACGACGACGCAAGCTACTACTGGCCGACGTGGTCGCCGGATCGGAGCAAGCTCGCCGTGATACGTAAGTCTTCGGGTGAAGGCACGGCGCAGATCGGCTGGATCGATGTCGCAAAGAAGACGTTCCAGCCGCTGGTCGACGCGCCTCACTATGTATCCGAGGATTTCCGTGGCGGCGCGCCTCGCTGGCTCGCCTGGTCCGCGGACGGCAAGCGGCTGTTCTTTCAAAACTTCCAGGAGTGGCAACAGAACTTCCGTGCGTCGGTGGATGTGATGGAGGCTCGTCTCGGTTCCGCGCCGCGCACTGTCGCGCGAGCTGGCAACGATGTTTATTCCATCATTCCCTCGCCGGACCTGAAGCAGGCCATCGTCGTCGGCTGGGATCAGAATGCGTACGTGGTTGCATTGTCTTTGACGAGCGATGAGCCGCTGCAGATCTCACTCGGCATGCCGGGCATGAAGCGCGTGAGCGAGATCGGGGCGTTGTATCCGCGGTGGATGAACAACGAGCGCTTCACCTATGGTTGGACCGATCAGCTGTTCGAGTATCGACTCGGCTCGGCGGCGCCCGTGCGAAAGTCTCATACCGAGCTGACGTTGCCGCGTCGTCAGGGCGACGGTCTGGTTGCTTTCCGTAACGCGCGTCTCATCACGATGGCGGGCGAGCGCGGGGTTGGACCTGTGATCGAGCAGGGCACGATCGTGATCAAGGATCGGCGCATCGTTGCAATCGGCGCCACCGGCGATGTGCAGATTCCGGCAGGGGCGCGCGTGATCGACGCGACCGGCCTGACCATCATGCCCGGCCTGGTCGACACGCACTATCACGCCCTCAATCCCGAGACGCTGACTTTCTACACGCCGGGAAGCTCGATCTCCGGCGGTGCCAAGGCGCTGGCCTTCGGTATCACCACGCCGTTCGAGGCTGGCGGGGGTTCGGTTGACGAGGCATCCGACGACTGGCGCGTGTTGATGGAGAGCGGTCGCGTGCTCGGGCCCCGTTGGCGGTTCGACAGCGTGATCGACACGCACTACCTCCGGCCGTCGCCGGATCGGATGACGATTGAAGAACAGCGTGCGCAGATCCGCCGCAAGCAGGATCTGGGCGAAGGGCCGTGCCTGAAGGAAATCGGCGACCGCGATTTCATCCAGGCTCGTTGGCGTGCGCAGGCCGCCGGCGCAGAAGGCGGATGTGTCATTGCGCACGTTGAGGACCATTTGATGCATTCCCTGGCGCGCATGGCGGAAGGCATCCCGCTTCATCACAATACGCTGCCGGTGCCGATGTATCGGGATGTTCAGCAGTTCCTGCTGAAGTCCGATGTGAGCTGGACGCCTCACATGGAACTGCAATGGCATATCGACTTCCCGCAGGAGAGCCAGCCTCGCGATACCTTGCCGGAAGTGGTGAGCAAGTTGGAGCAGATCATGGATGCCGACGATCGCGCGCGCTTCGATCGGTTCTATCTGCATGGCAAGTTCGCATCCCGGATCGAAGCCGCCCGCAAGCAGCCGACCGACACGTTTCAACGCTCGCGTCGGCCGGCGTTGACCGCGGTCGCCAAGACGCTGCTGGAGGGGGGCATGCACATGACTCTTTCCGGTCACGACGCGTTCGGGGCGCCACTGCGCAGTGAAATGTTGGTCTGGCAGGACGGCGGTATCCCGCGCGAATACATCCTGCGTGCCGCCACTCGCGGTGGCGCGGAACAGCTCGGCTATCAGAACGACATCGGTTCGCTGGCACCGGGGATGATCGCCGATCTATTGGTCATGAAGGCGAATCCGCTGGAGGATGTGCTCAACAGTTTCCGGTTGAAGTGGACGGTGGTCGACGGCGCCGTGTTCGACAGCACGACCTTGAAGCGGCTGCATTAGACGGCGTCCGGTTCGCGGCGTCGCCAGTCCGGCCGAAAGCGAATTGCGAGCAACAATACTGCGATCGACGCCGGTAGCCAGTAGAGATCCGTCGGGGTCGGCTGGCGCCGTGCATAGCGTCGATCGCGTATCGCTTCGCTCAGCGACGCGGGCCCGGTCAGGTGCGCGTAGTTGAAACCGAGCTGTTGGGCGAGCTTTTGCAGATGCGGCTCGCGTACTGCGGACAGGTGTTCGATGGGAGGTGAGGTGGTGTCGCCCAGCGCGCTCGGCTGGAGGACCTCGTCGGCGCGCCAGTAACCCTGGCGATGTCCTTCCTCGTCGATTCTCGGAATCGGGCTGGGTGTGTAAGCGCCGGCACCGATGAGCCAGCCGTGGATGGTTTGTTTCGGCAGGTCGTCGAGGAGCGTTGGCGGATACTTGAGATCGAGCGGCGGTGCTTCCTGGCCGTCGGTGATGAAAACGACGTCGGCGCGGGGATTGGTTTCCTGGGCCGTCAGCACCGACCAATACACGCCCTTGGTGATTTCGCTCGCATTGGACCAGCGCATGCGGCCATCGATCTGGTCGAGCGAGGCGATCAAGTCGTTGTAGTACGCGCAGACTTCGACCGGCGCGAGTAACGGTATCGTCCGATAGCCGGTGAAGGCTGCCCAGCCGACGCGCGAGCCGCAGGGCAGATCGCGCAACAGACGACGAGCGGCTTCATGCGCGAACGCGAGGCGGCTGACGGGCGAGCCGTCGAGCCGGTAATCCTCGACATTCATGCTCTGACTGATATCGAACACGAGCAGGTAATCGTAAGTGTCGCGTGGCAGTTCGATGCGAGGCATGACGAGCGCAATCATCAGCAGTGCCAGCGCGAGCGCGATGGCGCGCGAGTCCTTGTCCATCGCCAGGCGCAAGGATCTCATGGCAGATCGATCCTCACGCCTTGCAGGGTGCTGGTGCTTTGCTCTTTCTTCGGCGGCTCCTCCTTCTCTTCGATCTCCGGCTCGAATTCCGGTGCGAGCAACAACGCACGGGAAAGATTGTAGCGGGCGTCCCAGTTCGCCGGCTCGTTGCGTAGTACGTCCCGATACTGCTGTTTCGCCAGCTCGACGAGCGGCAATGATCTGAAGGCCTCGCTCGCGCCGTTCTCGAGCGCGTCGTGCATATACAAGTTGCCGAGGTTGTAGCGGGCGGCCTGGCTCAGATCCTGGCGGTCGCTTTCGATCAATCCCTTGTATTCCTTCACTGCCACTTCCGACTCACCGGCGCGGGCCAGCGCCATCGCCCGTGCAAAGCGGGCTTCCGGCACGGCCGCGTTGAAATCCGATACTCGTGCGCTCGTTATCGCCGCGTTGGTGCGTTTGATCTGATCGAGGCGCAGGGCGTGATGGACGACGAGGCTCCCACACACGAGCGCGGCCAGAGCGAACGTGCGATGAACGAAGGATCGTTTCACGGCAAGCTCCGCAACAGCATGGACCGATAGGCCAGCAGCATCGCGCAGGAGAATGCAGCGATGGCGACGAACACGCGACTGTAATCCTGACGTGGAATCTGCTCCATGAAGTCGAGTGGCAGATTCTGCTGTCGCTCGACGTCGGCGACCGCTCGGGACAGGCTCTCGGGATCCTCTGCTTGATACACCCGATACGGCGTCTTCAACGTCTGGAAGAAACGATGCAGCGCCATCTCGGGCGCGTTCTCCCATCGTGGATCGGTGGTGTCGAGCATGGCGCTGTTATAGGAGCGCAGATAGATCCAGTAGAGCGCGATTCGATTGCGCGCCAGGCCGATGCGGATGCGTTTCATCATCTCGTCGTCCATGTTGGCGCCGCCGTCCGAGACCAGCAGCATGATTCGACTGCCCGAATACGCGCGCTGATCGAACTGCGCGATTCCCGCGATGAGCGCGCGACCGACATCGGTATCGGCGAGCCCACGACCGATGGCACCTGCCGCGATGCCGGCTTGCATGACCGGATCGTGCTGAGTGAACGGCACGACGGTCAACGGTCGATTGCTGAAATACAGCAGCGAGAAGCGATCGTCGGGGCGCCGGGCGACGAACTGTGACAACAGCTCGCGCGCCACCTTGGCTTTTTGCTGACCGCGGCCGAGGTGATACAGCAGCAGGCTCGGATCGATTTCCCGCCAGTTCGCCGGCAGCATCCGATCGTCCATGCTGCGACTCCGATCCAGTAGCACCAGGATCTCGGCCCCTTTGCCGGTCCGATGCACCTGGGTTTGCGGGCGCCCCGGCTGCGCCAGCGCGAAGATGCTGCTCGCCAGAGCGAGGACGGCGAACAGCGGCCAGAGCCAGCCGATGATGCGACCGATGCGATCCGACGGCAGCCAGGCGGTGGAAGGAAATGCGAGCGTGTCACGACGCCTGCGTAACAAGGGCAGCAGCGCGAGCGGTAGGAGCATCAGCAGCCACGGGTGCTCGAAGGCGAGTGAGCCGCTCATGGCGCGTGCTGCCGTTCGATTCGGCGCAGCTCACGACAGAGCGCACGCACGGACACGAGATTGCCCGGCGACCCGGCGCCGAAGAATCGCTCGTTGGATTGGGCGAAAAAACGTTCGATCTCCGCGCGCTGCGGTTGTAGATGCGGGGCGCGTTCAAACAAAGCGGGCAATGTCTCTATTTGCAGCACGCGACCCGCGGTCCGGTCGAAGGCGCGATGAACGGCTTGCCATGCTTCAGGGGCACTCTCGTCGAGACGGCGCAGTTGGTACAGAGCGCGAGCGAAGGGTCGATTGTGACTGTCCCGCCAATTTCGCCATTGCACCCAGGCGAGCCATGCGGCCAAGGTGACACCCAACGCGATCGACCAGAGAACGACACTCGTACGCGAGGGCGCAGTGTCGATGAGGGATACTTCGCGATCCGGTCGGAGGTCGGCGCCGGAGGCATTCGAAATCAGTGGAGCGATGCTGATCGGCGCGGCTGGAACCTTCAACTGCGTGCCCCGGGCTTTGATCTCCCAAGCTGGCAATTGAACCGTCGCCAGCGCCGGCGGCGCGTTGATCAGCTGATAGTCGACGACCAGCCAACGCCGTCCGTCAGCAGCCTTTTCAATTCTTGGCGGACGGCGTTCGAACCAGATGCTCACTCGCTGCGCCGGCGGGAGCGCGGCGGGTTCGAAGTTCAACAGCACTCGCTGAGTCACGAGGTCGCCAACGACATATCCGAACGGTCGCGGCTGCTCGACGACCGCCGGCGATGGCTGCTGAGCGGCGACGGCATCGGTGGCGATGGCTGTGCATGCCATCAGCAGCGCGGCCCGAAATATCTCGGTACGGCAGGTCATGCCGTGGCCTCGAAGAAATACTGGGACAGCGCTTCGTTGTCGAATTCGCCGCTGACATAGAAGGGACGAATGCCGTGGGCACTGAATAGCGCATTCAACTCAGCGCGGCGTCGTTCTATCGCTTCGTGCCAGCGCGTGCGCACGCTTGGTCGAAGCCATAGGGTGCTGCGGCGACCGCTCTCCACATCTCGCAGCGGTATCAGCCCGTCGCGTTTCGGCGGCTGGATCTCGGCTGGATCCCAGATGACGAGTGGCACGATGTAGGAGTGCGCGAGCAGATCGAGCACGACATCCAGTCGATCGAGCGGCCAGTGGAAATCGGAAGCGAGAAAGATCAAGCCGTGGCGTCCGGCCAGATGCAACGCGGCTTCTTCCAGTCCGTCGCTGCTTCCCGCCGTCCCTTTGCAACCGGTCAGCATCGAAGCCATCACTTCGCCGACGCCTCGGCTCAACAGCGCCGGCACGAACAGGTCGCGCCGTTCCTGAGCATCGAACGCGAGCATCCCGAGCGCATCGCCGACCCGGAAGGTGCTGTGTCCCAGTGCTGTGACGAAATCGGCCACGACTTGCAGCTTCGATTGGGGAGCGCCGAAGCTCATCGAGCTCGACACATCGGCGATGAGATGCACCGGCACGCTGACCCGCTGGCGATTGACTCGAACCAGCCAGTCGCCGCGAACTTCGCGCAAGCTGGCGCGAAGATCCAGACGGCGTGGATCCGGCCGGTCGTAAAGGCTCACGTGCGAGACGAATTCCTGGCCGGCACCGAGGCTCGAGCCGGGATGCGAGCCAGGTCGCCAGCCACCGGATCGGCGCGGCAATCTGTAGTGAAACTCGCGTGAGGTGCTCATCGTCAGCGCGGTGTCGGGACGTGTTCCAGGATTTGTTCGATGAGCGCCGGCGCGAGCAGGGTACGACGCAACTCGTAGACCGGCGTAAAGAACACTCGATGGCCGAGCGTCCATGGGGCCACGGCGTGGATGTCGGCGGGCGTGATGTGAGTTCGGCCGGCGAGCCACGCGACGACACGAGCGGCGCGCGTCAGAGACATCATGCCCCGCGGGCTCACGCCGGCGAGAATCAGTTTCGACATATCGACGCCGTCGAGGCGCACGCCGAAGCGCTCCGGGTTCTGGCTCGCATCCCAAAGATCCAAAACGTAACGCTCCAGCACCTCGCTCGCATGGATGCTGCGCTGGATGCCCGCACCGATCTCATTCAATTCCTGCCACGGCAGAATGGCCGGCGCCACGCGTTCGATCAGTCGATCGACATCGTGAAATTCGGGATCGAACACCAGGGCGCGGCGGATTTCCGGCTCGACAGGCGTCGGCATGCGCAGCTCGAACATGAAACGATCGCGAGCCGCGGACGCCAGCTCGAAGGTTTCCTCTTTCTCGACCCGGTTGCGGTCGGCGAACACGATCATGTGAGGGAATCGATATTCGCGATTGAAGGCCGACACGGTGCGCTCGGCCATTGCCCGCAGCAGCAGCGATTGCACCTGCGGGCGCGCGCGGTTGATCTCGTTGAAGAAGAACGTCGCCAGCCGCTCGCCGTGCCGGAGCAACGGGCCGGCTTCGATTCGGGGTTTGCCCTCGGCGTCGACGTAGGTGTGATAGATGAGGTCGCCGGGCATCAGATCGACGGTGCCCTCGACGCGTTCGAAGTCGCCGCCGATGGCGCGAGAGAACGCGCGCAGAATGGTGGTCTTGCCGACGCCGACATCGCCTTCGAGCAGGACGTGCCCGCGAGCGAACAGCGCCACGTTGATCAGCCGGATGGTGTCGCGCTGGCCGACGATGGCCTTGCCGACTTCCTCCTCGACCCGTAACGCCCGATCCCGCCAATCCTGCAGCTGTACGTCGGAAGCCATCGGACCCTCGCTGAGGAGACTCTACCGACCTGCGACACTGTGCCGGATCGTAGCACGCCGCTTCATGAGCGGCGTGCCCGGGGAATCTTGTTAGAAGTTTCGCGACAGACCGATGAGGATGGAGGCGCTGCCGTCGCTGTCCGGCTCCAGCAACGGGCTGTCCTTGATCTCGTCGGGCAGGACGCTGTATTTGAGAAAGGCGAACGCCGACCAGTTCCTGCCGAAGAAGCGCATCACGTTGATGCCGACGTGAGGAATGGCCGCGGCGTCGGGCTTGTAGTCCATCACGCCACGCGCGACCTCTTTGTCCAGCGTGCCGTAGTAGTAGTTGGCCGTGTCGTCCGACAGCCAGGTCACGCCGACATTGGGCGTTACCATCGTCTGGCCCCAATGCAGCGGGTAGCCATATTGCAGCGAGAATTGCTGTCCGCCGCTGCGGTCGGTGACGTCCGTCAGCAGCTCCAGCTCGATCTCGCCGGCCATGCCGCTCCATTTGGCGGTGACCCCCGCATCCAGGCTGTCATCGCGATCTTCCAGCAGACGATAGTCGAGGCCATTCGCGGCCAGCTGTTGCCGGCCGAGATCGTCGATGTCGAAGCCATCGAACTTGAACTGCGCGATGGCGGCCAGTTCGAACGCATCGTTGCGGATGAACTGCCAGCCGGCCCGGATGCCTTGGAAAAAGAATTTCTCGCCCTGGTAGCTGATGAGCGGCACGGGCATGACCCGCGTGCCTTCGCCGGCATAAGGGCTGTCCGATGCAACGGCACCCACGCCCAATCCCCAACGCGATGGCGGACCTGGCGGACCGTCGGGCGGAGCTTCCTCCGCGGCGGCTGTTTGCGCCAGCAAGGCGAGCAACAGGAGTTTCTTCATGACGACGCGATCCTCATTCAGTGGGGAAGCCACAGAATGAAGAGCCGATGTCGCGGAAATGTCGGGCGTCAGGGCGCGTCGGTATCGTTCAACAAACTCGCGCTCACGTTCAGCCGGGCGCGCGTGCCACTCGACGCAGGGGTTTCAATCGAGAGCTGCCAGCCGAATCGATCGCAGATCCGGCTGATCAAGAACATTCCGAGCCCTTGTCCCGGGATGGGCATGGCCGCGCGCAGACTGT
Source organism: Peristeroidobacter soli (assembly GCF_004138485.1). Classification (GTDB taxonomy): domain Bacteria; phylum Pseudomonadota; class Gammaproteobacteria; order Steroidobacterales; family Steroidobacteraceae; genus Steroidobacter; species Steroidobacter soli. The sequence continues at coordinate 449,090 of NZ_RYEV01000006.1, forward strand.
CTCGATAGCGCCGCGCGGCTTCCACTGGATCGAACCCCGTGCCGGAGTCGGAGATACAGACGATGCCGTTGCTGATCGAGACCTCGATACAACCCTCGGTCGTGTTCTCGACGGCGTTACGCAACAGATTGCCCACCGCAATTCGAACCATGACTTCGGGGGCCTCGATGACGGTCGGTTCGAGGTCGGTGACTTTGAAACGCACGGCCTTGTCGGCCAGCAGATATTCATGATCCGCGACCAGTCTCGGCAACAGTGCGTGCACTGCGGTTATTTCCTGCGGGCCGGCCGAAGGCGAGGTCTCCCGTGCCAGATATAACAGCGCGACCATGATCTCGGACAGCGCCTCGACGGTCGTTCGGATGCGCTCCAGCGCCGGCCGCGCGGTGGTCGGCAGCCCCTGCATTCGTAATATATCGACCGCGCCGGCGATCACCGCGATCGGTGTTCTGAACTCGTGACTGGCCTGATCCAGCAGGCTGCGCTCACGCTCGATGAACTTCTCCACGCGCTCCAGGTGCGCGTTGCTGGCGCGCGCGATGATCTGGATTTCTTCCTGACGATAACCGGTCGGCAGGCGCTGACCTTTGATCGCCGGGTCGATGGCCTGCATCCGGAACGCCAGATCGCGGACCGGCCGCACCAGGTTGGCATGCAGCCAGCCGATCAGCGCCGCGATCATTGCAATGAAAACGATGCCCCACAGCGCGGTCATCATGGCGTCCCGATTCTGCTGCGTTTCCAGCTCGTCGATATCGAGATACGTAACGAGCCTGCCTCCGTCCAGCGGTGTGATCAGCGCGTGGAATGTTTCATCGAACTCGTCCAGATCCGTCCAGCCCTCCGAGGAGTGGTAGCCCAGAGGCAGCGGTTGAAGGAACTGCGGCATGCCCGGCGTGGGCGCATCGCCGTGAATCAACCAAGTGTGCAGAATGCCGGCATTGGGAAGTGGCGCTGCTGGGTTCGAGGCGCGCTGCTCGGCATAAGTCTGGGTCACCGACTCGAGGATGTTGCGCCAGATGCGGTGCTCGATGAGTGCCTGGCTACGATAGGTTTGCAGGGCCAGCGCGGCGGCGGCCAACAAGCCAAAGGCGATCAAGCCGAGGCTGATCCACCAGTGCAGGCTGCGGCTGTTGGTGTTCATCATGGCTCGTCGTTCAGGGCGCACAGCCGATAGCCGACGCCGGAGACGGTGTGTAACAGCTTGCGCTCCGAGCCTTGATCGATCGCACGACGCAGTACATACATGTGCGAGCGTAACAGGTCGATTTCCGGAGTCTCATCGCCCCAGGCCACTTGTTGCAGGCGTTCGCGGGTGACGACCTTAGGGCTCTCCCGCATCAGCAGTTCCAGCAGCGCGCGACTGGTTCGCGCCAACTGCGCCTTGCGACTGCCGCGAGTGACCTCCAGCGTCCTGAGGTCGAACGACAGGTCGGCAACGGTGAGGGCGTGCTCCGGCGCGCCGGCGTGTCGAAGCCGGGTCACGAGCGAGCGCAGCCGGATCTCCAGTTCCGGCAAGGCCACCGGCTTGACCAGATAGTCGTCCACGCCCGATTCGAAGCCATCCAGCTTGTCCGCCAGTTGGTCGCGCGCGGTCAACATGATGACCGGCACCTTTTTCTTTTCATCGATCCGCAAGCGGCGCAGGACCGTCAGGCCGTCCATGCGCGGCAGGTTCCAGTCGAGCACGATGGCGTCGTAATCCCGGGTCGCGGCCAGGTTCAGCCCGGATACGCCGTCGGGCGCGGCGTCCAGCGAGTGGCCGCAGGCTTCGAGATAGTCGTAGATGTTGGCGGCCAGCTGCGCGTTGTCTTCGATGATCAGGAGGGACAAGGAGGTCTGGTTCACGCTGCTTTCCGGGCAAACGGCACGGCCGATAGGATCAGCATGCGATGTCGTGCAAATGTCGGCAAGGGGCGGCGCGCCGGCGACATTTTCACGACACGGGCTCGCCAGCATCTCCGCCATGAATGGCAGCGCTTCCAAGCAAAAATCCCTGGCCGGGCTGGCGAGCCTGCTGCTGCTCGCCGGCTGCGCGTCGCGGGTGCCTGCACGCGATCCGAGTCATGACGTGCCGGATGAGTGGCACGCGCAGCTGCCTCATCACGGGCAACTCTCCGACCTGAGTCTTTGGTGGTCGCAGTTCAACGATCCATTGTTGTCGCGGCTGATCGAGGCCGGACAACGCGTCAGCCCTACGCTCGCGGAAGCCACGGCTCGTGTCGGCGACGCGAGGGCAAACCGAACCGCGCAGCGTGCTCAGCTTCTGCCTCTGCTGGACGCTGGCAGTAGCGGCAGCAGGGGACGATCCGACTTGGCTCAGCCGCTGGCCACGACCTCGTCGGCCAGTGTGAATGTGAGTTGGGAGATCGATCTGTTCGGTGCGAATCGCGCGGGCGCAAGCGCCGCGCAAGCGAACCTGGAGTCCAGTCGAGCCCGTTGGCATGAGGCGAGGATTCTGGTCGCGGCGGAGATTGCGAGGACGTACACCGAGCTGCGCCTGTGCGAAGTCCTCATCGATCAAGCCGAGCGTGAGGTCGAGTCGTATGAGCAAACCGCGCACGTCGTGAATCTGCTGGCGAGAGCCGGCTTCGAGACGAACGCCGCCGCGGACCAGGCTGGAGCCGGTGCGGCCCAAAGTCGATCCGCACTGATTGAGCAACGAGCCGGTTGCGATCTGCTGGTCAAGTCATTGGTCTCGCTGACGAGCGAAGACGAGACGCTGCTACGTCGGGATCTTCGCGCCAACGAGGCGACATTGCCGGTGCCAGTCGAACTCACGGTGGTCGCGGTTCCAGCAGATGCCCTCGCGCAGCGTCCAGATGTCTTCGCGGCGGCACGCGATGTTGAGATGGCCAGCGCCGAGGCGAGTCGAGCCGAGGCGCAGCGCTGGCCACGAATCACTTTGGCGGGAAGCATCGGCAACTTACGAATGCAGAGCGGTGGTGTCACGACAGATGGCCGTGTTTGGAGCGTCGGCCCGGTTGCAGTGACGATGCCACTGTTCGATGGTGGAGCGCGCAAAGCGAATGCCAGCGCTGCTCACACACGTTACGAGGCCAGCACTGTCATCTATTCGGCCAGGTTGCGTGAAGCGATACGCGAGGTTGAGAGCGCGCTCGTGTTGCTGGAGAGCACGGCGAACCGTGACAGCAACGTGGCTATCGCTGCGAAAGGGTTTGCAAGCTCATACGCCGCCGTCGACGAAAGATACAAGAACGGCGGCGCCAGTCTCTTCGAGCTGGAAGAAGCTCGTCGCAACATGATCGCCGCGGAGCGCGCGGTTGTTTCACTCCATCGAGATCGCATCGTTGCCTGGATCGATTTGTACCTCGCGGTCGGCGGCGATTGGTCACCGGATTCGATGCAAGCGTCTGCAAAGGTTGATCGACCATGAAACCATTGTCCAAGCCCGTGCTCGTCGGCAGCGTCGTTGCCGCGATGGCCGTGAGCATCTTGCTGGCACGTGCGAGCGGCGATGGAGTAGAGCAGGAAGAGGTGACCAATCCAGCGCTCACGGTGACGGCGATCAGCCCTCAGCAGTCATCGCTGCCCATTCGCATCTCGGCCACAGGAAACATTGCCGCCTGGGAGGAGGCCAGCATCGGCACCGAGGCGGAAGGCCTGCGGCTGATCGAAGTGAGGGTGAACGTGGGCGATCAGGTGAAGCGCGGCCAGGTGCTGGCGATGTTCGCCGCCGAGACCGTGACTGCCGAACTCGCGGAGGCTCGAGCCGTAGCGGAGGAGGCGGCGGCGACACTCACCGAGGCGGAGGCAAATGCTCAGCGCGCTCGCGTGTTGGATGCGACCGGCGCAATGTCGGTGCAACAGATCAATCAATATGTCACTGCCGAACGCGCGGCACGCGCGAGATGGGAAGCGGCGAAGGCCATCGAACAACGACATCGGCTGAGGTTGGCGCAAACTCAGGTGCTGGCGCCGGACGATGGCCTCGTGTCGTCACGAACTGCCACAGTGGGCGCCGTTCTGCCCGCGGGACAGGAGTTGTTTCGCCTGATCCGCAAAGGACGATTGGAGTGGCGCGCCGAAGTCGCGACGGGCGATCTGGCGAAGCTGTCGCCGGGGCAGAAAGTGCACATCACCCTCGTCGGCGATCGAGTGATCGAGGGCCAGCTCAGAGTCGTCGCGCCAGCCATCGACACGCAGACACGCAACGGCCTGGTCTACGTCGATCTGCCCGTGACCGATGGCGGGCAGGTGCGCGCAGGCATGTATGTTCGCGGCTACTTTGAAACGGGCATCGACGCGGCGTTGACGTTGCCGCAGAGTGCCGTGCTGCTGCGTGATGGCTTCAGCTATGTGCTGCGGATCGGCCGGGACTCCAGGGTCATCCAGACCAAGGTGTCCGTGGGCCGCAGGGCGGGCGATCGTGTCGAAATCATCGGTGGGCTCGATCCCGCCGAGCGGGTCGTCGAATCCGGCGGCAGCTTTCTGAGCGACGGCGATCGGGTCCGTGAAGAACCGCGGCCCGGCGTCGCGATCTGAGCGGGATCAACGCATGAGCACCAATGTTTCTTCGTGGGCGATCCGGAATCCGACCGCCACCGTGCTGTTGTTCGTCCTGCTGACCTTCGTCGGCCTGATGGGCTTTCAGGCCATGAAAGTGCAGAACTTCCCCGACATCGAGCTGCCTCGGGTCACGGTGACGGCGGAGTTGCCGGGGGCATCGCCTTCGCAGCTCGAGAACGACGTCGTGCGCAAGATCGAGAATGCCCTGGCCACTACCCAGGGCATCAAGCACATCGAGAGCTCACTCACCGACGGCTCCGCCAGCATCACGGTCGACTTCCGTATCGAGAAGCCGCTGCAAGAGGCGCTGGACGATGTACGCGATGCCGTGTCACGCATTCGCGCCGATCTTCCAGCCGCGCTGCGCGATCCCGTCATCAAGAAAGTGGAGCTGGCCGGCGCGCCGATCCTGACCTACACGCTCGCCTCATCGCGAATGGATGATGAAGCGCTGTCCTGGTTTGTCGACAATCAGATCAATAAGCGTCTGTTGGCCGTGCCGGGCGTGGGGGCGGTGTCACGGGTGGGCGGTGTGACGCGGGAGGTGCGCGTCGATCTGGATCCGGTGCGATTGCTGGCGCTCAACGCGACGGCGGCCGACATTTCACGGCAGCTGCGAGAGTCGCAGCAAGAGGCGTCAGGTGGCCGAGTCGACTTCGGTGGTGTCGAGCAATCGGTGCGGGCGATTGCAACGGTGGCCACGGCGCAAGAGATCGCGCAGCTGGAGATTTCGCTGAGCGACGGCCGCCGTCTGCGATTGGACCAGGTGGCAACCATTGCCGACACGATTGCCGAGCCCAGGTCGCGCGCGCTGTTGAATGGCGAACCGGTCGTCGGATTCGAGATCACGCGGGCAAGAGGCGCCGGTGAGATCGAAGTCGCTGACGGCGTGCGCGCGGCGCTCGATGAAATAAAGCAGAGCAATGCCGAGGTGACGATTACCGAAAGCTTCAACTTCGTCGATCCCGTCGTGGAGAACTACGACGGTTCGATGATGTTGCTCTACGAAGGCGCGGCGTTGGCGATCGTCGTGGTATTCCTGTTCCTGCGGGACTGGCGTGCCACGCTCATCGCGGCGGTCGCTTTGCCGCTCTCGGCCATCCCGACCTTCGCCGTCATGCATCTGATGGGCTTCACGGCCAACACCGTATCGCTGCTGGCGCTGTCGTTGGTGATCGGTGTGCTGGTCGACGATGCCATCGTTGAAATCGAGAACATCGAGCGGCATCTGTTGATGGGCAAGTCTCCGTATCGGGCGGCCATGGAAGCGGCGGATGAGATCGGCCTGGCGGTCATCGCGACGACGTTCACGTTGATCGCCGTGTTCCTGCCCACTTCGCTCATGGGTGGCATCGTCGGCAAGTACTTCGTCCAGTTCGGCTGGACCGCGGCCATTGCCGTGTTCTTCTCGCTCGTGGTCGCTCGCATGCTGACGCCCATGATGGCGGCGTATCTGCTCAAGGCGCCGACATCTCCTGCAAACGAACACGCAGAGCCGCGATGGATCACCCAGTATCTGTCCCTGGCGAAACTCTGTCTGCGACATCGCTTCGTTACGATACTGGCTGTCTGCATATTCCTCGGCGGCGGCTTGGGACTGGCGATGCTGCTGCCCGGTGAGTTCATTCCGCCGGACGATGGTTCGCAGACGCAGGTCACGCTGTCGCTGCCGCCGGGTAGCAAGCTCGCGGACACGACGGCGATGGCCGAGCGGGCGCGAGCCATCCTGCAGCGGAACGAACACGTGAAGATGGTGTACACGGCCATTGGCGGCGGCAGCGCAGGCACCGATCCAAGCGACGCGGAAACTGCGCCGGCCGCCAATGTCACAACGGCGGTGCTGACGATCAATCTCACTCATCGCAGTGATCGTCCCGGTCTGCAAAGGCAAGCGATCGAGTCCGAGCTTCGCCAGGCGCTCGCGGCACTGCCTGGTGTGCGTATCAAGGTGGGAATGGGCGGTTCCGGTGAGAACTTCATGTTGGTCATGGCCGCGGAGGACAGCCAGCGCCTGGCACAGCACGCGGCCCAGGTCGAGCGTGAGCTGCGAACGATTCCTGGGATTGGCGCGGTGACGTCATCCTCGAGCCTGGTTCGTCCGGAGCTGGTGATCCGTCCCGATTTCGCTCGCGCTGCCGATCTTGGAGTGACGTCAGCGGCAATCGCCGAGACGTTGCGAGTCGCGACGTTGGGGGACTATGACCAGGATCTCGCGAAACTCAATCTCAGTGAGCGACAGGTGCCAGTAGTCGTGAGGCTCACGGACGCTGCACGCGACGACTTGGAAACATTGCGTCGCCTGCCCGTGCCGGGCGCGCGCGGTCCAGTGCCGCTGGAAAGCGTTGCCTCGCTGCAGATGGCAAGCGGGCCGTCGCAGATCACTCGCTATGACCGCATGCGCAACGTTACTTTCGAAGTCGAGCTCAATGACCGTGCGTTGGGTGACATCGAGGAAGCTGCGCTCGCGCTGCCCAGCCTGAAGCGTCCGCCACGAGGAATCGTCCTCACATCCGCGGGAGATGCGGAGGCGATGGGTGAGCTGGCGGCCGGCTTCGCATTGGCCATGCTGACGGGAGTTCTGTGCATCTACATGGTGCTGGTCCTGCTGCTCAAGGACTTCGCGCAACCGGTTACCGTGTTGGCTGCGCTGGTGTTGTCCATTCCCGGGGCCTTCCTCGCGCTGTTCCTGACGGGATCGGGGCTGTCGATGCCGGCGATGATCGGGTTGCTCATGCTGATGGGCATCGTCACCAAGAACTCCATTCTGTTGCTCGACTACATCGTGATTGCGCGCCGGGATCACCAGCTGGATCGCTGGGAGGCCATCGTCGATGCCTGCCGCAAGCGGGCGCGCCCGATCGTCATGACCACGATCGCGATGGGCGCGGGCATGTTGCCCATCGCGTTCGGGCTGGGCGCCGACCCAAGCTTCCGCTCGCCCATGGCCGTCGTCGTGATCGGCGGACTGATCACGTCGACGTGCCTGAGCCTGCTGGTGATCCCGGTGGTTTACAGCTATCTGGACGACGCGGTCACCTGGGGCATGTCGATCGTCGCGACCGCACGTGCGACCGCACCTTCACGACATTCCTTGAACGCGAACTCGACGCGAGCCGGCATCAAGTCGTAAGCCACGTGGCGTCGCGGATCGCCGCCACAGACACGGTAGGCCGCGTCCTTGATTCGAACCATCAGGACCTGGGCATCCTGCTCGCGAGTGAGATCGAGGTCCGCGTAATTCACGTTCTCGCTCAACAGCTGTCGGGTCGTTCCCGGCCGCGGCGCGGCCTGTGCGGCCTGGAAAGCGAGGCAAGCGAGTGCAAGTCCTGCGAAAGCGCATTTCATGATCGGGGCTCCTGAGGGCTGGGGGGGTCGGTACGGTCCCAGTGTCGGCAACCCTCGTTAGAAAAGAGTGAGCCCCGGCGTGAAAGAAGCGTGAGAATGGTTCGAATCCGGTTCAGGTTCGGTGTCGAATACTGTCCAGATGATCGAGCACATTCGGCACAAACTCCGGCAGCTCTATCTGTTTCTGAAGGAAGCCAACCAGCTGCGGTTTCCTCCAGTACGGCATGTGAGCCAGCATCCGCGGGCGATTCGGTTGGCCGATGCGCCAGATCACCCGTGCGTGCAAATCAATCGCCCCGGCGCCGGCAATGGCACGCAGGTCGACGACGACTGTCTGCTGCGCATCGCGCGCCCGCTGTCCACGCCGTGTCCCACACCGCCATTCAACGTGACGAATTGGTTACTGCCGGATTGGGATGATCCCACCAAGACGGCGTATTTCTCCGCGACTCGCAATGTCGCCGCCGCGGACAGCGCGCCGCTCAATATTCGTTTCGACGATGACCAGCAGCGTCTGGCCGATTTCGAAGCTTGGGTCGCTCAGCGCGAAGAGTGGGTGGTCGCCGAACTCGCCGCGCGCAAGGCGCTGGGTTTCTTCGAGTTGTTCTATGAGATTCATTCGGCCATCGAGCGCGACGGCGAATTGCTCGAACTGGTGGCCGCCGATGGCCGGCTCAACTGGCGTGCGGTCTCGTCGATCGAAGGCAGCGTTCCCATCGATCATCCGGTGATGCTCAAGCGCGTCGAACTGCGCTTCGATGCCAGCGCCGCGGAATTCAGCATTCACGAGACGGACCGTCCGACCGAGTTGTACAGCGCGCTGTTCGTGGATTTGCAGAATACGGCGGCGGCGTCACTCCGCAATCGGACGGCGGAGCTGGAAAATGCGGGGCTGCATCCGTGGGGTGCCGACGACACCGAGACTTATCTGAAGACGCTGGTGCAGACCTTGTCGCCCACCAGCGGCCGTCTGATCAAGGAGCGCATCGCCGACGAACCTTCCGACGCGCCGCGCATGTGGCGCGATCCGATGTTGATTCTGCGCAAGCGGGTCGGTGGCATCGCGAATGCCGTCGATGCCATCATCGACGATATCGATCAGCGCAAAACGTTCGCGCCGGCGATGGTGCAGATTTCGGGCACGTCGGTCGAAGCGACGCCGGCGCCGAAGACCTCGCCAGATCAGCCCGCCGCGCCCATCGACGACGATGACGTGCTGCTCGGTAAGGAAGCGAATCAGGAGCAGATCCAGATCATCAAGCGCCTGAGTCACAGCGGCTCGGTGCTGGTGCAAGGTCCGCCCGGCACCGGCAAGACGCATACGATCGCGAACCTGATCGGCCATCAGCTCGCGCAGGGCAAGTCGATCCTGGTCACGGCGCAAACAGCGAAGGCGCTGCGCGTGCTACGTGACAAGGTGCCCGAGGTGCTGCGTCCACTTTGCGTCGCCGTACTTGGCAGCGATCAGGATGCGCGCCGGCAATTGGAAACCTCCATCGGCTCCATCACCGAACGACTGACGACCGAGACCAGCGCGTCGCTGGTGTCGCGCGCGACCCGGCTCGGACAGCGACGCAAAGAGCTGCTTACCGAGTTGAAGGTCCTGCAACGTGATCTGCGCGAGGCGCTCGAAAATGAGTATCGCGAGATCACGGTCGACGAACGGCGCTTCTCGCCGTCGGACGCGGCGAAGTACGTGAAAGCAAACGGCACGCAGCACGCGTGGATTCCGGGGCCGGTGAAGCTGGCGGTGTCGTTGCCGCTCAATTCGAATGAGTTGGGGCGCCTGTATGCGCTGGGCGCCTCGTTCACGGCGGATGAAGAGCAGGATGCGCGTCGTCCGCTGCCGAATCTCGACGAGCTGCCTGCCGAGCGTGAGTTCGAGTCGCTTGCATCGGAACATCAGCGGCTCGCGGCGGCAGACTTGTCCGCGGGCACGCATCGATGGACGAAATCCGGCAGCAGCGCTGCGATCCAAGCGCTGGCCGCTACGTTAGCGGAAGAGTTCTCGGAGCTGCGACGTCGGCAGGCATGGCGACCGTACGCCATCGTTGCCGGCATCAACGGTGGCACGCAGCGTGAAGTCTGGGAACAACTGATTCATGGTATCGAAGAGGCGGCGGAAGCGAACGCTCAGTGCGCGCTGCTGCGACACCATCGGCCGCAGTTGTCCAAATCGATGTCGGCGGAGACCCAGCGACGCATCGCTCAGGAAATCGTGCAACACCTGGAAGCCGGGCGAGGCTTGGGCTTCGTGACGATGGCAACCCGCTCGGAATGGCGACAGTTTGTGAAATCGGCGGCAGTCGCGGCGGGCGAGCCGTCGCGGATCGATCATTTCCATGTGCTGGAGATGGTGGCCGATCTGGAAGTGCGACGGCTGGAAATCGAAGACTCCTGGAACGCACTCATCGGCGGACACATCAATTCGCTGTTCCGCTCCATGGGACCGGAGCCGGAGCTGGCCTGCCGTGCGCTCACGGACGAGATTCGTCATTGTCTCGACTGGCACGAGCACACGTGGGGCTCGCTGGCCGAGCACTTGCGTGGCGAGGGGTTGCGACTGGACGAACTGGTGGCGCAGATTCCGCGCGAGCCGAGTCCGTTGGCGGAGTATCAGACGGTCGAGCGCCTGTCCGCCGACCTGCTGCCGCCTTTGCTAGCCATCGAAGCGGATCGACGCAAGCAGCGTGAGATCGATGAGTGGTTCGATCGGCTCGCCGTGCGTGTCGGTGACATCGACCCGAAGTCCGTCGGTGCGAGTTGCATTGCCCGACTGATCGCAGCGGTCGAAGCTCGCGATGCGAATGCATATAGAGCGGCACGAGAGTATGCGCAGCGCTTGCTGACGGTGAAGCCGCTGACGGCGGAACGCGATGAGTTGCTGACACGGCTGCGCGAGGTTGCACCTCGTTGGGCGGATCGATTGCAGGATCGGAAGGCCCCGCACGACAAGGGCCATCCACCGGGCGATCTGGAGCTGGCGTGGATCTATCGTCAGCTGCATGACGCGTTGGTGCAGTTGGACCGGCTGGACGCGCAGACGTTGCAGTACGAAGCGGACCGCACTCGTGATCGCTTGCGGCCCGTGACGCAAGAGCTGATCGATGCCACCGCGTGGGGCCAACAACTGGCGCGCCTGCAAGGAAACAATGCGATCCGACAGGCGCTGGTCGGCTGGCTGGATACGGCGAAGCGTCTGATGTCGACGCGTCATCCCGAACGCCGGCAAACGCTGCTCACCGAAGCCCGCAAGCTCATGAAACATTCGGTCGAAGCGGTGCCGGTGTGGATCATGCCGATCTCCATGGTGGCCGAGACCTTCGATCCGCGGGCGACGCGCTTCGATCTGGTCATCGTCGACGAGGCCAGCCAGGCGGACCTCAATGCGCTCATCCCTTTGTATATGGCGCGACAGGTGGTGATCGTTGGCGACCATGAGCAGGTGACGCCGCTGGGTGTCGGCAAGGAACAGACGGCGCTGGAGAATCTGCGCAAGTCGATGCTGCACGACTTCCCGAACGCGCATCTGTTCGACGCCATGTCTTCCATCTATGACATCGGCCGGCAGGCGTTTGGAGATGCGGTGCGCCTGATCGAGCATTTCCGCTCGGTGCCGGAGATCATCGCCTTCAGCAACCGGTTGTCCTACGACGGCAAGATCCTGCCGCTGCGCGCGGCGAACTCGACGCATATCAAGCCGGCGTGCGTGCCGTATCCGGTGGAAGGTGTGCGCCAGGGCGATGTGAATGCGCGAGAAGCCGAGGCGATCGTGTCGCTGATCAAGGCGATGACGCGGCATCCCGCCTACGAAGGCAAGACCATTGGCGTGATCTCGATGGTGAAGGAGGAGCAGGCGTTACTGATCCAGTCGCTGCTTCACAAACGGATCGACAGCGTGGAGCTGGAGAAGCGTCGCATCCTCGCCGGCATATCGGCGGAGTTCCAGGGCGACGAACGCGACATCATCCTGTTGTCGCTCGTGGACAGCGCGCCCGAGGACGCGACCCTGCGCACGGTGCGCGAGGGTGCATACGAGCTGGTCAAGAAACGTTACAACGTCGCCGCGAGCCGCGCGCGCGATCAGCTGTGGGTCGTGTACTCGTTCGATGCGGATCATGATTTGAAGACCGACGATTTGCGTTTCCAGCTGCTTCAGCATGCCCAACAGCCGAACCTGGCTCCGCCCGGCGCCGAACGCGACCGCCTGGAACCGGAGTCGCCGCTCGAGCGCGAAGTGGCGAAGCGTCTGACCGTCGCGGGCTTTCGAGTGAAGCAGCAGATGAGCATCGGTCACTTCCGTATCGACATGGTGATCGAGAACGACGGCAAACGCCTGGCGGTGGAATGCGATGGCGATCGTTATCGCACGCCCGAGAGCCTCGGCGAGGACGTTGCGCGTCAGGCTGTGCTCGAACGCCTGGGCTGGGAGTTCGTGCGCATCCGAGGCAGTGCGTTCTATCGGGATCCGGACTCGGCATTGCGTCGTGTGTTCGATCGCCTGGAAGAGCTCGGCATCAAACCGGTGGATCCGGAGCAAGTGAGTGTTGCTCCGGTCGAGGAAACACCCACGAAATCGCTGGTCGAAGAACTCCAGGAAATGACGGGCCGGCCAATGGTGCCCGCGCCGCTGGCGGCGGTCGAAGGCGGTCCGGTGGATGCCGAGCCCAAGAAGACGGCCAGGCCGCGCCGAAGGTTCGGTCGCCAGCCCTAGTGTCAGAGGGCCGTTTGCAAAAATAACCGGGACGCTCACGCCGACTCCTGTGGTACAAGGCCCCATTGGCGTCTCGACGCCAGTCCTTGATCGGGGGCGCAAATGTATCGACCGGGACTTCTGCCATTGCTCGCGAGCTTCTTGTCACTGAGCGCGCAGGCTGCGACTGCGCCTGCCGGTGATCCGAAGGCCACCGAAGTGTGGTCGCCGGTACCGGTGAAGGTGACGCCGGGTGCGACAGCGGGCGCGCCGCCTTCGGACGCGGTCGTGCTCTTCGACGGCAAGAATGTGAATGCCTGGAAGAGCGAAAAGGACGGCGGGCCGGCGAAGTGGCGCGTGGAGCAGGGCGAGCTGGTGGTCGCACCGGGCACCGGTGATATTCAAACTCGCGCCGGCTTCGGCGACGTGCAGCTGCACGTCGAATGGTATGCGCCCCAATTGCCGCCGGACAAAGTCGGTCAGGATCGCGCCAACAGCGGCGTGTTTCTGCAGGACGTCTACGAGGTGCAGGTACTCGATACGTTCGAGAACAAAACGTATGTGAATGGCCAGGCCGGCGCCATCTACAAACAATATCCACCGCTGGTGAACGCGAACCTGCCGGCGGGCAAATGGCAGACCTACGACATCATCTACACGGCGCCGCGGTTTGCTTCGGATGGGTCGGTGAAGTCGCCGGCGCGGATGACGGTGCTCCACAACGGCGTGCTGATCCAGAACAATGTCTCATTGAAAGGCGCCACCGCTTACATCGGCGCACCGGTCTACAAAGCTCACGGCGACATGCCCATCCGCCTGCAGGATCATTCGCACGAAGTGCGCTTTCGTAATATCTGGTTGCGGAAGCTCTGAGGAGAGGCGCCGACTGAGCCTCAATCGACCCACAGACGACGCCAGCCTTCATGACCCAGTCGTCGCAATGTTTCCATGTTCTTCGGGCCGATGTCCTCGATGCCCGGAAAGGTCGCTACGGCGCGCGCGATGCTGGCCTCGCGCAGTAGATGGAGCATGGGGTAGGGCGAGCGATTGGTGAAGTTGGTGATGTCCTGCTTGGTGGTGCCGGCGAATCGGTAGTTGGGATGAAAGCTGGCCACTTGCAGCTCGCCTTCCAGGCCCAGCTCCGCCACGGCGGCGTCGCAGACGTCGAGGAAATCGTTGTAGTCGAGGAAATTGGTCAACACCTGCGGATGAATGAGCAGGGTGGTCTCGCACTGGAGCGGGTCGGTATCGCGCAGCAGTTGCAGTTCACGAGCCAGGTCCTCGAGCAGCCCGTCGGCCGAGCGCTGCGAGCTGACACAAAAGCGCACGCGGTCGTGTCGATACGGCGCGGCCGCGAAAGGGCACAGCTGCTGGCCAATGACCGCGCGTTCGAGCCAGGTGCGGGTGGTCGCGATGACCTGCTCGTCGGACGGGATGCCGTTCGGGGTGTTCAAGGAGGACTTCGGTTCGGGGGTGAGCGGCGAGTGTAATACGTGCGATCATGGCGGGATGACTGAATTCTCCAAGTTGACGTTGATCGAGCCCTTGCAGCGGGCGTTGTCGGAAGCGGGCTACGCGGACATGACTCCGATTCAGGAGGCGAGCCTGCCGGCCATTCTTGGCGGGCGCGACGTGGTGGCGCAGGCGCGAACCGGCAGTGGCAAGACTGCAGCGTTTGCGCTCGGCTTGTTGTCGGCGCTCGACTCGTCGGCCGTCCGGCTGCAAGGCCTGGTGCTGTGTCCGACGCGGGAGCTCGCGGACCAGGTCAGTCGTGAAATCCGGCGGCTGGCGCGTTTCATTCCGAATGTAAAAGTGCTGACTCTCTGTGGCGGCGTACCCTTGCGTCCGCATCTGGCTTCGCTCGCGCACGAACCTCACATCGTGGTCGGCACGCCAGGCCGCATTCTGGAGCTGATCGAGAAGCAGGCGTTGCCGCTGCAAGCCCTCAAGGTGCTGGTGCTCGATGAGGCGGATCGCATGCTCGACATGGGCTTCGCGGATGCGATCGACGCCATCGTTCAGGCCACGCCGGAGCAGCGGCAGACGCTGCTGTTCTCGGCGACCATTCCCAAGTCGGTTCGCGAGATCAGCCGGGAGTTCCAGCGCGAGGCGGTGGACGTGACGGTCACGAGCGATCCGGACGAGGTGCTGATCGAGCAGACATTCTTCGAAGTCGATCCCGAATCGAAACTGCATGCGCTGGAATCCTTGTTGTTGAAGTATCGGCCGGAGTCGGCGGTGGTGTTCTGTAACACACGCCAGGAAGTGCGGGCCGTTGCCGAAGATCTATATAAGTGCGGCTTCTCGGTGCTGGCCCTGCACGGCGACCTGGATCAACGCGACCGCGAGGAGATGCTGGTGCGTTTCGCGAATCGGAGCTGCACAGTGCTGGTGGCTTCCGATGTCGCCGCACGCGGGTTGGACATCGCGGATCTGGCCATGGTGATCAACTTCGACATTGCCAGCGATGCCGATACTCACCTTCACCGCATCGGCCGCACCGGGCGTGCCGGTCGCCGTGGCATCGCTCTGAGTCTTTGTTCCCCGCGCGAAATGACGCGAGCCAAGGTCATTGAAGCGCGGCTGGGCGAAGCGCTCACCTGGGACGCGTTGCCGTCGCTGTCCGATGCCGAACCTTGGGCCGCGCCGTTCGTCACATTGGCGATCGATGCCGGGCGTCAGGATAAATTGCGCCCCGGCGATCTGCTGGGTGCGTTGACCGGCGACGCCGGGCTGCCGGGTACCGCCGTCGGCAAGATCGATGTGTTTCCTACCCGCACCTACGTGGCGATCGAGCGAGCCTCTCATAACCTCGCCATCCAGCGATTGCGCGCCGGCAAGATCAAGGGACGAACCTTCAGGATCCGGAAGATCGGCTGACCCGGTCAGCGCGGCGGCACTGCCTCGCCGCCGACGGATGCGAAAACCCGATAGTCGCTCGCAATGCGCCAGGGGCAAGCTGCGAGGACCGCAACGTCCACAGATCATCGCTCCCTCCTGCCGTGAAGCCCGATTTCTCGCTGGTCCTCGGCGGTCCGCTATATCAGATGTACCTGCGGACGCATCTGTCCGGGAATGCACTGGAGCTGTTGTCCCGGCGGATGCTGGTCATTGCGACCGTCGCGTGGCTGCCGCTGTTGCTGCTGTCCACGCTGCAGGGAACTGCGTTCGGCAATACGGTGCCGATTCCCTTCGTCGAAGACATCCAGACGCACGTCCGGTTTCTGATTGCGCTGCCGTTGCTGATCGCGGCCGAGATCGTCGTGCATCGGCGCATCCGCTTCGTGGTGAATCAGTTCGTGGAGCGAGACATCATCGCGCCCGAAGACCTGCCGGCGTTTCGCGCCGCCATCGACTCGACCCTGCGTCTGCGCAATTCGCCGATCATCGAGCTGGCGCTGCTGGCACTGGTCTATACGCTGGGCCTGTGGCTGTGGCGTCATGAGATCGCGCTCAACGTGACGAGCTGGTACGCGAGCGATGAGGGGGGAGCGGCGCGCCTCACCGCCGCGGGCTATTGGAACATGTTCGTCAGCGTGCCGATCTTCCAGTTCGTGCTGCTGCGCTGGTATTTTCGTTTTTTTCTGTGGTTCCGGTTCCTGTTTCAGGTGGCGCGGCTGCCGCTGCGCCTGCTGGCGAGCCACGCGGACCGGGCCGCCGGTCTGGGCTTTCTGGGGGTCAGCATCAACGCATTCGCGCTGGTGCTGCTGGCTCAGGGCGCATTGCTTGCGGGGCTGATTGCCAGCCAGATCCTGTTTGCGGGCCGGGATCTGCTGAGCTTCAAGGTACAGATGCTCAGCTTCCTGGTCTTCTTCAACGGCGTGACGCTCCTGCCGCTCACTGTGTTCACGCCTCACCTGGTGCAGGCCAAGCGCAATACGGCGCGTGAGTTCGGTCGGCTGGTCAGCCGGTATACGAACGAATTTCATCGCAAGTGGATCCAGGGCGGCGCGCCGCCGGACGAACCGCTGCTCGGTAGTAGCGATATCCAGTCGCTCGCCGATCTGGGCAATAGTTTCACTGTGGTGCGTGAAACGCGCCTGGTGCCCTTCAGCCTCAGGGATGTGGGGAGGTTGGTGGCCGTCTCGGCCGTGCCGTTCGTGCCGCTGCTGTTGACGATATTCTCGCTCAACGACGTCGCGACTTATTTGCTCAAGGCGATCTTCTGATCGGCGCGGGTGCGTGCGATCATGGCGGGATGACCGTCGCTACGCCCCCGACCTTTGTTTCCCTCGCGCTGTGTCCGCAAATCGTTCGCGCCGTCGCCGAGAAGAATTACAGCGCGCCCACCCCCATTCAGAGTGCGGTGATCCCCGGCGTGCTGAGCGGGCGGGACGTTTGGGCCTGCGCTCATACGGGCTCGGGCAAGACGGCTGCGTTTGCTCTGCCGATACTGCAACGGCATTCGGAAGCCGGGCGCGAAACGCCGCGGCGCGTTCGGTCGCTGATTCTCGTGCCCACGCGCGAGCTGGCTGCGCAGATCGGCGCCTCGTTCGAAGCCTACGCGCGCTATCTGCCCGATCCCGTCAAGGTGGCAGTGGTGTTCGGTGGCGTGTCCATCAATCCGCAAATGATGGCGTTGCGAGGCGGCGCCGACATCGTCGTGGCGACGCCGGGCCGATTGCTGGATCTGCTGGAGCACAACGCGTTGAGTCTGCGGTCCGTGGCCACGGTGGTCCTCGATGAGGCCGATCGATTGCTGGACCTCGGCTTTGCGGACGAGCTGTCGCGGGTGCTGATGTCGTTGCCCGAGCGCCGTCAGAATCTGCTGTTCTCCGCGACGTTTCCGCCCGAGGTCAACGCGCTTGCGGCGATTCTGCTGAGAGATCCGTTGCGAGTCGATGTTCCCTCGACTCCGGAGACCGTGCCGGACATTACTCAGCGCTCCATCCATGTCGACGCGCCTCGTCGCACTCAGTTGTTGCTTCGGCTGCTTCGGGAGCATGGCTGGAGTCGGGTGCTGGTGTTCGTCGCCACCAAATACTCGACGGAGCACGTCGCGGATAAATTGCATCGTGCGGGCATCAACGCCGAAGCGTTTCATGGCGAGCTCAGCCAGGGGGCGCGAACTCAGGTGTTGGCGGATTTCAAAGCGGAGCGGTTGCAAGTTCTGGTGGCCACCGATGTCGCGGCCCGCGGCATCGACATCACTCATTTGCCTGCCGTCGTGAATTACGATCTGCCGCGTTCCACCGACGATTACGTTCACCGGATCGGTCGCACCGGGCGTGCCGGTCAGTCGGGTGTGGCGGTGAGTTTCGTGAGTGCGAGCACCGAGTCGCATTTCCGGTTGATCGAAAAGCGACACCGGATGACGCTGGCGCGCGAGATCGTTCCTGGATTCGAGCCGGTGGAAACCGCGGCGCCGGTCGCGCCTGTGCCGGGTGCGTCGACCGGTGGGATCAAGGGCAAGCGCAAGAGCAAGAAAGACAAACTGCGGGAGCGCGGTTTGAAATAGGGCGTCAATCGCGCTCGCGCCGAAACACTTTGCCTTCGCGCAGTCGCACGCCCTGCATGTCGATACCGAGTTCTTCCTCGTAGCGGCGAACCAGCCGTGCTTCGATCTCAGTCATCAATGTGACCGCGACTCCTTTGGAGCCAGCGCGACCAGTGCGACCCACGCGATGCAGATAGCCCTGGCTCAACGTGGGCACGTCGAAGTTGAAGACGTGGGTGACGCCTTTGATGTCCAGACCGCGTGCGGCGATGTCCGAGGCGATCAGCACTCGAATCGTTCCTTTTCGAAAACCATCCAGCGCCTGCTTTCGATCCTCTTTGTAGAGCGCCGCATTCAGGTCGGCGGCGGGGATTTTGTGATGCGCCAGTTTGAGCGCGATTCGCTCGGCCAGCTCGTTGCGATGGACGAACACGATGGCGCGTTCCGGTGCGAGCGCGTGCCAGAGCTTGCGCAACTCATCGGGCTTGTCGCGCTCCTCGCAGATCAAATAGAGATGCTCGATGTTTTCATTGACCGGCGCAGCGCCTGCCTGAAGCATCAGCAACTCCGGCGCCCACTCCTTGGCGATCGCCGTACTCTGGTTCTCCAGCGTCGCTGACGCGAAGATCAGCTGCCGGGTGCGCGGCGCGGCCTGGACGATGGCGCGAACGGCATGCAGGCTCTCGTCGGTGAGCAGCCGATCCGCCTCGTCGATGACGATGTTGCGAACGTCTTTTGCTTTGAGCTTGCCCTTGGCGAGCAGCTCCGCGATACGGCCGGGGGAGCCGACCACGACGTGCGGCTTCTTTTTCAGTTTGTCGATCTGCCGCTCGGTGGAGGTGCCGCCGATCAGCAGCAGCGAACGAATCGGCCAGCCGGCATTTTGTGCCAGCTCGCCACATTGGCGATGGATCTGAATCGCCAGCTCGTGAGTCGGCGCGACGATCACCGTCTGCGTGGCGACCTGCGCGGTATCGATGCGAGAGAAGATCGGCAGCAAATAGGCGAGCGTCTTGCCGGTGCCGGTTTCCGCATGCAGATACGCATCGCGACCGGCCAATAGCACCGGCAGCGCCGCGCTCTGAATGGGCGTGGGCTGGCTGATCTGCTGCTTTTCCAGCGCGGCGATCAGTTCAGGCGCCAGCTGCAGCTCGGTGAATGTCATCGGTGCTGGCCACCATCGAAGTAGTCGACGACCGTGCGCGCGACGCGGCCCATACCGTCTTCGGTTTCGGCGCGAGGGCCGGCGAGCTCGACGTTGTAGAACGAGATCACGATGGTGCCCGAGTGGGCGTAGATCATGCCGACGTCATTGGTCACGGTGCCGGTCTCGCCGGTCTTGTGACCGATGGGAACGGTCAGATAATGGGGGAGCTTGATGATGCCGGACTGCTGCGCGAGCAGGATACGTTTCATTTCCTCGCAGCTTGCCTTGGAGGCCGCGGTATTCAGCTCGATGCTTTCGAGCAGCCGGCCCATTTCGCGAGGCGTGGCCCAGCCGAACCAGTTCGCTTTGGCGCTCCACGCGGCACTCATGCGCTGAGCGGCGTCTTTCCCGGCGGCGCGCTTCTTGAACTCCTCGAGCAGCGCGCGACGTGGCTCGACGAACAAAGGCATATCGGTATTCAGGGCGAAGATGTCTTCGGGCTCGAGCGCTTTGTATTTGGGATCGGCCGCTTCATAACCGAGGCGGAAGAACTCGAGCGTCGTGTTGTTCTGGCGCAAGACCTGATAACCGGCGTCGCGCAGAAAGCGGTTGACGACTTCCTTGCCGCCGACCCTGGCGATCATGATGTCGGTGGCGGTGTTGTCGCTGGTGATGACCATCTGGGTGATGATGTCCCGGAGCGTGGGATTCATGCCGGGATCGTGGAACCGGAAGATGCCCGATCCGCCGCGATAGTCCGCGGGCTTGATGACGTAGCGCTGGCTCAGGTCCAGCTTGCGCTCATCGGCCATGCGGAAGGCGAGCACCATGGTCGCGAGCTTGATGGTGCTGGCGCTTTCGAATTCATCGTTGCCACGAACGCTGGCTTCTTCGCCGGTGCCCAGATGCTTGACGTAAATGCCCGACCGGGTGGGCAGCCGCGACAGCTCGGCCTCCAGCAGACGGGACAGATTCGAGCTCGCCGGCTGCGCCGACGCGTCGACGGCCATCAGCTGAAACAGCAGTGCCAACGCAAAGACCCCGATCGATCGCATTCCGTATCCCCGATTGGCCGCCCGGCGGGCGGTTCAGGGTGCGAGGGTAATCCGGAACTGGCGCAAATGCTTGCCGGGATTTCATCCGCCAGCGCGAGGTCTACGCTCTCAGCCCCACACCTCCGCCATGACTCTGGCGAAATTGCCGCCCAGGATCTTTTCGATGCGCGCATCCGAGTGGCCGCGTGCGCTCAGCATTGCACCGAGCGTCTCGAAACGGCGCACATGATTGAGATCGGGCAAGAAGAAGTACAGATCCGCGGGACGGCCGCTGTCGAAAATGTTCTCCTTGACCAGCCGGGCGATCAGCTCGCGATTCTCTCGCTCGAACTGAGCTGTGCGGTTCACCGCCGAGATGCTGCCGTCCGTGCCGATGCCGACGTGATCTTCGCCGCAGACATTGATCGCATGTTCGATGTGGCGGATCGCATGCTCGCTGGTCGGCTGTTCCTTGCGGCTCAGGTAGGGCCAGAACACGATGCCGGCGACGCCGCCCCGATCGGCCATGGCTTTCAACGATTGGTCGGTGGTGCAACGGGGCACATCGGCGAGCGCGGCGCAGCCGGTATGCGAAATGAGCACCGGTGCTTTCGACGCGGCGATCCCTTCGGCGGTGGTGCGGCGGCCGCCATGGGCGACGTCGACCAGAATGCGATGGGCGTTCAATTGCTCCACGACCTGATGGCCGAACGCACTGAGACCGGCATTGCCCGGTTCCATGCAGCCATCGCCGACCAGGTTGCGGGGGTTGTGGGTGAGCTGGATGACGCGCACCCCGCGCCGTTGAAACATTGCCACCCGCTCCAGGTCCTCGCCGATCGGCGAACTGTCTTGAAAGCCCAGGATCAGGCCGACCTTGCCGTCCCGTTTCGCCCGCGCCAGGTCGGCACCGGTGGCGATCCGGGCGAATGCCTCCGGATGCCGGGTGAGATTTCCTTCCCAGTAGGCGAGTTGTTCGTTGACGCGAGCGTCCGCCACTTCGCCGTAGCGGGGAAAGCCGTTGGGCGCGAGTGTCAGGATGACGGCGCTGAGGCCGGAGGCGCGCGCGTCGCCGAGGTCCAGCTCGTCCAGCGAGCCGTCCTCTCGGCCGGGAAACCGGCCGATGCCGGCGGAACCGTCGATGGCGAGGGTCGTGGCGAAGGGAGCCCACTTGCGGTGGGGCTGCGGCTCGGCGCCGCCAGCCGCCGGTGACAGGCAGGTAACCATTGCGGCCGCCCCGGCGGCGGTGAATTCGCGTCTGTTCATAGCGTCAAGAGACCGGCCGGCGCAACTGGTAGTCTACCCGGAACAAATAAATTTCCGGCGACGGTAGACGATCGCTCGGCTCGATCCGTCGCTTCATAGACAGGCACAGCACCCAGGCAGATCGAGGTTGGCCCGATCGATGTCGCAGCCGGACGAACAACGCCGCGAATGGTTCCAGCAATTGGTGACGACCGTGGGTCACGACCTGCTGCGTTTCCTGCGTTCCCGGCTCGGGCACGGCGACCTGGCGCAGGATCTGGCGCAGGAGGTCTACCTGCGCCTGCTGCGTCTGGATGATGTGAGCCTGATCCGCAATCCGCGCTCGTTCGTCATCCACCTCGCGGCACATGCGGTGCACGAGTGGCGCATGCTGGCACGCAATCGCCTGCAACACTCCGATGAGGGGCTGGAGCCGCTGATCGCGGAGAGCAGCGATCCCGCCGAGCTGCTGGAATGCGTCGACCGCCTGCATCATCTGGATCGCATCGTCGGCAATCTCAGTCCCAAGCGCCAGTCGATTCTGCTCATGCATCGGCGCGATGGCATGACCTGCCAGCAGATCGCCACGCGCGTGAATCTGTCGGTGGGC
Source organism: Peristeroidobacter soli (assembly GCF_004138485.1). Taxonomy (GTDB): domain Bacteria; phylum Pseudomonadota; class Gammaproteobacteria; order Steroidobacterales; family Steroidobacteraceae; genus Steroidobacter; species Steroidobacter soli. The sequence continues at coordinate 471,131 of NZ_RYEV01000006.1, forward strand.
ATGGTCAAGAAACATCTGGCGCGCGCGCTCGCCGAATGCCACGAACAACTGCGCGAGATCGGGATGGATCCGAACAATGAGGGACGATAACGCCATGCGCGCCGGCCGTACCAGGAGCATTCGGGCGGTTCTCGACGAAGCAGCGGAATGGGCCGTGGTGATGGCCGCCGCCGAGGTGTCGATCGACGATCGCCGTGAGTTCGTCGCCTGGTTGAAGCGCTCGCCCGAGCATTTGAAGGAATACTTGAGCATCGATCGCAGCTGGGCTGAGCTGCGCGGCGTGGACGCGGCGCGGCGGATCGATGTCGAGGCGCTGCTCGCCGAGGCCGATGCCAACGTCGTCGAGCTCGATGTTACAAAGAGAGCGGCGGTCGCGTCCGATCGAGTCGAAGTGCGTGGCGGATCGCCCATGCGCGCTCTGGGCATCGCATTCGCCGCGACTGTGATTGCTGCCCTGGTCGGCGTGAGCTGGTTCGAGTCGCAATGGGAACATCGCTACAGCACCGGCGTCGGCGAGCAGCGCACCGTGAAGCTCGACGATGGTTCCACTGTCGTGCTCAACACTCACACCCGGATTCGAGTCGCGTTCACCGACCAGACTCGTGAGGTGCGGCTGCTGGAGGGCGAGGCGTTGTTCGAAGTTGCCAAGAACGTCGCGCGTCCGTTCCGTGTGGTCAGCGGCCGGGCCATCACGCAGGCTGTCGGCACGGCCTTTGTCGTGCGACAGGAAGCCGAGCATACGTCGATCACCGTCATCGAAGGTCAGGTCGCGGTGTTGCAGACAGAGTCCGGTGAAAGACCGCCCGCCGAGTTGCTGGCCCAGGCTCAGCGCGTCTCCGCCGGCGTGCGCGCCGACGTTGCCGATCGTGGCATCAGCACCGTGGCAATCGAGAATTCCGCGACGGCGACCGCATGGCGCAGCGGTCAGCTCGTATTCGACGGCAGTACCCTGGCGGACATGGTGGCGGAGTTCAATCGCTATAACCGCGTGCAGCTGGTGCTGAGAGATTCTCAGTTGGCGAATCAACGGCTGAGTGGCGTATTCGCGGCCGCCGAGCCGCAGGCATTGGTGAGCTTTCTGGAACATTCCGGAGTGATCGAGCCGGCGCAGCCCACCGGCAATGAGATCATTCTTGTGCCGCGACGGTAGACGATCCCGATTTTGCACCCGTCCTGTCATCAGGAACGGCGCATTCGCGTGCCGTCGATGGGGCCAATAATGAATAACAGATCTTCGCGGCTCGCCGCGGTAGTGACAGCGATGCTGGTTGCCAATGCGGCAGTCAGCGCCGACCGCCCGACTTATCAGTTCGACATCCGAGGCACCACGCTGTCGAGAGCGCTCGAACAGTTTGCGAGTCGCACCGGTTTGCAGATCGCCTATTTCACCATGATTGCCGAGGGTCGAACCGCACCGCCGGTATCCGGGACGCTGACTGCCGAAGAGGCATTGAGCATTCTACTCAGCACCAGCGGCCTGACGTTCGAACGCATCGGTACGGGCGTCATTGCAATTCGCGCCCGCAATGCCGAAGTCAAATCGATCACGACCGCCGGTTCGCCCACGGCGATGGAGTCGGGTGCCGCGTCGTATGGGATGCATCTGGCTAGCACCGACACAGCGGCAGCGGAGCAGAGCAGCGCCTCAGCTGGCGAGCGTAGTGCCGAGCCTGCCTCGCACACAGCGTGGACGCTGGATGAAGTGATCGTCACCGGTTCCAACATCCGCGGCGTGACCAACGATGTTTCGCCGATGATGATCTTCGACCGCGGTTACATCGAGCGTTCCGGCTATTCCAACATGATGCAACTGGTGGACTCGTTGCCCATCAACTTCAAGGGCGGTGCCGCCGGCGCCAGCGAGATGGCGCCTTACGGCCAGGCTTTCTTTTCGGGCCAGAACTTGAATCGCGGCACCGGCTTCAACTTGCGTGGCCTGGGCGGCGTCGCCACGCTGACGCTCATCAATGGCCGGCGAGTCGCGCCTTCCGCGCAGGGGCAGTTCGTCGATGTGAGCACGATTCCGTTGACGGCGGTCGAGCGCATCGAAATTCTGGCTGACGGTGCCTCGGCGATTTACGGCGCGGATGCTGTAGCCGGCGTCGTCAACATCATCCTGCGCAAGGATTTCGAAGGTGCCGAGACCGGCTTGCAATATGGCTCGGACGACGCGGGAACCACGGACGAGAAGCGCGTCTCGCAGACATTGGGCACGAAGTGGGCGAGCGGTAACGCGCTGGTCGTCGGAGAGTTATATGAGCGCGAGCCGCTCGAAGTTGCCGATCGTGACTTTATCGTCGAGGCGGGCGCGGCCAGTCCCACTTATCTGTTGCCGCATCGTCGTCTCGGCACCTTGCTGTTCGCGCTGGATCAGCGCTTTACCGAGACGCTCGACTTGAGCAGCAACGTGCTGTACTCGTACGAGGAAGTCCGGACCAAGGACTCGACCGTCGATTCACCCGTGCTCGGCACGGCCTCGCCCATCACCAATCAGTGGAGTGCCACTGTGGGACTGGGCTATGACGCGTTCGCGGATTGGCGCATCTCGCTGGATACCACCGTCGCCCAGGTGGCGACCCAATCCGGCTTCGAATATCTGGACCAGCAGACCGGTCAGTACGCACTGCTGGTCAAGGACTATCACGACACGTTCAAGACCTGGTCGCTGGACCTGAAGGCGGATGGTGCGTTGTTCGCGCTGCCCGCGGGCAAGGTGCGCCTCGCCGTCGGCGCATCGTATCGCGAGGACGATCTGCGTTCGACGCGTGTTCGCGTGGTGCCGGCGGTGGGCTTCGAAGTCAGGGCGCTCGACGCGCGTGATGTGACTGCCGTGTTCGCCGAGTTGTACGTGCCGCTGATCGGTGCGGCTCAAAACATATCGTTCGCCAGGCGCATCGACCTGTCGCTGGCCACTCGCCGCGACGACTATTCCGATTTCGGCAGCACCTCGAATCCGAAACTGGGCCTGGTGTGGACACCGGTGGAAGGGCTAGATCTGCGCGCGGCCTATAGCACTTCGTTTCGAGCGCCGAGCGTGGCGGAGAAGGCGTACGTTGCGCGGGGCGTGGAGATCTACACGGACTATATCGATGCGCCCGGCGGGCAGGGGCAGAATCCGGTGCCGATCTTCTTTCTCTCGGGCAGTGCGCCGTTGTTGCCGGAAGAGTCGAAGAATCTATCGCTCGGATTCACGTTTCGCCCGGCAGCGTGGGCGGGCACCGAGCTGACCGTCAACTACTTCGAGACCGACTACACCAATCGCATCTCGCAGCCGCCGTACGACAACGGCGCGCTGTCGCGACGCGCGGACTACGGCAATCTCATCACCGATCTGGCGGACGATGCCGCCGCGCAGGCGTTTCTGGAGCAGCGGCTCGCACAGGGCGATGCGTTTTTCGATTACCTCGAGACCGGTGCGACCGGGATACGCTATGCGCTCGATATGCGACAGAAGAATGCCGCGCGCACGCAGCTCAGTGGCTTCGATGTGACGTTGGCGCACAATTGGCGGCTGGGCGACCACTCGTTCTCGGCCGATCTGAACGTGACCCATCTGCGGGAGCTGTTGACCTCGCTGACCCACGATTCGACCACCTTCGATCAAGTGGATCGCTACAACCAGCCGTTGGATTGGCGTGCGCGGGCATTGTTGACCTGGTTGCGAGGCGGCTGGACCAGCACGGTGGTCGTGAGCTACGCCGACGGCTACATCAACGACAGCCAGCTGCTGGACCAGTCCATCGATGCCTGGACCACGCTGGATCTCAATGTGAGTTACGAGTTCGGTCGCGCCGACGGGACGCTGCTGAGCGGCACCAAGATCTCGCTGGGGATCGACAATGTGCTCGACGAAGATCCGCCGTTCGCCAGCGCGCCGGCCTTCGCTCAGCCGATCGGCTTCGACGTGTTCAACGCCGATGCGATGGGTCGCTTCATCACCGCCCGCGTCACCAAGCGCTGGTAGACCGCTATGAAATGGATGTTATGCCTGGCAGCTGCGGTTGCTGGTCAGGCGGCGCTGTCCGTCGGTTTCGCCGCCGATCCGTATCCCTCCACCTATCAGGCGATGCCGAGCTCGCCGGTGTTGATTCGCGGCGCGACCGTGCTCACCGGGTTTGGCACTCGCATCGATAACGGCGACGTGCTGATCGCCCAAGGCCGCATCGAGGCAGTGGGCCGCGACCTGCCAGCCCCGGCGAATGCGCGCGTCATCGATGCGCGCGGCCGCTGGGTCACGCCGGGCATCATCGATGTCCATTCGCACCTGGGCGTGGCGGCGAGCCCGAGCGTAAAGGCGAACAACGACAGCAACGAAATCACCAATCCGAGCACGCCGGACGTGTGGGCCGAGCACTCGATCTGGCCCCAGGATCCCGGCTTCCAGTCGGCGCTGGCGGGCGGTGTGACCACGCTGCAGATCCTGCCGGGCTCGACCAATCTCATCGGCGGCCGTTCGGTGGTGTTGAAGAACGTGCCGGCGCTGAGCACCCAGGCGATGAAATTTCCCGGGGCGCCGTACGGGGTGAAGATGGCCTGCGGCGAGAATCCGAAAGCGCACTACGGTGGTAAGGGACAGTCGCCGATGAGCCGCATGGGCAGCGTGGCCGGCTATCGGCAGGCCTTTCTGAGTGCGCAGGAGTATCGGCGGCAGTGGCAAAAGTATGAGCGCGAGCTCGCTCAGTACCGGAAAAAGAAAACCGCGGACTCGATGCCACCGCAACCGCCGCCGCGCGACCTGAAGAACGACACGTTGATGGGCGTGCTCGACGGCGAGATCCGCGTTCATATCCATTGTTATCGCGCCGACGAAATGGTCACCATGCTCGACCTCGCGGACGAGTTCGGTTTCAAGGTGGCCGCGTTTCATCATGGTGTCGAGGCCTACAAAATTGCCGATCGCCTGGCCCGGCGCGGAGTGTGTGGCGCGCTGTGGGCCGACTGGTGGGGCTTCAAGATGGAGGCCCTGGACGGCATCGTAGAAAACATCGCGCTGGTGGATCGGCCGGCCGACAGTTGCGCGATCGTGCATTCGGATTCCGCGGAGGGTATTCAGCGCCTCAACCAGGAAGCGGCGAAGGCAATGTCACGGGGCGTGCGCGCCGGTCTCGCCATTCCTCCTGAGCGTGCGATTCGCTGGCTGACATTCAATGCGGCCAAAGCGCTTGGATTGGAAGACCGCATCGGTACGCTCGAGCCGGGCAAGATGGGCGACGTAGTGATCTGGAACCGTGATCCATTCAGCGTGTATGCGCTGGCGGACCTGGTATTCATCGATGGCGCGGTGGCATTCGATCGCAACGGACCGCATCAGCCGCGCTCCGATTTCATGCTCGGACAGCCTTTCGATGGAGTCGCGCCATGACCTTTCACAAAGTCATCGCGGCTGCAGTTGCCGTCCTGCTCTTCGCGACCGCTGCGCTGGGCGCACCAGACATGCTGATTCGCGGCGCGAAAGTTCACACCGCGGCAACGCCAGGCACGCTCGAGAATACCGATGTATTGGTACGCGATGGCAAGATCGCCGCCGTCGGTGCCGGACTCGTCCCCGCTGCGGGAACGATCATCGTCGAAGGGCGCAATCGTCCGCTCACTCCTGGTTTCTATACCGGGCTGGCAAACCTCGGCGCGATCGAAATCTGGGGCGTGGAGGATACGGTGCAGGCCGGCATCGGCTTTGGCGCTCCTGCCTGGGATCAGCAGTGGCGGCCGGAATTCGACGTTACTCGCGCATTCAATCCACGCTCCCTGTTGATTCCAGTGACGCGGATCGAAGGATTGACCTGGACTGTGCTGGCTCCCGAGAGCAGCGACAGCATCATGTCGGGTCAAGGTGCGGCGCTGACGTTGGACGGACGTTTCGACGCGACGCTCGCAGACAGCCGCACGTTGTTTGTGAATTGGAACGGTGCGAGCGCGCAGTCGGGCGGCAGCGGCGCCGGGTTGTACATGCTGTTCGAACAGGCAATCCGGGAGGCTCGCAGCAAGAACGCGAGCGGGCGCCAGCTGATGCAGCCCGCCGGGCGCGAAGCGCTGGCGATGTACCTTCGCGGCGGCCGGGTGGTATTCAACGTCGATCGCGCCGCTGACATTCGGCAACTCGTGATGTTTGCTCAGCGCAATGGCATGAGGCCGGTGATCAGTGGTGGCGCCGAAGCCTGGCTGGTCGCGGACGAGCTCGCGCGCGCTCGCGTGCCGGTGATTCTCAATCCATTGACCAATCTGCCCGAGGGCTTCAATCAACTCGGGGCGCGATTCGACAACGCAACGTTGTTGCATCGAGCCGGCGTGCGTATCGCGTTCTCCTCCGGCGAAGTCCACAACGCACGCAAGATCCGACAGCTGGCCGGCAATGCGGTGGCACATGGCCTGCCGTGGGAAGCGGCGCTGCAGGCCGTGACTTCCTCACCGGCCGAAATCTTCGGCATGGGCGCGACCCGCGGCAGCATTTCGGTGGGGCAAGCCGCCGACCTGGTGTTGTGGAATGCCGATCCGCTCGAGGTGACCAGTGTCGCCGAGCAGGTCTGGATCGAAGGCCGTGCCATCGAAATGCGCTCGCGTCAGAGCGAACTGCTGGATCGTTATCTCAAGCGGAGTCCCTGAGCATGAAGGCTTCAATCAAATGTATGGTCGCGACCGTGCTGGTGGCGGTGTGCGCGGCGTCGTCGGCGTCACAGCGCGAGCTGCCCAAAGCGTGGACGCAGCTGACCGGCGTGTTCGACGACAAACTGACCGAGGACCACAACGTCGGCGGCAGTATCGCGCTGGTGGAACAGGGCCGCATCGTGTCGCGGCGGGATTTCGGTTTCGCCGACCGGGCCAGCGGCCGGCGTGTCGATGCCGATACGCTGTTTCATTGGGCCTCGAACACCAAGACCATCAATGCCATCACGGTGATGCAGCTGCGCGATCGCGGCCTGCTGACGTTGAACGATCCGTTGACGCGACACGTGCCGGAGCTGCGACGCATGCACAACTCGTTCGGATCGATGGACGACATCACCATCCGCATGGCGCTCACGCATACCGCCGGATTCCAGGGGCCGACGTGGCCGTACCGCACCGACGATGCCTGGCAGCCGTTCGAACCCACCAGCTGGGAGCAACTGGTGGCGATGATGCCGTATCAGAAAATCGAGTTCGCGCCCGGCAGCCAGTTCGGTTATTCCAATCCGTCCTGGATCTATCTGGCCCGCACGCTGGAACATCTCACCGGCGATCCTTGGGAATATTACGTGCAGAAGAATGTGTTCACGCCGCTGGGCATGACACGCAGTTACTTCAACACCACACCGCCACACCTTGCCAGCCATCGCTCGCATCGCTACCACGTCGCCAAGGACGCGGCCGGCAAGTACTCCGTCGACGATCTCAGCGGTGAATTCAATCCCGGTATCACCATCCCCAACGGCGGCTGGAACGCGCCACTGACGGATGTCGCGACTTACATCGGCTTCCTGACCGGCGCGAGCGGCGGCGACGCTCAATTGCAGCAGCGCTACGACAGCGTGCTGAAGCGCTCGACGCTGGAGGAGATGTGGCAGCCGCAATCGGCGTCCGCCGACATGGTCAAGGGCACCGACAGCGTCGGTCTGGGTTTCTTTGTTTCCAAACGCGGCCAGCAACGGGTCATCGGCCATACCGGCAGTCAGGGCGGGTTCCTGTCGTTTTTCTTTTTCGATCCGGCTTCCGGCCGGGGCGTGGTTGGCGCAATCAATACCAGCCACGGTCCGAGCATCGATCACGATGAAGTCAGCGCGTTTCAGAAGGTCATGGCGCTGGCGCTGCAGGTGTTCGATTAGACGTGCTCGGTATGACCAGACACGCCGTCACTCCCATGCCTGCGCTGCTGTGGGTGCGGGCTTTCGAAGCAGCGGCGCGACATGAAAGTTTCGTCGCTGCCGGTCGAGAACTGTGTGTCAGCGCCGGCGCCGTCAGTCGCGCCGTCAAGCTGCTCGAAATGTTCATTGGCGTGGAGCTGTTCGTGCGTCAGGCCCGGGGCGTGACGCTCACCGGTGCCGGGCGCGCCTATGCGGGCGCCATTACGCCGGCCATTCGACAGATTGCGACAGCGTCGGCCGCGATGTATTCGAGTGCGCGTGGCGGAGTGTCTGGATCTCAAATTTCAACCTGGCGATGAGTGAGCATGCAAACCAACCTTCTCGCGCGCCGTGCGCTTTTCATCATATCGATGGCCGGATTGCTGGCGCTGAACGAGGCGGGACACGCGGCCGAATCGGCGAGCAAGACTTATGACGTTTGGATCCGCAACGGCACGATCGTCGATGGCACCGGCCAGGCTCGCTTCACCGCGGACATTTTGGTATCCGGAGACACCATCGTTTACGTTGGCGCCACGGCCGGCCGGACAATCGAAGCACGTCGCACGATCGATGCGGCCGGCAACGTGGTCACGCCGGGATACATCGACCTGCACGCGCACGGCGAACCGACGCAGCAGTCGTTCAACAATTTTCTGGCGCAGGGCGTGACGACGGTCGTGCTCGGGCAGGACGGTGGCAGCGCGGGTTATGAAGGTTTTCCAGAGCCGACTCTGGCTCAGTGGCGCGCGGATCGCGCTGACCGTTCGTCCGGGAACGACGGGTCTTTCGACGCGGAGAAGCCCATTGCAATGACGACATGGATGCGACGCGCCGAAGCTCATGGCAGCGAGGTCAACATGGCGGCGCTCTCCGGCCACGGGTCGTTGCGCTTGATCGCGGGCGTCGGCAATGAGCCGGTGCCGACGCCGGAGCAGATGGCAGCAATGCAGGAAGTGTTACAGGCCGATCTCGCCGCCGGTGCGTTCGGCATGAGCTTCGGATTGGAATACATGCCGGGCCGCTTCGCGTCGCTGGCGGAAGAGAAGGCGTTGGGTGACACGGTGGGCCGGCAGGGCGGCATCGTCATGAGTCACATGCGCTCGGAGGATTTTGACAAGATCAGTACGGCCATCGACGAGTTGCTGCAGATCGATGCGCATGTTCACGTGTCGCACCTCAAGATCGTCGCCGGGCAGCGTGCCGAAGAGGGCCGAGCCGTGCTCGATCAGCTCGCGCGTGCCCGCGTCGGTGGGCGGCGGGTCACAGGCGATGTGTATCCGTACCTCGCCAGCGCCAGCTCGCTGCATTTTCTGTATCCCGATTGGGCGCGCACCGAGGAACAGTACAACGAGGCGGTGAAGAATCGTCGCGCCGAGCTCGAAGCCCATCTGCGAAAGCGCGTCGAAGAGCGCAATGGCGCGCAGGCCATCATGTTCACCAGCGGACCGTTAGCGGGCCAGCGACTGTCGGAGGTTGCACGGCGATTGGGCAAGCCGTACGAGAAGGTGATCATCGACGACATCGGCTTCTACGGACCGCAGCAGGCTCACTTCCTGATGGCGGAGACCGTGCAGAGTCTGTTCATCGGCGCCGATCAAGTCGGCTTTTGCACCGACGGCTCGCCGACTTCGGGACATCCGCGCGGTGCCGGTACATTCATCAAAGTGCTGGAGGACTATGTCGGCGCGCCGCCGAAGATGAGCATGGAGCGGGCTGTCTACAAAATGTCCGGGCTGGCGGCCGATATCATGGGCATCGACGATCGCGGCGTGATCGCGCAGGGACGCAGGGCCGACATCGTGGTGCTGTCGCCGGGCCAGCTGCACAGCCGCGCGACGTACATCGACACCAAGCTGGCTCCCAGCGGCGTGGATTTCATCCTCGTCAACGGCCAGGTCGCGCTCGACAACGGCAAGCCGGTCCCGGCACGCTACGGAAAATTGTTGAAGCGCCACCGGGATTAGCCGCAGCGGTTAGCGGTGGGTCCGAAGAGGATCCCCATCCCGCCTCTGTTCTGAACTGACCGCTAACCGCTGCAAGGCGAGCCTTAACCACGCGGCTTCCACGACACCATCCTCGGCCGCGGCCAGATGACGCTCGATCTGCTCGATCAGCGCATCGACCGGTGGATCGCCGGGCAGAAGGGCCGGTAGGCGTTGCCGAAGTTCAGGCTTCCCGGGTTCTCGCGTGCCGGACGAGACAAGCCCGCAACGACTCGCTATCGATCGGCTTGGTGATGTAATCGTTCATGCCCGCGGCCCGGCATTCCTCGTCGGCGCCTTTCATGGCGTGCGCGGTGAGGGCAATGATCGGCGTGCGATGCGAGGCCGATTCACGGGCGCGGATCTGCTGCGTGGCCTGGTAGCCATCCAGTTCGGGCATCTGGCAGTCCATCAGAATCACGTCGAAGTGACCGCTCTCCCAGGCGCGGACCGCTTCCTTGCCGTTGGTCGCGACTTCGACCGTGCAGCCGATTTTCTCGAGCAGCTTCACGCCGACTTTCTGATTGACCAGATTGTCTTCGGCGAGCAGCACGTGCATGCGCTTCTCCCGCGCTCGCATGGCCAGCAATTCGTGTTGAGTGACGATGGGCGGCTTGGGCGCGTCCCGATCGTCGGGCGCGGCGCCGAGGACGATCATCAGCGTGTCCACCAGATCGCCGTGGCTGACGGGCTTCAGCAGGTACGCCGCGAATCCCATGCGCGAGAAATGCGAGCTTTCGCCGGGTTGGCCGGAGGAGGTGAGGAGCACGATCCGCGCAGAGTTGATCGCAGGGTCTTCCTTGATGAGCGCGCCGAGCAGCGAGCCATCGATATCGGGCATGTCGTGATCGAGTAGCGCAACTTCATATGGCAGACCTGCGGCCGCGGCCATGCGCATTCTTTCGAGAGCGACGCCAGCAGAGGACACGCATGTAGCCAGCACGCCGCAACGAGCCATCTGGCCGGCCAGGATCTTGAGGTTGGTCTGGTTGTCGTCCACCACCAGGACGCGACGATCCTTGAGCGTCAGCGGCGTGGTGGTTCGAGGTTGCACCGTCTGGTCCGCCGGCGCAAAACGCAGCGTGAACCAGAACGTCGAGCCGCTGCCGGGCACGCTGCTGACGCCACATTTGCCGCCCATCAGGTCGGTGAGCCGGCGAACGATGGACAGGCCGAGGCCCGTGCCACCGAACTGACGCGTGGTGGATGCATCGACTTGCGAGAACGGCTGGAACAGACGCTCGATGCGATCCGCCGGAATGCCGATGCCGGTATCGCGAACCTCGAACCGGACCAGTGTGCCGGTGCTGTTCGATTCCACTACTTTGGCCTCGATGGCCACTTCGCCCGCGGCGGTGAACTTGAGGGCGTTGCTGCCGAGATTGGTGAGTATCTGCCGCAGGCGCCCGGGGTCGCCTTTGACCGCCAGCGGCAGTTCCGGATCGATGTCCAGCGCCAGCTCGAGCCGTTTGCGATGCGCCTGGAGCGCGATCATCCGGCCGACGTCTTCGACGGTACTGCGCAGATCCATGTCGATCTGTTCGAGGTCGAGCTTGCCCGCCTCGATCTTGGAAAAATCCAGGATATCGTTGATGACGGTCAGCAGCGCTTTGCCGCTCTCGTGAATGGTGCGTGCGTAATCGCGTTGTGTATGGTCGAGCGAGGTATCGAGCAGCAGCTCCGCCATGCCGAGCACGCCGTTGATGGGCGTTCTGATCTCGTGGCTCATGTTCGCGAGGAATTCGCTCTTGGAGCGATTCGCAGCTTCGGCGGCTTCACGCGCCGCGCGCATTTCGGCGACCATGCGCGTGCGCAAAGTGATATCCCTGCCGATGCCGACCAGTCCGGTCACCTGGCCCCGGTCATCGAGCACGGGAATCTTGCTGGTCAGAAAATCGTGCGGCTGGCCGGCGGCATCGGTCACGACTTCCTCGCGATCGACCAGCGGCGTGCCGGAGTGGATCAACGCCTGCTCGTCGTCGTGAAAGCTCTGGGCCACCTCGCGTGGAAACAGATCGAAGTCATGTTTGCCCAGCAACTGATCCGGGGTCATGCCGAGATTGCGGGCGACCGCGATGTTGGCCACCAGGAAACGGCCGTTCACATCCTTCGCATAGATGAAGTCGGGAATGTTGTCTATGACCGTACGCAGCAGCGCGCGCTCGCCGGACTGGCGGTCGTCGCCGGTGCGCTGAACCGTCCGCAGCCTGACCATGAGATAAACGATGGGCAGACAGAAGGCGCTGGCCAGTCCCGCCAGGCTCCATAGGAATGTTTGTTGGTCGACCATGCGCTTCCACCCTGTAGCGTCGCTCGGCGCCGCTGCGTATGGCGGCGCATTTCCATTGCCCGGCCCGACCATGGCAAGGTAGCGTTATCACTGTCCAGAGTCGCGCGAGCGCTTTGTGAAGCGACGCACTGGTTGCTGCGGAATGCGGAACGTGCGTCTCATTTTTCCGGGGATGAGCTGTCAACGCGCGGTAGTACGAAATGTGACAGTGCTCACGGGCCGCGCTGGCAGTCCGTCGCTGGCTCCGGGCGCGACGCCGGCCTGGACTAACGCCCACGGTGCGGAATATTGTGCGCTATTCGTGCCTCCAGACCCGGGATACTCATGCCAAAAAAGGTAAGTGCCAAGGACCAGCTCAGCAGCGATCGTGACTTGCCCCACGACACGGTCATCGCGGAGCGACTGATCAAGGACATCGTGACCGGCAAATATCTGCCGGGTCAGTGGATTCGCGAGCAGGAGATCGCCGAGCGTTTCGGCGTGAGTCGCACGCCGGTACGCAACGCATTCCGCCACGTCGCCCGCGCGGGCTTCATCGAGGTGCGGCCGTGGCGCGGCGCCCAGGTACTGAGGCTGTCGGCGGACGACACCCGTTACGTTCTGGACCTGCTCGAAGTGCTGTACGGGGTCGGCATGCGTATCGCCGCCGAAACCTTGCCGGAGAAGTATTTTCCGGTCGTCGACCGGCTGCTGGCCGCCAGCGAGCGCGCCGCCGAACGCAATGAGCTGAGCGAGCGCATCGCCGTTACGTTCGAGTTGGGACGGAAAATGGCGCAATGGAGCTCGAGCCATCTGGCGTACGAGATGCTGGTGCGCGTCGGCAATCTGGCGTTCTGGCAGCACCGCTTTTTCGATTTCGACGTGCGCGCCCTGGTGTCGAAGTCGGTCGTGATGCATCGGGAACTGGTGGCCGCGGTAAAAGCCCGCAAGGGGGAGAAGGCCGAGCAGATCGCCCGCGAGATCGTCGCGCTCACCCGCAGCTTCCTGATTCCCCGGATTCGCCTGGAAGAGCAACAGCCCGACGCACCCCGGGCCGGCACGACGCGCAAGCCGCGCCGCTTGACAAGCAAACGCTCCTCGTAGATTGTGCACAATTATCGAGTGCATGTTCAGGGGGCGGAATGGGCCATCGCGCGGGCGCGTGGAGTGTCGCCGTGGTGTTCGCTTGGGGATTGGCGAGTGGCGCGACGTATGCGTCCGGGACGCCGACCTCTGTCGTAACCACCGAGCGCGGCCCGGTCAGAGGCATCGAGGCCGAAGGCGTTCGAGTCTTTCGTGGCATTCGCTACGCGCAGCCGCCGGTGGGAGAGCTGCGATGGCGTGCGCCTCAGCCGGCGGATGCATGGCGGGAAATCAAGGAAGCAACCAGCTTCGGTGCGGCGTGCAGCCAGCCGGCGCGCGCTGCAAACGACCGCCGGCCGGACGGACTGGGCGCAGCGCCCGAGAGTTCCTCCGAAGATTGTTTGTTTCTAAATGTGTGGACGCCTCGCACGACCGGCACTGCACCCGTGATGGTGTGGTTGCACGGTGGCGCGCATCGTTTCGGCGCGGCGTCGCTGCCGTTCTACGACGGCACGCAGCTTGCGAAACAAGGCGTCGTGCTCGTGAGCGTCAACTATCGCCTGGGCCTGTTCGGCTATTTCGCGCACCCGGCGCTGAGCGCGGCGGCTGACGAAGCGGGCGGCAACTACGGCTTGATGGATCAGATCGCCGCGCTGCGTTGGGTGCGACGGAACATCGCGGCGTTTGGCGGCGATCCCGACAATGTCACTGTGTTCGGTGAATCGGCGGGGGGCGCCAGCACGCTGTACCTGCTGACCAATCCTGCCGCGCGAGGGCTGTTCGCGAAGGCCATCGTGGAATCCGGAGGAGGCTGGCAGCGCACATTGAATCGCTCGCAGAAGGAGCAGGAGGGCGTCGCTGCCGTGCGTTCCGTCGGTCTCACGGCGGCGGTGACGGCGGAGCAGTTGCGAAAGTTGACGGCGGAACAATTGAACGAAGCCGTCAAGGTCGCGCCGCTGCTCAACTTCGGCCCGTTCGTCGACGGCACCCTGGTGACCGCCAGTCCGGCCGAAATGTTTGCTCGCGGCCAGGCCCACGATGTGCCGCTCATCATCGGCTGGAACAGTCATGAAGCCTCGTTGCTCGATGCCTCGGGCGCGCCGCCGGCCGCGATTCTGAAGATGTTCGAGCCCGATCAGTTGCAGCAGCTGCGCGCGATCTACAGTGAGTCTCACAGCGACGATGCGCTGGCACAGGCGATTTTCGGCGATTCCTCATTTGGCGCGCCGGCGCGGTGGATCGCGGCACGCATGGAGTCGGGCGCGCCGGCCTGGCTCTACCACTTCGACTACACGCTCGAGGCGCGACGCGGGGCTATCGGCGCGAACCACGCGGCCGAAATTCCCTATGTCTTCGGCACGCTCGATCGCATCCCGGCGCTGCGCGCGTTCGTATCCAAGCGCGACGAGGCGATGGCCAGGATGATCAGCGCCTGCTGGGTCGCGTTCGCCAAGCAAGGTCGTCCGGTCTGCGACGGTGCGCCGAGCTGGCCCGCTTATCGCGCTGAGACCGACGAATTGCTGAAGTTCGCGGTCGCGACGCAGGTGGTGCCGCAGTTTCGCAAGAACGCGCTCGACTATCACACCGATCTACACATGAAGAGCGCCGGAGAATTCAGATGAAATCAGTTGCGCTGTACCTCACGGCCATCGTGCTGGGCGTGGTCCTTGGATTCGGTTCCGCCTGGATGGTATTGAGCAACGGCAAGTTGCTCGGTCAGTTCGAACACGATCACTGGTTCGGCAACGAGGATGCCGGCTCCACCGCCGCCGATCCGTACACGCGCGGCATCATCGCGAAGATCGGTCTATTGGCACTGAATCGCTCCGAGACCATCTATTTCCACCGCTACGTCGACGATCACGACGAACCGCTGCGCGAGCAGTGTGTGTATGAACTGTCCGGTGTCGCGTTACCGACGCGCTGGTGGTCGATCACCGTCTACGCGGGCGACGACTATCTGCCGGTGAATGGCGATGCCGCCTTCTCGGTCGACGCGTCGCAGATCCAGACTCAGGCGGATGGGCAGTGGAGCACTCGCGTGGCGGCCGACCGCGCCGGTGCTGCCAATTGGATTTCCACGCGCAACGCCGGTGAATTCAACCTGGCATTGCGGATGTACAACCCCGATGAACGCGCGCGCGAGGATGCGTCGAGCATTCCGTATCCGAAGATTCGCCGCGTTTCCTGCAGTGAGGCGGTGTCATGAAAGCCAGTGTGAAATTTCTGTCGGTGCTGCTGCCGGTGGCCGTCGTTACGCATCTCGGCACCGTGTTCGCGGCACCCTACGTGTTGATGGACGCGGCCATGGATCGCATCTCCCGGCACGGCAAGATCGTGAATCAATGGAGCCATCCGGGGCGTACCTCGGAAAAATCGCGCAACGTGGTGCGGCCCTCGCCGGATCTTGCGTATTCGGCCTGCGTGTATGACCTGAAGGACGGGCCGGTGCACGTCACTGTCGCGGCCTGGGATGACTACATGTCGGTCTCGATGTTCCAGCACAACAGCGACAACTTCTTCGTGATCAATGACCGCCAGGCACCCGAGGGTGTCGATTTGATGCTGATCGAACGAGGCGCTGCGCATCCGGCCGGTGCCCGGCTCGTGGTCGAGTCGCCGAGCCGGCGCGGCATCATTCTGCAGCGTCGGGTCGCACCGACGCAGGAACGTTTCGATCTGGCCGCAGCGGCACGCCAAGGCGATGTCTGCACGACGACATCCAGTAAACAGCTTCAGTAGATCATCCGGGGGATGCAATGAGACAGCCACAGGCTGCGATGGCGCTGGCCACGCTGATTATTACCATGCCGACGCTGACGCAAGCGACCGAGAGTTCGCCGAACGATGCAGGGTTGACTTCCCTCGAGGAAGTGATGGTGACGGCACGGCGGCGCGAGGAACGGTTGCGTGACGTGCCGGTGGCCGCCAGCGCCATCACCGAGGAGATGCTGCAATCGCTGGTGTTGGAGGGCGCGGACGATTACCTGCGCCAGGTACCCAGTGCCACGCTGGTCACCTCGGGCCCGGAGTATCTGAACGACATCACCATTCGCGGCCAGGGCAGCGGCCGGCTCGGCTTCTCGGAGACGGCGACCGGTTTGTTCCGCGACGGCATGTACAACGCCGGCGGCGGCTTCGGCGGCCGCTCGCTGTCGCGCATGGATGTGTTCGACATCGATCGCATCGAAGTATTGCGCGGTCCGCAAGGCGCCTTGTTCGGTCGCAATTCCGTCGGCGGCGCGGTGAACATCGTCGCCAATCGAGTCGGGGATGAGCTGCAGCTGCGTGGGACGGTACGCGCGGCGAACAACGATCGTCGCGACATCGAAGCGGTGGCGAATCTGCCGCTGAGCGAACGCGTCGGGTTGCGCATCGCCTCGCTTTACAACGACCAGGACGGCGGCTTCGTCGTCAACGAGACGACCGGGCACGAGCTGGATGCACAGCGCTATCGTGGTGCCCGTGCCGTGCTGGATTTCAACGTCACGGATGCGTTCGTGCTGGGCGCGTTTTATGAATACTACGATGCGCTGGCGCCCGCCTTCGCGAATCTCGGCCAACGCGCCACTCGCATCGACGGCTCGGTGCTCGATCCGGGGCCCTATCGTCGCGCGGATATGAATCGCGAAGGTGGCGCGGACATCGAACAGCACTATGCGATGTTGAATGCCGACTACACGCTGCCTTGGGCGACGCTGTCCGCCAAAGTGAGTTTTGTGACGCGCGATGGCGGGCGAAGCAACGAAGACGTCGATCACTACGCGGGACATTCCAGTATCGATGTCACGCCCGGCGCAGCGGTTGGTGGCCCGGATTACACCTCCGCCCAGTATGAAGACTACAGCCGGACCGGCGCGCAGTTGTATCTGGTGTCGCAGACCAGCGGTCCGGTGTCGTGGCTGGTGGGCGTCGAAGGACTGTGGTCGCAGAGCGATGTGATGAACGATCCCGACTTCTGCCCGCAGTACACCGGTGGCCTGTTGCCGACCACGCCGGGATGCTTCGTCGGCCAGGCTGGAACGCTTGCGGCCACGGGAGCGACCGTGCGTAACGCGGCCCGGCTTGCGATGTTGCACGATGAGTTCTCCGAGGACCTCACGTCGTATTCGCTGTTCGGCTCGATGGATTGGCAGATGACCGAGCGATTGAAACTCGGGCTGGAGTTGCGCGTGCAGCGGGACCGGAAGGAATTCGGCTTCCTGCGTTACTCCGAAGATCCGTTGATATATTTCGGCGCGGGCGCGCCGCCGGCGGGCATGCTGGCGCCGGTCGCGATCGATCCCGATGGCACAGGCCCGAGAACCGCGGCGCCGGTGCAGTTCTGTCCGCCCTGGTTGAACTCGACGCAATGTTCGGCGGGGCTGGAGGCGGTGCGGATGGATCAGGATCGCGAGTGGACGTTCTGGACGCCCGCCGCCAGCGTGCACTATGCCGTGACCGACGAGCAGACGCTTTATGCTCGCGTGGCCACGGGCGATCGACCCGGCGGTTTCAACACCAATCCGGCGGCCACGACGGTGCGCAGCGATTTCGGCGGCACGCTCATTTATGAACCTGAGAAAGCGACGTCGTTCGAAGTGGGCTGGAAGGGTAGCCTGTTCGATGGCGCGATCGAAGGCGAAGCGGCCGTGTTCTATGTCGTCACCGACGACGTGCAAGTGGTCAGCGCGCCGAGTGCCACCGCGCGCGGCTTCATTCTTCAGAACGCCGGCGACGCTTATGTCTACGGCGGGGAGCTCGAGCTGCGCAACGTGACCCCGCTCGGTCCGGGCCGGCTCATCACCTCGTTGGCGCTGTCCAGCCAGGCAGGCAAGTTCAAGGACGGCGCCAGCGCATTGCTGGATATCAATGGTGACAACGTGCCGGATCGACTCGATCTCGGTGGCAACGACGTGCCGCGCCTGCGCGATTACCAGGCGACGCTGAATCTTGCGTACACGGCACCCGTGTCGGCTGCGTTGAGCATGTTCGGCGGCGTCAGCGCGCAGACCGCGGACGGCGGCTTCGAGAATCCGGACAACGCGCGCGACTATGAAGGCTACACGCTGTTCGATGCACGCCTCGGTCTGCAAGGCGATCGTTGGAAGGTTTCGCTGTTCGGCCGGAACCTCGGCGATGAGCGCTATCTGCTCAACATCGTCGGCGGCAACAATTTCTGGAGCGACGGCCGCACCTACGGTGTGGAACTGAGCATGACTTACTGAGCCGGCCATGCAAGTTCCGTTTCGCGCGATCGCGATGAAGCCGCCGGAGGTCGAGGTCAGCGGCCACGGCGGGGTGCTCTACCTGCGGCATCCGAAGAAGCTGCGGGTGCTCGATGCCGACCTGCTGGCGATGTTGGAGCGCTGTTGCGATCAGTACGCGCACAAAACATTTCTCGCCGAAAGGGACGGCGCCGGCTGGCGCTCGATCACGTTCGCGGAGTTCCTCAACAGCGTGCAACGAGTGGCGGCGGCGCTGGAGAGGCGCGGGGCGGTGCGGGGGGATCGCATCGGATTGTTGGCCCAGAACAGCATCGACCACGCGATCGCCAACTTCGCGACGCTTGCGCTCGGTGCCGTCGTGGTGCCGCTGTCGCCCGCGTACCTCGCGCATCCGCAGGGCGCGCAGGCATTGAGCCAGCTCGCTGCGGCGGCCGAAGTCTCGATGCTCATTCATGACGATGCACTCGCCGTGCAGGGCCTCGGGATCGGCAGATGTGTCCCGTTGAGTCTGATAGCGGAGCGTGCCCAGGGGGATGTCATCGCGCCGCCATTGGCCAGCCGGCGCGAGACGATTCAACCGTCCGACACGGCCAAGATCTTCTTTACTTCGGGCTCCACGGGCGCCCCCAAGCCGGTTCGGCTGACTCACCGGATGCTGGTGAGCGCGGCGGCCATGCTGGATCAAGTCGCCGCGCAGCTGCCGAACGGACATTCCGGCGTCACGGTGGATTGGTTGCCCTGGTCGCATACATTCGGCGGCAACGTGAATGTGCATGCCGCGCTGATGCGAGGCAAGGCGTTGCATATCGATGCCGGCGCACCGTTGCCAGGGCGATTCGAGAAGACGCTGGAGAATCTGGCGGATGTCGGTCCCACTGAATTCAGCTCGGTGCCGGCAGCGTATCCGCTACTGCTGCAGGCGTTGGAGCAGAACGAAACATTTGCACGCCGATTCTTCAGCCGCGTGCGCATGTGCTCGTTCGGTGGCGCGGCGCTCAGTCCGTCGTTGGTCGCCCGCTTGCAAGCGGTCTCGATTCGCGTCTGCGGCGAACGGATTGCCTTTGGCGGCGGCTATGGCATGACCGAAGCCTGCGGCTTGCTGGCGCTGGTGTACTGGCGCACCGATCGTACCGATCTGCTGGGGTTGCCGCCGCCCGGCGTAGAAATGAAATTGATACGCATCGACGGCGACCGCTGGGAGTGCCGGGTCCGCGGTGAGAATATTTTTGCGGGATATGGCGAGACGGCGCGCGCCGAGGTTTTCGACGACGAAGGTTTCTTCATCACCGGCGATGCTGTGCAGTTCGCGGAGCCCGGCGAGCCCGATGAGGGGCTGCTTTTCGCCGGACGGATCAAGGAGGACTTCAAGCTTGCCAACGGCACCTGGGTGCGCGCGGGCGGCCTGCGCGAGGCCTTGCTCGACAAATTGCGACCGCTGGCGTCGGATCTGATCGTCGTGGGCGAGAATCGCGAGGAACTGGCGGCGCTGGTGTGGTCGCCGCATCGGGATGAGGCGTCGTTGCAAGCGCTGTGGCAGCTGTGCCGCGAATTCAATGCGCAGCGACCGGGAGCGACTCAGCGCATCGCTCGTTTGTCACTGTGCGAGCGGCCCGCCGATCCGGCCGCCGGTGAGTTGACCGCCAAAGGCACGATCAACGTGCGCAAGCTGCTCGACAATCGCCGCGAGCTGGTCGAGCAGGTGTACTCGAGCGACCGTTATCGCGTTTGAGGCGCCTGCCGCGCGCCGCCTCCCCGGCGAGGAGTGAGCCACCTCGCCCACGCCGTCCTGCGTTGCTTCGAAACAGGCGTTTTCCCGCAGTCATCTTCTGCCCGGAACAGTCTGCCCTGCATTGTCGACACGGCATGTACGTTGTTGACCATATGATTTAATTGTGCACAATTCATCGGGCCGATGACATGACGTTTCAACATCACATGGTCAGGGGGATTTCATGAACACACGGATATCGGGTTCGATGGGTGGCGGCGTTCGGCAACAGGCTGCTGCAGGCCGGACGCTGCGCCGGACGTTGACGTTGATCGTGGGAACGGGCTGCCTGAGCGGGCCGGCGTTCTGCTTTGCTTACGATGTCGCCGCGGCAACGGCGGCGGCGAACAGCGCAGTCTGTGCCGATGCGGCACCTTTCTATTGGGAGATAGGCGGGGCGAGCGGTGCGCCCATCGTCAGCGGCCAGCGCAATGGCGGTGCCGGTACACCGACGTACACCCGTACCACGACGGTACCGTTGGCATCGGCATCGAAGTGGGTATTCGCCGCTTACGTGCTGGAGCGATATAACGGCTTGCCCACCGGCACCAGCGGTGCCGAGATCATCGATGCCCTGGACATGAAGCTCGGCTATACCAATCTCAACGATCTGCTTTGTTCGTACTCCTTGACCGTCTCGGGCTGTTTCACCATCGGGCAGAACGAAAACTACGACGCGGCGGCCGCCGGCAACTATTATTACAACAGCGGCCACGGTCAGTACGTGGCGAAAAGCTCCAGTCATTTGAATCTGGGCAACAAGACGCGCAACACTCTGTTCAGCGAAGTGGACGGCTATCTGAATCTCGGTCCGAGCTTCAGTTACACCAATCTGCCGTTGTCGAGCGGCCTGAGCGGTAACGCCGCCGACTACGCGACGTTCCTGCAGAACATCATGAACGGCACGTATGTGCTGTCGGGGCATCTGAACCACACGCCGGTGGCGACGTATCCTTGTGCCGCCGGGCTGACCGGTTGCACGCCGCTCGGCAGCGTCGACTTCCATTATTCGCTACATCATTGGATCGAAGACAACACCGGCGGCACGTTGTCCAACGGCAAGACGCTGTCGGTGGGCGACGGCGCTCATTCGAGTCCCGGTGCGTTCGGCTTCTATCCGTGGATCACCGCGGACGAGCAGTTCTACGGCATCGTCGCAACGGAAGGTGAGGCAGGCGAGTTCAACGATACCATCCCGTGCGGGCGAGCCATCCGCGCGGCATTCCTCGGCTCCTGATCCAGTGCGAGGGCTGCCGGTGCGTTTTGCGCCGGCAGCTCATTTCTTCTTTTTGGTGAGCTCGGCGGCAATGATCCGTTCGAGCGCCCCTTCGATGATGGCGCGTCCCGCAGCCTCGGCACGCAGACTGTCGCGCATCTTGAACGCGGTGGCGAGTTCCAACCAACGGCGAGTGGCATCGGCACGGGCTTCTCTGGTCGCCGTGCCGAGCGTGCCGTAGCTCGATAGAGCGCTGCGTGGCACAGGTCCGACGATGTCATCGACGGTCCGGTTGTCGGCGAGCGAAATCACATAGTAGCCGGCGTCGCGAGTCGCGGCAGTGAAGCGCTCGCTCTTGCTGGACGGATCGTTGCCAAGTTGCGCCACGAGTTTTACACGGTTCAGGAACTCGTCGACTTCCGCATCGCTCGCCTTGGTCACGGCGAAGCGGCAGGCGAGGCCCAGCATGGCCGCGGCGATCAACGTGGTTTCGAGCGAGGGTGTGGCGGTAGCCGCCGCCACGCGGGCGCCTTGATTCGGGATGTGCTCGATCCAGTGCTTGGCGCTGAGGGTTTTCAGCGCGTCGCGGACCGGGCCGCGACTGCTCTCGAACTCATCGGCGAGCGCCTGCTCGTAGATGCGGTCGCCGGGCTTGAGCTCGCCCTTGTTGATCCGCTGCACGATGGCGGCGGCGATGCGCTCGGACAACGGCGCATCGTTCTGCGTTTGCGGTTGAGGCATATGCGTGCGGCAAGGTTCAGGGCCAGGACTGCACGCATTCTCGCATAGTGCGATATTTGCTCAATATCGCAGGGTCAGCTCCACGCCGTAGGTCCGGGGGCGATTGACCGCCGCGGCCGTGGGACGGAAATCCAGCTCGCCGGCGGCGTTTCGGAACACCGCGGCGTTGTTGCCGGCGAGCGATTGAAACTCCAGGGTGTTGAGCGCGTTGTCGACGAACGCCTGCAACGACCAGCGCTCGCCTTGCAGGCCGACCCGCACGTTGAGAAAGCTTTGCGCGTCCAGTTCGCTCGCCGGAAAGTTTTGATTGGTGGCGTGGCGCGCGCCCACATACTGATAGGCGAGATGGCCGATGGCTTCGAGACGGTTGCCGACCGGCTGACGCAGGTTGAGACCGATCGCGGCGGCCCATTCCGGCACGCCGACCGGGCGATTGCCGGCCCGCAGATCGTAGGGAACGCCCAGCGACGCGAGCAGGGTTCGGTTGCCCAGCACGGCGTTGCCGCGAAACTCCGCATCCTGATAAGTCGTGTTCAGATAGACATCGATCGCGTCGGTGGCGCGCCAGTTGGTTTCCAGCTCCAGCCCCACGATGCGCTGGTCCGGTCCATTGACGGTGAGCACCAGCGGCGTCGAGGTCAGAATCTGCGGATCCCGATAGCTGGTGTGGAACGCGGCGGCGTTGACCACCAGATCGCCCTGCAGCCAGCGGGTCTTGGCGCCGATCTCATAGGAGCGCACTTCATCCTCGTCGAACGAGCGCAGCGTCTCGAAGCGGGCGAGGTTGCCAGCCGAGCCCTGAAACGCGGACGTGAACGGGTTGAGATTGCCGTTGCGTACGCCGGTCGAGGCCAGCGCATACAACAGATGATCGTTGCTGAGATCGACCTCGAGAGCGACGCGAGGCAGCCATTTCTTCAGCTCGAACGTTTGCCGCAGCGGCAGGCCGAACGAGGTGCTTGCCAGGGTATTCACATCGCTGACGATGAAGGGCGGCGTGATGGCGCTGCCGCCGGTGCCTTGTGCCACTCGGGAGCTGGTGGATGTATTGGTGATGTCTTCGCTCACGTAACGCACGCCGCCGATCAGCCGGACGCGGTCGGTCATCTCGTAAGTGAGCTCGGCGAAGGCGGAATATTGTTCCGACGCCACGGTGTTGCCCTGATCGATCAGCAGCGTCTGTGTGCCGGAGACGGTGTTCGGCGGCAGTTCCGCCGCTTCGGTGACCAGGCGGGTCGCGAAGTCGGCGTCCTGATAGTACAGGCCCGCGGTCAGATTCAGCGGTCCCTCCAGATCGGAGACCAGGCGAAATTCCTGCGTGAAGCTTTCATCCGTCGCGCCGGAGACGCCGATGCCCGTCAGCGGGGCGCTCGTGAACGTGCCGAAGGCGGCCGAGGATTGCGCGTCATAGAATCGATCGGTGCGTTCGCGCTCGTACCAGCCGGTGATCGACGACACCGTGAGCGGGCCGAGCGTCAGTGCGAGCTTGCCCGTGTACAGCTCGAAGTCATCCGAGCCGTGGCCGTCGACGGGTGAGCTGTAGCGCAGCCGATCCGGTGCGACATTGGGATCGACTGCGTTGGTCTCGCCCAGGTCGTCTCTGCCCACGAACGCCATCAGGCGCACTTCGACCGCGTCGGTCGGCTGCAGCAGCGCGACCACGCGGCCGCTCTTGGCCTCGTAGTCGTTCACGTCGTCCAGGCCGAGCCGCGGATTGTCGATGAAACCATCGTCCTTGCGATAGTTCACCACGCCACGCAGGCCGAACTTTTCCGGCACGACGATGGCCGAGGCCGCCGCCGAGACTGAGTAGTTCGTGCCGCCGTCCTCGGTGCCGGAGATCGAAGTCTTCATCACCATGTCATCGAAGGTTCCGGCGCCCAGATCCGGCTGATTGGTGAAATAACGAATGGTGCCGCCGACCGAGCCCTCGCCGAACAATGTCGGCTGCGGGCCGCGCAGAATCTCCACTCGCGTGAAATCGAAATAGTTGAAGTCCCGCTGGCTGGCGGTGGCAGCCGCGACCGGGATGTCGTCGAGAAACTGGCTGACCAGAGGCCCTGAGCTGCCCAGATCAGCCAGGCGTGCAGCCGTCCCATTGGCGATGCCGCGAATACTCACGTCGTTTTGATTCGGGCCGCGATCGATGAAGCTGATACCCGCGGAACGGCGGGCGATGTCCTCGAAATCTTCCACGCCTTCCTGCGCCAGTACCGCTGCATCCATTGCCTGGATGCTGGCACCGACGTCCTGCAGGCTTTCCTCCTTGAAGCGGGCCGTGACCACGACCTCTTCGACTTGAGCCTGAGCCAACGACACATGTGCACACGAGGCGAGCACCACGGCGGCGGTTTTGTTGATGCGCGCGCGGAGCGGGTGAGCGGACATGGCATTCCCCCAATTTGAAATGAACGGCGCGCTGCGTGGCGCGGCCTTTGTGCCTCACCGGAAACGCTCGTGACAGCCGGTGGCGGTGTTGGCGATATTGTGCACAATGCTATAGATTGTCAACAATAATGATCTACTGTCAGCAACAGCGACCGGAGCGGACATGACCTCTTGCAAGCGCGGCCCGAGCGGCGGCCTCATCAGTCGTCGACGAACATTGGCGTATCTGGCGGGCGGCCTGCTGGCTCCCTGGGTGACGGCGAGGAGCTTCCCGGCGGCGCTCGAATCGCCTCGTGGGCGTGCATCGCTCGAACGGGCGCTGCAGGATTGGCTCGCGAGTATCATCGAACGGCGCTGGGTCTCCGGCGCGGCGGTGCAGGTGCTGTCCGAGGCGGCTCCGGTCACAGCGATGCAGGGGATGGCGGACCGCGAAAGCAGTCGCCCCATCGCCCTGGATACGGTGTATCGCATCTACTCCATGACAAAGCCGGTGACGACCGTGGCGATGATGACGCTGGTCGAGCGCGGCCTCGTGAAACTGGATGGGCCAATCGCGGATTTCCTGCCCGAGTTCGCGCAGCCGCGGGTATTTGTGAGATTCGAAGGGGAAACGGTTGTCACCGAGCCGGCCCGTACGCCCATTACCGTGCGACACCTGCTGACGCATACGGCGGGCTTGAGCGAAAGTTTCAACGATGGCCTGGAGCCCACGGCGAAACTGTACAAACAGGCCGGTTTGATCGCGGGCCAGTGGTATCGATCGGGAAAGATCTCGACACTGGCGGATTTCTCGCGAGCCATTGCACAGATTCCCCTGGCGGCGCAGCCCGGAACGCGCTGGATCTATGGCACGTCGCTGGATGTGGCCGGCCGTGTGATCGAGGTGGCGTCGGGTATGGATTTCGGCGAGTACGTGCGCCGGCAGGTGCTGGAACCATTGGGGATGCGCGACACCGCATTCCAGGTTTCAGCGGCGCAGCGCACGCGGCTTGCGGCTCTATATCGAATCGGCTCGGACGGACTGGAGCGAATGGCCGATGAGCAGATTCCCGCATGGGGTACGGATCATGTCATTCCCACGGGCGGCGCCGGCTTGTTCTCGACACTGCCGGACTACTGTCGATTTGCGCGGATGCTGTTGAACTCGGGCGAACTCGATGGCGTGCGCGTGCTTCGAGCCGCGAGCGTCGACGCGATGATGACCGATCAACTGGCCGGAAAACTCGGACCCGAGCCGCTGTCGACCGCGGCCCGCTTTGGCCTGGGTGGGGAGGTCAAGGGGCTCGGCTTCGGCCTGGGCGGATCGGTGATGCTCGATCCGAATCGAGCCGACGGCTCCGATTCACTCGGCGAATACGCTTGGGGTGGCGCCGCGAGCACCACGTTCTGGGTGAATCGCGCCCGCTCCTTCGGCGTGGTGTTCATGACCCAGAAGCTGCCCTCCGGCGTGCACCCGTTGCGTGACGAGTTGCGCGAGCGTGTTTACCGACTGCTCTGAGCGCCCGCTCGTGCGTTTTCGCACGAGCACGCCCGATCCTGCGGGGGCGAACTAACGCTCGCCGAAGCTCGCTTCGAAACTCACGCCCACGGTACGTGGCCAGGGCGCGACGGCCAGTGTCGTGCCGTCGCTGAACACCGGCTCATTGGCGTCAGTCGCATTCTTCACGAAAGCCGCCACGCTATAGCGACCGAACTCCGCGGTCAGGCGCAGGTTGAGGATGGAGTAGTTGCCGATGCGCCGGTAGGTCGACGCCGTTCTCCGGAACGTGTTCGAGTAAGTGCCGGTGTAGCTGTAGTCCGCCGAACCGATCAGGTCCATGCCGCTCAACGGCAGCAGGTAGCTGATCGAGGCCGAGCCGCTGTAACGCGGCACGTAAGGAATCTTGTCACCGGCGCGCCCGATGGTGGCGGAGGCGAGCGAGGAGGAGTTGATCTGATCCTCCGTCAGATGCGAGTCCATGACGTTGAACGTGGCGCCGAGCGTGAGGCGTTGCGTGGGCCGATAGTTGCTCTCCGCCTCGAAGCCGTAGACGCGTGCGGCGCCGGCATTGGTGATGAACGAGAACACATTGTCGGCGGTGCGCGTCGACACCTGGATATTGTCCCAATCGATGCGATAGCCGGCGACGTTGACGACCAGCTTGTCCTGCAGCCACTGAGTCTTCAGTCCCAGTTCGTAGCTCCACAGACTGTCCGCCTCGAAGGGAATCAGATCCTGCGGAATGTTCGGAGTGTTGTTCGTGCCGCCGGGGCGGAAGCCTTCCGCCGCCGTGGCATACACCATCAAGTCGTCGGTCAGCTGGCCATTGACGCCGAATTTGCCGACGATGCCGGACTCGCCCGTGGTCGTTGACGTGTACGGACTCGCTGCCTGAAACGTCGGCGCGCTCGGTGTGACAACCTCGCCGGCCACCGTTTTGGTGTAATCGTAATAGCGCAGACCCGCGGTGACCGACCAGCCGGGGACGAATTCGTAAGTGCCTTCGCCGAACGCTGCCCACTGCCGGTAGTCCGTAGCGATGTATCTGAGGCCCGTCACATCGAGGGGCTCGATCAAGCGGCCGGTGGCCGCGTCGGCCCGCACGACGTAACTGTCGACATCGTCGTCGCGATCTTCGAAGTAGCCGCCGATGCTCCACTGAAACGCACCGTCACCGCTCGAGCTCAAGCGCAGTTCCTGCGTCAATACCGAGGTGTCCATGACGGCATAGAACAGCCCTGGCGATCGGCTGGCCGCATAGGCGAGATACTGATCGCGCTGTGCGGTGCTGCATGCGGCGGGCGCGGTCAAGTTGAAATAGATTCGACAAGCCGTCGTGGGAGCGGCCAGCGACGATAAAATCGTAGCGGTGGCATCCACCGTGCGCTCGGTCTGGGAGTTTTGCCACGACGAGGCGGACACCAGCTGCGCTGGCCCCAGATCCCATTTCACCACGGCGCTGAGCAGGTCGAACTGTTCATCGTAGCTGTATTGCGTGGGCCAGTTGTGATTGAACTGACCCAGCGCCACTCGATAGAACGCCGCATCATCGAGCTGCGAGTCCTGGTGGATGCCCATCAGAGTGAGCGATAGCGTGTCCGTCGGCGTGTACTGCAGCGAGGAGCGCACACTGTACTGTTCCATGTCGTTGGTATCGTTCAGCCGCAACGCGAGCTGATCGATATAACCTTCGCGATAGGTATAGGTGCCGACGGTGCGCAGCGCGAGCTGGTCGGTCAGCGGCAGATTCAACATGCCCGCTCCGCCGTAGTTGACTCCTCCGTGTTCGGTCGAGGACACCTCGGTGCGAACGCGGCCCGACAGCGCCTCCGGATCGGGATCGTTGAAAATGTAGCGCACGGCGCCGCCCATGGAACTGGAGCCATACAATGTTCCCTGCGGACCGCGCAGCACTTCGACACGCCGCAAGTCATAAACGGCCAGATCGCCGGTGCGACCGCCCGGATCGGCAGCGGTTCCTTCCGAACCGACGATGGGCGTTTCGCCGTAGTACATCGCAACTGTCGCTTCGCCTTGCGAGCGCACGCCACGAATGGACATGCGGCCGCGGCCACCGCCAGTCTCACCCTCTTGCACCACCAGGCCGGGCACTTCGCGGAAGAAATCTTCCAGACTCTGCGCGCCGCGCCGTTCCAGCGCATCTCCGGAAATCGCGGTAATCGCCAGCGGTGTTTCCTGAAGCAGCGTGTCCCGCTTGGTTGCGGAGACCACGATTTCTTCGAGCGTGTCGACAGCGGTCGACTCGGGTGCTTGCTGTGCGAGCGCCACTTGAGACATCAGCAACGCGCCGGCCGTCCACGTGAATTTATACTGCTCCACTCGCGCACTCCCCGTTCATGTTGTTGGCAATCTGTCGGGCAGCCGGCGTTGGCGCTCCGGATTCGATCCTATGCGCAAGCCGATTCGCGCTCTTGACGAATCAGGCAATCGAAATTGTCAATTAGATGCGCGTTACCAATCGAACGGTTCGCAGGCGCGCGACAGAGTGCCGATGCGAGGCCTGGCACGGCCTGCCGCCGCAGCGACCAGCGCGGTACTTTCGCGAATGATGCCGGGGTCGTCCTTGTGCACCATGTGGCCGGCATCCTGGGCAATGAAATATTTGCCGTGGGTCCGGTCGACCAGATCGATATGACCGCGACGCCATCCGGCGATGAAAGCAGGGCTGACACTCGAGGCGTACTTTCCCGAAGAGATGACCGCGACCGGCACGCCACACAGCGGCGGATAGCGCCGCACGGTTTCGAGTGTCGCCGCGAATGCGCGGGACAGGCGCAAGCCCGCTTGTTGTTCCTTGGTGGGATTGGGAACGTCGTTGGCTTTGATCCGCGGCCCGGCGACGACGGCGGCGCCGCCGATTCCATCGATGCCGAGTGCCGTGTTGGCATCCACATAGACCAGACCGATGACGGCCTCGGGATACAGGTTGCCGAACAGGTGGATCAGAAAACCGCCGTAAGAGTGACCGACGAGAATCAACTGCCGCGTGCGACCTAACTCGTACAGCCCGGCGTGCAAGCGGGCCACCTCCTCGTACACATCATAGGTGTCGCGAGGCAAGCTGCTCGAGCCCATGCCGGCACGGTCGTAACTTATGACTGTTGCGCCAGTGGCCTCGGCCAGCAGCGACGCCGTTTCGTTCCAGGTATCCGCATTCAATCCGGAGCCGGCCTCCAGCAGTATCGTTCGATCGTCGCCGGCATAGATCCGGAAATGCAGCTCGACACCGTTCACGCTCAGCGTTCGGTCGCTGGGACCGGCGGCGAAAGAGGACGGCGCTGCCAGCAAGAGCAGCAACACAGACAGGTATTTCATGGGCGCATTATGCAGCCTTTCGAAATTCCGACTTTGCTCTCGAGGCTGCGCAGTCGCCGCGGCAGCAGCTTGAAGGGGTGCGGAGCCTGAGTGAGAATCGGCCGGCCGGGTGGTCGGCCAACCAGAACTCACTGATGCTCAACAAGCCGGATGCTGGGCTCGCGACCGATCCTGATGCAGGGACGGGAACGTGTGGCCTGGATGGCGAAGCGGTCAAAGCCTTGCTTCAAGGGGCCGTGCTCAAAGGGCGCGACCCGCTCGTCATCCTGCGCGGTGCCTCGATCGATCCGCTGGTTTATGGAAATGCCGATGCGGCGATCGATGGCCGGTCGCTGGTTCGGCTGGTGCGCCAGATCCAAAGCTCGATCGACGATGTGTACCTCGGCTTTCTGGGGCAGGGCTGCCGGCTGGCGCTCGAGACCGAGCGCATGCTGTCCTTCCTGCACTGTGCGACTTTCGGTGAGGCCTTGCGCGTAAGCATCCGGTTCACGGATGCGATGTCCACCGACGTGGGGCCCTGGATCGAGGAAGAGCACGGCTCCGGGCTGCAACACATCTGCAAGTACCACACGATCGCCGGCGTCGAGCGCGACATCCTGGTGTGGATCCGATTCGTCTGGATTTATCAGATGTTCAGCTGGCTGATCGGCCGCCCTCTGGCGTTGCGCGGCGTTTCTGTCAAAGGGTCCCGCCCGGTGCAGGCGAACGGCTTCGATCGATTTGCGCTGTTCGGTTGTCCGGTGACCTTCAATGCGCCGGTCGATGCGCTCTGTTACAGCTGGAGCGACCTGACGGTGCGGCTGGTGCACGGCTCGATTTCGGAATACGAAGAATATTATTCGAGCGAGCCCGACTGGTTCGCTTCACCCGGCCATGGCTTGAGCTGGCACGAAAAGACCCAGCAGGTGCTGATCGATCTGCAAAAGGCGGGGCTGGGGTCCGCGCCCATCGAAGTGGTGGCGGCGCGCCTGCGCACCCGGCCGCGACGCCTGCGCCACGACCTGGCGCTCGAAGGCCATAGTTTTCAGGACATCAGGACACGCTTGCGAGGCGAGCTTGCGAGTGCGTATCTGCTCGCAAGCGATGTGCCCATTACCGCCATCGGTCTGGTGCTGGGATTCAGCGAGCCCGGCAGTTTCTCTCGCAAGTTTTTCGCCTGGGCGGGCATGACGCCGTCCGCTTATCGTGCCGAGTACATCGCGGATCCGGTGAAGGTCGCCGCCGCCACGGCTTTGCTCAAAGAGCGCCGCATCTCGTAAGCCTGGTCACTTCTGCCAACTCGGTCTGTCACTCCTGCCATGGCCTTTTTTTCGGCCGGTGGCATCCTCCTGCGCAACGCTAGAGGCTGGCGAACAGCCCTAAGACGAACTCAGAACGAGGGGGACGGGATGAAACTGAATCGCACCGCCAAGCTGCGCGGCAGAATGCTGTACCTGGGCGCTTCGACGCTGATCTGCGGGTTCGGGCTCAGCGCCGAAGCACAGACTCAAAACCAGGATGAAACGCGGCGTGCACCGACCGAGACGGTCATTGAAGACATCGTAGTTACGGCCGAGCGGCGTAGCGAAGGATTGCAGAACGTTCCCATCGCGATCACCGCGATCTCGGGAGATACCCTGCAGGAGGCTGGCGTAACGAGCGTCGGCGAGCTGGTCCAGCTCACGCCCAGCCTGCAATTCGGTGAACGCTTCGGCAATGTGTTCATCGCCGTGCGCGGCATCGGTCAGGCGGGCCAGGATATCGGCAGCCAATCCGGCGTCACGGTGTCACAGGACGGCGTGCCGCTGCTCAATCACTTCATGATGGACGGGACATTCCTGGACGTCTCGCAAGTCGCGGTACTGCGCGGACCGCAAGGCACGTTCGAAGGGCGCAACGCCACCGGCGGCGCGATCAACGTTTACAGCAATCAACCGACCAACGAGCTCGCCGGCTCGATCGCGCTCACCGCGGGCGAATACGAACGCTGGGGTGTGCGAGGGTTCGTGAACGCGCCGCTCATCTCCGATCGACTGATCGCCCGCGTCGCTTTTCAGAGAGAAGAAGCCGACGGCTGGCTCAGAAACGATTTTCTGGGCATCGACAAGAACGATACCGATCTGTCGCAGGTCAGGGCGTCGTTGCTCGGAAAAGTTACCGACGACTTCACTGTGCGCGCCATCTTCGAAGCGACGCGCGATCGTGGCAATCCCGCTTTCGCAACTGTGTTGGGCCGTGCGCGCCCCGATAAGCCGACGATCGTCGAAGTCTTGGGACTGCCGCGGAACGATCTGGAGAATCGGGTCGTGTACATGAATCGCAGCGACCAGCGCGATACCGAAAGCCATAAATCGATTCTGATCGCGAACTGGAACGTGCGTCCGGGCTTCGCCATCGCATCGACGACCGGTTATATCAAGCATGATCTGGTGCTGACCGACAGCGACAACGACGGCACCACCGGCGACTTCTCGGACTTCCCGTACGTTGGCATCCACGTGAATCAGTTCACGCAGGACCTGACAGTGACCGCGGACCTGAGCAACAGGACCGACCTGGTCGCCGGCGCGTTCTATATGAATGGCGAGTCCAGCCAACCGCTGGTGCTGAGCGTTCCGCCGGCGCTGATCGGCGCGTTCAACTATGACCCGGTCGAGAAGCTGGATTCCTATGCGATTTACGCACAACTCCGGCATCAGCTGACCGACAGCCTGCGCGTGACCGTGGGGGGACGCTACACGATCGATGAAAAGGACTTCGTGATGGACGCCAACATCATCGGCGCCAGGGTTCGCAGAACCGCCGACGATTCCTGGGGTGCGTTCACGCCGCGGTTCGTCATCGACTATGTTCCCAACGACAACACGCTGCTTTACGTGAGCGCGTCGCGCGGCTTCAAGTCCGGCGGATTCAATACGTTCGGCGACGTGTCCCAGCCCGTGAATCTGTTCGATCCGGAGTTTGTCTGGAACTACGAAGCGGGCCTGAAAGCCTCGTTCCTCGATCGGGCGCTGCGCATGGGCGTGACCGGTTTCTACTCCGATTACACCAACCTGCAGCAGACGCTGTTCCGGATCAATCCGCAGACCAATGTGAGATACCCGCGGGTCGAGAATGCGGCTTCCGCGACGATCTCGGGCGTGGAGCTGGACCTCGAAGCGATTCCATTCCGCGGCTTGCGGCTGAGAGCGTCGGCGACATGGCTCGATGCGGAGTTCGGCCACTTCACCAGCATCGATCCGATCTATCCCGAACGCGGCGATCAGGATCTGACCGGCAATCGCTTGCCGCAGGCGCCGCAGTGGCAGTTCGGCGTGTCGAGCGAATACAGCTTGCCGATCTCCAGCGCCTTGGAGATCGTGGCGCGGGCGGACTACAAGTGGCAGAGCGAAATCTATTTCGATCTGTTCAACAATCCACTCAATACCCAAGGCACCTACGGATTGCTCAATGCCTCCGTGTCGATCGGCACCATGGACGCGCGCTGGTCGCTGACGGCTTTCATTCGTAACGCCTTCGATGAGCGTTATGTGAGTCAGTCCCTCACGTCGGCGAGCGATACCGTGCCCGCCCGGGTCGGGCAGTTGGGAGCGCCCAGTCAGTACGGCGTCACGCTCAGCCATCGTTTCTAAACCGCTCATGCTGAAAGATGAATCGACGCCGCAGCTGCGGCTGTATCGGGACTGGCTGGCCCGCGAATACGGTCTCACGTTCGCGGACTATGCGGCGATGTGGCGGTGGTCGACCACGGACCTGGCGGGATTCTGGCGCAGTCTCTGGGATTATCGTGAGATCGAGTCGTCCACCGCCTTCGGCGCTGTGGTCGACGGCCTGGAGATGCCAGGCGCCACTTGGTTCGAAGGCGCGCAGGTCAACTACGCGCGCCAGGTCTTTCGTCATGTCGAGCGTGCCGAAGCCGCCGGTCTGCCCGCCATCGTTGCTGAGAACGAGCGCGGCGTCGTCACGCAGATCGGCTGGAAGGAACTGCAACGACGTAGCGCTTCGCTCGCGTTGGAATTACGTCGTCACGGCGTGGGTCGTGGCGACCGGGTCGCTGCATATCTTCCAAACATTCCCGAAACCGTGATTGCACAGCTCGCCTGCGCCAGCGTGGGCGCAATCTGGACGGTGTGCTCGCCCGACATGGGGACGCCCGCCGTGCTGGAGCGTTTTCGACAGACGTCTCCTAAAGCGCTGATCGCCGTCGATGGCGTGTTCTATGGCGGCAGAGCGATGGATCGCAGTGTCACCGTCACCGAAATACGGCGGGAGTTGCCGAGCGTGGTGGCGTTGTTCGTCATCCAGACCGGGTATGGCGAAGCGCTCGTTCCCAATTCGAACGATCTCGCGACGGCGCTGTCACGAACGGACGATGAGGTTGAGGCGTTCGAGCCTGAATGGCTGCCGTTCGATCATCCGCTGTGGATTCTGTATTCGAGCGGGACCACCGGCCTGCCCAAAGCCATCGTGCATGGCCACGGCGGCGTCATCGTCTCGACCTATGCAGGCCTGCTGCATCTCGACCTGGGCGCCAGCTACTCGCCCGATTCGTTCGGCGAGCGCTTTCACTGGTACACCGCCACCGGCTGGGTCATGTGGAATCAGCAGGTCGGGGCACTGCTGGCGGGGACGACGATTTGTTTGTTCGACGGCTCGCCCGGCGGCGCCAAGGACAAACCGGATTGGACGACGCTCTGGGCATTCGTCGCGCGTCATCGGGTGACCTGGTTCGGCGCGGGCGCCGCGTTTTTCAACAGCTGTCGCAAGGCGAATATCACGGTGAGCGACGCTGGAGATTTGAGCGCGGTGCGCGCGTTGGGCAGCACCGGCTCGCCCTTGCCGGTGGATGTTCAGCGCTGGGGCACCGACCAATTTGCCGCCATCGGTCGCTCAGAGATTTGGTGGTGCAATATCAGTGGCGGCACCGACATTGCCGCCGCGTTCTTCTCGGGCAATCGCGAATTGCCCGCCACGCCGGGCAGGCTTCAATGCCGCCATCTCGGCGCCGCTGTGGAAGCATGGAATGAAAAAGGGCAACCCGTGCTCGAGCAAGTGGGCGAACTGGTGTGCACTCGGCCGTTTCCGAGCATGCCGCTGTACTTCTGGGGCGACGAGGACGGCAGTCGTTACCGGTCGTCGTACTTTCTGGAATGGCCGGGAATCTGGCGGCACGGCGACTGGCTGCAGATCGAGCGCGATGGCAGCTGCACGATTACCGGCAGAAGCGATGCGACCATCAATCGTCACGGCTTGCGCATGGGCACCGCCGATATCTATTCCGCCGTGGAACATCTGACCGAGGTCTTCGACAGTCTGGTCATCGATATCGAAGACGGGCAGGGCGACAGCAAGCTGCTGATGTTCGTGGTCCCGAGAGACGGGCGCGAGCTGGATGCGGCTCTCGAATCGGCCATGGCATCGGCCATCCGCACGGCGCTGTCGCCTCGCTTCATTCCGGATCGTTTCATTCATGCGCCGGGCATTCCCCGCACCTTGACGGGCAAGAAGCAGGAGCTGCCGGTCAAACGTCTGTTCCAGGGTTGGCCCATGGCCAAGGTTTTCAATCTGGATGCGATCGCCAATCCCGAGATCATTCCGTGGTATGCGGTGCGCGCGAAAGCCTGGCAGGAGCGGGGAGCATGACGGTGGCTGCGCGCCCCGTGCGGCCCGGGGTGGTCCTGGGCATGTTGTGCTTCGTGTATGTGCTCAACTTCCTGGACCGGCAGCTGATCTCGATTCTGGCCAAGCCCATCCAGGACGGGCTGCAGATCAGCGACAGTCAGCTGGGCCGGATCACGGGTTTCTATTTCGCGCTGTTCTATTGTTTCATCGCCATTCCGGTCGGCTGGCTGGCGGATCGCACCAACCGCATGAAGGTGCTGTCGATTGCATGCGCGCTATGGAGCGGGGCGACCGCCGCGTGCGGGATGGCGGGCAGCTACGGGCAATTGGTCATCGCGCGCATGGCGGTTGGAGTCGGCGAAGCGGGTGGAGTGCCGCCGTCGTACGCGGTGATCTCGGATTATTTCCCGCGTGAACGGCGGGGCGCCGCGATGGCGATCTTCAATTTAGGCCCGCCGCTCGGGTCCGCGCTGGGCGTGGCATTCGGCGCCTCGCTTGCCGCGGCCTTCGACTGGCGAATCCCGTTTTACGTCATCGGCGCCGTCGGCGTCGTCACTGCGGTTGTCGTTTATCTCCTCGTTCCCGAGCCGAGACGTGGCGGACACGAAGCGGCGAGCAGCGCTCCGGGCCCCGGTTTCGTTGCTACCATCGCACGATTCTTCTCGAACCCCATCCTGCTGCTGGCATCGATCGCGAGTGGCGCCGCGAACTTCATCACTTACGGCATCAGCAATTTCGCCACGCTGTTCCTGATGCGTGAGAAGGGCATGCAACTGAGCGAGGTTGCGATCTGGTATGCGCTGGTGGTGGGTGTGGGCATGAGCGCCGGCATTTATGTTTCCGGCCGGCTCATCGACCGGTTCGGCGCCCGCACCAAGGCGGCCTATGCCGTCATCCCGGCCATCTCGCTGGTGCTCGCATTGCCTTTCTTTCTCGGCTTCGTCTGGGCGCCGCACTGGCCGCTGGCGCTGATCTTCCTGTGCGCTCCGATGTTCCTGAACTCGTTCTTTCTGTCGGCGACGGTGACGTTCGTGCAAGGCGAAGTGCATCCCGATCAGCGCGTGATCTCGGGGGCGTTGCTGCTGCTGGTGATGAACTTCATCGGTCTGGGCTTGGGGCCGACTTACGTGGGCATGGCGAGCGACTTCTTTCGCCCGGACCACGGAGCTCATGCGTTGCAGGCTGCGTTCTTCGCGCTGTCGCCGATGTATTTGATCGCGGCCCTGCTGTTTCTCACACTGGCCCATCGAATCATCCGGTCCCAAACGCTCACAGGAGAACGTGCGCGATGAATTTTCGGTCGCTTTTGGTCGCAGCCTTCATGGGACTCTGCGGCTGCTCGATGCCGCCCGCTCCTGAGACGAACGAGGCGTCGCCTGTTGTGAACGCGCCGGCTGGTAGCGTGCGCGGTGTGCGCGAGGGAGATGCGAATGTTTTTCGCGCGATCCCTTATGCGTTGCCGCCTACAGGCGAGCGTCGTTGGCGTCCTCCTGCGCCGATGCCTCGATGGAACGAAGTTCGTACGGTCCAGCAGGCCGGTGCGGCGTGCGTGCAGCCTGCGATGGCACCAGGCCCGTACAACCGGGGTCCGAAAGTGCTGATGAATGAAGACTGCCTGACGCTCGATGTCACCGCGCCTGTCGATGCGCGCAATGCCCCGGTCATGGTCTGGATTCACGGCGGCACTCTCATTTGGGGCTCGGCACAGTCCAAGATGTACTCGGGACGCGAGTTCGCCCAGCGAGGCGTCGTCCTCGTATCCATCAACTACCGTCTGGGTGTTCTCGGCTATCTCGCCCATCCCGAGCTCAGCAAGGAGTCGGCGGACGATGTTTCTGGAAATTATGGATTGCTGGATCAGATCGCCGCGCTCCGCTGGGTGCGGGAGAACATCGCGTCGTTCGGCGGTGACGCGGGCAATGTCACGATATTTGGCGAGTCGGCCGGGGCCTTGAGTGTCGAGTATCTGCTGGCATCGCCGGCGGCGCACGGTCTCTTCGAGCGGGCAATCGTGCAAAGCGGTTATCTGTTCACGATGCCGGAATTGCGACAGGCACGATACGAGGAGCAGTCGGCCGAGAGCATCGGCGCCGCGCTCGCCACCAAGCTCGGTGCTTCCAGCATTGCGAAAATGCGGGCGATGGGCGCGCGAGAGCTCGTCGATGCGACTGCCGTGGCCGGGTACGCGCCGTACGGCACGATCGATGGCAAGATTCTTCCGCGACAACTCGTCGATACATTCGATCGCGGCGAGCAGGCGCCGGTGCCGCTGATCGCTGGATTCACCAGTGGCGAGATTCGCGGTCTTCGGTTCCTGTTGCCTCCTGCTCCAGCCAGCGCATCGGTCTATGCGAATGATGTGAGGGCTCGTTACGGCGACCTTGCGGACGAATATCTCCGGCTTTATCCGCCACGGGATTTGGACAAGACCCAATTGGCCGCCACGCGCGATGTGGTGTTCGGCTGGGCTTCAGAGCGGTTGGTACGGAAGCAGGCCGCCCTCGGACAGCGCTCCTTTCTTTATTACTTCGATCACGATTATCCGAACGCGGCAGCAATGGATCTCACGGCGTTTCATGCCAGCGAAGTGCCGTTCGTGTTCGGGACGTTCGATGCCACTCCCGCCGGCTGGCCGGCGATCCCGAACACGACCGGCGAGCGACAGCTCGCTGGCGCCATCCTCGATTACTGGACCAGCTTCGCGCGTGACGGCCAACCGTCAGCGACGAATGGGCCGTCGTGGGCGCCGTTCGCACCGCGCAGCTCATATATGACTTTCGGCGACGCTCCGCAGCTGTCGAGCCAGTTCATGCCCGGCATGTTCGAGCTGCACGAGCAGATCATGTGCCGCCGTCGGGCCGGCGGCACGCAGTCATGGAACTGGCGCTCGGGTTCGATTGCGCCCGTGATCGCGGGGCCGGTGGCGCACTGTGCCACTGAATAGACGAGTTGCCCGCCCGTTCAAACGTCCTTGCGCGCCAGTTCGAAGTGCATGCCGTCGGGGGTGCCGAAGTGGCCACCCCAGGCGAAGCCGTATGTGGCGAAAATGGGCGCGACGTCCTGGAGCGAGCCGGGGGTGTTGCGGGCCGCGGGGCGCTGGCCGTAGCCGTTCCATTCCGCGTTGAGATCGATGGCGACGCCCCAGCTGTGCGAGCTGAGCGGCTTGTCGAGGTCGCGGCTGATGTGCCGGGGTACGAAAGTGCCGGCGCAACTGAGCAGCAGATCGGAGAGGCCCGCCTTGGCGATTTCGTCGAACACGGCGGCGAAGTGCCGGGCCGCTTTCTTGTGAACGCGGATGTTTGGAAAGTCCAGCTGGGCGAGCGCCGGGACCGGAATCAGCTCGGTGTTCTCGCGGATCCATTCCGGTTCGATATCGATGAAGCCTTTTTTCGCCGCCTCCCTGAAACGAAACTGGCCGAAGAATCTCATCAGGTCGGTCGTGCTCAGCGGCAGGATGGTGTGGTCGGCACGACGATTCACCGCCGGCGCCGGCCCGGCCGCTTCGGCGGGCTGCGTGGGAGGCGGGACGTCGCGCACGACACCGCCACCCCACACAAAACCCTGGCCCGCGATCAGCTCATACCATTGGCCCTGACCGTTGATCGTGTCGCCGGGCAGGGCGGCTTGCATCTCCAGTCGGGTGCCGGGCTCGGCACGGCCGATGCGGGCCGCGCTCAAGCGCGCGGCCGAGCGAATATTCAGTTTCACGTTGACGCGAAACATTTGTGTCGGTTGGAACCGCGCTCGAATCGGATCAGCCGACATAGTCGTCCCCCGCTCCCGACGCCAGCCCCAGCAACTCCTGGATCTGCGCTTGAGTGAACTCGCCGGTGGCGTCCTGCCCGTGGTCGCTTTGCCATTGATTGATGGCGGCGCGCGTGGCCGCATCGAAATAACCGCTGACAGCAATGTCGGGCATCGACAGCGCGCGCTGAATACGACGCACCTCGTGTTCCTGCAGGCCCGCTTCGGCCGGATTCAGAGCGTCGCTCATGGGAACGCGACTGGTCGCGGCGATGCTGGTAGCGGTGGCCGTCGATGGATCGTTCACCGACGGCTTTGCTTTGGCCTGCTCGGTGTCGCCATCGATGCGGGGACCCGAGCCGCGCAGCTTCACGACTTTGCTCAATATATCGAACCAGAACGGCGCGCCGAGCGTGACGGCGATGGCGGTGATGATCCAGCCCAGCAACATCAAGGCCAGTTGCCCGGTGCGAGACTGGCCGCAGTCGGTCGTTTGTTTCTTATGGTCCGTCGACGGTTTGCAAGGTTTCGGGTCGCGCAGATTGGACAGTACCGCGTCCGACCAGCCGATCGGCAGGCCGGTCTCCTTGAGCTTGTCCAGGTCCCGCAGCCGCACGCACAGAGATTTGACCGCCGGATCCTCGGACTCCGCGCATTGCAAATCGCGCTCGCCATTGCGTGCCGCCAGCGCAACGCGCTCGACAGCGATGCTCGACGCAAGCGCGTCGCGCTGACGATGTGTCTCAGCATAGGCTTCGCGTCGTGGTATCAATGTTCGCAGCTGATCCAATGTTTGGTCGATGCGTGCGCTGGAATTCTCACGGTTGCTCAGGTAGGCGCTCGATGCATCGTCGCGCATCCGGATGCGATCCAGATGGCCCGGCAGTTCATCGAGATACTGAAGGATGCGCAAACGCGCCCGGGGTTCGATGGCGTCGGGCCGACCTTCCGTCGCTTCGATGGCGACGAACATCGATTGAGTGAGTCTCGCATAGTCGCGAGCCACCGCCTCGGTCGCATCGGTTCGCTGCGGCAGGCTGGTCAATGGTGGCAATGAAGATTGATTGCGGCCGGTGGCCGTCGCTTGCTCGGTGCCGGTCGCCTTCGATGCTTCATACTGCTCGCTGACGCTCACACCCAGCCTGGCAATGGCTTCGCGCGACGCTGCATCGTTCCAGAGGTGAGGTGCGATCGCGAGCGGATCGATGTTCACCGCCGCGGCAACCAGCAGGCCGATGATGAACAGCCAGGATTGAGTCCAGCGCTTGTACCAGCCGGTGGAACGTTCGGTGACCGAGTCGAACCACGCCTGCAGGCGTTTCTCATAAGCCGGCCAGTCGTTCTCGACACCGGGCAGCAGGCTCGCGAGGCCAGTGGCGAAAGAGGTCGGCGCGGGGATGCCGGCCGCCGCCACGCCGCCGGTCGTGATCGCCGACACCAGTTCGGCGGGCGAGGAGGGGCGGATCCCGCCGGAGTAGCTGGCGGTCAGTTGGGATAGCAGCGATGTGACCATGACGTCGGCACTGATGTACGACGGCTTGCGATTCGCGTCGGTCTCCGGGCTGGGGGCGAGCGACACGATCAGCGGATGATTCAACAGCTGCTCCGCGAACGTGGAGTTGTCGCCGACGAACGAAGCGATGGCCTGTCGCAGGACGCGGCCCCGCTGTTTGCGCATCGTGGAGAATGCTTCGACCAGCGTCGCAACCAGCAGGCTCGTCAGCGCGAACACCAGGACCAGGCCGATGGCGACGTCGATGATTCTGCTGTCCATGCGGCGGCCTCAGGCGATGTCGCGATAAAAGAGATGATTGCGGATGCGGGCGCAGGGTGTGCGTCCACGCGCCCAG
This sequence comes from Peristeroidobacter soli, assembly GCF_004138485.1. Taxonomy (GTDB): domain Bacteria; phylum Pseudomonadota; class Gammaproteobacteria; order Steroidobacterales; family Steroidobacteraceae; genus Steroidobacter; species Steroidobacter soli. The sequence goes on from NZ_RYEV01000006.1 coordinate 511,616, forward strand.
CGCGGCGGCGTGATGGTGCGAGCGTGATAATGAGTTGCGCCGCTTGTCGTATCCTGTCGCGCACGTTCCGTTGGATCCAGATCCCGGAGTTGCTGTGCGAGCTGTAGTGCGAGCGAGTAGATGCCGTTCGCCGATGTGAGTTTCAGCAGCTGCGACCGATTCGGATCGTCGGTATTCCAGCAGCTGAATTGGTAAGGACGCAGACAGACTGCGGCGACGGTCTTGCCCCAATACGTCTGACGCGCGACCCGATTGAGTACCACGTGAGCCACGGCGCTCATTCCTTCGGCGCCTTCGCCGCGGGCCTCGCCCCACATCGTCTTCGCGAGAGCGCTGAGCTCGTCGGCAGGCTCCGGCGTCGGCGCATCGATCGCACTGCCCGACATGGTCTCGCTGCTGACCGGGACCGGAGGGCGGATCAGCTCTTCGCCTCGACACACGACTCGTGCATTGGCCCATCGCAAGATGCGTCCAATGGGAATCGCCACCGCGTTCCGGTCGGCGCCATCGGGAGCCGAGCCGGCGTGGATTCCGACCAACTCGTCGTTCGAGCTCCAGATGGGAGCGCCGCTGTCGCCGCCCCGAAATCCGGGCGTGGCGCTCCAGCACAGTGCGTCCTTGATGGTATAGACGATGGGTTGTATCCGGCCCACCGACAGGCGGCAGGACATGTACTGCTGGCTGTGGCCATGGAATATCTGGCCCTGAGTGCGCAACTGCAGTCGATGATCGCCGAACGGATCGACCGCGCCGCGCGGCCATTCGTCCTGTTGTCGATTCAGTTCCCGCAGTTCCGACGCGTCGATCTGCACGAGCGCCGCATCGATGCTGCTTTCGGGTTGAGCCCGACCGAAGTTCGGCGCCCAGTCGAACAGCCGGCCGTGCATCGGCGTGTTGCCATCGTCGAGGGAGACTTCGTCCTGGGCTCGAGTGGTTGCGGAGGCGGCCAGTACGTGGCCGGCGGTCAAAGCAAACAATCGTCTCGGATCGTCACGGTGCCTCAAGATGGCGCCAAGAGTGCCGAACGACGGCGGTGTCGAAGGATGCGAGACGTTGCGGACTTGCACCCACGCGGCGTGCGAGCGGCCGGCGAACCCCCCGCGAATGGAACGAACCGGTATGGAGGAGCCATCCAATGGAGACAGCAAGGTGCGTGGCAATCGATGTCCGGCGCAGTCGTCATCGAAGCCAAGGGTCAGCGCGCAGCCGCTGGCAATGGTTGTTCGATCGACCGACTGTTGCAACCAATGCAGGTCGCCGCAGACCTCGCCATGCAGCCCGATGGCACGTCCCTGCGCCTGCGCCTGCGCCTCGGCGCCCGCCGAGATCACGTGAGTCAGCTGCTGTCGCAGAGCTCGCAAATGTTCGAAGCGTGTCGGCATGGGCGAAATCTTCCGCCTCAGTTCGGAATCGTGTCCTGGGCGAGGGACTGGTCGGTCCCGGCGGTGGCGGGCGTTTGCGTGCCGGCCGCCGCATTCTGCTGGGTCGAAGGCGGCACGAACCTGCAGGCCGCGATTCCCTGGTTGTCACGGCTCGGCTGGGTCTGCGCCACTTTGCTTTCGACATTCACACGCGCCTGGAAGCTTCTGATCAGCAGGGGTTCGAGCTCCGCGATGGCCTGTTGTTCTTTCGGCGAGGGGCCCATCTTGGAAGATTTGTAACCGCTCTGCGCCTTCCACACGTCCGGTGGCGGGATGATCCTGTCGGACAGGCCCTTGACCGTGTTGAGCACGGTGTCGGCATCCGGTTCGGTCGAGAGCACCTCACTGCTGACCTGGGTCTGGATCTGTACCGATCGATTCCACAGATTGGTCGCGGCTTCGCGCACGGAATTCGCTGTCTCACGGGCAGTCTCGAGCGCCGCCTTCACGCGAGTCCGCTCCAGGCCCGCTCGTTCGTACGCCGACATGAGCTCGGGCGAAGGCGGCACCGTGGATTGCTTGCGTCCGCCTCGTGGCGCGCATTTCTTTTCCCGATCGGCGCGCAGCAGCTCGCATACCTTTGCGCCCTCGACTCGAAACGTAGTGCCGTTGAGTTCCGGGCATTCCACCGGCTTTTTGCACTCTTCGGTTTGCGGAACCGCCGCCTGGATTGCCTCCAGCGTTACTGTGACAGTGAGCGGAGCGTACTTCTCTTGCCAGTTGCGCAACTCTTCGGATGCAAGCGCCGAGGCCTTTAAATCGCGGTTGAGCTCGTCCTGCCAGGCGGTGGTCTTGTCATAGGGTTTGGCGGTACTGACGGCACAGCCCAGGGCGGCGGCACCCGCAAGATATATTCTCTGGCGGGGCTTGGAGGTGAAAGTGGTGCCGACTGCCCAGGTCGCGGTGCCGAGCACACCGGCGGCGGCGATGTCCTTGCTGCTGCCGTCCGTCAATCCTTTGAACAGCCCGAATGCGGATATTCCAATCAGCGCGGCGCTCGTGCCCGCCGACAGCTGCGACAGACTGGCGACCGACCCGATGTAACGGCGTTGCACCGACAGAATGTCATGTTCCACGCCTGCAAAGTCTTTGGGAATCCCGGTGTCAGGTTGTTTCTTGTTGGGATGCAGGCTATCGGAAAACACCTGGGGTCTGAACGCGGCACATCCGCCGAGGCTCAGAGTGACCGCTAGAATTGTCACAAATCGCACTGCAGCCCGCGGACTGCTCGCGATTCGCCTTCGGTCCAGGGGCCATCGCCAAGACGCCGCACTCATGTGCTCTCCCTGTCGACGATTGCGAGATCACCGCGGCGGTGACCGTATCGTCCCTTTGTTTTATCTACAAAGTAACAGGTTCGCGCTCCGCTGCAAATGTTTCTTGGCTGACATTGCGACGAAACGTTTGGTTCGTCGAAAATTTTGACAGGCCGCCCGCCGCCGTTGGTTTGCCAACTCGTCACTCAGGTGACAAGATGCGCTCGCGGGTCGACGCGTCCTCATCGTAGCTATGTTACGTCTGTTACGGCGCGTCGGCCCTGCTCCTCTCTTGTTAACGTTCTATCAGGCGCACGCGCGCATCGTTTCCCTTCGTTTGTATAGTCGACATTAGTTTGCGGGCAATCAGATCTTTGGTATTGGGTTTGGGCTGGGACGTCTCGAGTTTCAACAGTCTGCGCGCGGATCCGGTGAGAAGGTCGGTCAGTCCCAACAGGTCGTCGTGATCCGAGTGTCGCTTGAGCGCGGATGTCGACACGCTGTGCGAAGCGGTCGGGAATTCCTCTCGCAGATAGGCTGCGACAACGTCGCTCTTGGACGCACGCATGACAAACTCTCGCGCGCCGCTGGCCCCAAAGGCGTGCAGCATACGTCGGAGGTGACCTGCCAACTGACGTTCCATGGACGCCGTCTCCTGCACGGGTCGTACGTGAAACGGCCAGAACAACAGGCTCTGATCCGCGACCACAGCGGGAAACAGCGTCTCCACGAACGGTATCCGGCGCCGGTCGCACCGTTGAAATTTGATGTCGCGTCGAAAGTTCGTTCTGGCGCGCGCCGCACGGATCACCGCGCCCTGGGCCTTGGGCGATTTCACGAGCAGCACGCCCATCACCCAGTCGCCTTGCGCCTCGGTGCCGCTTTGATCGACGAAGACGCTGACCAGATCCTGAGCGACTTTTTTCTCCACCCCGGCGGCGAACGCAGTCGATGACAGAAACATCAACGCGCCGAGCCGTATTACGTTGCGACGACTGTTGTCCATGATCGTGCCTAGCGCGCCGCGCCGCTGAGGTAGGCCGGAAGGATGGTCGTATCGTCCATGGTCGTCCCCTGCAGTTGATCGTTGGTCAATCCTTCGACATCCCCGAGATTCGCCCCGCGCAGATCCGCCCCGGTCAGCACCGCATCTTTCAATCCGACGCTGCTCAAAATCGCATTGATCAATTTCGTCTTGGAAAGATTCGCACCGGTCAGGGTGACTTGGTTCATCTCCGCGCCGGTGAGATCGGAGCCCTGCAGTTGCGCCCCCGACATGTCGGTCGTGGCGATCGCGAGGAACGAGAGATTGGCGTCCGACAGCTTGGTGTTTCGAAGCGAGGAAGCGATCAGCTCCGCGCCATTGAGTCTCGCGCCGCTCATGTCGGCGCGATCGAAGTTGCCCCGACGCAGGCACGCATCCGAGAAGATCGCGCCGGGGAGCGCCACGTCGGGCAAAGAGAACGAGCGAAGGTCGACGCGAGCAAGGTCGACGGCGGCACCGTCGGCGGCCTCCTTGTTCAGAGCGGTGACCAGATTCAGCGCCGTTCGTACGTCCTCGCAGCCGCCGGTCGACAGGTCGTCACAGCGATTCTCAGCGCTCGGTCGTTCCGTCGCGGGGCAACCGCCTGCTTCCGTAGGAGGTTTGGTGCGTGAGGTGCGAACAAATGCCGCCAGGATCTCCCGGGCCACGGCCCGATCGTGCGAGGACTCGATACCCACCCGCTGCAAACCATACAGCCCGCCCAAGCGTACGTGCATGCTGACGTTGCCCAACTGCTCGATCGACCGGGACAGGCGATCGCTGATTCGCCCCGACTGCGCGAGCTGCAGCGTTTCGCGCGTCGCGACCAGCTGTTGCCACGTGAAGAACAGACCGGCGAGCACCGCGGCTCCGCCGACCAACTGCACCATCGTGCGCCGAAACTCATTTTCGGTTTCGGGTCGATCCTCCGGGGCGATCACAGCCGCGTGACCGTCGACCTGCCACTTCGGAACGAACCACAGCAGCCACGCGGCCAGCAGTACGGCGCTCAGAATGCCGGCGCCCAGCCGATCGAGAAGGAAATGTGCCACCCCGATGACTACCAGGATGCCGAGGAAGCTGACGAAGGCGAGGGTGTTCTTCTTCATGGGCGTCTGCATACGTCCTTTTATGATCCCCGCGAAACATCTTATATGGACTGCAGGCCGCAGTCGCGTTACTTGCGTCGCGACACCTCGGCGACCTCCGAAGGCGGTAGGATGTGACTGAAGTGTCATACGTCACATTGCGCGGAAGTCTCAAGATGAGAGTACCCATGTATTCCGGTCGGCCCCACCTGTGGGGGGCGGTTTTTACCCTGGCCAGTCTGCTTTCCGCCTGGACATTCCATGTGCAGGCGGCGGTGAGCAATCCGCTGGTCGGTGTCTGGGCCGGCGAGCTGGGCGGCGGCAATGCCAGGCTGCACCTGGTGCTCACTGTGAAGCAACTGAGTGGCGGCGAGTATGTCGCTGCCATGAGCAGCGTGGAACAGGGCGCCAATTTTTCGGCCGATGCGCTCGCCCTGACGGCGGACTCGATTCGTTTCGAGGTCAAGCCGGTGGGCGGGGTGTATCAAGGCAAGCTCGAGGCCGGCGGGGATGGCATCACTGGCACCTGGCGGCAAAAGGGCGTGCCCGAGCAGCCGTTATCGTTCAAGCGCAGTGCTGCCGAGCAGACGGCCGCCCCGGCCAGGGAGAAGGGCCCCACCACCAAGCCGTTCACCGTCGCGATGGATGTGAACGTGCCGCTCGCGCCGACCGCCTTCAGCGCGGGAGGCAAGGCACATCTGGCTTACGAGCTGCATGTCACCAACATGGGCCAGTGGGATCTGTCGCTGTCCTCTCTCGAAGTGATCGATGCGGACGACGGCTCGCGAGTGCTGGCGAGATTCAGCCAGGCCGATCTCGAAGGCATGATGCCGCGTAAGGCGAATGAGAAGACGCTGCTGGAAGCGCAGCAGGCCGGGGTCATTTTCGTCTGGGTCACCTTCGATCGATTGCAGGACGCGCCGGCCCGCTTGAGCAATCGCTTCAAGGTCAAACTGGGCGACTACCCGGAGGCGCTCGACGTCCAGCTGCGTCCGCTGGCGGTGGCCAGAAATTCGTTGCTGATCAGCGCGCCGTTGAGCGGCGATCACTGGGTGGCGGCCAACGGTCCCTCCAATACGTCCGGTCACCGTCGCGCGTTGATCCCGATCGACGGTCACGCCGCCATCGCGCAGCGCTTTGCCATCGACTGGGTGCAGGTGGGCAAGGACGGCAAGACCTACAGCGGCGATCCGAAAGACAACAAGAACTACTACGCCTTCGGTCATGACGCATTGGCCGTCGCCGATGGCGTCGTCGCGGCGGTGTTGGATGGTATTCCGAACAATGTGCCCGGCATCGACTCGCGCGCTCAGCCCATCACGCTCGCGAATGTCGGCGGCAATTTCGTCCAGCTCGACGTGGGTGGCGGGCTGTATGCGTTCTACGCGCATCTGCAGCCGGGTTCGCTGCGGGTCAAAGTTGGTGACAAAGTCCGCCGCGGCCAGGTGATCGGTCTGGTCGGCAACACCGGCAATTCCACCGAGCCGCATCTGCATTTCCACCTGTCCAATTCTCCCGAGCCGCTGGCGGCCGAAGGCTTTCCCTATGCCTTGCCCAGCTTCGAAGTGCAGGGCTCTACGCAAATAGAAGGCGAGGAGATCAAGGCGCAGCTCGGCAAGTCCGAGACGCGCACTCTCGCGATCCCGGCGGATGGGGAGATCGTCAAGTTCGAAAAGAAGTGAGCTCGCCACAGCGGGCGTTGACAGTGCGCCGCGCCAGCCAATAGATTCCATTTCGCAATCTCGGACGCGTCCTGGAATATTTCAAAAAAATGACAGGGAGAGGGCGATGGCGCAAGCTCAGGGAACCTCTGTGCAGTCCATCGCCGGCGCGTCCTCCGCTGCCGCTTTCCTCAAGGAGCGATCGCAGCGGGGCGTGCTGTTCGCATTGCTCATTCTGCTGCTGTTCGCTTATGAAACGCTGCTGGGCGGCGGGGTAGCGGACAGCTACGACTATGTTTCAGCGCCGTTCTATCCGGCAGCCGCGCGCGACCGGATCGGTCTGATTCTGATCGACGAAGAAACATTGAGACGCTGGCAGGTCAGCCACTTCAGTAAAGTCCCGCCGCGCAACCTCGTGCAACTGCTCAATGCCGCGAGCCGGATTGGTGCAACGGCTGTATTTCTCAATACCTCGCTGAGCAATGACGGTGCCGATGCCGAGGTGATCGCGGCGGCCGAAGCGTTGCGGCGAGGCGTCAGTCTGGACGGCGCGGAAATTCCTGGTCCGGTCCCGGTGTTCATCGGCAATGGGACGGCCGCTCATCCCGTGCTCGCCCCGCCGCCACGCGTGCGCGATCTGTTCGTCGTCAATGAAACGAATCTGAGCCGGCGTGAAGGCGCGTACTCCTTGTGGGAGCTGGACAAAGACAGAAATGCCCGACCGACCGTGGCACTCGAGCTCGCCAATACTTACTGCGCGAGCAGGCGGTGCCCGAAACTTCCGACGGAACCGGATACGACGCCCATGCTGCTCAGGTGGCCGACGGTCGGAGGGGCGGAAGCTGCCTGCAATGTTTCGGAACGCCCGGCGACGATCGCTTGGGAACGCGCGCTGCGGATCATCACCTCGCTGGGTGAGATCGACGACGAGGCGGCCAATCGATGCGCGCCGTTTCGTTCGATCCCCGCGCACGAGCTGGCTGCAGCGGATGCCGCTGGTTTGGAAATGTTCCGACAATGGGCCGGGGAGCGGATCTGGCTCATCGGAACCCATCTTCCGAACGATCTGGAGTCCCCGCGGTTCGGGCCGGACATGCCGGCGGTGGCGTTCCATGCCACCGCGCTCGAGAACCTGCTCGCCGCGGGTGAACGTGTGCCGCTGATCCCACGGCATCCGTTTCTAGTGATGCTGCCGCTCATGTGTCTGTTTGCATTCATCGTCCCTTTCCTGCCGGCAACTCAGTCGAGGGCGGCAGGCCTGGGAAAGACTGCGTTGTTTCTGGCTGTGCTGGTCGGCACCAGTCTGCTGATCCAGCAGTCCCTCAGGTGGCCGCTGGGCCAGCAGGTCGCCTGGTCGTTGGCGCTGGTCTTGCTGTTCTCCCCCTACATTCTGCGGCGTTCCAATGGAGGTTGATGTCATGAAGCGTTGTTCGGCATCGATAGTGCTCATGGCGACCGTGATGATTGCAGGTGTGCCCCAGGTATCGGCCGAGGACATCGTTCCAGGGGGCGACGTGCTGTTGCTCGGATTCGTCGACAACAAATCGATCGTGCTCCTGGACGACGACGGCAAGCGCTACGAGCTCGGCAAGATCTTTTGTTTGCTGGACCGGAACAGCGATAGCATCCCGGCGCAACTCACCAGCGATGGCACGCGCTATCGAGTGACGTTGCGGAAGGACGGACGCGAGATTCCTTTGTATGTGAGTCCAGCGAACGTTCGTACGCAAGAGGGGACGTGCACTCCTTCCGCAGCATTGGTGCCCATGACGGAACGTGGTGGCGACCGGCGTCTGTGCACTACGGCCTCGGGTGCTTCGTCGGTCCGGGTGTTCAAGCGAGTCTGCCCATGAGCGCGCCGTGGACGGCAGTCGCAGGGTTGATCGGGGCGTTTGTCACGAGTAGCTGCGTGCTCGCCGCGACGGACTGCGCACCCGCGCCGCAAGCAGAGATGGCCTTCAACGCCGAATCCGGCCAGCACCGTCTCGCCTTGTCGCAGTTGGACTCCACTGGAGTTCTCTCTATCCCCGAGCTCGACGCCTACTACAACGAGATTGCCGCGCGCCTGCTCGCCAAGTGGCCGACGCGAGTCACCGGCTTGAAAGTGTATGTGATCGATTCGCCAAAGGAAGTGGCATACACCGATCCCGTGGGCGCGATTTACGTCAGCTGGCGCGTCGTCGACTGGTTGCAGAGCGATGACGAGATCGCCGCGCTGCTGGCTCATGAGATCTCCCATGTGCTCTTGAAACATTCGTTGTCGACCGATCGCTCGAAATGGTTCAGCGGGCTGACGAATGTCGGCATGACGGTGGCGGCCGTCGCCGGAGGCAACGTCGTGCCCTTCGCGGCCGCGGATCTGGCGAACTATTCGGTGGTTGCTCCCTTCTGGAACAGGAAGGAGGAGTTGCAAGCCGACCGGGTTGGCATGCAACTGCTGGCGAGCGCCGGCTACAAGCCTTATGCGATGCGCGACCTGATCGAGAAAATCGGCACCAAGGCGCCGGAGTCCGAGAAATGGATTACCTCGGAGCCCATCAACGAAAAGCAGAAGCGTTATCAGATCGATCCGAAGGTTCTGTTCGGCAATCTCGGTAAGAAGCTGGGACTCAGGCATCCGTTGGCGGAAGTGCGGCTCACCGAGGTGAGCGAGGCCTGGGAGAAATGTCATGGCAACACGAAGATACGTCCCTATGAGCGCACCCTGCTGGATCGATATCGAGTCGATCTGGAGCGCAGCAGCCGGCTGAAGGAGATCCGACTGGCGAACCAGGCGTACGAACAGTTGCAGCTGGGGCGGGGTCAGGAGGCGAGTGCGCTGGTGTCGAAGCTTCCCGGGCCGCCGGCGCAGTGGCAGGTGCCCACTCGCGTGCTGGCCAGTTGGGTCTGGACGCAGACCGGTCACGCGACCGAGGGCCTGCAGGTGGCGGAGCCGCTGCTGCTCGCGACAGACGCGCCACTCATTTTTCTTTCCGGACCGTTGATGTATCGGGACCAGGTGCGCGACGTGCCGGGTGCCTATGCCCTCGCCAGGAAAATCCGCGAAGGCTATGACTTCAGTGCCTTGTTCTATCCACTCCTGCTTCGCAGCTACAAGCGCCAGCAGAACGCCGAGCATGCGGCCGGCAACATCTCCGTGTCCAACGCCATGGAATTCGAGATTACCGGGATGCAGCTGAGCTGCATGAAGCTGGACCTGCTGTCCGGCCAATGCCAGGCGGGGGAATGATCTTTACCCGCCCGGGGGGAGGAGACCGAAGCTGACCCAGTCCCAAGCCTGCCCAGAACTTCATTCGCATAACGGGCGGGGAGGATGACGATGCGCATTTCGTTGGCGTTGCTGGCGGCTGTTCCAGGATGGGTGAACCTGGCCACGGCCGCTGAAACCGATGGCGGGTTTCAGTTGGAAGAGGTGGTGGTCACGGCGACCAAGCACCCGGAGCCGTTGCTCAATGTCCCGATCGTCGTCACCGCGATCACTGCGCAGGACATTCAGTCCAAGGGCATCACGCAGTACGCCGACATTCTCGGCAGCGTACCCGGCGTCTACTACGAGGACGCGGGCCCGGGCGACACCACCATCCGTATTCGCGGCATCTCTCCCGGTGGCGGTGGCACACCGCCGACCGTCGCCACCTATTTCGGTGAAGTTCCAATGAGCGCGCAGGGTGGCGGCAATCTGGGTCAGCACGCGACGCCACGGTTCGTCGACATCGACCGAGTGGAAGTGCTGCGTGGACCGCAAGGCACGGTGTTTGGCGCCAACGCGCTGGCCGGCGCGGTTCGTGTGAGCCGCTGCCGTTCGGCGGCGACTATGTTTTGATCCGTCCGCGTGAGATCGGTATCGAGGTGCGGTACCGCTACGAGTAGCTGCGTCGATCGGCGCCCGCCACTCCTGAAATATTCCTCCCCGTTCGTTGTCCAGATAACGCAAAAATCATTGCGTTATCTGGCTTTTCCGCGAGCAAATCGCGGCCGTATGCTCCCGGCATGTCGTGATGTCTCCATGCACAGGAAACATCCACGCCGATCAGAAGAGCGACGAATACAACGGGGAAGGATCAACGACGCAGACTCCCATCGTCTCGCAGCGATGGGTTTTTCGCGTGGCAATTCAAAAGAACATTGCCCAGGAGAAATTCATGTTGATGAGAAACACACTCGCGCTGGCCGTGCGGCAGGCGCTCACAGTCAATGCATCGGCGGGCCGCCGCAACGCCAGTCGTCTGGCCGGCGCGCTTGCCACCACGCTGATTGCCACTACGCCAGCTGCGTTCGCTCAGAGTACCAGCGGCAGCGTGTTTGGGCAGGCGACATCGGGAGATGTCGTCGTGGTGGAAGGCGATGGGACGGGGTTCCGGCGTGAAATTACCGTGGGCAACGATGGTTCGTATCGCGTGCCCGCGCTGTCGCCGGGAAAATATAAAGTGACATTGCGCCATGCCGATGGCACGACCTTGGTTCGCGAGGGCGTGCTGGTCAGCGCCGGCGGTGGTACCGCGGTGAGTTTCGTTGCAATGGCGAGCAACGTCGTCGAGTTGGAAAACGTCGTCGTCACCGGCGCGCGCGTCACTCCGATCGACGTTTCGTCGGCGGAATCGGTGACCGTCCTGTCTGCGGAGCAGCTGGCGAAAATACCCGTAGCTCGCGATTTGACGTCGGCCGCGCTACTGGCGCCAGGCGCCGTGCGCGGCGACACTGCGTTCTCGGATGGCAAACTGCCGTCGTTCGGTGGCTCGTCGGTCTCCGAGAATCAGTATTACGTGAACGGCTTCAATGTGACGAACTCGTTCCGCGGTCTGAATTTTTCCAAGATTCCGTTCGAAGCGATCGCCGAGCAGCAGGTGAAGACGGGCGGCTATGGCGCGGAGTTCGGCCGCTCGCTGGGCGGCGTCGTGAGCCAGACGACCAAGCGCGGCACCAACGAGTTCCAGTCGGGTTCCAGCATCTACTGGTCGCCGGCGGCGATGCGCAGCAAGACCCGGAATGCCAGGTACTCGAATCGTCTCGAGCCCAGCAGCTTCGGCACGGTGCGTTCCATCAACTCGGAGGAGGAGACTTCCGAGTGGACGGCCAATGTCTGGGCGAGTGGCGCGCTCGTCAAGGACAAGCTGTTCGCCTATGCATTGATCGGATACGCCGAGCATGAAGAGGACCGTTGGGGTAACGTCACTCAGGCCAACAATACCAACGACAAGACCGAGACGCCCAGCTGGCTGGTGAAACTCGACTGGCACATCAACGACTCCAACTCGTTCGAGCTGACCGGTTTCTCGGACTCGGAAGAGACCACCAGCAGGGCGTATCTGAACACGCTCGGTGCGGCCGACCGGCTCGGCCTGGTCGGCACTCAATACGAAGAGAGCGGCGGCACCAATTTCGTCGCCAAGTACACCAGCTACATCACCGACGATCTGAACGTGTCCGCTTTGTATGGTCGCGGCGAATATTCGCGAGGCTTGCACTTGATGACGGCGGATGGCCGCCGTGTTGCCTATAGCGGCAATCTCAACACGCCTGCCACCGGCTGTCCGGTGATCGTCGATGCGCGGCCGGCGTCGCGTCGCGAGATCACCGGCACTTATGCGAGTACGTGCAACATCACAGCCACGTTCGACAACCTGGGCAACATCGAGCGCCAGGACGCCGAGGATCAACGCGACCAGTTCCGCATCGATGCGGAGTGGCAGCTCGGCGCACACCTGGTGCGCTTCGGCTACGATCTCGATGATTTCGAGTCCGTGGCGGGTGAATCGATCGAAGGCGGTCGCCAGTGGCGTTACTCGACCACCGCGGCGGGGGTCGACGTGGTGCGCGAGCAGATCGTCAACCAAGGCTCCACCGTCAAGGTCGAGCAACGCGCGTTCTACGTCGAAGACAACTGGAACATCACCGACAATTTCCTGTTCACCGCCGGCTTGCGCTGGGACAGCTTCAAGAATCTGAATGGCGCGGGCGAGTCGTATGTCGAAATCGACAACCAGTTCGGTCCGCGCCTTGGCTTCTCCTGGGACGTGCGAGGCGATTCGTCGATGAAGATCTACGCCAACGCCGGCCGATATGCGTTGCCGCTGACGGCGAGTGTCGCGATTCGCGGCGCGAGCGCTTCATTGTTCACGCGCGAGGACTACAACTTCACGGGAGTCGATCCCGTGACGGGCGCGCCGACGGGGCTCACGTCGCGAGGGACGTTCCGGTACGTCAACGGCGAATTCGGCGAGGGCAAGAACCCGGCCACGATCGCATCAAAGAACTTGGAGCCGATGTACCAGGACGAGTTCATCCTCGGCGCGCAGATGAGCATCACCAATCATCAGAATGTCGGTGCCCGTGCGATCTATCGCGATCTGAAAGCCGCCATCGACGACAACTGCGACTACACGCCGATCCTGACGAGCGCGGGCTTCACCTTCGATGAGGAAGAGGAAGCCTGGGTCGATGGCAACGGCCGCCAGGCGGTCCTGCCGAACAGCGGCTTTCCTTACTGTCGCATGTTCAACCCCGGCGAGGACGCGGTCTTCATGACCGACTTCTACGACACCGGCACACTCACGGAGACGCGGGTGAACGGAAATCTGCTGTCGTCGAAGGCTCGTCGCAGCTATAAAGCGCTCGAGCTGTTCTGGAACGGCAATTGGGATCAGACGTTCGTGCAGGCGTCCTACACACTGGCTTACAGCAAGGGCAACACCGAAGGCGGCGTCAAGTCCGACATCGGTCAGGACGATACCAGCGTGACTCAGGACTTCGATTACCGCGAGCTCGGCGTGGATTCGTACGGCTATCTGCCGAACGATCGTCGTCACTCGTTGAAGGTGTTCGGCAGCTACGCGATCACGGACGAACTGGCGGTGGGCACCAATTTGCTGGTGCAATCCGGGCGGCCGAAGAACTGCCTCGGCGTGTTGTATCCGTATCACGGCGAAGTGCATGGCTACGGTCCGGCCTTCTTCCGCTGTGGCACCACGGAGGCGGGTGGCGTCGACGGTCCATCGGAGCCGAGGCCGCGCGGCACGGCGGGCCGGTTGCCTTGGACCTACACGATCGATCTGAGCTTCGCGTACACGCCGCGCTGGGCCGAGGGGCTGACGGCGAAGATGGATATATTCAATATCCTCAACAAGCAGGAAGCCGTGGCGGTTGAAGACCGCGCGGAGGATCCTGCCACTGGCACGCCGGCCAGCACCTATCTCGTGCCCCGGGCATTCCAGTCGCCGCGGGAATTCCAGTTCTCGCTGGTTTATAACTTCTGAGCGAATCGACAGTGACCTCTAGTTACGGCCGCCTTCCGGCGGCCGTATCTCTTCGCGAGAGCTGGGCCAGCGCGGAGGCGCTGGCTGCCAGAGGGGATTGGGATGGAGCGATCGCTGCGTACGAAGGGATTCTTGCGCGGGTGCCCGGCGAGCCGTACACGCTCGTGCAGCTGTCTTATATGTATTCGCTGCGAGGGAGTTATCGTCGCGCCGAAGGCTTCGCGCTCGCCGCGGCACGAAGCGGAACAACCGATGAGAGGATTCTGGCGGAGCTGCTACCACGCCTGCGCACGTTCAACAGATCGACAGAGATCCTGGGATGCATCCAGCGGGCCGGGCCGCTCACCCGAATGTCCATTCCCTTATTGATCGCCGCCGGAGCGCAGCTGACCTATTTGAATCTTCCGGAGCTCGCGATCGCCTTTCTCGATGAAGCCTACCGGGCCGACCCGAATTATCCGACGACGCTGCTGGCGCGGACTCAGATCCTCACCTATCTCGGACGTTTCGACGAGGCCGGGCGGGATGTGGAGCGTGCCATCCACAGGGCACCGGAAATTGCCCAGGGATACTGGCTGCGTTCTGGATTGCGGCGACAGAGTGTCGAGCGCAATCACGTGGACGCGATCAGGCGAGAGCTGGCACGCCAGGGACGCTCCGCGGACGACATCGCATTGCTATCGTTCGCACTTCACAAAGAGCTCGATGATCTGCATCGATACGACGAAGCCTGGGCGGCATTGATGCAGGGCTGTCGCGCGAAACGATCGCGGCTGAGCTACGACGCTCGCAAACAAAAACAGTTGTTCGACGTATTGTCGACAATCGAACCTGCCAGCACGACTCGCGACCCGACGAATGCGGGTCCAACGCCGATCTTCATCGTCGGCATGCATCGTTCCGGCACGACATTGCTGGAGCAGATGCTCGCCGGCCACCCGGAGGTCGCGGCGCTGGGCGAGCTCTACGAATTCACCGGCGCGATGCGCTACGCGACGGACCACCACTGCAAGGGTGTAATCGATGTGACGCTTGCGGAACGAGCCCGCGACACCGATTTCGGCGTGGCTGGCAGGCGCTATCTCGACAGCATCGGCTGGCGGCTCGGTGGCTCGCGCTACTTCACTGACAAGCTGCCTGCCAATTTTCTGAACCTCGGTTTCATCGCCCAGGCGCTGCCTCGTGCAAAGATCCTGCACATGGTTCGGGATCCGGTGGAAATCTGCTTTTCCAATCTGCGAGAGCTGTTTTCCGATGCGAACCCGTACAGCTATGACCTGAGTGAACTGGCCGACTACTACAACGGATACGCCGGGCTGATGAAACACTGGCACGCGCTCTTGCCCGGACGAATATTAGATGTGAACTATGCGCGGCTCCTCACAGAGCCGGAAGCGCAACTCAAGCGTGTGACGGAATTCTGCGGGCTGTCCTTCGATCCGGCAATGCTGGAGATCGGCTCACGCCGCCGTGGCGTCGTCACTGCCAGCGCGGTTCAGGTGCGCGGCGGTGTGGTGAAACGCGATGTGCCCAAGTGGGCGCCGTACCAGCGCTGGCTGGCTCCGATGGTGAGCAGATTGAGCGCGTGACTCGGTCAGTAGCGCTCGACCACGCCGGCTTGCGGGCAGAGCCTCCCAACTACTACTACGCACGAGGCCGGAAAATCCATAATCAGCACGGCGCCCGCGGCTCTTGAAACGGGCTTGCGATCGGTTCACTCTTGCGCGAACCAACGATTGCTCCACCAGGACGGAGGCGTCGAGGCGAGGAATTCCAGAATGCCTGCTCCGTCCGAGCCCAAGTCCGCGCGCGCGCCGATCGCCGATAGCAATGAGCAAGGGGCGTCCGAGATCGAAGCGTCGGAGGCGCCGCTGATCGTCGCTCAGATGCGACCGGCGCTGGTGAAATTTTTCGAACGTCGGTGCGGCTCGGCCGATGAAGCCGAGGACCTGGCGCAAGACGTGTTGGTAAGGGCGTTTGCCCACGCCACGTGGAAGTCGCCCGAACAAGCCAAGGGTTATATCTTTCGCGCGGCCGTCAACCGGTGGCGCGATCGCGGCCGGCGGGCGATAACGCGTGGGACGACGGTGCAGTGGACCGAGGAGACCATCGGCGCGGCCGGCGCCATGGAATCGATTACCAGTGAGGAAATCGTTCCCGAGCGCGTACTGATAGTTGAGCAGGAGCTGTTCAATGTCGCTACCGCACTGGCGCAGCTGAGTGAGCGTGCCCGCGATGTGTTCATGCTGGTGCGCCTGGAGGGCATGAAGCAGAGCGCCGTCGCGCAAATGTTGGGTGTATCCGTGAGCACGGTCGAGAAGGAGCTGGCGAAGGCATTGGTGCATCTGGCTCGATGCGCTCGCCAGCGGGATGGAACATGACTTTCCAGGATCGATCCGAGTCGCAGTCTTCCGCCGCCGATCGCGAAGAGCGAGCCGCGCTGGCGTTCATTCGACGTCACATCGGGGAGTGGAGCGAGGCGGACGAAGCGGACCTCGAGAGCCGGTGTTCGGCCGATCCGCTGTATGCCACCGCCTTTGAAGAGGCGGCGCGCGCCTGGACGGACGCCGGCAAGCATGGCGAGTCCGCCGAGCTGCTGCTGTTTCGCGAGCAGGCACTCGCGCGTGCGCGTCGTTCGAACAGCCGTCGCTGGTCCTCTCCGGTGCGCTCGGCGTGGCGCAGGAACGACGTGAGAGCGGCGGGCGTGGCCGCGAGTTTGCTGGCCGCGCTCGGCGCAATCTATGTTTGGGCGCCGTTCGGATTCCGGCCAGGCGAATACCGCACGCAGGTCGCCGAGCAGCGGGTCATCGAGCTCGAGGACTATTCACGCATCGCGCTCGATGCGGATACGCGCCTGAAGGTGCGATTCTCGCGCGACGCCCGCATCGTGCAACTCCTGGAAGGGCAGGCGGAATTCTCGGTCGCGCGCGATGCCGGACGGCCCTTCAAGGTGCAAGTGGGGGAGCGGACCATCGTCGCCCTGGGCACGAAGTTCACCGTCGAGTACATCGATCGTGAATTCAACGTCGCGATGTCCGAGGGGCGCGTCGCCGTCATCTCGGAGCTCAGTGGCGATGTGGCGGAGGATGCGTCGACGCAGGATTCGATAGCGGCAGCACCGCACGAGCCGTCCTCGGCGAGAGCCAGGACGTCACGTTCGAACAACGCGCCGGCCGGCGTCATCGAGCTGAGCGCGGGCGAGGCGCTGCGTGTCGCCGGCAACGGCCCACCGACGCTCATCAAGGCCGACCTGAAGGCGGCGAACGCCTGGCGCGAAGGCAAGATCATTTTCGACGACGAGCCCCTGGAGCGGGCGATCCGTCAACTCAATCGCTACTCGAACCTGCAGATTCGGATTGTCGATCCGGAGCTCGCCAGCATGCGAGTCAACGGGGTGTTCGATGCCGGCGACACCGAGGCATTCGTCGAGGCGATCGAGACATCGATTCCGACGGCGGTCGATTACTCGGAGCCGTCGACGATCCGCCTGCGAGCTCGCTAGTCGCCCGTCGACGATTTCTTCCCTCCCGCTCGCGCCACGCGCCACAGAGAATTTTTCCGGATCTTCCCTCGTCGCGCGTATTAATTGGCAGCAGCGACACAGATCGCTCGATGAATCTCGAAGGGGGAAGTCATGTTCATTCAACGGTCGACGAACAGCGTCGTCGGTTGCTCGATTGCAGTCGTTGCGGCGCTGACGGCCTCGGCGGCTACGGCTGCCGACAACAAAGCGCCCGCCATTCAGCCGCTGGGCCGCATCGTCACTTATTCCCTGGATATTCCTGCCCAGGATCTCAATTCGGCGCTGCGACAGCTGGCGCTCGCCTCGCATTACAAACTTTTCTACCGGGCCGAGCTGGTGGCGGGCAAGACGGCGCCGGCCTTGAAAGGCCACTTCACGACGGAACAGGCGATCCGGACGCTGCTCGACGGCACCGGTCTGGTTTATGAGATCACGCCGTCGTCGGTGGTGGTGATCAAGCGCCCGGGCAGCGAGCCCGTTGCCTACTCCATGACCGACGTGAGCGCGAACACCTTGCATCTGGCTCAAGCGACGAGCTCCCGCGTCGCGGAGGCGGAGGCAGAGAAGCAGACAGAGATGGCGAGTGCCGAGCCGCCGATGCCGGGGCGCACATTGCAGGAGATCGTGGTGTCGGCGCAGAAGCGTCGTGAGAACGTGCAGCGAGTGCCGATCACGGTGGCGGCGTTCGACGAGAAATCGATCGAGCTGCTGCAGATCGACGATGCGAGAGATCTGTCGCAGGCCGTGCCGGGGCTCACCTACATCAGCATCTCGGGTGCTTTCGGCGCGCAGCTGCGTGGCTTTGCCGTGGGCAATCCAGGCGGCGGACCGTGGCAAGAGCCCAGCGTCAGTACCTACGTGGACGGCGTCTATTACGTCAACAGCACCGCGTCGAACTTGATGCTCGACAACCTCGCGCAGATAGAAGTGAGCAAGGGACCGCAAGGTACCTTGTTCGGCCGGAACGCGGTGGCCGGCGTCATCTCGATCGCGACCAAAGATCCCGAACACACGCCCGCGGCGAATGTTCGTATCGGCTACGGCAACTTCGACACATGGAAGGCGAGCTTCTACGGGACGGCCGGCATCACCGAGAATCTCGCGGGCAGCATCGCGCTCGCGACGGAGCAGCAGGGCGAGGGCTGGGGCACGAATCTCTACGACGGATCGCCGTCTTACATCTCCGAGGAGAGCTACTCGGCTCGATCCAAGTTGAAATGGACACCCGGCGACAATACGACGGTGACATTCATCGCGGACTGGGCGTTCGGTCAAAACCCAGGCACGTTTGCATTCACGCGCGGCGTCTATCCGTTCATTACGATCGGTCCGTCGCACGTCGGCGGGTACTACGACTCGTACGGTCCGCCGGGATTGCGTGAGTCCCGCTCGTCCGGCGCCAGTCTGAAGATCGAGCACGATTTCTCCTGGGCGCAGCTGGTCAGTATCACGGCGTATCGCGAGGACCGGGCCAACACCAATATTCCTTATGCTTTCAGCGTGCCGTATCTGCCGGACACGCCGGCGGTCGGGCAGGTGGCGGGACTGAAGCCGGGCACGGGCGGCTCGATCTACAGCAACGCGACGACGCAGGAGTTTCAATTGCTGTCGCCGTCCAACTCGACCATCAAATGGATCGGCGGCGTGTTCGTGCTGTTCAACGAGGCGGGCAACGAGGGCCGAACCGACCAGCGCACCGCTCCGCCCACGGGAGTGGTGAAGACGATCATCAGCAACGAGCAAAGCACCGAATCCTATTCGGCGTTCGCCGAAATGACGGCGCCGCTGTTTGCCGACCATACGCGCGCGACACTGGGTGTGCGTTACACGAGGGACGACCGCAGCATCGAGGGCGCACCGGCGGTCAGAAACAGCGTGGCCGCGCCGGATGTCTATGTGCCGGTTCTCAGCACGGCAGCGGCGGCCAATCCGCGACCCAAGGGCACGTGGGACGAAGTGACCTATCGAGCGGTGTTGGAACACGACTTGCGCGACGACGTGCTGGGCTATGCGTCGTTTGCCACGGGCTTCCAGAGCGCCTACTACAACATGGCCAACACGTCCGCGAATCCCCCGTTGGAGCCGGTGACGGTCGATGCTTACGAGGTCGGCGTGAAGGCGATGCTGTTCGACAGCCGGCTGCGCGCCAATGCGTCGCTGTTTCTTTACAACGTCGACAACGTGGTGGTCTCGCGGAACATCGGGGGAACGCAATCGCTGTCGAACGCGGCCAGCAGTCGCTATCAGGGCATCGATGTGGACCTCACGCTGCGGGCCACTCAGAACCTGACGTTGTCCACGGCCTTCGAGTATCTGGACCCCGAGTACACCGACTATCAAGGAATGATCGCGTACGTGCCGAATGCCAACGGCATCACGTGGCGGACGGTCGGTATCGACGGCACCGGTGCCCAGGTTCAGTACACCGAGAAGGTCATGGGAACCGCGAGCGCCAGCTATGAAGTGCCTACCCGGTTCGGCACCTTTTCGCTGACGGGCTCGGCGACCTATCACGGCAAGCGCAACCATGACACTCAGGGCCTGAACGTTCATCCGAGCTACACCCTGGTGAATTCCTCCGTGACCTACACGCCGACGCAAGGGCAGTGGAGTGCCAAGGTCTGGGCCAGGAACCTCACCAATGAGAAGTACGCCGAAGTGTTGTTCCCGTCCGACATCGTGATGATGTACAGCGCGGCGGCGCCTCGCACATATGGCATCCAGTTTGAGTACGACTGGCACTGATCGCGCTTTCAGGGTGGGACACTGATATGACTATTCGCAGCTTCCTGATTCCGGCATTGATGCTGCTGGTCGCCCTGGCAGGCTCCGCCAGGGCCGACGGCAATCGCGGCAACTATGTCGACACCGAGCACCTCGATCTGGTGATGTTCATCCCGCCGGCGCCGGCGCAAGGCTCGCGCGCCGAGGCCGACGATCTGGCGACCGTCCTGAGGGAACAGAGCGGCCGCAAAACGCCCGAGATGATCTATGAAAGATTCTCCTTTCTGCGTTACGCAAAAGGATTGGGCTGGCGTTGGAATCCGGAGAGTCTGTCGGCTTCGAGCCGGGCGCTGTTCGATCGCTTCAACGACGATGTCGCTTCGGCCGCGGCCAAGGCGAAGCGCAAGATCAATCGTCCGCGGCCGTTCGTGCTGTCCTCGGACGTGGAGTGGGCCGGTCGCAGCAAGGTCGGCGCGACCGGCAAAGGCGGCAAGCAAGACGAGGCGATCATCGGCAGTTATCCGAGTGGGCACTCCGCCAAAGCCTACGCGGCGGCGTTCGTGCTGGCGGCGATGATTCCCGAGAAGGCGCAGGAGATCTTTGCCCGCGCCGACACGGTTGCCTGGGAGCCGGTCATCGGCGGTTCGCACTTTCCGAGCGATTCGACCACCGGTGCGCGCACAGCGGCCAGCGTGCTGTTCTACGCCGCGCAGCTGAATCCTGCATTCCGTGCGGATTTCGACCGGGCCCGCAGCGAGATTCGAGCGGCATTGCAGCTCGAGTAGCGCTGTCGACTTCGAGTCGCCGCCGGGCCCGGCGCCCTCCACAATTCATCGGGAAACATCGTGTTCAACGAGAAGACATCGAGCGCTCGGGCTTACGCACGTCCGTCCTCAGCGGTACTGGTGGCAGCGCTGGTGGCGACGGCATCACCTGCATTCGCTGCGCCTCCCATCAGTGCGCCAGTGGGGCCGGTGGCCACCGCCGCGACCTGCGGCAAGGGCGATCGCACCGAGTCGGGAATTCAGGGCCAGACGCCGCTGGCCGATCGTTTTGGACCGGGCTCGCAAGCGGGCGGGTTCAACTGCAACCTGCAGCTGGTGAGTCAAACCGGCGAGCACGGCGCGAGCATGGGCTTCGCCATCAGCGACAAGTGCGCCTACCTCAGTCAGTGGCAGGCGCCGGAACTTGCGCCGGTGCTGGAGAACCCGGGAGTCGTCGTGGTGGACGTGAGCGATTCGGCGCGGCCGAAGATCGCCAGGTACCTGCAGACGCCCGGAATGCTGCACGGTCATGAGTCCATCGCGGTTCATCTGGGCCGCGGCCTGCTGATCGGGCAGGCGGTCGACCAGACTCACAAGTACGGCAAGACGACCGACATCTACGACATCTCCGATTGTCTGAATCCGGTGCTGAAGTTCAGCGGCGTCATTCCCGACTTCTATCTGCACACCGGAGATTTCACCCGCGACGGCAAGACGTTCTGGGCGGCTCCCGGCAGGAACGAGAGCAGCAAACAGAACGAAGGCTACATGATCTCGGCGTTGGATATTTCGGACCCGTCGCGTCCCCAGGTGGTTGCGCGTCTGACGCCGGACGATCCGAGGCTCGCGAGATTTCACAACATCTCGGTGAGTGACGACGGCAACACGGTGTATTTCCCGATCGGCGGCTCCATCGGCAACGAACGGCGGCTGGCGGACATGCAACCGCAGGGGCTGGTGGTCGCCGATGTCTCCGAAGTTCAGGCCAGGGCGCCCCATGCGCGCATCAAGCTGCAGGGCGAACCGCTTTACTGGGACGACACTTTCAGCAGTCACTACACGTATCCGGTGACGGTGCGTGGCAAGCGTTATCTGTTTCAGAGCGATGCTTCGGGAGTCCTGCGCTACGTTCAGTGGACCGGTGGGCCGACCGGCCGGGTGTTCACCGGTCCCTTGGCGAGTCGAGGTCGCGGCGCCACTCCGGCGTTCACCGCCGAGCAGGCGTGCAGCTGGGGCAAGCCGGGATTCGGCTACGTGCACGTATTCGAGCTCGACGGCTACGTGCCATCGTCCGCGTCCGCGGTGAAGCTCGCCATTCAAGATCCCAAGCACTGCATGGCCGCGGCGTATGAGCCCATCTACGACTACGGCTACAGCTCGTTCAATTGCGACTTCGATAACTTTCAGGATGCACGGCTGATGGTCTGCGCGTCCTTCCAGGCCGGCGTGCGCGTGTTCGACGTGAGTGACATCAAGCGGCCCAGGGAGCTCGCCTACTACAAGCCGCCGGCCGTCGGCGTCGCGCCGCGAGCGGCGTCTCTCTATCAAACCTTCCGGGACACCGGCATCACGACCGGACCGACCAAGTATCACTCCGGAGACGGCGTGACCAACGTGCGCTTCGCGAACAATGCCCGGGAGATCTGGTTCATCAGTTGGGACAACTCCTTCCAGGTGGTGAAGTTCTCGGATGAGCTCATCGCCCGGGAGCGGGCGTTGTTCGACCGTGACAACAGCTGCGGCGGCACGCTTCGCGATCGCAAGGGTTGTTTCTAGTGGAGAAGATCGGTGAGTGAGAAAAAGCTGTGCGGCAAGCTGCCCCGCGAGTGTTTCGGCATGCTCGAGGTGCCGCGCTATCCAAGGGAGATCATCGACGCCTTCATGGCGCTCGAGGACATGAGTGGCGCGGTCTCGGATGCGTTGGACGAGCACGGCATCGAGGGGTGCGTGCCGGGGTCGACGCTGCCGGTGACTTTGCGCCATGCCCGCATCTGCGGTCCCGCGCTCACGCTGCGCAATGTTCCTCAACGCAATCAGCCCTTCAAGGACGCGCTCGAGCGTGTTTCGAAGATGGCGGAAATCGAGGCGCACAACCTGGCGCAGCGGGGCGACGTGCTGGTGCTGCAGGGCGTGGACAAGGTGTCGAACATGGGCGGCATCTCGGCGTCGATCGCGCACCGTCAAGGCGTGATCGGCGCCATCGTGGATGGCGGCATTCGCGACGTGAGTCAGACGCGCGATATCGCATTCCCGGTGTGGAGTCGCGGCCCCTGTTCGATCACCGGCAAATGGCGGCTGCAAACCGTCGCTGTCAATCAAACGGTCAGCATCGACGGCGTGCAATGCGCGCCGGGCGATCTGGTCATCGCCGATGAAGGCGGCGTTTGTTTCGTGCCGCGCAATCTGGTGCCGTCGGTGCTGAAGCGCGCCCAGGAAATCATCGCGGGCGAGGCCAGGCGCTATGCCGACATTCGCGACGGCATGTCGGTGCCGGAGCTGGCAAACAAAACGCACGTCTTCAAGTTCGGGAGCTGAGCGACCATGATCGAACACGATGTCCTGGTCACCACCCGACACGCAGCGATGCCGGCCTTCACTGTCTGCCCGGAGGGCACCGGGCCCGTACCCGCCGTGATTTTTTTCGTGGACGCGTGGGGCATGCGCGAGGAGCTGAAAAACATGGCTCGGCGCATCGCGAAGCAAGGATACTTCTGCATCGTCGCGGATCTCTATTACCGCTACGGCACCATCCGCTTCGATCTGACCAGGCGCCACGACGGCATGGCGGCGGTGATGCGTGCCGCCTATCACAATCTCACCGATGACAACGTCAAGGACGACACTGCCGCCATGCTGGGGTATCTCGCGGCGCATCCGCAGGTTCGCTCGGGGCCGGTCGGCACGGTCGGCTACTGCATGGGCGGGCGCTTCGTTACCACCACCGCGCGTCAATTCCCGGATCAGATCGTCGCGGGGGTATCGATCTGCGGCACGCGTCTGGTCACCGATCAACCCGACTCGCCTCATCTGCATCTCTCCGGCATCAAGGCGAACCTGTATTTCGGCTTCGGCGGCAACGATCACACCACGCCGGCGGATTACCTCGCTCGCTTCCAAAGCGCTCTGGACGCCTCCGGTCTCGCCTTCGGAATGGACATCTTTGCCGGCGCCGAGCACGGCTATTGCTTTGCCGAGCGACACACCTATGAGGCCGGTGCGTCGGAGGCGAGCTGGTCGAAGATGTTCGATCTGTACAGTCGCACGCTGGGCGCCGCGCACGTATGAGCATGAAGTGGGCGGGACGCCATTCCGTCCTTGCGGTGGTATTCGCGACCTATCTGGTCTGTTTCATGGACAGGATGGTGATCGCCAGCGTCCTGCCGGCGATCGTCGCCGAGTTCAGCCTCGACTCGCTGCAAGCAGGCATGGTGCTCAGCGCCTTTTTCGTCGGCTACTCGGCTATGCAGATTCCCGGAGGAATCCTCGCCGACCGCTACGGGCCGAGGCGAGTCATCGCGTGCTCGCTGGTCGTCTGGTCGGTGTGCATCGCGGGCACCGGGCTGGTCAACAGCTTGGGGATGCTGCTGGTCATGCGGTTGCTGTTCGGCGCGGGCGAGGGAGTCTTTCCCGCGGCCGCTTCGAAGAGTCTGGTGCTGTGGTTTCCCGCGCATGAACTGGGACGTGCCAACGGCATCAAGCTCGCGGCCACTCAGATCGGGCCGGCGATAGCGCCGCCATTCGCGGCGTTCATGATATTGATGTTTGGCTGGCGCGGAGCCTTCATGGCACTGCTCTTGCCCGGACTCCTCCTGCTGCCGTTCGTGCTCCGATACATCAAGGAGCCGCCGGCGTCATCTTCGAGCGAGGTTGTCGGTGAGCCGGCGAAGATCGCTCGCGCCACCGCGGCGCTGGAGGTGTTTCGCAGCAGGCAGTTGTTGTGGTGTGCAGTGGTGCTGTTCCTGTCGCTGTCCGCGAACTGGACCATTCTGAGCTGGCTGCCGACCTACTTGATCAAGGTGCATGGCTTCACCCTCTCCAAGATGGGGATCTATGCGGCCATTCCCGCGTTGGGCGGCACCGTCGGCTACTACCTCGGCGGTTTCATTTCGGATCGTTACTTCTCGGGCCGGCGAGTGGTGCCGATCTCGATGGGCCTCGCCGCGAGTGCGGTGTTTACTTTCATGGCCGCGGAGTCGGCGACGGGAGAAATGGCCGTTGCCTTTCTCACGCTGACGTTGTGCTCGCTGTGTGTCGCGCTGTCCGGGCTGTTCACCCTGCCTTTGCTGGTGGTGCCCAAGCGCTTGGCTGGAACGGCGTTGGGCGTTGCCAATACGGCCGGCCAATGCGCGGGGCTGCTATCCCCGTTGGCTGTGGGCTGGCTATTGTCGTCGACCTCCGATAACTATCAGGTCGTACTCCTGGCGCTGGTGGGATTGCTGGCGACCGGCGCCGCCGCCGCCTGGCTCATTCGTGAATGCGACAGCGAACCGGGCGCATTTCCAGGTCGAGCACCCAACGTCAACTCATAGCTTGCTGAAGCTAGCCGATCCGGCCGGTCCGCAAATCCGAGATATCACGGAACTCAACGCCGTAAAAAAACGGTATCTATTGAGCGAGCCTGAGCAGTCATAGAGTGTAGGGCGGGGGTCTATCCGCCCGGTGCTCGGTGCGGATAAAGGGGCATGGTGAGCTCGATTCAACCTGCAGTGGATCTCCTGGCCAGACTGTTCCGCGCCCGCGCAGACGACCTTCTTGGTTTTCTCCGTCGACAACGCGCCTGGCGGTCACGGCTTCGGTGAGCTCGACACCGCGGTGGGCCGTCAGGCAAGAAAGGAAATTTATGAGTTTCTCGCCAGGCGCTTGCGGCCGGACAAAGACTGAGCTTGCGACGATCGTAGCCGTGGCCGCGCTGGCGGTCGTGGGGTGCGCTCCAAAGAAAGAACGGAGCGCGACGCCGGAACAACTGAAGCAACGCTACGAGCATGCGTCAGAGTATCTGCCGTGGACGGTCGGCAAACATGTCTCCGGCATGAGCGTCGATCCGCAGTGGAGCGCTGACGGCAAGAAGCTGCGCTATCAATGGACGACCGCCGCCGGTGGCACTTACTACGAGATCGACCTCGCCGCGAATGATGGGAAGCGTAGCGAGGTCGAGCCGCCGGAGCCGCGAGCCAAGGCGGCACCCTCCGTTGCGGAGGATGTGCTCGTAGCACCGAACGGGCGCTGGGGTGTCAAGGTCATCGAAGGCAATCTGTATCGCGTGGAGTTGCCGAGCGGTCGGCAGACGCAGCTCACAACCGATGCCGAGCCGGACTACGTCTACGGCCTCGTCCCGCAATGGGCGTCGGCTTCCTTGACCACGCGGCTGGCGGGAAAGAAATCGCGACCGTATGGGTTGTGGTCGCCCGAGGGCGATCGATTGTTGACCTATCGTGTCGACGAGCGCGGCATGTACAAGCTTCCTCACCTGGTGCCGGTGGTACCCGGTGCCAAACATCAAGTGCCGTACGTGCATTTTCAGAACACCGCCTGGCCCAGCAGCGAGCAGCGTCAGGAAGCGGAGCTGATGGTGTTCGACTTGCGCACCGGCAAGCGGACCAATCTGGCGATTCTCAAGCCGGGCATCGGCTACGGCCCGACGCCTGAAGGCGGACTGCGATGGAGCAAGGACGGAACCAGGATCTTCGCAGCGCCGGAGACCCGCGATTATCGCTCGATCACATTATATGAAGCGGATGCCGCCACCGGCCGTGCGCGCGCCATCGTCACCGATGGACCTGTCGCGACAGCATTGCAGCCCGATGTCGATCAGGGCGAGCGCTTTCTTCCCATCGGCAACGGTGCGGAGTTCATCGTCTATTCGGAGCGCAGCGATTGGGGCCACTACTATTTATACGATGGCACGACCGGCGCGCTGAAGAATGCCATCACCCAAGGCGAGTGGGCCGTGCACGGGGTAGCAAACATCGATGAAGCCGGGCGCTGGCTGTACTTTCTCGCCGGCGGGCGCGAGACCGGCCACGATCCTTACTACTCGCATTTGTACCGGGTGCGTTTCGATGGCAGCGAGTTGACCTTGCTGACACCGGAGAGTGCGCATCACGAAATCAAGTTCTCGCCGGACGGTCGATTCTTCGTCGACACCTACTCGACCGTCGCGCAGGCTCCGGTGCATGTGCTGCGTTCCAGTGCGGGTGCGGAGATTCTCGAGCTGGGCCGCGCCGATACGAGCCGATTGGTGGAGCAGGGCTGGACGTCGCCACAGCGCTTCAGCGTCAAAGCCGCCGACGACGAGACGGATATTTACGGCGTGTTGTTCCTGCCTGCGAATTTCGACGAGCGGCAATCGTATCCGCTGATCGATGCCACGTACGGGGCGA
Source organism: Peristeroidobacter soli (assembly GCF_004138485.1). Lineage (GTDB taxonomy): Bacteria > Pseudomonadota > Gammaproteobacteria > Steroidobacterales > Steroidobacteraceae > Steroidobacter > Steroidobacter soli. The sequence continues at coordinate 538,710 of NZ_RYEV01000006.1, forward strand.
ACTTCAGAACCCAAGCGCCGCGCTCGTTCCTGCAGGACCGTCAGAGTGCGCTCGCTCTGGCGCAGCTGGGTTTTGTGGTCATGTTCGTCGACGGCCGCGGCACGCCGCTGCGATCGCAGTCGATGCAGGATCTTGGTTTCGGCCGATGGGATGTGAATCTCGACGATCACGTCGCGGCCATCCGGCAACTGGCCGCGCGCCACCGCTTCATCGACGCCGACCGGGTCGGCGTCTACGGCCATTCAGCCGGTGGCTTCAGCACGGTGCATGCAATGCTGGAGCAGCCGGAGCTGTTCAAGGTGGGCGTCGCCTCCGCCGGCAGTCACGATTTCGATCTATTCATCTATCCAGTGAACCGCGAGCGGGGACTGCCCAAGGACCATCCGGATCATTTCGAGCCCACCAACTATGAGCATGCCGATCGTCTGCGAGGCAAGCTGATGCTGGCCCACGGCTTCGTCGATGACAATGTGCACGTCGGGATCACTCTGCAGATGGCCGATGCGCTGATCCGCGCCAACAAGGACTTCGATCTGTTCATTCATCCCACGGTGAATCACCAGTCCTTCTACCGCAGCGGTTACGCCAACCGTAAAGTGTGGAACTACTTCGTCGAACATCTGCGCAAGGAAACGCCGCCCGCCGACGTGCGGGTGCCGGACGCCGATTGAGATCAGAGCGATGGCGTCCTGTCCCGCCTGCGCCCCGCATCGATGCCAACCTTGCGCTTGAGCGTCTTGGGCAGGATGCCGAACTTCCGGGTGAACGCGCGGGTAAAAGAAGAAAGCTCGGAATAGCCCGCGCTGAACGCCGCCTCCGTGACTTCCATGGCTCCCGACTGCAGCAGTTCCTTCGCGCGTACCAGTCGGGCGTCGCGCCAGTACGCCTGGACGGAGTCGCCGTAGGTTGCCTTGAAACCCATGGCGAGCTTGGTGCGGTTGAGGCCGACACGACGCGCCAGCTCGGCCAATGACAGCGGGTCGACCAGATGCTCGGCCATGATCGAGCGGGCCTGCGCCAGCTTGGTGAGATCGGCGGAGCTCAACTTGATGGCGTTCTCTTTGGGCGGCTCGCTGGCCTGATCCAAGGTATGCAGCAGGGTCGCGAGAATTTCCAGGCTCTTGGCGCGCATGTAGGCGCGACGCATCTGCCCCCGGAAGGTGCAGGCGAATATGTCGCTGAGTGGCGCGATCAATGCCGGGAACAGAGGCAGAGTGTTGCAGCGGAATTCCGGATAGCGCTGCAGGGCCATCCAGTTCGAGGTTTCCGGCAGCATCGACGCATCGATATCCAGCAGACTGGTGAGAGCGGTGGGGCAGAGGTACAGGCAGGCGTATTTCCAGGTCTCGGCGCGCGGGATTTCGCGCTCGATGACCGAGCCTTGCGGATAGCGCGACACGATGCACGAGCGTTCCGGGGTTTCGATCAGATGGCGTGCGCCGACCTGCTCGAAGCCGCTGCCTTTGAAGCGGAACTGAACGTGCAGCCAGTCGCTGTCCTCGACCACCTGGGTGTCGCAGCTGTCGCGGGCCGGCGAGACTTCGGTCAGGAATAGATAGGCGCGATCCGACAGGCGCACGGCCTCGTGGAAAGCGCCGTCGGCGGAACGGAACTGCACGCCGTCGCCCGCCGCGTAGACTCCTTCATTCCATGTGAGGCCGTTGTAGGTTCGTGAAGAATCAATGAGCGTGCGGTAATCGGTCACCGCCATCGAACAGCCTCGGTCGTGGCAAGCACGCCACAGGGCGTGCCCGCAGGTTGAGCCACCGGCCGAATATAGCGAAGAGCGCGGGCCGGGGCAAAAGGCCGCGAGGCGGTGGCTGCAAGAAAGTACCCCCGGTGTAATTTGCCGAACGCCCGGTCAAGCGGCTTTTTACCGCTGAGCCATCCTAGCGTGGGGTCAACGAGGAGGGTTCTCATGGGGACTGGGGCGAACAAAGAACATTCGAGCGCGAAGCTGGCGTCGGTACTGATCGGCTCGACGCTGCTCGCACCGTGCATCGTCGTCGCGCAGGGCGCGAACGAGCAGCCGGCGGACGCGGCTGCGGATCGGACGATCATCGAGGCTATCGTCGTCACCGCGCAGAAGCGATCGGAAAAAGTGACGGAAGTGCCGCTGTCCGTCTCGGTCATCCAATCGGAGTCGCTGGCCAACAAAGGCGCCAACTCTCTGACGGATTTCGCGGCCTATGTGCCTGGACTGGCGGTGTCGAACAATGGCGCGCCTGGCATCAACGGCGTCGTCATCCGCGGCCTGGCGACCAGCTACAACAACTCCTTCAACGCACCGTTGGTCGTCACGTACATCGATGACCAACCGACGGGTGCGTCGGCCGGCGGCTTCGGCGGTGCACGAGGCGGCACCTACACGCTGGATCTGATGCCCTATGACGTGTCCGAGATCGAGGTGCTGCGAGGTCCGCAGGGCACGCTGTACGGAGCGAACGCGATGGGCGGCATCCTGAAGTACTCGCTCAAGAAGCCGGACCTGGCGCAGACCGAGTTTCGCGCCGGCACCGATGTGGCGAGCGTGCGAGGCAGTGACGGAGTGGATTGGGGCGTGCGGGCGGCGCTGAACACCCCGATCGTGCAGGATCGGTTGGCGCTGCGCGTGAGCGGCTACAAGCGCGACACCGCCGGCTACATCGACAACATCGGCATCGGCAAAGAGGATTCCAACTCCAGCGAAACCAGTGGCGGGCGCGCCGCCGTGCTGTTCGCGCCGACCGACAAGCTCGACATCGAGGCGAGCGTACTGATGCAACGGACCCGCGCGGCGGACCTCAGCGCGGTCAATCTGACCGGCCAGACCGAGCGGCCCTACTATGGGGCGGCCATCCGCTCGACGCGCTTCGCCGAGAAGTACGAGCAGGACGCGGAGAACTATTCGCTGCGGATCAATTGGGATCTGGACTTCGCGACCTTGACCAGCTCGACCAGCTACGCGGACATGCGTAACACGCTGACGCTGGATCTGTCCGGAATTCCGTACGTGCCGAGTGCGCCGACGGCACTCATTCCTTACACCTTCCGCACCACCGTCAAGAAGTTCACCCAGGAAGCGCGGCTGACCTCGCCCGGAGGAACGGCGCTCGACTGGATGGTTGGCGCCTTCTACACCGGCGAGAAGCCCGATGAGTACGACGACTTCCGCGCTTATGCGGACTACGGCGTGCCGCTGCCCGCGCCAAACGACATTCTGTTGTTGGGCACGACGCCCGGCTCTCGAAACAAATATAAGGAATGGGCGTTGTTCACCAACGCCACGTATCGCTTCACCGACAAGTTCGACGTGGGCGCGGGGATTCGCTACGGCGAGAACAAGTCGGCGGGCTGCGATCCCGGATTCATCGGCATCTATGGCAACAATGGCACCTACGCTTGCCAGCAGCGCCCGTACGATGGCGTGACCACATGGATGGTGAACGCCCGGTATCACTTTCAGCCGGACGCGATGATCTATGCGCGAGTCGCGACAGGCTATCGTCCGGGAGGCGGCTGCGACACCTGCGGCAATCCATTGCTCGGCGTGCCGGCGACGTTCGATCCGGACCGCCTGACCAATTACGAGCTCGGGGTGAAGGGCTTTTTCTTCGAGCGCCGTTTCCAATTCGATATCGCCGCCTTCCACATCGATTGGAAGGACATTCAACTGCGAGTCACCAACGCCAACGGCTTCAGCTATCCAGGGAACGGCGAGACCGCGGTCAGCAGAGGTGTCGAGCTGAGCACGGCGTATGCACTCGACAATGGGCTGCGGCTCGGTGCCAATCTCGCCTACACCGATGCGAAGCTCACAGCGGATGCGCCAGGTGTCGGTGGTCGCGACGGCGATCCGCTTCCGGCCTCCGCCGATTGGGCCGGCGCGGTGACAGCCGACTACACGCAGGACCTGTCGATGGGCCTGACGCTGCTGGCGGGAGTGGGGTATCACTACAAGGCCGGCGTCGACAATCAGTTCCGCGGCACCGGTCAGCCGTTCCCGATGGGCTCGCAGAACGTCGCGGACTTGTATGCCGGGCTCGACTTTGGCGACACGCAGGCGCGCCTGTATGTGAAGAATGCGTTCGACGATCGCGCTTACACCGGTCTCACATTCCTGACGGATCGCAGCCGCCCGCTGTTCACGCCGATCCAGCCGAGAACCATCGGATTGCAGCTGGACCATAAGTTCTGATCGCGACATGACGAACCTGGCGCAACTGCAGGCGAGGCTCGCGGCATCCCATTACGATGCGGTGCTGGTGCCTTCATCGGATGAGTTCCTGAGCGAGTACAGCCAGCCGCACGATCGACGGCTGGCGTGGGCGACCGGGTTCACCGGTTCCACAGGCTCGGTGATCGTTGCGCGTAACGGCGCCGGATTGTTCGTGGACGGGCGTTACACCGAGCAGGCGCTTCAGCAGGTGGATGCGAAGGTGGTCGAGGTATGTCCGGCCACTGACGCGGCGAGACTGGGCTGGCTGCGGCGTGCACTACCGGCGGGGGCGACGCTTACCGTCGATCCCCGACTTCACAGCGAGCCCGAGCTGCAGCGTCTGATCGATGACGCGACTCGCGCGGGCTTCGACGTGCAGCTCGATCCGCACAATCTGATCGACGATCTCTGGACGACATCGCGTCCAGCGGCGAGCCGCGCCTCGATCTTCGACTATCCCGTGAGATTCGCTGGTCTCGCGCGCGAAGCGAAGATCGCCCAGGTACGCGCGCGCATGACAGAGCGCAATCAGGATCTCCTGGTGGTTTGCGATCCGGAGGACGTAGCCTGGCTTCTCAACGTTCGCACTCGCGACAGCGTCGAGGCGTTGCCGCAACGGCGGCATATCGTTCCGATTCCGCGCTCGCGCGTGCTCGTGCCGCGCGAAGGTGCGGTGCTTTGGTTTGTCGATGACACGCGGCTCGAGCCATCGTTGGCGGCACTCATGGGGGATCTGATTCAGCTGCGCGCACCGCAAGCGTTCGAGGATTCGTTACGTCAGGCGGCTGCTCAACGAGTAGTGGCTGCGAACGTTCGCAAGATGTCTCATTGGCACGCGCAGATCGTCAGGCGGGTCGGCCGGTTGCTCCATGACATCGCGCTCACGCACGCTCGATGGGTCAAACATCCGAATGAGATCGCAGTGGCGCGCGAGGGGCATTTGATCGATGGGGCCGCGGTTGTTCGTTTTCTCGCGTGGCTATTGCAGGCCGTTAAAGAACGGACCGTGACTGAAATGGAGGCGGACGAAAAGGTCACGGCGCTGCGTGAGCGGAGTGCGGATTATCTGGGCCTGTCGATGAACAATCACTCGGCGAGTGGGCCCAGCGCGGCGCTGCCTCACTATGTGGCCACGCCTGCGTCAAATCGCGTGATCAACGACCATCCGGTTTTCTGGATGGACACCGGCGGTCAGTACGCCGGGTGCTCGACCGACAACACCATCTGCTTCGCTGTCGGGGTGCCCGAAGCGCGGCACGTGGAAGCTCACACCCTCGTGGTGAAAGGCTGGATCGCGATGGCGCGCGCGCAGTTCCCGGATGGCATTCATTCCACGCAGCTCGACACCTTCGCGCGACAGTTCCTGTGGAGCCAGGGCAAGGATTACGGTCACGGTACCGGCCACGGCGTCGGCAACTTCATGAACATCCATGAAGGGCCGTACATTCGCAAAGAAATCGATCATCCGCTGGTGGCGCCGATGGCCGCCGGGATGATCGTGTCCAACGAACCGGGTTGCTATGTGCCCGGGGATTTCGGCGTGCGTGTGGAAAGTCATCTGCTGACCGTGCCGTCGAGTCACCCAGGCTTCCTGAAATTCGAGACGCTCTCGAAGCTGCCCATCGATCCGCGCTTGATCGACGCAACGTTGCTCGACCGGGGCGAAATCGCCTGGCTCGCGGATTATCACGAAGAGCTGGTGGCCTCCTATCGGGAACGTATCGAACCGCCAGTGCTTGCATGGCTGCGTGGCATTGCCGAGGCTTTCAGCGCACTGCGTGAACGCGGAGTCATGCAATGACTTCCGTCGATTCGACGAGTTCGAGCCGCTGGTTGCTGAGTTCGCTTGCAGTGATGATGTTGTCCATTGCCGGACACGCCAACGTCACGTTGAAGCCGCTGATCATCAGCACCTATGTGTCGTTTCTCGATATCACACGGTCCAGTGCCGGTTTCATCGTCGGCATCGAAGCCGCAGCGACGGCACTTACGATTGCGCTCGTGGTCAGCGTGCTCGATCGGGTCGGGCGGCGACGCACCCTGATCGTCGCGGCGCTGCTCATAGTGATGGGTAACTCGCTGTCCGCACTAGCGCACTCCGTCTATGAGATTGCGGCGACTCGTATCATCGCCGGCATCGGGCACGGCGCGGCACAGGCAGTGTGCGCGGCAGCCATCGCCACGTTTCTCGGCGCCGAGAGAGTGAGCGCGCTGGTCGCCGTCACCGTCGCCATCGCCGGCATGGGGCTCATGTTTCTGATTCCGTGGCTGCAAGGTTTGCTGGGGCCGGCGCCATTGTTTCTTGCCATGGCCGCGCTGGTCGCGCTGCCCATGGCGTTGATGAGCTGGATGCCTCTGCAACCGGCGGAGGGTGTGCAGCAGGTGGGCGCTGTGGGTGAGACCGGCAAGCGCCGCGTGCTGATTGCAGTCAGTTTGACGGCCGCCGCGTTCTTCTATCTGAGCGTCGGCAGCTTCTGGCCCTATGCGGCTGAGTTCGGCAAGCTGGCAGGGCTGACGTATCAGAAGGCCTCAGGTGCCGCGGCGGTTGCGCACCTCGCTGCAGTCGTCGGCGCGGGCGTCGTCATGCTGTTCAGTAAGCACATCGCGAAGTCGGTGGGTGTCGCTGCCGCCATTCTCGGGGCCATCGCGGCACTGGCGCTGTTGTTGAGTCGTAGTGAAGATCCCGGCACCTTCATGCTGGCGTGTGTCGGCTTCATGTTCTGTTGGGGTGTGTTTTATCCGCTGTTCATGGGCTTTCTTTCCGAGCTCGACCGGTCGGGGCGCGCCAACGGCTACTTTTTCACGATCGCGATGGTGGCCTTTGCTGTCGGGCCGACCTTTGGAGGCGCAGTGATCGGGCTCGGTGCGCAGCGCGACGGTGAGCTCACGAACCTGCTGTGGATGAGCCTGCTCTGCCAGGTTCCCGCGCTCGCGGTGGTGTTCGCGATGACAGCTCACAATCGTCACACGCGCTCGGCCGCGCATGAATCTCAGGAGGTCGCGAGCAAATGCAGCGCGTGAGCGATTATTTGTCGGAGTTCGCGCTCGACATGAACGAGCATCGGCTCGATCGCATGCCCGGTCACTATGCCGACGAATTCAGTGCGGTGGTGGATGGCACGTTCGTGAATCGCGAGGACTATCTGCGGTGGATCGGTGAGCTTGCGCAAGCGGGCTATTCCGAAATCCGCTTCGACGTCGCCAGGTGTCACGCGCTATCCGATGCCTATTGGCTTGCCGAGGGGACGACGACCATTCGCGCCGCGACCGGTGAAGAGCTGTCCTCGAAGTTCTCCATCGTCTGCGTCGCGCGCGGCTCGCGGCTCCAATTCTTTCACGCACACTCGTCGAGTCCGAAGGGCTGACACTGCAGCGTATGGCTAAACGCATCCACTTCGACGACGTGATCATCGGTGGCGGCTCGGCCGGATGCGCCGCCGCTTACGGTCTTGCGACGCGCACCTCCCGAAAAGTTCTGCTCATCGAAGCGGGCAAAGACACGCGTACTCTCCACACGCGCGTGCCTGGATTCGTGCGTGAGGCGGTGAGCCGCTTCGATTGGGGCTATGTCTCCGAGCCGGATGGCAGTCGTGAAGGCCGTCGTGAGAGCTGGGCGCGAGGGCGCATTCTCGGCGGCAGCAGTAGTGTCAACGGCATGATGTTCGTGCGAGGCGCACCATCCGACTACGACCGCTGGGCGGGCTTGCAAAACCCCGGCTGGAGCTGGCGCGACGTGGCGCCGATCTTCGCTGCCCTGGAATCGAGCGATCGTCCCGGCACGGGCCGAGGACACGCGGGTCCGCTCGGCGTGCGGACGGTGACTCGTCCCCATCCATTGACGCGCGCATTTCTCGAGGCGAGCGCTGGGGCGGGCTATCCGATCAATGACGACTACAACGATGGCGATCAAACCGGCTTCGGGCTCGCGCAGCTGTCGCAACGTCGCGGCATGAGGTGCAGTTCTGCGGACGCGTTCATTGCAGAGATCCGCGGCCGTCAGAATTTCACTCTCTGGTCGGAATGCGAAGTCCAGCGCCTGGTCTTCGATGAGCGTGGCACGGCAACGCATGCACTGTGCAAGAGAGCGGGCGAGGACATCGGCGTCAGCGCCGATCGCATCATCCTGAGCGCCGGTGCGGTAGGCACGCCGAAGTTGCTGCTGCTCTCGGGAGTCGGCGACTCCGACGAGCTCAAAGCGCTCGACATTCCCGCGATGATCCACTCGCCGCAGGTTGGCAGGAATCTGATGGAACATCCGTTGGTCCGCCTGGTCTTCGAGACGTCGATCGGATCGCGCAATCCGCTGGGTTTCGGTCAATCGCTGCGTGAGCTGGCGGAGTTCGTCCTGCATCGCGAGGGCCTGCTCGCCGGCGCTTTCGAGGCGGCGGGTTTCGTGAAGAGCGATGAGGGACTGACCCATCCCGATCTGCAATATCACTTTCTGCCGATCGGCGTTCAGGACGCGGTGACGCACGCCGAGTCGGTGCTCAAGGTGCCGTCGTTCACGATCTACGCAAACCTCAGCTATCCCAAAGGTCGCGGGCGGCTGCAGTTGACGTCGAACGATCCAAACGCGGCGCCGCGTTTGTTTCCTGATCTGCTGGGCGGCGGGGAAGGGGATATCACCGCGCTGGTCAACGCCATCAAGATCGCGCGGCGGATCGTGCAAGCGCCCGCCATGCGCGAGCTCGTGAAGCAGGAAGTTACGCCGGGACCGCAGATCCAGACGGAGGCGCATCTTCGCGACCACGTCCGTCGCAATACCGAGATCGCTTATCACATCGCTGGAACCTGTCGCATGGGAAGCGATGCGCAGGCCGTGGTCTCGCCCGACCTGAAGTTGAATGGCGCAACCAATGTGTGGCTCGCCGACGCCTCCATCTTTCCGGAGCTGATCAGCGGCAATACCAATGCTGCCTGCATGATGATCGGCATGAAGCTGGCCTGGGCACTTGCCGGGACGCGCAGCGCGTCGGTGGCGGCATGAACGAGCGGTTCCGGACTATTCATGAAACCGAGTGGGCGTGGCGTCTGGATCAGTTCGCCGATCTCGGCGGCTTCGATGTCGCCATCGATCCGGATCGGCCGCTCTATGACCGCTTGCCGGATGCCAGTCCGGCCGCGTACCAGGCTCGACTGGATCATTGGACGCGCGTTGCGCTCGAGCTCGACCGCATCGATCCGACGGCGTTGAGCGAGCGCGGCCAGATCGACTATCGGGTTTATCGCAATCAGATCGCGTGCCTCATCGAGCGTCACAAAGGACGCGATTTTGAGATGCCGGTGAACTCCGATAGCGCGTTCTGGACGGACGTGGCGGCTATCGCCAGGCGTCCCATTCGCCGCGCGGAGGATCTCGCGCGATGGATACTTCAGATGCGCGACCTGCCGCGCTATTTCGACGAGATGATTGCGCTGATGCGAGCGGGACTGCGTCGTGGCTTCACACCGCCGCGGGTCACCCTCGCAGGGCGCGAGAGATCGATTGTGGCGGTCGTCGAATCGCCCGCGGAGGCTAGCGTTTACTTCAAGCCTTTTCGCGATCCCTCGGCGGCGGCGTTCCGTGATGAAGCGATTCGCGCGATCAACGAGTGCGTCATCCCGGCGCATGCCGCGCTCCTTCGCTTTTTCAAAGAAGAATACACGCCGAGGTGTCGCACGAGCATTGCGGCGGCGGATCTACCAAACGGCCGCGAATACTATCTGTCGAAGATTCGCGAGCACGTGACGGACGACATCGCGCCGGAGCAGATTCACCGGTTTGGACTGGAAGAAGTGGCCCGGCTGCGATCGTCGATGGAAGACACCATGCGCGAAGCCGGGCATGCCGGCAGCCTGGCTGAGTTCGTCGCGCAGCTGCGGACCGATTCGCAGTTCTATGCGAAGTCGGAAGAGGAGCTGCTGATGCGCGCCGCGTGGATCGCGAAAAAGTTCGACGCCGTCGCGCATCTGTACTTCCGCAAGCTGCCCCGCGCGAGGTTCGCAATCAAGCCGGTTCCTGCCGAGATCGCTCCGTATTTCACCGCAGGCCGCGGTGGCGTGGGCATTTATCTGCTCAACACTCATCGGCTCGACACGCGGCCTCTATACAGTCTGCCGGCGCTCACACTGCACGAGTCCGCGCCCGGCCATGCGTTCCAGATCGCCGCCGCGCTAGAGGATGAATCTCTGGCGGCGTTCCGGCGGCAGACCTATCTGCCTGCTTACGCCGAAGGCTGGGCGCTGTACTGTGAAGAGCTCGGTCTGGAGATGGGGATCTACGAAACGCCCCACGAACGTTTCGGCATGCTCGACTATCAGATCTGGCGCGCCGCGCGCCTGGTCGTGGACACCGGCATTCACTGGCTCGGCTGGAGCCGGGAACGGGCGATGGCCTTCGTTTCCGACAACACCACCTTGTCACGACACGAAGTCGAGTCGGAAGTCGATCGATATATTTCCTGGCCGGCGCAGGCATTGTCGTACTACCTCGGCGAGGCTTGCATCCGTGATTGTCGGCGCAAAGCCGAACGCGCACTGGGCGCGAAATTCGACGTGCGCGATTTTCACGATGCAATTCTATCGGTGGGCTCGGTGCCCCTGGAAACACTCCGTGGCGCGACCGACCGGCTGATCCGGACCACTCTCGAGCGCCCCCTGAATTGAGCAAGCAACAGATGTCGATGGTGTCACTCAACAATTTCATCGCTGGACGAGATCGTCCATCACTGGGTAGCGCCACGCTGGCGGTTACCACCCCTTTCACCGGCAAGGCGATCTGCGCCATGCCCGCCGGCGATGAGGGGGACGTCAGTGCGGCGGTGAGCGATGCCGCCGAGGCGTTTCAGGACAAACGTTGGGAAGGGCTCGCGCCATCGCTGCGTAAGAAGATTCTATTCCGCTGGGCCGACTCGATCGAAGCGCAGGCCGCCGCGCTCGATCAGCTGGACGCCGAGGATATGGGCAAGCCCGTGAGCGTGGCGGCGTTCAACGCGCGCTCCGCGGCGTCGCTGCTGCGTTTCAATGCCGAGTCCATCGACAAGATATTCGGACAAACGCTGCCAAGCGCGCAGCGCAGTCTGGTCATGCAACGCTGGGCGCCACGCGGTGTGGTTGCGGCGATCACACCTTGGAATTTCCCCACGTTCAACGCGGTGTTGAAGATGGCTCCAGCGCTTGCGGCTGGCAACACGGTCGTGGTCAAGCCTTCCGAGCTGTCGCCGCGTTCCGCTCTCGAACTGGCGCGACTGGCGGTCGAGGCGGGGCTTCCCGCCGGCGCGCTCAATATCGTGCTCGGCAAAGGCGAGATCGTGGGCAAAGCGCTCAGCCTGCATCACGCCGTGAACATGGTGAGCTTCACCGGCTCGAGCGAAGTCGGCAAGTTGGTGCTGGGCTACGCGGCGCAGTCGAATATGAAACCCGTGCTGGCGGAGTGCGGCGGCAAGTCGCCGCACGTGGTCATGGACGATGCTGTCGATCTCGACGCCGTCGCGGCGATGGTTGCCGCGACGATCACGACCAACCAGGGGCAGTGGTGCAGTGTCGGCTCGCGGCTGATCGTCGCCGAGTCGATCGTCGATGAGCTGGTGGATAAAGTCGTTCGCGGATTCGAGCGCCTGGTGCCGGGCGATCCGCTGATCGCCAGCACCACGTTCGGTCCGCTCGCGTCGGCACGGCAGCGCGATCGAGTGGCGAGTTATATCGATGGCGCCCGGCGCGCCGGTGCCCGGGTGATTGGCGGTGGACCGTCCTTGCCGGAGGAGGGCGGATGTTTCTTCGCTCCGACGGTCGTGATCGCGAAGTCGGTCGATGAGCCGATCTGTCAGGAAGAAGTGTTCGGCCCGGTGCTGTCGGTACTGACGTTCCGTGACCTGGACGAGGCGATCAGGCTCGCGAACAGCACCGCGTTTGGACTGCTGGCGTATGCATGGACCAGCGACATCTCCACAGGAATGAAATTATCGGAGGGTATTCGCTCGTCGGTACTGCTGAACGCGGCGCTTCCCGCGGGCGAGGGGCCCGGCCACGGCTTTTCATCGGAGCCCGTGGGTGAGTCGGGCATGGGCATGGAGGGGGGCGTCGAAGGCATCAAGAGTTATTTGCGGCGTCAGACCGTCTGGTTGAATTTCTAACGCGGAGATTGCGCAATGACTCGGACGCTGCTGCGGAACGCACGCATTTTCGACGGTCTTCGCGACGGGCTGAGTGAGCCCGGCGCTTTGCTCATCGGCGACGATCGGATCCTCGCTGTTGGGGCCGAGGCGGATACAGCGGCCGCAGATATAGCAATCGATCTCGAAGGTCGGACGGTCATGCCAGGATTGATCGACGCGCACTTCCATGCATACGCCTCCCGGGCCGATCTCGTCGCACTGGAGAAGCTGCCTCCCACCTACGTCGCGCAGACCGGACGAGTCATCATGGAGGATGCCTTGCGTCGTGGCTTCACCACGATCCGTGATGTGGGTGGCGCCGACTACGGAATGTGGCGCGCACTTCAGGAGGGTGTGTTCGAAGGACCCAGGTTGTTCTACTGCGGACGGGCCTTCAGTCAGAGCGGCGGGCACGGCGATATTCGAGCTCCTCACGAGGATGAGTCGGTCTGCGGTTGCGCCGGTCACGGCTTGCTGGCGGAGCGCGTCGATGGTGTCGACGCCATACGCCGGGCCGCGCGAGAAGCACTTCGCAAAGGCGCTCATCATCTGAAGATATTTGTCTCCGGCGGCATTGCGTCCCCCAGCGATCCCATCTGGATGATGCAATTCGCCGAGGACGAAATTGTCGCCGTGGTGGACGAGGCAGCCCGCCGTCGTGCTTATGTCGCCGCGCATGCCTACACCCCGGAGACGATTACCCGCGCGGTTCGCTTGGGCGTGCGGACCATCGAGCATGGCAATCTCATCGACCGTGCGACCGCGGCGCTCGTTGTCAAGGCGGGCGCGTATGTAGTGCCGACGTTGGCCACCTACGAAGCGTTTCGCCGCAGCGGTCTGGAGGACGGTGCTCCGAAACATCTGCTCGATAAACTGAACGACGTCTATGGCCAAGGGATCGAAGCCGTGCGGACCTGCCGGGAAGCCGGCGTGAAACTCGGCTTTGGCACCGATCTGCTCGGGCCCATGCACAAGCATCAGCGCGATGAGTTCCGCCTGCGTGCACAAGTGGAGACACCGTTCGAAGTGCTGAACTCAGCCACGGCGGTCAATGCCGAGATCGTCGGCATGACAGGGCAGCTCGGCACCATCGCTGCCGGTGCCTATGCCGATATGCTCGTGATCGACGGCAATCCGCTCGCTGACTTGAGTTTGCTGTATGAAGATTCCGTGGCCATTCACTCGATCTGGAAGGCCGGTCGGCGGGTGTCTACCAGCGTTTCGCGAGATTAGCGATCGCTGCGTCGATCTGCTGTATCACGTTGGCCGTTGGCGCCGGAAAGACTGCCATCGCGCGATTGCCGACGTAGCCCATGTCTGCGTAGCCGGCTGTCGTCGTGTAGTACCCGCCGGAGATCAGATTGACGACGCGAGCGGGAAAGTTGCGTAACGGCAGGTCTGCGCCGAACAGTGACTCGAAGATCTCGCGCTGCTGGACTGCCGATGCGTTGGCAAAGGGTGTTGCGTAACGCTCCTGCATTCGCCGGTCGAGCTCTGCCGCGCCTGACATCAGGAGTTGGCAGTCCCGCTGCATGGCTGGGTACGGTGCACTGACCCACTCATCGAGAAAATCGACGACGCCGACCTGCGAGGCCGAAGGGTGCGCGCCCGCCGCCGGCAGAACGATATCGCAGAGTGCTGTAAACAGCGCGCGCTGTGCCTCGGTCAGGATGCGCGACCAGGTTGCAACTGGAGTCAGCAGCGTCGGGTCGGTGCCATAGCCATTGCTCTGCGCCGGCATGCCCATTGCCAGCTGCGGTCGCATGGCTGCGAGTGTGATCGCTGCTGCGAATTGCAGCGCCTCGCGACGTGTGATGGAAGTCATGAGCGTTCAGAGCTCCCGTTTGATCAGGCTGTTCGCGAGATGCTCGCTGGCGCGCCAGGCGAGTGCCAGAATGGTCAAGGTCGGGTTCTTGTCGGGATGACTCGCGAAGGAGCCGCCATCCGCGACATACAGATTCCTCACGTCCCAGGCGTGCGAGTGCTGGTTCAGCACGGACGTGCCGGGCTTCGCGCCCATCCGCGTGGTGCCGACCTCGTGGATCATTTCACCGCCGCTGGTGATGCGCGCCTCGCCGGGCTCGGCACCGGAGAGAACGGTTCCGCCCATCGCGTCGATCACCTCCCGGAAAAATTTGTTGGCGTGCTGACTCTGGGCGCGTTCGTGCGGCCCCCAGCGCCAGTGAAAGCGCAGTACCGGCAGACCCCAGCGATCTTTGACGGTCGGGTCCAGGTCGCAATAACAATCGTCGTTCGGAATCATGCCGCCTCTGGAGGCGAGGCTGATCGCGGCTCCATAGGAATAACGCACGCGTTCCCGCAGCGCTGCGCCATACACGGGCGGCTCGCCGGGTTTGTTCACGAACGCGTCCTCGATCCAGGGCATCCGGCGTCCTGTCGAGATCGACGTGTGATACCCGGTCGCAAAGCCGAGGCGTCCCTGCGCCTGGTCGCGAAAACCCCACCACGGTGCATACACATGATTCAGTGACGTGGCGTCTTCGTTGACGACGGGCAGCTCCGCCAGCGCCGGGACGTGCGCATAAATCGACGTTGCCGCGGTATCGGTGAGATTGCGTCCGACCTGGCCGGAGCTGTTGGCGAGGCCCTGCGGGAACATTGCGCTCTTCGAGTTGAGTAACAGCCGCGCCGTTTCGCAAGCGCTCGCGGCGAGCACCACGCTGCGGCCTCTAACGCGGATGTGCGCGCCGGTTTTCCTGTCGATGTACACGATGCCGCTGGCCCGGCCCTGTGAATTCAGCGTGACTTCGCAAGCAACAGCGCCTGTGCGGATCTGCAATCGCGTGGTTTTCAGGGCCGTCGGCAGCAATGAAGTCGGCGTCTGAAATTTCGCGCCGATGGAGCAGCCCCACATGCACGGCGTGGCATTGATACAGGCGGCGCGATCCGGCAGGGGGCGCGTCAGAACCGCTGTATGAATCGGCACGACCCGGACGCCGAAGCGCTGGTCGAAGATTCGCTGTGCGAACACTTCGCCGGCCCGGGGTTCGGGCGGCGGCAGCAGAATGCCTGGCGGCGAATCGGGGCTGTTCTCGATGCCTTCGGCGGCACCGAAGACGCCGATGAGCTGCTCCACGCGGTCGTAATAGGTCGCGAGCTCCTCGTAGCCGATCGGCCAGTCGACCCCGACCCCGATGCGCGTGAATTCTTCGAAGTCGTAAGGTCCGAAGCGCAGGCTGGCACAACTCCAGTGGTTGGTACGCCCGCCCAACATGCGCGCCCGCCACCATTTGAAGGTCGATCCTTCTGCCACGGTGTAGGGCTCATCGGGTACGCTCCAGCCGCCGTCGACCGTGGCATCGAAATAGCCGAAAGGTTTGTCGGTGGTGCCGGCACCGCGCAGCGGCGCGTCCGCATTGGTGCGAAACATCGGAGTTTCACTGCGGGGATCGTAGGCGCGGCCGCTCTCGAGCAACAGCACGCGCAGACCGGCGTGAGTGAGAACGTAAGCCGCCATTGAACCGCCAGCGCCGGAGCCGACGATGATGGCGTCATAGACCTCGTCGCGAGTGTTGGACATCTCAATGATCCAGAACTGAGGGCCCGGATCGATGACCAGGGCGATGATTTCGGGCATTGTGGACCAGGCGAGCCACGATCCGGTTAAGGCGGGTCTTAATACTGAAAGCGGCGCGTGCTGATTGTTTCCCGTGCAGCTGGCGGTGAACCTCGGCTTTTCGCCGGAGGAGTCGTGATCTTGCCAATTTCCAGACGGTCGTTCGTGCTTGGCCTGGGTGCAGTTACATGTAGCGGCGCATTCGATGCATCCGCCGCAGCCGCTCCTCGCGTGCGGCTCGGTATGCAATCGTATAGCTTTCGCGACCGGCCGCTGCAACAGGCGTTACAAGCGATGTCCCGCCTCGGTATCGAGGAGGGGGAGCTGTATTCGCCTCATATCGAGTTCGGTGGCGTGGCGGCCCAGCGGGTGCTGCTGGGAATGGATCCCGCATCACCGGCGCAACGTGCGACGGTACGCGAGGAATTGCGACGCTGGCGGCTCGAGGTTTCTCTTCAGCACTTCGCGGATGTCGCCGCGCAGTGGCGTCGGGCGGGCATTCGCTTGAATGCCTACAACCTGAGCTTCCGCGACGACTGGAGCGACGCGGAGATCGATCGCGGCTTTCAGATGGCGCGTGCGCTCGATGCATCGCTGATCGCATCGTCTTCGACACTCAGCGTGCTACCTCGAGTCGCGTCTTTCGCGGACAAATACGGCATGATCGTGGCGGTTCACAATCACGCCGGTCTCAACGACGCGAATGAAATCACCGGGCCGGAGTCGATTGCGCGCGCGCTGGCAATTTCTCCGCGCATCCGTGTCAACCTCGACATCGGTCATTTCTCGGCGGACGGCCATGATCCCGTCGAGTTCATCCGCGAGCATCACGAGCGAATCACCCATCTGCATCTGAAGGATCGTCGCAACCACGACGGGCCGGCCGTGCCGTTCGGTGAAGGCGATACTCCGCTGCGAGAGGTGTTGCTGCTGATGAAGGCACGTGGGTACGACTTCCCAGGCAACATCGAGTACGAGTACAAGAGCGCGAACGATGCGGAAGTGGAGGTCGGCAAGTGCCTCGACTATTGCCGCCGGGTGCTGGGTCAGTAACTCGGCAGCGACCCGCGCCGTCGAGCGGCGCGGGTCGCAATCTCTTCTTTAGAAGCGGAAGATGCCGGTGAAGCCAATCGTTCGCGGCCGCAGCGTCGAGGCAAAGAACTGTGGCATGCCCTTGATATCGTGATAGCGGCCGAGCAGTGGCGCTTCGTTCAGCAGATTCTCTCCGAACAACGACACGTCCCAGCCGCCGATACGCATCCCGGTGCGCGCGTTCAGCAGGCGAATGGCCGGATCCGGTCGCGCGTCCTTGTCGTAATTGACTGTGATCGAGTCACGGTAAGGCGTGTCTTCGTCGTCGCGGGCGGTGTAGGCATAGTCGACGCGCCAGTATGCGTCACGCTGAGCAATGACGAAGTCGTATGCGGCGGAGACGGTGGCGTTCCACGGTGCCACCCCCAAAGAATTTCCATCGGACACCAGGATTCGGCGCGTCGGCGGATTGGTCGCCGTATTCAGGCCGGCGTAAACGGTTTCGGCATATTTGGCATCGGTGTAGCCCGCGGCCAGCGTGAGCGTCAGGTTGTCGATCGGCCGGAACTCCGCGGCGATGTCCAGGCCTTTGCTGGTCGCGTCTCCCAGATTCGCCTTGAAGGAAGAACCGCAGCCACCCAGCGTCACCGCTTGTTGAATGTCCGACCAGTCGATGAAATAGAGGCTCGAGTGCAATTGCAGCCTGCCGTCGGCCAGACGGTTCTTCGCGCCGATCTCATAACTCCACAGGCTGTCGGAATCGTAAGTCGAAGGCACGCGACTCAGCCCGAGCAGCGCAAGGTTGGCGGCACAGGTCGGCGTCGTCGTGGTCGACGGGTTGTTGATGCCGCCGACGCGGTAGCCCTTGGCCGCCGAGACGTAGTAGAGATTGCGGTCGTCAGGCTCATAAGTGAAGCCGACTTTCGGCGTCACCGGCGTTTCTTCCTGATGACCACCGGATGAGCAGTTCAGGCAGTTCAGCGGACCGTTGCCGGTGCGTGCATAGTCGAACTCGGTGCTGGCGACGCGCACGCCCGCCGTTACTTTGAGTGTTTCGGTCAGCGCATAGTCCACCTGGCCGAACGCGGCAAGCTGTTGGTCCGTCGCGTGTTGATCGACGACGAAGCTGTAGATGCCGTCGGCCAGCCCCTGGCCGAACGCCTGCTGAATCGTCAGGCCGTATTCCTGCAGGGACAGTTGCGGCAGGTACGGGTCTTCGACGTATTGATTGGTGTAGAGACGTGCCTTCTCGTAGAACAGGCCCGCCACCCATTGCAGCCGGCTGTCGGCATTGGTGGATTGCAGGCGAATCTCCTGGGTGAACGTATCCTGTTCAACGTCGGCGTTCGACAGCGCGCGGTATCCGGGAATGTTGGATACCGGGCGATTGGGGTTGCCGACCAGCAGCGCCCACAACAGCGTGGAGTAGTCGGACGAACGCTCCAGCGAGCGATCGAAGTACGACGTGTTGGAAATCAACTCGACGCTCGACAGATTCCAGCTCACTTTCAGTGCGGGTAGCCAGAATTCATCGGTGGAGGGTTCCTGTTCGGGCCAGGCACTGCGAAACTTTCCTGCGTCTGGATCGGACAGCGCAGTCCAGAAGTAGCCGGTCCCGTCCGCTTCCTTGTTCTGGTAGAGCACCGATGGAGTGATGGTGAGTGCATCGCCGATCGCAAAGGTCAGCGCGCCGCGCAGTACGGTGGTCTGCTGTGAGTCCTTGTTGTCGCGCAGAGTCGCGCCGCTCGTGTAGTCGACGGAGTCGATGAAGCCGCCGTCGTTGCGGAAGAAGGCGCTGGCGCGAAACCCGACTTTGTCTCGTGACAGGGGGCCGCCCGCGGCAACGCCTGCCTCATAGGTCGGGTCTCCGCCGTCGGTGAATGCAAGTTCGGCGCGTGAGTAACCGGAGAAGTCAGTAAGGCTCGGCTGCGCGGTGAGGAAACGAACGGCACCGCCGGCGGCGCCAGCGCCATAGAGCGTTCCTTGCGGACCGCGCAGGATTTCGATGCGCTCCTGGTCGAAGATGGCAGGGTAGACGTTTTCGGTCACGACGCCGGTGCCGCCGCGAACCTGGATGGGCGTGTCATCGATGTAGATGCCCGTGGTTGCGGCGCCGACCGTGGAGGCAATGCCTCGAATGGCGATGCGTTTGGTGAGGCCGTCGCCGCTCTGGCCGAAGGTCACACCCGGTGTGAAGCGAGCCACGTCCTCGACCGACTTGATGCCTTTCGCGTCGATGACTTCCGGCGTGAACGCGGCAACGCTCGCCGATACCTTGCTCAATGATTCCTGCTTGCGGTTGGCGGTAACGACGATCTCTTCGAGCGCCGGCCCGTCCGCTGCCGCGGCCAGAACGTTTTGTGAAGCCGTGCTCGCGAGGATACAGGTGGATGCGATCAACATCCGCAGGGGAAGCTTGTTCATGAATGTTCTCTATTCCCGATGAATGGCCAGTTCGACCGATCATCCTGCCGAAGCTCTCACGGGGGAATTAATGGCTGCGACGTTGTGAATTAAGGTCATGCTTAACGTGCGCGCGGCGAGCGTGGCGTGCCGCGCTTTGATTTGAGTGATATTCGCCACGGCACCGGATCGAGCGCAGCGCGCAGATCGGCAAGGAATGTGCTCGTGCGCGCGGCGCGGCCGGTGCGCGCCGTCGTCAGTGCAACGATGTCGGCTGCGGGCAGGCGATAACCACTGAGCAGCCGTACCAGCTTGTCGGATTGCAGATCGTCGGCCACATCCCATTCGGAACGCATGATGATGCCGTGCCCCGCGATCGCCCATTCGCGCGCGACGTCGCCATCGTTGCTGGTCATCCGGGGATGAACTCGCACTGACGTCGTGGCGCGGCGCGCGTTGGAGAACTTCCAGAGAGTGACATCCTCGTCGTTCTCGCGCAGGACGATCGCCTCGTGCGATTCGAGCTCCTCCGGCGTGAGCGGTTCGCGATGGCGTTCGAGATAGGTGGGGGCGGCGCAAAGCACGCGGTCGTTCGGTGCCAGCCGATGGACGATCAGCGATGAGTCGCGCAGCTCGCCGACGTGAATCAATATGTCCCAGCGATCTTCGCTGATGCCGGCGGGATTCTCGGACAGCATCAGACTCAGATTCACTGCTGGATGCCGGCTGCTGAAGGCAGCCACGACCGGTGCGACGAAACGACGTCCAAAGCCGAACGGGGCGACCACCCGCAGATTGCCCGCGACGGTGCCGCGACGCGCATTCAACGTCTCGGCCAGCGCTTCCAGGTCGGCGAGGATCTGGAAGCCCTTCGCCGCCAGCAACTCGCCTTCGTCGGTCAGGCGCAGGTGCCGGGTGGAGCGGTCGACGATACGAACTTGCAGCTTGAGCTCGAGCTGCCGCAGCCTTTGGGTGACGGCGGGCGGCGTGACGTCGAGCTGGCGGGCCGCCGCCGCCAGCGATGGCGAGGTGGCGATGACCGAAAAGAAACGCAGCTCCTCAGCGCTGATCATTAACGGCCGCCTTAACTGTGTAGGTGCCACGAACTGATTGTCGCCGTGCGGCCCCCGCCCGATGATGCGCGGAATGTCTCAAGGGGATACGAATTGAAGAAGTACGACGCGGTCGCTTTCGATCTGCTGACAGCGCTGCTCGATTCATGGACGTTGTGGGAATCCGTTGCCGGCAGTCGGGACAAAGCGATGTCATGGCGAGCGGCCTATCTGCAATCCACGTATGGAGCCGGTGCTTATCGTCCTTACGAAGCACTGGTTGCTGAGTCCGCCGCGCAAGTGGGTCTGCCCGTGGCGCTCGCCGACGAGTTGGTCGCACGCTGGGACGAGCTCACTGCGTGGCCGGGTGTCACTGAGGGTCTGCGTGCGATGAGCGCGCATTACCGATTGGCAATCGTGACCAACTGTTCGGAACGACTCGCACAGCGGGCCGCCGCGCGAGCCGGCGTCTTCAGTGCGATCGTGTCGGCCGAACGCGCGGGTTTCTACAAACCTCACGAGCGGCCTTATCGATTGATGCTCGAAGAGCTCGGCACATTGCCACAGCGGACGCTGTTCGTTGCGGGCTCGCCGTTCGATCTGCTCGGCGCGACTCGCGTGGGCATGCCGGTGTTCTGGCACAACCATGTGGGACTGCCGTGTCCGGCTGATCTGCCGCGCCCGGTTGCCGAAAGCCGTGACTTCTCGGCGTTGAGTGAACTGCTGAGTCACGATGCCTGATTGCGCGCTATCGCGGCGGCAGCCATGTCGGCGCGCACGTGCTTGATTGCCAGGGACAGATGCAGAAACAGCATCACGCCGAGCAACTTCACTAGAAACATCGAGTAGGTCAGTGACTGCTCGCCCAGCGACGGGGCGAGCGTGTCGCTGAAGATGCCGATGAGCAGAGGTCCGCCACCCGCGCCGAACAGGGTCAGCGTGACCAGAAACACGGACGATGCAAAGGCGCGCAGATGGGGTGGCACCGAGTTCTGCACCAGCGCATACAGCGGACCGCTGGGCATCGAGCCGAACATGATGGCCGCGACATGCGCGGCGAAGGCCACGGTGACATTGGGAGCGAACAGCACCAGCGAGATCGCCGGAAACGTCAGCAGGAAGGTCACCATGCAGAAGCCGACGAGCCGCGCCGGATCCTTCGCCGCCAGCCAGTTGCCAAACGCACCCCCGAGCAGCAGTCCCAGCAGCGCGCCCAGCCCGTAGCCGCCGCCGAAAATGCTCGCTGCCGCGTCCGGCGCCAGGCCGAATTGCCGGTGATAGAACGTCGGCATCCACTGGCTCAGCCCGTAGACGGCAAAGGAAGCCCAGGCGAATCCCAGCACGATGTGCACGAAGGATCGCGATTCCAGCAGCGTACGCAGGCCGGCTCGCCAGGAAACATCGGCGGGAAGCGCGGGTTCCATCGCCGTTACCGGCAGCGGCGCGTCACGGTCGCGGATCGTGAACCATTGAACCGCGGCTAGAACGATGCCGGGGATGGCGACCGCGTAGAAGGCGGCACGCCAGCCGTAATGTGTGGCGATCCAACCGCCTGCGATCAGCGGCAGAGCGCCGCCGGCATAGTCTCCGGCCGTGTGAATCGCCAGCGCGCCTGAGCGGCGTTCCGGCGGGAAATGATCGCTGATCAGTGCCTGGCCAACCGGCCAGACGCCGGCGGGGCCGATGCCCGCCGCGAAACGTGCCACGGCGAACGTCCAGAATTTGGTGCACGCGCCGATCAGCGCGACCGACGCGCTCCAGAGCAGCAGACAAAAGGCGATCACGCGGGATTTGCCGTGCCGGTCAGCGACCCGCGCGATCACTGCTGCCAGCAGCGCATACGACAGGGCGGAGCCATAGCCGGTGAGCAATCCCAGCTGTGTGTCCGAAAAGCCGAACTCATCCTTCAGTAGTGGCAGGACGGCCGCCAGCACCGCGCGGTCGGCCCCCGCGACGGCATTGCCTATCGCGAGCACGATGAGTACGTACCAGCGGGATGCTGCTGTGGCAGTGGTTGGCATCGGCGTCCGTCACGGGAGAGCGATGCGGCACTGTAGTGTGTTTGCAGGTTACATGTAAAATGCAAATACTTGAGGACACCCCTCTGAGGAGAACGCTGATGGATCTGCCAGGCCTGCAACCGGTTGGACGCATCGTGGATTCGGTACGCGCCACGTTGCGCGCGGCAATTCTCGACGGCAGCTTGCCCGCCGGCTCGCCGCTGAGCGTTCCTGAGCTGTCGCGGCGGCTGCAGGTGTCGCGCAGTCCGGTGCGGG
Organism: Peristeroidobacter soli; assembly: GCF_004138485.1. GTDB lineage: Bacteria > Pseudomonadota > Gammaproteobacteria > Steroidobacterales > Steroidobacteraceae > Steroidobacter > Steroidobacter soli. The sequence continues at coordinate 561,380 of NZ_RYEV01000006.1, forward strand.
AAGCCTTGTTGCAAATGGTGGCGGATGGCCTGGCGGTGGAGCGGCCACGCCGCGGCGTGGTGGTCGCCAGTGTCGCGCCTGACGATCTGCTGCAAATTCACGAAATCCGTGAAGCGCTGGAGGCCCTGTGCGCCCGTCTGTGCGCTACGCGCATCGACAAACAAGGGCTGAAGCAGCTGAGCGACATCCTGGAGCGGCAGAGCGAGTGCGTACGTCGCGACGACGCCGATGGCTATTTCGATACGAATGCGCAGTTCCACGCCACGATTGCGAGCTATTCGGGCAATCCGCGGCTGCAGGGCATTCTCGAGGGGCTCGCGGTCCAGATGCAGATGGGGCTGCGGGAGGTCGCAAGTCGGCCGGATCAGCAGCGGCTCGGACTGCTGGAACATCAACGGGTCTTGCAGGCGCTGCGCTCGGGGGCCGCCGAGCGGGCCGAAAAGCTCATGAGCAGCCACATCAGCGATACCAAGGAACGACTGATGCAGCGGCTGCGGGAACCCGTGAAGGCGCCGAAGCGCCGCAAATCCGCTCGATGATCGACGCCGACCTACCGGAAGCACTGCTGTGAACGCGATACCCGAAGTCAGGCAGGAGCACGGCTCCCGTCTTCAACCCGCCGATTTTTTCGAGATGATCCACGCCGTCGGTCCGCAGATCTCGGCGGACGGACAACGCGTGGCTTACGTGCAGTATCGAGCCGATGCATCGCGCGATGTCTATGAATGCACGGTCTGGGTCGTGACCGTGAGCTCGCGGCGGCAGATTTGTCTGGGCGAGGGAACTGCACCCCGCTGGTCGTCCGATGGGACGCGGCTTGCCTTTCTTCGCCATGACGGCTCGGCACAGCAGATATTTCTTTGGGACGCGCATGACGAGCAGGTTTCTCAACTCACGCACGCGCGCGAATCCTGCAGCGGCATTGCCTGGTCGCCGGATGGATCGCAGATCGCTTGCGTCAAGCGGGTGCCGGAGATTGTCGAGACGCCGGCGCCCCCTGAGTGGGCCACGCTGCGCAATGAGCATTGGGCCGCGCCGGGGGTCTACAGCGAACGTCTGATCCGGGGCGTCGAAGGCGTAGCAAACGATTTGCCGTCGGGCACGTATCAGGTGTTTCTGGCCGATGTGTCGTCGGGCCACCTGACCCAACTCACGCACGGCACATTCGATCACGGCGGACCGCTCGCATCCACCGTCAAGGTGACCCGCTACGGTGCGATCTCCTGGGCACCAGACGGCGCCAGCATCGTGATGTCTCTGAATCGCACCGAGGCCGCCGCCGGAGCGCACGATCCGCACACGGCGATAGCGTGCGACGTTTACGAATATCGGATTGCGACCGGTGAGGTGCGTCGCTTGACCCGCTTCAATGGCGTGGCGAGCAACGCTGCCGTCTCGCCGGATGGCCGCTGGATCGCCTTCGTGGGATTCAGGAACCGGCGCCGTGCGTTTCATACCAACGTGGTCTACGTGCTGAATCGTGACGGCGGCGAGCTGCGCGCGCTGGCCCACGTGCAGGACATGGAAGTTCATTCGGATTTTCAGTGGCTGCCGGACAGTAGTGGATTGCTCGTCCTCTATCCGCATCACGGTGCCGGATGCATGGCGCGGGTGGGGCTCGATGGGGCATGGCGGACCGTGAGCCGCGATGTCGGCGGCTCGACTGGCAGCGGCTACGTGATGTGGGACAAGGCCGTGTCAGTCTCGCGAGATGGCGTGGTGGCGTTCTCTGTGGCGAGCAAGGAGGGGCCGGATGAAGTTGCGGTTGCAACGATGGCGACCGGCGAAACCCGTCGCATCACTCACAACAACGAAGCACTGCTGCGCCGACGTGAGATCGGACGCGTCGAGGAGCTCTGGTTCACCAGCAGCGCCGGGCAGCGGCGCATCCAGTCGTGGCTGGTGTGCCCGCCGGACTTCAACCCGCGCTTGAAATATCCGCTGGTGCTGTGGATTCATGGCGGGCCGTATCTGTCGTGGGGGCCGCATTTCACCACCACTGCGCAACTGCTGGCGGCGCGGGGCTATCTGGTGTTGATGGTCAATCCGCGCGGTTCGCTGGGCTACGGTGAGGAATTCACTCAGCTCATTCATCACGCCTTTCCTGGCGATGATTACTTCGATCTGGTTGAAGCGGTCGATGCTGTGATTGGTCGCGGACACGTCGACACGGGCCGGTTGTATGTCTGCGGTGAGTCCGGAGGAGGCGTGCTGACGAGCTGGCTGATCGGCCGTACTCAGCGCTTCGCAGCGGCCGCCATGCTTTATCCCATTACCGACTGGACCAGCATGGCCTTGACCGTGGATCGGCCGGACTACTATCCGTACTACTGGTTGCCGGCGCCGCCCTGGGAAGCCGGCATGCTCGAGCATTACTGGCGTCGCTCGCCGCTATCGCTGGTCGGCAATGTCTCAACGCCGACGATCCTGTTATGCGGTGAACGGGATCGAAGAACACCCATCGCGCAAGCGGAGATGTATTTCACCGCGCTGAAGCTGCGAGGGATTGCCACAGCGCTGGTTCGCTTCCCGGATGAAAATCACGGGCTGCAGTGTCATCCGAGTCATTATCTGGAATCGATCGACCATATGGACACGTGGTTCCGTCGCTTTCCGGGGAGCCCGGCGCCATGATTCCACTGCGGCTGATGTTCAAGGGCGAGCAAGTCCAGGGGGCGCCGTTGCTCGATGAGACCTCGCGCGTCTGTATGAAGGTGAATGGATTCACCGGCGATCGCGGCCAGGTACTGCGTGTGCCGGATGATCGGGGCGGCATCGCTACAGTGATTGCGGGGCTGGGAACAGCCGAGCGATTCGATCCGCTGGACCTTGCGCAGCTGTCAGCGACTTTGCCTTCGGGCACTTACCTGCTCGATGCGTTGCCGGGTGGCGCCGATGAGCGGCTGATACGATTCGCGTGGGCGCTGGGGACGTATCGTTTCGATCGATATCGTTCGTCAACGACGGCACGGCCGGCGCCGCAGCTGCGGATCGAGTCTTCGGATGCGCAGCAGGCGCAGCTCGCCGCTGTTACTTACAGTGGCTGCCAGCTTGCGCAGGACCTGATCAATACGCCGGCTGCCGATTGTGGCCCGGCGGAGTTTGAAGTCGCCGCGCGTGAAATGGCCGCGGCCCATGCGGCAACGATCCGAGTTGTCAGCGACCCACAGGAGCTGCAAGCGGGATTTCCGCTCGTGCATGCAGTGGGTCGCGCGTCGGAACGTGCCCCGCGTGTGATCGATATGAGCTGGGGCGATGAAACCGATCCGCTGGTGACGCTGGTAGGCAAGGGCGTGTGCTTCGACACGGGCGGACTGGCGTTGAAGCCGCTCGATCGCATGCGGCACATGAAAAAAGATATGGGCGGTGCTGCCCACGTGCTGGCATTGGCGCACATGGTCATGTCGCTGCGACTACGACTGCGCTTGCGTGTGTTGTTGCCGATGGTGGATAACTCCATCGGCGAACGTGCCATTCATGTTGGCGACGTGATCAGGGCGCGCAATGGCACGACGGTGGAGATTGCCCATCCCGATGCGGAAGGGCGTCTGGTGCTGGCGGATGCACTGGCAGCGGCCGCCGAAGAGCAGCCCGATCTGCTGGTCGACTTCGCGACGCTGACCAGCGTGATGCGTTCGGTGATCGGGCCGGATATCGCCCCCTTCTTCAGTTCCGACGATGAACTGGCCGGACAGATCGAAGCGGCTGCGGCGCTCACCGCGGATCCGGTCTGGAGAGTGCCGTTGCATCCCGGCTATCGACGCTGGCTGGTGCCGGGGATTGCGGACCTGGCGAATCATCGCGCCGACCTGGCCGGCGGCGAGCCCATCTTCGCCGCGCTGTTCCTCGAACGCTTCATCGGCCAGGTCGCGCGCTGGATCCATTTCGATATTTTCGCCTGGTCCGGCGAGCACAAGCCGGGCCGTGCGCCCGGGGCGGTTGCGCAGGGCCTGCGGGCGATGCTGGAGGTGCTTCGTTTGCGGTATCCCGCCACGCCGCCGTCGTGATCACTGGCCTGCGGCAAACAGACTCCGGCCCCGGCTCAATGCTGTTCGACAGAGTCTCGCTTGTATCATCGAGACATGATCGTCGTAACACGTTCCTTGCTGCGAGCGGCGGCGCTGCTGACTTGCGCGCTGTCCAGCAATGCTTCCCTGGCGGCCGCCGAGCCTGTCGCCACTCTGATTCGTAATGTCGTGATCCTGGATGGCAGCGGCGCTCCATCCTATCCGGGCGCGCTGCGCATCGCGGATGGGCGCATCGTCGAGGTCGGGCGGGCGTTGCAGGCCCGGCCCGGCGAACAGGTTCACGATGGCAATGGCCAAGTGCTGGCGCCGGGCTTCATCGATACTCACAGTCATCACGAACGCGGCTTGTTCAAGAAGCGCAGCGGCGACGAATTGCTGAGCCAGGGCGTTACCACCATCGTCGTCGGGCAGGACGGCAGCTCGGAACTGCCGATCGGCAAGTTGTGGCGGACTCTGGAGCAGGCGCCGGTGGCGGTCAACGTGGCGTCCTATACGGGCCACAACACGCTGCGCTCCACCGTGATCGGCAAGAACTATCGGCGCGTCTCCACGCCGCAGGAAATAACGAAGATGGCCGAGCTGCTCGCGGCCGACATGCGCGACGGCTCTCTCGGTCTGTCCTCCGGCCTCGGCTATGATCCGGGCATCTACGCCGACATTGCCGAAGTGGTCGAGCTGGGCAAAGCGACCGCGCCCTATGGCGGGCGCTACATCAGTCACATCCGCAACGAGAACGTGACGTTGTGGAAATCGATCGACGAGTTGTTACGAGTCGGGCGCGAGGCGCGCATTCCCGTGCAACTGTCGCATGCGAAGCTGTCGATGGTGTCGCTGTGGGGGCAGGCACCGAAGCTGCTGGCCATGCTCGATGCGGCCCGTGCCGAAGGCATCGATGCCACGCTAGATATCTATCCTTATGAGTACTGGCAGTCGACGATGACGGTGGCGCTGCCCGAGCGCGACTTCAACGATGTGACGGCCGCGCGGTGGGTGCTCGCCAACACGATCAAGCCCGACGGCATTCGCTTCACGACGTACGATGCGGACCGCTCCATCGTCGGCAAGACGCTCGCGCAGGTCGCCGCCGAGCGCAAGGCCGATCCCGCCGAGCTCTATCTGCAGCTGATTCGCGACGCGAAGGCGAAGGGGGCGAAGGAGACCATCATCGGCACCAGCATGAGCGGCGCTGACATCGCGACCCTCATGCGCTGGTCACATGCAAACATCTGTTCGGACGGTGAGACCAATGGCTCACATCCGCGCGGCGCAGGATCGTATGCGCGCGTTCTTGGCAAGTACGTGCGGGAAGACCGCGTCCTGACGCTGGCGAGCGCCGTGAACAAGATGAGCGGCATGGCGGCCGATCACATGGGCTTCAAGGATCGCGGTTATCTGCGACCGGGCCTGGTGGCGGATCTGGTGTTGTTCGATCCCGCGACGATTCAGGATCGGGCCACGGTGGCGACGCCGAACCGCCTGGCGACGGGAGTCAGCCAGGTGTGGGTCAATGGCGAGGTGACGTGGAGCGCCGGTCGGCCGACCGGCAAGTATCCGGGCAGAGCGTTGCGACGCGCGGCGCGAGAGTGAGTCGGCGCCGGACGGCGATGGTGGCCCGCCACTCGGCCCCCGTTTGACCGGTCCAGTTCTCGGACCTGTGAACTCAGCCGCGTCGCGCGGCTCGAGCCGTTGCTAAGCTTTCGCGCAACACAAATAACAAGCTGGTTTGCTGCGAGTGTGTCCGTGATGGATTCATCAACGGCCTCATTACCACGCAAGGCCGCGGCGCGTGCAATTACACCGTGGTCGCGGGCGGCGAGCGGACGACAGGTCACTGACACATCGGATGCGGCATTCATTTCCCACTGTTGTTCTCCTGGTCCTGTGCGGTCTGATCGCGATGCCGGCGCTTGCGATCGAGGTCGACGGCCGGATCGATCCCGAGGAGTGGCAGGGCGCCCAGCACATCACCGACTTCCGTAAAGTGGAGCCGTTGAACGGCGACCCCGCGTCGCTGGCGACGGAAGGGTTTGTCTTAGCCACGCCTCAGGGTCTGGCGGTGGCCTTTCGCAATCGCCATCCGGACTCGGTGCCGTTATCCCAGCAGCGCGTGCAGCGCGACTTCGAAGATCAGGTCGATCGGGTCACCGTCATGGTCGACTTCGACGGCGACGGACGCACCGGTTATGTCTTCACGGTCAGCGCCACCGACGGTGTCTATGACGCAATTCTCAGTAACGAACACGATCTGAATGCCGACTGGGATGGCAAGTGGCGTCACGCGGTCCAGCGCGACCGGGACGGCTGGAGTGTCGAGGTGCTGCTGCCCTGGCATATCGCGCCGATGCGCAAGTCGACCAGTGACCAGCGCGTCGTCAAGGTCTATCTGGATCGGGTCATCGGCTACACCGGCGAGCGCTCGGCGTGGCCGTACGCGAGCATCCAGCGACCGCGCTTCCTTTCCGAGTTCGCGCCGATCGAGCTGACCAACTATGGCCAGCAGTTGCTGGCGATCACTCCGTTCGTCTCGGCGTTGCGGGACAACGTCGATCGCGACAACCGGCTCGATGGCGGCCTGGACCTGTTCTGGAAGCCCAGCGGTCAGACCCAGCTGACGGCGACGGTCAATCCCGACTTCGGTCAGGTGGAGAGCGACGATCTGATCGTCAATTTCAATGCGACGGAAATCTTCATCCGCGACAAGCGCCCGTTCTTCACCGAGAACCAGGGCATCTTCGAATTCACCACGCCGTCCGACGACAGTCAGCTGCTCTATACACGCCGCGTCGGCGGGCCGGCCGATGATGGCGATGGCTCGGGCGATATCGCCGCGGCTCTGAAGCTCAACGGCAGTGTCGGTTCGATGAAGTACGGCGTGTTCGCGGCGGATGAAGCTGGAGAAGCCGGTCGTACTTTCAGCGCGCTGCGCCTGGTTCGCGACTTTGAAACCCAGAACCTGGGCATCATGGCGACCAACGTCGAGCGACCGTTCTACGATCGCGAAGCCAGCGTCGTCGGCATCGATCACGACTGGCGTCCGACGGCGCGCTGGAACGTGCGCACGCGACTCGTGGGCAGCGACATCCAGCAGGCGGGCGAGAGTGTTCGCGACACTGGCGCGACGCTCATCACTGACTACGAGTGGAATCAACGTTGGCGCGCGCAGTTCGTCGGCATGCATTTCGGTGATGAGTTGCAGTTGAACGATGCCGGTTATCTGTCACGCAACAACTACAACTACGCGCACGTGCAACTGAGCCGTCGCTTCACCGAACTGCCCGAGACATCGCGCTACGCATCGAAAGACTGGCGGGGCCGCTTCATCGAGACCTACGACGATCATGGGCAGCTGCTGAATCATCAGCTGCGGCTGACTCGCGAGAGCCGCTGGCGCAATGGCAGTTGGGAATATGGCCAGATCGTGATCAACAGCGCCGGTGTCGACGACCTGGTGACTCGCGGCAACGGCGCGATGAATCGTCCACCGAGCTTCGGCTCCTATTTCACGATCGAGCGCCCGCGCCGGGGCAACTGGTCGTACACGACCGAGGCCGAATTGTTCAGCGGCAAGCTGGCCGGCAACAAGGTGCTCGGTTACAGCTTCTCGATCGTGCCCACCTATCATGTGAGCGACGCCTTCAACGTCTACGTCGGCGGCTACGTCGATTACAACCCGGACTGGATCATCTGGGAGGGCGGCAACCTGGTGGGCAGCTTCGCCAGCCGGGAGACCCACTTCGATACCGGCATCAACTGGATCGCGACCCCGAAACAGGAGCTGCGCCTGAAACTGCAGGCGATCGGCATCAACGCGAAGCTGCGTCAGGCCTATCGCATCGACTCACGCGGCAATGCCATCAAGAGCAACGACCCGGTCGACGATTTCAGCGTGGCCAATCTGGGCGTGCAACTCCGCTACCGCTACGAGCTCGCACCGCTGTCCTACCTCTACGTCGTATACGGCCGAGGCGGTTACAACGAAGATCCGCTGGCGCAGAACCTGGGCCGCTCGTTGCGCGATAGCTTCTCGCTTCGCGACGAGGAGCAACTGCTGATCAAGTTGAGCTATCGGTTCGAGCCGTAAAGCCACCGCAAGCATGTGGCGCCATGGTGCGCACCAGCTGCGCGTTCCTCATGGGGCCAGTTTTCCCGCCTCGGTGGCAGTGCTACTCGGCCGCCTCGTGATGCGCTCCAGCCTGCCGCCGCATATCACACTCCAGACGCGCTGTTCGAGCCGCCCGTATCGTGAGCTGGTTCGAGCGGCACCTGCAGACTGGCGGCATCCCCGCATTAATAAGGTAAGACGTCGAATTTTCGACAATCCTCCACGGGCGGCGAAATAGTTTCGGGCGCGGCGTTCGGCCGGCTCGACCGTGTTAAGGTCGCGCTACTACCGGGGGATGGTCGTGCATCCGTGCAACCTTTGATTACTGACTTACGTTTGCAGCTCAGTAGTCGCTTTCAGCGGCCGCTGATGACGTTTTTCCTGCGGCGTTGTCATGACCACGAGGAAGCCAAGGATCTGACGCAGGAGGTGCTGCTGCGGGTAGTCCGAGCCATCGGTTCGGAGCGGACCGAGCGCATCGAGCGCGCGGAGAGTTTTGTTTTCAAGGTTGCGATCAATCTGCTGCGCGACCGTCGCCGCCGGGTCGAGCGGGACGGCAACCCCGGCTTCGTGCCCATCGAGGATATCGAGGAGGGCGAGGGCGAGTGGCGGCTGGCGGAGGAAATGTCCCCGGAACGGGTCATCTCCAGTCGCGAGTCATTGGCGGATGCGCTGCGGGCACTGGAGGAGCTGGGAACCAGGACGCGCGATATCTTCATCCTGTTCCGGCTGGAAAACATGAAGCAGAAGGACATCGCCGCGCTGTACGGCATCGGCCAGAGCACGGTGGAGAAGCACGTCATGAAGGCGACGCTGCATCTGGCGATCAGGTATGGCAGGAGATAAGGACATGATGCGTACCGAGAGTGCAGAGGAGGCGGCGCGCTTGCTGCGACTGGCCGAGGCGGCGGCGTGGCGAACCCGGCTGACTGAAGAGAGTATCGACAGCAGCTCCGCGTTCGAGGCGTGGCTGGCAACTCACGAGGACAATCGCCGGGCGTGGTCTCAGGTGCAGGGGCCGTGGGAACTGTTTGGCGAACAGGCTCACTCGCCTGAACTGATCGAATTGCGGCGTGCCGCGTTGGGACGTGCGCGCGATGCCGGACGGCATCGCTGGCTGCGATCCTCGGGGGGGCGCATGAGGTTGCTCGCCGCCGCGGCCATGGCGGTCGTGATGATCGCCGGATTTCTGACCTGGCACGCGGGGCGGCCCGATATCTATCGCACGCAGGTCGGCGAACGTCGTGTCGTGACGCTGACGGACGGCTCGAAGATCGCACTCGATTCACAGACCGAAGTCCGCGTCAGCTACTCGCAGGAGGCGCGTGACTTGAGTCTGCTGAGCGGCCAGGCACGATTCGATGTAGCCAAGGACGTCCAGCGTCCCTTTGCCGTCTACGCGGCCGGCCGCAAGGTGGTGGCGACCGGCACCGCATTCAACGTCGATCTCATCGGCTCGGAGGCCCTGATCACCCTGATCGAGGGGCATGTGGTCATTTTCACCGACGCGGATGAGTCCGTCCGCAAAGAAACAGTGGCGCTCAGCGAAAGGCCGCGTCCGGTTCGACGCGATCAAACCATCGAGCTTGCCGCCGGTGAACAACTGGTCCTTGCCGCCGGTACCGCACCCACCGTGACCACTGCCAATGTCGAACAAACGACGGCGTGGCAAAGCGGCCGGCTGGTTTTCGAGAACGAGCCGTTGGCTTCGGTCATCGAGCGCATGAACCGCTACTCCGCCCGTGCGTTGCGCATCGCCGATCCGCGCGCGGCCGAGCTGCGCATGAGCGGCGTGTTCAACACCGGCGATGTAGAAAGTTTCGTTGCCACGGTGACGGCTTATCTGCCGGTGCGAGCCGAGAATCTGCGCAGCGGCGATATCCTGTTGCGTCATCGCTAGCGTGCGCTGGAACTTTTTGCGCACGGATTGGAGGATCGTTCGAAAAGTCGCGTCTCTATTTAAGTGAGGGGTCGTCGTATGTCACGGCGACGGATGTTTGGGGAGAGCGACAGAATGATTTGCCCACCGAAAAGAGCCACGTCCGTGGCCGTGAAGGCAGTGATTGCCTTGCTGGCGACCGCGGCGGTTGCGCAAGAGCGCAGTTTTCATTTCGACATCGCCAGTCAACCGCTGTCGCAGGCCTTGAAGACCTTCGGCCAAGTCTCCGGTCTGGAAATCATTTTTACTGAAGAGGTGGTCGCGGGCCGCGACGCCGGGGCGCTCAAAGGCGAATATACGACTGAAGCCGCGATCGAGCGGTTGCTCTCGGGCACCGGTTTGATCGCGGAACGTTCGCCTGCGGGGGCGTTGATGATTCGCCCGGCCGCCACCAAAAAAACCACGACTTCGCGTGACAGCGGCGACGATGTCGAAGAGATCATGGTGACGGCGAAGAAGCCGTTCATGGATCGCAACGTCGACATCGTGCGCACCGCGAACGACGCGCAACCCTATTACATCCTCAACAACGCCGCCATCGAGCAGTCCGGCGCCGCCAACGTCGAGGATTATCTCAAGCAGAAACTGACCATGAACGCCATGCCGCTGGCCAACAGTCAGTACGCGACCTACGGTCAGGGCAACATCAGTTCCATCAATCTGCGCGGCCTCGGTTCCAACCAGACCTTGATCTTGATCAATGGCCGGCGCACCTCGGTGTCGAACTTCACCGGCACCGCCAATCAGCCCGATGTGAATTCGATTCCATTGGCCGCCGTCGATCGCATCGAGGTATTGCCATCGTCGTCCGCGGCGATCTATGGCGGCTCGGCCGTCGGCGGCGTGGTCAATATCATTCTCAAGCACAACTACGACGGCGCGCAGATCAAGGCGACCTACGAGAACACCTTCGAGACCGATGCGGCGATTCGCAAGATCGACCTCGCCTATGGCTTCAACTTCGAGGAAGGGCGGACCAATGTGCTGCTGACCGGCAGCTACTCCGATGCAGATCCGATGCTGCGCGGTGATCGGCCGCAGATCGCACGCAAGGGCATCGAGACCGTGCTGCGCAACTATCCGGCGTTGTTGTACTCGAACGCTTCGCCGTTCAACGCCGGCGCGACCACCAACATCGCGTCGGCGAACGGCTCGCCGCTCATCTTTCGCGACGGTACGCCGCTGGGTTCGTCGTATACGAATGTGCCGGCCAACATCGCGCCGGATTCGCCGTTGGCATCGCTCAACGCGGGGCTGCTGGCCAATGCCGGCTCCTACAATCTCAATCTGCCCGATACCTCGAACTACTACACCGGCAGCCGTTTCTACATGGGCAGCGCGCCCACGGTGAAGTCGTTCCAGGCGTCGATCCGCCGCAAGATGACCGAGCACATCGAGGCATTCGTGGAATTCTCCATGGGCCGCAACAGCGCCGAGTCGGGCTTCAACTCGCTGTTCACGTTGCCGGTGCCGGCCAGCTCGCCGGTCAATCCGTTCCAGCAGAATCTGACCATCACGATGCCGGACCCGTACTCGGCGCCGTACTACGCCGAGATCGACAACCGTCGCGCCACCGTCGGTGCAACGATGGATCTGCCGCATGACTGGCGCCTGCAGACCGACTACACCTGGAACTACACCGAGGTGACGTTCGGATCGACCAACGCCAACACCGCGCGTTTGAATACGGCACTGGCCACCGGTGCGATCAATCCTTTCGTCAACACGCAACTCTATCCTTTGAATCTGGCGCCGTATCTCGGACGTTACGAGTACAACGCACCGGCCGAGTTGAACGATGTCGGCCTGCGTGCCGCAGGTCCGCTGTGGCACATGCCCGCCGGTCAACCGCTGTTGGCGATCGGATTGGAACATCGTAAGGAAGGTTTCGAGCGCGGCACGCAGTGGTTTCGCTACGCCGGCTTTCCGGAGGACGATTCCGACCGGGTCATTCTCGATCAAGAGCAGAACACCGATAGCATCTACGCCGAGTTGAAAGTGCCGTTCTATTCGCCGCTGAACGCGATTCCCGGCGTGCGTCTGCTCGACGTGCAGATCGCCGCGCGCATGGAGCGCTACTCGGTGACCACCGGCCCGACACAATATTACCTGCGCGGCACCCCGGCGCAGCTCGCGACCAATGTGCCGCTCACCAAGACGGAGATCGACTACAGCTCGACCAATCCAACGATTGGCGTGCGTTACAAGCCGGTCGAGAGCCTGATGTTACGTGCGAGCTATGGCACGGCATTCCTGCCGCCGGGTTACACGCAGCTCGCCGCGCCGATCGACAATCCGAACGCCGCGGCGACGGTGCTCGATCCCCTGCGGGGCAATGCGTTGACCAACATTCATCCGCAGTACGGCGGCAATCCGAGCATCAAGCCGCAGGAATCGAAGAATTGGAACGTCGGCCTGGTGTTCGAGCCCGACTTTCTGGAAGGCGCACGGCTGACGCTGGAATGGTACCGGCTCGAACAGGATAACGTGGTCATCACGCCGACCGCGCAGCAGGTCGTGAATCTGGAAAGCCAGTTTCCGGGCCGCGTCACGCGCGCCGCTCCGGCGCCGGGTGAGACCGTGGGTGCGATCACCGACGTGGATGCCACACTGATCAACGCCAACGAGGGCAAGACCGACGGCTTCGATCTCACCTTGGAATATCGCAAGCGCACCGACCTGGGCACGTTCGCGTTCTTCGCGATGGCGACGCGGGTAGGTCACTACTGGATCCAGAACGGCGTGGGCGCGCCGCTGGAAGATATCGTGAACGAGCTCGGCCGCGGCGGGCCGGCGAAATTCAAGGCCAACGCCAGCATCAGCTGGACGCTCGACAACGTCAGTGCCGGCTGGGCGATGCGTCACTTCGGCTCGTACGAGCAGTATGACCTGGGCACGCAGGCCTACGTCCTTGCGCAGGGCAGCGACCGCATCCCGAGTCAGAGCTATCACGATCTGTTCGCCAGCTATCGCTTCGAGGATTACGACGGCGGGCGCGGCTCCAGCCTGCTGAACGGCACGGAAGTGCAGTTCGGCATCAAGAACGTGTTCAACAAGGTGCCGCCGTTCGACGCCTACTACGGCGTGCAAGGCTACTACTACAGCCCGTTGGGCGATCCGCGCCTGCGCAGTTACTGGGTGTCCATCGCCAAGAATTTCTGAGCGGCGGGGACAGCTGTGGAATCCCTGGACAGCGGCCTGTGGCGCGAGGCCCGCTCATTGCACGAGCAACTGTTCGTCGTGAACGGCCTCGACGCTTCCGGACTCAGCGAGCAGGTACTGCGCACGCTGCAGGCCGGAGGCGTGCATGCAAACATGACGACGCTCCGGCTGGAGGTCGGCTCGGCCGAGCATCGGTTTCTGCACGAGTGCCGGGATCGTGCGCTGAAAGCGACGTCGATCGCGCAGATCGAGGCGGCGCGCCGGCAAGGCAAGCTCGCGCTGATCCCGTGCTGGCAAAGCGTCGAACTGGGGCGGGGCCGGCTCGATGAGTTGTATGGTTTCCAGGCCCTGGGGCTGCGCTCCTCCGGCCTGGTCTACAACCTCGGCAACGCGGTGGGCTCGGGCTGCCTGGACCCGCAGATGGGGCCGTTGAGTCATTTCGGGGTGGAGGTCGTGCGGACTTTGCAGGCGCTGCGGGTCGTCGTCGACGTGGGCGGACATACCAGCGAGGCGACCGGCTTCGACGCCATCGAACAGACGCGTGGGCCGGTGGTTTGCTCGCATGCCAATCCGCGCGCTTTACGCGATGTCCGACGCAACATCACCGACGAGTTGATACGCGCGATCGCGCGGCGGGGTGGCGTCGTCGGCATCCCCGCATTCAACTTCTTCCTCGCCGACCAGCGTTCGCCCGGGCCGAAGTCGGCGCCGCTCGATGAGTATCTGCGTCACATCGACTACGTGGTGCGGCTGGTCGGCGATGAACACGTGGGCATCGGTCTGGATCAGATCATCGGCCGGCGTGGCGTCGGCGCCGTGGATCCGGCGTTCTTTCCCGCCGACGTTTATCCGCAGCACAAACAGGACTGGATCTATGTCGAGCATCTCGACGACTTCAGCGGGGTGCCGCTGATCACCGCCGGGCTGATGCGTCTTGGCTATGCGCGCGAGCGTATCGAGCGAATCATGGGATTGAACTGGCTGCGCGTGTGGCGCGAGGTGTGGGGGGAATGAATCGCAACGACACGCTCGCGTTGACGCGGCGGAGCTTCGTCAGTCTGGCCGCCGCGATTCCCGTGACGGCTGTGTCGTCGGCACACGAGACGGAAGAAACACGCAGCGTTACAAACAATCGCGGCAGCGCCTTCGTGACGGCGGCGCTCGAAATAGACATGCGGCCGGGGGCTGAACCACAGTTCACGGAGCAAGTGCGATTGGCGCGTGCCCTGGGAATCGGCTCGTTGCTGGTCAGTCTCGACGCCGCGCCGACACGCGATGTTTTATTCCGAAACTGGTTGCGCCTGCGGCGCTGGGTCTCGAGCGCCGAGGCTGCGATCGTGCAGTCGAATGCCGAACCGGCAGCGCCGGATCAGCTCGGCGTGATTGCCTGTTTGCGAGACCCGCTATGTTTCGCGATCCAGCTCGACGATCTGGCGGATTTGCGCGCGTCGGGCATTGCGGTGATGGGAATGGCCTGCGACTGGAAGGGCGCCTACGGCGACGGTGCTTTGGAACGATCGGATCTGTCGCTCACATCGTTGGGCGCCAGTGCCGTGAAGCGCATGAACGCCGAGTGCATCGTGATCGATGTGGCTCGCATGGGCCGGCGCGGCAGCCTCGAAGTCATGACGTCGAGCGCGCACCCGACGATCTTCAGTCACACCAACGCCGCGGCTCTGCAAGAGCATCCGCTGAACGCGACCGATGAGCAGATCAAGGCATGTGCCGCGCGCGGCGGTGTCATTGGTGTCGGTCATTCGCCTTTGCCAGTCGGCGGCCAGCAGGGCGCGCAAGTCGAAGAGACGATCAGGCACATCGAGCACGTGATCCACCTCGTCGGCCTGGAACACACCGGCCTGGCGATGTTGGAGATCGAGCCGGTGGTGGCGCGATTGCGGTCGCGCGGCTTGGGCGATCGGCAGATCGCGCAACTGACCGGGGGCAATTTTCGACGCGTGTTCCAGCAGGTATGGGCGTCGCGGTCGACGGGGAATGCGGCATGAATGTTTGTTCCGTGTGGTGGGTGCGATTGCTGAGCCTGTCGTGGCTCGGCATGGTCGCGGTTGCCGATGCCGCGCCCGGCAATGCCTTGCGCGATCTGGATCGATATGTCGAGCAGGCGCTGGTGGATTGGCAAGTGCCGGGCGCGGCGATCGGCGTCGTGCAGGATGGCAAAGTGATTTATGCGCGGGGCTTCGGGCAGCGCCAGGTGGGGGCGAAGCCGCGGGTCGATGAGCGGACGCTGTTCCAGATCGGATCGATGACCAAGGCGTTCACGGCCGCCGCCATCGGGCTGCTGGTGGATGAAGGCCGGCTGAAGTGGGACGACCGGGTCATCGATCATCTGCCGTGGTTTCAGCTCAGCGATGGCTGGCTGACCGAGCATGTCACTATTCGCGACTTGCTCGCGCACCGCACCGGCATCGAATCAACGATGATGGTGGTGACTCTGCTGGACGCCAAGGAGATCGTGCGTCGGGCTCGTTACGTCGAGCCGACCGCGGAGTTTCGCCACCAGTATCTCTACAGCAATCTCATGTATGGCGTGGCGGGACAGGTGATCGAAGCTGTTACCGGTCAACCGTGGGCAGACTTCGTCAAGCGGCGCCTGCTGGAACCCTTGGAAATGCAGGCCAGCGGCACGAGTCCTTATCAATTTTGGGATGACGCGTACGTCGCGCCGAGTTTTCATGGCGTGCCGAGCGCCGGTGCCGTGGTGAATGCGTCGAGCGCGCGTAGTAACAACGTGGCGATGCCTCACTGGCTCACTCCCGAAGGAGTGCGAGTCATACCCTGGCAGTCGTACGACAACGCGGCGGCGGGCGGCGCCATCGTCTCAAATCTGACCGACATGCTGCAGTGGTTGCGGATGCAGCTGGAACAGGGGCGTGCGAGCGGTGTCCAGATTCTCCGTCCGGACACCGTCGCGGAGATGCACGCGCCACAGATGCTGATGGCGAATTCACCGGATCCGATCTGGGCAGCGGTGCAACGCGTGAGCCCCACGACCGATCGGCCGTCCTATGCGCTCGGTTGGTTTCACAACGACTATCGCGGCCATGAGTACGTCAGTCACTCCGGCGGCATCCTCGGCTTTCCTGCGTTCGGCGCGATGTTGCCCGAGCGGCGCATCGGCGTGATCGTGCTGGCGAACAGCTTTGGTCGCGGCAATCTGGCGGCGTTCAACCGGCTGATTTCTTTTCGAGTGTTCGATGCGTTGCTGGGTCTGCCACGGCACGACTGGAGCGCGGACCTGCTGCAAGTCGTCGAGCAGCGCGAGCAGGAAGCCGCAGTCGCCGCTCGCGAGCAAGCCGGGCAAAGGCTACCCAACACATCGCCGTCGCTGCCACTGACGGACTACGTCGGTGAATACCAGAATCCGCAGGTGGGCCGAGTGCACATCGAGCTGGCGGACGGGCAACTCCAGTTGCGTGTGCCGGGCGCGTTCCTGGGGCGGCTGGAACATTGGCATCTCGATACCTTTCGCATGATCTGGACCGGTGGCATGGCGGGCCACGCGAGCTTCGCCACTTTCAAAATCGATCCTCGGGGACACGCGGTCACGCTCGATGCCGGTCGCTTGTTCGGCGGCGAGCTGCAGCGGGTCGAGAGCGGCAACTGAGGCGGGATCATGTCGAGCACCGCGAATCCTCAGGCCGCGCCGGTGGGTGAGGAAGCCAAGCGCACGCTCGGCTGCTTCGATGCCACCATGCTGGTCGCCGGGTCGATGATCGGCTCGGGCATCTTCATCGTGTCCGCCGAGATGGCTCGACAGGTCGGCAGTCCCGGCTGGCTGTTGGCCGCATGGCTCATCACCGGGCTGTTGACCATGGCGGCGGCACTGTCCTATGCCGAGCTGGCGGCGATGATGCCGCGTGCCGGCGGCCAGTATGTTTATCTGCGCGAGGCGTGGTCGCCGCTGCTCGGATTCTTGTATGGCTGGACATTGTTTCTAGTCATCCAGACCGGCCTGATCGCCGCGGTCGCAGTGGCGTTCGCGCGCTTTCTCGAGATTCTCTGGCCGTGGGCCGCGGATCATCGCTATCTGATTCCGCCGATTCATCTGTCGAGCCGCTATGCCGTGTCGTTGTCGACCGGCCAGGCGGTCGCGGTGCTGCTGATCGCGCTGCTGACCTGGACCAATATCGGCGGCCTGAAATACGGCAAGCTCATCCAGAATCTGTTCACGTCCGCGAAACTCGGCGCGCTGCTGATCGTGATCGTGCTGGGCGTGCTGATCGGTTGGAACGTCGATGCGGTCCGCGACAACTTCGGCAACCTTTGGGAGCCGCGCGGCTATACGCCGACGGCGCCGGGGCTGTCGCCGGAGACTTTGTTCGGTTTGATGGTCGCACTTGGCGTCGCGCAGGTCGGGTCGCTGTTCTCCTCGGATGCCTGGAACAACGTGACGTTCACCGCGGGATCGGTCCGCGACCCGCAACGCAATCTGCCGCGAGCGCTCGCGGCCGGCACCTTGCTGGTGATCGGCATCTATCTGTGCGCGAATCTGGCGTATCTGGTGGTGTTGCCCTGGGAACAGATTCAAACCGCGCCGAACGATCGCGTGGCCGCCGTGATGCTCGATGCCATGTTCCCTTCATTCGGCGCGGCCGTCATGGCTGTGGCGATCCTGATTTCCACGTTCGGTTGTATCAACGCGCTGGTCATGTCGGGCGGCTGGGCCTATTACGCGATGGCACGCGACGGCTTGTTTTTCCGGCGCGCCGAAGCGCTGAATCGCGCGCAGGTGCCGGGCGTCGCACTGGCCATGCAAGGGGTGTGGGCGTCGGCCTTGGTGCTGATCCGGACCCACGATCCCGCGACCCAGGCCTACGGCAATCTCTATAACAACCTGCTCGACTACACCGTCTCCGCGGCCTTGCTGTTTTACGTGCTGACGGTCGCCGGTGTGTTTCGTTTGCGCTGGCTACGACCCGACGTGCCGCGTCCGTATCGTGCCTTCGGCTATCCCATCGTGCCTGCCTTTTATATCTGTGGCGCGGTCGCGATCCTCGGTACCTTGCTTGCGTATCGACCGGCAACGACCCTTCCGGGTTTCCTCATGGTCTTGCTCGGAGCACCGGTCTATTTCGTATTTCGCCGCAAGTCGACTCAGGCACTGCCGGCGTGAGCGCACGCCTCGCGGCATCGTCGGGGTCGGAATCGTCGTGTCCTGGCCGGATCGTGGAGCTTTATTGATGATCAAGAACAAGGGTCGCTGGCTGTGCCGTACTGGCGCTCTAATCCTCGGATGCCGGGCGCTGCTGCCAGTGGGCGAGACGGCTCGCGCCGAGTCGGCCGCGACGAAACTGGCTCTGGAGCGTGACAATGGCCCTGCGCCGCAGTTCACCGTGTACCAGCCGGAAGTGTTCGCAGCGCCGGGCGCGTTGGCGAATGCCTGGGCGGATTTCGACAACGATGGCGATCTCGATCTGGCGGTTTCGTTCAAGAGTGGCGAGGTGCGGCTCTATCGCAACGATCGTGGCAGCTTCAGCAATGTCGGCGCCACGCTCGGTCTGCCCACGCAAGGCGATGAGGTCCGCGGATTGTCCTGGGGCGATTACGACGCGGACGGCTTCCTCGATTTGTATGCAGGCACGCGCAAGGTGCCCATCGCCAGTCGCAACCTGCTCTATCGCAACGATGCGGGCCGAGGGTTTGTCGAGGTGGCGGAAGCCGCCGGCGTGGCCATGCCCGGCGTCAGCAGCCGCCAATCCAACTGGATCGACTACGACAACGACGGCGACCTGGATCTGTTCGTGGCCAATCGCATCGGCGAGAACGGTTTGTTCCGCAACGACGGTGGCAAGTTCGTGAGCGTCGCCAAGGAACTCGGGCTGGCCGACGTCCGCCGCTCGGTGGGCGCTTGCTGGTTCGACATGGATCAGGACGGCGACCTGGATGTATTCGTCGCCAATCAGGAGGGCGACAAGGATGCCCTGTATCGCAACGATGGCGGCCGGTTCACCGATGTCGCGCCCGAGCTGAACATGGATCAGCCGCAGCGTCGACTCGCCGAGGGCGGTGTCGGTTGCACGGTCGGCGATTACGACAACGACGGCGATCTGGATTTGTTCGTGGCCTCGTATGGATTGAATCTTTTGTATCGCAATGACGGCGGCGGCCGATTCGTCGATGTCGCCAGGGAGCTCGGCATCACTGAGCGGGGGCTCGCGGTCGCAGCGAGTTGGGGCGACTACGATCTGGATGGTCTGCTCGACCTCTACATCGCCGGTTACGTGCGTGGCGCGAACGGGCTGGAGCCGAAAGATCTGCTCCTGCGCAACACGGGGCACGGGTTCGTCAATGTGATAGCCGCGACCGATGTGTTGAACCACGCCGATCACGGTGTGCAGTGGGCGGATTTCGATGGTGACGGCGATCTGGACCTGTCGCTCACCGACAGTCGCGATGCCGGCCGTCATTGGGTGCTGAAGAACGAAGTTGCACGCCGGGATGCGCCGCGCTCGCTGCAGGTCACGGTGCTTGATCGACAGGGCCGCCACTCTCGCGCGGGTGCCGAGGTACGTCTGTTCGATGCGGCGGGCAAGGTGCTGGGGACGCGTTTGGTGACGACGGGCGAGGGCTACGACTCGCAAAGCGTGCAGCCGGTGCATTTCGGCCTGCCTCGAACCGAACGCGTTACCGTCGAGGTGACTTTCCTGGGGCCCGCAGGACGCACGCGCCAGTACGTTCGCAATGTCGATCCCGCGCGCTTTGCCGGCAGCTCCCTGGTCGTGAGGCAGAACTGAGATGAGTAGAACGACGATTAAAAAATGTCTGCTGTTGTTCGTTGTGTTGATGACGGCCGCGGCACTGACGCGCGCCGACGATGCTGGCATCGTTGTCGACTACAACGTGATGGTACCGATGCGCGACGGCGTCCGTTTGTCCACGGACATTCATCGTCCGGCGGGTGACGGACGGTATCCGGTCATTCTGGTGCGCGATCCGTATCACAACGGAGCGGAGCAGACCTGGGTCGAGGCCGGGCAGCGATGGGTACGACGCGGTTACGTGTTCGTGCATCAGAACGTACGCGGACGTGTCGATTCGGAAGGGGCGTTCTATCCGTACTCCTCGGAGGCAGCGGATGGTTACGACGCTCAGCAGTGGGCCGCGGCCCAATCCTGGTCGAATGGAAAAGTCGGGACGCAGGGTCTTTCGTACCTGGCGTCGACTCAATGGTTGAGTGCGCATCTACGCGCACCCGCACTCGCGACGATGGTTCCGACCATGACGCCTTTCAACTACTACCAGGATGTCGCGTATCCAGGCGGGGCGCTTTCACTCGGTTCGCGGCTCGGCTGGGCGGCATTGATGGGGTCGCGCACCAACCAGGAACCGCAGCGAGATTGGCAACCGGTGTTGCGGCATCTGCCATTGCAGACCATGGATACAGCGCTGGGCGTGTCGTTGCCGCATTGGCGTGACTGGATCGCTCATCCCACCTACGACAGCTACTGGCAGCAGTTCGACGTCGCCGCCCGGGTCGGTGAGATCGACGTGCCTGCCTTCAATATCGGTGGCTGGTACGACGTGTTTCTACGAGGCACGTTGTCGAGCTACACCCACATGCGCAAACAGGCACGCAGCGAACATGCGCGAGCTCATCAAAAACTTCTCATCGGCCCCTGGCGGCATACACCCCAGCCGGCAACCGCGCTCGGCGAGCTGGATTTCGGGCCCGACGCGGTCCCCGATCTGGAAGGATTGCATGCGCGCTGGTTCGATCATTGGTTGAAGGGCAACGAGGACGGCTTCATCGACGAGCCGCCGGTGCGGATTTTCGTGATGGGCGAGAACCGCTGGCGCTCCGAACAGGAATGGCCGCTGGCCCGGACGCAGTACACGAAGTATTACTTCCACAGCGGAGGCAAGGCGAATGGCCCCGGCGGCGACGGCGTGCTCGAAGCGCGCAAACCGACCTCCCGCCAGCCCACCGATGACTACGTCTACGATCCGATGAACCCGGTGCCCACGCTCGGCGGCAATCTGATGTTCAAGCCCACGCCGGCGGGTCCGTACGATCAGGCCAAGCTCGGCGAGCGCGATGATATTCTGGTGTTCACATCGGCGCCGCTGTCGCGCGACCTGGAAGTGACCGGGCCTGTCACTGTCACCCTGTACGCCGCGTCCTCGGCCAGGGATACGGACTTCACCGCGAAACTCGTCGATGTCCACCCCGACGGCAAGGCCTACAATCTCGCGGATGGCATCATTCGCGCGCGCTACCGGGAGTCATTCGAAACACCCACGTTGCTGAGCCCGGGTCGAATCTATGAGTACACCATCGATCTGTGGGCGACCAGCAATGTATTCAAACGAGGACATCGCGTTCGGGTGGATATTTCCAGCAGCAACTTTCCGCGCTTCGATCGCAATCCCAACACCGGCGGCGAGTTCGGTATGGAGACGC
This sequence comes from Peristeroidobacter soli, assembly GCF_004138485.1. GTDB lineage: Bacteria > Pseudomonadota > Gammaproteobacteria > Steroidobacterales > Steroidobacteraceae > Steroidobacter > Steroidobacter soli. Next base: position 583,030 of record NZ_RYEV01000006.1, read on the forward strand.
GTATGCAGATGGCAACTCAGACCATTCATCACTCGCGCGAGTACCCGTCGCACATCACGCTGCCGGTGATTCCGAGATAGCCTGGCTGGCATCAGCGACCTGCGCCGCCGAAGCCTGTAAGCTCCGGCAATGCGCGCGAAACCACTGGAACTCCGGCAGCGGCGTGCCGCGATTGGGATCGCGGTTCTCGTCGGTGTCGCCATTGCCCTGGCGGTCGGGTGGGACTCCTTTGAGCGCAGCCGGATCCACTCGGTCGAATTGGGTGACGGCGTGCTCGCTCGGGTTCTTGGGCGCAGCCAGCTCGAGCCGAGCGCGGGCTCCGAGCACAAATTATGGCTGGACGGCGAGGCGGTGATCGACACGTCGGCGACCGCGACGCTGACCCTGCGCTCGACGCTGTTGGAAGTCGTCGTGGAGGGCGACGAGCCCGCGCGCTTCTACATCGACGCTCACGCCAAGCAGCCCGGTGCGCAAGTTCTGGTGCTGCGTGGTCACCTTCGAGTCGGCAAGGCCTACGCCTCGCCGAGGCCCGAGTCGCACCGCCTCGGTCCCGGCGAGATGCTCATGGTGAATCGCGACATCGATTTCGTGGAGAACGAGAAGTTCACCCCGGCCGAGCTGCCCGACTGGGTGCGCGGCGATTATTCGGCGCGCTAGGGTAGTGTTTTGCCGTTCTGGTTCATCCCCTATCTTGCGTTCCCTTGATTTCGAGCCGCACAGACCTTGGACCCCGCCTTCCGCCATCGCTGGGTGATCGGCCACATCCTTCCGCACGAGCCGGAGGTGCGTGGCTGGCTGCGCCGTCAGGTGCGGAGTTTGAGTGCAGCCGATGTCGACGATGTGATTCAAGAGGCCTACAGCCGCCTCTACGGCGCGGATCTCGGCGAGATCGCCAGCGGCCGCAGCTACCTGTGTGTCCGACGACGACGGCGACGCAGCAACGCGCTCATTTCAGAGTTGAACAGTCCGAAGTACGACGTCGTGAACGCAGTACTGCGTCTGGATCTGGGCTGGGGTTCGCTGGTCAACAGCTTCGGTTATCTGAATGCGCAGAACGATACGACCACCGACCTGTCGTCTGTGTATGTGCCGCTGCTGCCGCTGCTCGGCTTTCCCAACGGCTTCATCACCAGCGTGGGGCTGGGCTCGACTTCCAACATCGATGTCTACACGGACGAAATTCGACTGGCGTCGAATCCTGGCGGCGTGCTCGACTGGACCGTGGGACTGTACGGCCGGCAGTTGGATCGCGACGGAATATCCAGAACCACGACGGCGCTGGCAGCGCTCCCTTCGATCTCATCTCGGCCAGTGCCACGAGCGAGTCCACGGCATGGGCGGCTTTCGGTGAGTTGGCGTGGCACGCCACTGATCGGCTCACTCTGATTGGTGGACTTCGCTATTACGATGAGAAGCGCACGCTCACGGCGACGTCGGCCAGCTTCGGTCTGCCGGCCAGCAACGCCAATGAAGGCACTTTTACGAGCGTGAATCCACGCGTCAACGTGAGCTACAAGCTCTCGCAGGATGCGATGGCTGCTTTGGCTGAGAAGGGGCGGGCACTCGTCGAGGAAATAGTGAAGCCTGCTTTCGTTTCTTATGCCGAGTACCTCGAGAGAGAGGTGTTGCCCGTTGCGCGCGACAGCTTGGCCTGCACGGCCGACATGGATGGCGGTCGACTGTACAGCTACCACATTGGCAGATACATCACGATCGGTCCGTCGCCAGACGCGAAGGCACGGGTGGCGCGGGCCATCGAGCAATTGCGTCCGTTGTTCGGCGAACGACTGAGCGTCGGAACAGCCGTTCGCGAGCAACACGGTCGTGGCGAAGCGTTCGCGCAAGGATATCCGCCCGACGCAGTGATCTGGCCTCTCAGCGCCGGGCAAGCGCGACAAACTGATCGACGAGTTCGGCCCGGCCGCGGTCGAGCTCATGTGCAAGCTCAAGGATGCCTGGGACCCGAACGGCATCCTGAATCCCGGCAAAGTGTTCGATCTGAAATAGCGGGAAAAGCAAACGGCCCGAGGAGGGCTCCCCGGGCCGCCCGATCAACAGTCTCTTAGAACTGATTCATCGTGTTGTGTTTGCCGCCGGCCTTGAGCGCGGCTTCACCGGCAAAGTATTCCTTGTGATCGTCGCCGATGTCCGAGCCGGACATGTTCTGATGCTTGACGCAGGCAATACCCTCGCGAATTTCCTTGCGCTGGACGCCGGCAACATAAGCCAGCATGCCTTCTTCGCCGAAATAACCCTTGGCCAGATTGTCGGTGGACAAGGCAGCCGTGTGGTACGTCGGCAGCGTGATCAAGTGATGGAAAATGCCGGCGTCGCGCGCCGCATCGCGCTGGAAGCTTTGAATGCGACGATCGGCTTCCTTCGACAGCTCGGAGGCGTCGTAGTCCGCGCTCATCAGCTTGGCACGGTCGTAAGCCGACACGTCGCGGCCGTCCTTGCTCCAGGCATCGAACACCTGCTGACGGAAATTCAGGGTCCAGTTGAACGACGGGCTGTTGTTATAAACCAGCTTGGCGTTCGGCACGACCTGGCGGATACGATCCACCATGCCCTTGATCTGACCGATGTGGGGTTTCTCGGTCTCGATCCACAGCAGGTCGGCGCCGTTGCGCAGGCTGGTGATGCAGTCGAGCACGCAACGATCTTCGCCGCTGCCGGTGCGGAACTGGAACAGGTTGCTGGGCAGACGCTTCGGACGCAGCAGCTTGCCGCCGCGATTGATGATGACGTCGCCATTCTTCATGGTGTCCGGCGTCACTTCTTCGCAATCCAGGAAGCTGTTGTACTGATCGCCGAGGTCGCCGGGTTCGCGCGTGTAGGCGATCTGTTTGGTCAGGCCGGCACCCAGGGAGTCGGTACGAGCGACGATGACGCCGTCATCGACGCCCAGTTCCATGAACGCATAGCGCACGGCGCGAATCTTGGCCAGAAAGTCTTCATGCGGCACGGTGACCTTGCCGTCCTGGTGACCGCACTGCTTTTCATCCGACACCTGGTTTTCGATCTGGATGCAGCAGGCACCCGCTTCGATCATCTGCTTGGCCAGCAGGTAAGTCGCTTCGGCGTTACCGAAGCCGGCATCGATGTCGGCGATGATCGGCACCACATGAGTCTGAAAATTGTCGATGCGGCTCAGTACGTCCTTTTCCTTGGCCGCATCCTTCGCGCCACGCGCCGCATCGAGATCGCGGAACAGACCGCCGAGCTCGCGAGCATCGGCCTGACGAAGGAAGGTGTACAGCTCGCCGATCAGCGCCGACACGGACGTCTTTTCGTGCATCGACTGGTCCGGCAGCGGACCGAATTCGGAACGCAACGCCGCCACCATCCAGCCGGACAGATACAAATAGCGACGCTTGGTCGAGCCGTGATGCTTCTTGATGGAGATCAGCTTCTGCTGACCGATGAAGCCATGCCAGCAGCCCAGCGATTGGGTGTATTGACCGGCATCCTTGTCATAGGCGGCCATGTCCTCACGCATGATCTTCGCGGTATAGCGCGCGATATCCAAACCCGTCTTGAAGCGGTTCTGCAGACGCATCCGCGCGACATATTCCGGGCTGATGGCGCTCCAGCTCGGGCCGTTTTGAGCGATGACCGCGCCGGCTTGATCCGCGGTGCTTGCATAGTTCGACACAACCGTACTCCTGATCGAGATGACAGATTCTGGTGGGCACCGGTCTCAACAGGGCGGGCGCCAGGGCCGGTAGCCGCAGGGTGAGGGAACCATAGCCGGTTGGCTCCTCGACGTAAAATATATGGTTCATTGATGAGCCATATCTTTTGAGTATGGTTGTCGGTTGATCAGGGTCGTGAGAAATAATCCCTATTTTCAATGGGTTGGTGATGCAGAAACCGCTGAGTCGGCGGTTTTACCGCAGCCATGACAAAGGCCGGGCTCCGTTTGGCAGCCCGGCCTCGGCCTCAAGGAGGTCCGGTCAATCCTTTAAGCGCATATTCATGCGCACGCCCACCATGCGGGGCTGGTAGAGGATCAGCGCGCCATGCGCCGGCGCCGTGAAATCCGTGAAGCTGGACAGCCAGTATTTCTCGTTCAACAAGTTGGTGGCGAACAGCGAAACATCCACTTCGGGGCAATGACGCCGATGCTGGCATCGACCGTGTCGAACGCGGGATAGATGTCGGTGAGGTCACCCTCGCCGAGCGAATCGTAGTTGCGCGCCTGCCAGACGTAGTCGATTCGATAGTTGGCGCGCAGCCCGCCGATGCCCAAATCATGCTCATAGGTGGCGCTGGCGTTCGCGGTCCAGGGACGTACGGTGGGCATGGCCACGTCTTTCAGAACGTCTTCGTCGGTGAAGCGCACTTCCTTGATTTCGGAGTCGACGTGGCCGACGCCCACGTGCAGCTCCACGCCCGTGAACGGGCGCACCGTGGCTTCGAGCTCGAAGCCGCGGATCGCGGCTTCGCCGGCATTGATGTTGAAAGCGGGTTCATCGGCAATATCCAGCACCGAGCCGCCGTACACCTGCAGGTCGGTGTAATCCATATAGAACACCGCGCCGGCGGCGATCGAAGAACACGCCCTTGAACCCCAGCTCGTAGTTCTTGATTTTCTCGACGTCGACATCTTCGGGCACATTGAAGAGGTCCGGGCCGCGGTCGGTGAGATGCAGGCCGGCGGCGCGGCCGTTGCTGTAGCCGTCGCGGAAGCCGGTGGCATATTGCACATACGCAGTCGCGTTGTCGCTCAGATCGATGTTGAGCGCGACGCGCGGGCTAGCGGCCCGCGGGTTTGGTCAGTTTCTCGAGCTTTTCGCGGTAGGACACCAGCGGGTCCTGGTAGGGGCTCTCGTCCTGGAGTTGCAACTGAAGTGCCTGGTCATATTCGCGCCGGGCTTCTTCGGGGCGGTTCAGTTCTACCAAGGTGTCCGCCAGCGAGGCATGAACTTCGGCGAGCCACGGATAGTCACGCACGTTGCGTCGACGCAGCTCGAGCGCGGCGGTGTGATCTTTTTGGTCCGCGAGATTGCGAGCGACGTGGTCGATGGCGTCGGCCGTGGGTCTCACCGTAAATCCATACTGCTGCGACAGGTTGGCGTAGTGGGCTTCGATGGCGGCGAGATCGAGCTTCTGATTCACATCGTCGATCTCGAAACGCGGCTGCCAGTTCGCGAACAGCTCTTCGAGCCCGTCGTAATGGCTGCGATGAGGTGTGGTGCCGTGATCGTCGCCGGCGTAGTAGCGCTGCGACCATTGCAGATTCGGCGGCGGGTTCGCTTTGAGCCAGTCGATCAGCTCGGCGGTCGAATCCCGAATCACATTCTCGTTGTCGCCCCAGGTCAGGCGCAGGAAATGCCGGCCCGGCGGCGTGGCGCCCAGCCGCGCCTTGGCCTGTTGCACGCTGGCCCGATCGTTCCACCAAAGCGATGGACTCACGGCGAGATAGGCCTGGAAGGTTTGCGGTCGATTGATCAGTGCATGTACCGCGAACAGGCCGCCGAGTGAATGGCCCGCCAGGATGCGATAGGGCTGAGTGCGATAGTTCGCGTTGACCCACGGGGCCAGTTCGTCCGCCAGAAAAGCCAGGAACGGATCGGCACCGCCCGCGGTCGGGTGCTCTTTACGATGCTTCGGATCGGCGCTCGCGGGCGTGAGATCGCGCATGCGGTTGGTGTTGGTGACGCCGACGACGATCAGTTCCGGAATGCGGCCGTTGCCGGCGAGGAACTCGACGATGCCGCTGGTGTGAGCGAACTGCGCTTCGGCATCCAGCAGATACAGTACCGGATAACGTTCGTTCGATTGCGCGTAGTGCTTGGGCAAATGGATCAGCAGGCGGCGCTGTTCCTGTAACGTCCTGGACCAGATGTGAGTGCTCTGGCCGATGGCGACAGTGGAATCCACGCGCTGGGCCTGGGCGACTCCGCCGACGGCGATTGCGCTCAACAGCCAGCCGAGGGTCAGCACGGAAGCGATTTTTTTCATGGGGTGCTCGTCGATGAGGAGCGGCCATGGGAGCACAGCGGCGCGGGTTTGCAAACCGGGCCGCCGGTCTCGAGTCTCGAGGTTGTCCGAATCGCGTCGATGGCTGTCGCAATTTCCGAAGCATTGTCCGCCTGAGCGGATGTATCAGGCGCCGCACTCCCTCGCGAGCAGCGCGCCCAGAATGGCGATGCCACGCTGGATCCGTTCGGGCGACACGGTGACGAACGACAGGCGCAGGGTGTTTTTTTGCGGTTGGCTGGCGAAGAAGGGCTCGCCCGGGACGAAGGCAACGTTCTGCGCAATGGCCTTGCTGAGCAGTTCCATGCTGTCGATGCCCGACGGCAGCGTCACCCAGATGAACATGCCGCCTTCGGGCCGATTCCACGTCACGCCGCGCGGGAAGTGCTCGCGCATCGCTGCCAGCATCACGTCGCAGCGTTGCCCGTAGAGTTGGCGGATCTTGGGAATGTGGCTGTCGAGAAAGCCGTCCTTGACGCTTTCGTAAACGATGCGCTGGGTGAACGAAGGCGTGTGCAGATCGGCGGCCTGCTTGGCCTGCACGAGCTTGCGATGCAGAGCCTGGGGCGCGATCAGATAGCCCACGCGCAGCCCGGGTGTCAGTACCTTCGAGAACGAGCCCAGGTATACGACGTGCTCCGGCATCATCGATTTCAACGTCGGCAGCACCTCGCCGTCGTAGGAGAGGGCGCCATAGGGATCGTCCTCGACAATGAGCAACCCTGCGTCGATGGCGACCTGCGCCAGTTGCTCCCGTCGCGCCAGGGGCATGCGTCGCCCGGTGGGATTCTGGAAGTTTGGCAGGCAGTACATGAAGCGCGCGCCGTGCAGCAGATCGTTGGTCAGCATTTCGGGTTGCGGGCCTTGCTCATCCGAAGGCACGGAAACGAAATTCGGTTCGCTGAGCGAGAAGGCTTGTAACGCGCCGAGATAGGTCGGGGTCTCGACCAGTACGCGACTGCCCGGATCGATCAGGATCTTGCCGAGCAGATCCAGTGCCTGCTGGGAACCCGTGGTGACCAACACGTCCGCCGGATCGATGCGCATCGAGGCGGTGGAGTGGCGTGCGGCGATCCATTCCCGCAATGGCAGGTAACCCTCGGTCGGACCGTACTGAAGCGCCGGCATCGGTGCCGTTTTGAGAATCGATTCGGTGCTCGCCAGCAGCCGATCGACCGGAAAGGTTTCGGGCGAGGGCAGGCCGCCGGCGAAGGAGATGATCTCGGGCCGTTCCGTGACTTTCAGGATTTCGCGGATGACCGAGCTGGTGAGCTTCAGTGCGCGTTGTGACAGGATCAGATTCATGAGGATTCGCTCTGGTCAGCCGACGTTTGCAGTACCGGCACTCGCCGCATTGTGCCGCGAGACGCAGGTCACTGTGTATCCGCGCTGGTAACAAAGTGCGTTCCGCATAGTCCGGTCGCGCCCGGGCATAAGGGACGGCTGGATTTTCGAGCATTCCGCGTTATCCTGCGGCGGTCATGAAGCCGACAGCGAATCGACGCGCGACCGCGCGCTTCTCCTACGATATCAACGAACTCGTCGGTGCCGACAGCGGCTTGGGCATCCAGGGATTCCGGCCGGCCCGCTGGCAACCGTATCCCGCCGGCCTGGGCCTCAGGCTGCATACGCCGCTGGCGATGGACGATGACGATCCCGGCTTCTCCGAAGTCGTGCACGTTGCGGAAGGCTTGCATGCGTTCATCGCGGATTGGCGCACCGACCAGCGACGCGTCGGTGAGTCGGTCTGGGCGGAAGTGATCGCGGATGACTATGGATGGTTGTATCTGGGACTGGATGGCGATGGCAGCCTCGAGGTCGAGGGCTTTGGCCCGGCGCGACGCCCCGGAGCGACGTGCGCACTCACCGTGGTGCCTCGGAATACCACCTGCTTCTGGTCCGTCGGACCCGAGAGCGCCCGGCGGGGCGTCAGCATCGCGTTTCACGTCAGCTATCTTCGGCAGCGTTATCCGGAATTGATGCGGACCTGCGCCTACTCGCTCGGCGATTGGCTGGCGGGGAACGAAAACAAGCTGCGCGACTTCGAGCTGCCGTTGCTGCCGGTGATGACCGCGTCGACGGCAAGTCTGCTGACCCTCACTTTGGAAGGCGAATTCAGACACCAATACGTTTGCGCGACCGTGAATCAGTTGCTGTGTCTGGCGTTGTCCGCGTTGGCCGAGCGGGAGAAGCAGGCCGCTGCGCCGATACGGCTCTCCACGCGGGACAAGGCCGCTCTTCATCAAGTGCGCGCCATGATCAGCAGCGATCTTCGCAACGCCCCCGACATCGACGCGTTCGTCCGGCGCGTCGGCTTGAATCGCAACAAGATCCGCTATGGTTTCAAACAACTCTATGGCATGACGCCCGGCGATTATTGGCAGGACCTGCGAATGAATCATGCCTGGAACCTGCTGGCCGATGGCGACAGCTCCTTGGCCGAGGTCGCCGCCGCCATTGGCTACGGACACATCACCAACTTCACCACCGCATTCAAACGGCAGTTTGGCCGGGCGCCCCGATCGTACTTCGACGCGCGCGGCAAGGAGTGCGGCAAGAAATAGTCGCGACCTGTCGCGACCGGTTCTTATGCGTTCCGCACGGCGAAGCTATGCGCCGGGCATTTCATGCACGCGACGCTGCGCTTTGTGTGGCCTTCGCTGCGACACTTGACGCATGAACAATGCCAAGACAGTGATCATCGGCGGCGGTTTGATGGGGCTCACGACTGCATGGGAGCTCATCTCGCGCGGCGAGCCGGTCGAGTTGCTCGAAGCCGCGAACGATGTGGCATTGGAAAGCAGTTATGCGAACGGGGCCATGCTGACGCCGGCGATGCCCGATCCCTGGAACGGGCCCGGCGTGTATCGGCAACTGGCCGCGTCGCTGTTCAATCCATACTCGCCCATGAAACTCAGGATCAGTGCGGTGCCCTCGCTCATCGGCTGGGGAATCGACTTTCTGCGCAATTCGAGTGTGACGAGGCATCGCGAGGCGACACGCGCCAGTTACGCGCTCGCTGCATATTCGGTCGCGGAGACGAGCAAGTTGCGCGAGACCTTGCGGCTCGAGTACGACGCGGCCGCAACCGGCTCGATGAAGGTTTTTCGAGACGCCGCCGCGCTCGCCGGTCCGCAGCGGATTGCGGGCTATCTGACTGACCTGGGGCTTCGATACGAGGTCCTCGACGCCGACGCCGCGGTGGCCGCCGAGCCGCAACTCGCGCCGATTCGATCTCAGATCGTGGCGGCGCTGCGCTATCCCGATGACGAATCGGGTGATGCCTATAAATTCTGTCGAGCGCTTGCGGATAGCATCCGACAGCAGGGCGGCGTGATCCGTTGCGGTGTGAAGGTCACTCGCCTCGTGAACCGAGGTGGCCGCGTGCTGGCCGTGGAGACTGATCGAGGCCGTATCGAAACTCATCGCATCGTGCTTGCAGCCGGCAACGGCAGCGTGCCGCTCGCACGGACCGTTGGATTGCGAATTCCGATCCGGCCGGCGAAGGGCTACTCCGTTACGATCCGACGTGACGCGAGGGTGGAGTGGCCGCGCATGACGGTCATCGATGACATGATGCATGCGGCGCTGGTGCCGATCGGGGATCGACTGCGCCTGGTCGGAACCGCCGAGTTTGCCGGTCATGACAAACGGATTCGTCAGGCGAGGATCGACAATCTCTTCCGCTTGCTCGAGAACGTCTACCCGCATATCGCGGCCAGCGTCGACCGCTCGACGGCACAGCCCTGGGCCGGGCTTCGTCCCATGTCTTCGAACGGGCTGCCGAGCATCGGTCGCGCCGGACCGGAGGGTTTGTTTCTCAACTGTGGCCACGGCCATCTCGGTTGGACGCATGCCGTGGGCTCGGCGAAGCTTCTCGTCGATCAGATGCTGGGAGTGACGCCCGCGCTCGACCCGACGCCTTACCGACCGCACTAAGCGTCACATACGTTCTCGAAGACGCGCAGCGCGTTCTCTCCGAGCACTCCTTTGATCTGCTGTTCGGACCAGCCGCGCTTCACCAGGCCGCGCGTGATGTTCGGCATGTCCCTCACGTCGTCGAACCCTTTGAGGTTCACGGTCACGTCGAGGCGATGTTCCTTGCGGAAGCCGACGATCTTGTTGGCGGGTTGAAATATCGGTTCCAGGACGTCGCGCGGCGCCTGCAGCGGCCAGTCCGAGCCGATCGCGACATGCTGCCAGCCGACCAGGTCGGCGACATAGTCGATGTGATCCAGCATGTGCTCGATGGTTGGCGCAGGATCGTCGGTAAGAAACGCCGGCACGGCCACGATGCCGACGACGCCGCCGGTGTCGGCGATGGCGCGCAGGCAATCGTCGCTCTTGCCCCGCGCATGGAAATACAAACCACGAGCGCAGGTGTGATTCGCGGTGACCGGTTTGCTCGACACGCGACACGCATCCATCGAGGTTTCGTGGCCGCAGTGGCTCACGTCGACGATCATGCCGATGTCGTTGCAGCGCTTGACCACGTCGACGCCGTGATTCGACAGGCCCGCATCGACGCGCTCGGTGCAGCCCACGCCGACCGTCGTCATATTGTTATAGGTCAGCATCAGCGAGCGCAGACCGCGTTGATAGGCGAGGTTGATTGCTCCCAGGTCGTGCGGGATCGAGCTGTCGGGCTGGCAATTCGCATAGGACGCGATGACGCCATCAGCCTTGGCCTGACGCATTTCTTTCGCGGTGGTGACGTGCCGTAACCAAGGCAGGTTCTGGTAGGGGACGACCAGCAGATCGTAGAGATGCCCCGGGATGTCCTCGACCGAGATGCCATGCGATATGACTGTCACGCCGGCCTGGCGATACCAATCCGCGATCAAGTCGGACTGGCCGCGTCGCGAAATCTCGTATGGCCAGATCACCGAGCGCAGGAACTTCTCGTAGTAGTTGCCAGCCTGCTCCAGCGTCGCCGCGAGCTCGGCACGAAGATCCGCGGGATAGTGGTCGAAGATGTTCGCGCCGGCGTGTTGGGACAGCAGATCGAATACGATCGCCTCGCGGTGGATGCGCCCGGCGGTCGCTTCCTGTTCCGGTGTGAGGCCGAAGTCGTAGCGCCCCGGCGATGCAAGTGGCTGAGTCATGGGTCGTTCCAATGATGAATTCTGCTGAGCGGGTTCACGGGTCCGGACTGACGACCAGCACCAACGTGTCCTCGACCGACTGCTCGGCGTGCCTGCCTCCGGGCGGCACGACGTAACAATCGCCGGCTTTGATGAGCTCGGTGCCGCTGGCCGCGGTGACGCGCATGCAACCCTCGATCACCATCACTTGAACCCACGACTCATGTCTGTGAGGTCTGATCTCGGTGCCTCGCGGCAAGCGATAGAAGGCGGAATAGATGCCATGCTCACCGTTCATGGTGCGGGCTTCCATCATGGGTGTGCCGCGCACGTCGACCTCCTTCCAATGCAACTGGTCGGAGTGAAAGATTTGAGTTTGCTCGGTACTCATGTGCTTCAGGCGCGACGTAGCGCGCGTAGTGCGATATGCATGTGAGTGGGCGCACTGCCATCGCCGAGGAAGTTGACTTCCGTTTCGATTCCTTCGCGGCCGCTGCTGATGCGTGCGAGATAGCTTCGCCGCCCTGTCGGCTGCAGCTCGACGCGGTCGGGCGACAGATTCGAGGTCGCAAACAAACGCCCGTGCTCCGCTTGAACCTCAAACGCGAACAACGGGCTCGTGTAGCGTCCGACCACTGTGTGCATATCCGTGTCGTGAGCTGTCGGCACCGTGACCGGCTGGGGCAAATTGAAGATGCGTCGAAACTCGGTGCGTCCGATTTCGGCACCGTTGGGGGTATTGGAAAGGAAGATGCCCAAGCGACGCTGGCCGGGGATTCCAAGCGCAAACGCGGAAGTTCCGCCCATGTGCGCAACCGTTCCCTGCTCGGCATCCACCGACCAGCCGAGCCCCCAGGATTTCGCCAGCACGCTGGGACCGGGCAGCCGAGCCTGCACACTGTGCATTTCCGCGAGCATGGCGGCGCCGATCCACGCCGGACCGCCGGGCTTGGCGGAGTCGTGGCCGCACATCACCGAAGAGATAATATGAGTGGCGTCGCGAATGCCCGAGGCGAAACTCGAACCGGCAGCTTCGAGAAACGGCCCGGTGTGCGGCCAGAGCGGTGCCGCGGTTGGAACACCATCCTTGAACATATAGTCGCTCGCGGTATTCGCGTCATCCGGTGCAACGACAAACACGGCGGTGCGTGCATCGAGCGGATCGATGATGCGATTGAGCACGCTGTCGCGCCAGGATCGCCCCGAGACTTGTTGGATGAGCGCGCCGAGCAATGCGTAGCCGGCATTGGTATAGGAGAACAACGTGCCCGGTGCTGCGATCGAGCCTTCCGCGGCAAGTCGGGCGATGATCTGCCCGGCGTCATCGAAGCGTTCGAACAGATCGACCAGCCCGGCCTGGTGCGCGAGCAGATGACGGATCGTGGTTGTGCCGTTGTCGCCGATGCGAGCACTGAAGCCGGGCAGATGTTTGTCGATGGGATCGTCCAGACGCAGCCGGCCTTCATCCGCGAGCTGACAGACCAGAAAGGCGGTGATGAGCTTGGTCACCGATCCCCATTTGAAACGGGTATCGACGTCGACGGCGCCCTCGGCGTCGAGTCGGGGCCGCCCGACGGTGGCATAAGTGAACGTGCCGTTCTCGTATCTGCCGAGCGCGGCGGCGACCAACTCGTCGCGACGTGCGTCCAGGAGAGGCTGTAAATCGAGGGTATGCGAAGTTGTCATTGTGCCTGCACCGCTGAAGCTGCTCCGGAAACCTGCCGACTGCGCAAGGAGAATGCCGCCAGCGCGGCGATCAGCATCGCAGCGGTGGCGATCACGAATCCCGTCAGGAAGCTCTGCGCGTTGGCTTCGACGTGGACAAAGCTGATGGTCACCTGTCCGCCGATGGCGGCGCCGATCATCTTGAGGACATAGACGAGTCCGCCGATGCTGGCGACGCGGTCGGGCGGCACGATGGAACCGACCAGATCGAACGTTTGGGTCAGGATCATGCCGATGCCAAAGCCGAGCGCGGCAGTGGCGGTGGCGACGATCCAGATATTCGGGGCGAAGGCGAGCGTGAGTGGTGCGAGCGTGGCGAAGACGCTGCCTGCGATCATCACCACGGCAGCGCCCAGACGCTTGCGCAACGGCGCTACAAACATTGGCGCGAGAATGCTGGCCAGACCGAAGGGCGCGAGCGCGTAGGCGGCGGCGGACTCATTCAAGCCCAGGCCGCCGGTGCCGGTTGGCGATACGATCAGGAGCGGCACGAGCACGAACGCGGCGAAGGTGCCGAAGCCGGTCGCTGCTTGAATGATGGCCGTGCGACTGATCGCCGGATCGCGAAGCAGCCTGAGGTCGATGATCGGCGAGGGAGTACTGAGCGAGCGCCGGATCCATAGCAGTGTCACGACGATGGCGCTGGCGAGCAGGCCAAGCACTAGCGGCGCGCTCCAGCCAGCGCTCTCCACGAGAGTGACAGCGATGAGGCCGGACAGGAGTGCCGCAGCGAGCAACGATGCGCCCAGCCAGTCGATTTCGTCCAGGCGTCGCTGTGACGCCGCCGCTCGCGGAGAGCCTTTCAAGCTGAGGATTGCGGCGAGCACGATGATTACATTCGGTACCAGCGCGATCCAGAAGAGGCCGCGATAATCCGTCCACCGCAGAACGACGCCCGCGAGCAGCAGCCCTGCTGCGGTACTGATCGCGGCTGCGAGCATCAACGGTGCGGTGCTGAGTTTCGAGCGATCCACACTCGCCGCGCTCAGCATGGCGACGGACAGCGGGACCAGCGCCATGCCGAGTCCTTGGAGCGCCTGACCCGCCAGCAAGGTTTCGAAGCTACCACCGAACAGCGCAAGCGCGATCCCAACGGTGATTGCTACGAATACCGCGGCGAGAACTTCTCTACTGCCGAAGATATCGGCGAGGCGGCCGAGCAAAGGCAGCGACACCGCGGCGGACAGCGTCAGCGCTGTGAATACCCACGTCACCTGCGAGGGCGTGAGGTCGAGCGCCGTGCGAATCGACGGCAGTGCCGGCACCAGCATGGTCTCGAGCGTCGCGTTTACGAATACCGCGACGATGCAGATCAGCTGCCAGCGCAACAGATCGGACTTTATTGTGGCGTTCGTCATCGACGCTCCCCGGCAGACAAACAAACTGCCGCATGCGAACGTGCGCTCGCATGCGGCATCGATGGCAGGTTAGAACTGCGTCCGCAGCGACACACCAAACGTGCGTGGCCGCATCATTGCCACGGACGGTTGTCCGGAAGCGGTGATTGCCGACAGCTCGCCGCGTTCGTTGCTCACGTTGTAGACGAACAATTGCAGGTCGACCGCGCCGAGTGTGAGTCCGCCACGCACGTCGACACTGGTGTACGCAGGCAGATCGTGGCGCAGGGGAGCCAGGCTGAAGGTCGTGTCACGCTCTGAAACGTATCGCAACGAGGCACCGATCGTCGGTCGCAGCGTACTCGACGAGAACTCATAGTCCGCATCGACCGCGGCGGTGAACTCGGGGACGTTCGGCAGCGAATCGTCTTTCGCGGCGTAGAGATTCGGATCCGCCCGGGACAGCGACGCGTCCTGATAGGCAAAGCTGCCACTGAAACGCAAATCATCGATCGGACGCGCGACCGCGGCGAGCTCGAAGCCATCGATGGTGGCCCGGCCGGAATTGCGCATGCCGCCCAGCGGATTGGTCAGATCGAACACTTGAATATCGGACCAGTCGACGTGGTACACCGCTGTATCGAGCGAGTAGGCGCGATCGCTGCTCTCGATCCGGTAGCCGATTTCGTAGCTGTGCAACGAATCGGACTCGAAGGTCGAGGGCGTGCCGGGCAGCACCACGAAATTCGGGCCGCCCGGGCGATAGCCGGTGGCATAGCGGACGTACAGCGTGGAATGTTCGTTGAAGCTGTAGCGCGCGTTGGCCAGATAGGTGGTGACGTTTTCATCCGAGCTGGCCGGGAAATAGCCCGTGAAAGGTTCGAGCAGCAGCCCGCTGAGGGTCTGGTTGTAGGTCTGATCGATGGTCGAATAGCGAGCCCCCGCCGTGACATCGAAACGATCGGTGAGATGGAAGGTCAAGTCGCCGAAGAACGCCAGTTCTTCATAGGTCGACGGCGCGTCGATGAGGGCCAGCGGCATGCCGAAAGCCGAGATGTAGTTTGGCGCGGGCGCGCCCGAGACGTCCTCGAGCACGGTCGCTGAGGCTCGGGTGCTGTCTTCGTCCGTGTAGAACCCGCCGAGGATCCAATCGACACGATGCTTGCCGCTGGAGGCGAGGCGGATCTCTTGCGTGAACTTCTCCGTGCGCGGCCGATCGGTGAGGCCGATGCCGCCGTAGGGCAGTCCGACCGAGGCGAGCAGTGGCACGAACGAAGGCGACAGGTCGGTCACGTTCTTGGTATCGGTTTCCTGATAGCTGGAAATGCTGGTCAGGGTGACGCCACCGAAATCGTAGCTGACGGTGCCGGCGAACAATTGAAACGTCTGATCGAAGGGCTCGGCGATGGGACGAACCTGGCTCAGATCGTCGACCACGGGGCGAGCGTTCGGCTCGGGAGTGAAGTCGACGGTGCCGGTGCCGTCGCGTTGGATATCCTGCAACTCGGCGACCAGCCGGATCGACAACGCCTCCGTCGGTTTCATCAGGAAATCGGCGCGCAGACCGCTGAGGTCGGCCTGGTTCACGTCTTTGTCACGGTTGCTCGGATTGTCGACGAAGCCGCCGTCGTGCGTGTAGAACCCGCTGAGGCGCAGCGCGGCCACGTCCGTCACAGGAATGTTTACTGCCAGCGCACCGTTGTAGGAGACACCGCCGTCCTCGGTGCTGGAGATTCCGGAATTGGCGCTGCCGCTGAACTGCGTGGCATCGGGTTCGACTGTCACATACTTGATCAGGCCGCCCATCGAGCTTGCGCCGTAGAGCGTGCCTTGCGGTCCACGCAGGACTTCGATACGTGACACGTTGAAGAGCGAGCCGTCCGAGCCGTAGTGCGAGTTGCGCCCGAAGCCGCTGCTCGACCCATAGGGCACTTCATCGACATACGTGCCCACCGTCGCGCTGACATCGACGCCGCCAACGGTGATGCCGCGCAGAGAAATCTGGTTTTCACCAGCGCCGCGCGTGGAGAGAGAAATGCCCGGCACGGCGCTCGCCAGTTCTCGCAGCTGAGTCACGCCCGAGCGACTGAGGTCGTCGGCGGAGAGCACGGAAACTGCTTGAGGCACGTCGATCAGGCGTTCGGCGCGTCTTTGCGCCGTCACTACGACCTCCTCCAATTGATTGATGTCGGATGCGTTTTGGGCGTGAGCCGCGGCGCCGATCGCCAGCGTCGATGACAGCACGCAAGCCAGTTGACGTGACCTCTTCATTGCTAGTCCTCCCCGTGTGTATTTTTGGAGACTTTATCCAATATCATTTTTTCACCGCGGATCGCAAATGATTCGATGCTGTGCAGCAGATAACGGCTGCATCGTGGAACTGAAGACTATCGAGCCGCATCAACAGGGCTCAGCCAGCGCTGGTGTTTTAGATCACTCCCAGTACAATAGCGGCACTAATGGATTTTGTATCCAATAACGAGAGAATCTGATGGGATCAAGTGATCGCGCCGGCGTACTCAGGGGCAGGCGGTGAGCCCGCCTCATTTCGATAGCGCCGCGCTGAACCGGCTGCTGCAGACGCCGGCGCTCATCGAGGCCTTGGCGGACGCGTTCCGGCGCCCGGCCCAGGTTCCGCTTCGTCAGAATTTGAAGGATGGCAGTCGCGAGCTGTTGATCATGCCCGCCATCGCCAATGGTCTGGCCGGCGTCAAACTGCTGACCATCGTGCCGGAGAATCGAGAGACGCCCCGGCGGGTGATCGACGGCTTGTTCATTCTTCTGGACATGAAGAACGGGGGCGCGGTTGCGACCATGGATGCGAGCAAGCTCACTGCGCGTCGTACCGCCGCAATCTCCGCATTGGCGGCCCGTCAGCTTTCTCGAAGCGCCGCGAGCACTCTGCTGATCGTGGGGGCCGGGCATCTCCCGCCCTATCTGGCGGAGGCCCACGCCAGCATTCGACCCATTCGTAACATTCTGGTGTGGGCGCGCGATCCCGATAAGGCGGCGCGCTGTGCGGAGGAAATTCGTCGGCGCTTGCCGGGGCTCACGATTGAAGTCGCACGCCGACTTGCGCCAGCCGTGGCCGAAGCGGACATTGTCTCGGCGGCCACGCGTGCCACCGAGCCGCTGATCATGGGCGAGTGGCTGCGCCCCGGCGTGCACGTGGATCTGGTGGGCGGCTATCGGCCCGATATGCGCGAGATCGACGATGTGGGAATCGCTGCCGCCGAGATTTATGTCGACGATGTCGCTGCGGCGCTGGCTGAAGCGGGCGATCTACGCTCGCCGATCGAACGAGGCATCATCGGTCGTGAGGCGATTCGTGGCGGGCTGGCTGAGTTACTCACACGAGACCCGGCGGTTCGTCACCGACCGGTGACACTGTTCAAGGCGGTAGGCACCGCGCTGTCCGATCTGACCGCAGCCGCGTTGGCTTGGCATTCCCATCATGGGGGATGCGATGAACGATGATCCGCGCTCGCACGGGCTCTGGGAGAGCTCGGCGCCGGCGGCGCCTGCAACCCGTGAGCTCGAGGGCGATCTGCAAGCGGATGTCGTGATTCTGGGCGCCGGTTTCACTGGATGTTCAGCGGCGCTGCATCTTGCGCAGCGAGGCGTCCGCGCCATCGTTCTGGAAAAAAACGACATTGGCTTTGGTGGCTCCGGTCGGAATGTCGGGCTGGTCAATGCGGGCATGTGGGTGATGCCCGATGAGTTGCCGCGCGTGCTTGGCGCCGAGTATGGTGAACGCCTGCTCACGCAGCTGGGCGAAGCGCCCTCGGTGGTGTTCGATCTCATCGAGCGATTCGCGATCGATTGTGAGGTGACGCGCACTGGCACGTTGCATTGTGCAGTGGGACGGCGCGGGCTCGAGGAAATCAAGGAGCGGGCGCGCCAGTGGCAAGCTCGCGGTGCCGATGTGGTGTTGCTGGTCGGCAAAGAAGTCGAGCGCCTGGTCGGCACTCAGCGGTATGAGGGCGCATTGTTGGATCGGCGCGCGGGAACGATACAACCGCTGGCCTACGTGCGTGGTCTGGCAAAGGCTGCAATTGAACTTGGCGCGTCCGTGTTCATCCGGTCCGCAGCGCTGCGGAGGGAAGATGTTTCCGGCCGGTGGAAGATCAGCACCGCGCGTGGCAGCGTCACGGCGGGTTGCGTGCTCCTGGCCACCGATGTTTATTCCACGGACATTGGCGCCGCAATCAAGAACGAGCAGGTGAGATTGCCGTACTTTCAGCTGGCCACGGCGCCGTTGAGTGAACGGGTGCGCCAATCGATTCTTCCCGAGCGACAGGGCGCGTGGGATACCAAGCAGATCCTTTCTTCCTTCCGTCTCGATCGATCGGGCCGCCTCATCTTCGGTAGCGTCGGCGCCTTGCGTGGCGGCGGTGCGCAGATTCACAGAGACTGGAGCCGTCGGGAGCTGATACGTCTGTTTCCGCAGCTTGGCGATGTAGCGATCGACCACGAGTGGTTCGGCATGATCGGCATGACTGCCGATGCGCTGCCAAGGCTGCACATCCACGACCGACAGGTATTTTCGATCAGCGGCTACAACGGGCGCGGCATCGGCCCGGGTACTGTGATGGGTCGCAACCTGGCGCGACTCGCGCTCGGCGATGTCTCTATTCACGATCTTCCTTTGCCGGTCACCGACGTGTCGCCTGCAAGCTTACGCACCGTCAAGGAAGCCTTTTACGAAGTGGGTGCCCAGCTTGCGCATTTCACCGGTGCCCGCATTTAGCATCAGCGACGAGGCCGTTCGTTCATGACCACTGCATTACGGATCGAAACACACACTCTTCTGAAACAACTGGGCGTCGATGCTGAATTGCTCCAGGGCGGCACGCTCGCGGTCAGATCGCCGGTCACCGGCGAGGCAATCGCCGAAGTGCACCAGACCAGCACTGCTGAAGCCGAGAGATTCATCGCCCAGGCCGACGAGGCGTTTCAACACTGGCGCATGGTGCCAGCGCCTCGACGCGGCGAGTTCGTGCGACAACTCGGTGAGGAATTGCGCGTGCACAAGCAGGCGCTCGGCAGGCTGGTGTCGATCGAGGTCGGCAAAGCCATCTCCGAAGGCCTGGGCGAAGTGCAGGAAATGATCGATATCTGCGACTTCGCGGTGGGGCTGTCGCGCCAGCTCTATGGCCTGTGCATTCCCTCGGAGCGACACGACCATCGCATCACTGAGCAATGGCATCCCATCGGGCCGGTCGGCGTCATCTCGGCGTTCAACTTTCCCGTAGCGGTGTGGAGTTGGAATGCTGCCCTGGCCTTTGTCTGCGGCAACAGCGTGCTCTGGAAGCCCTCGGATAAGACTCCGCTGACGGCGCTTGCAGTACATGCGCTGGTTGAGCGCGTGATGTCACGTTTCGGTGAAGATGCGCCGCGCGGCCTGTCGAGCGTATTGATCTGCGGCCGTGCAATCGGCCAGCTGTTGGTCGACGATCCGCGCATCCCTGTCGTTTCAGCCACCGGCTCGACTCGAATGGGGCGCGAAGTGGGAGCGCGTCTCGCGCAGCGTTTTGGCCGAGCCATTCTCGAGTTGGGCGGCAACAACGCCGCGATCGTGACACCCTCGGCGGATCTGGATCTGGTACTGCGCGCCGTTGCGTTCGGCGCCATGGGAACCGCCGGTCAGCGCTGCACGACCCTGCGGCGTCTCATCGTCCACGCGGATGTCTACGATAAAATCGTGCCTCGGCTGATCGGTGTTTATGAAAAGGTCAGCGTCGGCGATCCGCTGCGCACGGATGCACTGGTGGGACCGCTGATCGATGGCGCTGCATACGAAGCAATGACCAAAGCGCTCGAGAGCGCACGCGCCGCCGGCGGCCGCGTTCATGGCGGCACGCGTGTCGATGTCAACGGCCCGGACTCCTTCTACGTTCGTCCTGCCTTGGTAGAGATGAAGGAGCAGGCGGCCTGCGTGCGTGAGGAAACATTCGCGCCCATTCTTTACGTACTCAAATATGAGAGCCTCGATGAGGCGATCAAGTTGCAGAACGCGGTCCCGCAGGGCTTGTCGTCATCGATTTTCGCAACCGACATGCGCGAGGTCGAGCAGTTCCTGTCCGCCAGGGGCTCCGATTGCGGTATCGCCAATGTGAACATGGGCACCTCGGGTGCGGAGATCGGCGGTGCCTTCGGCGGCGAGAAGGAAACAGGCGGAGGCCGCGAGAGCGGTTCGGATTCCTGGAAGGCGTATATGCGCCGTCAGACGAACGCCATCAACTACGGACGTTCGCTGCCGCTGGCGCAGGGAGTGAAATTCGAGGTCGAGTGAAGCGCCGGGCGCGGCGGCGCTATGAAGCGAAGCCGCGCTTGTCGAGCAGCATCAGCAGTTCGTCGCCGTTCGCCTGGATGTGATCGCGCGTCAGCGCCACGGCTTGATTGATCTGACGCTTGCGGCAGAGCTCGAGCAATGCCGCATGTTCTTCGAGCGCCCGGGAGAAAGATTTGCCCAAGGTCAGCAGCACCTGCGTATAGCGCTCGGAATTGATGAGCAGGCCGCGCACGATTTCGAGCGTCCGGGTGCGATTCGAGGGCGCGTACAGCACCATGTGAAAACGCCGGTTCAGGTCGCCCCAGGAATGGATGTCGTCGCCGCTGATGGCGTCGTCGAACTTGCGGATCAACGCGTTCGCCTCGCTGAACACCGCTTCGGTGAGATTGGGTATTGCCAGGCGGATCAGCTCGGGTTCGAGCATGACGCGCAGATCGAACAGCTCCTGGATTTCGCTGCGCGACAGGCCGGTGACGACATAGCCCCGGTGCGGGAAGCTCGCGACCAGTCCTTCGCTTTCCAGCCGGGACAGCGCTTCACGGACCGGAATGCGGCTCGTGCCCATTTCTTCGGCGAGCGCGTCCTGGCGCAGCGGCGCGCCGTCCTTCACCGCGCCCGACAGGATGAGGCGGCGCAATTGCTCGGTCACGGCGTCCACGACGGTCACTCGCGCGACCGGTTTGGAAATACGTTTCGTCGCTTCTCTGGCCACACTACATCCCAAACGAATACATCCGATACAGCATACCGGCGTCCCTAAACAGCAGCAATTGGATTAAATCGGCAGGATGCCGCCGGCCGGCTAGGCAAGCACGGCCTCGATCAAACAGGGGCCGGGTTCGGCGCTGGCCCGTCGAAAACAGTTCTCGAATTCTTCCGCGGTCTGGCAACGCGTGGCGGGCACGCCCATGCCTCTGGACAAAGACACCCAATCCAGGTCGGGCGGGGTCAGATTCAACAGCGTCGCCGCCGACGCGTGCGGCGAGCCGGCGCCGGTGCGAGTGAATTCCTGATGCAATATTTTGTAGGAACGATTGGCGAAGACGATCGTGACCACGTCGAGCGATTCACGCGCCATGGTCCAGAGACCTTGCAGCGTATACATCGCCGCGCCGTCGCCACTGAGACAGACAACCTTGGAGGCGGGCTTGGCCACGGCGGCGCCGATCGCCAGAGGAATGGCGATGCCGATCGAGCCGCCGGTCAAGGCGAGTACTTCGTGAGGTCGGGCTGTGCTGCTCGCGGCGGTGACGCCATCGCGTGAAGTGACGGAATCGTCGCAAACGATGGCGTTTTCGGGCAGGTGTCTCGCGATCGATACGCCAACGCTGAGCGGCGTCAACTTGCCGCTCGGCGCCTCGGGCAGATGCAATTCCTGCGTCGGTCCTCGCAGCGGCGCTTCGAGGGCATCGGCGAGATCCGCCAATGCATGCACGGCATCTTCGGTGCGAGAGGCGAGTGATATATCCCGGCAGCCTTCGGGGACGAAGGAGGAGGGCTGGCCTGGATACGCAAAGAAGGCGACGGGTGAGTCGGTTCCCGCAAGAATCATTACATCGACGCCGGCGAGCTCCGCTTTCACTCCTTCGGCGCGATACGGCAGGCGCGCGGGGGCGAAGTGCCCGGCGCCGCGAGGTTGACGGGCGATGAAGGTGTCGACGAACACGCGAACGCCCAGAGCTTCGAGCCTGGCCGCTTGCCGCAGACCGGCGTCGAGAGCGGCTTGATGACCCAGCAGCAGCACAGGTTTGGCTGCCGCGCGAACGGCTCTGGCGATTGCCTCGATACGTTGGCTATCGACGCGCGCCCGTTCGGGCGCCGTAACTTTCGGCGGCGGCTCGGCTCGCAGTCCGCTCCAGGCTGTATCGGCGGGCAGTATCAGACTGACCGGCCCGTTCGGCGGCGTGAGGCTGGCGCGAATCGCTTCGACCGTGATTGCGGCCATCTCGCTGGCGCTTTCGGCTGAACGACACCACACCGAGTTGGGTCGCGCCAACGACATGATGTCGGAATTCAGTGGTGCGTCGTACGCCCGATGATAGGTGGCGTGATCGCCGATGATATTGACGATGGGGGTGTAGGCCCGGCGCGCGTTGTGAAGATTGGCGGCGCCGTTGGCATAGCCGGGGCCGAGGTGCAGGAGCGTGCACGCCGGCCAGTCCGCCATTCGACCGTAACCGTCGGCGGCGCCAGTGGCGACGCCTTCGAACAGACAAAGGATGGGGCGCAACGAGGGGCAGTGGTCGAGCGCGGCGACGAAATGCATTTCGCTGGTGCCTGGATTGGCAAAACAGGCGCGCACATTGTTGGCGGTGAGTGTGTCGACCAGCGTCGTCGCGCCAGTCGAGCTGAGAGCATCGGTCGTGGTTGTCATGGTCGCGAGTGATCAGGCCTGAGCACGAAGAAAGGCGAGGATTTCAGCGCCGATGAGGTCCGGCTGTTCGGCGTGCAGAAAGTGACCGACGCCGTCGATCACCCGACGTTGCAGGCTTCCGGTGAAGAATGGCGCCATCGCTGCGCCGAGGTCGGCGCCGATGCAGCCGTCATTCCGGCCGTGCAGATAGAGCGTGGGAACGGTGATGGGCTGTTTGAGTCTGGCGGCGATTTCACCCGGCGGAGCGGGGCCGGCGCCAAGGGCCTGACGATAGTAGGCCAGAATTTCTGGCAGCACGCCCGGCACCGCCAGGCGTTGCTTCAGCTCCTGCATCTGCGCGGCGGGCAGTTCGAAGCCGGGTGACCATTCTCGCCAGAGCCGCGCGATGAACGCGAAATCCTCGTGCGCCACTGCCGCTTCGGCGAACGGCAGTTGCAGAAAGAACCAATACCAGGAGCGCCGCTGCTGATCGCCGTCGAACAGCATCGCGCGACCGAAGGCGGGGCCGTATGGCACGGCCAATGTCACCAGATGTTTGATTCTTTCCGGTGCCAACGCCGCGGCTGTGTACGCCGCCGCTGCGCCCCAATCATGGCCGATGATCGCCGCGTGCTCGTAACCAAGCGCCGATATGAGTTCGAGTGCATCGGATGCGGTCGCCCACTCGCGATAATTTCCATCGGGCGCCTTGGCGGCCGGGGTATATCCACGCAGCGCTGGCGCGACGGCGCGAAAACCATTCGCCGCAAGTTTGCTCATGAGTGGAGTCCAGGTGCGGGGCTGATCGGGAAAGCCGTGCAGGCACACGACCAGCGGGCCTTCGCCTTGCGTGAGGATCTCGATCTCCATGCCGTGGAGTTGCACGGCATCCCGCATCGGTTCTGGCATCTCGAGGGCTCCCAGTTGCATAATTGGATATAATCTACAATAGTCTATCCGTTTGAACAGTGCGAGCCAATTCTATGAGCGAGCTGATGGTCGATGCCGGGATCGCGCCCTTCCACGCCAAGGAGCTGAGCTTGCTGGCTCGCCGTCTGGCCGAGGAGGGACGCTCGGTTCTGCACATGGAATTCGGTCAGCCGTCGGCCGGCGCGCCTCGAGGAGCGCGACAGGCCGCGCAAGCCGCGATCGATACCGATCCTATGGGCTACTGGGAGAGTCCTTCGTTGCGACAGGGACTATCGCGTCACTATCGCGACGAATACGGGCTGAACATTTCCTCGGACAGATTCGTCGTCACCGCCGGCGCATCGCCCGCGCTCGTGCTGGCGTTGCTCTCGCATCTGAAGCCCGGTGCGCGCGTCGCCATTTCGCGGCCGAGCTACGCTGCATATAGAAACACACTGCGCGCGTTGCGCCTCACTCCTGTCGAGATCGCATGCGGAGCAGAGGTTCGTTATCAATGGACGGCGGAGGCCATCGCCCGTATCGACCCGGCGCCGGCAGCGATCATCATCGCCAGCCCCGCCAACCCGACCGGGACCATTCTATCTCCCGAGCAACTGCGCGCGATTGCTGGCGTGTGTCGGGAGCGGGAAATCCTGATGATTTCCGATGAAATCTATCATGGTCTGAGCTACGGTCCGCGCACTCACTCGATTCTGGAGTTCGAGCCGGACGCGCTCGTCATCAATAGTTTCTCCAAATATTTCGCCATGCCTGGCTGGCGCCTGGGCTGGCTCGTTGCGCCGGAGTCGCGGGTTCAGCGCATTCGTGACTACGTGAGTTGCCTGTTCCTGACGCCGCCCTCCGTCAGTCAACACGCGGCCATCGCGGCGTTGAATTGCAGAGCCGAGCTCGACGCCAACCTCGAGACGTACCGGCGCAATCGCGCGATGTTGATCGAAGCCATGCCGCGCCTGGGCTTGCAAACCATCGCGCCTCCCGATGGTGCGTTCTATATCTATGCGGATGTGGGGCATCTGACCGCCGACAGCCTGTCGTTCTGTCGCGAGCTGCTCGAGCAGACCGGCGTCGCCCTCGGACCTGGCATCGATTTCGATCCCGTCGAGGGGCATCGCTTCGTGCGATTTTGTTTCGCCATTTCAGCGGCGCAGACCGAGGAGGCGATCGCGCGACTGGTGCCCTGGTTTACGCAGTATCGGCGACGCCTCTGATGTGACGTCACCGGGTTGCGTTGTTGAAATTGGATAAAATATCTGTAGTATCGATTTCGTCGGCGAACAAAATGACCAGGGGTTGATCGATGAAGCTGCACGCGCCTGTCGTGGCCACACTGCTTGGCTTGAGTTTGCACAGTCCGAGCGGTCAGGCGCAGGACACGAATCAAACCGGCGGCGGTCTGGAAGAAGTCATCGTCACCGCCACCAAACGTTCCGAATCCATTCAAGATGTCCCCGTCAGCATCCGCGCGCTGGGCGAGCAGGAGCTGCGGCGCATGGGCGCCGATTCGCTGGAGGATTACGCCGGTGTCACTCCCGGACTGCAATTGACCGGTACTCGCAACAACAGTCAGATCATCGTGCGCGGCGTGACCACCGGTCCCGTCAATCACGATCAGACCGAGATCAAGGAAACGGTCGGCGTGTATCTGGATGAAACACCGATCGCCGTACAACGCTACAGCCCGAACCTGAAGCTGTTCGATCTGGAGCGCATCGAAGTTCTGCGTGGCCCGCAGGGCACGCTCTATGGTGCCGGCTCGATGGCGGGTGCGATCCGCATGATCACTCGCAAGCCTCAGCTCGACCGCGTCGCCGGCGAAGTCCGCGGCATGATGTCCAGCACCGAGCATGGCAGTGCCAGCAATTCGTTCGATGCAATGTTGAACGTGCCACTGATCGACGACGTGCTGGCCATGCGCGCCGTGGGTTTCTATCGCGACGTCGGTGGCTTCATCGACAACGTTGCAACTGGAGATGACGACGCTAATTCCGAGCTCAGCCGCGGCGGTCGCGTGGCGACGCGGTGGACGCCCAACGAAACTCTCACCGTCGACAGCCTGGTGTTCTTTCAACAGTCGGATTTCCGCGCGATCTCGCAATATGCCGCCGAGGCGGGCGAGCTGAAAACCTACGTCGCCGAGAACGAGCCGGTCCACGATCGCAATCTGATCGTGTCGCTCAGCGCCACTCAGCAGCTCGATCCGTTGGAGGTGACCGCGGTGGGCTCCTACCGCCGCAAGAAGCTGCAATATTTCTCCGAGAACGGCACCTTCACCAACTTCATCACCGGCTTCCGTGACGGCCTGGGTGGCACGTTCGACAATCGCTCCAATCAGCGCGATTACAGCTTCGAGCTGCGGGCGGCGTCCAAGTCCGACTCCTGGTTGCAATGGACCGTCGGTGCTTTCTACGAGGATCGCACCAACTTCTATTCGCAGGACTACACGGTGGCCGGCGTCGACGCGGTGGCCGGTATCGACAGTCGCGATTTCGATGCCAACATCGATCAGCTGTATTTCAGCAATATCGATGTGAAGGAGAACCAGGTCGCGCTGTTCGGCGAAGTGGTGTTCCCGCTGACCGATGCGTTGAAGCTCACCGCCGGCGGCCGCTACTTCCGGGCCGAACAGCAGGCGGATATCACTTTTCTCGGCGTGTTCGCCTATCCCAACATCGGCGTCGGTCGCTTCAAGAACGACGAGGACGGTTTCAATCCGCGCGTGAACCTTTCCTACGCCATCGATCGGGATCGCATGGTGTATGTGCAAGCCGCGCGCGGCTTCCGTCTCGGCGGCACCAACGAACCGATTCCGCAACCGGCATGTACGGCGGATTTGCAGAGTCGCGGTCTGTCGAACGCGCCGGACAGCTTCGACTCCGACCATCTATGGAATTTTGAAGTCGGCACCAAGACGGATTGGCTCGACCGGCGCCTCACTGTCAACGTCGCGGCGTACAAGATCGATTGGAAAAAGCCCCAGGTCACCGATCAGCTCGGCTGCGGCTTCAATGTCTTCGTCAACGCCGGCGGCCTGGATATCTACGGTGCGGAAGTAGAGACGATCGTGCGTCCCACCGATTACCTCACGGTGCGTGGCGGTGCTGGATACACCGATAGCACGTTGAACGAGGACCTGGTGTTTGTCGGCGGCCGCGAAGGCGATCGCGCGCCCTATGTTCCGAAGTGGACCTACAGCGCATCGCTCGACTACACCCGGCCGCTCGGTCAAAGCTTCGAGGGCTTCGCCTTTCTGAGCTATCAGCACACCGGTGCGCGCGACACGCGTTTCAACCCGTCCGTTGCCGCGTCCCGGCATCTGGACAGCTACGGTCTGCTCAACGCCCGCATCGGCATCAACGCCGCCAACTGGTCGGTGGAACTGTTCGGTGAGAACCTGACGGACGAGCTCGGCGAAATCGACAAGCGTTACAACCCGTATCCGTTGACTCCAGCCACCTACGTGACGGTGGTTACGCCGCGGACCGTGGGGTTGGAAGTCACATATCGGTATTGAGCATGCCGAACCTGAAATGGTGGATGCTCGTGTTCATCGCGGCAACGATGGCGCAGGCCGTCGTTGCCGAGGTGACGCCGAACGAGCCGGGTCACGACGTCGAGTACGAGCTCAACGTGCGCGTTCCGATGCGCGATGGAACATCGTTATCGGCGGATATCTTTCGTCCCAAGGCGGACGGTAGATTTCCGGTGCTGTTGACGCGCACGCCTTATACGAAGAACAAAGGAAGCGCGAACTCCTATGCCAGGCAGGGACGCTACTGGGCCTCGCGCGGCTATGTATTCATGGTTCAGGACGTGCGTGGCCGAGGCGATTCCGACGGACGTTTCTACCCGTTGATCAACGAGGCGACGGACGGTTTCGACAGCCAGCAGTGGGCGGGGGCGCAGCCCTGGTCGAGCGGCAAGGTTGGCACTTTGGGCGGCTCGTATCTCGGCTGGACACAGGTTTACGCGGCCCCGCTGCGCAGCCCGCACCTGGCTGCGATGGTCCCGACGGTGACGCCGCCCGATCCGAACCGAAATTTTCCGACGGCCTCTGGCGTGTACATGCCCGCCGCATTGTTGTGGCTCGCAGGCCTCGATGGACGGATCAATCAGGATCTGGACGGTCCCGATATCAACGCTGCGTTGAGTAGCAGTCCGCTGGTGACGATGGACCGGCGAATCGGCCGCGATTTGCAGGTGTGGCGCGACTGGGTGGCGCATCCCGCCAACGACGAGTATTGGCAGCGTCAGTCCTATCAGGATCGGTTGCTCGACGTCGATACACCCATGCTGCACGTGAGCGGCTGGTACGACGATGTCCTGGTCGGTACCACTGAAAATTTCATCAACATGACGACTCGCGCCCGCACGCCTCAGGCCAAGGCGCGCCAGCGCATGCTGATCGGTCCTTGGGGGCATGCCGTGAATGCCGGACAAAAACTCGGCGCCATCGATTTCGGACCGCAGGCCGTGATCGATTTCGATGGGCTGCAGGCGCGCTGGTTCGATCGCTGGCTGAAGCAGATCGACAACGGCGTCGATCGTGAGGCGCCGGTGCGCGTGTTCGTCATGGGCCGCAACCAATGGGTCGATGAAAACGAGTGGCCGATCGCTCGCACTCGATACACCAGGTACTACCTCCGCAGCGGCGGCAACGCGAACGGACGCGAGGGTGACGGTGTGCTCAGCACTCGTGCGCCCGGCAGCGAAAAGCCCGATCGATTCCAGGCCGATCCCGCCAATCCAGTGCCGTATCTGACCGCGCTCAACTGGCATCAAGTCGGCGGTCCCGACGATTTCAGCGAGATCGAGTTGCGACGGGATCTGCTGGTTTACACCGGGCCGGTGGTCGACGAACCTGTGCGGATCTGTGGCCCATTGCGAGTCAAATTGTTTGCAGCTTCCTCGGCGCGCGACACCGACTGGACCGCCAAGATTCTGGATGTGCATCCGAGCGGATTCGCGCAGCGTCTGAATGACGGCGTCGTGCGTGCCCGATTTCGCAATGGACCGGATCAGGAACGGCTGCTCACCCCTGGCAAGGTGGAGGAGTATGAGATCGATGCCTGGTCCACCTGCGTCGAGTTGCAGAAGGGGCATCGCTTGCGACTGGAGATCGCATCGAGCGCCTTCGGCAAGTTCGATGTGAATCCAAACACCGGTGGCCCGATAGGCACCGAAACACAACGGGCGATCGCGCAGCAGACGGTTTATCACGACCGACTGCGGGCTTCCTACTTGCTGCTACCGGTAGTGTCGCCTCGTCCATGAACGTCCAATCGACGGCGGTGCCGCTCGGTAACGATACGGCGACTTATCCATCGGCCGCGCGCGGCTGGTGGATGGTCGCCGTTTTCTGTCTGGCCGCGTTCGTTTCATACACCGACCGGCTCATTCTCAGCGCGCTGTTCGATCCGTTGCGCGCCGACCTGGGCATCTCAGACGCGCAGGTCAGTCTGCTGCAGGGAGCTGCTTTCGTAGTGATCTACGTGTTGGCCGGATTGCCGCTGGGTCGGCTGGCGGATCGTGGCCGTCGCCGCAGTCTGCTGCTGTTCGGCGCCATCACCTGGTGTCTCGGCACCGCGTATTGTGGAATGGCGCCGGACTTCTGGAGTCTGTTCGTCGGCCGCTTGATCGTAGGTATCGGTGAAGCGGCGCTGGCGCCCGCTGGCGTCTCGATGCTTGCCGACAGCATTCCGCCGGAGCGTCGCGGCACTGCCATCGGCATTTTCATGATGGGCACGGTAGTGGGCGGCCCGGCCGCTGTCGCCATCGGCGGGATATTGCTTGGCGCGGCGGAGACGGGAGCGCTGAGCTCATTGCCGTTGATTGGCGAGGCGGCGCCGTGGCGTATCGTGCTGGTCGTCGTCGGCATTTGCGGCTTGATCGTTCCGCTATTGTTTCTGACGCTGCGCGAACCGGCGCGTACTGGAACGACGGGGCACGACATGCCGCTGTCGCAAGTCGTGAGCCGCTTCGTACGCGACTGGCGATTGTTCGTGCCGCTCTATCTGGGGATGGCGTTGTTGTCGGTGGGTGACTATGGATTGTTCTCGTGGGTGCCAGCCTCGCTCTCGCGCCGTTTTGCCTGGTCATCGGAGCAGATCGGTACGCTGATGGGCGCGATCACGGCGGTGGCGGGCGTGACTGGATCGCTTGCCGCCGGTGCGCTGTCCGATGCCGCTGCACGACGTGGCGGCACTCGCGCACGTCTGGGCCTGGTTGCAGCGGGCGCTCTCGTTGCGGCATTCGGCGCCTCGCTGGTGGCGGTGAACCATCCTGGATTCGTGCTCGCGGGCCTGGGGCTTTGGACGTTCGCTTCGGCGCTCGGCGGTATCGGCGGCATCGCCGCGCTACAGGAAATCGTGCCCAACGAGCTGCGCGGTGTCAGCATGTCGGTGCTCGCCTTCTGCAATACGTTGCTGGGACTGGGATTCGGCCCGACAGCGGTAGCATTGGTCACCGAGCGAGGATTCGGCGAACCGGCAGCCGTGGGTACCGCGATCAGCGTGGTCGTCGCGCCGGCCGGGTTGATCTCTTGTTTATTATTTGTCGTGTTGAGAAATCGCAGCCCCAGGGGATCGCATGATCGATGAGCTCGACTACACAGCCCGCGCCCGCGACCTGGTCCGTGACACATTCGCCTGGGACAACCATGCGTGCATGCCGTTGCGGCCGAACGACGACACTTTTCTGCAGCAGATCGAGCGTCACCGGAATGCGGGCTTCAGCGCGGTCACGGTGAATGTCGGGTTCGGTGAGAACACGGTCGAAGATCATGTCCGCATGCTGGCTCACTTCATCCAGTGGTTCTCATCGCGACCTGACGCATACGTGCTCGCGAAGTCGACGGACGATCTGCGACGTGCCCGCGAGCAGCGCAAGCTGGCCGTCTGTTTCGATATCGAGGGCATGTGCGCGGTCGCCGATCAGGCCAGCCTGGTGTCGCTGTACTACGAGTTGGGCGTGCGCTGGATGCTGATCGCTTACAACAAGAACAACCCGGCCGGCGGCGGTTGTCAGGATGCCGACAGCGGCTTGACCGAATTCGGACGCAAGGTGATCGACGAGATGACCCGCGTCGGCATGATGGTGTGCTGCTCGCACACCGGATATCGCACGGCGCGGGAAGTGATCGAGTATTCGCCCAACCCGGTGCTCTTCTCTCACAGCAATCCGCGCGCGCTGCACGACCATCCCCGGAACATTCCAGACGACCTGATGAAAGCATGCGCACAGCGCGGCGGCCTCGTTGGCATCAACGGCGTCGGCATCTTTCTGGGCGCCAACGACACGCGCACCGAAACCATCGCGCGGCACATCGACTATGCGGTAAACCTGATCGGCGAGGACCATGTCGGCTTGGGGCTGGATTATGTGTTCGACAGCTCGGAGCTCGACGACTACATGAAAAAGATGGCCGCAACGTTTCCCGCCGGAATGGGGTACGGCGTCGGCATGCGACTGGTCGAGCCCGAGCGGCTGACCGATATCACGGCGCAACTGATGCGGTTGGGATATCGCGACTCGAGCCTGCGCAAGATCCTCGGTGGCAACCTGCTGCGGCTGGCTGAGCAAGTCTGGCGCTGACCCGGTCGGCGCGCTTTTCACTCACACGCGTGAGAGTGAATGTTGACATCGGACCGACTTGATGGCTCACTTCGGGTTGCAGACCGTCGCCGCGTCCGTGGGGGAATGACGCGATGGTCTGTTTCCGACTGCCGAAGAGGGCGGAGCCTGAATCGTGCTGGCACACACAAAAACTCGAGGTGAGCACCCGGTTGCGCCGAAGCGGCGCCCGGCCGGCCGCAAGCGTGTCAGCAAGGCGGAACAGCGGGCGGAAACGATGGAACAGATCCTGGACACGGCGGAGGGGCTGTTCTCCAAGCACGGTCTGTACGGGGTCACGCTGAAGGATGTGGCGCAACGTCTGGGCGTGCACCACACGTTGATGAACTATTACTTCAAGGACAAGAAAAAACTGTTCGACGCCGTGTTTGCCCGCCGCGCCGTCGTCACCAGCACGCGTCGCATGCGGGCCTTGGACGAATACGACCTCGCGACCAACGGCGAGCCGACGGTGGAAGGCGCGCTACATGCGTTTCTGGATACCGACCTCGATCTTTATATCGAAGGCGGCGAGCGCTGGAAGAACTATGGGGCGCTCGGCGCGCAAGTAGCCAACACCCCGGAGTGGGGCGCCGAGCTGATGGACAAACACTTCGATCCCGTGGTGCTGCGTCTGATCGGACTGCTCAAGCGCGCGCTGCCGGATTGTTCCGAAGAAGATATTTTCTGGGGCTATCACTTCGTGACCGGCGCGCTGCTGCTCACGCTCGCGCGCACCGGCCGGATCGACAAGCTGTCGGGCGGCGCGTGCAAATCGGACGATTTCGGCGCGGTGAAACAGCGCATGGCGACGTTCATGGCGGCGGGCTTTCGCGAAGTGTGCGGCAGGTGACCCAACCGACCAATGCCCGCTGATTTTTTCGGTGAGTTACTCACTCACGTGTGAATGAAGATCAAGATAGATCGGACGACCAACAGGGGGATCAGTATGAAACTCGCGTTATACGGGGCTTCGGGCGTTGCATTGCTCATCGGTGTGACCGGCGGCGCAGGGCCGGTCTGGGCACAGTCGGTGCCCGCTCCAGGGACGAATGACGAGGTGGCATTGACCGAAATCATCGTCACCGGTTCGTTCATCCGGGGCACCGCGGTGGACACCGCGTTGCCGGTCGAAGTGTATTCGCAGGAGGACCTCGAGTTGCGCGGCGCGCCGTCCGCGCTGGAATTCGCCAAGAGCCTGACCATCGCCGGGCCGACCACCGGCGAGTCCTATTATTTCGGCGGCCCCACCTTGATCGGCTCGGTCAACTACAACTTGCGCGGGCTGGGCTCCGACAAGACGCTGATCCTGCTCAACGGCCGCCGCATGGACATCAACACGGCGAACATTCCCTCGCTGGCGTTGGCTCGCACGGAAATTCTCAAGGACGGCGCAGCCGTGATCTACGGCGCCGACGCCACCGGCGGCGTGGTGAACTTCATCACTCGCGATCGCTTCGTCGGTCTCGATATGAGCGCGCAATACAAATACATCGATGGCTCCGACGGCGACTATTCCGCCGGCATCCTCGGCGGCGTCGGGGAAGGGCGCGTGAATCTGATCGCATCGGTCGAGTACGAACATCGTTCGCGACTGCGCGCTCTGGAACGGGATTTCACTCGCGACTCGCTCGATCCCACCAAGACCGGATACAACCCCGCGCCGTGGTCGACGCTGACCAACCTGGCAGGATGGGTGCCGCGCGGTACGCTGCCGGCCGTTCCCACTGCCACGATCGACGGCGAATTCGGCGCGCCGGTCGGGGGCATCGTGGCCGATTTCACGCGTCAGTCGTGCGAAGCGGTCGGCGGCAGGTACGACAACAACTTCACTTGCGCTTACAACTACATTCCGTACTACAGCCTGGTCGAGGACAACGACATCTATCGCGGCTATCTGCAACTCAACGCAGAGCTCTCGGAGCGCATGGACTTTCACGCCGATGCTTCCTACGCCCGAGTGACCTCGCCTCAGGTGTTCGCTTCGCCGGCGCAGCCGATGGTGCGAGGCCCGGCGATGGCGACCGGCTCGACGTTTCAGATCTACGTGCCGATCACGAATCCATACGCGGCGGATTTCGCAGCTCGCAACGGTATCGTCGGCGCCTCGGGCTTCACGCCGGTGACCTATCGACTGCTGGGTCACGGTGGCAATTTCGCGTTCGGCGATGGCGAGGGCTACGGTGTGCCCGATCGGATCGACAACGAGATCTGGCGTCTGTCGGCAGGTGTCAACGGAACGTTGGGCGACTGGGCGGGTATCGCGCGCGACGTGGGTTACGACTTTGCGGTGACTTACAACCATTCGGACGCGTACAACACGCACCCGGACACGATCGGCTATCGTCTGCAACAGGCTCTCAACGGTTTCGGCGGCCCCAACTGTCAGGCGGCCGACCTCGATCCGACACGCTTCGGTACGCAGAATCCCGCGGCCGCCGGTCAGAGCGGTTGCATGTGGTGGAATCCGTTCTCCACCTCGTTCGCGGGTCAGCCGGTCCGCAATCTCGCCAATCCAAACTATGCCGCGGGCTCGGAAAATTCACTGGAGCTGACGCGTTGGCTGTTCGATCCTCGCGCCACGCGCACGATCAACGAGAACACCACCGTGGATCTGGTGTTCGACGGCCGTCTGGGCGTGCATCTGCCGGGCGGTGAAGTGGGTTGGGCGGTGGGCGGTCAGTATCGCGACGTGAAGAGTCGCGAAGACATTCCGGATCCGCTGTACAACGGCAGTCTGGCGTGCGAGTGGCCCGCCCAATTCACCAGCGGCAACGGCGTCGGATCGCCCAATCTGCCGGCATCGCCGTTGCCGACCAACGATCCGAACTTCCGCGGCTGTACGCCGGACAGCCCGGGACCGTTCGTGCTGTTCGCGCCCAATCCTCCGGATTCGCTGGGACGCACTCAATACTCGGCGTTCACCGAGCTGCGCATTCCGGTGCTCTCGAACCTGGATTTCCAGGCCGCCGCGCGTCACGAGGAATTCGAAGGCGGGCTCGGCGCCACTGTTTACAAACTCGCCGGCAAATGGAATGTCTGGGGGCCGCTGTCGTTGCGTGGCTCGTACGGCACCAACTATCAGGCGCCGCCATTGGGCGTGGTGCCTGGCCAGGTGACGGTCGCGGCCCGCACCTACACGGCCGCGGCCAGCAACTGGCTGGCCGCGCAATTCATCACCGATCCGAATCTGAAACCGGAAACGGCGACCGCCAGGAACTTCGGCGTGATCTGGCAGAGCGACGGCTTCGCGCCGGGCCATCACTTCCAGGCGATCGTGGATTATTTCGACATCCGCACCAAGGATCAGATCGGTCAGGTGGCCGACCCCAATCAGATCGCGAGCCTGGTGTTCAACGGACCGGGCGGCACGATCACGACCTGCGATCCGGGCGCGCAGCCGCTGCTGAACCGCGTGACCTTCAATGCCGGCTGCACCGTCGGCATGAGCGGCGTCGGTTCGTTCTCGTCGGTGTCCACTCGCTACGGCAACGGTCCGGGTCAGACCACCAACGGCTTCGACTTCCAGAGCATGTACGACATGCCGCTCGCCGCCGGCGATCTGACGCTGAGCCTGAACGCCACCAAGATCACCGAGTTGAAAACCGGCCCCACCGCGCTCGACGGCGTCATCGTCTCGACCGGCGACGACCGGTTGGGCATGCTGAACTTCGCCACCTTCGCGCAGGCGGCGCCGGAATGGCGGGCCAACTTCGCCGCCAATTACCGCTTCGATCGTCACAACATGCGAGTCGGCGTGAACTATGTGTCGGCCGTGAAGGACGAGCGGCCGGGTGTGCAGTATGGCGAGGACGGCGAGGACTGGATCACCGTCGATCTCACTTATCGTTTCGAGTTCAATGACGGTCTGGCGCTCTCGGCCACCGTGGCCAATGCGTTCGACCGCGATCCGCCTCCGGCTCAGGAGGAGTTCGGCTACGACCCGTGGACGGCGAATCCGCTGGGCCGCACCGCCGAGATCGGCCTCAGGATGAGCTTCTGATGCTGGAACGTCGTGCGATGCTGGCTGTCTCGCTGTTGCTCGCTTCATGCATGCAGCCGCGACAGCAGGATTCGCTCGACGCGCAGGCCACGGCGGCGGCTGATGCAACAGCCGCCGTCGCGGCGCCTGTGGCCAATCCATTGCGCGACGTGTATTTCGGCGACCTGCATCTACACACGCGCAATTCATTCGATGCCTACGTCTTCAACGTGCGCGCCAATCCCGATGACGCATACGCCTACGCGAAAGGCCAGACGATCAAGCACGCCATGGGCTTCGATCTGCGCCTCACGCATGCGCCGCTGGATTTTCTCGCAGTCACCGACCACGCCGAATATCTCGGCGTGGTTCAGGCGATCGATACGCCGGGTACGACGTATTCAAAGGTCCCATACGCACGCGATCTGTTCTCGAGCGAGCGCTCCGGCATCCTCGCCGCTTTCGCGCGCTTTGCCGACAGCTTGAGCGGCGGCAAGCGCTTGCCCGAGCTCTCGGACCTGTCCGCGACACGCTCGGCATGGCAGGAAACCCTGCGCAGCGCCGAGCGCAACAACGATCCCGGTAGATTCACGACCTTCATCGGCTACGAATTCACTTCGATGCCGGAGTCGCGCAACCTGCATCGAAATATCATCTTCTCGGGCGCTCGTGCTCCAGCGATGCCTTACTCGGCGCTCGACTCGCAGAATCCGGAGGATCTGTGGCGTTGGATGGAGCAGCGGCGCGGCGAAGGCATGGAAGCGTTGTCGATCCCTCACAACGGCAACGGCTCCGACGGCACCATGTTCGAACGCACCCTGTGGAACGGCCAACCCATCGATCGCGCCTACGCCGAGCTGCGTTCGCGCAACGAGCCGCTGGTCGAAATCACACAGTCCAAAGGGCAGTCCGAGACCCTGCCGCTGCTGTCGCCGAACGATGAGCTCGCCGGATTCGAATTGATGACTTCATACATCGGCGTGAACCGGCCGATCACGAAGTTCGAGGGTGGCTATGTGCGCGACGCTCTGAAGCGGGGCATGGAGCTGGAGGCTCAGCTCGGCGCCAATCCCTACAAGTTGGGCTTCGTCGCGGGCAGCGACAGTCACAACTCGGCCGGCGCTTATGAAGAGGATCATTATTTCTCGAAGGTGGGCGTGCTGGATGGATCGCCCGATCGTCGCGGTGCCGTTCCGCCGGCCGATTACCGGAGCTGGGATGAGTTCTATGCGGCCGGCAAGACCGTGTCGGTCACTTCTACCTGGGGATCTGCGGGGCTGACTGGGATATGGGCGGAGCAGAACACGCGCGAGTCGCTGTTCGCGGCGCTTCGACGGAAGGAAACATTTGCCACCACGGGCCCGCGCATCCGCGTGCGGCTGTTCGCGGGCCATGGGTTGGAGGGAGTCAATCTGGCGACTGAAGCCGGGGTGCGCACCGCCTATGCGAAGGCAGTGCCGATGGGAGGCGATCTGGTCGACGAGCCGGGGCACGAGCCGCAATTCGTCGTGATCGCGATGCGCGACCTCCATTCGGCACCGCTTCAGCGCATCCAGATGGTCAAGGGCTGGCTGGATCCCAATGGGACGGCTCACGAAAAGATCTTCGATGTGGTCTGTTCCGATGGCGGCAAGGTCGATGCCGCGACTCGTCGTTGTCCGGACAACGGCGCGACCGTCGATCCGGGCACATGCGAATTCTCACGCGACAAAGGCGCCGGTCAGCTGCAAAGCGCCTGGAGCGATCCCGAGTTCGAACCGAGTCGGCATGCGTTCTACTACGCGCGCGTGATCGAGAATCCGACCTGTCGCTGGTCCACGTGGGATGCGATCCGTGCCGGAGTGGCACCCAACCCGAAGCTCCCAAGGACGATCCAGGAGCGTGCCTATACATCGCCGATCTGGTTCGTACCGACCAAGCATGCCGAATGATGCAGTCAGCGAACGGGCCGCTCGCGGCGCGAACAACCTGTTCACGCGCGCCATGCGCGAGCCGCTGCTGCAGTTCCTGGGCATCGCCGTCGTCCTGTTCGCGGCCAACCAGTTGATGCATGGTGGCAGCGTTCAGTTCTCGAATGAGCTCATCACTATCTCGCAAGGACGCGTGCAACAGATTGCCGAGAGCTACCGGTTGCTTGCCGGGCGCATGCCGAGCCGGGCCGAGTTGCAGGCGCTGGTGAACGACTTCGCGGACGAGGAGATCGCTTATCGCGAGGCCATCGCCCTGGGGCTCGATGCCGACGACACCATCGTCCGTCGACGCATGCGCCAGAAGCTCGAGTTTCTGGCCGAGGAGGCCGAGGCCAGCGAGGAGCCGACGGATGAGCAACTCGCGGGCTGGCTGGCCGATCATGCCGCGGATTATCGATTGCCGGAACGCATTTCGTTTCGACAGGTCATGGCGAGCGCCGACGTGCGCGGGAAGCGCATGAACGAGGAGGCGGCCGCACTACTGAACCAACTGCGCTCGGGCGCGGACGCGAGCAGGCTGGGCGATCCATCCATGTTGCCAGCGACATTGCCGCCGACGACACAACGTGGCGTAGCCGCGTCATTCGGCGAAACGTTTGCCGACGCACTGTTCGCGCATGCGGGCGAGGGCTGGTTCGGTCCACTCGTCACGCCGCTGGGCGCACATCTCATACTGGTATTGACGCGAGAACCGGCGCGCGCCCCGGAGCTTGCGGACATTCGTGGCAAATTGCGATCGGACTGGATCGAGGCGCGCCGCCGGCAACAGCGCGAGCAGTTCCTCGCTCGACTGCGCCAACGTTATTCGGTGACGGTCGAGTGGCCGGAAATGTAGTGCATGCCATTGCGGACGCTCGTCATTCTTGCGATCCCGTTCGCTGTTCTCGTGATAGCGGGCGCGCCGGCCTCGGCCCATGAAATTCGCCCCGCGTTCCTGCAGATTCGCGAGATCGAGCAGTCGACCTACGATGTGCTGTGGAAGACTCCGGCGCAGGGGGACATGCGCCTGGCACTCGACGCCGTCATGCCGCCACAGTGTCGAGATCTCGGAGCGACGCGCGCGACGCTCGTCGATGCCGCCGCCATCGAGCACCGGCGCATCGTCTGCGAAGGCGGGATCTCCGGCAGGCAGATCGCCTTCGAGAATCTCGCAAGCACGCTGACCGATGTGATCGTGCGCTTCGAGCCGCTCGCAGGCTCACCCAAGACCCTGCGCGTGAATGGCGCCACGCCTTTCATCGAGATTCCCGCGCGGCAGTCCATGGGGGAGCTGGCTGGCGAATATTTCCGTTTCGGCGTCGAGCACATCTGTTTCGGCTTCGATCATTTATTGTTCGTGCTCTGTCTGCTGATGCTCGTCGCCGACCGCAAGCGCCTGCTCTCAGCCATTACCGCCTTCACCGTGGCGCATACGATCACACTCGCAGGCACGACATTCGGCTGGCTGCGTCTGGCGAGCGCTCCGGTGGAGGCTTGCATAGCACTGTCGATCGCCTTCGTGGCGGCCGAAGTCATCAAGACGCGCGCAGGCCGACCCAGCTCGACGCAACTTCGCCCTGAGATTGCAGCGTTCGGGTTCGGCCTGTTACACGGATTCGGCTTCGCCTCGGCGCTGCATGACATCGGCCTGCCCGACGACGCGCTACCGCTCGCGCTGGTTTCGTTCAACCTGGGCGTGGAAGCGGGACAGATCGCATTCGTGGCTGTCGTGCTGGCGCTGACGTGGCTGTGGCGGCGGTACGCGCGGCAATTGCCGGCATCGCTGTACCGGGTGCCGGCTTACATGGCAGGCGTCACTGCGAGCTTTTGGTTCATCGAACGCAGCGTCCGGATAGTGCTTTGACACAGGGAGCGATCCCCCGCACAGGACTCGAACCTATGACCAACCGATCAAGAGTCACACCAAACGATCAGGGAAATCGAGGGTTGGCAGATTTTATTTATGGAGATCGGGCAAGAATAGCCGAGAGATGGCGCAGCGTCGAGCGTCAATTGTATAGAAGCGTTGGGAGACGAAGTTCAAGGCTTCACAGCAGTTGGAGTTTCGCCGGAAGAGGCGGCGGAATCCGCCGCGTTGAATTCTTGCCCACGACGGTCAC
Source organism: Peristeroidobacter soli (assembly GCF_004138485.1). Classification (GTDB taxonomy): domain Bacteria; phylum Pseudomonadota; class Gammaproteobacteria; order Steroidobacterales; family Steroidobacteraceae; genus Steroidobacter; species Steroidobacter soli. The sequence goes on from NZ_RYEV01000006.1 coordinate 622,398, forward strand.
GGGGATCGATTGCTCTCAGGTGGCTGGAAGTTGTGCATTCCGTCCGGGCGTGGATTGATCGCGAGCCGGGTGGCTGGCCCCGTGCCGCCGAAGCTGGCGCGATGCCAGCGACCTTGAGGCGCGTAAACCACGTCACCCGGTTCGGCGGTGAACAGCGGCAGGCCTTCGATCAGATAATCGATCTTGCCTTCCAGTACCAGCCAGAACTCCGAATAGCCGATGTGAAAATGACCCAGGCTGCTGCTGGGAGGCGTTGGCTGGCCGGGTCCGCGAATGATATTGGCGAAGGTTTTGTCGTCCTTCACGAATGGGCCACCGCGCCCATCGCCGGCAACGATTTGCTTCTGGAAATCCAGATACGGCTGGTTGATGTCGTCGTAAGTGCCGTGCCCGGTGTAAGTCACCTTCATATATTTCCTGCCAGCGAGCGGTGCCGGCGTTTCATCGATCGGATAGAGCGGCACGGCTTGCGCGCCGGTCACTTCGAAGCGCAGCGACGGCTCCGGACCGTCGGTTTCGATGCTATAGGCAAGGCGGTAGGGAACTTGCACCAGGAAGCCGCGAGTTGCGACGAACGGCTCCTGGCCATCGATGGCGACGCGCATGCGGCCGGACTGCACGATCCAGAAAACGCGGTCGTCGGCGAAGAACTGCCGCTTGGTTTTCTCACCGGGCGCCATGCTGATGTAACGAGCGATGAACTCCCGATCGCTGACGATGTCTTCCTGCCAGCTGCGCTGGCCGGAATGTTTGGCGAGCACTTCGGAGAGTTTCCAATGTGGCTTGTTGGGTGCGTTCCAGTCGGCCACGTGCTCCGGCTTTGCCGACCAGGCAACCAGCGGTTGCGGTCGCTGTGGAGCGGCGGGCTGTTGGGCCAGTGCGCCGCTCAGGCACAGGGAGCCTGCTAGCAGGCAGCTCAGCTGTCGGAGGATGCTGTCCACTCGCGATTTCTCCTCGATCAATGCTTCGATGCTGAATAGTTCCGCGACAGATATTCTTCGATGATCTGCATTTCTTCCGGCGTCACTTCCGCGCCGCGAGCCGACATCAGGTCCATGACCTCGGCCCACTGCTCAGGCGTCTTGCGCTTCGAAGTGATCATATAGATATCGTGGCAGCTGACGCAGCTGCGCTGAATCAGCTCGAGTCCCGGTCCAGCCGGCGGCTCGCCCGGCGCCTGCTCGGCTTGCAGCGACACACCGGCGAGCATCGATCCGACAACGGCGAGCCTGAGAACAAACATCGGCGACCTCGACTTACGGCAGCGAGAACGCGGTGACGGTATCGCTCTCGATCGGGCCGCCGACGAACCCACCGGTGTTCACGGCCGCAACGAACTGCTTGCCGCTGCCGCCCCGATAAGTCATCGGTGTTCCGTAGATCGATGCCGTCAGCTTGAAGGTCCACAGTTCGGTGCCGGTGCGTGTGTCGAAGGCGCGGATTCGACTGTCGTCGGTGCCGCCTATGAACGTCAGGCCGCTGGCGGTGAGGATCGGTCCGCCTGCGCTGATGCGGCCGGTCTTTTGCAAGTGTTCCGGCAGGTTGTCGCTGACACCCAAGGTTGAGCGCCACGCAATGTTTCCTGTGTTCACATCCACGGCCACCAGGCTGCCCCACGGCGGTTGCTGACAGGGCAGGCGGGTCTGCTGATCCCAGAAGTACACGTAGCCGTCTTTCAAACCCCACGAACCGTCGGGGCGCTTCGCGAGCTGCTGCGGGCTGGCCAGTTCGTTGACGTTCACGACGAAGTAGCCAAGGCGTGAGTCGAATGCGCCGCCGCCCCAATCGATGCCGCCGAGACTGCCGGGAAAGCTCGCCACGGCGGAGTCGCCGCGCAAGGGTTGAAAGGCGCGGCTCTCGACGATGTTCTTCTCGCGGATCAATTGTTCGCAGGCGGCACGGTGATCCGGTGTGAGGTCGGCGAGATCTGACATCTTGAATTCCATGCGCACGAGCGGAGGCGGAGTAACCGGCATGGGCTGCGTGGGCCACGGGGCTTCGTCTGGAATATCCGTGTCCATGGGCACCGGCACTTCTTTGACGTCGTACAACGGCTTGCCGGTGACACGGTCGAGCAGAAACAGCAGCGCGGTTTTGTTCATGACCGCGATGGCGGGAATGCGCTTGCCGTTTCTCTTCACCTCGACGAGCGTGGCGGCCGGCAGATCGAGATCCCATATGTCGTGATGCACGGTCTGGAAGTGCCAGAGGTATTTGCCCGTGGCCGCCTCGACGGCGACGATGGAGTTGCTGAACAGGTTGGCACCTTTGCGATCACCGCCCCAGCGATCGAAGGTGGGCGCGCCGATGGGCAAGTACACGATGCCGCGCTCCGCATCGAGCACGGGCGAAGTCCATACATTCACGCCTGAACGATTCTTCCAGCTGTCGCCCTCCCAGGTGTCGTGCCCGAACTCTCCAGGGCGAGGTACGGTATGAAACGTCCAGACGAGCTGTCCGGTGCGGGCGTCCCAAGCGCGCACATCGCCGGCCGCTCCCAAGGAGGGAGTTTCCTGCACGCGAGATCCGGTGATCACGAGATTCTTATAAGTCAGGGGCGGCGAACTCATCCCGAATGCGGCGCGCGGCGAGCCGTTCATCACCTCGGGCGTTTTCATATCGAGCAGGCCGGACTGAGCGAACGACGCGATGGGCTGGCCGGTTGCCGCCGACAGTTTGATGAGCTTGCCGCTGCGTGTGCCGAAGAAAATCGCAGGCTCCGCGCCGTCGCCGCCCGGCCAGTATTCGACGCCACGCATCGATGCCTGATCGTGGTTGGGCACCTCGTAGACCCACAGCTCGCGACCGTTCTCTGGATCCAACGCGACGACACGTCCGTACGGAGTCGACAGGAACATTCGGCCGTCCGCGACCACCGGCGTCGCCTCCGAAGGAATGAAGCGGCTGCGGCGCGTCGGTGTTTCATCGCCACCATCGCTCGAGGGCGGCTGCGGCGTGGTGCTCGGCGGCTTCATCTGGTAGGTCCAGGCGATCTGCAATTTCGAAACATTCGCCGGCGTGATCTGATCCAGAGGGGAGAAGCGCGAGCCACCGGCATCGCGGTGATAGGTCGGCCAATCGATCGAGACGGGCGGGCTGGTACAGGCGGTTACCAAGGCGCTGAGCACGGCGATGACGAGACTTCGCTTCATTATGACTTCCGCGTTGTCGTCCCTTACCAGGTCCGATATCATATACGATATGAAAGCCACGGCAATGAGCGTCTGCCAGTTCGCCTGGCCGACCCGGGTCGTCGACCTGGAGCAGGATCTCGACGATCATCGCGGAGGCCATTGAGAAAGAGCGTGGATACATCCAATCAAAACGACAGCACGGGCTTGCCGCTGGCGGGAATTCGCGTGCTGGACATCACGCAAGTGATGGCGGGGCCGTTCTGCTGCATGCTCCTGGGCGACATGGGGGCGGATGTCATCAAGATCGAGCCGCCGCAAGTCGGCGACTCGACCCGACATTCGATGGGGTTTCGGCTCAAGGGCGAGGACAGCCCGGGCTTTCTCGCCCTCAATAGAAACAAACGCAGCATCGCGCTCGACTTGAAGAATCCCGCCGATCGCGACGTGTTGTACGCACTCGTCAAAACCGCGGACGTGCTGGTGGAGAACGCGCGCCCTGGCGTCGCAGCTCGCCTCGGCATGGGTTACGAAACGTTGTCGGAGCTGAATCCTCGACTGGTGTATGCGAGCATTTCAGGCTTCGGACAGACGGGGCCCTGGGCGCAGCGCCCGGGTTTCGATCTGATCGCTCAGGCCATGTCCGGCGCCTTGAGCGCGACCGGACTGCCCGGCGGCGAGCCGGTCAAGAATGGCATTCCAGTCGCCGACCTGGGAGCGGGCTTGTTTGCTACCTATGGCATTCTGAGCGCGCTGATGGGTCGAGAAAAATCCGGGCGGGGCCAGTTCATCGACGCCTCGCTGCTCGAAGCGGCGTTGGGCCTGTCGGTGTGGGAGACAACGGAGTTGTGGGGCACGGGTAAATCGCCACAACCGATCGGCAGCGCGAACCGCATGTCGGCGCCCTATCAGGCGGTGCGAGCTTGCGACGGCTATTTCGTGATCGGCGCGGCCAATCAGAAGCTGTGGCTCACGTTTCTCGAGGTGGTGCAGCGCTCGGAGCTGAACTCCGATCCTCGCTTCACCACCAATGCGCTGCGTGTGACGAATCGAATCGAGCTGATCGATGAGTTGCGGCCCACGCTGGCACGGCGCACGGTCCACGAATGGGTCGAGGCCTTGCTGGCGGCCGGCGTGCCCGCCGGTCCGATCTACAACTACGAGCAGGCGTTGGCGAGCGATCACGTGGCGGCGCGTGAGATGGTCATGAATATTCCGCATCCCGTCGAGGGTTCGTTCCGAGCGTTGGGCTTTCCGGTCAAGATGCGAGGCACGCCGCAGCGAGTGCGCCATGCGCCGCCATTGCTCGATCAGCATAGCGAAGAGATTCGTCGCGAGTTGTCCGAGAAAGGGCTGCTGTCATGAGTGAAGGCAGGCTGGTCTACCAGAGGCGCGAGGCCGTCGCACAGCTCTCCTTCGACAATCCGTCGGCTCACAACGCATTGACGCATCGAATGTGGTGCGACCTGCGCGACACTTGCCGGCGCATCGCGGGAGATTCGAGTATTCGCGCCGTGACATTTCGTGGCGTGGGTGGCAAGGCCTTCATCTCCGGCACGGACATCAGCGGCTTTGTCGGATTTACGTCGGGCCGCGACGGCATCGACTATGAACGACACATCGACGAATGCATGGCCGCGGTCGACGCGTTGCCCATGACCACCATCGCCATCATCGAGGGTTGGGCGGTGGGAGGTGGGTTGAATATCTTCAGCGCCGCCGACATTCGCATCGCCACGCCCGACGCGCGCTTCGCATCGCCCTTGGGTCGCACCATCGGCAACTGTCTGTCGATGAGCAGCTGCGCCCGCATCGCCAGTGCGATCGGCGTCACCATGGCCAAGCGAATGCTGTTGCTCGGAGAGGTGATCTCGGCGCAGGAGATGATGAGCAGCGGAGTGCTATACAACCTCATCGAGGCCGCCGGTCTGGACGCCGCGGTGGAGACCCTTTGTCAGCGCGCGGTGTCGAATGCGCCGCTGACGACTCGTGCCAGCAAGGAAATGATTCGCCGGTTGAGCGTCGCCAATCTGCCGAACATCGACGATCTCATCGAGCAGGTTTACGGCAGCGAAGACTTCAAGCGCGGTGTCCAGAACTTCATGGCCAAGAACAAGGACGTGCCGCAGTGGAGTGGCAAATAGCTCAACTGCAAATCTGAGATTCCGGTCACCAATCGACCGCGATGTATTTGGCTTCGGTGAATTCGCGAATGCCATGATGTGAGCCTTCGCGTCCCAGGCCGCTCTGTTTCATTCCGCCGAACGGCGCGGCCGCGTCCGACACCAAACCGCGATTGAGCGCGATCATGCCGCTTTCCAGGCGCTCGGCGACGCGCAGTCCGGTCTTGAGATCGCCGGTATAGAGATAAGCGACCAGGCCGTACTCGGTGTCGTTCGCCAATCGAATCGCCTCATCGACCGAATCGAACGGCATCAGCACGGCCACCGGACCGAAGATCTCCTGCTCGAGAATCTCGGAGCCTGGCGCGACGTCGCTCAACACGGTCGGTGGAAAGAAGAAACCGGGGCCAGACGGCGCAGTGCCACCCAAGAGCACGCGAGCGCCTCGTTTCACCGCGTCCGCGACCAGCGTCTCGATCTTGGAGACCGCAGCCTGATTGATGAGCGCGCCACAGCCGGTGTCTGGAGCGCAGCCCTCGCCGAGCTTTACGGCAGCCATTTTCGCGACCAGTTGCCTGGTGAATTCTGCGTAGACGCCACGTTGAACGTAGAAACGATTGGCCGCGGTACAGGCTTCGCCGCCGTTGCGCATCTTGGCGACCATGGCGCCGGCGATTGCGTCCGCGACATTCGCATCGTCGAGCACCAGGAACGGCGCGTTGCCGCCAAGCTCCATCGAACAATTGACGATGGTATCGGCGGCTTCGTGCAGCAGCAGGCGACCCACTTCGGTCGAGCCGGTGAAGGAGAGCTTCCGAACCCGGCCCTCGTGCAACATAGCTTTGACGACCGCCGCCGGCTTTGCGGTGGTGATTACATTCACGACGCCGGGCGGGATGCCGGCTTCCAGCATGAGCTGCGCGACAGCGTAGGCGGTGAGCGGTGTTTCTTCGGCGGGCTTGAGAATGCACGTGCAGCCCGCCGCGAGCGCTGGAGCGATCTTGCGAGTGGCCATCGCCGCTGGAAAATTCCAGGGAGTGATCAGTAGCGAGACACCGATGGGCTGATACATCACGACGATGCGATTGGTGCCGCTCGGCGCGGTGCTGATTTCTCCTTCCAGTCGCACGGCCTCTTCGGCATACCAGCGGAAAAACTCGGCGGCGTAGAGCACTTCTCCCTTGGCGTCCGCCAACGCCTTGCCGTTTTCGAGCGAGATCAGCTGCGCCAGCCAGTCGCTGTTGGCCACCATCCTGTCGAAGCACGAACGCAGCAGCTCGGCGCGTTTTCTCGGCGGGGTCGCGGCCCATGCCGATGCGGCCCGCGACGCGGCTTCGATGCATTCGATTCCATCTTTGACGGTGGCGTCCGCAACGCAGGCGAGCACTTCACCGGTCGAGGGATTGATGACTTCGATGCGCTCGTTCTCGGCCCCCGTACGCCAGCGATCGCCAATCAACAGATCGGTGGGGATCGCTCGTCCCGGGGCGGCGGAGGAGGCCGGCAGCAGATAGTTGTTGGTGGCTTTCATTGGTGACGCAACGCTGCTCGATCGCCGGAGTAGGCGGCGGCGGTGATGGCTTGCATGGCGGGCAGGTCCAGCGGGCGCGGATTGTTCTTGACCAGACGCTGAATCGCGATGGCGCTCTCGGCGGTCCACTGTTGTTTGTCGGCGGGCAGCCCGAGATCTTTCAAGGTGCGAGGAATGCCCACTGATGCGAACAGCCCGGCCACTGCTTCGATGAGAATGCGCGACAGATCATCGTCGCTGCCGCTGGCGTCGCCGAGGCCCAGCATCCGCGCAATCTGAGCAAAGCTATCGATACAAGCCGGCCGATTGAACTCCATCACATAGGGCAACAGCGACGCCACGCCATCGCCGTGTGCGGTATGCGTGGCATTTCCAACGGGATATTGAATGGCATGCGCGGCGGCAGTGCCCGCCGTTCCGAACGCACAGCCCGCGGCAAGCGCGCCCATCATCAGATGCTCTCGCGCCTGCAGATCCTTACCGTTGACGTAGGCTCTATGCAGGCTCTTCCAGATCGAAGAGATCGCCAGCAGAGCGAAATGATCCGAGAGTGCGTTCTTGCCCACGAACACGTGCTGCAAGGTCAGATCGTGGCTCGCGGGTCGCGCCAGAGCCGTGAAAGACTCGATGGCATGAGTGAGCGCGTCGCCGCCGGAACATGCAGTCAACGCGGGCGGACAAGTCAACGTCAGCTCGGGATCGCACACTGCAACTTGCGGAATGAGGTGGGGGCTGGCGATGCCGATCTTCGTGCCCCTTGCCGTGTCCGATATCACGGCAACAGGGGTCACCTCGGAGCCGGTGCCTGACGTCGTGGGGACTGCGATTAGAGGAGTGACTGGGCCAGGAACTTTATATTCGCCGTAGTACGTGGATGGTTCGCCACCGTGAGTTACGAGTACCGCCACGGCCTTGGCCATATCCATGCAGCTGCCGCCGCCCATGCCGATGATCACTTCAGGCATGAAGGGCATCGCCGTGCGCAAACAATCCACGATGGATTCGGTGGGCAGATCGGGCAGAGTGCGGTCGTACGCGAGTGCCACCGCGCCGAGACGCTCGAGATCGGCGATGAGTGTCTCGATCTCCCGGTCGGCACCCAATCTCGGATCGGTGCAGATCAACACTCGTCGGCCAAATTGCCGGGCCACTGCCGGCAGCGCCTGCCGTTGGCCGGACCCGAACAGCACGGACCTGGGCAGCCGCATGGCGCCGAATAGGCTCATAAAGCTCTCGTTACGGGATGGCGACTGGCCGTCCACTGCGACTCATCCTATATCATATATGATAGAATTACCAAGCACGGTAACCGACAATGCCGTTCATACCGGTGGCCAATGACCGATTGCCGATCCCCATGAGCAGCCATTCCAAGAATTCACCCCCGGCGGCGCCAGAGAACTCACGTCAGATCAAGCGCGCGTCCGGGTTCGTCGAGGATGCGTACAGCCGTATTCGCGAAGACATCATGTCGCTGAAGATTCCACCCAACACGCGCATCTCGGTGGACAGCATGGCGCGCGAGTTCGGCATCTCGCAGACGCCGATTCGCGAGGCGCTCAGCATGCTCGAGGCCAATGGTCTGGTGACCAAGCAGCGCTTCATCGGCTACTGCACGGCGCCGACGTTGAATCGCAAGCAGTTCGAGGAATTGTTCGAAATCCGCTTGCTGATGGAGCCTTACGCGGCCCGCTGCGCGGCCGAGCGAATGAGCGATAAAGCCTTGATCGACCTATGCGGACTGGCGCTCGAGATGAATCCGGATCAAGCGACGCAGTCGCGTACTCTCTACGACCAGTTCGCCGATCAGGACGCCGAATTTCACGACCAGATCGCCCGTGGCAGCAACAACGATCTGATCGCGGAATCGCTCAGCCGGCTGCACATTCATTTACACATCTTCCGGCTGCGCTTCCACCGCGAGGTGACCAATGAAGCGGTGACCGAACACACGCTGATAACCAAGGCTCTACAACAGCGCGATCCCGACCAGGCCGAAGCGGCCATGCGCGCGCATCTCCAGAAGTCCTATCAGCGCCTCGTGAAGTTCACTCGCGAATAGCCCGCTCGCGCCTTTTTCTTGCGCCTCGGCAGCGGTGGCCTTAGATTTGATAGCGATACCATTTGACTTTTGGCCCGGTCGGCCGCGATGATACCGATATCATATAGGATATGAGCCATCTAAGGCGCCAGCCAATAAGGCGCCGGATACCGAAGGGGGATGAGTGCCGCTGTCCGTCCGTGTGGTCGCCGCTGTTCTCGGTTTAGGGGTCGTGTGCGCAGCTCAGGCGGCGCCGACCGTGCTGACGAACTTCACGCTGATCGATGGCACCGGCCGCGCTCCCGTTGCTGCTTCCGCCTTGGTCTTCGACGACGGTCGCGTCTCCTGGGTGGGATCCCGTGCGAGTTTGAAACTTCCCAGCGGCGCGACAGTGGTCGATTTGAGCGGCAAGTTCGTGCTTCCCGGCCTCATCGACAATCACGTGCACGTCGGTCTGGTTCACGACCTCACGCAAGACGTGAATTTCTACTCGCGCGAGCTGGTGGAACAACAGCTGCGCATCTATGCAGCCTACGGTGTGACGGCGGTGCAGGTACTCGGCACCGACACCGATGTGATATTCGGTATCCGCGCGGATCAGCGTCAGGCGCAGACGAACATGGCGCGCGTGTACACGTCCGGCCAGGGACTGGTGTTCAAAGGTTCCTATGGCGGCGTCGCCGGACTGAACAAACCGGTGGCCAACGCGGCGGAAGCGCGCCAGGCCGTCGATGAGCAGGTAGCCAAGGGCGTCGACTTCATCAAGCTGTGGGTCGATGACGAATTCGGCGACTTGCCCTCGCGCATGCCGCCCGATATCAGCCAGGCCATCATCGATCAGGCGCACCGGCATCGGCTGCGCGCCATTGCTCACATCTTTTATCTCGAGAACGCGAAGACCCTCGCTTCGCAAGGCGTCGACGGTTTCGCGCACAGCGTGCGCGATCTGCCCGTCGATCGAGCGCTGCTGGATGAGATGAAGCGACACCACACCGTCCAGATGGCGGCGACGCTCAGCCGCGAAGCCTCGTTCACTTACACACAATTGCCATTCCTCGACGATCCCTTCTTCAACCGGTCGATCACGCCGGCCGCACTGACGACGCTGAAGAGCCCGGAGCGTCAGCGGAAGCTGGCGGCGGGCAAGCACTTCAGCCAGTACCCCGGCGTGCTCGAGCTGGCGTTGAAGAATACCCAGCGTGAGATCGAAGCGGGCGTGCCTTATGGCGTCGGTAGCGACAGCGGACCCTCGGGGCGTTTCTCGGGTCATTTTCTTCATTGGGAGCTGCAGTTGATGGTGCAGGCGGGCTTGTCGCCGCTGCAGGCATTGACCGCCGCCACGGCGACCAATGCGAAACTCATCGGCGCCAGAGATCTGGGCACGATCGAGCCAGGCAAGAGCGCCGATCTGCTGGTGCTCGATGCGGATCCTCTCGCCGACATTCGTAACACTCGAACGATTCATGCGGTGTATGTAGCAGGCAAGCCGGCAGCCACGATCTGGTCGATCTGTGCGGGCCGAGCCGCAACGGAGTGCAAGAGCACAGCAGGTGGCGGCAGCCATGGCGAGCGGTGATGCGGCCATCGTAGCGCCGGCTGCTGCGTCGGTGGATCACACTGCGACCATCGCGCCCACGCGCGTGCGTCACACGGTGCTGTGGCTCACCGTCGCCGCATACATGATCACTTACATCGACCGGGTAGTGATTTCGGCCGCGGTCCCTTCCATCCAGCAGGAGTTCGGCTTCTCCATCGTCACGATGGGTTGGATTCTCGGCGCCTACCAACTGTCGTATGCGTTGTTTCAAATTCCTGGCGGGTGGCTGGGAGATCGCTTCGGTCCCCGGCGTGCGCTGCCTGCGATCGTCGCATGGTGGTCGGCATTCACCGCCGCGACTGCGCTCACCTGGTCGGCGACGTCGATGATCGTCTGTCGATTCCTGTTTGGCATGGGCGAGGCGGGCGCATTTCCGATCGCGACCCGATCGCTGTCGCGCTGGATGCTGCCCTCGGAGCGAGGTTTCGCCCAAGGCATCACGCACGCGGGTTCCCGACTGGGCGGCGCGCTCACGCCGATCGTCGTCGTCTTCATCATCGCTCACTACGGCTGGCGCGCGCCTTTTTATATCTTCGCGGTGCTGGGGTTGTTGTGGGCGGCGATCTGGTATTGGTTCTACCGCGATTCTCCCAACGAACACCGCATGGTCAACGCCGCCGAGCGGGAGCTGATCGCCAGCGCGTTGGGCCACACCGCCAATCGATCGAAGATCGTGCCCTGGCGACCCATCCTGCGCAGCCCGCAGATGTGGCTGCTGTCAGCGATGTATTTCTGTTACGGCTACGACATCGGCATCTTTCTCACCTGGTTCCCGAAATATCTGCATGCCGAGCGTCAGTTCGAGCTTCAGCAGATGGGTATCTACGCGAGCCTGCCGCTGCTCGCCGGTGTGGCTGGCGATGTCTGCGGTGGCTGGTTCTCCGACCTCGCGTTGAAGCGCACGGGCAATCTGAAATTCGCGCGGCGTGTCGTTGCGATTCCGGGGTTCCTGATCGCTGCCGTGACCATTCCGCTGGCCTGTCTCGCGAACGACCCGCTCGTCAGCGTCGGCTATTTCGCGCTCGCCGTGTTCGGCATCGAACTGACCGTCGGTGTTTCCTGGGCGGTGACGCTGGACATCGGCGGGGTGTATGCGGGCTCGGTATCCGCGGTGATGAACACTTTCGGCAATCTGGGCGCCGCCATCGCGGCGGCGATGACTGGTTATATCGTGACCGCCAGCGGTTGGACGGCTGCGTTCTTCGTGCTGGCGGGCTACTCGTTGGTGGCGGCGATACTGTTCACGCGCATCGATGCATCGAAGCGTGTTTATGAGGACACCGCACTGTCATAGCGCGAACCTGCGTCGACCGGGGGAAGGATGTCTGAAGAAAACAATGTCGAGCCGAAGAAAGTGAATCGGCGCGCATGGCTGAAGCTCATCGGCGCCGGTGCTGCATCGGGTGTATTGCCGGCCGGCGACGCGGCTGCCGAGAACGCCATGGCCGGCATGCATCATCCCGTAGCCAAAACAACGGGCCCCGACGAGGAACCGGTCGCGGCCTACGAATTCCTGAATGGCGATGAAGCCGCGTTCATCGAAGCGGCGATCGATACGCTCATTCCGGCGGACGAGCTGGGCCCCGGGGCTTTGCAGCTGGGCGTGGCCGTGTTCATCGATCGGCAATTGAACTCCGGATTCGGCCGCGGCGATCGCATGTATCTGCAGGGGCCGTTCATCGAAGGCACGCCGGAGCAGGGCTATCAGTTGCGCATGACACCGAGCGAGCTGATTCGCAACGGCATCATGGACGTCAACGCGCACGTGCGCGACCAATACAAGCGCACATTCGATGCGCTCTCCGAAGAGGATCGAATCGTCGTCCTGACGCAACTCGAGAAGCACGAGATTCAGTTGCCCACGGTGCCCACCGTGATCTTCTTCAGTCTGCTGTACGACCTCACCATGCAGGGCTACTTCGCCGATCCCCTCCATGGCGGCAACAAGGGCAAGGCGTCGTGGAAGATGCTCGGCTTTCCCGGGATCGGCGGCATGTATGCGGACAAGATCGAGGCCTGGCGCAACAAGAAATACATGACCGGGCCCATGAGCATTCAGGACCTGCTGTGACGATGGTCACCAAGCTGAAACCTGTCGATATCGCCATCGTCGGTCTGGGCTGGGCCGGCGGCATCCTTGCCAAGGAACTCGCGTCGACCGGCTTGAAGATAGTCGCCTTCGAGCGTGGCGGGCCGCGTGCGACCAATCCCGATTTTCTGGCTCCGCAGGTTCATGACGAGCTGCGCTATTCGCGTCGCCACGAGCTGATCCAGAATCTGCGCAAGGAAACATTGACCTTCCGCAACGACCCTTCGCAGCGAGGCTTGCCGATGCGCCAGCTCGGTTCGTTTCTGCCCGGCGAAGGTGTCGGCGGCGCGGGCACGCACTGGTCCGGACTGCATTGGCGCTGGACGGAGTGGGAGCACAAGATGTACTCGGGCACCGTCGCGAAGCACGGCAAGAGCGTCGTGCCGGCCGACATGAACCTGCAAGACTGGCCGGTCGATTATCACGAGCTCGAGCCGTACTACGACAAGTTCGAAAAAGTCTGTGGCACCTCCGGCAAAGCCGGCAACTTGCAAGGCAAGAGGATCGACGGCGGCAATATTTTCGAAGCGCCGCGTGCCAACGAATTTCCGAATCCACCGCTGATTCAGTCGCATAACATGGTCTTGTTCGAGAAGGCCGCGCGCAATCTGGGCTATCACCCGTTCCCGGTGCCGGCCTCCAACGCGTCGCGCGCCTATGTGAACCCGGATGGAGTGGCGCTGGGCCAATGTCACTATTGCGGCTTCTGCACGGCCTTCGGCTGCGAAGCAAATGCCAAGGCGAGCCCGCATTTCACCGTCATTCCGCTCGCTTACAAGAACCCGAACTTCGAAGCGCGAACCAATTCCTATGTGATGAAGGTGAATCTCGATTCACGGCGCAAGCGCGCGGTGAGCGTCACCTACCTCGACGCTGGCGGGCGTGAGTTCGAGCAACCCGCGGACCTCGTGATCCTGGCGGCGTACGTCTTCGGCAACGTGCATCTGATGTTGCATTCGAGGATCGGCAAGCCTTACGACTTCCAGCGCAACAGCGGCGTGGTGGGGCGCAACTATGCCTATCAGTCGATGGGCGGGGTGGCGGCTTTGTTCTCCAAGGACACCTACTTCAATCCCTTCATGGGCTCGGGCGCGCTGGGGACCTGGATCGACGACTTCAACAGCGACAACCCCGACTTCGCCAAGCTGGGCTTCATCGGTGGCGGTGGTATCAGCAGCGGCAGCAACGGTGGCGCACCGATTCAGCGTCATCCCACGCCGCCCGGGTCGCCGCGCTGGGGCAAGGGATGGAAGAAGGCGATCGTCGAGACGTATCACCGCATGACCACGGTGGGCAACCAAGGCTCGGTGATGAGTTATCGCCAGAATTATCTGGATCTCGATCCGACCTACACCGACTCTTTCGGCCGCCCGATGCTGCGGCTCACGTTCGATTGGCAGGAGAACGAATTCCGGCAAATGGAGTTCGCGCGCGGTATCTGCGCAACCATCGCCAAGGAGATGGGCGCGGAACAGGTGTTGAGTCGACGAGAGCGCGGACGATATTCCATCGTTCCGTATCAGACGACGCACAACACAGGCGGCACTGTGTTCGGCGACGACCCTCGCACCAGCGCCTTGAACAAACATCTGCAGAGTTGGGATGTTTCCAATGTGTTCGTGGTGGGGTCGAGTGCGTTTCCCCAGAACGCGGGGCGCAATCCGACCGGGCCGGTGGGGGCTCTGGCGTACCGGCTCGCCGATACCCTCAAGGATCGGTATTTGAAACGGCCGGAACGCCTGGTGACTGTCTGACGGAGGTTCGAAGTGAAACTGGTTGCGATCACCGGTCTGGCTGCGCTGGCAGTGATGTCTCGAGCCGCGGCCGATGGCGATGTGTCGGCGGGCGCCACGGTGTTTGCGCAATGTGCGGCATGTCATGCCGTTGGCGCGAACGCTCAGAACAGCGTCGGCCCGGTGTTGAACGGCGTCGTCGGCCGGGCCGCGGGCACCTATCCGAGTTACCGCTATTCAGCCGCGATGAAGCGATCCGGCCTCACCTGGGACGAGGCGACGCTCAAACAATATCTCAAGGGTCCGGAACAGCTCGTGCCCGGTAGCAAGATGATGTTTCCCGGTCTGGCGAGCGACGCGGACGTTGCCAACGTGATTGCCTATCTCAAACAGCAGCGGGCTGAGTGAGTTGAACGGAAAGTAGGTTCTATCAAACAGGGGGAGCGATGTCGAACAATCATAGCAGTGACGTTTCCAACGCCGTGAAGAGGACGTTGGCGGGCTTTCAGACATTGGCGGCTTGCGGGCTGCTGATACCGCTGGCAGTACAGGCGCAAGGGACGTCGCCCGAGCCGCAGAACAGTGACGCCAGGGTAGGGCTCGAGGAAATCATGGTCACCGGTACGCGCATCATGACGGATGGCTACAACGCGCCGACGCCGACGTCGGTCATCACTGCCGACGCAGTCGTCGCCAATGCGCAGCCCAACATCTTCAGCACGGTGGCGCAGCTGCCTTCGTTGCAAGGCTCCACTGGCACGCAGGTGAATACGTTCAGCACGTCCAGCGGACAGCAGGGCTTGAGCTCGTTCTCGTTGCGCGGTTTGACGGCAATTCGCACACTGACGTTGCTCGACGGTCAGCGTGTGGTCGGCGCGAACGTGACTGGCGTGGTGGACGTGAGCATGTTTCCGCAGTTGCTGGTCGAGCGTGTCGACGTGGTCAACGGCGGCGCCTCTTCCTCGTACGGTTCCGACGCGGTCGGCGGCGTCGTGAACTTCGTCACGAATACGCGCTTCGAAGGTATCAAAGCAAACGTCCAGGGCGCGACGACCAACTATGAGGACAACGATACAGTCGTCGCTCAGCTCGCGGCCGGCAGCAGCTTCTTCGACGGTCGCCTGCATGTCCTGGGCAGCGTCGAGTATCACGACGAAGATGGCGTGGGACCGGGCCCGTTGGGTATCGGCCTCGCGAACGGTCGCGACTGGTTCACGCAGCGGGTGCTCGTCAATCGCAACGTGCTGAACGACGGCTCGCCGCAGTACAACGTGATCGACTACGCGCAGCCCTACAACTACACCAAGTACGGTCTGATCACGGCGGGGCCGTTGCAGGGCATTGCCTTCGACCAGAACGGCAATCCGTTCCAGTTTCAGTACGGCTCGAACGGCACACCCGCACGAAACGCAGCGGGCACCGTCAATGGCTGCTTACCGGGGTTCTGCGTCGGTGGGGATGTCTCCGGCAATGTCGACGCCGGCCGCTCACTCCAGTCCGATCTCGAACGAGTCAACGGCTACGGCCGCGTCGGCTTCCAGTTCGCGGACGACGACGAAATCTATTTAACGGCCAACCTGGCGCAGGTCCAGACTCACAACCAGCCGATCAACGGCATGGCTCGTCCCAACCTCACGATCCAATGCAGCAACGCCTATTTGCCGGCGTCGGTCCAGACGATGTGCGCGAATGCCGGTATCACCAGTTTCCAGTTTGGCACCAGCAACGCGATCCTGCCGCCCAGCCAGGTGTACACCGATCGCCGTCAATATCGTTTCGTGTTGGGCGCGATGGGCGGTGTCTCGCTGATCGGCAAGGACTGGAACTACAATGGCTACTACGAGCATGGCGTCAACTTCAGCGATGTCGATGTCAAGAGCATCATGCTGTCGCGTCGCTTCGACCAGGCGATCAACGCGACGACGTTGAACGGCAGTATCGTTTGCGCCGACGCGACGGCACGAGCGAATGGCTGCGTTCCCATCAACATCTTCGGCGGCACGCCGCTATCGGCCCAGGCGCTGGAGTACATCCTGCCCTCGAAGGGTCCCTATCAGCGGACGCGACAGAATCAGGAAGTGGCCAGCTTCAACGTGTCCGGCTCGCCGTTCGAGTTGTGGGCGGGGCCGCTCGCGCTCGCCTTCGGTGTCGAATATCGCAAGGAAGAGTACCGCGTCCGCGCCGATCCCTATGGCAACGGCATCAATACTCAAGCGGGTATCGAGGGCACGCCCTACAGCTCCGTCTATCCGGCGGATCCGGTGCTGCTGACCGCGGGCAACAACTGGTTTGCAGGCAATTATAAAAATGGCGAGGGCGAGTACAGCGTCAAGGAAGCCTATCTGGAGTTCGACCTGCCGCTATTCGAGACGCAGGCCGCGGGTCGCGCGAACTTGAACGCCGCCTACCGCGTGACCGACTACAGCACGTCCGGGACGATCGATGTTTGGAAGGTCGGCGGCACTTGGGATACTCCGCTCGATGGGTTGCGCCTGCGCGCCACCACGTCGCGCGACGTACGTGCGCCGAATCTCTCCGAACTGTTCGCCGCGCCCGTCACCACGACGCTGCCGAACTTCCTGGATCCGTTCCGTAACGTCAACGTGCTCGCGATCCAGAACGTGGTCGGCAACCCCGCCCTCACTCCGGAGATCGCCCGCAACACTTCGTTCGGTGTCGTGCTCGCCGAGCCGTCGTGGCTGCCGAATTTCAGCGTGTCGGTGGACTATTACAAGATCAAGATCGACGACGTGGTCTCCAGCCTGAGCGCGGCCGACATCGTCAACTTCTGTTTCAGCGGCGCCCTGCCGCAGACCTGCAACTCATTCAATCTCAACAACCCGAACGGGCCGAATTTCATCAACGTGCAGTCGTTCAATTTCGCCTCGATCGAGACCGACGGCTACGACATCGAAGCGAGCTATCGCTGGCCGCAGCTGTTCGGTCTGGCCGGGACCTTCACCGTGCGCGCACTGGCCACACACGTTAGTGAATATCTGACTGACAACGGCTTGTCGGGCACGATTCCGGCCGACAGTGCCGGTGAAAACACCGGCAACATTCCGGACTGGAAAGTGCTCGCCGTCCAAAGCTACGAGACCGACAAATTCTCGTTCCTGATTCAGGAGCGCTGGATCAGCGATGGTGTGTTGGGCAACAAGTACATCGAATGTCAGCCCGGCACCTGCCCGGTCTCGACCGTGAATCGGCCGACCATCGACAACAACCACGTGGATGGGGCTCTCTACATCGACGTCGGTGGATCGTACGAGCTCCGGTCGGGTGCGACCGCGTATTTCAAGGTGGACAATGTGCTCGACGAGGAGCCGGGGCGGGTGCCGAATTTCGCCAACCCCGCGCTGTTCGACATGCTCGGTCGTGTGTATCGACTCGGCGTGCGCTTCGAGCTTGGCCGTTAGCACCGCGCGAGGGCTGCAGGCGACTGCAGCCCTCGCGACCCTGTTGTAACTTTCTGAGTGCGGCATGACGACCATGGATGAAGAGGCATACGCAGTGACGGCTCTACGTCGGATCGGGTGCGCACTGTTATGCGTTGCCGCGCTGACTGTGGCGAGATCGCCGGCGCTTGCCGCGACCTCGGTTTTCGAAGTGGCGCCGACCGAGCCGCGCGCAGTCACTGTCCAGGGCAAGGGTGACGGCCGAGCCGACGACACGGATGCCATCCAGCGCGCGCTCGACAAAGTCGCCGAGTCGCCGGGCGGCGGCATCGTATTTCTTCCCTCCGGTCGTTACCGGATCAGTCGCACGATCCTGGTATGGCCGTCGGTGCGCCTGCTGGGTACCGGACGCACGCGCCCGACGCTCCTGCTCGGGGACAACACGCCAGGCTTCCAGACGGGCATCGGCAGCATGGTGGTCTTCACCGGTGCGCGGCGGGGAGACAACGCGCGAGGCGATATCGGTCGTATCGAATTGCCCCGCGTGCCGTTTCCGCCGCCGACCGTCGTGCCGTTCGATCCGAAGCTATGGGACGCGAATCCCAGCACGTTTTACTCGGCGATGAGCAATGTCGACATCGAGATCGGTGCGGGCAATCCGGCGGCCACGGGCATTCGGTTTCGAATCGCCCAGCATGGTTTCCTGAGCCACATGGATTTTCGACTGGGCTCGGGCTTTGCCGGCATCTATCAAGCCGGTAACGTGGTCCAGCACCTGCGCTTTTTCGGTGGCCGCTACGGCATCGTGACGGAGAAGCCGTCGCCGGCCTGGCCATTCACGGTGATCGACTCGACCTTCGAAGGCCAAAGGAGTGCGGCGATCCGCGAGCACGAAGCGGGGCTGACGTTGGTCAACGTCTCGGTGCGCGATGTGCCCGTGGGTATCGAGATCGATCGGGGTTACGGCGACTGGCTGTGGGGCAAGGATGTTCGCTTCGAGCGCGTCAGACGAGCCGCTGTCGTGATCTCCAATGAGAACAATGTCTATACGCAGGTTGGCTTCGATGACGCGCTCGCGAGCGACACGCCGGTGTTCGCAGAATTTCGAGATAGCAAACGAACCGTCGCCGGTAAGGGGCGGAGCTATCGCGTGACTGCGTTCAGTCACGGACTGGCAGTGCCGGCGCTCGGACAGCTCGGCCAGGTCGCAACCGAGGCCAATATCGAGCCAGTCGACAGGTTGCCGAAGCGCAAAGCATCCGCCATTCGATTGCTACCACCGGTGTCGCAGTGGACGAACGCGCGCGAGTCGGGTGTAGTGGGGGACGGGCAAGCAGACGACACCGCGGCTCTGCAGCGCGCAATCGACTCGCATAAAACAGTTTATCTGCCGCTTGGCGTCTACAAAGTCACCGACACGATTCGGTTGCGGCCAGATTCGGTGTTGATCGCTTTACATCCGAGTCTCACGCAAATTGCTCTCGCGGACAACACGCCGGCTTATCAGGGAGTCGGTGGACCGAAGGCGTTGGTTCAATCGGCCGAGGGCGGCGACGCAATCGTCTCCGGCGTCGGATTGTTCACGGGCGGTATCAATCCACGCGCGACCGCGCTGCTGTGGAGTGCAGGTGAGAACTCTCTCGTCGACGATGTGAGATTCGAAGGTGGCCACGGCGGGCCGGCGCTCGCGACCGGAGTGAGAGCCAATGGCTACAATGCCAACCACAGCGGCGATGCCGATCCCGCACGACGCTGGGACGGTCAGTATCCGAGCCTGTGGGTGCGGGGCGGCGGTGGAACCTTCAACGGCATCTGGAGCCCGAACACCTACGCGAGTGCGGGGCTGTACGTCTCGGACACCAACATACCCGGGCACGTCTACCAGATTTCCGTCGAGCATCACGTGCGCAATGAGATCGTGCTGAATCGCGTCGCCAACTGGGAGCTACTCGCTCCACAGACGGAGGAAGAGTATGGCGAGGGCAGGGATGCTGTATCTCTCGAGATCCGCGATTCCCGAGACCTCCTTATTGCCAATTATCACGGCTATCGAGTGACGCGCACGCTCGGGCCGGCCCCTGCAGCGGTGCGACTCTACAACGTTCGTGACATACGCTTTCGCAACGTTCACGTAAATGCCGAGAGCGGCTTCGCGACTTGCGATGGCGATGACTGCGCGACCTTCCTCCGGCTCAGCAAATATCCCTTCGAGAATGCGATCGAAGATGTTTCCAGCGGGCTCGTCGTCCGTGAGCGGGAATTCGCGCGTCTCGATGTTTCCAGCCCAGGCGTGGCGCCGGTGGCGGGGACTGCACCGCGAGCAAGCGAGGTGAAGAAGCTGGTTGGAGGGTTTGGGGCGCTGGGCGGCGGCATCGTCGATTCGCGCGGCACGCTGTATTTCGTCGACCGCATCTTCCGGCGCATCCATAGCTGGTCCGCGGAGACCGGGCTGGGCATCGTCAGCAGCCATTCGCTCGATCCCGTCAATCTCGCCGTGGATCGTTCGGATCATCTGCTCGTGCTGTCTTCGGATGGCCATGACGCTTCGGTGTATAGCCTCGATCCGCAGGGACTGGATGGTGTTGTCACTCGCCTCGAACCGCAACCCGCGGGCTCGCATCCGAACGCCGATATCGCGATGCCAGTCAACTGGTGGGCCAATGGGGAGTTCAGAGATCAGTATGACCCCGCACGCGACGAGTTCACTACGCTTGCCGAGCTGTTTGCTCGCGAGGTTGCTCCGGGAGCACCCCGCGAATATGTGTCGCCGGATAAGAGTCTGGTGCTGCCGGCCTTCCGCGTTTTCCATCAAGGACCGCCGGACTATCGCGGCTGGCGATTCTCGCATTCACTCGATACGTACGGTTTCGCTATTGCAAAGCCAGGAACGCGGCTCTACGTGAGCAACGGATCCGAGGCACGGACTTATTCCGCAACCGTCGGGCCAACAGGTGCCCTACAGAATCTCGAAGTGTTCGCCGAACGTGGCGGCGAAAGTGTCGTGACCGATGCCGCCGGTCGAGTCTACGTCGCGAATGGTCAGATCTTCGTCTATGCCGCCGATCGCAAGGAGCTCGGACGCATCGAGGTGCCGGAACGTCCGTTGCAGCTCATCTTTGGTGGCGCGAATCGTCAGACGTTGTTCATCCTCACTCATCGGGCGCTGTACTCGATGGAAGTGACGCCGACAGTCGACTCGGCTGCGACGGCGGCAAGGCGGGATTGATCCTCAAATAATGTAATTGCCACCGGGCGTCGCGCACCCGTCGGTGCTGCCCATCGGTGATCGAGACCATTGCCAGAGGTCGCCCCGAAAGCAGGCCTGGTGCGGGCGATGGCATGGAAGGTTACCCCCGCAAAGCGAATCATCCGCTGCGCTATTTCCGCCGCCTCTTGCCATGGGGGAGGCGTCCAGGTCTGTGGCTACCCCAATTCGGATAGGTATCCATTTTTCCGTTTCGAATACCCTAGGCTTCAGGGAGCGGAATGTCCGTGGAGCGACAGCGCGTGACTTTGGAAGAAAAGCAAGCCTTTGTGGCAGCCGTTGAGGCGCAGCACGGGAAGCGGCTGCGCCGATTCCTGTTGGCGCGCGTACGGAGCGCAGCGGATGCGGCGGATCTGGTGCAGGAGGTTTTCTTACGACTGCTGCGGGTCGAGGATCACGAGAGTATTCGCATGCCCGAGGCCTACGTGTTTGCACTCGCCAATCATGTGCTTTATCAGCACCGCCTGCGGCAGGCAAAGACCAGCGCCGTGGACATTCTCGAGGTGTTGGCTGAGGTGCAGACCATGCCGCAGAGCGACCCGGCGGCACAGGCTGAAACCCAGCAGCGGGTCGAGGAATTGGAGCTTGCGCTGACCCAACTCTCGCCAAGAGCGCAGGCCGCGTTGGTCCTGCACCGTCGCGACGGTTTCTCGATCGAGGAAATTGCGGAGCAGTTCGGGGTGTCGCGGCCCATGGCCAAGAAGTACCTCGCGAAAGCCTTGTTGCATTGTCGGCAGCGGCTGGAGAAGAAGGAGTGAGGGATCGGGTATGAGCAAACGTACCGTGTCCGCGGGCTTCAATAGTCAGATCTATGAGGAAGCCTGCGATTGGTTCATCGATATGCGTGCGGGCGATGTCGACGCAGCCGGGAAACAGCGCTTCGATGCCTGGGTGCGCAAGTCCCCCGAGCATTTGCGCGCCTACCTCGAGATCAGCGAGATCTGGGATGACGCGCCCCTGGTAGATTCGTCTCGTACTGCAAATTCCGCGGACTTGATCGATCGGGCGCAGACTGCGGGGGCTGACATTGTCACGCTCAGTGGCAAGTCCGGGGGGGCGGCACCCATCCGCTCGTTGCCGCCACCGCGTGCGCGGGTTGGCCTCGTCGCGGCCGCGACGATTGCGTTCATGGCGATCGGTTTGGCCGTGGGATATCAAATGTGGCGTGAGCCCACGTATTCGACCGGAATCGGTGAGCAGCGAAGCATCGTGCTTGCGGATGGCAGTCGGGTGCAGCTGAATTCGCGTACGCGCATCAAAGTGCATTTTACCGAGCATGCCCGCGACATCGAGCTGCAACAAGGACAGGCGCTATTCAAAGTGGCTAAAAGTCCGAGGCGCCCGTTCATCGTCAGAAGCGGAGATTTCTCGGTTCGTGCAGTCGGTACAGTGTTCGATGTCGATCGCAAGCAGAGCGCGACCACAGTCACCGTGCTGGAGGGACGAGTTGCCGTCAGCTCGCCCGCCAGTCTGCGGCCGCAGATGTCCGGACCGTCTGTTATCGATGTCCCCGCGCCGCAAGTATTTGTGGCCGCGGGTGAGCAGGTGAAGACCCATGACCGCAGCACAACTCAACCTTCGCCCACGAACGTTGCCGCTGCCACGGCGTGGACGCAGGGCTCATTGGTGTTCGCCGGCTCGAGGCTCGCCGATGTGGTGGAAGAGTTCAACCGTCACAACGAGCGGCAGCTCGTCATCGGCGAGCCTTCCCTGGCCGATATGCGGATCAGCGGCGTATACGCTTCGACCGATCCGGCACTGCTCGTGCGGTTTCTGCGCGAGCAACCTGCGTTGAGCGTTGAGGAAACGGAGTCGACCATCGTGATCGGCGCTCGGTAATTGCAATCTCACGGTAGCCATTCTTCGTCGACGAGCACCCTATGTTTGCTGAAACGCCACCGTCGTGGTTGGTGGCGGTAATTCAAAGCCTACTCAGAAGGCGGGGAGTGCTCGTGAAATCGGCAAGCGTGGGTGTGCTGTTACTGTCGGTCGTCGGTTTTTCGTTCGCGGCCGATAGCTGGGCCGAGATCAAACGCTCGACACACGTTGAGGCCCAGGGCTTGGGTCCGGCGTTGGAAATGTTGGCGAAGGAACATGGCTTTCAGGTGCTCTATCGAACCGAGATTGTCGGTACATTGCGTAGCCGTCCGCTGCAAGGCGAGTTCAGTACCGATGAAGCGTTGCGAGCGCTGCTGGATGGCACGGGGCTCACGTATCGCGTCCTCGGCGATCAGGCGATCACCATCGTTCCGGTGGGTGGGGGCTCGTCCTCGAGTGAGGGATCTTCAGATAAGGAAACCAGCAGCCAGACGAATCCCTCTGGGGTAGGCAGGGGCGAGGAGGTTGTTGTGACAGGAAGCCATATTCGTGGCGCCCCCACCGCCTCGACGGTGATTTCATTGGATCAGAAGCAGATGCTCGATGCCGGGCAGAACAGTCTCGCCGACGTGGTGCGAGCGATTCCGCAGAATTTCGGCGGCGGGCAGAATCCCGGCGTCGGATTCAACGTCCCGTCGGGCAGCGGCGTCAATCTCGGTGGTGCTTCCAGCATCAATCTGCGCGGGCTCGGCTCCGATGCGACGCTGACATTGTTGAACGGTCATCGCCTCAGCTACAGCAGTTCGCGGCAGTCGGTGGATATTTCTTCGATCCCAGTCATCGCCGTCGATCGTATCGAGATCGTCGCCGACGGTGCCTCGGCGCTGTATGGGTCGGACGCCGTCGCGGGCGTCGCCAACATCGTGCTCAAGCGCGACTATGATGGTCTCGGTGCGTCGGCT
Source organism: Peristeroidobacter soli (assembly GCF_004138485.1). Taxonomy (GTDB): domain Bacteria; phylum Pseudomonadota; class Gammaproteobacteria; order Steroidobacterales; family Steroidobacteraceae; genus Steroidobacter; species Steroidobacter soli. Next base: position 646,086 of record NZ_RYEV01000006.1, read on the forward strand.
CGCTACGGCTTTGCCACCGACGGCGGCGACCGCCAACAGCAATATAGCGCGATCGGCGGCAAGACCTGGGACGGCGGTGGATTCATGGCCGCCTATGAATTCGAACACGATACGGCGATCACGGCCGATCAGCGTTCCTACGCCGCGACGCGTTCGCCGGGTCTGACATTGTTTCCGGAACTGAAGCATCACAACCTGATCGTCGCCGGGCACCAGGAGATTGCGCCCGACCTCGTCGCCGAATTCGACGCGATGTACAACAAGCGCTGGACCAACAATACCTATGCGCTGAACAGCGCCGGGAACTATATGTTGAGCGGCGCGCGCTACTACTACGAAGTCGAATCCTACGCGGTCGCGCCGGCGCTGAAATATACGTTCGGAAACGCCTGGCGTGCCTCGATGTCGGGAATGTATGGCGTCGACCGAACGCATTTCGGCAGCGATCAGTACGCGGCCGCGAGTCTCGCCCAGTCGATTTACGCCTGCTACTGTAACAATGCGCGCTCGCTCGAACTCACCGCGGATGGGCCGCTCTTCTCCTTGCCCGCGGGCGACGCCAAGGTCGCGCTCGGTGCCGGCTATCGTAGCAATCAATTCCGGCTGGTTCCGATCCGGTCGACGGCAGCGCCGATCGATGCGACCACCAACGCCTATTTCGGCGTCGCGGAGCTCAGTCTGCCGTTGATCAGCGCCAGCCAGAATGTCCCTTTCATACGCGAAATGAACTTCAGCGCCGCAATCCGGTACGAGGACTATGCGGACGTCGATCAGGTTGCGACGCCCAAGCTGGGGCTCATCTACGCGCCGTCACGTGATTTCGAATTCAAAGCGTCCTGGGGGAAGTCGTTCCGAACGCCGACCCTGTTTCAGCTCTACAATGTGCGCGGCGTCACGCTGTACAGCGCCGCGAGCCGCGGTGGTGTCGGCTATCCATCAACTGCCACCGCGCTAATGATCACGGGAGGTAATCCCGACTTGGAGTCCGAGCGTGCGACGACCTGGTCGGCGACGATTTCTGTCCAGCCTCGCGTGCTCGACGGAGCGAAGTTTGAACTGAGCTATTACGACGTCCGCTACAAGGACCGCATCGTCGCACCGATTACCTTCACGGCGCAGGCGCTGAGAAACCCGATCTATGGCGATCAGGTAAATTTCGCTCCAACCGACGCCGACAAGGCCGCGGCCATCGCGGGCGGTACATTCAGCAACACGCTCACCGTTCCATACAATCCCGCAAACGTGATCGCGATCATCAACAACGGCAACCTGAACGCCGCGAATCTCACGGTGCATGGGTTCGACCTGTCGACGAGCTATCCGTGGGATCTGCGCGGCGCCGGTACGCTGAACCTGGTCGCAAATGCCAGTTTCATTCGCAGCAAGCAGCAGCTCAGCAGCCGGCAACCGGTCGTGCAGCTCGCAGGCCGCCTGTTCAATCCACCGCACTATCGCGGCCGCGCCGGTTTCGCTTGGGAGAATGGCGAAACCACGGTGAGCTCGTTCGTGACCTATATCGGCGGCGTCACCGATGCGCGCACAACGACGGTTACGAAAGTCAGCGGCATGACGACGTGGGATATGACGCTGCGCCATCAATTGGGAGCGGGCACCGGCCTTCTCTCGGACATGGATTTCACACTCTCGGTACAGAATCTGCTGAACGCCAGGCCGGACGTCATCAGCACCAGTGTGGGGTTCGACATGCCGTACGACTCGACGAACTATTCGCCGGTGGGACGCTTCATCGACCTCTCGATCGCGAAGCGCTGGTGAGTACCGCCATGATGAGAATTTCCTTCCACTCGCTTGCCGCCATCAGCCTTGGATGGGTTGCCGCCGCTATGCCGGCACGGGCCGCGGATTGCGGCAACATGTTTCCCAATGCCGCGGCGATTGAAATGACGTCGCAGCCGGTTACGGCCGGCGACTTGGTCAGGCTGCGCGACATTGGTTTCAGTAACAGTATCTCCGGTGCAACACCATTCACCGTCGACCCGGACGGGAGACGTATCGCCTTCATGTTGACCCGAGCCGATCCCGTCACCAACGACTATTGCCAACAGTTGGCGACACTCGAGCTTCGGCCGGGCGCGCGGCCGCAAGTCATCGCCGACGGAGGCGCATTGAGCGTGGTTACGCAAGATGTACGCGGCATATTGATTCCTGTCGGCGTGCCCCGCAGCGCGACGCCTCAATGGTCGCCGGACGGGCGCTGGCTGGCGTTCCTGAAACAACGGGAAGGGGTCATGCAGGTATGGCGTGTTGCCGCCGACGGCCGCGAAGCTGCCCGTTACCTCACTACTGGCGCGGCGGAAGTCGAATCCTTCGTCTGGAGCAAGTCGGGCGATGCAATTCTCTATGCCACTCGCGCCGGGTTGGAAGCCCAGAAACAAGCCTATGCGCAGGAGGCACGCGAGGGATTCACGTATGACGAGCGCTTCGGTCTCAACCGGGCTTTAGAGCCTTCAATGCGGTCTCGTAAGATGGTTCAGCTGGCGTTGAACATCGCGACCGGTGAAACACGTGTCGCAACTACGGACGAGCGGGATCTTCTTACCGGCTCGTTGAGCGACGGCCGTCCGGCGCATGCGCTCAGTGCGATGCGCGGAGCCGACGGTCGCATTGCCTGGACGCAGCGCCAGGATCCGGCGCGTATATTGAGCCCGGTGGAACTGTGGGTCACGGGGCGCGACGGCCAACGCATCAAATGCGACGCGTGCCGGTTCGATCATCATGACCTGGAACGGATCTGGTGGGATCCGGCCGGCGACGGATTGCTCTATTTTGTGCGCGAAGGATGGGGGCGGAGCGAGCTCGTTCTCTATCGCTGGGTGCCGGGTAACGTGCCGCGTTCGATCCTGCGCACGGAGGACATACTCACCGGCTGTCAGTTGTCGGCAGACCGCATGCTGTGCGCGCGGGAAGGCTCCACAACGCCGCGCCATCTCGAGTCGATCGATCTCGCGCGAGGCACTTCGCAGCTACTGTTCGATCCCAACCCCGAGGTTACGCCGGCGCGTCTGGGCAAGGTCGAGCGACTGCACTGGAAGAACGCGGCCGGTTTTGAGATTTTCGGCGATCTGATCCTGCCGCGGGACCGAAAGCGGGATGAGAAACTGCCGCTGATCATTGTCCAGTACCGCACGCGCGGCTTTCTTCGCGGCGGGACCGGCGACGAATATCCGATTCATGTCTTCGCTGCGCGGGGCTATGCCGTTCTCAGCGTCGACCGGCCGCCGCCCTATTTTGAGTCGATTCCGGAAGGTTCCTGGTCGAGCTGGAACGAAGCCGATCCCCTCAACCAAGAAAATTGGAACGACCGTCGCAACGTTCTGTCGGCAATCGAAGGCGGCGTGCAACTGCTACAGGCGCGTGGTGTAATCGATCCGCGCCGGATCGGGATCACCGGTCTCAGCGAAGGTGCCACGTCGACCCGCTTCGCGCTGGTCAATCGGCCGGACATGTTCGCCGCGGCTGCGATCAGCACCTGCTGCTTCGACGTGCGGGCGATGATGGTCTATGGCGGCACGGCCGTCGCCGAGGAGCGGCGACGAGCCGGCTTTCCATCGGCGTTCGGCGACCTCTCGCCGTGGAAGAGTCTCGCTCTCTCAGAAAATGCCGCAACGTTTCATACGCCGTTACTGATTCAGGTCGCCGATGCCGAGACCGTGACTGCGCTCGAAACGTTCATGGCGCTGCGTGAGTTCAAAAAGCCGGTCGACATGTATGTTTTCCCCGGCGAGTTTCACAACAAGTGGCAGCCCGCGCATCGGCTGGCCATCTACGATCGCAATTTGGACTGGTTCGACTTCTGGCTGCGTCAGCGCGAAGACGCGGACCAGGCCAAGGCTGCACAATATGCGCGCTGGCGCAAATTGCGACCATGACGGCAGTTCCTCAGCAAGCACGGTTGGGAGCGGACAGGCTCCATCTGCCGACATAGGACCGCGTGAAGATCGGTCCTATGTCTGCATATCGGCAATCGATCGCCGGAACCGGCTCAGCGCGATCCCGAAGAACGTGCCTCCAATCGCGAGGATGCACAACATCGGTCGCCACACAACATCGAGGCCCGCGCCCCGATACAGAATCGCTTGTGCCATTTCCACGAAATGAGTGGTGGGCGCGGCCAGCATCAAAGTTGCGACGGCGTCGGGCATGCTTTCGCGGGGAGTGGTGCCGCCGGACAGGATCTGCAAAGGCAGCAGCACCATGATCATCAGCAGCCCGAATTGGGGCATGGAGCGTGCAACCGTGCCGAGGAAGATGCCGAGCGCCGTTGTGGCGAACAGATGCAAGGCGGTACCGGCCAGGAACAACGGCACCGAGCCCGAGATGGGCACTTGTAACAGGCCCTGCACGATCAGGTAGAGCGAGAGGGCCGCCGTGACGAGCACAACCAGGCCCATCGACCACACCTTGGCAAGCATGATTTCAAGGGGCCGCAGCGGCATCACCAGCAGGTGCTCGACGGTCCCATGCTCGCGCTCGCGGATGAGCGCGGCGCCCGCGAGCACGATGGAAAGCAAAGTCACATTGTTGATCAGCTCCATCACGGAGCCGAACCAGACGTGGGAGCCGATCTGATTGAACATGAGCCGCGGCACCAGATCGATCTGCGGCGTCGAGGCTAGTTGCTGCCGCTTCGCGAATTCCATCACCTCACGGTCGACGATGGCTTCGACATAACCCGTACCGACCAGTGCTTGCGACAGCCGCGTCGCGTCCACGTTGAGCTGCAGGGCAGGGTTGCGACCGGCCAGCACGTCGCGTTCGAAGTGCGGAGGGATGTCGAGGCTGAACGTGTAGTTGCCGCTATCCAGGCCGCGGTCGGCCTCGTGCATCGAGACCATCTCGGGGCTGCGGAAATACGGTGGATAAAAAGCTCCGACGATGCGCGAGGACAGCTGTGACTGGTCCTCATCGACGATGGCCAGAGGCGCGGCGTTCAGCGTCTCCGGCTGCGCGCGCGCCGCGGTATAGATCCCGACCGTGAATGCCCACGCGATCAGGAACAACAGCGTTCGATCGCGATACAGGCTCCGAAATTCCTTCAGGCCGAGCTGCCACGTATTTCGAAGCGTCCGTGCAATCACTTGGCTTGTTTCCTCAGCAGTGCGACAGAGAGCACGGCGATGCACGGCAGCGTCGCTGCGAGCGCGATGAACTCTCCGCGCAGATCGGCGAACCCGAGCGACTTCGAGAACACGCCGCGACTGATCGCCAGGAAATGCGTCGTGGGATAGAGCTGCCCGATCACCGCGCCCGGCCCCTGCAGGGAGGACACGGGATTCAGCAGGCCGGCGAACTGAATCGCCGGGATCAGTGTGCCGAGGGCGGCGGCGAAGATTGCGGCGATCTGGCTGTTGGTGAATGCGGAGATCAGCAAGCCATAGCTGGTGGCGCAGGTGATATACAGAACGGCCGCGAGAGTGAGCGCCAGAGCGCTGCCTTTCATGGGCACGGCGAACACCGTCACCGCCGCCAGGACCATCATCCCGAAATTGAATAGACCGAGCCCGATGTACGGCAGTTGCTTGCCGACCAGAAATTCCAGCCGGGTCACGGGCGTGGTGTAGAAGTTGAGGATGGAGCCGAGCTCCTTCTCCCGCACTACGCCCAGCGCTGAAAGCATCGCCGGAATGAAGATGAGCAGTAACGGAATGACGGCCGGCACCATGGCATCGAGACTGCGCACTTCCGGGTTGTAGCGATAACGCGTTGCCACGCTGGCGGGCGATGAGGCCGCCGCGATGGGCTGGCGTCGCGCCAGCTCCACCAGGTAACCAATGTGCAGACCTTGCAAGTAGCCCAGGATGGTTTCTGCGCGCAGCGGCATGGCGCCATCGACCCAGACACCGACTTGCGGAGTGCGACCCGCATCCAATTCACGTCCATAGCCCGGCGGAATTTCGATGGCAAGAGACAGCTCGCCGCTGCGCATGCGCCGATCCAAGTCGGCGTGATTCGCAATCGGAGCGGCCTGTTTGAAATAGCGCGAGCCCGAGAACTGTTGCAAGTAGTCTCGACTCGCGACCGTCTGATCCTGGTCCAGCGCCGCGAAACGCAGATCCTCGACGTCCATGCTGATGCCATAGCCGATGATGAACATCAGCACGAAAGTGCCGAGCATCGCCAGGGTCAATCGGACCGGATCCCGCCGCAGCTCCATGCTCTCGCGACGAGCATAGGTCAGCAGTCGACGCAGGCTGAAGCGGCTGGCGGAGAGATGGCGCCGGTCGCTGGGGACGGGCTGTGCTGGCGCCGGCCTGGCAGCAGACAGCGGCTCGGATGCGGGTTCGCTGGCTTGCTCCAGACAGCTGACGAACGCGTCTTCGAGCGTGCCGCCGCCGTGCGCCCTGATCAGCTCTCGTGGGGCGCCGCTTGCGAGAACGCGCCCGGCGTGCATGAATGAGATCCGGTCGCAGCGTTCGGCCTCATTCATGAAATGCGTGGAAATGAAGATGGTGACGCGCTCTCGTCGTGACAGGTCGATGAGCAATTCCCAGAATCGATCCCGCGCTACCGGATCCACCCCCGAGGTGGGTTCGTCGAGAATCAGGATTTCGGGCCGGTGGATGACGGCGACGGCCAGCGACAGGCGTTGACGCATGCCGAGGGGCAGGGTCTCGGGCAAGTCGTCCAACTGTTCGGTGAGCCCGAACTGCCCGGCCGTCTGCGCGATGCGAGCATTGATGTGCTCAGCGGGCACTTCGAACAATCTGGCGTGCAAGCGCAAGTTCTGCCGAACCGTGAGCTCCGTGTACAAGGAGAACGATTGCGACATGTAGCCGACGCGGCGGCGGGTATCCAGATCGTTCGCCGCCACCGGCTTGTCGAACAGCCGAGCCGTTCCTTCGCTCGCCGGCGTCAGGCCGGTCAGCATCTTCATGGTCGTGGTCTTGCCACAGCCATTGGAACCCAGGAAGCCGAAGATCTCACCGGTACCGATCGAGAAATCGACGTGATCGACGGCAACGAAGTCGCCGAAGCGCTTGGTGAGTCCGTGTGCCTCGATGGCGGGCGCATCGAAAGTGCTCGACGTTGGCGGCGAGATGACCGGCTCGCGATGCCCGCCGCGGCGCTCGGCAGGCAGCAACGCGATGAATGCCTCCTCGAGGCGTTCAGTCCGAGTGGCTGCGCGGATTTCGGCGGGAGAGCCGGTGGCGAGGACCTTGCTTGCGTCCATCACGGCGAGATAGTCGAATCGCTCGGCTTCTTCCATGTACGCGGTGGCCGTGAGAATGCTCATCCCGGGGCGTCGCGCCCGAATGCGGTCGATCAAATCCCAGAAGCGACGGCGGGACAGGGGGTCGACGCCAGTGGTGGGCTCATCCAGGATCAGCAGGTCGGGGTCGTGTATGAGCGCGCAGCAGAGCGCCAGTTTCTGTTTCATGCCTCCGGAGAGTTTGCCGGCTTGCCGCTGGCGAAAGGCCGCAAGGCCGGTGTCCTCCAGCAGCTCGCTGATGCGCTGCTGTCGCTGCTGCCGGGTTTGTCCGAACAGGCGGCCGAAGAACTGCAGATTTTCGTTGACGGAAAGCGTCGGATACAGATTCTTGCCGAGCCCTTGCGGCATATAGGCGATGCGCGAGCAAACATCGCGTCGATGAGCTGCGCTCGACATGTTTCCTTCGAGCACCCGCACCGTTCCGGTCTGCACGCGTCGTGCACCCGCCACCAAGCCAAGCAGCGTCGACTTGCCCACACCGTCCGGGCCGATCAAACCAGCCATCGACCCGGCAGGGATGTCGAGGGTTACCGCATCCAGCGCGACCGTCTTGCCGTAGCGATGAGTGATTGCATCGAGCTGCGCCACCGCCCGTTGGGCGCTCACGGCAATTTCACCTCGAGCTCCGGTGACCAGCGCGCGGTGTCATCGAGCTTGACGTGCGCCACCCCGGGCAGGCCGGTCTTGACCCGATTCGCGTAACTCTTCAGCAATTGGGGGTCGAGACGTGCTTTGACCCGAAACATCAGCTTCTGCCGTTCGCTTTGGGTCTCGACCGTCTTGGGCGTGAACTGCGCGACACTGGCAACATAACTGACTCGCGCGGGGAAGACATACGTCGGCGCGGCATCGAGCACCAGCCGAACTTCGCTGCCGATGGCGACCCGACCGGCGACTGTCTCCGGCAAGAAGAAGCTCATCGTCACATCGGTGAGATCGACAATATTGAGAACCTTGCCGCCCGCGCCCAGCACTTCTCCAGGCTGTGCCACTCGATACTGGACGCGACCGTCGCGCGGTGATCGCAGTGTACTGTCCTCGATCGTCGTGTGAACTTGAGCGACCGTCGCGCGCGCGGCCTCGACCGCGGAATGCGCTTGTGTGACTTGCGCCTTCGCCGCAACGACGGCGGCGTCCGCCGCGGCGATCTGAGCGGTCGCGGCGATGACCGCAGCTTCAGTACTGCGATACTCCGCCTCCGCTTGCTCATTCGATTGTTGTGAAACGGCTCGTTGCTTCAGCAGATTGGCCGAGCGTGTCCAGCGTTTGGCGCTCAAGTCGCGATCCGCCTGTCGTTGAGCGAGTACGGCGCGAGACGCGGCCCGCTCGTTTTCACGTTGCTTCACCACCGCGGACGCGGTGAGCGCGGCGTCTTCGGCCTGTCTGAGCTGCGCTTCCGCTTGCGCCAGTTGCGCCTGCAGAGTCGCGGTGTCCATCGTGGCGAGCACTTGACCGACCGCGACCGGGTCGCCCTCGTCGACCAGGATGCTGTCGATACGACCGGGCGCTTTCGCTGCGATGTCCACTTCGATAGCTTCGATGCGCCCGTTGCCGCTGGCAAACGCGAGGGGGGCTTCGACGGTGCTCGCACGCCACCATTGCCAGGCCCCGATCGCAGCCACGCCGAGGAGCGTCACCCAGCCCAGGATACGCCAGCGCGCTTTCCACAAGCGACGGATGGTTTCATCTTCGCTCGGCGGCGGACGATGCAATTCACTCGACCGTTCCCCGGTCAGTGCTGACGAAGTGGAATTCACCTTCAATGTTCCTCGAGGAGGTCGGCCCTGCCGTGGGTTTATCGACGTCGCGCTTTGAGCTAGTCGGTGATCAGCAAGCTGCTGACGAAGCCCGGTTGTTTGATCACGAGCAAATCGCAGTCGACGTGGTCCAGCAGCTGGGCGGCGGCCCCCCCGGCGAGCAACTCGTCTCGGCGGGGGCGCGCCGGCGCGCCTATCACCAAAATGTTGGGATGGTGTCTCGCGGTGAATGACAGCAGTGTCTTAGCGACGGGGCCGTGCTCGAGATGGATGGGGCACTCAACGTCAGCGGTACCTAAGAGAGCGCGCACCTCGACCAATGCCTTGGCTTCGGCCGCCGCGCGTGCTTCGTCGGTGACGGCAACATCTGGCAGATGCGGCGGCGTGCCGACGACATGTACGACCTCTAGAGACCCTGCGAGTCGGGTCGAAAGCGAGCGTGCCACCTCCATCAATCTGCCGTCCAGTTGCGGCGAGCGCTCGACCGGGTGGCACGGGTCGACGGCCACAGCGAGCTTTGGCGTGCTCGACCAGTTGTTCGGATGAACCAGCAGCAGCGCGCTGGGGACTTCACGGATCAAGTTGGGATCGGTGTGCGATGTCGCCCACATCGGTGCCGGCAGGTGGCGGTGCGCGTCTTTCACCACGAGGTCCACACTCGTTCTGAGGGCGTGCTCGGTGATGCCGGTGGCAAGCGAGCTGTTCCAGGCTGCGGCAGTGCTGACATTGAGCCCGGCCGCGCGCAGGGGGCCTGCCAGACCTTCGAGCATTTCCAGTCGGCGCAACCGGGCTTGCTGACGATGTTCGTACGCGGCGAGGGCCGAGCCTCCGCCTTCGTGAAGCGACTGATCGGTGTCGCAAATGAATAGCTCGATGGCGCTGCCGTAACGAACGGCGAGGCGCACCGCCTTGTCGATACAAGGATGCTGATCCGCCAACGGATCGACGGCAACCAGCACGTTGCGAAGTGAAAACGGCACCGACGCCTCGTGCCCTGTTCGAGGAGTGGCGCTCGCTGCGCATGAGCAAGAGACATTCATGATTGCCGACTCCATAGTGCTGCAGAACGTGCCTGAATTAGAGCACTGCGCGAGTCCATGGCAGTTAAGGAACATCCCGCAAGCGCGCAGTGGTTCACCTGATTGGGCGGGTGGCAGCGCTTTCCTTACTGTGGGGTCGCCTGATAAATCGACTCAGCGAGCCCATCGTGAACCCGATCCGCCATTTCATTGATACTCAGGACTTCAGCAAGGACGAGTTGCTGACCCTCATGAGCTTGATCGGTCAGCTGAAGGAGGCGGACGCGGCCGGGGCCTGCCCGAAGCTGCTGGAAGGAGCCTCGCTCGGCATGCTGTTCGAGGAACCGTCGACGCGCACGCGCGTGTCGTTCGAAGTGGCGATGACCAAGCTGGGCGGACATGCCTTGTATCTGAAACCCGGGGAAATCCACCTGGGACAGCGGGAATCCCTGAACGACACCGCCGATGTGCTCGAGCGCATGGTGGATGTGATCGAAGCGCGCACCTTGAAGCATTCGACAGTCACGGGATTGGCCCGCCAGGCGGACGTGCCGGTCATCAACGGTCTCACCGATTACAACCATCCCACGCAGGTGCTCTGCGACGTGTTCACCATGATGGAGCACGCCCCGGCGGGCAAGCGGCTCGAGGACGTTCGCGTTACGTTCGTCGGCGACGCCACCAATGTTTGCAACTCGCTGGCGGCGATCTGCACCCGCATGGGCATGCATTTCACGCATGCGGCGCCAAAGCGCTACCAGATCGGCGAACAGGTGCGAGCCCTCGCCGAGGAGAACTGCAAACTGTCCGGCGGGTCCTGGACTGCCACCGACGACGTGAACGCGGCCGTGCGTGAGGCCGATTTCCTATATACGGATCTGTGGTGGTGGGTAGGGCAGGAGAGCGAGATCCCGGAGCGCAGCCGCGCATTCATGCCCGACTATCAACTCAATCGCGCCCTGCTCTCGAAGGCGCCGGCGCACTGCCGGGTCATGCACTGCCTGCCGGCCTCGCGGGGCGTGGAGGCCACCGACGAAGTTCTGGATTCGCCGCAATCCATCATCTTCGATCAGGCGGAAAACCGGTTGCACACCGAAAAGGGTTTGCTGGTCTGGTTCGTCTATCCGCGACTGAAGCGGCCGAGCGAGGCGCTCAAAGCTCATTATCGCGGGCAACTGGAATCGTTCATGAGTCGCACCAGCGAGCTCGCTCTGGGAGAAGGACATGGTCGATAAAACCGCGCCGCGCACGCTCCCGAAAGTGATGCGTGCGCTCGATGTCACGCTGTTCAGCGTGTGCGCCATCCTCGTCATCGACCAGCTCGCAGCGGCCGCGGCGATCGGTCCGTCAGCGGTCTTTTGGTGGATCGCGACGCTCGTTCTGTTCTTCGTGCCATACGGCCTGATCTCCGCGGAGCTCGGCACGACCTATCCGGAGGAAGGTGGCATCTATGCCTGGGTGCGCCGGGCATTCGGTCCCCGCTGGGGCGCCCGGGCGTCGTGGCTGTACTGGATCAATGTCGCACTGTGGATGCCGTCGGTGTACGTACTGTTTGCGGGCATGCTGGCGCAGATGTTCATGCCCGAAATGTCGTTGTGGATGCAGATCGCCATCGGCATTGGCATGACCTGGGTGACGGTGCTCATCAATGTGATCGCTCTGACGCTGGGCAAATGGGTACCGAACGTCGGTGCAGTCGTAAAGGCGGCGATCATGTTGTCGATCGGCGTCGGCGGCTTCGTGTTCGCCGCGCATCACGGTGTCGCAAACGATCTGAGCCTGCGCAACCTCGCACCTACCTGGGACGCCGGGCTCGCCTTCCTGCCGGTGATCGTTTACTGCTTCATGGGGTTTGAGCTCATCTCCGGCGCGAGCGAGGAGATGCGCAATCCACGTCGCGACGTACCGGTCGCCATCGTCACCGCCGGCGTGCTGATCGCGGTGTTCTACCTGCTCGCAACCGTCGGCATGCTGATGGCGCTGCCGGTCGAGCAGATCGGCTTGATTGAGGGCATGCTCGACTCTCTCCATAAAATCTTCGACTCCTTGCCTGGCGGGGCGGCCATCGTCACTGTGCTGGGCGTGGGGGCTCTGTTCACGTTCCTGGCAAACATGGTGACTTGGACCATGGGCGCGAATCGCTCGGCGGCCGAGGCCGCGCAGCGCGGCGATCTGCCGCCGGTGTTTGGAAAATTGCACGCGAAATATCAGACGCCTGCCAACGCAGCGGTGATCACCGGAATCGTCTCCACGGTCGTCATCGTGCTCTACGGGCTCATGGCCGGGAGTGCGGAAGATCTGTTCTGGACGCTGTTCGCCTTCAGCTCGGTGGTCTTCCTCCTGCCTTATCTGCCGATGTTCGCCGCATTCGTGGTATTGCGGCGCCGTGATGCCGAGCGCCAGCGGCCCTACCACGTGCCGGGCGGCGCGGTGGGAATGTGGGGCAGCGCAATCCTGTGTTCGCTCTTTGTGCTGCAGGCCATCGTCCTTTTCATCTGGCCGCCCGGCGGCGAGCAGACGACTCAGAAGACGCTGGCAATTGTCATCGGTGTGATCGTCACGCTGCTGGCAGGAGAGTGGTTGATCCATCTTGCGCAGCGTGGACGCGTCACTGTGAAGTCAGCGCGGATCGTGGAACGGGAGCAGCACGCATGAGCCGTCTGATCGAGTCGACACCGCGCCAGGACGGGTTCTGGATGCCGGCCGAGTTCGAGCCGCACGCCGGCACGTGGATGTTATGGCCGGAACGTCCCGACAACTGGCGACTGGGCGGTAAGCCTGCGCAACGTGCGTTCGTGGCGGTGGCGAGCGCCATTGCACGTTTCGAACCGGTGACCGTCGGCGTGAATCATCGCCAGTACGACAACGCGCGAAATCTCCTGCCGCCGGACGTCAGGGTCGTGGAAATCTCGAACAACGATTCGTGGATGCGCGATTGCGGACCGACGTTCGTTGTAAACGATCGCGGCGGCGTGCGCGGGGTGAACTGGCAGTTCAACGCCTGGGGCGGGTTGACCAGCGGTTTGTATTTCCCCTGGGACCTGGACGACGCGGTGCCGGTCAAGGCGCTCGAGATCGAGCGGCTGGATCGTTACGATGCGCCGCTGGTGCTCGAGGGCGGCTCCATTCACGTCGACGGCGAGGGCACGTTGTTCACGACCGAGGAATGTTTGCTGAGCCCGAGCCGTAACCCGCAGTTGTCGCGAACCGAGATCGAGCGCTTGCTTGGCGACTATCTCGGCATCCGCAAAGTCATCTGGCTGGGGCAGGGGTTCATCGACGACGAGACCGACGGGCATGTGGACAATCTGGTCTGCCCGGTACGTCCGGGTGTCGTGGCGTTGGCCTGGACCGATGACACTGCCGATCCTCAGCACGCCATTTCACGCGATGCCTTGGAGCGTCTTGGCAGGGCGACCGACGCGAAGGGGCGCAGGATCGAGGTGGTCAAGCTCCACATCCCGGAACCGGTGATCATTTCGCAAGCCGAGAGCGACGGCGTAGATGCCGTCAACGGTACGTTGCCGCGCAAGTGTGGCGATCGGATGGCGGCCTCATACGTCAATTACTACACCTGCAACGGCGGCATCGTCGTGCCTGGCTTCGGTGATCCCCGGGATGCGGACGCTCAGGTCACGTTGCGCGAGTTGTATCCCGGTCGCGAGATCGTCACGGTCCCGGCTCGGGAGATTCTGCTGGGAGGCGGCAACATTCATTGCATCACTCAGCAACAGCCAATGCCGCGCAAGGCGACCTGACGATGCGGATCGTCATCGCCCTGGGGGGCAACGCATTGCTGAAACGCGGCGAGCCGCAGGATATCGAGACTCAGCGCCGCAACGTCCGCGCCGCCGTGCGCTCGGTAGCCGCATTGTTGCCGGGAAACGAAGTGGTGATCACGCATGGCAACGGCCCGCAGATTGGACTGCTGGCTCTGCAGATGTCGGCCGCCAGCGGCACACCGTTGCCTGGCCTCGATGTGTTGGGCGCTCAAACCGATGGCATGATCGGCTATTGGCTCGAGCGCGAGTTCGGCAACCTCCTGCAGCAGTCTCGCGCGGTGACGTTGTTGACGCAGGTGGAGGTTGATCTCGAGGATCGGGCGTTCAAGGCGCCGACGAAATTCATCGGGCCCGTCTACGAAGCAGCAGAGGGACAACGTCTGGCGAGCTTGAATGGATGGAGCATGGCTCTGGATGGAACGCGCTGGCGACGCGTCGTGCCATCGCCGGCGCCGCGGAGCGTTTGCCAGGTGGCTGCTATCGATCGCCTGTTGGCAGGTGGCTTCCTGGTGATCTGTGCGGGCGGAGGCGGTATTCCAGTGGCACGCGATGCCAGCACCGGCGAGCTCACAGGCGTGGATGCCGTCGTCGACAAGGACCTTACTTCCGAACTGGTCGCGGAGCAGCTCCATGCCGATGTATTCATGATGCTAACCGACGCATCGGCCGTGTATCTCGACTGGGGCCAGCCAACACAACGTGAGATTCGTTCCGCGAGCCCATCGGCCTTGCGCGAGCTGACTTTCGCCGCCGGATCCATGGGGCCGAAGGTCGCAGCCGCCTGTCGTTTCGCCGAGTCAGGCGTACGCCGAGCTTATATCGGCTCTCTCGAAGCTGCCGCGAACATGATCGACGGCGAGGCGGGAACGTTGGTCAGCTGCGAGATGAGCGGCATTACTCTTCGGGATGTCGAAGGCGCTGCGTAGAGCACATATCATGAGTACCGACGTTACACCTCTGGATCAGATCCGCACCCGGTTGCTCGCCCGGCGCACCGAGTTGCAGCAGCGCCAGCAACGAATCGGCCAGGATCTCTCGCGGCAATACGAGCCGCTCAGTAACGATTCCAGCGATCGGGCCATCCAGCTCGAGAATGACGAGTCGCTCGAGGCCATCGATCGTGCGGCCGGGAGTGAACTCGAGGCCATCGACACGGCGCTCGCCAGAGTGGCGCAGGGATCGTACGGAGTCTGCACGATGTGTGGCGAGCAAATCGCTGCTGAGCGTCTCGCGGCAGTACCACACGCCGCGGTCTGCCAGAGTTGCGGACAGCGATGATATGAAAGGGCTCATCGCATCGTTGCGGTGGCAGCCTGGATCGGAATCCTCGACCCGAGACGGGTGACGGATCGCGACGACGCGACTCGAACCTATAACCAACTGATTGAGAGTCAGGGGAGCCGGCCTGCGGAATCAAAGGGGTGAGTCGACTATTGTTAGGGAGAACGCCTTCATCTGATCATTGACGGTGCGGGCTCGGCGCCGAAGCCGTGCTGAGGGCCACTGCGCTAGTCACCTGCCACCCGGGGCGCGTACTCTGGCGCGACAAGGCAGTATGCTGCAAGTGTCGCTGAGCGGGAAAAAAATGAAGCAAGCGCTGCTGCGTGCGGCCTGTCTGTCGATGGGGACGCTGATCTGCCACGCCGCCTGGGCTCGGATTGTCCGAAGCGGCGCCGAGAGTCTATGCGGTCGTTGCCGCTCCGCAGGCGATGCCGCGTCTGGCGGATGAAACATTGCGAGCCGTGCAACGGCTGCCGGGCACTGCGAGCAACGGTATCTCCAGCCTCGGGGCGGTGCGCGGCGGCGAGCCTGATGAGACGGCAATTATCCTGAACGGCCTGCGCCTGTATGAACCGTTTCATTTAAAAAAACTTCTACAGCCCCGTCAGCCTGCTCGACTCGCGCCTGATCGAGAATATCGAGTTCTATTCCGGGGGATTTCCAGTCCCGTACGGCGATCGCATGAGCGCGATCATCGATGCAACCACAGTGCAACCGGCGCAACGGTACTACGAGCTCGGCTTGAGTCTGTTTCATACCAGCGCGCTGGCGGCAACATCGTTTGCCGACGAGCACCTTGAACGCGCGTTGAGAGCAACTCCAATGGGCCGGAGAAATTGGAACTTCTAAGCAGCACGAACGTTCGCGGCTCCCGCCGGTCGCCGACCGGCGGGAGTGCAGCGGGCTCTCGGTCACGTTGGCAGCAGTGTCTTCAGGTCGAAGCGCTCATCCGCGGCTTGCTGTGGGGTCAGCTCGATATTCCGAGCGATCAGCTTCCGAGCGAGCAAGTGCAGGGCCGGACGATTGAGCGTTTCCACGCAAGCCAGGCGGCCGTCGCGCAGGTGCAGGACGCTGCAGCTGGCGCCGTTCGAGTCGCCGCGAATCACTGTCTGGTCGCTCGCGAGCGCCAGACCGGCGATCTGCAGTTTCAAGTGCGCTTGGTCGCTCCAGAACCAGGGCACAGCACGATAGCGCTGCGGCCGACCTGCGATCGCCGCGGCTACGCAGCGCGCTTGGTCCGACGCATTCTGAATCGACTCGATGCGGATTAATGCGCCGTTCGCATGGTCGCTGCGATGGGCGGCAACGTCGCCGATGGCGCTCACGTGCGGGTCCGAGGTGCGCAAGTGCTCGTCCACGACGATGCCGTTGTCCACCGCCAGGCCGCTGGCCGCGGCAAGCTCTGAATTGGGCATGACGCCCACGCCGATCAGCACCAGCGAAGCTGCGAAAGTTTCACCGTCCTTCGTCTGCACTCCGCCGACGCGCCCGTTCGAACCGATGATGCCGGTAATTGCGGTGTTGAACCGCAGCTGCACGCCGAGCTTTTCGTACTCGGCCACACAGAGGCTGGCAATGCTGCTCGACACCGCGCGAGCCATCGGACGGTCGGCAAGCTCGAGCACGCTGACGCGCATGCCGAGTTGTGTCGCGCAGGCTGCGAACTCCAAGCCAATGAACCCGGCACCGATGACGACCACATGTTTGCCGGGTTGCATCTGCCCGCGCAGGATGTCAGCGTCGGCCAGCGTGCGCAGGTAACAGACGCCCTCCAGATCCGCGCCAGGAATTGTGAGCGGGCGATTGCGTGCGCCCGTGGCCAGGATCAAATGTTCGTAAGCAACGATTCCGCCGTCGTCGAGGATGACGTCGCGGCGGAGTCGATCGATCTCGGCGGCAGGCCTGCCAGATAGCAGTTCGATGTTTCTATCCGCATAGAACGATGCAGGCCGCAATGCGAGTCGCGGTGTGGGCGTGTGTCCGAGCAGATATCCCTTGGACAAAGGCGGACGTTCGTAGGGCGGGTACGGTTCCGCTCCGATCATTACGATACGTCCGCTGTATTGCTGTTCCCGTAGAGACGCCGCGGCTTGCAAACCCGCGTGGCCCGTTCCAACGATCGCTACGGTGGGTTGCATGATGCTGAACTCTGGTCAGTCGCTGGCAGGGGATAGCGTCGGTTCGCCGGTCCGGCTTTCGCGACCTGACCGGCGACGTCATGACTCACTAGAGCCGGCATGGCCTGCGCCTGGCGCAGCAGTGCCGCCAGATCAATGCCGGTCGTGAACCCCATCTCGTGCAACATGTGGACGACATCTTCGCTGCATACGTTGCCGCTGGCACCCGGCGCAAAGGGACAACCGCCGAGCCCGGCAAGCGAAGCATCGAAGCGATCGACGCCGGCGGCGATGCCCGCGAGCACGTTCGCGAGCCCCATGCCACGCGTGTCGTGGAAGTGCAGCGTCAATCGCAGCGACGGCCACCGCTGCCGCACGCTTTGACTCATCGAAAAGACCTGCGCAGGGTTGGCAACGCCGGTGGTGTCGCACAGCGTGACGCGTTCCATGCCGAGCGCAGCGATGCGATCGAGCAGAGAGAAAACGTCCGCCGCCGCGATTCGGCCTTCGAAGGGGCAGCCGAATGCGGTGGAGATGGAAACATTGAGCGGCACTCGATCGCGGACCACGGCTGCGATCTTTGCGAACTCGGACAACGAATCCTCGGGTGCCATCCGAAGATTCGCCTGGCTGTGGGTGCGGCTGGCCGACATGACCAGATTCAGTTCGTCCAGTTCGCAGGCAAGCGCGCGCTCGGCGCCGCGAGCGTTCGGCACCAGGGCGGCGTATTCGACGCCCGGCACGCGATCGATACCGGTCAACACAGCTTCCGCGTCCGCCATCGAGGGCACGGCACGAGGCGAAACGAACGAAGTTGTTTCTATCTTCGGCACGCCCGCGTGCGACAGCGCGTTGATGAGCTCGATTTTCTCGTGCGTGGCGATCTGTCTCGGCTCGATCTGCAGCCCGTCTCGAGGTGCGACGTCCTGGATGTGAATGTATCTGGGCGACAAGTCGAGCACGACAGTCTCAGGTGCATTTTGTTGTGGAGGCGGGCGGCGCGGCGCCCAGGATTTCTTCCGTGTGCGCACCGAGCCGCGGTCCGAGCCAGCGTGTTCGGCCCGGGGTCGCCGAAAGCTTGGGTACGATGCCGGGAATCGTCATGCGTAACCCATCGGGCAGCTGCGTCGATTCGAGCATGCCACGCGCCTGCAGTTGTGGATCGTTGACGATGTCGGCGGCTGAATGAATTTTGCTCGCGGGCACGGCAGCGAGTTCCAGCAGTCGCACGACTTCGTCGATGGGCATTCGGGCCGTCCAGGCATTGATGGCCGCGTCGAGCTCATCGGCGCGGGCGACGCGACCGTCGTTTCGCTGCAAGTCGGGGTCCTTGGCCAGATCCTCTCGATCGATGGCGATCATCAGTCGCTGGAACAGAGAATCGGCGTTCGCTGCGATCACCACGTGCCGCCCGTCGGCGCATTCATAGGTATTGGAAGGAGCGATGCCGGGCAGGCTTGCGCCGCTGCGCTCGCGGACGAAGCCCAGGGTGGAATATTCCGGGACCAGGGACTCCATGACGGCGAACACGGCTTCATTGAGCGCCATGTCCACGATCTGTCCCGCGCCACCGTTCTTGACGTGATGGAGCGCGACCATCGTCCCGATCGTGCCGTACAGCGCTGCAAGCGTGTCACCGAGGCTCACGCCAGTGCGCACCGGCGGCCGATCGGCGAAACCGGTGACGTAGCGCAGGCCGCCGACGGCCTCGGCAATGGCGGCGAAGCCGGGCTGGTCGCGTTTCGGGCCGTCCTGTCCGTAGCCCGAGACTCGCAGCATCACGAGCCTGGGATTGATTCGCGACAACTCATCCCAGCCGAGCCCCCAGCGTTCCAGGGTACCGGGCCGGAAGTTCTCGATGACCACGTCCGCGCGCTCGACCAGCTTCTTCAACGCTGCCTGGCCGTCGACGCCGGCGAGATCCAGCGCAACGGATTTCTTGTTCCGGCTCTGTACATACCACCACAGCGACGTGTCGTTGTGCAGCTTGCGCCACGTGCGCAGCGGATCGCCGCCCGGCGGTTCGATCTTGATCACTTCCGCGCCGAACTGCGCGAACAATGAGCCCGCGTAGGGCCCGGCGATCAGCGAACCGAGTTCGATGACGGTGATGCCACTGAGCGGCAATGCGCTCGAATCGTCCACGCTCATTCCTGTTACTCCTGATAGTGTCAGCCTATCCGGCGAGTATGGTGTGCCACAGTCCCCGGGGCGGGGGACGCGGATTCAGCGCCCGCGCACGGCGTCCCGTGCCGCAGGGACAGCGAGCCCGGTTACGAATGTGATATCCATTCCTGGCGGCGTCGGACAGGCGCCGGATTTTTCAAACGACGGTCGACGCCATCGAGGGGGCTCAATGAAATATCGAACGCTGGGGCAGGGACTGCAGGTATCGGCGCTGGGGCTGGGCTGCTCTCCACTGTCCGGCACGCCCCTTGGGGACTACGGCTACGTCGAGGATGACGTTGCGCTGGCGATCATGCATCGGGCCATGGATATGGGCGTTACGATGTTCGACAGCGCCGAATGTTATGGCCCATGGCGCAGCGAAGAGCAGATCGGTCGCGCGCTCAAGGGGCGCAAGCGCGAGCAGATGGTGATCGCCACCAAGTATGGCTTCACCTTCGCGAAGGATGGCAGTTCCGTAACTGGGCAGGACGGCAGCGCTGCGAGCGCCCGGCGCGTCTGCGAAGAGGCGCTTCGGCGGCTCGGTACCGATTACATCGATCTCTATTATCTGCATCGGGTCGATGCGAAGGTGCCCATCGAGGAGTCCGTGGGCGCGATGGCCGAGCTGGTTCGTGAAGGAAAGGTTCGCTACCTTGGTCTCTCGGAGCCGGGCATGGATACGTTGCGTCGTGCGCATGCCATCCATCCGATCGCCGCCGTGGAGTCGGAATATTCCTTGTGGGAGCGGCGCGTCGAGGTGGACGTGTTGCCGACGCTGCGTGAGCTGGGCGTCGCGCTCGTGCCGTTCGCTCCGCTGGGTCGCGGCTTTCTCACCGGTGCCATCACTTCGACCAAGGATCTCGGCGAGCGCGACTTGCGCCGTTCCGGATTCGACCCTCGCTTCAACGAAGGCAACTTTGAGAAGAACTATCGGATGGTCGAAGCCGTGCTCGATGTGGCGCGCGCGCACGGGACCACCGGAGCACGCATCGCCATCGCGTGGCTGCTCTCGAAAGGAAACGACATCATTCCAATCCCTGGCGTCCGCAAGTTGGTCGAGTTGGAAGACACGTTCGGCGGGGTGGACGTGCAGCTGACCGAGCTGGATATTCGTAAGCTCGAAACTGCCGCGCCTGTCGGTGGAACGGCGGGCGACCGCTATTCCAAAGCACAGTTGGATCAAGTACGACGCTGAGGCGCGCTGGCGCCGTGCTCGCGTTCGGAGCGCGGCGCCGGAATCTGGCTCGCCCCTTCCGGGCGCGTGAGTTGCGACTCCAGTCGTTCTACTTCGGTGCGAAGCATCGTCGCCAGCTCCTGTCGGCGTTCAGCGGCCAGGCGCTGTTCGATGGCGGCGACTGACAACGCGCCGATGCATTCGCCATGCGCATCGCGCACGGCGACGGCGACACCGCAGCTGCCGGCGGTCAGGCGACCGGGATTGAATGCGAAGCCGTGACGGTGTGCGAGCTCGCGATCGTTGCGAAGGACGGCGGGCGAGTACCCTGGATAACGAGTCGCAATTTCGGCAGCGTTCGCCGCGATCGCCGCCTCGGCATCCTCGTCTGACAATGCGGCCAGAATAGCCATGCCGCCCGCGCCAATGCCGAGCGGCAATCGGTCACCGACTTTCAGCGCGTGCGTCCTGATCGGAAACGCGCCTTCCTCCCGGTGCAGGCACACTGACTGCCAGTCTCGCCGCACTGTCAGAAAGCTGGTATCCCCGGAGACTGCGGAAAGCCGATACAGTGCCGGCAGCGCCGTACGGTGGATGCCATAACGCTCGGCTGCGAGCGTGCCGAGTACGAATGCTTCCGGGCCGAGGTGATAGCTCATCGAATCCCCGTCGCGGTGGATCAGCCCCTCCCGTTCGAGCGCCGAAAGGAGCCGATGCGCTGTCGGCTTGGACAGCTTTGCTCGCCGCGCCAGATCGCTGAGGCGTGCGCCGTGTGCGGCGTTCGCCGCCACCAGCCGCAACAGCAGGATTGCCCGACCCAGACTTTGCGAACGGCCGCCCCGAGGCTTCCCCGCCACGATGTTCCTCGTGTGTGTTCCACATTAGGAAACAAATTCATGGAACCCATGAATCCCCTCGCCGCGTGCTTTACAGCGCGGCGAACTCAGCATATGGTCGGTACCGTAGACCTGTCAAAGCAGGCGCGAAGTAAAGTGTTTCATATTGTGAGACATCCGGCGGGCCTTCATAGGGCCGCACGGGCAAGGGGGTGAAGTATGGCGGCGAATCCGCATTCGCTCGATCATGCCGCCGCGCCAGTCGCGGCGGGAGATTTGTCGCAGCTCATCAGCTCCATCGGTGAGCCTGCTTTCGAACCTCGCCTGATGGATTATCTGCATCACCTCTGTGGTGCCGAACACTGCTCCATCTTCCAACTCGGCTCCGCCGAGGAGCCGGTGCAGTTCACCGCTGTCAGCCTCGACGGCACCGACACAGCACGCCGTCAGGCGAGCATCTACATTGGCCGTGAATGGTGGCGTCGCGACCCGGCATTTCGCGAAGCTCAGCGTGGGCTGGACGCTCCACGGCCGAGTTTAGTGCGTCTCGACGTGCGCACATTGGAAGACCTCGAGCTGCGCGACATCCTTTACGGCCGCACTCACATTCGCGATCGCCTGCTGGTCTGTGGCGCGTCGGCCGGCATGGCCTTCGGCGTCAGCATTCTGCGCTCCGACCGACGCGGCCCGTTCGATGCGGGTCAGATCGAAGAGCTGGGTGGCGTCTCCGGCACGCTGCTGTCGCTGATCGCAAAGAACGCTGGCGTGCGCTGGCAGAAATCCAGCCTGGCGAGCGCGCTCACTTCGCTGGCCGAGATCGAAGCCTGCCTTCTCAAGGCGCCACAGCAGTTTCCTCGGCGTGAAGCCGAAGTGTGCGCGCGCATTCTGTACGGCATGACCTCGCTTGGCATCGCGCTCGACCTGGGCATCGGCGAGGAGACGGTGATGACGTACCGCAAGCGCGCGTACCAGCGGTTGCAGCTCGGCAGTCATCGCGAGCTGCTGTTGTGGTATCTCGCACTGTGGAGTTCTCTGCCGGCTCAAGCGGCGCGGTTGGCGGCGGTACGCGTGGAGCGGCACGACGCTTGATTGCCGTCCAGGCCGGCTGTCCCTTGGGATGGGGACGGAAGTGTCCAGTGGTGGCGGCTAAGGTTGCGCCATGCTCAACATCCCCACATCGCCGACTCAGCATGCCGACAGCGAGCTGCAATTCGACTGGGTGCATGTCACGCACGGCGGCACGCCGGCCTTCGTGGAGACCTACGGGTTCTCGGGCAGCCAGAACGTCGTCAACCTCGAGGGCGTGCTGATCCGTCCTCGCAATCGGCCGTCCCGGACGTTGCATGTCTTCATGCATCCGTCATCCACACTGCAACTGTTGCCTGTGCCACGTGCATTCGCCAAGCGCGGCGCTCACGTTCTGTGCGCGGGTAGCCGATACGCGCGCAACGATACCGCGGGCGTTCTGGAGAACGTGCTGGTCGATCTCGGGGCTTACATCCATTACGCACGCGAAGTTTTGGGTTACGAGAAGATCGTGCTGGCGGGTTGGAGCGGCGGCGGCGCGCTCGCGATGTGCTATCAGGCCGAGGCCGAGCAGCCAAGTATCGAACGCACGCCGGCGGGAGATGCAATCGATCTGCGTTCCGCGCGTCTGATTCCAGCCGATGCGGTGATCTTCCAAGCCGCGCACGTATCGCGCGCGCAGTTGCTGCTCGACTGTATCGATCCGTCGGTGCTCGATGAGAACGACCCCGATCGGCGTAATGCCGAGCTGGATATCTACGATCCGAAGAATCCCAATCAGCCGCCGTATTCGGCGGATTTCATCCGCGCGTATCGCGCCGCGCAGCTACGTCGCATGCGAGCAATCACGGCGCGTGTGAAGCAGACGCTTGCGGATCTACGGAGCCGTGGCACTGGCGAAGTCGAGCGTGGCTTGATCACTCATCGAACGATGGCCGATCCACGCTATCTCGACAGCACGCTGGATCCGAACGATCGCCGTCCCAAGTGGTGCTACCTCGGTGTGCCCGAGACCGTGAACAACGGGCCGGTGGGCCTGGCGCGCTTCACGACGCTGCGCTCGTGGCTGTCGCAATGGTCCATCGAGGACAGTCGCGGAGACGCGTGTGCGTGCGCCAAGCGCGTGAGTGTGCCGTTGCTGGTGATGGAGAACTCGGCGGACGACGCCGTGCCGCAGCCACATTCGCGCATGCTGTTCGACGCGGCGACGACACAGGACAAGACGTTCACCGTGATTCGAGGGGCGAACCATTACTACGCCGGGCAGCCGGAACAGCTCGAACAGGCCATGCGCCAGATTTTCGACTGGTCGGGCGCGCGCGGCTTCGATGTCGGCAGTTGATCGCAATTGAGAGGACCGCAAGCGTGGATGTAATTGTCACCGAGCAGGTGCTGGGCGAGGAGAGTGAGGCCGACCTCGTCGAGTGGCTGGTTGCCGACGGCGCGAGCGTGCAGGCCGGGCAGCCCATCGCGGAGTTGGAAACCGCCAAGGTGCGTGTGCAGATCGAGTCGCCCGCCGCGGGCACCGTGAGCATCCTCGTCGGACCCAGCTCCGTGGTCGAGCTGAATGCCGTGATCGCACGCGTCGCCTGACAGGAGAACGTCCGAATGAATTTACGCGAACACGGTCGGATGGCGCTGCGAATGATGCTGCTGATCCGCGAATTCGAGCAGCGTCTGAAGGGATTCGCCGACGAGAAATTGATCCGCGGTTCGACGCATCCCTCCGTGGGCATGGAGGCAGTGGCGGTCGGCGTATCGATGGCGCTGGGCCCGAACGACTGCATCGCCAGCAATCATCGCGGCCACGCGCACTGTCTGGCGCGTGGCGCCGATCCAGGACGCACGCTCGCGGAAATTTTCGGACGCGCCGACGGCTATTGCAAAGGCAAGGGCGGCTCCATGCATATTGGCGTGCAGGAGTTGGGAATTCTCGGTACCAACGGCATCGTCGGCGCGGGCATCGGGCTAGCGACGGGCGCGGCGCTTGCGGCGTCGGTGAGCAACCGGAACGAAGTCGCGGTCGCGTATTTCGGCGACGGCGGATCCAACCAGGGGGTGCTGGCCGAGAGCATGAATCTCGCGGCGATCTGGAAATTGCCGGTGATCTTCGTCTGCGAGAACAACCATTACGCACAATCTTCGGCCATCGAACGCATGTTCGCGCAGCCGCAGATCAGTCAGCGCGGTCCCGCCTATGGCGTTCCTTCTGTCGATGTAGACGGCATGGACGTGGCGGCGGTTTACGACGCCGCGGAAGCGGCCGTTACACGCGCGAGAAGTCAAGGCGGTCCGACGCTCATCGTCGCCGACACCTATCGCTTCCTAGGTCACATGGCCGACGACACGCAGATGTATCGCGCACTCGTCGAAGTCGATGAGTGGCGCGGTAAATGTCCCATCGATCGGCTGGCAAACACACTCACCGCCGCGGGCCTGCTCTCGGATCAGGAGCGAAATGAGATGAGCGCCGAAGCAAAGCGTGAGGTTGATGATGCCGAACACATGGCGCGGCAGTCGCCGGTGCCGTCGGCGCAGTGGGCGTTCACCGATGTCGATACCTGGCAAGCGGCGGAAGGAGTGGTTGCGTGAGCGTAGTAGCTGCTGCAGCTGTAGATGTGTCCCAGGCTGCCGCCGGCAGCCGTCCCGTGCCGATGTGGCGCGCCTTGAATGCAGCGCTGCGCGATGCGATGAGCGCCGATGCAAGCGTCTTCGTCATGGGCGAAGATCTGACGCGCTGGGGGACGGGCGGAGGCATCTACGGAGTCACGAAGGGCTTGCTCGAACAATTCGGTGCCGCGCGGGTGCGCGATACGCCGATCAGCGAAGAGGCCATTGTCGCGGCCGCAGTCGGCGCCGCTGCGCGCGGCGTGCGGCCGGTCGTCGAGATCATGTACTCGGACTTCATGTTGCTCGCGATGGACGCCATCGTGAACCAAGCGGCCAAGGCACGGTACATGTTCGGCGGTCAGTTCCAGATTCCTTTGGTGATTCGTACCAACGGCGGTTCCGGTATCGGCAAGGCCGCGCAGCACTCGCAATCGCTCGAGACGTTGTTCGCGCACATTCCGGGGCTGGAAGTCGTGGTGCCGGGCACGCCGGCGGATGCTTATGGACTGATGCTATCGGCCATCGCGAGCCCCAACCCCACGATCTTCCTGGAGCACAAGGCCCTGTACAACGAGCGCGGTGTGGTTGCTTCGGAGCCGATTCCGCTAGGTCGTGCGTCGGTGGTGCGCGGAGGTAAAGATGTCACAGTGATCGCGACTCAGCTGATGCGCAAGCGAGTGCTCGAAGCGGCGGAGATCCTCGCTGCCGAACAGATCGAGATCGAAGTCGTCGATCCGCGCACGCTCTATCCGCTGGATATGGAAACGATCGCCGCTTCAGTCACGCGGACGGGGCGCGTGCTGATCGCTCATGAAGCGCCGCTGCTGTATGGATTCGGTGCGGAGTTGGCCGCGCAGCTTGCGTCACGGCTGTGGCGCTCGTTGAAGGCTCCGCCACAACGACTGGGTGGCGCACGCACGCCGATTCCCTATGCGGAAGATCTGGAGAAGCGCGTCATACCCGACGTTGCGGCGGTGGTCTCGGCCGTTCGCGGACTGGTGAAGTCTTGATGAACAAGAGCGACATGTCGGCAGTCACCGCGATTCCTATGAGCCGGCTGCGTCGGACCATCGCGGAACGGTTGACCCTGAGTGCGACCACGGTGCCGCAGTTCACCGTCACTGTCGCCGCGGATGTCACGCAACTCCTGCAACTGCGAGCTGAAGCGAAGGAGCGTGCCGGCGGTGCCTACAGCATCACGGACTTCGTGCTCGCCGCGGTTGCCCGCTCGCTGCTCGAATTCCCGATGTTGAATGCACACACCGACGGGCGGGCGATCTGGCCTCGCACCGAGGTCAATATCGGGGTGGCGGTGGACGTCGACGGCGGGTTGCTGGTACCCGTGATCCGCCAGGCCGAGCGGTTGTCATTGCGCGAGCTGAGTGCCGAAGCGCGGCGGCTGGCGGAAGCCGCGCGAGCGCGCACTCTTTCGGCGGCGGACATGTCGGATGGCACCTTCACCGTGTCCAATCTCGGCATGTTCGGCGTCGATCAGTTCTGCGCCATCGTCAATCCCGGCGAGTCCGCGATTCTGGCGGTGGCCGCGGTGGTGTCGACGGCGGTTCCGCACGGCGATGGCTTCGTCGCTCGAATGCTCATGAAAATGACATTGACCGCCGACCACAGGTTGGTCGACGGCGCGTTGGCCGCGCGTTTCCTTGGTGTGTTGCGCGGCCGGTTGGAGGATGCAGATGCGTGGCGTGCGGAAGCCGAGAGTTGATCGGGGGCCGCGGGCTCGCCGCTCACAGCACTTCGTAGATCTCGTAGACGGCGGCATCGCGTTCGCGCCGGCCGGTGCCGACGACCATGATGTCGTTGAGCCAGCCCAGCGTCGTGGTCGGCGCTTCGAACGAACCGACGATACGGTAGTAGTCCTCGCCCGGCGCAATGAGCTCGCCGCGATGAATGCGCGCCACGACTTCAGGCGAGCCGCCGCGCCGTCCGGTGTAAGTGAAATAGATCGCTTCACCGTCGTGGGTCTGCAGCATCAAGCGCACGTCGAGGGCGAGCACGCCATCGGGCCGGATCATCAGTGCATCGGCGCCACCGCTCAATACGATGCCGCTCAAACGCTCGCCGGCAAATTCGCCGCCGCTGACGCGCATGATTCGGCGCTGGTAGCCCATCGCCGTCGGACTGACGAGCACGGGCGGGTCGGTGACTCGAGCTGTCAGCGTGAACAGGCGGCGCAGAGAGATGTCGTTCATGGCGAATTCCGTGAAGCAGGCCTGGGATCGATGATGCCGCAGCAGCCGGCTGGGCAGCGGTCCCATCGCACGGGGACAGCTGTCGCGGTCCAACGTGGTTACGTTATCACCTGAAACAGCGAATGGCTCAGACGAGAGGGGGCTTGGGTATGTCGGCAACGAAGGAACAACCAGTAGCACGCGTGGCGCGGTCCGCCAATCCGGGGCTGACGCCGCTGATGCTCAATCACGCGGCTTGGGTGACGCACGACGTCGAAGCTACCGCCGAGTTCTATACGCGCGTCATGGGTATGGAACTGGCGAGCACCGTGTACGACGACCGCGTGCCGTCCACCGGCGATCCGTTTCCTTACTTTCATATTTTCTTCCGCATGGCCGACGGCTCGACCATCGCCTTCTTCGAGGCGCCGGGACTGCCGCAGCGTCCGGCCGTGACCCATCCGGCCTACGACATCTTCGATCACTTCGCGATGCAGGCGAAAGATCGCGCCGAAGTGGATCGCTGGCACGCCTGGCTGGTGAGCAACGACGTCGAGGTGGTCGGTCCCACCGATCACAAGGGGCTCATCTACAGCATCTATTTCTACGATCCCAACGGCATTCGCCTGGAGATCACCACGCCGCTGGACAAGGACTGGAACTTCCACACCGCGCAAGGTCAGGCCGATCTGAAGGCCTGGTGCGACACCAAGAAAGCGGCTCAGCGCGGCGGTCTGGATGTAACCGCCGAGCTGGTCGCGTTCATCCGCAAGCAGCGTCAACGTTACAAGTAACACCATGACCAGGATCGCTCTCATCACGGGTGGCGCGGGCGGCATCGGGCTGGCAACGGCACGCCGTTTTGCCGAGGCCGGCATGACGGTCGCGCTCGCCGATCTCGATTCGGACGCGTGTGTCGCGGCGGCGAAGCTGTCAGGTTCGAAACACATCGGTGTGCGCATAGACGTGTCCGACGGGCAGAGCGTGGTGAGTGCATTCGATGAAGTGGAACGGCGACTCGGGCCCATCGCCGTGCTCGCTCATTTCGCTGGCGTGCTTGGCCAGCGCCTCGATCAGCCGCGACCGGGCATCGACGAATATGACCTGGAGAGTTGGGAGCACGTGTTCGCAATCAACGCGCGCGGTGCGTTTCTAGTCATTCGAGAGATGGCGCGCCGGCGCAAGGCGACCCCGGTGCCGCACGGTCGCATCGTCACGATCTCTTCGGCGGCGGCGCAGCTCGGCGGTTATCAGGCGAACGCTGCTTACATCGCGTCGAAGGGCGCCGTGTTGAGTCTGACTAAAGGCGCGGCGCGCGAGCTGGCTCAATACGGCATCACCGTCAACGCCATCGCTCCCGGTCCCATCGATACGCCGATGTTGCATGCGGCCCGCGGCCAGTCGGCCGGCGATGAAGGCTTTTCGCGCCTGAGCATGTTGCCGGTGGGCAGGATCGGACGCCCCGAGGAAGTGGCTGCGGCAGCCGCGTATCTCGTTTCCGAGGAAGCCGCATTCGTCACTGGAGCGACGCTCGACGTCAATGGCGGATTGAGGATGCAGTGATGACAGCCCCGGACTTGAACATCGATCCGTTCTCCGACCCGGTGCTGCGCGATCCGTATCCGTTCTTCGAACAGCTGCGCGAGCTTGCCCCGGTTGTCACGTTGCCGACGTACGGCTGCTACGCGGTGGGGCGATACAAAGAAGCGTTCGAGCTGGTGTCCCACCCGGAACGTTTCGTTTCTTCCTATGGCATGGGGATGAGTAATATTCAGGAGCCCGGTGCGTGGCGGACCGCGAGTCCCATCAGCGAGATCGATCCACCCGTGCATACCCGTGTGCGCAAGGCGCTCGCGAAAATACTGTCGCCCAGTGTGATCCGTCAGTGGCAACACGCGTTCGAGCAGGAGGCCGGGCAAGTCGTCGATCGCGCCGTCGAGCTCGGCACGGTGGACGGCATCAAGGACATCTGCGAGCGCTTCGTACTGAGCGTGTTTCCGCGAGTGCTCGGTGTCGACGTTTCGCCGGAGCTGTTCATCGCGATCGGTGACATGAATTTCAATCAGCTCGGGCCGAACAACGAGCGCACTCAGGCGTCGGTCGCGAACGCGCAGCCGTACCTCGCCAGGTACGAACAGAGTTTTCAGCGCGCCAGCATGATTCCCGGCGGCTTCGGCCAGCAGATATTCGAGGCTGAGGACGCAGGTGAGCTGCTGCCGGGAACGGCGACCGCGCACGTGCGCAGTTTCCTGCGCGGCGGAGTCGACACGACGATTTCAGGCATCGGCTTCGCGCTGAATCAATTGGCGCGCAACTCGCTGCAATGGGATCTGCTGCGCGCTGAGCCCAATCGTTCGCGCAACGCTTTCGATGAGGCGATCCGGCATGAATCGCCGGCGCAGGTGCTGTTCCGAACCACGCTCGAGGAAACCGAATTGGGCGGCATCCGCCTGCGTGCACGCACCAAAGTTGCGTACTTCGTTGGCGCCGCCAATCGCGATCCACGCAAGTGGCTGGATCCGGATATCTACGACATGACGCGCCGAGGCCTGAGCTCGCAACTGGCCTTCGGCGGTGGGCCGCATATGTGCATCGGGCAGCTGATTGCCAAGCTCGAAGCCGACAGCGTGCTGGGGGCGCTGACACGGAAAGTGGCCCGCATGGAGCCGGCCGGAGAGCCGGAGTATCGCCTGGTGAACACACTGCGCACGCTCGACCGGCTGCCGTTGCGGCTGCACGCCGCATGAGCTGAGGAACCCACCGCAAACATTGCGAGACACGCGCACGAACACAGCACGATCGACGGGGGATGTATGCATAAGATCAGAATGATGCCGATGATGGGGTTGACCTGCGCCGCATTCGTCACACAGCCTGCGGTGGCACAGTCCACTGAAGCGCGTGCCGACGAAACGGCACCGGTCTCGGCGCTGCTCGAGGGCGTGGTGGTCACCGCCACGAAAAAGACGCAGGCCGAGGATCTGCAGGAGGTACCGGCGAGCATCTCGGCGTTCGGCGCCGCTCAGCTCGAAGCCATGCAAGTAAGAAACATCGAGAGCCTGGCCTTCTCGATGCCGAACGTGGCGCTCGATGCGCTCGGTACGGTGAAGGGCGTCGCCAGCTTTTCGATTCGCGGCCTCGGCGTGAACAGTTCGATTCCCTCCATCGAGCCGGCGGTCGGTACGTTCGTCGATGGCATCTACATGGGCACGAACTATGGCGTGGTCGTCGACACGTTCGATCTGGAAGCCATCGAAGTGTTGCGCGGTCCGCAGGGCGTGCTGTTCGGTCGCAATGTCACCGGCGGCGCGGTCTCGATCCGCACGCGGCGGCCCGGCGATGAATTCGCGATCAACGGTCGGCTCGGCTACGAGGATTACGGCAACGTGCTGGCGTCAGGCTCGATCGAGGGTCCGCTCGGCGGCCCGAAGCTGCTCGCCAAGCTCACCGGTTACTACAACGACGATCCGGGCTATTTCAAGAACCGCTTCACCGGCCGCGACGATGGCGAGACCCGAACCTGGTTCGTGCGTCCGACGCTGGTGTTCATGCCGACCGATGACATCACCACGACGTTGATCGTCGAGCACTCGGATATGACCGGCGATGGCCCGGTCAATCGGAATCCACGCTACGCCTCGAAGTTCGAAACGGTCTCGGGCGAGGTCGGCTTCAGCGATCTCACCGCCAGTTCCGTGGTGTCCGAAACGGTGGTGAATGTCGGCTTCGGCGACGGCAGCATCACCAACATCGCCGGCTATCGCGAGGTGGACAACAAGTCGCTGTTCGATATCGATGGCGTGCCCACCGCGTACGGTACGCTGGGCAATTCGCTGGAGCAGGACCAGTTCAGCGACGAGCTGCGTTACGCGGGCCGTTTCGGCAGCACCGACCTGGTGACCGGCCTGTACTACTTCGAGCAGGACTTCTTATATATAGAGCGCACCACGGTTGATCAGTCCGGTCTGGTCGGCGACTACGGCGGCCATCAGGATCAGCAGTCCTTCGGCGTATTCGTCAATGCCGATATCGGCTTCGCCGACAAGTACACGCTCGGCCTCGGCGGCCGTTACTCGAGCGACCGCAAGAGTGTCAAAGTCAACACGCGTAACTTCGCCAACAGCCTTTGCGATTTCGATACGCGTACCTGTAGTGCCTATCCGTTCCAGGACAGCAAGACATTCACCAGCTTCACGCCGCGCGTGATGCTGAAGTACGAGATCAACGACGACTCCAATGCGTATGTTTCCTACACCAAGGGCTACCGCAGCGGCGGCTATAACATCCGTAGCCAGACCGCGGCGCCGCCGGGGCCGTTCGACGACGAGAAGTCGGACGCGTACGAAGTGGGTTTCAAATCCGCGCTGCTCGACCGCAGGCTGCTGTTGAACATTGGCGTGTTCTATCAGGAAATCGGCAACCTGCAGCGCGAGACCAGCTACTCGCTGCCAACGGGGCAGGTGACCATCATCGGTAACGCAGCCGATGCGCGTATCCAGGGTATCGAAGCCGAGGTCACCTATTCCGCGGGCGGCGGGTTGGTGCTGAAGGGTTCGGTCGGCAAGACCGACGCCGACTACGTCACCGTCTTCGCCGATTTGAATCGCGACGGTGTCGTCGATCGCAACGACAAGGCATTGAAGCTGCCGCGCCAAGCGCCGCTCACTTACAGCATCGGCGCCTATTTCGATCGGGAGTTGAATGCCGGCAGCCTCGGTCTGCAGCTCTCGCTCGATCACCGCGATGCGTCCTTCTTCAACGATGCCAACACTGGACCGTTGCCCGCGGTCGACAACCTGTATGCGAGCGTGTCGTTCGCGCCGGCGCGCATGGAGTCGGTGAAGTTCACGGTGTATGGCAAGAACCTGTTGGACGAGTTCAATACTGGCAACAACAGTCCGCTCGCGTTCCCGAGCGGCGGCAACGTCAATTTCCCGGTGAAGGGGCGCGTGGTCGGTGGCGATGTCACAGTCAGGTTCTAGTGTGGGCACTTGCGAGCTCGGGCGGCCGCTGCCGACAGCGTCGCCCGAGGCCCACACGCCGCACGCGACAGTCGCGGCGGAGCAGGCCGAGCTCATCGGCGGCTGGCGCCTGCTACTCGCATGTGTCGCCGGCGTGGCCTTCGGGTCGATCGGGTTCGCGACGTATTCCATCGGAGCCTTCGTCAAGCCGTTGGAAGCCGAGTTTGGCTGGAGCCGTGCGGACGTGCAGGGAGCCATTCTGTTCAGCATGGGACTCGGCGGCATCGCGGCACCGCTCGCGGGCATGCTCATCGATCGCTTCGGTGCGCGGCTCATCGCGCTCACCGGATTGATCGGCGCGGGCATCGGTTTTCTCAGCGCGGCGTGGGCCACGTCGTCGATCTGGACGTTCTATCTCGCTTACGCATTGGTGGCTTGTTTGGGCGCGGGCAGCGGTCCGGTGTCGTGGACACGCGCGATCGCCGGTCAGTTTCAGAAGTCGCGCGGACTCGCGCTCGGATTGGCGTTGTCAGGCACGGGCGTTTCCGCCATCTTCGTGCCGCCTTACGTAGTCTCGCTCATCGAGAGCTTTGGCTGGCGCATCGGGTTCGTCGGCCTGTCGCTGCTGCCGGTGGCGATTGCATTGCCGATCGCCTATCTCTTTTTCCGTCCGCGCGATACCGCGATGCCAAAGCCAGGTAGCGGCGTGCAGGCCACGCAGCAGCCGGGCCTCACGGCACTCGAAGCACTACGTTCATATCGCTTCTGGGTGTTGATGTTGTCGATCATCGCCATGTACCTGGGGATCACCGGCATCATTCCCAATCTCATTCCGGCACTCACGGATCGCGGCTATTCGCCATCGGCGGCGGCTGCCGTGCAGAGCGTATTCGGTCTCGCCGTGATCTTCGGCCGGCTGCTGGTCGGTTGGCTCATCGACCGCTATTGGGCGCCCGCTGTCGCGGCGGCCGTGCTGACGCCGCCGGTGGTCGCCTGCATCATCTTCCTCAATGACGTTCCGTACGCGGCTTATCTGTTCGCCGCATTGCTGGCCGGGATGGCGGCCGGGGCCGAGCTCGATCTGCTGGCATTCTTCACTGCGCGTTACTTCGGATTGCGTAGTTACGCTCGCACTTACAGTCTTCTGTACGCCGGTGTCGCCGTCGCGGCGGGCATAGGTCCCGCGGCGTTCGCCTACGTTTATGAAATGACCGGGAGCTACAACGCCAGTTTCACGCTCGCCGCGATTCTTTTCGCCATCGGTGGGCCGTGCGTGCTGACGCTCGGTCGCTATCCCTCGTTCACGCAGGCGCAGTCGGCCGGAGCCGCGCCTGCCGAGATCACTGCCGGCAGGGGGAAGCGTTGAATGGACAATGGGCTTTGGGCGAGCTGGTACGACATCGATCCGGCCGACGAGACGGAGTGGCTCGCGTGGCTGCACGACGTCTATCTGCCGAAACTGTTGCAGCGGCCGGGCATCGCCTGGGCAGCCCACTATCGCAACACCGGGGGCGGCGAATCGATGCGTGAGTTGCATCGAGTAGCCGCACGTCCCGACGAAGCGGTGCCCGAGGGTTGCGCGTTCCTGTTACTGGTCGGCGCACCTTCGCCGCACACATTCTTCAATCCACATGTGCTGGATATGCAGGAGACGGCCGAGGATGGGCAGCGGCTGGCGAAGCGCCGAGGTTTGCGCCACGAGTTCTATGTCGAGGAAACGCGCGTGGACGGTTGCGCCATCGAGCACAGATTCCCCGGTTCCACCAGTGCGCCGGCGATCCAGTTCGGCGCCTATCGCATGCGGACCGTCGAGGCGGAGCTGGAGTTGAGCCGCTGGTACTCGCAACAGCGCTTGCCGCTGATGAGCCGGATGAAGAGTTGCGTGCGCACGCGCAAGCTGGTCAGCGTCGCCGGCTGGGCCAAGCATGGTGTGTTGTATGAATTCTCCTCGTTGGCCGACCGGCTCGCCGATCACGAGCAGCCGCATGAATCGAAGACGCTCGACCCGCAGGCGTGGACTGGAAAGATCACGTCCAACGCGGTGTATCCGCCGGGCTCGCCCTTCGTCGGCGAGCGCATCTGGCCGCCGGTGCGTTGAGCGCGATGCGGGTAACGACTCACGACGATAGGGGGCATCACTCATGAGCACAGATTTCTCCGCGGAGTTGTCGACGAAATTTCCGCCCAAACGCAATTCGGCGCGGCCGTTCGATCCGCCGGATCAACTGTTGGCATTGCTCTCGCAACCGCTGGTACGCATCCGGCAATGGGATGGCGTCAATGCATGGCTGATCGCGCGCTACGAGGATGTGCGATCCGTCCTCAACAGTGCGAACTTCAGCGCCGATCCGCGCAAGCCCGGATATCCCGAGAAGAGCGCGGCATACGGTGCGACCGTCGGCCAGGATCACAACCTCCGGACCATGGACGAGCCCGAGCATGGCGTGCAGAAACGCATGCTGCTGCAGGACTTCTCGGTGAAGCGTGTGAATGAGCTGCGCCCCGCGATCCAGGCGAAGGTGGACCAGTTGCTCGATGACATGATTGCCAAAGGTCCGCCGGCCGAGTTCGTGCATGATTTCGCATTGGCGATTCCGACCATGGTGATCTGCGAACTGCTTGGCGTGCCATACGTCGACCGCGACTACTTCGCCGAGCAGACGGCGATCTGTCTGTCCTCCGATCATCCGGCCGAGGAGGGCGCCGCCGCCGGACGCAATCTGTCCGAGTACATCGACCGTCTGCTCGACGTAAAGGAAGCTGCGCCGGAAAACGATTTGCTGAGCCGGCTCGTGGTCGAGCAGCTGCGCACCGGCGCGCTGTCTCGCAAAGACGTGGTCGGACTCGCTCGTCTGATTCTCATCGCCGGTCATGAGACGACCGCCAACACCATCGCGCTGAGCACGCTGGCATTGCTGATCAACCCGGATCAAGCGCAGATCCTGCGCGCGGGTACGGACGCGGCGACGCTGTCGAATGCGATCGACGAGCTGCTTCGTTATCTTTCCGTCACCCATACGGGCCGCCGTCGCGTGGCGATCGCCGATGTCCAGATCAATGGACAGCTGATCCGCGCCGGCGAAGGCGTGATCATCCTGACCAACATCGCGGATCGCGACGAGCGCATCTTCGATGGAGCCGCGAAGCTCGACCTGAAGCGCAAGAACGCGCGCAATCTGATGACGTTCGGCACCGGGTCGCATCGTTGCCTGGGCGCCTTCCTGTCCAAGG
This sequence comes from Peristeroidobacter soli, assembly GCF_004138485.1. Taxonomy (GTDB): domain Bacteria; phylum Pseudomonadota; class Gammaproteobacteria; order Steroidobacterales; family Steroidobacteraceae; genus Steroidobacter; species Steroidobacter soli. The sequence continues at coordinate 681,466 of NZ_RYEV01000006.1, forward strand.
TGGAACTGGAGATCGCGCACTCGACCCTGTGGCGGCGCTTGCCCGGGTTTCGACTCGCCTGTCCGTTCGAGCAGATCGAGTTCATCGAGAGCGGGCAAGTGCTGGGCGTGCGGCGCCTGCCGGTGGCGTGGTGACGCACTGGACCTACATCGTCCTGTGCTCGGCGCTGCCGGGCCGGGACGACGCGTTGAATGAGTGGTACTCGGATCGACATGTGCCCGACGTACTGCGCATTCCCGGTGTCCTTGCGGCTCAACGGTTCCGGCTGGCGCCTGTGCAGCGAACCGATCCGCCGCACGCATACAACTATCTTGCGATCTATGAGATCGACCCCGAGAAGGCGGCCGGCGTGATGGCCAGGTTACGACGCGATACAGGAACGCCGGCGTTGCCTGTCAGCGATGCGGTCGCCCCGGAATATTTGCAATTGATGTTTGAGCCGCTGACGCCGCGACGCGTGCGCCCGTCGGCACAGGGTTAGCACTGTCATGCCGAAGGTTGTGTTCTTGCGGTCCGGAAAGCCGAACGCCGAAGTCGAGGTGCCGGTGGGCGCGAGCCTGATGCGTGGCGCGGTCGAGAATCAGATCTACGAAATTCTCGCCGAGTGCGGCGGCAATATGGCCTGCGCGACCTGCCATGTGTATGTGAACGAGGAAGATCTGCCTCGGCTCACGGCGCCGACGCCGGGCGAAATCGACATGCTCGAATACGCCCGTGCACCGAAGCGGCCGAACAGCCGGCTGAGCTGTCAGATCGTCGTGACCGAAGCGCTCGATGGCTTGACCGCGACGATTCCGGAGGAGGAGTGAAAATCCATGCTCGACTTGACGGGCAAAGTTGCTTTGATTACCGGGGCAGCGCGAGGACAGGGTGCCGCGGAAGCCGAACTGTTCGCTCGTCACGGCGCACGCGTAGTGCTAGCGGATATTCTCGATGCCGAAGGGCAGACACGCGCCGCGGAGATTGCTGGGGCGGAGTACCTGCATCTCGATGTTTCCAGTGAGCAGCAGTGGCAGGCCGCCGTGCAGCGGACGCTGAGTCGATTCGGCCGACTCGACATTTTGGTGAACAACGCCGCGGCTCTCGGCGTCGGCTCCATCGAGGAGACTTCGCTGCAGGACTTCATGCGCATGCAATCCATCAACCTGGCCGGCGTCTTCCTCGGCATGAAGACGGCAGTGTCGGCGTTGAAAGCGAATGGCGGCGCCATCGTGAATGTTTCTTCCATTGCCGGCATCCGTGGACGGGCGAACCTGGCGGCGTACGGCGCGAGTAAATGGGGCGTGCGTGGACTGACCCAATCCGCCGCTCTGGAGTTCGGGCGCTACGGCGTACGTGTGAATCTGATCGTGCCCGGCCTGATCGATACCGACATGACTCGCGGTCGCTACGGCCTGGAGAAGGTGCGCGACCGAGGTTTAACGCTCCCTGTGGGCCGGCACGGCGAGTCGCTCGATGTGGCCCGGCTGGCGTTGTTTCTGGTGGCTGCCGAGAGCGGCTTCTGCACGGGCGCGGAATTCGTGTGCGATGGCGGTGAGACAGTGGGGTGGCTCTGAAGGGCCACGGTGCGAATGACGGAGGTGTGAGTTGAGCGAACAGAAATACTTCTACATTGTGCTGTCCAACGCGGCTGAAGGGTGTGACGACGAGTTCAACGACTGGTACACCAATCAGCACGTCGTCGACGTACTGAAGGTCGACGGCGTGATTGCCGCGCAACGCTTCCGGCTCGCGCCCGAGCAGCGCCGTGATCCGCCTTTCCCTTATCGCTATCTCACCATTTATGAAGTGATGGCGGGGGCTGCGCGACACGTGATGGACACTTTGCGCCGCGACTCCGGATCGCTGGTGATGCCGGTAAGTGATACGTTCCAGCGCGATCATATCGCCCTGGTGTTCGACCCGATCACACCACGTCGCGTGGCCAGCGATGTGCGTGGCGCAGCCTGAGAAAGCAGTCATGAGCAAAGTCATTGTGATCGATCGCAACGGAATCGAGCGGGAGGTCGAGGCGGTTGCCGGGTCGAGTCTGATGGAGACGCTGCGCAATCTCGATGCCGGCGTCGCCGCGATCTGCGGCGGCATCTGTGCGTGCGCCACGTGCCATGTATTCGTGGATGAGGCGTGGTATCCCCGGCTCATTCCGCCCGGCGGCGACGAACGAGACCTGCTCGCGGAAGTGTCGCATTGTCGGCCAACGTCGCGCCTGTCCTGCCAGATCGCATTCGAACCCGAGCTCGGTGGTCTGCGAGTCACGCTGGCCCCCGAGGATTGAACCGAGGCCGCCGCTCTTGATCTTCGAACTACGACGCTATCGTGTTGCATCGGGACGATTGCCGGATGTGCGCGACCGTTTCGTCGAGCATCTGCCGCCACTATTCGCCCGGCATCATCTCAATGTCCTGGGGCGTTGGACGGCGACGGCCAGCGAGGACTCCGCATCGTTTGTCTACCTGCTGGGCTTCGAGCGGCTCGACGCCAGGCAGTCTGCGTGGGCGGGCTTCTACATCGACCCTCAGTGGCAGCGGGTCCGCACGTCCACCAACGCCGGCTCGGAGATGATTGAAAGAACCGGGCTGTCATTTCTATCGCCGAGCGCGGCTTGTGACGGACTGGACTCACGTCGCTGGAGCGGCGGCGTTCACGAGTTGGTCGATCAGCGTGTTGCCATCGGCCAGAAGGCGGCGGTCGAAGCGTTTTTTGCCGATGTCTATGTACCGGCACTGCGGGCCAGTGGCGCCGACGTGCTGTGGCTGGCGGAAGCGATCACAGGCGAGGACTTGCCGCAGTTCAGTTATATCTTACGCTGGCGCAATTCGGCGGATCGACGCGCGGCTCAGCCACTCCTCGAAAGCGCAGCGAGGCTCGGCGCTTCGCTGCTGCTGGGGGCGCGTGCCATGGAAATGAATTGGGTGAGCTCATAGGCTTGCAGCGACCAGCAGGTCCGGTGGCTGTCAGCAATGATAGTTGTCGAGATTCGGAGCCGCGCCCGGTTTGCCGGCTTCCACCCACGAGAGCTTCTCGCGTAGAAACGTGAGTGCATGGTCGAGCTCGAGTCGACGCTGCGCCAATCGATCGATCTGGTTCCTGAGGACTTCCGCAGTCCGCTCCAGCGAGCGAGCCCCCTTCCTATACTCCTCGTTGAGCGCGCCGAATTCCGCCAGCGAGTAACCGAGCGATTGCTGTAACCGAATCATCTGCACGGCGGTTACGTCATCCTGGCGGAAGACTTGATAGGGACGCCTGCCACCCTTGGAGGCGCGTTCCGGTCTGAGTAAGCCCTTGGTGATGTAGAAGCGCACGGTGTCGACGGAAAGTCCTGTCAGCCTGGCAAATTCCGATATCAACACGGTCCACCCCTTGAGTCTGGAGTGCACTCCGCACTTATAAGGTGTCTTTGTCAACGTCGGAGAGATTGGATGACACGCAGTACCTGCCTTACCCAATTCGAGCTCGGTGCTGGAGGTCCCCTGATCGGCGTTCAGGGGCTCGGATGCATGGGCATGAGCGAGTTCTATGCCGGTTGCAGTCGAGCTGGGCATAACATCGACAATAACTGCGATAAATCAGCGCTCGCATGCTGCTGTCGGTGCATTGCAATTCGCCGAGCGCGGCCGATGAGATACCATCCAGTGCCGCGTCGCTTGATTGCCGGGAACCACGCCGATGTCGAACGCCAATTCCACCGCCGATCGCACTATCGAAATCCTGAACCCGGCAGACGTCTGCACCGTGGCGATTGAAGGACTGGGAACATTGGAGAACGTCGTTCTGGAAGATTCGGAACGATCTGTGCCGGAGGGCAGCAAGTGATGCCAGGTCGCGAGACCCGCATATAACAATCCGGGCAACAGGACCAGCAGCAACAGCGTTGCTTTGCGAGCCGGCGCGGCAGGCGTCATGAGTTCGAATCCCGGGTGGCGTCGTGCACCAGCAGGCGGAGGTCGTGCACCAGCGTCGGTCCCGGCGTGTCCATTCTGGCCAGCAGGCGCAGGCGGCCCTGCCGGTCCAGAATGTAGGTGAAGGTCGAGTGGTCGATGACGTAACTGTCGCCGACCGGCACCCTGGCGTGCACGACGAAGTAGTCCTTGGCGAGCGCGTCGATCTGTTGTCTCGTGCCGGTGAGGCCGAGGAAGCTCGGATTGAAGGCCGCGGTATAGTTGCTCAGCAACTCGGGGGTGTCGCGCTCCGGATCCAGCGTAATGAACAGCACTTGCACGTGCTCAGCATCCTCGCCGAGCGATTGCATCACCTGCGACAGTTTGAAGAGCTCGGTGGGACACACATCCGGGCAGCGTGTGAAGCCGAAAAACATCACGACGACCCGGCCGCGAAAGTTGCTCAGTGTCTGCACGTGGCCGTTGCCGTCCGTGAGCGAGAAATCAGGTGTCGGAGCTCGCAGCTCCAGTGGCGGGAGCATGAAGGCCGGTTGTGCCGGCGTCTGCGCCGAGTACCACGAGTGCGCGACCCACAAGCCGCCACAGAAGGCGACGACTCCGAGCGCCAGTGCCCACAGACGCCGACGATCAGTGATGCGCATGGTGCGAGGCGTCTTCTTCCGCCGGCAGGCTCGAGCCGATCGGCGCCACCGTCGCCTGAACCGCGATCGCCCCGGCCTTCTCGAATACGAATGTCAGTTCCAACTGAGTGCCGGCTCGCAGCGGCGCCTTCAGATCCACCAACATCAGGTGCATGCCTCCCGGACCGAACGTGATGCGGGCGCCGGCGGGCACGTCGAGCTCGGTGACGGGGCGCATCTGCATGCGACCTGCCACTTGCGTCGTGCTGTGAATTTCCACTCGGGCACTGGCGGGCGTGGTTACTTTCAGCAAGCGATCCGTCGCCGGTCCCTGGTTCGCGATGACGGCGTAGGCGGCACCGACCTGAACTCCCGGCGGCGTGGCGCGGGCCCAGGGCAGTTCGATGGACACATTGGCTGCCGGCGTTGCAGATGGGGCTGCAAAGCCGCTGCCGACGACGAGGCAAAGGAACAACGAGGGAAGGGCGCGTAGCATGATCGATTCGTCTCACATTCAATCGGGGCGCATGGTAGTGCCGCTGCCGCGCCGCTTCCATGCGACCGGATGTCGCGGGTCCATCAGCCTAGCGACGGAAAGACGATACCCAACACGATCAAAAGCACCGCGATGCTCCACACGACGCCTTGCCCGCGGTCCGGCTCCGGTGCGCCCAAGCCCGACTTGCGGCGCTTGAGCCACATGACCGGCCCGGAAATCGGCTGGCGCTCGCCATGAAGCTGTCGCTTGATCTCAGAACGACAATCGCGCGCCGACATATGCCGAGCGCGGTGCGCCGGGTAGGTAGATCGCGTCATTGCCGCTCGTCTGGTTCAACACGCTGAATGTCGCGATGTACTCCTTGTCCGTGAGATTGCGCAGCTCCCCAAAAACCTCCCAGCCCTTGCCGGCAAAGCCGCCGCGCAAGCCGAGCAGTTGATACGAATCCACGGTCGTGGTGTTCTTGAAGTCGACGTAGCGTTTGCCGATGAAGTCGAAGGTCGGGCCGGCGAAGATGCCACTGCGATGCCGATAGATCAGCTCGCCACGCGCCGCATACTTCGGCGCGGCCGGCAGGGTGTTGTCGCCGTAGTCGGGATCGGAGTCGAACGAGAAGTCGTTGATAGTCAGGCTGAGCAGCGGTTCGAGCCGGTGCGTGTCGCCACCGAACGAGAAACTCGCACCGACCAGCGCTTCGATACCGGCATGAACGGTGTCGTCGATGTTCTTGGACAGGCTGGTGCCGGTGGGAATGTTCGTGCCCGGTACCAGTTCGTCGACCGACAGGATCTCGTCTTCGATCTTGGCGTAGTACACGGCGAGATCCCAATGCCAGCGCGTGCTTGCGCTCTGCGCCGTTGCTCCGCGCGTGCCGACTTCGACGACGGTGCCCTTCATGGGATCCAGCAGCCGATTGCACTGGCAGACATCGTTCTGCAATTCGAAGGTGGTGGGCGCCTCGAACAGGCGGCTGACGCTGGCAAACAGCTCGTTGCTATCGCTGAGAGAGTAGATGACGCCGACGCGCGGATTCACTTCCGAATAGTCACCCTTCGGATTGACCACGTCGCCGGTGGCGGCATTGGTCGTGCGTACGTCGCGATTCGTGTCGACGAACTGCGCGCCGTACACCAGTGTGATGGCATCGGCGATGCGCCAGCGATCCATGGCGAACGCCTCGTAGCCGTCGGAGTATTCCTCGGTCCGTTCCATCAACCCATTGCGACGTCCGAACAGGTTGCCATAGTTGCCGCCCTTGACTTCGGTGTCGGCATAGTTGATTCCGAACAGCAGGTCGTGAGCGCCGACCTTGAGGTCATAACGCACCATGCCGCCCAGCGTGCGGTGATCGGTGTCGATGAGCAGGCTGAAGAACTGCGGTCCGAGCAGCGGGCCGGCGCCGTCCGGGTCGGGGCCGCGCACGTCGACGATCGGGTGATACAGCGATTGCTTCTCATAGGAGAAGCCGAATTGCAGCGAGCTCGCGGCATCGATCTGCCACGTGGTCTTGAAGGCGCCGCGCGCCGTCTTGACGATCTTGCGATTTTCACCGGTGATGGCGCTGACCGCCGCCTGGTCGGGATCTTCGGCGATCTGATCGAGCGTCAGGCCGCGCGGCAGCTCCTCGTCGTTGTCGATGTAGGTCGCGTAGACGCGCGTCGATACCGAGTCGGACATCTGCCAGCCGGCATTGGCATACGCGCCTTCACGCTCCTGTTTGCTGTGTTCACGATAGCCGTCGTAGGACTTGCCTTCGACCGTGATGAGACCATCGAGCGCGTCGGCGACGCCGCCTGCGGTGATGCGTCCGCTGAGCAGTCCGTCGCTGCCGCCGGTCACGTAGAGCGAAAGCGGATCGGTGCTGCGCGCGGTGGGCGAAATGAAATCGAATGCGCCGCCTAACGTGCTCGCACCGTAAGTCAACGCGTTCGCGCCACGCGCGATGACGGAGTAACGCGCGCTCAACGGATCGACGACGCGGTTGTGGTTGTTGCCGTCCGCTGTCGTGATCGGCAGTCCGTCCTGGAACAGCTTGACGCCGTTCTTGTCGTAGTCGGTGGAATCGAGATTCGAGCCGCGGCTGGAAAAGAACAACTCATCCGAACCCCAGCCGCTCTGCGACCAGACGCCCGGCACGTAGCGCAACAGGTCCGTGATGTTGGTGACACTGCGTTCCTGCAACGTTTCGCCATCGACGACGGTGACGCCACCCGGCGTGAGCGCCTGCTCGGTTTCGATCTGCTCGCGGATGCGTTGTGCCGTGATGGTCACGGTTTCGAGCGTCTTGTCGGCGGGGGCGGCCACTGCGTTGGTCTGCGCCATCGCGAGGGCCAGCGCGACGTGCGATGCCACGAGTCCAGAGCGCCGTGCGCGAGGTGCTGCGCAAATGCCGGTGTGGTCTTGAAGTTGTTTCATATGATTCTCCCTGTGGAAGCGAGCAACAAGCTGCGCCGGTTCAGGCGGCATTCGGCAACGCACGACCCAACGCGCGGTCGAGCAAGGCGATGACCAGGACCGAGGCGCCCAGCAGTGGCAGAGCGATGCAAAGGATCACGCTCGTCACGATGACGGCGCGTGGAAACTGGAGCTCTCGCCTGGGCGGTGCCGACAGGCCGCCGCGCGGGCGGCGCTTATACCAGCCCATGAATCCTGTGACGGACAGCCAGACGAGCGCGGTGGCGAAGAGCGTGTTGAAGATCTGATTCAGGCGGCCGAAGAAATGCCCTTCGTGCAGATCGATACCGAGCGAGACGAACTTCGGCAGCAGCGGGAAATCGTTCCACACGACTCGGGTCAGCACCTCGCCGCTATTGCCATCGAGCTGCAGCCACACTTCGTCCCACGCACGAGGATGGTCGTCGCGAACGTTGACCGGTCCGCCGTGCTGCGCCGGGTGCAATTCCAGATTGCCACGGGCACCGGCAGCACGCGCCTTCTGTATCAACTGATCCAGCGTGACACCACGTTGTGCCTGCGTTGAGCCGGCGACCTGCTCGTGCGCGGAGTTGTGATGAGCGGCGTGATTGGGATCGCCGCCCCCGGCGAAGAAAAACCTCGTGGGAGATTGCTGATTCGTCGCTTGCTGGATGCTTCCCAGCACTTCGCCGCCCCAGAGCGTCGTCCATGGCATGGCACTGATCAGAAATGCCATGAGGATGAGTGCGAAGTAGATGCCAACCGTCGCGTGCAGGTCGCGCCAGAAAATGCGCGAGCCGCTGCGCAGGCGCGGATACAACACGCCTGCCAGACCTTGCGCGTTGCGTGGCCACCAGAGGAACACGCCGGTGAGTGTCATGACGATGGCCCAACTCGCGCCCAGTTCGAGCAGATAGCTACCCCAGGGTTGAATCGGCCAGCCACCATGGAGTCCTCGACTCAGGCCGCGAACCCAATGCGTGGATTCGATGCGGCCGAGATAGGCGCCGCTGTGGGGATCGACGAAGGCCGGGTAGGGCAGGCCATTCGTGTCGCCGAAGAAAAACACGGTCGAGCGTGCGGGATCGTCGCTCAGCTCGATGGACTGCAAGCGCTCGCGCGGCTCGTGTGCGAGTACCGATTGGAGCTGTCGGTCATAGCTCACTCGCTCATCGGAGACCGACACGCTGATCAACTCGGGATGCGTGAGACTGGCCAGCTCCCGGTGCCACAGGTACAGCACACCCGTGACTGACTGCCACAACACGAAGGGAATCACGATCAGCGCGGCGAAGAAATGCCAGCGCCACAGCCGTGCATAGAGGCGCGAGGTCGAACGTGACGGATCGGAAAGATCGTTCATCGAGTCATCTCACAGACATGGCCGCGCGGCTCTCTCAATGCGATTGCGCCGGCCCGTCATGGGCGTCGTGCGCTTCGGCGGCGGGATGCGTGCCGCCACGATCCATTCGTACTTCGCCTTTGAACGACGCGATGACGGCGCACGATCGCACCGGCAGGAGCGCCAGGGGGCGCTTGCCAGTGCGGGTTGAGCATGGCCGGGATTATCGGAGAATCGGACGGTCCGCCGCCTGCGACAAAATGTCGCGCCGGCAGTGCGATAAGAGGCTCCGGCCGCTATCGCTGGCGTCAGCAATTCGACGGCTGCCCAGCAGGCCCATTTGACGCCATCGCCGGACCCCGGCAAGTTGCAGCATCATGCCGCTCTCCGGCGCTGCGGCCGCCGCCGCAATTGCATCGTGGATTACCGAGCCTCGCTTTCCTTCATCAGATTGCTCGCGAACCTTCGCTGGCTCGCGGTCGTCGGTCAGGTGTTGACCGTGCTCATCGTCACTGGACCGCTACAGCTGGCTCTGGCGGAGGTGCCGTTGTGGGCCGGCATCGGTGCCCTGGCGGCGTTCAACGTGTACGCGACGTGGCGTGCGCGCCAGAGCGAGGAGCTGAGCGACGCGGTCGTGTTCGCGCACATGCTGGTCGATATCGGCTCGCTCACCTGGATGATCGCCTGGAGCGGCGGCGTCGAAAATCCATTCTCGTCGCTGTTCCTGTTGCCGATCGCGCTGTCGATTCTGGCGCTGCCGGGGCCCTGGGTCTGGGCTACCGCGGTGGCGAGCATCCTTGGCTATGGCGTGTCGGCGCTGCTGGGGAGATCGTATGCTTGCCCGCCGCCAGTGAGAAGACGTACGAGCCATCGATGTTCTCGCGGTCCTGATCGTACTTGTTCACTTGCTGGACGGCCGGTGTACCCACGTTGACACGCTTCACCACACTAGTCATCCCGCCCGGTGCGATCTCATGAGCGTGCCTTTGCACCGGCGTCGCATGCGATGGTGGTCCGCAATAATTCGATCGTGCTCTCGAGGACTGCACCACGAGTACTCGTTGGCGCGCGCGTGAACAAGATCGGCTCGGCCAAGAGCGGTCCGGCTGAGATAATTGCGGGGGACAGGAAGTCGGCTACAGCCATTTCGCCTTCCGTAGACGATAGAACAAATAACTGTCCACGACCGTCATTACGCCGATCGCGGTAGCGTATCCGTAGCGCCAGCGTAGCTCCGGCATGTAGTCGAAGTTCATGCCGTAGATGCCTGCGATCAACGTCGGAACGGCGATCAGCGCCGCATAGGCGGCGAGTCGCTTCATGGTCTCGCTTTCGCGCAGCGTAATCATGGACAGGTTGACCGAGATCGCGGTCGCGATGGTGTCGCGAACCGACTCGATCGTTTGACTCAACCGCAGCAGGTGATCGGAGACGTCCCTGAAATACTCCTGCATGCCGGTGCAGATGACCGGTGAGCGCGCGCCGGTGATGTTGCTCAAAGCTTCCAGCAGCGGACCGACGGCGTGACGGCAAATCATCAACTTCTGCTTGAGTGCGTACAGCGCTTCAATGTTGGCGCGAGGAGAAACATCCGCGAAGATCTGTTCTTCGATGCGCTCGAGATCGTTTTCCAGCTCATGCAGCACCGGGAAGTAGCGATCCACGACCGCATCCAGCACCGCGTACAACACATATCCGGGGCCATTCTTGAGCAGCTGCGGCTCATTTTCACTACGGGCGCGCACATCGGAAAAGCCGCGTTCGGCACGACTGCGAACCGTGAGGATGTAGTTGCGCCCCACGAAGATGTCGACCTCGCCAACCTTCAGACCGCCATCTTCAGGCTCGATCATCTGCAGAACCGCGAATAGCGAGTCGCCGTACTCCTCGATCTTCGGTCGTTGATGGCCGTGTCTCGCATCTTCCACTGCGAGCGGGTGCAGATCGAACTCGGCTTGCATCAGCTCCAGCGTGCGGGCGTCGGGCTCGAACAGCGCCACCCACACGAAACAGTCCGGCTTGACGATGTAATTGTGAATGTCGTGCGGCTCGATGTCGGCGAGCCTTTCGCCGTTTCGATAGACGACGCAACTGATCAGCATCATGACCTCGTAATCGGCGCGGGTGGCCGGCGCGCATGGTACGCGCCGTCGCCAGCATTGCCTACCCAACGAAATTCTTCACAGGATTTGGTCTGCCCGGCGCCGCAGGTCGCGCGCATCATTCTGTCCTGGAAAAAGGCACGGCGCCGCCATCAAAGCTGCGCGTCACCGGCAACGTCGGTGATGCATGGCCGGCGGCGCCCGTTCTGTTGCGTATCTCGAATACTTGAGGAGCAGGTTTGTGAGAAAGATGCAGCTGGCGGCGGCTACAGGGTTGATGGCGCTGAGCGTTGCCGCGAATGCCGGCGTGACTTCCACGTGGACGCTGGCGAGTGACTACGATTTTCGAGGGATTACGCAGTCGGCCCAGGATCCGGCCGTGCAAGCCAGCCTCGACTACTCCCACGACAGTGGTTGGTACATCGGCGCCTGGGCGAGCAATGTCGATTTCTGTGCATCCGCCAATCCTTCGTGCCTGGATGCCGACTACGAAGTCGATCTCTACACCGGGTTTTCGGGCACGACGGGCGAGGACGGGCTGGGTTGGGATGTCGGGCTCATCTATTACACGTACGAAGAGTCCGATTACAACTATCCCGAAATATACGCAAGCCTGTCCAAGCAATGGTTCAAGGCGAAAGTATGGTACTCGAATGACTTTGGCGGCGACACGACCGCGGGTGATACGCCGGCCTACTATCTCGAGGCCAACGCAACTGTGCCGCTGCCTGCCAACTTTTCCGCGCTCGCTCACGTCGGCTACAGCGGCGGCGACTATTGGAAAGATCTGGATCGCGCCGGCACGGGCCGGGAATATGTCGACTACGCCATCGGCGTGGGCTACGTCATGGGCAAGTTCAACTTTGCCCTGAAATGGGTCGATGGCAGCGACCTGAAGGAGTCAGACGGTACGCCCAACGACGCATTCAGCTCCGAGGCCCGGGCGGTACTGACCGTGGGTACCACGTTTCCCTGGCGCTGATGCGCGCCCGAAATCCTCACAACATCCTTACACCGCGCTGTCTATTCTAGCCAGCGTCGGTGTTTACCGTTCGACCTGGAGACACCCATGGACAGAGCTATCGTCTTTTCCGTGTTGCTGCTGGTTGGCCTGACCTGGCTGCTTTACAAGCTTGCCGTGATGCTCGAGCCGCGTTCCGAGAAGCCGGCTTCGAGCCAGCAAGATGTCGACGCAAGTGCCGATTCCGGCCACAAAGTTACCAATAGCCGTCAAAAGCTCATTCACCAGAGGTTGCGCAAGTGAGCGTCATGAACTGGATCGGTCTGATCTTGGCCGCCGCACTGGGGGTGTACCTGGTGGTGGCCTTGTTGTTTCCGGAGAAATTCGAATGAACATTTCAGGTGTCATGCAGATCGTGATCTTCGCGATCGTGCTCACGGCGCTGGTCAAGCCGTTGGGCGGCTTCATGGCGAGAATCTATCAGGGCGAGCGCACCTGGCTTACCCCCGTGCTTGGTCCCGTGGAGCGCGGCATTTATCGCCTGTGCGGAATCGATGCCAATGCCGAGTCGACGTGGAAGCGCTACGCACTCGCAGTGCTGTTGTTCAATTTCATCGGCTTCCTGGCCGTCTATGTGATTCAGCTCGCGCAGGGTGTGCTGCCGCTCAATCCACAAGGCTTTGCCGGTGTGGAAGCCAAGTCGGCGTTCAACACTGCCGTGAGCTTCGCCAGTAACACCAACTGGCAGGGTTATGGTGGCGAGTCGACGATGAGCTACTTCACGCAGATGCTGGCGTTGAACGTGCAGAACTTCGTCTCCGCCGCGTCCGGCATGGCAGTGCTGGTGGCGTTGATTCGTGGCTTCGCGCGGCGTCAGGCGCAGCAGATTGGCAATTTCACCGTCGACATGACCCGCAGCACACTCTATGTGCTGTTGCCGTTGTCGCTGATTCTGGCGCTGGTGCTGGTGTCGCAGGGCGTGGTGCAAAACTTCTCCGCCTATCAGACTGTCGACCTGGTCGAGCCCGTCACCATTCAAACGCCCGTGCAGGATGCATCGGGTCGGCCGATACTGGATGCGGCCGGTAATGCCGCGACCCAGGCGCAGCAGATCACCCAGCAAACGATCCCGATGGGACCGGCGGCGAGCCAGGTCGCGATCAAACAGTTGGGGACCAACGGTGGCGGCTTCTTCAATGTGAACTCGGCGCACCCGCTGGAGAATCCCACACCGCTCACGAACTTTCTCGAAGTGCTGGCGATCCTGCTGATTCCGGCCGCACTGTGCTACACGTTCGGTCGCATGGTGAAGGACACACGCCAGGGATGGGCCGTCTATGCCGCAATGATGATCATCTTTCTGCCGTTGACGTTCGGTGTGTTCAACGCCGAGCAGGCCGGCAATCCGCGCTTTGAAACATTGGGTGTGGATCAGGTGAGCTCGGTCGCCCATTCCGGCGGCAACATGGAAGGCAAGGAAGTGCGCTTCGGCATCGCGAACTCCGCGTTGTGGGCATCCGCCACCACGGCGGCGTCCAACGGCTCCGTGAACTCGATGCACGACTCATATACGCCGCTCGGCGGCCTGGTACCCATGTGGCTCATGCAATTGGGCGAGGTCGTGTTCGGCGGCACAGGCAGCGGTCTATATGGCATGTTGATGTTCGCCATCGTCGCTGTCTTCATCGCCGGCTTGATGGTGGGCCGCACGCCGGAGTATCTCGGCAAGAAGATCGAAGCCTATGAGGTAAAGATGGCGTCGATCGTGCTGCTGGTGCCTTGCGTGGTGGTGCTGGTCGGAACTGCGATAGCAAGCGCGATTCCCGCCGGTACCGGCAGCGTCGCGAATCCAGGTGCGCACGGCTTCTCGGAGATTCTGTACGCGTTCTCCTCGGCCGGTAATAACAACGGCAGTGCGTTCGGCGGTCTGTCCGCGAATACGCCGTTCTACAACATCGCGCTCGGGGTGGCCATGTGGATCTCGCGCTTCTGGCTGATGATTCCGGTGCTCGCGATCGCAGGCAGCCTCGCGGCCAAACGCAACGTGGCAATCACCGCAGGCACGCTCCCGACACATACGCCCTTGTTCATCGCGATGCTCATTGGCGTCGTGTTGATGATCGGCGCTCTGACATTCCTGCCTTCGCTGGCACTCGGCCCCATCGTCGAACACTTGCAGATGATCGGCAAAGGTTGATCAATCATGGTTACGCAAGCAAAAGTCGTAGATAACAAGTCCGATCAGGTTGCTCCGGCAGCCGAGGGCGCGGGCCCGGGAGTGCCGCGCCCTGCGGCAAAGTATGTGACCGGTGCGATTCTTCGCTCGGCCATCGTCGATTCGTTCCGTAAGCTCGATCCGCGAGTGCAGGTACGAAACCCGGTGATGTTCGTGGTGTTCATCGGCAGCATCTTCACGACGATCATCGGCGTCGGCGCGGCTGCGGGTGCGATCGAAGGCGCTGGACGTCCAGGATTCATCCTGGCGATCGCGGCCTGGTTGTGGTTGACCGTGTTGTTTGCAAACTTCGCCGAAGCGCTGGCCGAGGGACGCGGCAAGGCGCAGGCCGCGACGCTGCGGTCGATGCGCAAGAACACCTATGCCAAGAAGATTACCGCCAGCAATCGCACCGACTACAAGTCGGTCGAGGCCAGCACGCTCAGTCGGGGCGATCTGGTGCTGGTGGAAACCGGCGACACCATTCCCGCCGACGGCGAGATCATCGAAGGTGTGGCCTCGGTGAATGAAAGCGCGGTGACTGGCGAGTCCGCGCCGGTGTTGCGTGAAGCGGGCGGCGACTTCTCGTCGGTGACCGGTGGCACGCGGGTGCTGTCCGATTGGATCGTCGTGCGTGTCACGGCGAGGGAAGGCGAAGGGTTCCTCGATCGCATGATCGCGATGGTCGAAGGCGCCAAGCGCGGCAAGACGCCGAACGAGATCGCGTTGTCCATTCTGCTCGCAATGCTCACGTTGGTGTTCCTGCTTGCCACGGGCACACTCGCGCCGTTCTCGCAGTTCGCAGTCGATGCGGCCGGGCAGGGCTCCGTGGTGACGCTCACTGTGCTGGTCGCGCTGTTGGTGTGTTTGATTCCAACGACCATTGGTGCATTGCTGTCCGCGATTGGTATCGCCGGCATGGATCGCATGGTGCGCGCGAATGTGATTGCGACCTCGGGCCGTGCAGTGGAAGCAGCGGGTGACGTCGACGTGCTGCTGCTGGATAAGACCGGCACGATCACATTGGGCGATCGTCAGGCGTCGGCGTTCGTGCCGGCGCCCGGCGTCACTGAGCAGGAACTGGCGGACGTGGCGCAACTGGCCTCGCTCGCGGATGAAACGCCGGAAGGCCGCTCCATCGTGGTGTTGGCCAAGCAGAAGTTCCAACTGCGCGGCCGCGACCTCGCCAACACGATACACACCTTCCACAAGTTCTCGGCGCAGTCGCGCATGAGCGGCGTCGATCTGGAAGGGCGCATGCTGCGCAAGGGCGCAGCGGATGCCATCCGGAAGTTCGTCGAAGAGCAGGGTGGCGTTTGGCCGGGCAAGCTGAGCGAGTCGGTGGATACGATCGCGCGTCGCGGTGCGACGCCAATTGTCGTCGCCGATGGTAAGCGTGTGCTGGGTGTAATCGAGCTGCGCGACGTAGTGAAAGGTGGCATTCGCGAGCGCTTCGCCGAGCTGCGCCAGATGGGCATCAAGACCATCATGGTCACGGGTGACAATCGGCTCACTGCCGCCGCGATTGCTGCTGAAGCAGGGGTGGATGATTTCCTCGCGGAAGCCACGCCGGAAAAGAAGCTCGCGCTGATTCGCAGCAATCAAAGCGAAGGCCGGTTGGTCGCGATGTGCGGCGACGGCACCAACGATGCTCCCGCGCTGGCGCAAGCCGACGTGGCCGTGGCGATGAACACGGGCACGCAGGCCGCGAAGGAAGCGGGCAACATGGTCGACCTCGACTCCAATCCGACCAAGCTGATCGAGATCGTCGACGTCGGCAAACAAATGTTGGTGACGCGCGGTGCGTTGACGACGTTCTCCATCGCCAATGACGTCGCCAAGTACTTCGCGATCATTCCCGCGGCCTTTGCGGCGACCTACCCGTCGCTGAACGCGCTCAACGTCATGGGACTGGAAAGTCCCGAGAGCGCAATCCTGTCGGCAGTGATCTTCAACGCCGTCGTTATCGTGTTCCTGGTGCCGCTGGCTCTGCGCGGCGTGAAAACTCGTGCCGCGTCCGCAGCGCATTTGCTGCAGCGGAATCTGTTGATCTACGGCGTTGGCGGCCTGATTGTGCCGTTCATCGGCATCAAGATCATCGACCTGTTACTCGTAGCCTTCGGGCTGGTTTGAGGCACATATCATGAGTGAACTTCGTCCTGCATTGGTGTCGTTCCTGTTGCTGACGGTGATTACCGGCGGGGTTTATCCCCTGGTGGTCACCGGCGTCGGGCAGGCTGTGTTCTCCGACGCGGCCAATGGCAGCCTGATCGGGGAGGGTGACAGGCTGATCGGGTCTCGTCTGATCGGTCAGCCGTTCTCGGATCCGAAGTACTTCTTCGGCCGTCCGTCCGCGACAGCGCCGCAGCCGTATAACGGCGCGGCGTCGAGCGGCTCCAATCAGGGCCCGACCAACCCGGCGCTCGCGAGCGCCATTACCGATCGAGTCGCGGCATTGCGCGCCTTGGATCCGGAGAACAAGGCGCCTGTCCCGATCGACCTGGTGACTGCATCGGGCAGTGGCCTCGATCCGCACATCTCGCCGGCGGCTGCGGAATATCAGGTTCCTCGCGTGGCCCGGGTGCGTGAGCGACCGGAAGCCGAGATTCGCGCGTTGGTTGAAGAGGCCACAGAAGGCCGCACGCTGGGGATTCTCGGCGAGCCTCGCGTGAACGTGTTGCTGCTCAATCTCGCGCTGGACGGAAAGAAGGCGGGCTGATGTTTCGAGCCGATCCCGATGAAGGATATGTCGATGTAAATACAGGTGCCTGGTGATGGAGTCGCGTCCTGATCCCGATCAATTGCTGGCCTCCGTGCAAGCGGCGGAAGCCAAGGCTCGGCGCGGCAAGCTGAGAATCTTCTTCGGCGGCGCGGCCGGCGTCGGCAAGACCTATTCGATGCTCGAAGCGGCGCGTAATGCGCATGCGTCGGGCATCGAGATCGTCGTCGGTTACGTCGAGCCCCACGGACGCGCCGAAACCGAACGGCTGTTGGACGGTCTGGAACAAATTCCGATGCTGCCGGTACGTTATCGCGGCATCACCCGGCGCGAGTTCGATCTCGACGCCGCCCTACGCCGGCGACCGGCGATCATGCTGGTCGACGAACTGGCGCATTCGAACCTGATCGAGGGTGAGCCGCCGCCGCGCCATGCCAAGCGCTGGCAGGACATCGAAGAACTGCTGGACGCTGGCATCGATGTGTGGACGACCGTCAACGTCCAGCATCTGGAGAGTCTCAACGACCTGGTGGCACAGATCACCGGCATCCGCCAACGCGAAACCATCCCGGATCGCATCTTCGATGAGGCCGACGAGGTGGAGTTGATCGACCTGCCTCCGGACGATCTGTTGCAACGTCTGAAAACGGGCAAGATCTATATCGAAGAGCACGCACGGACGGCGATCGATCGCTTTTTTCGCAAATCGAACCTGATTGCGCTGCGTGAACTGTCGTTGCGTCGCATGGCGGATCGGGTCGATGCTTCGGCGCGTGCCGCCGCCGCCGTGGATCGCGCATCGCGGGCCTGGATGGCGCGCGATCGACTGCTCGTTGCCATTGGTCCCGACGACCAAGCCGAACAGGTCGTGCGCGCCGGCAAGAGGTTGGCCGATGCTCTCGACGCGCCGTGGTCGGTGGTCTATGTGGAAACACCCGACCTGCTCAAACTCTCTCAGCAGGAACGCAATCGACGCATCGATCTGCTCAGGCTCGGAGAGTCGCTGGGGGCCGAGACCGTGACGTTGGATGGGCCCACGGCGGCACGCGCGCTGGTCGAATACGCAGCCACTCGAAACGCTACAAAAATCCTTGTCGGCGCGGCCAAGCGCCGTGGCTGGCGAGCCTGGCTGCGACCGTCGACGACGACCGAGCTTGCGCGCCAGGCTCGCGGCTTCGATGTGATGACCGTGGGTGTGATGGACCAGCGTACCGAAACACATCGAACGCAGCGACGCGACCAGGATATCGATAGTACGCGTGTCATCCATTGGGACCGCTATGGTTGGGCATTACTCATCGCAGCGATCTGCACGCTGATTGCTTTTGCGATGTATGAGCGCTTCGAGCCGACCAATCTCGTGATGGTCTATCTACTGGGCTCGACCGTCGCCGGACTGCGTTTTGGTCGCGGCCCAGCCGTGGTTTCGGCCGTCGCGAATGTCCTGTTGTTCGATTTCTGCTTCGTTCCGCCACGATTCGCGTTCTCCGTGATGGATGCGCAGTACCTGGTGACTTTTGCAGTCATGTTGATCGTGACTTTGGTGATCGCCAATCTGATGGCGAGCGTACGACAGCAGACGCGCGTGGCCGGGGCCCGAGAGCGGCGCACGTTTCTATTGTACGCGATGAGTCGTGAGTTGGCGGCGACGCGCGGCACTGATGCGATGGCGCGAGTGGCTGTGCGCCACGTCGCGGAAGTATTTCACTGCAAAGCAGTGGTGCTCTTGCCCGATGAGGCAGACAAACTACATTTGCCGCGACAGCAGCCCGAAGCGGGATCATTCGTTGGCGCCGATCTGTCGATCGCACAGTGGGTCTTGGATCACGGCCGCCGTGCCGGGCTCGGGTCGGACACATTGCCGGCGGCGCCGGCGCTGTATCTGCCGTTGGGCAGTGAAAGTCAGCGGCTCGGCGTGCTGGCCATTTTGCCCACGAACCCGCGGCGTGTGCTGTTGCCGGAGCAGCGCCACCTTTTGGAAACATTTGCCGGTCAGATCGGTCTCGCCGTGGAACGCGCCAGGTTGGCCGAGGCTGCGGAGGTGTCGCGGGTCGAGGCTGAAACAGAAAGTCTGCGCAATACACTGTTGGCTTCGATCTCCCACGACTTGCGCACACCGCTGTCAGTCATTGCCGGTGCCGCGAGCACGCTGGCTGAGCGTTCGGACAGCCTCGAGCCGGCCGAGCGAACGCGCTTGGTGCGCTCGGTCGAGAGCAAGGCCCGCGATATGGCCGAGCTCGTTTCGAACGTGCTCGACCTGATGCGTTTTGAGTCGGGCCGCCTCACATTGCATCGTGACTGGCAAACGCTCGACGATTTGATCGGGATGGCGTTGAGTCGCATGCAGGATCGCCTGAGACCGCGCCGTGTCGAACTACGCATACCCGAAGAGCTGCCGCCGGTTCATGTCGATGCCAATCTGATCGTGCAGGTGTTCGCCAACCTGCTCGATAACGTTGCCAAGTACACCGGCCCGCAGACGCAGGTCGTGATCTCGGCGGTTGCAACCGGCGACGGGATCGAAGTTACATTCGACGATGACGGCCCCGGCCTTCCGGTGCACGGCCGGGCGCGACTATTCGACAAATTCCAACGCGGCAGCGAGGAGGGCGCGACGATCGGTGCGGGCTTGGGTCTGGCGATTTGTCGTGCAATCTTGCGCGCGCATGGCGGCGAGATTGGCACGGGCGAACGACCGGGCGGCGGCGCGCGATTCATATTCACCCTGCCGATTCGAGAGAGCGGGTCATGACTCAAGCGCAGTATCGTGTGCTGGTCGTCGAGGATGAGCCCAGTATTCGTGACATTCTCCGTACGTTGCTGCAAACGGCGAACTATCGAGTCGTGGAGGCGGATACAGCGGCACGGGCCGAGATCGAAGCGCGCAGCCACAAGCCGGATCTCCTGATCGTGGATCTGGGGCTGCCGGACGCTGACGGTGAGGTGGTGATACGCAACGTGCGACAGTGGTCGCCTGTACCCATACTCGTGTTGTCGGCGCGCACGATGGAGGAACAAAAGATCGCCGCGCTCGACGCCGGTGCGGACGACTACGTCACGAAGCCCTTTAGCGCGCCAGAGCTGCTGGCACGAGCGCGAGCGGCCCTGCGTCGGAACGCTCGTGGCGCTGAACAAACTGAGATATTGAAGCTGGGCGATCTCACGATCGATCTGGGCCAGCGCCTGGCTACCACGACTCACGGTCCCGTACACTTCACGCCGATGGAGTTTCGCGTCCTGCAATGCCTGGCCAGAGAGCCTGGCAGGATTGTCACTCAGAATCGTCTCGTCGCCGAGGTTTGGGGGCCGGATCGCGAAAGCGACACGCGCAGCTTGCGAGTCGTCGTCAAGAATATCCGACAGAAGATCGAACCCGATCCGGCGCGGCCGTGCTATCTGGTCACTGAAGCGGGTGTCGGCTACCGATTGGTTGCGCCGGCGCGCTGAATAGCAGGTCCACGCGGCTCAAAATCTTCACACGATTTTGTCTGGGCGGCGCAGCTTCGATCCGTCACGCTTGAGTCATGAAGATCGCTCAGGTCGTGGCTGCCACGGGCGCCGAGGGGAATCCGCGCGATATTGAACGGCTGGCGGATTATTTGACGACTCAGCTAGCGGCAGCTGAGCACGAGGTCGTACTTCTTACCTGCGTTTCGTCCACCGCGTCGGTATTCTCACAGCGCCGGCGCCGATCGCCTCTCGGTCCGATGCCCAACTCATTGGATGGATTGATCGCCGAGCACAGTAAGTTCGACATCATTCATCTGCACGGCAATATCCACCGCTTATCTGCCTTGCACTCCATCGCGACGCCCATCGTTGCCACGATGTACTCGCATCCTTCCGCGTCCATGCTCGCGGTGCGTGCGGTGCTGCCCGAACCTGCGCTGGTGGCCCTCACCGAACATCAGCGGACGTTGTTCAAGGGATTGCGCTGGCATGAAACCATCTTGCCGGGATTGCCGGAGCGCTTGCACCCATTCCATGTCGATGGCGGGCGCTATCTTGCTCATGTGGGGTCAGTGAAGTCAGTGACTGCCATGCGGCGCGCAGTCGAGGTCGCATTGCTCAGCGGACGGCCGCTGAGAATCGCCGGGCGCATTCTCGGTCGTGAGATACGCGAGCTTGAACAGCAGCTGGCGCCGTTATCGGCGGCTGCTGGAATCATTCCTGCGTCGGGCGGACGAGAGGCGATCGAAAGCATTGTCCGTCGACGTAGCTCGCTCGATTACATCGACGCCGCAAGCTAGCCTACGATGGTGAACTCGCACCGTACCGGTCTGCCGCGCAAGCATGCCGGCTATGCGCTGTTCGTCATTTGCCGAGCGGCTCCGCCTGATACCGATCTGCCGCTCCCCATTACCCATTTTTCTTCCCCGAACGCTCTTATGCCGTGGCAAAGTGTGTGCGCCGACCAAGACTATGAGCCATCCGGATCGACCGAGTTATGTCGCTGCCATCGCTGACCGTTACGGCCGGCGGTTGCGGCGATTCCTGTCAGTGCGCCTGCGAAACGCGGCCGAAGTGCCGGATCTGGCGCAGGAAGTGTTCCTGCGGCTGCTGCGATTCGAGGATCACGGCAACATCAAGAATCCGGAAGCCTACCTGTTCACGGTTGCAAGCCACGTCATTCATCAGCATGCGGTGCGCCGCGCGGCTGCGCCGATCATGCTGGACCTTACCGACCTCACGGGGGACTTGCAGGCGCAGTCGAGCGACGATCCGCAGCACAGTGCCGAGCTATGGCAACGAGTGGATGCGTTGCAGGAGTTGTTGAAAGAGTTGCCGCCGCGGCTGGCGACGACACTGGTACTGGCCAAGATCGGCGAGCATTCGCTCGAAGAGATTGCGGCGGAGCTGGGCGTGTCGCGCGAGAGCGTGAAGAAGTATCTGGCCAGGGCACTGCAGTTCTGTCGGGAGCGATCGCTGGATTTGGGCACGCCATGAGCACACGTAACAGCACTGTCGGCAACAGTCAGATCGCCGCGGAGGCGTCCGAGTGGTTCGTGAGCTTTCGCTATGACGAACTGAGCGACGATGACCGTCGCCGCTTCGATCAGTGGCTGCGCCGCTCGCCGGAACACATCGAGGCCTATCTGGACATCGCCGGCGTCTGGACCGAACTGCCCGGGAAAGAGGCGCGTGGACTGGTCGATATCGAAGCCCTTGTCGGATATGCCAGGCAGAGCACTGCTGAGGTGGTGCCGTTGGGAGCCGCCGTGAGCAGGCAACTGCTCGAGCGCAGGCGAACGACGCGTTGGCCCGCATTGGCCGCCTCGATGGCGGCGGCATGCTTGCTCGTGAGCAGCATGGTCTGGATCGTCTCCGAGGCTCGACACACCTATCGCACCGGCATCGGCGAGCAGCGCTCCATCACGTTGGAGGATGGCTCGACCGTGGACTTGAACGCCCGGTCGAGGATCAAGGTCGCCTACACCGAGGAGCAACGCACCGTCGAGCTGGTCAGCGGTCAGGCGCTGTTTCAAGTCGCCAAAAATGCCGCGCGGCCATTCATCGTCCGCAGCCGTGATGTGCAGGTTCGAGCGGTAGGGACACGCTTCGATGTCTACCGTAAAGACAGCGGCACCGTCGTCACTGTCGTCGAAGGAAAAGTCGCGGTGACGCATGCCGAGACCGATGCGAGCGGGGCGGCTACCACGCTCGACGTGAGCCGCCCGTCCGAAGTCGCGCGTGCGACGAACGGATTGCTGTACCTCTCGGCAGGCGAGCAAATTTCGCTGGTAGCTCAGGCAACGGTTCCACAGACCCCGAAGCGAGCCGACGTCGAAGTTGCCACCGCGTGGACGCAGAAGAAGCTCATGTTCGAATCGACGCCATTGTCGGAGGTCGCCGAAGAGTTCAATCGTTACAACCGGCGGGCGCTCGTCATCGGCGATGAGCAGCTGGGTCGGCTCGGCATCAGCGGCGTGTATTCCTCGACCGATCCAGGCTCGCTGCTGCGCTTCCTGCGCGAAGTGCCTGGCGTGCGAATCATCGAAACGGATAAGGAGATTCGTATAGTTCGCGCCTCCGCGCCCTGAGCCGCTTACCCATTCTTCGCGTGGCAACGCTCTACCACTCCCTGAAGCCAGCGCCGCTTTGCGCTTCGGCCACAAAAAGCCCACTCATGGGCTGGGGAGCGTTGATGCGTACTACGATCGCCGTTACGGCCTTGGGTTTGTCCATGGTCGGAATCACCATTGCCGAGAATGTGACCGCAGCCGTCCGGAAGCCCACTGACATCACCGAACAACCGCTGACGAGCGCGTTGAAAACATTGGCGGATGAGCGCGACTTTCAGATTTTGTATGTGGCCGACACGGTGGGTGACGCGAAGAGCGGTGGGGTGCGCGGTGATTTGACGGTGCTGGAAGCGCTCGACGAGTTGCTGAAAGGCACAGGCCGCACGTATCGAGTGCTCGATGAGCAGACTGTGATGATTGCGCAGGCCGAAGTGCCGGCGTCGCGTTCGGAGTCATGGCGGAAAATGTCCACCCACTCGGAATCGACGGGCGCGGAGCCGATCGGCGACACCGCGTCCAACCGTGGCAAGGCGGAAGATGCCGCGACCATCGAAACGGTCAATGTGTTCGGCACGTTGGACAATGAGCTGAGCGTTGGATCCAAGTCCGGCCTGTCGCTGCGTGAGACGCCCAAGTCGGTGACCTTGGTCACGCGCGAGCGCATCGAGGCGCAGAATCTCACCTCGCTGGTCGACGCCATGAATCAAACAACAGGCGTGACCGTGGCCAATTACAGCCCGGTGAGCAATGCCTATTTCTCGCGCGGTTTCGCGGTTCAAACCATTCAGCTGGATGGCGGCGCGCCGGCTTTTCTCGGCGGTTTCGGCTCCTTTCTGACGCCTGACACGGCTGAGTTCGATCACGTCGAGATGTTGCGCGGTGTGGACGGCATGTACAGCGGTGCCGGTGAGCCCGGCGGTGTCATCAATCTCGTGCGTAAGCGCGCCAAGGCCACGCCTGCCGTGAACGTCAGCATGTCGGCCGGCAGTTGGGATAGCTATCGCGGCGAGATCGATGTAACCGGCGCGCTCGCGCAGGACGGTCGGCTGCGCGGTCGCGCAGTGGGCGCTTACGAAAACAAATCCTATTTCTATAGAAACGCGGAATCCGACAAAAGGCTCGGGTTCGCGACGATCGAGTACGACCTGACGCCGACCACGTTGCTGATCGCCGGCGGCACCTATGAAAGACGCAAGGAGGATGGCTATACCAATCGCGGCCTGCCGCGCTACTCCAATGGCGCCGATCTGCAGCTTGGCCCCGAGACATCATTGACGCCGAAGTGGAGCCACTGGTACTCGACGACCAAAGAGATGTTCGCGCGTGCGGAGCAGTCCTACGGCACCTCCGGCGTTCTGAAGTTGAATTTCACGCGACTCGAGGAGAGCAGCGACTCCTCTTACATGTACGCATTCGGTGCGATCAATCCGCTCACTCTGACGGGCGCTCAAGTGCGTGCCTTCGGTGACGAATACAGCGCGCAGCAGGAATTGCTGGACCTGTCCGCCAGCGGTAAGTTCACGCTGTTCGGTCGGGAGCATCGTTACACCATTGGCACGGACTATTCGCGCATCGACGGCGGCGGCCAGAAGCTCTACTTCCTGACCGGTTATGCACCTTTCGGTACCACCTATGGGGCGGTCGACCTGTTCAATTTCGATCCGAACTTGTATCCGCAGACCGCACCGGTGCTGCGTGGCCTCTACCCGGTCAACCAGCAATCGCAGAATGGCTTCTACGGCACCATCGGCATCCAGTTGGCGGATCCGCTGCGACTCACGCTCGGCGGGCGCTACGGCACCTTCCGGTTCGATCAGGTGTATCAGCCGGTGACGGCCGCGACCGGAGCGTTCGGCACACCGTCGGTCACTCGCTATGACGACAGCAAGTTCATCCCGAGCGTCGCGTTGAGTTGGGAGTTCGCCTCGGACTGGTCGGCCTACGCAAGTTATGCGGAGACGTACAAGGTACAGGCCAACCTGCTGCGGGGGCCGTTGCCCGGCACCCCGCTGGACCCGATTACCGGTGGTGGTCTGGAACTGGGCGTGAAGGGCGAGCTACTGGGCGTTCTCAATGTCTCCGCTGCCGTTTATCAAATCGTTCGCGAGAACCAGGGCGTGCAGGATCTCGCTTATCCGCCCGCCAACATCACCGGCAACGGTAGCAGCTGCTGTTACGTGCAACAGCAGGACATCACCAGCGAAGGCTTCGATGCGGAGATCAGCGGCACTGTGCTGCCAGGCTGGCAGATGTTCGGCGGCTACACTTACAACAAGCACAAGTCTGAAGGCGGTACGGCCAGCACGGTCTACTCCAGTGGTGCCTACTATCTCGACAGAACGCCGCGCCACATGGTCAAGCTGTGGACGACATGGCAGCTGCCGAACGCGCTATCTCGTTGGACGGTCAACGGCGGCGTGGTGTGGCAGACGGACACGTCGGTCTCGGGCACGGTCGTCACCGACACCGCGACCAACGTACCGTTCACTTTCACGCAAGCGGGCTATGCGTTGTTGAACGCGTCGGTTCAGTATCGCCTCACCGACAATCTGACGCTGGGCCTGTACGGCGACAATTTGCTCGACAAGACCTACTACCGGGTCATCAGCAACAGCATTACCGATAACTACTACGGCGCACCCCGCAGTTTCGTCTTCACGCTGCGCGGTCAGTGGTAACGACTCGCTAGTCGATCGGCCTTGTTGGAGCGGCCAGGTGGTCTCGCCTGGTCGCTCATCACGCAACTGCTGGAATCTTCACCATGATGAGATGGTTGGCGGTCGTGCTGTCGGTCTGTTGGGTCGGCGCGCTGCATCCTGCGGGTGCGGCGCCGTTGGATGGCAGCATTGCAATTGGCAGCAGCGCCACCGTGTGGTCGGAGGATTTGCAGGAGCAGCGGCGCATCCTCATCGCTCTGCCACCGCACTACCGGGAATCCGCCAAGGCGTACCCCGTGTTGTATGTGCTCGATGCCGAGACTCAGTTCCATACGGTCACCGGCGCTGTGCAATCGCTGGCGACGTTCAGCGAACGCATTCCGGAAATGATCGTCATCGGAGTCACCAACACGCTGCGCTCGCGGGATCTGACGCCGCGTAGCGAGTCGGCCGTGGACCTGAAGTACGTTCCGGAATCGGGCGGGGCGGATTCGTTCCTGCGGTTTCTGCACGAAGAGTTGCAGCCCTGGGTGGCCGCGCGGTATCGCACGCAGCCGTACCGAATTCTGTGGGGACATTCGTACGGCGGCCTGTTCAGTACTTATGCATTGCTCACTCGCCCCGAGACTTTCGATGCGTACCTGGCCGTCAGCCCGGCGCTGCAGTGGAATTCACAGGCGCTGCCGAAGCGCTTCGCAGGCGCCCCTACCAAACGCAGCGGCGGCTATTTGTTTCTAAGCTGGGGCGACAACGAGCCACTGATCCGCCCCGCGACCGAGCAGCTCGTTGCGATCTTGACGGCGCATCCGCGCGCCGGCCTGCGCTGGGATCACCGCTACTACCCTGGCGAGGATCATCGCAGCACGCCGCATCGAAGTATCTACGACGCGTTGGAATTGTTATTCGCTGGCTGGTATCTGCCGTCGCGGCGGGAGGGCAAGGACGTCCAGTACAGTTTCGTCGAGGTAGATGCGCACTACACGGCGTTGTCCAAGCGCTTCGGATTCTCGATGACGCCACCGGCTCGCGTGCTCATCAACATCAGTCAGGGCATGCTCAAGAACAACGATGTCGTTGGAGCGATGACACAGCTGCAGCGTGCTGTGCGTGAGTATCCATATGTCGCCGATGCGCATTGGGCATTAGGCGATGCGCTAGCTGCGCAGAAGGAAGTAGCCGCGGCTCGTATTTCCTACGGCAATGCCTTGCGTGCCGCCGTCGAGGACGACGCTGACAATGCCGAGCCGCTGCGGCGTTATCGACAAAAGTTGGACCAGCTCGACGCTGCAACGCTGCACTGATCGGAGTTCGAGATGTTACGGCTGAAATGCGTCGGGTATGCGTTGCTGTTGCTGGCGTCGATGGTGTCGGCCGATGCGTCGGCCAACGACAAGGATCGTTTCGCCGAGATTCGTGACTACATTCGAATGGGGCTCACTGAGCATGCCGTGCCGTCGATGTCGGTCGCGGTCGCGCAGGATGGCCACATCGTTTGGGAGGAAGGCTTCGGCTGGGCGGACCGTGAACGGCGCGTAGCAGCCACCGCGCACACGGTTTACAGCTTGGCGTCGATTTCCAAACCGATCACGGCGACGGCGCTCATGACGCTGGTTCAGGCGGGCAAGGTCGATCTGGATCGGCCTGCCAATGACTACTTAGGCATGGCGAAACTCCGCGCGCGTGTCGGGAACGCCGATGCAGCTACTGTCCGCCGTCTCGCCAACCACACATCAGGTCTGCCGGAGCATGCCCAATACTTCTTCGCTGATGAGCGTGGGCTGCCGCCGTCACGGGACGTGACGATCTTGCGCTATGGCAACTTGGTGACCGCCCCTGGTGAGAATTATCAATACTCGAATCTTGGCTATGGCGTACTGGACTACGTGATCCAACGAACGTCGGGCCGGAGCTTCGCTGAGTATCTGCGGACGGCGGTCTTTCTGCCGCTCGGCATGACGCGCTCGTCTCTCGATGTGGAACCCAGGCTCGCACCGTTCGTTGCCACGCGCTACGACGACGCCGGCGCGCCATTGCCGGCTTACTCGTTCGATCACCCTGGCGCTTCGGCGGTGTTTGCCAGCGCGCATGATCTGGTGCGCTTTGGAATGTTTCATCTCAAAGCGCATCTGCCAGACCAGCGAGCCATTCTCCCGGACGCCGCGATCGATGAGATGCATCGGCCGACAGCAACTGCAGCCGACAAAAACTACGGCATCGGCTTCATGGTCCAGCAAAGAAATGGCTATCGGATGGTCTCTCATTCGGGAAGCATGAATGGTGTTGCTACCGATCTGCGGCTGTTCCCAGCGCAGCACCTGGCCATCGTCGTGCTCAGCAATTCCAATTCGACTCGCAACGATCGCTGGGTCGCCAGCACCGCTGAGCGAATCGCCGCTGTGATGCTGCCGAAGTGGCAACTCGCCAGCCCCAAAGTATGGCCGTCGGTGCCTCCTTTCGTAGCGCCAGCCAGCTTGCTCGGCACATGGCGCGGCAAGCTGTCTACGTACGTGGCGGACGTACCGGTGGAGCTACGGTTCCTGCCAGATGGCCAGGTGCAGGCGACGGTTGGCAATCAAGCGCCGATGCTGCTCGATCGCGCGCAGATGAAAGAAGGTGTGTTGCTCGGGCGTTTGGCGGCAACCGTAGGCACGCCGGATACGTTGCGTGCGCCGAGCGACTTGTTGTACCTGACCTTGCGCCCGCGAGGCGACGTACTCAACGGTTCCGCCATGGCCTACGCCGCCAGCGGCAATCGTACCCATTTCGGTCTGTCGCACTGGCTGGAGCTGACGCGTCAATGAAAGCGTCGTATTTCTTTTGGATGTCGGTGCTGTTGACTGCGGCGACGAGCGCGGCTGGGAGGCCTGCCTTCGATTTGCTGGTTCGTGGCGGCACCATCTACGACGGTTCAGGCGGGGAGGCCTTCGTTGGCGACGTCGGCGTGCGGAACGATCGCATCGTCTATGTCGGGCCGCGAGCCAAAGGGGGCGCGACTCAGGTCATCGAAGCGCGAGGCAAAGCGGTGGCTCCGGGTTTCATCAACGGCATGAGTCACGCGACTTTCACCTTGGTGTCCGATGGCACGGCACAGAGCGATTTGCGCCAAGGCGTGACGCTCGAAATTCTGGGCGAGGGCAGCACGGCCGGGCCGTTGAACGAGGCGTTGTTGGCAGAGGTGCGTGCCGATCCGCGTCAGCAAGCGGCATTCAGATGGCAGTCGCTGGGCGAGTATCTGACCGGCCTGGAAGCAAAGGGAGTGTCGGTGAACTTCGCCAGCTGGGTCGGCGCGACCACCGTGCGTCGCTATGTGCTTGGCGACGGCAACGTTGCACCCAGTTCTGAACAGCTCGAAGCAATGCGCGCGCTGGTCCGTTACGCCATGGAGGAGGGCGCGCTGGGCGTGGCGACTGCGCTGGGCTATCCACCGGCGATCTTCGCATCTACCGACGAGCTCGTTTCGCTGGCGAGCGAAGCAGGCAGATGCGGTGGCGCGTACGCAAGCCACATGCGCAATGAGGGCGATGCTCTGCTGGAGTCGCTGGACGAGTTCTTGCAGATCGCCCGACGCTCCGGTGCGCCAGCGACTGTGTTTCATCTCAAGGCGTCGGGGCAGGACAACTGGCCGAAGCTCGCGACAGCCTTGCAGAAAATTTCAGCTGCTCGCGCTCAAGGGCTACGCATCACGGCGAACATGTATCCGTACACAGCGTCGGCGACGGGATTGGCGGCGTCGGTGCCACCTTGGGTGCAAGAGGGCGGAGCGGTCGATTTCAAAAAACGACTTGCCGATCCTGCGATTCGTGCTCGTGTCATCGCGGAGATGCGAACGTCGAGTACCGCCTGGGATAACGAGATGCGTGCGGCGGGCGGTCCGTCGGGCGTGCTGCTTCGCTCGGGACGGACGCTTGCTGACGTAGCCAAAGCGCTCGGAGTGAGCGGCGAAGAGGCGTTGCTACGAATGATCGAGCAGGACGATGGGCGTCCCGGTGGTTTCTATTTCACGATGAGCGAGCCGAACCTGCGACAGCAGATGCTCCAGCCCTATGTCTTCTTCGGGTCCGATCTGCAGGCATTGTCGATCACGCCGCAGTCAGCCGGTAAAGGGGCGCATCCACGTGCGTACGGAACATTCGCACGAGTGCTGGCGAAGTACGTGCGCGACGAGAAGGTGCTCAGTCTCGCCGAGGCCGTGCGCCGACTGACCAGTCTGCCGGCCGCCAGCTATTCGATCGCCGATCGTGGCCGCGTGCGCAGGGGCTATTTCGCCGACCTGGTGGTGTTCGATCCCGGCGCTGTTCAAGACCAGGCCAGCTTCGACAGCCCGCATCGCTACGCGACCGGCGTTTCGCATGTCGTCGTCAACGGCGTACTGGCACTTGCGGATGGCGAGCTGACGGCGGCTCGTCCCGGACGAGCCGTGCGCGGTCGTGCCTGGACCGGTCATGCGGCGGGTGGCTGTCGTGCGGCGCCTGGCGATTGGGCTGAAGTGTATTGAAAGAAAGTGGAGTGACCGATGCTGAGAGTATCCAACTGGATGGCGAGCGCGATGCTTGCCCTGATGCCGCTGGCGGCCCTGGCCAAGAACCCTTATCCGGCGCCGCAGGTGTCCGAATACAAACATGACTTCGACGGGCTGAAGCGCAAGCTGGACACGTTGCTCATGTATCAAAGATTGGGCGATATCGCGACCATCAACGAGGTGAATATTACCTCCGTGCCACCGCGCAATGACAATCCAACCGCATTGGGCGCAGGCAATCCCATGGTGATGCTGGCGTATACATTCGTGCCAAAAAAAATCGGCTCGCGCAAAGCGCCTCTGCTGGTGTTTCCGCACGGCGGAGTGCATTCGAATTTCAGCGGCGTGCTGATCCCCATCGCGCGTGAACTGCTGGAGGAAGGCTATGTTCTGATCGCGCCGGAGTATCGGGGCAGCAGCGGCTATGGCAAGGGGTTGTACGATCAAATCGACTATGGTGGCGCCGAGATCGACGACACCCACGCGGCGCGCGACTGGGCGGTCGAGAACATGGACAACGTCGATGCAGCGCGTGTCGGCATCATCGGCTGGAGCCATGGCGGCTTCCATTCGTTGATGAACATCTTCCGCTGGCCGAAGGACTACAAGGTTGCGTACGCGGGCGTGCCCGTGAGCGATCTGATCCAGCGCATCGCATATCAGCCCAGCTACGCCGAGATCTTCAGTAATTTCATCGGCAAGTCGGTGTACGAAGATCCGGAGGAGTATCGGCGCCGTTCGCCGGTGTACCACGCCGACAAGTTGCAGACGCCATTGCTGATTCACACCAACACCAGCGATGGCGATGTGCACGTGATGGAAGTGGAGCAGCTGATCAAGGCACTGCAGGCGGCGAACAAAAAATTTGAATACAAGATCTACCAGGATGCGCCGGGCGGGCATGGGTTCAACATGATCGATACCAGGCTGGCTCGCGAGTCGCGGCGTGAGGTCTACGCGTTCCTCGCTCGCTATCTAAAGCCGGAGCGTCCCTGATGAGTACGCGTCGTCGTTTCCTTGCTGTGGCTGGCAGCGCGCTCGGTGCGCTTGCCATTTCGGATCGTACGCCTGGTGCGGGCGCCGCGGCGCGGGCTGAGCGAGTGCTCGACCCGGCGTTCGAGCGTTGGGTCCTCGAGCAGATGCGACTGGGTCGAGTCCCCGGTCTCACGCTCGCGATCATCGATGGTAGCCAGTTGGTGCATACCGCGGGCTATGGCTGGGCGGACCTGGAATCACGCAGGCCGATGACGTCGCAGACTTTACTGAACATCGCTTCGGTCACCAAGACGATCACCGGTACTGCGGTGATGCAGCTATGGGAGCGAGGCAAGTTCCAGTTGGACGACGATGTGAGTGCTCACGTCGGCCTGGAAGTGAGGAATCCGGCACATCCTCGCACGCCGATCACGATACAACAGCTGTTGACTCACACTTCGTCCATCGCAGACGGCCCGGCCTACAAGACGAGCTATGTTTGTGGCGACACGTCGACGCCGTTGAACCGTTGGCTGCAAGACTACTTGCAGCCGGACGGCTCCTTGTTCGAGCCAAAGAACTTTCACGACTGGAAGCCGGGAGCCTACTACGCCTACAGCAACGTCGCTTACGGCTTGCTCGGTCGCTTGATCGAGACGTGCTCGGGGCTGTCGTACGTCGAGTATTGTCGCCGTCATGTGTTCGAGCCCTTGGGAATGCGCCGGAGTCGTTTCGAGCTGGCGGGTATGGATCGTACTGAGCATGCCACTCCCTATAGCTATGCGACGACCGATCCGATGAGTTCGGTGCGTTTGATCGAGCCGTCCTGGCGGCCCCCCGAGCAGATCGGCGAAGGCGTCTCGGTGCCTCACTGTCTCTACAGCTTCGTCACGATGGCCGACGGCGGGGCACGCACCAACGCTGCTGAGTACTCTCGACTGCTGCTGGCCTATCTCAACGCGCTCAACGGCACTGGCGCGCCCGGCGTTTCTTCGCGGCTGCTACAACGGCAAACGGTGCAGCGGATGCTGACCGATCAACACGTACGGCCCGTGCCCGATGCGCCCGCTCGCGGGATTGCCATACAAGGTTTGACGTGGGCCATGAAGCCTCAATATGGCGCCGGCGAAATTTGGGGGCACTCCGGTGCGGATCCGGGCGTGGCCACGGTGGCGGCCATCCGTCCTCAGGATGGCCGAGGCTTGGTCGTGATCGGCCAGAGCAGCTGGCAGCACAATGTCGTGTTGGAAATCGCCAAGTATGTGTTTGCCTGGGTTTAGCGGTCGCGTCAACGGCCGCCGAGGTGAACACCCCCAAGCAGCGTTTCACGCTGCACAGCCTGAAGCATCTCGGTGTCACCGATACCAAAGGTAAGCGGGCGGATAAGCATCCCGGCCGAGGTGGATGCGTTCATCCAGCGGCTGGGTCTGCGCGTACTGAAGAGCCCGCCGAGAAGTCCAAAGGCGAATTCCATTTGTGAACGTGTCTCGGGGTACCCTTCGCCGCGAATGTTTGGACTGGCTCATTCCGCTCTCGGAAGCGTATCTGCGTCAGAACAGTTATCGGACCGACCGACTGAGAATTTGCGCACCACAATCGTGCGCTGCCAGGGTGTCCATTAGCCCGCCGGCTGCAGCGGCACGTCCAGGGTCGCCTTGACCCGGTCCATCACGACGCAGGTCCGGAAGCGCTTCACGTTGCTCTGGCCGAAGAACAATCGCTGGGTGAGCGCTTCGTATTCCGCCATGTCGCGGGTGGTGACGATCAGGATGAAGTCCGGCTCGCCGGTCACGTAGTAGCACTGCTGGACTTCGGGGGCTGCGGCGAATACGCGTTTGAGCTCCGAGAGTGCTTCGAGACGTTCGCTCTCGACCACGACTTCAACGACCAGCGTGATCAGGCGACCCACTTTCTCCGGTGCGACGACGGCAACGTCGCGGGCGATGACGCCGAGCGAATGCAGGCGTTGAATGCGGCGATGGACCGCGGCGGCCGAGAGCGAGACCCGCTCGGCGATGTCGCGCTGACTCGTCAGGTTGTCCCGCTGCAGGATGCCCAGGATCTTCAAGTCGAACTCGTCCAGTGGTTCCATGAAAGGAATTCTCGTCTCGCTACGTCGCGACGCAATTTTGATCAGCGGAGGCCGCGGAAATAGAGCACAAACGTCGAGGGCGGATCAATAAGATTTCCGCACGCCAGGAGCTTTCCACGACGTGTTCACGCTCAACCGACTGCCCACTCATCGACAACCGCTCGACGCGGCGGACGCTATGCACATGAGTCCGGCGGCGGCGCTCGAGGCACAAAGGTTGCTGGAGCTCTGTCCGAAGCACAGCGTAACACCGCTTTACACGTTGCCCCGTCTAGCCCAGCGTCTCGATGTCGCGCAGGTACGCGTCAAAGACGAGTCCGAACGGCTGGGCCTCGGCAGCTTCAAGGCGCTCGGCGGCGCCTATGCATTGCTACGCGTGTTCCTGCGAGATGCTTCCAAAAGACTGGGTCGCGAAGTTCTGGCGACTGAGCTCGCTGACCCGGCACTGCGGGCCATCGCGAAAGACGTGGTATTCGCCTGTGCGACAGACGGCAACCATGGTCGCTCCGTCGCGGCGGGTGCGCACTTCGTCGGCTGCCAGGCGGTCATTTTTCTTCATGAAGGTGTCTCTGCCGCTCGTGCCGCGGCCATCGAGCGATTTGGCGCGTCGATTCGCTACGTGCGAGGCAGCTACGACGACGCAGTGATCGCCGCTGCGCGCATGTCGGAGGAACACGGCTGGCACGTGATTTCGGACACCTCGTGGCCCGGATACGAATCGATTCCGAGGCTCGTGGCGCAGGGCTACACCACGATGCTGCGCGAAGTCGAACGCGAGATCGGCCAACCACCGACACACATCTTCGTACAGGCAGGAGTCGGCGGATTGGCCGCAGCCGTAGCCGCATACTTCGCACTTGCTTATGGAGAGAGCAGACCGAAGGTCGTCGTCGTCGAGCCGGAACGCGCTGCCTGCATCTATGCCAGTCACGAGGCCGGTCGCCTGGTTGCGATCCCTCGCGGCCAGCCCACAGTCATGGCGATGCTCGAATGCTACGAGCCTTCACTGGTGGCGTGGAACGTGCTGAGCCGCTTGGCCGATGCCTTCATGACGGTCACGGAAACAGACGCCGTGCGAGCGATGCGCCAGTTCGCCGAGCCGCTGGACGGCGATGTGAGCATCGTGGCGGGCGAAAGTGGTGCAGCCGGATTGGCGGGCCTGATGAGCGCGCGGCAATCCGAGTCGATGTCGGCCGCTTTGCAGTTGGACGCGCATTCGCGAGTGTTGTTGATCAACACCGAGGGTGCCACCGATCCGGAAGCTTACGCGCGACTGGTCGGTCGCACGCCGGAGCAGGTGCGCAATTGAGGGGCAGGCTCGAGGTTCGTGCCTGGACGATGTATCGAGTGTCGATGAATTGAAAAACCGGTTGCCTGCGCAACGGCACGAACTGGACCTTCGACCGACCGCGCTGAAGCCGAGGGGAGAGCCAAATGAAGAAGTTTCTGACTGGGGCGTCAAGCGCCATGCTGATTTTCGCCGCGGGCAATGAAGCACGCGCGCAAGCTGCGACCGATGTTGCGGCCAGCGATGACTCACGAGGCACGGTCGAAGAGATCGTCGTCACGGCGCAGAAGCGCTCGGAGTCGATTCTCACCGTGCCGCTGTCGATCACGGCGATTACCGCTGACACCCTCGAACGTAAAGGCGTGCGCAACGTCGAGGAGCTGTCGCTGACCGTGCCGGGCATGGCGGTGCAGGCGACGACGGAGAACTCGCCGAAGTTCTACTCCTTGCGCGGCATCGGTCCCGATGGCGCCACTGCGGCGACGGTCGCGGTGTATGTGGACGACACGCCGATAACCGTGGGCAACAACTCGCCGGACCTGAAGATATTCGATGTCTCCCGCATCGAGGTTCTGCGCGGCCCACAAGGTACGCTGTTCGGTTCCAGCGCGATGGGCGGCGCCATCCGCTACGTGACGCCGGATCCCGACTTCGAAGTATTCTCCGGCCGGGCACTCGCCGAGACGAGTACTACCGCACACGGCGACATCAACTACGAGACGCAGCTGTCCTTGAGCGGACCGCTCAGTGACAATCTCGCCTTCCGCGCTGCCGGGTTCTACTCCCACGACGGCGGCTATATCGACATCGTCGATGATGCGACCGGCGCGGTGCGCGAGAAGGATGCCAATTCCAGGGAGTCCTTCGGCGGTCGGTTGGCGTTGGCGACGCGCTTTGGCGAAGCAGTCACCGGCACGCTGTCGGTGATCTATCAGGATAGCCAGGACGATGCGCAGTCGTTCATGGGCGTGTTCCGCACCTTCGCCGACGTCAATACGCCGCTGGCTCGCTATCAAAGGACCGAGCGGGCCGACACCGGCTTGCACGATCGCATCGTGTTGCCGAATTTCAAGCTCACCGCCGATCTCGGCTTTGCCGAGCTGACCTCCTCGACGTCCTACCACGATCAAACCGTCGAGTACGACGTAGACGCCTCGTACGCGCTGGCATCGTCCTTCGGCCTGCCGGCGGCGACGCGCGATCAAGTCAGCTTGCTGGCACGGCGTACCAAGGAGTTCAGCGCATTCGTGCAAGAGGTGCGTCTGGCGTCCTCCGGCGAGGGCATGTTCGAGTGGCTGGTCGGCGGCTACTATCGCCGCTCCAAAGGCTCGACCGACCAGAACTTTCACAGCAACCTGCTGAGCGTTTCGAACATCGCACCGACGAGCCTGCTGGCCGGCGGCGATATCGAGACGTTGGACAGCTCGAGCAAGGGCGATGAGCTGGCCGGCTTCGGTGAGGTCTCGGCGCACCTGGCTGACAAGCTCACCTTGACCGCGGGTCTGCGCGTTTCGAGCGTCAAGGGCAAGTCGGCCCGCTCGGTGGAGGTCTTCGCGCCCATTCTCGGTGGCACGACCACGACCATCCTGCCGCCCGATTCGAGCGAGCATCCGGTGACGCCGCGCTTCTCGGCGGAGTACCAGATCGCCGATGACCACATGGTGTATGCCGCTGCCGCCAAGGGCTATCGCGAAGGCGGCGCGAACGGGCCGCTGTTCCTGGCCAATGCCGCGTGTCAGCCGGCGCTCGACGCGCTCGGCCTGTCGGGCGGCGTACCGGCGTACGACTCGGACACCTTGTGGAATTACGAGCTGGGCGCGAAAGGGCGCTGGTTCGAGCGGACCTTGACGTACGCGACCGCCGTCTATCAGATCGACTGGGACAACATTCAGCAGTCCATCAATCTCAGTCGGCCCTGCGGCGCGTCGCCGATCGCGAATCTGGGCGCGGCTCGCATCCAGGGCGTGGAAGGCGATCTGGAATTTCGTCCGCTCGGCGGCGGCCTGACCCTCGGCCTCAACTTCAACTACTTCTTCTCCGCCGAGCTGGCTCGTGATCGCATCACTGGCGTCACCAACACCACGCCGCCGGTGCCGGTGGTCGGTGCGCTGTCGGGCACTCAGCTGCCGAACACACCGGAGCTGACGGTGACGTTGTCCGCGCAATACGCCTGGCAGCTGCGAGATACCTGGTCCGCCTATGTGCGTGCCGAAGGAACCAGCATCGATCGAGCCTATCGATTTGTGCGCACCACGACGGCACCGAACGACCCGAGCCTGGAGCGAGAAGGCTACGAAGTGGTGTCGCTGCGCACCGGCCTGGACACCGGGGATTACGAGATCAGCATCTACGCCAATAACTTGCTCGACGCGGATCCGACCATCGTACGGCAAGCCAACTTCGCGGCCAGCAGAAGCGCCGGCGGATTTTCCGAAAGCACCATCCGTCCACGTACTATCGGGTTGAGTGTGTCGCGGAGCTTCTGATGCTGACAGGGTTGATTCTTTTCGGTGCGAGCCTCGTCTCGGCCCAGCCGTACGCGAGTACCTATGTCGTGCCGCAGTCTCAACCCGTCATCTATCGACACGCCAGCATCCTGACCGGCACCGGTCAGCTGCTGCGGGATCACGACCTTCTCATCCGGGAAGGTCGGATCTCGGCTATCGGGCCGCAACTGCCGGCGGTCGCGGGTGCGCGTGAAGTGGACGCACGCGGCCGGTGGCTGACGCCCGGTCTGATCGATGTGCACGTTCACGCCGGCGTGCAATTGCGGCCGGCGACGACGGCGGCGAATCATGAGATCGAGCTTAGCGATCCCGTCGTGCCACAGGTCGCCATCGAGCACGGGCTGTGGACACAGGATCCCGCGTTCGCAGCCAGCCGTGCCGGCGGCGTAACGTCGATGCAGGTCCTGACCGGATCGCCAGGGTTGTTCGGCGGTCGTTCGGTAGTGATCAAGCCCGTCCACTCCGCGACCGTGCAAGGAATGAAGTTTCCGGGCGCGCCCTACGGGTTGAAGATGGCGTGCGGAGAAACACCCAAGCGCATCTATGGCATGCGCGGCATGGCGCCGACGTCGCGAATGGGCGAGGTCGCGATGGATCGCCAGGCCTGGATCGCGGCAGCCAAGTACCGGGCCGCGTGGGATGAGTATCGCAAGGCGGGTTCCAAGGGCGAGGCACCGGATCGCGATCTTGGCCTGGAGACGTTGGCGGGCGTGCTGGCGGGCGAGATTCGCGTCCACATGCACTGTTACCGTAGCGATGACATGGCAACGATGCTCGATGTCGCACAGGAGTTCGGCTTCCGTATCGGCGCCTTTCACCATGCCACGGATGCTTACAAGATCGCGGGACTGCTGGCCGCGCGTGGCACTTGCGCAGCGGTTTGGGCTGACTGGAATGGCGCCACGGGTCACCGGGAGTCCTATGATTTCGTGCCCGAAAATGCCGCCATCAGCGATAGCAAGGGCGCGTGCGTGGTCATGCATTCGGACTCCGAGTTCGAAGGTCAGCGCCTGAATCAGTCGGCGGCAAGAGCGATGGCGGCGGGGCGACGCGCCGGCATCGACATTTCCCCCGAGCACGCCATCCAGTGGGTGACGTTGAATGCCGCCACGCTGCTGGGCATCGAAAAACAAACCGGTTCGCTGGAGGTCGGCAAGGCCGCCGACGTGGTGTTGTGGAGTCGCGATCCGTTCAGCGTCTATGCGCTCGCCGATGAAGTGTTGATCGACGGTGCGACAGTGGTCGACCGTGCTCATCCCGACTCGGTCCGCGGCAGCGATTTCTTGCTTGGGCAGCCCGCCGTGGAGTCCAAACAATGAAGGCGCGCGTCATGGTCTTCGTGCTCGCGGTGCTGCTCGGCGGGCCGGTCGTCGCGGATTCATTGTTGATTCAGAACGGCCGCATTCACACGCAAGGACCCGCCGGTGTAATCGAGCGCGGTTCCATACTGATCGAGAACGGGCGGATTCGAGCCGTTGGCGCCACTATCCCCGTGCCCGCTGGCGCGCAGGTCATCGACGCGACGAACCGCATCGTCACGCCTGGGTTCTTCGATCCACTGTCCGTGGTGGGATTGATCGAGTCCGTGGAGGATGAGGCCAACGATGCGTCCGGCGCGGCGTCGGCGGACGAGATTGCGGACGCGGTGAACTTCAACTCGCCGAGCGTGGCCATCGACCGTCGCCAGGGCGTAACGCGTGCCGTCGTGACGCCCCGACTCGGCAAGAGTTTGATTGGCGGAGTGTCAGCGCTGGTTCGGCTGACCGGTGCGCCGGACATGGTGTTCGAACGACACGCCAGCTTGAATCTGCTGCTTGGAGAAGCTGGCGCAACCGGAGCCGGTGGATCGCGCGCTGGAACGCTGGCTCGCTTGCAGGCCGCGAGCGCCGATGCATCGATCAAAGACGCGGTTGCCAGGAAGGTTCCCATCGTGGTCGCGGTGGATCGCGAAGCCGACATTCGTTTGCTGATTCCATTCGCGCGGGAGCATGGCTGGAACCTGATCGTTGCGGGCGGGGCGGAAGCCTGGCGCGCCGCCAGCGTCCTGGCGCAGGCGAAGGTTCCAGTGATTGTTCGACCCACCGAAAATTTGCCCAACCGCTGGGAACTCATGGGCGCGACGCTGGCCAACGCGGCGCGCCTGAATGCGGCGGGCGTGCGGATCGCGTTCGCGCAGGCGGAAGGCGACATCGCGCCGCCGTTGTCGCAACTTGCTGGAGTGGCGGTGGCTCATGGTTTGCCATGGGAGCAGGGGCTGGCCGCAGTCACCAGCAATCCGGCACGCATGTGGGGTGTCGCGGATCGCCTTGGATCGCTGCAAGTGGGGTATGTCGCGGACGTCGTCGTTTGGGACGGTGATCCCCTGGAGACCACGTCGGCACCAGTCACCGTGATCATCGAGGGCATCGTGACTTCGCTCACCAGTCGCCAGACCGAGCTGCGCGATCGCTATTTGAAATAATCGGGTATCACGTTGACCCACGCTCACATGACTCGAGCCTCGCAAGCGTCTTGCTTGCGCTCCAGAGCAGCGCGCCCGGCCTCGATGTTGCTGGGACTCGTCACGCTGCTGCTCGCAGCGTCGGTGTGGGCATCGGTCATCGGCAAGCCAGGGCAAGTGGTACGCGAGCGTGCAACCACAGTCTCGGCCACGGGCGAAGTCGTCGAGTACGAGATCGGCACCTTGTTCGTGCCCGAGAATCGCGCGTCGGCGCAAAGTCGCTTGATCGGGGTCGGTTACGCTCGGTTGTTTTCGACGCACAAGGCGAAGACGCCACCGCTGTTCGTGCTCCCCGGCGGGCCGGGCGACACCGTTCTTGGTGCATTGGCTGACGATGACGAGCGCTCGCTGCGGCGAAGGAAGATGTTTCTGGACTATCGGGAGGCCGGTGACGTCGTCATCCTCGATCAGCGTGGGTACTCGCCGAGGGGCGAGATGCTGACCTTGCCGGTACGTGCCGTCGCTCAGCCGCTCGATCGACCCGCAACTATCGAAGCCCGAGTCGAGGCTGAAGTGGCGCGCGCACGAGCGGCCGTAGCGGCTCATGC
Organism: Peristeroidobacter soli; assembly: GCF_004138485.1. Lineage (GTDB taxonomy): Bacteria > Pseudomonadota > Gammaproteobacteria > Steroidobacterales > Steroidobacteraceae > Steroidobacter > Steroidobacter soli. The sequence continues at coordinate 721,347 of NZ_RYEV01000006.1, forward strand.
CGATAAGGATCTCGCCGGTTACACCATCCTCGAATGCGTCGAGGACTTGAACGATCTGCGTCGCGCCTTGGGCTATGACCAGGTCACGCTCGTCGGGCAGAGCTTCGGCTCGCAGTGGAGCTTCGCCGTGATGCGCACGCATCCACAGAGCGTGGCTCGCGCATTGTTGTCGGGGGTCGAGCCGCTCGCGGCGACGTATGACATGCCCTCGCATGTTTACGCAGCGCTGCAGCGGATGGCATGGGAGGCGAACCAGGAGCCGTTCCTCATTCCCTATCTGCCGCCTGGCGGTCTGATGGGCGCGGTCGCTGCGCTTCGGCAAAGATTCGCCAGAGCTCCGATCACTGTTGCCGTCGAAGTCGAGGGAACCAACGAAAGGCGCAACGTGGTGCTCGGCTCGGGCGATCTGCAGCGCGCGTTACTTACGCCTACGGAAGCCTGGCCGGCTCGAATACTTTCGCTGTATCACGGTCACTACGACGCCTGGGCGAAAGAGGTCATCGCCGAGCGCGGTGCCGACTCGAGCGTCGAGGCAATGATCGGGCCGCTGATCGATAGCAGCATCGGCGTGTCGGCCGCCAGGGAACAGCAACTGCGCACCGATCCGGCCGTCGCGCTGCTTGGGGAATGGGATTTCGCAGGTTATATCGCCGCCGCCTCGGTGTGGCCGAGCGCGGATGTCGGTGACGATTTCCGGGCGCCGAGCCAAAGCGATATTCCCGTGCTGTTCGTGCATGGCGATTGGGACACAAGTACGCCTATCGAAAACACACTCGGCATGCTGCCGTATTTTTCGAAGCGGCACGCGATCGTGGTTCATCGCGGCGGTCACGGCGCCTACGCCGCGTTGTTGCAGCAACTGCCCAAGGTCAAGACCCAGGTGCTGAGCTTTCTGCGCTCCGGACAGCTGGCGCAATTGCCCGTGAACGTCGAGCTGAGTACGCCGAAGTTTCAGCGTCCCGATTTTCCCGCGCCGGCCTTTAGATGACTGACGAACTGGAGCGACGTGTGCTGATGAATCGACGTTCGCTGTTGCGAGGCGCGGGAGCGTTGTCGCTGTTATCTCCGCTGGCTGCCGCGCCGGCGTGGTCCCGAGCGGGGCAAGCGGCCCAGACGGGGCCAACATCCAAAACTGTTTCTTTTCGAAACGATCTCGTTCCCAAATCCGGTGCGCAAGCCATGGCCGAGCTGACGCAGCTGGTGGCCGCGGCGACTCGGCCGGAGGATCAATATCTACAGGGCGGCGCGGTCGCGGAGCTCGAAGCTCGCGTCGCCACCCTGTTCGGCAAGGACGCCGCCGCGTTTTTTCCGACGGGCAGCATGGCGAACACCATTGCTTTGCGAGTTCACTGCCCGGCGCACGAGCGCGTTTTGGTCCAGCACGACAGTCATCTCTATCTGGATGAAGGCGATGCCGCGGCGATGCTGGGCGGCTTGAACCTCATGCCATTGGCGGCAGGCAGGGCAGTTGCTTCAGTCGACGATTTCTCGGCGGCCATCGAGACTTCGCTGCGTGGTCCGTACGCCGCCAAGGTCGGCGCGATCGCGCTCGAGAGTCCGGTCCGGCGCCACAGCGGCGCGACTATTCCGTTCGACACATTGAAGGGCATCAGCGATCTCGCGCGGAGTAACGGCATTCGCATGCACTGGGACGGCGCTCGCTCGCTGCTGTCGCTCGGCACGCCGGGCTTCGATCTGCCGGCGACCGCCGCCTTGTTCGATACCGTTTACCTGTCGCTTTATAAGTATCTCGATGCACCGTACGGTGCGATCCTCGCGGGATCGAAAGAGCTGATCGACAAAGCCCGCCAGCTGCGCCACGTCCATGGCGGCACGATCTACCAGGGATGGCAGTGCGCGTTGCCAGCGCTACACAGTCTGAGCACGTTTCCAGCGCAGATCGTGCTGGCGCGTGCTCGTTTCGAGACGCTTCTGGATCGACTGCAAGCTGCCGGTGGATTCTCCATCGAAAGAGTGCCGGGCGGCAGCAGCATCGTTTTCGTGAACATCGCCGCGGAACGGTTGCAGAGCATGGCTGAAAGGCTTGCCGCGGCGGACATCCTCGTGCGTGAGCCGGAACAGGGACGCATGGCGCTCACACTGAACTTGAGCGTCCTTCGGCGCAGTCCGGAACAGCTGGCGCGCGCCTTCACCGGCTGATGCCCCAGCCAACAATCAAAGAACGACGGGAACGAGTGTGGATTTCTCAAAACTACGAACCACCAGCAAAGTCACGGAGCAATGGAAATATCCGCTCGCGGTGGCGCATCGAACCGGGCGGCTGCAAGTGGACCGCGATCCGGATCACACGCTCTATTGGGAGGAGTATGGCAATCCGCGCGGCGAGCCGGTCATGGTCCTGCATGGCGGCCCCGGCGGCACCAGCGCACCGTACCTCGCGCGTTTCTTCGATCCCGCACGCTATCGCGTGGTGCTGTTCGATCAGCGCGGTTGTGGCAAGAGCGAGCCCAGCGTGGCCGTGGCCGGACCGCGCCTCGCACTCACCAGAAATACTACCGATGACCTGGTGAACGATATCGAAGTGTTGCGTGACGCGCTCGGAATCAAAGGAAAGATGCATCTCTTTGGCGGCAGCTGGGGCAGCACGCTGGCGCTGGTCTACGCCATACGCCATCCCGAGAACGTTCAGACTCTGATCGTGCGCGGGATCTTCCTTGGGTCTCGCGCGGACCTGCTTTATATGTATCAGGGCAACGCGGCGGTATTCACCCAAACGCCCTACGCGCTCACTGAGCCGGGCGCCTACATCCACTATCCCGACGAGTGGCGGGAATTCGTCGAAGTCATCCCGCCCGAGCAACGTGTCGACATGATTGCCGCGTACAAGGCGATCTTCGACATGACGCCCGCCAACGACGCGCAGAAGGAGCTGCAGTTGCGTGCCGCGCAAGCCTGGTCGATGTGGGAAGGCGCGATCTCCAACTTGATTCCGGACAACGCCGACCGCGGCAAGTTCGCGAACGCCGAGTTCGCGCTCGGCCTGGCGCAGATCGAAGCGCATTACTTCAGCAATGGATTGTTCCTGCCACCGGACTACATCCTGAACAACGCCGCGCGCATTGCCGCCGTGGCGGTTCACATCGTGCATGGCCGTTTCGACCAGGTGTGTCCGCTGACGCAGGCCTCGCAGTTGGTCGACGCTCTGCGAGCAGCGGGCGCGCAGCCCGAGTCTTTCGTGAAGACGGCTGCCGGTCACAGCGCCATGGAGAGTGAGACCGTGCTGGCACTGACGGCGATCATGGACGGCCTGCCATCGATGGGGTCGTGATGGCGGCGGTGCCTTCGGTCCGGCCCTTCATTCCGGCGAGTGCCGCCGTTGCCGAGCTCACACTGCCGCATCTGCTGGTCGGCGTTTGCCTGGGAATTCTGTTCGGTGCCTCGTCATTGTATCTGGTGTTGAAGGTGGGCCTGACCATCGGTGCCTCGATTCCGGTCGCGGTGGTCTCGATCACGTTGTTTCGGACATTGGCACGATTGGGCATCGGCAAGGCGAGCATTCTTCAGAACAATATCGTGCAGACCACGGGCTCGGCCGGCGAGTCGATCGCCTTTGGGCTCGGCGTTACCATGCCGGCCATTCTCATCCTGGGCTTCGATCTCGAGATCGGCCGCGTGATCCTGGTCGGAATACTGGGCGGTCTGCTCGGTGCATTGCTGATGATTCCGCTGCGCCGAGCGCTGATCGTCGAACAGCACGGCATCCTGAAATATCCGGAAGGCACGGCTTGCGCGGAGGTCCTCAAAGCTGGGGCGAGCCGCGAGGAGCATGCACTCGGCTCGGATGGAGGAACGTCGCTGACTGATGCGCAGATCGGGCGCGCCGCTCGCACCATCGTCACTGGCTTCGGCATCGGGCTCATCTACAAGCTGGCGGAGGGCGTGTTCAAACTTTGGAAAAGCACGTCGCAAGTCACCTTCGGTGCGCCGCTCGCCAAAGGCTCGATAGCCGCCGAGCTGTCGCCCGAACTGCTGGGCGTTGGATACATCATCGGGCCGCGCATTGCCGCGGTCATGGCGGGCGGCGGCTTGCTCGCCTCCATGGTGTTGATTCCCGCGATCCAATTCTTCGGTTCCGCCGCGACACTGGCGATCGCGCCAGGCGAAATCCCCATCGCGGCGATGTCACCTCGCGATATCCGCAGCGCCTACATTCTGTACATCGGCGTGGGGGCGGTCACTGCGGGCGGACTCATCAGTCTGGCTCGCGCGATGCCCACCATTTGGCGTAGCGTGGCCGCGGGCTTCGGCGACTTCAATGCTCGGCGAGCATCAACGCAGGCGCCGCGCACCGAGCGTGACCTGTCGATGCATTGGGTGATGTTCGGCGTCGTGGTGTTGATCGCGATCATTCCGGGCGCATCGACGCTGAATCTGAACATCTTCGGCGCGCTGCTGGTGGTGTTGTTCGGCTTCATGTTCGTCACGGTCGCATCGCGGCTCACCGGCGAGCTCGGCTCCTCCTCATGCCCGATCTCCGGCATGACCGTGGCGACCTTGATGCTCACGTGCTTGATCTTCTTGATGTTGGGCTGGACCGGTTCGAGCTACTACGTGACCGCGCTGTCGGTCGGCAGCATCGTCTGTATCGCCGCTTCCAACGGCGGCACGATTTCCCAGGATCTGAAGACCGGATTTCTGATCGGCGCGACGCCGCGTTCACAACAGATCGCGATCCTGGTGGGCACGCTCGCTTCGGCGCTGGCCTTGGGCCCGGTCCTGCTGGCGCTCAATCAAGCCGCGACTGTCTATGTACCGGTCGATGCGGCGCCCGCCGTACTCAAACCAGCCGCGGTAGCGAGCCTGCCCACAGAGACATTGCAGGGGCCACAACGCGATCAGGACGAGGGCGTCTATCACGTGTGGCACAAGCCTGATCCTGACGGTGGAGCCGCGGCTCGCTACCTGGTTCGCGACGATGGCACGTTGGCTTATCTCGTCGATCCGGGCATCAACGGTAGCGTGCTGGCGCGCCCGGACGGCAGCAGCGTCACCAAGTTCGAAGCGCCCAAGGCGACATTGATGAGCTACATCATCAAAGGAATTCTCACCCAACAGCTGCCGTGGGGCCTGGTTTTGCTGGGCGCGATGATCGCCATCGTACTGGAGATGTGTGCGATTCCATGTTTGCCATTCGCTGTCGGCGTGTATCTGCCGATTTCATCGTCCGCGCCGATCTTCATCGGCGGCGTCTTGCGTTGGCTGGTTGATCGTCGTGCGCGTGACGCGAGCTCGACGGAACTTTCGGAGGCTGAGCTCGCAGCGGCGGCCGATCGCAGCCCCGGCGTGCTGATGGCGTCAGGCTACATCGCGGGCGGAGCGATTGCTGGCATCGGGATCGCGTTCTCGGCCGGCGTACTCGGCGACTTCGATCGGGCAGTGACCAAGCTGATGAGCACGTCGAATCCGTTCTTTTCCGGCGCGGGCGCGGACTGGCTGTCGTTGCTGCCCTTTGTTCTGTTGATGGTCGTGCTGTTTCGGGCGGCGGGGCGTACTCAATGATGCAAGGTCGAATGTCAATGCCAATGATCATGACGCGCGGCGCGCGGCTGTTTGTGATGGCGATCGCGGGCATTCTATTGAGCGGTCCTGCACTGTGCTTTGCCGGTGAAAGCACCATCGAGCCCGTGGTCGATCAGCTGATGTCGGATCGCGGTCTCGGACCGGTGAGCGGTCCCGGCTGCGCGATCAGTGTCACGAAGCACGATGCCGTGACTTTTTCAAAAGGCTACGGCGCGGCGGATATCGAGCATCGCGCACCGTTCACGCCGCAAACGGTGTCAGAGGCGGGCTCGGTCGCCAAGCAATTCACTGCCGCTGCCGTGCTGATGCTGGCCGAACGCGGCAAGCTGACGCTCGACGACGACATTCGAACGTATCTTCCGGAGATGCCGAGCTACGGCGCGAAGATTACAATTGCCGATCTGCTCCATCACACCAGCGGCATTCGCGAATGGAGCTCGCTGGCCGCGCTGCGCGGCTCGCCACGCTTCTACCGCAAGATCTATGGCATGGAGGATCTGCTGAAGATCCTCGCCAGGCAGACCACGCTGAACTTCGAGCCCGGCACTGCGTTCGAGTATTCCAACAGCAACTACGGCCTGCTCACGGTCATCATCGAGCGGGTGAGCGGCATGTCGGCCGCCGAGTTCGGCAGGCAGCAGTTGTTCGTGCCACTGGGCATGCACGACTCACAGTGGCGCGACGACCTGCGCCGTATCGTTCCCGATCGCGCCATCGCTTACCGCCGCAAGGACGCGGGCTATGAGCTGGCAATGCCGTTCGAAAACGTTTATGGCCACGGCGCATTGCTGACCACCGTCGGGGACTTGCAGCGCTGGAACCATGCGTTGCTCAAAGGTGGGCTGTCGGCTTTTGTCACGAGCAAGATGCTGACGCCGGGCCGGCTACGTAGCGGTGCGGTGCGCAGCTATGGCGCCGGCATTTTTCTCGAAACCTATCGCGGTCATCGCGTCTATCGGCACAGCGGGCGCACGGCTGGTTATACGGCTCAGCTGTGGGGCTTCCCCGATGACGACGTTTCCATTGCGCTCCTTTGCAACGTTCAAGCGGGAAACGTCGGCGCCTTGGCCGCCGGCATCGCCGATGCGTCCCTGAATCTTCCGAGACCTGCTGCGCGCCCGACGGAAGATAAGCGCACTCCACCGGCAGGCCGCGCCACTTACTACCGTTCGGAGCGCGGCATACTGCTCGCCGTCAGCGGTGCCGCGTCGGAGCGTTACGTGGATATTTTCATCGGGAAGGGGCCGATGAAGCTGATTGCTTCGGAAACGCCGGGGAAGCTGACCACCGCCGAGTATCACGATGCCCTGTCGTTCAGCGACGAGGATGCGGACCACATCGTGGTGCAGCTCGAAACGAGTGAGCCCATCAGGTTTACCAAGGAGGCGAACGCACCGCGACCCTCCGGCGTCCTCGACGGTCGCTACTTCAGTTCCGAGCTCGACCGCAGTTACGAGGTCGGGCGAAGAGGCGACACCACTGTGATGACACTTGCCGCCGCCGACGCCGATGACTCCGTCAGCTTCCGCTTGGAGTGGCTGAACGGTGCCAGTTATCTCGCCAAGGCAGAAACCACCAGTGGCTCGCTCGGCGACTACATCGTGACATTCCACGCTCCGGCCCGCGGCATCCCGGCTACAGTGAGCATGTCTTCGGTCGCCGGCCTGGGTGGCATCGCGAACCTGGTTCTTACCAAGCGTGACGATGGGGCAGTGGCGGCCAAGTGTACTCCTGGAGATTCACAATGACTGCACTGTCTCTCGCCGACATCGAAGCAACCCAGCGGTTGATTTCGCAGCATGTCACTCGCACGCCCGTTTTCGATTGGCGCGGACGAGAGATCGAGGCTCGCGTGGCTCCAGATACTCGAGTCAATCTCAAGCTCGAGCTGTTCCAGCATTCGGGCTCGTTCAAGGCTCGCGGCGCGCTGTCGGTCATGCTCCGATTGCCACCTGACGCCTTGGCGCGCGGTGTCACTGCTGTAAGTGCGGGCAATCACGCCATCGCCACCGCATTCGCCGCGCGCCAGTTAGGCATCTCGGCCAAGGTTGTGATGATTGCGACTGCCAACCCGGCCCGGGTAGCCAGTGCACGTGCTTACGGCGCCGAAGTTCTGCTGGCACCCGACGGCAAGACGGCCTTCGAGTGGGTCGAGCGAATCGCAGCCGACGAAGGCCGCACATTCGTGCATCCATTCGACGGACCGTTCACGGCGCTGGGCACGGCGACGTTGGGGCTGGAATGGTTGCAGCAAGCGGGACAGCTCGATGCAGTCATCGTACCGATCGGCGGTGGAGGACTGTGCGGCGGCGTAGCGTCCGCTGTCAAACTACTGCAGCCGACCTGCAAGGTTTATGGCGTGGAGCCGCGAGGTGCGGCGACCATGCATCGGAGCTTTGCTGAAAATGCACCCGTGACGCATGCGACCAATTCGACGATCGCCGACAGCCTCGCGCCGCCATTTGCGCTGCCTTACAGCTATCAGCTGTGTCGCGCAAATGTGGATGAAATCGTTCTCGTGGACGACGACGAGTTGCGAGAAACCATGGCGTTGCTGTTCCGGGCCATGAAGCTTGCGGTCGAGCCCGCTGGCGCGGCAGCGTCGGCTGCCCTGATTGGTCCGTTGCGTGAACGGCTCGCCGGCAGCCGCGTCGGGGTCTTGGTCTGCGGAGCAAACATCGACATGGCGAGCTTCGCCGCACATATCGGCGCACGCGCGTAGCCTGCGCGCTCGCTCGTTTTCTGTCGGTTCCTGCAACGAGCGCCGGATTCGTCCGGCAAGCTCGCTGGCTGCGCGCCGGCATAAGTTTGTTTTCTTATCCAGTGGGTTGATAGTCATGCGGTACATTCCCGAAGAAATCTCGGCGCGCCTCGCCACGCCTGAACTCGCGGCACAGGCCGCCATGCAGGCGCTGACAGCCGTGGCTCAGTCTGGAAGCACGACATTTCCCGTCGTCGTGGCACACGGCAGCGATGCGAAGAATCGCTTTTCCATCAAGTCCGGCAGTACCGAGCAGCTTGCGGGGTTGAAGGTCGGGTCCTATTGGTACGCCAATTCCGCTCGCGGCGTGCTGTGCCACAGTTCCTGCATTCTGCTGTTCGATCAAACGATCGGCCACATCGATACCGTCATCGAGGCTACCAAGGCGAACGCATATCGCACGGCAGCCGCGAACGCGCTCGCGGTGACCCATCTTGCACGACGTGAAGCGTCGCGCCTTGCCGTCTTCGGCGCCGGCAATCAGGCGTTCTACGAATGCACCGCGCTCATGAGCGTGCGGCCGATCCAGGAGATTTTGATCGTCAACCGCACGGCCGCGCGGGCGGATGAGCTTGCGAGCAAGTTGCGTGCGAAGGGCGTCTCAGTCGCAGTCGTGGCGGCAGCGGAGGCTTGCGCGAAGGCGGATATCATCGTCACGGTGACGGGTTCGCGTCAGCCGCTGTTCGATGCGACGGCAGTCAGGCCGGGCACACATATTTCATGCATGGGGGCGGATGCGGTCGGCAAGCAGGAGTTGCCGCCGGAGTTGCTGGCCCACGCGCAGCTCTATTGCGACTCGGTCGAGCAATCTCTGAGCATCGGTGAGTTTCAGCACATCGCAGCGGCGGTGCGCGCGGGCGTGAACCGGCCCACCAACCTTGGCGAAGTTCTTTCCGGTCGCTCCCCGGGCCGTATCGACGATCAGGCGATTACCGTCTTCGACAGCTCAGGCCTGGCGTTACAGGATCTGTATATGGGCGCACTACTGCTGCAGGAAGCGCAGCGCCAGGGACTTGTTGAAAGTCCGTGAGCCCGGTCACATCGTCACGTCGGCTTCGCGACGGCTGTGGTCCGCAAAAAATTCGATCTCGGCCTCTGGAGTGGCCAGTTGCCGTAACTATGGCATCATCGCGGCGTGCTGAGCGCGTTCTCCATCATCGTTCGTCTGGCCTGGGGTCCGCTCCAAGTGGTGCGGGCTCTTGCTTCGGCCGCGCGAATCTTTGGAAGCGGAGATTCTGTTTCTACGTCGCCAGCTGGCGCTGTATCGCGAACGCGGCGTGAAGCCGAGGCAGGTGGATGCCGCCACCCGAGTCACATTGACGTTTCTGTCGCGCTGGTTCGACTGGCGATCTGCATTGGTGATTGTCCGGCCTGAAACGTTGATTTGGCTGGCATCGAGCGGGCTTCAGGCTGTGGTGGCGGTGGAAGTCTCGGTCAGGGCGGCTAACGATTCCGAAGGAGCTACGTGAGCTGATCCGAATAGCGCGACAGAATCCGGCATGGGGTCAAGAACGCATCGCGAACGAATTGCTGTTGAAGCTCGGCCTTCAGGTGTCACCACGCACGGTGGCCAAGTACATGCCGCGACCTGCGCCAGGACGGCCACTCGGAGACCAAGGATGGTCGACCTTCCTGCGAAATCACGCACGAGCCATCATTGCTCGTGATTTCTGTGTCGCGGTGACGAGCACATTCCGAGTCTTGTACGTGCTCGTCGTCATCGAGCATCACAGCCGTCGACTAAACCATTTCAACGTGACGGCGCATCCGACCGCGCAATGGACGCGGCAGCAACTACGCGAGGCGGTCGGATACGAGGAGCAATACGCGTACCTGTTGCACGATCGGGACAGCATCTTCTCGACCGAGGTGGATGAGTCCATCGAGCGGCTGGGTCTGCGGGTCTTGAAGAGTCCGCCGAGAAGTCCTAAGGCGAACGCTCTGTGTGAACTCGTGCTCGGGACCCTTCGCAGAGAATGTTTGGACTGGCTCATTCCGCTCTCGGAAGCGCATCTGCATCAGAGCCTGAGATGATGGCCGTTTGTGTCGAGGCTGTATTCCTCTCAAAGCCTCAGCCCGACCCGTAACTGCTGGGGCCAGCCAATCACGCGGTCACCATCGCAAGTGCTGCGGCTGAGGGTCTTGGCAAGTCGACGCGGGGCGAGGCGTGCATCCGAATGACCTCGATGCCATGGACAGCAGCCTCTTGGGGCCCGAAGTCATTGCGACCAATGCCGAGGCGGTAGCGCCCTTTGTCACGGGACTCACGGCTGCCAACTATGCACTCAATCTGTATCAGGTGGTGAACGGTGCGAGGACCGATGGCTGGGCGGGGTTTAGCTACGCCATGATCGATGCGTGCGTAACCACGGTGCTGGCCCGAGGCGGCTGGTACGGCGCCGGCGGCGCTGTGGCTTACAATGCCATCGGCGGCTCGAAGACGATTGGGAAGTCCTCGACCTGGCCGGGCAGCTGGAGGCCCTGCAGGCGCTCGCCCTGCAGTGTGCGATGGAATCAGAGTGAGGGGTGGATTTGAATCACACGTTTATTGAGCGGATGTTTTTGCGCGACTGCGCGTTTTTGATGCGCATCGGACATCGCGAGGGCGATGGCTTATGGCATTTCGGGGCGCTCGCCACGAGCATCACGCTCTCGAGCCTCGCGTTCTTCGCGTTTGCGGTGAATTGCGTGGTATTCAAAGAGGCGATACCTCGCGAGATCAATCTGCTGGCGGCGTCGCGCGAAGTCCTGCTCGTTGAAATTTTTGTGCTTGTCTTTGGCATCCGTGCCTGGGTCAACTACCGGCTCAGGTGCTTCAAGGGCAACATGCGATCGGTTCGGCAGTACCAGCGCGGTATGGATCTGTTTTGGTGGCTGATGGCGACGGTCGTGGCGGTCGCGGCGGCGGTCGGCTCGGGGGTTGTGTTGTTCATTGCGCATCAGTCCGGGGCTGGCCAGCTTCTGTAACCATGGCATGATCACGGCGTGCTGAGTGCGTTCTCCATCATCGTTCGTCTTGCCTGGGACCTGATCCAGTGGTGCGGGCTCCTATTTCGGCCGCGTGAGTCGCTGGAAGCGGAGATCCTGTTTCTACGCCGCCAGCTAGCGCTGTATCGGGAGCGGGGCGTGAAGCCGAGGTGGGTCGATGCGGCGACCCGAGTGATGCTGGCGCTTCTATCGCGGTGCTTCGACTGGCGATCGGCGTTGGTGGTCGTCCGGCCAGCAACACTGATTCGCGGGCATCGAGCGGGCTTTCGGCCGTGGTGGCGATGGAAGTCGCACGCACGAGCGATCATCGCGTGTGATTTCTGTGTCGCGGTCTTGTACGTGCTCGTCGTCATCGAACATCATAGCCGTCGACTGATTCATTTTAACGTCACAGCGTATCCGACCGCGCAATGGACGCGGCAGCAGCTGCGAGAGGCGTTGGGATAACGTTCCCGACCCTCCCGAGAATTCGACCGTGCCGTTGTCGAAGTCGCGGCATCGGCTCGATGATTTTTGTTTGGTTCAGGCCAACCCAATACTCGCTGGATTGCACCACGAGTACTCGTTGGCGCGCGCGTGAACAAGATCGACTCGGCCAAGAGCGGTCCGGCTGAGATAGTTGCGGACCACAGGTCAGCCATCAGGTGATGGGCCGTGGTAAACAAGAATGAGCGTGGCGACGCGGGGCGTGATGTCATTGCCGCGGCGTACACGCGCGCGTACGTTTCCTGGCGCAGATCCTGAACTTCGTGCTTGCGCGGCCAAACGCGCGTGAGATAACGCAGCAGAGCGGCCTCGTGCTGCAGTATTTCGCGTTTGAACCAGGCGTCCAGGGGCTCTTGCATCGCCCCGAGATTACAGCCGAGACGGGCGGATTACAGCTGGAGAATGTTAGCAGCGAGACCTAGGGATCCTTGCGCTTCATACGTCGCGAGGTCGACGGCTCATTCGGTCAGGTAGCCTCCTGTCACCGACCGGCATAAAGGAGCCGGCCATGATCGGCGTAATGGAGCCAATCTCAGGTGAGGAAAACGGACATCCCAGAGGGGTTAAGAATGTGTGGCTTTGCTGGTGTTGGCAAGGGCTGAGTGT
>NZ_RYEV01000007.1 GCF_004138485.1 Peristeroidobacter soli
CCCGGCAGCTTTGCGGCACAGGGACGGGGCCGCAACAGCAGGGCTCACCATGGACGTGCGCCAAGGAGCGCACTGCGCGACGGGCGGCGCCCGGTGCCGGGACGAGGTAGGTCACTCCCGGCGACGCAGACCACAGACGCCTCTGAAATCCGGCTCCGACAGCGACCTAACCTCACAAGTCCACACTAAACGTCGCAGAGGACTGAAACATCTCATCCTCCTCAACCACGTGCGCAAACTTCGGCCGCGGCGGCGAGACGCGCTCGCCGAGGCGCGACGACGCATCCCAGCAGATGATCAGCACCACCAGCGACAACCACGCCCACACCCGCTCACGTCGCTGACGATCTCGGGCCAGCGTCTTGAAGCTGGGAGCGCGGTCATGCATCCAGTAGCGCGGATATTCAGCCACCGGCTGCTGCTGCGACGAGCCCGCTCGGACGCGGGGGTTGGTAGGAATCGGACGCTCGATCATGGCGGTTCTCCAACGCCGGTCTCAAATCTCGGCGTGGAGGTATTACCGCTCTAAAGCTCGGACGCATGACCGCTGCCAAAAGGCGCGGCGCGGGCAGATTGTGATTAATTATGACCAGGGGCGCCCGGGGCAGGCGCGGCGGTACACTGTGTCCCCATGAAGAAAGTCATCGCCATCGTCGAAGACGAACCCGCCATCCGAGACAACTATGCCGCCGCCTTCCAGCGCCATGGCTACGCCGTACGCACTTACGGCACGCGTAAGGAAGCCATCGAGGCATTCCGCGCTCGCCTGCCCGACCTGGCGGTCATCGATGTCGGCCTGAAGGAGGAACCCGAGGGTGGCTTCGAGTTATGTCGCGAGCTGCGTTCGATGTCGGCGGAATTGCCCATCATCTTTCTGACCGCCCGTGACAGCGAGCTCGACGCCGTCTCGGGCCTGCGCCTCGGTGCCGACGACTATCTGACCAAGGACCTGTCGCTCACCCATTTGATCGCGCGCGTGACCGCCCTCTTCCGCCGCATCGACGCGCTGACTCAGCCCTCGAATCGGGATCAAGTGATCTCTCGCGGCTCGCTGATGATCGACGCCGCCCGGTTGCATGCCACCTGGAACGATCAGCCGCTCGGCCTGACCCTCACCGAGTTCTGGATCGTGCACGCGCTGGCCAAGAATCCCGGTCATGTGAAGAACCGGCAGCAGCTGATGGATGCCGCCAATGTCGTGCTCGACGACAACACCATCACCTCGCACATCAAACGCATCCGTCGCAAGTTCCAGGCCAGCGACTCGAGCTTCGACAACATCGAGACCATGTACGGCATGGGCTATCGCTGGAAGGAAACTTAACCGGGCCTGCCCGCCACTCGATTTACGGAATGTCTCTTCGTACCAAGCTGCTGCTGCTCAGTCTGCTGACGCTGATCCTGCCGTGGGCCGGTTGGAAATACGCGCAACAGATGGAGACCACGCTGCGCAGTGGTCAGGAAGCGGCGCTGATCACCACGGCTGAAGTGCTCGGCCGCGTCGTCGCGAGTGAGCCGGAGCTGCTCTATCGCACCGGCGAGCTGCGCGACACGTTCGATCCGGATCGCGGCGATTTGTTTGCTCCGCTGCTGCTGAATCAACCGCTGATCGATGGCTTTGCGGATGAGTGGCCTGAGCCGACGCGTCCCGTGCCCGGCTTCACCACCGCTCAGCCGAATGCGCCGCTGCTTCGACTCGGCGTGCACGGCCGGTCGCTGCACATCTTTGCCGAGATCAAAACGCCTCGGCATGCCTACGAAACCCCGACCGGCAACGAGACCGTGCCGGAGAGCGGTTCCAATCGGCTGATCCTGCTCACGCGCGATGAATTCAGTCGCGAACGCGCATGGTCCATCAGCGCACTGGCGCCCGGCCCCATCGTCGTCCGCCCTTGTGACATCGGCTCGCCGTGGCGCCCGCATGCCGAAGACATGCCTTACATCACCGGCGTGTGGCGTGAGACCGCGACCGGATATGCCGTCGAACTGCGCGGGCCGCAGAATTTGTTTGGGACTCAACTCGCGGTGTACGCGCTCGACAAAGACAACGCGACCGTCGCCGCCACACACGGCCTCGCCTGGGTTCACACGGGCTCCGAAGCATTGAAACAGCGACTGGAGCAATACGCGCCGGAAGGCATTCGCGTGTCGGTCGTCGATGTGAAAGGCTGGCTGCTCGCGCGCGCCGGCGAAGTCACCGTGAACGCATCGTCGAACTATCCGGGATTGCAAGCCAACGAATACGGCTTCATGCGCTCGATCTATCGCGGCTTATTCCCGAGCAGCTCGGTGAAGCCGCAAGCATATGGACTGCCGTATGGAATGTGGGGCGCGCCCGTCGATAAAGCGCGTGCGGGCACAAACGCCGCGATCTGGTTCGATCAAGCCGGCGGCGAGCCTTCGCTGGTTCGTGCCGCCGTGCCCGTTCGCTACGGCGATCAAATTCTGGGGGCGCTGGTCGTCGAGCAGCCCGGCGAACAGCTCGTGCTGGTTCGCGAGCTGGCGCTTACCCGGCTGTTGAATGTCACATTGCTCGCGACCCTGTTCTCCGTGATCGTCTCGCTGGTGTTCGCCGCCCGCCTCTCACATCGCATTCGGCGCTTGAGCCGGGCCGCGAGAACCGCGTTGACCGCCGAAGGTCGTATCGAACACAGCATTCCCGGCACGGACGCGAGAGACGAACTCGGCGCCCTCGCCCGCAGCTACGACACGCTGCTGGGCCGCGTGAAGGAATACACGATCTATCTGCAAACGCTCGGCACCAAGCTGTCGCACGAGTTGCGCACGCCGTTGACCATCGTCAGTTCGTCG
This sequence comes from Peristeroidobacter soli, assembly GCF_004138485.1. Lineage (GTDB taxonomy): Bacteria > Pseudomonadota > Gammaproteobacteria > Steroidobacterales > Steroidobacteraceae > Steroidobacter > Steroidobacter soli. Next base: position 2,812 of record NZ_RYEV01000007.1, read on the forward strand.
CTGGACAACCTCGTCTCCGAACAAGCATTGGCACCGAACGCGCAAAGCTATGTGGACCGCGCACGCAGTGGCACGAATCGCATGCACGCGATTCTCACCGCCTTGAGCGAGGCGACGCGGGTCGAGCAGAGCATCGATAACACCGACCGCGTGCGCTTCGACCTGAGCGAGCTGGTACGGAACATGGGCCAGGCATACCGCCAGACCTTCGCTCAGCATCACATCGAGACCCAGCTGCCGGAGGAGACCTGCATGATCGACGGCTCGCCCGACCTGATCGCGCAGTTGCTCGACAAGCTGATGGATAACGCCGCCGACTTCACGCCCGCAGGCAAGCAGATCACCCTCGCTTTGGAAGCCGGGCCGCGCGAGTACCGGCTGAGTGTCAGCAATGAGGGCCCGCCGTTGCCGCCGCAGCTGAACGACCGGCTGTTCGAGTCCCTGGTGAGCAGTCGCGGCAGCTCGGATGGAAAACCCCATCTCGGACTCGGCCTCTATATCGTGCGGCTGATCGCCGACTTCCACAGTAGTCGCGTCACCGCAACGAACCTCCCCGGCGACACTGGCGTCAGCATCACGCTGGAGATTCCAAGGGCTTAGCCAAAGCCGCGCGTAGTCTCGCGACTACAGTGCTGCACAGCGTCGAGTTTCCTTACAACGGCTCGCGCAACTCCCCGCAAAAAACAGTTGCGCTGATGCGACGATTAGGACTAAGTTCCTGTCCCAGCACGCACCGCACGCCGACCGGCATGTGGCTTGCTTGGATAGGTCCAGCGCTGCTTCTTCCGGGGGCGGCGAATGTGGCAGAGAAGCGGGGATGGCACCGCGAGGGGAGTGGGATCGAATCACAAGCGACAGGGATGCGCAGCCTTTCGTCCTGATAATAATCAGGCGAGGCGGGAGCAAGAGAAGGGTTGAGCGACAACAGCGACGTTTCCAGATTTAGCCGACGCCACCAAACAACTCGAAGAGTCGTCGACTCGGAAACGAAAAGCCCCGCGAATGCGGGGCTTTTTTTTGAACTGATCCATGACGACCGATCGGACATCCTGTCACGACGGTCGTGCTCCAAGAAAAAAGCGTGGTTTTTTCTTGGAGCTCGCCGCCCATGGCGGCGGGGCACATCCTTGTGCCCGGGGTTTGTCTCATTTCTGTTTCCAGTTGCCGTCCTTGTCCTGATAGAACCAGCCCGGCGCGGCCTTGCTGGCCCAGCGCTCGGCGAAGGTGGTGCGAATATCCATCTCCCATTCCGGGTGACCGTTGGCGGTCGCGATCTCGCGATACAGGTTGGCGCGATCGGCGTTCTCGTCGGCGACCAGCTTGCGAGTGGCGTTGCGCTCCGGCAGCGGCACCAGATTCTGATCGCGAATTTCCACCAGACCATCGCGCGTCAGACCGACAGCGCCGGAATCGTAGTACTTCTTCAGCTTCGCATGGCGCTCTTCCATCGATTGGGTGAGCTGCCGGACCGCCGGCGTCGCCACGTTCAGGTCCGCACCCTGCGCGGCTTCAGCAGCGGGCACCAGCAGGTTCAGCACGGAATGCGCGGCGGCCAGCAACTGGTCGCTCGCCTGAACGGGCAGCGACGATCGTTTGTCGTCCTTCTTGGCGGGCTGGCCATCCGAGCCCCACACATCGTCGATGATCTTGTCAGCCGCTTTTTCGGCGGCCGCGGCCGGAAAATAAACATTGATCGTGACGCACGCGGCGACGACCAGACACGAGGCCAGGCACAGCAACGTGGCAGCTTTGTAAGAGGCGGAACGCATCAGGAAACTCCTTGGGGCTCGACAGGGATTACAGTCGGCCGCCGGCCAACCGTCAATCCGAGTTATCGAAGCGACAGTCATCATCTCAGAATGGGGCCTTCGGACTCGGTCGCGGCCAGCAATTGCTCCACCAGCCGTGGCCAGTCGACGCGTCGCGAACTGCCGATCACGTCGATGCGCGGCACGCCCTTGCCCTTCACCAGGTAGTAATTGCCATTGGCCGCCGGTGCCACGCCGTCCATCACGCACACTTCGTTGTGCAGGCGGCAGGAAATGCCCAGCCGGTCATAATTGAAGTCGTCGAAGAAGCGCAGGAAGCCGCTCGACAACGCCGCAGTCACGCCGGCGCCGCCGCCCCCGATACTGCCGATGTTCTCAACCGCTCGCTGGCTGATGCGATGACGCGAACGATCGTCGAGTGGCGTAAAGAGCTTCGCGTCGAACGCGACGGGCGTCCAGTTGAACAGCTGCAGTCCATTGATCGCCCCCGACAGCCGTCCGGTGATGCGCCCGAAAGAGAACGCGCTGGTCATCGGCTCCAGATCGAGGTTGTTGAGCGCAATGCTCGAATAGAACCGCGGCCATTGACCGAACGGCTGCTCCAGACGCAGGTCGCTGATCGTCACTTCGCCGTTGAACACTTGGGCATGCAGCGTCGTGCCGAGTGTGATGATGCCTTCGCGCATGCGCAGCTTCGAAATCGCGCCGCCGATCTGGCCACCGAACTCGGGCCAGCCGAACGCCTTGCACAGCTTCTGCACGCTGACCGGTTTGAGCGTGGCGTCGACGAGGAAGGCGATCGAAGGCAGGCCGGCATTGCGGATGCGGAACGTTTCGAGATCGATCGCGCCATCGAGCAAAGGAATGCGTGCCGGCTGCGTGAGTCGGAATTGTCGGCCTTGAGTCGTGAAGTTCAGCTCGCTCGCACCGAGATCGAGACCGAGCAACGCCCCGCCTTGCCATTTGAGCTTTGATGGTTGAACTGGGGGTGTGGGTGCCTCAGGCGCGCCACCCTGCCGTTTCAGTTGCGAGGTTTGAGCCTGCAGCGCGCCCGCCGGTGCAGCGTCGTCTTCGTCGGAATCGTTGCTGGTTGCATCCGCGAGCCAGTGCCACTCGCCGCTCAGCGCCGAGAGATTGAGCGCCCCCGCGCCGTCGTCGACCGTCACATCGTTGAAGCGCAAATCGATATGACGCGGCTCGCCGTCGGCAACCGACAGCTGGCCTGCAATGCTGCCGGCCGTTTGCATCGACTTGAAGCTCGTATCGATCAGCAACGGCTGCAGGTAGCTCTCGTAAGCGCCGGGGAATTTCAGCGCCGTGAGCTCGACTTCGAGATCCTGCACAGGCTGCTCCAGATCGAGCTGCAATCGTCCGCGCCCCGAGGCTTGCGCGACATCGGCGTGATCGAGCGTGAAGCGCTCCAGCGTGAGCGAGTTGCCATCGATCAGCTTGCCTTGCGCGTGCAGGGACATCGCGTGCGCCGACAGGTCGACGAAGATGGGTTGCGCGAAGGCTTGCCCTTGCGACGATTTGAGCGCGACATCGAACGCCATCTGATTGGCCGAGCTGCGCACGCTCGCGTCCACGTGCAGCGATAGCTTGTCGCTGGCGAGGCTGCCCTCCTCATTGTTGGCCGTCAGCTCCAGCAGCGAGCCCGTGACCTTCGCTTCACTCAGATTTGTTTGCTTGCCGCGCGCGGTGATATCGAGATCGACCAGCCCGGTCGCGGACCAACCCGCCGGCAGCGGCGCTTTGAAATCCGTGGCCAACTTCATCAAGCGATCGATGGGCACGCGTTGCAGACGAGCCTTCGCATTCCAACCCGCATCCCGCAACGTCGCCTGCAAGGCGACGCGTCCTTCACCGACGCGCAATCCTTGAATTGCCACGTCGAGCGAGCCGTCCGCGCGCCCGTATCTCAACTTCGCATCGAGCGACTGCTTGCCGAGCGCCGGCCAGTCCGCGAGCACGCGAGCCTTCGCGCACGCAATGACATCGCCGCTCATCTCCAGCGACGGACATTCGATACGCACATCGGTGAGCGTTTGTGAAAAGGCAGCGAGGGTCAGCCGCCCTACGCGCGCGCGAACCAACGCGTTCTTGTCGGGCAAGCCGAAGTCGACGACCACATCGCTCGCGCTCCAGCCGTCGCCATCGACGCGCTCGATCTGCAACGACACATCGTCCACGGCGCGCACCGCTGTTGTGAGCACGACGCCACCCGCGACCGCGGCTATCGCAGCGAGATAGCGAGCACGAACGCGGGTCGGTCGCTGCGATTGTTGTAAGCCGGAGACGCTCGTCATCGGCGCGATGATGACCAGACCGATCCGACTCGCCAAGCACGAACCGGACTGGATTCCTGCACAAGCAAATTGACAACGTTGTCACGCCCATGGGATTCTGTTCGGCCAGAATAGCAATCGAACGGGGGCGAACAATGATCGACGCATGCGCGCGCGCCGAGCTTCGCGGCGCCATAGTGGCAGCACTGCTCGTGAGCACACTCGCGGGTTGTGCCAAGAAGGAAGAAACCACGGGCGAGACCCAGCCCAGCCGCATCACCACCGCGTCGAATGTGCATCCGGAAATCTGGCCCCAGGTTTCGCTGCCCGCATTGGATGACACCGCGATCGAACCGCGCCTGAACGAGCTGATGAGCCAGCTCAGCGTCGAAGAAAAGGTCGGGCAGATCATTCAAGCCGACGTCGGCAGTGTCACCGCCGAAGACGTGCGCAAATATCGGCTCGGCTCCGTGTTGAACGGCGGCAACTCCGCGCCCGGCGGCGACGATCTCGCGCCGGCGCCCGTGTGGTTGAAAGCGGCCGATGCGTTCTATGAAGCATCGATGGACACCCGCGACGGCAAGCATGCCATTCCGATCATGTGGGGCGTCGACGCGGTTCATGGCCACAACAACATCATTGGCGCCACGTTGTTCCCTCATAATGTCGGACTCGGCGCGACTCGCAACGCCGACCTGATGCGTAAGATCGGCGCCGTCACCGCGGTCGAGCTGCGCGTGACCGGCCAGGAATGGACTTTCGCACCGACCATCGCGGTCGCTCAGGACGTGCGTTGGGGCCGAGCCTACGAGTCGTACTCCGAGAATCCAACGCTGGTGCGCGAGTACGCGCATGCCATCGTGCTCGGCCTGCAAGGCGATCCGGGCAAGCCCGACTTCCTGCGCGGCAATCACGTGATCGCGACGGCCAAACATTTTCTCGCCGACGGCGGCACGTTCGAAGGCCGCGATCAAGGCGACGCGCGCATCACCGAAGAACAGCTGCGCGATTTGCACTCGCCCGGCTACGTCGCGGCGATCAGTGCCGGCGTGCAGGTCGTGATGGCTTCGTTCTCGAGCTGGCAGGGCCAGAAGATCACCGGTCATCGCGGGCTGCTGACCGACGTGCTCAAGGACCGCATGGGGTTCGACGGCTTCATCGTCGGCGACTGGAACGCGCACGGCCAGGTCGAAGGCTGCTCGGTCACGAGCTGCCCGGCCGCCATCAACGCCGGCCTCGACATGTTCATGGCGCCCGACAGCTGGAAAGGTCTCTATGAGAACACGCTCGCACAAGTGAAGTCGGGCCAGATCCCGATGGCGCGTCTCGATGACGCCGTTCGCCGCATTCTGCGGGTGAAGCTGCGCGCTGGCTTGTTTGAAGCGGGCAAACCCTCGAGCCGTGCGCCGGGTGGCAAGTTCGATTTGCTCGGCGCGCCCGAGCATCGCGCGGTCGCGAGACAGGCGGTGCGCGAATCGCTGGTGCTCCTGAAGAACGCCAACAAAGTCTTGCCGCTCAAGCCCAACATGAAAGTACTGGTGGCCGGCGACGGCGCGGACAGTCTGCCGAAACAGAATGGCGGCTGGACGCTGACCTGGCAGGGCACCGGCATCACCAACAAACAGTTCCCCAAGGCCGACTCGATCTTCGCTGGCATTCGCTCGGCGGTCGCCGCGGGCGGCGGCCAGGCGACGCTGGCCGTCGATGGCAAATACACGCGCAAGCCCGATGTCGCCATCGTCGTGTTCGGCGAGGATCCGTACGCCGAATTCCAGGGCGACATCGCGACCCTGCAGTACAAGCCCGGTGACAGCAAAGATCTGGAATTGCTGAAACAACTGCGCGCCGAGCAGATTCCCGTGATCGCCCTGTTCCTGTCCGGCCGGCCGATGTGGGTCAATCCATACTTGAATGCCTCGGATGCATTCGTCGCCGCGTGGCTGCCCGGCTCGGAAGGCGCCGGCATCGCCGATGTGCTGTTCACCAAGAAGGACGGCTCGGTGAACTTCGACTTCAAAGGCAAGTTGCCGTTTGCCTGGCCGCGCACGCCGCAGAAGTTCAACAGCGAAGGCGCCCCCGAAGCACCGCTGTTCGACTACGGCTACGGCCTGACCTATCAGGACACCGCCGATGTTCCGGTGCTGTCCGAAGAAATCCCGGCGGCACCGGCCGGCCAGACATCGACGCATGACTACTTCGCCGCCGGCCGCCCGACCTCGGGCTGGCAGCTCGCGGTCGGCAATGGCGACGGGGCTCGAACCGCGCTCGCCACGGCGACTGGCAACTCGCCCGATGACGGAATCGCCGTCAGCGCGATCGATCGTGCGGCTCAGGAAGATGCCCGGCTGGCGAAGTGGTCGGGCCGCGGCCCCGCGACGCTGGCCCTGCAGGGCGACGCGCCGATCGACCTGCAACGCGAGGCAAATGGCCAGCTGTCGGTGACCTTCGACTACCGCGTCGACGCCCCACCCACCGCCAAAGTCACGGTTGGCATTGAATGCGGACCGGGTTGTCGTGGAGACTTGCCCATCGACGCGCAGCTGAAACAGGCGCCGGCCGGGGAGTGGCGCCAGCTGAAATTGCCCTTGCACTGTTTCCAGAGCAAGGGCGCCGACCTGCGCAACGTCACCGCGCCGTTCCTGCTGACCACCGCCGGTAAGCTCGAGCTCGGCATCGCCAATGTACGGCTGGAGTCGGGCTTGAACGACACCGCCGGTTGCGACTGAAGGTTTGTTATAAGTTGTCCGCAATGACTAAAGCACCGCCCCGACGGGCGAAAATTCAAGACGTGGCCGAAGCAGCCGGCGTCGCCATCAAGACCGTTTCGCGGGTATTGAACAACGAGCCCAACGTGCGCGAGGAAACCCGGCAGCGCGTCCTGGCCATCGTCAAGAAACTCAACTATCACCCGAGCCTGTCGGCGCGCAGCCTGGCGGGCCGCCGCTCGTTCCTGATCGGACTGATCTACGAAAACCCCAGCGCCAACTACATCGTCGACGTCCAGCACGGCGCGATGGCCCGCTGTCGCGAAGACCGCTTTCAGCTGCTGATGCATCAGGTCACCGGGCGCGGCGAGGAAATGGAGCGCGACGTGCTCGGACTGGTGGACCAGACGCATCTCGATGGCCTGATCGTGACCGCGCCGCTGAGCGAATCGCCGGATCTGATGCGAGCTCTGGATCGACGCTCGCTGCCGTTCGTTCGCGTCGCGCCGAACGACGTTCCCCATCAAACACCGTTCGTCGACATGGACGACGCCGGTGCCGCGCGTGAGATGACTGAATATCTGGTCGGCCTCGGCCACCGGCGCATCGGTTTCATCGTCGGCCATCCGGATCATTTCGCCAGCGGTCAACGACTGGCCGGCTACAAGGCCGCGCTCGCGGCGCATGGCATCGAATATCAGGACCGATATGTGCGTCAGGGCTATTTCACGTTCGAGTCCGGCATGGACGCGGCGAAAGAATTGCTCACCCAAGCGGATGCACCGACCGCCATCTTCGCGAGCAACGATGACATGGCCGCCGGCGCGTTGATGGCCGCGCACGAGTTGGGCATCAATGTTCCTGAACGTCTGTCGGTCGCGGGATTCGATGACACTTATATCGCCAAGACCGTCTGGCCCCGACTGACGACGGTGCATCAGCCCACCTACGATCTCGCCTACACCGCCACCAATCTGCTTCTGCAAATGCTACAAACCGGCGCCGCCCCACAATCGATGCGATTGGGGTATCGTCTGGTGTGCCGCGCCTCGACGGCCGTCGTTCACAAATGACAGGATGACTCGTACCGCCGCGTCTCCCAACATTCGAACCGGTACCTCGACACAAAATAAGGCTGACCGTCCGCGGTGGCAGCAAGCACTGCGGCTGCCGTTACTACTTGCTGTATGCCTCAGCTTCGCAGCTTGTACCAATTTCTTCTATAACCGGCTCGATACGCTGGCGGCCTGGTACATCCAGGATCTGGTGTCGCTCGACACCGGCCAGCGCAGCGATCTGCGTTCATGGCTCGAAAGCACGCTGCAGTGGCATCGCAGCTCCGAGCTGACTCTCTACGCAAAATTCTTGCGCGAGCTCTCCCGCAAGGCGGCCCATGCCGGCAACGCCTCGACTTACAAAGGCATCGAAGCTCAAGTCGAACTGTTCGGCTCACGTCTCGTCGAGCGCGCCGCGCCCGATGCCGCTCGTCTGTTGATGAGCCTGTCGCCCGCCCAACTCGCCGAGTTTGAAAACAACCTCGCGGAAAAATCCCGCGAGCGCAACGAGGAGAATCTCGACGCGCTCAAGCAGGGCAAGTGGCACGAGAAGCGCGCCAAGGACATCGAGAAACAATTGAAGCGCTGGACCGGCTCGATCACCAAGGAACAGCGTCTGCTGATCGCCGAGGAGAGCAAGCGATTCGATGCGACGACCGCGGACTGGCTCGAGAGTCAAAGTCGGTGGCGAACCGCGATGTTCGGCGCACTCCGGGAACGCTTCACCGCAAGCCAGTCGCCGGCCACGGTCGAGGAGCGTATTCTCGCGCTGTTGCGCACACCCGAGAGTCAGTGGACTCGCGAGTATCAGACCAGGGCCGCGCAGAATCGCCGGCAATCGCTCGGGGTCCTGGGCGCCATCGATGCATCGCTGACGCCGGAGCAACGCAGCCATCTGCAACGCGAGCTGAACCAACTGGCACAGCAGCTCGAGGCGATGGCCCAGAGCTAGCACCGAAATTTCTCATCGCAGCCCGTGATGATGAGTGTCAACAGACCGTATTCGAACATTTCCAAAGGAGCTTCCATGAGCCGCGCACTGTTGCTGGCCATCTCCGTCTCTCTGCTGTCCGTCGCGGGCTGCAAGAAAGCACCGCCCCCTGAACCAGCGCCCGCGGAACAGGCCGCGCCGGCGGCAACCGCAGCTCCCGCCTCAGGGCTTTCGGCCGAGGAAAAAGCCGCCATCTACGCATCCGTCGACAACATCGATCGACTGCCAGGCGACATGGATGAAGACATGTGGCGCAAGCCGAGCGAGGTGCTGACGTTCCTCGAAGTGAAGCCGGGCATGAAGGTGGTCGATTACCTGTCCGCCGGCGGCTACTACACCGAGCTGCTGTCGCGCATCGTCGGTCCGACCGGCCAGGTCATTGCTTATAACAATCCCGAATATTTGAAGTTCTCGGGCGAGAAGCCGAAGCAGCGCTATGGCAACGATCGTCTGCCCAACGTCGTGCAGCTCACCACGCCCCCCGAAGCAGCCCCGTTCGAGCCGAACAGTCTCGACGCCGCGTTGTTCGTGATGTCGTATCACGATCTGCATTGGAAGGCGAAGGACGGCTCCTGGCCGAACACCGATCCGGCGCAGGCGCTGGCGAAACTCGCTCCGGCCTTGAAGCCCGGCGCCGCGGTCGTGGTGCTCGATCACGTCGCTGTCGCCGGCGCGGATCCAGCTGTCAGCGTCGACGCACTTCACCGCATCGATCCCGCCGTCATCAAACGTGATTTCGCAGCCGCCGGCCTGACATTCGAAGCCGAAAGCAAAGCGTTCGCGAATGCCGAAGACGATCACACCAAGCCGGTGTTCGATCCCGCGGTTCGTCACAAGACGGATCAGGTGATGTATCGGTTCAGAAAGCCGGGCTGACGCGAGCTCCGCGACACACCGGGCCGCCGGCCGACGGCCCGGTGCTTCAGCCCGGCTCAGGGCTTCGTGTTCAAAATGCAACTGCTGATCAATGTGAACGACGGCGGCCCTCCCGTCGTCGACGTCACCGTCGTGGTCAGCGTAAATTTGCCGGGTCGCTTCAGCAGCAACTGCAACCAGTCCCAGCACTGGCCGCCGGCACTCGAAGTCAGCGTCAACGTGGTCGGGACGGTGTCATTGACCAGCACGCCGGTGACGACTGTGCCGTCGGATTTGAGATTGGTGACAGTATCGAACTCATAAACCGTGTCGGCCGCGAACGCGGCCGTGGACATCGTCAGCAGGGCGGCGGCGGCCCCTGTTTTCCTGCTCATCATGATCAGCACTCCGTTGTATTGATATGCGCCGAAGGCTCCGGCCCCTGGATCTCACAATAGAGATCCTCACACCGACAAGCAGGGAAAAACTGAAAAATCCTTAGTCCTCGACGCGTTTGAACGCCTGCGCCAGCTCTTGTTGTTTACGCGGTGGCACCGGATCGTAATGACTCAGCTCCATCGTGTACGCACCCTCACCGCCGGTGAGCGATTTGATGCGCGACTGGTAATCGTTGATTTCGGCGAGCGGCACCAGCGCGCTGATCCGGGTGCGCTGATTCGTCAAAGCCTGACTGCCACTGACGCGACCGCGACGAGTGGCGAGATCGCCTGTGATATCTCCGGTCGCTGCGCTCGGCGATGTGACTTCGATGCGCACCAGCGGCTCCAGCACGATCGGCGCCGCCTCCTCGACCGCATTCAAAAACGCGCGACGGCCCGCGGCGATGAACGCCACTTCTTTCGAGTCCACTGGATGATGTTTGCCGTCGTGAACGATCACGCGCAGATCCTGTAACGGAAAGCCCGCGACCGCGCCTTCGTGCAACGCCTGGCGAATGCCTTTCTCGACCGCCGGAATGTATTGCGAAGGAATGACGCCGCCGACGACCTCGTCCACGAATTCAAATCCTTCGCCCCGCGCCAGCGGCTCGACCCGCAAATACACTTCGCCGAACTGCCCCGCGCCGCCCGTTTGTTTCTTGTGACGATGATGACCTTCGGCCGGCCGCGTGATGGTTTCGCGATAAGGGATGCTCGGCGATCTGGTCTTGCAGCCCACGCCGTAACGATCCTTCATGCGATCCAGCAGCACGCGCAGGTGCAGATCGCCCATGCCATAGAGCACCGTCTCGTTGACGCCGGACTGATGATCGATACGCACGCCCGGATCTTCGGCGATCAACTTATGCAGCGCGTCCGACAACCTCTGTTCCTCGCCGCGACGTTCGGGCTCGATGGCGATGCCCGCCATCGCCGGCGGCAAGGCGATGGACTTCAGGTGATAGTGATCCTCGTCGTGCGAATCGTGGAGCACGGCGTCGAAATGCATCTCGTCGACCTTGGGCACGGCGCAGATATCGCCCGGAATGGCCTGCGGCACTTCGACATGATCCTTGCCCTGCAGCTGATACAAATGCGCGACCTTGAACGGCTTGCGCGCATCGCCGATGAACAGCTGCGCGCCCGAGCGCACCGTGCCTTGATGAACGCGAAAGATGCCGAGCCGGCCGACGAACGGATCGATGTTCACTTTGCAAACATGCGCGATGACATGCTGGCTGGCATCGGGCTTCACTCTGACGCGCTCGGCCTCCTCGCCTTCACCGCGCAGAAAGGGCGGCGGATTGCCCTCCATCGGATTGGGCATGAGCCGCGCGAAGATATTCAGCAATTCCTTGATGCCGACGCCGGTCTCGGCGGAGGTGAAGCAAACCGGGATGAGATGGCCCTCGCGCAGGGCGCGCTCAAAAGGGTCGTGCAGTTGCTCCGGGGACAGCTCCTCGCCCTGTTCCAGGTAAACCGCCATCAGATCTTCGTCGACCTCGACCACCTGATCGATGATCTCGGTGTGGGCGGTCTCGACCGAGGAGAAGTCGGGCGGCTGAATGGCATCGGGGCCGGGGTCGAAAAAACAGTCCACCACCGATTTGCCGCCATTGGCCGGCAGGTTCAGCGGCAGGCATTCACGCCCGAACAGCTCGCGCAGCTGCGCCAGCACCGCTTCGGGCTGCGCGTCCTTGGCATCGATCTTATTGATGATGACCAGCCGACACAGCTCACGGTCGCGGGCGAAATCCATCATGCGCTGAGTCACCGGCTCGACGCCGTTCACCGCGCTGACCACGACCGCGGCGGTTTCGACCGCCTCCAGCACCGTCAACGCGCGCCCGGCGAAATCCGGGTAGCCCGGTGTATCGAACAGATTGGTGTGACAGTCGCCGACCGGGAAATGCACCAGCGCCGAGTCCAGGGAATGGCGCAGCTGCCGTTCCTGGGGGTCGAAGTCACAAACGGTGGTACCGCGCTCCAGGCTGCCGCGGTTGCGGATGACACCCGCTTCCAGCAGCAGGCTCTCGGTCAGCAGGGTTTTACCCGAACCTGCCTGGCCTACCAGCGCGATGTTGCGAATGTCCGAGGTCGAATGAGCCCCTGGGATGGACATGGGGGTATCACCTCCCGACCACGGCTTCGTGGCCGTATTACGTCGCTGAAACTGGAGATTCGTGGCTCAGCATACTCCTCAACCGACCATTAACCAGCGTCCAGCCTATTGGAGCTGTCGCGCCCTACGCTTAACCTACACACCTTGAACTAACTACTCACTTACGCTCCCTCATGAGCAAGCGCGCCCTGATCGTCGACGACTCGCGTTCCGCGCGCGTCATCCTGAGCCGGATGCTGGAAGGCTACGGCCTGGAAGTAGATTCGTCCGAGTCGGCCGAGGCCGGCCTGGAATTCCTGCGCCAGGCCCGTCCGGACGTGATCTTCATGGATCACCTCATGCCCGGCATGGACGGCTTCCAGGCCATCCAGGCCATCAAGGGCAACCCGGACACGGCGACCATCCCCGTGGTCATGTACACCTCCCAGGAAGGCGAGCTGTATGTCAGCCAGGCCCGCGCGCTCGGCGCCGTCGGAGTGCTGCCCAAGACCGTGAAGCATTCGGATGTGTCGCGGGTGCTGTACCAGCTGCGATTGCTGCCGGAACGTCGCGAACCGCGTGTCGCGGCGGTGGCGGCGGTCGCAACCCAGGAGGGCTCGGCCGCGGTGCAGATCGAGCCGGTCCGTCCCAGCGGCGGCGATGTCGAAAGCATGATCCGCAATGCCGTCTCGCCCTTGCTCAAGGAGCAGAGCGCGGAAATGCGGCGTTTCGTGCTGGCCAGTCTGGAAGCCTTTGCGCGGCGGATCGCGCCCGAGGGCCGGCCGCCGACCGTACCCGCGCAAACGCCGGTAACTCCCGCCACGGCTGAGCAGCAGCCGCCCGCTGATTTACAGACACAAACCATCGTCGTGCGGCAGAGCCGCTGGCCCCTGGTCGCAGGCGTTGCGGCCATCGCGCTGATCCCGACGCTGGTCCTGGCGCTGTTCTATACGAAGGAATTGGAGACCACCAAGGCACTGCGCGGCGCGGTCACCACCCTGCAGACCACCATCGACGGTCAGCAAGCACAGCTGACCACACTGCAAAAGAGCATTCAGTCGGGCCAGATGGTCATGGCCAGCGCGGTCAAGCCGGACAATGTGACGACCGAGGTCGTTCCTTACGGTGAAGCACCGCTGTCCGGCGCCCGACTGGAGCGGCTGCGCGACATGCTGAGTCAACTGCGCGGCAATGGCTTCAAGGGCAAGGTGAAGATCTCGACCTTCGTCGGCGAGTTCTGCCTCACCGGTAACGGCATCGAAGGCTATTCCATGGCCACTGACGAGCTGCCGGTGAAGAAGTGCGATCTGGTGGGCAACCCGTTCGAGGACAGCCTGCCCAGCGCGCAGCGTCAGTCGCTGGCGTTTGCCAATCTGGTGTCCTCGCTGCGTCCGGATGGCGGCCTGACGGTCGAAGTCACTCACGAAGGCCGCCGCCCGAGCGTGTCCTATCCCACCGCCGATCAGCTCGCGCGCATGAGCGCCGGCGAGTGGAATCGCATCGCCGCCCAGAACAATCGGGTGGAGTTCGCAACTCAGCCGGCTGGTTCATGAGTTGTAGCCTACGGAAGCACGGATGCCTCGACTTCCCTTACCTCGGCAAGCTTGCCATGGGTCGAAACGCTTCGTGGATCGAAGCTGCTGGCGACTGAAGATGGCAATCGGGCGGATGGTCGTTCCTCACGGACGTTCTTAGAGGGCTCATGTCGACGTCGACTCCCTGGCTTCTTTATGGTGCCAACGGCTACACGGGCGAGCTGATCGCGCGTGAGGCGGTCGCGCGCGGCATGCGGCCGGTGCTGGCCGGGCGTTCCAGGAAAGACATCGCCAGACTGGCTGCCGAGCTGAATTGCCCCAGCGCCGTGTTCGATCTCGAGGATCACACCGCACTGTGCTCGACCCTGTCGCAAGTCGCCGCCGTGCTCCATTGCGCCGGCCCGTTTTCACAGACCGCGGCGTCGATGATGCAGGGCTGCCTCGCGACCCATGTTCATTATCTGGATATCACCGGCGAGATCGACGTGTTCGAGCTGGCCGCCAGCGTGAATGCCAAAGCGCAGCGCTCCGGCATCGTGCTGTGTCCGGGCGTCGGCTTCGACGTCGTGCCGACCGACTGTGTCGCCGCTCGCTTGAAGGAAGAGTTGCCTGATGCGACCCATCTGGCGCTGGGCTTCGACAGCCGCGCCGGCCTGAGCAAGGGCACCGCCAAGACCGCGATCGAATCGGCCGGCAAAGGCTCGTGTGTGCGCATCGAGGGTCGACTGGTGACCGAGAAGCTCGCCTCACGCACTCGTCGCATCGACTTCGGCGCGGGCGAAAAACTCGCTGTCAGCATTCCGTGGGGCGATGTCAGTACTGCGTATTACACGACCGGGATTCCCAATATCGAGGTGTACACGGCCACGTCGCAGAAGGCCGCCGACAGCATGCGGCGCGCGAACCTGCTCCGTCCGCTGTTACGGCTACGCTGGTTCCGCGAGCTGGCGAAGTTCAACGCGCAGCGACGGATCACGCCGCCGGGCAAAACCGAGCGGGAAAACAACCCCACGCACGTGTGGGGCGAAGCCCGAAACGCCGCCGGAGAAGTGAAGACCGCACGCCTGCGTACCGCCAATGGCTACTCGCTGACGGTGCATGCATCGCTCGGGATTCTGAACGAAGTGCTGGGTCGCGCTTGCAACCCGGGCTTCGCGACGCCAAGCTCTCTGGTTGGCGCTGACTTTGTCAGCAGCCTGCCAGGCTCGTCCACGATCCGCATCGACCCATGATTGACTCCGCCGCCCTCACTTCGACCGACACGCTCGTCGCCAGGTTCGCGCCCACTGGCTGGCTCGCCAACCCGCATTTCCAGTCCATCGTACCCAGCCTGAGCCTGCGCCGGCCGCTGGTGGCCAGCCGCGCCAGGACCATGCTCGCGGTCGCGGACACTCAGATCATCGATTGCGGCGACGGCGTGCGCCTGCTCGGTCATTACTCGAGCCAGGAAGCCGCGGGCAGACCGCCGGCGCGCGAGCTGGCGATCCTGTTGCACGGCTGGGAAGGCAGCTCCGACTCGGTGTACGTGCTGTCGCTCGGCAGCCATCTGTTCGACCAGGGCTGTGACATCTTCCGTCTGAACCTGCGCGATCACGGCCCTAGTCATCATCTGAACGAGGACATCTTTCATTCCTGCCGGCTCGATGAAGTGGTCGGCGCGGTCCGGAGCATTCAGAGCTCACTGCCCGACAAGCGCATCACCATCGCGGGCTTCTCGCTGGGTGGCAATTTCGCGCTACGCGTCGCCGCCAAGGCGCCGCAGGCCGGCATCGAGTTGGAGCGCGCGGCAGCGGTGTGCCCGGTGCTGAAGCCGCACAGCACGATGGAAGTGCTGGAGAACGGCTGGTTCATCTATCAGCAATATTTCATCAACAAGTGGAAGCGCTCGCTGCGCCGGAAGCAGCAGTGCTTCCCGAAGCGCTACGACTTCAGCCAGATCCTGGCGCAGCGGACCATTCGCAGCATGACTGAGCTGCTGGTGCGACATTTCAGCGAGTTCTCCGACCTGGATGCGTATCTGAACGGCTACGCCATCACCGGCGACGCGCTGGCGCATCTGGAAGTGCCCAGTCACATTCTGACTTCGCTGGACGATCCCATCATCCCGGCGCACGACCTGCAGCACCTGGCGCGCTCGCCGAACCTGCACGTGACCAGCATTCCCAAGGGCGGTCACTGCGGTTTCATGGACAGCTTCAACGGCGCGAGCTGGGCGGACCGGCAGATCGCGAACATCATGTTCCGGCAGCCGCGCGTCGTCGAAACCCGCAACGCCGCCTGAAGTCAGGGCGCGCTGCCCTTGAACTCACGCAGCACCTTTCGGTAGGACGTGGTCGCGACCAGCTTCGCGCCACGCGTTGCCAGTTGCGTCGCCGCTTCGCGCGAGCCGACGTTGTGAATCACCCAGCGCCACGGGCCGCGCCACAGTTGCGCGTTGGTTTGGGTCAGCAATTCCTGATCGCATAACAAATAGTCGGGCACCAGCGCCTCGCTCTTCAGCGCCGACAGATTGGAATACTCCGACAGGATCCAGCCGACCCGATAGGAAGACACCTGGCGCACGTGATGCACGGCCGACAGATCACGCGACACCAGCACGCACTGGCGCACGATCGGCTTGAGCACTTCACAGATCTTTCTGACCACCACGTCCGCGCCGAACACACGCAAGCTGGCGCGTTTGATCTCGACGAACGCGGTGACGGCGGGATGCGTCCCGAGCAAGCTCACCGCCTGCGCCAGCGTCGGCACGCCAATGTCGGTGTACTTCTGTTGAAACCGTTCCGGCTCGGTCACCAGCACATCCGAGAGCTGCTGCCAGCTCAACTCCAGCGCGTTGCGGTCCTGGCCGGTCATGCGCTTCAGGTTGGAATCGTTCAGCAACACCGGCTGCCGATCGGCGGTAAGCTGCACGTCGAAGGCCACGTGGCGTGCCCCCAGGTCCAACGCTGAACGCAGCGCCGGCAGGGTATTCTCGGGATATTCGTCGGCGTTGCCGCGTTGAGCGATCAAATCGGGCAGGGGCGACACTAATCGGCTCGCACTCATCCGACTATCTTAACAACGGATCCGCATTGACCGGTCAAACGTTGCGATGACTGTGGCGCACTCACCAGGTTCCCTCTTCATGAACCGCTTGTTACCCGCCCTGGCCTTGACGGTGTTGGGACTCTTGCAAGGCTGCGGCGGCGGCTCCGGCGGCTCGCCGCAAACCGCCCCCCCACCGCCCACCACCCCGCCGCCCTCGACCGGCACCTCCGGCCTGGACGCGCGACCTGCGAATGCTACTTGCGTGGCGTGGCCCCGACCCAGTGCAGGCAGCGATATTTCTTTGAGTCGATTCACCACCCTGACGTTCACGATGCCGGTGGCGCTATTGCAGGCACCGAACGACAGCACACGCTGGTACGTCGTTCAGCAGAACGGCATCGTCCGGCAATTCACCGGCCCCAATCCAACCAGCGCGAGCACGTTCATCGATATCAGCGACCGCAGCTCCGAAGTGCTCGGCGGCAGCGAAGCGGGCCTGCTGGGCATGGCCTTTCATCCCAACTATCCGACCGACGGTCGAGTCTTCTTGTCGTACACGCATAACGATCCGTGGGTGATCAGACTCGCCTCGTTCACCAGTAGCGACGGCGGCGCGACGTTGAACCGCGCCAGCGAATCCATTCTGCTGACCATCGACAAGCCGTTCGACAATCACAACGGCGGCAACATCGCTTTCGGACCCGATGGATATTTGTATTTGGGTACTGGCGACGGCGGCGGTGGCGGCGATCGTCACGGCGACCGCGGCAATGGCCAACGACTCACGACGATGCTCGGCAAGATGTTACGGATCGACGTGAACGGCGCTACGCCCTATGCGATCCCGCCAACCAATCCATTCGCCAGCAATGCGCGCTGTCCCGCGGCCGGACGCGCGAGTAGTGAATGCCCTGAAATCTACGCGTATGGCTTCCGCAATCCATGGCGCTGGAGTTTCGATCGCGACAACGGCGATCTGTGGGTGGGCGATGTGGGCCAGGCGGATATCGAAGAAGTCGACGTGGTTACGCTCGGCGGCAACTACGGCTGGCGCTGTCGCGAAGGTGCGCATGATTTCAATTCTCCAGGCACCCCCGGCTGCAGCACCGCCACGCTGATCGATCCCGTTGCCGAGTACAACCACACGCTCGGCATCGCGGTGACCGGCGGCTATGTCTATCGCGGCTCGCAGAACACCAGTCTGCTCGGTCGATATCTGTTCGGCGATTTCGGCTCGGGACGCATCTGGGCCTGGATCGCCGAGAGCGCCCAACAGCCGCGCGAGCCCACACAACTGCTCGACACCAACTTGAGTATTGCCTCGTTCGGTCAGGGCAACGATGGCGAGCTGTATGTGGTCGATTACGCCGGCACTCTGCAACGAATCAACTTCTCGAGCGTGGTCGGCGTCGACACCGCGCCTCGACAGTTGAGCGCCACCGGCTGCGTCAGCGCGACCGATCCGAAGCAGCCCGCATCGGGCCTCATCCCTTACGCCATCAATGCGCCCTTCTGGTCCGATGGCGTGGAGAAGGATCGTTGGATGGCGCTGCCTGACGGCCAGGGCATCACCATCGGCACCGATGGCGATTGGGCTTTTCCGAATGGCACGGTGCTGATGAAGAACTTCCGCGTCGGCACGCGCTTGATCGAGACGCGCTTGTTCATGCGTCATCCCGACGGTGTGTGGGGTGGCTTCAGCTACGAATGGAATGCGGAACAGACACAGGCAACGCTGCTCGAAGGCGGCGCCACGCGCGATCTCGGCGGCGGTCGCAGTTGGATTTTCCCGAGCGAGGGCCAATGCCTCGACTGTCATACGCAAGCGGCGGGACGCTCATTGGGACTGGAGACGGCGCAGCTCAATCGCTCATTCACCTATCCGCAAACGAATCGCTCGGCGAACGAGCTGACGACGCTGAACCACATCGGTCTGCTGACGCCGGCGATCGCCGATGCATCGACACAGGCCGCTTTGCCCGATCCCTCCGGAACCACCGGAACACTCACGGAACGCGCCCGCGCTTATTTGCACACGAACTGTTCGCAGTGTCACCGGCCAGGCACGTCGGTACCGACCAACATGGATCTCCGCTACACGACCAGTTTGATCGCGACCAACGCCTGCAACGCCACGCCTCGCTCCGGCGACCTCGGGCTGGGCACGAACGCACGCTTGATCGCGCCGGGCAGCTCGGCGAACTCGCTGGTGGCGTATCGAATGAACCGCCGTGACTCAGGCGGCATGCCGCCGTTGGCCTCGACGACGGTAGACACGGCGGGCGTGTCGTTGATCTCGCAGTGGATCGACAGCCTGACCAGCTGCCAGTAGAGCTCCAGCCCGTCCAGCCGTTCCTTCCGGTCTCTGCTCCGCTCTTTGCTTCCCACCTTTATCCGGAAAGGAACAACCCTTTTTTAAAAGACATTCCCCCTCCCGTTCACGGGGCCAGAGCCATGCCGGGCCTGGCAGGCCGATCCCAGCATAGCTGGGATGGGAAGAAAGTAACGGGCCAGGGGGTGGGTCCTCCGGCCGCTTATTTATCCCGCTTCTCTTCGAAGTGCACCACCGGCTTGCCGCTGGTAACCGCCATGTCGCCTTCGATGATGGCGCCCTTGGCGACCGCGATGGAGCGCGCCTTGAGCGAGCCTTTGATGCGAGCGGTGGCGCGCAACTCCAGCTTCTCCGCGACCGTGACCGAGCCTTGCACCTCGCCGGCGATGACGGCGTTGCCGGCGCGAATCTCGCCTTCCCAACTGCCACTGTCGGACAGGGTCAGCGAGCCTTTCACGTCGCCGTCACCGATCACCGCGCCGCCGACCACCAGGTCGCTGGCGCATTCCAGGTCACCCGTGAAGCGCGAGCCCGAGCCGATGAACGTCGGACTGCTGGACACGCGATCGGCGAGGCGGCGGCGGGGCGAATCGGCCATGAACATCTCCAAACAAAGCGAGCGCGGATTATCGACCGGACTCCAAGAAGTAGTCATGCAGAGTGCAGTCGGCGAATGGCGTCAGTCCGTGACGCAGGTCACCGAAGCGGTCCGAAGCTGACACTTCGTGTCATCCGCCGCGCTCGCCTGATCGTCATACCGCCGCGCCTAACTCACTGATTCGGCGGATCGGTACTGCACCATAGATTTTTTACAAGCGGTGGCACAGCCGTTGCACTGAAGAGCTGGCATTCATGCGCTGAACCTCCAAGTCAGCTCGACAGCGAGCGCTTGAGTTCGAACTCACGCCGCCACGCGTTCTTCCCCGCTGGCGGCGTTTTTTTTGCCCAACGTCCGCGACTCCACCCAGGCCTGCGGATCGTTATCATGCTGGCTTCCAAACAGGCCGGCAAAAGTCGCGCCTTTTGCCGGCCGTATCGAAAGGGCCTCGGCCACTTTCGATCAGAAAACAGGAAGCCTTCATGATCCGTCGAATGCTGTTGCTAGGGTTGGCACTCGTGGCGCCAGTCGGCTTTGCGCAAGTACCCGGCGCCAACGAGGTCCGTGCGACGACGCTCGCCAACGGCATGCAGATCATCGTCTGGCCGGATCACGACATCCCCAACGTCGCGCTCTACAACTGGGTGCATGCCGGCAGCCGCAACGAGGCTCCGGGCATCACCGGGCTGGCGCACTTCTTCGAGCACATGATGTTCAACGGCACCAGCAAACGGGCGCCGGGCGAGTTCGATCAAGTGCTGGAAGCCAACGGCGCGCGTAACAACGCATTCACCAGCGACGACGTCACGGTCTATCAGGACTGGTTCCCGCGCTCGGCGCTGGAAACCGTGTTCGAGCTGGAAGCCGATCGTCTGCAGAATCTCGCGTTCGATCCCAAGATCGTCGAGAGCGAGCGCGACGTGGTGTATTCCGAGCGGCGCCTGCGCGTCGACGACAGCCATCAGGGCCGGCTGCAGGAGCAAGTGCAGGCCACCGCATTCCTCGCGCATCCGTATGGCATTCCCACCATCGGCTGGCCGTCGGACATCCAGTCGTGGACCATCGACGATCTGAAGCGCTTCTTCTCGACCTACTACGCGCCGAACAACTGCACGCTGGTGCTGGTCGGCGATGTCGATCCGGACAACGTGATCGCGCTGGCTCGCAAACATTTCGAGCCCATCCCGAAGCAAGAGCCGCCGCGGCCGGTGAAGACCGTCGAACCCGAGCAGCAGGGCGAGCGACGCGTCGCCGTCAACGCCGATGCGCAGACGCCGCTGATCCAGTTCGCTTATCACGGCCTCGCCGGCTCCGACCCGCGGCGGCCGGCTTTGGATCTGCTGACTCGAGTGCTGACGGACGGCGACGCTTCGCGGTTGCATCGCTCGCTGGTCGAAGAGCAGAAGCTCGCGATCTCGGCCGACAGCTATTTCACGGCGGGCTTCGATCCCGGCCTGGTGTGGTTCTTCCTGTCGTTGCCGGCCGAAGGCGACGCGAAACAGGCCGAAGCCGAGTTCACTCGACAGATCGAGCGAATCATCAAGGAAGGCGTGACCAAGGACGAACTGGCTCGCGCGCGCAGTCAGGCGCTCGCCGATTTCTGGCGCGGCCTCGCGACCATCGATGGCAAAGCTCAAGCGCTGGGTTCGTTCGCCGTACTCCAGGGCGGTTATCAAAAGCTGTTCGATGAACCGCGCGCGTACGACAGCGTGACTCAGCAGGATGTGCAGAAGCTCGCCGCCGAGTTGCTGCGTTCTACGAATCGCACCGTGGGAGTGCTGAAATCGCCGCCGGATGCGTCGCAGACCAAGACGGGAGGTGCGCAATGAGCCTCCTCCGTCGAATCGTCATCGTGGTCGCTACGGCGTGTTCGCTGACCGCTCCCGCGGGGTTCGCGGCCAGCGCCGTGAAGACGCCGAACTTCGAGAAAGTGAAACTCGCCAACGGCGCGACGCTGCTGTTGATGGAGCGTCACGACGTCCCCCTCATCTCGTTCACCGCGGTGATTCGCGGTGGCGCGCTGACCGACCCTGAAGATCGCCTCGGCACCGCCAGCCTGACGGCGAGCTTGCTCGAGAAAGGCGCCGGCAATCGCGACGCGAACACGTTCGCCGAGACCGTCGCATCCGTTGGCGGCTCGATCACCACCGGCGCGAGCACCGAGAGCATCTCGGTCGGCGGATCGTTTCTCGCGCGCGATCAGAAGCTGATGGTCGAACTGCTCGCCGACGTGTTGCAGCGGCCGAGACTGGAACAGGCGCAGTTCGAAACACTGCGCGACCGATCCATCGAATTCATTCGTGCCGCGAAAGACTCGGACCGCTCCGAGCTGACACCGATCTACGGCGCGGCCAGCCTGTTCGGCGCTCATCCCTACGGACGGTCGGTCGGCGGTAGCGAAGCCAGTCTCGCGGCGATCAAGCACGCGGATGTCCGGCAGTACTACACGGACAACTTCGGCGCCGACCGGGTCATCATCGCGGTGGCGGGTGACTTCAAGACCGCGCAGCTGAAGTCCTTGCTGTCGCGCGCGTTCGCCAATTGGGGGAAAGCCGGCAAGCCCTTGCCGACAGTACCGAAGCAAACCGAAATCACTGCGCGCCGCGTTCTGCTGATCGACGCTCCCGACGCCGTCCAATCGTATTTCTGGGCGGGCGACGTCAATGTCGCCAAGAGCGATCCGCGGCGCGCCTCGCTCGATATCGTCAACACGCTGTTCGGCGGACGGTTCACCTCCATGCTCAACACCGAGCTGCGCATTCGCAGCGGCTTGAGCTACGGAGCGAACTCCCGCTTCGATCGCATGGCCGAGGGCGGCAGCTGGGAGCTGGGCTCGTTCACGCGCACCGAGAAAACCATCGAAGCCATCGACCTCGCGCTGGCCACGCTCGACCAGTTGCACGCCGGCGCTCTCGAGAAAGCGCAGCTCGAATCCGCCAAGAGCTATGTGCTCGGCCAGTATCCGCTCGGCCTGGAGACTGCCTCGCAGTGGGCCTATCAACTGGCGACATTGGAGTTCTACGGACTCGACCGCAGCTACATCGACGACTACGGCAACCAGCTCGCGGCCGTGACGCTCGATGACGCCAAACGCGTCATCGACGAAGTGATTCCGACCAGCCGGCAACTGGTGCTGGTGGTCATCGGCAAGGCCGAGGTCATTCGCGACGGGTTGCGCAAATATGGTCCGCTCACCGAAGTGAAACTGTCGGATCCGGAGTTCCAGACCGGGCAATGAGCGGCGCTCCCCGAAGTTTGCGGCGTATTCACGAAGAACCTGCACGCCAGCGACGAGTTCGGGGCACGCAAACCCGCCCCCCCTGGTGTTCACTCGCTTACTCGAACATTGCAGAGTGCGCGCGCACCAAGCAGTATTCGTGAACGACGACAACCAATTCATACAAGGCGCGATATGCGCCGGCATGCATGGCATTCACTTTCAGGATCTACCCGCGCTGCGCGCGGTCCTGGAACCGCTGTTGGGATCCGGTCCCGGCAGTAACCTATGATTTGGACGAGTCGGCAGCGGCGATAACGACTGCGCGCACGCACACGAGGCGGGACGCGGATGTCATCACTGTTTCTATATACAGCCACCCGGGTGGGCGATATGATGCCTGCCCTCATTTTTTGCTAACACGGACGTGATGCACGGAACTCCAGCTTGCCCATGAGCGATTGGCCCCATTCAGTCATCCAGCCCGCGTTACTGCAGTACATCCGCAGTCATGTGAAGCAGTCGAACTGGCGCTTCACACAGCTCGAGGTAGTGCACGACGCGCTGGCCCGCGTGATTCAGCTCGATCCGGACGAGCTGTGCGTGGTGAGTTGTTTCATCGACGGACAGCGCTGGTATGTCATGACCACGTCGCGTGTGTTCGGCATTTACCGCGGCTCGCGGTTCGAGTTCTCGCCGCTGCAGATCCGTAAGTGCACGTGGGGCGACTTCAAGCAGGAAGGCCGCGTGCAGATCGAGGTCGCCGAAGTGCAGCTGATCGGCGGCGACAAAGTCACGATGGCATACGAGGCGGGCTTCGCCTCGATCGCGCCGATCTACTACGAGCGTTTCTGGCACACGCGCTATCCGGCGCTCGAGCGCGGCTAGAGCGCATAAGATTTTGACAGCGAGGCCGCGCGGCGCGGCCTAAGCTGACTCAACGGTGCCGCGCAAGTCACGCCGCTCGGCGACGGCACTTGCCGGTTCACCTGGATCTCCGATCTGTTGCCGCATGACCTGGCGCCGACCGTGACCAGCATGATCGAAGCCGGCATCGCCGCCATCAAACGCAAACAAGAGGCGGCGTGATAAAGCCGGTTGCGCGCCGGCTGCAGCCAGCCGAGTTTTCGGGTCAGCGATTTGTGTGAAGCTTGTCACATAGATCGCAACTCGTTTGCCATGCAGCGTACGCCAGCGTGCGTAGCCGCGGCAAAAAGTCTGGGTAATTCCGCGGAAAAAACCGCTTTTCCGCACCCCGTGACGCCATATCATGACAATTTTTCCGACATGGACAAACGCCGAAAGCCGAATAGACTCGCGCCATCGTTTGCACTTTTCCGCAACGAGTTTCCCGCTAGAAATGCAGTATCGGCGCAGCGATTTCGATGTCACCAACACCGTGCAGGTGAGCTCACCTGACGCGGTCCGTCGCGCCGTCGTCGAGCTGTATCGACAGAGCTGGCCGCACTACCCGCTGGATCGGGTGGACACCGCCTTCCGCGACTTCGAGCGGCTGTTCAACGGTCAGTTTCCCGGCTACTACGGCTGCGACACCGTTTATCACGATCTGCAGCACTCGCTCGACGGCACGCTCGCCGTCGCGCGCCTGATCGTCAGTTACGATCGCACCCACCTGGCGGATGAACGCCTCGGCCCGGAACGCGCCATCCTCGGTGTCGTGACCGCGCTGTTTCATGACGCCGGCTACATTCGTCAGACCGACGACCAGACTCATCGCAACGGCGCCGAATTCACGCTCAGCCACGTCAGCCGCAGCGCCCAGTTCATCGGCCGCTACCTGCCCACCATCGGCATGGCCGAGTGGGTGCCGGTGGCGACCAAGATCGTGCACTTCACCGGTTACGAAGTGCAGTTCGACCAGATCCGCCTCGACGATCCGCGCGACCGCAAACTCGGTCATCTGATCGGCACCGGCGACCTGATCGCCCAGATGTCGGACCGCTGCTATCTGGAGAAATGCCGCGACCGGCTCTATCCCGAATTCGTGCTGGGCGGCATCGCCATGCCCAGCGACGCCACCGGCAAGACCCAGGTGAAGTACAGCTCCGGCCTGGATGTGCTGCGGCAGACGCCGGGCTTCATCGAAGACGTGCGCCGCTCGCGCCTGGATGGCGAGTTCGCCAGTGCGTACAGCTATCTGGAATCGCTGTTCAACGGCCGCAACCCGTACATGGAAGCCATCGAGGCCAACCTGAGCTATCTGAGCGAAGTGTTGCGCACCGGTCGCTGGCCCATGCTTCGTCGCGATCCGCCGTGTTTCACCTGGGAGCGCAACCCGGTGCAGAACATCCGCTCGCTGGTGATCGGCCACCTCAAACAGGTCTGGAAAAGCGGCTGACGCCCTTATCCTTGCGAGCGCCGCCCGTCGAGTAACATGACGGGATGACAGTCGATCTCCAAGGCTCTGGCTGGATCAACATCGGCGTCGCACTCGCCGTCGGCTTCCTCATCGGCATCGAGCGGGAACGCAGCAAAGGCGACGGCCCGGGCCGCGCGGTCGCCGGCCTTCGCACCTTCACCCTCATCTCCCTCGCCGGCGCGCTCGGCATGTGGATCGGCGGCGTGCCTGTATTCATCGCCGCCGGCGCCATCATCGGTGCGCTCATCGCGGTGGGTTACCTGCGCACTCGCGATACCGATCCCGGGCTCACCACCGAGATCGCGATGGTCGTTACATTCTTGCTGGGCGGCATGGCGATCCGCGAGCCGCGCCTCGCCGCCGCGTTGGCCGTCGTGGTGGCCATCCTGCTCGCTTTCCGCAAGTACGCTCACAACTGGGTCAAGAACGTCCTGACCGATGAAGAAGTCCGCGACGGCCTGCTGCTCGCGGCCGCGGCGCTGGTGATTCTGCCACTCACTTCGACTGAACCCATCGATCCGTGGGGCGTGGTGCAGCCACGCAAGCTTTGGATGCTTGCGGTCCTGGTCATGTCGATCAACGCGCTCGGCTACGTCGCCCTGCGCGCCTTTGGCACCAAGACGGGACTGGCGATCGCGGGTTTGATCTCCGGCTTTGTCTCGAGCACCGCCACGATCGGCGCGATGGGCGCGCGCACCAAGAGCCAACCTGAGTTACGCAAGGGCGCCGTCGCGGGTGCCGCGGCATCATCGGTCGCGACGATAATTCAGCTCGCCATTGTCGTAGGCCTCGTGAGCCAGCCCACACTGGTGATCCTCGTACCTTCACTGATCGCTTCGGGAATCGCGGCCCTGATCTACGCGGGCATATTCGCGTTGCGCAGCTTCCGCGAACCAGCCACTGCCGACGATGCGCCGAAGGGCCGTCCATTCGAACCCAAGACCGCCATCATTTTCGTGCTGGTAGTCGGAGCCACGCTGCTGATCTCCGCTTTGTTGACCGAGTGGCTCGGCGACCGCGGCCTGATGCTCGCCGCTGGTGTCGCCGGTTTTACCGATGCCCATGCGGCCGCGATTTCGTCCGCCTCGTTGGCCGCCAGCGGTCGCACGCAAGCGGAGTTCGCGGCACTGGCAGTACTGGTCGGCCTCTCTACCAACACCGTGAGCAAAACTGTGGTCGCCTTCTCGCTGGGGGACCGCAGCTATGCCCGCTCGCTGACCCCGGGGCTGGTCCTGATCGCAGCAGCTGCGTGGGGTGCGTGGTCGGTTCGCGCTTTCTTCGTTTGAGACCTTCATACTCCCGACGATGAGTGAACGCTTCACACGGCTGAATGCCCGGTTTCCACGCAAGCGCGTGTTCATCACGGGCGCCGGCAGCGGCCTGGGACTGGAACTGGCGAAGCAACTGGCCGGCGACGGCTGGACGCTCGGCCTGTTCGATCGCAACCTCGAACGCCTCACCAGCGTCGAGGCGGCGTTCACCGAAGCGGGCGTGCAGCTCGTCGCCTATCCCGGCGATGTCACTCAGGCGGACGAGCTCACCGTCGCCGTGAACTCGTTCGCCGCGACTCACGACGGCCTGGACGTGATGATCAACAACGCCGGCGTCGCCGGCGGCGGCTCGATGATGGAAGTGTCGCTGGAAGACTGGCGCTGGATCATCGACATCAACCTGATGGGCGTCGTGCACGGCGCGCGCGCGGCCATTCCTCATCTGCAACGTAATGGCAGCGGCCTGATGATCAACGTCGCGAGCGCGGCGGCCTTCGCGTCCGCACCGGGCATGATCTCGTACAACGCCACCAAGGCCGCGGTCGTGTCGATCAGCGAAACGCTGGTGAATGAATTGCGGCCGATCGGCACCCAGGTGTCGGTGGCGATGCCGACGTTCTTCCGTTCGTCGTTGTTGGAAACATTGCGCGGTCCGGAGCACGCGCGCATGCGCGCGAATGAAGCGATGCAGAGCTCGCAATATCCGGTGGAACAGGCGGCGCGCGATTTGCTGACAGAATCCGCCGACGGCCGGACTTACATCGTGCTGCCCAAATCCGCCCGCATGATGTGGCGGATGAAACGTTGGATGCCGCTGCGTTTCCTCGCTCAGGTGCGAGGCCTCACGCAGCGGCGAGCGGCCGACTGATTCAGGCCGGAGAATCCACCGCGAGCAGGAAGCGCGTGTAAATCTCGGGCAGACGCGCCAGCACATGCGGCTTGCCTTCGATGTTGCTGGCCTCCAGTACACGCCGCAGAGTCGACAGACTCAGCGATTCGAGCGCCGCTTGTGAGATCGGCGCATAGCTCAAGTGCCAGGGCTCGGGACTCACGCCGCCGCGGTCGGTCCGATACGGCTGGTAGAAACCGAAACGTCGCATATTTGCATCGAGCCACTGCGACAGCCGCCCGAATATTCCTTCCGGCGCGTATTCAGCAGGCAACAGTTCGACGGTATAGCCCGGCGGCACCGCGGCGGCGTCGATGACGTCGACATCGCTCCCCCAGTGATGCCGGCTGCCGCCCGGAATCGCCGACCAGCACAGAATCGCGTCGACCGCCGCCGAATCCGGCAACTGCTTGCGATCGAGCAGGCTGCCCTGGCGATCGTAGATGGCGCGCTCGCCGGTCCATTTGCGATTCCAGATACCGAGCTGCGCCTGGAAATCCCGGAAGCTGGACCGCGGCGTGAGATCGATGCCGTCGGCGCGCGCGGCGTCCCTCATCGCCAGGAAAGAAGCCACCGCTTCATAGTGAAGCATGCAACGCGGGTCGCTCAGTTCCACGACGTGAGTACGCGCCTGACCAGTGAGCTCGAGCTCGTTCATTACAATCCGACCTTGGCCACAAAGCAGTAATTAGTTGAGAAAACGCGGTGTTTTGCCGTGATTTTTGACATTCTAATCGTTTGGTATGTTAAAAAAACCGACAAGTAAACTACACGTCTCGCTACCACGAAAAACATGGGTATGATGCCGTAACGAAGCGGTAGTGCCACCGTGCCGAAGCCGAGGCACTTCGGCAGCACGAGGTAAGCAAGTGCGGAGTATGGGTTGAGATCGCGGGGCCTCAAAATCAGATTGTTGTCCGTCGCCGTCGCGGCGGGCATCGCCATTGCCGCGACCCTGTTCCTGCTCGAATACCTGGACTATCGCAAGTCCAGCGATGTGGTGGTCAAGCACGGCGAGCGTTCGCTGCTGATCGCCGAAGCGCAGCGGCTCGACCTGCTCGCCAGCGACATGGCGGCGGCCGGCGCCCAGGCGCTGGAAACAGCCCTGCGCAACAACGACAAACGTACGCTCGAGAAGGTCGTTGCCTCGCTGCTGAACAACCCCTATTCGATTGCGGCGCGCGTCCTGGCTCCCGACGGCTCGGTGGTCTACGAGACGATTCGGCAGGATCAATGGACTCAGCAGCTCACCGATCAGGACAAGCGCACCATCCGCCGCGGCCTGGGCGGGGTCGAATCGCTCGGCACGCTGGAGATCATCGTCGGCCGGCCCGGCCTCTCCGACACCGCGCACGCTCTGCGGACTCAGCTGGAGCGCGTTCAACAGCGCGACTTCGAACGCCGTATCTGGATCGTCGCCGGCGTCGGCGTGCTCATCACCGGCTTGCTGACCCTGGTCGCGTGGATGCTCGCGCAGCGCCTGGAGCGCCCCATCGTCGAGCTGATCCGTTCGGCGGAGCGCATCGGCGAGGGCGATTACACCCGTCCGCATAAAGTCACCAGCAACGACGAGATCGCCGAGCTGGAGATGGCCCTGGACCGCATGCGTCAGAACCTGCGCCAGACCACCATCACCAAGAACTATCTGACCATCGTCTTGAACAGCATGAACGACGCCGTGCTGGTGACCTCGCCGGACGGCATGGTTCGCAAGATCAACGACGCGGCGGTCCGGCTGTTCGGTTACAACGAAGAAGAAATCGCCGGCCAGCCCTTCATCAACCTGCTCGCCGAGAACGAGCGCGACAACTTCTCGCTCGAAGCGGCCGGTGTCGAGACCCGCGAGACGGTCATCGCCACGCACAGCGGCCAGACCATCCCGGTGTCGCTGTCGGGCGCGCCGATTGCCGGCGACGATCCGCAGTTCCAGGGCACGATCTTCGTCGTCCGCAACATCACCGATCGCAAGCGTGCCGAGCGCCGCATTCGCTATCTGGCCCGTTACGACGCGCTGACCAAAGTGCCGAACCGCATGCAGTTCCAGCACATGCTGCAGCAGGCGATCGCACGCGCACGGCGTAACGATCGCGGCATCGTGTTGCTGTATCTGGACATGGACCGCTTCAAAGAAATCAACGACACGTTCGGTCACGCCGCCGGCGACCGTACGCTCGAAGTGCTCAGCGAGCGTTTGATCCGCATCCTGCCGCGGGAGGCCGTGGTCGGCCGCCTGGCTGGCGACGAATTCGGTCTGTTCATCGAAGGCTTCGCCGATTCGGACGATGAGCGCACGCAAGCCGCGAATCTGGCGCGCATGGTGCTCGCCGAAGTCTGCAAAGCATATTACGTCGATCAGCAGGAAGTGTTCCTGACCGCCAGCGTCGGCATCGCGTTCTGTCCGAAGGATGCGGAGAACGTGATCGACCTGATCCGCAACGCCGACGCGGCGATGTATCACTCCAAACAGAACGGCGGCAACAGCTTCGCGTTCTACTCGCCGGACATGAACGCCGCGGCGGTCGAACGTTTGATGCTGAAGAGCAAGCTGCGTCGCGCGCTCGAGCGTGACGAGCTGATGATGCTGTATCAGCCGAAGGTCGATCTGCGCGACGGCCGCATCATCGGCGCCGAAGCGCTGTTGCGCTGGCGCCTGCCGGGCCACGGCGACATTCCGCCGTCGCAGTTCATTCCGCTGGCCGAAGAAACGAATTTGATCTTGGGGATCGGCGAGTGGGTGCTGAACCGCGTCTGCGCCGACTATCACCGCTGGCAGGACAAGATCAAGAATCCGGGCCGCGTCTCGATCAATCTTTCGCTCAAACAGCTGCGCCAGGCGAGCTTCATCACCCGCTGCAAATCGGTGTTCCGTCGTCACGAAGTGTCGCCGACCTGCTTCGAGCTGGAGATCACCGAGACCACGCTGATGGTCGACCCGAAGCGCACCATCAAGCTGCTCGACGAGCTGTACGCGATGGGCCTGCACCTGTCGATCGACGACTTCGGCACCGGCTACTCCTCGCTGTCGGCCTTGCAACAGTTCCCGATCGGCACGCTGAAGATCGACCAGTCCTTCGTCCGCGACGCCGCCATCAACAGCGACGATGCCACCATCGTCCGCACCATCATCGATATGGGCAAAGCCCTCGAAGTCGAAGTCGTCGCCGAAGGTGTCGAGACCGAAGAACAATTCAACTTCCTACGCAACCGCGGCTGCCACTACGGCCAGGGCCGCCTGTTCGGCGACGCCATGAGCTCGGATGAATTCCTGTCTCTGGTGCTCACTCAGGAGAGCGGCCGGGCGAAGGTCAGCGAGCTGTTCGCGTCGTAACCGTCTCCGCGGCAATTCGCCGCGCGCATCTGCGCGGACAGCATCGGCGCTTAGAAACAAAATTCAGGTTGCTTGCCGCAACGCATTCCGATTAGTAATGCGCGCAGTGACACGAACAAGGATGTGACGTGATCAAAGCAGCCTCCAATTTTCCATTGCCATACCAACAGTCTTGGGTTAGATTTTCTCCCCATAGCGCCCTTGGCAGTAAACGGTTCCGCCTAAATCCAGGAATCGTCCAACCCAGGGGCTTTTCTTTTTGGGCGATCCGATGAGCAGAGTCGCCATACTCATCGACCTGGGCTTTTTCCTGCCGCGTTATCGATCGCTGATCGAAGGCGACGCGAATCCAAGCCACACACCGAAGCAAGTCGCTGCCGCCCTATTCAGGACGGCCGAGCGTCACGTCGCCAGGGAACACGGCGAGCAGCTCTATCGAATATTTGTTTACGACTGCAAGCCGCTGGACAAGAAGGCTCACCATCCCATCACCGGCAAAACGGTCGATTTCTCGCGAACGCCTTTGTTCACGTTTCGTAACGAGCTGCATCGCGAGCTGGTTTGCATGCGCAAGGTCGCGCTGCGCCTCGGCGAGCTGGCGGACGACTCGCAGTGGATCGTTCGCCCCGAGCCTCTGAAGCGGCTGCTCAAGAGAGAGATCACTGTCGACGATCTGGTCGAGGCGGACCTGCGCTATGACGTCACACAGAAGGGTGTGGATATCAAGTTCGGCATCGACATCGCGTCGCTTGCCTACAAGAAACTGGTAGAAAGAATCGTACTCATCACCGGCGATTCCGACTTCGTGCCCGCCGCCAAGCTGGCGCGGCGAGAAGGACTGGATGTGGTGCTGGATCCGTTGTGAACCACATCGCACACAGCCTGCACGAGCATATCGATGGATTGAAATGCCACTGGGTCAAACGAGCCAGCGGAGCGAGGCATGAGATCTCGAGGCGCACGCGAGCTCGCGGCAAGGGGCTGAAAGATCAGGCCTGGCTGCGACATGGTCAGCTGAGTCGCACCTGGAATCGCCCCGAAGTCCAAGGCAGCTAGCGCGATCTGTTACGATTCCGCCCCGGTTTCGCCTCGGCTTCGTCGCCCATGCTTTCCTTCTCCTCCCTCGCCCTCCGGCGCGGTACGCGCCTGCTGATCTCCGATGCGTCCTTTACCGTGTATCGCGGGGAAAAGGTCGGCATCGTGGGAGCCAATGGCTGCGGCAAATCCAGTTTGTTGTCGCTGGTGCTCGGCGAACTGCAACCCGATGCCGGAAGCGTGGACTACCCATCGCAACTCGTGGTGGCGCATGTAGCGCAGGAACTGGAGGCGACCGACCGGCCGGCGATCGAGTTCGTGATGGACGGCGACGAAGAGTTGCGCGAGACCGAGGCAGCGATCGCGCAGGCTGAAGCAAACAATGCCGGTGCCAAACTGGGTGAGCTGCACGCACGCTACGCCGCGCTGGGCGGTTACGACGCACGAAGCCGAGCGGGCAAGTTGATGCACGGTCTGGGCTTCTCGGCGGCGGATGAGACGAGGTCGGTGAATGCCTTCTCCGGTGGCTGGCGAGTGAGACTGAACGTCGCGCAGGCACTGATGTGCCGATCCGATCTGCTGCTGCTCGACGAACCCACCAACCACCTCGATCTCGACGCGGTGATCTGGCTGGAACAGTGGCTGCGCAACTATCCAGGCACACTGCTGATGATCGCGCACGATCGTGAGTTCCTGGATCGCACCGTCGATCGCGTCGTGCACATCGAGAACGGCGCCGCGAAGATCTACACCGGCAATTACTCCGCGTTCGAGGAGCAACGCGCCTCGCAGCTCGCGCAACAGCAGTCGATGTTCGAGCGGCAGCAGCGCGAGATCAAGCACATGATGAGCTTCATCGAGCGCTTCAAAGCGAAGGCGAGCAAAGCGAAACAGGCACAGAGCCGGGTCAAGGCGCTGGAACGCATGGAGAAGATCGCGCCGGCGCACGTCGACTCGCAATTCGAATTCACATTTCTGGCGCCTCAGAAGCTGCCCCGGCCACTGCTGACATTGGACAGACAATCGGTCGGCTACGGCGAACGCGTCGTCATCGACAACGTCAACATGACCATCGCACCCGGCAGCCGCATCGCGCTGCTCGGTCGCAACGGCGCCGGTAAATCGACGCTGATGAAATTGCTCGCCGGCGAACTCGCCGCCTTCGACGGCAAACGCACCGAAGCGCGCGACCTGAAGATCGGTTACTTCGCTCAACATCAGCTCGAGCAGCTCACCGTCGACGACTCACCGCTCGGCCATCTGAAACGCCTGGGCGGCGAAGCCGCTGCCAAAGCCACCGAACAGGAACTGCGCGGCTTCCTGGGAAGCTTCGGATTCAGCGGCGATCGCGTCTTCGAACCGGTCGGCCCGTTTTCCGGTGGCGAGAAAGCCCGTCTGGTATTGGCGCTGGTCAGTTACTTACGACCGAATCTGCTGCTGCTCGACGAGCCCACCAACCATCTCGACCTGGAAATGCGCCAGGCACTCGCGATGGCCTTGCAGGATTACGAAGCCGCGGTGGTGCTGGTCTCGCACGATCGTCACCTGCTACGAGCCGTCGCCGACGAACTGATCCTCGTCGATCAGGGTCGCGCGCAACCGTTCGATGGCGATCTCGACGACTACGCCAAATGGTTTCAAACACGCGAAGCGGCCGAGATGGCATCAGATGAGGCAGCCCCCGCCGCGCTCAGCGCGGAGCAAAAGAAACAACGCAAGCGTGAAGAAGCGGAACGTCGCAATCGGCTGAGCCCACTCAGGGCCGACATCACGCGACTGGAAAAGCAACTTGCGAAGCTGGAGCAGGAACGCACCACCGTCGAGACCGCGCTCGCCGAGCCCGACGTCTACAATCCCAGCTCCAAACAAAAGCTGCTGGACCTGCTGCAGAAGCAGACCCAGCTGAAGCGCGATATCTCCAACATCGAGACCGAATGGCTCACCGCCAGCGAGAAACTCGAGGCGGAGCTGTCGGCCGGCGAGTGACGGCCCGGGCGGCGCGAGTAAGCCAGCCAGCGCCGATCCAAGCTGCGCCGACTTCCGCAGGGCTTTCCCGCTGTTGTTCGAGACGCGCGACGGCCGGCTGATCCTGCGGCTCTATTTCTTGAGCTGAGCGTCTACCAAGGCGTCCGCCGTCGCCACCAAGAACTGCTGCGGCCCGCCCTTGCCCAATGCCTGCGCCGAGGAGAAGGCGCCATCGACGAGCAACAACAACTGCTCGGTGAGCTCTTCCGGATTGCGTACGCCTTCGATGTTGTCGACCAACCCGCGCAACCGCCGACGCAGCTCCTGCATCTCTTCGAACGCAAGCACGCGCGCCGGATGCTGAGGATCGGCGAACTCGACCGTGATGTTCATGAACGGACAGCCGCGGAAATGTGAGCTGCTCACAAACCGGACGATGCCATTGAGATGCGCACGCAGCCGAGCGCGCGGCTCGGGGTCGCTCAGCGCAGCCGTCTTGTCCCAGCCCGCCCAGCGGTCCTTCTGCTCCTGTTCGAGCACAGCGACGATCAGCGCGTCCTTGGAAGGGAACCAGCGATAAAGACTGGTCTTGGCCACGCCCGAGCGCGCGACCACGGTGTCCACCCCGACCGACCGGGCGCCTTCCTTGTAAAACAAGTCGCGGGCCGTGTTCAGAATCCGGTCCCGGACACTTTCGGTAGGCGCGGCCACCCCATCGCTACCCGCGCGCGGTTTTGCAGTTGGACTCATGGGCCTCCTCATTCACCTTGACAGCGCTACAGACCTGTACGTAGCATAAGAACAGACAGGTCTGTAGCGTCACTTACAGTAGCCTCGACACCCGGCCAGTGCAATCGAAGCTCTCTATGCGCTTTTCACCTGTGGGAATCGACTTACTTCGTTTGTTCCGGAGACGGCAATGAACACCTTGACTACTGGCCTGGCCATTCTCGCCGCGACGACCGCGATCCCCGTGACCTCCGCGATCTCCGCTTCCTGCGGCATGCGCGTGGTCCATAGCGATACCGACTTTCCCGAGCGCGCTCAACTGCGCGGGCAAAAGGGAACGGTGCTGATCAATGTCACCCTCGATGCCAACGGCCACGCCACCGCCGCTGACGTGGAGCATTCGAGCGGCTATCTGTTGCTCGACCTCGCCGCCCAACGCAGCGTGCTCCAGAAGTGGCAGTTCGATGTGTCCCATTGCTCCCACACGTTCCCGGCGACTCACCAGGTCGCAGTGGAATATCGCAACGAGGAGTATCAGTAAAGCATCCCTTGTCTGCCGCCTCGCCCCACTGAGGCGGCAGAATTTTTTCACCGCTTACACGATGCCGGACGCGCGTAGTTTTTCGATCTCGGCAGCAGTCAGTCCGGCATCCGCCAGCACTTCCTGCGTGTGCTGTC
The DNA here is from genome assembly GCF_004138485.1 of Peristeroidobacter soli. Taxonomy (GTDB): domain Bacteria; phylum Pseudomonadota; class Gammaproteobacteria; order Steroidobacterales; family Steroidobacteraceae; genus Steroidobacter; species Steroidobacter soli. The sequence continues at coordinate 38,000 of NZ_RYEV01000007.1, forward strand.
CCAGCAACGGCGGCGCCGACTGATAACGTATCGGCGTCTCCGACATCTTGATCGGGCTCGCCACCATCGGCACGGTGCCCGCCTGCAGATGGGGCAGATCGATCCGCATGCCACGACTGCGCACCTGCGCGTGCTCGAACACCTGCGCCAGATTGTTGATGCCGCCCACCGGAATGCCCAGCGGCTCGAACAACGCAATCCACTCCGACACCGTCCGCTGCTTCAACACTGCCGCCAGTAACGGAATCAGCACATCACGATTGCGCACACGATCCTCGTTGCGCAGGAACCGCGGATCCCGATGGAACGACTGACCCGCGGCCTCGCAGAACTTCGCGAACTGTCCATCGTTACCCACGGCGACCACGAACTGGCCGTCGGACGCATCGAACACCTGATACGGCACGATATTGGCGTGCGCATTGCCCATGCGCTTCGGCGCCTTGCCACCGACCAGATAATTCATATTCATGTTGGCGATCATGGCGACCTGGGTATCCAGCAACGCCATGTCGATGTACTGGCCCTGGCCAGTGAGCGAGCGATGCACGATCGCGGCGAGAATTGCCACGGTCGAATACATCCCGGTCGTGATGTCGGCCACGGCGATGCCAACCTTTTGCGGCCCGCCGCCCGGCAAATCATCCCTTTCGCCAGTGATGCTCATCAGGCCACCCATGGCCTGGATGATGAAGTCGTAACCCGCGACCTGTCGCATCGGCCCGGTCTGACCGAAGCCGGTAATGGAACAATAGATGAGGCCGGGGTTGATGGCCTTCAACTGCTCATAACCGAGGTTGTAACGCGTAAGATCGCCAGCTTTATAATTCTCGATCAGCACGTCCGCGCGCGTGGCCAACCTGCGCGCCACTTCCTGCCCTTCGGGCTTGGAGATATCGAGCGTCAGGGACTTCTTGCCGCGATTTGCCCCTAGGAAATAAGCAGATTCTCGCGTGTCCCTGCCATCGCGATCCTTTAAATATGGAGGTCCCCAGCTACGAGTGTCGTCGCCGACGCGAGGCCGTTCGATCTTGATCACTTCCGCGCCCAGGTCCGCGAGGATCTGCCCGCACCAGGGGCCGGCGAGCACACGACTCATGTCGAGCACGCGGATGTGCGACAAGGCGCCCGAGCTGTGAGGCGACGACGTATTGGAGCTGGAACTTTCAGGCGTCATACTGCTTCTTAACTTGCATGGTCTTCAGCTTCGGCCGCGCAAACTAATCGCAGCCCGGGCTGTGGATCAAGCGCGTTTCGATCAACAGCGCATGTCGGTGCCGCACCATGATCCCGTACCACCGGTCTGGTTTGATGGTCTCGATGATCCTCATCGGGGCTTTGCTTAGTGGCAGCGTGATAGCCCAGGAAAAGGCCACGTCGGCGTCAGCCACTACCGCAGTCATCCCGGCGAAAGCGGCGCCACCCCGCAAGCCCATGGACCTGCGGACACCCAAGATCACCGAGCTGTTCACCTCCGAAGAGCTCAACAGGATTTTAGCGACCACGTTCGTGCGCGAAGACATCGAAGAGGTCGAGGTCGAAGGCATCCGCGACCGCCGACCGACCAACACGCCCAACGTGTGGCCCGGCATCGCCGCCCCATTCTGGGCGTTGTTCAACCCCTCGCAGGCCTGGCGCATCCTGGCGCCGCTACCGCCGGACCAGACACAGGGCCTGGAATACGTGCGCGCCAATGCCACCGATTCGTATCTGCTCGAGCCGGCAGGTGGCCCCTCGCCGCCGGCAGGCATGTCCCCGGCCGGCATGCCGTATTCGCCACCTCATTGACGTCGCTTGGAATTCGCCTCGCGGAACGCCAGCAAGGTCGAACCGTAACGGTGTCTATGAGACACTGCGGTTCAATCCTCGGTAAGGCGTGTCCATGACTTCATCGGCTTCCGCCGTTCGCGCCGAGCGCGAACGCGTGCTGTCATTCCAAGGCGGCTGTAACTTTCGAGACATCGGCGGCTATCGCACTCAGCAAGGCACCAGCACCCGCTGGGGCAAAGTGTTTCGCACCGGTGTGCTCACGTACTTCACCGAAGACGATCACGCGCCGCTGACCCAACTCCAGGTCCGTGCGATTTGCGACCTGCGCCGCCTCGAAGAACGCGAGCGCGAGCCGACACGTTGGCCGCACGAGTTCAACGCGCTTTCCTGGGCCGACGGCACCGTGACACCGACCGTTCGCGGCCTGGCTGCGGATCGACCAAGGAACGCCGCGGGAATGTTTGATGCGATGGTCGCGTTGTATCGCGCGCTTCCAGAATGGATGGGCCCGCGCATCGGCGGCATGTTCTCCGCTATCGCCGCTGGCGACGTACCGTTGGTCGTTCACTGCGCGGCCGGCAAGGACCGCACCGGCGTCGCCGTGGCGGTGTTGCTGCGATCGTTGGGCGTGCCGGAAGAAACGGCGATCCAGGATTATTTGCTGACGAATACGTCGGGCAACTTCGAAGAGTTCATTCGCTCACGGCAGCAGGCCCAACTCGGCGTCACCGACAACCACGCTCCCTTGCTCTCGATGCCGGAAGACATGCGCCGCGTTCTATTCAGCGCCGACGCCGCGTTTCTGCACGAAGCGCTTGCGCAGATCGGCGATGTCGAGGGTTATCTGGCGAAGACGGCGGGAGTGACGCCGGCGATGCAGGAGAAGGTTCGGGCGGCATTGCTGGAGTGACGCCGGTCGGAAGCGCCTGATCAGCAGCTAGTCGGAGCATCCTCCGGCTGGAGTGCCGAGTGTTAAATTCCAGCGGCGAGTCTTCGAGCGTCCGCTAGAGCGCGTTGTTGGGCAACACACCGCGTCCCCAATCAAGGCGCAGATCTTTGACGAAGTAGGCATCTGGAACGACCTCGTCAGGTAAGACTCCAGCTTGGTCACAGATAATTTCCTTTAGCTCCAAGAATACGGCTGCTTCATCGGCACGTAGCAGGCTCCTTCGCTGAAGCTGGATAACAAGTTCAGCAGTATCAAGCCCCTTCGTTAAGCCCAACGTCTGCGCTCAGGGGCGTGCGTCTTCGCACATCGACTGGAGCGCATTGTTAGGCTACTTTGCGCGACTCCAAATAGCCGTGAATCAATTCCCCTTCACCGCCAAACGCGATCAGGTGCAACTCGATATCGAAGCCAGCTTGGTGTTCTTGCTCACCCATATCTCGGTACTCGAAACGTGCCCGCAGCAAAGGCAGCTCGGGGAATGATTTCGCGTCCTTGTCCTTCGCTCCGAAAAATACCAACGCTGAGCATAGGAGCACGTAAGCATCTGGCAACGTGAGATTCATAGCCTCGTTCTGCACCGACGCCGGGAGGACATAGTCGATCCAATCGTTCTCTTGGTTCTTCCAGAACGATGTTCGTGCGCCGAACGTATCGGACTTGATCGATACCGCACCATGCTCGTATACGAAGTAAGCCGGTGTAAGCGTGCGTTGGGCAAGCTGATTAACTGCAGTCACTACATCGGCGATCGGGAACGACCAAATGAGGCGCACCCCCTTCGCAGTGCCCAACCCAACGTTTTGCAGAGGAATGGTGAGTCTCTGAACCCCTTTTGTGGATTCGTGGGGTTGGGCTTTCTTGAACCAAAACGTTGGCAGCCTCCCCCCTGCGACCATTGGGTCCGTCGAGCCTTCAAAAATGCTCCGCGAAAGTGCCAACTCAGGCCGATAGGACGCCTCACGTTGTTTGGCAATCTGCCGAACCGTCAGAAACGTAGCTACGGCAGACAAACACGCTCCGATGCTGGCGAGAAGGGCGACTATCTGATCATTTGTCATTGGCACTCCCGCTGACTAACGCCGTTATTATGCGCCGCGCTACGCGCGTGACACTCGAAAGCCCCCGCTCGGCGGCAGGTACTTCTTGAGTGTGCCGGCGACGAACGTTTGTCCTTTTGGTGCCATGGCCTCAAACCACACACAAGAGATGTCATTGTCATCGACTTCCTCGACAGTCATGGGTTGGCCACCTGACTTGAGCTGTACTACATCACCTATCGCGAATGACTCGCTCATTATGATTCTCCTGCCTCCCGCTCACTTTCGGGATAGCGGTGCTTTGGAAAGGCTACCGGTACCTTAAACTTGATCCTAGATTCTGTGCCCTGAGATTGATTGCTTCTCCCACCGGCACTCAGATTTAAGAGCGACGCCACAGTCAGTCCCACTCCCGCTTTGGTTTCCGTTCCGGAGTTTGCGAGGATGGCTGCGTCGAACTCAACAAACTCTACCGAGTGGCGCCGACCGCCGGTCACAAGATTTCCAGAATCGTCTTTGGTAACGGAGGTATTAATCCTAGCGCCTGAGCCCACCTCCTGGAGCTTCGTCTGCGCCTCCTCGATGCCACTTGCGATCTGCAGCAAAGCCTCTGTTAAAACTGCTTTAGCTCCATAATTCTCTCCCAGAGTACCCCGCGCCGAAGAGCAAGAACTCGACTTGCTGGTAGGCATTTATTGTTGACCCGCCACCCTCATGCCGCTAGATTCACTGGCAGGTGCTGAACACACCTTCTACTAGCGGCTGACCGTACCCGAAAGCTTGCGGTTTTTTTGTGCCTGTCGTTTACGACTATGGTCGGGTAGCGCGCAGCTATACAACACCCGAAAGGGAAAAACTGCGGGCCGTCTAGTAGCGGTGTTCAAGTACCCGGCCGCCTCTCTGAACAAGAGGCCCGATGAACAATCTACTAGGAGGCCATCATGGCTGCTCACGTTCCCATCTCGCCCAAACCCCGCCTGCTGAGTATCACCGGCTGCCGCTACGAATATCAACTGGATGGCCGGTGGCCACGACCACCCGAGGTTCCCTATTTACGCCTGCGCGGCTATTGGCTGCAGCAGGCGGGGTTCTCAGTGGGACAGCGCGTGCAAGTTCACATCTCTGAGCAGCACATCACGATCGTGACGGCGCAGTGACGCTTTGAATCGGGGCAGCAGGCGGATAAGTCTCTAGCTCTTGTCCGTCTGCCGAATGCTGCGAATGAGCCGCGAGCAGGCTGCTCAGCGTTGGCTTGGTTCCCTGGCCAGGCACCGCGTCGTTTTCTTGAGCGCTTGCGTGCCCTGTTATCAGACTTGAGAACTTCAGCGCACTCTTCGTTCGAAGGAAGTGTCGGCTCGGGCAGAATGTCATGCCAACCACCGTACTTTGAATCAGGACAGCCGCAAACAACCGCTCTTACTAGGTGCTTCTGCAATCCTTTGCGCTTGCGGATGGCATTGGCACGCTCTTCGCTCTCTTTAAGATCGATGATGGCGCCGCGTTGTAGATATTTACCGACCATACTTTAACCAAGCCTCCCTGCACCGGCCTCCAGTCAGGATGGATGACGATCGACGGCCAAACCAACCACGACAGGAAACTCCACGTGGAGTGCCGAATGTTAAATTCTGCTTCAAACGTCAACCCGCTTCAGCTGAGCGTGACGAATCTTCTCGCGCAGACAGTCGCCAGCATCCTCCCGCTCAATCCAGCTTGCAAACCAGCCGTGTAACAGTCGTTCCAGCAGTGAAATTCGGGCCGTCTGCGCGCACCTTTTTTCCTTCGGGCGTGTCGAACACAGCTGCCATCTGCTCAGGGCTGTCAAACCACATTTCAAACACTCGATAGAACGCTGGCGGTGAACCGTCAGCTTGCGGCAGACACTTGGCCGCCTCCATTCTGCGTGCCCCCTTCATAGCTGCGACTAGCGGCATGTGGACGTCGAGGTAGTACTTCTCGAATTCCTCGGGTTTCGGTGGGTGGCCATAAAGAACCATCAGTTTTATCCCACCGGTGCCCTGGTCAGTCGCCGCCGCGCTGACCCCTGCCGTAGCCAGCCCAACAGTCAGCAGCGAGAGAGACGTTCTGCGGTCCATGGATCATTCCTTATTCGGTCCAGCCTTCGGATGATTGAACGTTCTCATTCGGCAGCCGAACCACTATGGAGACTCAAGGTATCACCGGCGGCTCATATTCCAGCGTCAGCCCAAACGCCCACAGCAGAAACAACACCACCGGCACATGCACGATGAACTGAATCATCGTGAAGCCGATGACATCCCGGGCTCTCAGCTTCAAGATTCCCAGCAGCGGCAGCATCCAGAACGGATTGATCAAGTTCGGCAGGGCCTCGGCCGCATTGTAAACCTGCACCGCCCAGCCGAGGTGAACCTTCAGTTCGTTCGCCGCCGCCATCACATACGGCGCTTCGATGATCCACTTGCCTCCGCCCGACGGCACAAAGAAGCCCAGCACTGCCGAGTAAACGCCCATCACAATTGGGAATGTCTCGCGCGTCGCGGCCTGAGCGAAGAAGGTCGATAGGTGATGCGAGATGCTCTGACCGTCGCTGCCCACCGCGGCCGTGAGAATCGCAGCGATGCCGCCGTAGAAGGGAAACTGGATCAACACGCCGCTCACACCGGACACACTCTTCGAGACCGAATCGAGGAACACGCGAGGTCGCCAGCACAGTAGCAGCCCGAGCATCACAAACATGAAGTTGTAAGTATTGAGGCTCGAGATTGCCAGCGCTGCGCCCTTGGTGGCGAACTCCTGAAGGAGCCAGGCTGCGCCCAGCGCAGCGATCAACACATTGAGCAACGGGCTGTACTCGAGCCACTCGCCGGGCCGGGCGGCCCGAGACGTCGGCTCAATCTCCGGCGCATCGGTAACGAGTCCCAAGCGACGCGCGGTCTGCGCGTTCTCCCCTTGTGGCGCCGTCAGCCATGCAATCAGCAACGTCACGACGATGAGAATGGCCGTCAACGCGATCGACTGCCAAAGGAAGATCGTCTCGGTAAATGGAATGACGCCCGTGATCTGCACCAGCGCCGGCGGCATGCTGGCGGGATTGGCCTGCAACTGCGCCGCTGAGGATGACAACCCCATGGCCCACACCGAGCCCATGCCCAGATAAGCGGCAGCGGCCGCAGCGCGTAGATCCATATCGAGATCGTCGCGACGAGACAGGGCACGCACGAGCAGGCTGCCGAGGATCATGCTCAATCCCCAATGCAGCATCGAGAACAGCATGCTGATGAGCGACACAAAGCACACAGCGCCCCGCCCCGAGCGAGGGACGGCGGCGAGCTTGTTGATCAATCGGGCGGCGGGCGGTGAACTGGCGACGACGTAACCGCCGATGATGATGAAGCTCATCTGCATGGTGAACGGAATCAGGCTCCAGAACCCGTCACCGAACGCCTTCGCGGTTTGTGTCACCGGCGAGCCCAGGGCGATGGCGGCGATCGCCACGACGATCACGCCGAGCACCGCGAACACATACGCGTCCGGAATCCAGCGCTCCGACCAGGCGCAACAGCGCAGTGAAATGCGTTCCAACCAGCCGACGTGTTGATTCATAGCTGATGCCGGCATCGCTGCCGGCCGACGTGTCTACCCAAGGCGAATGCTGGCATCGCTAACCAGCCGACGTATTTCTGCAAGGCTGAGCCAGCATTGCTGCCGACCAACTGACTTATTCGCGTTCAAGCCCCGACCAGGCGTCGAGCAGGGACGCCGCCGTTGCCCGGGCTAGCCTACCTTGATTTGTATCGTATTGTCCGCCCGATCCAGCTTGCCGACGAGCAGCGCTCGCTCGACGCGTGCAGCGCCGGTGCGATACGGGTTGGCATCGTGACTGATCGCCACCGCTTGCCCATTCACAGTCACCGCGCTGACGCCATGACCCGCCCCGCCGATCTCATAGCTCAACGTCACTGGCTTACCGAACAGCGACAACCGCACCTGCAACCCATTCAATCCCGCCGGAATCACCGGATCGAACGTGACATCGCGCGCCTCGATGCTGAGGCCGAGGAATCGCCGCACGATCAGCCCCAATCCGATGCCCGCGCCGCTCGAATACACCCGCCAGCCACCATCGAGCGGCACCGTTCCTCGATTCACTCGATCGTATTCGGCACTGGCTTGATACCGATCCGCGAACGCCGCGTCTGAGCTGGAGTAGTAGCAGTTGGCCTGTCGCAACGTCGCGCTGAGCACCAGGCTTTGGATGCCGATGGGATTCGCCTGGCACAGCGCGCGGAAGAAACGGTCCGTCTCACCCACTCGCGCCAACGCCTGCGCGTAACGAAGATGCGCGTGCATATACATCAAGCCGATCTCACGACCGAAGAACGTCGCACTCTCGGCGCGCTGGAAGAAGCGCTGCGGTCCGCCGTGATAGTTCATTGGACGATCGAACAGCCGCACGCCGTCCGGCCCGCTGAGCTGCAGATCGATCAGACGCAGATGCTGTTGTAACTGCTCGGCATTGAACAGATCTTCGAGGATGGCGTGAATCATCGCCAGCGAGCTGTACTTCACGCCGGTGATGCCGTCGCGAGGATGGAGCAGACAGTTCACGTTGCCCTGCCCCTCGAACAGCGCATAACCGGTGAGCACACCATCCACCAGCAGCACTTTCTGGAAATCGCGCTTGACGTTCGCAGCCCACGTATCGAAGCGCGCCGCGTCCTGCTCACGACCAATGCTTCGCAACGCATGCGCGAGCGTCGTGAGAACTTGATGATGAAGGGTAACCGTCCACGCGCTACACATGCGCTCGCGCATCGCCGGATCGGCTGGCTGAAGCGCGTCGTTCCAATCGCCGTGACCGTACGCCGCAAGCGCCGTGCCTTCAACGATCCGGCGTTCGATCACTTTCAGCGCCCGCTCGACATGTTTCCACAGCGATACCGGTGGCTTCGTGTGGCCCGAGGAGAAGAACGGGACGGGCTCGTCGAGAATCGAGCTGTCGCCCGACGCGAGCAAATACTGAGCCAGCGCGAGCAGCGGCCAGAACACGATGTCGCCATGCGAATCGCCGGCGCGGATATCCCGCTCATGGTCGAAGAACATGAACCACTGCGGCCAGTCGCCATCGGAGGTCTGTGCCTTCATGACCCGAATCAACAGGTCGCGAATCGGCTGGAAATTGCCGAGCGCCAGTAACATCTCGACCGGTCCTTGCGTGACATCGCGCGTGCCCCAGCCGCCGCCTGAGTATTGCTCCAGGCCGCGCGGCGACAGGTAGTGCACGAGCGCGTTGTGTTTGAACCAAGGCAGGATCTCGACGAGCCGCTCGACCTGCGCCGACAGCGGGCTTCCCGGTGGAGCCTCTATGCCGAGCAACTCGACGAGCGGGTCGCCATGGCTCGTCGGCACATCGTTAGTTTCAGTAACGAAGTTACCGCGAAGGCTCAGCCCAAAGATCTTGCTCGCAGCAACCACCGAGCAAACATATGGCTGGCTACGCGACCGCTCATCTTTGAACAGCAACTCATCGCCACCGACGCGCTCCAGCTTCGTGCCTTCATGCGGCGTGATGGTGAATACGCCCTGCGGGAACCGACGATCCAGCTCACTGCCCTCGGCGGGCTGAATCACAATGACATCGCCCTCCTGGCGCCAGCGTGCTTCGCCGAGCCCACTGCCATCGTCGCCATTGAGCGCGACATGACTGGAGACAAACCACCGCGCAGGCGCACCGGCCAGCACTTCGACACGCATCGTGAGCTCGTGCTCGACATGCGCTTCGCTGCGAACTTCAATCAATCCATCGGCATGCTGGTAGAGCCAGCGGCACGCGTCCGGTTGAATCTCGAACGCCGACGGCATATCGAGCAATCGCCACTGGCCGTCCAGCTCGACGAACAAGCGCAGACCATGCGACCGGAACAGGCTCAGATAGCTGTGCACCGTCGACAGCAAACGATTGAAGCTCACATGCCCTTGCGTGAGCATCGAGTGAAACACGCCGTTCATCCACACCGTGGATGTAAGCGCCAATTCATCGGGCGTGGCATGCCGACCCGACCGAAGCAGATGCCCATGAGGCCGCTGCACGCGCTGTTCCTTGGCACGCAACACCACGTGTCGATCCGCGCCGTGGAAGAACGAAAGCACGGCGCCGTGTTCATCGACTTCTTCGTGCCGCCGCTTCGCGCTGAACAGTTTGTTCAAATCGTCAGCCTGCAGATCGAGTGCGTCGAGCAGCGGCGCCTGGCTGAACAGCGTGGCGTTGTTCGAATCATCGCTGCTGACTGCAGGGAGATCCGATAGCTCCGCCTCCGGCAGCATGAGCACTCGATCTACCGCGTCCAGATCGTCGGGCGACGTCGCTTCCGGATGATCGCCGCTAAAGCAGCCAAAGAATCCAGTGGTGGCGCGCTCGCCCGGCTTCAGCTCCAACGGCTCATCCTGAATCGCCACCATCGAGTGCTCGTGTTGTAACCGCTTGCCCGGCAGCCCCTGCATCACACCGAGCGGCGATCCGCCCGCACGTGTCGCGAGCCCGTGCACTTGCATGGCATCGGTGGCAAAGCTTTGTGCCCGGCGCAGCGAGCCAATCGCACTCCACGGGTGCCGCCCGCCGGCGGCGAGATTCTGACGAGACGCGATCACATGCCCGTGCTTGGGATGCTTCAACGGCGTGTGGTCCACGTACTGGCTGACATAGAACTCGTTCAGCCGCACGGTGGCGTAGGGCGACAGCGCCACGTCCTGCGCATAGATGACATCGACGAGTTGAGTCGAACCTGCAGGATTTTCCAGACTGACCTGCCAGAACCAGGCCGGCGCCAAGGCCGCGAGCCGAAGCTGCACCGTGTAGCGAATACCGGACCATTCACCGCTGCCCACCCAGCCCTCCCCCGAGCGACTGAATCGAGTCGGGCTGCGTGGCCCGAGCAGCTCGATGTACTGCAAAGCGTCGGCATTCAGCCGTCGCAGATACAGATTGGCCACGCCGCCTTCCAACTCATTGCCAAGGAACAGATTGAGGAGGGTGTCGCCGTGGTCCATGCGCCGCACGGCGCCGTTCTCCAGCAGCTCGACCGTCAATCCGGAAGGGCTTTCCAAGCGGGCGGGTGATAGCGGCATCTGCGACTTTCCTGGCGCGTGCGAACAGCGGTGAAATGCGGTGCTCGCAGTGTAGTGCATGCGCTTCCGGGCGCGGAACCGCAGCGGTACTGACGAGTTGGTTCTGACAACCCGCTCGAGGAGACAGCCATGAAAATTCGCGACGCCATGACTCGAGACGTTTGCATGGTCCGGCCGGACCAGACCCTGCGCGATGCCGCCCACATGATGGCCGAGCTCGACATCGGCGCGCTGCCGGTGCAGGAGAACGACCGGCTGGTCGGCATGATCACCGATCGCGACATCGCCGTGCGCGCGGTGGCCGAAGGCTGGGGCGCGGACACCTTGATCAGCAAGGTGATGAGCAGCGAGATCAAGTACTGCTACGACGATCAGGACATCGAGGAAGTCACGCGCAACATGAGCGATCAGCGGCTGCGTCGCCTGCCCGTGATGAATCGGGACAAGCGTCTGGTCGGGATTCTGTCGCTGGGCGACCTGGCCCGTGAAGGCAGCACTCAGGACGACGCGGGCGAAGCGCTGTGTGGGATTTCACGCCCGGGCGGCCAGCATTCGCAGACCGCGCAACGGCCCCATTGATTTGGTTTGCTTGCCCTCCGCGCAGGCGGAGGGCAAGTCTGTCATTCAAAAGCTTCGTCGTCCTCCACGTCGACCAGTCGTTTCGACTTGCCGATCATCCAGGCGATGCCGAGACCGCCGGTGAGATAGTTCTGCTGCCGCACCAGCGGGCTGTCTTCGAACACTGCGCTGCTGAGGTTGTCGTAGCGCATGTAAGCGCCGACCCAATAGCCCGGGAAGCGCTTGGAGATGGCGGCGATGAAGTGCGTCCCTGAGTAACCGCCGCGAGCGTCATAGGCGCGACGCTCGGCGGTCGCGAAGCGTGGCGCGACTGAATAGAAATATTCGTGATACTGAGCCGCCCCGAACAGCGGCCCGGCGCCAACACCAAAATTCCAGCCCTCGAAGCCGCCGACGTTCTGGATGTCCAGATTCAGACGCGGCGAAAAATTCCAGCCCAGCGTTTTGGGCGAGCTTTCCAGCGTGATCGGCAATCGCAGCGGCATCACCAGATCGAGCTTCATGTTGGTATCGTACGAGCGCCACAGATGCACATCGAGCGATGGACCCAGCTCCAGCGTCGGCCGCAGATTCGGCATACCCTGACGCGCATCGTTGTCATCGCTGCTCACCGGGATGGTGGCATTCATGCTGAAGCTCAGCTCGAGATAACGCTTGTCGAACAGCTCGCCGCGCAGGCCTTCGCGATCGGCCTTCAGAAACTTGCCGCGATACACGAAGTACGGCAGCGGCAAAGGATACGCGTTGACCTGATCCGAGCCGCGATAGTCCGGAAACGCCATCGCGCCAACGCCGAGCCCCGCTTCCCAGAGCGGCTTCTGCTCGGCCTGCGACACCATCGGCCACGCAATGACGGTCAGCGCCGCCATCCAACGCGACGCTGCTTTCCGGATCGAACTCATCTACAGCAATTCCTCGACTTTGGACTTCAGGTCCTCGGGCTTGGTGGTGGGCGCGAAGCGATCGATCACCTGCCCGTTGCGGTCGATCAGGAACTTGGTGAAGTTCCATTTGATGGCTTCGCTGCCGAGCAAGCCCTTGGCGCTACTCTTCAGCCAGCGATACAGCGGATGAGCCGCAGCGCCGTTCACGTCGATTTTCTCGAACATGGGGAAGCTGACGCCATAGTTCTTTTGACAGAAGGCCCCGATCTCCTCCGCGCTGCCCGGCTCCTGCGCGCCGAATTGATTGCAGGGAAAGCCCAGCACCGTCAGGCCACGGTCGCGATACTGCTTGTAAAGCGCCTCCAGCCCTTCGTACTGCGGCGTGAAGCCGCACTTGCTGGCGGTGTTCACCACCAGCAACACCTTGCCTGAATAGTCGCTCAGCTGAACCGGCTTGCCGTCGAGACTGTTGGCCGAGAAATCATAAACGGTGCTCATGACAGTCCTCCTAACGTTGGATCACCGTGAAGCCGCTCGCAAAGTACGGGGTCTCGGCGAAGCAGTTGGTCGGCACGCCGCGATGTTCCGAGTATTGCAGCCGCAGGTCCTGACCGACGGCCTTGCTCAGCTCCTCCGCCAGCTTCGGATCGCGGGTGCTGAAATGCCAGATCTGCGGGGCCACGCCGCCGACGATATACAGCGCCAGTTCGCCTTCGTAGGTCTTGCAGAGCCAGCCCTTGCGGGAGAATTTTTGCAGGATGCCGGCCCGCTCGCCTTCGGAGTAGGACCAGTTCAGGGAAAACCAGGTCCAGGCGCCGCCGAGCACGATCAGCAACACCAGCGCCCAGATCACCAGGCGCTTCAGCCAGCGACCCGGACGGCGCGAATCGAAGTCGTCGGCCATGATTATGATGGCTCCTTCCGGACCGGCAGCGGGACGTTACAAACATCGATGCGACCGGCTGGGACTTTGTACCACTCATCCTGCCGGTTACGCCGCGACTCCACCAGGTCGGTGAAGGTCTGCGTATCCGTCCTCAGCACCTCGAGCCTGGCCCGCTCCGCCGCGGGCACGTCGGCAGCCAGACGAACCTGAGTAATCGGTGTGCGCTCTTCAGGCTTTTCATAGAAACCCATCGCACCCTTGCCGCGAGGCATGACCGACAACAACTCCATGCCCTGCACCACTCGACCGACTACCGTGATGTTTCGATCGAGCAGCCGTGGCGCAATTCCAGTGGTCACGTACAACTCGGTGCCGCTGCCGCTGTTCACGTCGTTATCGCGACCTGCGCCGACCACGCCGTAGCAATGAACCATCCACGCCGAACCCTTCGCGGAATCGCGGGCCGCGGCGAAGCCATTCACCCAGCCTGTTTGAGCGGCGTAAGTATCCGGATCGGGCAGCACGGTGAAATTCAACCCGGCGGCGGGACGAGTGAACTCCGCCGGCAGCGCCGCCTTCCCCTCACCCATGGGCTTCTTGCCGTCCGACTCCCCCCATTGCACCACGTAGTTGTCTTGCGAACGGGTGATGGCCAGACCGTCGAAATACCTGGCACGAGCCAGCGCGCGCAGGTTGGCGGCGTGCTTGGGCGCGAAATCGGGTTGCAGCTCGATGACAACGCGCCCGCCCGGCAGGTCCATGTACAGCGTGTTGTTCGGATCCAGCGGCCGCCAGTCGGACGGCTTCGATGCCGCCAGCACATCGGCCATGGTGCGGCCCGCGGCCAGCGACGGCATCGTCGCCATCAATAGAGGTAAAGCAATCGCAACGACACGGACAGAGTTGAGCACGGCCAGTTCCTTGTTAGTTCGCCGCGACTATGCATCCGTCCCGTGCCCAAATCAAACCACGGCAGAGCCTCGCTCCGTGGCCGCCACCTCCCGTGACTCCGCAGCGCGGCGGCGTTTCATTCCGAAAACGAACCGGGTGACACCGAAACGTCGGACGACCAGCTCATAGAGCAGACCGCAGCTGACCAGCGTCGCGATCAGCACCGCCCAATACTTGATCCACGGACTCCAGGACGTTTGGACGACGTAATAGCCGATAGCGACGATCAGGGTCTGATGCAGGATATAAATCGGATAGCTCGCGTCGCGCGCCCAGCGCAGCAGTGGGTTGCAGAACGACAGATGGCGATAGCCGTAGCCCAGGAATGCCATCAAGCACCCCCAAGTGAAGATGTTGGCGACGAACGCATCCACCGGGGTGTCGCGGTGGATGACACCCTGTTCGAACAATAGCGTCGCAACGACGTACACGGCGATGCCGCCAATCGCGAACTGGTGCCGGCGTGCGGCGAACCATTGCCAGCTGCCGGGGGTGGACGCGAGCACGTAGCCGTAAATGGTGAGGAGTAGGTAGTGATTGAAGACGTACCAATCGTTGACGAGGTTGTGCGTTTCCGGAAAGAGCGGCTTGAGCAACGCTTCATTGATGGCGAGCGGCAGGGCCAGGGCGTATAGCCATGCTCCGGATTTCAGTTTGTCGGCTCGGTTGCGCCACCACATCATCAGCGGCAGCAACAGTGGCACGTAAACGTAGAGATAGACGATGAACCACAGGTGATGCCAGCTGAAATCGCCTGCGGGGTAGGGGCGGAATTGGAGGGTGCGCTCCCAGAAGAATTGCAGGAAGCCGCCGTGCCACTGGCCTTGAAACAGGCGCTCGTAGAAAACCTGCGGCGGGATGATCAGAAACATGCCGATGATCAACGGGAGGAGCAATCGCACGGTTCGCTCTTTCAACAGCTGACCGCCGGTGCGACGCTGAAGCGCGAACCACATGCCGGCGCCGGCGATGACGAACAGCAGCGGCATGCGCAGGCGATGCGAGATATCCATCGGAATCACTAGCGATTCGATGCGCTGATCGTTCATGACATGCCAGCCCCAGCCGACGAAGATCATGCCGGTGTGGAAGAACAGCAGGACGAATATCGCGATGACGCGGAGCCAATCCAGAAAGTCGTAACGCTCGCCGTGAACGATCGTGACCTGATCCATGTCGATCTCCCTACGCTGTTGCGATGGGCGATCGTCGCGCGTGAAGCGCAGCGGCGCAGCGACTGAGTGGCCAGCGGCGACAGCCGTGTGGCGAGCGGGATTTCAGTGCCCCATGCGGGCGAACAGCGCGTCCTTGTAGCGGCGGCTCAGCCTCAGCATCGCACCGTTGCGGAGTGAGACCTCGTAGTCGCCCTTGAACAAGGGCGTGAGTGAGGACACCGCCGCGATATTTACCGCCGCCGATTTATGAATGCGCGCAAAGCGCTGCTCCCCCAGCTGCACCAACAAATCCTGCAACGTCCGCCGCAATAGAAACTTCCGGCCCGCGGCGTGGACGTGAACATAATTATCGTCCGCCTCCAGCCAATCGATGGAACTGCTATCGATCAGCTGCAACCGCTCCCCTTCCGGCACGAGCAATCGCTCACTCGATCCCGTCTGCGCTCGCGCAGTCGCCACCGCCGGCGCACGCGCCTGCTTGTCGCCGAAGCGATCACGAACGCGCGTGACAGCCTTGAGCAATCGCTCCTTGTCATACGGCTTGAGCAAATAATCGACCGCGTTCAGCTCGAACGCTTTCACCGCATGCTCGTCGTAAGCGGTGACAAAGACGATCAGCGGCGCGGTCGCCTGCTCCAGCTGCGCCGCTACTTCGAGCCCGCTGAGCCCGGGCATCTGGATATCCAGAAACACCACCTCCGGCCGCAGCTGATCGATGCAGGCCGCCGCCTGCAACCCATCCTCCGCGCGAGCGACGACTTCAATGTCACTCAGCTCGCCGAGCCAACGCTGCAGCTTGTCCCGCGCT
Organism: Peristeroidobacter soli; assembly: GCF_004138485.1. GTDB lineage: Bacteria > Pseudomonadota > Gammaproteobacteria > Steroidobacterales > Steroidobacteraceae > Steroidobacter > Steroidobacter soli. The sequence goes on from NZ_RYEV01000007.1 coordinate 54,146, forward strand.
GGCGATTCATCATCCGCAACGAGCACGCGAATCACGCCGGCCGCTCCGGCAGTGTGACTTTCGCGACGACTGAGCCATTCTCGCCCGCCAATTGCAGCGTCGCCCGATCGCCATAAATGACCTTCAATCGTTCACGGCAGTTTCGCAGCCCGACGCCTTCGCGATACCCCGTCGCCGCTCCCGTCCGCAAATCGACAGGCATCGCCGCATCCAACGAATTCGCGTGGCGCGAGCCAGTGTTCCGAATCTCCAACACCAGAGACTCACCCTCTCGACGCGCGGCGATCTCGATACTCACCGGCCCGACACTGCGCTCAACGCCATGCTTGAACGCATTCTCCAGCAGCGGCTGCACCAGCAGCATCGGCACCTGTGCATCCAGCATACCCGCATCGATATTCCAGCTCAGAGTGACCCGATCCGCGAAGCGCTCTTGCATGATCTGGGCGAACAGTTCCAGCGCGCGCACTTCCTCACGCAACGTCGTCATCTCCCGATCGTTGATCTGCAAACTGATCCGAAGCAGATCGCCAAGCCGCGCGAGCATGCGATCGGCCCGCTCCACATCCACGTGCATGAGCGCCGAGATAGTGTTCAGTGTGTTGAAAAAGAAGTGCGGCCGCAGTTGTGCCTTGAGCTGAGACAGCTGCGCCTCGGCCAGCGACTTCTGCAACTCCAGCAGATGACGTCGCTGCGCCTGCCACTGCTCGAACGAATCGAAACCAAAAATGATTCCGAGCCACAGCCCGGCGAACAGCAACAGCTTGAGCGATTCGTAACCCATGACGAACAGCCACGACTCATGCGTATACGCACGGCCGAGCAGCGCATAGACCCCGTGACGCACGCCGTACGCGAATCCGATGAAGGTCACGGCCAGCAACGGCAACCAGATCAGATGCCGCGCGAACCATTGCAACGGCTGATCCAGATAGGGTGCGAATCGCTGTTTGTTATGACGCTGCCAGAGCAGCCACACGGTGGCGCCGACGCACGACGATCCTTCCCAAAGCAGCGGCTGCCACCACTCGATATAGGGGTTATGAAGACTGTCCTGGACCGCGACCAGGATCATGATCAGCCAGAACGCCGCCCACAGCCATAGCAACAGGCGCCCCGGCGAAATCGCGGCGATCAGGCCGCGGCGGGCTCGAATAGCAGGCGCGGTGGGAGCAACGACAGCCATGCGGCGAGTGTAGTCGCCACATGGCTGCCCGACCTCATTTTTGGGGCAAGCGGGACGGAACCGCTTCAGGACGCCTGGGCGCGCATCGCCTTGAGGCTGCCGGCTTTGTAGTTGCCGGCCGGCACGTTGAACGCGATGTTGAAACGATTCCAGCCGTTGATGGCGACCACGGCCAGGGTCAGGCGCGCCAGCTCCTCATCGCTGAACTGCGCACGTGCCTGGTCGTAAACCGCGTCCGGAACATGCTGGTTTTCCAGCTTGGTCACGGCCTCGGTCCAGGCCAGTGCGGCACGCTCGCGATCGTTGTAGATGCCCGGGGCCTCGCGCCACACACTCAACAAATACAGCCGCTGCTCGGTCTCGCCCTCCAGGCGGGCATCCTTCGAATGCATGTCCACGCAGAAACCGCAGCCGTTGATCTGCGACGCCCGCAGCTTCACCAGCTCGATCAGGGAATGTTCCAGCGTGGCATGCTCGAAGCCGGCGCTCAGACCCGACATGGCCTTGAACAGGTCGGGATGCTTCATGAAATTGAACGGACGCTGCTGACTCATGCTCGGGCTCCAATAAAAGGTGTTTGCACCCCCTAGACGAGCGAGCTCGCCGGGCTGTGACGGCCCGGCGCAAAAAGTCAGGCACGCGGCAGGAAGGCGCCGAGCTTGTCCGGATTGGCGACCGAGTAGTAGGCGTAGATGCGCCGGCCGTCGGTGTCGATGGTCGTCACCGAATGCAGCCTGCCCCTGAACGACGTGGCCAGGCCCAGCTCGCCGTTCACCCGCACGATGCGTCGTTCCACCCCCGACGCGTTGCGACGGAAGATCATCTTGAACAGCTGAGCGATGCGCTCGGCGCCGTGCAGAATTCGACGCACGGCTACAGCCTTGCCGCCGCCGTCGGTCACGAGGCGGGCGTCAGTCGCGAACAGCGCCTTGATGGCGGGCAGGTCGCCGGCATTGGCGACTTCGATGAATCGTTCGAGCATGCGCCGGCGGGTCTGTTCATCCACTTCAAAGCGCCGGCGTTCAGCGATGACCCGCTCGCGCGCCCGATGCACCAGTTGCCGGCAGGCCGCCGGGCTCTTGCCCAGCACTTCGGCAATATCGTCGTAGTCGCAGTCGAACGCGTCATGCAGAACGAAGGCGGCGCGCTCGTCGGGCCCGAGCCGTTCGAGCAGGTTCAGAAACGCCAGCGACAGCTCGCTCGCCAGCTCCGCTGTCGATTCAGGGGTAACCGGATCGATATCCGCCAGCGGCTCGGGCAACCACGGCCCGATGTAGACCTCGCGCTGTGCCTTCGCCGAGCGCAGCCGATCGATGGACAACCGGGTCACGATGGTGGTCAACCACGCCTGGGTCGAGCGCACATCGGCATTGCCCGATTCGTTCCAGCGCAACCATGCGTCCTGCAATACATCTTCCGCGTCGGCTCGCGAGCCGAGCATGCGATAGGCGATGCCGAGCAAACGCGCGCGCTCGGCGGCAAAAGCAGTGGCGGTGGCGGCTGGATTGGGGCTCATGATTCAGAAGACAGACCTCGACCCGTCCAGACGAGCCAGAGGCCGGCGCTGTGACAAGGCCGGCTCATTATGGCATCGTGATTGCCGATTTTTGCGGCAGGCCTGAACTGAAGGGGAAAATATGCAGAGACCTAAACTGCTATTGGTACTTGCGTACACACTATTACTACCGTGCCTGGCACTGGCACAGGCCCCTCCGGCCAGCCGTTCCACCGTTGACGCGTTCTTCGCGCGCTTCACCGATGAATGGGTGCGCGCCGATCCCGATCTCGCCACCAGTTCGCGCTATTTCTCCGGCGACGAACAGACCCAGCTCGAACGGCAGCTCACGCCACGCACGCGCGCATATACGCTCGAACGTATCAAGCGCGCCAAGCGCGGCCTCGCCGACCTGGCCAAATTCGATCGCAGCAAGATGAACGAGTCGCAGCGCGTGTCCGCCGAGCTGATGCAATGGCAGCTCGAGCAGGTCGCGGCCAGCGAAGCGTTTCTCGACTTCGACTTTCCGCTGGAGCAGTTCGGCGGCACCAACGTCGGGCTGGTCGAGACCTTCACGCTGCGTCATCCGCTGGTGAAGCCGGCGGACGCGACCAACTACGTGACACGTATGAAGCTCATCGGGACGCGCATGGATGAGTCGGTGGCCGAAGCCAAGCAGCTCGTGACCCGGAAAATGGTGCCGCCGCGCTTCATCATCGAATCGACGCTCAAGTCGATGCGCGGCTTCAGCGATGTGGCCCCCGCGCAAAACCCGCTGGTCACCGCGTTCGCTCAACGCATTCAGGGCATCGAAGGACTGAGCTCGGCGCAGCGCTCCGAGCTGCAGGCGCAGGCGACTCGTATCGTCACCGAGCAGGTGTATCCGTCCTGGCATCGCGCGATCGGCTTGCTCGAAAGCCTGCTGCCGAAAGCGACGAACGACGCGGGCTTGTGGCGATTCGAAGGCGGCGATCAGGCCTATGCCTATGCGCTCGGCCGCTTCACGACCACCAAGCTCACGGCCGAAGAGATCCATCAGATCGGCTTGCAACAGGTGGCGCGCATCGAGGGTGAGATGGATGCGATCTTCCGCAAGCTCGGTCGCACTGAAGGCACGGTGGCGGCGCGGGCTGCGAAGTTGCGCGAGGATCTGGCTTATCCGGATCCGACGTCGGACTCGAGTCGTGCGGCCATCATGCACGATATCGATGGCATGATTGCCGACGCGCTCAAGCGCAGCCCGACGTTGTTCGACTTGCAGCCGAAGTCGCCCGTCGTCGCGCAACCGTTCCCTCGCTTCCGTGAAGCCAGCGCCGCCGCGAACTACAATCGCGCGCCGCTCGATGGCTCGCGCTCAGCCATTTTCCAGATGCCGCTGCGTCCCCAGCGCATGACGAAGTTTGGCCTGCGCACCCTGGTGTATCACGAGACCGTGCCGGGTCATCACTTCCAGATCGCGCTCGAGCAAGAGAACACCGACCTGCCGAAGTTCCGTCAGGCGCGCGTGCTTGGCGGCATCTCCGCGCTGTCGGAAGGTTGGGCGCTTTATGCGGAGAAACTGGTCGCTGAGAACGGCTGGTACGACGGCGATCCGGAGGGTTTGCTCGGCATGCTGGATGCGCAGTTGTTCCGCGCTCGTCGCCTGGTGGTGGACACTGGGTTGCACGCCAAGAAGTGGACGCGTCAGCAGGCCATCGATTACGGCCTGGAAGCGAGCGAGGTCGAGCGTTACGTCGTGTATCCGGGGCAGGCCTGCTCTTACATGATCGGCCAGCTGCAGATCCTCGAGCTGCGGGATCGAGCTCGCGCCGCGCTCGGCGACAAATGGTCGCCTCAACAATTCCACAACGTCGTACTGCGCACGGGCAGCGTGCCCTTGGAATTGCTCGGTCGCGAAGTCGACCGCTACGTGACCAGCGCCAGCGCCGCCAATTAAAAGAAAAAAAGGGCTGGCATCACGACGACGCCAGCCCTCATCGTCAGCGGACGATGATCCAGTTAGCCGATCACGCGAGAGATCACGTTCGAGATCTCGCTCTCGTCACCATCCGCAGTGATCGCGCGCACCGCGAAGTAATACGTCGAGCCCGCTCTCAGGTTCTGCACCGTGTAGGTGTTCACACCGGCGCTCGGCACTTCGATGGAATTGACCATCGCGTCCTGATTCGTGCCGTAGTGAATGCGATAGCCGGCGAGGTTCTGCAGCGTCTCACCGTCGACGGTCTGCGTCGGGACATTCCAGGACAGCGCGACGTTCGGACCGGAAGCGACCGCCTCGGCCGGCGTCGTGGAGCCGGAGCCAGAACCGGAGCTCGAACCTGAACCTGCAGTAGCAGCAGCACCCACGGTGATCGAGAAGGCCGGCAACGAAGCGGTGGCCTTACCGTCGCTCACGGTGATGATGATGTTGGCGAAGGTGGCTGCCGCGGTCGGCGTGCCCGTGAGCGCGCCAGTGGCGGTGTTGAAATTCGCCCAAACCGGCTTGTTCTGGATGGAGAACGCAAGCGTGTCGCCATCGGCATCCGTCGCCTGCGGAGTCGCGGAGTACGCGCTGCCGACGCTGGCCGTTGCGCTCGCGGTGCCTGAAATCGTCGGAGCGGCATTGCTGCCGCTGGCGCTGTTGGCACTCGCGGTCGTGCCGCTGCTGCCACCGCCGCCACCACCACCACAGCCCGCGGTCATGAGGCCCGTCATCACCAGCGCAAACAAACCGCCACGCTGCATCCACTTACCGACATTCGCCTTCTGCATCTGATAACCCTTGTTACTTCTGCCGCGCGCTTGCGCGCACGACGTGAATTTCCAAGGGCGACGCGGTCACTGAATGTGACCCGACAAATCATCGGTGTACTCGCGTACACATAGAACGCACCGAGCCCCAGTGGCACGGTTTGCTCTCGCTAATTTGGCAGCCCCGCTGTCATCGGGCGTGAGCCCTTGTAGACCGGTTGCTTTGCGTCCCCGACTTTCGACGGGTTTGCCCTTGACGATAGCGAGCCTCGATTTATTCCATCCGAGGTGCGACCCGCCGGTGACTGCGCGCGCAGGGGCGCACAGCCAGTACGGCTGTCACAGAGTTTCAGTCAGACGAGAAGCTTCAATACTTCCTCGACCCGCTGCGGCGTTCGCTTTCCTTACGAACCCTTCTAATTGATCAGTGGCTGCCAGTTTCGCGCTTGCGCGGCTCCTTACCCATCGGAGAGGCACCCAATGTCTCGACGCGGGATGGAGCATAACCACCCCCGGCGGATACTCAATCCTGTCGGCGAATAGCGGCAACGTCGCGGTATCGAGACGCCCGCAGAAAACATTGCCGATGTTTCTTATGCGGGAGTGTGAGCGAAATGTGAACTGCTTCACGCGCCGACCGTCTGGCCGGTCGGCGCGTTTGAGCCTGTATTTTCAGGCTTTTTTCGGCGTTGGCGGCGGCAGCGGGCCGCTGAAATCAGCGACGTCGCTTGTTGTCGCGTGGCGGACGGGCGCTGGAACGTGGACCTCTGGAATCGGTCGGCTTGCGGAATTTCGGCCCCGCCGGACGGTCGCGTCGGAGCTTTTCGACGTGAGTTTTCAGGGCCCGGCTGATCTGGAGCGGCTGCCCGGCGACGCGGACTTTCTGCAGCTGCAGGAATACCTCTTTGGGCATGCCGCTGGGAAGATCGACGAAGCTGTGATCGTCCTGGATCACGACGCGGCCGATGTGACGACCTTCCAGGCCGACTTCATTGGCGATGGCGCCCACGATATTGCCCGGCTTCACGCCATGGTCATGGCCGACTTCGATGCGATAGGTTTCAACTTCCTCGTCGCCGCCCCGACGCGGACGACGGTCGTCGCCACCGAAGTCACGATCCTGGCTGCGCGCACGCGGGCGATCGTCGCCACCGAAGTCGCGATCTTGACTGTGCGCACGCGGGCGATCGTCACCGCCGGAATCGCGAGGCGGAGCGCGCCGCTCCGAGCGAGCGTCTTGGCTAACGTCGCGAGCCTCTGCTCGTCTACGCGGACGCTCGCCTTCGTTGAAGTCACGCGACTCGGCTCGCTTGCGCGGCCGAGCTTCGTCTGCGGAGGGCCGACGCTCATGCAAGCCTCGATCCGCACGCGGACGCTCTTCTCGCGGACTTTCTTCGTCACGCATGGCACGCGTGGCTTCACGAGCAGTGACTTCTTGATCGCCACCGCCAGCTTCATTGCTGACAGCATCAGTATCGCCACCTTCGCTCGCACTGACATTCTCAGCGGCGACAGCGCCGCTGTAGCCACCGTCGCTCGCGCTGACATTCTCAGCCGCGGCAGTGTCGCTGTAGCCACCTTCGCCCCTGCCGACCTTCCCAGCCGCGGCAGTGTCGCTGTAGCCACTTTCGCTCGCGCTGATCTTCTCCGCCTCGGCGGCACCGGAAGTGCGGCTTTCGCCCGCGCTGACATTCTCGCCCGCGACAGCTTCACCACCCGCCGCAAGCCGCTCGCGCTCCGCACGCTCGGCCGCCCGACGCTCACGTCGATTTGGCGGCTTCGGACCTTGTTGGCTCGGCGCCGCTTGATCGCTCGGCGCTTTCCAAAACTCGGAGACGTACTCGGAGCCGACCACTTCTTCCTGCCACTCATTCCGCTCGCCCCGACCGGGCGATTCGGACTCCGAATCCGACCAGGCCTTTCGCTGTCGCGAAGGCCTTTCTTCACGAGGCTTCCATTCCGAACCGGCATCACGCTGTCGCGAGCCTCGATCCTCACGTGGCGCCCATTCCGAACCGGCATCACGCTGTCGCGAGCCTCGATCCTCACGTGGCGCCCATTCCGAGCGCGAAGCGCGTTCAGGACGAGCGCCAGCGTCGTCCGCTTGTTCCGAACTCGACCACGCCGGTTGCGAAGCCCCCTCATCCTCACGCCCGCGCAGATCGCGCTCGCGCTTCGCATACTTCTCATTACGCGCAGCTCGATCTCGATCCGGCCGCGGGGCACGTTCGCGACCAGGCGCGCGATCGCCACCCTCCGCCCCTTCAGGCGACCAAGGCTCACGATTCGTCCGCACCTGGGGCTCGAGCAAGAGCGGTGTCGCACCTTGCGCGATGCTGGCCAACGCAGCAGCGATCTCCAGCGCGGGAACATTGTTGTCCCGCTCATAATTCTCGATCAGCGACATGAACGCCTGGCCGGCATTCGCCGCAATCGCCGCCGTCAGTTTCTCATTGAACTTGGCGACCCGCCGCTCGTTCACATCCTCGATCGTCGGCATCTGCATCTGCTGGACGCTCTGCCGGGTGGCGCGCTCGATCACACGCAACATGTTTCTTTCACGAGGCGCGATGAACAGAATCGCCTCGCCACTGCGCCCCGCCCGACCAGTGCGGCCAATGCGATGCACATACGACTCGGGATCGTAAGGAACATCGTAATTGACGACGTGACTGACGCGCTCAACGTCCAAGCCGCGAGCCGCGACATCCGTCGCAACGACAATATCGATCTGCCCCGCCTTCAACCGCGCAATCGTGCGCTCACGCTGCTGTTGAGCGATATCGCCATTCAGCGCCTCGACAGAAAAGCCGCGAGCGGACAACCGCTGCGCCAGATCTTCCGTCGCAATCTTGGTCCGAGTGAACACGATCATCGCATCGAACGCCTCGGCCTCGAGAATTCGAGTGAGCGCGTCGAGCTTGTGCATACCGCTGACGATCCAATACCGCTGCCGGATCTGGCTCGCCGTGGTCGTCTTACTTTTGATGGTGACTTCGGCCGGCTCACGCAGGTGTTGCTGGGCAATCCGGCGCACCTGGGTCGGCATGGTGGCGGAGAACAGCGCGATCTGACGTTCGGCCGGAATCTGCTCCAGAATCCATTCGACATCGTCGATGAAGCCCATGCGCAGCATCTCATCCGCCTCATCCAGCACCAGATGCTTCAGCGACGACAAATTGAGCGTGCCGCGCTTGATGTGATCCATCGCGCGACCCGGGGTCGCGACCACCACATGCACACCCCGGCGCAGGCTATGAAGCTGCGGGGTATAGCTCTGTCCGCCGTACACGGGGAGTACATGAAATCCCTTCAGGTAAGTGGCGTATTTCTGGAACGCCTCAGCGACCTGGATCGCCAGCTCGCGCGTCGGTACCAGGACCAGCGCCTGAGGGACGGCCTCGTCCAGGTCGATCCTGGTGAGGATAGGCAGCGCGAATGCCGCGGTCTTGCCGGTGCCGGTCTGGGCCTGGCCCACCACGTCGCGCCCTTCGAGCAGCTGGGGAATGGTCGCGGCCTGGATGGGCGAAGGCGACTCGTAGCCCACGTCCTGCAATGCCTTGAGCACGGCGTCGCCCAGGGCGAGGTCACTAAAAGTCGGGCTTTCGCCCGGGGTCTGATCGGAAGGAGCGGGCAAGGAAACCTCGGACGCACGCGAGCGCGGACAGCGGAAAAGGCGCGCGAGTGTACACATCCGGCGGCAAAACCGCAGGAAACACTCAATTTCGCAGTGATTTTAGGCCTAAAAGGCCGGTTATGACCAATCCGTAGACGTGTCAGCGCGCGCCCGAGCGCACCATTTTCTGCAGTAACTGCTCCAGCAGGCGGGACGGATCGTCACTGCGCCCCGTATGCACCGAGGATGTCTGAATCATCGTACTTCGAGGCGCAACCAGCCAATGGAACCGCTCCCGCAGGGTCAGCCGCCCGATCGGGCCGGTGCCGGCGCAGATAGCGGGAATACTGGCGAGATTTTCACGGACCAGATCGATATCGACGCCCGGCGCGAAGGCCAGCAGGCGAGCCTCGTCGAGCTCGATGCGCGCGGCCAGATAATCGAGCGCCGGACAGGAAACGATCACGCCGACGTTCACGAACTCTTCGCGCTCGACCCGAGGGACGACGCGAATGATGGCGTAATCATACGAGCAGGGAGCGCGCACGCTTCACCTCCACGAAGAACAGGTGCGGCGACTCCAAGCGTCGCAACAGATATTCCGCGTACGCACTTCGATACTCGGCCGCGCTGGAGAACGTCGCATCGCCTCGTAACAACGCATCGGGAATCAACGCGACGATGTCGCGGATCACTTCGGGCGTGATGCGGGAGAGCATGAACTCGTGCGCTTCATCCAGCGCATTGGCGAACGGCAACAGCACGTGATCGCGAATCATGGGAAACGCATCCCGACTCCGTTCCAGATATTGCGCCCAGGAGTGATGGAAATACAAAGCGGCGCCGTGATCGATGAGGCGCAGCTGGCGATGCCAGACCAGCATGTTGGTGTTGCGCGCCGTGCGATCGACGTTGGTGACGAACGCGTCGAACCAGACGATCTTCGAGGCCAGCGGCGCGTCGGGCTGGAACACCACTGGATCGAAGGTGATCGCGCCGGGCAGATAATCGAGCGCCACGTTGAGCCCGGCGCTGGCGCGAATCAATTCCTGGATCTCGACATCGGGCTCGGTGCGCGCCAGATCCGGATCGAGCTCGATCAACACCACCTCGGGGATGGGCAGGCCGGCGGCGCGACCGATCTCGCCAGCCACCAGCTCGGCGATCAGAGCTTTCGGTCCCTGCCCGGCGCCGCGCCACTTGATGACGTACATGCCTTCGTCATCGGCTTCGACGATGGCGGGTACGGAACCGCCTTCGCGCAGAGGAGTGACATAGCGGGTGACGACGACGGTTCGCAAGCGTTGCAATCCACACTGCTTCGGCGGCCGGAGTATATAGCCGAGAATCAGCAGACTGGGAGCAGCTTGGGACGATAAATCCAAACCGAATGTATCGACTACCCTGGCCGCAACGATGCCGATGGTCGTAAGACCGACTCAATAGGATATCGACAGCGAAGGATTACAGGGCAAGAGACGCGGGAATATGCGACGAACCGTTGAATGGGAGCGTGCTCAGAGCACGCTCCAGCCGACAATCACACAATACCGCCGCCGAAATTCTGGATCGCGGGACGCTGATCCGCACAGGCGAGTCGATAGTGACTGCGACGGTAAGCGCTTACAGGATCCACCGCCGCGCCTTTTTGCAAGCGGGCGCGCGCCAGGATGGGCTGCACATCGGTGGTGAAGGCGCGCTTCAACGTCTGCGCCGCCATCAACGCATCGTTGTCCTGTTGATAATCGGCAAGTACTTGCCGATCGACCAGCAGCGCCTGGGCATAGGCCCGCTGCAACTCGATGGCGCTGGTCATCAGGCTCTCGATGGGATCGGTGACATTGTGGGATTGATCCAGCATGTGCGCCGGCTGGAAGTCCGGCAGCTTGCGCCACTGCGCGTCGACCAGCTCGTTGAAGATCAGGAACAGCCGATAGGGATCGATGCAGCCTGCGTCCAGATCGTCGTCGCCGTACTTCGAATCGTTGAAATGGAAGCCCCCGAGCCGGCGGGCATGCACCAGGCGCGACACGATCATTTCGATGTTCACATTGGGCGCATGATGGCCAAGATCGACCAGGCAGAACGCTTTCGGGCCAAGGGTCTGCGCAGCGAGCAGCGAGCTGCCCCAATCCTGAATCACCGTCGCATAGAACGCCGGCTCATACATCTTGTGCTCGATGAGCATGCGCCAGTCGGCAGGTAAGGCAGCGTAGATTCGCGCGGTCGATTCGAGATAACGCTCGAATGCGCGCCCCAGATGTTGCTGGCCGGGGAAGTTCGCGCCATCGCCGATCCACACGGTCAGCGCCTTCGAGCCGAGCAGTTGGCCGATGCGAATGCAGTCGACGTTGTGCTCCACCGCCTGCGCACGAACGGCCGCGTCCGTATGCGTAAGACTACCGAACTTATAGGACAGCTTCTGGCCGGGGCGATCCTGGAACGTGTTCGAATTGACCGCATCGAAGCCCAGCCCGAGCGCGGTCGCGCGCTGACGAAGTGCCGGCATGTCCTCGGTGAAATCCCAGGGCAAGTGCAAAGAAACCGTGGGAGTCGCGCCGGTCAGGCTGTGAATGACCGCGCAATCCTCGAGCTTCTCGAACACATTGCGCGGTTCGCCCTTGCCAGGAAAGCGCGCGAAACGAGTGCCACCAGTGCCGACGCCCCACGAGGGAATGGCGACACCAAAGCTCGCGACGGCGGCGGTGACTGCATCGATATCGATGCCTCGCCGACTCAGGATCGCGCCGAGTGCCGCGTAGTCAGCATCGACATCCTTCAAGAACTTCGCGTTGGCGTCGGCGATGAAAGAACGATCGCGCGGATCGGTGTAAGTGCCAACCATGGTGTCCCCCTAATCTGCGCACATAGACCGGACGAGACGCACATCTTGTCCGATCTTTTTTATCGCGTGAACGCCGCCGCGTTACCAGCATCGACGTTGATGATATTGCCCGTCGACTTCGACGCCCGCTCGGACGCAAAGAAGGCGACGGCTTCGGCCACGTCTTCCGGATACACACTGCGCTTGAGCAGGCTGCGCTCGCGGTAAATCGACTCGAGCTCTTCGGTGCTGGTCTTGTACTGCTCGGCGCGCTGCTGGGCCCATTCGCCTTGCCAGATGCGCGAGCCGCGCAGGACGGCGTCCGGGTTCACGACATTCACACGAATGCCGACCGGCGCGCCTTCCAGCGCCAGACATCGAGCCAGATGCAGCTCGGCGGCCTTGGCCGTGCAGTAAGCAGCCGCGCCGGGTGAAGCGGCCAGCGCGTTCTTGGAGCCGATGAACACGATGGAGCCGCCGATGTTCTGGGTCTTGAATAACTGGAACGCCTGGCGCGACACCAGGAAGTAGCCCGTGGACAGGATGTCCATGTTCTTCTGCCAGGTGGCGAGGCTGGTCTGATCGACCGGCGACGCGGAGGCAATGCCGGCGTTGGAAATGCAGATATCGATGCCGCCGAATTTCCACGAGCTATCGCGGAAGCCCGCGACGACCGCGTCTTCACGCGTCACGTCGACCCAACAGCTGGCAACGACGTCGTTGCCATACTGTTTCTTCAGGCCCGCCTCGGCTTCGCCGAGCGCCTCGTGGTCGATGTCACAAAGCACGACACAGGCGCCCTCCTCCATCAACCGCCGCGCGGTCGCCAGACCGATGCCACCCGCCCCGCCCGTGATCAGGGCGACGCGGCCCGCCAACGGTTTCGGCTTCGGCATGCGCTGCAGCTTGGCTTCCTCCAGGTCCCAATATTCGATATCGAACGCTTCCTGCTCGGGCAGGCCGCGATAGGTCGACACGGCGGCGGCGCCGCGCATGACATTGATCGCGTTGATATAGAACTCGCCCGCGATGCGTGCGGTGGCTTTGTCAGCGGCAAACGTGATCATGCCCACGCCGGGCACGAGATAAACGACCGCATTCGGATCGCGCATCTTCGGCGAGCCCGGCCGCTTGCAACGTTCGTAATAGGCCGCGTAACGCTCGCGATACTGTTCCAGCGCCGGCTGTACGCGACGGGCGAACTGCTCGACCGATTCGTTGGCGGCATCGAACGGCAGCACCAGCGGCCAGATCTTGGTGCGCAGGAAATGATCGGGACAGGAGGTACCGAGGTCGGCAAGCGCCTGTAACTTCTCGCTACCGACGAATTCCAGCACGGCGGCACTGTCGTCGAAGTGACCGACCTTGCGCGTCGTGCCTGAAATCAGGCCACGAATGCGCGGCATGATGGCGGCCGCGACTTCGCGACGCTTTTCCTGAGTCAGCGATTGAGCCTTGAGAGCGCCGAACGGTTGCTTGCCACGACTTTTGTCCGCGAGCCACGTCGTCGCGCGATTGATCACGTCGAGCGTGTTCTCGTAACACTCCTTCGCCGTATCGGCCCACGTGAAAACCCCATGCGCTTCGAGCACCACACCGCGCGCCTTGGGGTTTTCACGCGTGAACTTGCGCAGCGCCAATCCAAGGGCATATCCGGGGCGAAGCCACGGCAACCAGCCGATGTCATCGCCATAGATTTCTTTGGTGAGCGCTTTGCTGTCGGCCGCGGCGGCGATCGCGATCAGCGCGTCCGGATGCATGTGATCGACGTGCGCGCGATCCACCAGACCATGCAACGGAGTATCGATACTCGCCGCGCGCGGATTCAGATTGAACGTGCAGTGGGAATACAGCGGCACCAGCACGCTGTCGCTGTCCTTGCCCTTGTAGAACGGCTCGAGCGACAGGAACTTGTCCATATATAAGGTGGCAAAGCCATCCAGCTTCATGGTGCCCAGGTCGCCGCCCGAGCCCTTCACCCACAGGACGTTCACGTCTTGACCCGTGAGCGGATCCTTCTCGACGACCTTGGCCGAGGTGTTGCCGCCGCCGAAGTTGGTGATGCGCTTGTCGGAGCCGAGCAGATTGGAGCGGTAGAGCAGCAGCTGAGCCGGGCTCATGCCCGCCGCAGCCGCATCGTTCCAGCGGTTTTCGACCAGCAACGAGGACGACTCGGCTTGCGCCGGCTGAACCACACTCATCTAATCTCCCCCAAGGGCCGTTTGATCGCGTTCGGGCACAAAAAATCGCCTTACGCGCTATGAAATGCCTGTTTACCACACGAAACGATCATATACAATCAGATGCGAGCATAATCGATCAGAGCAATGAAGACCCTGATCGGAACTGCTTCGAGGAGGTTCCATGTTGGAACGTGAGCGCCATAGCCTGATTCTGAAGCTCGTCGAAGAGCGCTCCATCGTGAGCGTCGGCGACCTGTTGGATTTGCTCGGCGCGTCCGAGGCGACCATTCGTCGCGACATCAACACGCTGGCCGAGCGCGGCGAGGTCAAACGCATTCGCGGTGGCGCCGAAGCCGTGCGTCCCCGGCATCAGCCGCACCTGGTGGGCATGCCGTTCTCGTTGAGTCAGGACATCAGCGTCCCGCAGAAACGCGCGATCGCTCGCGCGGCGGCGGAACTGATCACTGCCGGCGAGAGCATCATCATCAATGGCGGCACCACCACGTTCGCGCTGGTGGAGTTTCTGGCCGATCACGATCTGGACATCCTGACCAATTCGTTTCCGATCGCGGCCAAGCTGCTGGCCACCAGTCGCAACCGGATCACGCTGCCGGGCGGCACCATCTTCCGCGAACAGAACATCGTGCTGAGCCCGTTCGACAACGACACCATCGAGAACTTCTGGGGCAACAAGCTGTTCACCGGCTGCTATGGCCTGAACCGCTTCGGCATCATGGAAGCCGATCCGTTGATCGTGCAGGCGCAGACCAAGCTGTTGAAGCGCACCGAAGATGTGATCGTGATGGCGGACAGCAGCAAGCTGCGGCAGAAGTCCGCGATGATCGTCACGGGGCTGGAGCGGATCTCCACCATCATCACCGACGACGGCGCGAAACCCGAAGAGTTGGAAGTGTTCAAGGCGGCGGGCATCAAAGTGATCGTGGCCTCGGTGAACGAGGACGACGAGTTGCAGAAGCTCGCATGAGTTGAGGCGCGGCGGCACGGCCTGCAACAGGTCGGCTGTCTGGAAAAAGCAGGGGGATGGAATGCTTAGAAGAGCAATGCTCACGGGTGCGGCGTCGCTGGTTGCAGTCGTGCTTGCGGGTTGCGGCGAGCGGCCGCAGCCGAGCGGCGATGTCGAGGCGGATAACAAGCTGCGCATCGGCATCGTCGCCAAGAGCCTGGGCAACGGTTTTTTCGATGCCGTTCACAAGGGCGCGGACGAAGCCGCGGCCACGCTCGATGCTGAGATCATTTTCACCGGCCCGACCACGCCGACCGCCGAAGGACAAATAGAAACATTGAACGCGCTGATCGCTCAGCGCGTCGACGCCATCGCCATCTCGGCCAATGATCCCGATGCCCTCGTGCCTACGCTGAAGCGAGCGATGCAACGGGGCATCAAAGTCATCTCATTCGACTCCGCGGTCGCGAAGGAAGGTCGCGTGGTTCATCTCGCGCCGTCGTCGGATGTACTGATCGGACAGACCGTTCTGGATCTGGCGGCCGAGCTGGTGCCGGATGGCAAAGGCAAGATGGCGGTCGTATCCGCGACGCCCACCTCCACGAATCAGAATGCCTGGCTGGTACAGATGCAGCAGTACATGCCCAAGTATCCGTGCCTGGAATACGTGAGCGTCGTTTATGGCGACGATGTCGCCGACAAGTCCTATCGCGAGACCGTCGCGCTGATCAAGCAATATCCGGATCTGGCAGTGATCGTGTCGTTGAGCTCGGTCGGCATCGTCGCGGCCGCGAAGGCCGTCGAGGATCAGGGGCTCACGGGCAAAGTGAAAGTCACGGGGCTGGGCCTGCCCTCGGAGCTCGCTGGCTATGTGCGAAAGGGCGTGGTGCCGAAGTTTGCGATCTGGAATCCCATCGATCTCGGTTACGCCACGACCCAGGTCGCTGTGCAACTCGCTCGCGGCACCCAGCCCGAGGATCAGGAAATCTCGATCGGGCGCGTTGGCGCGGTGAAGTTCGACGGCAATGGCATCGGCGCCATGGCCAGGCCCTTCATTTACGACCAAAGCAACGTCGAACAATTCGCGGCGATTTTCTGACATGGCGGCCGCGATCCAGCAGGCACCCGCGCAGCCCCTCCTGACGCTGACGCAGGTGAAGAAATCCTTCGGCGGCGCGCACGCGCTGCGCGATGCCAATCTCGATTTGTATCCGGGCCAGGTGACGGCGCTGATCGGCGAGAACGGCGCGGGCAAGTCCACGCTGGTGAAGATTCTGTGCGGCATTCACCAGCCCGATGGCGGCGAGCTGATGCTCGACGGCCGACCGATCCGCGTGCGCGATCCGGAACATGCGCGACAGCTCGGCATCAATGTCGTGCATCAGGAATGCGTAGTGTTCGACAACCTGACGGTCGCCGAGAACATCTTCGTCAGTGCGCGACCGAAGAAGAGTCGGTTCATCGCGTGGAGCGAGATGCGCTCTCGCGCGGCGGAGATTTTGCGGCAGCTCGATGTTTCGTTCTCACCGGACACGCCGGCGGGCCAGCTCAGCGTCGCTCAGAAGCACATCGTGCAGATTGCTCGCGCGTTGACGAGTGAGGCTCGCGTGCTGATTCTCGATGAACCGACCGCATCGCTGTCTCACCGCGAGGCCGAGGATCTGTTCCGTATCGCTCGCCGTCTGCGAGACTCCGGCTGCGCCTTGCTCTTCATCAGTCACAAGTTCGAAGAGATCTTCGCGCTGGCGGATCGATACGCTGTGTTTCGCGACGGCGCGTCGGTCGGCAGCGGTATGATTGCCGGCACGGGCAGCGAGCAGCTCATTCGGATGATGGTCGGTCGTTCGGTCGAGCAGCTGTTTCCAAAACTGGCAACGACGTTGGGCGAAGAACTGCTGCGCGTGGAGGGTTTGTCGCGCGCGAGCGAGTTCGACAACATCTCGTTCTCGGTGCGGCAGGGCGAGACGCTGGGCATCTATGGCCTGGTCGGCGCGGGCCGCACGGAACTGGCGCAATGTTTGTTCGGCTTGACCGCGCCGGATGGCGGCTCGATTCATATCGCTGGCAAGGCGGTGTCGATTTCGAGTCCGGCGGACGCCGTTCGTCACGGGCTCGCTTATGTTCCCGAGGATCGGCAACAACAGGGCGCGATTCTGCCCTTCTCCATCGCTGCCAATGTTTCGCTCACCAATCTGGATTCGCTGGCGCCTCGCGGGCTTTGCAGCCGGCAACGAGAATCGGCGCTGGCGAATCATTGGATCGCCGCGCTGGGCATCAAGGCGACCGGGCCGGCGCAGAACGTCGGCGACTTGTCCGGCGGGAATCAGCAGAAAGTCGTGATCGCGAAATGGCTGGCGCGCTCGCCGCGCGTTTTGATTCTCGATGAGCCGACCAAGGGCATCGACGTCGGTGCGAAATCAGCGGTGCATGCCGTGACTAGCGAGTTTACTCAGAGAGGCAACGCGGTCGTGATGATTTCGTCGGAGCTGCCCGAGATCCTGGGCATGTCCGATCGCATACTGGTCATGCGCCGAGGCCGCGTGCGTGCATTGCTGAATCGAAATGAAGCGACGGCGGAAAATGTCGTCCAGGCGGCGACCGGGGCGTGATGAGAACGAAAAGATTGTCCGCCCTCGCGTCGTCATACAGCTGCCCGGCGAGCCCTGTCCGGCGCGACCTCGCACTTCGCGCTGTCGCTGACACCGGCGATGGTGATCCGCGATGATGACGAACTCCGCGACCCGGCACGATCTCGCCCTCGACGTCATCGTCGTATTGTTGCCAGCCTCGGCGACGGTGCACTCGCGATGATGATTAACTCCGCCACCCGGCGAGATCTCGCCCTCGGTGTCATTGTCGTGCTGCTGCTCGCGTCGGTGACAGCAGCGTTCCCACAGTTCGCTCGCCCGGGCAACCTCGCTGAAATCCTCGACGACAGCGCCATTCTCATCCTGCTCGCGCTGGGCCAGATGCTCGTCATCCTCACGCGCGGCATCGATCTTTCGATTGCCGCCAACCTGGCGCTATCAGGCATGCTGGTCGCACTACTAAACAAGAATTATCCGGGCGCCGGTGTCGCGCCCATACTCTTGATCGCGCTAGTCAGCGGCACGCTGCTCGGCGCAATCAACGGGCTGCTGGTGTGGCGACTCAAGCTGCCCCCCATCGTCGTCACGCTCGGCACGATGTCCGTGTATCGGGGCCTGATCTATTTGTCATCCGGTGGCACGTGGGTGAACGACAACCAGATGTCACCGCAGTTTCTCGGCTTTGTCCGTTACGAGGTCCTGGGCCTTACGCTGCTCTCATGGCTCGCCATCGTTGCAATCGCGGGCTTCGCAATGATGATGCGTTACACCGTGTTGGGCAGAAACCTGTACACCGCCGGCGGCAATCCCGCGGCCGCGACGTACACCGGCATCGATCCCGGTCGCATGCAGTTCTTCGCGTACATGATCTGCGGCGCCATCGCGGGGCTGTGCGGTTATTTGTGGGTGGCGCGCTTCGCCGTGGCGTACACGGACATCGCGCTCGGCTTCGAGCTGCAAGTAATTGCGGCGTGCTTGATCGGCGGCGTTGCCATCGCGGGTGGCATCGGCACGGTCGCGGGCGTGGTGCTCGGCTGTCTGTTCATCGGCGTCATTCGAAATGCGCTGCCACTGATCGGCATCTCGCCATTCTGGCAAATGGGCATCAACGGATTGGTCATCGTCGTGGCCGCTGTCCTCAGCGCGCGACGCCGCGAAGACAAACGCGCCATCCTGGAGGCGCAAGCGGCATGAGCATGCACAGATTCAAGAGCCTGCTGCGCTGGGAGTCGATGCTCGCGCTGGTGCTCGTCATCGAGTTCGTCTGCTTCGCGAGTCTGTCTCCGTACTTCCTGGATGTGTGGACGCTGTCGGACGCGACTTTCAACTTCACCGAGAGAGCCGTCATTGCTTTGCCGCTGGCATTGCTGATCATCGCCGGCGAGATCGATATTTCCGTCGCGGCCATCATCGCGCTGGCCTCCGTCGCCATGGGCTTGGGCGCGGCATCCGGAGTGCAGACGCCCGGTCTGGTGGCGATTGGCCTCGGCACGGGACTCGTCGCAGGTATGATCAACGGCGCGCTCGTGACGCTGGGCCGCGTGCCGTCGATCGTCGCGACCATCGGCACGATGACGTTGTTTCGTGGCTTCGCCTACGCAGTCCTTGGCGACCGCGTGCTCAAGGACTATCCCGAATCATTCGCCACGTTTGGCCAGGGTTATGCGGTCGGCGCGCTATCGATCGAGCTGTGCATTCTGATCGTGCTCGCAGTGATGTTCGGATTGTTCCTGCACGTCACGCGGTGGGGCCGCACCGTCTACGCCTTGGGCGCGAATCCCACGGCGGCGAAATGGTCGGGCGTGCCGGTCGATCGTTATCGATTCCTGTTGTTCGCCATGACCGGACTTTGTAGTGGACTCGCAGCCGTGCTGCTCACATCGCGCCTGGGCTCGACGCGTCCGTCGATCGCGCAGGGTTGGGAATTGGAGATCATCAGCATGGTGATTCTGGGCGGCGTATCCGTGTGGGGCGGCAAAGGCACTATTCCAGGCGTGCTGCTCGCGGCCGTCGTACTGGGCTTCGTGAACTTCGGACTGGGGTTGCTCAACGTGCCGGGTATAGTGATGTCCATCATCGTCGGCACATTGCTCATCACCGTCGTCGCCCTTCCCGTGCTCGCCGAGCGCTGGTGGGGCCGGGCAGTCGGTCGCAGTTCATGACACATCCGCTCATCGCACTGATCGACATCGGCAAGACCAACGCCAAAGTGTTGGTGATCGATCCAGAGACCGGCGCCGAGATTCGCGGCAGCCGTCGTGCGAATGCGGTCGTTCAACGTCCGTCGATGCGCGAGCTGGACGTCGAAGCGATCGGCCAGTGGCTGCTGGATGCACTACGCGACGCGCCTCATCGAGACCGCATTCGTGCGATTGTGCCTGTCGCGCACGGAGCGGCCGCCGTGCTGATCGATCGCGACAATCGAGTAATCGCTGCTCCCGACTACGAAGACGCGTGCTTCGAGCGAGTGAACGCAGAATACCGTCAGCAACGTGACCCCTATCAGAGCACGTACTCCCCCGATCTGCCGCTCGGATTGAATCTCGGTCGTCAGCTGTTCTTCCTCCAAGAAGTCCAGCCGCAACTGTTTTCGCGAATCGCGCACGCGCTGCTGTATCCACAGTTCTGGGCGTGGCGACTGAGTGGCGTGAGGGCCAGCGAAGTCACCTCGCTGGGCTGTCACTCCGATCTGTGGTTACCGCGTGAACAGACCTTCTCCAAGCTCGCGCGGGCACGCGGCTGGGACAAACTGTTTCCGCCGACCAAGCTCGCCAGCGACGTGCTCGGCCCGATCTCGCCGGAAGTAGCAGCGGCGACCGGGCTCGACCCTCAATGTCAGGTCATCTGCGGCATTCACGACTCGAATGCGTCGTATCTGAAGTTTCTGACGACGCGCGATCACACCGCGCCGTTCACTGTGATTTCGAGCGGCACGTGGACGGTCGTCATGGCGAATCGAGCCGACCTGTCGCGGCTGCGCGAAGATCAAGACATGCTCGCCAGCGTCGACGCCTTCGGGTCGCCGGTCGCGACCGCAAGGTTCATGGGCGGGCGTGAGTACGAAGCGATTGCCGGCACGGACTCACGACCGAACCCACCCGCATTGCTCAATGTGATCGAGCGTCAGGCGATGGCAATCCCGTCGTTCGCCAGCGGCGGACCCTTTGCGGGACGCGAAGGTCGCTTGATCAACGCCGATCGTTTGTCGGGCTCGGAGCGCGCCAGCGTGGCGACCCTCTACGTTGCACTGATGTGTGAGTTGTTGATCGAAATGCTCGGCGCGGAGAGCGACGTTCTGATCGACGGCCCACTCGCGACGAATGCCTCGTTCGGCGCCGTTCTCAGCGCGCTGCTGCCCGATCGAACTGTCGCGCTGAGTTCCGGCAATGGCGGCAACATGCGCGCGGCCTGTTATCTCGCCGGATTCCACGACGCGCAGGCTCCGACGATGACGCCAGCCGCCGCGATGCCTCTCCAACAATTGCCCGCTTATCGCGAGGCATGGCGGAAGCTGACGCTCAGCTGACAACGCACCGTCGCGGGAAGACATTGGCCCGCATTTGCCGCAAACTCGTCCTTTTAAACTGACGAGGGTCCCCGATGAACACACGGCGTCTGGCGATACTGACCATCGCCGCTCAGCTCAGCATGGTGCTGACCGGCTGTGGCAAACAGGAGGGCTCGGCCGCCGGCCGCATGGGCCCGGACACGCCGGTGATTCGCATCGACGGCTCGAGCACGGTGTTTCCGATCGCCGAAGCGGTTGCCGAAGAGTTTCAGGCCGGGCAGCGGGGCGCGGTGCGCGTGACCGTCGGCCTGTCCGGCACCGGCGGCGGCTTCAAGAAACTGTGCCGCGGCGACATCGATATTTCCAATGCGTCGCGCCCCATTCTCACCGAGGAGATGGAGATGTGCCGGAAAGCCGGCATCAACTTCATCGAGCTGCCGGTCGCGTTCGATGCCATTACCGTGGTCGTCAATCCGAAGAACGATTGGGTGAAGTCGCTCACCATTGCCGATCTGAAAAAGATGTGGGAGCCGGGCGCGCAAGGTCAGGTCATGCGCTGGAATCAGGTGCGTCCGGAATGGCCCGATGCGCCGCTGATGCTGTTCGGCCCCGGCGCCGATTCGGGCACGTTCGATTACTTCACCGAAGCAGTGAGCGGCAAGGCGAAGTCCAGCCGCGGCGATTACACCGCGAGCGAAGACGACAACGTGCTGGTGCAAGGCGTGGAGAACAACAAGAACGCGCTCGGTTACTTCGGCTTCGCTTATTACGTAGGCCACAAGGAGCGCATGCGCGCCGTGCCCATCGAGAGGGACGATGGCTCGCAGGTTCTGCCGAGCAACGCGGCCGTTGTCGACGGTACGTATCAACCGCTGTCGCGCCCGCTGTTCATTTATGTGAGCGACAAGTCGGCGCAGCGTCCCGAAGTGCGCCAGCTGATCGAGTACTACCTGACCGAAGGGCCGTCGCTGGCCGCCGATGTCGGGTTTGTCGCGCTGCCCGAGCAGGCCGCGAAAACGGCGCTTCAGCACTTCACGGATAACCGTCTCGGCACGGTGTTCGGCGGCGTGCCGGAAGTCGGTGTCACGATCGACGAGCTGCTCAAGCGCGACGCCAAGCTCTAATCTGCTTGCTCCCCTTCAGGCGCCCCGGCAAGGAGGCCGGGCGCCCAGTGAGCGGCGTCGGCCGCATCGGCCGACGCCGCCACCCACAGGACACACAGCAGGATCGTGATCATCATGGTGATGAAGATCAGGCCGCCGTCACTGATGCGTCGGCGATTGCCACGGTCGCGCATGACTCTCCTCTCGCTCAGCCAATGACTCGTCGTCCGTCGAGGCAGGGATAAAATAGATCGCTGCAGCATGACTGCGCAAACGAGGAAGGCGGGCAAGCATGAATGCCCGTGCTGGGGCTTGCTAAAACTCATTGGATGGGCTGCGTTGCGCCTCCAATCGCCTGCAGCAAGGCGCAAAGCGCAGCCCTTATGTCGATAAGGGCAAGCTTTGCAACGCCGCTGCTGGCGATTCGAGGCGCAACCCATTTAATGTATAAAATATCCTTGGATGGGACGAGCTATGGCGGTTCAGGACGTCGTTGCTCCTCCCTTATGTACAGAGAGTACACGGCGGTCGTCCCGCCTAGCCCTGAACCGCCATAGCTCGTCGCAGCCCATCCAATGAGTTTTAGCAAGCCCCTGTCCGCAAGGCAGACCAAAACAAATATTCAGCGAAGGAATCCGCTATGTCAGAACCGAGCACCGCTTCGGATAACGCCGGTCGCGCCACGTTCAACGAAGTCCTGTGGCGTGAATTACAAGCATTGCGCCCGGAGTACTGCGCGTCGAAGTCGTTCGAACCGGCAAAATTCGATCCGGCGCGGCCCGACGATGCGGGCACCGATGCGCAATACCAGGACAACCTGCGCGAATTGTTTCAGATGATCGGCACGGTCGATGCCGATACCGACGCCAGCAAGACTCAGCCGCCGTTATCGGCGCTGTGCCTGTCCGGTGGCGGCATTCGCAGCGCGACCTTCAATCTCGGGGTCCTGCAATCCCTGGCCAGGAACAAGTTGCTGCCGGAATTCGATTATCTCTCCAGCGTGTCCGGTGGCGGTTATATCGCCAGCTGGCTGCAGGCCTGGATTCATCGGCAACAACAGGACGCCGGCACGGCCAGGGAAGTCTTCCAGGACCTGGGCGGCAAGCCGGAACAGCCGGTGAATCCGCTCGCGCCCGAGCCGAAGCCTGTCGATCATTTGCGCGCGTTCAGCAACTACCTCACGCCGCGCCTCGGTCTTTTCTCCGCCGACACATGGACCGCCGCGGCCATCTTCGTGCGCAACCTGCTGCTGAACTGGCTGGTGATCGTTCCGCTGCTGGCGGCGCTCGTCGTGATTCCTCAGGGCGTGTATCTGCTGGTCCAGAGCACGGTCAGCCCCGGTCTTGGCAAAACGCTGCTGTACGCCTCGTTGATCGTGGAATTGTTGGCGAGCTTTTCGATCTACTACCACCGGCGGTTCGTGCGCGATCCCGCTACGCCGTCGTCGCGATACTCGTTACTGTGCGTGTTGCCGGTGATTGCAGCGGCAGCGCTGCTCTCATTCACCGGGCTCGGGTTTGCCAACGATCCGGCCGTCATTCTCGACGCCCCGTTCTGGTCGGCGGACAACCGCCCCATCCTGATCTTCTCCGTGCTCTGGTGCACGCTCATCCCGCTGGTCGGCTGGATGGTCGTCGAGATGTTGTATCGACTGCGTCATGACATTCCGGCCGAGTGCGTGCACACCGGCAAATTCGAGTTCGCCGCGTTGTTGCTGTCCGGCCTGGCGATTTCATTTCTGCTGGCACTAGTGATCCGCGGGCTCCTGCTCCCGCTCTACAACCATCCCGGCCTGTATGTGATGCTGGCTTTGCCGGCGCTGCTCGGCTTGTACCTGCTGGCGCGAACCTTGTTCGTCGGTCTGGCGAGCTTGAGTGAAACATTCGTCACGGGTGCCCAGGCGGCGCTGGTCAACGACGGCGATCGTGAATGGTGGGCCCGGCTGTCGGGCTGGATTCTCGCCATCGCGCTCGGCTGGATCGCCATCACCACCCTGTGTCTGTTCGGCCAGTATCTGTTCGACAAGATCTCCAACGCCGCGAAGCCGCTCGTTGCCGCGGCTGGCGGTATCTCCGGCATCGCCGCCGCGATGCTCGGCAGCCGCGACAAGACCGCGACCACCACCACCGATGAACCCTCGATCATGCAGCGAGTGGGTCTGGCGCTGGCCGCACCGATCTTCGTGGTCTGCGTCGTGCTGGTGATGTCGTGGGCAACGGCGACGCTCGGTGGCTGGATCGTGACCAACGCGAACGTCGCCGCCGAACGGATCTTCACCGATCCGATGTTGCGTCAGCCGAACTTGCGCCACACCGGCTTCCAATGGTTCTGGGCGCTGCCGTCGATTTTTCTGGGCGCGGCGTTGCTCATGGGCCTGATCGTCAACATCAACCGTTTCTCGTTGCACGGCTTCTATCGCAACCGACTGGTGCGCGCGTACCTGGGCGCGTCACACACCAATCGCAAGCCCGATCCGTTCACCGGTTTCGACGCCTCCGACAACCTGCGCATGCACAAGCTGCGCCCCACCAAGGGCGGACAGCGCTTGTTGCCACTGATCAATGTCACATTGAACATCCTTCGCGACGGCAAACTCGCGTGGCAGGAGCGCAAGGCCGAATCGTTCTCGATCACGCCTTACTTCTGCGGCAACTTCCACGAAGGCTATCGCGCCTCGGAAGTCTATGGCGGACAGGGCGGCATCTCGCTCGGCACGGCGGTGACGATCTCGGGTGCCGCCGCCAATCCTCACATGGGCTATTGCTCCTCGCCCGCGCTCGCTTTCGTAATGTCTCTATTCAACGTTCGTCTTGGCGCATGGTTGGGCAACACCAACGCGCAGGGCGACAAGGCCTATCACCTGCCAGGCCCGCGCCAGGCATTGTCGCCGATGCTGGGCGAGCTGTTCGGCTACACCACGCCGGACTTCAAGTACGTGAACCTGTCCGATGGCGGCCATTTCGACAACCTCGGCCTGTATGAAGTGGTGCTGCGTCGCTGCCGCTACATCATGGTCAGCGACGCCGGCTGCGATCCGGACTCGAAGCTCGGCGACCTGGGCAACGCGATTCGCAAGATCCGTATCGACTTCGGCATTCCCATCAAGTTCGAGAAAGAGATCGAGATCTATCCCAACAGCTCGGCCAAACAGGGCCTGTACTGCGCGGTCGCTCGCATCGATTACGATGCCGTCGACAAGGGCACACCGCCCGGCCGCCTGCTGTACATCAAGCCCACGTTGCGCGCGCGGGGCGAGCATCCGGTACCGTATGACGTGTACAGTTACTCCAGGACCGTCGACTCGTTCCCGCATGAGCCCACCAGCGACCAGTGGTTCAGCGAATCGCAATTCGAGAGCTACCGGGCACTGGGCTTCCATTCGCTGGAGCAGATCCTGCGCGGCTCGGCGCCTCAGGACTTCGGCGATTTCTTCGCGCGCGTCGCGAGCTACATGAGCCCGACCCGGAAGCGGCGGGCATTCAAGGAACGCGAGGCACTGCCCTCGTCACGCACGTTACTGGATGACGAATGAGATCGATGTCATGCCCTCACGGCGCGACATTCTCCGGTTGGTTGGAGTGGCAGGGTTGTCCCTGTCGAAGGTGAATGATTCCGTGGCAGCGTCAATTTTTAATCCGGTGCGAGTGCGAACCATCACCGCGGGCGTGGAGCTCACGTCGGCGTTGGAGCTGGATCGAGTAGCAGCGGCAGTCGCGTTTGTCACACGCGCGAAGCATTCCTTCGAGGCGAAGGGCTACCAGGTCCAGACGGTGCGAGTGGCGGTGAATCCCGTCATCGCATCGCTCGCGCCGGCGGCACGAGACAAGACACTGGACCAGTTGCGCCGGATCGATGAGCTGGTCGCTTCGCAGGGCGCGATCTTCAACATCGGGCCCATCGCTACCGAGGATCGCTCCGACAACAGCCTGGTGGAATGGGCCATCTCGTTGGTGAAATCGACCCAGGCCATCAGCTTTTCCACGGCGATCGCCACCCCGGACGGTGGCGTGTTGCCGAAAGCCGCCGCGACCTCGGCGAAAATCATGGTCGCGCTGGCCAATGCTCTACCCGACGGACTCGCGAACTTTCGTTTCGCGGCGGCGGCAAACATTCCGGCCGGCACACCTTTCTTTCCAGTGGCGTGGCATCAGGGGCCGGAGTCATTCGCGATTGGAATGGAAACGGCGTCTGTCGTCGAGCGCGCGTTTGCATCGATGCGCGCCGGCGACGATGCCACTGAGAAACTCCGAAGCGCGCTGAATGAAGTGCTCACGCCCGTGGAGAAGCTGGCGAATGAGATCGCCGGGAGCGAGCGCCGTCAGTACCTGGGCATCGACACGTCACCTGCGCCCATCAAGGATCGGAGCATCGCCGCCGCCATCGAAGCGTTCACTCGCACACCGTTCGGCAGCGCCGGCACACTCGAAGCCTGCTCCATCATCACTGCCGCCTTGAAGTCGGTGTCCGTGCGTACGTGCGGCTACTCGGGCCTGATGCTGCCCGTTCTCGAAGATCCTTTGCTCGCCCAGCGCGCCGGTGAGAATCGCTACGGCATTCGCGACGTGCTGCTGTACTCGAGCGTCTGTGGCACCGGTCTGGACGTCATTCCAATCCCCGGCAACACCCCGGTCGTCAGCATCAGCGGCCTGCTTCGCGACGTTGCATCGCTTGCTACTCGCCTGCGCAAGCCGCTCTCCGCCCGGCTCTTCCTGGTGCCAGGAAAGAAAGCCGGCGACATGGCGCGCTTCGACGATCCGGTGCTGACCGACTCGGTGGTCATGAAGCTGGACTGAGGCACGGCACTCCCATACTCGTTTCACCGGCAGGCGCGCGCCGTTGGCCGGCAGTCCATGGCGCGCCGGCACGTGCCCCCTCTACAGTTATGCCACTGACACAGAGGCGGACTACCATCCCCGGTCACCATGTGACATTGGAGGGTCGATGCGGACTTTTTCTGCCAGGCTCGCAACGCTGCTCGTCCTCGCGCCGGCCGCGGTTCTCGGCAACTCGACCGACGAGCAAGTCACCGCCGTCTGGAAAGCGCAGCAGATGAATTTCGAGTACCGCGGCTACGCCACGATGTACTCGTGTCAGACCCTGCAGGATAAATTGGAGATCATCCTGCGCACGGTCGGCGCCCGGGAGAACGTGCGCCTGCAGAGTTATATCTGCAGCGAGCAGCTTGGCATCGCCCGCTTCCAGATAGCGATGCAGTCGCCGGTGATCGCCTCCGAAGAAAACGTCCGCGAGCTCACCAGTCATGATTCCAAGGACGAGTTGGTCGCCCGTGTGAACGGTGAGCAGCTGCCGGCCCCGGCGGATCTGGAGCGATTCCCAGCGGTGTGGAAAGAGGTGTCGTTCGCCCGCAATCGGGACATGCGACTGGAACGCGGCGATTGCGAGCTGGTTCAACAGTTGCGTCAGCAGATCCTGCCGCGCATGTCGGTGCGGATCGTGAACGACAAGACCAGCAGTTGCTCGTCGGCCTTCGGCAATGTCGGATCGCCTCGCTTGACGGTGTCGGCATTGGTCCCGGTGAAGGAACCGCTGAGCCGCTAGCTCTCGATCATGTCGCGAATGCGCTCTGCCAATGTTTCCAGCGCGAACGGCTTGGTGATCATTTGCATGCCGGGCGCGAGCAGATCGTTACTCACGGCGGCGTTGTGCGCATAGCCGGTGATGAACAGGACTTTCAACTCAGGCCGATGCGCGCAGGCCGCGTCGGCCAGCTGACGCCCGTTGAATCCCGGCAGACCGACGTCCGAGATCAACAGATCGATACGCACATCGGACAATAGAATCGCCAGCCCGCTCGGACCGTCGACTGCTTGCAGCGAGCGATAGCCCAGCTCGGCGAGCAGATCCACGACCAGATCGCGCACCACCTGTTCATCTTCCACGACCAGCACGACTTCATCGCGAGCGGCGGGCAGCAATACGACCGGCGCGGCCTCCGGCTCCTGCAACGACTCATGTTCGCCGTGATAGCGCGGCAGATACAGTTTGACCGTCGTGCCCTTGCCCACGTCCGACTGGATCTTCGCGTAGCCGCCGGACTGCCGGGTGAATCCATAGATCATCGACAAGCCGAGCCCGGTGCCCTGGCCGATGGGCTTGGTCGTAAAGAATGGATCGAACGCGCGGCTCATCACTTCCGGCGACATGCCCACGCCGTTGTCACATACCGAGATGGCGATGTAGTCGCCCGGCATCACATCCCGCAGCTTCGCTTCGTGCGGATCCGCGAGCTGTTCGTTGGATGTTTCGATGATGAGCTTGCCGCCTTGGGGCATGGCGTCCCGGGCGTTGATGGTCAGATTCAGCAACGCGCTTTCCAGCTGATTCTGGTCACAGTGCGTGAGCCACAGCGTGCTTTGCTCGACGAACTCCAGGGCAATGGCTTCGCCGAGCGTCCGGCGCAACAGCTCTTCCATGCCGAGAATCAGCCGGTTCACGTGCACGGGGCGCGGATCGAGCGCCTGGCGTCGAGAGAATGCGAGCAGACGATGCGTCAGCGCGGCCGCTCGATTCGCCGCGGTCATCGCCGCCGATACATAGGCATTCACATCGATCTGCTGACCGCGCGCGAGCTTTCTTTGCATCATGTCGAGCGAGCCGATGATGCCGGTCAGCAGATTGTTGAAATCGTGCGCGATGCCGCCGGTGAGCTGGCCGACGGCTTCCATCTTCTGGGATTGACGCAACGACTCCTCGGCTTCGGACAGTCGTTTCTGATCGCGCAAGCGCTCGGACACGTCCTGCGCATACTGGAACGCGCCGATCACCTGTCCCGATGGATCGCGCAACGAGGTGTAGGTGATCTCATAGTGACGATCGAAATCGCCTTCGCTCGGCGCGGTCGGCTCGATCAACGTGAACTCTTCGCCAGCCAACGCGCGACTCCAGCGACTGCCCGACATCGCGAGCTGCTCCCGCTGTACCTTCATCAACTCCAGCAGGCTGTCGCCGACTTTCGGCCGCACCCCGATGCGATGCTCGAAACGATCGGCATAGGCTTTGTTCATCGCCAGATATCGATAGTCATTGCCGACCGCCGCGACCAGCGCAGTCACCGAATCCAGCAACTCGCCCCACAGCTTGCGCTGGGCGATGGCATGTTCGACGCGGTGCTCGAGCGTGGCGTTGAGCTGTCGTAGTGCATTCTCGGCCCGCGCCCTTTCGACTGCTTCCCACGTCCGCTCGGCAGTCTCGCGAGCCAATGCAACCTCGTCGTCGGTCCAGCGACGCGGCTGCGCCTGATGCACAAAGAACGCACCGCTGAGCCGCCCGCCTTTGATCAGCGGCACGGTGATACCGGAGCGTGCTCCGATGGCACCCTCCATTTCCACGCCAGTCACATCTTTGATCGACGGATCGCCCGAGCCATCATCCAGCCGCACGATGCGACCGGCCTGCAGCTCTCGAACCAGAGCCATGCCGAGGTCGGTGAGCCGATGCGGCCCGGCGAGACTCGGCATGCCCGGCACGGTCCAATCGCCTATCACGATGGCGCTCTTGCCCGACTCTTCGATCTCGCCGTAACCGACGCGCCCGGCACCGAGCTGTCGGCCGACCATTTCCGCCGCGGTCAGCATGATTTCCGAGGCGTCGCTCAAGCTGCGCAGCTTGTCGCTCAACGCCAGCTGGAATGCGAGCTGCCGTTCGGCTCGCACCTTCTTGGTGGTCTCCATGCACAGGACCATGACGCCGCCGACACTGGTGGGCATGCTGGCGTCGTCGATGGGACTGAAGCTATAGGTCCAATAGATCTGTTCGCGCTGACCGAAGCGCGGGATCATGACGAGGTGATCTTCGGCCCAGGTCGCGCCCGCGCCCGACATCACACGCTCGATCTGCGGTCCCATCACAGACCACGTTTCCGACCACACCTCCCGCAGTGGCGCACCAAGCATGGCCGGATGCCGTTCCGGCCCGAGCGAGCTGCGGTAGGCGTCGTTGTAAAAGCAAAGGAGCTCCGGTCCCCAGAAAATACAAGCCGGATGATGGGTGGTGAGCAGGATTCTGAGCGCGGTCCGCAACGACTGCGGCCATCGCTCGGGTGGCCCGAGCGGCGTATCGCGCCATGCGAAGGCGCGAATGAGCCCGCCCATCTCGCCGCCGCCACTCAGAAAGTCGGCAGATCCATCCACTCGATTGAAGGTCGACAGGCTCACGCGCCAGAGCCTGCCGCCTTCCTACACGGCGGTCAACGCGCAATGAACGCGATTTTCCGCTACTGCAGCGCCTGATAAACCAGATTGCGCAACAACGATCTGTAGTGAGTGCGCAGCTGAATGTCCGATGCTTGAAGCATCATGACCGCAATCAGTTTTTCCTGAGGATCGACCCAGAAATAGGGCCCGGTTGCGCCGCCCCAGTAGTAGTCGCCCACCGAGCCGGGCACCATGCTCCGCCCTGCTTCCTTGCGTACGCCGAGGCCGAGCCCGTAGCCCTGCCCGTATTGAGGCAAGGGCGCGGTCAGTCCCAATTCCAAAGTGAATGCACCGTAGCCCACGTCCGGCGGCAGGTGATCGCTGGTCATGAGCTCGACACTCTTTCGTGACAGCAATCTGACTCCGTCCAGCTCGCCCCCATTCAACAACATCTGACCAAAGCGAGCGTAGTCTTCCGCTGTGGACAACAAGCCGCCGCCACCGGAGAACCATTTCGGCGGTTTCGCCGGGTTGTATCCAATGATGAGCGGCGGCGCGCCGGGCGCGGACTGTGCCTGTGCGAGTCGAGCCGTCTGCTCGTCGTCCAGCAGAAACGCGGTGTCTCGCATGCCGAGCGGCCTGGCGATGCGCTCGACGATGTATCGATTCAGATCCAGGCCACTGCGCACTTCCACGATCCGGCCGACCACGTCGTTGGACATGCTGTACTCGAACGCGGCGCCGGGCTGGAAGGCCAGGGGCAATTGCGCCAGCTTGTCGATCATTTGAGCGTTGGTTTGTTGGTCGTCCATCGTGCCGGCGGCGCGATAGGCCCGCTGCACCAGCGAGTCGCCGAAGATGCCGTAAGTCATGCCCGAGGTATGACGCATCAGATCCTGGACCGTGATCTCACGGCGCGCCGGCTCGAGCACCAGGCGTCGCTCAGCGCCGTCCTTGACCTCGACGCCGACCTGCAGGTTCTTGAGCTGCGGCAGATAGACAGACGCCGGGTCCATCAACTGCAGCTTGCCTTCTTCCGCCAGCATCAAGGCCGCGACGATGGTGATCGGCTTGGTCATGGAAGCGATCCGGAAGATCGAATCGGGGCGCATGGCGCTGCCCGCCGCCCGATCCTGGAACCCGAAGCTTTGGGAATAAGCGACCTTGCCGTTGCGGACGATCATTACCACCGCGCCGGGAATCTTGCCGCTGCCAACGTCGGCGTTGAACGCATCGGTCAGGCGTTGCAAACGTTGCGAAGACAAGCCGACCGCTTCGGGCCTGGCCGCCTTGGGCAAGGCAGCCGCGCCGATGGAGCCGCTGACGAGGGTCAGTGCCGTTGCCAACAAGCCGCCCAGGAGTTTGTTCATGCTTCGTATGCTCAAACGATGCCGGTGGCGTAGTACACGCCGATGACGAAGAACACGGCCAACGTCTTCACGCAGGTGATGGCGAAGATGTCTTTGTACGATTGCCGATGCGTGAGGCCGGTGACCGCGAGCAACGTGATGACCGCGCCGTTGTGAGGCAACGTATCCATGCCGCCGCTGGCCATTGCCGCCACTCGATGCAGCACTTCAGGTGGAATGCCAGCCGCTTGTGCCGCCGACATGAAATGTTCCGACATGGCCGCCAGCGCGATGCTCAGTCCGCCCGACGCCGAGCCGGTCACACCGGCAAGCGTCGTCACGGTGATGGCTTCATTCACCAGCGGATCGGGAATCGACATCAATGCATTCCGAATGATCAGGAATCCCGGCAGCGCCGCGATCACCGCGCCAAAGCCGTATTCGGATGCCGTATTCATCGATGCGAGCAGCGCGCCACCGACGGCGGTCTTCGTGCCTTCAGCGAACTTGGTGACAACGGGACGGAACGCAAACAACAGCACCGTCAGGATGCCCATCAACAACGCGCCCATCACGGCCCAGATCGCGACGACGCTCGCCAGCTGCGTGACCAACGGTTGCGCGAGCCCGGCGAGATGAGTCTCGATCGTCGGCTCGTAAAGATGCGGAATGAGCCGCGTGAAAAACAGATTGGCGATGCCCACCACCAGCAGCGGCAGGATCGCGATCAATGGATGCGTGGTACCGCCACCCGTGACGGCCTCGGGCTCATTGCTGTGACCCGTGCCGTATCCCTCGCCATCGCGCAACGCCTGACGACGACGCCACTCCAGATATAACAGGCCGCAGACCAGAATGAACACGCCGCCGATCGTGCCCAGCAGCGGCGCGGCCCACGTGGTCGTGCCGAAGAACGTGGTCGGAATGATGTTCTGGATCTGCGGCGTGCCGGGCAGCGAGTCCATGGTGAACGTGAACGCCCCCAGCGCGATCGTGCCCGGGATCAGCCGTTTCGGAATGTCCCCGCGACGAAACATCTCGGCCGCGAACGGATAGACCGCGAACACCACGACGAACAGCGACACGCCTCCATAAGTCAGCAGCGCGCAGACCAGGACGATGGAAAGGATCGCACGCTCCTGCCCGACCAGCCGGATCACGGCCGCGGCGATGGCTTGCGAGAACCCCGACAGCTCGATCAACTTGCCGAACACCGCACCGAGCAGGAACACCGGGAAGTACAGCTTCAGGAAGCCGACCATCCGCTCCATGAACAGGCCGGTGAACACCGAAGGCACGGCGGCGGGATCGGTCAGGAACACCGCCAGCAGAGCCGCCAGTGGCGCGAACAGAATGACGCTGTAACCGCGATACGCGGCCAGCATCAGCAATACCAACGCAAGCAGGACGATGGCGAAAGTCATGGCGCCCCTCACGGCGCAATCGCTGTCGCGTCTCGCCGCCCCCTGTCATGACCATTGCTGGCCGGATCGGAATTAATTCATCAGATGATGATTTTCGGCCAGCTTGCCCTGGCGGGGCGGGGCGTGTCAACCGATTCGGGGGATCAGTACACTGGCCGGATGGATAACATCACCCACACCATTATCGGCACGCTGGTTGGTGAGGTTGCCGCGCGAGTCGCGCCCGGCCGGCGGAGCACGCTGCCGGCGACCACACGTCGCAACCTGTGCGTCACGCTGGCCGCGGTCGGCAGCAATCTGCCCGATGCCGATCTGTCGTATTCGTTCTTCGGCGGCAAGCTGAGTTACCTGCTGCATCATCGCGGCCACACGCACACGGTTTTGATAGCACTGCTGCTCGGCCTCGCGGCCCTCGCGGTCACACGCCGGTGGCTGCGACGGCGCGGTCTGCAAGCTTCATCGCCGGACTACGCGCTGCTGACCGCGATTCTGTTGTTCACTCCCTTGCTTCACATCGCAATGGACTTCAGCAACAACTACGGCGTGCATCCATTCTGGCCGGTGGACAATCGCTGGTTCTACGGCGACTCGGTGTTCATCATCGAGCCGCTGTTCTGGGCCGCCTGCGCGCCGCTCGCTTTCATATTCAAGAGTCACGTCGCGCGATTCCTGGTGCTGCTGCTGATGGTCGCCGCCATCGCGCTGTGCTTCTTCAGCGGCATGGTGCCGCGAGCGCTGGCGGTCGTTTATGCATTGCTGGTCGTGGCGATGCTCTTGATCGGGCAACGGTCGCCGGCCCGCATTGCGCTCGCCGCCGGCGTCACAGTGTGGCTGGGGTCGACCGCGATGTTTGTCATCACGGCGAACATGGCGAGGTCGCGAGTCGATGCCCTCGCCGCTCAACAGTTTCCAGACGGCACGCTGCTCGATCGCATCGTCACGCCCATGCCTGTCAATCCGGCCTGCTGGGAAGTGATGATGTTACAAAAGGAAGCGGGCAACGCCATCGTGCGACGAGCGATGCTGACGATGACTCCGGCGTGGCTGACGGCCGAGCGGTGTCTCAGCCGCAGCCTCGATCTCGAGATCACCGCGCCGCTCGTGCCCGTTCCCAAGGACAGCACGGCGCGGTTGAAATGGTATGGGCAGATCAGCACGCCCATCGTGCGACTCGTCGATCTCGCGCGCACTCACTGTGACGCGGCCGCCGCGTTCCGCTTCATCCGCATGCCCTGGCTCGCGACCACCCAGGACGGGCTGGTGCTCGGCGACCTGCGCTATGACCGCGAACCGGAGTTGGGTTTCGCGGAGATCGTCATCGCCGATCAACCCAACTGTCCGCGATTCGTGCCGAACTGGGTCGAGCCGAGGCGCGACCTGTTGGGCTACTGACGCTTGGCCGTGAACGTGCCTTCACCGAACTGACCGAACACCGCCTTGCCGGTGATGGTGTCGCCGGCCACCGTGCCGGTGTAGTCGAGCTTCAGATCGGTACCCTGGATATTGATGGTGAAGTCGAACGCCACCGCCTCACCGTTGACTTTACCCGTGTAGTCGACGCTGCCGGCCTGACCGGTAATCGTGCCGGCCAGCGCTGAACCGGTCTGGCGCACGGTCATGCGCGCGTCCTGTGCCCCCATCTGGCTCTCCGTGGTCAGCAACCAATTGCCGCTGAGATCCGCGGCCTTCAGCGCCGGCGCGGGTGATTGGTTCGGAGTGCTGGCGCAGGCCCCCAGTACAGTGGCGACGGCTGCAACCATCCATGCTCGTGTCTTATTCATTGCTTTGCTCCCTTCGGTTCGAGCCTGGAGCATAGCCGACGGCATGCGCCGACGAATGTCATTCGGTAACAACCCGGTCAAGAATCGGGCAAAGTTTTGTCAGTTCGATCCGACATGTGTGCCTAACAGAAAAGTCAGCATACTGTCAGAAGAAGTTGGATAAGCTTCGGCCGTCTCAAGCCCAGCCCTCCATTGCATAGCCAGGTGTCATCCATGAATCGAGTGCTTCGTTCCGCCGTGTTCGCGACCCTGCTGGCCCCCGCCCTCGCGCTGGTGGCGGCCCAGGCCTCCGAGCCGGCCAACGTCAAAGAGCTGCAGAAGGCCCGTCACGATCACTATCACGAGCTCGGCGACTCCTTCAAAGTGATCCGCGATCAGATCAAGACCGACAAACCGGACCTGGCCGCCATCAAGACCGCCGCGAAAGTGGTGAACGATGCCTCGGTCAATCAGGAGAAGTGGTTCCCGGCGGGCTCCGGTCCGGAAGCCGGCAAGACCCAGGCCAAGGCCGAGATCTGGAGCAAGCCGGCCGAGTTCAAGACCGCGATGAAGAATTTCGCCGACGCCGCGCCGAAGCTGCAGACCGCCGCCAACAGCGGTGACGTCGCGGCCATCAAGGGCGCGTTCGCCGACACCGGCAAGACCTGCAAGGGTTGCCACGAGACGTTCCGCGCCGAAGAGCACTGATCGATTCGTTGACTGATCCTCGGCACGCCCGGGCAAGCGACAGCTGCCCGGGCGTGTTTGTTTGTACCGCCAGCTCCGAGCCGGCGCGACCGGACCTCATGATCGTTCGCGAATGGCGAGGTCGAGCACCTCGCACCAGAGCTCACGAGTATCCGAGGCCGTCGCCACGCTGAGCGACTACGATCAGACAGTGCAGCACTACGAAGTGCTGGAAGATGTGATGCCCGAATAGGCGTGCTCCATCGCCGATGCCAGCTCCTCACGCCCTCTCTCCTCCAACGCGCTCACCGTGCCCTCGAAATCTCGCGGCTCCCGATTCTGACTGAGCTTTCGCTTACCCTCGACGCGTGTAAGCTCGACTTCAATCCCAACGATGTGACTCAACTGCTCCGCGATGTAATCCTCGGGCGCATCGGTCATCTTCCAAGGCCGCGGCTCACCCGCCTCATGAGCACGGGTCAACCGCGCCACCACGCCTCGAACGAACTTCTCGTCGTCACGCACGTGAATGCGCCCATGCGCATGCACGACCTCATAATTCCAGGTCGGCACGTGGCGATGTGTTTCCTGTTTGGTCGGATACCAGTTGGGCGAGATGTAACCCTGCGCTCCCCGGAATACCACCAACACTTCGGCCCCATCATCGACCTCGCGCCAGATCGGATTGGCGCGGGCCACGTGCGCCAGCAGCGTGCCGAAAGCCCCTCGCCCCTCATCCAGAAGGAACGGCAGATGATTGGCTTCGAGGCCGCTGGGCGTGTGCGTGACCAGCATGCCCAGCGGATGCTCGCGCATCAGGCGAAACAGTTCCGCTGGCCTGGATTCGGCAAATTTCTCTGGCAGATACATAGACCGTTTACCTGAACCCCAACTCTCCCAACGCCCGATCCAACCGCGCGCGCATCGGCTCGGACTTCATGGGAAACGATTGAAAGAAAACTTCGCGCGTGAGTCCATCATTGCGCTGACGCACGTTATCCGCCCAGAAGGCAGCGCGGGTGGTGTCGCCGGTGAGCGTATGAGCGGCGGCGGCGATGACGCGAATCAGCACATGCGCGCCGGGCGAGCGAGCGCCGCGTTCGGCCCAGTGAGCGGCCTGGTCATCTTCATTCGCGGCCAGGTGAGTGAGCGCGCGCGTTGCGAGCATGGCGTAATGCAGTGGGTCGAGCGGGCTCAGGCGCATGGCCAGATCGACGTGCTCGCGACCATCGAGGGCCTTCCCCGACAGCGCCTCCGTCCAGGCGCGAGCGTAGATGCCTTGCGCATAGTGAGGACTGATATCGGTCGCGCGTTCCAGCCAGCTCAAGCTGCTGTCGAGATCGCCTTCCAGCCAATAAGTCCGGCCCATGGTGAAGTTGACGAAGGGATCGAACGGATCGAGCTCCAGGCCGCGCTCGGCGAAACGGCGAGCCTGAGCGATCGCGCCCGGAATATCGTCCGTGTAGTGCATGAATGCACTTTGGAAATGAACGAATGACAGCCCGGCGTTCGCGCGAGCGAACGTGGCATCCAATCCCACGGCGCGCTGGAACAGATTCATCGCGGCGCCGTTGTCGACGCGATTGAATCGATACAAGTGCTGCAGGCCCAGATGATACGCCGACCACGCATCGAGATTCTCAACGGCGGCGAGCCGTGCGAGCGACGCTTCGTGGAATGGAATGCGGATCTCGAGCGCCATGAGCACCTGGGAGCGAATCTGCTCACGCATCGCGTGCACATCGTCGATCCGGCCGGAGAAGCGATCGGCCCAGACAACCGAACCGTCGCTGGTATCCACCAACTCGACCAGCACAACCAGCCGATCCGCGGCGACCTCGACCGTGCCTGACAGGCAATACCGCACGCCAAGCAACCGCCCGATATCACCAAAATCCGCCTCCGGCGCACGCAGGCGGAAAGAAGATCCGCGAGCAGTGACGAGCAGCCAGCGCAATCGGGCCAGATCGGTGATCAGCTCATCCGGCAGAGCGCTGGCCAACGCGGCGTACCGCTCATCGCCGGCGACGTAACGAAACGGCAGCACCGCGAGCGAGGGCCGGGACATTCGGTCGAGGCGGTGAACCATATCTGCCAGACCGGGATCTGGCTCACACGATTCAATGGCTGGCAGCGGCGCCGACACCGCAGCGCGCGCGGCCCGCGCCTTGGCCACGAAACGATAGCCGTGACCATGCAGAGTTTTGATGTATTTCTGTGACTTGCCGTCGTCGCCGAGCGCCTGGCGAGCGGTCTTCACCCGGCTCGCGACCGCCGCCTCCGAGATCACGCGACCGTCCCAGATCTTTTCGATGATTTCATCCTTGGAAACCGCCCGTTCGCCGTTTTCCACCAGCAGCGCCAGCAGAGCGAACACCTGCGGTTCGAGGCCCACGACCGCGCCGTGCGCCCGCAGCTCGACGGTCGCCAGATCCAGCTCGAACTGATCGAAGGTGTAGAGCATGGCGCGACAAGGATACGGCACCCCCTGGATTTACAACAATCTCCAGGATTTCTGCATGCCGTCTGCAAGCTTCGCCGGCTTCGGCGTGACACGATTTCCTCACTGGCCCCGGAATCGTCCGCCCAGACCAACGTCAGGAGATGAACATGCCGCTCGTTACCATCGATGTGATCAAAGACGTTTTCACACCTTCGCAGAAGAAGGACCTGATCGCCAAAGTCACCGAAGCGATGATCGCCGTGGAAGGCGAGAACATGCGCCCCGTCACGTGGGTTCGTATCAACGAGTTCGAGGGGGGCGATTGGGCCATCGGCGGCAAGGCATTGAGGGCCGCCGATGTTCACGCACTGGCGGCAGGCAAGGCCGCCTAGACCGTCGACATTTCAATGAGGCTCGAAGACAAATCGCAACGTGTCGGTCACCGCGCGGGCCGGCACGGTCATGTGGCCTTCTTCCTCATACCTCCGGAAGCGCGTCCGTAGACCGTAGCCGGAGAGTTGTTCCATACGGTGCGCAAAGGACTCCGCACCGTATGGATCGTCGTCGACATCGCGGCCGCCAACGACTACCAACAGACGACTCGTCTTGCCAACCTTTCCGCTCGTGAGCCGCTCGGCGAAGGCGCGCTCCTCAGCAAGCACGCCCTGTTCATTCCATTCCAACGACGGGCTCGCCGCGACGATCGACTCGAACGCCTGCGGCCGCGAATACAGCGTGTGAAGCGCGAGCAGCCCACCGAGTGAATGACCGAACAGGGACTGCCTGTTCAGATCGATTTTGTAGCGCTTGCCGATTTCCGTGCGCAATCTGCCGGTGAGGAAATCGAGGAACATATCCCACCCGCCACTCTTGTATTTCGCCAGACCCCGCCACCGCGCCGGCGGCGGGTCCAGCATCGGCATGGTGTAATCGTTGAGACGCCGCAGGTCATACGCCTGGTCAGTCGGATAACCGACGCCGACGACGATGGACTTGCCGAGCTCAAACCGTTCCTGAATCCGCCGCGCCTCCGCAAAGCCGGCGAAGGATGCGTTGCCGTCCAACACATACAACACGGGATAGCCATCGGCCGGCGGTTCGGCCGCGGGATAGGAAACGAAAATGCGATAGACCTCGCCGCCCTCCGATGTCATATCCCACATGTGTGTCGATGGCATCGTGTAAGCAGGCGCAGCCGCTGTCGATGTTTGCTCGGCCTGGACCGATAACGCCGCCAATACAATCGCCACCATCGATACAACCCGCGCCAACAAGCTCGGATGAATCATTGCCTTCGCCCTGCGTCCGCCTGATACACGATGGAACCGCGTCGCGCCGGTCGGCGCCACGGCGACGGCGGGTAGCGAAGGGAATATTTCGGGTAAGCGAGCTGGGAACGTCGGACCGACGGCCGCGTTACCGTTGATGGCTGCCCGGTGCCATCAGCGAAACAGCCGCGGCGCGAGGTCATGCAGACTCCGCCGCCAGGTCTGCCACTCATGAGCCGTGCCCTCGGATTCGAAGTACACCAGCTGCACGCCGGCCGACTTCAACGCCTTGACCGCACCGCCGATGCTGGTACGAAACATGTCCGGTTCGGCAGTGCCGACCCCCAACCAGAGCAGCCGGACACGTTTATTGAAGGCGGCGGGATCCGAAAACATGCCGCCGTAAGCCGTCTTCGTATCGAACGGCCCGTCCATCGTGATCTCGGAAAAACGGCTCAAGTTGGCGTTACGAATGATCGGACCGCTGAGCGTGGCGAGGTAAGCGAACTTATCGAGGTGATGAGAGGCGATGAACAACGTCTGCATGCCACCCATCGACAGCCCCGCCATGGCTCGATGCTCGCGATCGGCGACGCTGCGATAGGACGCGTCGATGGTCGGAATCAGATCGTCGATGACGAGCTTCTCGAAGGCGCTGAAGGCCGCCTGGACGTTTTCCTGCCGGATATCCGGCGTCTCGGGAGTCGCGTAGCCGCGCTCCATTACTACGATCATCGGCCGCGCTTTGCCGGCGGCGATCAAATTGTCGAGGATGAATTGCGCACGGCCTTGCCTCGTCCAGCCAGTTTCGTTCTCGCCCGCGCCGTGTTGTAAGTACAGGACGGGGTAGCGGGCCTGCGGATTCCTGTCGTATTCGGCGGGCGTGTAGACGAATGCTCGGCGCCACGCGCCCGTCGATTTGGACAAATAGGTTTTCTCTCGCACCTCGCCGTGTGGGACGTCCTTGATAGCGTAGTAATCGGCCCCTTGCTCGGGCACTTCCAGACCGCCGGTCGGTTTGCCATAGCCAAAGAATGTTTCGCTGCTCGGATCGTTGACCCGGAGACCGTCGACGACGAACCAGTAGTAATGAAATCCCGGCACCGCGGGCGGCGTCGTCACGCCCCACACACCGGTGGCATCTTTAGTCATCTGGAACGGGCCGCTGCCCAGCCCATCGCCACCCTCGACCGCCACGCTGCGCGCCTCGGGCGCCTGCAGCGAGAAGCTGATTCGTTTGTCGGGATGAACGGTGGGCGCCGCCCATGTCACCGTTACGAGCATGAATTGCGCAAGCAAAAGCACAGCTGCGCCAATAGATAACTGTTTCATGGCGAAGGATCGCTTGGCTTTCCTGGGGCAACGATCATAGCCTATATCGTCACGAGCCAGCCCGGCGCCAGGATCGCCAGACCATGATCTTCACACGCGACGCCATCGAGAGTGCCCAACGAACCGTGTACGCGGCCATGCCGCCGACGCCTCAGTACAACTGGCCGCTGCTGACGCAGACGGTGGGCTTCGAGGTGTGGGTCAAACATGAGAACCACACGCCGCTGGGTGCATTCAAAGTGCGTGGCGGGTTGACCTACGCGGATTGGTTACGCAGAACCCACCCCGACGTACGGCACCTGATCAGCGCCACTCGAGGTAACCACGGACAGTCCATTGGTTTCGCGGCTCGACGGCACGGCTTGAAAGCCACCGTCGTTGTCCCGCACGGGAACTCCGTCGAGAAGAATGCAGCGATGCGCGCGTTGGATGTCGAGCTCGTGGAGTATGGTGAAGACTTTCAAGCGGCATCGGAACACGCTGCAGTTCTGGCGAAACGCGACGGCCTGCACCGTGTGCCCTCGTATCATCCCGAGCTCGTGCGCGGTGTCGCCACTGCCTACGTGGAATTTTTCGAAGCCTTGCACGCATCGCCACCCGAGGTTTTGTATGTACCGATCGGGTTGGGATCGGGCATCACCGCCGCCGCCGTGGCCCGGGCTCACTGTGGCGTGAAGACACGTTTGATTGGTGTCGTGTCGACGTTGGCGCTGGCCTATCAGAAGTCGTTTCAGAGCGGTGTCGCGATCGACGCTCCCGCCACTACAGCCATCGCCGATGGCATGGCCTGTCGGTCCGCCGTGCCCGAGGCGCTCGAAGTCATTCGGCGGGAAGTCGACGATGTGATCGCCGTCAGCGACGAAGAGGTCGAGAGCGCGATGCGCCTCATCTACACGTCAACCCACAATGTTGCCGAGGGCGCCGGCGCGGCGGCTCTGGCCGCGGCCATTCAGCAGAGAGATCGGTTGAATGGAAAACGAGTGGGGGTCGTGGTGTCGGGTGGAAATGTCGACGCGAATGTCTTCGCCCGCGTGCTACGAAACGAGCGGTGACACGTCATGCATCGAGCGCCCTCAGCATTCTGCCGATTGCGAAATGACGATAGCTGAATAGCACCAGCGAGCGGATCTCGCGCCAGTTCGCGTCCTTCGTGACATCGACTGCGATCCAGCCGTTATGCCCGAGATAAGCGGGAATGCTGAAGCTGTCGTCGCGAATCAGCAGCGCTTGCTGATCGACACCGACCCAGAACGCGAGCTGCAGCTTGCGATCCGCTCGATAGCAGTACGCCTGCGCAAACACTTTCTTGCCCGCGCGCCACACCGGGTTGCCAAATTGTTTGTCTTCAGTCGTCTCGGGCAGTGAGAAACAGATGGCA
The DNA here is from genome assembly GCF_004138485.1 of Peristeroidobacter soli. Classification (GTDB taxonomy): domain Bacteria; phylum Pseudomonadota; class Gammaproteobacteria; order Steroidobacterales; family Steroidobacteraceae; genus Steroidobacter; species Steroidobacter soli. Next base: position 96,137 of record NZ_RYEV01000007.1, read on the forward strand.
CGCAGTTCCTTCAGCACCGCCAACGCGCGCTTGGACTGCATCGGGTCGACGTCTTCCGGTTTCAGCGTCGCGGCGGGCGGCGTGATCTCGATGGTTGCGCCGAGCGACTTCGTCAGCGCTGCCGGCGCGACTTTCGTATACGCCTCGCGCACCAGCCTTGCGACCGTCTTCCAGGAAATGCCCTTGTCCAGATTGACCCCCAGCCAGCCGCGGGGGCCCACATAGGGCGGCACGAAGAAATGCTTCGACTCCTGCTTCACATAGTGAGCCTGCGCACCTTCAGGCGCGTTCAGCCACAACGCGATCCGGCCGTCGCCGTGATGATTGATGACATAGCTCGCGAAGGTCTTGCCCTTCACCCGGAAATCGGGCGAGCCGTGCGAAAGCACTTCTTCGGTCTCGGGAAACCACAGGCAAATCTCGCGGACCGCCTGGTTGATATCTTTTTTCTTGGCCATGGAGCGAGCCGTTCTCCGGCGTGATGAGAATATACCGCAGCCGGGGGCTTGCAGGAAGGCCCGCGGCGTGACGCAGTATCGCCGGCCTTGCCGTCAGGAGGCCGTGACATGCGCATACTTTTGAGCACATTCGGATCGCGTGGAGACGTTCAACCTTTACTCGCACTTGCCGTCGCATTACGCACCCTCGGTGCCGATGCCCGCGTATGTGCGCCTCCGGATGAGGAGTTTGTAAGACTTTTCGCTGACGCCGGCGTGCCGCTGTTGCCTGCCTTCAGATCGGTGCGCGATTGGATCAAGGAGATGTTGCCGAAGCGCGCGACGATATCCCTGCCTGAGGTCGCTGCAAAAGTGATGGCGGCTCAGTACGGAGCGATCGACGCAGCCGCTCAGGGATGCGATCTGATCGTAGCGACCGGCCTTTTCTCCTCCGTGTCCGCCGCGCGGTCTGTTGCTGAGAAGCTGGGCATACGTTACGTGCACGCCGCCTATTGCCCGTTGTTTCTTCCGTCGCCGTATCAGCGGCCGTTTGAGTATCCAACTCATCCCCTGCCGCGTGACGTAACAGACAATCAAGTGCTGTGGGATAGAGACGTGCAGGTGATGAACGAACTGTTCGGCGGCGGGCTCAACGCCCTGCGCGCTTCGGTCGGTTTGCCGGGGGTCGACAACGTTCGCGATTACTGTCACGGCGATCGGGTATTGCTCGCTGCCGATCCCGTGCTCGCGCCGTGGCGCCGGCCCGCGACGCTCGATGTCGTGCAGACTGGCGCGTGGATCTTGCCGGACGCACGGCCGCTTCCTTCTGATCTGCTGGCATTCCTCGAAGCCGGTGCGCCGCCCGTGTATGTGGGGCTTGGGAGCCTTCCCGCGCCGAAGGACTTTGCTCGCATGGCCATCGATGTCGTACGAACTCAAGGTCGTCGCGTGCTGTTGTCGCGTGGCTGGGCGGAACTCGCGTTGGTCGATGACAGTGAAGATTGCTTCATCCTCGGTGAGATCAACCAACAGGCTTTGTTTCCTCATGTAGCCGCTGTGATTCACCACGGCGGCGCCGGCACCACGACCGCCGCCGCCCGGGCCGGCGCGCCTCAAGTGATCGTGCCGCAGATCGGCGATCAACCGTTCTGGGGCGGCAGAGTGTGGGATCTGGGAATCGGCTCGGCCCATGATGGGCCGACGCCCACTGCGACCTCACTCTCCGCCGCTCTCGCGGCTGCATTGAGTGATGGCACTAGGGTGCGAGCGACTGCGGTCGCGGATACGATCATCAGTGACGGAGCGATGCGCGCGGCGCGATGGCTGCTTGAATCAAAATAGTTAGCAAGGAGACGGCAGCGGGCCCGTGACACTCACGCCCGCCAGCCGCCCACGACGATGATTCCCATCCCCACCAGCGAGACCGCCGCTCCGACGAGATCCCACGACGTGAGACGAACACCGTCGACCTTCCACAGCCATAACAACGCAACGGCGATATACACCCCGCCGTAAGCGGCATAGACGCGGCCCGCTGCGGCGGGGTGTAGCGAGAGGAGCCACGCGAACAATGCGAGACTCACTGCGGCGGGCACGAGCAACCAGGCCGAGGCGCCTTTCTTGAGCCAGAGATACGGCAAGTAACAACCGACGATCTCCGCGACGGCAGTGAGCACGAAGAGCAGAAAGGTCTTGGCGATCAGCATGAGCAACCGCCCTCGGCACGAGCAGTCGTCGGATCGGATTTCATCGAGCGCCTCGTCTTGAAGTGCGACCGCTACGGCAACGCATAGCCCACGGTGGATTGCGCAATCGGCTGCTCTTCCGACTCCTGCCACAATCGCACGTCGATCGTGGCCAGGCGCCTGCCGAGTTTGATCAACCGGGCATCGGCAACGATCGTTTGCCAGCGACACGCGCGCAGGAAGGCGACGTTCATCGAGTGTGTCACCGCCATGGCGACCGGGCCGATGTGAGCAAGCACGACCGCATAAGCTGCAACGTCGATCAACGCCATGAGCGCGGGGCCGGACACGATGTTGCCGGGCCGCGCCATCTCGGGGAGAGGCTGCAACGTGAGCTGCACGTGATTGGGCTTCACGAACGCCACTTCGCCCAAGGCGGGACGCGCAGCGGCGGGGAATGCACCGTCGAGGAAGGCGGCGAGCCCGTCTCGATCGAAGAGTAGTTTGTGCTCGGTCATGCGCTACGCATACCCACTTCGCGGATACATTTGAGCCGGACTTTACTATAAAACCGCAACCGTCCCCGGTACGCTTTCCTCATCCACCCAGCCTCAGTGCCCGGTCAGGAGTTGTCATGCGTCTTGCTTCGAAGTATGTAGCCGCGTTGACGGCGTGCGCCGCGCTGACAGTGACGATGGCATTCGCCGCCCAGGACAAATACTCAGTGAAGGTGCCCGGCGGGCTCGCGTTCTCCGAGTTCAAGGGCTATGAAAGCTGGGAGCTGATCTCCGTCAGTCACAACGGCGGCCACCTCGCGGCCATCCTCGGCAATCCGGCGATGATCGATGCCTACAAGGCCGGCATCCCGGCGAACGGCAAGCCGTTTCCCGATGGCGCCAGGATGGCGAAGGTTCATTGGGACGCCGTCAAGAAAGAAGCTTTCCCAGGCCAGCCCTGGGCACCGGGCAAACAGGCCGATGTCGATTTCATGGTGAAGGACAGCAAGCGGTTCGCGGACAGTGGCGGCTGGGGATACGGCGCGTTCAAGTACGACGCCGCCGCCGATACTTTCAAGCCCGCGACCACCGCCGACCAGCCACCGCAGGAGCACGATGCGAAATGCGGATTCGCCTGTCACACGATCGTGAAGAATCGCGATTTCGTGTTCACTGAGTATGGGCACCGGTGATCAGCCAGCGTACGCAACCCAGCCACGGAACGTGAAGCCGACATAAAACAAACTAACGTCCGTGAAGCCGCCCTCCCGCAGGATTGCTTCATCCTGTTCCGGCGAGAGAATCGGCAGCTGAGCTGCGATGGCAGTACGAGCCTTCTCTGCTTTGTCACGATCGACGCCGGAAGAAACCGCGAAGGATACATAGCGTGACATCCATAGTGCACGCTCAGCTTCACCTTGCGGGACGCTGAGATGAGCGACAACCAGCGGTGCGCCGGGTTTCAATCGACGCCGAATCTCCCGGACCGTGCGCAGTCGCTCCTCCGGCGGTACGAAGTGCAGAGTCAGCAAACAACTCGCTGCATCGAAGGGCCCTTCAGGTGCGACATCGATGTAACCTGGATGAAGACGCACACGTGACATGAGCGGCCCCAACGTCGCCTCGGCCAGCTTCAGCATTTCAGTCGACGGATCCACACCATCGAATTGCCAGCTCGGCTGACGTTCCGCAAACACTTTCAGCTCCAACCCGCCGCCGGCGCCCACTACCAACACTCGCGCATCCAGCGGAGCCCGCTCGGCGAGCAGCAGCGCCGTCATACGTTGCAGATCCGCGAAGCCGGGAACCAAACGCGGCGGGCCTTCAGCATATTGAGCCACGGCCTGTGGATCGGCAAAAGCGTCAGTGGGTTTGTTCATGGGATGGATGAGAACACGGCAAGCGGCGGGACGATAGAGGGACCAACTTGCCGGCCCCGCGCCGTACGAGTACTCTTCCCATCCTTCCATTCACCAACCCAGGAGAGGTCAACAGAATTATGACTGTGCGAAACGCGCTCTCCGCCGGGTTGATGCTGCACGCTCGCTAACCAGCGGGTTTGCGTTTGCCCCGGCGCTGTTACGACCGTTCCTTTGACGAGGAGCGGATGTCGTCGCGTTTTCTTGGGGTTTACGCATGTCCTCTTTCCATTCCCTGGCACGTCTGGGCTGGCGCCCGTTTCATTCTCAGCAACTCACTCTCGACGATCTGGACACCGCTCATCCCGCGCGCGTAAGCGGCGTGCATCGAAGCGGCCTCGTTGTCATTTCCGAGCAGGGAACGGCAACGGTCACCGTCCCGGCTCGTCTACTGGAAGCGTTGGAGTTACCCATCACGGTCGGTGACTGGGTGCTCGTGGAGCACGCGGTACCGCGTGTGCAACGAGTGCTCACACCCTATTCCGTGATCAAACGTCACGCGGCGGGCACGGATCATCGAGTACAGACCATCGCAGCGAATCTCGACACGCTGTTCGTAGTCACGTCATGCAATGACGACTTCAATTCATCGCGCCTGGAGCGATATCTGGCCGTGGCGTTCGAAGCGCAGGTCGAACCGGTGATCGTGATCACCAAGGCCGACCAATGCGACAGCGCGCAGACCTTCATCGACGAAGCGACCGCATTGGGCACGACGGCAGCGGTCATCGCAGTCAATGCGACCGAAGCGACGGCAGCGATAGCGCTACAACCCTGGCTCCAGCCTGGCCAAACGGTGGCATTCGTCGGCTCCTCCGGTGTCGGCAAGTCCACGCTGGTCAATACACTCACCGGCAACTCACAACAGGCGACAGGCGGGATTCGCGAGCACGACAGCAAAGGCCGCCACACGACAACGTCGCGAGAAATGTTTGCTCTCGACTGCGGCGCGTGGGTCATCGATACGCCGGGCATGCGTGAACTGAAGATCGGTGCCGTCGAGTCCGGTTTGCGTACGGTGTTCGACACCATCGAGACCCTGGCAACCCAATGTCGCTTCCGCGACTGCAAGCACGAAGCAGAGGCGGGCTGCGCCGTGCTCGCCGCCATCGCGGCGGGCCAACTCGATCCAAGAAGACTCACGAGTTATCGGAAGCTGCAACGCGAAGCGGCACTGGCGGAAATGACGACTCGCGAGCGCCGTGCCCGCGACCGCAGCTTCGGCCGGATGGCCTCATCGGCACTGAAAGTGAAACAGAAATACAAGCGCTGACGTGCCTGACGATTACCGACACCAACCCCAACAATGCCCCTTCACCGGAGGGTCCGGAACCCGCCGCCCGGCGGCGGGTTACATACCAGTCCAAGCACAAAGGTAAGTGCCCATGATCGATCAACAGCAGGCGCTGGAGTTCAAGACTCGCTTGCGAGAACGGGCCGAACAGCTGCGCGACGAAGTGCGCCAGACGCGGGCCAAGTCGATTGAAGAGACTCCAAGCAACGTCGCCGAGCGCGCGCGGGATATCGAGGACGACTCATTCGCGGCGCTGGTCGTGGATACCAACCTGACGGAGATAGAGCGTGACGTCGATGAGCTGCGGATGATCGACTCGGCGCTGCAGCGAATCAGCGCGGGCACCTATGGAACCTGCATCGACTGCGGCAGGGAAATCCCATTGGCGCGATTGCAGGCAGAGCCAACGGCCGAGCGCGACGTGGAGTGTCAGGAGCTCTACGAGAAAACCCACGCGTCGGCGCGCACGCCGAGTCTGTGATCCGCGAGCGTCGAAGTTACTTCGACGCTCGATCCGGATATTTCTCCAGCACTCTCGCCACGATCTCGCGCGCTTCGTCGTCGTTCGGCTCGGCCTTGAGGAACGAGGCATCGAGCGAGCCGCTCCACACCTGCGCGTTCTTCGCCGCGTCGACGATATCGATGGTGAATGTGCCGGCCTGCTCGGCGCGTTTACCGATCGGCAAACTGATGCCGATGCCACCGCCCACACCTCCGGAACCGCCACCCACGCCGACACCGACGCCCGGCTTGTTCACCGGCCGCTCGTGAATATCGAGCACGTAGGTCACGCGACAATCGCCTTTCTCAGCGGCTTCGGTGTACCCCTTCTCTTTCAATCTCGCCATCACCTGACTCTTCACGCGCTGTTCGGCGAGCGAGGCGGGTTGCTGCGGAGTGGGCAGCCACTCGAATGACTGGCAATTCGGCAGGCCGCTCTCCGCCATATCGACGCGCACTTTCGACGGCGCCGTCGCCGTGCAACCGGCAAGCAACGTCGCGCCGAGCATCATGGAACAGGACAGAGCGGCGGTTCTCATAAGCAGCCTCAAGGATCGTACTCGTAATGCCACGGCTCGTAGGGTGATTGCAGCGGCCCGCGGAAGTTACTGCCCTCCAGCGCGGTCTGCAATTTCTTGGTCCAGCCCGGCGCATCCCAATTGCGCTTGACCGTGGCCGTCTCGGTAGCCGCCACGATGGCGGCGCCCTTCATGATCTGAAAATCGATGGCCCGCAGCTGCCCGTGTCGAGAAATCCCCGGGGCCGCGAGCGGCGCGGCCGTCGGGGGCCGCCAATCCGCCAGGAATCGTTTGAAACGCTCGACGTCGTCCGCTTGATCCACCGATTCATAGCCGGGCCTGGCGAGCTCGGTCAGGGCCTGTCTGTGCAGGGTTGCCGCCACTCGTCCAACGGAGTTGTTGGTATTGAAGCGTGAGATCTGCTGCTCGAGGCTGCGCGCCTCGGTATTGGCGTATAGCGTGTAACCGGGGTTCTGAGCTTCGAAGCGCCGACGGACGCGCTCGGTCTCGTCCATCAACGCACGATATTCCGGCGAGCGGGTGTGATCCTGGATCTCGGCCGTGGTCCAGCTCCAGCGCGAGCGCAGAGTGTCGCCGGCTCGAAGATAGGCTCGTGCGGCCAGCAAACGGCGCGGCGCGCCGTCGATCCGATTCAACGTGGCAGCCGTGCTCTCAGGCAGGCCCGCCGCGATCTGCTGCAGATATTTATCGAGCGCATCGTCCGTCGACGCGACCGACATCCGCAGCGGCGCGAGCAGCAAGGCGAGAATCGCGACGATGCCGATGCGCCTTGCCACTCACATCTCTCCGCGCCTCACGGCGACGGCGTCACCGTCGGGGGGGTCTCGACTTCCTTCTCGATGACGATGGAGCCCTTCAGCACCAGCGCGGCGATCGCGCCGATGGCGGCGAGCTGTGGCGCGAGCAGCGTGCCCACGACACCCAGCGTCAACGGAATATCGATCAATACGCGGCCCTCCTCGTTCTTGATGATCACGCGACGGACGTTGCCGGCGCGGATGATCTCCTTGATCTTGGACAGCAGCGTATCGCCGCTGAACTGAAATTCTTCTGAACGCGGCGGCTCGTTGCGGGTGGAATGCGTTTCGGTCATGGCAGTATTCCCTCCTTCAGGTTTCATCCGATCAGCTCCTTTAACTTGGTGTGGCCGGTGCGCGACATGGGCAACTTGGTGCCGTCCGACAGGATGGCCAGCCAGCTGTCCTTGCCGTACAGGTCGATCCGCGCCAGGCGTTCCACGTTCAGGATGAACGAGCGGTGGATACGCACGAAACGCGTGGCATCCAGCTGAGTTTCCAGGTCGCTCATGGTTTGTTGCTTGCGCAGCCGTTTGCCGGCGGCGGCGAACGACAGATAATCGTCCTGGGCTTCGATGTAATCGATACGTTCCAGAGGCAGCACGTGCACGCGGCCCTCGTGACGAATGAGGATGCGCTCCAGCGTACGCCCGGGCGGACGGGCCGACGCCGACAATTGCTCCGGCGAGGGCGCGGGCGTCTTGTTTCTCAACCGCTCGGCGGCACGCTCGACGGCGGCCGCCAGGCGCGGCGGCTCCACCGGCTTCAACAGATAATCGACTGCGTGCACCTCGAAGGCGCGCAATGCGAACTCGTCGAAGGCCGTGGTAAAGATGACCGCCGGCGCGCGCTCGCCCAGCAACTCCAGCACTTCGAAGCCGGACAGCTTGGGCATCTGGATGTCCAGAAACATCAGATCGGGAACCAACTCCTCGGCCAGCTTCACCGCCTCGAAACCGTTCGCCGCCTGACCGACGACTTCGATCTCGGCCAGCTTGCTCAAATGCTCGGCCATGATGGAGCGGGCCAGGGTTTCATCGTCGACGATCAGGACACGCACTGGGGCTTCCTCTAAGACGTTGCATGAGTGCTGACGGCCGGCAGCAGAATCGATACCCGGAACGCGGTCTCGCTGGCGTCGACATCGACGCTGGCACGATGACCGCACAATGTTTCCACGCGCGAGCGCACGTTGACCAGGCCGACGCCGGTGCTGCGCGAAGGCGGCCGATCGGGATCGCAGGGATTGCTGACCACCAGCTCCAGGAATCCTTCCCGCCGATGCGCATGCACGCAGACCTCACCGCCTTCGAGCATGTGCGCAACGCCGTGGTGAACCGCGTTCTCCACCAGAGGTTGCAACATCAGCGGCGGCACTGCCACTTCCTTCACGTCATCGGCGATATCGAAACTGGCACGCAATCGATCGCCGAAGCGCACCTTCTCGATGGCCAGAAAAGTTTCGGCCAGCGACACTTCCTCGGCCAGCGGAATCGCCTGCTGACGCGCCAGGGTCAGGCTCTTGCGAAAGAACGTCGCCATCAGAAAACACATCTGCCGCGCGGCTTGCGTGTCGTTGCCGATCAGCGCCGCCACCGAATTCAAGCTGTTGAACAGAAAGTGTGGATCGAGCTGGGCTCGTAGCGATTTCAGCTCCGCCTCGCGCGCCAGCACCTGCAGCTCCAGTGCACGGCGCTCTGCGTTTCGCGAACGTTGAAATGCGCCAGCGAGATAGTGCCCGAGCACCGCGAGCGATATGCCGATCGCGCCCGCAAAAATCAGCAATGGCAGCAGCCCCGCCGCCGACTCCGGATACACCTCGCCGTCCGGCACCAGCCACATCGCCCAGCCATAAGCGATCGCGAGCCACACGATCAGCGACACCAGCCCGGCGATCGACCACGTCGTGACCATGCGAGCCACCGGTGTGTCGTCCGGCGGCATCGCCTGCACGACATACCAGAACGACAACGACTGCAATCCCAGCGCCACCGCCACCGGCACCGCGAACTCCAGCGACCAGTCGACAGGCGCATTGCCGCCGAACACGAACACCACGGTCAACAACAGGCCGAATACCACCCACACGCCGAGATACAGCAGCAGGCGAGCGCGGTGTTTGAAGATCGGATGCATTAATTCTTGATCTCGACGCCGGCCATCACGACCATGCCTTTGACGACCAGATGTTTGGTCGGCACGACCGTGGTGGGACGTCGCTTGTCGATGAAGCCGGCCAGCAACGTCGTCACTTCACTGGTCACGGTCCAGTCCGGCGGCACGTAGATTTCCACGCCGCCCCAGAAGGCGAAGATCTCGATCACCGCGCTGTCGCCTTCCATGCGCGCGCTGGTCAGATCCAGTTTGATACCGCCCATGATGGCGCTCAGATCCGCGCCACGAAATGGCCGCGAGACCGGCCGCAACTCATGTCCCGACAGCATCGCGAACGAACGGACGAATTCGGCGGTGTCGCCGGCGTGAGCGCTGCCGAAGCTGGCGCCTCCGGTAAAGCCCTGGCTCGTGCCGGTGTTGGCGCCGCCGGTGTTGGTGGTGGTGCCGTTGGCATTTGGCGGTGTGATCGTGGAGGAGCTGGGCCCGCTCGGGGGACCGCTCAGCGAACGAAACACCAGCACGCCACCGACAAATAACAGGATGCCCGGCAATATCAGCTGTCCGAGGCTCACATCGATCCAGCCGATCTTGTCGAGGAAGATCCAGATACCGACCGTGACCAGCACCCAGCCCCAGCCGCGACTGCGTCGGTGTTGAGGATGACGAATCATCGCGACGCCGACGGCGACCAGCGCCAGCGGCCACAGGCTGCGCAATACATGTCGCGCTTCGAACCAACCGAGGTTGTCGGCGAGCAGGGTGCCGCCGAGCAGAATGATCAGGACTCCGACGATCAGCCGCGTCGAGAACATTTCGTGGCGGCTGTGCTGCTGATTCAGCGTGCGGCGCGCATGCAGCGGCCAGTCCTGATCCTGATTGCGAGTCGGATCCCGATTGGGATCGAACCCATCGTCTCCGGGCAGCTGGGTCATGACACACCGTTACCCGACGACGGGGGCAGCCGATCGTCATGCCGATGCAGGATGAAGCCCAGGCCCGCGGCGATCACGAACACCGGCCAGGCACCGCCCCATCCCAAGCCCCACCAGTTATTGATGCTGGTCAGGAAGTACACACCCGTCGCCACCATCCATACGCCGCCAACGCGGTCCATATGCCGCGTCGGTACGATCAGACCAAATGCGCCGATAGCGACCAGCGCCCACGGCACCACCTGCCACCACCCCACCGGCAGCCCGTAGCCCAGGTTGACTGCCAGCAGCAGCCCACCCAGCACGAGCAGGACAATGCCCACCACCAGCCGGGAGCGGCGCGGCCGGTGCTGTGCGGATAAATCGCTCATCGAATGACTCCAGCCGTCAGCCCCGTGGCGCAGGGCCCAGAACGGACCTCGGCTATGCACACAGCTTACTGACGGACTAACGACCATGGCCTCCGAAACTAAGGGCTGCCGGACGGCCTTACCAGCAACTACCGGTAAACGGCGGATCTGTGCCGGTAAGGTGAGCACGGATGTCTTCTCGTGGCGACTTAACGTCGCCGCGAGCCATGCGAACGCCGGTACCCGGATGTACCGGCCGTCACCGCTCCAGGGAGGGCTGGTACAGCGGTCGTCGAGCATTGTTAAGATTCCGTCCCATGAAACGCACCTCAAGGAACAGCTGGACCCGGCCGTGGCCCCTGCTGGTGTTGCTGCTCTCGGCATGCGCCAGCTCGCCGCCCCAACCGGGCGCCCCCACCGTCAAGCCCGCGGCCGAAGGGTCGGACGCGTATCAAATGGCCGGGGCCGCCCTGGCTCTCTGGGGCACCAACGCCACGGCCAACGGGTCGCAGGCGCTGTCGCAGATTCAGAAAGCGGCGCAGGCGGCTCCGGACCGCCCGGAGATCCTGTGGCTGCATTTGCGACTCTGCATGGAAGTCGCGGGCTGCGAGCCCGAGCCCATCGAAGCGCGCTTGCGCAAGCTCGACCCGAGCAGTGGGACCGCGTGGCTCGGCGCCCTCTCCCGCGCCCAAGCGCGACGCGACGCTCGGGCTGAAGCGCAGATTCTGGACATGATGGCCAAGGCCGCGCACTTCAATGTTTACTGGACGACGCTGGTCGCGAAACTCGCGCCTCCGCTCAGCAAGACGCCCGTCGGCACCGCGGTCGCACAGCCCGCGCCGACCCCGCTGACCAACGCGATGAATGCCACGATCGACTGGATGTCGACGCTCGCGATCCCCGCGTTTCGTCCCGTGTCGCTTGCTTGCAATGACGAGCATGTACGCGATCCGGAAACGCGCGTGCGTTGTCAGCAGGTGGCTCAAGCGCTGGAGCGAAGCGATACCACGCTGGTCGAAGGCCTCGGCCTCGGTATCGACCAGCGGCTCGCGGTCCCGAATTCAGCGGCTGCGATGCAGGTGACGGAAAAGATTCAGACGCTGCGACATCAGAACCAGGTGGCCGGCACGGTGGTGGCGGCGCAGGTGGAGAAGGACAAGTTCGCCGAACAGATGATCAAGCTGATGGAGCAGCTGAAAAAAGAACAGGACGTGTCGCGCGCGATTCTGCGGTGGGCGGGTCAGCCGCTCACGCCCTGACGTCGTCGGCGGCGTTTTATGCCGCCGCGGCCTGCTTCTGTTCCGGCTCGCCCAGCGCTTTGGCGAGGTCGCCGAGAAGCGCGGCGAGTTCGCCGGTCATCAGCGTGAAATCGATATCGAATTGCTCGCCGGGGTTCGCCGACTCGCCTTCCGCGGGCGTGTCCTTGTCCATCAGCAGGAACTCGACTTTCTTCACGTGCAGCTTCTCGTTCAACACGAACGAGACCCGATCTTTCCAAGTCAGACCGAGGCGGGTCGCGAACATGCCGCCGGAGAGCTGCGCGCGGATTTCCTTGCCATCGAGCGGATGGCGCACGTAACGAATCACCGGCTTGCTTTGATCGGCCGCCTGCAATTCGCAATCGTCATCGATGGTGAAGGTGACCGGCGCATCGCCCAGCGCCAGCCAGGCCGTCATCGAGGACGACGGCGAGCGCTCGGTCTCGAGCAACACCACCTGCAAGCTGCCCAGCGTATCGCGCAACGTCTCGACCAGCTCTTCAGCCTTGCCTTCGCTGGACGCATTGACGACCAGCCAGCCGTGCTCAGGATCGATCCACGCATGCGTGATGCGTTTGCGGGTCAACGCGCGACCGCGCAGCTCCTCGGTAACGCGCATCTTCAGCTCACGCATCTGACGGCGGCCGACGGGATAGCCCTGCTCCTTGGCGATTTCCTTGGCGCGATCGGTGGCCACCTGACGGATGATGGAGCCGGGCAATAATTTCTGATCCACGCCGAGCGCGATCAGGTGCTGGCCATTGACCGTATGGACGTAGCGCTCCAGGTCGCTGGAGAACACCCAACCCTTGCTCTGCATGTCGAAGCTGCCGCACGGCATGAGCGAGCGCGCGGCCAGCTTCTCCTCCAGCTCAGTCGCGGAAACAGAGAAGTCGTCGGGCAGGCGATAGACGATGAGATTCTTGAACCACATGGGCGGGCGCCGGCGCAAAACGGCGGAGTATACGTGGCGCGGGCCGTCCGACCAGTCCTTGATTTTCAGGAAAATCTTCTACCCCGATCCTCAGGCCCGCCGGGCGCGAGTAGCGGCGGCTATCACGTTCAATCAGAACGGAATCGCCGAATTCGTGGGTGCGATAGCCGGCGCTCTCCAGGGCGTCATCCGCGCGGCGGAGCGTGGATTTGTCGGCGAAGGACTGCAGCAACTCGTAGTGGCTGGTGCCGGGCTCGTGCGTGCCGGACAGGATCACGTCCACCACGCGCAGCGGCGTCTCCGCCCCGATCCGGATATTCGCCACGCTCTCACCAGCCGCGACCGAGCCGAACGTCGCGGCGCTGTGCTCCAGTGCCCGGACGACGGTCGTGCCAATCGCGACGATCCGCCGCCCCTCGCACAGCGCAGCCGCGATTGCCTCCTCGGTGGCGACCGGAATGCGATACGGCTCATCGAACGGCAGCAACCGATCCAGCTCCGGATCGCCCGTCGAAGAAATGCCCGCCGCGTGCGTAAGGGTCGCGAACTGGATGCCTCGTGCTTCGAAGTCCGTCAGCATTTGCCAGTCCAGCGCGAAACCGGCGGACGGCGGCTCATAGGCGACGGGCGTCGCGGCGATCGACGTCCAGATATCCCACAACGCCAGCGGCTCCTTCATATGTGCGTATTGAATGGGACGACCCTGCGTCGCCAGGCCGCGCCACAGCTCATTCACCTCTGCCTCGAAGCGCACAGCCAGCAGTCGCGGATGATCGAGAACGCGTTCGACACGCGCGCTCAACGAGCCCAGCTCGAGCTCGTCGCCCGCTTCGAAGACCGGCGACGCCGGCCGATCTTCGGTCCGAGTGCGATAGTCGCCGGGACCGAATGCCACAGCGATGAATCGCTGCACATCTCGATGAGCGAGCGACGGCTTGCCGGCGAGCCTCACTTCGATGTTTCGCCCCGTGCGCCTGTGGATGCCATGCAGGCTCGCGGGCAACGTGGCGGCATCGTTCGCAATCACCAGATCGCCTGGCCGCAGAAACTCCACCAACTGCGCACGCGGCGCGTGACGGATCGCACCGTGCTCGTCGACATGTAACAAGCGTGCAGTCGGTGGACGTTGAGTGGGACGATCGGCTGGAATCATGAGGCATACCTGCGGAAGCTCGGATCAGTCGACTCTTCCAACCCCGGCAAGTTATCTACTGATTGAAACGCTCCATCAATCGAAGCTGCCGGCGGCGAGAAGTTGGATTTGCGGGATAGTTCCACCGGGCGCGCCGGCAGCAAGTCACAAATGGTTTCCGCAAGCTCGTACGCGGACTGCGCTGGCGGCTTGAGCGTCGATGGATCGGCGTCGGGCAAGGCAGCAGCATGCATCGGCGTATCCATGTCACCCGGATCGAGCGCGATGAATCGGACGCCTTGGGCGGACAGCTCTTCGTTCCAGACGCGAGTCATGTGCGCCAATGCAGCTTTGCTCGCGCCATAAGCGCCCCACTGCGGATACGCGTTGACCGCCGCATCGCTGGAAATGTTCAACACCAGCGAACCCTTGCCATCGCGTGCCGAAGCCGCCAATGAGCCGAGCAGCGCTTTGGTCAATCGGAATGGGCCAAGCACGTTCGTGACCAATGCACGCTCGAAATCCTCGCATTGAGTGTCACCAAGCACCGCCAGCGGCACCGGGCCAAGATCGGACGCGTTGTTGATGAGCACGTCGAGGCCACCGAGCCGGCCGGCGACTTGGAGCGCGATACGGTGAATATCGTGCTTGTTTGAAACATCGCCGACGATGCCATGCGCGGATTCGTCCGCCGCCACAGCGGTGACACGCGCTGGAGTGCGAGCGATCAGCGCAACCTGTGCGCCGCGCTTCGTCAACTCTCTCACCAGCGCAAGGCCAAGGCCGGAAGTGCCTCCCGTGATCGCGACTCGCACGCCATGCAACTGACGTGGAGTTTCGGACTGTCGTTGAGTTTGCATAGGGTCTCCTTCGATGACAGCATCATAGGGACCCGCCGCGCTCAGCCAATGTCAGTGTCCAATATATTGGCAAAGAGTCGCGACGGCAGACACGCACGTCGACTTAGCGCCACCTCGGGTACATGGATGTACCCCGCGCCGCCACAGGCGGCGGCGAGGGTCGGCAGGGCTCGGCGGTGCGTTCCAGCGAAGCGCTGCTTCGCTCCGCCGAGCGGGTGGCCGTGGATGGACACCCTGGGCTTACGCGGAGCAGGATTGCGCAGCGTAATGCCCGATCCCGAGTAATGAATATGGATAAGCCCGAACTCGTCGCCGAGCATCTCGCTCGCAACCTGGTCGCCTTTCGTCAGGTACGCAATCTCACGCAGGGCGCGCTGGCGAAGAGCGCGGACGTGCCGCGTTCGACCATTGCCAATCTGGAATCGAGCAACGGTAATCCGTCGCTCACGGTGCTGGTGAAGGTTGCCAATGCATTGGACGTGCCGCTCGACGAGTTGCTCGCCTCACCGCGCGCGAAGGTTCGGAAGTGGTCGCGTGATGAGCTGGCGTCGCAGAGCGCAGGACGCGGCCTCACGATCCGGTCGCTGATTCCGGAGCGAGTACCGGATGAGGTGCTCAACGTGATGGACTTCGCGCCCGGCGCATCGATGCGCGGCTCGCCGCATCTGCCAGGAACGCGTGAGTTCTTTACGTGCCTGTCGGGAACCGTAACCATCTTCGTCGCCGGCGACCGCTTCGATCTGGTCGCCGGCGACGTGCTGGCCTTTCCGGGCAACGTCGCACATTCGTACCGAAATACTGACGCGAACAAGATCGCGCAGGGCGTGTCGGCCGTGCTGCTCGCGAGAGCGGGCGTATGAGCCCAAATCACGCGGTGGCCACGCCGCTGCCGGACGGCGCGGCGGCATAAAGGTTGCTGCCGCAAGCGTCACGGCATCGCGCGGTGCTCGTGAAAAAGAAAAAATTAAAATTTAACTTTCTGAGGAAGCGGCCGCGCCAGCGGCCGATGCCTCACGCGTCAGCGACTTTCAGCACCAGCTTGCCGAAATTCTCGCCATTGAACAGTTTCAGCAGCGTTTCAGGGAATGTTTCCAAGCCATCGACGACATCCTCACGCGTCTTGAGCTGGCCGCTCTTCAGCCAGCCCGCCATCTCCCGCCCCGCCTCCGCATACCGGTCGGCGTAGTCGAACACGACCATGCCGGTCATGCTGGCACGATTGACCAGCAGCGACATGTAGTTGGACGGCCCTTTCATCCCGGTCGTGCTGTTGTACTGTGAGATCGCGCCACAGATGACGATGCGCGCCTTGCGCGCCAGCTGAGTGAGCACGATGTCCAGAATATCGCCGCCGACGTTGTCGAAATAAACATCGACGCCCTTCGGACAATG
This sequence comes from Peristeroidobacter soli, assembly GCF_004138485.1. Classification (GTDB taxonomy): domain Bacteria; phylum Pseudomonadota; class Gammaproteobacteria; order Steroidobacterales; family Steroidobacteraceae; genus Steroidobacter; species Steroidobacter soli. Next base: position 112,279 of record NZ_RYEV01000007.1, read on the forward strand.
CTGGCGCAGCGCCTTCTTCACATCCTCGGATTTGTAATCGATGGCCGCATCGAAGCCGAGCGTCTGCGTGAGGTAATCGCACTTCTGCTTGCCACCCGCGATGCCGACGACCCGACACCCTTTGATCTTGGCGATCTGTCCAACGACCGTACCGACCGCGCCCGCCGCGCCTGAAACAACGACCGTCTCACCCGGCTGCGGCTTGCCGATATCGAGCAGGCCGAAATAAGCCGTCATGCCCGGCATGCCGAGCGTGCTGAGATGCACCGGCAGCGGCGCGATGGAGGGATCGACTTTGCTCAGCCCCTTGCCATCGAGCGTCGCGTACTCCTGGACGCCCAGCGCGCCATATACCAAATCGCCGGCGCTGAACTTGGGATGATTGGACTCGACGACTTTACCGATACCGCCGGCCCGCATGACTTCACCGAGGGCCACCGGAGGAACGTAGGACTTGCCCTCGTTCATCCAGCCACGCATCGCGGGATCGAGCGACAGATATAACGTCTTGACCAGCACTTCGTCGTTAGCTGGGGCTCTGGCCGGTGCCTCGACGTAATTGAAGTCGGTGCGCTTGACCGCGCCAACCGGCCTTGCTGCCAGACGGAACTGATGATTGCGGAGAGTCATGCTGCCTCCATCGTTGGTGGCGGCAAGCATAAGGGATGCGGCCGCTAAAGCCGACTTATTGCTCCGCGTTGTCTTCGTCGTCGTCGCCGTTGTCGTCGCTGTCCTCATCGCCGCAATCCGCGCCAAGCCAGCGGCCCTTGATCGTGCCTTTGATCACGAATGCGTCCGGCCCGTCGCCCGCCTTCAGGTCGAGCGTACCGTTCATGGTTTCCGGCGTCGGCGTATTCACCTTGAACGTACCCGAGCCCGAGGTCTTGCCCGTACACACCATGCGGATTTCCTGCGAGGTGCGCGTGGTGCGGACGATGGTCTGTTTGCAATCCTCGGAATTGGCGGATTGGAACGGCTTGTCCAGATCGGCCTGCGTGATGCACTCACTGCTGGTTTCCGGTTCCGGCTCTTCTTTGGAGGCCGCCTTCAGATCGGCAATCATTTTGGCGCGCGCCTGCGGCGTCATCTTGTCCAGCACTTCCTTGGGCAGCGGCGGCACGCCGCTGAAGCGCATGATGGAGGTCATTTCCCACAAGCCGAGCTTGACGTTGAGGCGCTCGGGAGCCGCCGCACCTGTGCTCAAGGCCGTCAGGGTCAGCGCCGCTACCGCAGTCGTTTTCAGGATGTTCATGGCAGTCTCAGGTTAAGGAACGGGGTGCGCTCTCGCAGCGTTTTGCGCTTACTGCGCGATTTTTCACCGCCGAGGTGTGATGTGGCAACTCGCAAGCTTTCACGTTATCGCGCCAGGCGCGACTTCACTCAGACCGCCGAGCCCAGCGGCCGGCAAAAAGTGGACAAGTCGCCGGAATTGCGTTTCGTGATCCAAAAACACGCCGCAACCCGCTTGCACTTCGATCTGCGTCTGGAGCTCGGCGGCGTCTTCAAGTCCTGGGCAGTCACCCGCGGCCCGTCGCTCGACCCGAACGACAAACGACTGGCCGTGGAAGTGGAAGATCACCCGCTCGATTACGGCGACTTTGAAGGCACCATCCCGAAAGGCCAATACGGCGGAGGTACAGTACAACTCTGGGATCGCGGCTTCTGGCGCCCCGAAGGAGAGCTGTCCGCCGAGGCTCAATTGAAAAAAGGCGAATTGAAATTTCAAGTCGCGGGCGAGCGTTTGCAAGGCAGCTTCGTGCTGGTACGCATGAAGGGCGATCGTTACGGCGGCAAGCGCACCAACTGGCTGCTGATCAAACATCGCGACGCTTACGCAACCAATGCGAAGGGTGTCGAAGCAATGATGAGCGAGGATCGCTCCGTGGCATCGGGCCGGCCGATGGCAGCGATCGCTGGCGGCAAGGGCCGCGCGCCTCAGCCTTTCATGATGAGTGGCAAGACCGCCAAGGCCAATGCGGTGTGGAATTCGAATCGCGAACCCGTCGAGGAGCAAACGCCCGTGCCCAAGCAGACTGCGCGTCGAAAGAAGGCCCCCGGCAAACGCGCGCGCATCCCTGCGTTCATCGAGCCGGAGCTGTGCAAGCCGGTCGACCGCCCACCTGGCGGCGCGGGCTGGGGCCACGAAGTGAAATTCGACGGCTATCGCCTGCAGCTGCGCATCGCGAATGGCGACGTCACCTTGAAGACTCGCAAAGGCCTGGACTGGACGCCGAAGTTTCAAGCCATCGCCGACGCCGCCGCGGAGTTTCCCAATGCCATCATCGACGGCGAAGTCGCCGCGCTCGACAAAAACGGCTCGCCGGATTTCGCGGCTCTGCAGGCCGCGCTCTCCGAAGATCGCACCGACGATCTGATCTTCTTCGCATTCGATTTCATGTACAGCGACGACGGCGATCTGCGCCGGTTGTCCTTGCGCGATCGCAAGGCTGCGCTGAAAGAGTACTTGGGCGAGCAAGGTCAGAACGCGAGCTCGCTGATCCGCTACGTCGATCATTTCGAGACCGCGGGCGACGCGGTGTTGCAATCGGCCTGTCGCATGAATCTCGAAGGCATCATCTCCAAGCGACTCGACGCCCCGTATCGCGCCGGCCGCATCGGCGACTGGACCAAGGCGAAGTGCCGCGCCGGACAGGAAGTCGTGATTGGCGGCTGGACTCAAACGGGCTCGGCGTTCCGCTCGCTGCTGGTCGGTGTGAATCGCGGCGGTCATCTGATTCATGTCGGCCGGGTCGGCACCGGCTTCGGCGGCGACAAAGTTGCTCAGCTGTGGCCGAAACTGAAGAAGTTGGCAACGGACGAGAATCCTTTCGGGGGCAAGACAGCGCCGCGCAAGAAGCCGGAGATTCATTGGGTGAAACCCAAGCTGGTCGCCGAGATCGAATTCGCCGGCTGGACGGGCGGAGGGAATATTCGTCAGGCCGCTTTCAAAGGACTGCGCACCGATAAGCCTGCCAGTGAGATCGTCGCGGAGCGGCCGGCCGAGGCGGAACAGGTCGAGGTCGCCGAGCCTGCGCCTCAGGCTGCTCGCGGCAAGGCGAAGACTGCTTCGCGAGCCAAGGCTGCGAAGAAGAAACATTCGTCCGTGGTGAAGGCGAGCGCGGGCTCGAACGTCGTCATGGGGGTGCCGATCTCGAGCGCGGACAAGCCGCTGTGGCCGCACGCGAATGACAAAACCCCGGTCACCAAGATTGAGCTGGCTCGTTACTACGAGTCCATGGGTGAGTTGATCCTGCCGCACATCAAGGGCCGGCCTTGCTCGCTGATCCGCGCGCCGGATGGCATCGGCGGGCAACAATTCTTCCAGCGTCACGCCATGCAAGGCACGTCGAATCTGCTTTCGACTGTGAAGGTATTCGGCGATCACAAGCCGTATCTGCAGATCGATCGGATCGAGGCGCTGGCGGCAATCGCCCAGTCCGCGGGCATCGAGCTGCATCCCTGGAACTGTCAGCCCGACAAACCGGAAACACCGGGCCGATTGGTGTTCGATCTCGATCCTGGACCGGACTTGGACTTCACCGACGTCATTGCCGCGGCGAAAGAGATCAAGGAGCGCTTGGAGGCGTTGGGTCTGGTCGCATTCTGCAAGACGACGGGCGGTAAAGGCCTGCACGTCGTCACGCCGCTGGCCGACTCGAAGAACAATCGTTTGAAATGGCCGGAGGCGAAGGCATTCGCGCAAGGTGTGTGCACGCGCATGGCCGAAGACAGCCCCGAGAAATATGTGGTGAACATGTCGAAGAAACTGCGCGGCGGAAAGATTTTCCTCGACTACCTGCGCAACGATCGCATGGCCACCGCCGTCGCTCCGTACTCACCTCGCGTTCGTGAAGGCGCCACGGTTTCCATGCCGGTGAACTGGTCGCAGGTCAAAGCCGGCCTCGATCCGATGCGCTACACGATTCGCACAGCAGCTGACTACGCTGGCAAGGCCACCGAATGGGAAGGTTATTGCGATGGCGAGCGGCCGCTGGAGGATGCGATCCGCAAGTTCGTTCAGGAAGGCTCGCCCACCAAGAAGCCGCGTCCCACGACGCGGCGTCGGAAGCACTCGAATCATTCACATGCGATGACTTAACATCGCTGCATGAGAAAACTCGTGAGCGCGTTGGCCGTCCTGTGCGGCGCATGGATTGCGATGCCGGCGCTCGCGGATATCGGCGACGATCTGAATCAGATCCGACGCAAAGGCTGTTCGAATCGACCCGGCGTTTCGCAGCCTCTGCGCGCGAGCAAGGGCCTGGATGCGGTTGCACGTGAGTGGTCGAAGGGCGGTCGGCTGCGTGACGCCCTGGGCCGCAGCGACTATCGAGCCACGAACTCCGCGTCGATGCAGATCTCGGGATCGAGCGATCGGAAGGTGATCGTCGATACTCTGAAAGCCAACTACTGCGACACGCTCACCGATGCGACATTCAAGGACATCGGTGTGTATCAGAAGGCAGATGCGGTGTGGATCGTCGTCGCGACGCCGTTTGTCACGCCGGCGGTGAAGGACGCATCGCAGGTCAGTAAGAAAGTTCTGGCGCTGGTGAATGCAGCCCGTGGCAAAGCACGCAAGTGTGGCGCCAAGGAATATCCAGCCGCTCCGCCGCTGACGTTGTCAGCCATGTTGAGCCGGGCAGCGCTGATTCACAGCCAGGACATGGCGAACAAGGACTTCTTCGAGCACCAAGGCTCGGATGGCAGCACGGTCGGTATTCGTACCGCGCGCGTTGGTTATCAGTGGCGCACGGTCGGAGAGAACATCGCGATCGGTGCACAGACGGCGGAGACTGTCGTGCAGGGATGGATCAACAGCCCGGGCCATTGCGTGAACATCATGACCCCAGGGTTTACGGAGATGGGCATCGCCTTTGTGGTGGATCGCAAGAGCGAGGCGGGCATCTATTGGACCCAGGTATTCGCGGCGCCCCGATGAAACGGAAGATCGTGTCGTTTCATCAGGACGAGGAGCAGCACTGGGTCGCCCGGCTCGAGTGCGGGCACAACCAGCACGTTCGTCACAATCCGCCGTGGACCAGCAGGCCGTGGGTTGTCACGCCGGAAGGAAGGCAGGCGGCGCTGGGGATGGAACTGGATTGCAAAAAGTGTGACGAGGGAAGGCCGCCGGATTGAACGAACGAGCGCCGAGACATTCCTCGACGCCCGCTCGGATCGTCACCAGACGTTTGTTACTTACGCGACGCGCTCATCGAACCGTTACCTTCCGCAGCCACTCCGCTGCGCGAGGCGGAGGCCGAACCGTTCGCATCGCCGGCCAGGTTCAATCCATGTGCTGGCTGGGAAGAGTCTTCGGTGGTCGAGGTCTTGGGCGTATCGAGCAGACCTTTGCTCGATGCGCCACCGTTGCCTGAGGCAGTTGCACCCAACAGGCCTGAAGCGCCACCCTCCTTGCTCGGCTGCGAGGCCGGCGCGGCGCCCTTCGTTGGCTCGGTGACACGCTGAGTCGCGTTAGAAACATTCGGCGCATCGCCACTCGTCAGCTTGGCCGGCGCGACGTTCGGCAATTCCGGCTGCGGCAACACACCGCTATTCGCCGCTGCATTACCCGCACCCTGCGCATTACCAGCGAGATTGACGCCATCGCGACTCACACTCGAAGTCGCGGAGCCGGCCATGTCGGCGGCCCCCTCGATCTGCACATCTTTCACACCATTCGCGGCAGCGGCGGCGGCAGTTGAAGTCGTTGCGGTCGCGGCCTGGCGAGTTTCGCTCACCTTGTCACGCGCCTGATCAACTGTCGTCGAGGCGCGATCACGCACGGCGCTCGTCGTGTTACGTGCGCGATTGGTCACGCGATCGGTTGTATCGCGAGTGGTTCGATGCAGAGAGCTCGCATCGAGATCCGCGCCGAGCGAACCGTTGAGCGTGCCGTGCGTGGCCATATTCATATCGCGCAACCCACCCCCCAGCCCGCCACCCAAACCACCACCGATCCCGCCCAGGACCTGAGCATTCACAGCGGCGCAATTGAACACAGCAGCCATCGCAACACCGATCAGCATGGAACGAGTTTTCATGGGTCTCTCCTGTCCGGCCGGCAGCCAATCTGCAGCCTTTGATAGGAGTACGAGGGGACTCTGCGATTTCTTCCGTCGCCCCGGAAATAAATGTGGTTTGACGTAATGAGGCTTTAACGCAGCCATTGTGGGCTATTGAACGCTCGCGGGGATTCGGAGGCGCCAGTGGTCCGGCGTCGCCAGGGTGGGGATCTCCTCCCCGGCACCGCGCACACGCCTGCGCACGCTTCGCTCCCGCTGTCGCGGGCGCCCTGCTGCACATTGCGGCCGCAACGCCGGTTCTACAACGAGCCAACGCGAAGGCACGCACCAAGGGTTGCAGGGTCGGAGCAGAGTCACGCGCGAATGCGCTGTGACATCACGGCGGCGGCGGGAGTGACCTACCTCGTCCCGGCAGCTTTGCGGCACAGGGACGGGGCCGCAACAGCAGGGCTCACCATGGACGTGCGCCAAGGAGCGCACTGCGCGACGGGCGGCGCCCGGTGCCGGGACGAGGTAGGTCACTCCCGGCGACGCGGACCACCCACGCCTCCGAAATCCGACTCCGACTCCGACTCCGACTCCGACTCCGAACCCGAAGCAGAAGCAGAAGCGAAATCAGCGAACAGTCGCCAACCGCTCAGGCGGGCGCAGCTCTTCGCCAACCAATCCGTTGCCATAAATCTTATCCACCCCCCGCGCGCCCAAGTCAGTTGCCTGCGCGATGAGAGCAGCGATGGCAGCGTCAGCTCGGGCCTTATCGACAGCGATCAACTGCCGCGCCAATAGCCCAGCGACAATGGGCGCTGCGAATGATGTCCCGCGAACGATCCCGAATGGCACATCGAGTCCAGCGGCCGACATGTTCGCTCCCGGCGCCGAGAAATCGACGTGCTTGCCGCGGCAGGCTTCAACGAGCACACGATCTTTCCCATCCACACCGGTAACAGCAACCACTTCGGGATAAGCAGCAGGATACAAAGGCGGCGCGCTAGGCCCATCGTTCCCAACTGCCGCGACGACAATGTGCCCTCGTGCCGTAACCACTCGAACGATCTGTTCGAGCAAAACGTTGGCGGGTCCGACCAGACTTATATTGATGACCGGGACCTTCTCACGCGACATCCACGCGAACGCTTCAGCGACAGAATCGAGCGCACCGCCGGTCGCCAGCCCGCAATAAACATCCGCCGCAAACAACTCCGCACCCGGCGCGGCGCCGTGAAATACATCGCTCTGTCCCACCAATAACGAGGCGACCGCTGTTCCATGCGCGCCGGGAACAGAGCCACCGGTGCAACCGTGCTCGTGCACGGTGACGCCGTTGAAGACGGGATGAGAGCGTTGCACGCCGCCGTCGATCAAGCCGACCTTGGTCGAAACAGATGAGTCGCCGCGGACATCGGCCGCTCCCATCGCAGCCATCGACAACGTAGTCGCGTGAGCCCCGATCGCAGTCACCGGCAGCGCACTCGCGTGAGCCGCCCCCATCGCAGTCACCGGCAACGCACTCGCGTGAGCCGCCCCCATCGCAGTCACCGGCAGCGCACTCGCGTGAGCCGCCCCAATCGCAGACACCGGCAGCGCAGACGTATCAGCCGCCGCAATAGTCAACGTCGCGCCGGCTGAAGAGAACTCAGCGCCGCCGCTCTCCAAGTAAACATGGTTGTAATCGTACGTCCCCGCCGGGTCGTCCCGTCGCAACCGTTCCAACGCCCGGCGTGTCGACATTCCTGGCGGGGCCTGCAGGACCACGATGGAAACATCCAATCCCTCCAACGTCCGGGTCCGCCCGACCGTGAACCCCGCCGCCCTCGCCCCCTCCAGCGCCGCCGGCGTCGGGGACAGCGCGACGACTTCATTGCGGATGATGGGTGCCCCGCGGGGGTCAGCTTCGAGGACCGTCCGATTTGTCCGCAGTAGATTGCGAACCCGTATCTGCCGCAGCTCTCGCAGCCGCTGCGGGTCGGCTTGATCGAGGACGCCGTTGACGGTTCGATTCAGCGGTTCGGTCGGCAGGCCAGGCAGGGTGGGCACCTGCACGTGGGGCAGCGTCACCTGCGCGCGCGCCAGCCCACCGGCGGGCAGCAGCAGAAAAGCGAGAACGATGGATTTAGTCGGGAACATGAGTACCCTCGGCCCTATTCAGAATATACGCGCCAAGAGCCGAAATTCTTCCAAGTCGCCGGCCTGCGCCAGGTCGGGCACAATTATTTGGACCGCTCGGGAATAAACCCAGCTTCCGACTCGTAGTAATCAATGAGCGAGACACCGGCAACGACGAAGTCCTCCTTGCAGCAGGTGCGCGAGCAGATCGTCGCGCTGCTGCCCAGGATGCGGCGCTTCGGTCGCGCGATCACGCGCCATCCGTCCGACGCGGACGACCTGGTGCAGATCGCGATCGAGCGTGCGCTGTTGCGCTATGAGCAGTGGCGGCCCGAGGCGCCGTTTCATAGCTGGATGTTCGGCATCATGCGCAATGCCTGGATCGACGAGGCTCGCGCTCGCAGTCGTCAGGGGAAGGTCCTGGCGCCGGAGGAAGCGGGCCTGGAGATCGCGGACAACGCCAGCGAGGCGCAGTTGCGGATGTTGTCGGTGCAGAAGGCGATGACGACGTTGCCGGAGGAGCAGCGGCTGGCGGTGGCGCTGGTGCTCGTCGAAGGGCTCTCGTACAAGGAAGCCGCCGAGGCGCTGGAGGTGCCGATCGGGACGTTGACCAGTCGGTTGGCGCGCGGGCGCGAGGCGCTGCAGAAGCAGCTGGAATGAAGGGTGGACCATGCAGTTCTCGGATGAAATCCTGATGGCGTATGCCGACGACGAAGTCGACGCCGACCTGCGTCGTCAGATCGAAGCGGCGATGGCGCTCGATCCCTCGCTCGCCGCGCGCATTGCCAAGCATCGCGGTCTGCGGGCCGACGTTGGCGCCGCTTTCAATGGCGTACTCGATGAGCCCATTCCCGATCGCCTGCTCGATGCCGCAACGTCGAAGACCGCGCCGGTCACCGATCTCAATGCGGCTCGCGTAGCCAAGCAGCGCGCCGCGCATCCGCGACGCTGGTCTTGGGTCGAGTGGACGTCGATTGCCGCCAGCCTGGTGATTGGCATTCTGGCCGGGCGCACCGCGCTTCAGCCGTCGCACTCCGATTTGTTTGCAACCAACGCCAGCGGCGTCGTGGCTCGCGGGGAGTTGGCGGCGGCACTCACGGATCAAGTGGGCGCTCCCAAAGATGCGCAAGTTCGGATCGGTCTCACATTCCGCGCCACCAGCGGAGAATATTGCCGCACGTTCGCCACCGCCTCGGCCGCGGGCTTCGCCTGTCGCGAGACCAATGCCTGGCAGGTGCGCGCATTGAGCGAAGGCGCCGCCGGGTCCAAAAGCGGCGACTATCGCATGGCCGCCACCGAGCTGCCGCCGGCGATCCTGGCTGCCGTCGAGCAAGCCATGGCCGGCGAGGCATTGGATCAAGAACAGGAACGGGCCGCCCGCGCCCGCGACTGGACAAAATAAAAGACAACGCGACGCAGGTCCGGAAACGACCACGGGCTTGCAGCGTTGCCTGCCTGGGCCCACTACAATCGCGTCATGGATCCTGTGCTCGAAGAAGAAACGGCGCCGCGCCGGCGCTTCCAGAAACGTTGGGTGGGGTGGGCGTTCCTCGCGTGGTGGGGCATGGTCGCCGCCTGGAATGTGACCAAGCCCATGCCGCCGGGCACCGATGTGAGCTCGCCGCTCATCACCGCCGAGGCGGCCGATGTCCAGTTCCTGTATGACCTGACGACCACCGTGCCCACCGGCCAGACGATTCGCGAACAACGCATCTTCGACGAGGTGTTCGGCATCGTCGATCAGGCGCAGTCGTTCCTGATCGCCGACTTCTTCCTGCTCAACGACATGATGGGTGCGGACGAAGGCGTGCATCGGGCGCTCAGCCGCGAGCTCGCCGATCGGCTGCTGGCGCGCAAGGCCGCCAGACCGGAGCTGGCGATTCTCTTGATCACCGACCCGATCAACGACGTCTACGGCGGCATGCCGTCGCCGCTATTGAACGAGCTGCGCGCCGCCGGCATCGACGTCGTCGTCACCGATCTCGGCAAGCTGCGCGATTCCAATTTCATCTACTCGGCGCTGTGGCGCATGTTCCTGCAATGGTGGGGCAATGCGCCCGACGGCGGCTCGATGACCAATCCGTTTGCGCCGCCGGGCAGTGCGCCGATCACGTTCCGGAGCTGGCTGGCGTTGGCGAATTTCAAAGCCAATCATCGCAAGGTGGTGGTCGCCGATCGGGCCGACGGCACGCTGAGCGGTCTGGTCACGTCGGCGAATCCGCACGACGGCAGCAGCTCGCATTCGAACGTCGCGCTGCGCTTCAACGGTCCGCTGGTGCAGGAGCTCGTCAACAGCGAAATGGCGGTCGCGCGCTTCTCGGGTTGGAAAGGTCACATCTTCGCCACGTCACCGACGCAGCCGGCAACGTTTCAGCCCGCCGATCCCGTGCAGCTGCAGTTCCTCACCGAAGGCGCGATTCGCGATCATCTGATCGACGCGATCGACACGACCCGCAACGGCGACGCGGTCAGCATCGCGACGTTCTATCTATCCGATCGAAAGATCGTGAGCTCGCTGCTGCGCTCCTCAGCGCGTGGCGTGAAGGTGCGGCTGATCCTCGATCCGAACAAGGATGCGTTCGGTCGTCAGAAGGACGGCGTGCCGAATCGACCGGTCGCGACCGAGCTGGTCAGGCGCAGCAACGAGCAGATTCAGGTGCGCTGGTATCGCACCCATGGCGAGCAGTTCCACACCAAGATCGCCCTCATCACGCATGGCGACCGGCTGATTGCGTCGCTGGGGTCGGCGAACCTCACCCGTCGCAACATCGGCAATTACAATCTGGAAGCGAACGTCGCGATCGAATTGAGCGCCAGATCAGCGCTGGGCATAGAGCTGATCAGTTATTTCGACCGGCTGTGGAATAACGACGGGCCACCGGGCACCAGCTTCACCGCGGCTTTCGGTGCCTGGAAAGATGACGATACCGGACGTTACTGGCGCTATCGGTTGATGGAAGGCACCGGGCTGAGCACGTTCTAGCGCATTCAGCGCCGAGCGCTTCGGTTTCTGGCGCTGAATATACCGATACTGCCACGGCGGCAAACGATCGCTCTCGGGCAGCGCCCACAAACCGAGGTGCCTGGCGCGCGCCGCGTCTTCGAGCGGGATCAACGATTGATCGTGAATCGTGCGTCGATACACCCAGACGTGCCCGCCGCGCACCAACTCCTTCACGACATCGAGCCGGTCCGGCTCGCGATACACGCGTACGACTTTGCGACCGTAGCGATCGGTCTCGATCACATCGACGAACACCTGGCGCTCGCCGATGAGTTTGACGAGGGCCGCGCGGGCGGTATTGCCGTAGGGCTGAGTTTTCTCGGGCGCGTCGATGTCCTGCAGACGCACGTCGATGTCGCGTCCTTGCGCCGGACGAACCAGGAAGCTGTCGCCATCGAAGATTTTGCCGACGGTGCCGGAGAAGTCCTGCCCGTCGGCCTGCGCCACTGCCGACAGCAGGCAGACACTGGCAACCAGCAGCCAAGCTTTAGTTACAGCAGCAAACATCCAGAGACGCTCAGATACCCACACTTGGATTCGATGCAACCCGGTCGGTGGGTTCGAGCCGGCGCGGATTTATTCGCCGCGAGCTTTGCGCAGCGTCGGCTGATCGTCGGCGATGACGGCGGCCGCCTGTTTGGCCAGGTCGAGCGCAACCTTCCGGGTTGAGGATTCGAAGGCCGCCGCGACGGCGGTCATGCGGTCCTCGGCGGCACGCTCGCGCGAGTCGCTGCTCACGGTGGCAACAAGCTTCCGATCGACGACTCGAATCAGCCGTCCGATGATCGCGACGTGCACTTCGGGAGCGTTGCCGTTGCCGGCAATGGCTTCGAAGTGGCGCACTTCCACGTCGACGATGTAATCGTTGGCGACCCGGGCCTGTTCGGCCGTGACGCTGCGAAACAGATTCTGGTCGTTCCAGGTGCCGACCAGCATGCTCTGCACGACCTCCACCGTCCGGGCGCCCCAGCGCACGCGGCGGTAGTAATCGAGATTGCGACCGTTCAATACAGCGATGCGATCGGTATCCAGGCCCGGCGCGAAATCCGGCCGGCCGATGGACAGGTCCACCGAGGTAGTCGGCACGCCGGTGAGCGAGCCGGCGGGCGCGGGCGCAATCACATACGAGCTCGGCACCGGGATATCGCTGTCGAACAGTGAGCCGGTGCTGCAAGCGGTACAGGACAACGCGGCGACGGCGGCGACCAGCCCAGTTCTCATGCGCGTGCTCACTTCCTGATCTCGACGCCGCTCTCCGGCGGCTCATACAGAATCTGCGACGGGTTTTCCTGCAGGCTGCGCGACAGGTCGCGGAATTCACGCGCCGCCTGACGCGTCTCGCGCATCAGCCGTTCCAGCTCGAACAAGCCCTGCTCGGTGAAATTGCCCAGCTGCACTTCGCTGCGTTGAGTGAAGTTGTCGATGCGCTTGGACGCATCGGCGAGGTTGGTCGCGATCTCATTCATGCGAGCCAGCGCCTGCTGCACTTCGGGCCGGGAGTCGGTCGCCATGCCACGCAACGATTCCGACGCACCGTGAATCTCGGCGACCGTCGAGCGCAGCTCCGCGACCAGCGACTGCACGTCCTTCGCCGTCTGCGGCATGGTTGCCATCGTGTCGCGCATGCCCTTGATGGTTTCCGCGATGCCTTCGAGGTTCTCATCGGAGACCACGCGCTGGATCCGTTCGAGCAGCGTGGTCGCGCGACCCATCATTTCCGGCAGGCTGGCGAGGAACGCGTCGAAGTCGGACTCGACCGCCTCGATCACCGGATATTGCTCGCCCTGAGTGAGCGGCGCGCTGCGATCCACGTCGGAAGCTTCTTTGAGATTCACGTAGAGCAGACCGGTCACGCCCTGCAGCCCGAGGCTCGCACGCGTCGCCGCCGAGACCGGCGCGCTCTTGTCGACTTCGACCACCACGCGCACCCGTGTGGCATTGCTGGTATCGATGGCGAGCCGGCGCACCCGGCCCACGTCGACGCCGAGGAAACGAACCGGGCTGCCCTGGTCCAGGCCGCTCACCGAGCCGGTGAAATAAATCTCATAGCGCTGGTACTCGCGGCCATCCTTCGCGTCCGTGTACCAGAGCACGAAGCCGACGGCCATGGCGACCACCAGCAGGATGAAGGCACCGACCGCAACGTAATGAGCGTCTCTTTCCATGGGCTACTTCGCGGCCTTCTTCACCGCGGCGTCGGCCGCCCGGGCGCGAGGGCCATGGAAGTACTCCTGAATCCACGGATGCGGGTTCTTCATGATGCCTTCGAGCGTATCGACCACGATTTTTCTGTCAACCAGCACCGCCACGCGGCTGCAGGTGGCCAGCAACGTATCCAGGTCGTGAGTGATCATGACGATGGTCAGCTTCAGGCCCCGATGCAGATAGGTCACCAGCTCATCGAACCCGGCGGCCGAGATCGGATCCAGGCCCGCGGTCGGCTCGTCGAGGAATAACAAGGCCGGATCCAGCGCCAGCGACCGGGCCAGCGCGGCGCGTTTGACCATGCCGCCCGACAGCTGCGAAGGCAGTTTCCCGCCCGCGTCGACCGGCAGCCCCACCATGCGCAGCCTCAATTCCGTCAACGATTCCAGGGCCGCGGGCGAGGCGTCGAAATACTCGCGAATGGGCAATTGGATGTTTTCCGCCACGGTCAGCGAGCTGAACAATGCACCGTGCTGGAAAGTCACGCCGTAACGCCGCTTCACCGACAGCAGTTCCGCGTCGCTCATCTGAGTGATGTTCCGGCCCTCGATCAGCACTTGCCCGGAGGAGGGTCGCTGCAGACCGAGCATGGTCCGGAGCAACACCGACTTGCCGCTGCCCGAACCGCCGACGATGCCGAGCACCTCGCCGGGCATCACATCCAGATTCACGCCGTCGTGCACGACCTGGCTGCCGAAGCGGTTGACCAGGTTGCGGACCGAAATGATGGGCGTCTGCGGGTTGCTGCTCATGGGGCCTAGAAGTCCAGCTCCACGAACACCACGGCGAAGATGGCGTCGGCAAAGATCACCAGGAAGATCGATTGCACCACCGCCAGCGTGGTCAGTCGCCCCAGCTCGCGCGACGAATCGCGCACCTGCATGCCGCGATAGGTGCCGACCAGCGCAATCAGCAATGCGAACACCGGCGCCTTGATCAAGCCGGCCCAGAACGTGGTCGGCGCGAGCGCGTCCTGCACGCGGGGAATGAATTGTGACAACGAGATATCGAGCAACAGCGACGAGAGCAGCGCGCCACCCGCCAGGCCCATGGCGTCGGCGACGATGGTCAGCAGCGGTAGCGCGATGATCAGACCGATCACGCGCGGCACGACCAGCACTTCATAAAAATCGACGCCCATGGATTGCAGGGCATCGATTTCGTCGTTCAGGCGCATGACACCGATCTCGGCGGCGAACGCGCTGCCGGAGCGGCCGGCGACGATGATGGATGTCAGCAGCACGCCCATTTCACGCAGTACCGAGATCGCCACCAGGTCGACGGTGAAGATCTCCGCGCCGAACGTTCGCAACTGTTGCGCGCCCAGGTAGGCCACGATGACGCTGATCAGGAACGCGATCAGCGACACGATGGGAATGGCCTGGATGCCCGTCTCATAGACATGCCGCACGATGGAGGGCAGGCGCAGGTGATGCGCGCTGCGCATGGCGCGAACCATGGTCGCGGCGATGCGCCCGAAGAAACCGACGGCGTCGCGCGCCTGCTTGGCTTGCTGAACCGTGCCCCGGCCGATCCAGACCACCGCGTCCCGCAACGAGGTCCTGGCTTTCGTCGCCTCAGCAGGCTGGTCGGTCTTGTGTTCGAGCAACTCGTCGAGGAACGCAAAATGTGCAGGCCGCTCGCCGACGACTTCGAACTGACCACCCTCGGACTTGGCGTGCTCCAGCCAATTGCGCAACAGCCAGGCGCCCGACAGGTCCAATGTTTCGATGCCGCTGAAGTCGAGCTTGACGCGCTTGCCCTGGTCGCCGAGTTGCGCGAGCGAGGTTTCGATCTCACGAAGATGGTCGATGCACCAGCCGCCGCGCAGCCGCAGCGTCAGTCCATCGCCAGATCGTTCCGATTCGAATAGCACCGGGTCGGGTACCGTTTGCATGAAGACGCGCAAGATTAACAGAGCCTTCAGACCGGCGGCACATCGCGATATCCTGCGCGCATGAACGATGTCGAGAAGCTGGTCGACGCGACCTACATGGACAACACGCTGTGGCAATGGACCGTGGCCGCCAGCATTGCCGTGGGCGTATTTCTGGTGCTGCTGCTGATCCGGCGCACGATCCGCTCGCGTTATCAAAAGATGGCGGCGACGCCCGAGACCGAGTTCCTGGAGCTGCCGCTCAAGGTTGCCAGCCGCACCACCGTCCTGACCGTGGTAGTAACTTCATTGTTCGTCGGTGCTCAGTGGCTGACGTTGCCGCCTGCGGTCAACAAGGCACTGCTGACGCTCTTCACGATCGCCGTGTTCTGGCAGATCGGTCTGTGGGCGACGATCGCGGTGGTCGCCGCGCTGGAGCGCAAGCGGCAGGTGTCGGATCCCGCCTCGGCCAGCTCCATGGGCATCATCGACTTCCTGGCCCGCGCGACGATCTGGTCCTTTGTGCTGTTGTTGACGCTGGACAACCTCGGCATCCAGATCAAGCCACTGCTGGCCGGCCTGGGCATCGGCGGTATCGCCGTGGCGCTCGCTGCTCAGAACATTCTCGGCGACCTGTTCGCGTCGCTGTCGATCACGCTCGACCGGCCGTTCGTGGTGGGCGACTCGCTGCAGGTGGACGATTTCAACGGCACGGTCGAATACATCGGCGTGAAGAGCACGCGTCTGCGCAGCCTCAACGGCGAACAGATCATCATGCCGAACGCGAACCTGATCAGCAGTCGCGTGCGGAACAACTCGCGGATGAATACGCGGCGCGTGGTGATCTCGATCGGGGTCGACCAGCAGACGCCGGTGGAAAAGCTACAGGAGATCCCCGGCAAGCTCCGCGAGCTGATCGAATCGCATCAGCCGATCCGCTTCGACCGCTCGCACTTCGTGAAAATCGGCGCGTCGTCGTTCGACTTCGAGGCCGTGTACGTCGTACTTACATCGGACTACGCCAAGCACCTGGATATCCTGCAGGATATCAACCTGCGCCTGGTGGAGTGGCTCAACAACGAGCGCATCGTGCTCTCCACGCCGCAGCGGATGTACTACGTGGAGCACCAGCCCGGCGTGCAGACCACGCTGGAAAAGCACGAGCCGACGTCCAGAGACGGCTGAGGTCGGTTCAGATCGCCTTGCCAAAGGCGCGGACGCGGCTCTCGGGGGCCTGCGTCTGCTCCAGCGCTTCCATGAAGCGACGCGTCCAGGCCGCGATGTCGTTGCGACGGAGCACTTTCATCATATCGGCGTGACGCTCGCGCCGTTCGTTCAGCGGCATCGACAACGCCGCCTGCATCGCGTGGCTCACCCCACGAACGTCGTACGGATTCACCTGCAGCGCCGCCGACAGCTCACGCGCGGCGCCGGCCAGGTTCGAAAGAATCAACACGCCGGGATCGCCAGGATCCTGAGCCGCGACGAATTCCTTCGCGACCAGATTCATGCCATCGCGCAACGGCGTGACCAGGCCCGCCTTGGCCGCGCGCAGGAAGCCCATCAACGTGGCGTGCGGGAAGTTGCGATTCAGATAACGAATCGGCGTCCAGTCGGTATCGGCGAAGCGGCCGTTGGTGCGACCCGCCGCTTGCTCGAGCGCCTGCCGAATCTCGGCGTAAGCACGCACGTCGGTGCGCGACAGTGGCGCAATCTGAATGTATGTAATGCGGCCGAGATTTTCCGGATGCGTTTCCAGGAACTGCTGATATGCGGAGAAACGCTCCACCAGGCCTTTGCTGTAATCGAGCCGGTCCACGCCCATCATCAATGAGCGCCCCATCAAACTGTCGGTCATACGCCGGACCACGTCGGTGGTGCTCGCTTCGAGCGCTTCGTTCTCGACCGAGGCAACGTCGATACCGATCGGGAATACCTCGGCGCGGATCACCCGATCGCCGATCCGAATGCGCCCGTCCGGCCGCAGTGCCTCGGCACCGAACAGATGTTCGATGCCGCTATGAAATGAACGCAGATCGTTGTGCGTCTGGAAGCCGACCACGTCATAGCTGATCAGATCGCGCAGCAGCTCCGCGTAGCACGGCAGGATGCGAAGCATCTCGATATTTGGAAACGGGATGTGCAGGAAGAACCCGAGCGGACGTTGCACGCCCAGCTCACGCAGCCGACGGCCCAGCGGAATCAGGTGATAGTCATGCACCCAGATCAGATCGCGGGGCTGCAGCAGCGGCAACAGTTTCTGCGCGAAGATGCGATTGACGTTCTCGTAGGCCTCGCGCTGCTCGTTCGAGTAGCGCATGCCCTTGGAGAAGTAATGAAACAACGGCCACAACACATCGTTGGAGTAACCGTTGTAATAAAGCTCGAAGTCGGTCTTGCGCAGCTCGATGGTGGCGTAGGACACGCCTTCGCGGATATGAATGTCCGGGTCGCCCGGCTCGGTCTCGCTGGTTTCGCCGCCCCAGCCGAACCAGAGCCCGCCGGTGCGCTTCAGCGCGCTGAGAATGCCCACCGCCAGTCCACCGGGCGCGGCCGATTTGCGGGGCAGGGAGATCCGGTTGGAAACGCAGACAAGTCGTGTCATCTAGTCCGTGTACTCGATAGCACCTATGAAGAAAAAGCTGTGGCACAGAGGTCGGCTACAACGCGGCCTAACGCCCCGGCGGGCGGAAAAGTTTCATAAAACCCCTATATGGACCTCGGAAATTTCATGACCAGCGTTGTCGTGACCGCCCGGCCCCGCGGCGCAGTCCGATAAATTGCTTGACGATTCAAACAATTGATTCCACCGGCCCGGCCGACGTGCGGCGCGAAGGCTGCATTCACCGGATGTGTAGCCGCGCTGCTGCTGCTCGGCGCTCGAAAACGCTAGAATTCGCGCCCCCTATCGATGCAGCTTCGTCTTGGAGTGCCGCGGTTCATGAAAAAGCCCGTCAACGTTGCGATCACCGGCGCCGCCGGCAATATCGGCTATGCCCTCGCCTTCCGCGTCGCCTCCGGCGGCATGCTGGGCCCCGATCAACCGATCAACCTGCACCTGCTGGAAATCACGCCGTCGTTGGCGGCCCTGCAGGGCGTGGTGATGGAGCTCAACGACTGCGCGTTCCCGACGCTCAACAAGATCGTCGCGACCGATGACGCCAAGGTGGCCTTCAAGGATTGCGACGTTGCTCTGCTGGTGGGTGCGCGTCCGCGCGGCCCGGGCATGGAACGTAAGGACCTGCTGCTCGCCAACGCGCAGATCTTCTCGGCGCAGGGCAAGGCGCTCGATGCGGTCGCCAATCGCAACGTCCGCGTGCTGGTCGTCGGCAACCCGGCGAACACCAACGCGCTCATCGCTCAGCGCAACGCGCCCAACCTGAATCCTCGCAACTTCACCGCGATGGTTCGTCTCGATCACAACCGCGCCCTGTCGCAGCTCGCCGAGAAGACCGGCTCGCACAGCACGCAGATCAAGAAGGCCATCATCTGGGGCAATCACTCGGCCACTCAGTACCCCGATCTGCATCAGGCAACGGTCGACGGCAAGCCGGCGCTGTCGCTGGTGGACCAGAAGTGGTACGCCGAAACGTTCATCCCGGTCGTGCAGCAGCGCGGCGCGGCCATCATCAAGGCTCGTGGCCAGTCGTCGGCGGCGTCGGCGGCTTCCGCTGCCATCGACCACATCCGCGACTGGGTGCTGGGCACGCAGGAAGGCGACTGGGTCAGCATGGGCGTGCCGTCCGACGGCAGCTACGGCATTGCCGAAGGCGTCATCTATGGCTATCCGGTGACCTGCAAGAACGGCGACTACCAGATCGTGCAGGGCCTGTCGGTCAACGACTTCAGCCGCGCGCGCATGGATGCGACGCATAAGGAACTGCTGGAAGAGAAGGACGGCGTAAAGGAGCTGATCTAGTTATTTGAGGGTCGAAAGCGGCCAAGGCCCTTTCGACCCACCAGACATTCGTCGGTACTGGAAACGGCGAACGCGTCCGAAGTGATGCGTTCGCCGTTTTCTTTTATTTGACTGCCTTTAGCGCCATGCCCGACTTGCCGGTGTCAGCCGCGCAGGCTACTGTCGTCGGGACCGCGCGACACCACAGGCCGTGACCGCATTGTCGGACACTCCGACTGAAACATTCGCACCTCTTCCGGCCTGGTCTCGCGCCCTGCTTTCAAGAGGTTCACATCGTGAGCAGCGTGATCTGGTTCCTGGTGTTCGTGCTTGGCGCACTGACGCTCGCTTATAACCGCGCTTCGTTACTGACGACGACGCTCGCGTACGGCGGCGGCCTGCTGGCGTACGGTTGGTTCGGCAACCCCTCCTTCCCTTGGCTGGTCGTGCTGTGGGCGGTGCTCGCGGTGCTGGTGTTCCTCAACATCGATGCACTGCGCATTCGCTTCATCTCACGCCCCTTCCTGCGCACCTATCGACGCATGCTGCCGTCGATGTCACAAACCGAGAAAGACGCGCTCGAAGCCGGCACCGTGTGGTGGGATGGCGAACTGTTCACCGGCGGCCCCGACTGGGAAAAACTGCTGTCGGCGGCCGCGCCGAAACTCACCGCCGAAGAACAGGCCTTCATCGACGGCCCGTGCGAAGAGCTGTGCCGCATGATCGACGATTGGGACATCACCCATCGTCGCGCCGACCTGCCGCCGCACCTCTGGGACTTCGTCAAGAACAAAGGTTTCTTCGCGATGATCATCCCGAAGAAATATGGCGGTCTGGAATTCTCCGCGTACGCTCACTCGTGCGTGCTCGTGAAGCTGTCGAGCCGCTCGGGCGTCGTGGCATCGACCGTCGCCGTGCCGAACTCGCTCGGCCCCGGCGAATTGCTGCTCCACTACGGCACGCAGGAACAACGCGACTACTATCTCCCGCGTCTCGCCCGGGGCGAAGAAGTGCCTTGCTTCGCATTGACCGGTCCACGCGCGGGCTCGGATGCCGCGTCGATTCCGGATTTCGGCGTGGTCTGCAAAGGAACGTTCGAGGGCCGCGAGATCGTTGGCGTGAAGCTGAACTTCAGCAAGCGCTACATCACGCTCGCACCGGTCGCGACCGTCATCGGTCTGGCGTTCAAGCTGTTCGATCCGGACAAGCTGCTCGGCGAAGACAAGACCGACTACGGCATCACCTGCGCCCTGATTCCGCGTAACACGCCGGGCATCACCATCGGCCGTCGTCACTTCCCGATGAACGCGCCGTTCCAGAACGGACCGATCCAGGGCAAGGATGTATTCGTACCGCTGGATTATCTGATCGGCGGCATCAAGATGGCCGGTCAGGGCTGGCGCATGCTGGTCGAGCAGTTGTCGGTCGGCCGCTGTATCTCGCTGCCATCGAGCGCGACGGGTGCGGCGAAGGCAGCAGTGTTCGCTACCGGCGCTTACTCTCGGATTCGCCGGCAGTTCAATGTTTCCGTCAGTCAGTTCGAAGGCGTGATGGAGGTGATGGCCCGCATGACGGGCACGACATACATCATGGACGCCGCGCGCTCCGTCACCGCCGGTGCGATCGATGGTGGCGAGAAGCCGTCGGTGCCGTCGGCGATGTTGAAGTATCACCTCACCGAATACGGCCGCCAGATCGCCAACGACGCAATGGATATTCACGGCGGCAAGGGCATCTGCCTCGGCCCGAAGAATTATCTCGGCCGCAGTTACCAGATCGTGCCGGTCGCCATCACCGTGGAAGGCGCCAACCTGCTGACGCGCAGCCTGATCATCTTCGGCCAGGGCGCGATTCGCTGTCATCCGTTCGTGTTGCGTGAGATGAACGCCGCGAAGGAAAAGGACAAGCGCAAGGGCACGATCGAGTTCGACAAGGCGCTGTTCGGCCACATTGGTTTCACGATCAGCAATGCCGTGCGCTCGATGGTGATGGCGCTGACGCTCGCCCGCTTCTCGAAAGTCCCGGACGCGGGCCCGACCAAGCGTTTCTATCAACACATCAATCGATTCAGCGCCTCGTTCGCGTTCGCCACCGACGTGGCCATGCTGTCGCTCGGCGGCTATCTCAAGAAGAAAGAAAGCCTGTCGGCGCGCCTCGGTGATGTGCTGTCGTGCATGTATCTGGCGTCGATGGTGCTGAAGCACTACGAAAACCAGGGCCGCCAGGAAGCGGATCTGCCGATGGTCGAATGGGCTTGCCGCACGCTGCTGTACAAGGCTCAGGAACAATTGCACAGCTTCCTGCGCAACTTCCCGAACCGGTTCCTCGCGGCGTTCATGCGGCTGTTCATTTTCCCCCGCGGCCAGACGTATCACGCGCCGTCGGATCCGCTCAGCCACCAGCTGGTCGAGCAGATCATGCATCCGACCATCACACGCGATCGCCTGACCGATGGCGTTTATCGCACGGTCGAGCCGACCAACGCGCTGGGCCTGCTGCACGAAGCGCTGGTATTGAGCGAGACCGCCGAGCCACTGGAAAAGCGCATTCGCGTCGACGGCGTGAAGACCGGCAAAGTCACGGCACTCGATCTGCCGGGACAGATACAGCAGGCGCTGGCAGCGGGCATCCTGTCCGAAACCGAAGCGGCGATGCTGCGCGACTACGATCGTCGCGTGATGGACATCATCCACGTCGACGACTTCAACACCGAAGACCTGGCCGCCGGCCATCAGCCGGTCGAGCTAAGGCAGGTGCGGGTCGGCAACGCGTAACTCAAAACTTACATCGCCATTCGGAATCTTGCCAAGTTTGAGAATGGATTTTCTGAATGGTAAGGACGCCGGCGCCAGGTCCGACCGCTGCCGTGAACATTGCAAAGCTCCTTTTTGGCGAGCGTTTAACGACAGCGCGGCGCTGACTTTCCAATGCCTCTCGCTGCTCGGCTGAGAGGTTTACGGAAAACGACTGGCCCTGACCGCAAGGAGTAAATGTCAGGGCTCGATCGTCGAACGCCAGGAAGCCCTTGTACACCCGCACTTCCTCCGGCCGCAGGGGAGGCTTGAGGTCTTGCACATCAGCCCGGCGCAGCAGTATTACGCGCTCGATAACCGCATCTGGATCGGTCATAGGTGCCGACAACTGCGCAACGATTCGTGACTGAGCCCGGCGCCTGGGAAAAGCCGTTGGGTACGAGAACTCAATGCCGCTCTTCGTTGCATCGTACGGAAACCCCGTTATTCCGTTGAAGCTCGACCAATTGGCGAAATCAGCGCGAATATTCGAGTCGACGCCGCCGATGGCATGTCGAGCGTCGCGCAATAGCGCTCCGGGCACTAACGCGCGATAGGCCAAAGCCATCTTTTCCTCTTCGTTGGTGTGAATCAGCTCTGAGAGAAAGCGCGCTTCGTACCTCAGCGCAACGCCCAGGGTGAGCGTCAGCCCGTAGACGATCAGCACCCTTCTTCTGCTTCGTTCTCCGAACCACAAAGACAGAGCGGGATACGCCAGGCCAGACAACAAACCGAGGAATCCCATCAGCAGCAGAATCTTCGAGATGAATGATCCCGACACGACTGCCGAATGGTAGTGAGCACCGTAGGGAAACGTCGAAACGAACACATACCCGCCAAACAGGTATGCCAGCACGGGAATCGACGCAGCGAGCAACGCAAGTACCGTTAGTTTTCCGTATGGCATGTCTTCAGGCTCCTGACGCCGCGAATGAACCGCGAGCAAACTGTCGGCTTCGACATTCTCCCACAGAGCCCCATGCTTCTCCTCCATGTGGCATTGAGATGGACAGGTGCTTCCACCGCCTTCCCCTCGCGAGTACATTACGGCCGTGCACCTCTCGAGTGCGCTCTCGTTTTGCGTGCGACTCAATCCGACCCGCCGGTTGCCGCGAACCAGGAGCGTACCTGTCGACGCTCATCCCCATCGGAGTCCTTCAAGAATGAAACGCCAACTCAAGACTCGCTACATGCTCGCCGCGACCGCCGCTCTTTGCATCGGCGCCGCCCTGGCCATGGCCGATGACGTGAAGCGCACAGCTTCGCCGGCCGGCGCCGAGGTGTATTTCATCGCACCGGCAGACGGCGCGACGGTGACCAGCCCGGTCACGGTGAAGTTCGGCCTGAAGGGCATGGGCATCGCCCCGGCCGGCATCCAGTTCGACAACAGCGGCCATCATCACCTCATCATCGACGCCGACCTGCCGCCCGCCGGCGCGCCGATTCCGACCGACGCGAATCACGTGCACTTCGGCAAGGGCCAGACCGAAACCACCCTCGAGCTCAAGCCCGGCAAGCACACGTTGCAGCTGTTGCTCGGCGACTTCGGCCACGTCCCGCACGATCCGATCGTGACTTCCAAGAAAATCACGATCACGGTGAAGTGACGCGATCCATCCTGCATGTGGACATGGACGCGTTCTACGCGTCCGTGGAGATGCGCGACAATCCTGAGTTGCGCGGCAAGCCAGTGATCGTAGGCGGCCTCGGCGGGCGTGGTGTCGTCGCGGCCGCTTCCTACGAAGTGCGCAAATACGGCGTGCATTCCGCCATGCCGATGCGCGAGGCGTTGAAGCGCTGCCCTCACGCGGCGTGCGTCCGACCGCGCTTCGATCGTTATAAAGCGGTCTCCAATACCGTCTTCGAGATTTTCCATCGATTCACGCCCTTGGTTCAGGGGCTGTCACTGGACGAAGCCTTCCTCGATGTGACTCACAGCCAGGCGGCCCTTGGCTCGGCGGAGTCCATTGCGAAACAGATCAAGCAGCTCATCTTCAAGGAAACCGAGCTGACGGCGTCGGTGGGGGTGGCTCCCAACAAGCTGGTTGCGAAGATTGCCTCCGATCTGCGCAAGCCGGATGGATTGGTCGTCGTGTCGCCCGAGCAGGTCACCGCGATTCTCGATCCGCTGCCGATTCGCCGGCTGCACGGGCTCGGCAACAAGACCTCTCCTTTGCTCGAGCGAATCGGCATCGTGACCCTTCGGGATCTTCGGCTCGCGCCGGATGCCACGTTGCGGTCGGTGTTTGGGAAATACACGTCGCAGATGAAGGCGCGTGCGGCGGGTGAAGACGATCGGCCGGTCATTCCCGACTACGACGAGAAACAGATTTCTTCCGAAACGACGTTCGACAAGGACATCGCGGATCCTTCACGGCTCCATGCCGAACTGGTCCAGCTGGCGGATCGGACCGCGGCCCGGTTGCGATCGCAGGGATGGTTGTCGGAGCGAGTGACGGTGAAGATTCGGCGTCACGATTTCAAAACATACACGCGGCAGTGCGCGGTTCGACCGGCGACTCAGGAAACGAAGCCTCTCGCCGCTGCGGCGGCAAAACTGCTCGATGAGTGGATCAAGGCTCAGCCGCGCACCGCGATTCGGCTACTCGGCGTTGGCGCTGGAGATCTCACCGCTCAGCCGCAGCTGGAATTGTTTTCGGCGCAGGAATCGAAGAAGAATCAGCACCTCGATGCGACGCTCGACGACATCCGGGCAAAGTTTGGGAACGCGGCGGTTTCGCGGGCGAGCTCGCTGAAGAATCGCGAGCCGCACTAAGCCGCAACAGTGATGCCGGCTGCATTGGCCCGACGCGCGGGCTGCACGACGATCTGGACATGCTGGTCCAGCGACACCAACGCATGCATCAATCGTTCGAGCGAGATGTTCTGAAGCTTGTGGCGCCGGACCTGAGACACCTTGGGTTGACTCATGCCGATGACGGCGGCGGCCTCGGTCTGGCTCAGGCCGCGCTGGTCGATCAACGCGTTGAGCTTCATCGCGAGGATCACCTTTACCGACAACTCTTCCGCGTCCTCGAAGCCGAGGTCCACCAGAACATTGCGGGTGCCCTTGGGATTCTTGCCTTTGCTCCGGCTCATCACACTCTCCTTGTCGCCCTATAGCGGGCGATCACAGCCTTCAATCGCTTCTCGACCAACTCCACATCGGGCCGCGGTGTCGCAATGCCCGACTTGGACTTCTTCTGAAACGCATGTAGCACATGCACCGCATCGCCAACTCGCACCATATAAACAGCGCGGAAAGTGTCGCCGCGGTGATCCTCCACCAGCTCATACACTCCGGAGCCGTTGCCTTTCCATGGCTTGGCAGACTCTGGCGTGGCCCCTCGCTGCACGACATACAGCGCAACGCCCATGTCCTTCTGTACCGCGACAGGGAATTCCTTGAACTCCTTTTTCGAGGAACCTTCCCAATACAAGGGCTTTGGCGCCTCGATGGAAACTATACCCGTTCGGGAATAAATATCAAGTGATGTAATTAATCTGGGCATCCTTGCCAACACTCCGCAGCAACGACATAACATCCGCGACTTCCACTTAAGGCGTATCCAGCTCGCGAGCGCACGGCTACATTTGCGCGTGGCTCGCGGAGCCGAGTCATTACGAAGCCGATCTCCTCCTACTCAACGAAATGCGAGGCGACAGTTGCAACTTCCTCGCGCGCAGCCGAGGTGAAGCTAGAGCAGGGGCGATGCGCGGGTGTCGGCGAGAGAGTTCGCACGACACTTCCAACTCCGCGGCGATGAGTTGAACACCGAGCAATCGCGTGGCATGGAGTCGGCGCGTATCGTTGGAAGCCGCGAAGCGGATCAGATCCGGCCAGAAGGCGGGGTTCGTCGGCCAGCGAGGCATCATCAGTTCGCCGTAGCTTCCCGCGATACATCGGATCTGCCACAGCGGCGTATTGATCAGGCGCCTCGCCGTCGCGTATGGCATCGCATACATCATGCGCCCAGCCATCACGTTCTTACCCGCGACATGCGAGGCCTCCATCAGCGCCAGCTCGCAGAAGGAGCATTGCGCCGACGCATCACCCACACGCGCATATCTCTGCACCGCGCTCGACGATGAAGTCGCGCTCTCGCACACCGCATTCCAGAAGTTCTCATCCTCGAACCCCAGCGAATACAGCGAAAAGGGCATCGCCGCCAGCGTGCGCAATGCGCGCGGTGAAAGCGCGCCGAGAGCTCCGCGCTGCCGCGGAGGCAGGTACTGCAGCTGTGTTGACGCATCCGTCGCGTCGCGCTCCGCCACGAGCAGTTCCAGATAGTCGAAATTGAGCTGATGAATCCGCGCGAGCAGCGCAGGATGAAGGATGGGGGCGCCCGCCTCGGTTTCGCGATCGAGAGCCTCGCTCTCGACAACGATTGAATGTGCGCTCGCATCGTTGATCAAACACTCGTCCGTGTGCCTCAGTGACATGTCGCTTCCTTGCGAACTGAAAGGGGCGACGACTGTATTCGGACCTTTACGTGCAGGTCAATTGCGGAGCACACTATGCGCGCCGCATGCGACGGCCGCAGACAAGTCAACGGAACGCACACCGAACAGGGAGTTCACATGGATCTCGAGAACGATTCGTATAGCAACGAGCGCAGCCGGAACGATCTCGCGCTTCGCATGATTCGCCATGAAGCGCGCACCTGTACGATTCGCGAATGCACCGGCCTCTCCGACGATCGCATTCGCCGTCTCTATAAATCCTATGCACACGAACTGAGCGAAACGCCCGTGCGCCGGCACCGAGGGAAGTCGCCGCGGCAAGTGACGTTCTTTGTTCGAAACACACGCACGCAATTTGAATCATCGCTGCTGGCGAGCGCGTTCGCGGCGTTCGGTCTCCTGCAACCCGCGGGAACCCAGCCGTCGATCGAATCCGACGATCCGCTCGACTACGGCCGCCGCTTTTGTGATGCATATGAAACACACCAGCAGTTGCTGAACACGCAAACACTCTCGTTCGAGCACGCGTGGTTCCTGCTTCGACTGCTGAACCATAGCGGCGACCTGCGCGCCGTGCGCTGTCGACACTGTGACAGTTACTACCTCAAGGACAAATTCAACCTCTGCCGACATTCCTGTCCGACCTGCAGGCTCAAGCGAGCGCGCGCCCGTTGCCGCACCAAGCCGTGGAAACCCTGTTCCAGTTCACGCGCTGTAATGCGCGACTGATAAACTGCCGGCATGCCATCGCGCTCGCCAAACACACTCGCTGGGCCCTACCTGGAACGTGCCGCGCACCGTCGCAAGGACGAGGCGCATGTGCAGGCGGCACTGGCCGATCCGGGGACGCTGTTCGTACCCGTCTGGCAGACGCGTAACTCCATCCTTCGACAGGGCGATCTGCTGGTCGCCCACTTCGTGACCGGCGTGCAGGCGTTCGCCTCAGCCGGCGCGACCGATTACGTGCTCCTCGGCGAATTTCACGGTCACGCCGTATTTGCCGTCGGTCTGTCGGGCGAACGCCCGCAGATGCCCGATCCGGCAGTGGATTTTCAGGACCTGCGCATGGTCGCGGGCGCGCTGCCGGCGGAAGAGGCGGGGTTGCTGGCCTACGCGCGGGCCATGATCCATTGGCGCGAGACTCACCGGTTCTGCGGCCGATGTGGCTCGCCGACCGAGGCGGTCGACGGCGGCCATGTGCTCAGATGCAGTAACGAAGCCTGCCGTACGCAGCAGTTTCCGCGCATCGATCCGGCAGTCATCGTTCTGGTCACGGATGGCGAGCGCGCCCTGCTCGGCCGGCAGGCGGCGTGGCCGCCCGGCCGTTACTCGACCATTGCCGGGTTCGTGGAGCCGGGGGAAAGCCTCGAAGACGCCGTCGTTCGAGAGGTCCGAGAGGAAACCGGCGTGGATGTGGGCGTGGTGGACTACCATTCATCGCAGCCGTGGCCGTTCCCGTCGTCGTTGATGCTGGGATTCACGGCGTACGCCCGTAGCACGGATATCTCGCGAGTCGATGACGAGCTAGAGGACGTGCGCTGGTGGACGCGCGAGGAGATTGCCGGCGGGGCGGTGTCGCTGCCGATCACGCATTCGATCTCCTTCCGGCTGGTCGAGGACTGGTACGACTCGGGCGCCAGCCGCCCGCTGCGCGAAGAGCCGGGCGTGCGGCTGTGGCAGCTGCCGCGCCGCTGACCGCGCGACCCATGCGCCTATTTTCCCCCCTTAGCCCGCAAGTCATGACACTTTAGCGGTGAATCTCGATAAAACTGGTCTTGCGACCCCCTGGCTCGTCACGGCCAGGGAAGTCGATATGCCCGGTTCGAGTTTTTCTTCTTAGGGCGTGTTCATCCACCGTTAGACCTGCTGCTCTACAATCCCCGCCATGTGCCTGCTCGTCCTTGCCTGGAAACACCACCCTCGTTACCGCCTGATCCTCGCCGGCAACCGCGACGAGTTTCATGACCGTCCGGCCGCGCCGCTGAATTGGTGGCAGGACGATCCGCGCATTCTCGGCGGGCGGGACCTCAAAGCCGGCGGCACCTGGCTCGGCGTGGCCCGCTCGGGGCGGTTTGGCGTCGTCACGAACTACCGCGATCTGCAGGCGCCCGTTGAGAGCGCGCCGTCGCGTGGACAACTGGTTCCGCGCTTCCTCACCGGCGCCACCTCGCCGAAGGAATTTCTGGACGACCTGCGCGGCGCGGCGCCTCGCTACTCCGGCTTCAACCTGCTTGTGGGCGGCACCCGCGCGCTGTACTACTTCTCCAACCGCGGCCCGAACCCCACGGCACTGGCGCCGGGCGTGTACGGGTTGAGCAATCATCTGCTCGACACGCCGTGGCCCAAGCTGGCGCGCACCCGCGAGCGCTTCAACGCCCTGCTGTCACAGCAGGAAATCGCGCCGGAAGATCTGTTCACCATGCTCGGCGATCGCGACCAGGCCACCGGCGCCGACCTGCCGTCCACGGGTTTGCCCGAGGATTGGGAGCGAGTGGTGTCAGCACCGTTCATCGTCAACGAGCGCTACGGCACCCGCTGTTCCAGCGTGCTGCTGGTCGAGCGCACGGGTCGCACGATTCTCCAGGAACGTCGCTTCGATGCCGCCGGCATCCAGAGCGGCAACTCCCGCTTCGAATTCACCAGCGCCGAAGTGCCCGAGGTGTGGTTCGAAGCCGAGGACCCCGACGAGACCGTGACGACCGACACTTCGTTCGATTCTTCGCCGGAATAACTCTACGAGCGGCGCTCTCGTGACAACGAGGCTGCGGGCGATGGCGACGGGAGTGCTGGCGACGGCACTGCTGTTGCCATTGCAGGCCGACGCCAGGATCGACATCGCCATTCCCGAAGTCAGCGACGCGATCCAGACCAATGTTCGCGCCTTCCTCAGCCTCACCCGTTACGCCGAGCGCGACGATGTGACCGAGGAGGTCATGAGCCGCCTGCAACGGCGCATCGTCGCCGAAACCCGCCAAGCACTCGAGCCGCTGGGCTACTACGAGCCGAATGTCAGCTACGAGGTGAAACACGACGGCGGCACCTGGAAGGTGACGATTCACATCGAGCCGGGCCGGCCGGTGCGCCTCTCCGAAGTCACCGTCGACGCCACCGGTCCGGGCGCGAACGATCGCGCCATTCGCGAGCTGATCGAAGCCGAAGAGCTCAAGCCCGGTCTGCGCTTGAATCACGGCACTTACGAGCGGGTCAAAGGCAACCTGGTGCGAGTGGCCAAGAACGAAGGCTATCTCGATGCGAAGCTCACCCGGCACGACTTGCTGATCGATCGTGCCGAGCGCCGCGCCACCGTGGATCTCGAAGCCGACACGGGCGAGCGCTACCTGTTCGGCGACATCGATATCGCGCAGGACGTGATCACCGATGAAGCGATGCGGCGTCTGTTACGCATGCATCCCGGCGATCCTTACACGCTCGATACGCTGCTCAGGACTCAGTACGTGCTCGACGACACGCAGTATTTCTCGGTCGTCGATATCGAAAGCGGCGATCCCGACCCCGAGACGCGCACCGTGCCGATCAAAGTGACGGCCGAGCCCGGCAGGAGACATCGCTATGCCGCCAGTATCGGTTATGGCACCGACACCAAGGTGCGCGGCAAATTCACGTGGGACAACCGACGCGTCAACGACGACGGCCACAAGTTCAAGCTCGAGCTGCTGGGCTCGTCCATCGTCACCGACCTCACCGGCCGTTACATCATCCCCGTGATGGATATCGCGCTGGAAAAGCTGGAGTTCACCGGCACGTTGCGTGACGAAGAGCTCGGCGACACGCGTTCCAGACGAGCCGAAGTGGGCGCCGGTCTCACGCAGGTGCTGGGCCGCTGGCAACGCGTGTTGAAAGTGTCGCTGGCCGAAGAAGAAACCATCGAAGCCAACGACGACTCCAGCACGAATTTTTATATCGTGCCCAGTGTCACGTTCTCGACGCTGCCGAGCTACATCACTGGCGGACGCCGACGCCCGTACTTCTTCTCAGCCGAGTTGCGCGGCTCGCCCGAAACATTGGGTTCGGATGCTTCGTTCCTGCAGCTGCGCCTGAAGGGCGAACGCATCTTCAACTTGAGCGAGCTGTGGCATCTGCATTTGCGTAGCGAGCTGGGCATGACCCGCATCGCTGCCGCGGCCGATCTGCCAGCATCGCAACGTTTCTTCGCCGGCGGTGAAGGCAGCGTGCGCGGCTTCGCGCTCAACGAGCTGTCACCCAAGGACAGTCAGGGCCGCACCGAGGGCGGACGCAATCTCGCCACCGGTACAGTCGAGTTCGTGCGCGACCTGCCGCGCAACTTTGGTGTCGCGACCTTCTTCGACATCGGCAACGCGTTCAATGAATTCAGCGATCCGATGCTGGAGCGTTCGGCGGGGCTTGGCGTCCGTTACAACATCGCCGTCGCCAGCTTCGGCGTCGACGTGGCGCAGGCGTTGTCCGAGTCGGGGCGCACGCCGCGCGTTCATCTTTATATCGCGACTCAGTTTTGATGCGTACGCGCCTCATCCTGATCCTGGTCGCAATCCTCCTGCTGGTGCCGGTGGTCGCTGTCGGGGTGCTGGTGTATTCGGAAGCGGGCCTGCAGATGGTGGCCGCTCAGCTGTGGCGGCTGGAGCGCTATCACGTAAAGATCGAAGGCGTGTCCGGCACGCTGGCCGGTCCGCTGCGTGTGGCTCATTTCGAGCTGAATCACCCCCGCGTGCACGTCGTGGTCAACGACATCGTCATCGACCCTCAGTTGCGCGGTTTGTTGATTCAAACATTGCAGGCCGGATCGGTGACCGCGCGCGAGTCGCTGGTCGAGCTGCATCAAGTAGAGATGCCTCACAGCACGACGCAGCCACGCTTCCTGCCGTCGTTCCTTCGCGTTGACGCCCGCAATGTCGAGCTCACGAATGTGCGTTACGTGCACATGAACGGCACGGCCATCGATGCGCGGACCGTTCGCGGACGCGTGACGATCACCTCCTCTCGCCTGCGAGCGAGACATTTTTCGGTCGATTCCGATCTGTTCGATGCCACGGGCAACGTGTTGTTGCGAGCCGCGGCCACGGCCGATCTGCCCATGGGATTGGAAGGCGACACCAGCGGCCAGCTGCATCTGCCGGATGGAATCGATCTGGATTTGAAAGGCAAGGTCGCTGGCACCATCGATGAGCTCAAGATCGACGGCGAGCTGCTCAAACCGAGTGCGGCCAGTGTCGCTGCCGTCATGACGCGGCCGGAAGACAGTTGGCAGATCGCAGGCAAAGTGACATCGGAACAGTTCCTGCTCGACCCGTGGCTACCCGATCCACCGCTGACGCTGCGGAACATCGCGCTGGACGTGCTCTACAACCCCGAAGGCATCCATGCCAAAGGGCTCGTGCTCGTGCCCGAGATCGATGAGAAGCAATTGCTGGTCGATGCGCAAGGTCACTATGCCGATCACACGTTGTTCCTCAGCCAGGCCGACGTGCAACTCCAGGACTCGCCGGCGGCGATGCAGGCCAACGGCAAGCTGATCTTCGACGGCTCATCGCCAACCATCGATCTGACCGCCGATTGGCAACACCTGCAGTGGCCACTGCGCGGCAAGCCCATCGTCACCAGCGCGAATGGCGACGGCACGCTGCGCGGCCCCATGCCGTATGACTTCGCAGTGACCGCCAGCCTCGCCGGACCCAACTTTCCTTCCGGCGCGGGCTCGGCCACCGGCGTGATCTCCAAGGAGCAGGTGACTGTCGCCAGTTATTCCGTCAACGCCTTGGGCGGATCGCTGACAGGTAACGGACAGCTGCAATTCGCCGAGCCTCGCGCGTGGCGCCTCTCGACCCGCACGAACAACGTGAACCCGGCGGGGCTGTTCAAGGATTTCCCCGGCAGCGTGAACCTGGTGGCGAATGCGTCGGGCGAAGGTTTCGACAAGAAGGCTTCTTTCACCGCCGACGTGAGCGAGTTGAAGGGCACATTGCGCGGCGAACCTTTGCAAGGTCGCGGCTTCGTACAGAGAGATCGTCGCGGCTGGACGGTGCGCAATGCGAGCCTCGGGCTCGCCGACGCGCATCTCGCGCTGAATGGTGTCTGGAAAGAAACGATTGAAGCCACCTGGTCGCTGGAGGCTCCGTCGCTGAATCGGCTGCTGCCCGATGCAAAAGGCCGGATCGTTTCCAACGGCAGAGCCAGCGGACCGCTCGAGTCCCTGCACATCACCGGCGACCTGACCGCCAACGACGTCCACTACCAGCAATGGCAAGCCGGACAGCTCACCATCAATGGCGACATCGATGCGAGCGGTCAATCGCCGTCGCGCCTGGTCGCATCCGCGAATCGGATCGGCGCGGGCCAGCCCATCATCGAGAACCTGCAGGTGAGCGGCGACGGCACGGCGCTCGATCACAAGATCAGCATGAATGTCACAGGCGCCGCCGCCACACCGCGCGATACGCCTCCCAGCGCCGAGATGCAGATCACCGGCACATACGACCAACGAGTGTGGAATGCGACAGTCACCACCACGAAGCTCGTGACCGGCAAAGCCGACGACAAGATCTCCATCGCCGAGCCGGCGAAGATCATGGCGTCGAGCGATCGGGCCCAGCTCGACAACTTCTGTCTGATCGCCGGCGACGGCCGCATCTGCGCGAGCGGCAAGTGGCAGAAGGCCGGCTCGTGGGAAGGCACGGTGTCCGGCTATGAGATTCCGTTGGCCCTGCTGTTACCGCCGGCGGGCGAAGAAGCCGAGTACGGCGGACGCATCGAAGGTCGCGTGCACGCTTTCGGCGCGCCGAATCAGCCGTGGCAAGGCGAAGCGGGCATGCGCATCATCGATGCCGCCATCATCTATCGTCCGCAAGGCGCGCCGCCGGAAACGTTGAATCTGGGCACCGGCGGTCTCGCGGCCACGGCCAAACCCGACCGCATCGATTTCTCGTTCGGCGTGCAGGCCTTCACGGATACCTATCTGTTCGCCAACGCGCACCTGGAGCGCAACGGAAGTAACGATTTGATGCGCCTGCCACTCACCGGCGACATGCGAGCCCGCGCGGCGGACGCAAACATTCTGCCGCTGCTGTTCAACGAGGTGGACAACGCAGCGGGTCTCTTAACCGCGAACGCCACGATCGGCGGCACACTCGCCGCGCCTGAGATCAACGGACGCGTCGAGCTCGCGAATGGCGAGCTCGATTCGTATCGCGTGAACTTCGCGCTACGCAATCTGAATCTGGTCGCCGATCTGGCGAGCAACGGTCTGGGTTTCCGTGGCACCGGCAACGCCGGCGAAGGCGAGATGCAAGCAGACGGTCGATTTGCCTGGAACGAAGGCAAGGCGCAGGGCGAGTTGCACTTACGCGGCAACAATCTGCTGGTTGCCGATCTGCCCGAGTATCGCGTGATCGCTTCGCCGGACCTGCGCTTCTCGATCGATGGCAATCAGGTCGATGTCGCCGGCGACGTGTTGATTCCGAGCGCCCGCGTGCAACCGAACCAGATCTCCGGCGCCGTGCGGGCCTCCGACGATGCCCGTTACATTCACGAGACCGAGGCGGAGCGCGCCGGTCGCATGGTCGTTCACAGCGAAATCAAAGTGAACATCGGCGACGACGTGCGCGTCGACGCGTTCGGCTTGCAGGGCCGTCTCGCCGGCGGCGTTGGCACGACGGTGCGCACCGGCGAAACTCCCATCGGCCGCGGTGAATTGAGCGTCGTCGACGGGCGCTACGAGGCGTACGGTCAGAAACTGGAGATCAGCAAAGGTGAGTTGCTGTTCGAGGCGTCACCGCTCGACGATCCGGGATTGGATATCGAAGCCCGTCGCAAGATCGAAACCGTCACGGTGGGCCTGAACGTCCGCGGCACACTGCAACAGCCGCGTCTGTCGTTCTTCTCCGATCCGACCATGCCGCAAACTCAGATCGTGACCTATCTGCTGACCGGCAAAGCGCCCGACTCCGTGTCCGGCACCGACACCGCGACCATGACATCGGCGCGCGATACGCTGACCATGCAAGGCGGCGGCCTGCTGGCCTCGCAGATCGGCCGTCGACTCGGCCTGGAAGAAGTCGGCGTGGAAAGCTCTCTCGGCGCCGACGGCAATGCCAACACCGCGCTGGTGCTAGGCAAATTCCTGTCGCCGCGACTGTTCATCAGCTACGGCATCTCGCTGACGGAATCGATCAACACGCTGAAGCTGCGTTACACGATCAGCGACAAGTGGGTGTTCAAGACCGAGGCCGGCGAAAATCAGAGCGCCGACCTGGAGTACACCATCGAGGCTCAGTAGAGCAGCGCCCGCAACGTCGCCACCAGCGACAGCGGCTGATCCAGCAGCACGTGATGATGGGCCTCCGGAATCGCGATCGGTCCACGGCATCCCGGAATGTGAGCGACGATCTCGGCCGCATGCTCATGCGTCACGATGAGGCTGTGATCGCCATAGACGAACGACACCGGCACCTCGATCCGCTGCAGCATGCCCGACACGTTGTGATGGATGCCCAGCCGCGGCCGCGTGTCGTCGAACTTCCAGGTATAGCCATCGTCGACGCGTTTGATCGAATGCTCGGCGACGTAATTGATGATGTACGGCGCGGCGACGTTGTCCGACGGGATCAGACGAAAGCGCGCCCGGGCCGCTTCATACGTCGGATAGATTTTCTTCGGCCGCAGTTCCTGGGCGCGAATTCGCGGCTCGCCGTCATGCAGCTGCAGATGTGAATCGACGATGACGGCACGACCCACCTCATCCGGATGATCGGCG
Source organism: Peristeroidobacter soli (assembly GCF_004138485.1). Classification (GTDB taxonomy): domain Bacteria; phylum Pseudomonadota; class Gammaproteobacteria; order Steroidobacterales; family Steroidobacteraceae; genus Steroidobacter; species Steroidobacter soli. Next base: position 147,393 of record NZ_RYEV01000007.1, read on the forward strand.
CACGCGTGTAGCACTCGTCCACCGCCGAAGCTGTGGCCGACAACCACCGGCCGATCAAAGCCAGCCGCATCGATCACGGCCAGCAAATCTCGCGTGTAGTTCTCGTCCGTGTATTCGTCGCGGTTACCGCTGTCGCCCATGCCTGAGAAATCGAAAGCGACGACACGGAAGCGCTCGACGAAGAACGGCGCTATGAAACTCCACCAGCGGGCGTGAGCTCGAAAGCCATGAGCGAACACGAGGCCAGGCTTGCGCGTCTCGTGCTCGTTCCAGATCAAATAATGAATCGCCGTCCCGCCGGCATTCACATAGCGGGACTCGCACGGCACGGCGAGCGCACGCGTGAACCACTCGGGCGGCAGGAAATCCAGGACAGGGGTGTCACTCATCGTTCAATCGAACTCGGTGGGCAGCGAACGATCCAGATGGTGCTTGTACGCATTCTGGATCTGCGCCACCGTGGAGCGGCCGGTCGACAGCTCCGGCAATTCGCCGACCGGAAAAAACTTCACGTCCGTGGTCTCGTAACTGGTCCGAAAATCGCCGCCGGTGATGTCGCAGATAAAGAACAACTTCCAGACGTGATACAGAAACTTCGGATGGTTGTGCTTGTTACGATCGTGGATCGCGGCCAGCTTGACGGCGCGTGCCGTGAAACCCGACTCCTGCTCGATCTCTTTTTCCACGGCGTGCGAAGGCGTGTCGTTCACGTCGGCCCAGCCACCGGGTAGGGTCCACTTGCCGTCGACGCGTTCTTTCACCATCAACACTTGATCGCCGCGAAACACGGCGCCGCGCACGTCGACCTTGGGCGTCGAGTAACCGTCTTCAACCATCCAGGTGGCGCGCAACTGGTCGGGCGTGAGCCCCGATTCGAGCGCCAGCAGCTGGCTTGCGATCTGTCCCATCTCGCGATAACGCTCGCGATCGTATTCTTCCTGTGAGAACGCCAGACCGGTTTGTGACAGCGCCAGCAGACGACGCGAGAGATCGAGCACGGACATGGTTGATGCTGATTCAAATTCAGTGATGGACTGGAAGCTTCTCGCGCCAGCGCCGCTCGTGCAACTTCAGAAAGACCGACAGGGGACTGCGTCCTGCACTATGATTGCCGCCCAGCAGACTTTCGTCCCGTCCGTGAACGATTCCTCCGCGCAGCCCATAGCTGCATCAGCCGTCCAACGCATCGACGGACGCGGCCTTTCCGCCGCTGTCTCGGCCTTCCTGATCTGGGGGTTGATGCCGCTGTATATGAAGTTGTTGCAGACCCTCCCGGTTCTGCAAATCACTGCGCATCGCATGTTGTGGGGCTGCCTGGTGGGTTTCGGTTGGCTGGCGGCGCGCGGCGACACCGATCAAACCTGGCGCGCTCTGGGCAATCCGCAAGTTCGTTTGCGCCTGTGCGCGTCGGCCACCTTCATCGCCATCAATTGGTCGATTTTCATGTGGGGCATCGCCACTGCCCACGTGGTGGAAATCAGCCTCGGCTATTTCATCGGTCCGCTGCTCAACGTGGCGCTCGGCGTGATTTGTTTTCGGGAACGGCTGAATCGTTTGCAATGGCTGTCGGTGGCGATCGCCGCCGCCAGCGTGCTGTATCTGACCTGGGCGGCGGGCAAGCCGCCATATGTGTCGATCGCGTTGGCGTTGAGCTTCGGGCTCTATGGCCTGGTGCGGAAGACCGCCAACGTCGAAGCGCTGCCCGGCTTCACGGGCGAGACGCTGCTGCTGTTGCCGTTCGCGGCCGGCTATGTGCTCTGGTGTGAATTCTCGGGCACCGGCGCGATGAGCAACGGCTCGCTCGCCACCAACCTGTTCCTTTTATTGGGGGGTCCGCTGACCGCCGTGCCGCTGGTGTTGTTCGCCATGGGCGCCCGGCGCATTCCGCTGTTCACTGTCGGACTTTTGCAATACATCGCGCCCAGTCTGCAGCTGGCGTGCGCGGTGCTGGTGTTCGGCGAGCCGTTCAGCGGCCCCCGCGTCCTGGGCTTCATGATGATCTGGACCGCGCTGGCGGTGTTCGCCCTGGACGGTTTGTTGACCTCACGCCGTCGGGCTTGAAACTCCCGTTAAAGCCGTCATTGACAGCGTCTGCATAATTATGCACCATGCGCGCCTTTTTATGCATAGGCGCGTTTGCGCCCTTTTGAGGTTTCCGCCGGGACATGGCTGCAGAGATTCATCAATCCGTCGCGCGCCGGGCCGCGATTCTCCGGATCATCGGAGAGTCGACCGTGCGCAATCAGGACGAATTGGTGAAAGTCCTGCGCAAGGAAGGCTTTGAAGCCACCCAGTCGAGCGTCAGCCGCGACTTGCGCGAGCTCCGCGTGGCCAAGGCCGGCGATCGCTACATCCTGCCCGCTCAGGATGCCGACACCGCCAGCAACCCGTTCGCGGCCGTCGCCAGGTTCGTGCTCGAGATCAAAACCGCGGGCACATCGCTGACGGTCCTGAAGACGACCACCGGCACGGCCCAAAGCGTCGCCGTCGCCATCGACAGCTCGGAGTGGACCGAAGTGGTCGGGACCATCTCCGGCGATGACACCATCTTTATCGCCACGGACGAGCCGAAGGATCAGAAGAAGCTGCGCGAACGCCTGCGCGGCATCTTTGGCATCTGAGCGGCATCACGACCGCGGCTTCTCCAAACACCCGATCGGCTATTGGTATTGATACGGAAACGAGCATGAGCACACTTCCTCCTGGCAACGAACCGATTCTGCTGGCTTTCTCCGGCGGCCTGGACACGTCCTTCCTGGTGCCGTGGCTGTCGGAGAACTATAAGCGTCCGATCATCACGGTGACCGTCGACACCGGCGGTATCGATGCCGAAGCGGCGAAAGTGCTGGATCAGCGCGCGCGTGCGCTGGGCGCGAAGGATCACATCCTGGTCGAAGCGAAGCCGGCTTACTTCGAGCAGGTGATCAAGTACCTGATCATGGGCAATGTGAAGCGCGGCCAGATGTATCCGCTGTGCGTCGGCGCCGAGCGCGTCATGCAGGCGCAGATCATTGCCGAATATGCGCGCAAGCTCGGCACCAAAGTCGTCGCGCACGGCTGCACGGCCGCCGGCAACGATCAGGTGCGCTTCGAAGTCGCGATCCGCACGCTCGCGCCCGAGCTGACCATTCTCGCGCCGGTGCGCGATCAGGCGTTCAAGCGTCCGGATCAGCTGAAGTATCTGCAGGATCGGAATCTCACCATCCCGCCGTACGGCGCCGCCTATTCGGTGAATCGCGGCCTGTGGGGCGTGACCATCGGTGGTAAAGAGACGCTCACCTCCGACGGCAGCATTCCCGATCATGCATGGGTGCTGTCGAAAGATGCGTACTCGAATCCGCAGGCGCCGGAAACTCACACCATCGGCTTCGAGAAGGGCATTCCTGCCAGCCTCGACGGCGTGAAGCTCGATGCGGTGAGCGTGATCGAGAAGGTGGAAGCGATCGGCGCGAAGTTCGGCGTCGGCCGCGGCATTCACCTGGGCGACACCATCATCGGCACCAAGGGCCGCGTGGCGTTCGAAGCGCCGGCCGCTGAAGTGCTGATCAGCGCGCATCGCGAGCTGGAAAAGCTGGTGATGACCGGCCGTCAGCAGCGCGTGAAGGAAATGTTGTCCGGTCCGTACGGCGATCTGGTGCACGAAGGCCAGCACCTGGATCCGGTGTGCCGCGACATGGAAGCGCTGTTCGTGAACTCGCAGGCGCGCGTCACCGGCGAAGTGAAGGTGCAGTACCACCCGGGCAACGCGTTTGTCGCCGGCGTGACATCGCCCTACTCCATCATGGCCGCGTCCAAGGGCGTGTATGGCGAAGCGGCCGGTGAATGGACCGCCGCCGACGCGCTCGGCTTCTCGAAGATGGTCGGCCTGCCCGGCATGTTCTGGACCCGCGCGGGCCAGGGCAAGTAACAGAGTTTTTTTCAACGTCTCAACAGGTGCATCGAACACAGCCATGAAGACAGTAGTCGTCGACAAGATCGCGTCCATCACCCAGGCTCTAAACCTGGGGCATGAGTTGCGCGTCGCCACCGACAACATTCCTTGCGAGGAAGGCGTGGTGCTGGTTGTCGAGATCCTCAACAACAAGTCGACTTACAACACCCTGGAGCTGACCAGCGGCCGCATGGCCAAGGTCGCCAAGGGCGACGTCATCGTCGGCGCGCTCGGCCATCGCCAGGCGCTGTTCGGCTACTCGGGTCATTTGCCGACCTCGGTGAAGGAAGGCGACATCATCCAGGTGCTGAACATCGGCGGCGTGCTGGGCGTGGTCGAATCGGTGAACCCTGAGAAGGGCACGCCGTTCAACGCGCGCGTCATCGGCGTGGTGTTGCAGTTCCCGTATCTGGGCGAGCGCATCGGCGTGCCGGCGCGCATCGGCTACCGCCGTCTCGACTACAACGCGACCGTGAATACGCGGAATGTGCCGGTCGTGGCGCTCGCGGGCACTTGTATGGAAGCGGGCAAGACCGCGGCCGCTTGCGCCATCGTCGCTCGCATGCGGCATCGGGGCTTGAACGTGCATGCGTTCAAGGCCACCGGTGTTTCTTTGCGTCGTGACATTCTGGCGATGGAAGATGCCGGCGCCACCAAGAGCATGATCTTCACCGATCTCGGCGTCGTCACGACCACTGCGAAGACGGGTCCGGCGATCACGCGCGCGCTGCTGACGGAAATGTCCCAAGGCGAGCCCGATGTGATCGTGTTCGAGCTCGGTGACGGCATCCTCGGCGCGTACGGCGTCGAAGCGATTCTGTCGTCGCAGGATATTCGTGCCGCGCTGACGTCGGTCGTGCTGTCGGCGAACGATCCGGTCGCGGCGTGGGGCGGCGTGAAGCTGCTTCGCGAACAGTTCGGTATCGAGCCGTCGGTCGTCACCGGCCCGGCGACCGACAACGCGGTCGGCGTCAACATCATCAAGGACAAGTTCGGCGTGGCTGCGTTCAACGCCATCACCGATGGCGCGGCGCTGGGCGACTGCGTGATCGATTCCTTGAAATTGACCCCGAAGACCAAGGCGGCGGTGAGCGAAGAATGAGCGACGCGAAGATTCCGGTCATTGTTCTCGGCGGCACCGGCTATGTGTCGGGCGAGCTGCTGCGCCTGATCGCCGCGCATCCGCGTCTGGAGCTGAAGGCCATTCTTTCGGACAGCCAGCCCGGCGAGCCGGTGGCGAAGTTTTTTGCCCACCTGGCGCCGATCTATCCGGAGCTGAAGTTCTCCAGTCTGGACGAAGTGAAACAGCTGGTCGGCACGCTGCCGACCTCGGCGGTGGTGTCGGCGGCTCCGCATGGCGTGGCCGCCAAGCTCATCGACGACATCCTCACCGCGGCCGAAGCGAAAGGCACGAAGCCGCGTGTCATCGACATTTCCGCCGATTATCGCTACAGCACGGCCAGCGCCTATGAAGCAGTGTACAAGCATGCGCACGGTGCGCCGAATCGAATCGCGCAGTTCAGCTGCGCGGTGCCGGAACACCTGAACAAGCTCACGACGCCGCACGTGGCGCATCCGGGCTGCTTCGCGACGGCGGTGTTGCTGTCGAGCGTACCGTTGTTGTCGCTGGGCTTGGTCGAGCCGCGTTTGTTTGCTGCTGGCATCACGGGTAGCACGGGCTCGGGCCGTACGCCTGGCGCGGGCACTCATCATCCGCAACGTCACAGCGATCTGTACGCGTACAATCCGTTGTCACATCGGCACACGCCGGAGATCGCGGCGCTGGCGCAGGTGGCCTCGCAAGTGCCGGCGGAGTTCAACTTCGTTCCGCACTCCGGTCCGTTCGCACGCGGCATTCATGTCACGGTGCAGGCGAAGGCGCTGAAGCCGATCAAGACGCCCGAGCTGCTCGAGGCGCTGAAGGGCTTCTACGCCGGCCGGCCTTTCGTCCGTGTCGTCGGCGAGATGCCTCATGTAAAAGACGTCGCGACCAGCAACTACGCGTTCCTGAGCGCGGCAGCCAACGGGGAATCGGTCGCGGTGATGTGCGCCATCGACAACCTGGTGAAGGGCGCAGCCGGCGGCGCGTTGCAATGGTTGAATCGCGTGTTCGACCTGGACGAGACCACTGGCTTGACCACACCGGCGGCGGGCTGGACTTAAAGGATCGGCCGGCGACCCTGCCGGCGGCTTTCAAACGAGAACATGAGTTCGATGAGCAATTCAGTAGCCACTTCCAACGCACCGGCCGATCATCTCGCGCCGGTCTACGCGCAGTTTCCGTTGCAGATCACGGACGCGCGCGGCGTCTTCTTGCACAAGCCCGATGGCGGCAAGGTGCTGGATCTCTATGGCGGTCACGCCGTGGCGGCGCTCGGTTACGGCCATCCGCGCTGGGTCGAAGCGCTGACCGAGCAAGCCAAGTCGCTTTGTTTCCAGAGCAATGCCGTTGCGCTCGACGTGCGCCGTCGCGCGGCGACTCGTCTGGCGAAGTTTGCGGGCCTCGGGCTCGACACCGTGTTCTTCGTGAACTCGGGCGCGGAAGCGAATGAAAACGCGCTCAAGCTCGCCTGCAAAATGACCGGTGGCACGCAAGTGATCGCGGTCGAAGGCAGCTTCCATGGTCGTACCGCCGCCGCTGGCGCGGTGACCTGGGGCGCGGACAAGAAGTGGTACGGCTTCCCGAGCACGCCATTCGAAGTGAAGTTCATCAAGCCGACGACCCCCGCGGCCGAACTGAGCACGCTGATCAACGATCAGACGGCCGCCGTCATCGTGGAACCCGTGCAGGGTGTGGCTGGCGCGCTCGACCTGCCCAAGGAGTTCCTGCAGGCCCTGCGCTTCCGCTGCAGCGAGAACGGCAGCGTGCTGATCTTCGACGAAGTCCAGTGCGGCTTCGGGCGCACGGGCTATCCGTTCGCCGCCAACCTGTATGGAGTGACGCCTGACATCATCACCACCGCGAAAGCGCTGGGCGGCGGCTTCCCGGTGTCGGCCATGATGGTCGCGGATCATGTCGCGCCGTATTTGAAGATGGACTCGCTGGGCACGACGTTCGGCGGCGGCCCGATGGCCTGCGCCATCGTCGAAGCCGTCATCGACATCATCGAATCCGAAAACCTGTTGCAGAACGTTCAGCAGCGCTCGGCGGAAATCCGCGAGACCTGCATGGTCGGTCCGGTGATCGGCTCGCAAGGCGCCGGCTTGCTGCTGGGCCTGCGCACCTCGCGTCCGGCAAAGGATGTGCAGGCGGAACTGTTGAAGCTGGACATTCTCACCGGCACCAGCGCCGATCCCAACATCCTGCGCATCCTGGCACCGTTCGTATTAGAAAGTGAGCATGTCGAGTTGCTGCGCAAAGCACTCGCTCGACTGCCGAAATGACTCATCGATCCAGGTGAGTCGCCAACACACCGAGCAATAACTTATGAATCGTTTTCTAGATCTGGGCGATTTTCCGCGCGAGCAAGTGAAAGACCTGCTGGGTCTCGCCGCTCGCCTGCAGCAGACACCGCAACCGCAGGCACTGGCGGGCAAGGTGCTCGGCCTGCTGTTCTTGAATCCCTCGCTACGTACGCTTGCTTCGTTCCAAAGCGCGATGATGCGTCTCGGCGGTACCGCCGTCGTCATCACGCCGGGCCAGGGCACGTGGCAGATGGAAACTCGCTCCGGTGCGATTATGAATGGCGCCGCGGCCGAGCACGTGCGTGAAGCCGTGCCCGTGCTCGCTTCGTACTGCGACGCCATTGGTATTCGCATGTTCGCCGAGCATCGCAACCTCGCCTCCGATCTGGCCGAGACCGGCTTCCGCATGATGGCGGATCTTTGTGACAAACCGCTGGTGAACATGGAATCGGCGATGGCGCATCCCTGTCAGGCGCTGGCCGACTGGCACACGATGGATGAGCTGCGCGTGCCGGAGAAAGGCAAGTTCGTGTTGAGCTGGGCCAATCATCCGCGCGCGCTGCCGCTGGCCGTGCCGTCATCGACCGTTCACATGGCGGCAATGCGCGGCATGGAAGTCGTCGTGTTGCGTCCGGAGGGTTTCGCGCTGCCCGAACCCATCATGGAAAAAGCACGACAGGCCGCCAAGGCGTCGGGCGGTTCCGTACGCGAGACCGAGAATCGCGCCGAGGCACTCGATGGCGCTCACGTGATCTATGCAAAGGAATGGGGCTCGCCGCAATATTACGGCGACGACGCGGCCGACAAACGCCTGCGCGAGGACTTGAGCGACTGGTGCGTGAAGGAGAGCTGGTTCCGGGCGACGGATCCTGGCTGTCATTTCATGCATTGCTTGCCGGTTCGGCGTAATGTCGCGGTGGCCGACGAAGTGCTCGACGGTCCGCGCAGCGTCGTCATTCGTGAAGCGTTCAATCGCATGGTCGTGCAGATGGCGGTCCTGTACCGGCTGCTCCGAGGCTGATTTTTTCCGCTCGTTCTTTGTCACTCCTCACTTGTAAGGAATATTGCCGTGGTGCTTCGCTCTGATCCCTCCGTTGCCGTTCGCGCTCTGCGCAGCGCCGCACCGTACATTCGCATGTACAAGGGCAAGGTGTTCGTCATCAAGGCCAGCGGCGGTGTGTTCGGCGACATCGAGTCGACCCGTACGCTGATCGAACAAGTCGCGATCCTGCATCAGGTCGGCATTCGCGTCGTGCTCGTGCACGGCGGCGGTCCGCAGCTGTCGCAGATTCAAGAGTCCTTGGGGATCACGCCGCGCATGGTCGCTGGCCGTCGCGTCACCGACGAGAAGTCCATGGAAGTCACCAGCATGGTGCTCAACGGCCTGGTGAACACTCAGATTCTCGGCATCTGCCGCGAGCTGGATATCGCCGCCGTCGGCGTGAGCGGCGTCGATGCGGGCCTGGTCCGCGCTCACAAGCGCCCGCCGGTGAAGGTCGAAGGCGAAACTGTGGACTATGGTTTCGTTGGCGACATCGATCTGATCGACGCGAAAGTGCTCCAGCAGTTGCTGGACGACGGCTTGATGCCGGTCGTGAGCCCGGTGTCCGCCGATGACCAGGGCACGCTGCTGAACATCAACGCGGACACGGTCGCGGCTGGTATCGGCGCGGCACTGAAGGCCGAGAAGTTGATGTTGGTGACCGGCGCGCCCGGCATTCTCGAGTCGCTGGAGGATCCGCGTTCCATCATTTCGTACACGGATCTCGCCGGCCTGCAGAAGCTCAAGGATCAGGGCAGCCTGAAGGACGGCATGCTGCCGAAGGCGAAGGCCATCGAAGAAGCGATCCGCGGCGGCGTGCGTCGCGTGCACGTGATTTCGTACAAGAGCACCGACAGCATCCTGGCCGAAGCGTTCACCAACGAAGGCACCGGCACGCTGGTCGTCGAGAACATCAGCGCGCTGAGCCCGGCCGAGCAACATGCATAACGCAGCCACGTCACTGTTTTCAGGAAGCTCGCTTCGCGAGCTTCCTGGTAGAAACATTGCTGTGATGTCTACATTGTCCTGCTTTGGCAGCTCGCGCAATGGGGTGCCGATTATCGTGGTGGCGTCATGAGCCGGCTCTGGGACAAAGGCGCGCCGCTCGACGAGCGGGTACTGCGTTACACCGCCGGCGAAGATCATGCACTCGACAATCGCCTGGTCGAATACGACGCTCGCGCCTCGATCGCGCACGCCGAGATGCTCAATGCTCAAGGCCTGTTGTCAGCGACTGACCTCGAAGCCATTCGTCGCGGCCTGACCGAGATCGCGACCGAGCATGCCGCTGGCAACTGGCGCGTGCTGCTCGAACACGAGGACGGCCAGACCGCGCTGGAAAACCTGCTGACCGAGCGCATCGGCGAGGCCGGCAAGCGCGTGCATCTGGCTCGTTCTCGTAATGATCAAGTGCTCACGGCGGTGCGCCTCTATCTGCGCGACGCCGTCGATGAATTGAAACAACGCACTGAAGTCGCCGCGCAATCGCTCGACGAACTTGCGGCGCGCGAAGGCGACGTCCCGTTGCCGGGCTACACTCACATGCAGCAGGCGATGCCCAGCTCGGTGAAATTGTGGGCCGGCGGCTTCGCCGCCGAGTTGCGCGATGACGCCGAAGGCTTGCAGCAGGTGCACCGTCGCTTGCAGAAGAGCCCGCTCGGTTCCGCCGCGGGTTATGGCTCACCGAATCTGCCCATCGATCGGGAAGCGACCGCGAAGAAACTGGCGTTTGCATCGGTTCAACAGCCGGTGACGTCAGTGCAGCTGTCGCGCGGCAAAGCCGAAGCTCAGCTGTTGTTCGAAATCTCGCTGGTGATGCAGGACGTGGCGCGACTCGCCTCTGATCTGTTGTTGTTCTACACGCAGGAGTTCTCGTTCGTCGCGCTGCCGGACGCCTTCACGACCGGCTCGTCGATCATGCCCCAGAAGCGCAATCCCGACGTGTTCGAGCTGATCCGCGGCCGCAGTGCCAGCGCGCAGGCTTGTTTGCTCGAAGTGATGGGCATCGTCGCTAAACTGCCCTCGGGCTATCAGCGCGATCTGCAGCTGATCAAAGTGCCACTATTCCGTGGCATCGACCTGTGTCTGGATACGCTGGGCATTCTGCCCTCGGCGCTGGCCGGCGTGACCTTCCGCAAGGATCGCATCCGGCTCGACCCGTCGATTCACGCCGCCGCGGAAGCGAATGAGCTGGTGGTCAAGGAAGGAATCTCTTTCCGCGAAGCTTATAGACGCATCGGGGACAAGTTGCGTAAATCGTAGCTTCCGGCCAACCGCTAACCGCCAACCACCGTCATGTCCATCTGGTTCAAACCCTACACGCTCGCCGATCTCACTGTGCGCATCGGCATGGCGGAACATCTGGGCATCGAGTTCACCGAGCTCGGCCCGGATTATTTGCGCGGTCGCATGCCGGTCGACCATCGCACTCATCAACCCTACGGCATCCTGCACGGCGGCGCATCGGTTGTTCTGGCGGAAACATTGGGCAGCTACGCGGCCATGCTGACGACGGACCCGAGCAAATATCGCTGCCTGGGCCAGGAGATCAACGCCAACCACATCCGCGGCGTCGCCAGCGGTTTCGTGATCGGCACCGCGCGCCCGGTTCATCTCGGCCGCCGCAGTCACGTCTGGGAGATTCGTATCACCGACGAGCGCGACAAGCTGGTGTGCATTTCCCGCCTGACCATGGCGGTCATGGAGATCGAACAGCAGGGCGCAACCACCTAGGTTGTCCTCGAAGCTGTCATGGATGACCCATGCCCGGGAAGGGTCCTTTATAATGCGCGGATGAAATCCTCCACGCGCACATTCGGGCTGGCATTCGCACTGTTCGGCCTCGGGGGCTGCGGGCTGAAAGGTCCGCTGTATTTGCCCGACGACAAGGCCCAGGAAGTGCCCGCCCCGACCTCCCAGCCGGCGCTGGAAGGCAGCAAGGTCCGGGTCTTGCAGCCCGCGCCACAGTCGCAAAAGAAAGATCGCACCCAACCTCAGCGCACCGATCCGTCGACGCCCAATCAGTCGCAGCCGCCGCCGGTGTCGCCGCCCGATCCGGATCGTCCCGCCTCCACCCCACCGCCGCAGGCCGGTCAGTAATGGCAGCACAACGCAAGCTCGTCCTGGTGGACGGCTCAGGTTATTTGTATCGCGCCTTCCATGCGCTGCCGCCGCTGACCAACTCGCGTGGCGAGCCAACAGGCGCGGTGCTCGGCGTGCTCAACATGCTGCAGAAACTGCGCAAGGAAGAGGCGCCGGATCTGATCGCCGTCGTATTCGACGCGCCGGGCAGAACGTTTCGTGACGATCTGTTCGAAGAGTACAAAGCGACGCGCACACCGATGCCGGACGACCTGCGCTCGCAGCTGCAACCGTTGCTGGACAGCGTTCGCGCCATGGGTCTGCCGTTACTGCGCGTCGAAGGCGTCGAAGCCGACGACGTGATCGGCACGCTCGCGTGCCAGGCCGCCGCGCAGGACTTCGATGTGATCATCTCCACCGGCGACAAAGACATGGCGCAGCTGGTGAACGAGCGCATCACGCTGGTCAACACGATGACCGGCTCGCGCCTGAATCGCGACGGTGTGAAGACCAAGTTCGATGTCTATCCCGAACAGATCATCGATTACCTCGCGCTGGTCGGCGACACCTCGGACAACATTCCCGGCATTCCCAAAGTCGGCCCGAAGACCGCGGCGAAATGGCTCGGCGAGTACGGCACGCTCGACAAGCTGGTGGAGAACGCCGCCGCCATCACCGGCAAGGTCGGCGAGAATCTGCGCAACGGCATGAAGGAGCTGGAGCTGTCGCGCAAGCTCGCAACGATCGACCTCAAGGTCGCTCTGGAGCAGCCGTTTGAAACATTGAAGGTCGGCGAGCCCGATAAGGATCGGTTGAGAGAACTGTTCACGCGCATGGAGTTTCGTGCGCTGCTGAAGCAGCTCGTCGGCGACGACGCTGGCGGCGCCCCCACATCATCCGCGGCCACCACTTCTGCAGAGCCTCCTGTCGAAGGCGCGCCGCCTCCGCCCGTCCCGCGCAGCTACGAGACCGTCGTGACGACCGCTGCGCTGGAAACCTGGGTCGCGCAACTGAAGTCGGCGAATGTGATATCGCTGAATGTGGCGACAACGTCCGGCGGCTACATGCAGGCGGATATTGTCGGGATCGCTTTCAGCGTCGAGCCCGGCACGGTCGCTTATGTGCCGGTCGGTCACAACTATCCTGGTGCGCCCGAGCAGTTGTCGCGCGATGCCGTATTGAAAGCGCTGCAGCCCGTGCTCGAAGCCGAGCGGCCCCTGAAGGTCGGTTACGATCTGAAGTACAAAGGCCACGTGCTGAAGCGCGCCGGCATCGAGCTGCGCGGCGACAAGTTCGACGTCATGCTCGAGTCGTACGTGCTGAACAGCACCGCGACCAAGCACGAGCTGGGGCCGATGTCGCGCCGCTATCTCGGCATCGATCCGATTCCTTATGAAAGCGTCGCCGGCAAAGGCGCGAAACAGATCGAGTTCAATCAGGTCTCGCTCGACACCGCCACGAACTATGCGGCCGAAGAAGCGGACCTCGCTCTGCAATTGCATCGGCTGATGTGGCCGCGGCTCGAAGCGCTGCCGCCGGTAAAGGAGCTGTACGAAAACATCGAGCAGCCGCTGGTGGCGGTATTGCTGAAAATGGAACAGGCGGGCGTACTGCTCAACGGGGACTTGCTTCGCAAGCAGAGCAACGAACTGGCCACCGGCATGCGTGAGATCGAAGCGAAGGCCTATGCCGCTGCCGGCGGACAATTCTCGCTGGAATCTCCCAAGCAGTTGCAGGACATCCTGTTCAACAAGCTGGGTCTGCCTGTCATTCGCAAGACACCCACCGGTCAACCTTCGACGGCGGAAGATGTGCTCGAAGAGCTCGCGGGGAGTTATGAGCTGCCGAAGCTCATCATGGATTACCGCGCATTCGCGAAGTTGAAATCCACGTACACGGACAAGCTGCCGCTGCAGATCAATCGTTCAACTCAACGCGTGCACACGTGTTATCAGCAGGCGATCGCCGCGACCGGACGACTGTCCTCCGCCGATCCGAATCTGCAGAACATTCCGATCCGCACTCCCGAAGGCCGGCGCATTCGCCAGGCGTTCGTGGCCCCGCCAGGCATGTGCATCGTCGCGGCCGACTATTCGCAGATCGAGCTGCGCATCATGGCGCATCTGTCTGGCGACGAAGGCTTGCTGAAAGCTTTCAGCGAAGATCGCGACATCCATCTGGCAACCGCGGCCGAAGTGTTCGGCATGACTCTCGACACCGTGACCGCGGACCAGCGCCGCACGGCGAAGATGATCAATTTCGGTTTGATCTATGGCATGTCGGCGTTCGGCCTGGCATCGCGCCTCGGCATCGAGCGCAGCACGGCGGCACGTTACGTCGAAACGTATTTCCAGCGTTATCCCGGCGTGCGTCGTTATATGGATGAGACACGACAGCTCGCGCACGAGCGCGGCTTTGTGGAGACCGTGTTCGGACGTCGTTTGTATCTCAACGATATCAACGCACGTAACGCAGCGCTGCGTCAGGCTGCCGAGCGCGCGGCAATCAACGCTCCGATGCAAGGCACGGCCGCGGATGTCATCAAGCGCGCCATGATCGAAGTCGATCGCTGGCTGTCGCAATCCAAGCTCCAGGCGCGACTGTTGCTGCAGGTCCACGACGAACTTGTCTTCGAAGTGCGACGTGAGCAGGCGGAAGAGTTGATTACCAACGTCCGCGCGCTGATGAGCGGTGCCGCCGAATTGCGCGTGCCACTCAAAGTGGATGCCGGCATCGGTGAAAACTGGGACGAAGCGCACTGATTGTTCGCCGTGCGCCGCGGCGCCCGCCGCTCCGTTCATTATTTCATTTCACATTCAGGTTGATCGTGCATCCTGATGCAACCTGATGCCCTGCCTGACTGTTTCAACAGTCAGTCGTCCGTCAGCTATTTGTTACAAAGGATCCCCTCCATGCGTAAAGCAATTCTGGCCACCGCACTGCTGCTGGCAAGCACGGCCTCGATGGCCGCCGACAACGGCATCTATCTCGGCGCCAGTCTCGGCGATGCCGGCGTCGATATCTCTCAGGGACTGGTGCAGGTGGATGAAAGCGACACCGGCTTCAAGATCATCGCCGGCATCCGGCCGCTGGACTGGTTCGGCATCGAGGCCAGCTATGTGAATTTCGGCGAGCCCGAGCAGGGCAACTTCTCGGTCAAGACCGACGGCATCAGCGGCTTTGGCGTGTTCTTCCTGCCCGTCGGCCCGGTCGACGTGTTCGCCAAAGGCGGCGTGATCAGCTTCGACACCGACTTCCGACGCAAGAACGTCGGCAGCTTTTTCAAAGACGACGGCACCGACTTCGCCTACGGCGTCGGCGTGCAGTTCCGTCTGCTCAGCCTCGGCATCCGGGCCGAGTATGAGAAGTTCGATATCGACAATGTGAAGGACGCCAACATGCTCTCGCTCGGCGTTACCTACACGTTCCTGTAAGCAACGGAGTAAGAAACGATGCGTTTGCCCATTCGCTGGCTGTCATTGCCAATTGCGCTGTGCGCGGTGAGCCCCGCCGCGTTCGCGCGAGACCCCGCTCTGGCGGGGCCTTATTTCGGCGGGTCGATCGGCGACTCGACCGTGCAGTTCAAGGACGACGAGACGCGCGAGGAATTCGACGCCGACGACACCGGCTTCAAGGTGATCGCTGGCTATCGAATCATCGACTGGGTCGCGGTCGAGCTGAACTACACCGACTTCGGCAAGCCGGTGGACCGCATCTTCGGCGTCGATCTGCAGGCCGACTATTCGGCCGTGTCGGTCAGCGCCTTGGGCATGCTGCCCCTGGGCAGCAACTTCGACCTGTTCGCGCGCCTGGGCGTGGCCCGGCTGGACGCGGATTTCAGCGCGCGGGGCTTCTCCGGCTCGGACAGTCAGAAAAGCACTGAGCCGCTGTTTGGCATTGGCGCCCAGTTCCGCGCCAATAACCTGGCGATCCGCATCGAATATGAAGGCATCCTGCTCGATGCCGACAATCGCAATGACGACGATTGGTGGGACGACTGGAACGACGACAACGACTGGGATGACAGCAACAGCGACTGGTTGAGCATGCTGTCGCTCGGCTTCACTTATAAGTTCGGCGGCCCGGGACGATGATTTTGGAATGAATTGGTCAGACCAATTTGTTGTATGCGTGCCACAAAAACCACGGAAGCGGCCCGCGCCAAGGCTTCTGGATGTGGTCTCGTCGTCGCAACTAAATTGCGGTTAACCGCATGAAAGCATAAAGATTTTTTCACGCGAACAGAGTGAAAAAGTCGCGGAACTTTCGCCCCCCACGGGCGTCATAATTCCCGAGCGTCGGCCAGGACGCTCCCGTTCGCTGACCTCCCTGAGTGAACGGTAACCCGGTCCATCCCCATGCCGGGTAATACTGCCCCGGTGGCTCCAGAAGTCGCCGGGGTTCTTTTTTTCTGGATCCCCGAAAAAGTGGCGGCTTTCAGGACGCCTCATAACGCAGCAGCAGATTTATTTGCGGCTGGCGCCGCCCCTCCGGTGCCGCGCTGGGCCCTTCGGGCCCGCGCCAGTCCCATCCGGCAAGTTCAGGCCGGCCACGCTTGCAGCCTCACGTGGCCGCTCCGTCAGTTCCAGGCCGGCCACGCTTGCAGCCTCACGTGGCCGCTCCGTCAATTCCAGGCCGGCCACGCTTGCAGCCTCACGTGGCCGCTCCGTCAATTCCAGGCCGGCCACGCTTGCAGCCTCACGTGGCCGCTCCGTCAGTTCCAGGCCGGCCGCGCTTTGCAGCCTCACGTGGCCGCTTCGGCGGTTCAAGGCCGGCCGCGTTAGCGGCTTCGGCCGTCTGCGCCAACGCCAGCGCCTGAGGCTTCCGTTCCGGGCCGGCGCGAAGGGTCTTTTTAAATTTCAGTGGCGTCCGAAGCGCGCCGGGCTTTCCCGGCCAGCATCTTCAGCACCTCTTTGCGCGCCTCATCCACGCCGGTCTTGTTCACGGCGGAGAACAGCTGCGCAGTCACGCCCTCGCCCACGGAGGTGCGCACTTTCTTCAGAGTAGCCATCGATTCGCCGCGGCCGAGCTTATCGGCCTTGGTCAGTAGCAAATGCGCAGGCAAGTTCTGCGCGCCGGTCCATTCGAGCATCTGCCAGTCGAAGTCCGTCAGGGGGTGTCGCGAGTCCATCACGATGACCACGCCCGCCAGCGACGCGCGGGTCTCGACATAGCGCTCCATCAGCTCGCGCCAGTGATCGCGCATTTTCTCGGGCACTTTCGCGTATCCGTACCCCGGCAGGTCGGCCAGCCGCTGCCGGTCGTTCAGCGCGAAGAAATTGATCAGCTGAGTGCGCCCCGGCGTCTTACTGGTCCGCGCGAGGTCCTTGCGCCCGGTAATGGCATTCAGCGCACTGGACTTGCCGGCGTTGGAACGGCCGGCGAACGCGACTTCCGCGCCGGAATCGGCGGGGAACTGGCGGGGCTGCCAGGAGCTGGTCAGGAACTCTACAGGCGGGAATTGCGGCATGTTTTCTCTCGGGATCGAGCATCCTGCCACGACCCTCGTGCAGGCGGCAAAAGGCGCGACTTTTGCCACTTGCTCGCCGCCTGCGCCGGCGAGGTACATCCATGGACCCGGGGTGGCTTCGTTTGATGGCGGTGGAACGCCGTATCGCTAGTGTACAATTCCGCGCCTTTTGGCCAGCCGCCGCTACCGGAGTTGCGAATAATGAAGTTTCAGTCGATGGTCCTGCTCACCGTTCTGTGCGGCCTGCAGGCGGGCGTCAGCTTCGGTGCCGAACCTGCGGTCGCGGGCTCGGCCGAGAAAGGCCAAGCGAAAGCCGCGCCGTGCGTCGCCTGTCACGGTGTCAACGGCAACAGCGTGAACCCCGAGTGGCCGAACCTGGCCGGCCAGCACGAGACCTACATCAAGCGTCAGCTGAGCGCGTTCAAGAACGACCAGCGCCAGAACCCGCTCATGACCCCGATGGCCAAGCCGCTCTCGGACGAAGATATGGCCGATATCGGCGCGTACTTCTCCGCGCAGAAGTCCACGGGCACGCTCGAGGCCGAGCCGTCGAAGG
This sequence comes from Peristeroidobacter soli, assembly GCF_004138485.1. Taxonomy (GTDB): domain Bacteria; phylum Pseudomonadota; class Gammaproteobacteria; order Steroidobacterales; family Steroidobacteraceae; genus Steroidobacter; species Steroidobacter soli. The sequence goes on from NZ_RYEV01000007.1 coordinate 164,878, forward strand.
TGGCGCTGGGTCAGAAGCTGTTCCGCGGCGGCGATGCGGCCAAGGGCCTCGCGGCCTGCCAGGCCTGCCACGGTCCGGACGGCGCGGGTAACCCGGCGGCCGGCTACGCGCAGATCAGAGGCCAGCACGCCACGTACACGATCAATCAGCTCAAAGCGTATCGCTCGGGAACACGCCAGACCGATCCGAATCAAATGATGCGCAACGTGGCCTCGCAGCTGACCGACGAACAAATCGACGCGGTCGCTGCCTACATCCAAGGTTTGCGCTGATCTTTTCATCGCCTCGGAACCACGCATGAACAAACTCGCTGCCCTGCTCTCGACCTTGGTTCTGCTCGCGGCCTGCGGTAAGCAGGAGCCGGCTCCCAGCGCGCCGCCTGCCGCGGCACCCGCCACTGAGCAACCTGCGGCGCCGGCACCGGCGGCCGAGGGGGCAGCACCGGCGACCGATCAGGCCGCAGCCGATCAGGCAGCGACCACCGCGCCGGCCGAGACCGTCAGCGAGATGGACGACGCCCCGCCGGCGGCCGAACAGCAGCAGGCGGCTTCGACCACCCAGCCGCAACTGAAGCTGGGCGGCTCCGCGGGCGGCCCGCCGACCTCGTCGAAGTTCAAGGAAGGCGTGAACTACACCAAGATCGTGCCGGCACAGCCCACCAATGCGGGGCCCGGCAAAGTCGAAGTGACCGAGGTGTTCTGGTACGGCTGCGGCCACTGCTTCGCGCTCGATCCGGCGATCGAGTCGTGGAAGTCCAAGGGCAAGCCGGCGTACGTCGAGTTCAACCGCGTGCCGGCGATGTGGAACGAAGGCACGCGCCTGCATGCGCGGATCTTTTACACCGCCGAGGTGCTGGGCAAGCTCGAAGAGCTGCACACGCTGATCTTCCGCGAGATCCACGTGAACGGTAACCAGCTGAACAACGTCGACAAGATCGGCGCGTTCTTCGCTCAGCACGGGGTGAGCAAGGACAAGTTCACCGAGACGTTCTCCTCGTTCGCGGTGGAATCCAAGCTGCAGCGTGCCGACTTCCTCAACAAGCGCTATCGCATCGACTCCGTGCCGACCGTTATCGTCAACGGCAAGTACAGCACCGACATCAGCAAGGCTGGCGGCGAGGACAAGCTGTTCCCGTTGATCGAAGAGCTGGCCGCGCACGAGCACGGTGGCTGATCCAGAGCAACGCGCCCGGCGGCGGTCCCAGTGCTGAATATCTTCGTCCCGACAGCTCAGGGCCTGACCAAGGTCCACGTGGGCACGGGCGACGACGGACCGCCGATTCCGACCCAAGCGGTGTGGGTCGACCTGCTCGAACCCACCGTCGAGGAAGAGAAGCTGGTGGAAGCCTCGTTCGGCATCGAAGTGCCGACGCGCGAGGAAATGAAGGAGATCGAGACCTCCAACCGGCTGTACGAGGACAACGGTGCGCTCTACATGACCACGACGGTCGCCGCGCAGCTCGATACCGATCGACCGATCAGCACGGCGGTGACATTCATCCTCGCCGGCAACCGGCTCATCACCAACCGCTACCTCGACACCAAACCGTTTCAGCAGTTCATCACTTACGCCGGCAAACATCCGGCGTCCTGCACGAACGCGGTGACCGTGCTTGCCGGCTTGATGGAAGCATTCATCGAGCGCATCGCCGATGTGCTGGAGCGAGTCGGCTCCAGCCTGGATGGCGTTTCCAGCAACATCTTCGCGCGCAACGGCAACGGCCAGCCGACCAGCAACGACCTGCGCGCCATGATCGAGCGCATCGGCTTCAACGGCGAGCTGAACTCCAAGGGCCGCGAGAGCCTGGTCAGCCTGGGCCGCTTGTTGATGTTCGTGCAGCAGTCGGTGCCGGGCATCAGCGCCGAGCAGCGCGACCGCTTTCATTCCATCAGCCGCGACGTGCTGTCACTCTCCGACCACGCCTCGTTCCTGGGTTCGAAGGTTTCGTTCCTGCTGGAAGCGACGCTCGGCCTGATCAACGTCGAGCAGAACAACATCATCAAGATCTTTTCGGTGGCGGCCGTGCTGTTCCTGCCCCCGACCCTGATCGCCAGCATCTACGGCATGAACTATCACTTGCTGCCGGACCTGCCGGGCAAGTACAACAATTTCTTCTTTTCCATCGGGCTGATGATCGCCTCGATGGGTGTCACTTACTGGCTGTTCAAACGCAAAGGTTGGCTGTAGATGGCGGCTCACAACATCACCAGCATGGCGCTGTTCTGCGATTTCGAGAACGTCGCGCTCGGTGTGCGTGATGCGCAATACGCCAAGTTCGACATCGACCGCGTGCTCGAGCGCCTGCTGCTCAAGGGCAGCATCGTCGTGAAGAAGGCGTACTGCGACTGGGATCGCTACAAGGATTTCAAGAAGCCCATGCACGAGGCGTCGTTCGAGCTGATCGAGATTCCGCACGTAAAGATCTCGGGCAAGAACTCCGCCGACATCCGCCTGGTCGTGGACGCGCTGGATCTTTGTTACACCAAAGCGCACGTCGACACGTTCGTCATCATCAGCGGCGACTCGGACTTCTCGCCGCTGGTCAGCAAACTTCGAGAGAACAACAAGACCGTCATCGGCGTCGGCGTGAAGAGCTCGACCTCGGACCTGCTGATCGCCAATTGCGACGAGTTCATTTTCTACGACGATCTGGTGCGTCAGGACGAAAAGAAACGCCAGGGTCGCGCACGTCGTAAACAGCCCGCCACGTCGAAGCAGACGGCCGCCGCTACTGCTGCCGGCGCGGAAGCACCGAAGGCCGCGAAGCCGGAGACGACCGAGGAAGACCGCAAGCAGCAGGCGTTCGATCTGGTGCTCGACACCATCGATGCGCTGGGCGAGGAGCGCGATCAGGACGAGAAGATCTGGGGTTCGATGGTCAAGCAGACCTTGAAGCGCCGCAATCCCGGTTTCAACGAAAGCTATTTCGGCTTCCGCACCTTCAGCGATCTGCTCGAAGAGGCGCAACAGCGCAAGCTGCTGACCCTGGAGCCGGATCAGAAATCGGGCGGCTACATCATCCGCCGGGCGCCACGGCCGGAATGACGACATCTGCCACGATCGGCAGATGATCCGAACCGAGCGACGGCCCCACCGAGGTCGTCAGGCTGCGCCAGTGTCGTGACATCAAGCAATGATCGATGCGGATGCCCACCGGCGCGAATTGCGACGGCCAGGTGCGCGCCAGCCCGAAGCCGAGCGCGGCGTCGCGCAGCCCCGACTCTTCCAGCGCGTCGCTGAAATATTCCGACCAGGGCGTGAGATTGAAATCGCCCGCGACCAGCAGCGGCCCGCCTTGCGCCTTGCTCAAGGCCACCAGCGAATTCAGCTCCTGATTGCGATACGCCGAATTGCGCGGCCCCAGCGGCCAGTTCAAGTGCACGCCGAGCACGGTCACCGACGTCCCTCGCCAATCCAGCATCACCCGGGAAGCGACCGCGCCGCCCTGAGACAGCGGCACCGACTCCGCCGAGATCACCGGCCATTTGGTGAACACCGCCGCGCCCATGCGACTGTTATCCATCTGATAGTGAGGATACGTCGGCAGCAGCGGCAACAGCCGCTCCGCCTGCGGTTGCGTCAGCTCGAGCAACACGACTGCGTCCGCTTGTGACTTTTCGATGTACTCCGCGACGCGCGCCATGTCCGGGTTGCGAAACCAGACATTGAAAGACACCACCCGGAATGTTTCTTCGCGCGTGGCGGTCGCGGCGGCGACCGGTACTGATTCGCTGGCGATATAAGGAAGCAGCGGCACGATGCTGACACCGAAGCCCGCCGCGGCGGCAACGGCAATCCAGAACCGCCGCAACACCATGAGCACGCACGCGAGCACGACGAACAGCGCCGCGTACTGCACCCGGAAATGAGCAAACAAGTCGAACGGCCACGCGAGCTGCCCGAGCAGGGCCGCCAGCAGACACAGCCAAAGAGCGGCGGTGCCGAGAATCGCGAGCTTGTTGGTGATGCGAAGAAACGATTGGCGGAACAATGCACTGAACCCAACGCGACCGCGGCCCGTAGCGAAGAACGGGCGGGGCGATCCCGGCAACGTTTACATCAACACTTTGGCGGACACGCGAGGGGTGGCAGCGCGGCCCGTGGCGGTGGCATAAAACAAATCCATCGTACGAATGCCTTTCACACGACGCGTTGAACGCCGCACTTCACGCAGCAGCTTCAACAGCAATTGTTCATTGGCGCGGCGACCGCCGCTGGCGAATTCCGACGTGATACCGATGTGAACGACAGTGACGTGCTCGATGTCCTGACGGGCGTACACGGCAACCCCCACCGGCCGGCCCGTATCCATGTCGATGGCGAACAGCGACTGCACTTCGGGCAGGCCCTTCATATGAATCCGCAGACGGTCGCGATCGGCGACGATTTCCGGCGCACCGAATTTCTCGATGGCATCGGCAATGCAGGCGCTGACCCGCTCCTGGCAGTCATTGAAGAACAACAGGGCTTCCAGCGCCGCTTTATGCGCTACGGGCACGTGCGATTTGAATTCTATTTTGCTCATGACCCTACGGCGTTCCTGACGTGACGACCCGGCCTCGAAGCTGAACGGCAGGCGTTGATCCATCGCGAGGAGCGCACTATGAGCGGCGGCCACGGGCTTGTCGAGCATCCCAAGTTACCTATCGCGGTGCGTAACTGCTTGCAACGGCGGCGAAAACGCCCGGTTGTCGCATAAACGCGCCATTGACTTAACCCCACCCCTCCAGGCAAAACTGTCTGCTGCAGCGCCTTCGGCCAAGCATCGGGGGCGCGCTGTTGCAGTCATGTCACATCAGCGGGCCGAGCCCTCCGCGCGCTTTGCGAGCGGGGCCTACGACGGTTTGAGCAATCGGATTGAGCCTTTCCGGTAGTAACACGGGCGGGATTCGCGCAGGCCACTGCGTGAAACTTTGAACTGGTGCAAGTTTTCGTGATTAAAAAACGGGAACTGAGTCGAGCGACAGTCAAAGTGCTTATTGTCAGATTAGATACTCGTTCATCAGGGAGCGGAACACCGCGGTCTGGGAAGACATCACCTCGCGTTGGCGAGGCTGAAGGGCGGGTGTTTCGCATAATTCCGGCTTGAGCTGGTAGGTCTGCGTTCAGCGCAGGCGACCAAGGGGAAAAGACATGGGAATTCTTGATCTGGGTCGGTACAAGGGAATCGTGTTCGCGATCACCGGCTTCCTGGTGTTCATCGCCATCATCCTGGCGGTCAACCACGGTAAGGCCGGCGGATTCTCGGACAATGTCGCGGGCGTGCGCTTCCTCGAGAACCAGGCGGTCCTGCCCCACGCGGTGTATGACGCCAGCGTGCAACTGGCGCAACGCCTGCAGAACGGCGAAAAGGTCGACGACGCGCTGGAAAGCCTGCGCAAGGCGGCCACGACCTTCGATCGCTCCCTGAACAGCCTCGCCAATGGCGGCATGATCACGGACAGCTCCGGCGACATCATCGTGTTGCCTTCCATGACCGAGCCCGAGGCGGTCGCGCAGCTGAAGAACGGCAGCAAGCTGTGGGACGGCTACAAGGCCAAGCTCGATCCCATCCTGCGCTTCTCCGGCTCGCCCTATGTGACCGCGCAGCCGGCACCCGCCCCCGCGCCGGCCCCGGCCCCGGCCGCGAACGGCAAGAATGCAGCTCCGGCGGTCGCCGCTCCGCCCCCGGCGGCACCGACGATTCAGCTCAGCCCGCGCGGCCGTCGCCTGCAGACCGCGCTGACCGATCTCACTCAGTACGGCAACACCGTCCACGGCCAGCTCTCCAAGGTGCTGACGGACCTGTCGATCCAGGTCGAGGCGAACAGCCGCAAACAGACCGACACCCTGCGTTACATCCAGGTCGGCGGCATGGCCGCGGCCCTGCTGCTGCTCGGCGCGATCTTCCTGTTCTTCACCCGCAACTTGCGCAAGGAAGAGGCTTCGGCGAACCGGCAGCGCAAGGAAACCCAGGACATTCTGCGCACCGTGAACGAAGGCCTGTTCCTGCTGGACAAGGACCTCAAGCTGGGTAGCGAGCGCTCGATGGCGCTCAACAACATCTTCCGCCGTGAAGAGTTCCTGGACCTCACGTTCGACAAGCTGCTCAAGGACATCGTCCCGGAAAAGACCCTGCGAACCGCGATGGACTATGTCGCGCTGCTGTGGGGCGAGCGGGTCAACGAAAAGCTGGTGAAGACCATCAACCCGTTGAACGAAGTCGAAGTGCACTTCGACAACCCGGCCGGCGGCTTCGACACCCACTTCCTGGAATTCGACTTCAACCGCGTGAAATCCGAAGGCTCGCTGTCCCACCTGCTGGTGACGGTGAACGACGTGACCAAGCGCGTGATGCTGTCGCGCGAGCTACAGGAATCGCAGGAAAAGGCCCAGGCCCAGCTGGACCTGTTGTTGCGCATCCTGCACGTGGAGCCGGACAGCCTGACCAGCTTCCTCACCGACGCCGACGTGTCGTTGAAGATGGTGAACTCCATCCTCAAGGAGCCGGCGCGCGAGGAATCGGCGTTCCGCGCCAAGATCGACGGCATCTACCGTCAGGTGCACGCGGTCAAGGGCGAAGCGGCGGCGCTGGGCCTGAAGACCGTCGAGCAGCGCGCGCACGCGTTCGAAGAATCCTTGAACGACCTGAAGGGCCGGCAGTCGCTGTCGGGCAGCGACTTCCTGCCGCTGGTCGTGAAACTGGACGATCTGTTCAACCACCTCGCCCAGGTGCGCGAGATGTTGAGCCGGCTGGTCGACCTGCATCACGCCATCGCCACCCGCCGTACCGCCGGCAGCGAAGTCGGCGCGGAGAAGGTGGACCAGTGGCTGGCCGGTCAGGACCAGACCCAGATCACCAAGGCCATCATTCCGCCGCCGGATCTCGGCGAGACCACCGGCGCGGTCGGCGGCCTGGAACGCACGCTCGAGGATCTGGCGGCCCGTGTCGCCAGCAGCCAGTCCAAGCAGGTCAACCTGCGCTGTGCCGGCCTGGAGGGCGTGCCCGAGTCCTATCGTCGCGCGGTCAAGGACATCACGATTCAATTGGTTCGCAACGCCGTCGTGCACGGTATCGAAGAGCCAGGCGAGCGCGCCAAGGCCAACAAGGCAGCGGCGGGTGCGCTGGCCGTTGAGTTCACACCGCGCGGCACGGACGGTTACGAGCTGATCGTCCAGGACGACGGTCGTGGCCTGCAGCTGGAGCGGATCAAGGAAGTCGCCGTGGAACGCGGCCTGATCACGCCGGCGCAGGCGGCATTGCTCGACCCGCGTCAGACCATGGCGTTGATTTTCCGCCCCGGCTTCTCGACGGCGGATCGCGTCACCACCGACGCCGGCCGTGGCGCCGGCATGGATCTGGTGCGCATTCTGGTCGCCGAGCTCGGCGGCCGCGTCGGCCTGGCCTCGGCCGGCGGCAAGTTCTCCAAGTTCAAGATCTGGCTGCCCGCGACCCAAAGCGCGGTAGCCGCCTGATGCCCCTTAAGTGACGGACCGAACTACTTCGTACTGGAATACTGAAGACTAAGAGGGACTGTAATGGCGAGCGCCAATGCCAAGGCTTCACCGTTGACGGGCGGGAAGCTCAAGCTCATGATTTGTGACGATTCGAACATCATTCGCCGCAAGATCGAGCGGGAGCTGCAGATCGAGAGGCTGCAAGTCATCGCCACCGCGGCGAATGGCAAGCTGGCCGTCGAAGCATTCCGCAAGGACCCCGCGGATGTCGTCACCATGGACATCACGATGCCCGAGATGGACGGCATCGAGTGCGTCGAAAACCTGGTGAAGATCAAACCGGATGTTCTCATCCTGATCATATCGGCGCTTTCGGACAAGGCTACCGCCATCGAAGCATTGAAGAAGGGCGCCAATGGCTTTCTCTGCAAACCATTCACAGATCGCCAGCTTACGGAAGCGCTGGAAGAGCTGTTGAGGGGCGCCGGCAATGATGACTAAAGTTGAATTGGAAACGTTCGTCGAGGGAACGACGCACTACTTCGCGACCGCGGCCAACCAGCCGGCGTCGGTCGGCTCGCCCTATATCGTGCAGGAAGGCAAGCCCACGATTCAGGAATTCACCGGCATGATCTCCATCGCCGGCAAGCGTCGCGGCATCGTCTATTTCACGGCGTCGCGGCCGATGCTCACGGTCATGCTGATGCGCATGGGCGAAACCGAGCTCACCCAGGAAAACATGTGCGACCTGGTGGGCGAAGTCGCCAACACGATTTCCGGCAACGCCCGTCGCGATTTCGGCAAGGACTTCATGATCTCGGTGCCGACCGTCGTGGCTGGCGAACCCGAGAAGATCGTCACTCCCGACAACATCCGCTCGTTCGTCATTCCGATCAATTGGCGCAGTCATAGCGCGCAGCTGGTCGTGTGTCTCGAATGATCGGTCTTGTCAGATGATCGAAAGCGGCCCGGAGGGCCCTTTCGATTCGAGAATGATGTGCACAGTACGAAGTCCGAAGATTTCCTCAACACGGTCCGCACCACTGCGGCGCGGCCGGGTCAGGTCGTCGATGTCGTCGTAGTCACGTCAGATGCAAGTCTGCTCGAGGCCCTGCGGTCCTCCGCGGGGTCCGAGCACGCTCTCTGGGATGCTCCTTCCGCCGATGCTGCCGTCGACTATCTGATCGGCGGCCGCTGCGACGTGCTCATAGCCGACCTCGGCTCGCTTCACGGCGACGTTGGGCCATTGCTGGAGCGTTTGCAGGCGCAGTTTCCCGAGCTGATCTTCATGGCGATCGGCCGGCGCGAAGACGAAGGCACGGTCGCGTCGTTGCTCAGCACCGGTCGTATCTATCGTTATCTGCACAAGCCCATCTCGCCGGGCCGTGCCTTTCAATTCTTGAATGCAGCCACGCGTCGCTATAACGAGCTGCGCGATGGCACACCCGTCGCGTTGCAGACGGTGCGCACGATGGCTCGCAAACGGCCGTATCTCGGCAAGGCCATCGCGGCCGGCAGCGGAGTCGTCGCGGCGGTGGTGGCATTCGCGATCTGGTGGCAGTCACGCGAGCAAGGCTTGCCCGCGACGTTGCAGACCACGCATGTCGCTGAAACTTCAGTTGTAGATCAGGTGAAGTCCAAGCTGGGCAGCGCGCAGATCGCGTATCTGAGCGGCCGTCTCATCGATCCTCGCGGCGACAACGCGCTCCAGTATTACCGGGACGTGCTGACGCTCGATGCGAAGAACGCCGAGGCGAAGGCCGGTATGCAGAAGGTCTTCGATACGCTCGAGCAGCGGGTCGTCAAAGCGCTGGATGAGCGGAATGCTGCTCGCGGCGTGACTGCCTGGACGGCATTGCAACGAGCCACCCCGAATCATCCGCGACTCGATGCTCTGCGAGCGCAATTGTTGGCGCTGTCGCGGACGGCGCCGAAGACGCAGGCGGCGGTTGCGAGCAATGCCCGGCCGCTGACCGACCCGGGCACTCAGCCTGGCGCGGTCGGCACGACAGGGGCCGCCAACGCTGGGTCGGCTGCATTAATCGCCGCCGGCAACGCGTCGTCTGCTGCGTCAACTGCCGTCTCTCGCGATGCAAGCACCTCTGCGAGTTCTTCCGAGGCCGAGCGCCTCGCTGCGGCCGCCGCCGAGCGCGAGCTGGCGGACGCGATTGCGCGTGAGCTTGCCGATCAGGAGGCGGCGGCCAACGCGCCGCAGACCGAGCAGGCCGCCAGAACGACCGCCGCGACAGATGCGACCGGCCAGCAGGTCGCTGACGCCAATGGTACCGGCACGCCGGGCATCGCTACGTCGGAGGCCGAGCCGCAGGGTCCTTCGCTGGCCGAACAAGTCGCCGCCGTCAGCTCGCTTCGCGAGCGCGGCTCTTTGATCTCCCCTGCTGGCAACAACGCATTCGACAGCGTGATCTCACTTCGCGAACGTTATCCGGATGCGGAGGAAGTGCGCAGCGAACAGCAACGCCTGGCCTTCGTTCTGTTGGATCGCGCTCGTACCGCACTGGCTGCCAACAACGTCGACGAAGCCGCAACACTGATCGACCGCGCCAACACGCTGATCCCGGGCATGCAGGCCGTTCGCACGCTGCAGGAACAACTGTTCATCGCTCAGGAACAGCGTGACTTCGCCAAGAACGTCGCGCAGGCCGCTTCGTTGAAGCGCGTACGTGAAGTGGCGCCGGTTTATCCAAGAGACGCGCAACGCACCGGTACGGAAGGCTGGGTGCAAGTTGAATTCACCATCTCCGCCGACGGCAGCACTCAAGACCTGCAGGTTCGCGACTCCGCGCCCAAGGAAGTCTTCGACAAAGCCGCGCTCGACTCGGTGAGCAAGTGGCGCTTCGAGCCCATTCGCAAAAACGGCACGCCGGTGGCTCAGCGCGCCGTGTTGCAACTCAAGTTCGTGCTCAACAACTGAACCACCCGTTTGCTCGAACAGCGCCCGCTCGCATGCGAGTCAGCCCTGTCTTTGATAGCTGGTCGGGTCGGTTTACCCGAGCAGCCCGGACTGCTCATCGTTTCGGTTGATCTCGTCGCCTACGGCGCGACGTCCGGCTCACGCAACGCGGGCAGATTCACCACCGTCGGGAACGTGCCGAATCGCGTGCCGATCACGTCGACCATCACCGTGTTCCCTGAGATCTCCGTGCCCATGCCGTCGCCGGCCAGCGAGCCGCGCGCGACCCAAGCCGACTCGCGCAAGCCGCGTTCGAACAGGAAGCCTTTGGGTCCTTCGAAGAACGGATAGCTGTTGTGAGCACTGACCACGAGGCGACGGTCGCGCAAGGCCAGCGACGTGCCGAAGTTGCTGTCGCTGCCCAGCGGCTCCGCGATCTCCTGGCTGACCGCCCAGTTCTCACCGACGCCGGTGTACATGTAGACGAGGCCACGCCCCGTGCCTGACGAAGGCACCGCGCCCGGCGCGCCGATCGCAACGTTGTACTCATAAGCACCGACCGCCGTGCCGAAGCCCGTGCCCGCCCCTGCCCCGTCTGGCACCAGCGTCTTCGACAGCGACCACTCACCCTCGCTACGCTGGAATATATAGGCCGCGCCGACGCCTGAGTTCTCTTGCGGCTTGCCAACCACCAGCGTCCAGTTATTCAGCGCCAGCGACTTCGTCGCATTGAAGAATCCCTCGCTCGGTGGCAGCACGCGACTCTCTTCCGTATAGAGACCGTTGCTGCCTCGTACGTAGATGGGCATCGCTGCATTCGTGCCGAACAAGACGCGATTGCCATCCTTCGCGAATTGATTCGCGCAAGCGGGGATGATCTGTCGCACGGTCCAGCGCGTCCCCGAATGAGTGAGCAGATGAGTGACACAGGTGGTCGGCACCGAAGGGCCGGATTGATAAGCCGTCGCAAGAATTTCATCGCCGACCACGGCGATCGGCCATCGATAGCCTTCGCTGTCGTACCCCGCCGGCAGCGGCGTGATATTTCTCAGCACGGCCGCCTCATACCAGGGCCCGGCCTTGATACGAAGAAACACATAAACGTGCGGCAACTGCGCGCCCAGGGCCGCGAGCATGTTGGCGTCGTAGGACGAGCGATTGAAACAGGCGAATTCGAAACAAGGGCTGGGCTCGACCGAGTTTCGCGCGACCATGGTCGTGCGAATGCTGGGCAGAGTCTGAGCGAACGCAGCGGGCGCGCTGGTAAAAATTGCCAGCACGCCGACCCAAGCACGAACCAAACCGGCAAACCGATGGGGCGCCATGGCTCTCACTCCCTGATTTAACAAACGAAGTGGGCCCGGACCTCTCCCATCGAATGTGAGTTGTCGATCCGGCCGCGATGCGCAGTGAAGCGCTCGCGGCCGTCGGTTGCCATCGTGGTTTATCGCTGCGCGACTGGCGCGGCTTCGACTTGTAACTTTTCTTTGTCTTCGAAGCGACGACCCAACCAATAGCCGAGCAGCCCCCACAGCGCGGCGACCGCGGCGCCCAGCCAGGCCACGGCGGCGATGCCGAAGCCCGCGCCCGCGACCCAGTTGTTCAATTGAGCGGACAACGCATCGGCGCCCCGATACACCGGTACGTCGACGGTGTTCTTGGCCTTGTACTTTGTTTCTTTGTCCAGCGGGCTCCACAACATCTCGCGGCCGGGGCGCACGAACGCATATTCCATGGCCCGACGACCGATCACGACCATGGTCAGCACCGCGAACGAGCCGGACAACGCCAGGCCAGCGAACGCGAACACCATGATCACCGGCACGAAGGTGATCAGCGCCTTCACACCGAACTTCTCGGCGATGCGCCCGGTCAGGAAAATCTGCGACGCCACCGTCAGCGCCTGCACGACCCAATCGAAGCGCGCGAAGATCTGAGTGCGATTCTTCAGGTCCGGAAAATGCTCCTCGACCAGGCGCAGCTGTTCGAAGTACAGCAGCGTGTTCACGCAGGAAATGCCGACGACGAACAGTGCGATGCCGAGCACGTAAGGAGAGCGCAGGATGATGGTCACGCCCGCGAACGGATTGCCACCGATGGGACGATCGTCCGCCTTGTTCGTGGCGTCGGTGCGGCCGGACCAGACGTTGAGCAGGATGCGCTGACAGAAGATGGCCGCGACGAACAGCGCCGCGCCGAAGAACAACACGCCGCTGTTGCCGATGTGAGGCACAGCGAGATCCGAGATGAACGGCCCCATCAGTGCGCCCGCGCTGCCGCCCGCGGCGATGACGCCGAACAGCCGCTTGGTCTGGTTCCGATCGAACAGCTCGAGCAGGAAACTCCAGAACACCGACAACAGGAACAAGTTGACCACGCTGATGAACACGTAGAAGAACTTGCCGGCGTTCATGTTGATTTCATCGCCGCGCAACGACAGCCCGGTGATCACCAGCACGATTGCGACGATGCCATACGCGGCCGGCAGGAACACGCTGCGACGGAAGCGCGCGACCACTTCACCGTAGACGGGAATGATCAGGATCGACACGATGGAGGTGACGATCCAGATATCGGCCAGCTTGTCGCGGCCGATGATGGTGCCGATGGTCTCGCGCACCGGACGCACCGAGAAATAGCCGCTCCACATGAAAAAGAACAGGAAGAACGCGGCCACCACCGCGCCGGTCTCCGCCGGCTGAATCGGCGCCAGACGTGACAGGAAGCGACCGAACGGCGACGGCGGCGGGTGGGCGGGTGTGTTCATGGCGGTTGGTTATAGTTGTGACGTTACATCGGGGTGGCGGGCTCGACGGTGCCGTATTTCTTCAGCACTTCATTGACTTGCCTGGCATCGCCCACGGCGACGATCTGCAAGCGGCCGGGGGCGTAATATTTCTTGGCGACGCGCTGGATGTCGGCGGGCGTGATGGCAGCCACGCGTTGCGGATAGGTGTCCCAGTAGTCCGCCGGCAACTTATAGATCTTCTGGGTCGCCAGATTGCCCATGAGCGACGCCGGCGAATCCAGCGACAACGCAAACCGGCCGATCAACGCGCGCCGTGCATTGGTCAGCTCGACGTCCGAGACGGGCTCATTCGAAATCCGTTGCAGCTCCAGATCGAGCTCATGCATCGCGCCCTCGGTCACCTCCGTGCGCACATCGGTGGTCGCGACCACCACGCCGGGGAACGTGGTCCCGGTGAATGAACTATAGACTCCGTACGTATAGCCCTTGTCCTCTCTCAAGTTCATGAAAAGTCGCGAAGCGGGACCACCGCCGAGGATGTGATTCATCACAAGCACGGCGAAATAATCGTCGCTGTTTCTTTCGATGCCGATCGAACCCACCCACAGCGACGTTTGCACCGACCCGGGCCGGTCGACCAGCAGCACGCGTGCCTTTTCCGGCCCCTTCGGCTGCGCCAGCGACACCTTGCTCAGATCCGCCTTGGCCCAGTCGCCGAAATGACTTTCGAGTTTCTGGACCAGATCCTTCAACGAGATGTCGCCATGGGCGATCAGAAACGCGTTGTTCGGTCGATAGCGTGCGGCATGGAAGGTCGCGAGATCGGCGCTGGTCAGTCCTTTGATAACTGCCTCGCTCGGCACCACCAGCGCGCCGGGATGCTCGCCGTAGATGGCGCGCATGAACTGTTCCTGCGCTTGAAAGCCCGGGTTGGCGCGCTGGATCTGCAGCTGAGCCAGGAAACGGGCGCGAAACTTATCGAGCTCGGCGGCCGGGAACGAGGGATTGCGAATGACGTCGGACGCAATCTCCAGCAGGGGCTCGACGTTATCGCTCAGCCCCGTGATCGAAACGGTGCTCTCACCCGAAGCCGGCCCGGCACTCGATGACAGGCCGGCGCCCAACGTCGCGAGCTGTTCGGCGATCTCACGGCTGGAGCGCTTTTTCGTTCCTTCACGCAACAGGCTCGCCGTGACCATCGCGAGACCGCGCTTGTCCGCCGGATCGGCGAGACCGCCGCCGTTGAAGTACAGCTGCATCGAGAACGTCGGCAGTTTGTGATCTTCCAGCAGCGACACGCGCAGGCCGTTCTTCAGCACGGCTTCCTGCGGCTTCGGCAGCTGGACTTTCAATGTCTGCGGATTGACGGGCACCTTGCCTTTCAACTCGACGCCCTTGGTAGACGCGCCGGCCGGAGCTTGTTGCGTAGGCGCCTGCGCGGACGCCTGCATGAACAGCAGCGCCGACAGCAGCGCGAGCACGGTTTTCTTGTGAGTGAGTTTGTTCATGGCGTGCTCGCTTACGGACCCGGTGCAGTCGGTGCGGCCGGCGCAGGCAGCGTCGTCAGCACAGTGCGCCCCGTGGGGATCAGATATTTCTTCGCGACCCGCTGCACGTCGGCGCGCGTCACTCCATCGATCTTCTGCAGCCGCGTGTTGATCAAGTTTGGATCCTTGAACAGGATCGTGTAGCTGCCGAGGATGTTGGCGCGATTCTGCGCACTGCGAATGCTCTGCAGATAACCGAGGCGGGTGGCATTACGCGCCTTCTGCAATTCCCAATCGGCGATGGGCTGTTCGCTGATGCGCTCGATCTCTTCATAGATTGCCGCTTCGACGACTTCCGGCTTCTGGTCGGGCCGCACGGTGGCGGTGATATAGAAACCGCCGGTGCCGATGCGCTCTTCGACGTAACCGCCGATGCCCGAGACCAGCTCTTTTTCCTTGCTGATGCTTTGATACAGCCGCGAGCTGTCGCCGCCCTGGAGCACCGACGACAACACCTGCAACGCCGCCTGATCCACGTCGTTGCCGACGCCGACCTTGTAACCGATGAGAATCTGCGGCGCGCGTGCCAGCGGATCGGTCAGGTTCTCGCGACGCTCCGCGGTTTGTGGAGCCTCGACCAGATCGACCGGCGGCGGCGCGGGCTGACTGGGAATGTCCTCGAAATTCTTGCCGATCAGCGCCAGCGCGTCGTCGCGCTTGAAGTCGCCGACCACGGTCAGCACCGCGTTGTTGGGCGCGTAATAGATGCGGAAGAACTCGGCCACGTCGTGCACGCTGGCCGCGTTCAGATCTGCCATCGAGCCGATGGTCGAATGTTTGTAGCCGAACTTGTCGTAGAACACTTCGTCGAAGCGCTCATAGGAACGGCCGTAGGGCTGATTGTCGACCCGCATGCGACGCTCCTCCTGCACGGCCTTGCGCTGGTTGTCGAGCTTGGCCTGGGTGATCTCCAGCGAGCGCATGCGGTCGGCTTCGAGGAACAGCGCCATCTCCAGCTGATTCGCCGGCAGCGCTTCGTAGTACACCGTGATGTCGGAGTTGGTGGTGCCGTTCATGGCGCCGCCATTGGTGAACACTTGATAGAAATGTTCGCCGTCGCCGACGTTCTTCGAGCCCTTGAACATCATGTGCTCGAACAAGTGCGCGAAGCCGGTGAGGCCGGGCCGCTCATTGCGTGAACCAACGTCGTAAGTGACGTTCACCGCGATCACGGGCGTGGTGTGATCTTCGACGAGCTGAACGCGCAGGCCGTTCTTCAACGTGTGCTCAGAAAAATCTACACGCACCGCCGCGGGTGTCGCAGCAGTTGCTCCGGCTATCGGGAGCACGGCGAAAGCAAGACCGAGGCAGACGCCGACAGCACGACGCATAGTGACCACTCCGTTATCGCGGCGAGGCAGGACCGATCCGGCCGAGAATACAACATTGGCCGATCCGAAAGGCTGCGCGACGCAAGGAGCGCGGCCGTCGAAATCCCGCGGGAGACCGGTCGGACATCCTGTCAGAGCCGTAAGTTGCCGCTGCTCTGACACGCGCCGGACCCGCGCAAAGAAAAGGCCCGCGCGAGGGCGGGCCTTAGAAGAAATTCGCGGCAGCTCATGCGTGCTGCCTGCGGGCATCCTGCCCGCCGCGGAACGACGTTACGGGATGGTCTTCTGCCCGCCGTTCGACACGGCGCTCTCTGCGCCGCTCGAGTTGTACGCCTTCACCGCGAAGTACCACGTGCCGGAGGTCAGGCCGGTGACGGTGTAGGTCGAGATGCCGGCGTTCGCAATCTGCACCGTCTGATCGAGGGTCGAGGAGCTGCGGCCGTACACCACGCGATAGCCCGCCAGGTTGGTCAGCGACGAACCGTCGGTGTTGGCGGTGGGCGGCGTCCAGGACAGCGTCGCGCTGCCGTTGGTCGCCTGCAGGACCGTGATCGCGAACGACGGCAGCGACGCAGTCAACGTGCCATCGCTCACCGAGATCACGATATTCGAGTAGCTGCCCGCGTTCGCCGAGGTCGGCGTGCCGGACAGACGGCCCGTCGAGGTGTTGAACGTCGCCCAGCTCGGACGATTCGCGATGGTGTAGGTCAGCGTGTTGCCATCCGGATCGCTCGCGGTCGGCTGGAAGCTGTAGGTCGCGCCCGAGGACACCGTCGTCGCCGGCGTGCCGCTGATGGTCGGCGCGCGATTGCTCGCACCGGTGACCGTGATCGCGAAAGCCGGCAGCGTCGCGGTGAGATTGCCGTCCGTCACGCTGATGCGAATGTTCGAGAACGTGCCCGCCGCGGTCGGCGTGCCGCTCAAGCGACCCGTCGAGGTGCTGAAGGTCGCCCAGGCCGGCGCGTTCTGAACCGTGAAGCCCAGCGTGTTGCCATCCGGATCGCTCGCGGTCGGCGTGAAGGAATACGCGGCACCGACGCTGGCGCTGGTCGCCGGCGTGCCGGAAATCGTCGGCGCGCGATTCGGCGCGGCGCTGACCACGATCGTGAAGGCCCGCAGCGCCGTCGTCGTGCGACCGTCGCTGACGCTGATGATCAGGTTCGAATACGTGCCGATATCGGTGGTGCCCGGCGTGCCCGCCAGGCGGCCGCTGGCGGTGCTGAAGGTCGCCCAGCGCGGCAGATTGTTGATGCGGAAGACCAGCGTATCGCCGTCAGCATCGCTGGCGCTCGGCACGAACGTATACGTCTGCATCGCCTGCACGCTCGTTCCCGGCGTGCCGCTGATGGTCGGCGCACGATTGGTCAGACCCTGCACCTGGATGGAGAACGCCGGCAGCATCACGGTGCTGGTGCCGTCGTTGACGCTGATGATGATGTTCGAATACGTCGCGACGTTGGCCGTGCCCGGCGTGCCCGTCAACGCGCCGGTCGAGGTGCTGAAGCTGGCCCACGACGGACGATTGGAGATCGAGAAGCGCAGCCGATCGTTTTCCGGATCGGTCGCGGTCGGACGGAACGAGTAAGCCTGATCCACGATCACCGACGTGGCCGGCGTGCCGGAGATGGTCGGCGGGCTGTTGACCGGCGTCGGCCGGTTGCGCGGGTTCACCTTGATGGTGAACGGACCGATCGAGCGCGTGTCGCGGCCGTCGGTGACGCTGATGGTGATGTCGCCGCTGTCGCCGACGTTCGTGTCCTGCGGAATGCCGGTCAGCGTCCCGGTCTCGGTGTCGAAGTTCGCCCAGCTCGGCTGGTTGGTGATGAAGTATTCGAGGAAGTCGTTGTCGGCGTCGACCGCGTCGGGTTTGAACGAATACGTCTCGCCCGCGACGATGACCGCGGCCGGAGTGCCACTGACTTCGGGAGGCTGGTTCGCCGGAGTCGGCAAGTCATCCGCTTGGTCGGAGCCAGTGCCGCCGCCCGCGGGTTGCTCGCTGACCGCGCCGCCCGTCAGGCCGCCGCTATCGTCATCGCCGCCACCGCATGCGCTCAACGACGCCGCAATCAACGCCAGCAGCGCTCGCTGCAGGAAGGTCTTCCCGAAAAGTGTTGGAATCATTGCTCGTACCTTGGCTTCGCACGCGCCAACGACGATCCGAGGACCGGCGTTGAATGGCGTTGCTGTGTTCCGGAAGTAATGCAGCCAGCGCGTTGGCGACGCGAGGCTCGAAGCGCAGGGAAAGGTGTGTGCGCGCACAGTGGTGCGCGATCGGCAGCTCGTTCTTTACACCCTCGCTCGTGCACGCGCTCGCAAGGGGCCTTGCGAAGCTCGTGTCGGTGGCGAAAGTGGCAACCCCGCTGTCATGGGAGCGCGGCGCATCGCACGCTGCGTTCCAGTAGACCGGAGGCTTTGCGTCCCCGCCTTTCGACGGGTTTGCCGATATCACTTTCTGCTGCTCCCAATATTCTGATCGACTCGAGGTCGACCCCGGAGCCGCAAGGCTTAAGTCAAACAGCAGCAAGGAAGGCGGGAAGGATGACAGCTAGCTCGGTGACGCAAGAAGAGCTGGCCGGCAACCCCGCTATCCCCAGCACATGCTGTAGGACCGGAGGCTTTGCGTCGCCGTCTTTCGACGGTTATGCCCTGGTGAAGTGTTGTTCTTCCGACTTCTGCGTCGGCACCGCTCCCGCTGCCGTGAGGCCGCGTCCAGTGAAGCGAGTGCGCTTCGACAAATTTCGATTGAACAAAACTTCGTGGTCGGAGCGGAGTTAATCGTAGGAAATTTGTTTTTGCAATTGTCGGTAGTGGCCGACAGCGCGGCGGTGGATTTGTCACCGCGAATTCACATAACCACGTCAGAATCCGGACGGGCATGAAACAAACCGCGCATGCGCATGCAGCGTCCGCAACCGCCCATTCAACAGTCCAGAAAACGCAAAACGGCGGCTGGATCGCTCCAGCCGCCGCTGTTTCATCGACGCTCCGCCAGGATCAGTTACTGAATCACCTTGGTCGAGACGTTGGAGTTGTTGCTCTCCGTGCCGTTGCTCGTGTAAGCGCGCACCGCGAAGTAGTACGTGCCCGGCGAGAGGTTGCTCAGCGAGTACGTGGTGACGCTCGGGTTGGAGATCTGCACCGTCTGCGTCAGCGCACTCGCGTTCGTGCCGTAGGAGATGCGATAGCCAGCCAGGTTGCTCAGCGTGCTGCCGTCCGTGTTCGAAGTCGGAGCAGTCCAGGTCAGCGCCGCACCACCGTTGGACACATCGACCACGGCGATCGCGAACGCCGCCAGCGAAGTGGTCGCACGACCGTCGCTCACGCTGATGGTGATGTTGCCGTACGAGCCGACCTGCGACGCGCTCGGCGTGCCGGTCAACGCACCGGTGCTGGTGTTGAACGCGGCCCAGCTCGGACGATTCGCGATCGAATACGTCAGCGCGTTGCCATCCGGATCGCTCGCGGTCGGACGGAAGCTATAGGCGCTGCCCGCGTTGACCGAGCGAGTCGGCGTGCCGCTGATGACCGGCGCGCGGTTCGAAGAGTTGGCGACGGCGATCGAGAACGCCGGTAGCGAAGTGGTCACACGACCGTCGCTCACGCCGATCACGATGTTCGAGAACGTGCCGGTCGCGGTCGGCGTGCCGGTCAGACGGCCCGTGGTGGTGCTGAAAGTCGCCCAGCTCGGACGATTCGTGATCGTGTAGCCGAGCGTGTTGCCATCGGCATCGTTCGCGGACGGCTGGAAGCTATAAGCAGTGCCGACCTGGGCGGTGGTCGCCGGCGAGCCGCTGATCGTCGGCGCGCGGTTCGCGGTGGACGTGCCAGTGGCATTCGCAGTGATGGAGAACGCCGGCAGCGACACGGTGTTCACGCCGTCGCTCACGCGCAGCTGAATGTTGCTCCAGGTGCCCGCCGACTTCGGGTAGCCCATGAGGCGGCCGCTGTTCGGGCTCACCGCCATCCAGCCCGGCTTGTTGACGACGGTGAACTTCAGCGCACTACCTTCCGGATCACGGGCGGTCGGGAGGAAGTTGTAAGTGGTGTTGATCTTGATGACCGTCGGCGGCGTGCCGCTGATGGTCGGCGGCTGATTGACGGTCTGAGCGGACGCGATACCGGCGAACGAAGCGAGGGCCACGACCGCGGCGAAAGAAGAAGAAAAGCGCATGAATTAACTCCAGCAAAGCACTTGTGTTCCGATGCCAGCTCGCGCGTCCGACCCATGTGTGTCGGTGCGAGCACCTTTGTCTGGCAAGGGAAGCTGGCTTTGCTGGGCCGGCGCTAAAGTGCGCGGGCGGCATGCCGAAAAACTTCACGAGACAACCCAAGAGTTCAGGCTCAGGCTGAAACGGCAACCCCGCTATCTTTGGTGCGGCTGCTGGAACAGCGGCATCAGAGGACCGGAGGCTTTGCGTCACCGTCTTTCGAACGGCTTTGCCCTTACAGACGAGGCACATTGTGCCGAAGCGGAGGGTTGCGACCTATCGGGCTGGCCCCCAAACGAGTTCAGGAAAACCTGCAAGCCCGAGCCGGGAAGTTTCAGCGACGCTTAATAGCGACGCTCATCGGCGACCCAGGTACGGCCTTAGGCGGAGTTACAAAAGGCCGGTTTTTCCCGGGAAATACTGTTATGCGGGCAGGGTGAAGCCGTGCTGCCGGATGAGCCGGGTGCATGCGGCCACTAAGTGTTCGTCGTAGCGTTTGCCGGCCCCGCGGTTGATCTCGTCGAGGGCCGCGTCCATGCCGGCGGCCGGGCGATACGGACGTGGCGAGCACATCGCTTCGACCGTGTCCGCGATCGCGAGAATGCGCGCTTCGATCATGATCTCCTCGCCTTTCAAGCCGCGCGGATAACCGCTGCCATCGAAACGTTCGTGCGACTGGTAAACGATGTCGGCCACCGGCGCGCCGAGATCGATATCGGCGAGCAACTGGCAGCCCTCTTCGACGTGAGTGCGCATCAGCGCGGTCTCCGCCTCGGTCAACGGCGCGGGCTTGCTTAGAATGGAAGCCGGCACGGCGACGTTGCCGATGTCGTGTAACAGAGCTGCAACACGCAGGCCGTGCTGACGTTCGCCATCGAGCCCCGCCTCGCGCCCGATCGCAACTGCCAACGCCGCCAGGCGACGCGACGAGCCGGCGGTGTACGGATCGTGCCGCTCGCTCATGCGAACGTACGAATCGATCATGCCCTGGAGCGCCACATCGGTACGCTGAAGGGCGCTCAGCGTCACGGCATGCGCACGCTTGGAGTGCAATACACGCCATACGCCCTCGGACAACGCAGCGAGCGCACGCTGTTCCTCGTCGCCATAGTTCGCCTCGCGATTGCCGACGCCGAGGACGGCGACCACTTCGTCACCGGACAGCATGGGCACGGCCATGAAACGCATCAGGTCTGGCAGGCCATCGTTCTGCGGCTTGCGGGCAATGTCGTTGGTCCAGGTCGCGTGCTTACCGCGCACGCATTCGCTGAGCATCATGGCGCGGCCAATGGGCTGCGGCTCCGAATCGGCCATCACCACTTGCGGCCGACTGCCATCGCGCCAGGCGGCAAGCGTCATGGTCTTGTGGGTGTTATCGACGAAATACAGATAGGCCAGCGGACTGCGGGTCACTTCGAGCGCCTGCTCGATGACCCGGCGCACGATCGCGGACTCGTCGAGCGAGTCGGCTTGCTTGAACAGATCGACCAGGAAATCGGCCTGGCGCTGGAACAGCCGGTTGACGATCGAGTCGCGACGGCGCTGCGCGGTATCGCGAATCAGCACGATGCTGTCGCCGCGCGTGTTCTCCAGCAACCCGACGCTCACTTCGACGTCGAACAGCGTGCCGTCCTTGCGACGATGCTTGGTCTCGTAACGGCCGCCACCGCGCACGCGACCCAGCTGCAATCGCAGCGTGGTCTCGCCGGAAGACGGATCCTCGATGTCCGCGGCGTTCATGCCCAACAGCTCGTCCTTGCTGTAGCCGGACATGCGGCAGTAGGTCGCGTTCACGTCCTGAATCTGGCCGTCGCTGCCGAGCAGCCACGAACCATCGGCCGCCTGGTCGAGCAATGCGTTGCCGGCCTTCGCCTGTTCCTGCAACTGGCGCTCGCCCTCGACTCGCTGCGTCAGATCGAACGCGGCGACCAGGTCGGCGTTGCGACCGTCGAATTCGATCTGCTGCGAGGAGATCGACAACGCGAGGCCACTTCCGTCCTTGCGCTGATGCATGCGAACCGCCGCGTCGCGCGACTCGACGCCCGACAGCTCCAACGCAGCGGCTTTCAAACCGAGGAATTCGGCGCGCGAATAACCATACATGGCCAGCGCCGTGTCGTTGACGGCAATAAAGCCACCGGTGGCATGGTCGGCAATCCACATCGGCTGCGGATTGTTTTCGAAGACGCGACGGAACCGCGCTTCGCCGGCAGCCAGTCGCTGATTGCTCGCCTCGAGCTCGCTGACGTGCGAGCGCAGACGCGCATGACCTTGAGTCGCCCGTTCCAGCGCTTCGGCCTGAGCTTCCGCCTGTTGAGCTTTCTCAGCGGCTTCGACCTGCAATCGATCGGCACGCTCGACCGCTTCGATCTGTGCGCGCTGTGCCTTTTCCAATGCTTCAGCTTGAGCGGTCTGCGTGCGTTGTACGCGCTCCAGCGCCTCGGCTTGCGCGGCTTGCAGACGTTGCGCCTTGTCGAGCTCCGCCGCCTGCACCGCTTGCACGCGCTGTGCGGCCTGCGCTTTCTCGAGCGCTTCAGCCTGGTTTTTTTCGAGCACGGCGAAACGCTGCATGGCTGCCGTGTCGAGCATGTTCATGGGACGGGTGTTGCCACTCGCACCGTTACCGTGACCGTTGGCCGGAGCAGGCTGCGCACCCGCGCGCGCACCGTTCCCGTGACCCGGCGGCAGCAACTCATCGAGCGCGCTCAGCAGTTTTTCCGGCGGCGTCGAGCGGGCGAGAAAGCGTTCCGCGCCGAGCTCCAGGGCAAAGCGTTCGTACTTGGGGTCGTCGTGCCGGCGGGTATAGAACAGGAAAGGGATGTTTTGCAGGCGCTCGTCCTGCTTCCATTTGCGGCACAGGGCGAAGCCGTCCATGCGGGGCAAGACAATGTCCGACACAATGGCCTGAGGCGCCTCGCGACGCGCAACGTCCAGGGCCGCGAGCCCGTTGGCGGACTTCAGAACCCGATGACCGCGACCCGACAGCAGAGTCTCGAGCGCGCTTTGCTCGGACTCGCGCTCGAATGCGATCAGGATGACACCCATGCCTAGTCTCCCGGCGCGAGCGCGCCAGCCTTAGTACTGTCCTTCGGAGCCCCCGAAGTATGCCCGGCGCCCCCGGGGATTAGCACGACTAGGGGGAACTCCGAGCCGCAAAGGGAGACACAGAGCACATTCTGTGTCCGGACGTTCAGGGACCGGCGCGATTGATCCGGGTCCAGTACTGGCCGAGCAGCGACACCTGGTCGGTGAACTGTTTGAAGTCCACCGGCTTGACGATGTAGCTGTTGGCGTGCGCTTCGTAGCTGCGCATCATGTCCGACTCCTGATCGGAGGACGACATGATCACCACCGGGGTCGAGCGCGTCTTGGGATCGGCCTTGATCTGCGCCAGCACGTCCAGGCCGTCGATCTTCGGCATGTGCAGGTCGAGCAGCATCAGTTTCGGATTGCCGGACAGGCGCTGCGCGTAGACGCCCTGACGAAACACATAGTGAAGCGCCGCCTCGCCATCCTGCACCCACACCACCTGTTGTGAAACGCCGCCGATCTCCAGCGCGCGAATGGTCAGCTCCGCATCCGTTGGATTGTCATCCGCCAGCAGAATGTAGCCGGTATGGCTCATGGCGCGGCTCCAATGCTGGCACCTTCCGCCAGAGCGATGACGAATCCGTATTCTCGCGCCACTTCTCGCATGTGTTCATATCTCCCCGACTTGCCGCCGTGACCCGCTTCCAGGTTCACGTGCAACAGCAACGCGCGGCTGCCGGTATTGTGCCGTCTCAATTTCGCGACCCATTTTGCGGGCTCGTAATACTGCACCTGACTATCCCATAGTCCGGTGGTGACCAGCATGGCTGGATAAGGCTGGGAGCGGATATTGTCGTACGGCGAATAGGAAAGCATATAGGCGTAGGCAGCGGCTTCGTTCGGATCGCCCCACTCGTCGTATTCGAGTGTGGTCAAGGGAATGCTGGTATCGAGCATGGTGGTGACGATGTCGACGAACGGCACGTGCGCCACCAGCGCGGCATATCGATCGGCCGCGACGTTGGCGATCACGCCCATCAGCAGTCCGCCGGCGCTGCCGCCCGCCGCGAATACTTTGTCCGGTGCGCAGTAACCGCGCGCCACCAGATGATCGGTCACATCGACAAAATCGTTGAACGTGTTCCACTTCTGTTCCAGACGTCCGGCGTCGTACCAGCGCCGGCCGAGTTCCTGACCGCCGCGGACGTGCGCCATCGCATACACGAAGCCGCGATCGAGAATCGACAGCCGCGAGGAGCTGAACGCCGGCTCCATGCTCAGCCCGTACGAGCCGTAGCCGTATTGATATAACGGCGCCGTGCCGTTCAGCGGCGTGCCTTTGCGATACACGATCGAGACTGGAATGCGCTCGCCATCGCGAGCAGGCGCCCAGACGAACTCGCTGACGTAGTTGGCTGGATCGAAATCGCCGAGCACCGGCTCACGTTTCAACACGACACGCGAGCCGTCGGCAAGATGGTATTGATACGTGGTGCCGGGCGTGGTCAGCGACGTATACACGTAACGAAGCTGCGTGGTGTCGAGCTCGGGATTCGAGCCGAGCGCCATGGTGTACGTCGGATCGTCCGCGGTCAGATGAAACGGCGCTTCGCCCCAGCGCTGCACGCGAATGTTCATCAGGCCACGCGAACGTTCGCTGACCGCGACGAAGGTGCGGAACAATTCGAAGTCCTGAATGAACACTTCCGGATCGTGCGCCATCACGTCGCGCCACTGAGTACGATCCGCGGCCTGCGTCACCGGCACGGCGACCAGGCGGAAATTCAGCGCCTGCCAGTTGGTGCGGATGATGAAGCGCTCGTCGAGATGATCGAGCTGATATTCGTGATCTTCCTCGCGGGGCACCACCACTTTGAAATCGAACGTAAGGTCATCGGTGCGCGTGTACCGCCACTCCGACGACGTGGTGCTCTCGGAGGCGATCAACAGATAACGTTCCGACTTGCTGCGCTCGACGGTGAGATCGAAGCTTTCGTCGGGCTCTTCGTAGATGAGCGCATCGGCGCCGGTGTCGCCCAGGCGATGACTGCGGATGCGCCGGCCGAGCAGCGTCACCGGATCCTTCTCGACATACAGCAACGTGCGATTGTCGTCGGCCCAGGCGATGCCGCCGTCGACGTTCTCGATCACATCGGGCAGCAAGGTGCCGGTGGCCAGATCCTTGATCCTGAGCCGGTACTGCCGACGACCCACCGTGTCCTCGGTGTAAGCCAGCAGCCGATTGTCGGGACTGATCTCATATCCGCCCAATTGATAGAACGGCAGCCCGGAGGCGAGCGCGTTGCCGTCGAGCAGGATCTCCTCCTCCGCCGTCGCGCTGTCTGCCCGGCGCACCACGATGGGATATTCCTGCCCGGTCGCGAACCGGATCGAATACCAGTAGCCGCGGTAACGCACCGGCACGGTCGAGTCGTCCTGCTTCAGCCGCGCGACGATCTCGGTGTAGAGCCGATCGATCAGCGGCTGGATCGGCGCCAGCTGCGTCTCGGTGTATTGGTTCTCGGCTTTCAGATAGCTGAGGACGTCCGGATCGGTGCGCGTGTCGTCGCGCAGCCAATAATAAACGTCGTCGCGTGCGCCATTGGGAGAGGCGACGCGATGTGATCGCATCGATGCGAGCGGCGGCTTGGACACGTTGCTGGGAGTCGAAAAAATAACTGAACAAAAACGGTTAACTGAACGGATCGTGCAGCGCCGGCGGCGGCGTGGCAACTGTGGCCCTCATCCATTCCCCTATTCGCACCACAAACCGGTCGCGTAGCCACTTGCCAACAACTTTCGCGCTGGCAGCCGACGCACAAAGGGGTAGGATCACGCCCGCCACCCGATCCGGAGCAGCGGCATCGTACAGGGCATCAAACCGGGGGCGGCATCAGACATTGGATGAACGGCGCATGGCAATTTTGCGCGTCAGTTCACGCGAGCGAGCCGGAAAAGACAGATACAGTTCTCAGCTGTTCCATCTTGCATAAGTAGTATTACGCGACAAGCAAAAACCCCCGGAGGGGTCTATGGCCAACGCGCAACAGGGTCGTTCGTCGGGACACGGCAATACTCAGGACGAGGTCAACTTGGAGATCGACGATTCACAAGCCTTGCGGCAGCTGGAAGAAGGCACGTCGCCGCCCATCCTGGTCCTGAGCCGTGACGCCAATCTGGTCGAAACGGTCAAAAAGGCCGCCCCCCGGGGCGTTTCGGTGGCATTCGCGCCCGACCTGGACCATGTCGCGGAGAAGCTTTCCAACCTGAAGCCAGGCGTGCTGGTCGCGGACACCGCGAGCACCGCCGACGTGGCTTCGATGGTGGCGCAGCTGACTCAGCATTTCCCTGAGCTGGTCGTCGTGGTCGCGGGCAAGCGCGAGGACAGCTCCGCGCTGATGCAGCTCACCGCCGCCGGCCGGATCTTCCGATTCCTGCTCACACCGTTGTCACATGGCCAGACGCGCCTCGCGCTGGAAGCCGCGGTCAAACAGCATCTGGATCTCTCGGCCGCCGGTCAGCGCCTCAGCACCGCCGGCGCGTCCGGCGAAGGCGGCAGCAAGAATTACGTGATGACCTACGGCGCACTGGCCGCGGGTCTGCTGGTCGTCATCGGCGGTATCTGGTTCGGCGTCAGCCGTTTCACCGGTGAGCCCGAAGTGCCGCCGGTCGTGAATGTGCCAGTCGCACCGGGGGCGCAGCAGCCGGGCGGCGTGCCGGAACGTCCGGATCCGGTCAAAGCCGAGCTGGCGTTGGCCAAGGACGCGTTCGATCAGAACAAGTTCATCGAGCCGCAGGGCGAAAGCGCACTGGATCTGTATCGAAGCGCGCTGGCGCTGGATCCGACCAGCCAGGCCGCGAAGGACGGCATTCGTTCGGTCGTCGACAAGATTCTGGAACGCGCCGAAGCCGCGCTGCTCGCCGAACGTTTGGAAGAAGCCATTCGCACGATCGAAACCGCGCGCGATATCGATTCGACTCATCCGCGCCTGGCGTTCCTGGATACGCAGGTCGCGCGCGAACGTGAACGTTTGAAGCTGTCGCAGGCTCAGGAAGTCGGCAATCGCGTGCGCTCGCTGGTCAACAGCGCGAACGATCGCATGGCCAACGGCCGCCTGCTGACACCGACCAATGGCAGCGCGAAGGACGCGCTGTTGGAAGCGCGCCGCCTCGATCCGACGGATCCGACGGTGCTGTCCACGATTCGTGAGTTCAGCGCACAGCTGACCGAGGAAGCTCGCAAGGCACTGGCCAGCGGCAACGTCGAGGCGGCCACTGCATACGTGCAGGGCGCGCGTCAGATGGGTTCCGCGGGTAGCGCGCTGGCTGCTGTCGAACGCTCGCTTGTCGAAGCCACTCGTACTGCAGGTCCGGGCGCGGGTCCGAACACCGCTGCGGGCTCCACGGCGCAGTCGGCTAGCGCACGCCGTCCGGCGACCAATGCGCCGGCCGCGGGCGCAGGCCCGAACGTCGACGCCATGGTGGCTGACGTTCGTACACGCCTGACCGAAGGCAAGCTGATCGATCCGCCGGGCGACAGCGCTCGCGATCTGTTGGCGAATCTGCGGACCACCGCGCCGAATCGTCCGGAAGTGGACGAGCTGTCGCGCACACTCTCGCAGCGTCTGCTCGACTCCGGTCGTCAGGCCATGAATGCGAAAGCGTACGAGCGCTCAGCGCAGCTGATCGCCGCGGCCAAGGATGTTGGTCAGCGCTTCAACGGCGCGGCCATCTCGCAGGCTGAAGCGGATCTCACCGCGGCCCGCGACGCGAACTCTCAGCAGACGAACGTCGTGTCCGCCGCTTCGCTGAAGCGCGTGCGCATGGTGTCGCCGGCGTATCCGGATGCGGCCCGTAAACGCGGCATCGAAGGCTGGGTGGAACTGGCCTTCACCGTGCAGACCAACGGCACGGTCGATCAGGTGGAAGTGCGCAACGCCAGCCCGGCCGATGTGTTCGACGACGCGGCGATCCGCGCCGTGCGCCAGTGGCGCTTCGAGCCGGTCGAACGTAACGGCGAGCGCATCGAACAGCGCGCCATGGTGCGTCTGAAGTTCTCGCAGCAGGCGTCGCAGAACTAAGCCAGACAGCTGCTCTGTTCCGTTACCAAGGCGGCCCCATCGGGCCGCCTTTTTATTTGCCTCCTCCAGCCGGCCCGGCACGCCATGTGGCCACTGCAAACGTCGAACCGAGCCGGTACGCCCGCATGGCCACGGCACTTGCTCGTGCTGCCGAGTACATTCGAGCACTCGCCTCGGCACCGCCTCGACCGAGCCAAGTCGTGTCAACTTCAGGCGGGTGACGTGGCCGCGAGTTGACGCTACGCTGCGCGTCCTTTTTGGCCTGGTGCCATGGATACCGCAACTCCCGCCGTCGCTTCTCCGACCTCGTCCTTGCCCGCGCAGCGGCTGGACGCGTCGGGTCGTGCGCACGTGGATGTGCGGGCCATCGTCGCGCTCGCCGTGCCGTTCGCGGCGAACAGTGCGATTCAAGCGATCCTGAATCTCACGGACACCTGGTTCATCGGGCGCATCTCCACCAGCGCGCTCGCCGCCATTGCCTCGATTCACTGGCCGGTGATCGCTTGTATCGCGTTGTTTGGTGGCGTCGGTCTGGCGGGACAAACATTGGTCGCGCAAGCCTTCGGCGGCCGACGCCTCAAACGCGCGGCGCAAGCCGGCTGGATTTCGATGTGGGCGGCGCTGCTGGTCGCACCGCTATTCTGGTTCATCGCCATGAACGGCGACGCCGTGCTCGATCCGTTCGGCCTCGCGCCCGATGTGCAAGCGTTGGCGGTTCAATTCTGGCAGCCGCGAATGTTTGGTGCGCCGCTGGGCGTGGCGCTGTGGGGCATGCTCGGATTCTTCAACGGCATCGGCCGGCCGAAGATTTCCTTCATGGTCGACGCGCTGGTCTGTATCAGCAACGCCTGCTTCGCGCAGTTGTTTATTTTCGAGTGGGGCTGGGGCATCGCCGGCGCCGCGTGGGCCACCAACTGCGCGCAGGCGCTGGGCCTGCTGGTGGGGTTGAGTATCTTCGCCGGCCCCAGCATGAATCGCATGTTTCATTCGCGCTTGATGTGGCGGCCGCGCGCTCACAAGATCGCCGCGCAATGGAAGCTCGGCATGCCGATGGGCATGCTGATCGCCGCCGACGTGCTCGGCTTCGCGATGTTTCAACTCATGCAAGTGCATCTGAGCACGGTGGACGGCGCCGCGACTCAGATCGTCATGATGCTCACGTCGATCTCGTTCATGCCGGCCATCGGCATCGCGATGGCGGGCACGACCCTGGTCGGTCAGTCGATCGGCATGGGCGATCGCGGCTGGGCCCGGCGCATCGGCAACAGCATCATCGTGATGTGCACGACCTATATGGGCACGGTCGGCCTGTTGCTGGGACTGGCCGCGCCCTGGCTGATCCCGACCTTCGTCGCCGACAACGATCCGCAGGCGCTGGCGGTGATTCAGCTGGGCGCGACGCTGATGTGGGTGGCGGCGGCTTATCAGTTGTTCGACGGCTTGAACTTCGCCTGCTCCTTCAGCCTGCGCGGCGCGGGTGACGCGACGGTGCCGGCGGCCTGCGTGCTGGTGCTGTCCTGGCTGGTGTTCGTACCGCTGGCACACAGCCTGTCGTTCAAACCCGGCGGCGGCTGGGTCGAATGGCTGCCGCAATTCGGCCTGGGTGCGCTCGGCGGCTGGCTGGCGGCGCTCACCTACATCATCCTCATTTCGGTCGTCCTGTTGCTTCGCTGGCGCTCGGGCGCGTGGCAGAAGATCCGGCTTCGCTGACCTGACCGGGAGGCTGTGCGCCCCTGGGAGCACGGCCGAGGATATCCCGCGGGAGACAGACGAGTAAGCCATGACGAGGCCGGCGATGCTATGGTCTGCATTCGACGCCGGGCTGACGGGACCACACTGTGAACGACACTGCTTCAAACGAGACATCTGCGATTCGCATCTGGGACTGGCCGGTGCGGCTCACGCACTGGTTGTTTGTTTTCTGTATCACGCTGTCGTGGTGGACCGCCGAACAGAACGCGATGGACTGGCATCGCTACAGCGGCTACGCGCTGCTGGGCCTGCTGGTGTTTCGTATCTATTGGGGCTTCGCGGGCAGTTCGAGCGCGCGCTTCGCCAATTTCCTGCGCGGGCCGAGCGGCGTCATGACTTATCTCCGCGAATCGCGAGAAGCACATCGCGACGCCGGCCACAATCCGCTCGGCGGCTGGAGCGTCGCGTTGCTGTTGACGCTGATGCTGTCGCAAGTGGCGATCGGTTTGTTTGTCAGCGACGTGGACGGCATCGAGTCCGGTCCGCTGTCGCATCTGGTGAGCTTCGATGCCAGCCGCACCCTGGCCGAGATTCACGAAGTCGTGTTCAACGTGATCCTGACCTTTGTCGGCCTGCACATCGCGGCCATTCTGTTTTATCTGCTGGTGAAAAAAGACAACCTGGTGATCGCCATGCTCACCGGCCATCGCCGCAATGTGCGCGTCAAGCCGATGCAGCCCGTGCCGGCGTGGCGCATTCTGCCAGGCATCGTGCTCGCCAGTGGCGTGGTGTGGTGGATTGCAAACTGAGTTGAGGCCGGCTCGTGAGTACGGTCGCCGTCGCTATCGCGACGGCTCCGGCATAGAAAAATAAAAGGGGCGATCGACCTCGATGGATCGATCGCCCCGTTGTCTCGTCGTATGCGCTGTAGTTGTTCTACTTCACCAGTCGCAGAGCAGGCCGCTCAGCCTTCCCCTGCAGTCGGTCGCGATGAAACCCGATCTCGGGCCGGTACTGAAGCGCCTCCATGCGGCGCTGCAATTCGGCGGCTCGCTCGGGATCCGGAGTGACTCGCGGACGCACCGGCAAAGAATCGGTCTTGGTCATTCTGAACATCACATTACCTCCCAGGCGGTGTTCCCTTTTCGCGCGGCGGTGTAACGCACCACAAAGCGAAATGGATCCACCGACAATCGAAACTCTTGCATCCCCTAATACGGATGGCGCTATGTCCAATGATTCGCAGTGTCCGCGAAGTTCTTGTTTTGTGGCCGGACTATACAGAATCGCTGGCCTGTAGGTGCTTCCATGACGATCCAGGTATGCACCTTCTCGATGCGCCGGGCGCCAAGCGCCTCGAGCCGTTGGGCTTCCGCCTCGATGTCATCGGACTCGATGTCCAGGTGCACGCGACTGTCATGCTCGACGGTTTGCACTTCGACGTGCAGACCGAGCTCGTCGGTGAGCATGCAGCGGTACAGGGGGCTGGGCTCTTCGCTCTTGGCGCGCAGCTCGTACCCGAGCGCGGCGGACCAGAATTGCGCGGCCTGTTCGAGATCGTCGGTCTTGCAATCGATGATGAATCCAGCGAGACGGCTGCGATGCATGGCTTCCCCCACTATCAATGATAGCCCCGGCGTCCATTCAATTTGACGATCGCTAAGACGACATCAATGTGGTGGCGCGCACGATACCAAAAGCGGCGTGCGACTCACGCGTTCGGGTTCACACCTTTGCGAGCCGCATCCATCGCCGCGAGAATATCTTTAGTCTCGGGGCTGGAGAATATGTCAGTTAGTGACGCGGAAACCTTGCGTTGCCAGTTGGCATGCTCGGTGTCCGTGCCTGGCACGTTGACCGGATCCGTCATACCGATCAGATCCTCGATCTGCAGCAGTGCAATGTTCGAACTGGACAAACCAATGAAAGCATGCACCGCTCGCGACAACGCAGCTGAGTACTGCGGCAGCGGCTCACCCTCGTTCCACCGCCACAAGTCCGCCGCCACCAACGCGCGCAACAAGCTCACTCGATCTCGAACACGCGAGTCGTGTGCTTGCAGACGCAGCTCATCCGACGGATATAGATCGAGTTGCGCGCGCAACGTCACATCGCTGCCTTCCCACCAGCCCCGCAACGTCGGCAAGTCGTGCGTCGTGACGACTGCCATCGCATGCGGAACGTATTCATCCGGTCGCTTGAACGTGCCGTCGGGCCGCTGTTCGAACATCAACACCTTGTAGTGATAGGCGTGATAG
Source organism: Peristeroidobacter soli (assembly GCF_004138485.1). Taxonomy (GTDB): domain Bacteria; phylum Pseudomonadota; class Gammaproteobacteria; order Steroidobacterales; family Steroidobacteraceae; genus Steroidobacter; species Steroidobacter soli. The sequence goes on from NZ_RYEV01000007.1 coordinate 197,122, forward strand.
TGCTCCATTGCCCCGGTCATCGCTTCCGGCACGGTGCCCAGATCTTCGCCGATCACGATGCAATGATGGCGCTGACTTTCCAACGCCAGAATGGCAATCAAGTCGGCCAACGGATAGTGGACATAGGTCCCGTCCTTCGACAGCAGGCCGCGCGGCACCCACCACAATCGATACAGCGTCATCACGTGATCGAAGCGCAGCGCTGCCACGTAACGCATCATGTTACGGACCAGCCCGACGAACGGCTGGTACTGTTGTGCTCTCAGTTCGACCGGATCCTGCGGCGGAATGCCCCAGTCCTGGCCTTTCAGCGCCAGCGCATCGGGAGGCGCCCCCACTGAAGCGCCCTGCAGATACAAATGGCGGTTGGACCAGGTTTCCGATCCCGCCGTATTCGCGCCGACAGCCACGTCGCCGTAAATGCCGATCGCCATGCCGACTTCGCGAGCGGTGCTCTGAGCCGCGGCCAGTTGTTCGGCGGCGAGCCATTGCAGATATTGAAAGTATTCGACGTCCTCAGTGCGCTCGCGTGCGAAACGCTGCACGGCCGGCGACGCTGGATCGCGATATTCCTCGGGCCAGCTCGGCCAGCCCCAGTACTGCGGACCTTGCAGACGGAAGTGTCCGTCGAGCGCATCGTAGATCGCGTGCAGCTTCAGTGGCTCGCCCTGGATCTCCTGGAACTGTCGGAATGCCTGACCGCGCGGCGTGTGCTCTTTGAGATGGCGCGTGCGGAAGCTCGCGTACAGCAACGAGAGGATTTCAAACTTGGCCGCCGCCACTTTCACGTAGTCGACGTTGCGAGTCGCGCGCGCTTCCTCGAGCGTCGCCTGGAATTTCGGCTCGGCAACCCGCTTGTGCGCCGGCTCGCACTCGGTGAAGTCGGGCACATCCTCGACGCTGATATACAGCACATTCAAGAACTGTCGATTCGACGGCGAATACGGGCTGATGTGCGCCGGATTGGCCGGCATCAACGCGTGCAGCGGATTCAAGCCGATGATGTCGCAGCCCAGCGGCGCGGACAGACGAATCAGATTGCGCAGATCGCGAAAGTCACCGACGCCCCAATTGTCATCGGCCCGTAGCGAATACAGCTGGACCGCGATGCCCCAGAGTTTCTTGCCCTCGGCAATCGCGTGCGCTTCGAAACATTGCTCGGGAGTAACGACGACGCGAAGGGTGCCTTGCAGCCCGGTGTCCAGAGCGAACGACGCGGTGTGATAACCCAGCGGCAGCGCGGGCAGCTCCACCGTCAGGCGTCGATAGGAAAGGTCATCGATCTTGGCTTCCTCGACGGCTTTCAGCTTCGACAGCGGCACGCTGCCGGAGCGCGGCTCGCCACTCTCGAGCGTGACGCTCCAATCGACCTTCTTTGCCGCCAGATCCACCGGCACGGCCACCGGCACCGTAACCGGCAGCCCTTCGCTCGCGACCACGACCGGCGGCACGAAGCCCGTCCACCGGCGCGTCTCATATTCATGAATGGACTTCTCGGCGGCCGTGTCGTCGGCGGCTGCGACACCCAGCGCCGCCAGGATGGCGACCTGCGATTCGACCGACACCGTGGTGGGCCGGCCACGAAAATCCAAATAGGAATCCGCGATTCCGTACAACCGGGCGAGTTGGCGGATCGGTTGTTCCATTTAAGTCTTCAGCGTAAATCCACTGCGAACGACTCCCGGCGCAGCGCCATCGGCGAGCAATACGCAGGAATGGGGCGCGACCACGCAATTCTCACCGGCGCCAAGCCGGTCACCGAGATCGTTCGCCCGCCACCGCGACGTGTCGAACACGATCTGCCACACCACACCGGTGGTCGGCGCGGGCAAACGGAAGTCGCAAGGTTGATCGCCGGCATTGCACAGAAACAGCAGATGTCCGTTCGGTGTTCCATACGGATCGGTGAAAGCATGGCCGATCAGCACGCCGATGGCGCGAGCGTTGGCATCGTGCCAGTCCGCGGCGTTCAACTCGTGCCCGAGCGGATGCCGCCAGCTGATGTCCTTGTGCTCGCGATCCAACTGGCGTGCACCTTTGAGGAAGGTATCGCGCCTGAGCCCGGCCGCGTACCGGCGCAAGGTGAGCAGTTGCCGGACGAATGCGGTCAACCAGCTGCGGCGCTCGGCGAGCGACCAATCCACCCAGCTGAGCTCGTTGTCCTGGCAGTAGGCGTTGTTGTTACCGCGTTGCGTGCGGCCGAACTCATCGCCGGCCAGCAGCATCGGCACGCCCTGCGACAGCAACAAGGTCGCGAGCAGATTCCGGATCTGCCGTTCGCGCAGCTCGATCACCGTCGGATCGTCGGTCGGCCCTTCGACGCCGCCGTTCCAGCTCAAGTTGTGATTGTGACCGTCGCGGTTGTCTTCGAGATTGGCTTCGTTGTGTTTCTGTTCGTACGCCGTGGCGTCATACGCAGTAAAGCCGTCGTGACAGGCAATGTAATTGATGCTCGCCGTCGGCCGGCGGCCGCTGGCACGAAACAAATCGCTGGAACCGGCGAAGCGCTCGGCGAAGTTGCCAAGAATGCCGGGGTTGCCGCGCCAGAAACCGCGCACGGTGTCGCGATACAAATCGTTCCATTCCGACCAGCCGGCCGGGAAGCGTCCGAGTTGATAGCCTTCCGGACCCACATCCCACGGCTCGGCGATCAGCTTCACGTAACGCAACGACGGCTCGTTCGCGACCGCTTTGAAAAATGCGGCGTCGGTGCGGAACGGCGCGTTGTCTCGACCCAGCACGGCGGCCAGATCGAAACGGAAGCCGTCGACGTGCATTTCCTCCACCCAGTACTTCATGCAATCGATGACCAGATTGCGGGCGGCGGCATGGCCAATGGACAGCGTGTTGCCGGTACCGGAACGATCGACGTAACGGCTCAGATTGGTGCTGTCGAGTTTGTAGTAGGCAACATTGTCCAGGCCGCGCAGGCTCAGCGTCGGCCCCTTCTCGGTGCCTTCGACGGTGTGATTGAACACCACGTCGAGGATCACTTCGATGCCGGCCGCATGCAGCGTCTTCACCATGGTGCGGAATTCGGCGACCGGATCCTCGACGCCGAAGTCCGGATGGGGCGCGAACCAGGCGAGCGAGCTGTAGCCCCAGTAGTTCACCAGGCCTTTTTTGGCCAGGAACTCCTCGGGAACGAACGCTTGCACCGGCAGCAGCTCGACGGCGGTGATGCCCAGCTGCTTCAGGTAATTCACCACCGCCGGCTGGGCCAGGCCGAGAAACTTGCCCCGCTCGCGCTCGGGCACGCCGGGATGCAGCTTCGTGAATCCTTTGACGTGCAATTCATAAATGACGGTGTCACGCCACGGCACGGCCGGCGGACAGTCCTCGCTCCATGCGAATTCAGAGTGCACGACCCGCGCCTTGTACATGTATGGCGCACTGTCGGCGGTGTTTATTTGCTCGGTCGGTTGATCCGGCAGATGACCGAACAGCGCGGGATTCCACTCGAACTTGCCCGCCACCGCGCGTGCATACGGATCGAGCAGCAACTTGTTCGGGTTGTAGCGCAGGCCGTACGAAGGATCGTACGGGCCATGGGCACGATAGCCATACACCACGCCCGGCACGCCATGCGGCGCGGGCAGAAAGCCGTGCCAAACATTTTCAGTGCGCTCAGGCAACGTGAGACGGACCAGCTCGTGCTCGCCGCTGTCATCGAACAGACAAAGCTCGACTCGCGCGGCGCCGCTGGCATGGACGGCGAAGTTCACGCCGGCGCCGGTCCAGGTTGCGCCCAACGGCGAGGGGGACCCGGCTTGCAGGTTGGCGGCGGAGAAGTCAGCTGGTACGGCGTTCATCGGGGGAATGGTGACCGATTCGGGGGCCGTGTGAAAAGTAGCGAATCGCGAAAGCGACGATTGATCGGCCTCAATCGCGCGCCCAGATGACGACCCCCAGGGGCGGCAGGTTCAAAGTGATCCGCGCCGGGAAGTCGCGCCACGGCTCGTCATACGCCTGCGTTTCAGTCTGCGGTGCATAGCCTGAACCGCCGAACGCCGCGTCGTCGCTGTCGAGCAGTTTTCGATAGCGGCCGCCGGCCGGCGCACCAAAAGTGTAATTGTCGCGTGGCACGGGCGTGGCGTTGAAGACGATGAGCAATTGCGTGCCGCCCTCGCCCTGCAAGCGCTGTCGCATGAACGCGAACACGCTTTCGTTGGCATTGTCCGCTTCCAGCCAGCGAAACCCTTCCCAGCTGTGGTCGCTGCCATGGAGCTCGGGATAGTCGCGATACAAACGATTCAAGGCGCGCACCCAGGCCTGCAGCTGCCGATGATGCGGGTGTTGAAGCGCGGCCCAGGCCAGATCTTCATAGTCGCGCCATTCGTGCCATTGCCCGAACTCGCCGCCCATGAACAACAGCTTCTTGCCCGGGTGCATCATCATGTAGCCCATCAGGAAGCGATGATTGGCCAGCTTCTGCCATTCATCGCCCGGCATCTTGTCCAGCAGCGAACGCTTGCCGTGCACCACTTCGTCATGCGACAGCGGCAGGATGAAGTGCTCCGAGAACGCGTACACGAACGAGAACGTGATCAGGTTGTGATTGTGCCGGCGGAAGATCGGATCGAGCGCCATGTAGCGCAGCGTGTCGTTCATCCAGCCCATGTTCCATTTGAAATGAAAGCCGAGCCCGCCCAGATGCACCGGCCGCGTCACACCGGCGAATGAAGTCGACTCTTCCGCCATGGTGACCACACCCTGGTGGTAATGGCCGACCGTCCAGTTCAGCTGCTTCAGGAAATCGATGGCTTCGAGATTCTCGCGGCCGCCATATTGATTCGGTGTCCACTCGCCCTGCTTGCGCGCGTAGTCGAGATAGATCATGGACGCGACCGCATCCACGCGCAGCCCGTCGATGTGATATTGCTCGATCCAGAAGAGCGCGTTGGCGATCAGAAAATTACGCACCTCGTGGCGGCCGTAATTGAAAATCTTCGTGCCCCATTCCATGTGCTCGCCACGATGCGGATCGGAGTGTTCGTACAACGCCGTGCCGTCGAAATCCGCCAGGCCGTGACCGTCGCGAGGAAAGTGCGCCGGCACCCAGTCCATGAACACGCCGATGCCGGCCTGATGCAGGCGATCGACGAAGCGCATGAAATCCTGCGGCGTGCCGTGCCGCGCAGTGGGCGCGAAGTGGCCCAGCACTTGATAGCCCCACGAGCCATCGAACGGATGTTCCGCGACGCCGACCAGCTCGACGTGCGTGTAGCCCATGTCGACGACATAGGGAATCAGCTGGTCGGCCAGCTCATCCCAGGTCAGGAATGCCGGCTTGCGATGCCACGAGCGGCGCCACGAGCCGGGATGCAATTCATAGATGGCGATGGGCGCGCGCAACGGATCCCAGTTGCGGCGGCGGTCGAGCCATTCGGCATCGCCCCAGTTGTAACCGCTGAGGTCGGCGATCACTGAAGCACTGTCGGGGCGCAGCTGCATCTGGAATGCATACGGGTCCGCTTTCATCAGGTGCTGTCCGTGCGCACCGACGATATCGAACTTGTACAGCGAGCCGACGGCGGCGCCGGCAACAAAGGTCTCCCACACGCCCGACTGACCGCGACGCTGTAACACGTTGCGATTGCTGTCCCAGTGGTTGAAGTCGCCGACCACACTGACCCGCTGCGCATTCGGCGCCCACACCGCGAAGCGCGTGCCGGCGACGCCGTCGTGCAGTTCGAGATGCGCACCCAGCTTCTGCTGAATGTGGTGATGGTTGCCCTCACCGAACAGGTGCAAGTCGAGATCGGAAAGACCGGACGTCATAGCGATACGAATACTAGTTCGGTTGCCAGCTGTTCCTTCACAACACCGCCCGGCCGCCCGGGTTCCCGATCACAGCACCGGTTTGATGGACCAGATATTGTCCGCGTACTCGCGAATACTGCGATCGCTGGAGAACGGGCCCATGCTCAGCGCGTTGATCACCGACTTGCGGGTCCATTCTTCCGAGTTCAGGAACAGCTCGTCGACGCGCGCCTGCGCGGCCATGTATTCATGGAAATCCGCCAGCACCATGAAATGCTCGCCGTGGCCGAGCAGCCGGTCGCTGACCACCTTCGAGTCGAAGATGTTGTCCGGCGTGAAATGGCCGGAATCGAGCAGCTCGATGGCCCGTTTCAGAGCTGGATTCCTGGCCACTTCGTCCGCGGGCGAGTAACCATGGGCGCGGCGCTCGACCACTTCTTCGGTGGTCATGCCGAAAATGAAAATATTATCGTCGCCCACCGCATCCTTGATTTCGATGTTGGCGCCGTCGAGCGTGCCGATGGTGAGCGCGCCGTTCAGCGACAGCTTCATGTTGCCGGTGCCCGACGCTTCCATGCCGGCCGTGGAAATCTGCTCCGACAGATCGGCGGCCGGCATGATCTCCTGGGCCAGCGACACGTCGTAGTCCGGCAGGAAACACACTTTCAGCTTGTCGCCGATGCGCGCGTCGTTGTTGATGACGTGCGCCACGTTGTTGATGAGCTTGATGATGGCTTTCGCCATGTGATACCCGGGCGCCGCCTTGCCGGCGAACATCACGACGCGCGCGGGCATCGGGTCGTTCGGGTTGTCCAGCAACTGCTGGTAACGGCAAATGACGTGCAGCAGGTTCAACAGCTGCCGTTTGTATTCGTGAATGCGTTTGACCTGGACGTCGAACATCGCATCGACGCTCACCGTCACACCGAGCAGCTGATGAATGGTCTTGGCCAGCCGCTCCTTGTTGGCGCGTTTGATCTCGCGGAACCGACGGCGGAAATCGGCATCGTCCGCGGCCCATTTCAAGCGCTCCAGATCCTCCAGATCGTTCTCCCACGCCTGGCCGAGCTTCTCGGTCAGCAGCGTGGACAACAGGGGATTCGCCTGCTTCAACCAGCGGCGCACGGCGATGCCATTGGTCACATTGGTGAAGCGCTCCGGCCACAGCTGGGCGAAGTCGGCAAAGATGGTCTCGCGCATCAGCCGCGAATGCAGCTTCGCCACGCCGTTGACTCGATGGCTGCCGACCACCGACAGATACGCCATGCGCACGCGACGATCGCCATCCTCGTTGATGAGCGACATGCGACGACGGCGATCCAGATCCTGCGGAAACCTGGCGCTGACCTCTTCGAGGAAATCGCGGTTGATCTGATAGACGATCTGCAAATGACGCGGCAGCAGTCGCTCGAAGAACGACACCGGCCAAGTCTCCAAAGCCTCGGGCAGCAGCGTGTGATTCGTGTAGCTGCAGATCTCACGCGTGAGCTTCCACGCGGGCGCCCACTCCATATCATAAGTATCGGTCAGCAGACGCATCAGCTCGACGACAGTCAACGCCGGGTGCGTGTCGTTGAGCTGCACGGCGATGGCGTTCGACAAATCCTTCCACGGCCGGCGCTCGGCCAGATGTTGGCAGAGCAGATCCTGCAACGAGGCGCTGACGAAGAAGTACTGCTGCTTGAAGCGCAGCTCCTTGCCTTGCGGCGTCGAGTCGTCCGGATACAGCACGCGCGTGAGATTCTTCGCGTCGACCTGCTCGGCGACGGCGGCCGCGTAGTTGCCGTGATTGAACGCTTCGATACGGAATGGCGTGATCGCGCGCCCCGACCACAAGCGCAAATGGTTCACGGTGGGACTGCGGTTGCCCGGAATCAGCAAGTCATAACCGACCGCCCACACATCCTGGGTATCGACCCACTCGTAACGCACTCGACCGTTCTCATCGCGAGCCGCGCGACACTGACCGCCGAATCGCACACGGTGGCGCACGGAGCCCTGACTGTTTTCCCAGAAGTTATGAAAGCCGAGCCAGGAGCTGGCGATTTCGCGTTGCGCGCCGTCTTTCTCGATGACCTGAGTAAAGATGCCGTAGTCGTAGCGAATGCCATAACCGGTGGCGGCATAGCCCAGCGTCGCCAGCGAATCCAGAAAACACGCGGCGAGACGACCGAGGCCGCCGTTGCCCAGACCGGGATCTTCTTCCTCGGCGGCGATGTGATCCAGATCCTGACCGAACGACTGCACGGTCTCGCGCACTTCAGTGAGCAACTCATCCTCGAACGAGGACAGCGCGTTGACGAGGCTGCGACCGAGCAGAAACTCCATCGACAGATAGCAGATGCGCTTTACGCGGGCACGGGCGACCCGCTGGCCGGTGGCGATCCACCGCTCGGTAAGTTCTTCACGGACGGCAATGGACAAGGCGTCGTAGATGTCGCGGCGGGTCGCATTCTCGGTCGACTTGCCGAGCACTCGCTCGAGGCGATCGACGATCGCCTCACGGACGGCACCGAGGCGCAACGGCACCGCCGAACGAATCGCAGAAGTCTGCGCCATGAAAATCCTCGCTTACTTAACGTCGGCCACCTTCTCGGAGACGATGCGCCACGAAGCGCCCTCGCGCACCAGGGTCAACTCCTTACGCAACGAGTTGGTGCCGAACTTCTGCACGAACCGCACGACGCGCTTGTCGGCGCCATCGGGCTCGACACGCAGGCCTTCGACGACTGGATCGGGCACCGGGCCGGTGGCCACCTGCTCACGACGCTGTTCCAGCCAGGCCGAACTGCCGGCCGAATCCGTCGGCGCGGTGAAGCTGCCAGAATAAAGCGCAACCACCGCATCCGCTTCGCGGTTTGCCCAAGCCTGGGCCCAGCTCGCGACCACTTCCTCGGGTGTGCGCGCCGTGGTGCCGCTGGAGCGGAAATACGAGGGTGGCTCATCCAGGCAACCCGTGCCGCTATGCCGGCCCGCGGTCGGTTCCGGAATCGCCAGCGCCTCGGCCCGGTTCGGCTGGGTCATGCCGTCCGGCACTTTTAGCTGGGGATTATTACGGGACGCCATATAAGGCTGCTCCTTTTCGACGCACACCGTCGCCTTCTCGCCGCCACCACAGGCGGTCAGCAACGGCAGCAGCAGGGCACAGCACGCGAAAATCTTGTTCATGCAGCCAATCCAACCCGTAATGTTTATGGTCGAGGGCGACCCCGCGCCTCCCGACGGCGAACGGGGCATGCTACGCGGCGGAAGGATTTACGCAACCGGCTCGCAACGCACGTCGGTTTTGACCGACGAGGCGATGAAACATTCATCGTGCGAGCGATGGTGCAATTGGGCCAGCTGCCCGGCGCTCGGCACCTTCCCGGAAAACACCACTTTGGGCCGCAAGGTAACGACCGTCATGGCCATCCTGCCGGCCTCGTTCCTGGCCAACACACCCACAGCCTGGTCTTCATAAGTGTCCACGACAAAGCCCTCGGCCGCGGCAAAGGACAGGAAGAACAGCATGTGGCAGCTCGATAACGACGCAATGAATGCCTCTTCCGGATCGACCGCGCTCGGATCGGACAGCGGCACGCGGACAACGTGCGGCGAACTCGAGCCCGGCACAGTCACGCCGCCGTCGAAACGCCATTCGTGGGCCCGGGAATACTTGTTGTCAGTGAACACGGCGCCGAGGCGCTGCCAATAAACGGTCGCGGTGTACTCGCTCATGCGCGGATCCAGTAGCGGCGGGGAGCCATTGTCCCGCGCCTGCCACGGCTTTGCCACATTCCTGTCTGCGTTCGGGCAGAATCGCCGCCCAACATGCCGGTTAACGCCGCGATCTGGCTGATTCTGGCGCAAATACGTCTCGCCATGAGGTTGTGAAATGGACCGCTTTCGGAGCGCTTTACGGACGATCTTCGGAGAGCTGAACTGGCAGCCGCCGGGGTGGGTCACCGCATCCAGTGGCGCAGTCCGCCAGGGCGCGGGCCGGCTCAACACCTCGGCGCGAGCCAATCCCCGTGGCGCGGCCCTCGTGGTCGCGGGAATTGCGGCTCTGATCGCCGCGGCTTGGTTCGGCTGGCACTGGTACAAGAACCGTCCGCAACCTGTGCTCACCGAGTTCGCGGTGACCGCGCCTGGCCTCACCTGCTATGCCTGCGAGCCGCCCGGTCCGCCGAATCCGCTCGTCGTGAACTTCTCGGCATCGACCGCGACCTTGGAACGCGCCGGCCATCCCATCGACCCGATGCAAGCCGGCATCGATATCAGCCCGGCGGTGGCGGGCCAATGGTTCTGGGACGACGACCGCACGCTGCGCTTCCAGCCGGCCGCCGACTGGCCCATCGGCCAGCGCTACAAAGTCGAGCTGTCGCGCAAGCACTTCGCGGCCGCGCACGTCACGCTCAAGGACTACCAGTTCGAGTTCGAGTCGCCGGCGTTCGTCGCCAGGCTGGCCAATACCGAGTTCCATCAAGACCCGGTGGTCGCGGGCAACAAGAAAGTCGTCGCCAGCATCAGCTTCAGCCATCCGGTCGATCCGGAAAGTTTCGAGAAGCGGGTCAAGCTGAAGATGTTCAACAAGGTGACCGACACCATCGAGAAGGAACTGACCGCGCCGGCTTTCACCGTCATCTATGACAAGCTGAAGTTGAACGCCTTCGTGCACTCCGCGCAGCTGGAAGTGCCGCCCAAGGCCGGTCGCCTGCAAATCACCATCGAGCCCGGCACGCGCGCCGCACGCGGTGGCAACGAATCGAAGGACACCCTGAATGCGAGCGTCGAAGTCCCCGGCCTGAACAGTTTGAAGATTTCCAACCTGGGCCTGGACATCGTTCGCGACGAGCGCAACGAGCCCGATCAGGTGATCCTGATCAACACCTCGTTCTCGGTGCTGGAAAAGGAACTGCCGCCGAAGGTCCACGTGTGGCTGCTGCCGGAGAAACATCCGGATCCGAAGGTGCAGGGGCAGTTCAGTGGCAACAGGCCGTTCCCGTGGACCAACACCACATTCCGTCCCGAAGTGCTGACGGCGCAGACCGCGCTGAAAGTCGAACAGATTCCGGGCGAGCAGGAACACTACGAGCTGCACAGCCTGCGCTATCAAGCGGCGCCGGGCCGGTATCTCTATATCAAGATCGATGCGGGCCTGAAGTCGTTCGGCGGCTACGCGCTCGGCGATAGCGTCGAACGCATCATTCAAGTGCCGGAGTTCCCGCGCGAGCTGAGCATCCTGCACTCCGGCTCGTTGCTGTCGATGTCGGGCGAGAAGACGGTGAGTCTGTTCGCTCGCAACGTGCCGGCCATTCGGGTCGAGATCGGCCGGTTGTTGCCGCGTCAGTTACAGCATCTGGTGACGCAGACAAGCGGTAACTTCGGTACGCCGCAATTCAACAACTGGGCATTCGAATCCGCCAACATCACCGAGCGCTTCTACGAAGTCATCCGGTTGGAGACGACTGATCCAGGTAAAGCCCAGTACGAATCGGTCGACCTCGGCAAATATCTGGACGACAACGCCGGCGACCGCCGCGGCGTGTTCCTGTTCCGCGTGCAGGCGTGGAATCCGGAGAACAATCAAGCGCTGGACTACGCGCCGGAGGCTTGGAATCAATCGCTCGGCACGCAGCTGGCGGACGCGCGCCTGATCGTCGTCACCGATCTCGGCCTGGTCGTGAAGCGGTCGGTCGATGGCTCGCAAGATGTGTTCGTGCAATCCATCGCGACCGGCGCGCCGATCAGTGGCGCGTCGGTGGAAATCATCGGCCGCAACGGCTTGCCCGTGCTCACTGAGACCAGCGATACCGACGGCCACGTGCGCTTCCCCGAATTGAGAAGCTTCCAGCGTGAGAAAGCGCCGGTGCTGTATCTCGCACGGCGTGGCGGTGACAGTTCATTCCTGCCGCTCGACTATCGGGGTCGGTCGCTCGATCTGTCGCGCTTCGATATCGGAGGTGTCGAGAGCAATGCCGATCGCGCGGCGCTGTCGGCTTACATTTTCTCGGATCGCGGTATCTATCGGCCCGGCGAAGAAATTCGCGCCGGCGCGCTGGTTCGCAAGCAGGATTGGAGTCGCGGGCTGTCCGGCTTGCCGCTGCGCCTGGAAGTGACCGATCCGCAAGGCACCGTGATCCGACGCGAGACGTTCAAGCCGGGCGCGGCAGGCTTCGGCGAGATTCTGCAGCCGACCAAAGAAACATCGCCGACCGGCACGTACACGTTGGCACTGTCCATCGTGCGCGATCAATACAACGCCGATCTGATTGGCTCGACGACCGTACAGGTGCGCGACTTCCAACCGGACCGTCTGCGCATGAAGGCAACGTTCTCCGCGACATCGGCGGACGGCTGGGTGCCACCGGACAATCTCGAAGCGACCGTGCAACTGGAGAATCTGTTCGGCACGCCGGCGGAAAACCGGCGCATCGTGTCGAATCTGACACTCACGCCGAGTATTCCTTCGTTCCGCGCTTATCCGGACTATCAGTTCCACGATCCCCAGTACGCACGCGAAGGCTTCAGTGAACAGCTCGCGGACACGACGACGGATGCGCAAGGCAAGGCGACACTGTCGCTGAATCTGCAGCGCTTCGCGAAGGCGACGTATCGCGTGCACCTGGTATCGCAGGGCTTCGAGGCGGATGGCGGTCGTGGCGTCACGACCGAAGCCGCGCAACTCGTGTCGAACATGCCCTACCTCGTCGGCTACAAGGCCGATGGCGAGCTCGGTTATCTGTCGCGTAACGGCGAGCGTAACGTGCACTTCATCGCGATCGATCCGAAGGCTCAACGCACGGAGGTCAGCGGCCTGGTGCTGACTCGCTTGGAAACGCGCTTCGTCTCGGTGCTGATGCGTCAGGCGAACGGCACTTATAAATACGAGTCGCGCCGCAAGGAAACCTCGCTCGGCGACACGCCGCTGACGATCGCCGCGACCGGCTATTCGCTGAAACTTGCCACGGATGCGCCGGGCAACTTCGCCTACGTGGTGAAAGACGCGTCGGGCCAGCAGCTGGCCCGCCTCGACTATCAAGTGGCGGGTGAAGGCAATGTCACGCGCACGTTGGAAAAGAACGCCGAGCTGCAGCTGACTTTGTCGAAACGCGACTACGCGCCGGGCGAAGAAGTCGAAGTTTCGATTCGCGCTCCGTACGAAGGCGCCGGCTTGATCACTATCGAGCGCGAGCGTGTGTATGCGTGGAAGTGGTTCAAGACTTCGACCACCAGCTCGGTGCAGAAGATCACATTGCCCGCGGGGCTGGAAGGCAATGCCTATGTGTCGGTCACCTTCGTGCGCGACTCGGCGTCGTCCGAGATCTACACCAGCCCGATGTCCTACGGCGTGCAGCCGTTCTCCATCGCGGTGGATGCGCGGCGCAATCCGGTCACCGTTGAAGCGCCTACGCTGGTGAAGCCGGGTCAGGATGTGACATTCCGCTATCGCACCGAGAAGCCGTCGCGGCTGGTGTTGTTCGCGGTCGACGAAGGCATCCTGCAGGTCGCCGCGTACAAGACGCCCGATCCGCTGGGGTATTTCTTCCAGAAGCGCGCGCTCGAAGTGTCGACCACCCAGATCCTGGATCTGATCCTGCCCGAGTTCCGCCAGCTGGGTCTGGCTGCGGCGCCAGGTGGCGATGCGGAAGGTCTGCTCGGTAAGCATCTCAATCCGTTCCGTCGCAAGGGCGAGAAGCCGGTGGCATATTGGTCGGGTATTGTCGATGCGGACTCGACGACGCGCGAACTGAAGTACACGGTGCCGGACTACTTCAACGGCACGCTGCGCGTGATGGCGGTGGCGGTGACCGATGATCGCGTCGGTGTACATGAGAGTCGTACGCTGGTTCGCGGCGACTTCGTGTTGTCGCCGAACGCACCGACGACGGTGTCTCCGGGCGACGAGTTTGATGTGAGCGTCGGCGTGTCGAATAACGTCGAAGGCTCGGGCGCGAGCGCCACGGTGACAGTGACGTTGGAAACGGATGCCGGCCTCGAAGTCGTCGGCGAACCGAAGCAGGACGCAAGCATTGCCGAAGGACGCGAAGGCTCGGTGCGATTCCGGCTGCGAGCGAAAGACGTGCCGGGAGCGGCGAACATGAGCTTCACCGCTCGCACGGGCAACGCGAGCGGCAAGCGTCGCATCGATCTCAGCGTGCGGCCTGCGACGCCGTTCATGACGCAGCTGAGCGCGGGTGTCCTGCAGACGGGCGAGAAAGAGATTCGCGTCGAGCGGCAGATGTATCCGCATCACCGCACGCTGGACACCGGCGCATCGATGCTGCCGCTGCAATTCGCGCATGGGTTCGTCGCGTATCTCTCGAACTATCCGTATGCGTGCACGGAGCAGATCGTCAGCATGTCGATGCCGGCGGTATTGCTGACGTCGCGGCCGGAGTTTGGCTACGTGAAGACGCGTGACGGCTCCGACGTTTCGGCGCTGATCGGCGAATTACGTTCGCGTCAGACCGAGACCGGTGCCTACAAACTCTGGCCGGGCGGCAACGAGGTGGTCGAGTTCGTGTCGCTGTATGCCCAGCAGTTGCTGCTCGAGGCCGGCGAGCGAGGCCAGGCGATTCCGGGCGACCTGGTCGCGAATGGCAATAACTATTTGCATGAGGTCGCTCAGCGCGATGGCAACAACCTCACCGATGAGCGGCAGAGCGCGTATGCGATTTATCTGCTGACGCGTCAGGGACAGCGCATGGCGGCGGAGATCACCGCGGCTCGCAAGCGGCTGGCCGAACGCTATCGCGGGCAATGGGAGAAAGATCTGACCGCGGCGTGGCTGGCCGCTTCGCTGGATCTGATGCGGCAGGATCGTGACGCCGAGAGCCTGATCTCCGGCACTCGCTTCGATGCGACAGGCGATGAGCTGTACAACGATCCGATGACCCGCGACGCGTTGCTGCTGTTCATAATCTCGCGTCACTTTCCGGAACGGTTGAAGACCGTGCCGGGCGAAGTGTTCACGACGATGGCGAAGCGCGTGACTGACGGTTACTACCATTCGTTGTCGGCGGGCACGACGTTGCTGGCGCTGGACGCGTATGCGTCGGCGACTGAAGGCGCGGCTCGCAATCTGGCGATTGCGGAAGTGCTGAAGAACAAGAGCGTGCGTGCGCTGACGTTGCCGGAGGGCTTGTTCCCGACGGTGAAGTTCACGGATCAGGCGGCGGCGCTGAGATTCACGAACAACACCAACCTCAATGCGTACTACTTGATCGAACAGTCCGGCTTCGATCGCAAGCCTCCGACGCAGGCGATCAAGCAGGGGCTGGAAGTGTTGCGTGAATACACGGATGGCAGCGGCAAGCCGATCACGTCGATCAAGATGGGACAGCAGATCGATGTGCACCTGAAGTTCCGGGGCTTGAAGGAAGGCGCATATTCGAACATCGCGCTGGTCGACCTGTTGCCCGGTGGCTTCGAGCTGGTGGTACCGACGGAAGCGGCGCAGGCGCCGTTCAGTGAGGCTTCTTCTGCTTCTGAAGGTGAAGGCGATGGTGAGTACGACCCGTCCTATGAGGGGTGGCAGTGCCAGGTGTGCGTAGGCAACGTGAAGGCGGCCCTGCAGTACGCCGATATGCGCGAGGATCGTGTGGTGTTCTACGCGAATGCGAGCGGCGAGGTGTCCGAGATCGTTTATCGGATCAAGGCGACGAACGTCGGCTCGTATGTCACGCCGCCTGCGTATGGCGAGGCGATGTATGACCGGAGCGTCGTTGGCCGGTCGGCCGCCGGTCGCATTGAGGTATCGCGGCCGTGAGAGAAGAAGGGAGCGTCAGTGGCTCGCAGCGGGAGGGGCCGGTAGGTCCTCCCGCTGCCGATAGCGCCGTGGAACCGGTCAGGCCGGGAGCTATCTGATCATGCGCTGGCGGCGAGCACTCGGCGTAGCTGTCTTGGTCGTGATCGTAGCGGCGACGCTCGTCACGATCCGGCTGTGGCCGCGCGAGCCGCTCGCCGCCAAGATTGCTTCTTCGACGGCGATCTTCGATCGGCAAGGCCGGCTGCTGAGACTCACATTGGCGAGCGATCACCAGTATCGCTTGTGGACGCCGATCGAAGACATCTCGCCCGAACTGGTCGATGCCCTGCTGCTCCACGAAGACCAGCATTTCTACTGGCATCCCGGCGTCAACGTCGCCTCGTTGGTACGCGCGGCGACGTCGACGTACTCCGGCGGCCCGCGCGTGGGCGGCTCGACGATCACGATGCAGCTCGCCCGGCTGATGTACGGACTGAACACCAAGAGCATCAGCGGCAAACTCCAGCAGATCGTCCGCGCCGTGCAACTGGAGCTCTGCTATTCCAAGCGGGAGCTGCTCGAAGCGCATCTTAACCTGATGCCCTACGGAGGAAACATTCAAGGCGTCGGCGCCGCCAGCCTGATCTATTTCGACAAGTCGGCGAAACGGCTCGGCTTGGCTGAGTCACTGACGCTCGTACTCATCCCGCAATCCCCCGCGCGTCGTGCGCCCACCCTCGACGAACCCGCCGACCTCCGCGACGCGCGCTTGCGCCTCTTTGCCCGTTGGGTCGAGGAACATCCGGACGCGGCCAGCTCAGCCGACCACATCGCTACGCCGCTGCGTTACGCCTCCCTGCGTGACCTCCCCTTCGCCGCACCTCACTTCACGAACGCCATCCTGCAGCGACCCCGACCGGCGTCGGTTCATTCAGTAAACACGACGCTCGATCTTCGAACCCAACGAACGCTCGAACGAGTCATCACGACCTACGTCCGCGAACACAGCAACATCGGCATTCACAACGCCGCTGCCATGCTGGTCGACTATCGAGACCTTTCCGTAAAGGCGATGATCGGTTCGGCCGATTTCTTCGCGGCCGACATCGAAGGCCAGGTGAACGGCACCCTGGCCAAGCGCTCGCCCGGCTCGGCGCTGAAACCGTTCATCTACGCGCTGGCCATCGATCAGGGCGTGATCCATCCGCAAACGGTGTTGAAAGATACGCCGACCGCCTTCGGCCCCTTCAACCCGGAAAACTTCGACGGCCGTTTCGTGGGCCCGATCACCGCGCGTGAGGCGTTGATCCGCTCACGCAACGTCCCGGCGATGACACTCTCATCGCAACTCTCGACGCCCTCGCTCTATCAGTTCCTGCGCAGTGCCGGCATCACCAAGATGGCGAGTGAGAAACATTACGGCCTCGCGCTCACCCTGGGCGGCGGCGAAATCACGATAGAAGAGGCCGCGACGCTGTATGCGATGCTGGCGAATCGCGGCCGTCTCGCGCCCTTGCGCTATCTCACCGCCGAACCCCGAGCCGACGGGCTCCGCATGCTGTCGGAAGAAGCGAGCTTCATGACGCTGGACATGCTCCGCTCGGCGCCGCGTCCCGAAGATTCATTCGCTCGTCGTCGCAGCGGCGTGCAGGCTGCGTGGAAAACCGGCACGTCGTGGGGCTTCCGCGATGCCTGGACCGCCGGCACATTCGGCCCTTACGTTCTGGTCGTGTGGGTCGGCAACTTCGACGGTCGAGGCAATCCCGCATTCGTTGGGGTGCAGGCAGCCGCGCCGCTGTTCTTTCGCCTGCTCGATGCGCTCGCGGCTCAGGAAAAACTCATCGAGCCGATCTATCGACAGCCGCCGCGCATGGAACGAGTGGAAGTCTGCAGCGCATCGGGCGATCTGCCGAATTCGGAGTGCCCGCAGGTGGTGAGCACCTGGTACATCCCCGGCGTGTCACCGATTCGTGTGAGTCAGATTCACCGGCGCGTCTGGATCGATACCCGAACCGGCGAGCAAGCCTGTCCGCCGTACGATCCATCGCATACACGCAGCGAGGTTTATGAATTCTGGCCTACGGACCTGTTGCAACTGTTCGCGCAGGCCGGCATGCCGCGTCGACGGCCGCCGCCGCCGGCGGATTGCCAGCGGGATGTCCCGAGTGGTACGCCACCCCAGATCACATCGCCTGTCATCGCTGTGACATACAGCGTGCGCAGTGGACGCGTCGGCAGCGAAACCATCCCACTGGCCGCCAATGCGGACAGCGAAGTGCGACGACTGCATTGGTTCGTCGATGAAAGCTACGTCGGCACGGGCACGCCCGGCGTGGCGATCGGCTGGCACCCGCAGCGCGCGGGACATTACATGGTACGCACAGTGGACGATCGGGGTCGCGCCGACAGCCGGGCGCTGGCGGTCGAGATCGTTCGCTAGCCCGGTCCATATAAAGGAACGATTAACCTCGCGAGCGGAGCGGTTACTATGGAGTGCCTCGCGGGTGCCGCTGCGCTCGCGTTCACTCGATCCCAGGTGACCCCTAGCGCATGCCACATCAATCCGACCTGATTGCACTCATCGCCATCGGCTTCGTGCTGGCCTTGGGCTTCGGCTTCCTCGCCGCCAGACTGCGCATGCCGCCGCTGGTGGGCTATCTGGTCGCCGGAATTGCAATCGGGCCGTTCACGCCGGGCTTCGTCGCGGACGCGGGTCTCGCCGGGCAACTGGCGGAAATCGGCGTCATCCTGTTGATGTTCGGCGTCGGTCTGCACTTCTCCATCGGCACCTTGCTCAAGGTCCGTAACATCGCGCTGCCCGGCGCGATCGTGCAGATCGCAGTGGCAACCATCATTGGCCTCGGCCTGGCGCGGCTGTGGAATTGGAGCACGACCTCGGGAATCGTGTTCGGCCTGGCGCTGTCGGTCGCCAGCACCGTCGTGTTGTTACGAGCGCTCGAACAACGTAACGAGCTGGATACCGAACAGGGTCGCATCGCTGTGGGCTGGCTGGTGGTCGAGGACCTGGCGATGGTCGTGGCACTGGTGTTCCTGCCCGCCCTCGCGCACACCGGCGACAGTGCTGGTCAGAGCAGCTTGTTTGTGAGCCTCGGCGTGACGTCTTTGAAGGTCGCGATATTCGTGGCGCTCATGATGGTTGGCGGCCGACGCATCGTGCCTTGGCTACTGCTGCAGGTCGCACGCACTGGGTCGCGTGAGCTGTTCACTCTGGCCGTGCTGGGAATTGCGTTGGGCATCGCTTACGGATCGGCCATGTTGTTCGACGTGTCCTTCGCGCTCGGCGCATTCTTCGCGGGTGTGATGCTGGCCGAGTCGGACCTGAGTCATCAGGCGGCGGAGAATTCGTTGCCGCTACAGGATGCGTTCGCGGTGATGTTCTTCGTGTCGGTCGGCATGTTGTTCGACCCCGCGGTGATCCTGCGGCAGCCGCTGGAGTTGCTGGGCGTGCTGTTCGTCATTCTGGTGGGCAAGTCGCTCGCGGCCTTCGCCATCGTGCTCGCGTTCGGTTACGCCGTGCGCACGGCACTGACGATTTCGGCGAGCCTGGCACAGATCGGTGAGTTCTCCTTCATTCTCGCCGGCCTCGGCGTCGGCCTCGGTCTGCTGCCGCCCGAAGGGCGCGATTTGATCCTGGCTGGTGCGCTGTTATCCATTACTTTGAATCCCTTCGCCTTCGCGACCATTGCGCCGATCGCGCGTTGGCTGAATGAGCGGCCGAAGCTGCTGGCGTTTTTCACTCGGAAGGATGGCAAGCTCTCGTCACTGCCGCCTGATCAGCAAGTTTCGCGGCTGCGAAATCATGCGGTGATCGTTGGTTACGGACGCGTCGGCAGCGTCGTCGGTTATGGATTGCAGGCGCAGGGGCTCGAGTATGTCGTGATTGAGATGAGCCGTCGGGTCGTCGATCAGCTGCGTGAGGACAAGATCACGGCGGTGTATGGCGATGCGACTGCGCATGGCGTGATGGAGCTTGCGCAGATCGAACATGCGCGGTTGTTGGTGATCGCTTCACCCGATGGCTTTCACGCCCGCCGGATTCTCGAACTCGCTCGCGCCAAGAATCCCAAGATTGCGGTGGTCGTGCGGACCCACAGCTCGTCGGAGCTGAAGTATTTGATCCGCCAAGGCGTCGACCGCGCCGTCATGGGCGAGCTCGAGCTTGCATTGGAAATGACCGACTACGCGCTACGCAGCCTCGGCGTGTCGGAGGAGCGATGCAAGATATTGACGCAGTGGTTGAGGAACGAAGGGGTCGCGGGGTCGCCGAAAGATCCAGGGGCGTAACGAGCCGGAGGTCCTGGATGTCGCTGTTCAACTTCTGGCGCAAGCGCCGGCCCCGAAAGAAGCCCTCCGTAAGCGGCTTCGCCTGGGCCCTGCTCTTTCTAAGCGGCGGCCGCATGCCCCCGCCGCCGCCTCAGTCGCAGATCGAACAGGAGGCGGGAGAAAGGAAGAATCGAGCGGTGGGGCGGGACAAGGAATAGGACTCAGCCCACGTTCTCTTGTGAGCTACTTTTCTTTGGCGATGTATTTGATACCGGGAATGGGCGCGAAGTCCGCATCCTGAGTCCAGAGAGTCGCATCACGCAACGTCGCGGTAGCCAACATGATGCTATCCGCCATGGGTAGAGCCAAGGTTCGAGAGAGTCGTGCCGCGTTCAGTGCCAGTGGCGCAGTCAAGCTCACGATCTCGCCTTGATGCATCAGCGCAACCGCGTGCAAGGCAGCAGCTTCGTCCCGCTGCTGCAGAATGCGCTTGAAGACCTCATAAATGGAAATCGTGGGAACGACGAGTTCTTCGATCTTCTCGACCGCCGGTGCGAAGAAGCTGGCGTTCGGACCATCCGCGAAGTATTCCAGCCAGCCTGAGGAATCAACCACATTCATGCGCGATCGTGTTCTCGCTTCACCGTGGTATCGATTCCCTTGAGCATGCCGCGTGCCTTGCGCATGGGGCGCAGCGGGATGAGTTCGATTCGATCCTGATACTGCAGAGCCTGAATGCGTTGCCCCGGCTTTATGCCGAGGGCATTGCGGATGACCTGAGGGATGACCACCTGGAATCTGGGCGAAACGGTAACTGTCGTCATATGACTTCCTCGACGCGGTGAACGTTTTGCGGTCATGGTAGGAAGCCCTTCATCTGATTGTCTAGCATCTCTAAGCTCGACGCTCCGCGGCACTTGCCGCGCGTCTCTCCGCGGACACAGTACGACGAATTGCGACGAGCACAAAGAGAAGGATTCGCGCAAGCAGTGACCAGCGCCATCGAGGTGCATGAGAAACTCAGCGACGAAACGCTTCAGCGGAAACGCCCTTCACCACAGCTTCCACCAAGGCTTCGCCGCCGTTTCATATTGAAGTTGCATGACCCGTTTGTCGCTGCCGAACGCCGAGTCCGAATAGACGATGCGGATCTTCTCCCTCGCATTCTGGCCGATGGTGTGTCCGTCGCGGATCACCGGGCCGTTCTCCAGGAGATATCCGGCCAGGCCATGCAGGCGTTGACGCAGGTCGCTGGGTTTCTCGGGCGATTCCTGAGTTTCCAGTTCCATGTGCCCGAGCGCCTCCATGCCCTGGGTGAAACCGCCGCTGGAGGCCTTGGTTTGCCAGCCGACGCGGAAGTCGATCCAGATATCGAGCGGCGGGCCGTGAGGCAGCACCTCCGTGCAGAAATCGAGGAACAGGTTTTTAGGAACGACCAGAGTGGCGTTGCCCCAGTACACGCCGATCGCGCCCTCGCAGGCGGCGAGCACGGCGGCGGTTGCCTTGGTGAGCAGGATCGCTTGCTCGACTTTGGTGAGATCGCTCATCACCGTCACGATCAGATGAGCCTGGTGACCCTGGACCTCCGCGGCGGCGTCCTTCCAAAGCAAACTGGTGGTGCAGGGTCCTTCCAGATCGGACCAGGGAATGGGGGCGTCGATATTCCCAAGCACGAGCGTGCCATCCTTCAGCTGGAACGCCCGCGCGCCGCTTTCATCCGTCTCCGAGACCAGGCCGAGCTCGGGATAACGACTCTTGAGCTCGCGCTCGATCGCGGCCGAGGGCACCTCGATCGGCTGACGCAGCAGGATCATCGAGATCATCACGGACATTTATTGTTAACCCGCCCATCGACCGCCCGGGTGAATACTATGTCCGCAGCAGGAAGTCACCGCAACAGAGCATGCAAAAGGACGGTGGGCAGCAGGGTAAACAGCCCGGACAGCGCGATCGACACCATCACCAGCAAATAAATCGCGACGCTCAACAACGAAACAACCACCACGCCCAGCACTCCGACGAGGAGCTGAGCCCACAGCGGCATGCGACGCGGAGCAGACAGAACGACCGTCGCGCCCATTCGCGCCAACGCCTTCAGACGTTTGTCATGCGCGGGATACATGGGCACGCTCGAGCCACTGAGCAATCCGCCGCGACGGGCGCCGCCGGCGACGAGCATGTGAGAGCACCAAGCGGGGAAGCCGCCGCCATTACCGACGTCACCGAGTGCATCGCTGAGGGCTTGGGGATCGCGAGTCAGCTGGACCGCGATGGCGTCAGCGAGATATTTGCGACGACGCCAGATCAGGGCGAGCAGCGGCTCGAGCAGGAAGGTGCTGACCATGCCGCCGAAGAAACCGCTGATCACGACGGGCCCGAACAGCGGCATGCGAATCCATTCACGCCACGTCATCTGATTCGACGTATTCCCGCCGGCGGAGCGCGAGCTCTGAGCATTACCAAATGGATTGGTGAGCTCCAGAATCAATCGGGAATCCGCACTCGACGCGCCGGGTTTCAAGGCCACGCGCAACGTCTGCCAAAGTCGCGACCAGGCGGGCGGGTCGACGATGCCGTCGCTCAAGCGCGCGACGAAGCCGAACAGACTCAGCGTCTGCGCCACTCGCATCCCTTGCACGACATCGCCGTTGGCGATGAGCCCGACGAGATGCCCGGCGACCGCCTGCATTCGCGCGCGATCCAGTTTTTCGAGCAGCCCCGTGGACACCAGCACAGTCACCGTCTCATCGTCGGGCCCATACACGGCCGCGTTGACGACCGGAGTGTCGATGATGGCGACCTTCGGCATCTTGATGTTGGCGGCGAGGGCCATTTCGGCAACGACGTTCGCGAGCCGCTGCTCCGAAAGCACCGAGAGATTTGGCGCTCGCAAGGCCAGTTCCTGCGCGCCGCCCTCTTCCGCTTCGCGCACGATACGTCGCAACGTCAACAGAACGATGAACACCGCCACCAAGCCTGGCAGCGCGGCGATGATCGCAAGCTGCAGCCAGCTGCCGACCGATTGGGTCTCGATGTTATCGACGGCGTGGCTCAGCATCGCGCCGACCGTGCCGAGCAGATCGGGCATCGGCACGACCAGATTGATCACGTCGAGCAGCAGCCCGATCACCGCATAGAACAGCGGCGACGTGAGCGTCGCAACGACGAACGCGAGAATTGCGACGCAAACACCGGCGACCGCGCTGACCTGCCACGCCGCGCGACGATGACGCGCGATGGCGGCGAAAAAACTCTCGCGTTCTTCCGCGGTCCACAGGGGGAGCTCGGCCGCCGACATGTCACTCCATCCAATTGAACGAGCGCGTCACCGCTTTCTGCCAGGACGAATACAAATGCCCGCGATCTTCCTTGCTCATACGCGGCCGCCAGGTGTGCGACACACCCCAGTTGCGACGCAGATCGTCGGTGCTCTGCCAATAACCTGTCGCCAGGCCCGCGGCATATGCCGCGCCCAATGCCGTCGTTTCGGTCACTCTCGGGCGCACCACACTCGCGTCCAGAATGTCCGATTGAAACTGCATCAACAGCTCGTTCACGACCATGCCGCCATCCACACGCAGTTCCTGCAATTGAATGCGGGAGTCCTGCTCCATCGCCGCGACCACATCGCGCGTTTGATAGGCCGTCGCTTCGAGCGCCGCGCGAGCGATGTGCCCACGATTGGCATAACGAGTCAGTCCCGTGATCACACCACGCGCGTGATCCTTCCAATACGGCGCATACAGCCCCGAGAACGCCGGCACGATGTAAACGTCGCCATTGTCCTTCACGCTCGCCGCGAGGGCTTCGATCTCGCCGCTGTCGCGGATCAGACCCAAGTTGTCGCGCAGCCACTGCACCAGTGCGCCGGAAATCGCTATCGATCCTTCTAACGCAAAGCAGGCGGGATTCCTGCCAAATTGATAGGCGACGGTAGTCACCAGGCCGGCGGCCGACGATACCGGCTTGGGTCCGGTGTTCATGAGCAGGAAGCAACCGGTGCCATACGTGTTCTTGGCTTCGCCGGGCTCGAAGCAGGTCTGGCCCACCAAGGCGGCTTGCTGATCGCCAAGGATGCCGGCGATGGGCACGCCTTTGAGCGGGCCGTCGGCGACCTGACCGTAGACTTCACTGGATGACTTGATCGTCGGTAGCACACTGCGTGGAATCGAGAACGTTCGCAGCAGCTCGTCATCCCATTGCAGTGAGTCCAGCCGCATCAGCTGCGTGCGACTCGCGTTGGTCACGTCGGTGAGATGCAAACCGCCCTTCGCCCCGCCCGTGAGATTCCATAGCACCCAGGTATCCATCGTGCCGAACAGCAGATGGCCGGCGTCGGCGAGCGACCGCGCATTCGGCACGTTGTCGAGCAGCCACTTCAATTTCAGACCGCTGAAGTAGCTCGCGAGCGGCAGGCCAGTGGCCGCACGGAAGCGATCCTTGCCGCCTTGTCCGGAGAAATACGCGACGAGCGGATCGACACGAGTGTCCTGCCACACCAACGCGTTGTGTAGCGGCTCACCCGTGCGGCGATCCCAGATCATCGTTGTCTCGCGCTGATTGGTGATGCCAATGGCGACGATGTCTTTCGCCGTGAGCTTCGCGGATCGCAAGGCTTCGGCGATCACCGCGTCGGTGTTGCGAGCGATATCGACTGGCGAGTGCTCGACCCAGCCGGGCTGCGGAAAGATCTGCGGATGTTCCTGTTGAGCGCTGGCGACGATGTTGCCTGCCTGATCGAACACGATGAAGCGCGAGCTGGTCGTCCCTTGATCGACGGCACCTACGAAGGAGCTCATGGCGAACCTCACTCAGTGGCGGGCAACATGAACACGCACCGAGCCTCGGGCGAGTCGAGCTGCGATTTGCGGTAGCTCCGGGCGATCGGCCCGTTGCGATGATCCAGCAGCTCGGGGCGCCGTTGAATCATCGCATCGAACGACTCGCCGGCCGGCGACCGCAGACACAGCTCCTCGTTCAACAACACCAGGTAAGCCCAGGTGATGGTCTCGTGATACTTGCCCTCGGCGCCGACCTTGGCAACGTAGTTTTGCAAATGCCGGCGAAACTGCAGCGCGCCTTCGGGAAAGCCGTCCCGCTGCAGATAGCTCCAGGCAACCGACAAGTGCTGGCGATGGCTGAACCGCGCCGGATCGAGCGAGCCGTTCTCGAACGCGACCAGGATTTCGTCCACGGGCGTCGGCTGACGCGCTGGCTGAGCACTCATGTGCGATTCCTCCCACTGCGATGTTTGCTGGCCGCGCCCACGCGCTTCGCCGTCGCACGGGTGACGGCGCGTTCGGACTCGACCAATTGGTGGCTGTCGGCGGCGGTCAGATCCAGTCCGTAAATCTTCTTCAGCTCGGCGATCTGCGCCAGGGTCGGCGCGCTGAATGCCTGCTCGCCTTCGAAGGCATGCAACACGATGCCTTCCAGCAGATCGCCCAGCGAGGTGTTCTTCAGGGCCGCCAAGGCCTTGAGCACATTGAGCAAACGAGCTTCCAGACGAACGCCGGTCTGGACCCGGGTGACGGTGGTGGTCATGGCGGGTACCTTGGTAACTTGGTACCAAGGTAGCAGTCGGACGGAGGCGCCGCAAGCCGCGGCGAGGAAGCTAGAAGCCGCTGCTCGGGAAGTGCAGGAACTCGCGCATGAATTCGTCGCCGGGCAGCGGGCGGCCGAAGTAGAAGCCCTGCAGTTCGTCGCACTGATTGGCGCGCAGGAAGTCGAGCTGTTGCTCGGTCTCGACGCCTTCGGCCACGACTTTCAGGCCGAGGTTGTGACCGAGCGCGATGATGGTTTTGACGATGGTCATGTCGTCCAGGTCGCTGCCGATGTCCTGCACGAAGGAGCGATCCACTTTCAACCGGTCGACCGGGAACCGTTTCAGATAGCTCAGGCTGGAATAGCCCGTGCCGAAATCGTCGAGCGCGATCTGCACGCCCAGGTCGTTGAGCTGACCGAGCATGGCGATGAACTGATCGGCGTCGTGCATGACCGCGCTTTCGGTGAGCTCCACTTCGAGATACTGCGCATCGAGACCGGTCTCCCGCAGCACCTCGGCGATGGTTTGCACCAGGTTGTCCTGCCGAAACTGTCGCACTGAAACGTTCACCGATACGACGAACGGCGGCAGCCCTGCATCCTGCCACGCCTTGTTCTGAGCACAGGCGGCACGCAACACCCATTTACCGATGGGCACGATCAATCCGATCTCTTCCGCGACAGGAATGAACCGCGACGGCGGCGTCACTTCCTCATCCGATACGTGCCACCGGATCAACGCCTCCGCGCCGGTGATTCGGCGCGTCCGCATATCCACGCGCGGCTGATAGTGAAGCGAGAACTGCTGACGCTCCAGCGCACGCCGCAGCTTGTTCTCCAGCTCCAGGCGCTCGGTGATGAGTGCATTCAGCTCGGCGGTGAAGAACTGGAAATTGTTCCGGCCTTTTTCCTTGGCCCGATACATGGCCTGGTCGGCATGCTTGAGCAGAGTCTCCGCATTGGTGCCGTCGTCCGGATACAAAGCGACGCCCATGCTGCAGGTGATGCTGAAATCGCCCTGCGGACTGGCCCAGGACTGCGAGATCGCATGCAGCATCCGCTCGAGCACCAGCGCGACCGCATCGGGTCCGCGTTGGCCATTGATGAGCAGCACGAACTCATCGCCACCCAAGCGCGCCACCGTGTCGCCTTCACGCACGCTGGAACGCAGTCGTTCGGCCATCTCACGCAGCAGCTCATCGCCGACGTGATGACCCAACCCGTCGTTGATGAACTTGAATCGATCCAGGTCGACGAACACCACCGCCAGGCGCGTGCCGTAAGCGCCAGCGGAACGAATACCTTGTTGCAATCGATCGTGGAGCAGCGCGCGATTGGCAAGTCCGGTGAGGGTATCGAAGTTGGCTTGCTGCTCGATGCGCGCCTGATAGACCTTGCGCTCGGTGACGTCTTCGACCGTACCTTCATAGCAAGCGACGTGACCGGCCTCGTCGAACACGGCGCGGGCATTCTCCGAAATCCAGATCACCTCGCCACTCTTGCGATACACCTGCGATTCGAAACCGCTGACGGAGCCCCGCGCCTTCGCCAGCGCCATGAACTCTTCGCGACGCGACGGTTCGACGTACAGCTGATTGCGAATGTCCTTCAGCTGAGCGATGAGCTCGGCGGGACTGTCGAATCCATAGATCCGCGCCAGCGCCGGATTGGCGTCGAGATATTGGCCGTCGATGGTGGTGCGGAAGATTCCCTCGATGGCATTTTCGAACAAGTTGTAATAGCGCCGCTCGGCCTCACGCAGCGCCTGGCTCGACGCTCTGCGAGCCGTGATGTCTTGAATGAGACCTTCGATGGCCTGCAGCTTGCCGTGACTGTCATAGATGCCGGAGCCCCGCTCCCACACCCAGCGGACCTCGCCGGTCGCATGCACGATGCGATACTCGCAATCGAAGCGGCCTTGCGTGCGCAGGCCGGTGTATATCTCGGTGCGAACCCGCTCGCGATCGTCGGGATAGGTGATCTGCTCGTAAGAGACGCGTTTGTTGAACAGCAGGTCGGCGGCGTCGTAGCCGGTCAGACCTCGCACGCCTTCGCTGACGAGCTCCATGGTCCATTCAGCGTCGTCACGGCAGCGATACACCATACCGTCGAGGTTGCCGAGCAACGTACGGAGCATGCGCGCGGTTTCGGTGCTCCCTGCGGTGTCGTAACTGACAGTCGGTGTTTCGTGGTTGACGAGGGGGGTGGCCGTGGACTGCATGCCTTTTAGTTGTCGTGACAAGAACCGCTGAATAGCAGCTGCTTACGCACCATCGCGCGGGGCTTTGTCACAGAAATGATGAGCAGCGTCAATGGTCATGGCAGCTGATTTGAAGTTGTGATGGCTGTCAAAAGCGCTCGCCCCGCGAGAGTGCAGAGGCCCGCCCCAACACGGCGCATATGTGCTGGGCAGGGAGCCCGAATGCAGCGGGCGCATGGACGCGCAGGAGCTGCCTTCAAAAGTTACCAGGCGATGCCGTAGTCCTCGCCGTGATACGCGGCCGCGCCCCAGAAGGTGCCGTGCTTCGCATCGATCTGAATGGCGGTGATGGGGCCGGAATTGTTTGCCGAAAATTCCAATTTGTAACCTTTCTTGATCAGCTCGTTGCGAACCCAAGCGGGCACCGAGTCGGCGAGCGTCAGGCGGCCCGGAATGGACTCATGAGCGCCGAACGAATCGCGCAGCTGATAGGTCGTGATGTTGGCGCCTTCGGCCGCCTCCTGCGGCGTCATGCCGAACTCGACCACGTTCAAGAAGAACTGCAGCAGGTTCTGTTCCTGCGTGTCGCCGCCTTGCACGGCGAACGCCAGATACGGCTTACCATCCTTCAACGCCATCGATGGCGTCAGCGTGGCGCGCGGCCGTTTGCCCGGCGCGACGACGTTGAACGGATTGTCGTTCGGATCGAGCACGAAGCTTTGCATGCGCTGGCTCATGCCGATGCCGGTCTTGCCCGCGATGGTGGCCGGCAGCCAGCCGCCGCTCGGCGTGACCGAGACGACCCAGCCTTCCTTGTCGACCGCCTCGACGCTGGTGGTGCCGAGCCGGAACGTGCGATCGAACTCGGCGAGCGCGGTCGGGCTCCACTGATTGGGCTTGGACTTGTCCTTGCCCGGCTTCACCGTGTGCCACGCATCGAGTTGCGCCTGGAACGGATTGGTCCCGCCCTGGAAGGGATACGGATCGCCGGGACGAATGTCGGGATCGTTGCGATCTTCCTTGATCAGCTTGGCACGCTCGCGCGCATAGTCCTTCGAAAGCAGGCCTTTGATGGGCTCCTCGGGTGGAAAGCGCGAGTCGCCGTAATAGAAATCTCGATCGGCGAACGCCAGGCTCATGGTCTGATACAGCGTGTGGATATAGCGCGTGCTGTTGTAGCCCATGGCCTTGAGATCGAAGTTCTCGAGGATGTTCAGCGCCTGGAGCATCGACGGGCCCTGCACCCAGCTCGTCAGCTTGTAGACATCGATACCCTTGTAGTTCGTGCTCACCGGCTCTTCGAGATAGACCTGCCAGTTGGCAAGATCTTCCGGTGTGTGCAGGCCGCCGAGCGCCTGCGAGCCGCGCGCATATTCCTTCGCGATGTCGCCCTTATAGAAACGATCGTAGGCGGCCATGATGGCCTGCTTGCGATTCTTGCCGGCCTTACGCGCCTTCGCTTCGGTGTCGACCAGCTTGCGCAGGGTCACCGCGAGGTCGGGTTGACGGAAGATCTCGCCCGCTTCCGGACCGACGCGAGTAAAGCCGGGCAGCGGCTTGCCATCCTTGCCTTCGTGAACCAGGAACGTGCGGCGGGAGTCGGGCCACTTGCGCAGCTCATCCTTCCATTTCTCGATCAGGTCGGCGGTCTGCGCTTCGATGGGATAGCCGTCGGCCATTTCGATGGCCGGCGCGAGCACGTCGGCGAGGCTGAGCTTTCCGTACTCCGCGAGCATCACCATGATGCCGCCGGGTGTCCCCGGCGTGACCGCCGCGAGCGGGCCGAACTCGGGCGGATAGTCGTAACCCTTGGAGCGATAGAACTCGGGAGTCGCACCGGTCGGAGCGACACCGAGCGCATTCACGCCGATGACTTTGCGAGTATTCGGGTTGTAGATCAGCGCCTGGGTCTCGCCACCCCAACTCAACACGTCCCACATGGTGGACGTCGCGGCAATCATCGCGCAGGCCGCGTCGACCGCATTCCCTCCCTGCATGAAGATCCGCGCGCCCGCGGTCGCTGCCAGCGGCTTACCGGTGACGGCAACCCAGTTCTGGCCGTGCAAAGGCGGCTTGACGGTTTTGGCTTGAACCGGCGCGGCGACGGTTGCGATGAACGCAGCCAGCGCAACGACCACACGTTTGGCATCGAACGGCATGACCCTACCTGTCTGGTGACGGCCGCAGGCGGCGGCGCGAAGGCAGGATCTTAACGCGATGAGTTCGAAGAAGGAGCGGCGCGCGAACGGCGCCGCTCCTGCGGGGCTATTACATCCGCCAACGTACGCCGAGAGCGAACGAACGGCTCAGCAACAGGTTGCCGAAATTGGTCGTTCCGGGGCTGCCGGCCGAGCCGAAGTGGTAGTAGGCCTGCTGCATCTCTTCGGTGAGATTCACCGCGTCGAACGAGATCGCCAGCTTGTCATTCACCTCGTACGAGACTTGCAGATCCAGGCTCGCCTCCGATTTGCGCCAGATGCCGATCGGGTTGGCGAACAGGCGCGCTTCGTTGTTGTTCAGGAAATCGTCGCGCCACACGTAGGACAGACGCGCACCGACACCGGCCCGGTCGTACGCCAGCGTGATGTTGTACGAAGTGTCGGAAACACCGAAGAACTCGGATTTCTCGGTGCCGACGATCTGGCCTTCCGCATTGGTGCGTGGAATGGTCTGCTCCGAGTCGAGCTTGGTGAAGCTGCCGGTGACACCCAGGCCTTTCAACACGCCGGGCAGGTAATCCGGGAAGTACACGAAACCCAGCTCGATACCTTCGAGCTTGCCGTCGGAGGCGTTCACCGGCTGCGTGACCACGAACGAGTCGGTGTTGTAGTTGTCGTTCGGAATCGTGAGACGACGGGTCAGCGGCACCACCAGGCCATCGATGTCGCGACGGAACGCAGTCGCGTACACCGCGCTGTCGGTGGCGAAATACCACTCGGCGGTCAGATCGTAGTTCTTCGCTTTGGTCGCCTCGAGATCCGGATTGCCGCCCAGACCCGTGCCGTAGCCCACGTTGGTCAGATCGCCGGTGAGCGTGAAGTTCGAGTCCAGGTCGAAGAAGTTCGGCCGGCGCAGGGTTTCGCCATAATTGAAGCGCAGATTGAAGTCATCGGTCACCGCATAACGCAAGGTGAACGACGGCAGCAACTCATTGTCGCTCTTGCTGGCCGAGGACCGATCGCCGTTGAGCACATTGGTGAACTGCATGTCCGTAGCCACCGAGACGTAACGCAAGCCGAATTGACCCTGTAACTTGCCCATCTCGATGTCGGTCTGGACATAGGCGGACGAGGTACGCTCCTTGACCTCGAAGCCGCGGAGCAATTGCGGGCCTGCCGGATCCACGCCATACATGGCGCGCACTTCGGCGGCGTGATCGTTCAAGTAGTAGCCGTTCACGACCGCCCAGGCCGTCGGAACGTCGCCTTCGCCATCGAAGAAGCCGCTGTTGGCGTAAATCATCCCCGAGGGCAGCGTCGACATGTTTCGACCCAGGAACGGCTCGGGCGTGGCACGCGGGCTATACGACTCGGCCGAGCGGTCGTCGTAGCGCACGCCGAAGCTCAGCAAACGAAACAGGCCGTCGCCCAGTTTATAGTCGCCATCGACCTGCGCCGTCTGCGCGTCGCCTTTCTGACGACCGCGGTTCTGGAACAACGCCCCGACATTCCAGACATTCGGATCGAGCAGTTCAGCATCGTTGTTGAAGTGCCAGGACGGAATGCCGTTGCCCGCGTTGAAATCGACCGTGATGGAGCCGGGCACGCGCTCGGTGCGCACGGCGATGAAGCGGCTATTGAACTCGCTGTCCTGCATCGACAGATCGGCCGCCAGCGCGAAACGATCGTTGATCTGCCATTTACCGTTCAACGCGTACACGAACGTGTCGGTGTCCTGCTTGGTCGCATCACCGCTGTTGAAACCGAAGGGCGCGCCGACCACGCGCGTCTTGATCATGTTGGTGCCCGGATAGAGCGTGATCGTCGATGCGGGATTCGGGCCGAGCGTGCCCCACCAATCCGCGAACGTGAAATGCAGGTTGTTGAACATCTCCTCGCGGTAGCCCTGATAGAAGGCTTCGAAGGTGTACTCGGAGCTGTCGTTCGGCGCCCACTGCAGAGCGACGGTCGCGGCCGGACGCTCGCGATCGCCCTGGAAATCGCTGGCGAACAACGCGTCGCGGCCCAGCAGGTAGGGATATTCGACGCCGTTGAACGTGAGCGTCGAGCCCGGCGCGGTCGACAGACCGGCATCGGTGCCCGCCTGCCAGATCGGGCTTTCGGGAACGCGGCAATCGCCGTTGAAAATGCGCTCCAGCGGCGTCCAGTTCGGATTGTAGGGAGTATTGTCGGGACAGTTGTCGTTCAACGCGCCCGCGCCGAGCGGAGGATTGTCAGCGGTCGCGAACGGCACCAGCGCGCCGGCGGTCACGCTCTGATCGCGATAACGCACCCGCGAATAGCTGGCGTTCGCCATCACGCCAAATCTGCCTTCGCCCACATCCCAAGTGTTGGCAACCAGCAAGCTGGCGTTGGGGTCGATGTCTTCGCGCTGTTCTTGAGTCGTGGCCCGAGCGTTCAAGGAAACTTCCAGGCCGTCGAAGTCGAACGGCCGGCGCGTGGTCACGTCGATCTGACCGGCCAGGCCGGTTTCGAGCTGGTCGGCGGCGCGTGTCTTGTACACGTCGACTTTGCCGATCAGGTTCGCGGGAATGTCCTGCAGCGCCACTTGTCGAGCCGACGCGGGCCGGCCCTGGGCAGTGAACACGTTGCGACCGTTCCATGTCGTGGTCACGTCGTTCAGACCACGGATCACGATGCCCTCGGCTTCGCCGCCACCGCGATCGGTGATCTGCACACCGGAGATTCGCTGCAAAGCTTCGACGACGTTGTTGTCGGGCAGCTTGCCGATGTCCTCGGCGACGATGGACTCCACGACCTGCGTGGAATTGCGCTTGTTCTCCAATCCCTGCACCAGGCTCTGGCGCACACCACTGACGATGACCTCTTCGAGCTCGGTCGGCGGTGT
Organism: Peristeroidobacter soli; assembly: GCF_004138485.1. Taxonomy (GTDB): domain Bacteria; phylum Pseudomonadota; class Gammaproteobacteria; order Steroidobacterales; family Steroidobacteraceae; genus Steroidobacter; species Steroidobacter soli. Next base: position 229,671 of record NZ_RYEV01000007.1, read on the forward strand.
AGTGGTGGTTTGCTGAGCGAGTGCGCTCATCGATAAAGAAAGCGCCGCCATAGCGGACGCAGAACGAATCCTGACTAGCTTCGCCACGATTGCTATCCCCCAAAGCTGACCGATGACCCCGGCCGGATGTATTTCTCAGACAAATGCTATATTTAAAATGTCGGACAAATCAAGATTCGAATCGCAACAGCACCCCCCGGAGTCGCGCGCCGGGCTCGTAACGCTGGAAAATTTTCAATAGAATTGGCTAGTTACAAAATCTCCCAGGATTTGTAAACACACTCCCGCCGGCTTGGCTTGTGATCGCGACGGCGCGCCCGGACAATCCTGCCGATGCTCGCCACCAAGCCGAACAAAGTCGCCGCCGCCAGCCCGCGGCTGAAGCGCAAAGAACTGCGTCTGCACAGCTCCATCGCGCGCGATCTCGGCATGCACATCGTGTCGGGGCACTACCGACCGGGTCATGTGCTCGCCGGCGAGATCGAAGCGAGCGGTCAGCTGAAAGTTTCACGCTCCGCGTATCGGGAAGCTGTGCGCATGCTGGCGGCGAAAGGTCTCGTGCAGAGTCGAACTCGCACAGGCACGCGCGTGAGTGCGGTCGAGCAGTGGCATTTGCTGGATCCCGACGTTCTGGCGTGGGTATTCGCGGGCGAGCCCGAGCTGGAAGTGCTGCAAGGTTTGTTTGAATTGCGCACGATCATCGAGCCGGAAGCCGCGGCACTGGCGGCGGCACGACGCAACGATAAAAACATCGGCGTGATGCGCGGCGCGCTCGAAAGAATGGCCTTGCATACGGTGAACGTCGAAGCCGGCCGCATCGCCGACAAGGAGTTTCACTCCGAATTGCTGCGCGCCACCCGCAACCCTTTTATCATTTCACTGACAAATGGCGTGGCCGCGGCCGTGCACGCACTGACTGAATTTAAACAACGCGCCCAGGCATTGAAGCGCGACCCCCTGCCGGAGCATTGGCGCGTGTTTCATGCGATCGCAGCGGGAGATACGGTGGAGGCGCGGGCGGCGATGACCGAGCTGATCCGGCTCGCCATCACGGACATGCCGGTGAAACGCTGGCCCGAGAACTGGACCGACAGCCGGCTGATGCAGGATTGAGGCTGGAAAAAAGGGCCCATCGACGCATCGATGGGCCCCGGTTCAAAACAGAAACATTTACTCGGCCTTGCTGCTGAGCTGTTCCTGCGACGCCTTGCGCGCCGCTTCGAACTCATCGCCCGGCAACCACTTCGGCAGATCCGCCTCGGCCGCGTTTGCGATGTTGTCGCCGACGTAGAACAACAGCTGCGCGTCCTGGATCATGCCGTCGTAATTCCAGCTGTCGGAGATCTGGTCCGACTGCTGGTGATAATGATGCTCTTCGTAGTCCGCGTGCTGTTGCTTGCCCCAGCCCGGCGGCTTGCCGATGAAGTCGGTGCCGGCGTCCAGATACAACGCAGGCACGCCGATCTTGGCGAAGTTGAACTGGTCGGAACGATAGAAGAAGCCGCGATCCGGGAATTGATCGGGCGTCACCACGCGGTCCTGCATCTTGGCGATGGCGTTCACGTAGTCGTCGATGGTCGACTTGCCCTTGCCGACGAACACGATGTCCTTGGCCAGGCCGAAGATGTTGCCGCCGTCGATGTTGATGTTCGCGGCGATCTTGCCGGGCGGCACGGTCGGATGCGTCGCGTAGTACTGCGAGCCCAACAGACCCTGCTCCTCGGCAGCGACCATCAACAACATGATGGAGCGCTTCGGCGGCTGCGGCATTGCCTTGAATGCCTTGCCGATCGCGAGCACCTGGGCCACGCCGGACGCGTTGTCCATCGCGCCGTTGAAGATCTTGTCGCCATTCGCATCGGGCTCGCCGACGCCGAGGTGATCGTGATGCGCGGTGTAGATCACATACTCGTTGCTGAGCTGCGGATCGCTGCCCTTCAACACACCGTAGACATTCGCAGTGCTGGAGCGATTCAGCTGGTTCTTGAAGTCGAACGAGGTCGTGACTCCGAGCGGCACGGGCTTGAAGTCCTTGGATTGAGCGGACTTCACCAGCGCATCCAGATCCTGCCCGGCGAGCTTCACCAGCTCGCGTGACGCATCCTCGGTCAGCCAGCCTTTGACTTGAATGCGCGGCTCGTTGTTGGCCGGCAGCTCAACCTGCTCGCCCGACCAGGAACTCTGCACGACCTGGAACGGATAACCCGCCGACGGCGTGGTGTGAATGATGATGGCGCCAGCGGCACCCGCGCGCGCGGCACTCTCGTACTTGTAGCTCCAGCGGCCGTAATAAAGGCGCGTGTCACCGGCGAACAGCTGTGGATCCCAGTCGGGATCGTTGTTCAGCATCAGCAGCACCTTGCCCTTCAAATCCTGGCCTTTGAAGTCGTCCCAACCGAACTCCGGCGCTTGAATGCCGTAGCCGACGAACACCACTTCGGCGTTCTTGACCGAGCCCTTGTCGGACTGCACGCCGCTGCCGGCGATGTATTGATCCCACCACTTGAACGACACCTTCCTGCCGCCCTTGTTGAAGGCCCACTGCTTGGGCATTTGCGCGGTGATGCCGACCACGTCGAACGACTGTTGATAGCTGCCATCGCTGCCGCCCGGCGCGAAACCGATCTGCTGCAACTGGTCCGCGATGTACTGACGAGCTTTCACATCGCCCGGCGTCGCGGGCGCGCGGCCCTCGAATTCATCCGATGAAATCTTGGTAATCTGAGCGCGCAGATAGTCGGCGGCAATCTGATTCGCGGCGGTTTTCTGCTGCTCGTTGACCGGGCTACTGGCGGCGGCTTCCGGCGTCGGCACCGGCTTCGGCTCTTTGGGCTTGCAGCCCAGCGCGGTAAGCATCGCCGCTGAAATAATCAGAGCGGACAGCGACCGCATCGGTTGCGAAACGGTATACATTCGGCACTCCCCGTGAGTCGGGTTACGGTGACTCAGAACTGTAACAGATGTCTTCCGCAATGCCGCCCTCAACTCGACCTCATCTGCTGTTGATCTACGCAGGCCACGCCGGTGGCCGCACCCACGCCATGGTGGAGTGGGTGAAGCAAGGCGTGGCGGACGCAGGCGAAGACGTCGAGCTGCGCGCGCTATCGGCGCTCGACGCGGGCGTCGACGATTTGCTCTGGGCGCATGGATTGCTCATCGGCACGCCCGAGCATTTCGGCTACATGGCGGGCGCCATCAAGGATTTTTTCGACCGCACGTTCTATCCGGTGCAGGGTCGGGTCGATGCCCTGCCCTATGCGATCTTCGTCAGCGCCGGCAATGACGGCACCGGCGCGGTCACGTCCATCGAACGAATCGCGCTGGGCTATCGCTGGAAACGATGCGCCGAACCGCTGATCGTCACAGGCGAGCCGGGTGACACGGATCGTCACCGATGCGCCGAGTTGGGTCAGACCCTGGCGGCCGGTCTCGCGCTCGGGGTGCTGTAACCGAACCTGAATGTGACGCTGCCGGATATTCGTTATCAAATGATTGAATTTCACGTCACAGAGTGATTTTGGTCACAGTCGGCGCCCCCTCCCGCCTCTAATGTTTCGCCGCACAAAAGGTTACTCGCGAAGGACCAGCGAGACCACTCGCTGATTTTTTCTCGAGGACCTATGGCTGTCGCTGCGCCCACGCCCTGGCGGTGTGGATCTCCATGGCATGCGCTGGGACTGGCGTCGATCGACGCCGGTTGCACGCGGCCGTGAGCACACGACAGTCTGCAGCGCCCGGTTCGGGCCCCGAGCGACGGATCGCGCTGATCAAGCCATCCGCTGCCGAAGAACAGGCCGGTCACGCCGTGCAGCTGTTCGATTCAGTGCTGTGGGTATTCAAGGGCACTACGCGTTCGAGCTGGGTGACCACTCCAGCCGCCGCGGCCGACATCATCGTCGTCCATCACTCCGAGCCCGCTGACATCATCGCCCGCTGGCGCGATGAGGGTAAGCACATCGTCGTGCTCAGCACCGACGAGAAGCATCACCCCGCCGGCCCACGCACACTCGTCTATCCATTTCCCGCCGTGAAGGTGCTCAGCATGCTGGAGCACGTGGAAGCGGAGATGGGGAACAACGCGACCGTTGCACCGAGTGCGCCTGTGGCCGCTGCGCCGATCAAGCCGCGCGTCAGCTCATCCAATGCTGACCCGTGGTCGTTCGTCGAAGCACTGCGCACGTTACGCACCGTCAACAACAGCACGTTGTGGCTGATGTGCAAGGGACCGCAAGGCCCGTTCCTTTGGTTGCGCGGCGACGTTGGTTGTTACTACTGCGACAGCGCGACCGCCGGCGCAATCCGCGCGGGCACGTTGGACTTGAGCGGTCTGTCGTTACAAAAAGGCACACCGCCGCCAGGCAATTTACCAGCGCGATCCGGCGCGGAGTTGTTCTGGTTCGCGACGTATCACGCGAGCGCATCGCTCGCCCCGTGGTTGAACGACAAGACGGTTTATCGATTGATTCGCTGGCCGGATCTCGGGCGCGTGCGAGCACACGATGCAGCCGAGCTGACCACGCAGATTCGCGTCGTCGCCGCGCTCGCCGCTGAAGCCTCAGCACCCGCCAAGCTTGCGACCCGAGCACAAACAGACATGGACGCAGCGGCACGCACGCTCAACGCACTCGCCAGCTGCGCGCTGATCGAGACCACACAACCCACTCCAACCGCACCGAAAGTGACGCGCACAGAACGCAGCGCGCCCACGCCGGTCGGCGGCTTGAAACAATTCCTGCGCAATATGCGCAAGCATCTGCGACTGGGAGGGACCTCATGAGCATCGCATCCGAGCTCAAGATCGTGTTCACGGGGCCGATGGGCGCCGGCAAGACCACGGCCATCACCGCGGTCAGCGATTTTCCGCCGGTGTCGACGGAGATGCAGAACAACGATCAGCAGAGCTTCGCCAAGGAATCGACCACGGTCGCGCTCGACCTCGGTCAGATCGGACTGGGCGACGGCACTGTGGTGCGCCTGTACGGCACGCCCGGCCAGGAACGTTTCTCTTTCATGTGGGAGATCGTGGGCCGCGGCTCGATGGGCGTGATCCTGCTGCTCGATGGCACCAGCCCGACCCTGCTCGCGGATCTGAAGACCTACACCGAAGTGTTTCGACGGATCGCGCCGGACCAGCCATTCGTGGTCGGCGTCGGCCGCACTCGCCCGGATGACTACACCCAGATCGACGCCTGCCTGCGCGTGATCGAGTCGCTGCAGTTCTCCGCCCCCGTTTTCAGCGTCGACGTGCGCAAGCGTGAAGACGTGTTGTTGTTGATCGAAACCCTGCTGGCCACGCTCGAAGTGAGTCAGCCCGAGTTTGCAACATGACCCTGCCCAACTCACGGTTCGATGCCGACCTGGTGCGCCTCGGCGCCCATCATCTGGAAGCGTTCGCGGCGGCGAATGCGGACGTGCTGCTCGCGGTGCTCACTTCGGGCGACGGTTTCGAAGTGGCGTCGTATCCACCGAATCAGACGATGACGCCGAAGATCGCCGCGATGAGCAGCTCCATGCAGGCCTTGTCCGAAGCGCTGACGCGCGAGGCCGGGCTGGCGAAGAACCGCAATGTGATCATCGAGACCGACAGCGGCACAGTGCTGATCCTCGGTCTGGCGGGCACGCAGCGACTGTCGCTGGCCATCGTCGCCAAGAGCGGCGAGCTGCTCGGCAAGTTGCTGTGGGCCTCTCGCAATCTCTGCAAGAAGCTGGAAACCAGCCTGCAGAAGTAAGTCCCGGTACGTGTTTGTCAAATCTGTTGAAGGAGTACTTTCGATGGCTTCCGTCTCTGAATCCTTGAATGGCCTGTTGCGCACCGATGGCGCGCTGTGCTCGGCGCTGGTGGATGCGAACAGCGGCATGATGCTGGGCAGCGCCGGCACCGGCCTCGATCTCGAGCTCGCCGCCGCCGGTAACACTGAAGTGGTGCGCGCCAAGATGCGCACGATGAAGAGCCTCGGCCTGACCGACACGATCGAGGACATCCTGATCACGCTGAGCAAGCAGTACCACATCATCCGTCCGGTTGCCGCCAAGCCCGGCATCTTCATGTACCTGGTGCTCGACAAGAGCCGCGCGAACCTCGCGATGGCGCGTCGTGCGTGCCAGGACGCGGAAAGCTCGCTGACGTTCTAACTCACCATCGCGGGCGGCGGACTCCGGTTCGCCGCCCGATTTCATCCTTCGAGACCAAGGGTTCGGGAGCGCATTCGTGGCCAGTGAAAGAAGCCTCATGGACGCCATCATGAAGATCGAAGCCGACGTGAACGGCGTGATCGCGACGGCGGCGGTGGATCTGGAATCAGGAATGACGCTCGCGGCAAAGTCCAACCGCGGTGATTTCGATTTGACGGTGGCCAGCGCTTACAACAGCGAGCTGGTGAAACAGAAGCTCAAGATCATGCGCGCGCTGAACCTGAAGGTGCAGCTCGAAGACATGCTGATCACACTCACGGACCAGTTCCATCTGATCAAGCTGCTGCCGGGCGGGCTGTCGTTCCTGTACCTGGCCGTGGATCGCAACACCACCAACCTCGCGATCCTGCGCAACTCCGTCAACAAACATTGCAACGGCCTCGAGGCCTGAGCAGCGGCGCCGTATGGCGGTGATCGCTCCCAACGACGACTGCGTGGTGATCCGCGTCGTCTACGACGGCGCTCCCATGGCGGGCAAGACCACCAGCGTCGCGACGCTCGGTCGCGGTCTGGGCGCGGGCGTGTATTCACCGGCGGATCTCAACGGCCGCACGTTGTATTTCGATTGGCTCGATTACACCGGCGGACTGTTCGAGGGCCGGCGCATTCGCTGTCAGATCGTCAGCGTGCCGGGACAGGCAACGCTGGCACCGCGCCGGCGCCGCTTGTTGGAAAGCGCCGATGTCGTCGTGTTCGTCGGCGACAGTTCTCCCTCTGGTTTCGAAGCGGACCGTCGCTACCTTGGCGCGCTCCGAGGCGTGCTGAATAGCGTTGGCGGTCCGCCCATCGGCATCGTCCTGCAAGCAAACAAACGCGACCTGACTGATGCGGTGTCGCTGACACAGATTCGCGGCATGCTCGACGAGCTCGAATTACGCAGCGCCGTCATCGAATCGGTCGCGACGGAAGGCGCGGGCATTCGCGAGACGTTCGTCTTTGCCGTGCGACTGGCGTTGGATCGGGTGCGCGAGCTCATGCGTACCGGCGCACTCGTCACGGCTCAACCGAAAATCAACAGCGCCGCGGATCTGCTCGAGGAAATGCAAAGCGCCGAGAGTGGCGCGCTCGACCTGGCGGTCGAGTCCGGCAAGCTCACTCACACCCGCCTGCACGACTTGCAGCAGCAAACATCGCTGGCGTCGCAAGCGTTCCAAGAAGCGATGCGGGCGAATGTCGATGCGCCGGTGAGCCCAGCAGCGCCACACGCGCCGGGCGCTAAAACGACTTCCGCGGCGGAGATGCATGATGAAAGCGCGCGGGGCTCATCTGGATCGGATGACTCGCGCGCTCCCGCCGTGCCCGATGCAAAGGTCGCCAGCGGCATGGTCTGGCCGCCGGTCGACGGTCGTTTGATCCTGCATGAGCTCGGCTCGAGCCAGACCAGTCTGCGGCTCGATGCGGCAGGCGCCTGGACCGGTGCGATCGACCATCGCTGGTGGCTGCACTCCGCGGCCGACGCTGTGTTTGACAATATCGACGCCGGCCGCGCCGAGCTGGTCCAGTGGGCCCGTCAGCACGTCGCTGGCAGCGAGCTGCTGTCGAGACAGCGCTGCATCGTGCTGGCAGCCGACGGCCAGGGCCGTTACCGGCTTTGGCAAATCGTTCGAATCGAAGGCTCGTTGCGGACACAGATGGAAGAAGCGCTGCTCGGCGACGCCCGCATCATTGCCAATGCATTGATGACGGTCGCGCGCTCTTTCATGACCGCGGCCGAACGCATGCCGGCCGCAATGTGTGAGCTGCAACTCACTTTGGGCAATGTCGGCGCGTCCGTCACCGGCGCGACCTACCTCGGCTTCATGCCGTTGCCCTCGCGGATGCGACCGGCTCGATCGTGGTCGATCTCACAGGCCAGCGAACTGTTGCTGTCGGAACTCGCCTTCGCGCGCCCCACCCTTCGTGCGCGTCGCGGCGATCTGCTCGCCGAGCTTTGGAAAGTCTCCCGTCATGGCGAAGGCCAGCCAGCGCACGAATGGCGTTTGTTGCAACGCCTGGCGGCGCTCGCGAAGGAATGAGCAAACAAACGCGTCACAAGCTGTGACGCAGTTGCTCGATTTTTTGTCGCTTGCTGCGGACACTCCGGCGACAGGTGAGGTTGCCTTCGCTGATTGTCGCCCTCAGTCGCGACAGCAACCTGTCGATAACAAGGACAAGGACGCTCCTTCAGCGCCCGCGATGTGAAATGGAATACGTGTTGCAACAGTTATGGCTCGTGATTGGCCTGATGGCCTTCATCGTCGGTGCGATGTACTGGCGACGCCATCACCTGCCCGTAACCGCCACACGCACCCCGGCTCGCCCGCCCGCTCCCATCGTTTACCGCGACTCTCCGACCGTCCGCGTCGCCGACGCGCAGCGCGTCGACCGCATACGCAAGTTGGCCCGCCTCCGGGCCGGCGAATCTGTCGATATCCTCCCGCACGTCGCCGGGTTGCCGCCGCGGTTTCGTATCACCTGCAAGAATCTGATCGACGGCAGCGATCTGGAGGCCGCCCACATCGTCGTCGAGCTCAGCGGCGCACAGCTGAGCTGCGGCCCGCTCGTGCACGAGACTGCATTCAACGAATTCGTCATTCCTCGCGCCACCCGCGATGAACATCGCAGCTCGGTGTTCTACTACTACGAGCGCGGCGACTCGCTGGAATTCATGCGCATCAAGTTGAAATCCGCCGATCTGAGCAACGGCCAGGTCGAGCTGGACGTCATGCAGGTGCACGGCCACTGGCCGACGCATTTCGACGGCAACGACTGAGCTCAGTCCTCTGCGACTGGCCCTAGCGAATCCGATGTAGAATGAATGCCGGAAGGAATACCCGGTTGTCATAACATCGGCGGATGCCAGGGGAGATGCCTTGCGCCCACTCATATGGATTTTGTCAGCAATGTTGCTGACCGGCTGTGGCGGTGGCGGTGGCGGGAATAGCGAATCTCCAGGCCCCATCGCAGCGCCGAGCGGTCTCAGTTACCCGTCGCCCCCCGACTTCGAAGCTTTCAGACAAATCACGCCGCTGACCCCGTCGGTGAACGGCACCGTCACCAGCTATTCGGTGAGCCCGACACTGCCGACCGGACTGACGCTCGATAGCACCACCGGGATACTGTCCGGAACACCCACTGTGGCCGCGACAACCGCCGTCTACACAGTCACCGCGGCCAATTCATCCGGCTCGACCACCACTGGCATTTCGGTGACGGTGACTGGTGTCGCGCCACCGTCCATCAGCTACCCGAGCCGGTCGTACTCACTCGCCATCGGCAGGCCGATCGAGTCGATCTCGCCTCAGCGTACCGGCGGCAACCCGCTCAGCTGGTCCATCAGTCAGCCGTTGCCTGCCGGACTGAGCTTCGACAGCACCACCGGCCGCATCACCGGCACTCCCACCGCGACCGCCGCCGCCGCGGTGTATGAAATCACCGCATCGAACCTCGCCGGCTCCGGCACTTTCGCGCTGACCATCGACGTGAGCGCGAGAGTGATTCTCGAACTGGGGCATGTCGCCGAGATCATTTCGATCCAGCGCGAAGGCAACCGGATCCTGAGCGTCGACGAGACCGGTCATTGGGTGCTCTGGAACCAGACCGACGCCGAGATCGTCGCCCAAGGCGAGTCCAGCTGCGGCCGCTACTGCGACACCAAGACCGTGAAGCTCGCAGGCTCGACGGTGTTATCCAAATTCGACACCCAGCTGCAAGTGACCGACACGACGGACGGGCGGGTGCTCGCGACCATCGATTCAGGAGACAGTTGGGCAACGCTGGCCTCCGACGGAAGTTACATCGCCGCCGGTACGACAGCGCACGTCCGGGTATGGAGTCGGTCGGGAGATCTGTTACTCACCCGACCCGGCGACTACCGCTACGCGCGGCCGTTCGCCGCTCCGACCGAATTGCGCATCGGCGCGGGACCGGCCGGCAACGATCGGGTCGAAAAAATCTCCGTGAGCACCGGTGCGTCGACGACGGTGCCGCACGCGGGCGCGTTCCATTCGTGGTTCAGCGATGGCAGCCGCTTTTTCAGCAATGTCTCCAATACGGTCTGGGTCTACGACAACGCCGACGGCCATCAGTTGGATCTCAGAGCGCTTGCATCCACCGAGCAGCTCACCGGTCAGGGCGATTGGTTCTGGACCGCGGACAACTCTTCGCCCTATCGAGTCGAGATCTATGAGGTCGGGGCCAGCGCGACGCCGACCGCCAGCTACAGCTTCCCTTACAACTACGAAGCCGTCGCTTCGGCCGATACCATAGGTATCTTGAACAGCGGCACCGGCCAGATCAGCATCATCGACCTGTCGGGCGCGACACCGGTAAAGGTCGATCACGCCACTTCGCTGGATCGTCCCAGGGCCTACGGCGCCATCTCCAGCACACAGTGGTTGACCGGCAGCCAATACGGCGTGCTCGCACGCGAAGACTCGATGCCGGGCACACCGGCGTTTTTCGGCTGGGGCGCGGTGCGGTCGCTCGCCGCGAGCATCCAGCGCATTGTCGTTGCCACCGCCTCCGGAAGAATCGTGTATTTCGACGCGGCAACTCACGAGCAGGAAGGCGTCATCGATTTCGCCGCCGACGACGTGCAGCTGTCGGAAGATGGCTCGGTGCTCGGCGCGCAGGGCGATGGCCTGCGCTTCTACTCCTTGCCCTCCGAGAACGTGCTGCTGAGCCGGCCTGAATCGGCGTCGTTCACCCTCGCAACTTCCGGCGCCGTATTCAGCATGACGCCCTCGACCGCCCAGCCGACACAAGTCATACGAATGAGCGATGAGGCTGTGCTCTGGACGCGCACGAGCCCGAGCAGCGCCCCACCCCGATTGTCGCCCAGCGGCTCATCGCTCGCCGAATGGAACGGTGATACCCAGGCAAACAGCGGCACCGACGTTTATGTGGACCTCGGCAGTCAGGCGAATGGCACGCTTCATACGGCGTTATCGGGACGGGCAGTGGACTGGTTCGACGACAATCGTTTGCTGGTGAGTCAGTCCATCATCACCACGGCCCCCACTCCTCAGTATGTCGGCACTATCATCTACGACCTGTCGTCAGGTCAGCAGAGCGCGCGCCTGCCATTTCCGGTCATGTCACGATTTCAACCGATGACATCGGAGCGCATTTATTCGCCGTCAGGAAACCTGATCGCTTCGATGAGCGACGGCTCGACTCTCTGGCAAGGCCCCTATCCGATTTCGAGCCACGGAGGAGTGACGCCGACGCATGTGATATTTGTATGGGACGCGACCGTACGCGCGGCGCCCTATTGACGGTTGTTGTTGCACGGAATGGGTTTTCAACGGAGTCTGTATATGCGATCTCGAATCTGGTCGTCGTTCGCATTATTTCTATTGGCCGCATGCGATGGTGGCGGTGGCGGAAGCCCCACCAGTCCGGCGCCCGGCAACCTCAGCTACCCTTCGCCGCAGGTATTCGTCATCTCGGAAGCCATCACGGCGGTGACTCCGACAGTAACGGGGACTGTCACCGGCTACTCAATCAGCCCGGCACTGCCCGCGGGACTGGCGATCGATGCCACGACCGGAAGAATCTCGGGCACACCAACCGTGCCGACGGCGGCCACGACATACATCGTGACCGCGTCCAACTCCGGCGGCTCGACCACCGCTGGAATTTCAGTGACGGTGAACGATGTCGCGCCGGACATCGCATATGAGCGCGCGTCCTATTCCTTTACCACCGGCCTGCCAGCACCCTCGATCACGCCCACGCACGGCCGCGGTACCGCGACCTGGTCCATCAACCAACCCTTGCCGGCCGGCCTCACGTTCAGTACCGCCAACGGCTCCATCGGTGGCACGCCTACCGGGATCAGCCCTGCGACGGATTACGTGATCACGGCGCAAAATTCAGCGGGCACCGATACTGTCACGCTGTCCATCGCCGTGACCTCGGGCGTTCTGGTCGATCTCGCCCATGCCGACGACATCGTCTCGATCTACCGCGGCACCAATCGCTTCGTGACCACCGACACCACCGGCCATTGGGTGCTCTGGAATTCGAGCAACGACACCATCGTGGCGCAAGGCGATGGCGCCTGTCTCAGGGCGGGCTGCGAAGATCCTGTGATATTCGCCGGCTCGACCATCCTCGAACAAAGCCCCACGCGACTGCGAACCTACGACGCGACGGACGGCAGCCTCGTCGCCAGTGTCGACACGGCCAGCGGCTGGGCGGTGCTGGCTTCGGATGGCAGTTACATGGCCGTCGGCACGCAAACGGAAGTCAAAACGTGGAGCCGATCCGGCACGCTGTTGTTCTCACATGCTGGAGACTACCGCGGCGGCGCGCCCTTCGCGGCGCCCTCGGAGCTGCGTATTGGCAACAGGGCGACTGGAGCCGATCGCGTGGAAAAAATCACTGTCAGCACTGGCGCCACCACGACCGTGCAGCACATTGGCCAGTTTCATTCCTGGTTCACCGATGGCGACCGTTTCCTCACGAATGTATCGAACACGGTCTCGGTCTATGACCTCAATGGCACGCAGCTGGACCTCCGTGTGCTGCCGACCATCGAGAGTCTCACCGGTCAGGGCAACTGGTTCTGGACCTTCAGCAATCAGCAGCTCAACGTCCATGAGGTCGGCGCCAGCATGACGCCAGCCGCCAGCTACACCTTCACACCTCCCTTCGCCTCGTTCCAGGCCAAGCCATCGGGGCAGACGATCGGCGTCTTCAACTCCGACCAGGTCAGCATCATCGATCTGTCGGGCGCGACACCGGTCAAAGTCGATCACCCCATCGCCTCGCGCAGGCCACGCAGCGCCGTCGCGGCGATCTCGACCACGCAGTGGCTCTCCGGGACTCGGATGGGACTGGTGACCAAGGAGAGCTCGGCTCCGAGCACGCCAACCTATCTCAACTGGGGCCAGGCCCGCTCGATCGCGGCCGGCTCCGAGCGGATTGCGGTTGCCACGGCATCGGGACACATCCTGTATTTCGACGCGGCGACTCAGGAACTGGAAGGCACAGTCGACTTTCCGGCCAAGGAAGTGCAACTTTCCGCCGATGGCGCCGTACTCGGTGCCTGGACCGACTCCGATGCGGATCTGACGATTCGTTTCATTTCCCTGCCCTCCGAAAGCGTGCTGCTGAACCTGCCGTACGCGGCACCGGGCTATCCACAGCCGCTGGCATTTTCGCTTGCTGCCTCCGGCACGGTCTTCAGCAGATCGCTCGATACCGGCTCGTCCAACCTCACGAGAGAAGTCCTGCGGGTGAGCGATGGAACGGTCCTCTGGTCCGATACCGTCGCTGGCACTTTCGGGACGGCAGCAGAGGTGAGCCTTCGCCTGTCGCCTGGTGGCACCGCCTATGCTGCTGCCACCGAGGGCCGTACCACGCACTCCGCGACCAATATCTATGTCAACGGCACTCTGCAAACCGCCGTCGCAGGCTGGCCGTTGGGGTGGCTCGATGAGACACGTTTGCTGGTCATTCCATTCGCGTCGACTTCGGCACCGGGGCCTCAATACCAGGGCACCCTCATCGCGAATACTTCCGGGCAGCGCGGCCCGCTCATTGCTCTTCCCAATCTGCTCGACTTCCAACTGGTGTCGTCGGACCGGATCTACGCGCGGCCGCAAAATTCGATCTATTCGGTGACCGACGGTGCGTTGGTGTGGCAAAGCCCCAATGCCGCGTACGGCGGCGGCGTGACTTCTTCGCATGTGATCTTCGCGTTCGGCGCGACAGTTCGCGCGGAGCCTTACTGAGCCGTCAATCACTCGCAGTCGTCATGAGCTCATGGCGACTGGCGCCGATGCTACTGGTTGTCGGTCGAGCCGGCCCGGATCCTTATACTGTGCCGATGCCCGCCAAACTCAGCCGCGACTTCTACGCCCGAGAGACCCTGCTCGTGGCCCGCGATCTGCTGGGCATGCATCTGATTCACGCCGGGCCGGAAGGCGAGCAGGTCGGGCGCATCGTGGAGACCGAGGCGTACAAAGGGCCGCACGACCTGGCGGCGCATTCCTCGCGGGGGCGGACCAAGCGGACGGAAGTCATGTTCGGCCCGCCGGGGCATGCGTATGTGTACTTGATTTATGGGTTCTGGAACTGCCTGAACATCGTGACGGCGGCGCATGGGACGCCGCATGCGGTGTTGCTTCGGGGATTGGAGCCGGTCAAGGGAATCTCCACGACCAGCCACGGGCCGGGGCTGTTATGTCGTGCCCTGCATATCGATCGGGGCCTGAATGGCGCCGATTTGCTGGGCGACACCTTGTGGCTGGAGCAGCCGACCCGATATCGGCCGCCGAAGATCGGCCGGGCGACCCGGATCGGTGTGGATTACGCCGGAGACTGGGCGCAAAAGCCCTGGCGGTTCTTCGATAAGGATTCGCCCTACGTCTCGACCGTGAGCGCCGCTGTCCGTAAGCGGGCGCTGGCGCCGGATCAGGGGGCCGTCCGGGCCAAGTTGGCCCGTAAATAGCGTAAGATCCACGCCCTTTCCGCGTTGCCCCTGTTGGGGCCGCGGGATTCGTGATCGACTGTTCCCCCATGCAGCCAGCACCCCGCGAACTCTTCTCCTATCGCAAGCACTGGGCGTCCCGCTTCGGGACCGCTCCGTTCCTGCCCATGTCGAAGGAGGAGATGGACGCGCTCGGCTGGGACAGCTGCGACATCATCGTCGTCACCGGCGACGCTTACGTGGATCACCCCAGCTTCGGCATGGCCATCATTGGCCGCGTGCTCGAGGCGCAAGGGTTCCGGGTCGGCATCCTCGCTCAGCCCGATTGGCGCTCGACGGAGGATTTCACCCGCCTCGGCAAACCGAATCTGTTCTTTGGCATCACCGCCGGAAACATGGATTCGATGGTGAATCGCTACACGTCGGATCGACGCATTCGTAGCGACGACGCGTACACGCCAGCGGGCGAGGGCGGCAAGCGGCCGGATCGCTCGGTGATCGTTTACTCGCAGCGGGTGCGCGAGGCGTTCAACGATGTGCCGATCGTGATCGGCGGCATCGAAGCCAGCCTGCGCCGGATCGCGCATTTCGATTACTGGTCGGAGAAAGTGCGGCGCTCGGTGCTGCTCGACGCGAAGGCGGATCTGCTGGTGTATGGCAACGGCGAGCGCCAGATCGTCGAGATCGCGCATCGCCTGGCGAAGGGTCAGCCGATCGATCAGATCAACGATCTGCGAGGGACGGCGTTCGTGCGACCGGCGACGCCGGAAGGCTGGACGGAGATCGACTCGACCTCGATCGACGAGCCCGGGCCGCTGAATCCGCCGATCGATCCATATGCGGCGAACGATGCGAAGTCGAAGGCGGCCATGGCCGCGGCATCTCATAACGCATCCACTGCAAATATTTCGTCAGCTGGCGCCGCGCCCGGAACGGAGACGGCGGCGCGTGACGCGGCAGTTGGAAATGATTCGGCGGCCGGTGCCGGGCTCGGAACGGAAGAGGCGGCGAATGCTTCGTCGGCTGGCGGCGTGACCGGAGCGGAGGCGGCAGCGGGCGCAACGGCGGTTGTGGGCGAGGCGGCAGCGAGCGCGCCAGCGTGCGCGACGGCTGCGAAGCAGCCCGTCGCGAAGGTCGTGAAGTTTCATCGGCACGTTCCGACCGCCGATCGCTCGCAGTCCGTGATTCGCATGCCCTCGTTCGAGGCCGTGCGGGACGACGCTGTTCTATACGCGCACGCCTCGCGCATCCTTCATCTCGAATCGAATCCGGGCAACGCGCGTGCGCTCGTGCAGCGTCATGGCAACGTAGACGTGTGGCTGAACCCGCCGCCGCTGCCGCTCTCGATGAAAGAGATGGATGCGATCTACGAGCTGCCTTATCGCCGCATTCCGCATCCGTTCTATGGCGAGCAGAAAGGCACCAACAAGATCCCCGCGTACGAGATGATCCGTTTCTCGATCGCGATCCAGCGCGGCTGCTTCGGTGGCTGCACGTTCTGTTCGATCACCGAACACGAAGGCCGCATCATTCAGAACCGCTCGGAGAACTCGATCATCAAGGAGATCGAGACCATCCGCGATTCGGTGCCGGGCTTCACCGGTGTGATCTCGGACCTGGGCGGGCCGACCGCGAACATGTATCGGCTCGCATGCAAGTCCCGCGAGATCGAGACGGCGTGTCGCCGGCCTTCATGCGTATTCCCCGGGATCTGCCCGAATCTCAACACCAACCATACGCCGCTGATCAATTTGTACCGGCGCGCGCGTGCCTTGCCGGGCATCAAGAAGATTCTGATCGGCTCGGGGGTGCGGTACGACCTGGCGGTCGAGTCGCCGGAGTATGTGAAGGAGCTGGTTCAGCATCACGTCGGCGGCTATCTGAAGATCGCGCCCGAAGCGATCGGCGAGGGGCCGCTGTCGAAGATGATGAAGCCGGGGGTGGGCACGTACTACCGCTTCAAGGAGCTGTTCGAGAAGTTCTCCAAGGAAGCGGGTAAAGAGCAGTACCTGATTCCTTACTTCATCGCCGCGCATCCGGGAACGACCGATGAAGACATGCTCGAGCTGGCGCTGTGGCTGAAGCAGAACGGTTATCGCGCGGATCAGGTGCAAGCGTTCCTGCCCTCGCCGATGGCGACGGCGACGGCGATGTGGCACTCGGGCAAGAATCCGTTGCGGAAGGTGACTCACGGCAGTGAGGAAGTGCACATTCCGAAGGGCCTGAAAGTACGCCGCCTGCACAAGGCGTTCCTGCGCTGGCATGACGCGAACAACTGGCCGATTCTCCGCGATGCGCTTCGTCGAATGGGACGAGCGGATCTGATTGGCGCGGGCAAACAGCATTTGATTCCAGCCTGGCAGCCGCTGGGCACGGGTGAGGCGCATGAAGGGCGTCGCTCGAAACATTCGCCGGGCGCGCACGAAAACAAGCCGGCTCATGACAAGCGGCGCCATGGCGCGCCATCGACAGCATCGTCTACACAGCGACGCGAAGATCCCCGCGCCGCCGCCTCGAACGGACAGCGTAGGTACGATTCGTCTGCCACCGGCCCCGGCGCGAAGCGTGCGGGCGCGCAGACTGCTGTCTCGAGCGCAAAGCATAAGGCCGCGCAAGCTGCGGTCTCAAACGCGAAGCATGCCGACCCGCGGGCTGCGGTCTCGAACGCGAAGCATGCGGACCCGCGGGCTACGGCATCAAACGCGAAGCGTGCGGGCGCGCCGCAGGCAGCGCCGAAGCCGATGAAGTTCCGTACTCAGCACACCGGCCTCAAGGGTGTGCGCATGCCTCGCTCCAAATAAGAAGCCGCTTCCTACTTCACTGCTGCTGCGTTAAGCGACGCGGCTGAATCCCGCGCCTAAAAAAAGGCCCACCAGAGGTGGGCCGATTGCAGGGAGCAGGGTCGAGGAAATCAAAAAACTAGAAGCTGTGGGTCAGCTGTACCGCGCCCCACAGGGTGTCGCGGGATGCCGGGCCGTCGCGCAGTTCGGCGGTCTGATAGTGCAGGGCATAGCTGAGCTGCGTCTGGTCCAGGATCTGCGTCACCACGCCGATCCACGCTTCGGCCAGCAGCGGCTGCACCTCATCCGAGGTATAGCGGACCTCACTATCGCGAAACTGGCCTTGCAGGAACGCGTTGTAGGCGCGCGCCTTGACGCGGGCGCCGGCGAACACATACAGCTCACGGCCACCGCGATAACTCTCAGTTGGCACCGGCGCCGACATGTAATCGGTCAGCTCGGGCGCGAAGCTCCACCAGGGCGAGTTGAAGCGGCCGGCGCGCACCGAAATCGAGGCGCTCGTCTCGGTCAGGAAGCCGACGCTTCCCTGGACCGTGGTCTTCACATCGATGTGACCGGTCGGATCGGCGATCCAGAGTTTCTGGCGGGCGAGGGTGTAGCGCGCCGTCGGCTCGCCGCCCGCGGAGATCTGATGATCATACCCAAGCGGCTTTTCCGACCCGACCAGCTCGTGAACGGCACCGTGCACATCGCTGGTCAGCGACAAGCCCAGCACACCGACAGTCAGGCTGCTGGTCCAGGCACCGCGATCGTCTGCATCCACGGTCACCCGGCCGTTGGAAACGAACAGCAGGCTGGCGTACGGGCGATCGTCCGGTTGCACTTCGCGGACCAGTGTGTCCTTGGGAGTGAAGGCCAGCAGGCCAAGCTGGCGCGCATGGTGAACGCTCGTGCCCTCACTACGTACGACGAACTGATCCAAACGACGCAATAAGGGATCGAGTGACAACATGCCGTCGCGAGCGCGGTCGCCCGAGATCGTGATGCTCATGCCACCGGTGTAGTCGCGGTCCTGGTTGTCGCCGGCGAACAGGTCGTTGTCGATCTGCACGCGCACTGCGTCAACGCCGTCGAGCCAACCGATGCGCTGATCGGACACGACCACTTCGGCGATGGCATCTTCGATGTCACCAACCGACTGAGCCACTGTCGCTTCATTCACTGCCATTACCGGCGTGATTTCGAAGGAGGACAGCGGCTCGGCGCGCGCTTCATTGCCAGTAACTGCCAATGCAGCGGTGCCTAACGCCGCGAGTACCGTCCATCGCAGCTGTGCTGCCCATCCTGTGTCGTTCGTCGTCGCCATAGCCTTACCCATCCCGTACGCGCTGCGTTCAGTGCCACGCTGCCGCTACCTGTTGCTGTTATTCCGTGGCGCCTAATGTCTCCAAACAGGCGGCCTCGATAAACGCGGTGAAGGGAATGACATTCATGAATCTCTGGTCATGAATCTCATCGGGCTGCTTCGTTCTTACTACTCATGCGGCAACCCCACCGTCGCTTCGTTATTGCAATCACACTGCTGCAAGTGCACTAATCCGCTTGTGATGCACAGAAATTAGCGGGGCGGCGTGAGCATGTTGTTGGCCCAGCCGTGAAGGCGCCGTGAAATGTCAAACCCACTGATTGGTGCCGGGGGCGAATGGGATTTCGCTGCGCTTATGGAGCGATGCCTGCTGGGCAATGGAATCTTTCCTGGGGGGAAAGAAAGATGGATAAGTTCACCTGCATGGTGGCGTTGGCAAGGGTGGTTGAATTAGGGAGCTTCGCCGAAGCGGCGCGCCGGATGGGAGTGTCTGCGCCGATGGTGACCAAGTACATCGGGCACCTCGAGAAGCAACTCGGCTCGCGTCTGCTGCATCGATCGACTCATTCCCTGAGCCTCACCGACGTCGGACAGCTTTATCACCAGCGTTGTGTCCAGATTCTGGAAGATATCGAGGAAGCCGAAGCGGTCGCCGGCGCCAACACCGCGGCGCCTCGCGGCGCGTTGAAGATCTGCGTTTCGGGAGCCTTCGATCTGTCGCATGTCGGACCGGTGCTGCTGGAATACTCGGCGCGCCACGGCGATGTGCGGCTGGAAGTGACGGTCACCAACAATCACTTCATGGATCTGGTCGAGGAAGGGTTCGATGTCGCGGTTCGCGCCGTCGACGAGATGCGCACCAATGCGCTGCTCAAGACGGTGAAGCTCGCCACCTCGCGACTGGTGGCGTGTGCATCGCCGGCTTATCTGAAAAAGAACCCGCAACCGGAGATCCCGGAGAATCTGCTCCATCACAACTGTCTCGCATACACCGATACCGCGCCCACGGTTCAGCAGTGGCGCTTCGAGCGCGATGGGCGCAATTCGATGGTGCAGGCATTGGGAACGTTGCGCGCGACCAGCAATGAACTGCTCAAGCAGGCCGCGCTTCGGGGGCAAGGCGTGATTCTGCAGCCGACCTTCAATGTTTATGAGGAGCTGCGCGCGGGGACGCTGCTACAGGTGCTGGCCGACTACGATGCCGGCTCACTGGCCATCTATCTGGTCCATCCGCAGCGACGCTATCTCGCGACCAAGGTGCGCAGCTTCATCGAGTTGTTGGAGGGACGCTGGGGTACGGATCCAGACGCGGATCCATTTTGGAGTAATAGCTAGCGGACGGCGCGCGTGGTCACGCAGGCTACTGTTATTAAGTAGCCTACTCATCCGCCGTGCCCGCTGCGCTCCAATTCCCATTGTCCCCACGGCACGCCCCGGCGCACATGGACACCGAAGCCGGCGTGTTCGAAATGCCGTGCGAGCCGCGAGCGATACCAGCTCGCCGCTCGCAGAGTGATGTCGCTGTCGCTGGTGTCGCGATCGGCGTTGTCGCGCCAGTCCTCTCGGGTCGGCGCGTGAAAGTACAAGGCACCGCGTGACAACCGCGCAAGATTCGCCATCGCCTGGGCGCTTTCCCGGTCAGACAGGTACTGCATCACGTCATAACAAATGATCAGATCGAACCGGCCGCGGGGCCGATAGTCGGCCAGCGACTCGTTCACCCAGCCGTGCTCCTCGCACAGGTGCTCGCTCACCTCCAACCCGATGTACGCAGCGCCGGGAAAGGCATCGAGCAGAGGCTGACGCAACCACCCAAGTCCACAGCCCGCATCGAGAATCCGCTTCACCGGCAGCTCCAGCTGCTTGACCAGCGCGGCCACCATGCCGGCGCGGCGGGCCATCTCCTCGCGGCTTGTAACCCGCGTGCGCGGATTCATATAGAAGCGCTGATAGAACCGGGCGTCGAAGCGATTGGACATCGATGGATGGACCTGACTGGCGTCGGCGAGAGTTTACTTGGCTTGCGGGTCGTTCTTGATAGTCGTTGCCTCGACCCCACCTACTTCGCCATGCCAACCCTGGAACTCAATCATGGCCATTCGTAACCCGCCGTCGTGGATGTGGGCCGAAGCCTGCGAAATGATGGAACGCGCGCAACAACTGCAGCGCCAGTTCTTTCGTTTTGGCCGCGTGGCCGCCTCCGCGCCTCTGTGGGAACCGCCCATCGACATCCTCGCTCATGGCAACGAGGTGCATGTCGCCGTGGCGCTCCCGGGTGTTGCCGCCGACCACATCGAGGTCCGCACCGACAGCGGGCTGTTGATCGTCAATGCCACGCGCGCATTGCCGGTGACCAGTCGCGCCACCGCGGTCCATCGGCTGGAAATTCCATACGGACGCTTCGAACGGCGCATCGCGCTGCCCGAGGGTCGTTATCAATTGCTGGAGCAGGCTTATACCAACGGGTGCCTGTTCCTTCGTCTGGCACAACGCTAAAGGCGGGGTACGACATGAAACCTGGCACCGAGAGTTTCAGCTACCCAGGGCCTGAATCATCCACGGGTCGCAAGACCCTGTTTGCTGAACCTCTTCGCCTCCAAAGCCCTGCAAGGGCGGGTGGGACTATTCAATGAGTACCGACGCTAATCGAAAGAATTCTCAGCAGCCTCAGAGCGACGCGGATACGCACACCATTACCGATGACATGCTGGTCATCGTTCCGGTGCGCAATCTGGTGCTGTTCCCGGGCACCGTCGTGCCGGTAGCCATCAACCGCGACCGCTCGCTGGCGGCCGCGCAGGAAGCCGTGCGTAACAATCGCAAGGTCGGGTTCCTGTTACAGCACGACCCCGATCTGCAGGCGCCCACCGGCAGCGATCTGTATGCGACCGGCACGGTCGCGAACATCGTCCGCTATGTGACAGGCGCCGACGGCACGCATCACCTGGTCGTCCAGGGTGAGCGTCGCTTCCGCGTGCTCGACTGGCAGAACGGTCTGCCTTACATGGTCGCGCGTGTGGAATACCTGCCCGACCCGAGCAATGTCGGCAGCGATGTCGAAGCTCGCGCGCTCAACTTGAAGCGTCTCGCGGCCGAGGCCATCAGCCTGTTGCCGCAAGCGCCGGCCGAGCTCTCCAACGCCATTCAGTCGGTCGAGTCGGCCTCGACGCTGTCCGACCTGGTGGCGAGCTTCATGGACGTGAAGCCCAACGAGAAGCAGGAGCTGCTCGAAACCCTGGACCTCAAGGTGCGCCTCGAGCGCGTCAGCACCCTGTTACAAAAGCGCATCGAAGTGTTGCGACTCCAGCGTCAGCTGGAGGAAAAGACCCGCGACGCCATCGACGAGCGCCACAAGGAAGTTCTGCTGCGCGAACAGCTGCGCCAGATCCGCAAGGAGCTGGGCGAGGAAGGCGAGCAGGGCGAAGAGATCGCCGAGCTGCGGGAAGCCATCGAGAAGGCCGGCATGCCCGAGGAGGCCAAGGAGCAGGCCGAGAAGGAATTGAAGCGGCTGGAGCGCATGTCGGATGCCAGCGCCGAGTACTCGATGCTGCGTACCTGGCTCGACTGGATGATCCAGCTGCCCTGGTCCAAGCTGGATAAGGAGTCGATCGAGATCGAGCATGCCCGCAAGGTGCTCGACGAGGATCACTTCGGCCTGGACAAGATCAAGCGGCGCATCGTCGAGTACCTGGCCGTGCGCAAGCTCAATCCGCAGGGTCGCAGCCCGATTCTGTGCTTCGTCGGCCCGCCGGGCGTGGGCAAGACGTCGCTGGGTCAGAGCATCGCGCGCGCCTTGGGCGTGAAGTTCGCGCGTGTCAGCCTGGGTGGCGTGCATGACGAGGCCGAGATTCGCGGTCACCGTCGCACGTACATCGGCGCGCTTCCGGGCAACATCGTTCAGGCGATCCGGAAGGCCGGCACGCGTAACGCGGTGCTGATGCTGGACGAAATCGACAAGCTCGGTGCCGGCATCCAGGGCGATCCGTCGGCGGCGTTGTTGGAAGTGCTCGATCCGGAGCAGAACAACACGTTCCGCGACAACTACCTGGGGGTGCCGTTCGATCTGTCGAAGGTGGTGTTCATTGCCACGGCGAACATGCTCGACACCATCCCCGGCCCGTTGCGCGATCGTATGGAAGTGATCGAGCTCACCGGCTACACCGAGGACGAGAAGGTCGAGATCGCCAAGCGCTACCTGATGCGTCGTCAGCTCGAGGCCAACGGTTTGAAGCCCGAGCAGGCGTCGATCACGGACGATGCGCTCCGTCAGATCGCGCGGGATCACACCCGCGAGGCTGGCGTGCGCAGCTTCGAGCGCATGATCGGCTCGGTACTGCGTAACGTGGCGGTGAAGATCGCGGAAGGCTCGATCAGTCAGCAGACCATTGGGGTCGACGACCTCGCGGCCATTCTCGGCGCCCCGCGCTTCGAGAACGAGGTGGCGATGCGCGTCAGCGTGCCTGGCGTGGCCACGGGTCTGGCGTGGACGCCGGTGGGTGGCGACATCCTGTTCATCGAGTCGACGCGCGTGCCGGGCAACGGCAAGCTGATCCTTACCGGTCAGCTCGGCGAAGTGATGAAGGAGAGCGCGCAGGCAGCGCTGTCACTGCTGAAGTCGCAAGCGGCGCGACTGGGCATCGAGTCGACCGTCTTCGATAAGAGCGACGTGCACATTCACGTGCCCGCCGGCGCAATTCCGAAGGACGGCCCGAGCGCGGGTGTGTCGATGTTCACCTCGCTGGTCTCGCTGTTCACCAACAAGACGGTGCGCAGTGACCTGGCGATGACCGGTGAGATCAGTCTGCGAGGCCTGGTGTTGCCGATCGGCGGCGTCAAGGAGAAGACGGTGGCTGCGCACCGCGCGGGCATCCGTAAGGTGCTGCTGCCGGCGCGCAATCGCAAGGATCTCGAGGATGTGCCGAAGAGTGTGCGCGACGACGTCGAGTTCGTGTTCTGCGAACGTGTCGACGACGTGATCCGCGAAGCGCTCGGCATCCAGTTGAACGTCACGCAGGTCAACGCGGCCGCCTGATGTCAAATGATGAGCCGCGGGTGAGGCCTTCACCCGCGGCGCTGAATCCGCCCTGAATCCCGTCCTGACTCTCGCCCTGACTATCGACAGGGCCCGCTGGCACGCGTGATGCAGCCCAATCAGCATGAATCGCATTGCAAGATTGGCGCGAAGAGAGTAATCAGTGAGTCATGTTCCGCACTCAATCGAGTGAGATGCGCAACTTAAGCGCGTTCCAGCGTCGCATTCCGCGAGCTGCGCGGGTCTTCATTATTCCTTCTTTTATTACCGCCGCCGATCATGACAGCGCGGCCTCGCGGTCGAACGCACCCGCTTGGCGCACGAGCTTACGGAACATGTTCGGCCATGGATCAGTCTTTGAGTGTGGGGTTGTCGGCAATTGCCAGAGGCAACGACGAGCAAATCCCTCAGCCACTCGCGTCGAAAGACCGGAGTATGCTGGTGACGAATCCGGACAGTGTGAACTGCGTGCACGAGCACGCTGTCGTAACAGGTATATAGAACCCGCGAGCCCCTGACATTTTCATGGCTCGCTGATTGGAGGGCGGTTCGATGACGTCAGACAGCCCCAGAGGAAGCTCGCAACGCGGCGAGAGCTTCGTCGAGGCCTTGAGCGCCTACAGTCGATTCCACCGAGCCCAACACTGGTCGGGCACCTTCGGGGAATTCCTTCGCACCGTTGTTCCCGGTAACACGCGGCAGCTGGCTCGCAGCAGCCACGAATATCTATGGGACATGCTCAACTGGTTCGGCAAGACCGCACCAGGCGCCAATGTCGGCAACGGCAATGGCAACGGAAATGGTAACGGCAACGGTGAAGGCGCGGGCTCGAAGGAGTTGTTCAAGCGCGAGCTGTTCGGCATCGACGAGCCGCTCGGGCGCATCGTCGATTATTTCAAAGCCGCCGCGGCCGGCTCCGATGTCGGCAGACGCTTGTTACTGCTGCTAGGACCGCCTTCGGGTGGCAAATCCACCATGGCCATCCTGCTCAAGCGGGGCCTCGAGGAATATAGCCACACCGACGAGGGGGCCTTGTATGCCTTGCAAGGCTCGCCGATGCATGAATCGCCACTCAATCTCATTCCCGCGAGCATGCGTGGCGAGTTCCGCGACACATACGGCGTAGAGATCAAAGGCGAGTTGAGTCCGTGGGCACGCGATCGACTCGAGCGCGAGTTCGAAGGCGACTTCCTGCGCATGCCGGTCGAGCGCGTCTTCCTCTCGGAAGCATCGCGCGTGGGTGTTGGCACTTACGCACCACATGATCCGACCACCGCCGATCTCGCAGACTTGGTCGGTTCCGTTGATCTGTCCAAGGTTGCGCAGTTTGGCGACGAGGGCGACCCGCGCGCATGGTCGTGGTCGGGCGCCGTGTATGCCGCTAGCCGCGGCGTGCTGGAGATGATCGAAATCCTCAAAGTGAAGCGCGAATTCCTGTATCTGCTGTTGACGCTGACTCAGGAAAAGAACGTAAAGGTGTCGCGCTTCCCGCTGATCTATCTGGACGAAACCATTCTGGCGCACACCAACCTGGCGGAATTCCACAAGTTCCTGCAGGAGAAGGAGAACGAGGCACTGCTCGACCGCATGGTCATCGTCAAGGTGCCTTACACACTCTCGTACAACGAGGAATCGCGGATCTACCACAAGCTGGTATCGGCGGCGCCCGCGTTTCGCGATGTACATCTGGACCCGCATGCACTGAAGCTCGCGGCGGTGTTCGCGGTGCTGACGCGCCTTTACAAGCCCGAGCGCGAAGGCTTGGACCTGTCGAAGAAGCTGCGCCTGTACGCGGGCGAAAGCGTGGAAGGCTTCCCGGAGACAGAGATCACACGACTGCGCGCCGAAGCGCCCGAGGAAGGTCTGACAGGTGTCAGTCCGCGCTTTATCGTGAATTCGATTTCCAACGCCATCACGCGCACCGACAAGAAGAGCCTCACCAGCATGGAAGTGCTGCTCGCGCTCAAGGACTCCATCGAAACCGATGCGCGCATGGATGCGAAGGCCAAGAAGCTATGGATCGATTATCTGGTACTGGCGCGCAAGGACTTCTACAACCGCTGGGTGAAGGAAGATGTGCATCGCGCGCTGTTCGCCTCGTTCGAGGATGAAGCCCAGCAATTGCTGGACAAGTATCTGGATGAAGTGGAGGCCTCGCTGGATCACCGCGAAGTGACCGATCCGATCACCGGCGAGTCGCGTCCGGCCGACGAGCGTTTCCTGCGCTCGGTCGAGGACAAGATCAAGGTATCGGAATCGGGCAAGCTCACCTTCCGTCAGGAAGTGGTGCGCAAGGCCATGGTGGCGTACAAAGCGGGTGAGAAATTCACTCTCAACAGTCATTCGCGCATGCGCGAAGCCATTGAGCAGTATCTGTTCGAGGAGCGCCGTGACGTGTTGCGCCTGGTGACATCCGCGGCGCGGCCCGACGACGAAGCCCGTAAGAAAATCTCCGCGGTTCAGGATCGCCTGACCTCGGAGTATGGTTACGACGATCACAGCGCTAAGGAAGCGCTGAGTTATGTGACGACTTTGCTCGCCCAGGAATGAACCGGATGGTGTTTCCAGGAGTAGTCTCTTAAAGACCGGTCCACGGCGCACCTTCCAGGAGTACTGTAGCAGCTGGGTCGAACGAGACGGGGGTTGCGAGCGACATGAGCGACAACGCAACGGGAAGTGATTCTGGCAATCGCAGCCCGGGCGAGGCCGGTTGGTACGACCTCTTCTCGCGCGGAGCGAGAGATTGGCTGCGACACAACGACAAGGTGCGCGATGCCGTGCGCCAGCATCTGCCACAGATCGTGGCGGGCGCGGACGTGCTCACCGGTGGTGCAAGCACTGTGCGTGTGCCGGTGAAGATGCTGGAGCATTATCGTTTCCGGCTGCGCAATTCCAACGAGCAACAAGGCGTCGGGCAAGGTCAGGCCAAGCCCGGCGATCGCATCGGCCGCCCGCAACAGGACAGCGAGAATCAGCGCGGTCAGGGTGGCAATGAAGACGGCGGCGTGCAGTACACCCTGGAGTTCCGTATCGACGACATCGTCGACTGGCTCTGGGAAGAGATGAAGCTGCCGAATCTCGAAGCCAAAGCCGGGCGCGCCAAGGAAGACGACTGGACGCGCGAGGGCTGGGATCGCCGAGGCGCGCGCTCGCGACTCGACCGTCGGCGCTCCATGAAGGAATCCATCAAACGTCGCGGCGTGCAATCGGCGAGTGGCGCCGAGTCGCCTTCGTTCACCGATGACGATCTGCGTTATCGCCAGCTCGCCAAGCGCGAGCAGCCGGCGATGCAGGCCGTCGTGATTCTGTTGCTCGATGTTTCGGGCAGCATGGGCGAACGCGAGCGGCAGATCTCCAAGACCTTTTTCTTCTGGGCCATTCAGGGCCTGCGTCGCCAGTACCGCCATCTGGAGCTGGTATTCGTCGCGCATACCTCCGAGGCCTGGGAGTTCGAGGAGGACGAGTTCTTCAAAGTCACCGGCACCGGTGGCACGGTCGCCTCGGCGGGCTTGAAGAAAGTGCGCCAGGTGATCGAAGAGCGGTACAGCCCGAGCCAGTACAACATTTATTTGTTCTACGCCTCCGACGGCGAGAATTTCCCGTCCGATCAACCGCAGGCGCAGGCCGCGCTGGAAGAAGTATCGGGCGATTGCAACTACTGCGGCTTCCTAGAGGTGGCACCTCTGGCCGGCGCGGCGCCGGACAGCGAGATCGGCAGATTGTTCGTCGACCTGTCGCGGGATGACGATAGCGTCGGCGCGTATCGCGTCAGCGGTACGGATGACATCTGGAATGCCGTGCGGCATTTCTTCACCCACGCTTCGCAGGGTTCCTGAGACCTCAATGCCCAACACGATGCACACAGAAGACTGGCAATCCCATATCTCGCGCATCGAACAGTTGGCTCGCGCGCAGGGATTGAAGTACCACCCGGTCGAGTTCGAGGTGGTGCCGGAAAGCTTCATGACCGAGATCGCGATCTACGGTCTGCCGGTGCGCATGCCCCACTGGTCGTTCGGCGTTCGTTATATCTACCAGCTGATTCAGCATCGCATGGGCTTGTCACGGCTGTTCGAAGTCGTGTTCCCCGGCAATCCCGGTCGCGCTTATCTGGCGAAGAGCAATAGCGCGGCGGAGAACGTACTGGTGACCGCGCACGTGCTCGGCCATGCGGACTTCTCCGCGAACAACATGCTGTTCCGTCGCAGCCAGGACCAAGTCGGCGAGCACATCGTCGAACAGGCCGCGGCTCATGCTCGTCAGATCGCGATGGCGATCGAAGAGCATGGGTTGGAACGCGTGGAGCTGGTGCTCGACGCCGCGCTGTCGTTGGAACAACACATCGATATCGATCAAGGTCTGCGCCGGCCGCGTTACCCTGAAATGATCGCGGAACGTGGTCCGCCAGTGAACGATGAGTTTGCGAAACGTTTCGCGTCGCTCGGCCCGGACACCGCGCGCCCCGTACACAGTGGGCCCGCGAAGAAAGCGCCGATTCCGCCGCATCCCGAAAGCGATCTGCTGTGGTTCATCGCGCAGTACGCGCCGGAAATGGAGCCGTGGGAGCGGGATATCTTCCTCGCGGTCCGCGAAGAATCGTTTTATTTCTATCCCGTGTTCGCCTGCCAGATCATGAACGAGGGCTGGGCTTCGTACTGGCACGCACGGCTGCTGCGCGAGGCGGATTTCCTGCCCGCGGCCGCGTACGTCGACGCAATCAAATGTCATTCGGATGTCGTACGCCCGACGGCCACGGGCGATAACGTCGCGCTCCAGACCAATCCTTATCACCTCGGCTTTTCGATCTGGGAAAAGATCGTGGAGGCACAGGGCCTGGAGGCGGCGCGCCGGATCATGGCGGAGGACGACGACTTCTCGTTCGTGCGCAACCATCTCACGCATGATCTGGCCACGGAGCTCAAGCTGTTCCGCTTCAAGGGTCCGGCCACGGGCACATTAACGGTTCAGGATATGGATCTGCCGTCGCTGCACGAAGCGCTGCTGCATCCGAAGTACGGTTTCGGCGCGCCGCGAGTGAGCGCGGCTCGGGTGCATGTAGATGGCAAGCTCGAGCTACATCACGATCATGTCACCGACGGCCGGGGTCTCGATCCGGAACGGGCTCGAAAGGTGCTGGAGTACGTCGCGAAAGTGTGGCGACGTCCGGTGAGCATGGCCACCGTCGACAACGATCAACGCAGCGTCGAGATTTCCGTTTCGCCCGGCCTGACGCCGAGCTTCAGTCGCTGAGCCTGCCGTCAGGCCGCGGACGCCGACAGGAACCGCGCCTTGTAATCCTGCACGAACGCTTCGAGCGAGCGCGGCGGACGGCCGGTCACGTCCTGTACGACGGTATTGGGCGGGACATTGAGCATGTTGGACGCGCACGCGTCCCAATATTCCAGCTTCGCTTCAATCATCACCGGCGACAGCCCCTTACCCTGCAACCAGCCACGAGCCTCGTTGGCGGTGATGTCATGGTAGCGGACCGGTTTGCCGAGAATATGACTGAGCCTGTCAGCGATTTGCGGAAAGCTAAGCGACTCCGAACCGGTCACCGTGTAGATGCGCCCCGCATGCGAAGGATCTTTCAAAGCAGCGACCGCGACGGCAGCCACGTCCCGAGCGTCGACCCAGCTCCAGGCATTGGAGCGGAACGGGCCGGCAATCAGGCCTTGCTGAGCAATGGTGGGCGCGAATTCGAACAACAACTGGAGCATGTAAGCCGGACGCAGTCGCGTGACGGCAACATCCGGACAGGCGGCCACGCCGCTTTCGGCCTGGCCCAGCCAGCGAAGCATGCGGGCACAACACATCTGCGGATTGGCACCGACGCCCGACAGCTGCACGAAGCGTTTGACGCCCACCGCCTTGGCGGCATTGGCCATCTTCAGATGGGCTTCGGCAATGTGAGGGGAAAAATTGGAGGCCAGGAACGCGGCCTCGACGCCCTCGAAGGCGCGCTGCAGACTGCCCGGATCGTCCGGATCGAGGCGGACCACCTCGATATTCGGGGCCTTGATCGGCAGATCGACGGCTTCCTGTAATAGCGCACGGACCGCTACGGGCTGATTGGCTAGCTCGGCGAGCACTGCTCGGCCTACATGGCCCGTTACGTCCGTCACCAGAAACATCGTTCAATCCCCCAGTAGCAGGTCTTGATCAAGGGTTGCGAAATTGGGCGATACATTAAGCAAGGTTCCCACTGCGGTAAACCACCGCGAGAGCAAAAACTTCGTGCGTTACGGTCATCAATTCCGAGCCTACAATGCACCCACGTCATGGTTCCGTGACTGCAGGGAAAGAATTCATTGAATGAACAATTTCAGTGACATCGTAGCGTTCGTGCGTGTCGTTGAAGCCCACAGCTTCGTCGCCGCCGCACAGACACTAGGTATGTCCCCTTCGGCGATAAGCAAGGCGGTGAGCCGCCTGGAGGAACGCCTGGGGGCGCGCCTACTCAATCGCACTACCCGTTCGCTGAGTTTGACCGACTTGGGCACGGGCTTCTATGAGCGCTGTCGCGAGGCGCTCGGGCAGCTCGACCAGGCGGAAAACGAGGTGTCGGAGTCGCGTGGTGTTCCGCGGGGCAAACTCCGCGTCGACGTGCCCATCTCCCTGGGCCGCAAGATCATCGTGCCCGCCTTGCCGCGGTTCATTGAACAAAATCCCGAGCTGACGGTGCAGATGAGCATGAACGACCGGGTGATCGATCTGGTGCAGGAAGGCATCGACGCCGCCCTGCGGGTCGGCAATCTGTCCGACTCCAGCCTGATCGCGCGCCGTGTCGGCAATCTGCGCGGCGTGACCTGCGCCTCGCCTGAATACATCGAGCGCATGGGCGGTCCGCCGAAGTCCCCCGAAGACCTCAAGCCCGAGCAATGCATCGCCATGTTCCGGCCCGGCAGCAATCAGATTCGTGACTGGATGTTCCGAAAGAACGGCGTCGATCACACGCTCACGCCGGCCGCGCCGCTGTCGTTCAGCGATCCTGAATCGGCGGTGGCGGCTGCTGTCAGCGGCGCGGGCTTCGTCCGCACCTTGGACTTCACTGCTGAAGCGCAGATCGCGTCGGGATTGTTACAACCCGTGTTGGAAGATTGGAATGACGGCGCGTGGTGGCCTGTTTCGGTGGTCTATCCCCAGCATCGGCAACCGACCGCGAAGATCCGCGCTTTCATCGAATTCGTGAGCGGCCTGTTCCCGCAGCTCACCCCCGATCGAATGCCCGCAACCAACGGCGCCAGCACCGATGCCCCTCCGGCGCGCGTCTCACGCATGGCCGCCGCCGCGCCGCCTTGATGCGACCAAACTCATGAAGCAATGGACGGTGGTCCTGTTCCTTCTGTCATCGGTAGCTCTGGCTGAAGATCTGAAGTTCGATGCATCCGCGACGCGCGCCGGGCCTGACGTCTGCGCATTCACGAATCTCACACTGCCGAGCGATGTGCGCGTTTACGCGGCCGGCGGCTATTCCGGCCGCCGGCTGGGCTATCAAATCGATGAGAGCGGACACGAGGCGACCCGATTCGACATCACCGTGAACAGTCCTTTGCAACCGGTCGTGCTGCTGCTCGGCGCGTACGAGCCGTCCGTTTGGAATGTCGGCTGGAGCAAAGGTACGCGGATCGTCGCGGTAATGATTTCCGGTTATCACAATCAGGCGGTCGCCGGTCTCGAAGAGTCGGTGCCGGTGCTGAACAGCAGCTACGACAACCGAGGTCCGTGCGGATATTTCTATGTGAGCGGCATCCAGAGCGCTTCGGCCAATTACATCGCCAGAAAGGTCTTCCAACAGTCTGTCGACCAGGTTTTCCCAGGCGGCGGCGACGGCAAGATATTGGTCGGCGATTCGTTGTCGGCCGACTCGGAGCTGCTGACCTCGGGCTCCCGTCCGCCCGAATCGTTTCGTGATCGAGATGCACCGTTGGCCGGGCAGGCGGGCATCGATAGTGCCGTCGCGAAAGGAGTGCTCCGTCCAGCCACGCCCGCCGACGCGGACGCCTGGGTCATCGTCGCGCCGGCCCCCACAGCCAGGCCCGGATTGTCCAAAGCCTACGTCGTGCTGGCGCCCTTCACCTATCCGAGCGGCCTGTTGGGCGCCGATGCGGCGACCTTCTTCATTCTGCGCGGCGTCCCTCGACCCGCCGGCAACCCCGGTCATTCCGCCGTTTACGATTTCAATTCGCTGACGTGCAGCGGACAGCAGTGTCCGCCGTCTCATCCGTGATTATCTTGCTGAGTTAGGATTCGCACTAACAATCGGATTGCCGGGGGCCAGGATGCTTTCAAACTTGCGCGGGTTGCTCATAGCTGCAGTGTTCGGCGCCGGCATTTCGCAGGCGGCGGATACCGAATTCGGCGCGGCGGCGACGTTGGGGTCCAGGATCTCGGTCGCGACGTTCAAACTGGCGTCGGAACATCGCCCCAATCCGAACCTGAACGCAGAGTGCATCGCCACTATCGACGACACGCAGCTGGCGCCCGAGCATGAAGCGATGTTCCGGCGATTGTTCAGCCCTGCCGACCTCGAAAAGTTGAATACGTTCGCGTCGACCACGGCGGCGGCGAAGTATGTGGAGGAGGCGCTGAGCCTGGTGGGCAGGCAGGCTTTTGGCGTCGAGGCGAAGCCGGTCGAATACACGCCGGAAGAGCGGGCTCAGATTGAACGGCTGGCCGCCTCCGCGCTGGGAGAGAAGTTCTTCGATGTCCTGAATACCTCGAATGCGGAATGGCAGATGTCCGTCGGGCCGGGGCTGAGGCAAATGCTCCTGGCCTGCAAGAAACAGTGACCGGGCCGCTCATTCCTGCGGCCCGAAGTCATATCGCCCACCCCGCTCCAGCGCCCGCCGATACGCCGGCCGCGAGTGAATCTTTTGTAGAAACGCATGGAGCCGAGGCCGGCTCTGATCCAGGCCGCCGCGCATCGCGGCTGCCTCCAAGGGAAAGCTGAGCTGAATATCGGCGGCGCTGAATTCATTACCGACGAACCACTCGCTGCGCGACAGCTCACTTTCCAGATAGTCCAGGTGCAGCTGTAACTGGGGTGTAATAAACGACTGCTTCACCTGCCGCGCAATGCCCCGGGCGACCGGCCGGATGAAAAAAGGCATCGGTCCATTCTCGATCCGATCGAACACCAACTTTAGTAAGAGCGGCGGCATGGCCGAGCCTTCGGCGTAGTGCATCCAGTATCGATACCGCAATCGCTCCTCCGAGCCCGGTGGCGGTGCCAGTTTTCCGTCGCCGTAGCGTTCGACCAGGTATTCCAGGATCAATCCCGACTCGGCAATCGTGCGCCCCTCGTCGGTAATCACCGGTGATTTACCCAACGGATGCACTCTCTTGAGCTCCGGGGGCGCCAGCATGGTGCGGGTATCGCGCTGATAACGCTGAATCTCATAAGGAACGCCCAACTCTTCCAACAACCACAACACCCGTTGCGAGCGCGAGTTGTTCAGGTGATGCACCACAATCATCCGGCGTCTCCATTACCTGTCACGTTATTGCCGCGATGCCGTCATTGTCGCAATTTCTTGCGACGTTTGATTACGGCATATCGAAATAACCGATCGAGTTAATCGTGATTCCTGATCCGACTTCATCAATGTCGTGCGCTCAACCCGATTTCTCCGCTTGCGTCCGATGCCTAAAGTCGCACCCCAGTCAGGCAGTGCCCCTGCCTACGGGGATTTGTCTTTAAGGATTTGAGGGAGTCTCGAATGAACAATGCAACTCGTGACAGCCAGCCCGCCGGTCGTTTTGTGACCGTGGTGTTGCCAGCACTCGCCGCCGCCGTGCTGACACTGCTGCTGCAGGGCTGCTCTAGCGAAGCGCAGACGCAAGCTGCCGCTCCGCTACCGCAGGTTTCAATCGCCGCCGCGCTCGAGCGTGACGTGCAGGAGTGGGATGAATTCACCGGCCGCCTCGAAGCGGTGGAATCGGTGGAGATCCGCCCGCGCGTGACTGGATATATCGAAAGCGTGAACTTCACCGAAGGCAGCATCGTGAAGAAAGGCGATCTGCTGTTTGTAATCGATCCGCGTCCGTATCGCGCCGATCTGTCGAAGGCGGAGGCCGAGCTCGCTCGCGCCGTCGCCCGCGCCGAATTGAGCAATACCGACGTGGAGCGCAGCGAGAAGCTGCTCGGCGTGAAAGCCGTCTCTCGTGAAGAGTACGACCAGCGCCTGAACGCGCAGCGCGAATCGCAGGCCAACGTCGAAGCGGCTCGTGCGGCCGTGACCACCGCGAAGTTGAATCTCGAATTCACTCGCGTCACCGCGCCGATCGGCGGTCGTGTCAGTCGCGCGGTCGTCACCTCGGGCAACCTGGTGACGGGCGGCTCGACGCAGGCGACGCTGCTGACCACGGTGGTGTCGATCGATCCCATCTACGTGACCTTCGAAGGCGACGAGCAGGTGTACCTGAAGTACTCCGAGCTGGCGCGTCGTGGCGATCGTCCGAGCTCGCGCGATGCCGCCAACCCCGTGTTGATGGCGCTGGCGAACGAGCAGGGCTTTCCGCACAAGGGTGCGATGACGTTCGTGGATAACCAGGTCGATCCGCGCACCGGCACGATCCGCGCCCGCGCTTCGTTCGACAACAAGGACGGCTATCTCACGCCGGGCTTGTTTGCCCGAGTGAAGTTGCTCGGTCAGTCCTCGCGCAAGCTGGTGCTGGTCGACGATCGCGCCGTCGGTACCGACCAGAGCCAGAAGTTCGTCTACGTGCTCGATGGCGACAACAAGGTCGCCTATCGCACCGTGAAGGTCGGCCGGCTCACCGATGGCCTGCGCATCATCGAGGACGGCCTGCAGCCCGGCGAGAACGTGGTGGTCAACGGTCTGCAGCGAGTGCATCCCGGCGTGGTCGTCGCTCCTGAAAAGGTCGCGATGGACGCGCGCGTGATCGAAGGCGCGATGCTCGCCTCGGCCAAGCCTTGAGAAATCGGTGCGCCCGCACTGTTAGCGGGCGCATCTCCAGCTGAAGTTTTGCATGACCTGTCTGGCTGCTGCCCCGCGCAGCGGCCCTAGGGGACGCTTTCGCCCCCGTTTTGTGGGGAGTTCTTTATGAAATTCGCACGCTTCTTTATCGACAGACCGATCTTTGCCGCGGTCGTCTCGATCATCATCTTCCTGGTCGGCGCCATCGCCATGTGGAAGCTGCCGATCAGCCAGTACCCGGAAGTCGTGCCACCGACGGTGGTGGTCACGGCCTCGTATCCGGGCGCCAATCCCAAGGTGATCGCCGAAACGGTCGCCGCGCCGCTCGAACAGGAAATCAATGGCGTCGAGAACATGCTCTACATGTCCTCGCAGGCCACGAGCGACGGCCTGATGACTCTGACCGTCACCTTCCGTCTCGGCACCAACGTCGACACGGCGCAGGTGCAAGTTCAGAACCGCGTGGCGCAAGCCTTGCCGCGATTGCCTGAAGACGTGCGGCGAGTCGGCGTCACGACGCTGAAAGCCTCGCCCGACCTGCTGCTGGTCGTGCACCTCACTTCGCCGGACGGCCGCTACGACACCGTCTATCTGCGTAACTATGCGACCCTGCAGGTTCGCGACGTGCTCGCGCGTCTGCCCGGCATGGGTGACGTGCGCTTGTTCGGTTCGGGCGATTACTCCATGCGCGTGTGGCTCGATCCGGAGCGCATCGCCAGCCGCGGCCTCACCGCCGGCGACGTGGTGAATGCAATTCGCGAACAGAACGTGCAAGTGGCCGCCGGCGTCATCGGCGCCGATCCCGCGCCCGCCAATGTCGATTATCAATTGAACGTCACCGCGTCGGGCCGCTTGATCACCGAAGAGCAGTTCAGCGACATCGTGGTCAAGGCGCTGCCGGACGGCTCGGTCACGACGCTGAAAGACGTGGCCCGCATCGAGCTCGGTGCCGGCCAATATTCCCTGCGCAGCTTGTTGAACAACAGCTCGGCGGTCGCGATTCCGGTGTTCCAGGCGCCCGGCGCCAACGCGCTGGAGCTGTCGGACGCCGTGCGCTCGACCATGGCGGAGCTGAGCAAGAACTTCCCCGAAGGCATCAAGTACGAAATCGTCTATGACCCGACGGTGTTCGTGCGCGACTCCATCACGGCGGTGATTCATACATTGCTGGAAGCGCTGGCGCTGGTCGTCATCGTGGTCATCGTGTTCTTGCAGACCTGGCGCGCTTCGGTGATCCCGCTGCTCGCCGTCCCCGTGTCCATCATCGGCACGTTCGCGCTGATGCTCGCCTTCGGCTTCTCCATCAACGCGCTGTCGCTGTTCGGCCTGGTGCTGGCCATCGGTATCGTGGTCGACGACGCCATCGTCGTGGTCGAGAACGTCGAACGAAACATCGAGGCTGGACTGGCGCCGCTGGAGGCGACGTACAAGGCGATGGATGAGGTCAGTGGCCCCATCATCGCGATCGCCCTGGTGCTGGTCGCGGTGTTCGTGCCGATCGCGTTCATCACCGGTCTCACCGGCGAGTTCTACAAGCAGTTCGCGCTGACCATCGCCATCTCGACGGTGATCTCCGCGATCAACTCGCTGACCCTGAGCCCGGCGCTGGCCTCGCTGCTGTTGAAGCCGCACGGCGCCAAGCCGGATGCGCTGACTCGGGGCATGGACAAGGTGTTCGGCCGGTTCTTCCGCGCCTTCAACAACTTCTTCCATCGCTCCGGTGACAAATACGTCGGCGGCGTGCGTGGCGTGCTTCGTCACAAGAGCATGACGATGGGTGTGTTCGCGCTGCTGCTGGTCGCCACCTGGGGCCTGTTCCAGGCGACGCCGAAGGGCTTCATTCCGGTGCAGGACAAGCAGTATCTGATCACGCTGATTCAATTGCCGAACGCGGCTTCGTTGAATCGCACCGACGATATCGTTCGTCAGGTGGGCGAGATCGGCAAGAAGATCCCGGGCGTGCGCGATGCCGTGCAATTCCCCGGCCTGTCGGTCGCCGGCTTCACCAACAGCCCGAACTCGGCCATCGTGTTCTTCGGCCTGGAGGACTTCGACAAGCGCAAGACGCCTGAGCTGTCCGGCTTCGCGATCGCGCAGCAGTTGAACGGTGCGCTGAGCGCCATCAAGGAAGCGCAGATCGTGACGTTCCCACCGCCGCCGGTGAATGGTCTCGGCACGCTCGGCGGCTTCAAGCTGCAGCTGGAAGATCGCGCCGACCTGGGCTACGACGAGTTGTACAAGGCGACGCAGGCGGTGATGGCGAAAGCGCGGCAGGCGCCGGAGCTCACGGGTGTGTTCTCGAACTATGAAGTGAACGTGCCGCAGATCCTCGCCGACGTGAATCGCGTCAAGGCGAAGGAACACGGCGTGCCGCTCAACAACGTGTTCGAGACGTTGCAGGTGTATCTCGCGTCCCAGTACGTGAATGACTTCAATCGCTTCGGCCGCACCTACAAGGTGATCGCGCAGGCGGACTACGACTACCGCGCAAAGCCTGAGGACATTCTGCGATTGAAGACGCGTAACGAAGCGGGCGAGATGGTACCGCTGGGCTCGGTCGTGCAGGTGTCGCAGACCTACGGCCCGGATCGAGTGTTCCGTTACAACGGCTATCTGACTGCCGACATCAACGGCGGTCCGGCGCTGGGTTATTCGACCGGTCAGGCCAAGGCGGTGATGGAGCGCATCCTCGCCGAGAACCTGCCGAACGGCGTGAAGTACGAGTGGACCGATCTGACCTATCAGGAAATCCTGGTCGGCAACAGCTCGGTGTTCGTATTCCCGCTGTGCGTGCTGCTGGTCGTGCTGGTACTCGCTGCGCTGTATGAGAGCTGGACGTTGCCTCTGGCCATCGTTGCGATCGTGCCGATGGCGCTGCTGTCCGCGATCTTCGGTGTGTGGATCACCGGCGGCGACAACAACATCTTCACTCAGATCGCACTGTTCGTGCTGGTCGGCCTGGCGAGCAAGAACGCGATTCTGATCGTCGAGTTCGCCAAGGACCGCGAGATGGCCGGCGTCGATCCGTTCAACGCCGCGCTGGAAGCGGCCCGCCTGCGACTGCGCCCCATCCTGATGACTTCGATCGCATTCATCATGGGTGTGGTGCCGCTGGTGCTCGCGTCGGGCGCCGGTGCGGAGATGCGTCACGCCATCGGTATCGCCGTGTTCTCCGGCATGCTCGGTGTGACTTTCTTCGGCCTGTTCCTGACCCCGGTGTTCTACGTCCTGCTGCGCGCGGCCGTCGTCAAGAAGTTCCGCACGCATAAACAACCAGAGGCCATCGAAGGAGCGGCCCATCATGCGTAACCTGAAACAAGTGACGTTGAGTCTGAGCAAGAAGTTGTCCGTCCTCGCGGTGAGCGCCGTGCTCGCCGCATGCGCGGTCGGACCGGATTACAAACAGCCCGAGACCAAGTCGCCCGATCAATTCGTGAGCACCGATCCGGCGCAGTTCGCGACGGCTGAGGTCGAGGGCGATTTCTGGAAAGCCTTCAACGATGAACAGTTGAACTCGTTGATCGAAGAAGCGCTGACCGCGAATCATGACATTCGCATCGCGACTGCCAGCTTGCGGGAAGCGCGTGCCATTCGAGGTGAGTCACGACTGGACTTCGCGCCGACAGTGACCGCTTCGGGCGGTAAGACCGAATCACGAGGCAGCGTACGTCAGGCCGCTGGTTTCGCGCGTGATCAGGACTATTACGATGCGGGCTTCGATGCGTTCTGGGAGCTGGACTTCTTCGGTCGCATCCGTCGCAACGTCGAGGCGAACTCGGCGCTCGTACAGGCGGCCGAGGCGGGCGTGTACAGCACTCAGGTGAGCATCACGGCTGAAGTCGCGCGTAACTATTTTGAGTTGCGTGGCTCACAGCAGCGGCTCGAAGTTGCTCAACGTAACGCTGAGAACCAGCGTGAGACGCTTCGAATCACGACTGCCCGGCTCGATGCCGGCCGTGGCACGCAACTCGATACGTCACGCGCGCAAGCCCAGCTGTCCGCGACGCTGGCGACGATTCCGGATTTCGAATCCGCGATCACCAGCAGCATCCTGCGACTGGGCGTGCTGACGGGCAAGTCGCCTGAAGCGCTGATTCCGCAGCTTTCGAATGTGCAGAAGCTGCCCACGTTGCCGACCGCTCAAAACATCGGCACGCCGGAACTGCTGTTACGTCGTCGGCCTGACATCAAGGTCGCCGAGCGCCAACTGGCATCGGCCACCGCACAGATCGGCGTCGCGGTCGGTGATTTGTTCCCGCGCATCTCGTTCGTCGGCCGCTGGGGCTTCGACGCCATCGACAGCGGCGACCTCGGCAAGGCCAGCTCCGAAAGCTACGCCTTCGGCCCGAGCATTCAGTGGGCCGCGTTCGACCTCGGTCGCGTCCGTCAGCAGATCAAACAGCGTGAAGCCGCGACTGATCGTGCCTTGGCCGTGTACGAGCAGACGGTATTGCAAGCATTGGAAGAAACCGATGCGAGCATGACTGCGTACGTGAAGGCCAAGGTGAAACAAGCTCACCTGCAAGACAGCACCACCGCTTCCCTCGAAGCCGTAACGCTGGCTCGCGCCCGGTACGAGAGCGGGGTCGCCGATTTCCTCACCGTCCTCGACGCCGAGCGCAGCGCTTTAACGGCGGAAGACCAACTCGCTCTGAGCGAGACGCAGACGGCGACCGCGCTGCTCGCAACGTATAAGGCGCTGGGCGGCGGCTTCCGGCCGCTGGATGCTCAGGCGAAGCTGTAACGCAATTCTGCAAGCCAACGCCGGCAGCAAGTGATAGCATTTTCTGCTATCACTTGCCCTATCAACGGCGTCGCCAGCCAGGATTACTGAATGAGCAACAACAAAACCGTCGCTGCTTCGGCCAATCGGGAACAGCTCAATGCCCCGTATGAAGCGATCAAGGGGGTACAGCAAGAGGCTCAAAAGCGCATGGAGCGCGTGAATCGTATCTTGCGTGAATCCAAGGACGCAGTTGCCGCAAGGAAAGCTGCCGCTCAGCGCGG
Organism: Peristeroidobacter soli; assembly: GCF_004138485.1. Taxonomy (GTDB): domain Bacteria; phylum Pseudomonadota; class Gammaproteobacteria; order Steroidobacterales; family Steroidobacteraceae; genus Steroidobacter; species Steroidobacter soli. Next base: position 269,374 of record NZ_RYEV01000007.1, read on the forward strand.
CTAGCACTTTATGGGGGCCACTACGCTCCCGGCTCTGGTCTATGGCAGATGCCAGAGCTCTACACTGCAGGTGACATCACACGAATAAGCGGCGCGGATGGCGCCGACGCGACTCGCGAGCCTGGTCGCAGCCCATTTAGAAAAGATTACTCCCGGCTGCTGCACGCACCTTCCTTTCGACGCCTGCAAGGCAAGACCCAGTTATTTCCAGGGACCGAGTCGGATTTCTTTCGGAACCGGCTGACACATTCGCTGGAAGTGGCGCAGATCGCCGGTGGCATAGCGCGGCGACTCAACTCCCTCGACGCGCAGCGACCTCAAATCGATCCTGACCTGGTGGAGTTCGCGGGCCTGGCTCACGACTTGGGTCATCCACCTTTTGGCCACAACGGGGAACGTGCTCTCGACGAGTTGATGCGTCAGTTCGGCGGCTTCGAAGGCAACGCCCAGACCCTTCGCATTCTCGGTCAGGTCGAGCGCAAGGAGATCATCGACCGGGCAGGCATACGACGGTACGACTGCGGACTGGACCTGTGCCATCGAACCCTTGCATCGATTCTGAAGTACGACAAAGTCATTGCACTCGAGCGGCCCACGGGAGCCCTGATCGAAAAGGGCTACTACGAGACCGAAGCTGCTCTCGTCGAAAGAATCAAAGCCGCTGTGAGCCAGGGCTACTCGGGGAGGTTCAAGACACTGGAATGTCAGATCATGGATCTGGCGGACGATATCGCGTATTCGACCTACGATCTCGAAGATTCGATGCACGCCGGTTTCGCGACCCCGCTCACCTTGATGGACTCGCTGATAAACGACGAACAAATCTGCGTCGCCGTCCTCCGAAGGACAAACAAGAGCCTCGCCGAGAACGGCTATGAGGGAATTGCAGCCGGAGAACTTTGGGAGTTCGCCGCTGAGATCTTCGGAGACGCCGGGTTCGGCAGCAGCTGTCCAGCGGAGCCGAACGCAAGCGAACTGCTAAAAACCGCGCTCGCGGGAGTGCAGTGTTTTACTGTCGATCGCAACCTGAGTTCCAACGGCACTTCGCGCACATTCTTCACCGCGGACCGAGTTGGAAGACTGATAAGCAATGTCGAGCTTGCCTGGAACGAATCCTACCCAGCCTTCTCGACCGTGCGCCTGACCCGCGACGCCTTGATTCAAGTCGAAATCGTAAAACATCTGAATTTCGAGCTGGTGATCCGGTCGCCGCGCCTCGCTGTCGTGGAGTACCGAGGCAAGGACATCGTTCGAGATATCTTCACGGCGCTGCGCGAAAGCAAGGGCGGCTTGCTGCCGCAGGATTGGAAAAGCAGATACCACTCGGCCCAGCATGAAAGCGAGGCGGCCACATGCCGCGTCATCTGCGATTTCGTCGCGGGGATGACGGATCGGTATGCCGTCGAATTCCATTCGGCCATCGCGGGAGAGGGAGCGAGCATATTCAGGCCGCTATAACGGCGCCCTGGGCGAAACAAGACGCCCCTTGGCAGGAATCAGGGGCAGCATGCCATCCGTCCCCAGACCCGCTCTTGAACTCGCGTCATCGTTCTCAACGTCTGGGGTATGCTCGACGCTGCCCCCATGAGTCACACCCCTTATTTCCATCCGGCGGTCGACGCCTGGTTCAACAGTCGCTTTCCTGCGCCCACGCCGGCGCAGGCGGATGCGTGGCCGGCGATTCAGTCGGGAAAACATGTACTGATCGCGGCTCCCACGGGTTCAGGCAAGACGCTGGCGGCGTTTCTGGCGGCGATCGATGAGCTGATCCGGGAAGGCGAGCAGTTCGGGCTGCCGGATGAGACGCGTATCGTTTATGTCTCGCCGTTGAAGGCGCTGTCGAACGACATCAATCGCAACCTCGAAGCACCGCTCGCGGGCATTCGCGACAAGTTGCTCGAGTTGGGGATGCGCGATGTCGATCTCCGCACCTGGGTTCGCACGGGCGACACGCCTCAATACGAGCGCACGCAGGCGGCGCGCAAGCCGCCGCACATTGTTGTAACGACGCCGGAGTCGCTGTACATCCTGCTCGGCTCGGAGTCGGGTCGTGAGATGTTGAGCACGACGCGCACAGTGATCGTCGACGAAATCCACGCCGTCGCGGGCAGCAAGCGCGGCTCGCATTTGTCGCTGTCGTTGGAGCGGTTGGAAGCACTGGTCGGCCGGCGCTTGACGCGCGTCGGTTTGTCGGCGACTCAGCAGCCGATTGAGGAAGTCGCGCGCTTTCTGGTCGGCGGTCGTTATCTGCTGCCGAACGGCGAGGCCGATTGCACCATCGTCGACAGCGGTCACATTCGCAAGCGTGATCTGGCCATCGAGCTGCCCGACGAGCCGTTGGAAGCGGTGATGTCGAATGAAACCTGGGGGCAGGTTTACGACCGTCTCACCGAGCTCATCAAGGAACATCGCACGACGCTGATCTTCGTGAACACGCGACGGACGGCCGAGCGGATCTGTCGTCAGCTCACCGAGCGCCTGGACAAGGACAAACCCAAAGACGCGCCACCCTCGGTCACCGCCCATCATGGCAGCCTGGCGAAGGAGCTGCGTTTCGACGCCGAGCAGCGGTTGAAATTCGGCCAGCTCAAAGCGCTGGTAGCCACTGCATCGCTAGAGCTCGGCATCGACATTGGCGATGTCGATCTGGTGTGTCAGATCGCCTCGCCACGCACGATCAACGCATTTCTGCAGCGAGTCGGGCGCTCCGGTCACGCGGTCGGCGCGACGCCGAAAGGGCGTTTGTTTCCTCAGTCGCGCGACGATCTTCTGGAATGCACGGCATTGCTCGACAGCGTGCGTCGAGGCGAGCTGGATCGACTGAAGATTCCGGTCGCACCGATCGATGTGCTGTCTCAACAAATCGTCGCCGAAGCCGCTGCCCGCGAGTGCACGGAACAAGTGCTGTTCGACCTGATTCGCTCCGCGTATCCGTTCAGAAGCGTGACGCGCGAGGCGTTTGACGAGATCGTGCACATGCTGGCCGAGGGGTTCACGACCCGTCGCGGTCGGCACGGCGCCTTGCTGTATCACGATGCCGTCAATCACATCATCAAAGGCCGCAAGGGCGCGCGCCTGACCGCGATTACTTCAGGCGGCGCGATCCCGGACACGGCCGACTATCAGGTGATGCTCGAGCCAGAAGGCGTTCTGGTCGGCACACTCAACGAAGACTTCGCAGTCGAGAGCATGGCCGGCGACGTGTTCCAGCTCGGCAACTCGTCGTATCGAATCCTGCGCGTCGAGCGCAACACGGTGCGGGTACAGGACGCGAAGGGTGAAGCCCCGAGCATTCCCTTCTGGCTCGGCGAAGCGCCGGGGCGGACGGATGAGCTGTCTGCTGCCGTCTCGCGCCTGCGCGAAGAGATCGAAGGCCGGCTCGACGAACACACCTATAACGGCGACACGGCCAGGTCCGGTGCGTTCAAGTGGCTGACCGAAGACGTTGGCATCGGCGACGTTGCCGCCGGTCAGATCGTTTCCTATCTGGCGGCGGCGCAGGCCGCGCTGGGCGCGCTGCCGACCCAGAAGAAAGTGATTTTCGAGCGTTTCTTCGACGAGTCCGGCGGCATGCAGCTGGTGATTCACTCGCCGTTTGGCAGCCGGATCAATCGCGCGTGGGGCCTGGCACTGCGCAAGCGTTTCTGCCGCACGTTCAACTTCGAGCTGCAGGCCGCGGCCACCGAAGACACCATCATCCTGTCGCTGACCGGCTCGCACAGTTTCGAGCTGCTGGATGTCGCGAAGTATCTGCATCCGAACACCGCGCGCGACATCTTGATTCAAGCCATGCTCGATGCGCCGATGTTCAACACGCGCTGGCGTTGGGGCGCATCGATCGCGCTGGCGCTGCCAAGATTCCGCGGCGGCAAGAAGATCCCACCGCAGATTGCGCGCATGAATGCGGAAGATCTGCTCGCGTCGGTGTTTCCGGATCAAGTGGCGTGCGGCGAGAACATTGTCGGCGACATCGTGGTACCCGATCACCCGCTGGTCCGACAGACGGTGCGCGACTGCCTGGAAGAAGCCATGGACATCGAAGGCTTCGAACGGCTGCTGCGGGCACTCACCGGTCAGCAGATCCAGGTGGAAGCGCGCGATCTTACCGAGCCATCGCCGCTCGCTCTGGAAGTGTTGAATGCGCGGCCCTACGCCTATCTCGACGACGCACCGCTCGAGGAGCGACGCACCCAGGCGGTGATGAGCCGTCGCTGGATGGACCCGCAGTCCGCTTCCGACATCGGCAAGCTCGATCCCGCCGCGATCGCGCGGGTTCGTGAAGAAGCCTGGCCCGACGCCAGTAACGCCGATCAGCTGCACGATGCATTGCTGTGGCTGACCTTCCTGACGACTGAAGAAGTCGAGAGCCAACCGGCCTGGCCGGCGTTGTGTCAGGACCTCATCACACAGAAACGACTGACCAAGCTCGACACCGGCGATACAACCGTCTTCGTCGCGACGGAGCGCGTGCCTTACTTCGAGTCGCTGTTCCCCAATGTCTCGATGAACCCGCCAATCGTCGTGCCCGCCGTCTACGCGGCCAAACGTGATCGCGACGAAGCGGCCCGCGAGATCGTGCGCGGCAGATTGGGCGGACTCGGCCCGACCACCGCCGCACAACTCGCCGCATCGTTCGGTGGGAACATCGAAGATGTCGACGGCGCGTTGCTGGCGCTCGAAGCAGAGGGCACCGCCATGCGCGGCACCTTCGAGTCGGAAAGCACCGCTGGCACTCAATGGTGCGATCGTCGCCTGCTGGCCCGCATTCATCGCTACACGGTGAAACGGCTGCGCGCCGAGATCGAACCGGTGCAGGCGCGCGATTTCCTGCGCTTCCTGTTCGACTGGCAGCGCGTGACGCCGAACCATCGCATGCAGGGGCCGGACTCAGTGCCTGCCATCCTTTCTCAACAGGAAGGCTTCGATGCGCCTGCCGGCGCGTGGGAAACAGAAATATTGCCGGCGCGCATCGCCGAGTACGAACCCGCGTGGCTGGACGAACAATGTCTCGCCGGTCGCATCATCTGGACCCGTCTCGCCACTCGCAGCGGCGACTCGGAGCGGGGTGCCGCGCCGGTGCGCTCGACACCGATCGCGCTGCTGCCTCGACGCAATGTGAAACAGTGGTCGCAGTTCTCCACCAGCGTCGAACGCTCGCAGCTCACCGACAAAGCTCAGCGCGTTGCCGAGTACATCGAAGAGAACGGCGCCTCGTTTTACGATGAGATCGTCGATCACGTCGGGCTGCTGCCCGTCCAAGTGGAAGAAGCATTGGGCGAACTGGTCGCGCTTGGTTTGGTGAACTCCGACAGCTTCGGCGGCCTGCGTGCGTTGTTGATGCCAGCGGATCGACGCCGCAACAGCGCGCGCGATCGGCGCCGACAGCGCCGCATCGCCATCTTCGGCATGCAGGATGCCGGCCGGTGGGCGCTGGTCCGGAGAAAAGAAGCAAAGCTCGACGACACGAAGCCCATGCCTCCGCGCAATGACGAGGCCATCGAGCATATCTGTCACACGTTGCTGAGGCGTTGGGGCGTCGTGTTCTGGAAACTGCTGGAGCGCGAAGCCGATTGGTTGCCACCGTGGCGCGATCTGCTGATGTGTTTCCGTCGATTGGAAGCCCGCGGAGAAATTCGTGGCGGCCGGTTCGTTGCGGGTTTCTCGGGCGAACAGTTCGCACTACCGGAGGCGATCGGTCAGCTGCGTGAAGTGCGTCGACGTGAGAACGATCTGCAACTCGTGTCGTTATCCGCCGCGGATCCGCTGAATCTCGTCGGCATTCTCACACCGGGCGGGCGACTGCCGGCGCTGACGGGCAATCGTGTGTTGTATCGAGACGGTGTGCCGGCGGCCATCTATGTCGGCGGCGAAGTGAAATTCATCGAACAGCTCGAAGCGGCCGAGCAATGGCAGGTTCGCGGCGCGTTGTTGAGGCGCCAGGTGCCGGCGCCGCTCGCCGATCTGGCTTAAATGACGATGATCCGGCCTTCCTTACGATCCACTTTTTCCTGCTTCGGATCTTCGCGCTCCAACGGCTGTGAGTCCGGGTCGGCGGGTTTCGCTTCGGGTTCCGGCATGGGCTCGGCATTCGAGGCTTCGCTCGGATCCTGACGGGAGATCGTGCCCAAGCCGTTCATGCGCGTGTTCACCTTGCGCGGCGAACCGGTGTAGAAGATCGCGCCGACGCCATTCATCGTCGCATCCAGCGATTCCTGCGGGTTCACGACCACGCTGCCCACGCCATCGACCGTTACTTTCGCGTCCGCCACCGTGAGTTTGCTCAGATCGGCATGACCCGCCCCGGCCAATCGCACCGTGAGCTCATCCAACCGACCGTTCGCGATGATATTGGCCGCGCCGGCCGCTTTGATTTTGGTGTCCCCGCCATGCAAGCCGACCAGGCTCACGTCGTTGCCGCCTTCCAGCTCCAGGGAGTCGAGCTTGGGCACCGTGATCTGAATGGTGAGGCGCGAGTTGTTCCGGATCACCCAGTCGCGCGCCTTGTTCTTGATATGGAGCGTGCCGCCGCTGACGCTGGTCTCGGTGCGGCCGACGGAGGTTTCGTTGCCGCTGACCAGCACCGACACCGGCTCGCCCACCTTGATCTCCAGCTTGGCCGCGCCCTGCAGGCTGATCGAGTCGAAGGACTGGACCTCGCGGCGTTCGCTCACCACGGGACCTCCGTCACCGCCGCCGTCATGACCGCCGTCGCTGCAGCCGCCTAACAGCGCCAGAACGACGAGCCCGCCCAGCATGGGAAGTTTGTTCATGACCCGACCTCGGAGGGATTTTACATAGCCCCTGATGGATCATGATGGGCCGGCCGGTCCGGCGGAAGACGATGCCGGTGAATCGCGGCCCGACACCGGCGAGGCCGGGAGGCTGTGCGATGCAAAGAAGCCCAGCCGCGGTCATCCCGCGGGAAGCCGGGAGCAAAGCTTCGACTACATCCGCGCGGCCGTAACATGGGTGTGCGAAGGTGCCTCCCACGCCAGCCGACCCCCTTCTGGGGCTCCAGCCGATTGTGACTCAGGTCACAACTTTCCAACTTCGACCCGCTGCCGCGACGATTTCGACCCCATGCTGTGAGGGTAATGCGATTTTCGTCCGTGCTCTTGGAGCGCGTACAGGGTTAACCTACTTCCGTGCAGATGAAGCCTCCCCCAACCAAGCACCGCAACTTCCTACGCGAGCGCTTCGCGAAGCTGTTGCCGCCGCTTTCCTTCGCCGAGCCGCTCGAGAGTCAGTATCGGAACTGGCATACGGAGCACGTGCGCGAGCGGGTGAAGTACACGATGCTGCCCGCGATGGGCCTGCTGTTGATCGTGTCAATGGCGGGCGGTCCCTTCCGGGCGCTGCGCGAATCGTTGTTCGCCCCGGACCAGATGTTCATCGTCGACCTGCTCCGCTTCGGCGTGGTGTTGCCGACCTGCACGGCGATGCTGTTGGTCACCTACACCAAGCTCTATTCCCGTTGGTTGACGTTCGCCGCGCCCGTCGTGGCGCTCCTGCAGAGCCTCTGTATCGTAGCCTGTGACTTGCTCATGCATCGCCAGGGTTATTCGCTCAGCTCGGTGCTGCCAATGCTGGTGCTGTCGGCCTACATGCTGTTCGGCATGATGCAGGCTCAAGCGACCATCACCGCAACCGCCATCGTCGTCGCTTACGGTCTGACGGGCTGGGTCGCCGGCTTGAACAGCGGCCAACGTCTGTTCGATCTGGCCATGACCTCGTTCGCGCTGGTGCTGGGATTTTTCTTCTACTACAGCTTCTCGCGCACGCAGCGGTTGAACTGGTTCCGAAACATGATGCTGACCGACTCGGTGCATCGTGACGCCCTCACCAACATCGGCAACCGTCGCATGTTCGACGCGCACATCGAACGTTTGTGGAATCAGGCGATCCGCACGCGCGCGCCGATCGCGCTGCTGCTGGTCGACCTCGATCATTTCAAGGCGTTCAACGATCACGCCGGCCATCAGGCGGGCGATCATTGTCTGGCACGCGTCGCCAGTGCCATCGCGCAGTCGGCGCGGCGGCCGTTGGACATCGCGGCTCGCTATGGCGGTGAGGAATTCGTCGTGCTGTTGTTCGATGTGAACCGCGATCGCGTCGAAGAGCTGTGCCGCGAGATGCATAACAATCTGGCGGCGCTGGAGCTGCCGCATCCGGCGTCGTCGGTCGGTCCGCATGTGACTGTGAGCATCGGTGCCGCATGCGTGGAGCCGCAGACCGGCCGCAATCACGATGGCCTGATCCAGCTCGCCGACGAGGCGCTGTACGCGGCGAAAGAAGGCGGCCGCAATCGGACCGTCGTGATGGACCGCGAATATGCGACGCTCAAAACCGGTGCGTTCCGCGTACCGCGCAAACGCGCTCGAAACGAAGCCGCCTGACTCTGTATTGCGACGGCGGCGCCGTTCGACCGCCCATTATTTCTCATGGACAGCGTTATCAAGTGACGCGGTCCCTCGGCGCGCGGTTTTCTGATGATACATTTCGAGTGACGCCACGGATCCATCCGGTCCGCCGGTGCATTACATCGAACTTCAATCGGAAGCCCCACGCCGCATGTCCGCCATGATCGATACGCCCGCCGTCGCGCCCGCCCGGCCCAACGAGATCGTTACGCTCCAAGCTCACATCTTGCAGCAGCAGACCCGTTATCCCGAGGCGAGCGGTCAGTTCTCCTGGATCCTGTCGGCGCTGGCGATCTCGGCGAAGATGATCGCCTCGCATGTCCGCCGCGCGCGGCTCGACGACGTGCTGGGCACGGTGGGCAATCAAAACGTTCAGGGTGAGCAGCAGCAGAAGCTGGACGTCATCGCCAACGACATCCTGTTGCGCACGCTCGGCGGCCGCGAAGGCGTGGCCATCGTCGCCTCGGAAGAAAACGAGGAGCCGGTGATCCTGCGCACCGACGACGCCGACGAGCGCAAGTACTGCGTGCTGTTCGATCCGCTGGATGGCTCGTCGAATCTCGATGTCTGCGGCGCCGTCGGCACCATCTTCTCCATCCTGCGCAAGGATCGTCGCTCGCCGACCGCGCAGGCGTCGCTGCTGCAACCGGGCGTCGAGCAGGTCGCGGCGGGTTATGTTCTATACGGCTCGTCGACCGTGTTCGTGCTGACCATCGGCAACGGCGTGGACATGTTCGTGCTGGACCCGGCATACGGCGCCTTCATTCGCGTCGCGCAGGGCCTGCGCATACCGAACGCTCACAAGTGCTACTCGGTCAACGAGGGTAATCGGCTCAGCTTCCCCGAGGGCTATCAGAAGTATCTGGCGTGGGCGCAGGAGCGCGGTTATTCGAGCCGCTATGCCGGCGCGATGGTCGCCGACGTTCATCGCATCCTGTTGCAGGGCGGCGTATTCATGTATCCGCCGACCCGCAAGGCGCCCAAGGGCAAGCTGCGGCTGATGTACGAAGCCAATCCCATGGCCATGATCGTGGAACAGGCCGGCGGCAAGGCGCTGAGCGCGCCGGGCGAGCGCATTCTCGAGGTGCGGCCCACCGACATTCACCAGCGCGTGCCGGTCATCATCGGCAGCAGCGAGGAAGTGGACCACGTCGCCTCGCATTTGTGAGACTTCGCGGGGGGCAGCGGCCCGCCCCCCGCCGATCCAGACTCATTTCAGCCATCTAGAATATCTTCCCGGGGGTATCCGCAGACCCCAGTAATTCATTGTGGATGTCCGCGCGTTGCAGCAACCTGTGACGGCGGAGTGTATTCTTCTATCCTGGTGGTTTGAGTCTTTCGGGAAGCTAAGTGCTCACGGCCGACAAAGTTCTGGTCACGGTAGGAACGCCCTGCTCGATTTCGGCAGTAGGCAGCACGGAGACCTATCGCGCGCGCGTCACCAACGCGCCTGAATTCATCGCGCTGGCCGCGTTCGACGCAGGCCTCGTCGATATCGATCCCCAGCTCGACGGCTCGCTGAAATTGCGCTGGGTCAATGGCGAGAGCACCACCGTCGCCGAAATCGAGCGGCTGCACGGCAAGCAGCTGCGCGCGTCGCTCGGCATCCGTTATATCGACGAGCTCACCGCGCTCGGCAATGCCGTGGTCACCGACGTGGCCGCGTGCCTGCCCCATGACTTCGATCGCGGCGGTTTGCGCAAGCTGGCCGGGCTCACGTACCGCGATGTCCGCGATTCGGCGCTGAAGGACATGTATGGCTTGTTCGATGACGACCCGCGCCTGGGTCCGTCATTGCAGGCGCAGCTATTTGCCTACAGTGGCTTGGGCGCCCTGGCCGCCCTGCCGGTGTCGCTGTCCGAGCTGATCCCGAATCCGTATGAGTTTCGGGTCGCCGGCGCGACCGCCTTTCCGGGCCTGGACGCGCACGGTCAGTTGCGCCCGGCGGGCACGGTCACGCCGGAGAACGACAAGCTGCGCGACAAGTTCGCCATGCGCCTGGCGAACTCATTGTCGTCGCACGGTCCAGCGCTGCTGTCGACGATGCTTGCGCCGTCGTACTCGCTCAGCAAGTCGCTGAAGCATCCCGAGCTGCTCGACACGCTGCGCTCGGCCAGCGGCTACATGCGCGTACCGCAGACTCCGCTGAACGCCGTGGGCGCATGCGCGTCCAGCTCCATCGTGTTCTCCGAGTTCGCGCCGCAGATGGTGCTCGACTATCCCGGCTATCAGCGACCGCAGCTGGTGTTGTGGACCGCGGCCGACGCGGCGACTCGCCCGAACTGGCAGATTCTCGACGCATTCGGTCCCGGCGCGCTGATGACCCGAGGCAAGCTGGAAGCCATCAACGCGGGCCGTAGCCCGGCTGAACAACGCTCGATCGCGGACAGCCTCGCGCCGTTCGACATCGATGCCAACGGCACGGTGGTGGGCGAGGGCGGCTCGGGCCTGGTCGTCACGACGCTCGACTTCGCGTTGCGTAATTTCCTCGATATCACATCCATCATCGTCGGCTGGGGTCAGAGCGGCGAGGCGGGCGGCAAAGCGCACTTCGCGGGTGTGGGCTTCGGCGGCGAGAACGCGTTGATTCACGCGTTGGAGCTGGCTTATCGCGGTCACGGCTATCGCGTGTCCGACTTCCAATATCTGGTCGCGCACGCCACCGGCACGCGTACGAATTCGAAGACCGACCTCACGACCGCTGCCAGCGCGCGAGCCACGGCCGCAGAAAGACAAGGCATCAAAGGCGCCTTGCCGACGGTGGCCGTGGGCACACCGAAGGCGGTGGGCGACGGTCACACCATGGGCGAGACGGGCTTGAAAGCAGTCTCGCAGGCATTGCAGTTCCTGCTCGGCAAACCCACGGTGGGCGTGCCGACGCTACGACATCTCGATCCGGATCTCGGCGCGGTGGCTGAATCGTTCAAGCTGCAATCGGCACCGGTGATTGGCAATGCCGATGGCGGCGCGTTGTGTGCGACTCAAGGCTTCGGCGGTTACAACGGCGCCATGGCTCTGCGCGCGGCGCATGCTGAAGCGTTCGCCCGTTACTCCCCGGATCGCAACGTGCTCGCGGCGTATCTCGAGCGCTGGCCCGAGCTGCGCCGTGAACGCGAACAGCGCGAGCGCTCCGCACGCCTGCGCCGTCGCAGCGCCATCGAGCTGGCGCAATTGCATTGCTGGAAGGGGCTGGATTGAGCCCGGAAGAAGTCGCGCCTTTTTCCGGGCGTGTCAACAGGGCCCTCGGCCGCTTTTGACGAGAAAATCAGTTAGCCGGGCTGCTTGCTGCCGGTGAACGTGCCTTCACCCAAGCCCCCCAGTCTGACGGTGCCTTTCATGGTCGCGCCGTCCACCGTACCGCTATAGATGACCGCCAGGTCCGTGCCTGGCCTGTGACTCGACGGTCATGACGTGACGCGTTTTGCCCTGCGGTCCGGCCTTGTATGCAACAATGGCTCCCAGGAAATGAACAAAGGGACATACGGACGTCCTCGCTGAGAGTGCTTAAATAGCGACCTGATGTTCCGCGACTTTCGAAAAATCTCGCCACGCATTTTCTGGCTGGTCACGCTCGCGGCGCTGGCCGTGCTGCTGACCGTGGTGGCAGTCCCGCAATGGCTGTCCAAGCAGGCACGGCTGGAAGTCCTGCGCTTGCACGTCGCCGAGATTGCGCAGATCGCGGCGAGCGTCGTCGATGGCGATCTGCATCGGCAGCTGCTCGATCCCGCGAACTACACGCCCGAGCTGTACGAGCGCGTGGTCGCCCCGCTGGTGCGCTTTCACTCCGCGGACCCCGAGATTTTCTACGTCTACACGATGATGGAGCGTGGCGGTAAGAGCTACTTCGTCGTCGACACCGCCGCCTCGAACAAGCTGAAGACCCCGCGCAAGCTGCGACCGTCGGCTTACATGGAGCCGTTCGAGAGCATCGACGCCGAGCCGGATCCGGACTATCTGCAGCGGATCGCCGCCGGCGAAACGTATGTCTACCCGAAGTTTCAGCGCGACGTTTACGGCACGTTCCTGTCCGGTCACACGCCCATCTACGACAGCCAGGGCCGTTACAGCGGCTTCGTCGGCGTCGACTTCGACATCAAGTATTACCTGGCGCTGGAATCGAGCTTCCGCGCCATCTTCTACGGCTCGGTGGCCGGCGCGGTGCTGATCGCGCTGCTGATTGGATACATCGTGTCGCGCTATCACTATCACGTGCAGGATCGCATCGACGAGCAATATCGAATCTCGATCCGCGACGAGCTGACGCAGTTGCTGAACCGCCGTGGCGCGCTGAGATTCTCGCGCGAGGCGCTGGCGGCACGGGCCTCCAGTTACGCGGTGATCCTGGTCGACATCGACGACCTGAAAGGGATCAACGATCTGTACGGCCATTCGGCCGGCGACGAATTCATCATGAAGGTCTCGGACACCATCCGTAACAGCGTGCGCGAGAAAGACATCTGCGCGCGCATGGGCGGCGATGAGTTCCTGATCTTCGCCACCGGCTGCGACCTGGACGCGGCGACCGAAATCGCGCGTCGCATTCTGGGCAAGGTGTACGCGCACGACGAGAATTCGAGTCGCTCGCACTTCGGCGTGTCGATCGGCATCTGCGTGGCGCCCGGCGCCGATACGACGTTCGAATTGTTATATCGCCAGGCGGACGAAGCGCTGTACAAGGCCAAGCAGGCCGGCCGCAATCGTTTCGTGATTTTCGACCCGGTGGTGGCCGCCTGACGCCGCCGCCTTGGTATTTTTATTTTCCCCGCAGGGGAAAAATCAAAAGAGGCTGTCAGGAGGGGCTCTGAGCCCGACTCTGCAGCATCAGGCGATGTAACACATCGCCCAGCTCTTCCACCGTATTCGGCTTGAGCAACAGATCGCGCACGCCGGTCTTCATCACCGACTCGCGATCCTTGGGACGCACGTAACCCGACGTCATCACCACGGGCACTTCAGGACGCAACTGCAGAACGTGTGTTGCGAACTCGATGCCCGACATGCTCGGCATCGACAGATCGGTGACTACCACTTCATACGCCGCCGGATCGGAACGGAACGCCGCGAGTGCTTCGTTCGCATCGGTGAAACCCGCCACCCGGTAGCCCAATCGTTGCAGCACTCTGCTTATGAGATATACAAGCGATTCCTCGTCGTCGACGTAGAGAACGCTCTGGCCTTCGCCACGCGGCACTTGCGAGGTGCGCGACGGATGCTTGGCCGCCGCGTCGTGGAATAACACGATGTCTTTCGAGGTTTCTTCTTCATTGCCGCTGAACGCCAGGATTTGATTGATGATGCCGGCCGCGCGGGCGCTTGCCCGCTGCACCTCGGTGAGCGACAGCTGCGCCGGGTGATCGACCGGTAAGTCTTCGGAGGCGAGCCGGGCATTGCCACAGATCGCCAGCAGGATGTTGTTGAAGTCATGCGCGATGCCGCCCGCCATGGCCGATAGCGCGCGGCTCTTCTCCAGCAGCTCGCGATCCCGCTCGGCCTGCAGGCGGGCAGTCACGTCGCTGGCGAATGCGATCACGCCTTCGTCGGCGGTACCGCGATCGACCAGCGCGAGATGCCAATGACAGTGCATCTGGCTGCCGTCCTTGCGCCGGGTCTCGAGCATCACTCCGTCAGGATATTCGACACCCGACAGCAACCTGGGGCAGACCTCGTCGATGACCGGCATGCTGGTCGGCGTGGCGACCAGTTCATGAATGTGACGGCCGATGGCTTCCGCTTCGGTGTATCCAAACGTTGCGGCCGCCGCGGGATTCCAGGCGCGCACCACATGCTGGGTATCCCAAACAATACAAGCGAGCGGCGCGCGATCGAGATACAGCTGCAAGCGCTTGTTGATTGCCTGCAGCTGCTGCACGCCGCCGTCCGCGTCGAAATCGTTGTGACTCGCAGGCCGGCGTCGCCGCCACCACTGCGTGAACCCGAACATAACGCCCCGCTGAAAGTAGGTTGCTTATCGCGTCTGCGCTGGACGCGGCTCTTTCTTCTGCCCCGACGGCAACGTATCACAGCGGATACGTCGGGCGCGTTGAGCAACTCTACCGGCTATTGCTTAGGCGAATGGAGTAAGCACCCCGGACCAAGGGACAGTGAGTTATCAGCGCACGATTGCAAATATTCCAGTAAATGGGTGTTCAGATATTCCAGCGCTCGCGGCACAGCGCAAGGAACCGGGCGCCGGCTTGCGACAATGGCTGATGACGAAGGTGATAGACGCCCACCTGTCGCTCGATACTGGAGAACGGCAGGCCTTCGATGAGCTCCAGCTCGGGCGGCAGCTCAGTCACCAGATTGGAGACATAAGTCACGGCCTTGCCCTCGGCGACCAAAGCCAGTCGCAATTCCATATGGCTGACTTCCCAGACCGACGCGAACGCATTGCGCAGCCGGTCGCCGCTGGGACGGCGGGCCGCTTCGTCGAGATAAGAAGTCACTAGAGGCAATGTCCGCAGCGTGGCTTGCGGATCGCGCTTGAGCGCATCCCGGCTGGGATGGTCGCGAGCAATCATCAAACGTCGTGTCTCGGCGAAACAGGAGTAGACCGTGAAGTAATCGGGCATGGTGTGCTGTAACGGCCCGAACCCCACTTCCCATCGGCCATCGGATACGCCGTGCACGATCTCGCGGCTGGGCGCGACTGTGACTTTGAAACGGGTGAGCGGATTGCGTTCCGAGAACTCACGCAACAACGCGATTCCGAAACGGGCATTGGTGGCGGGCGACATCGCGAGCGACAAAGTACTCAATGCGCCGGTCTTGATCTGCGCAATGTCCGCTAATGTCTCGCGCTCCTCGTTCAGCACCGTCTCCGCATAGCGCAGCAGCCGGATGCCGGCTTCGGTCAATTGCGGCGGATTGCCTCGACGTAACAGCACCGCGCCGAGCCGATGCTCGAGATTGGCGATGGCCTGGCTCACCGCCGACTGGGATAAGTTCAATCGTTCAGCGGCGCGACTGAAGCCACCGGCCTCCACCACGGCATGAAAACAACGGACTTCGTTACGCTCGATCTGCATGTGGTCAATTTTCGCGCAGCCGTTGCCGGTACTGCAAATTCATCGTCGCAAGCGCTGCGTTTTCAGCGCGGGCGATAAGGTTATCGCGCCTGTCGATGCGATCACAGCCGCTGATGAACGCATCGTTGCCGCGGCGTCGTGAAGCGCGGCCGTCAAGCGTAGCTTGAGCAGTCATCGGACCGGGTGTGGGAGAGGGCGTCATGAGCGAGTCTTTGCAACACGTTCACAAAGGGTTGGAAGGCGTGATCGCCGATACCACGTCGGTCTCGCTGGTCGATGGCGAAGCGGGGCGACTGTATTACCGCGGCTACGCCGTCGAAGAGCTGGCGCGCAAACGCTTCGCCGAAGTGATGCACTTGATCGTATTCGGCACGCTGCCGGACGCCGATCGCCTTCAGGAAGTCGAAGACTATCTGTGGGTCGCGGGTCGGTTGCCGCCGGATCTCGCCGCCTCGCTCAGACAGCTCGCACGGCACGGTGAGCATCCCATGGCGACGTTGCAATCGATCACGTCGCTGCTTGCATTGGACCCGCCAGCGATCAGCTTGGGCCGCTCACAGCAGGAAGAGGAGGCACTCATCGTCGCCGCCCGCCTGCCCGCCGCCATCGCGACGGTTTACGCGGCGTTACAGGATCATCCCGAGCATCCATATCCAGCGTCGCTTCGCTATGGCGAGCGCTATCTGCAACTGTTGCACGGCCGTCAGCCGTCGCCGAACGAAGTATCGGTGTTTGAAAGTGCGCAGATCTTGCAACTCGATCATGGCTTCAACGCCAGCACATTCACGGCGCGCGTGGTTACTTCGACGCTGGCTCCTGCAACTTCGGCGCTGGCGGCCGCGATGGGCGCGCTATATGGGCCACTGCACGGTGCCGCCGATCAGCAGGCACTGGAAATGGCACTGGAAGTCGGCGAGCCTGAACGCGCCAACGAATTCGTGGCGCAATGCCTTGCGACCGGGCGCAAGGTGATGGGCATGGGGCATCGCGAGTATCGCGTGGTCGATCCTCGCTCACGCATGATCCGGGCGCTGG
The DNA here is from genome assembly GCF_004138485.1 of Peristeroidobacter soli. GTDB lineage: Bacteria > Pseudomonadota > Gammaproteobacteria > Steroidobacterales > Steroidobacteraceae > Steroidobacter > Steroidobacter soli. The sequence continues at coordinate 285,857 of NZ_RYEV01000007.1, forward strand.
CTCAGCAGGTCGCGCATCGACCCGAGCATGTGAAGCTGCTGGACGTGTTGAGCGCGGTCGATGAAGCCTTCATCGAACAAACCCGTGAGAAACGACGCACGCTGCGCGCCAACCTGGAGTTCTACAAAGGTGTCGTTTATCTGGCACTGGGCATTCCCAAGGAATTTTTCACCGCGAGCTTCGCCGCCTCGCGTGTGTTCGGCTGGATCGCGCATGTGATCGAGCAGCGACAGGACAACCGCATCATTCGACCGGCCGCGCATTATGTTGGGCCTGCGCCGCGCTCCCTGACGCAATAAGTGAGCTTCTGCACGTCGGCGCACTTGTTGGTTGCGCGCGGGGTGGCTATAGTGGGGTCACGTGACTCAAGTGACTAACCCGCACGTGTCCCATACTTCCTCCCCCATCGCCGTGATCATTACCCTGATCAACGTCGTAGTACCGGTCGTAGCCATCAGTTACGCGCCGTAGGGGAATTATTAAATTACGAATCAACGACCCCCGTCGGCGCAAAGCCGGCGGGGGTTTTTCGTTTTAGACGCTGGCTAGAGTCGACGAGGGTTCCAACCCAGGAGCCTTGATGATCGCGACACAACCGGCCAGCGCACCGAAACGCAGCGGCGCCGACCTCATCATCCACCTGCTCGAACGGCAGGGGGTCGATATCGTTGCCGGCATTCCCGGCGGTGCCCTGCTGCCGCTGTATGAAGCGCTGGGCCGTGCGACGCGCCTTCGCCACATCCTGGCGCGACACGAGCAAGCGGCGGGCTTCATCGCGCAAGGGATGTCGCGCATCACCCGCAAAGCCGGCGTCTGTTTCGCGACTTCGGGCCCCGGTGTGACGAATGTGGTGACCGCGCTGGCCGACGCGAAACTCGATTCGATTCCGCTGGTCTGCATCGCCGGACAAGTGCCGCAAGCGCTGATCGGCACCGACGCCTTTCAGGAAGTGCCGACCGTCGACATGGTGCGACCCATCACCAAGGCGAGTTTTTTCGTGCGGAAGGCGAGCGAGCTGTGGCACGTGATCCCCGAAGCATTCCGGATCGCCGAGGGCGGGCGCCCCGGACCGGTGCTGATCGATGTGCCCAAGGACGTTCAGCTCCAGCTCGCCGACCCGGAACCGCTGCATGAAGCGCCGCGCGAGCACCGCTCCATCTCCGTGCTCGACACGCGACAACACTTCGATCTCGCCGCCCGACTGATTCACGCCGCTCAACGGCCGGTGCTCTATGTGGGCGGCGGCATCGTCAAAGCCCGTGCGCATGCCGACCTGCGCAAGCTGGCTGAACGCGCCGGCTTGCCCGTGACATCGACACTGATGGCATTGGGCGCGTTGCCCGCGGGCCACACCTTGGACATCGGCATGCTCGGCATGCACGGCGCGCGTTATACCAACCTGATCATCGACGAGTGCGATCTGCTGATCGCCATCGGTGCCCGCTTCGACGACCGCGCGACCGGCGATCCCAGGAAGTTCGCGCCGCACGCTCGCATCATTCACATCGATATCGACCCACGCGAGTTCGGCAAGATCAAAGCGGTCGACGTCTCGATCTGCGCCGACGCCGGTGCCGCGACGCGCGAGCTGCTCGAGCGCGTGCAGCCCACTCAACGAACGCTTTGGCTGTCCCGAGTGAATCAACTGAAGCAGGGTCATCCGCTGAAGACGCCGGGCGCCGGCGAGTTGTGCTCGCCTTACGGCATCGTCGAGGCCGTCGGCGCGCTCGCACCGGACGATGTCATCGTGACGACGGACGTGGGCCAGCATCAAATGTGGGTGGCGCAACGTTTCCCGTTTGCGCGGCCGGACCGCTGGCTGACCTCGGGTGGCCTGGGCACGATGGGCTTCGGCCTGCCCGCCGCGATCGGCGCGGCGCTGGCCGAACCCGACGCGACCACCGTGTGTTTCACCGGCGATGGCAGCCTGCTCATGAACGTGCAGGAGCTGGCGACGCTGGCCGAGCTGGATTTGAATGTGAAAATCGTGCTGCTCGATAATGCCGCGCTCGGGCTGGTCCGGCAGCAGCAGGAATTGTTCTATCAGCAGCGCTTCGTCGCCTCGCTGTTTTCCCGGCCGAGCCGCTTCGTGGCCATCGCGCAGGCGTTCGGCATTCCGGCCTTGGACCTGGGCGAGGTGGACGATCCGCATGAGGCGCTATCCCGTGCGATGTCGACACGCGGCCCGGTGCTGATCCGCGTGCCGATCGACGCCACTCAGCATGTGATGCCGATGGTGGCGCCAGGCCGCGCCAATACGGAAGCGCTCGATCACGCATTCGAGGAACTGTGATGACTCAAGTACCGCTCGCGCCACCCATCACCTGGGACGATTTCGAAAAGGTCGAGCTGCGCGCCGGCACCATTCTGGAAGTGATGGAGTTTCCCGAAGCGCGCAAGCCTGCCTGGAAACTGCGCATCGATTTCGGCCCGCAGATCGGCGAGCGCGTGTCGAGCGCGCAGATCACCGCGCTGTATGGCAAGGAAGCTCTGGTCGGACAGCAAGTGATGGCGGTGGTGAACTTCCCGCCCAAGAAAATCGGCCCATTCCGCTCTGAAGTACTGGTCACCGGATGCCACGATGAGCAAGGCCGCGTGGTGCTGGTCCGTCCGGAAAGACCAGTGCCGAACGGCGCGAAGCTGCTGTAATGTCGAGCCTGACGCAGATACTGCTGACCAATATCCTGGGCCGCTCTGTACGGCTTCGATTGGCGAAGCATTTCGACCAGCGAAATCTTGCAGAGGTCAGGGCAGACGACCACTCCGCGCTTGCGTAGGCTTATCGATGCAGTTCTCCGAGATTCTCGATTCGATTAGTGCGACGGGCGAAGAAGGCACGGTCACGGTCAGCGATGATTGGATGCAGGGACGCGCCACCTTCGGTGGCCTGGTCGCCGCGGTAGGAAACGAAGCGATGCGCAGGCTGGTGCCTCGCGACCGACCGCTACGTTCGTTACAAACGACATTCATCGGCCCCGCCACCGCCGGCACCTGGCGCACACGAGCACGAGTATTGCGCGTCGGTCGAGCAGTGACTCTGGCTCAGTGCGAAGTGCTCGATGGCGATCAAGTGGCAGCGGTACTGGTCGGCGTCTATGGCATGGACCGCGAGTCGGCCGTGCTCGTCAAACCTGTGGCGGTCGAGCCGCCTCGCAAGGTCGAGGACATCAACGAGGTTCGTTACGCGCCGGATAAATTCCCGGCGTTCGTTCAGCACTTCGCGCTGCGCTGGGCCCTGGGCGCCAAGCCCTTCACCGGCACGCGCTCGGCGTCGAAAGTATTTATTCGTCACCGCGATCCGGCGCAGCTGACCGAGTCGCACATCGTCGGTCTGGTGGATTGCATACCGACGCCCGCGCTGTCGATGTTCCGGGCGCCAGCCCCTGGGAGTTCTCTGGTGTGGATGCTGGAGTTCTTCGAGCACGACCTGGGATTCAGCCCGGGCGCCTGGTGGCGCATCGACAGCGATATCGATGCCGCGACCGGCGGCTATGTGAATCAAACCGGGATTCTGCACGACCCGAACGGTCGGCCGGTCGCGCTGTCCCGGCAGCTGTTCGCTGTTTTTGGCTAGACCGGCAAAAGTCACGCCTTTTGCCGGTCGTGTCGAAAGGGCCTCGGCCGCTTTCGACCAAAAATTAGACCGTGCGCGCCAGGCGGACCACGTCCAGCACGCCATTGATCATGAACTGCACGCCGATGCAGATCAGCAGGAAGCCCATGATCCGGGCCATCGCGTTCATGCCGGCGATGCCGAGCACTTTCGACAACCTGGTCGCGGCCCGCAGCGTGATGTAAGAAATCACACCGACCACGGCGATGCCCAACGCGATCAACACGTGACCGAGCACGATGTGATCGTTCTGCTGTGCCGAGGCCGACAGACCGATGACGACGGCGATCGAGCCCGGGCCGCTCAAGCCCGGCATGGCCAGCGGCGTGAACGATACGTCCGGTTTAGCGGCCGCCTCCATCTGCTCCTGCCGCGACATCACGACGGTATCCGGAAACAGCATCCGAAAGCCCAGGTAGCTCACGATCATGCCGCCGGCGATGCGCAGCCCAGGAATGGAAATGCCGAAGAAGTTCATGATCAAGCCGCCCGCCACCAGGAACGACGTGAGAATGAAGAACATGTAGATACAGGCGCGCTTGATCTGCTCGGTGCGCTCATGCTCGTCGAGGTTGGCGGTGATGGTCACCACCATGCCGACGGCGGACAGGGGATTGACGATGGGCAGCAGCGCGCCGATCGTGCTCAGGACCAGGGTGAGACCTTGGACGAACCAATTCATGGGCCGACGTTGTACCTGAAAGCGCCCGCCCTCAGGGGATCTTTTTGCGCTTTGCGGTCTGCGGTTTGCACAGACGCTCGAAGCCGCTGGCGATGAACGGCGCCATGCGCCGGCCGATGGCTTCGAAATCGCTGGACTTACACACTCCCTCGGACAGCCGGTCGATACGACCGGTCTGCGACAGCGTCAAGGTCAGCGCGCCGGACAGGAAGTGATAGCTCCAGTACAACTCTTCCTCGCTCACATCGGGCAGCGCCTTGCGAAGCGCGTCGATCAGATGATGAATCACGTTGTCGAAGGTGCGCCCCATGGTCTCGCCGCCCCAGACCGGGGTGTTGTTCACCTGAGCGATCAAGGCAAAGTAGTTATGCCAGCGCTGATCGCCGGTCGCGGCCCGCTGCAGAATGGGCTGCAGGAAAGCATCGATCACGCCTTCCACGGTGATGGCGCTGCCAGCCGACTTCACATACGCGTCGATGGAGTCGCTGCGCTCTTTGTTGATGATCTCCGCCCGGCGCTCGAACACCGCGTCGAACAGGCCGCGCTTGGTGTTGAAGTAGTAGTGCAATAGGGCGGTGTCGACCTTCGCTTCCTGCGCCACCTCGCGCACCGTCACGCCCCAAAAGCCATGGCGTGAGAAGTGATCTTCGGCGGCGTCCAGGATGCGCTCCCGCATGTCGGGCGCGGCATCGGTCTTCAAGGGCCGGCCCCGGCGGACCTTGCGGCGTTTGGTGCTCACTTTCATCCCGACACTCTTTGGCCCGCTGTCAATCTTCCCCCGCGACCGCTTCGATTGCCGAAGCATTCCAACCGGCTGTAACTCTGCCGAGGCCTGGGTGATCGCCCCAACAACGCTTCCTTAGGTAATTACCCTAACAGCATACTCGTTTAGGGGGCGTTTGCCCCATCCCGGTGCGTCGGATAAGTATTCATCATCTGCTGAATAATTGACAGCGAGCCCGGCCGGAGGCACTCTCGCCAATAATCATCAACTGATGAATAAATTCAGACCTGCCTCGAATAACGGGTCAATTAGGGGGACTTGAGCATGACTGCCTGTGCATCTCGGGGCGCCTTGCGCCTGTCGATCGCCGCCATTCTCGCCACGCAACTGCCGACGGTTGCCGGCGCGCAATCCAGCAATGACGAATCCGTCACCAGCATCGAAAGCGTCGTCGTCACCGCGCGTCGACGTGAAGAAAGCCTGCAGGATGTACCTGTGGCGATCTCCGCGCTGACCGCGGATCAGCTGCAGACACAAAACGTCCGCACGCTCGAGGACATGACCGCGTTCGCACCCAACATCAAAGTGAACGCGGGCCGCGCCACCACCAGCACGATCAACGCCTACATTCGCGGCGTCGGCCAGAACGATCCGCTGTGGGGATTCGAGCCCGGCGTCGGCATCTACATCGATGACGTGTATGTCGCCCGCCCGCAAGGCGCATTGCTGGACGTTTACGACGTGGAACGCATCGAGGTCCTGCGCGGCCCGCAGGGCACGCTGTACGGCAAGAACACCATCGCCGGCGCGATCAAATACGTCACCCGCGACATCGCCACCGACGAGGCGAAGCTGAATGTTTCAGCGACCGGTGGCAGTTATAACCAGCGCGAAATCAAGGTGGGCGGCTCGATCCCGGTGATCGATGAGCACGTCTTCCTGGGCGCCGCCGTGGCCTACCTGCGCCGCGACGGTTATGGCGAGCTCGTCGATGACGGCCGCGCCCGCCCCTATAATCATGTCGGTCAGGATGTTTCAGACAAAGACGTGCTCGCCGCGCGCGCCAACGCAACGTTTGTCTGGGGTGACAGCTCCAAGCTGCGCATTCTCGCCGACACCGTCCAGGACAACTCGAATGCCGCGGGCGGCCAGCGCCTGAACAATCTCACCATCGCCGCCGGCCCGGCGGCAGGCACCTATCCGCGCCTGAACGACCGCTACGATCAGCGCACCGACATGCCGGTGGATCGCGATCGGTTCATCAACAAAGGCGTCGCCGCGACCTATACCCAATCGCTGACCGATGCGCTGGATCTGAAGATCGTCGGCGCGTATCGCGAGGGCAAGGGCCGCCAGTTCATCGATTTCGACGAATTGAACCAGAACCTGTTCCAGGTGCCGGCGGAATACAGCGACGATCAGACCAGCGGCGAAGTGCAACTGACTTACACCAGCGATCTGGTGAAAGGGGTCGCGGGCGTTTATTACTTCACTGGCATGGCCGAAGGCGCGTTCGACGCGTCGCTGGGCTCGCTGGGACTGACCTCGCTGACCAAGGGCAGCGTCGATACCGACAGCATCGCCGTTTATTTCGACACCACCTGGTCGCTCACCGATCGCATGAACCTGAACGTCGGCGCGCGTTGGAACCAGGACGACAAGGAAGCCAGCGTGTTCGTCGCCCAGTACGTCGGCGTGCTGGCACCGAACGCAACGTTGTTCGATCAGAACAATGTGCCGCCCGGATTCACGCTGGCGGCGGTGCAGAGCAACTACACCAACGACCGCAGCTTCTCCAACGTCTCGCCCCGCCTCGGCATGGACTTCAAGCTCCAGGACGACCTGATGCTGTATTTCAGCTACGCCGAAGGCTTCAAGAGCGGCGGCTTCGACATGCGTGGCAACCAGCTCGCCAACCCGAACACGAGCAACGGTTACGACGCGGAGACCGCGGACAACTTCGAAGTGGGCATGAAGTCGGCCTGGTTCGACGATTCCCTGCGATTGAACCTCACGGTGTTCTACACGCCGTACAAGGACATCCAGATCACCACGCAGGAATTCGTGATCCGCGGCGGCATTCCGGTCAACGCCACTGCGGTGCTGAATGCGGGCAAACAAGTGAACCAGGGCGTGGAACTGGAGACGATGTGGCGACCGATGGCGGGGCTGACGCTGGTCGCGAACGTCGGTTACCTCGACGCCGAGTTCAAAGAATTCTTCACCTCGTGCCCGACGCCGGCGCCTGGGTGTCGTGTGGATCTGAGCGGCTTCAACGAGCCGATCAATTCCCCGGACTGGACGACGTTCGTTGGCGGCACGTATGAGTGGTCGCTGGGCTCGGGCGACATGAGCATCCACGCGGGCTACCAGTACCGCAGCGCCACCAAGGTCGCGAACACGACCGCGAGCATCACGGATCAAGGGGCTTACGACATCCTCGATCTGGGCGTTGCCTACACGACCGCCAATGACACCTGGCGATTCGCGGTCGAAGGCAAGAACATTCTCGACGAGGAATACCGAGTCGCGGGCTACGACTTCGGCGCGACCGGGGCCACGGGCGGGTTCAGTCAGATCGGCTTCTACGGACCGCCTCGCACTGTGTCGGTGACGGCGACGTACCGTTACTGATCGCGGAACGAATGTTTCAGGTGTCGTGTTTCAGGTCTTAATGGCAAAACACGGCACCTGAAAAGCTGATCTACTGGTTTCATGGCTTCGAAACATCGCATCCTGATCACCGGCGCCGCCAGCGGCATCGGCCTCGCCCTGACCGAACACTTCGCGGCGGCCGGCCACGACGTCATCGCCTGTGATTTGCAGCGCGAGGCGCTCGAAGCGTTGAACAAGAAACTGCCGGCGGTTCGAACGCTGGCGTTCGATCTATCGGATGCAAAGCAGATCGAGACGGCATTCGCGTCACTGGGCGATGCCACGCCGGATGTGCTGATCAATAACGCCGGCCTGCAGTTTGTGTCGCCGCTGGAGGACTTTCCGCCGGAGAAGTGGCAGCTGCTGATTGCGGTGATGCTGACGGGAACGGCGTTGCTCACGCGAGCGGTGTTGCCGTCGATGCGGAAGAAGAACTTTGGCCGCATCGTGAATATCGGCTCGATTCACGCGCTGATTGCGTCGCCGTTCAAGAGTGCGTACGTGGCGGCGAAGCATGGTCTCGTTGGATTCAGCAAGACGGTTGCATTGGAAACGCACGATGTGGATATCACGATCAACACGGTGTGCCCAGGGTATGTGAAGACCCCACTGGTGGATGCGCAGATCGCATCGCTGGCGAAGACGCACAACATGACGGAGCAGCAGGTCGTCGAGGAGATCATGCTGAAGCCGATGCCGAAGCGGCAGTTCATCACGACGGAAGAGCTGGTGGGGAGCGTTGAGTTCCTGCTCGGCCCGGCGGCTCGGAATATTACGGGTCAGTGCCTGGTGCTCGATGGCGGGTGGACTGCGCAGTAGTCGTTAGCCAGCATTTGCTGGCGACTCCACGCTTGCGCCGCAGAGAGGGCGCTTGCTCATCGATGTGATCTCTTTGAGGTCCAACAGGCCAAGTGCTCAACGAGCGCAGATGTGAGTGAGAGTGTCCATGCGGCCTAACGCCGCCGCTTGTTGGGCAGGTTCACGAGAGCTTCCCCTCTTGGACCCTGATTCGCTTCTTGTCGAAATGGACGATAAGCATCAGGCCGGCTCGCTTCCCCGCTGATGTCGCTCGGTTGTATCGACCCAGCTTTCTTACGGCCTCGTCAATTGCCAGATTGAGCTTCAGCGCTTCCTCGAAAGACAACACCATGTTGACCGCGCGTGTCGTCTCGGCGAGTTGCTGCGGACTGGTCTTCTCATACGAACACGCCCCGAACGCACCTTCCTTGAAGACTTTTGCCTTCCTTTCAGCCATCGTGAATCTCCGTAGTAAGCGCCCAACGCCGCAGCGAATGAGCCGCGAACAAAAGCCGCAGGCTTTTGCGAGTCGGGCGACCGAAGGGAGCGGACTCGATTCGCTTGTTAGGCATTCTTATTGACCCTACATCCTTATGTCCGCTAGATTGTTTGGCGGGTGCTGAACACACCTTCTACTAGCGGCTGACCGTACCCGAAAGCCTACGGTTTTTTTGTGCCTGTCGTTTACGACTATGGTCGGGTAGCGCGCAGCTATACAACACCCGAAAGGGAAAAACTGCGGGCCGTCTAGTAGCGGTGTTCAAGTACCCGGCCGCCTCTCTGAACAAGAGGCCCGATGAACAATCTACTAGGAGGCCATCATGGCTGCTCACGTTTCCGTCTCGCACAAATCCCGCCTGCTGAGTATCACCGGCTCCTGTTACGAATATCAACTAGATGGCCGCTGACCACGACCACCCGAAGTTCCCTATTTGCGCTTGCGCGGATATTGGCTGCAGCAGGCCGGCTTCTCCGTGGGACAGCGCGTGCAAGTTCACATAGCTGACCAGCACATCACTATCGTTCCGGCGCTGTGACGCGTTGAATCCGAGCGGCAGGCGGATAAGTCTTAGCTCTTGTCCGTCTGCCTAACATGTATGTAGACGACCAAAGTGACCCGATACATCACAACTGCGCTGGAGTTATGCCACTTCTCAACTCCCGATATTCATCAGATACGGCCGATTTCGAAGCCGACGCGGCTCGCAGAATAGGCGGCCTCGGGATCGATGATTTTCGGCGGTGCCGGTACATTCTGCATCCTGGCAGGCGTGATCCAAACAACAGCAACATGAAGCAGAAACTTGTCGCCGAGGCTTACCGATATCGCGCTATTTATCGACACTTCCAAAGGGCTATACCTTGATTGCGTCGTGCGATCGTGCGGTGCAGACCGGCTTCGCCTCGCCATCCGGACGCCAGTGGAATTTAACATTCGGCACTCCACGTGGAGTTTTTCCCCTGGTTGGCTCCGCTTCACGCCGATGAGCAGCAGACCTGGCAACCGGCTCGAGTTCGCGCTCGTTGCGTGCCGACTCCTTGATTTGCTCCTCGGCCCAAGCTCTGGACCCGCGTAAAGTACCATTGCCATTGGACACGCAAGCCCCGTCTCCCGGATGACCCGCACCTACAAGATCACCCTGCTGATTGCCCTTTACATGGCGCAGGGCCTGCCATTCGGCTTCTTCACCCTCGCACTCCCCGTGCTACTCCGCGAAGCCGGCTATTCGCTGACTCAGATCAGCGCTCTCAGCCTCGTCTCGCTCCCCTGGATATTGAAGTTCTTCTGGGCGCCAGTCCTGGACCACACCGGCACTCGCCGCGCCTGGTTGCTGTTCTTCCAGTTCGCCTCCATCGCCGGCGCCTTACTCCTGACTCAGGCCGACCCGAAGCACGGCCTGATGATCCTCATCGTCGCCGCGTTCGCCTTCAATCTCATCGCAGCTTCGCAGGACGTGATCACCGACGGTCTCGCCGTTCGCATGCTCGATACAAAAGAACGGGGCCTCGCGAACGCCATTCAAGTCGGCGCGTATCGTTTCGGCATGATCCTCGGCGGCGGTCTGCTCCTCAGCGTCTTCGCGCGTGCAGGTTGGCAGGTGACCTTTCTTTGCATGGCCGTCCTGCTGGCACTCACCACCCTGCCGACATTCCTTCTGAAAGAAACAACGACCACCGACGGCGGCCCCAAATACACCGCCGCCGAACTACTCATCGGCTGGCTGCGCCGATTGATGCAGCCGGGCATTCTGCGCTTCGCCTTGATCATCTTTCTGTATCGCTACGGCGATCAAATGGTCGCAACACTGCTCGGTCCCTTCCTCATCGATCAAGGCATGAACAAGGAAGCCATCGCTTTGATGAAAGGCACCGTCGGCTCCGCCACCAGCCTCCTCGGCGCAGTCATCGGTGGCTGGCTCGCCTACAGTGCCGGACGGCGAACGGCGGTGCTTGCGAGTGGTATCGCTCAGGCGCTCTCGTACACGCTCTATATCGTCGCGGCACTTGGCATGGGTGGTGTGACGCTGCTATGGATCGCGACTATCTTCGAGGGCGTCATCGGCACGATGGCGACAGTCGCGCTGTTCACGTTGATGATGGACGCCTCCGATCCCGAGCACGCCGGCACCGACTACACCCTGTTCGCCAGCCTGGTCGTCGTGATGGGTCCGATCGGTAACATCACGGGCGCTGCCATCGCCGACGCCATCGGCTATGCGCCCGCCTTCACGTTGGGATCGATCCTGGCGTTGGTCGGCACGCTGCTGGTCGTTCGCATGCTGGATCACAAGCCCGTGCCCGCTCGCATCGAGCAGGTGTGGCGGCGTGCGCCGGCGAATTCCTAGCCCGGCAACTCGATCGTGAACGTCGAGCCTTCGCCCGGCTTGCTCTGTGCCCACACCTTGCCGCCGAGTCGTTCGATGGCCTTGCGCACCAGGGCCAGGCCGATGCCCGTGCCGGGGTATTGATCGTCCCGGTGCAGTCGCTGGAACAGCTTGAAGATGTGATCGTGGTACTGCATGTCGAAGCCGATGCCGTTATCGGTGACGGCCAACAGCACGCCACCATCCTTGCGCCGGCACACCACGGCGATGCGCGGGCTCGTCGTATCGCGCGTGTACTTCAACGCGTTTTCCACGAGATTGCGCAGCGCCAGCGCCAGACCACTCGCATCGACGCGCACCGTCATCGGCTCGACGACCACCGTCATCGCGATGCCTCGACGTTGAATCTCGTCCTGATACGGATTCAACACCTGATCCACCAGCGACGGCAGACTCACCACGCTGGCCTGCATGCCGCGACGATCGATGTGCGAGTACGACAGCAGATCGTCGATCAGCGTCGCCATCTTCAGCGAACCATTACGGATGCGTGACAGATGCTCGCGGGCGCGATCCGTCAGCTGGCCTTGCAGCTCCTGCTCGAACAAGTGCGCGAAGCCGTTGATGGCACGCAGCGGCGCCTTCAAGTCGTGCGCGACCGCGTACGAGAATCCTTCGAGCTCGTCGTAAGCGCGCTTGAGCTCGGTGGTCCGCTCGCCGACGCGTTGCTCCAGAGCCGTCGTCAGCTCGCGATAGCGCTGTTCGCTGTGGCGCAGCTCGATGTTCGCATCCTGCAGCTGCTGATTGGCGTTCATCAGCTGGTCCGTCAGCTCCTGCGATTCGTTCTGAATCCAGGCCTCGCGCGCCCCCAGGATCACCGCGAACAGGATCGAGATCGTCGCCGACAGCCAGATGACGCGGGGGGTGAAGGTCGCGGAGCTGCTCAACACCACGACGATCATGATGACGATCAGCAACGCCGGCATCACCGCTTCGAGCCAACGCTCGCGCACGCGGATCTTTTGAGTGATGTCGCCTTGATCGCGCTTGCTGATCCACACCTGCTCGTGGGCCGCGCCGGCGACCAGACCGAACATGAGCAGCCAGCTGACATTGACCACGTCGTCGGGCAAGTAGCTTTCGGTCAGCAGCGCGTGTGCGTAGGTGAAGTTGGAGACGGCGTAGACGCAGGTGCCGATGACCATCAACAACATGGGTGTCCACGAGGCGCCCCAGCGGAAGGTCCACAGAGCACTGAGCGTAAATAGAAACGTCCCGGCGACCAGCACGGTGTGCGCGACGCCGATCCAGAGAAATGTGGCGGTCATGCTCGAGTTCTGGAGCGCCGGCTCGAGCATGCCCAACACCACCGTAACCGCCAGGCAGCAAGTCACCAGACCGAGGTTGCCTGCATGCTTCAGAGTAAACGGCTCGCGGTTGCGCGCCTCGGGCAGCTGAGTCACGCCGATCACGATGAAGAACGCAAAGCCGCTGTAGAAAATCTGGTTGAGGCTGGGAAAGGGCTGCGCGACCTTCAGGATCAGATGCACGTAGTTCCAATGCAGTTGCCCTAACAACCAGCTGCCGCAGGCGGCGGTGATCCACAGCCACGCGCGCCGACGTTCGGGCTCGACCTGACGAGCGGTGCGGAAGCAGCAAGACGCAGCGGCGGCAGCGGCGAGGGTCCAGGCCAGATCGTTGATCCACACCTGGGATTCGTTGCTGGTGAGGTAGATGGCGACGGCGTATGCCACCAGCCCGGCGCACCACGCATAGCCGAGCGCCAGACGCGAACGCGTCGTGTCGATCTCCGTGTTGATCTTGTCGGCCTCGGTTATCACGGCCGGTAGTATGCCTGTCGACAGGCTTCAGGTCAGTTTGATGCGCTCTTCGCCGCAGCGCTTGCAGCGCTCGGTGCTGACCAGGCGGCCCTGCTTCACATCGAAACGGCGCCCCGCGAGCAGCTCCCACTTGTGAAAACCCGAGGTGCACAGCGTCTTGCCGTCGGCGCGCTTCTGCTTGGCTTTTTTCAGATTGATGACATTGGTCATGGGGCGCGGAGGATCAGTGCGTCATTGCATACACAACCACGTTCACACCGACCATGTAGGAGCGCGTGGAGAAGGTCTCGAAGTACCAGTCGCCGTAGGCTTCGCGCTCCCAGCCGTCGCCGATGTCGGTGTTGTGGGTGGCGAGCACCATGATACGGCCATCGTCGTCCAGCCACGCGCGCATTTCCGGCGTATCGAGCGAGCCGGCGGGATACTTGTGCGCGCCCGGCGATTCGGCGGTGGGGCCGCCCGGGCTGGCGAAGGGCAGTGCCGGAATCTGCGGCATCTCCTTCAGATCGAACACGGTGTGAAAGATGGGATGGTCGGTCGAGAGCACGCGCCACTCACGATTCGGCAATACGGTGCGCATCACATTGGCGAACTGTTGCCACTCGGCGTCGCCCCAGAAGTCGTCGACCCACACGAAGCCGCCGCGCTCCAGATAGTTCTCGAACGCGGCGCGCTCCTCTTCCGTCAGCACCATGTAGCCCGGGTCGGACATGAACAGCATGGGGAAGTCGCCGAGATCGGGCGCGGTGAGCAGGCGGCTCGCGGCCTTGGGGGCGACGTTGATGCGAGTCAGTTGCTTGAGGCGATGGCTGAAATTGTCGTCGCCTTCCGGAAAGTCCGTCTCCCATCGCGCCCACACACGACCGTCATAGGCATAGTAGGCCTCGCCCATGCCGCCTTCGCTGTCATAGATGGCGCGAACCATATTGAGTCGCGACATATCGGCAGGCGTGGAGGCGCGCCCGCCATCACCGGTAATGAGATTGTTACCCGCAACCGCAGCCAGCGTCGCGAACGCGGCGCCGGTGGCAAGAATCGTGAGCGGCAGCAAGTTCGTCATGAGTTGCGCCTGCGACTCTCACGTTTCAGCGATTCCCCAGGCGACGGTAGTACTCGGCCACAGCCTCGCGATAACGCGGCGAGTCCGGCGACGGCAGCTCTGCGTGCGCCGGCGAATCGCCCTTCGCGCGAGCCGCGGCATTCAACGCGGTCAGCTCAATTTGATCGATGACTCGCATCATCTCGCCCGACTCCGCCAGGGGATCGCCGTTGAGCCGTCGAAGTTGATTGGCGTTCCGGCGCAAGGCGTCGATTTCGGCAGCAGTGAGCTCGCCATTGGTCATGCGATTCGTGAGATCGCGAATGCGCTGACTGATCGCGGCCGTCTCCCGGGCCAGCGAGCCGCGACCCTCTTCAAGCGTGTTCAACCCGCGCGGGGGAATGATGGGGTTCCAGGCGGAGAGTCCATGCTGAGCGCCAGCGGTGCCGCCGCGAGAGCCTTCGGCTTGTGATGTTCCCCCCTGACGCGAGCCCGACGAGCCCTTGCTGCCGTCGGCCTGCTGACCTTGACTGCTATCGCCGCCTTGCTGGTTCTCGCCATTCAAGCGCGCGGAACGCGAGTCACCCTTGCCGGATTGATCGCCTTGCTGGGCCTGACTGGAATTCCCCTGCCCGGATTGATCGCCTCGTTGACTCTGACTGGAGTTCGCTTGGCCGGGTCGATCGCCTGATTGACCCTTGCTCGAGTCACCTTGCTGGCCCTGTTGACCGTTCTCGGATTGCTGACCGCCTTGTTCCTCGCCAGTGCGCTGAGCGCTCCGGACCGCGCGACGCAGCTCCGCAACTTGCGCGAGCAAGTCGTCCGTCGTCGCCGAGTCGCGCTTCTGGGTACGTTCGTTGGCCGCTTGAGTCGCGGCTTCGCGCAGATCGTGCTGGAGTGAGTCGAGCGCATCAGTGATCAATCCTTCGCGGGGTGCAGCCTCGCGAGCGCGACCGTAGTACACCTCGGCGGCGCTGCGATTGAGCCGATACATCACGTCGGAGCCTTCGATGTCGCGCACGATCTCGCTCAGGCGCTGCGTGGTCTTGGGCGTTTTGGCACGATGCTCATGCACGGCGCCACGCATATCGCCCTGCAGCTCCGACAGCTCCGACGCCATGCGCTGTTTCGCTTCCACCAGATCCTTGACTTCACGCTGACTCAAGCCACCGCGGCCACTGGAACGGAACGTCGACTCATTGCCCTGCGACAGCGACTTGTACAACTCATTTTCGATGCGCTTCTGATCCTCCAGCATCCGGCCGCTGCGGTCGGCGAAGCGTTCGAGCGTTTCATCCAGGCGCGACGAATCCGGCTTGTCGATCTGCTTCAATGCCTGGCGCAGATGCTTGCTCGCTTGCTTGGCCGACTCGTTGTTGGGGGAGCCTTCGCCCTTGGACTCATTGGCCGCGCGCATGTCGTCGAGCGCCTGATTCACCGATTGCAACGCCTGCTCGACTTCGGAGCGTTCCTGCGAATTGTTGCCACTGCTCTGCTTGCCCTTGCTGCCGGAGCTCGAACCGCTGGCGCCGCTCTGGCCTTGCCGCGACGAGTTGCTGTTGGCCTGCTGCTGTTGTGAGCCCTGCTGCTGACGATTCAGCTCGTTGAGCCGACGGCGCAGATCCTCCGCCTCCCGTCGCAGCTGTTCCTGCTGCCAGCGCTGCTCCTGCAACTGCTGGGCGGTGCGTTGCTGTTCGGCGAGCTTCTCCTGACGCTCGGCCAGCTCCTTCAACTTGCGAATGGCTTCGCTCAGCTCCTGCTGCTTGTTCTGCTGAGAGAGCTGCGATTCGCTCTCGTACTGACTCTTTTCGACGTCCATTTCGAGTTCGAACATCTCGCCGAAGTTGCGGGCCGCCTGCGAGCCTTCGCCGCCACCATCCTGCTGCATGGAGACTTGAACTTCACGGAACGCCGACTCGGCACGCAGCAGTTGTTGAAGCGCCTGCTGCTCGGGAGTGACGGCATCCTGCAAACGGAACGCGGACAGATGTCCGGCGGCGGGTTCCATCAATCCCGCCGCGCGTTCGAGGCTTTCGACAAACGTCTTCACGCGTTCATCGGAATCGACATCCATACGTGCACGAGTTCGTTGCGCCAGCGTGCGAGCCTGCGTCGCGAGTGTCGTCTGGAAATCGGCCAGCATTCGTGCGCTGTCTTCGAGTTGTTCGCGCGTGCGGTTGTTGCGTTCGTCGCTGCGCTGCAAGTTCCAGGTCGCCAGCAGGATTTCGCGCTGCCGCTCGGAAATCGCGCCCTGCTCATCGGACATGCCGCCACCGCCGCCGCCCCCTCCGCCGCCTTGTTTGAAGGTGCGTTCGAACGGCTGGACCTGCACCATGAACAGGTCGGTCTGCACGCTCTGGCTGCGATCCTTCGCGACGGCGTAGTACGACACCAGATCGCCCGGCACCAGCCGCTGCGAATCGGCGGCCTTCTCGCCCAGCTCTTCCATGCTCAGCAACGACTCGTTCTCGCTGCGCCTGGCACCGCCGCCGACCGGCATTTTCCGCCATTCGCCGCCGTTGACGGAGTAGAGCAACGACACGTCGCGCAGCTTGAAATCGTCTTCGGCCTGGATGTGTACCGGCACTTCTTCGATGCTGGTGGCGCGCCAGTCGCGACCCGGCTTGCGGATTTCGATGGTGGGTTTTTGGTCGGCGACGATCTCGATGGTGTACTCGTCGCTGAGCGCCACGAACTCATCCGCGACCCGGGCCCCGATCTGATACTTGCCCGGCTCATTGACCGCAATGGTGCCGACGTTGGCGGCGCCTTTCTGATCCAGTTCCTGGCTGCGACCGTCGACGATCAGAGCGGGCGCATCGAGGGGCGCATCGGCGAAGACTTCGACTTTCACATCCGTGCCCGCGACGGCGCGAATATCACGCGACTCCTCATCCGTCATCGCATCGAGCCCGGTCCACTCCGGATACTGATACGTCAGTCGCACGCGCTGGATCTTCGGCAGATCGACGACGCCGATGGTGTGCTCGGGGCTGCGAACGCCATCGGCCTGAACGTAATAAGTGAGCGGACCGCGCACGGCGTAGAGCTTGAAGTCGAACTGGCCTTCTTCGGCCGAACGCATGGGCGCGGCTTCCCATTGCGCCTGATCGGCGAAGCGCACGAAGACCTGGGTCTGCTCGGGCCGGAACCCTTCCACCGTCGCCTGGATCGCAATGTCGCTGTTGCGCCGGATGGTCGTGTCGCCCGGTTCAACGCTGACGCGCTTCAACGTGATCGCTTCACGCGGCAACTCGGCGCCCAACAACAAGTGGCGGCTGCCGAATCCCCAATACGACGGACCGACCGTCAGCATCAACGCGAGCGCGACCACCGCGGTACCGGCAATCGAAGCGGCAAGCGCGAAACGTCGGTGGGAAACAATGGTCGTCGGTGGCGTCTTCTCGGCGATCGTCGCGGCATCGGCGGCGAGCAGTTCGATCAATGGTGAGG
Source organism: Peristeroidobacter soli (assembly GCF_004138485.1). Lineage (GTDB taxonomy): Bacteria > Pseudomonadota > Gammaproteobacteria > Steroidobacterales > Steroidobacteraceae > Steroidobacter > Steroidobacter soli. Next base: position 303,487 of record NZ_RYEV01000007.1, read on the forward strand.
CGTGGCCTTCAGCCTCACGTCGTTTGCTATCGAGATACGTTTGGATACGCCCGTGTTCTTCCGGCAGGTGCTGCTCGAACACTTTCGAGCCGTCATCGCGTTTCAGCCGGCGCAACGGCAACCACAGCAACATCACGGCCACGAGCAACAACAGGAGCACCACGGCCAGGCGGGCGGAAACCGCGATGGACGATGCAAAGCCTTCGCGATTGAACAGCCAGACGGCGAGGGCCGTCAGCAACAACGTGCCGGCCGCACCGACCGCACCGGCGCGTAAATAGATATGAGCTCGCAGCCGGCTGCGCAATTCAGCCAGATAGCTTTCGAGTCGTTCACGTGAGGTCATTTCGGCACCTCGCGACGAATGGCCAAGTGACGGTTCGCCAGCAACGTTTCTGCGATCAGCAGGATAGCGGCCAACCAAAGCAGCCAGGGGCCGAGCGATTCCGGCTTGACCGCGGGAGCAGGCGTCGAGGCAACAGTCGGCGTCGGCTCCTGCGCACGCAATGCCTGCCAGCGACCGACGAAGTCCGGTGGCAACGTGGCGAGATCCGACTCACGCGCGTCCACGTTCACCGCCAGCCAGCGGGCACCTTCGCTGCCGCGAATCTCATAAAACCCGGCTTGATCGGGGATCAGGCGGTCTGTCGTACTCTGCGCCAGCCCCAGCACCCGACGGCCCTGAGGATCGAATATCTGCCCGCCGCCGCCCGCGGTCAATCCGGTGGTGACGGTTGCGCCGACTAGAGCATTAGTCCCAGTGGCCTCGGCTTGGGTCAGATAGCTCGCGGCCGCGCCGATGAACTGCACGAACAGCGGATGAATGGCCAGATCGCTCCAGCGCCGGTCGACCGGCACGGTCAGGATCAGCATCCGGCCGGCGCCCAGCGTGCGCTCGATCAGCAGCGGCGTGCCATCGTCGAGGGCGATCAGGGTCTTGTCCTCGGCGGCCGGCTGAATCGTACGCTGTCGGAAGAATCGCACTCGATTCCAATCGGTCGCCTCGCGCAGCACCGGATGCGTGCTCGCAACGTCGCCGACCTTGCCCGTCCGGTTCTTCACCTCACCGCTATGCAGGTCGCCGAGCAAATGATCGTTCTTGTCCTCCGCGTCGCCCAGCGTCGCCAGCACCGCACCGCCGGCGGCCACATAAGAAAGAATGCGTCGAGCCGCGGCGTTCGAGAGTGCGCTCGGATCGGAGACGACGATCAACGAATACTTGCCGAGCCCGCCGGAGTCCATGGAGTTCGCCACACGCTGCTCGACAGTGAGCCGAGGCGCGGACAAGGCACCAATCGCCGCACCGAAATAAGCGGTGTCGTCCGATTCCGTATCGCGCGAGATCAACAGCGCGGCGGGATTGGCCTGCTCGATGACCGCGAAGAAACGATCGTCTTGCGGCAGCTCATCGCTGGGATCGAGGAGGACTTCGATCCGATGCGCGCCGGCGCTGAGATTCAGATCGCTGAATGTGACTTTCGTGAATGAGGTGCTGTTGCCATGGGTGGGCTGCGAGGTCGGATGCAGCGAAAGCTCAGTGCCGGGCGCATTGCCGCCTTCACCGGCCACGATCTCGGGCTGAGCCGCAGCCGCCGCCAACGTCACGCTCTTCCTCGACACTTCCTTGTCATCGACGCGAAGAATCACGTTGCGTTGCTGAGGCTCGGTGACCGAGCTGCCCAGCGTCGCTTGCAGCGAATGCGTGTCGAGCGGCTCCATGGCGGCGTTGGCGATATAGATGTTACCGGCGGGACCATCGCTCACATCGTGCATGACGAGCTGGGTCTGCGCGGGCAGTTGCAGATCGGCGAAGCGCAGTGGCGCGGCACTTCGCTGCAGATCCGAGATCAAATGCAGGACGACTTGGGGTCGCGGCGACCCGAGCCACGAGTTCGCGGTGCTCATCGCGAAACCGTAGTCGAGGCGCTCGATACCGGGCTTCAGATTCTGAAGCGCCGCGCGCACGGCGCCGACGTTTCCGGCGGTCGTGCTCGGGCTCACGACCTGGATTCGACGCCCGGAGCCTGACAGCAACATCACTCGATCGGAGGAGGGCAGGTCGGCGATGACACTCTCGGCCTCATCCAACGCTCGCTGCCAGCGCTTGCCGTGCTGCATGGACAGCGACGAGTCGAGCAGGATCGCATGCAACTGCGCGTTGGCATCCGGCTGCGGCACGATGCGAGCGGTCAGCAGCGGCCCGGCGAAGGCGAGCACCAACGCGATCAGCAACAGGATGCGAGTGATCAACAGCAGCCAATAGCGCAGCGTTCGCTTCGCCGTGCGCTGGGTCTCGCTCGCCTCCAGCAGCATGAGCGATGCGAACTGATGCTGAGTGGGATTCGCGCGCGCCACCCGGTGCAGCCACAGCGGCAAGCCGATGGCCAGCAATCCGAGCAGCAGTGCAGGCGCGAGGAACATGGCTTAGGTCCGGCCTTCCCTGAGCAGCAAGTAGCGCCGAAGCGCGTTGTCGAGAGGCTCGTCCGTGGTGATCAGCATCTGATGCGCGCCGACGTTCGCAGCGGCACGTCGCAACGACTGTAGATGCGCATCGAGCCGTTGTTTGTATTCGCCGGCCAGGTACTCGGGCGAAACATTCAGCGTTCGCTGCGTCTCGACGTCCTCGAGCAGTACGGACTCGCGCCAGTTCGGATTCATCTCCTGCGGATCGAGCAGCTGGAACAACATGATGTCGTGGCCGCGATACGCCAACGGCTGCACGGCCCGACTCATCTGCTCCGGGTTGCAGTAGAGATCGGAGATCACCGCGACCAGGCCACGGCGCGACAGATGCTCACCGAATCGCTGGAAACAAGCTTCGAGATCGGTGCCATTGCCGGGCGTTACCGCGTCGATGGCATGGATCATCGCGGTCAGGCTGCCTGCGCGGCTGGTCGCCGGCCGGAACGTTCGCACCTTCTCGTCGAATACGATGAGCCCGACCGGATCGTGCTGACGCGCGGCCAGGTAGGCGAGCGCGGCGGCGAGAAACTTCCCGTACTGAAGTTTGGTGACGGAGTGCGAGCCGTAACCCATCGACGCGCTCGCATCCAGCAAGACCATCAATCGCGTGTTGGTCTCGCCTTCATAGCGGCGGATGTACGTGCGCTCCGTGCGCGCGTACACGTTCCAATCGACGAAGCGCGGATCGTCGCCTTCGACGTAGGCGCGATACTCCTTGAACTCCTGACTGAAACCGTAATGCGGCGAGCGGTGCAGACCGGTGAGAAAGCCTTCCACGGCGGTGCGCGCGATCAGCTCCAGATTCGCAAGTCCGGCCAGCGTTTCCGGCGGCAGCAGACGATTGGAGACGGCGGCGTTCACCGGTTGACGACCTCTCGCAGCACTTCGTCGACGCTCTTGCCGTCCGACTCGGCCTGATAGTTGGTGAGCACACGATGCCGGAGCACGGGCAGCGCCAGCACTCGCAGATCGTCCTCGGTCACGTGATAACGACCTTCCATCAATGCACGTGCCTTGCCAGCCAGGCACAGGAACTGAGTCGCACGAACGCTGGCACCGTAACGAACGTAGCGACGCACAGCTTCAGGCGCATTCGCTTCACGTGGCCGAGTGGCACGCACCAACTCCACAGCCTTCCGTCGCACTTCGGTCGAGAGCGGCACCTGTCGCACCAACCACTGGAACTTCACGATCTCCTCGGCGTTGGTGCACGGTCGCAGCTGCGGCCCTTCCAGTCGCGAGGTGTTGCGATCGACGACTTCCATTTCCTCCTCGGCGCTCAGGTAATCGAGCAGCACGTTGAACAGGAAACGGTCGAGCTGCGCTTCGGGCAAGGGATACGTGCCTTCCAGCTCGATGGGATTCTGAGTCGCCAGCACGAAGAAGGGCTCGCCGAGCGTGTGGGTCGTGCCACGCACGGTCACCGAATGTTCCTGCATGGCTTCGAGCAACGCCGCTTGGGTCTTCGGCGGCGTGCGATTCACTTCGTCGGCGAGCAGCACGTTCGCGAACAACGGGCCCGGCACGAACGTCCAGCGACGATGCCCCGTGGTGATGTCTTCTTCGATGATGTCGGTGCCGGTCACGTCGGTGGGCATCAGGTCGGGCGTGAACTGGATGCGCTTGAACGACAGGCCCAATGCCGACGCCAGCGTCTTCACCAGCAACGTCTTCGCGGTGCCAGGCATGCCGGTAATCAAACAATGGCCGCCGACCAGCAGCGTCAACAGCAAGTAGTCGACCACTTCGTCCTGACCGACGATGACGCGGCGGACCTGGTCGCGGATCGCGCCGATGCGATCGCGGAAAAGATTCACCAGCGCGGCGGTTTCCTGCTCGGTCGCGACCACGTCGTTCATCAAGTGCGCTCCTCGATCATTTTCAACAGCAGGGCCTGCGCCGGTTTGAAATGAGGCGCTGTGGCGAGTGCATCCAGCAAGTGACGGCGGCTGCCCGCCTTATCGCCCATCTCACGCAAGGCGCGCGCCATTCCGTAGTGAGCCGGCGCTTCATCCAGCGTATTGAGTGCGAGCAGTGCCTGGAACTCGCGTAACGCTTCTTCAGCGCGGCCCGCGGTCAGCAACCGTTCGCCCAGTTGTGAGTGCACGTCGGCGTTCAGCGGATCCGAATAGTTCAGAGACACCATCAAGTCGGTGGCTTCCTGGGCCCGACCCGCTTCGTCGAGCCAACGTGACAGCTCACGCAGAGCGAGCGGATCCCAGCCACCGGCGCGATGGTAGGCCTCCAACGCGGCGATGGCTTCGGGTCGCCGATTCAACTTGTCGAGCGCCTTGGCCAGCATCAGGTGCGGGCTGTCGCCGCCGACGTGTTCGGGATAGAGCGCGACCGCGCGACGCGCGGGTTCGATCGCATCGGCCCACCGTTGTTTCTGAATGGCCTGACCCGCCGCGCCCTGTTGCTTCTGCCAGTCCTCGAAGTTCGCGAGCACGGTCTGGAAGCGGTTGCGCACGAAGGCATCGAACTCCTTGTCGAAGGCCGCCGGCGCGATCTTGAACGTGGCTTCGATGGCCTGCGCCGTCGTGCGCTTGCCGTCGAACTGCCGCAGCAGTGCGCCGAGCTGCTCGAAGCCCCAGCGCTGCTCGATGAACAGGCACACCAGGCCGGACTGCATGTACGACACCTGCACCTGGCCGGGATAACTCGGGCGAATGAATCCGGAGTCCAGATCGGCGACCGGCAGGAATTGTTTCTTTTCGAGCGCGGCAATGGCTTCCGGCGGGACCACGACACCCGGCGTCGGGCCGGTGCGCCACTCTTCGAACACCGAGATGCCTTCGCTCAACCAGCGCGGCACGTAATGATCGGTGAGCTCCAGCGTGAACACGTGCGCCATCTCATGCCACAGCGTGCTGCCCCAGTGGAACTCACTCGTCGAGCGACTCGACGGACTGTCCATCGCAACGACATAGCCGAAGGTGACACCCAGCAGCCCGATGCCGGGCAATGCCGCCACACGCACGGCAAAGTCGTCATGATCCGGATACAGCTCGACCGTCACCGTTTCGCGCGGCTTGAATCCGTAACGCTGCGTGAAGCTTTGAATGCTCCGGCCGGTGAGATCCAACACATACGGCCGCAGGATTTCGGACTCCTTCTTATGCAGGCGCAGCCGGACTTGATAAGTATCCGGGCCGATGACGACCGGATCCTCGCTGATCGAGAACTCGTCGATGCGATCCAGCAGGCGCAATGAGTTCACCGTCGTCGGGCTGTAAGGATCGCCGGAGTAGGCGGCCTGCAAATGCGTACGCGCTTCGTCGACGATCCCGAGTCTGAGCAGATTCGAACCCAGCTCGGCATGCGCGGCCCACAGATCCGGCTGCACCTCCACCGCCCGGCGCAACAGCACGGTCGCTTCCTTATAACGACGCCGCATGATCTCGAAGTGCGCGAGCTGCTGATACACGGCGCCATAGCGCGGGTTGTAGTCGAGAATGCGCTTGATCCATTGATCGGGATTGCCACCGCGCGACATCTCCAACGACGCGCGCAGCGTGTAGACCTCGAGCGGCGGCAGCTTGTCCTTGTTGACCACTCGCATGGCGCGATCGAGCGCTTTCTCGGCGTCGTCGAGCTGGCCTTCCTCGAGATCCATCGAAGCGGTGAGCAGATGGCCTTCGACCAGATCGCTGTCCTGCTTCAGCGCGTCCTCGACCAGCGGCCGCGCCTGCCCTTCGAAGCGCTCGGCATAGACGCTGGCCAGACCGAGCTTGGCATGCACGTCGTTGGGAAAGACCTTCAGCGCTTCGTTGAACAGGTCGGCGGCGTCGGAATACTGATGCGTCTGAAGAAACAATCGCGCCCAGCGCACGCGGGGCTGCACGGCGCGCTCATTGCTTTGTACAGCGTCACGGAAAATCTGATTGGCACGCTGAATATCACCGAGCGCCCAGGCGGCTTCCGCTTCGACGATGGGCGTTTGCGATTCGAGCAGCTTCGTGTAGCAAGTGCGGGCTTGCTCGGTACGACCGCGATACCGATGTTCATCACAGGACCGCAGCTCGACGGCGCGGCGGGGGTCGTAGTCGATCGACTGCGCGCCAGCCGTCGTGCCGAGTAACAGCAATACCAAAGTGGCAGTGCGGGTCATCATGGCGTCGCGCCTCCACCAACTTTGGCATCGATCTCCCGCTGCAGCAGCGCCAGGCGCACCAGCACTTCTTCCAGCTGGTCGTAATACTGTGTATCCGGCAGCGAGGCTTTTTGTTCCTTCACCCGGTTCAAGTCCTGCTCGATGGTGCCTCGTTGGGTCAGCAACGCCGCCACTTCCGGGTTGTCCGGCGCCAGCGCGGCGGTCCCCAGCCGTGCAATCGTAAAGCGGGCGGAGTTGTCGCCCTCCATACGTGCGTGCTCGGTCGCCATCGATGTCTCCGCCTTGAAGGCGGCTTCGACTTTGCCGTTCGCAAACGCATACGCTTCAGCGGCCGTGACGATCTGATCCTTGTTCGTGTCCGCTGCGTCCGACGCGACCGCTTCCGCCCAGTACTGAGCAAAGCGGGTTGCGGTCTTTTCACCGCCGCTCTTGGTCGCCGTAATCACCACGCGTTTCGGTTTCCGCCAGCGCTCGATAACGGCGCCGCTGGCGCTGGTGGCATTGATGATCAGTTGATCGCGCGCGGGCAGCTCGTCGAACAGGCGCGCCAGATCGGTGTCGGTGAGATCGGGACCGGGCAGATTGAATCGATAGTTCTCGCCGTCGAAGCTGCCGTGACCGATGAGCACGATCACGACCGAGTCGTTTGCATTCATGCGCGAGGCGAGCGTCTTGAATTCGCGCCGGACCGCGTCGGCCCGGGCCGCATCGCCGCTCAACGCAATGACATTGTTGGTACTGCCGGCCGCCGTCTCGGCCGCGCCAGCGACCGCCGCCGCCTGCTCGCGAAATTTCTGTTCGTACGCCGGCTCGCCGCCCAGACCGGCAACTACAAACGTGTAGGTCGCGGCGGACGCCGGCAGTGCGCAGGCCGTCGCGAGCAAAGCGGAGATGAAGCGCGCCTCGTTCACAGTCGCCCCCAGCGCAATCGGAGCAGCCATTCACCCAGCTTCAGCGCCAGCAACACCAGGAACACGATGGGCAGGTTCCACAGATCCAGCGTCTGCCGCTCGACGATGCCGGCCTTGGAATAGGGAATGGCTTGAGACAACGCGGCTAGATCGCGCAAGGGCCAGTAACGTCCGCCGGTGACATTCGCAATACGTTCCAGCAGAGCGCGATGCTGATAAGTGGCGAAGTGCTCGGCCACGCCGTCGTTACGCAGCACGTGCGTCACGGCCGACCCGACCTCTTTGTCTCCTGAACGTGCGCTCATCTCGATGCGATACAGGCCGGTGGAAGCGGCATCGAGGGTCGTGGTGTAACGGCCATCGTTCTGCCCGGAGGGTTGCATGAGCTGCTTGAACGGCGTGTCGCGTTCAGGCGCCACCTGTAATTCGACCGTGGCATCGCTGATGGGTTCGAAGCGCTCGTCATGCACTTCCGCTTCCAGCCGCACCGTGCGCTCGTCTTCATACACCGTGCGCTCGCCGTTCAGGGTGACGCGAGCGGGCGCGGTCGCTGAGATGGCGTGCAACAGCTGCCGCCAGAATATTTCATGACTCTGATCGTCGGACGGCATGCGCATCTGCCAGCGCATCGTGCTCGCCGTCGCCAACACATAAGTAGCGCCGCGCCCGTAATGCTGCCAGATCAGCAAAGGTGAACGGCCTTGTTCACCGTTCGCTTCGAGCAGCACGATGGCACCGGGCTTCAAGCGCCCCAGCGCCTGGTAATCGGCCAGCGGCGGCAGATTTTTCCAGCGTTCCAGATTCTTGCGCGGATCGATGTCGAGCCGGGGTATCGACGACTCGGCGCCATACAGGGTCAGCACCGCCTGACCCGGACGCTGAACGAATTGTGACGGTTGCTTGCCCGTGAGCTGAATGGGCAGCGTCTGCGCCAACGCGGCGTTCTGCCAGCCGCCGGCCGCCAATCCATAGCGGCCCGCCAGCATCAACACCGTGCCGCCGCGCTTGTCGACGAACTCTTTCAACAGCCTGTGTTGCTCGGCGCGCAGCCCGGCCGCTTCATAACTGCCGATGATGACCGCGTCGTAACCGAACAACTCGGCCGGATCGGACGGAAAGCCGTCGACCAGCTCGTCCGGCGTGTTCACGCCCTGGCGATAATGTTTATTGGTCGTGGTGCGGACGATGCTGGCGACTCGCAACGCGCGATCGTGATCGACGGCCCGGCGCAGGAACTTATATTCCCAGCGCGGCTCGCCTTCGACGTACAGGATGCCGCGTCGGGTGGCGGGGACATTCACGACCTGAGTACGCGAGTTGTTGATCACGTTACGCTCGCCTGCCAATGGGTCGAGCACGAAGCGCAGTTCATGCGTGCCGGCCTGGCCGGCGGGCAAGTCCAACGAAAGCTGAGTGGTGGCGGCGTCGGGACGCAACTTGATGTCGCGAGCGGCGACCAGATTGTCACGATCGTAAACGCGCAGCCGGGCTTGTGACGCACCGTTGTGACGAATGCCGATCTGCGCGTCGATGGTGGAACCGGCTGGCGCCGAGCCCGCCACTGCGACGCGCTCGAGCTCCAGATCGTCGGCCACTCGCTCAGGGCCGAGACCTACGGTATGAACGGGCACGCCATAGGACGCGATCTCGGCGAGACGCTCTTCGCTCAAGGTGTCGCCATTCTCCGCGCCGTCGCTGAACAAGATAACGCCGGCGAGGGGCGCGCTGCCTGCACTTTGTAACACTTGATGAAGCGCGTCGCCGATGCGCGTCTGCCGGCCGGGCGGCGGCATCGCTTCGAGATTGTTCAGCGGCGTGGTGGACTGCGCGAATCCAAACAGGCGCACGGCGAAAGTTTTTTCCAGCCGCTGCAAGGTGCCGTTCTGTAACGCGGCCGCGACTTCCTGAAGCCGCGATGTACCGGCATCGCCGTACGCCATGCTGGCGGACGCGTCGACGGCGATGGCCAGTTCGTTCTCACGATCGCGTACCCGTTCGACGTTCAGGACCGGACGCCACAACAGACACAGGATCAGTGCCAGCAACAGCGTCTGCAGAACACCGACCGGCACCACCATGCGCCAGCCGAGCGCGCGTCGCCGCCACAGCGACCAGGCCACCAGCGCGGCGGCCACCAGAATCGAAGTAATGAGCAGCCCTATCGGCCATGCGCTCGCAAAGGCGAACGTGCCGGTTCGATACGCCCAAAGGGGGTGAGTGAACAGCCGCTCGAACACCGTCCAGTAATAGTGGATGCGCCGCCTCAAAGGCAAGCCACAATCCTGCTCAAAATCGTGAAGAAGCGGTGAGGGGCAGTTTTCCTTCAGGAACCACGGACGAGTTCATGCGTACTGGTTTGACGTACCCGAACCCGAGCGCGTTCAGCCACCATGTCTAGCGAATCCTTGCACGAGAGCGCCAAGGCGCTGCAGCCCGAGACCATCGACCGGCATCGCGCCGTGTCCTCGTTGATGGAGGAATTGGAGGCGGTCGACTGGTACGACCAGCGCATCGACGCCGCCACCGACGAGGAGCTCAAACGCATCCTGGCGCACAACCGCGACGAGGAAAAAGAGCACGCCGCCATGGTGTTGGAATGGCTGCGTCGGAAAGATCCGAAGCTCGACGAGCACCTGCGCACCTACCTGTTCACCGACAAGTCCGTGCTCGATATCGAGCATGAAGCCGAACATGGCGGCGCCGACGGCGGAACGGATGCAGGCAATGGCTGCCTGGGCATCGGCAGTCTGCGGGGGGAACACCAGAATCCGACTCGGGAAGTGGCCAAGCTGGCGGGCACAGGAATCAAACCATGAACGAGCTGTTGCGCGAGCACGCCCCGATCTCCTCCGAGGCGTGGCAAGAAATCGACGCCGAAGCCAAGCGCACCCTGAAAACGTTGTTGGCCGCGCGCCGTCTGGTGGATTTCAAAGGTCCGCTGGGCTGGAGCTGCGCCTCGGTCTCGACCGGTCGCACCCGGACGTTGTCGCCGTCGTTGCAGGATGGCGTGGTGTCGAAGCTGCGGCTGTCGCTGCCATTGATCGAAATCCGGATTCCTTTCGAGGTGGATCGCGAAGAGCTGGACGCGATCGGCCGCGGCGACACCAATCCCGATCTCGATTCAGTTCGCAACGCGGCCCGGGCCGCAGCGATCGCCGAAGATCGCGCCATCTTCCGCGGCTATGAGGCCGGACACATCGACGGCATCTTTCCCGCCGCCGGCGCTCATGGGCTGACGATCCCCACCGATTACGGCGCGTATCCCGACGTGGTCGCCGAAGCCACCCATCGATTGCGCAGTGAAGGTGTCAGCGGTCCGTATGGAATTGCACTCGGCCCTCGCTGTTATACCGGCCTGACTCGCAGTACCTTGCGCGGCTATCCCATCATCAATCATGTGCGCGAGCTGGTGGATGGCCCGATCGTCTGGGCGCCGGCTGTCGATGGCGCGGTCGTGATGAGTCTGCGCGGCGGCGACTTCGAGCTGATCGTCGGGCAGGATTTCTCGGTGGGTTATCTGGATCACACCAGCACCTCAGTGCTGCTGTATTTGCAGCAGAGCTTCACGTTCCGAGTACTGTCACCCGAAGCCGCCGTGCCACTGACTTACGCGGCGGTGGATGTCACTCCCGCGAAGTAAATGCGCGGCTGAAATTGACGAATTATTAACAAAGCGTGACATAAGCCTTTGACCGCACTGTATTTGCGCGCGGTCTGATCGAGCTGCCAGAGCGTGGGGCGGCCGTCGCGCTCCACGCCGGCCGATCACGGCCGGAGCCCGCGGAAATCATGGGTTCTGCGGGACGGCACGGGACTTGCTCTCCGGAAACCCGTGACCACCTTTCCCGTGCCCGAGTTGCCGCTTCGACGGCCTGCGACCATGCGCCTCCCCTCGCTGAAGTTCCTGAAGACCTTTCAAGTCGCTGCCGCGCGCCTGAGCTTCAAGGCTGCCGCGGAGGAGCTGTGCATTACGCCGTCCGCGGTCAGCCACCAGATCAAGGGGCTCGAGGAGCAACTCGGCGTAGCACTGTTCGAGCGCGGCCCGAGCTCGCTGACGCTGACGGAAGCCGGCGAGAGTTATTTGCAGCACCTGGAGACGGTGTTCGCACGACTCGAAGCGGTCACCGAGCAGTTACGCATTCGTTACGGCCGCGATGTGGTTCGTCTGCACATCCCGCCGTTCTTCGCGACCGAAATGTTGTTGCCACGCCTGCCGCTGTTTCTGGAAGTGCGACCGGATACGGACGTACATATCAATACGGTGTCGGGGCCGTTGCAGTCGCATCCCCCCGAAGCGGATCTATCCATCGTCGTCGGCGCCTCGCCGGAAGAGGCGCACGACCACAACTGTCACAAACTGTTCTCGCAATCGTTTGTACCGGCGTGCTCGCCGAATTTGTTACAGCGCGTGCCGATCGATTCGGTGCAGGATCTGAACAAACATACGTTGATCATTCACGAAGCGCGCCGTGACGGCTGGCAGCGCTGGGCGCAAACGCTCGGCATCAATCTGCGACCGAAGAGCATCGTACGTTTCGACTCCATGAATACAGCAGCGGAAGCCGCCGAGCACGGCGTCGGCGTCGCGCTGGTTTCGACGCGCCTCGGCAACGAACGCTTCGCGCAAGGCACTTTGGTGAAGCTGTTCGATCGCGAGCTGGAAACCGGTGAGAGTTATTTTCTGATTCTGCGCAAGGAAGATGCGGCACGGCCCAACGTCAAAGCACTGACGGAGTGGCTGATCGAGGAATTCAGCGTCGCGGCCTGATCCCGCGCACGGCTTCTTAGATGCACCCATCGGCCGCGCCGCAGGCGCAGGCCGATGGAATATCCAGATTCCCAGGGGCGAGTATTTGTTTCAGCCGCGCTTCAGCGGAGGCGGGCGCGCGCCCATTTGTTTCTATTTTGTTTCCGAGTCAGGGAATGTCTGCATGAGCGCGTTTGTTGCCAGCATGAAATCTTCTCGTTTGTCGGCCTGACTCGCGGGCTCTAGATTGGCCCCATTCCATAAAGAAACGTTCCAGGGGATTGGAGTTTTTCTTTTAACCCTTTGGAGTGATCGTCATGAACAAGCTCAGCACCCGTCTCACCAAGTCGATATCCCTGGCCGCCGCCACGCTCGCGCTCGCCGCGCCGTTCACCACCCAGGCTCACAACTACGATGCCGCGATGGACTCGTGCATCAACGCGTTCGTCGCCTCCAGCCTGCCGAAAGAACAGCCGGTGAAGATCAAGAAGGAAGACGCCGTGAACAGCCCGATCAGCATTCACTCGCGTGCCTACAAGATCGTGGTCAGCGCCAAGGGCTTGGAAAGCGGCAAGAACATTGCCCGCGGTACCTGCATCGTCGATCGCAGCGGCGCGGTGATCGCGCTGAACGGCAAGCCCATCACGCAGAAGCTGGCCGCTCGTTAATCACAGCCTGATCACTCCGGGAGGCGTGCGCGTCTGACATCCCCCTGCAGTAACGCGCTCGCAAGGACGCTCCTCCCGGAGTGTTTTCTGATAATTTTCTCGACAACCTCCCCTGGTCGCGACTTTCTTTCGCGACTGATTACGGTAACTTCAGCCCATCGCATTGCACTCTTCGCGCACACTGACCGGGCCGAATTGTCGAGAGTCGAGGCTCCTGATCCATGCACGCAATGGAACGCGTCCCCCATGAACGTCGCAGCGGTGTAGAACGCCGTGAACACAACGTCGCTGCTTATTGGCGAGGCGCGCTGAATCCGCGTCGCCGAGCGGGACGTCGTGCGACCGATCGCGTCTATACCATCATCGATTGGCACTCACCGCGCGTGCTGGCGCTGGTGCTGCTGATCCTCGGCATGTCGTCGCTCGATGGCGTGCTGACGTTGATGCTGATGTCGCAGGGGGCGAGCGAAGTGAACCCGGTGATGGCGCTGTTCGTGCCTCACAACCTGGGCTGGTTCGCGGCGATCAAGCTGACGCTCACCAGTCTAGGCGTGGCCGTGCTGGTGATTTGCGCGCGGATGAAGCTGTTCAGGTTGTTCCCAGGCGAGCTGTTGCTGTACCTGGTCGTCGCCGGTTACGCCGTACTGATGGGCTACGAGCTGCACTTGCTCGCGAACCCACCGCTGGCACTTTGATTATTTGCTGGTGGCGCCGGCCCGATAGCCGCCGACATACCAACGGAAGGCGAAGTAGGTCCACGCCGAGAGCGTGCCGCAAACCACCGCCGTCACGAAGTGCGCGCCGTCGAACAGGCGCGCCGCGATCACGATTCCACCGAGCATCGACAAGGTCGCCTGCCCCAGGCGCAACTCCCAACGATCCACATAGTGCATGTACGCCGGCGAGGATTGGGCGATACGGGTGCGATGGGGATCGAAACCAAACACATGAGATAGCGCGGTATAGCTGCCGACGCCGACCATGCTCCACAGCGCGACGCGCCACAGATCCACGGGCTTGCCGGACAGCGCGGCATAAACGACCGCGGCCACCAGAAACAAAGCAAAAGCGATCAGTGCGTGCAGCTTGCGCGATTGCATGGGATGAAACCGATTGAGGGAAGTGCGGCCAGATATAGCGCCATCACTTTGCCATTTCTGTGAGCGCGGTCAAAGCGCCGCGCCCTGAGTCTGCGGTTGCCTCTTTCCGCAAGGCGCTCCCGGTGGATTACCTACGTCGCGCATCCAGTTGCCTACAGCTATCTCACAACCGGCGCGCAAGGCAAAATAGCGGCCTTTGGCCGGACGAGAACAACTAATGCGATTCTTCCGGCGCTCGCTGATCACTCTGGGGGTTGCCGCGACGCTGCCCACAGTAGTGTTCGTCGCGGTCGGCGCTTTTTATTTTTTACGTGCGGAGCGGGCTCGTGTCGAAGCCGACACGCTCGGCCGCAGCGAGATCGCGACCATGCTGGTCGACGGTCGCCTGCGCCGTGATCTGGCGGCGCTCGGCGTGCTCACCAGTTCGGTGGATCTGGCCAAGGGCAACATGCGGGAATTCTATTTTCGCGTGCAGCGAGTACAGACGGCCAATCCCGCGTGGCGCACGATCGTTCTGATCGATGCACTCAGCGGGCAGGAATTGTTCGATCTGCGCCGCCCGTTCGGCGAGCCCGCGCCACTCAGCGAAGTGCACGCGCAGGCACTGAAGGACATGCGCCAGACCGAAATGCCCATGGCCGGGTCGATTTCGCCGCCGCCTGAAAAGCTCGCCTGGGTGTACGCACCCGTCAGCGGCGAAGGTGAATTGCGTTACATGCTCGGCGCGGGCATCGAGCCGCAGGCCTTTCAGGAACTGCTGAAGGCAGTGGCCGTGGCCGGCACGACCGCAGCTGTCGTCGATCGGCACGGTCAGTTCGTGGCGCGAACCCTCAACTTCGAGACCCGCGTCGGCACGCCAGCCACCGAGTTCGTGCGCAAGGCCATCAAGGAAGGAGCCAGCGGCTTCTATCCAGGCACGACCTACGAGGGGCTGAAGAACTACACGGCGTTTCATACCTCGCCGTGGTCGCAATGGTCGGCGCACCTGGCGGTGGCGTCGACGGCCATCGATGCGCCGACCACGTGGTCGTTCGTTGCCGCCGCCCTGGCCGCACTGGGGGCATTGATCCTCGGCGGCACGCTGGTTCTGCTGATGGCGCGAGACATGGCCGAGCGGCGCCGTGCCGAAGAAACATTGCGTCAGTCCCAGAAAATGGAGGCGGTGGGCCAGTTGACGGGCGGCATCGCCCACGACTTCAACAATCTGCTCACGGCCGTGATCGGCAATCTCGATCTGATTCGCAATCGGGTGAAGGACAACGAACGGCTCAGCAGGCTCGCGGACAACGCACTCGAAGCCTCCCGGCGTGGCGCCAAACTCGCATCGCAATTGCTGGCGTTCTCCCGCAGCCAACGGATGGCGGTCGGCCCGGTGGATCTGCAGCAACTCTTCAATGGCATCAGCGGCCTGCTGGCGCAGTCGGTCGGTCCCGCGATCGAGGTGCGCATGGAACTGGACCCCGATGCACGCGTGGTGATGAGCGATTCCAATCAGCTCGAGCTGGCGCTGCTCAATCTCGCGGTGAATGCGCGCGACGCGATGCCCGGCGGCGGCAAGCTGATCATCAGCGCTCGTCGCGCCAACGTCGTCGATCGACATCTGCCGAAGGGCGACTATGTGCAGCTGTCAGTGACTGACACCGGCGTCGGCATGACTGAAGAAGTGCGAGCACGCGCCATCGATCCATTTTTCACCACCAAGGCGGTGGGCCACGGCACCGGCCTGGGCCTGTCGCAGGTTTACGCGGTGACTCGCGAGTCGGGCGGCTCCCTCTACATCGACAGCGAAATTCACCAAGGCACCACCGTTTGTCTGGTGCTGCCGCTCGCACCGAGCGATGCCATTGTCGTGCCGACGGCAATACCGGATACAGCAGCACCGTCGGAAGCTGAACCGGAGCCATCGACCAAGAGCGCTGCCGTGCTGGTGGTCGACGACGACAAGCTGGTGCGGCGATTCATGAGCGAGTCGTTGCGTTCGCTGGGCTACGAGGTGCGGGACACGGATAATGGCGTCGATGCGTTGATCCTGCTCGACGCCCAGCGCTTCGATCTGCTGCTGGCCGATTTCGCCATGCCCGGCATGAACGGCGCGGATCTGGGCAAAGCGGCGCAGATGAAACAACCTGGACTGCCCGTGCTGATCGTCTCGGGCTATGCCGACAGTGCCGCGGTGGAAGCGGCGCTCGGCACGGCCCGACAATTGCGCAAACCGTTCGACATGGCCGAGCTCGGCGCCGCCGTGGCGGAACTATTGCGATCCCGCGAGCCTTGATGACTCGGAGCTGACATGCCTCATACGACTCGAGAATCCGCTGATGCCGTGGTGTTGACCCCGGCCACCGCGCCCGTCGCGACGGTCATCTGGCTGCACGGGCTCGGCGCGGACGGTTTCGATTTCGTGCCCATCGTCGATGAGTTGCATCTGCCGGCGAGCTTGCCGGTGCGATTCATATTTCCGCACGCCACACCGCGCCCCGTGACCATCAACAACGGCTACGTGATGCGTGCCTGGTACGACATCAAGGGCTTCGGTCCCGAACGTGCCGAAGACGATGCCGGTATTCGCGAATCCGAAGGCGTCGTGAAGAAATATATCGAACAGGAAATTGCGCAGGGCATTCCGGCCAGCAAAATCGTGATTGCCGGTTTTTCACAAGGGGGCGCCATCGCGTTCCAGACCGGCCTGCGTTATCCGCAACGCCTTGCCGGCGTGATGGCGTTGTCCACTTATCTGCCATTGCGCGCCTCGGTCGCTACCGAAGCGTCGGCCGCGAATCGCGATGTGCCGATCCTGATGTGCCACGGTGTGCACGATCCCATCGTCCCGGCACAGCTGGGCGAGGCGTCGCGCGATGAGTTGCAGAGCCTGGGCTATCGCATCGAATGGCACACCTATCCAATGGAACATTCAGTCTGCCTGGAAGAAGTCACAGACATCTCCCACTGGCTGCAGGCGCGCCTCGCCTGAGTGTTCGAGGGGAACAATCCGCCGGGTTCTGACGTACCGCCTGTGATCCTTTCATCACAAACAAAGGCGCGGGTATGTACGTCAGCATCGGTCCCCTGGTTGCCCTGGTCGCCGGCATTCTGATCCTGGTCCTGCCGCGGCTGCTGAATTTCATCGTCGCCATCTATCTGATCATCGTCGGCCTGCTCGGGTTGTTCGGGCCGCGACTCTAAGTCCGGCGACGCGCCAGTCGCAGCTGGCAACGTCGCCTATACAAGCAACCATCTACCGATGCTGCAACCATCGTTAGATGCTGGCTTGGGACTTCGTGGAGCGGCGGGCGAACCGATACTTGTCATCGGCCGCGTAAGCCGCTTTTACCGCTGCATGGCCGACCGTATCGACGGCGCGGGCCAGCGCGTCCTGATAGCAGACGTTGTACAGCTTCATCTTCTGAAGATTCCGCAGTTCCTTGTACTCGCCGCAGACATTGTCCGAAGCGCGCTGCAGACGGCCGTACAGTTTCTGCGCGTCGGCCTGCTTGGAAAGATCGAGATCGCCGTAGCGCACCGTGGTGGTGGCGGGTCCGACCACATCGGTGGACACTTCACCGGCATGAGCGGCGACGCCGAAGCTCAGGGCAGTGACGGCACAGGCGGCAACGTAACGCGCAACGCGGAAGGTCTTGTGGCTGGACATGATCGAGTCTCCTCTAACTTCGCTTCTCTTTGGCTACCGTTCATCGCGCGCTTGTCCTTGAGATGCGAGGCATCCGCCAAGGGTTGCAAGCGTCGCGAGAATTTTTCCGGGCGCGAAGTTTGATCGGTCGCGGCGCGCACTCATTCCTTCTTCTCATCGCGCCGGCGCATCGCTTGGACGCACACGCAATTGTCGCCACAACGAGCTGAAATGGGCGCCTGAGCACGGCTTGCGACCGGGCGTGCCATCAGCGCGACGAAACGATGGAATGCGTTGCGGCACTTGCTTACAGTGGCCGCATGGACCTCGCCCAACTGAAACAAAATAGAAACGCGCTGTTCTGGTCCCTGCACGTGCTCGGCTGGAGCGGTTACGGCGTGTCCCAATACGTCGGCGCTTTGCTCTACGGCAAGCCGGTGTCCTATGTGCAATACATCGCCGTCGCCGCGACGGCGGGCTGCATTCTCACGATGCCGATGCGCTACATCTGCCGGTGGCTATGGATGAAGCAACCGGTTGTCACGTTCGCGGGCAGCCTCGCCGCCGCCTGGGCTACCGCCTGCGTCCTGCGTGTGATCATGAACTGGTTCTACCATCGCTACGTGGAGCCAGAATGGCCCATGATGCACTGGCACGAATACCTCAGCGGTGCCTTGAGCTCGACTTATCTGATCATGTGCTGGGTCGGCTTGTACTTCGGCGTGCGGTATTACGAGCTGTTGCAGTCCCAACGCATCGCCACCCTGCAGGCAACCTCGCTGGCGCAGGAAGCACAGCTCAAGATGCTGCGTTATCAGCTCAATCCTCACTTCCTGTTCAATACGCTGAATGCGATTTCCACCCTGATTCTCGACAACCGCAACAGCACCGCGAACAACGCGGTCACCGGTCTGTCGGAGTTCCTGCGCTACACGCTCGACCAGGACCCGATGAAGAAAGTGACCGTGGCGCAGGAGATGGACGCCCTCAATCTGTACTTGAACATCGAGAAGATGCGGTTCGGCGAACGGCTGCGCCTGGTCTACGCCATCGAGGATGCGGCCAGTGCCATGCTGGTGCCGAGCCTGCTGATCCAGCCTCTGATCGAGAACGCCATCAAGTACGCGGTCTCGCCCCGGGAGCCGGGCGGACAAATCCGGATCGGCGCGCACGTCACCGGGGGTATGCTCCAATTGGAAGTTGCCGACGACGGCCCGGGCATGATCGATGCGACCCGTTTGGCCAATGGTCGTGGCGTCGGTATTCGTAATACTCGCGAGCGCCTGCAGGTGCTGTACGGAGAACGCGGCACCGTGGCAGTGACGAACACCGACCCCGGTCTGCGGGTGTCGCTGACGTTTCCAGCGGAACGCGCCACGACCCCGGCCTGAGCGGGCAGTGGCATGAGCAGTGCCATGAACGACCCACCAATTCGCACCCTCATCGTGGACGATGAAGAGCTGGCCCGGCGCGGCATCGAGCTGCGTCTGCAGGGACATGCGGATATCAGCATCGTCCGTCATTGTGTCAACGGTCGCGAAGCCATCGAAGCCATCGTGGCGGAGCAGCCGGATCTGATGTTCCTGGACATCCAGATGCCGGGGCTGTCGGGCTTCGACGTGCTGGCCCGAGTGCCTCAGGAATCGTTGCCCATGGTGATCTTCGTCACGGCTTACGATCGCTATGCGCTGGATGCATTCGAGGCCCAGGCCATCGATTACCTGCTCAAGCCCATCAACGACACACGCTTCGTTCAGGCGCTGGAACGGGTGCGCAGCCATTGGCAGCAGAAGAATGCGCTCAGTCAACGCGAGCAATTGATGAAGTTGCTGGCGAGCACACAAGGGAGCGGCCAGGTGGACGAGCAAACGTTACGGGAATATCTGCACGCCGAGCGTCAGCCGCAGTATCCGCAGATCCTGCCGATTCGCGATGACGCGGGCACGGTCCGCATCGATGTGAAAAGCATCGATTGGATCGATGCTGCCGGCGACTACATGTGCGTGCACGCGGACGGGCGCACATACGTGTTGCGGGAGACGATGAAGTCGCTCGAGGCCGTGCTCGATCCGAAGCTGTTCCAACGCGTGCATCGCTCGACCATCGTCAACGTGTCACGCGTGCGACGGCTGCGACCTCACACCAATGGCGAATACTTCCTGACGCTCGACGACGGGCAGGAAATCAAGCTCAGCCGTTCTTATCGGGATCGGGTAGATCAGCTGCTGCAGCGTCGTTAGCGGGACGCACCAGCCAGGGATGCAGGAACACCGCCGACACCACGATGGCCACGCCTAGATAAAAGCTGGGGCTGAGCTCGCGCTGCTCGCCCAGCAAGACGATCGCCATCACGATCGCGTACACCGGCTCCATATTGAGCGCGATCGCCGTGGAGAAGGCGCTCACGTGACGAAGCGCCGCCAGCGACAGGGCGAAGGGCAGAAGCGTGCAGCCCATCGCAAGCACGGCGAGCAACCACGCGTCGCGCACCGGCGGCAAAATGAACACGGTGTCCGGCGACAGCACCGCCGAGATCACGGTCATCAACAGCAGACCCGCACCGATTTCCAGGCCGGTGACCGCGAGCGCATCGGAGTTGCCGATGAAACGTTTGTTGAGGCTGGCGAAGATCGAGACCAGCAGGGCGCCGAACACTCCCACCACGATGCCCAGTCGCATTTCCGTGGGCGTTCCGCCCACCACCAGCGCCACGCCCGGAATGCAGGCGAGGCCGAACAGCAGTTCGCGCATGTCGAAGCGGCGACCGACCAGGAACGGCTCGATGAAGGCCAGGAACACCGGCGACATTGCCAGGCAGGTCGCGGCGACCGAGGCGTTCGCCAACCGGATGGAGCCATAGAACGCCAGCCAATGCAGCGCGACGACCATGCCGATGCCGGCGTAGATCGCAATCATCCGGGGCGGCAGCGTAGACAACCCTCGCCAGAAACGCGGCACCAGCACCAACGCACCGGTCACGAGCAGCATGCGCCACCACACCAACGCCAGCGTGCCCAGGGAGATCAACTTGCCCAGGATGGCAGTGAATCCCCACAGGATGACGCAGAAATGAATTTGCCAATTGGCGCGGGAGACCGCGGACATGGAAAGACCTTGGGCGACAGTCGCCATCCCGGCCAAGGATGGCGACTGACAATTGACGTTGGTCGCGGCCGAAACGCCGGCGCTCGCTGGCAGCGCCGGCGTGCGGGATCAGTTCAATACGCCTTGGCCCACACCACCCGCTGCGGGCTCGGCTTGCCGGTGAACGGGCAGGTGCCGGGCTCGCTCTTTTCCAGCGGGATGCAGCGGACCGTCACGCCCAGTTCCGACTTGATCCGCTCTTCGACATCGGCATCGCCGCTGAAGTGGGTCAGCGCGAAGCCGGCGTGAATCGGCGTCGGTGCGTTCTCGGGCACGCTGGGCGCGGTGAAATATGCGTAGAACTCTTCCTTGGTGTCGATGCGCTTGGTGAACTGCTCGCGATACGCCTTCGCGCGCTCGTACAACCCATCTTGAATGGACTGCAGCGTCGCGCCGATCGACGCCACGAACTCGCTGCGCGGGATGCTCTGTTTGTCCTTCGGCGCGCGATCACGACGGGCGACGAACAACGCATCCTTCTCCAGATCGCGAGGGCCGACTTCGATACGCACCGGCACACCTTTCTTGATCCAGTTCCACACCTTGTCGCCGCCGCGCTCATCGCGCTCGTCGACCACGACGGCAACCGGACGATCGACGTAACGCTGCGCGCGCAGCTCGCCCGCGACCTTGCGGCAATACTCGATCACTCGAGCCTTGTCCTCATCGGAGCGGTAGATCGGCAGGATCACGACCTGCACCGGCGCCAGCTTGGGCGGCAGCACCAGACCGTCGTCGTCGGAATGCGTCATCAGCAGGCCGCCGATCAGGCGGGTCGACACGCCCCAGCTGGTGGTCCAGGCGTGCTGGTGCTGGCCGTTCTGATCCAGGAACTCGATGCCGCTGGCCTTGGCGAAGTTCTGGCCCAGGAAGTGGCTGGTGCCGGCCTGCAGCGCCTTGCGATCCTGCATCATGGCTTCGATACAGAAGGTCTGCTCGGCGCCGGGGAACCGCTCGCTGGCGGTCTTCTCGCCTCGAACCACCGGCACGGCCATCCACTCTTCGGCGAACGTCGCGTACACCTCGAGCATGCGCATGGTCTCTTCCACCGCTTCTTCCTTGGTCGCGTGCGCGGTGTGGCCTTCCTGCCAGAGGAATTCGGCGGTCCGGAGGAACATGCGCGTACGCATTTCCCAGCGCACCACGTTGCACCACTGATTGATCAGCAGCGGCAGGTCGCGATAGCTCTGCACCCAGCGCGAGAACGCGTCGCCGATGATGGTCTCGGAGGTGGGACGGACGATCAGCGGCTCTTCCAGCTCGGCGGCCGGGGCCGGGCGCAGCTTGCCGTCCGGGCCGGCTTCCAGCCGGTGGTGCGTGACCACGGCGCATTCCTTGGCGAAGCCGTCCACGTGCGCCGCTTCCTTCTGCATGAAGGACAGCGGGATGAACAGCGGGAAGTAGGCGTTCTGATGGCCGGTGGCCTTGAACATATCGTCCAGCGCCCGCTGCATGTTCTCCCACAGCGAGTAGCCCCACGGCTTGATGACCATGCAGCCGCGCACCGGCGAGTTCTCGGCGAGATCGGCGCCGCGAATAACCTGCTGATACCACTCGGCATAGTTTTCCTCCCGGGTGGGAGTGATGGCGGTCTTGGCGGCTTTGCCGCCCTGGCCCGGGGCGGCGGTCTGGGGTTTGCTGCTCATACTCTCGAGGAACTTTGCGTGCGCTGCCGGCATAGCACCGGAAAGGGCGCGATTACAGCAGATTTTCGCGGCCAGACGAAATCCGGCGACGGTATCCGAAGTTGGGATAACCGGAGCGCCGGAATATAGACACGGGCGTCATACGGAGCCCGCCGTCTTGAAGTCATTGCGCACACCTGCTCATTTCCGCCTGCTCGAGTTGCTGCTCGCCGCGCGCGAGAAAGCCGGTTTGACTCAACAGCAGCTGGCGGATCGTCTCGGCAAACCCCAGAGCTTCATTTCGAAGTATGAAGGCGGCGAGCGCCGCATCGATGTGATCGAGTTCATCGCCATCGCGGATGCGTTGAACCTGGATGCGAGCCGCGCCATCCGGGATGTGCGCTCCAAGTATCGCGCTTGATCTTTATCTGGCGGCGTCGACGACCGGCGCGTACTTGCGGAAGTGAGCGCTGAGGTCCTGGAGTTTGTTTGCGATCTCGTGGCGCCGCGCCGGATCCTGTTTGGTGACCCGTAGCGCTTCATCCGCCGCACGGTTCAGTGCTGCAACAGCTTCTCGATTGCGCGGGTGCAGGTCATACGCCTTGGCGTAACTTGCCAGTGCCACTTCGATCGCATCGGCGAAACCTTCGCGCTCATAGAATGCCCACGCTTCGTTGCCATCGTTCATGGCGCTGCGAAACAGCTGCTGATCCGCCGCCGGCAACTCGCTGAAGGCGATGGCCGGGCTGGTTTCCAGGTAGTTTTGATACCAGAAATAGCCGGCCGTCAGCGCCAGCACGGCGCTCGCCGCCAACGTGATCTTTTGCAGTCGCGTGACGCCGCGAAATGCCTTGAGGAACTCACCCGCGTTCTGCGGCCGGTCCTTGCGCTCGAACGACAGGCAGCTTTCGATCGCGCGCGCCTGCTTGCGCTTCAGCCCTTTCAGCGGCGCGGGCTTGATATTGAGCTTGCGAGCGTTCGGCGCGCTGTGCCGCTGATACGGATGAAAACCCGTGACCAACTCGTACGCGATGATGCCGAGCGCATACATGTCATCGGCGGGATGCGGGTCGATGCCTGCGACCATTTCATCGGTCGCGTACGCCTCGGTGTACGCACCGAGCTCGCCCGCATCGAACTCATCTTTGTTTTCTTCGGTCACCGAGCTCGGTACGGCACGCGCGATACCGAAGTCGAGAATCTTTGCAGTGCCATCCGCGGCAATGAACACGTTGCCGGGCTTGAGATCGGAATGGACGATGCCTTTGCGATGCGCGTACGCCAGGCCTTCAGCGATGCCGCGAATGATGGGCAGCGAAAATTCGGCACCATTGCCCTTGCCGCGACCCTCGCGAACGATCGAGTCGAGGGAACGGCCTTTGAGCAGCTCCATCGTCATGTAGACGGTGTCGCCGTCGCGATCGAAGTCGAACACCGTGACGACGTTCGGATGCGCGAGCGTCTGCGCCTTGCGCGCTTCCCGCTGCAAGGCCATGAACGACTGCGGATGACGCGCGAAGTCCGAGTTCAGCACTTTCAACGCAACGTGCGGGTTCGGGTCGCGCGCTTCCAGCTTGCGCCGGTCGATGGCACCGAACACCAGGCCCATGCCGCCTTTGCCGAGCATGTGTTCGAGCACGAAACGCTGTTTGATGACCGAACCCAGCTCGAGTGGCCCCGCCTGCTCGGGCTGCGGCGGTTCAGAGTGAGCCAATGTTCCAGACGGCCCGCGCTCTGGCGCCTTGAGGGTAGCGGCGAACGCCGGATCCTGGAGCGTGGCCGCAAACGCCGCGTCCGAATCCTGAGCCCGGCGGCCAGCCTGAAGCGTGGCTGCGAACGCCGCGTCTGTATCCTGGACCGGGCGGCCGGCCTGAAGCGTGGCGGCGAACGCCGCGTCTGAATCCTGGGCTGGGCGGCCCGCCTGGAGCGTGGCGGCGAACGCCGCGTCTGAATCCTGAGCCGGGCGGCCCGCCTGGCGTGTGTTGGATGCCGTGTCCCGGTCCGGCTGGCGGACGAGCGTTCCGTCGGGCTCCGGACGCACCAGCGTGTGCAGCTCCGTTCCTGAGCGCACCAGGGTGGCGTTGGGTTCGGCCGGGCGCAGCTGGGTTTGTTCTTCGTCCGTGGCTTTCATGGGGACGCCGACTCTTGCAAACGTCAGCCGCTTCTATGCCGGTCAGGTCGCTTCGACCACGACGACCGTCACATTGTCGCGGGCGCCCGCTTTCAGAGTGGCGTCGATCAGTTTCCGGGCGGCGGTCTTCACCTCGTCGGACGACAACGCCGACGCGATCTGCGCGTCGTTCAGCTCTCGCGTCAGACCGTCGGAGCACAGCAGGTAGCGATCCCCGAGGCGCACGCGATCCTTGCGGATGTCGAGCGTCAACGTAGCTTCACCGCCAACCGCGCGAGTGATGGCATGGTCGGCTTCTTCGTCGGGATGCTGCAGGTTCAGTTCGGCGGCCCAGGTGTGATCCGTGGTCAGTTGCGTCAACTGACCCTGGCGCCAGCGATACACACGACTGTCACCGGCCCACAGCACGGCAAGCTCGGTGCGCCGGACCACCATGACGGTCACGGTGCTGCCACTGACGATGGGATTGATGGGCCGCACCGACGCTTCATATAGACGACGATTCACATCGCTCATGCGCTGGCGCACGGCGCTCACCGCTTCATCGAGCGAGCCGTCGCCGGTCAGCAGCTGCAACCCTTCGCATACCATGCGGCTCGCGACATCACCATCGCGATAGCCGCCCATGCCGTCGGCCACGGACCAGACGCCGGCGGCGTGCAATTCAACGAATGCATCCTGATTCGTCGCACGGAGCTTGCCGACGTCTGTCAGGCCCGCGGAGACGTAGACGGGGTGAATGTCCTCTTCCACCAATGTTTCATCCATGAATGTCACTGCCCTACCGACCGGCCGGATTTCTTCAGCCGCTCCAGTTGCTCTTCATAGGCGCGCGTGAAGGCGTCACCGAACAAAGTACGGAAGCCGGTTTCGGCGTCCTTGCTCAGCTCGCCGTACTTGTCCCGGAACAGATCCCAATACCGCATCTTGCCCGGCACGCCGATGATCGAGCCCTTCATCTGCCGGTCGAACTCCTCCTGCATCCGCTGCGGATCGAACTGCGACAGCATGGACTCGAACGCCAGGCGCATCGCGGTCTGCAACGCCGCCTGATGATCGCGCACATCACGGAACGCATCCTCGAAGGCATCCGCCGGCTGCAGATACGCCGGATTGTGCTTCACCAGCAGATTGTGGAAAGCGTCATCGACGTTGGCGGAGAACTTCAACGGGTTGTTGGCCGCCGCTTTGAAGGACGTGCCACGCATGCGCAAGTCGTCTTTCATGCGTTCGCGTGCTCGCAGCGCTTCCATCACGCCGCCGAGCGCGATCCGCAAGATCTCACCGAGCATGCGCGCCGATTCAACGCTCGGTTCGAGGCCTTCGATGCCCGCGGCATCGAAGAGAGATTTCATTTGAGCGTCGCCACTCTCGGCACGCGCGCGCGGCGTGGGCGCGCTGGGCGCTTCTTTGACGGCCGGCTTCGGAGCGACCTTGGCCACCGGTGATGGCGGTCGTTGCGGTTGCGGACGAGGCGGCGGAATCGCGACCGTGGATTTCACAACCTCAGGCCGGTGCCGTGACGGAACCGCTGGCGGCGCCGGCTTCTTCGGCTCTGCCACTTCGGCCATGCCGAACCATTCGGTGGCGTGATCTTCGCCGGCCTCCTCGTCCTCGTCTTCCTCCTCATCCTCGTCGTCATCGCGCCCTACATCGCGGATCGTTGAGTCCTGCAGGATGGTCTTGTTCCGGTTCGCCAGCAGGCTTTCAGTTCTGTCTTCCGCGGCCGCCGGGGTCGGCGCGGCACCACGACGGGGCGGCGGCGAGACGAGCTTCGGCCCGCCGTTCTTCAGGACCGCGAACGGATCGTTCCGCAAGTCTTCGGTGACGTCTTTCTGGATGGAAACATTGATCTGATATGCATCGATGTAAAGCAGATCGCCATCGCGCAGTTGCTGCGGCTGTCCCCGTGTCAGTCGATTGTCTGGCGAATTGATGAACACCCCGTTGGTGCTGGTGTCCTCGACGAAGTACTTGCCATTGACGTAGCGGATCAAAGCATGCCGGCCCGACACATACGGGTCGGGGAATACCCAGTCATTGTCCGGCAGGCGCCCGATGGTGCCGCCGAGGGCCTTGAAGGTCTTGCGACCGGCGGTGCCCATCGCCTGGGCCTGCGGGCCGGTCACTTCGAGGGTGAGAATCATGCGAACCCACTGCCAGTCGATGGATATCCAGTCGATTGAATTACTATTTATCCGAGCCGTGACGCTACGGCCCCGTCCCGGTGTTGACCGGTTCGGCATTACACCAGCTGACCAAGCATCGCAGTATCGGCCAGAGGTCTGCAAGAATGATGAGTAAAAGCCCACAGTTCCCAAGCAGAACAAGGATTTCGGCGCGTCGCGCTGGATTGTTACAAGCACTGTCCCGCGCACTCGCCGCGGTATTTCTGTGCGTGGCGGGGCTATGGTCGCAGACCGCACCGGCCGCCGAGCCGCAGGTTACCGAGGGATTTATCAACGCATCGCCGGCCGAGGTATGGCGAATCTTCACGACCGCCGAAGGTTACAAACAGACCGGCGCCGCGGCTGCGGATATCGATTTCAAGATCGGCGGCACCATCCGCTCGCACTACGATCCCAAGGGCCGGCTGGGCGATGCCAATACCATCGTCAATGAAATCCTGGCCTTCGAGCCGGAGCGCATGCTGGCGATCCGGATCAAGCAGGCGCCGGCGGACTTCAAATATACCGACGCGATCGCGGGCACCTGGACGGTCATCTATCTGACACCGGCCGGGGACATGACCCAGGTGCGCATCGTCGGGCTGGGCTACACCGATGCGCCGCAGTCCCAGGCCATGCGCAAGTTCTTCGCCGAAGGCAACCGCTGGACCCTGGACCACATGGCCAAGCCTTATTGGCCGAAATGCGCAAAGTGTGTGGCGGACCAGGAGGCGGCAAAGTCAGGGACGCCCTGACACTGACCAAAGTGTGTGCCGCGTCTCACTCTTGTGGGATTTTGCGGACTCTCTCGACATTTCCGCCTACTGGCATTTGTTAACCTCCGCCGCGTTATGGCAATCGAGCCGGCGCGGATGGATCGCAAGTACATCGAAAACGAGCATGTGGTGGATCGCTACCTGTCCGGCGATCTGACCGTGCGCGAAGCGCGCGACTTCGAGAGATTCTGCCTCGACAACCCGGCCTTCCTGCAGGCGCTGCCCATTCCAGTGCGTTTGAAAACGCGGCTGGCGCGCCGGCCGGTGGACGGCAGCGAAACGGGCGTGTTCGACGCCATTCCCTCCAGCTCCACCCGGGCCGTGCTGGAAGAAGCCGACGATGGTTTCGATCCCGAAGAAGCACGCGAGGAAATGCGCCGGAGCAGCGGCGGCGGCGCCAGTCGCGTCCTCGTGCTGGCGCTGGGCCTCGGCATGTTGATCGCCGCCGGTGCGGCAGTGATCTTCGGTCTGCAAGCGCGCGCACTCACCGAACAATTGCAAGGCGCACACAACGAGCTCACCAGCGCACAGATGCAGCCGCCGGGCAGTGTGCAGCGATACAAACTGCAGATGGTGAAGAACAAGCCGTCGAGTCCGACCTTCGCGCTCGGCTGGCTCGACCCGGCACAATTGCTGGACATCGCCGTCGACGCCACCGAAGGCAAGATCCAGCAGTTTCAAATCACCATCGACAAGTCCGACGGCGTGCGGGTGATGCAGATCAAACGCATCATGCGCGACTCCAACAAGGAAATCCGTTTCAGCCTGAACTCATCCGCGTTCGGCCCGGGCGATTACCTGGTGAAGGTCGAAGGCTACAACTGGCGCGGTCAGACGGAAGACGTCGGCTGGATGATGCTGGGTTTGAAGTAGCGCTAGCCGCCTCGCAACGTGGCGATGGGCGGGTGATTGACGACTGATCGCGTCGCCAAGGTTCCGCTCAGACCGACGAGCACCGCGCCTGCAATCAGGCCCACCGCCCACACGGTGATATCGAACGTGTATTGGAGATTGAAGATGCGCGTCGCGAGGAAATACCCAGCGGCCGTCGCGCCCATCGCCGCTAACGTGCCCGACAGAATTCCCAACGTGGTGAACTCCGCCGCCACGCCTTGCAATACCACGCGACGGCTCGCGCCCAACGTTCGCAACATCGCGCTTTCGTAACGTCGCTCATCGCGCGTCGCCTGGATCGCAGCGAGCAGCACGGTGATGCCCGCGAGCAGCGTGAATCCAAACACGTATTGAACCGCCAACGAAGCCTTGTCCATCACGCCACGCACCTGCGTGAGAATCGCTTCGAGATCGATCGCGGTCACCTCGGGAAACTTGCGTACGAAGTCCAGCAGCACGGGCCGCTGCTCGCGAGGGATGTGCACGCTCGTGATGTAGGTACCGGTGCTGTCGTTCAGCGTGCCGGGCGAGAACACCATGAAGAAGTTCGGACGGAACGAATCCCACTGCACTTCGCGGAAGCTGCTGACCCGCGCGGTGATGGTCTCGCCGGCGACATCATAAGTGAGCTCGTCGCCGAGCTTCAGACCCAGGGCATCGCCCAGCTCTTTCTCCACCGACACGCGTGGCCCGCCGCCATCGTTGGGACGCCACCACTGGCCCGAGATCAGCTTGTTGTCGTCCTGCAGGGTCTGCGCCCAGGTGAGATTCGCTTCGCGCTCCAGGAAGTCCTTGCCCCGATCGCTTTGGATTTTCAGATCGGTCGCCGACTTGCCATCGATCTTGATCAGGCGGGCGCGAATCATCGGCACCAGTTGCGGCGGCGTGATGCCATGCTCGGCGAAGAAGTCCCGGACCTGGTCGGTCTGATCGGGACGAATATTGATCATGAAATGATTGGGCGCGTTCTCCGGCAGGCTGGCGCGCCACTCCTGCATGAGGTCGTTGCGAACCACCGCGAGCAGCAACAGCACCATCAGGCCCAGACCGAAGGCGACGATCTGGATCACGCTGTCCCGGCCGCGGCGGGCGATGTTTGCCATCCCATAACGCCAGGACACACCCACGCTGCCGCGCAGCCCGCTCAGGCCTCGAACCAGCAACCAGCCGGCGAGCATCAGCACCGCGAACGTGACAAACGTTCCGCCGAATACATACAACAACAGCTGAGCATCGCGAACCAGCCATGCGAGCAGCGCGACCAGAGCCGCAAGCGCCGTCCCGTAGACGGTCGCATAACGCAACGGTGGCGGCTCGAGATTTCGTCGCAACACTCGGGCCGGCGGCACGAAGCGCAGCTGTAACAGCGGCGGCAGCGCAAAGCCGATGAGGATCAGCACCGACGTGACGATACCCAATCCGCCAGCGCTGAGCGACGGAGGCGGCAGCTCGTTGCGCACCAGATCCTTCAACAGATACGCGATGCCCTCCTGAGCCGCGTAACCGATGACCGCGCCAATCACGCCGGCGATCAAGCCGATCATCAACAGCTCGAGCACGCTGATGGACAGCACCAGCCGCTGAGGCGCGCCCATGCTCTTCATCAGCGCGACGGTGTCGAGATGGCGGGAAACGTAGCGGCGCGCTGAAATCGCGACGGCGATCGCGGCCAGCAGGATCGTCACCAACGCGGCCAGATTCAGAAATCGGCTCGCCCGATCGATGGCGGAACGAATCTGCGGGCTGGCGTCCGCCAGGTCGACGATGCGCTGGCCGGGCTTCTTGATTTTATTGAGCCGCTCCTTGAGCGCCGTGACGGCCTGCGGCTGGCCGGCGAACAAGGCGAAATGAGAAATGCGACTGCCTTCCTGCGCCAGGCCAGTGGCTTCGACATCCTGGAGACGCATCAGCAAGGTCGGCGCGAGATCGACGAACTGCGAGCCTTGATCGGGGCGATAGTCGAGCACCTTGGTGGCGGTGAGCTCGCTCGATCCGACGCGAATCTTATCGCCGACTTTCGCACCGAGTTGCGCGAACAGGCGCGCTTCGAGCCACGCTTCGCCCGGCCCCGGCATGGTCGTGACTTCCTGCGCCGGACCAAACGGCACATCCGCGACTTTGACCCGGCCTCGCAACGGATATTCGGCAGAGACGGCCCTGATCGCCGTCAGTGCGCTGTCGTCGCCCTTGAACACGACGCTCGGAAAATTGGACAGCTCGGCGGTTTGCAGGCCCGCGTCCCTGGCCATCTGAAAATATTCCGGCTCGAGCGCCGAGCGCGATTGCAGTCGCAGATCGGCCGCGAGCACTTCGCCCGCTTGCTGATCGACCGCCAGACTGACGCGGCTCGTGAAGAACCCGACTGCGGTGAGCGCCGACACGGCGACCAGCAGCGCCAGCATCAGCACTCGCAGCTCGCCCGATTTGCCATCGCGCGCCAGTGCGAGAATCGCGAGCCTCAGCGCTTTCATGCAGCGACCTTGCCGGCGTCGATGCGAATCGTACGTCCGCATCGCTGCGCAATGGCGTTGTCGTGAGTCACGACCACCAATGTGGTCCGCGTGGCGCGGTTCAGCTCGAACAGCAATTCGATGATGCGTTCACCGGTCGCTGAATCCAGATTGCCGGTCGGCTCGTCCGCGAACAGCAGCGCAGGTCTGGTGACAAAGGCGCGAGCGATCGCGACTCGTTGCTGCTCGCCGCCGGAAAGTTGCCGGGGATAATGCTCGCGACGCGGCGTCAAACCGACTTTCGCCAGCACTTCGGCGGCGGCCTCGCGCGCGCCGGATTTGCCCGCCAGTTCCAGCGGCAACATCACATTCTCGATCGCGGTCAGCGAAGGCACGAGATGAAAGCTCTGGAACACGAAGCCCACATGTTGGGCTCGCACCGCGGCGCGGCCGTCCTCATCCAATGCGGTGAGCTCCGCACCGTTCAGCCAGATTCGTCCGTCAGTCGGTTCATCCAGCCCGGCGAGCAAGGCCAGCAACGTCGATTTGCCGGCGCCCGAGGCGCCGATGATGGCAACGGTCTCGCCGGCCTGAATGCTCAGATCGACGGCCGCGAGGATGGTCAGCGTTCCCTCCGGACTGCTAACCTGCTTGCTGATTTTTTCCGCTCTGAGGACCGGTTGCGCAATGCTCATGTCGAGATCTGAATCTGGATCGTTGGGCAAGTCGGGTACGGCGATGGCCGCCGCAGTTTGCCAGCGCAAACTTAGCGGAAACTTACGCTGGGCTGTCACGATCGGTTTCAGCCTGGCGCTGTTCAGTCTGCTTGGGCTGGGACTGAGCCCATCCGGTTTGGTTCACGCCGCGACCGCGCCCAGAGCCATCCTGGTGCTCGGTGACAGCTTGAGCGCCGGCTATGGCGTCAAAGTGGATGCCACCTGGGTGGCCTTGCTGGAACAGCGGCTGGCCAAGCAAGGTTACGGGTACCGCGTAGTCAATGCCAGTATCAGCGGCGAAACCACCGGCGGCGCGCGCGGCCGTTTGCCTCGTGCCCTGGATTTGCACAAACCCGCGGTGGTCATCATCGAGCTGGGCGGCAATGACGGGCTGCGCGGCCTGCCTTTGAAACAGGTGCGCGGCAACTTCGAATACCTGATCGAGACCAGCCAGGCCGCGCGCGCCAAGGTCGTGCTGGTGGGCATGCGCATGCCGCCGAACTATGGAGCCGAATATGCCAACTCGTTCCATGCGCTGTACGCCGAGCTGGCGAAAAAGTACGACGTGCCGCTGGTGGATTTCTTTCTGGACGGCGTGGCGCTCGACGACACCCTGATGCAAGCCGATGGCATTCATCCCAATGCGACGGCACAACCCAAATTGCTGGACAATCTGTGGCCGGCACTGAGCAAGGTACTGAAGCAATGAACGCAATCGCGCAGGGCGCGCCAATGACGGCCGCATCCTCCAAGCCCTGGCTGAAGAGCTATCCGTCGGGCGTGCCGGAGCTGATCAATCCCGAGCAATACAGCTCGGCGGTCGAGCTCATCGACGGCGCCTGCGCCCGTTTCGCCGAGAAGCCGGCGTTCACCAGCATGGGACGCACGATCACGTACGCCGACTATGAGCGCCTGTCGCGAGACTTCGCCGCTTATCTGCAATCCATCGCGCATCTGAAGAAAGGCGATCGCATCGCCTTGATGATGCCCAACGTATTGCAGTATCCGATCGCGCTGTACGGCGCGTTGCGCGCCGGCTTGATCGTGGTCAACACCAATCCGCTGTACACGGCGCGCGAGCTGGAACATCAGCTCAGCGATTCGGGCGCCAAGGCCATCGTCATTTTCGAGAACTTCGCGCACACGCTCGATCATGTCATCGCCAAGACCCAGATCCAGCACGTGATCATTACCGGCGTCGGCGATCAGTTGCATTTTCCGAAGTCGGTGCTGGCCAATCTGGTGGTGCGCCAGGTACGCAAACAGGTTCCCGCCTACAACCTGCCGACCGCCGTGCGCTTCAACAAGGCGCTGCAGGCCGGCCGCTATGAAACATTCACGCCGGCGTCGCTGACGCTCGAAGACATCGCCTTCCTGCAGTACACGGGTGGCACGACGGGCGTGGCGAAAGGCGCGATGCTGACCCATCGGAATATCGTCGCGAACGTCTTGCAGGCCGAGTCCTGGATCGGCACGGCGGGGCGCGTCGGCCAGGATACGATCATTACGGCGTTGCCGCTGTATCACATCTTTGCGCTCACCGGAAATTGGCTGGTGTTCGTGAAGCTGGGCGCGAACAACGTACTCATCGTCAATCCGCGTGACTTCCCCGCGTTCGTCGCCGAGCTGAAGAAAGTCCGCTTCACTTACATCAGCGGCGTGAACACGCTGTTCAACGCGCTGCTCAATACGCCGGGTTTTTCAGAGGTCGATTTCAGCGCGCTGGCCATCACGCTGGGCGGCGGCATGGCCGTGCAGCGCCCGGTCGCGGAGCATTGGAAGAAGGTCACTGGCAACGTGCTGACACAAGCGTGGGGCTTGACCGAGACGTCGCCGGCGGCTTGTATCAATCCGTTCGGCGAGGATTTCAACAACTCCATCGGCCTGCCGATTTCTTCAACCGAAATCAGCATTCGCGACGACGACGGCAACGATCTGGGCATCGATAAGGTCGGCGAGATTTGTATCCGCGGGCCGCAGGTGATGCGCGGTTATTGGAATCGTCCGGACGAGACTGCCAAGGTGATGCTGGGCGATTGGCTGCGCACCGGCGATATCGGGCGGATCGACCAGAAGGGCTATGTGTTCATCGAGGATCGCAAGAAAGACATGATCCTCGTGTCCGGCTTCAACGTGTATCCGAACGAGATCGAAAGCGTCGTCGCCGCGCATCCCGGCGTGCTCGAAGTCGCCGCGGTCGCGCAGGCGGATGAGCATTCGGGTGAGGTGCCCGCGCTGTTTGTCGTGAAGAAAGATCCGTCGCTCACCGAGCAGCAGTTGATCGATTTCTCACGTCAGCAGCTCACCGGGTACAAGGTGCCCCGGCACGTCTATTTCAGGACCGAGCTGCCGAAGACCAATGTCGGCAAGATCCTGCGACGTGCGCTGCGCGATGAGTTGAAGAAAGAGACCGGCCAACGCGCCTAGCGCGAACTGAAATCAACCATTCCGCGCTTCAACGGGAACAACAACCATCCATCCCGCGCATCAGCGCGGGATGTGATATTGGGGACTCAGCTCGTGCACGGCGGCGATCATCGCGCCGGCGTGCTCGGGCGGAATCGCCGGATGAATGCCATGTCCCAGGTTGAACACATGGCCAGGGCCTTGTCCGTAACTCGCCAGCACTCGCGCCACTTCCTCGCGAATCTTTTCGGGGGCCGCGTACAAGCAGTTCGGATCGAGATTGCCCTGCAGCGCCACGCGGTCGTTTACGAGACGGCGCGCGTCGCCAAGATCGGTCGTCCAGTCGACACCGAGCGCATCGCAGCCGGTCTGCGCCATGATGCTCAACCAATCGCGCGCGCCCTTGGTGAACAAGATCACCGGCACGCGCCGGCCTTCGGCTTCACGCGTCAACCCGTCGACGATGCTCTGCATGTAATGCAGCGAGAACTCTCGATACTGCGCCGGCGTGAGCACACCGCCCCATGTATCGAAAATCATCACCGCCTGCGCTCCGGCCGCGATCTGCGCGTTGAGATAGGCGCGTGTGGAATCGGCAAGCAGCTGTAACAAAGCCCGCAGCGTCGCTGGCTCGTTGTACATCATCGTCTTGATGCGAGAGAACTCCTTCGAGCTGCCGCCTTCGACGATGTATGTGCCCACGGTCCACGGACTGCCGGCGAAACCGATCAGCGGCACGCGCCCATTCAGCTCTTTGCGAATCAAGCTCACTGCATCCATCACATAGCGCAGCTCGACCTGCGGATCCGGCACGCCCAGCTTCTCCACATCCGCTTTCGAGCGCACCGGCCGCTCGATGCGCGGCCCTTCGCCCGTCTCGAACTGCAATCCCAGACCGAGCGCGTGAGGAATCGTCAGGATGTCGGAGAACAGAATCGCCGCATCGAGTGGATAGCGCGCCAGCGGCTGTAATGTGACTTCGCACGCCAGCTCCGGCGTCATGCACAGCTTCAGGAAACTCCCGGCGCGCTCGCGCGTGGCGCGATACTCCGGCAGATAACGCCCGGCCTGACGCATCATCCACACGGGGGTGCGATCAACCGGCTGCCTCAGCAGGGCGCGGAGGAACCGGTCGTTGGTTGGAGCGGGCTTGGAATTACCAGTCATCGTGACTGGTAATTTACCACTTGCGCGCTGCAGCGGCGCAAATCAATCGTGCTGTCGACGGCGAGATCTAGGGCCTGTTAACACTCATTGGATGGGCTGCGACGAGCTATTGCGGTTCAGGGCTAGGCGGGACGAGCGCCGTGTGCTCTCTGCACATAAGGGAGGAGCAACGACGTCCTGAACCGCAATAGCTCGTCCCATCTAAGGATATTTATTCACTAAACGGGTTGCGTCTCCCGATTCTCATGAAACATGGGCCTGCCGCTGCGTTACAAAGCTTGCCCTCGCTACGCGAGGGCTGCGCTTTGCGCCTTGCTGCAGGCGATTCGAGACGCAACGCAGCCCATCCAATGAGTGTTAACAGGCCCTAGTCATCGAGAAAATCAGAGAGATGCGGTGCCAGTCTGGTGGCGGAGGCATTCTGGTCGCGGGCATCGACGGTTTTCCTGTCGCCAATGCCGGAGGCGTTCTTCAGCCATTGCGGCCAGCTTTCAAGCTCCCGACGGGCCAGCTCGATCTGTCTTTCGAGGTCGGAACCCTTGACTGGACTCATATTGAGGTCTCCTCCAACACCCGAGAAACTGCGCTGCGCGCAAGTATGACGGGAAGAACGTTACCAAGCACCCTCCCCTCGATCAACAGATACGAGGGTACGAACCGATTGAGTCGCGGCTGTGCCTTTCCGCCAATCCAAGCGATGGCGTTTCCGCGCGAGTCTTTGCGCTCAGTCGCGCGGAACATTTCTGTATAGATACTCGGCGCAACTCCGACGAACGGCTCGAACGTAACGCGATCCGGTCGTGCGACACATGGGTCGACATCTATCATGTCCTCATACAACTCGCGCGCGAGACTCTTCGGATAGGGTTCGATGTACACCACACGGCGTATGCCAGCCGAAATGATATGCCTGGCACACAAGTGACAAGGAAATGTAGTGGTGTACATGTTGGCGCGCTCGACGGCGATGCCGCGGTGCGCGGCTTCGGAGAGCGCCGACATCTCAGCATGCACTGAACGGCCGAACTCCAGCAGGTTCTGGATTTGCGTGCCGTTGAGCATGCCAGCGGCAAGCAGCGAATCGGCATCGCCCGGAGAATTCTCCGGCGGACGCCACCCCGCATCGCGTAGCCGAGCGAGCGCTTGCGCGAGCAGCTGGCGCTTGAACCTGCTGGTGCTATCGACGCCCTTCACGAAATCCCGATGATCCGGACTTTCCCCGCTCCAGTACAGACCGCCGCCCACCTTCGGGACGTCGTTGCATCCAACCGCGAGAATGCTGCCATCCTGATTTGTGATAGCAACGCCAACCTGTCGGCCGAGGTCCGCGGATCGAAGTGCTGCCGAGTGTGCGTGAAACATGGCGAACTCGTCTCGCGTCGGCGTCTCGAATGGATGGCCGAATAGCAGGCGAACATAGCGTGCCAGGCCTGCCTGCAAACGCTCTAATGAGCGTGCGTCCACGAAAAAATCGCCACAGGGAAACGAATCTCGAACGCTCTGTCCAAGTTTGTTCTGTTCTTGCTCATCGATCTGAATCAGTTCTTCCGCCTGTGCGCGAAAGCGGTCGGTGTACGTCTCGCCGCGCGATTCGGCGATGGTCGCAGCAAGCTTTTCCACGCGGTCCTGTCGAGGTGCGTACGTCGAAATAACATTGAAAGCTCTGCCATAGACGTACCGAAGCATCTGGATCTCATCGGGATGCTTCAGCGAGCGAATTATGAAGGCGGTTCTTTCCAGGGGTTGGTTGCCGGCCTGTTCCTGTGGAAGATCGGGCTGCAGCAGGATTCGACGTTGACGAATTGCGGATATGGCGAGCACCGCCATGACTTCGCCGGTGCCCATTCTATTGCGCAGATCGGTGCCGCCTTTCATGTGCTCCCGAATTCGATCGAACTCGGACGCGAAAGCACTCGTGCCGAGGTGTGCATACGAATCGAGCTGGTGAAGGAGCGAGCTGACATGGATTTCTTCGACTCTGTAACGCACACGTTCCAACTCCGCGGTTAGCGTGCGCGTCACAGCTCCGAGATCGGACCCCACAGCCCCGACGAGACCGAACACCAGCTCGGGCCCCGAGAGCGCCAGCAATTGGTTCATGCAACTCTCCACCGGTTCTTGATGAGCCATCGACTTCGTACTTTGATCGTGCTCCCAGACGAGTTCGCCCCTCGTTGAGACAGGAATATTTTCTGTAATAGCCGCGAGAAATGGCGCGCTTGCGCGCGGAATCACACGCGCGCGCAGCTCTACGTGCGTCGAGCCACGTAGCTTCGATACGAGGGAGAGAGATCAGCTGCGCTTGGAGGGATCGAAGATGCGTTCGTGTTCGACGATGGCGTAGCGGTCGGTCATGCCGGCAATGTAGTCGGCGACGGCGCGGGCGCGGCCGGACTCGCCGGATTGGGATTCCATCTGCGAGGCAATCTGCTGATGCTCGGGAGGCAACAGCTCGGGACGTTTGAAGAAGGCTTCGAACAGGCTGCTGATGACGGCGTCCGCCTTGTTGGTCATGCGCAGGACGCGATAGTGGCGATAGACGTGATCGAGCAGATAGCGCTTCAGCTCGAGATGTTCCGCGACCACGGGATCGCTGAATTTGACCAACGCACTCGGCGCCGCGCGTACCGCTTCGACGTCGGCCGGGGCGGCGGCCCGGAGTTGGGCGGCGGTGTTTTCGATCAGGTCGGTGACGACGTACGCGATCATGCGCCGGATCACTTCGTGAATGAGCCGACGCCCGTTCAAGGACGGATAGGTGGCCATGACGACGTCATACTGCCGCCGGAACAGCGGCACTTGTTTCAACTCGTCGACCGTGATGATGGCGGCGCGCAGGCCGTCATCCAGATCGTGATTGTTGTAGGCGATCTCATCGGCCAGATTGGCGATCTGTGCCTCGAGCGTCGGTTGCCGGCGCTGGATGAAACGTTCGCCCAGCTCGCCGAGCTTGCGCGCATTGTTCAACGAGCAGTGTTTGAGAATGCCTTCGCGCGTCTCGAACGTGAGATTCAATCCGGCGAAAGCGGCGTAGTGCTCTTCGAGCTCATCCACGACCCGCAGCGACTGCAGGTTGTGCTCGAAGCCGCCGAAGTTGCGCATGCAGGCGTTCAGCGCATCCTGACCGGCATGACCGAACGGCGTGTGGCCCAGGTCGTGCGCCAGACAGATGGCTTCGCACAAGGTTTCGTTGAGCTGCAGCGCCCGCGCGATGGTACGGGCGATCTGGGCGACTTCGATGGAATGGGTCAGGCGCGTGCGAAACAGATCGCCTTCGTGATTGACGAACACCTGGGTCTTGTAGACCAGGCGTCGAAACGCCGTGGAATGCACGATGCGATCCCGGTCGCGCTGATACTCGCTGCGATAGCGCGGCGCGTCCTCGGGATGCTGACGGCCCTTCGACCGGGCGTCCCAGGAAGCGTAGGGAGCGAGCGGCGATGGCGCGACGGTCATGCGGCGGTGTCGAAATGCGTTCGCAGGGTGGCGGCGAATGCTTCGCCTGAGTAGTCGCTGACGACATCTGCCTTGCCGAGACTGCGTAACAACACCAGCCTCAGCTTGCCGTCGAGCACTTTCTTGTCGAGCCCCATCAGCTCGCGCGCGCGTTCGGCGCCGATGCGCGGCGGTTCGACAGGCAGCTTGAATCGTTTCAGCAGAGCGATGGCGCGCTCCTTATCCGCGCTCGGCAACCAGCCCAGCCGCTCCGACAGATCCGCCGCCATCACCATGCCGGCCGCAACCGCTTCACCGTGCAGCCAGTTGCCGTAACCCGACGCGGTCTCGATGGCATGACCGAACGTGTGACCCAGATTCAGGATGGCGCGCAAACCATGCTCGCGCTCATCGACGCCAACGACCTCGGCTTTGATCTCGCAAGAACGGCGCACAGCGTAAATCACGGCAGCATCGACGCGCGTCAACAAGCTCTCGGCATGCTCTTCGAGCCAGGCAAAGAACGCCGGATCGTAGATCAGGCCATACTTCACGATTTCAGCGATGCCGGCGGCAAACTCACGTTCCGGCAGCGTGTGCAGCGTCGCGGTGTCCGCGATCACACAACGCGGCTGATGGAACGCACCGATCATGTTCTTCGCGCTCGGATGATTGACGGCGGTCTTGCCGCCCACCGACGAATCCACTTGCGACAGCAGCGTGGTCGGCACCTGGATGTAATCGATGCCGCGTTGATAACAGGCGGCCGCGAAACCGGCCATGTCACCGATGACGCCGCCACCCAGCGCGACCACGGCGGCATCGCGGTTCATGCGCTCGCTCACCAGCGCATCGAAGATGCGCGACAGCGTGTCCAATGTTTTGTATTGCTCGCCATCCGGCAACACGACCGAAGCGACGCGACGGTGCTTCAACGCCGTTGCCAGCGGACGCAGATACAACGGTGCGATGGTTTCGTTGGTGACGATGAGCAGATTGCGCGCGGCGACGTGCTCGCTCAGCAGCGAGTCGTCCTCGAGCAGATGCGGCCCGATCAGAATGGGATAGCTGCGTTCGCCCAGGGCGATATCGACACGTTCGTGCGGTTGGTGACTCATGTTACGGACAGCTCCTGCAAACGCTGCACGACCTCGTCGGCGACCGCGCGAACCTGCCGGCCGTCGGTGCATACGACGATGGTGGCAATGGATTCGTACAGCGGACCGCGAAAGGTCAGCAACTCGCGCAGCTTGCGCTCGGGATCAGCGGTGTACAGCAGCGGGCGCTGGCGGCCGTGCCGGGTGCGCTCCAGTTGCTGATCGACGCTGGTCTGTAGATAGACGACGCAGCCCCGATTGGCGAGGTGCTCCCGATTCAGCTCGGACAGCACCGCGCCGCCACCGGTGGCGACGATCACATCCTGCATCTGGGTGAGCGAATCGATCACTTCACGCTCGCGATCGCGAAACCCGGCCTCGCCTTCCTTCTCGAAAATATAGGGAATGTCGACGCCGCAGCGGTGCTCGATTTCGGCGTCGCTGTCATAGAAATGAAGATGCAGCAGCCGCGCCAGCTGCTTGCCCACGGCGGTCTTGCCCGAGCCCATGGGCCCGATCAGGAACACGTTGTTGCCGCGCGCGGGCTTGGTCGGTTCGGAGGTCATGCAAGGCGGGACTATAAACGAAAGAGGCCGCCCGAAGGCGGCCTCAACAGTCCACTACCTATCCAGGACCACCCTTGGGTACAGGGATGTACCCCGCCGCTTCAGCGGCGGACGAGCGGCAAAAGTCACGCCTTTTGCCCAGCTCGCATGAGGGTCGGGCCAGGATGGCCCGATCCCGAATCAATACAAACTGCTGCCTTCGCGCAGGATGCGCGGGGTCACGAAGATCAGCAGCTCGTCCTTGTTGTCCGTGGTCGTGTTGTTCTTGAACAGGCGGCCGACGACCGGGATATCGCCCAGGTACGGCACCTTCTTCTCGGCGTCGCGGCGCTCGGTCTCCAGGATGCCGCCAAGCACGACGGTCTGGCCGTCGTTGACCAGCACCTGGGTCACGATCTCGCGCGTGTCGATCGAGGGCACGAAGCCGCCGGTGGCGCTGGCGACCAGCTGACCGACGCTGTCCTTGGACACTGTGAGGTCCAGGATCACGCGGTTGTCCGGAGTGATCTGCGGCGTCACCTTCAGGCTCAGCACGGCCTTCTTGAACTGCGTGGTCGTGGCACCGCTGGACGAGGACTCCTGGTAGGGAATTTCCACGCCCTGCTCGATGGTGGCTTCACGCTGGTTGGCCGTGATCAGGCGGGGCGAGGAGATGATCTCGCCGCGGCCTTCGGCCTGCGCCGCCGACAGTTCCAGATCGACCAGGTAATCGGAGTCGATCAGGGCCAGGGCCAGGCGACCGGCCGGGTTCGCGGCCGGCAGGTTCACCAGGTAACGATCCGCGGCGTTCTCGGGGAGGATGAAGCCGCCGAGCTGATTGTCGGTGCCGTTGGTCGGCGTGCCGATCGTATTACCGTCGTTGTCGAGCAGCCCGGGATACGGGCTGATACCAACACCGTTCTCGCCGTTCAGCGGACTGCCCAGCAGGCCGAGGCCGTCTTTGCCGCCCTGATTGAAGGCAACGTTGGCACCGAAGCGCACGCCGAGGTCGCGGCTGTAGTCATCGCTCACGATCACGATGCGCGCTTCGATCATCACCTGCTTGACCGGAATGTCGAGCGTCGACACCAGGCGGCGGATGTCCGCGAGCCGCTCCGACGTGTCCTGCAACAACAGGGTGTTGGTACGTTCGTCGATCGCGACGCTGCCGCGGTCGGAGATCAGCGAGCCGGCGCCAGACTTGATCAGCGTGGCCAGATCGGCGGCCTTGGCATAGTTCACCTGCAGGTACTCGGTACGCAGCGGGGAGAGCTCCTGAGCTTCCTTACGCGCGGTCAGCAGCTCTTTCTCGCGGGCGGCGATTTCGGTGGCCGGCGCGATGAAGATGACATTGCCTTCCTGACGCGAGTCGAGGCCCTTGGTACGCATCACCACGTCCAGCGCCTGATCCCACGGCACGTTCTGCAAGCGCAGGGTGACGTTGCCGGCGACCGAGTCGCTGATGACCATGTTCTGGCCGCTGGTGTCGGCGAGCAGCTGGAGCACGGCGCGGGTTTCGATGTCCTGGAAGTTCAGGGTCAGACGCTCGCCGACGTATTCCTTCTTGTCGCGCAGCTCGGGCGGCAGCTTCACGACCGGCTTCACTTCGATCGTGTAGATGTTGTCGGACTGATAAGCGAGCTGCTCATAGTCGCCGGAGGCGGAGATCACCAGGCGCGCACCGTCGCCGACGCGCAGGGCATCGACGCTGCTCACCGGCGTGGCGAAGTCGACCACGTCCAGACGCTGCAACAGATTCTCGGGAATCGCGGTCTTGGCGAAGCTCACCACGATCTTGCCGCCTTCCTGGCGCAGGTCGGCGGGCACCTTGGAATCGGTCAGTTCGACGATGATGCGGGCCGAGCCGTCGCCACCGCGACGGAAGTCGATGTTGTTGACGCTGCGGACACCGGAGATCGTGGCGGCGGCGGCGGGGCGCTGCGTGGCGGTGGCGAAGCCGCCGGGCTGGGCGCTCGATTGCAGGGAGCGGCCGGTGCCGGAGGAGGCGAGCGACACCACGATGGTGTTGCCTTGAACGCGCGTCTCGTAGGGAACCAGCGAGTCGACGTTGAGCACCACCCGGGTGCGGCCGTTGGCTTCCGCGACGTTGACCGTATCCAGCACACCCTGTTTCACATCGACCCGGCGCGAAGTCATCGCAACCGAGGTGGCGGGCAGATCGAGCGCGATGCGCGCCGGATTGTCGACCGTGAAGGTGAGCGGAGTGGGCGCGTCGGAGGCCAGGCGGAGAGTCAGCTCCACCTTGTTGCCGGCGGTGACCTGCGCCTGGATGCTTTCCAGTCGATTGGTGGACTGCGCCAGTGCAGCCTGGCCGAACCCGGCCAGCGCGGCCAGGGTCAGGACCAGTCTCGCGGCAGACCGTTGCACGCTTGAGAACAACATTCTGTGTGTCTCCCTGAGAATCATTCGTTCAGCGCCAGCGCCGCTGGCCGCTCGATGTATCCGCCGAGGCCGTCGGGGACGATCTCGATGATGGAAATCCGCGTCGGCGTGATGCTGACCACGCGGCCGTCGTTCTGCCCCATGAAGTTGCCGGGCACCACGCGATGAACCAGGCCGTCCTTGCCCTGGACCAGTCCGTAGTTGGTCCCCTGCAGCTGCAGGGTGCCGACCATGGACATGGTGTCGAGCGGGAACTGTTCGAGGAATTCACGCGTGCGCTTGCTGTCCGGACGCACGGCGCTCGCCACGTCGTTGCGCGCCGGCGCGCTCGGCACGAACGGCGAGCGCATGCTCGATGCGTTGTACGCGAAGCTTTCGTATGCCTTGATCTCCGGCAGCGGCTCGATGCGCTCGCCGGGACGGGCCTTGATGTCCTTGACCTGGTTCTGCAGCTTGTCCATGTCGGTCGAGCAGCCGCTCAGCCACACCAGGGCGAGCGCGCCAGTCGCGAGAGTTCGAAGATGCTTGTTGTGTAACGTCATAAGTGACTGCTCGCGTTA
Organism: Peristeroidobacter soli; assembly: GCF_004138485.1. Classification (GTDB taxonomy): domain Bacteria; phylum Pseudomonadota; class Gammaproteobacteria; order Steroidobacterales; family Steroidobacteraceae; genus Steroidobacter; species Steroidobacter soli. The sequence continues at coordinate 346,635 of NZ_RYEV01000007.1, forward strand.
CTTCGCATTGGGCGGACGGCCGCCTTTCTGCGGTTTGCCCTTCTGCGGTTGAGGTTGCTGGGCAGCCTGTTCCTCGGCGTCGAGATAACGATAGGTCTTGGCGGTCACGTTCAGCTGCAACTGATCGTTGCCGCCGTCCTTGGTCGGCACGATCTCCACGTCGTGCAACGTCACGATGCGCGGCAGGGCCGCGATACCGCTGACGAACGCGCCGATGGCGTGGAAGCTGCCGGTGAGCTTCATCTTGATCGGCAACTCGGCATAGAAATCCTTGTTGACCTGCGCTTCGGGCTGGAACAGCTTCTGATCCAGACCGGCACCCGCGCCCTGCTGGGAAATATCGGTCAGCAGGTTGGGCACCTCGGTCTTGTCCGGCAACTTGCGCAGCATGGCGCCGAACGAGCGCTCCATCTCGGCGAGCTGCGCCTTGTAGGCATCCAGATTCGCCGCTTTACGCGCCTTGGTTTCCAGAGTCTGCAACAGCTGCGCTTCCTGCGCGCGTGCCGTATCGAGCTCAGGCTTCTTGTCCTTCCACGCCAGGAAGTAGGACATGAAACCGGCGGCGAGAATGAAGATCAGCGCGATCGCGCCGAGCCGGAATGCCAGCGGCCAACGGCTCGGGTCGTTCGGGTCGAGGTCGCGCAGTTGTTCGACGAACGTGCTCATGACGCACCTCCGTTCGGCGCCTTCGGCTTGGTCACCGGGCCTTTCTTGGCCGGCGTGGCTTTCTCCTCGGTCGCGGCGGCCACCTGCGGAGTTTCCTGGGTCGCGTTCAGCGTGAACTGCGAGCCCGCGTCGGTGTTGCCCTTGGTCTCGAGAATCTGCAGCGCCGGGTCTTTCAGCCACTCGGAGCTGTCGATGTTGCGCATGTAAGAGGCCACGCGCGTGCTCGACTGCGCGATGCCTTTCAACTCGATCTTACGGCCGGTCTGTTTCACTGAAGTGAGATAGATGCCATCGGGCGTGGTGCGAACCAGTTGATCGAACACATGCACGATCTCCGGACGGCTCAGCTCGAGCTGCTCGATCACTGTGATGCGCGCCTGCAAGCGCTTCTTCTGCTCTTCCAGATCCAGGATTTCGGCAATCTGTTTGTCGAGCTCCTTGATCTCCTGGTTCAGATAGTTGTTGCGCGCCATCTGTTCGTCGATCGCCGACTGCATCTGCCAGTTGACCGCGAAATACACCAGCGCGGCGCCCAGCAGGGCGGCCACCGCACCGACCCCGAACTCCTGACGTTTGCGTTTGCGTTCCGCTTCACGCCAGGGCAATAGATTGATTCTTGGCATGTCAGTCGAAGCTCCGTAACGCCAGCCCGCATGCTGTCAATAATGCGGTCGCATCCTTCTTCACCGCCTGCGCCTTGGCTTTCTGACTGACCTTCATCTGACCCAACGGGTCGCCTCGTTGTGATTCGATGCCGACCCGACTTTGGATCATTTCGGCGGCACCGGCGATGTTGGCGCAGCCACCGCAGATCAGAATCTGTTCAGGCTGCTCGCGGCCCGCCCCGGAGGCGAGGAAGAACTGCAACGAGCGGCTCACCTGCTGGCACATATCGTCGATGAACGGGCCCAGCACTTCAGTCTCGTAATTGCCAGGCAGCCCGCCTTCTTTCTTGGCACGGCCGGCTTCTTCCATGCTAAGGCCGTAGGTGCGCATGACTTCTTCGGTCAACTGCTGGCCGCCGAAGGCGAAGTCGCGCGTGTAGATGACTTTCAGATCTCGCAACACGCTGAACGTGGTGGAGCTGGCGCCGAAGTCGACCACCGCGATCACTCGACCGAGGCCGCCATCGGGCATCTGGTGAGTCAGCAGGCGGCAGGCATTCTCGAGCGCGAACGCTTCCACATCGACGATCTTCGCGGTCAGACCGGCGGCGGCGCAGGCGGCGATGCGCTGTTCGACGTTCTCGGAGCGGGTCGCGACCAGCAGCACGTCGAGCATGTCCGGATCCTTCTCGGAGGGTCCGATCACTTCGAAATCGAAGCTGACCTCTTCCATGGGAAACGGGATGTACTGGTCGGCCTGCATTTCCACCTGGCCTTCCAGCTCGTTCTCGCCCAGCGTGCGGGGCATCTGGATGACCTTGGTGATGGCGGCGTCGCCGCTGATGGCCACGGCCGCTTCCTTGGCGCGCGCACCTGAACGCTTTACAGCTCGCTTGATGGCCTCGCCGACGGCATTGGCGTCGACGATGGCTTTTTCGTTGATGGAATTCGGCGGAGTGGCCTCCGCAGCATAGGATTCGACGCGGTATTGACCGCCGCTCATGCTCAATTCAATGAGCTTGACCGAGGACGTAGTGATGTCCAGGCCCAGGATGGGTCTGGATTTTGCGGTTAACAGCACGCTGGTTCCCTTTCTTGATCAGACACTTGAGTGACGATCGGAGATCGGACACGAAACACGGGCGGCAACTATATACAGCCGTGACTTAAGTTGAATGTGAGGAGCCTCACGAAATACCATCGCGGTATTCCCGCAGCAAAAGTGCTGTTTTTGCAGTAATAAGCACCTGTTAACCGCGTTCATCCGCAGGAGCTGAGGTAGATCAGGGCCTTATCGCCCGGGCGGCGCAGCTCCACCACCCCGGCGCCATCGTCTTCTGCCGTTATCCCCGAATGCCGTTTGCGGTTTCGCGTCGCCGGCGCTCCGGTGTGAAACCTGAGAGTCGTGTGCAACGATCTTCAGGGTCTGACCTCAAAGTCACTTGGACCAGCATCCGGTACTATCGGCCTGACTCCTGAGCCGATATGCGATGCCGCACCAGATTATGTTCACGGGCTAATATTGCCTAGCAGCTTTTGATATAGCAACCGGCAAAGCAAGGACTTAGGATTTTTAGTTGCCATGCGACGTTACCTCAAATCCCCCCTCCGGCTGATCATTGCAGGCGTACTCGGGGCGACCGGCGCGGCGGTTCTCGGACTGGCCGGCGCCTATCAGTACCTGCATCCGGCGCTGCCGGATGTCAGCGCCATCAAGGACATCCGGCTGCAGGTGCCGTTGCGCGTATTCAGCCGCGACGGACGGCTGATCGCCCAGTTCGGTGAGCAGCGCCGCATTCCCCTGTCTTTCGCCGCCATCCCCGGCCAGATGGTCAATGCGGTGCTGGCGGCCGAGGACGACAACTTCTTCCAGCATGGTGGCGTCGATTATCCGGGCCTGGCGCGTGCCGTGATCGCGAATCTCGTGTCGGGCAACAAGTCCGAGGGCGGCAGCACGATCACGATGCAGCTGGCGCGCGGCGTGTTCCTGAGCCCCGAGAAGAGCTATCGGCGCAAGCTGGTGGAGATCTTCACCACCCTGCGTATCGAGCAGGAGCTCTCGAAGCAGGAAATCCTCGCGCTGTACATGAACAAGATGTTTCTTGGCCAGCGCGCCTACGGCATCGGTGCCGCGGCGGAGGTGTACTACGGCAAGAGCGTCGATCAACTGAACCTGCCCGAGATCGCGGTGATCGCCGGCACGTTCCGCCTGCCATCGCGTGACAATCCGGTGGCAAACGCGGAGCTCGCTCGTCAGCGGCGCGCCTATGTGTTGCGTCGTATGCGCGAGAAGGAATTCATCACGCAGGCGGAGTACGAGGCGGCGCTGAAGGCGCCGGTCGAGTCGAAGTTGCACGGTCCGGCGGTCGAAGTCGAAGCGCCGTACATCGCGGAGATGGTGCGAGCGGATCTGTTCAACCGGCTCGGCGCCGACGCGTACACCGCGGGCTACGAAGTCATCACGACAGTCGACAGTCGTTTGCAACATGCCGCGGTGAAAGCATTGCGAGGCGCGTTGCTCGAATACGATCAGCGCCATGGCTATCGCGGTCCCGCTGGGCGCGTCACATTGCCGTCGGGGGCTCGCGAGAAGGAATGGTCGCAGGCGCTCGAAGAATATGCAGTGCGCGGCGGTCTCGAACCCGCAGTCGTGGTTGCGACGGAAGAAAAGAGCGCGGTCGCTTATGCGCGTGGCTCCGGACGCGTCAACTTGGGTTGGACTGGATTGAGCTGGGCGCGCGCCCCGTTGCCCGACGGCAGTGTCGGGCCGCAGTTGCAACGCGCGGCGGATGTGGTCGCGGTCGGCGACATCATCTATATCGCGCAGGAAGTGTCCGGCAACTGGCGCATGGTGCAGGTGCCGGAAGCGCAGGGCGCATTCGTCGCGCTCGATCCGCAGGACGGCGGCATTGCCGCGCTCACCGGCGGCTTCGATTATTTCGCGAGCAACTACAATCGTGCCGTGCAGGCCAAACGCCAGCCGGGCTCGTCGTTCAAACCTTTCCTGTATTCAGCAGCGCTCGATCAAGGCTTCACCCCCGCGAGCATCGTCAACGATGCGCCGCTGGTGATCGAAGACCCGACGCTCGAAGGCAGCTGGCGTCCCCAGAACAACACGCGTGAATTTCGCGGCCCGATGCGATTGCGTGAGGCGCTGGTCCGTTCACGCAATCTGGTCTCGATTCGTGTGATGAATTCGTTGGGACCGGCTTACGCAACCCAGTTCATTCAGCGCTTTGGTTTTCCGGAAAACACGCTGCCGCGCAATCTGTCGCTGGCGCTCGGCACCGCGCAGGTTTCTCCGTTGGAGATGGCGAGCGCGTACTCGGTGTTTGCCAACGGCGGCTTCCGCGTCGAGCCGTATTTCATTCAGCGCATCGTCGCTGCCAACGGCAAGGTCGAATTCGAAGCGGAACCGAAGTTCGCCTGTGCCGACTGCGTGCAGCCGACGCCACCCGCCGGCGAGACCGAAGGTGGTGTGACCAATCTGATCGATGCGCCGATCACCACCGCCACCAACGACGAGACGCGCTGGGGCGGCCGCACGTATCTGCAGGAGAAGTCGCTGGCGCCGCAGGTCCTTTCGCCGCAGAACGATTATTTGATCACCGACATGATGGCGGACGTCGTCAAGCGCGGCACCGCCGTGCGCGCGTTGCAGTTGAAGCGCGGCGACATCGCCGGCAAGACCGGCACCACCAACGATCGTCGCGACGCCTGGTTCTGCGGCTTCAACAGTTCGCTGGTCGGCACGGCCTGGGTGGGCTTCGATCAGGAACGTTCGCTCGGCCCCGGTGAAGAAGGCAGCCGCACGGCGCTGCCGATGTGGATCTACTTCATGTCCGAAGCGTTGAAGGGTGTGCCCGAACAAAAACGCACTCCGCCGCCGGGACTGGTGTCCATGCGGATCTCGGCGGATACCGGCCTGGCCGCGCGGCCCGGCGATCCAAACGCTATTTTCGAGACATTCATGGCGGGCCATCTGCCGCCGCAGGCGGAAGTCGATTCGGCGCTGCCTGGCGACGACCAAGAAGAGAAAAAGGACGACTCGCTGTTCTGAAGACCGCGGGTCGTGCTGATTACGGGAACGAAGATGAGCAAACGAAGCAATCCACGCGCGGAGCAGCTGCGCATGGCGTTGGCGCAGGAAGCGGCCCGCATCATGTCCGAGCAGGGCATCGACGACTACGGTTTGGCCAAGCGTAAAGCCGCCGAGCGCCTGGGCGCGACCGACATCGCGGTGTTGCCCAAGAACACTGAGATCGAAGCGGCACTGGCCGCGCATCACCGATTATTCGAAGGCGACAAGCATTCGACGGCGCTGAGTGCGTTACGGCGCACGGCGCTGCAGGCGATGAAATTGCTGGACAGCTTTCAGCCGCGCCTGGTCGGGCCGGTGCTCAGCGGCACGGCTTCAGCGCACTCCGAAGTGAATCTGCATCTGTTCGCGGACAGCCCGGAGCGGGTGACGCTGCATCTGGTGGACAAGAATATTCCGCATCACCTGGCCGAGCGGCGGCTGCGCTACGAGCCCAATCGACTGGTCGCATATCCGGTGGTGCAATTCGTCGCGGGAGATCGGGAAATCGACGCGGTGGTGTTTCCCATCGACGGCATCCGCCAGTCGCCAGCCAGTCCGGTGGATGGCCGGCCGATGCGCCGCGCGGACGCGGCCGAGCTGGAGTCTTTGCTGGAATCGGAGAGCAGCGACTACTGAGGTCGCTGCTCTGTCGAGCCAAATCAACGCTTCTCGATCTCGACGTACTGACGCGTCGCCGGGCCGGTGTACAGCTGGCGGGGGCGGCTGATCTTCATCGCCGGGTCGGCGATCATTTCCTGCCAGTGCGCCACCCAGCCGACGGTGCGCGCGATCGCGAACATCACCGTGAACATCGACTGCGGAATGCCGATCGCGCTGTAGATGATGCCGGAATAGAAATCCACGTTCGGATACAGCTTGCGCTCGACGAAGTACTCGTCCTTCAACGCGATCTCTTCCAGCTTCAGCGCCAGCTCGAACAGCGGGTTGTCGGACTTACCGAGCTTCGCCAGCACCTTGTGGGCCATGGCGCGGATAATGGTCGCGCGCGGATCGAAGTTCTTGTAGACGCGGTGGCCGAAGCCCATCAGCTTGAAGTGGTCGTTCTTGTCCTTGGCCTTGGCCAGGAACTTCGGCACGTTGTCGACGGTGCCGATCTGCTCGAGCATCGCCAGTACCGCTTCGTTCGCGCCGCCGTGAGCCGGGCCCCACAGCGCCGAGATGCCCGAGGAAATCGCGGCATACGGATTGGTGCCGGTGCTGCCGGCGAGACGCACGGTCGAGGTGCTCGCGTTCTGTTCGTGATCGGCGTGCAGGATGAACAGCAGATCCAGGGCCTGCGCCTGCACCGGATCGATGTTGTACTGCTCGCACGGCACGGCGAAGAACATGTGCAGCAGGTTCGCGCAGTAATCCAGATCGTTGCGCGGGTACATGAAAGGCTGACCCAGCGCATGCTTGTAGGCGGCGGCCGCGATGGTCGGAATCTTCGCGATGATGCGATGAGCGAAGATCTCGCGATGACGCGGGTTATTGATGTCCATCGAGTCGTGATAGAACGCCGCCATCGAGGCGACTACACCCGACAGCATCGCCATCGGATGCGCGTTGTACTGGAAGCCGTTGAAGAATCGCAGCAGCGATTCGTTGATCATCGTGTGGTACTGGACCGCGTGCGTGAATTCGGTCTGCTGTTCGGAAGTCGGCAGTTCGCCGTTGATCAGCAGATAGGCCACTTCCAGGAAATTGCTCTTCTCGGCCAGTTGCTCGATCGGATAGCCCCGATACATGAGCACGCCTTCGTCGCCATCGATGAAAGTAATTTTACTTTCGCACGACGCCGTGGCCATGAAGCCCGGATCGAACGTAAACATGCCGTGATCCTTGGCGAGGCTCGCGATGCTGAGTACATCGGGCCCGAGCGTGCCGCTCTTCACGTCGGCGAGCGACTTCTTGCCGGTCGCCAGGTTGGTCAATTCAAACTTCTTCTCGGCCATGGGGCTACTTCCGCAAACAGATGCCACAGGGAAAGCCTGACCGGGCGCATCGTGAGGGAGCATCGGCCAGGCCGTGGAAAACGATCGAGCCTGTCCCTAGGCCTGCGATCGTCGCGGCTTTTTGCAAGCGCAAAAATCGGAGGCGCAGACTTACACGTCGTCGCCAGCGAATCAAGCATGGAGACCGGCGATGAGGCATTAGTAATGTGCATCGCTGCGCTTGCGACGCTATACGTGAAGCAAGTCCGCCGTTGTCTATTAGGCGGACTTATCGCGCGTTCGGCGAGATTAATTCGCTCGCACGCGCCGACAGGAAAACTCCGATTATTGAACGATCTTGATCAGCTGACCGGGCTGCGGCTCTTTGTTCGGATACAGATCGTTGAGCAGCCGCAATTGCTGTTCGGCGTAGCTGGGCAACGGTGAAGTTTTCGCCAGGTCGGCGACGCGCGTGGTCTCGGTGGCGCGGATCGTCTTGATCTTGTACGGCTCGGCCAGCGCGAATTCATTCTGCTTCAGACGCCGAAAGGTTTTCACCGTCGACATGAACAGCGGATCGGCCTTCGGCGTGCCGGTCGAACCCTTGCTGGCGCCCGCGAAAATATAGGCGAGATTGTTGTGATACAGGACCACGTAGCGGGCCGGCATCAGGCCGAACGGCGTATTGGTCGCGCGCACCACCGCGGTGTAACCCTGCAAACCATTCACTTCGATGGGCTCGGACTGCGCGGCGCTGGCACGCGCCAGCAGACGTGAAAGAAATTCACGCGGACCGGTGTTCGGCGGCGGCGCCTGGGTCTGCATCTGCAGAACGCTATCTTTCTGCGGTGACAGCGCCACCAGACGATCCGCCTGATTCTCGACCGTCCAGCCGCTCGGGAACGCGATCGTCAGTCCCAGATCGGCGTGATAGAAGCGATTGCCCTTGAGCACGCCCTGCGAGCGGCTCGGTCCCATCGGCAGGCCTTCGATGGCCTTCAGATATTTCTCGCGGCCCGGATCGAGATTGTCGGTCGGACCGCCCTTGAGCGTTTCAGCGGCCTTCACCACTTCAGTGAGACGCTCGTCGTTGTCCGGGTGAGTCGCGAACACGCCGTGATAGACCCGCGGCTCGCGCTTTTCCTCTCGAGCCCGCGCGATCTCGAACATCTCCTGGTTCTTCAACAGCCGCACCACGTCGATCATGCTGGTGGGCGCGAAGCCGACGTTCTTCAGATATTTCGCACCGAGCCGATCGGCTTCGAGCTCCTGATCGCGACCGTAGCCGCTGACCAGTGCCGCGCCGGCGTAGTTGGCGAGACCGGCGATATCGGCGCTGCCGGTAAACAGACCGACCGCGGCCGCACCGATATTCGACAGCGTCGACTTGCTCTGTTGCCGCGTCGGATGACGCGCGCTGACGTGGCCGATCTCGTGACCCAGCACGGCGGCCAGCTCGGCCTCCGAGTTGAGGTAATTCATGATGCCGCGAGTGATGTAGACGTAACCACCGCCGGTGGTGAACGCGTTGATGTCCTCGCTATCGAGCACCATGAAGTGATATTCGAGCTCGGGACGATCGCTGGCCTTGGCGGTGCGCTGGCCGACTTCGTTGACGTAGCCCTGCAGCTGCTGGTCCTCATAGGGACCGCCGAACTGCTGCATGATCATCGGATGCACTTCCTTGGAGCGCTTGATCTCGCCAGCTTCGCTCTGGAACACCAGATCGGGCCGGCCAGTCACGGGATTGGAAGCGCAGCCGCTCAACAGCGCCGCCGGTCCGGCGAACGCGGCGATGAGCAGCACGGCACGAACAGAGTTTTTCAGCGGCATGGCGGCGTCCGACTCGCAACGGCTCGGGATGGCCATTGCACTCCATAGCTCTATGTCGATGCAAATCGTCGCGAGTTCCCCGACTGGATTCCCCAGTTACGGTGCCGGGGTCGCAAACGACAAAAGGGCGCCCCGGAAAACCGGAGCGCCCCTTCGATGTAGAGCCCGCTGGCTGAACGCGTGCTTAACGCCCGCCGTTCAGCTGGCCCGCGAATCAGAGTGGCGGAACCGACTCCCGCCCGACCGATTCTTAGCGAGCGTACTTCTTGCGGAACTTGTCCACGCGACCGCCGGTGTCCAGCACCTTCTGCTTACCGGTGTAGAACGGATGGCAGCTGGAGCAGACTTCGATCTGCAGATCATGACCCAACGTGGAGCGGGTAACGAAGGAGTTACCGCAGCCGCAGACCACGTTGATCTCTTTGTATTCAGGATGGATGCCGTCTTTCATGGCGCTGTATCTGGGGCCGAGCCGGCCGGAAAAAAGGGGGCGAAGTGTAGCGACGCAGATCGGCCCCCGCAAGAAAAAAACTTCTCGCTCGATGGGGGCGAATGGATTCGTAGGTACTTGACGGCGGTTATCCACAAAGTCTGTGGATAAGTGTGTGGATGACTGACCCGCGCGGCACCCTCGAACCTTGCAGAATTGTGACGCTGTCAAATTGCTCAATTTTTCACCAGGGTATTTCACCCTGCGCAATCAATGGCTTACGAACGCCTCCTGATATATCGCATTTGATTTTGTCATCAACGTGGGGCGCGGACGACAAGCGCTGGCGCGTGTGCATAACCCCTTCGTGTGCGGCGCTAAGAGAGCGGTTTTCAAAGAAAATTTTGTGGGACAGTTCACACTGGAAATGCACGGTGGAGGGAACTTTTCGTTCCCTCGCCACGCATGGATTCGTCCGACACCTCAGCCGTCCGAGCGCTCGGGCAGGAACAGCTCCTGCAGGTCGTTGAGGAGCCGCTGACCATCCGGGGTGGCGCGCCAGCGCCGCTGCGCATCGTGCTCGAGCAATCCTTTGCGCCTGGCCGCCGCGAGGTTGGCGTCGAGGGTGGCGAACGGCAACCCGGTGCGTGACTCGAACGCCGGCTCATCGAAGCCCTCGATCAGCCGCAAGCCGTTCAGCATGAACTCGAACGGCAGATCTTCCAGCGGCACGACGCGCCGTTCGCTCACGCGCAGATCCGCGGCGCGGGCCAAGTACTCACGAGGTTGCTTCACCCGGGTCGTCCGGACGATGGTCGCGCCGTCATCGAGTCGCGTCAGCTTGCCGTGCGCCCCGGCGCCAATCCCGATGTAGTCGCCGAATTGCCAGTAATTCAGATTGTGGTGGCTTCTGCGCCCCGCTCGCGCGTAAGCCGAAACCTCGTATTGCTCGAAGCCGCGCGTCGCCAGCAGCTCCTGAGATTCGATCTGCATCTGCCAGCAGTCGTCGGGATCGGGCAGCGCCGGCGGCCGGTGATAGAACACGGTGCCGGGTTCCAGCGTCAGCTGGTACTGCGACAGGTGCGCGGGCTGAAGCGCCAGCGCGCTTTCGAGATCTTCGAGCGCTTGCGCGACGCTTTGCGCCGGTAATCCGTACATCAGATCCAGATTGAAGTTGTCGAGCCCGGCCTGGCGCAGCTCGTCCACCGCGCGCCCGATGTCGCCCGCGCCGTGAATGCGCCCGAGCAGCTTCAGCTGGTCTTCGTTGAAGGTTTGAGCGCCCAGCGAAACTCGATTCACACCGGCATCGCGATAGCCCGAGAAGCGGCCGTGTTCGATGGTGCCGGGATTGGCTTCGAGCGTGATCTCGATGCCCGGATCGAAAGGAATCTGCCGGCGCACCCCTTCCAGCAGTCGGCCGATCTGATCGGGCGCGAACAGACTCGGCGTGCCGCCGCCGAAGAAGATCGAGGTGAGTGCCCGCCCTTGCGCCGCCGACACGTCGCTCTGCAGATCTTCGAGCAACGCATCGATGTACTGGGCCTGCGGCACCAACTCCGGCGCCGCATGCGAGTTGAAATCGCAGTACGGACACTTGCGCACGCACCAGGGCATGTGCACGTAGAGGGACAGCGGCGGCAGGGCGAGAGACACGACTATCCAGTTACCACGCGATGTATCGGGCTTACGCGGAGCGGGACTGCGCAGCGTAATGCCCGATCCCGAGATTCAATTGAGCGACGAGGCCTCGCAGTGCCTTGCCGCGATGGCTGAGCTGATTCTTCTCCGCCGCGGGCAACTCCGCCACTGTCATCGGCCGGTCGGCGAGCTCGAATATCGGGTCGTAACCGAAGCCGCCCGTGCCGCGACGATCGTTGGTGATGCGCCCCTCCCAACTCGCCTGACAGATCAGAGGCGACGGATCACGCGGCGAACGCATGTACACGAGCGCGCATTGATAGCGAGCGGTGCGCTGTGCCGGCGATTTGCCGTCGAGCGCGGCGAGCAACTTACGCAGATTGTCTTCATCGCTCGCGCCTTCGCCGGCGTAGCGCGCGGAGTAAATGCCGGGCGCGCCGTCGAGCGCATCGACTTCGAGTCCCGAATCGTCCGCAATCGCCGGCAGGCCGGACGCCTCTGCCGCGTGCCGCGCTTTCAAAATGGCGTTCTCGACGAACGTCAGCCCCGTTTCCTCGACATTGATCGACGTGAACTGCGACTGCGGCAGGACATCGAACGCGGGCGGCGGCAACAGCTCGCGCAGCTCCTTCAATTTGCCGGCATTACCGGTGGCGATCACCAGACGCATGTTCAATCCTCGTTGAGCGCTTCGAGCTGACGAGCCAGCAGCTGGCCGCAGCCGTTCGCCGCCAGATTCAGCAGCGCATCGAGCTCATCGCGCCGGAAAGCATGACCCTCGGCGGTGCCTTGCACTTCGATGAAGCCGCCGCCGTTGTTCATGACGATGTTCATGTCAGTTTCGGCCTCGGAGTCTTCGGCGTAGTCCAGGTCCAGCACCGGTTGCCCGGACCAGATACCGACAGAAACCGCCGCCACCTGGCCATGAATCGGGCTGTCGCGCAGCGTGCCCTTGCGTATGAGTGAATTCACGGCGTCGACCAGGGCCACATAGGCACCGGTAATCGAAGCCGTTCGCGTGCCGCCGTCCGCTTGCAACACGTCGCAGTCGACCGTGATCGTGCGCTCGCCGAGCGCCTTCGTATCCACCACCGCACGCAGCGCTCGACCGATCAAACGCTGGATTTCCAGCGTGCGGCCGCCCTGTTTGCCCGACGCGGCCTCGCGCTTGTTGCGTGTGTGAGTGGCGCGCGGAAGCATGCCGTATTCGGCGGTCACCCAGCCCTTGCCGGAATTGCGCAGGAAGGACGGGATGGTTTCTTCGACGCTCGCGGTACACAGCACGCGTGTATCACCGCACTCGATCAACACCGAGCCTTCGGCGTGACGGGTGAAACGACGGGTAATGCGGATCGGCCGCAGCTCATCGGGAGCGCGGCCACTGGGTCTGGACTTCATCAAACGTTACCTCAAGCAGCCTTCCCTGGAGCGTGGGCCAGCCGTTACATCCATGTACCGGCGTTCGTGCGGTTCGTGGCGACGTTACAAAACGGCAGGACGGCCGTTTTGCGCAGCCTTCAGGGCTGCCCGGAGGGCGAGGCACATGGATGTGCCGAGTGCAACTCGCCCCGAAAAGGCATCCGCACTCACCCTCCTCGGAAGCGAATGGAGCTGCGGCTCAGGCGCCGATATAGCGCATGACCGCGGCGGTGGAATTATCGCTGAAAGGGGACGACGCCTGAACTGCGCGCCGGCCCAGGGCTTCCAGCCAGGCTCGCAGCTGCTGCGTGTCGTCGCGGAAGAACGCAGCGATGTCGGTATCGCGCAGGTTGGCCCAGATACCGTCAGTGCACAGCAGAATCACATCGCCGGTCTGCAGCGTGTGCCGGCCGCTGATGGTCATTTCGGGAATCGCCGGGTCGCCGCCGAGACAGCATTCGACGAAGTTGCGCATCGGGTGATTGGGCAGCTCTTCCTCGGTGATCTTGCCTTCGCGCAACAGTAGCTCGACGTGGCTGTGATCGCGGGTCCGCGTCACCATCTTGCCGTGCCGGATGTGATAGATGCGGCTGTCGCCGACGTGCGCCCAGTAGGCTGCCCCCTCCTGGACCAGACACACGGCGATGGTGGCGCGCGGCCGCGCGTCGATGCTCTGACCGTTGCCCAGGCGGGCCACGTCGTCATGCGCACGACTCAGCGACAAATGCAGGAAGCCGATGGGATCGAACATCGGCAGGGGCGTTTGCTGGAAGGAATCGATCAGGCTCTTCAGCGCCGTATCGGCGGCGCGGCTGCCATCGGAATGGCCGCCCATGCCATCAATGACCACGAGCAGCGCGGCCTTCTCGGTGGCAGCGACGGTTACTCGGTCCTGGTTGTCCTCACGATCACCGATCAGACTTAAATCTGCATGCTCGATCCGCAAGCGCGGGCTCCGGCCGGAAGGCTCTTCTGCTGTTACACTTAGCCCCTTTCCAAGGCGTCGCTTTATAGCATCGCGTCACGCACCGTGTAAGAAGCGTTTGCCTTAATCTTTCCAACGGCACGAAATAAATGATCCGCAGCATGACAGGTTTCGCCCGGCGCGAGCGCCAGGGCCCATGGGGTACGCTGGTGTGCGAGGTGCGCACCGTGAACCATCGCTACCTCGAAACCTCGCTGCGTCTGCCCGAAGAGCTGAAGGCGCTGGACAACGACGTGCGCCAGGCCGTCGCGGCGGCACTGCGCCGGGGCAAGGTGGACGCCAACCTGTATTTGAAGTCGGCGGCCGGCACACAGCGCTCGCTGGAGCTGGACCCGCAGTTGCTGGAAGAGCTGATCGCCCGCGTCGACCAGGTGCGCGGTCAACTGAAGTATCCCTCGCCGGTCAGCCCGCTCGACCTGCTGCGCTGGCCCGGCGTGGTGCGCGAGGCCGAGGTCGACATCAAGCCGGTGCTCACGGCCGCATTGGAGCTGGTCCAGGAAGCACTGAACGAGTTGAACGAGACCCGCCTGCGCGAAGGACAACGCATTCGCGAATTGTTGCTGACCCGGTGTACGACCATGCGCACCCAAGTGCTGGCCGTCCGCGCGCGCCTGCCCGAAGTCTCGCGACGCATGCGTGAACGCATCGTCGAACGTATCGCGCAGCTCGGCACGACGCCCGATCCGGAGCGCCTGGAGCAGGAACTGGTGCTGTATGCACACAAGATGGACGTCGACGAAGAGCTGGATCGCCTGGGCGCGCATCTCGAAGAGGTGACGTCGGTACTTGGCTCCGCCGAACCGGCCGGCCGTCGTCTCGACTTCCTGATGCAGGAGCTGAACCGCGAAGCCAACACGCTCTCCTCGAAGTCTCAGGACAGCGAGACCACGCGCGCGGCGGTGGACATGAAAGTCGCGATCGAGCAGATGCGCGAACAAGTACAGAACGTGGAATGAGTGCAGTGTCGGTGACCCGGGGAAAATTATTTGTGATCGCCGCGCCGTCGGGCGCCGGCAAGACGACGCTGGTGCGCGCGTTGATGGCGCGCGTGCCGTCGCTGAAGTTTTCGATTTCCTACACCACGCGCAAGCCGCGTCCCAACGAACAGCACGGTCGCGATTATTTCTTCGTCGATCACGCCGAGTTCGAGCGCATGGTCAATGCCGGTGAGTTCCTCGAGCACGCGCGCGTGTTCGACAATTACTACGGCACCTCGAAGCCGCAAGTCGAAGGCATGCTTCGCGATGGCGAGAACGTGCTGCTCGAGATCGACTGGCAGGGCGCGCAACAGATCCGTCACGCTCTGCCTGAATGTCAGTCGATCTTCATTCTGCCGCCGTCGCGCGAGGCGCTGGAGCAGCGTCTGCGCGGCCGTCAGACCGACAACGACGAAGTCATCGCACGCCGCCTGCGCGACTCCATCGCTGATATGTCGCATTGGAACGAATTCGACTACGTGGTCGTTAATGACGACTTCGAGCGCGCCACCGCCGAGCTCGAATCCGTGGTCGCCGGTCGTGGCGCAGCGCTCAGACGCGATCGCCCCGAGCTACAAACGTTGATACGTCGGCTGCTGGGTTAGCCCGAGCGATATTTTTTTCCGACCGGCTCGGGCGCTGAACTTGCCGGGGTGGCAACAGACAAAGCCTCTGACTGCCGCGGATGAGCGGCTTCATCAAGGAACAAGCAACATGAAACTCAGAACCCTTCAGCTCACCACCGCCGCCGCTTGCGCGTTACTGGTGTCCGGCTGGGCCGCTGGCGCGGATGCCGAACGTCCACGCACGATCAGTGTCTCCGGTTCAGGCGAAATTCAGGCCGAACCCGATCGCGCGCTGGTAACGCTGGGCGTCGAGTCGCGCAAACTGAAGATGGAAGACGCGCGCAACGAAGTGTCGAAGACCGTCGACGCCGTGCTGAAACTGACGCGCGATCTGAAGATCGATCAGAAGTACGTGCGCACCACGCGCGTGAACGTTCAGCCGGAGTACAACTGGGACAACAATGCGAAAGAACGCAACCTGATCGGTTACTTCGTGTCGCGTCAGGTCGAAATCGAATTGCGCGATCTGGACAAGCTCGGTCAGCTGATGGAGAAGTCGTTCGACCTGGGCGTGAACTCGGTCGGCGATCCGCGTCTGGACTCCACCAAGCGCCGCGATCTGGAACGTGAAGCCCTCGCGAAGGCCGTGGCTGATGCGAAGCTGAACGCCGAAGCAGTAGCGAAAGCCGCCGGTGCCCGCCTGGGTGCGCCGCGCACCATCTCCGCCAGCTCCGGCTACTCACCGCCGCCGATGCCGATGATGAAGGTCAACATGGCGCGCGCTGAAATGGCCTCCGATGCGGCGGGTTCGTATCAGAGCGGCCAGATGGGATTCAACGGCACGGTGCAAGTGGAGTACGATCTGATCCCGAATGAACAGGGTCTCAAGTAGCCATCCCTGGAGCCTCGACCAGCCGGTACTTCCGTGTACCGTCGTTCGCGCGGTTCGAGGCGACGTTACAAAACGGCAGGATAGCCGTTTTGCGCAGCCTTCCAGGCTGCCCGAAGGGCGAGGCACATGGATGTGCCGAGTGCAACTCGCCTCGAAAAGGCGGCAATTCACATGAATCGCGGCTTTCACGGAACGACACTACGCAGCGCTGCCCTCGCGGCAGCGCTGTTCTTGATTCAAAGCCCGGCCGGCGCCATCGAAAAGCCGAAGCAGGCGCCGCCTCCCGAAGCGCCGCCGGAAGCGCCCGCCATCACCGTCGCACCGACGGACGAAACTCAGTTCCTGCAAGTCCTGCAGCGGGTCTCGACCTTTCGTGAATTTCGTGGCTTGAAGATCGGCGACGACGTCATCGATCAACTCTCGCGTGGCGAGGCGGACAAAGCGGTCGCGTCGCTGAGCGGGCTCGCCGCCCAAGGCGATCGGGATGCAAACATCGCCCTCGTGCGCATCCAGCACTGGTGCAATTCCGTTTCTCAATCGCGCCAACAGGATTGGGAGGCGCAGCTGCCGCAGGTCGCGAAGCAGTTTCCGCCGGAGCGGGCCGGGCGCGTCGCCGGCGTGCTCAAAGCTCAGGCCGAATTCAGCCCGCGCGCCAAACAAGGTTGCAGCCAGGCCCGGTTCGACTTCGGTGGCATTGAAGCGCGCTTGCGTGCGGCCGCCGATGCTGGCGATCCAGCAAGTGCGACGGAGCTGGCGCCGTTCGTTCGAGATCCGGCCAAGCGCGAGGCATTGTTACAGGCGGCGATCAGTAAAAATTACGCACCCGCGATGTATGCGGCCGCGAGCAATCTGCTGATGGCCGTTCAACGCGGCGAGACGACTGAGAACGTCAGCAAGATTCGCGACCTGCTCAAGGTCGCGGGTCGCACCATGCCCAAGGCAAAGCTGGATCTGGCGAACTGCATGGCGCTCGGCTGCGATGGTCACCCGGCCGATGCACGAACTGCTCTCGTATTCGGTACCGACGCCGCGCGCGATGGCGAGCCGACCGCATTTTTGTCCATGGCACGCATGCCCTGGGGCCGGCAGATGCCGCGCGTCCAGTTGCTGGCGTGGCAATACTTTGGCGATCAGCTGAATGAGGCGGGCTGCATGGGCGACGCGTATATCGTCACGTCGCTAGGCTTCGCGCAGAGCATTCCAATGCTGGAAAAAGGCCAGCCCACGCAGGTATTGGAGGCGGCGAAGTCGCAGGCCGAGACCTTGTGGAAAGAGAACGGCGAGCGAGCGAAGAAAGAGAATGGCTGTCGCTGATCTGATCGTCGAAAGCGGCCAAGGCCCTTGCGGCGACGTTAAGCAGCGACGCGATCGACCAGCAACACCGTGCCGTCCACACCCGTGACGCGCGCCTTCGCGCCCGGCGGCAGATTCGGACCGCGAATCGGCCAATCCCGATTGCCGAGCCGAATCCGGCCCGCGCCGTTCTGCAGCCCCTGCTCCAGCACCACCACCTGGCCGATGTGACTATGGCCGGAGCGATGGCTGGCGAGCGGGCTGTTCAACTCGCGCTGCTTCTGGACATATTGTCTCCAGAAGTACAAAGCGAACACCGTGCAGGCAAACAGGGCGAACCAGATCATGGACGTGCAAACAGTTAAATGGTGAAGGAAGCGTAGCAGCCGGCCCTCGGGGAAACGACGAATGAGATCACAGCTGCGCGGTGCTCTCGCTCAACCCATCGACCCGGGACAGACGGAACTTTACGGAATGACAGGCGCCATCGCCATGCCCCTTCCAAGACTTGTGAAACGACTTCGAGTTCCGCGGCAAAAGCGCGCAATCAGCCCGCCCGTTGTGAGGGAACACCTTGCCGGCGCTTCAGATGAACCAGCAAAAGTGAAATCGCCGCAGGAGTAACGCCGGGAATCCGCGCTGCGCGACCGACTGTATCCGGTCGCGCTTCCTGCAAGCGCTGACGAACTTCCATGGACAATCCACGCACCTGCGCGTAGTCGATATTGTCCGGCAGTCGCGTGTCTTCGTGACGCCGCTGACGCTCGATCTCATCCTGCTGCCGATCGATGTAGCCCGTGTACTTCGCCTGCACTTCGACTTGCAGCTGCACCTGTTCAGCGAGCCGCTCATCGACGTCGACTGCGTTCATCCACTCCGGCTTGCCGACCTGCTCGATCGAGGTGAGCGCCTCGTACGACAGTTCCGGCCGTCGCAACAAGTCGAAGCCATGAGCCTCGCGAGCCAGCGTCGTGCCGAGCAGTTCGATCGAACGCTCCTCAGTGAGGTGCTGCGGACGGACGATCGCCTTGTCCAGACGCGCCACTTCGGCATCGATCGCTGCGCGCTTGGTGTTGAAGAACGCCCAGCGCTCATTGTTCACCAGGCCGAGCTCGCGGCCCTTCTCGGTCAGGCGCAGATCCGCGTTGTCTTCACGAAGCAGCAGTCGATATTCGGCGCGGCTGGTGAACATGCGATAAGGCTCGCTGGTGCCGCGAGTGATCAAGTCGTCGACCAGCACGCCGATGTATGCCTCGTCCCGACGCGGCGTCCACGCCTCGCGCTCCTGTGTCAGCAACGCAGCGTTCAACCCCGCGAGCAAACCTTGCGCGGCAGCCTCTTCGTAACCGGTCGTGCCATTGATCTGACCGGCGAAGAACAAACCGCCGATGAACTTCGTCTCCAGGCTGTAACGCAGATCGCGCGGATCGAAATAGTCGTACTCGATCGCATAGCCCGGCCGCGTGATGTGCGCGTTCTCGAAGCCCTTGATCGAGCGCACCAGGTCCAGCTGCACGTCGAACGGCAGACTGGTGGAAATGCCGTTGGGATAGATCTCGTGGGTGGTCAGTCCTTCGGGCTCGATGAAGATCTGATGCGAGGTCTTGTCGGCGAAGCGATGGATCTTGTCTTCCACCGATGGGCAATAGCGCGGTCCGACGCCTTCGATGACGCCGGTATACATCGGAGAACGATCGCAGCCCGCGCGAATGATGTCGTGCGTGCGCTCGTTGGTCGCGGTGATGTGGCAGTTCACCTGACGAGGATGATCGCTGCGCCGGCCGAGATAAGAGAACACCGGCGCCGGCTCATCGCCCGGCTGCATCAGCAAACCTTCATAGTTGATGGTGCGGCCATCGATTCGCGGCGGCGTGCCCGTCTTCAACCGACCGACACGGAACGGCAGTGCGCGCAACCGTTCGGCCAGACGATTCGACGGCGGATCACCGGCGCGACCGCCCTGATAGTTGGTGAGACCGACATGAATCTTGCCCGCCAGGAACGTGCCCACCGTGAGCACCACGGCCCGAGCGCGAAATTCGATGCCGGTCTGAGTCACGACACCGTGCACGCGCTCGTGCTCGACCACGAGGTCGGCGACTTCCTGTTGAAACAGCGTGAGGTTCGGCTGGTTCTCCAGCATGAAACGAACCGCCGCCTTGTAGAGCACGCGATCGGCCTGCGCGCGGGTGGCGCGAACCGCCGGGCCCTTGCTGGCATTCAGAGTACGAAACTGAATTCCGCCGCGATCCGCGGCCTGCGCCATGGCGCCGCCCAACGCATCGATTTCCTTCACCAGATGGCCTTTGCCAATGCCGCCGATGGCGGGATTGCAGCTCATCTGGCCGAGCGTCTCGATGCTCTGCGTGAGCAGAAGCGTGCGCGCACCCATCCGGGCCGAGGCCAGAGCAGCCTCGGTACCGGCGTGACCGCCGCCTACCACGATGACATCGAAATCTTGCGGAAAGCGCATGGCGATAAAACACCAAAAGGGCGGCCATTCTAGTTCAAGCCGCCCGGTATTGCCTCGGCCGGCCCGTCAGTTCGTGGGATGCCTTACGCGCCTGAGCAGCGACAGGGCCATTCCGACCAGCAGCGCCACCCCGACCACCAACACCCCCCACAAAATCACTACTTTGGCCGGCGTCTTCTTGGGCAGGGGTTTCAGGGCCTCGGCACCGCCCAGCACCACCACCGGATCCACGAATCCCTGCTCGACCATCCGCTCGCGGTCGGCGGCGCTCATGTTGGCCAGCAGGCCGTCGCAAACGGCAGGTTGGGCCGGTTCCGCCCGGCGGCTGCCGAAAGCAACCATGAACGGGCCGGGCCCCTGCGCCAGGAACCGCAGCTTGGCCGGCCGATAGCCCAGCTCGAGCATGCTGTCCTGATACACCTGCGGATCTTTCAGTATCTGCAGGCGCCAGTATCGATCGCTGGTCGCCTGGAACTGCGCCGGCGGACTTTCCCGGCGCACCGTGTCCGAAACGATGACATAACTTTCACCGGTCCAACGGCTGCGCCACGGCGACTCTTCATCCGGCCGGCTCTGCAAACTCACGCTGACCGTGCTGTTCTCCTGTGGCAGACGCACGCGCGCATAAGTGATGGGCGCCACATGCTGCGAATCGAAGTACAGAACATCCGCTTCTTTCGAGTCCACATGAGTCGCGTTGAACCACAGAGGTTCGATCTCTTCCGCCGCGGCCAGCTCTTCTGCCGTCACCGAGTTGACGATCAACGGCGGCCCACTGTCGACCCGCTGCACCCGCAAATACTGATATTCCCGAGTCGGCAGCACGATGCGTTCGCGACGCAGCTCCTGTCCGTCCTGCCGCGCGAGTAGCAACGTCGTCACGTGCACGACGGTCTGCCATTGATCCAGATCGTCGCTGGCCTCGATGCGAACCTTCACTTCCGACACCCCGTCCGGGGTGCTCCAATCGAAACGAATGGCGCGCAGAGGCTGCGTGTCGCGCGCGTCGATGATGTGGATCAGACCGCTCACGACTTCCGGTGCGGCTGCCGCCGGTTCCTCCACATTCACTCGCGTGCCCGACGACGTTTCGACGGCGACGCGCGAGTTATCGGTGTAGATCTGATCCCGACCCTTCAGCACGAATACCGGCAACGACTGCTCCGTCACCTGCGGCGCCATGCTCGACGGAGCCTCGCAGAACGCGTGCGGCACCGGCGTCCCGTTGGCATTGAAGACTCTGAGATCGCCGAGATCGGCGCGGGTCACGGCGCGATACACATCGTCGGGCAGCACGGCTTCGATCATCGGCTGCGAGTAGTTCGCCCGGATCGACATGCCGCTGGAATAGTCGTTCTTGCTGGGCGGCGCCGCGCCGACGCTCGCCGCCAGCAAACAACCCATCGAGACAACCATTGAACGCACGGTCATAGACGCTTCCATTACTGCGTTACCTGCTCGCCGACCTTGCGCGGTGGCAGAGGCGCGAGATAGCCCGTCACCAGCAGCAGCGCGCCCACCGTGAGGAACGAGGTGATACGCGCGACAGTGCCAACATTGGACAGATCCACCAGGAACAGTTTCGCCACCACCACGATCATCAACGCCGCCCCCACGATCCAGACGTAGCGCCAGCGCTGACGCGCGGCGACCGTCATGGCGGTGAAGCCCAGCACACCCCAGAAAATCGAGATCGACGCCTGCACCAGGGTCGAATGCGCCATGCCGTAAGTGGTGATCGGCGCGCCGAAGTTGTGATGAAGCGTGCGGATCAACGCGGCATTCAACCATACGAACACCAGCGCGGCGATGACGCCAATCAAGGCACGCGGGTCGAATTGCCAAACGGTCGCGCGCTGCCGCTCGTTCAACGAGCTCCACCACATCGCGAGCGATGCGAAACCGAGCGCGACACTGATATCGAGCGGGTTCAGCAAGGCCATGTAGGGCAGCCAGGTCGAATCGCCGGTACTGCTCACATTGATCATGAAGATCCAAAGCATCAGGCCCACTGCGACCGGCAGCGCGCCGTAGACTCGATACGCTGGCTCGCGTGCCGCCACTGGCCAATGCGGTCGCAATTGTTGGCGTCCGAGCCAGGCGATTACCAACGCCGGCACCACCCCCCAAGGCAACAGCGCCCACACACCGGTCGTCAACTCAGCGATTTGATAGTTGGCTTCCCAAGCAACGACCAGCGTGAACACCCAAACCGCGCCGGCGTGCAGCCAGTTGAGGCCTTGAACGTCGCGGCTCTCACCGAGACGCAACATCGAGAAGTGTGCCGCGAACAGCAGCACCCAACCCACGGCGCCCCAGCGAATGAACGGATGAACGAAGTCGAGCGCGCCCGCCAATGCAAACAAGGCGAACAGCGGCGGCAGATAAGTTGCGATGAGCAGCGGCAAGCGCCACTCGCGTTTCAAGCTGAGCCAGGCGAGCAGTGCGACCGTCAGTGCCACGAAGCTCAACGCTCCGCCATACGAAGCACTGGGCAAATACATGTCCACTTCGCGAAGGCCGCCCAGTAACCACCAACCCACGCCCCAGAGCGTGAACGCCACATCCGCGCCGCCTTCGTAACGCGCTTGTCGGGCGCGATTGCGAAACAACCAGTAGCCCGTGCAGATGCCCGAGATACTGAGCATCACCGCGCCCAGGAATGCGCTGTTGAGGACCGGCCAATCATCGGCATTCCGGTAGTGCATGCCGATCAGATAGCCAATGCCGGCCATGATCTGCAGCAGCGCCCCGAACGCGCGCGCGAGCTTGCGTTCCTGGCGTACCCCCAGCCACAGCAAGCCCGCGCCCTCGACGGCCCACATCGCCGCCGTCGTGCGCGTGTCGAACGCGAGAGGAATCGCGAGGCTGCCGAAGATCACACCCAACGCGGCGAACGCTTCGACCAGCAGGCGGAAACTCTCACGCCGCGTCTGATACAGCACCCAGCCGAGCAGCAAATAGAAGGCGCCGAGCGCAAAGGCACTCCACGCCATCGCATATTCGATGCGCGAGACCATCGACGCGTGCAAGCCGAACGCAACGATGGGCAGTCCGAACACCAGAGAGCCCGATACGTAGCCTTTCAAATCCGGTGGCTGACGCACGCAATTCAAGATCGACACGCCGACGTACATCAGGAAGAACAGGATCAGGAACGCATCGGCCGCCAACAGATCGTCGCTTTGATAACCGTTGACGCGCCACAGCCCGGTGATCGTGAACGTGAACAGGAAGCCCAGCACGTTGAGCACTTTCCAGGTGCGGAACCAGGCCACCGCGAACACGCCGAGATTGAGCACGGCGTAATAAGAGAACAGGGCGATGAAATTGCCGCTGCCCGTCGACACCATGATGGGCGCGAGGAAGCCACCGGCCGTGCCGATGACGGCGAGCGACAGCGCGTTCTGTCCGACCGCGAGAATGGCCGCGGCCAAAGCGATGACGACCAGCAAACCAAAGGCCAATCCCGTCGGCAGCAGATCGAAGCGCGTCGCTGCGTAGACTGTCAGAT
Organism: Peristeroidobacter soli; assembly: GCF_004138485.1. Lineage (GTDB taxonomy): Bacteria > Pseudomonadota > Gammaproteobacteria > Steroidobacterales > Steroidobacteraceae > Steroidobacter > Steroidobacter soli. The sequence continues at coordinate 369,941 of NZ_RYEV01000007.1, forward strand.
ACAGGCCCGCTATGCCGCCGCCTTGTAGCAGCTGCGCATAGACAGCTCGTTTCTCACGCAGCCGCCAACCAACGATGAGCAGTGCGAACGCGCCAATGGCAATCGCCACGAAACGCAGCTCGATCGGGAACAGGCTGTTCTCGGCCGCGTACTTCGCCAGAAACGTCGCGCCGAAGAACAGAATGACGATACCGATACGCGCCAGCGGATTGCCGCGCTTGAGCCAGCCGATGAACTCGCCCAGCAGCCGATCGATCGCGGTAGGCTCCGGCGGTGGAGCAGGACGGCGTGGAGGTGGCGGAGGCGTGGGCGCCACTCGCTCGCGAGGCGGCGTCGCTGGCTGAGTACTGCTCGGCGGCACCGGCGATGTGACTTGCGCTGCCGGCGCCTGAGCGGCGACGGGCGCAGGAGCTGCCGGCACTGGTGGCAGCGTGCTTTCAGCCGCTGCTTGCGAAGGCGTTGCACGCGGTTTGGCCACGCTCGATTCGACCAATGCCCGCAGCGACTGCAACTGTCCATCCAATGCCTGCACACGCCCGCGCAGGTGAAAGATCTGCGCCAGCAGGGCGCCCAGCAAGGCACCGAACCAGAAGTTCTCCAGATCCGACGTCAATGAGGCACCGACCACGCCGAACAGCAATGCCAGGCCGAGGGTCGATCCTTTGGAGGACGTTTGTTTTTCCGGCTGCATGCGCGTACCGCTTCTGTGCCGGGGGCCCGGCGCGCGCATCTTGCTGGAGAGCCGCCCGAAGCGCAAACGCGCGGGGCTCGCTATTTAACGTTTGACCTTATGCTGAACTTTGAGCAACGCGAGCGCGGCCAGCTCCATGCGTCGCGGCGACATCGACTTGCGCGGCACGCGTTTGTCGATCACCCCCGCCTTCCAGGCATCGAACACCACCGGATTGATATATGACTTGCGGCACACCGCAGGCGTGTTGCCCAACGTCTCGGCCACACTGCGGGCCGTCGCGGCGACACAGCCATTGAAGGCGCGCTGACTCATCGGATCCTGCCGCTCCTGGCAGGCGAGGAAGGCGATCGCTCTGACCGTACCGCCCCAGGTGCGAAAATCCTTGGCGGTGAAATCGTTGTCGCCGCCCATCGCTTCGCGCAGATATTCGTTCACCATGCCGGAGTCCACCGGCTGACGCTGGCCGTCATCGTCCACATACTGGAACAGCGCCTGTCCCGGCAGTTGCTGGATGTGTTTGATCAGCCGCGCAAGCCGTCGATCGTCCAGCACCACTTCATGCTGGCGTCCGCTCTTGCCCCGGAAGTTGAAGGACGCCCGGCCGTCTCTCAGAAACTTCACATGTTTGTTTCTGAGCGTCGTCAGTCCATAAGACTGATTGGTGCGTGCGTACTCCTCGTTGCCGACGCGTATCAATGTTTCATCGAGCAGGGTGACGATGACGGCGAGCACCTTGTGCTTCGGCAGCCCGGGCAGCGCCAGATCCTGCTTGAGCCGTCGTCGCAGCTTCGGCAATTGGGCGCCGAACTCGATCATCTTGGAGAACTTGCCATTGTCGCGAGTGATGCGCCACTCCGCGTGGTAACGATACTGCTTGCGCCGGCGAGCATCGCGCCCAGTCGCCTGCAGATGACCGCGCTCTTTAGTGCAAATCCAGACTTCGGTATACGCCGGTGGAATCGCCAGCTTGCGAATGCGCGCCAGCACCCGCTCGTCGCCGATGCGCTTGTGATCCGGCCCGATATAGTAGAACCCGGTACCGCGCTTGTGACGTTCTATCCCCGGCTCGGCGTCGGATACATAAAGCAAGCCGTTGGCGCGTGCGTGGCGATGAGCCTGCAACACCGACTCGGGTAGGTCTGGCGGCAGGTCACGCATCGCCGTGGATCAACTGAAGTTCAAGACGGATTGTCGGCATGCCCTCGATGCAGCAGGCCCCAGCCGATCAAAGCCACGCCGATCAATAGCAATGCATGAACCGCGAGCACGGCCATTTTGATCCCCAGCCACAGCACGGCCCACGCCACGACCAATGCCAATCCCAGCCACACCAATGGTTTCATAGTCTCGCCTCTTGCCGGATGAAACGGCTGCCGTGGCAAAACGCCCGGAAATAGCCTTGGTTCCGATTGGCTGAATTGACGCAGCAATTGCCGTACGACACTCTCGCGGTCCTCTTCCTTCGGGAGCGCCTTTCCTATGTTGAATGCCCCGTTGCGTGCCCTGCTGCTCGGCTGGGTGGCGTGCCAGTTTGTTCCGTCAATGGCCCTGGCCGCGGCCGAACGCCGCGCCCTCACCGCCGAGGACATCAACGCCGTGCGGGAGGTGAGCGATCCACAGCTGTCCCCCGATGGCCAATGGGTCGCTTATGCGGTTCGCACCGCCGATCCGGTCAAGGACAAAGGCAACAGTCATCTCTGGATGTCGAGCTGGGATGGCAAACAGAGCGTGCAGCTCACCAATTCCGAGGACAGCGAGACCACGCCCCGCTGGAGCCCCGACGGCAAATATCTGGGCTTCCTGACCGCTCGCGGCGCAGACGAGCCGCCGGAGCAGGTGTGGTTGCTCGATCGACAGGGCGGTGAGGCCAAGCCGCTGACCGGCTTCAATGGCGACGTGGTGGATTTCCGCTGGTCGCCCGACGGCAAGAAGCTGGCGCTGATCGTCAGTGACGAAGATCCCCGCAAACAACGCGGCACCGACAAGGACAAGACGCCGCCACCCATCGTCATCGATCGTTACTACTTCAAGGAAGACGTCACCGGCTATCTCGGCACCCAGCGCCAGCACTTGTATGTATTCGACATGGCCACGCGCAAGGCGGACAACCTCACGCCGGGCCGCTTCGACGAAAGCATGCCGAGCTGGTCGCCCGATGGCAGCCGCATCGCTTTCTATAGCAATCGCAACGACGATCCGGACCGGAACAACGAGTTCGGCTTGTATACGATCGAGCCGCGCGCCGGGGCGACGCCGACACTGGTCACCCAGTTTCAAGGTGACGAGGGCGATTCCTCCTGGATGAGCGCGCCCAGCTGGCGACCCGACGGACGCGAGCTCGCGTTCGTGACCGCGGGCGACCCGAAGCTCATCTATTACTCCATTCACAACCTGGCTGTGGTCGCCGCGACCGGCGGCACTGCGCGCCTGCTCACCCAGTCTCTGGATCGCAATGTCATCGAGCCGCGCTGGTCGGCCGATGGCAAGTCGATCTATTTCATGCTGGAGGATGATCGCAATCAGGTGTTGGCACGCATCGCTGTGGCCAGCGGCAAGGTCGACCGGCTGCTCGATGGCCGGCGTGAGACCACGGCGTACTCTGTAGGCAGCAAGGGTCGCATCGCCGTGCTCGACAGCACGGTCGACTCGCCCGACGCGGTGTATGCATTGGACGGCAAGCAGCCGCGCCTGCTGTCACATCACAATGACGAATGGCTGGCGAGCGCGAAGCTCGGCACGACCGAGGAGATTTCGTTTCCGTCGAAGGATGGCACTCGGATCAGTGGCTTCGTCGTCACGCCGGCCAACTACGACCGTAACAAGCGGTATCCAACCTTGTTGTGGATTCATGGCGGCCCGGTCGCGCAGTACGCGAACTCCTTCACGCTGCCGTGGCAGATCTTTGCTTCCCAAGGCTACGTGGTCGTCGCCGCCAATCCGCGCGGCAGCTCGGGTCGCGGTGAAGCGTTCACGACAGCGATTTATAAAGATTGGGGCGGCAAGGATTCGGAAGACGTGCTCGCTGCCGTGGATCACGTGGTTCAGCAGGGCATCGCCGATCCGAATCGATTGGGCGTCGGCGGGTGGAGCTATGGCGGCATTCTCACCAATGTCGTGATCGCCAAGGACACGCGCTTCAAGTCGGCGACCAGCGGCGCGTCGATCTCCAACGTGCTGGCGGGTTACGGCACGGATATGTACGTGCGTGAATACGAGATGGAGTTGGGCGTGCCGTGGAAGAACCTGGACACCTATCTGCACAATTCGTATGCCTTCCTGCATGCGGATCGGATCAAGACGCCGACGCTGTTCCTGTGCGGCGATCAGGACTTCAACGTGCCGCTGCTGAATTCAGAGCAGATGTATCAGGCGCTCCGCAGCCTCGGTGTGCCGACGCAGCTGGTGATTTATCCGGGGCAGCATCATGGGATTCGCAAGCCGACGTATTTGAAGGATCGGATGCAGCGATATCTGGATTGGCACGGCAAGTATTTGAACCCGCCGCAGACCTGACGCGATCGACGCATACCGTTCTCGACGCCGCAAACGCTGCTGGCCTGGACACGGCACGATTGCTTGAACGGCTGCAGCTCGAAGACGACCTTACACGGCACGATCGCTTGAGCGGCTGCAGCTCGAAGACGGCCTTGCGGCACGATCGCTTGAGCGGCGCCGGTCGTGGCGCGGTTACTTCTTTTTAGTCGTGGAGCGACGCTTGGGGGAAGACCGCGAGGGCGGCGATTCGACTTCGGCGCGCTGACGCAGGCCTTCAAACAAATCGTCATTCCGCGTCGTACGCACGATCTGGTCGCCTTGTACGTCGTCGCGGATACCCAGCGCCGCGGCGGCGGGTTGGCGAATGAGGTAGGCGCCGCGCGGCGTAAATGCCTTCGACGACGGCTCCGGTCGGTCATACGCCTCATACCACCATCGCGCCGCCTGCCAGATCGCCTCGGGGCAACTCGACGCCGACGGCAACCCCGGACTGAGATCGATGTTGGCGAGACCGTGTGCCCGCTCGAGCAGCGTCGCGGATGGAATGCCATGCCCCTGCATCAGCGGATTGCCGCGATCGCCGACCGCCCAGCAGTAACCCAGCCACGCGACGATCTGCGCCAGTAGATCGACAATGTTCCGTTCCTGCCCGATACGCGCAACATGCTCTTTGATAGCGGCATGCGCATCCGTGAACTGCAACACCGCGATGTTTGGATAGAACATCGAATCGCCGTAGCGTGATTCGGCATCGAGCTTCACTGCTTCCAGACCGTTCCGCTCCACCCGCGCACTGCTGTTGCTGATCGCATCGACCCGCGCGGTCATCAGAACATCGCCATCGATCAACAGACCGCAGGTCGACCAGAAGCTCGGCAAGAGATCCTGCCGCAACTCCGATTGCGCGACCCGCATCCGAAAATCGACGATGGAGGTGCCGCCGAGCAGCACCACGCCATCGCGATATCCCGTCGAAGTCAGCCAGGCGAAATTCGCCACCTCGCCTTGAGGGGCCGCAGTCGACGGCGTCTCCACCAGCAGAGGATTGCCCTGGGCAACGTCGGAACGGCGCAGTCCGGATAGATTCATGAGCTGATCCCCAGGAAATAGTCCTGACGAAATGACGGACGACTGGCATCGAGATCATCCAGCCGCCACTGCGAAACGGTACAGAACACTCGCTGCCCGCGCCGATAGAACTCCAGCAACATCGTGCCTTCGGCGGAGGAGCGCAGTGCTGCTTCGGTATGCAGCGTCGTGCCGTTGAACGGATGCCGCGCCGGCAGACTCGCCTTGGCCGGTGCCGCGACCCAGCCGCCGAACAACGACAACAACTGCCCGCCCGCCACCAGCGACAGCGGTGAGCTGATCAATTCAGTGACTCGACGCTCCTTGCCGCCCGCGGGAAACGAGGACCAGGCGATGCGACTGAAATGCAGATCGCCCGTGAGCACCGCCGTGCTGCGCGTCGAACGTCCCAGCAGGTCCATCAACTCCACATAGTCGCGCTCATAGTCCGCGAGACGGTAGTCGCCGAAGTCTCCTCTGCGTTTCGAGGCGCCTTCGAAGATCGGCTGACCCAACACCAGCACGCCCAAACCCTGCGGCTCGCCAGCCCAAGCCCGAAGTTGACGCCACTGCGTTTCGGAAAACAAACGGTCACAACACTCGCCGCGATTCACTCGTGTATCGAGCACGAAGAAATCCAGCGGCGGCACGCGGAATCGCTGGCCATTGGCCGTATCGCCTTGAAACGTTTGTCCGAGCGCGCGGGCCATCGCCTGCCACGCCTTGCGCTTGGTCGAATCACTCGTGTCGCGAGCGGTCGCGCTGGGATGGGGCGCGTTGTTCCAAAGCTCATGATCGTCGGTACAGAACACGTTCGCGCCTTGCGCCAGCACCGTTTTCAGCCCCTGATCGGCAAACCAGGTGCGGGCATAGGTCGAGCAGTGACGCTGCTCCAGTTCCGCGACGCTGTGAGATTTGATCGCGAACTCATACCAGGGCGCGTCCAGATACACTTGATCGCCCGCCCAGATGCGCAGGTGCGATCGCAGTCCATTGCGATCGAGCTGCGAGAACAAGGACGAAGCAAGACGCGAGCGCTTGTTCCCGGTGAAATAACAGGACGACAGCAACACTCGCAGCGGCCTGGTTTCGTCGCCCAGCTGCTCCGGCAACGTCTCGAAGCGCGCTTGCACTGGCTCGCCGTCATTGAGACTGGCGCTGGCCTCGTACCGCCGATCGGATTTCAGCGCGCCTTTGTCGATGAACTGATAGTGCAGCGGCATGGCACCAGTCGGCTGCCAGGAGGCGGAGCTCTTTGGCGGGAAACCCTGCCAGTCTTTCACCGGCACGGGCACATCGATGCCGTTTACTCGCAAGCAGATCGAGCCCAGCTGCGTTCTATCGACACCCCGCGCGCACAGCCAGAGACGAGCGCTGTGCTGAGTGACCAGATGTGGCAGCAAGTAGAGCATGGCGCGATATTTCGGCGGTCAGTCAGCTCTGTCGTTATATACAGTTTTGCGCCATTATAGCCGCGATGAGTATTGCAGCCAGCACCGCCCCCACGTCCTCGGCCACCTTTGGAGAAACCCTGAACGCCGCTCAACGGCGGGCTGCTCTCTATGGTGCGCGCTCGGCCGATGGATTCAGTGCCGGTCCGTTGCTGATCATCGCCGGCGCCGGCACCGGCAAGACCAACACGCTCGCCCATCGAGTCGCGCACTTGCTGCTCGAGGGCGTACCGCCCGAACGCATCCTGCTATTGACGTTCACACGTCGTGCCGCTCAGGAAATGCTCCGCCGAGCGGAACGGATCGCCACTCAAGCCTTGGGTAACTCGGAGCGCGCCGGTGCGATTCATATCAATGCCGCTCGCCTGCTGTGGTCCGGCACGTTCCATTCCATCGGCAACCGACTGATCCGCGAGTACGCGCACGTCGTCGGGCTCGAACCGTCGTTCTCGGTCATGGATCGAGGCGACGCCGCCGATCTGCTCGACGTGGTCCGCCAGGAGCTGGGCGTCTCCAAGAAAGAGAAGCGCTTCCCGCGCAAGGACACTTGTCTTGCGATCTACTCACACAAGGTGAACAGCCGCGCCCCGCTCGCGAAAACGCTGCAGGACGTGTTTCCCTGGTGTGTCGAGTGGGCGGATGATCTCACTAAACTGTTTCGCCGGTATGTCGAGCTCAAGCATTCACAGCAGCTGCTCGATTACGACGACCTGCTGCTCTACTGGCACTTGCTCGTTCAGGAATCGGAGCTCGCACAGGCCATCGGCGCGCGCTTCTCGCATGTGTTGATTGACGAATATCAAGATACCAATGCGCTGCAGGCCGAGACCGTGATGGCCATGAAGCCGCACGGGGCTGGTGTGTGCGTCGTCGGCGATGACGCGCAGGCCATTTACTCGTTTCGGGCCGCGACCATCGAGAACATTCTCGAGTTCCCCGCGCGCTTCACGCCGGCGGCCGAGGTCATCAAGCTGGAGCACAACTATCGCTCGGTGCAGCCCATCCTCGATGCGTCCAATCTGTTGATGCGCGACAGCCCCCGGCAATATGAAAAGGAACTGCGCTCGGGGCGGGATTCATCGCGCCGTCCTTTTTATGTTTCGGTTCAGGATGACAAGGCGCAGGCGCTCTACATCGTCGAACAGATCCTGGCCGCACGCGAGCAAGGCGTCGCGCTACGCAAGCAAGCGGTGTTGATGCGCAACTCTCATCACGGCGACATGCTCGAACTGGAACTGATCCGGCGGAACATTCCCTACGCCAAATACGGCGGCCTGAAATTCCTCGAAGCGGCGCACGTCAAGGATGTGCTGGCGCTGCTGCGCTGGGCCGACAACCCCCGCCATCGAATCGCTGGCTTCCGGGTGCTGCAATTGTTGAGCGGCGTCGGCCCTGCCGTCGCGGATCGCTGTTTGAAAGTGTTTGAAGCCAGCGGCTATGCATGGCCGACACTCGCTTCCTATCGCATGCCGTCGGCGGCGGAGCGGGATTGGGTTGGCTTAGTGGAGCTGGTCAACGATCTGACCCAGGCGCGCGAATGGATCGGTCAGCTGAGCCGACTTCGCAAATGGTACGAGCCGCAGCTCGAACGCATCTACGACGCCGCGCGCGTGCGCATCGGCGATATCGAGCAATTGGAACGGCTGGCGGGTCAGTACGCCTCCCGCGAGCAGTTCATTACCGAGCTGACGCTGGACCCACCGCAGGTCACCAGCGATCTCGCCGGCGATCCGGCGCGGGATGAGGACTACCTGATCCTCTCGACCATTCATTCGGCGAAAGGCCAGGAATGGGATTCGGTGTATGTGTTGAACGTGGCCGACGGCAACTTCCCCAACGAACACGCGACCGGCCGGCCCGACTTGATCGAAGAAGAGCGGCGGCTGTTGTATGTGGCGATGACGCGCGCCAGGCACGATCTGCATCTGGTCGCGCCTCTGAAGTACTACATCACTCAGCAAAGCCGCACCGGCGATGCGCATGTTTATGGCGCGCGCAGCCGCTTCCTGACCGATCGGCTCATGCAATGTTTCGAGCAGCGCGCGTGGCCGGCGACGCCTCAGACGCTGAATAACAAGGCCTCTGATACCAAAGTACGAATTGACGCAGCGGCGGCGCTACGCGCAATGTGGGACTGACTCCTCTTTCCATAACAACACTCAAGGTCCATCTATGGCGAAGCGCACGGCCCGCGCTGCGGCTGGCAGCAAGCGCGCGAAAACGAGAACCTTCGACGTCCGCCGCGACACTCTCGATTTCCGCGACAAGATGTATGTGCCGACGCTGATCGAAGTGCCGACGGAACGCGAACTGCAACGCTATCGCGAGCTCCGTATCCCCATCCTCAATCAAGGTTCCGAAGGCGCGTGCACCGGCTATGGCCTCGCGACCGTCGTGAACTACCTGCTTACCACGCGCAAAGTGGTGAGCGACTGCAATCCCTGTAGCGCGCGAATGTTGTACGAGCTCGCCAAGCGCTATGACGAATGGCCCGGCGAAGGCTATTCAGGCTCGAGCGCGCGTGGCGCGATGAAAGGTTGGCACAAACACGGCGTGTGCTCCGAAGCGGTCTGGCCTTCGGAAGCCAGCAAGAGCAAGAAGGGCCAGTTACTGACGGGCCTGAACGATGCGCGTACCGCCGACGCCCTGCGCCGTCCGCTCGGCGCGTACTACCGCGTGAACCACAAAGACCTGGTCGCCATGCATTCCGCGATTGCCGAGGTCGGCGTGCTGTTCGCCACCTCGGCCGTGCATCAAGGCTGGTCCGAATGCGGCGACGACGGTTTGATCGAGTATTCCGAAACGGTGCTCGGCGCGCACGCCTTTGCCATCGTCGGTTACGACAAGCACGGGTTCTGGATTCAGAACTCGTGGGGCGAGGAGTGGGGCTACCAAGGCTTCGCGTGCATCAGCTATGACGACTGGTTGCAGAACGCGACCGACGTCTGGGTCGCCCGGCTTGGCGCGCCGATCGAGTTGAAGAAGAGCACATCGACCGCGGTCGCGCACTCCGCATCGGCAGGTCAATCGGCTGCGTATTCGTATCCGGACCTGCGGCCCCACATCGTCAGTCTCGGCAACAACGGTGAGTTCAAAGCTGGCGGCAATTACGGCACCTCCGCTGAGGATGTCGCACAGTTGTTCAAGACCGAACTGCCAATGGCCATCGACAACGCCGGCTACAAACACGTCCTGCTTTACGCACACGGCGGCTTGGTGAGTGAGAACTCGGCGGTGCAACGGCTGGCCGACTACCGGCCGACCATGCTGTCGTCAGGCATCTATCCGTTCACCTTCATCTGGCACAGCGACTACTGGACCACGGTGAAGAACGTGCTCGACGACGCGTTCAGCCGGCGCCGTCCCGAAGGCGCGCTCGATGCGGCCAAGGACTTCATGCTCGATCGACTCGATGATGCACTCGAACCGCTGGCTCGAGTGCTCTCGGGCAAGGCGGCGTGGGATGAAATGAAAGAGAACGCGCTCGGCGCGACCCAGAACACCAAGGGCGGCGCGCGTGCGGTGGTGGGTCATCTCAAGCGGCTGTTCGAGAAACTGCCGGCCCAGCAAGTGCCCAAGATTCATCTGGTCGGTCACAGCGCGGGCAGCATTTTCCATGCGCCGCTGGTCACCGCACTGAATGAAGCCGGCATCGACGTCGAGTCGTGCACGCTGTGGGCACCGGCCTGTACGGTCGAGCTGTTCAAACAGCACTATCTGCCGGCGATCAAGAAGAAGCGCATCAAACGGTTCGCGTTGTTCGCGCTGTCCGATAAGTCCGAGCAGGACGACAACTGCGCCAGCATCTATCACAAGTCGCTGCTGTACCTCGTCTCGCATTCCTTCGAGGAAAAGCCGCGCATTCCGCTGTTCCGCGACGGTGTACCCATCCTCGGCATGGAGAAATTCCTGCGTAAGGATGCGGAGCTGATGGCGTTGTTCAAAGCGGACAATGCCAGTCTGGTGATCTCGCCCAACAACAAACCGCTCAACTCCATCGACGCGTCGACTTCGCTCCATCATGGCGATTTCGATGACGACGACGCGACCGTGCGCGCGACGTTGCGCCGGATTCTGGGCGACGGACTGGGCAAGACCGAGAGCATCAGCTTTCAACGCTCGGCTTCGTCGCTACGCGAGCGTCGCGTGCGGGCCGACAAGGCTGCAGGCTTCTGACCGCTCTCGGCAGCCGCAACGAAAACTGGATGGGCAATCGCTCGCACGGCGTGTGATTGACCCTCGGCTGCTTGATCGTCGGCCGCTCACTTGGATCATCCGAGAAGCGGTCGACGATCAGATACGTGCCGGCAGTGAGTCGCGTCGTCGCGATCTTGCCGGCGGCCAGCTCCAGAACACGCGTCGTGTCCTTCGGCGCAATCACAATGCGCCAGGGCGCGACGTTTTCCGCCAGCCTCAGCACCCGCATCTGCCGGTTCAGAAATACGACGTCGATATTGAATCGCATGCCGAGCGTGTGAACGCTGCCTCCCGGCACGAGCAGCAGGCCTTCCTGCTCGGGGATGTTCCGGCGCCGTAGCAAACCGACGCAACGTGAGCGAAATGAACAAGCCATCTGCACGTGACGCGCGACGCATCGGCCATCGGCCGTGCGCAGTTCCAAAGTTCTCATGAGCTTCCTTGCACTCCTCGATCAAAACAAGCTGAGCGCCCCCGCCTCCAGCAGCTGAATCACGATCGGAAAGCCGATGATGATGAAGGTGGTGGGAAACAGCAGCGCGATCAGCGGGAACAACATCTTCACCGGCGCCTGGTTCGCCAGCTTCTCGGCGCGCAGGAATCGTTCCTGTCGACGCTGACGCGCTTGATCCGCGAGCACGTCGCCGAGTGAGCCGCCGGTCTGCTCGGCCTGGGACACGGCGGCGGCGAAGTTCGTGACCGCCGGGAGCATGACTCGTGCGGCCAGCCGGTCTAACGCCGCCCGGCGTGAAAGGCCGGCGCGAGATTCACGCAGGTAGCGCGAGAACTCCTGCTTCACCGGTCCTTCACGGAGTGAGTTGACGGCCTGCTCCAGGGCGGCAATGAAGTTCAGGCCCGCTTTCATCGCGAGTACCAGCACGTCGAGGAAGAAGGGGAACTCCTTTTCGAATCGCGCCTGGCGTTGCTTTGTGACTTCGCGGAGTCGCAGATCGGGGTAGAGGAATGACAGCGGAACGAGAGCAACTGCGATGGTGATGTGCAGCGGGTCTCGCAGGTTGAAGGCGGTTATAGCGATGACCGCTGCGGTCGCGCCGACTACGCCGACGACGCGGCGAATGATCAGGAATTCGGCTGGATTGATCAGGTACGCGGCACCCGCCGCGTCGAGCTGAGTTTGCAGCACTTCACGTCGCTGGGTTGTCAGTGACGCGTCGACCGCCTCGCTGTACCAACGCATGGCGGGACGAAGGACTCTCAGGAACCAGGGCAGCTGATCGCGCCAGGCGTCATCGCGAATTGCCGATGGCTCCTTTCCAGTGCGCAGCGCTACGGGCAGTAGCATCACCAGGCAGCAGCTCAAGCCGGCGAGCATCATTGCGACGTACATGGGTGTGCCTCTACACGTCGATGCGCACGATCTTGCGGATCATCCAGGCCGCGATCGTCATCATCACCGCGATAATCGACAGCACGACCCAGCCATACCACTGCGTGAATAGCAGGCTCATGCGCGCCGGCTGCTGCTGATATAGAACGAAGCCAATGAAGACGGGCAACAGCCCGACCACCCATCCTTGCGCTCGACCCATCGAGGTCAAGGCGTCGATCTTGCCTTCCATGTGTGCTTTCTCTTGCAAGGTCCTCGCCAGGGATTCGAGCGTATCGGCGAGGTTGCCGCCCACACGACGGGAAACATTCATTGCCGTGTTCATGAGATCCAGCTCGGGCGCACCGACGCGTCGGCGCAGATCATCGAGCGATTCCGCCAATGGCCGGCCGACGCTCTGCTCGGCCAGCACGATGCTGAATTCCTGGCTCAGCGGCGCCGGCTGGCGTACGGCCATCAGCTCCAGCCCACGTGCAAGAGTGCAGCCGGCACGCAAGGCCGAACTGAGGGCGAGAAGTGCATCTGGAAGTTGATGAACAAAGCGTTTGCGCCGTTGAGTGACGATGCGCCTCGCGAGCAGCCACGGGCCGACGAGACTCGCGATCGTGGCGGCGACCAAACCGGTGGGTCCCGTTGAAACGTAGGCGAGTGAGCCTGCGGCCACCGTCATGACTGCGCTGATCGCGAACAGTGAACGTGGATTTGTCAGCACAAAGCTTTGTTTCAGGCTGGCGCCAATACCGGCGATAAAGGAGCGGCGGTAACTGAGCACAGCTCTGAATAGCAGCGTCGCCACCAGGATCGCGGCGACGCCTGTGCAGACGATGGGTGCGAGCAGTGTGCGTTCCATGCTTCATTGCTCCGATCGAGCATCGGCGAAGATGCTTCGGTCCAACCGCACACCCGCTTCGTCCAGCGCTTCATAGAACGCCGGCGGCTGCCCGCAGCCTTGATAACTTCCGATAACGGCGCCTCGCGCCCCGATGCCTTTCTGGCGGAAGTTGAACAACGGCTGCGTGAGAATCACATCGCCTTCCAGTCCCTCGACTGCAACGATGGCCGTGACCCGCCGGCGACCATCGCTGAATCGGGAGAGCTGCACGATGATGTCGACCGCCGACGCAATCTGTTCCCGGATCGCGCGCACCGGCAGCTGCATGCCTGCCATCAACACCATCACTTCGAGGCGCGACAGCAAGTCTCGCGGCGAGTTCGCATGTCCGGTCGTCAGCGAGCCATCGTGGCCGGTATTCATGGCCTGAAGCATGTCGAGCGCCTCTCCACCGCGGCACTCGCCGACGATGATCCGATCGGGTCGCATGCGTAATGCATTCCGCACCAGATCCCGAATCGTGACTTCGCCGCGGCCTTCGACGTTTGCCGGCCTGGCTTCGAGTGAGATGACGTGTGGCTGCGCCAGTCGCAGCTCGGCGGCATCTTCGATGGTCACGATGCGCTCGTTGCCGGCAATGTATTCGGACAGCGCGTTGAGAAACGTCGTCTTGCCGGTACCGGTGCCGCCGGAAACGATGATGTTCTTCCGGTACTGCACGCAGATTTTCAGGAACTCGGCCATCGATGCAGTCAGCGCGCCGATATCCACCAGCTTGACCATGGAATAGCGCTGTCCCGCGAAGCGACGGATGGTCAGGATCGGCCCGATCAACGACAGCGGCGGAATGATCGCGTTCACTCGTGAGCCGTCCGGCAATCGTCCGTCGACCATGGGCACGCCTTCATCGATACGCCGCCCCAGCGGCGCCACGATACGCTCGATCACGCGCATCAAGGATTCGGCACTGATGAAGCGCGCGGGAACGGCGGAGAGCAGGCCGTCCCGCTCCACGTAGATTTGATTGGGACCGTTCACCATGACTTCGCTGATGGAGTCGTCGTGCAAGTACGGCTCGATCGGGCCGTAACCCATGATTTCCGCTGTCATCTCCTGCACGAAGCTGCTGACATCGATGCTCGCGGGCAGCCGTACCGCGCCGGATGCGAGGATGGTCTCGATCGCCTGCTTCGCTTCGGCACGCAGGTCGGTATCGACGAGCAGGTTCAGCGCCGTGCGCCGGAATAGATCCAGCTCGCGCAGGACCAGTGGCTGCAGCTGTTCCTTGAGTGCTGCTGAGAGTTCGGCGTGCGGTGTCGTCATCGTGCGCTCAATCGAGATAGCGGAGATGGGTCCATGAGCGGCGCACGTGCTCGGCGACGTGCGCCAACTTCCCTTTCAATGTCACGGCCTGCATGACCACCATTGGCATGCCCTCGCGGTGGCCAAAGAAGACGCGTACATCGATGGGAATGTGGTGCGGCTCGGCCTGAAAGGTCGCCTCGTATCCCGACAGTTCACCGTACTGTGCCGGAGTGAGTTCCTGTGGCGGTAGCGTGCGGTAGTGAAGTGCCATTTGATACATCACACCGCGTGCAGCGTCCTCGAGCTCGGCCGGCTCGAACTTCAGCCGTGGCGCGATCGTCCAGCTCATCTGGGCCGGCGGATAGACCAGCGCGGGTGTTTCCGCGGTGAAGGTCAGCGCGCTCACGCTTTTCCTCAGACTGGTTTGCCACTCTGGATCTTGCTCGGTCCAGATTTCGAGGTTCATTTCAGACAAGCGATGAATGATCATTGGACGACCGACCCTGGTTTCCGCGGTGACTTCCTTCGAGCTGATTGCGCACAGTGCCGCGATGAGCAGCGCCGCGCGCCTCACGGGCCGGCCCCGTTTGTTTGGGCGGCTATCAGGCCGATGAGGAAAGTGGTCGTGGTTGCGACCAGGCCGGTCCAGTGATTGGTTCGTCGGAATGCGTCCCGCCATTTCAGGCGGGACAACATTAGAAACATGACCAGCCAGATGAGGGCGTACGAGAGTACGAAGCGGCCGATGAGATTGCCGAGCAGGTAGGCGCTCATGGGTGTTGCAGTCCTTTGCGGGTGGGGGTCATTGGCGTTCCTTGCCGTGTGACTTTCGTTTCGTCAGGTTTGGCTTAGGGCGTCTTCCAGCGGGGTGTGGATTACGCGGAGCTTGTCTTCGGTAATGTCGGTGTAATCGACGAGGAGCTGGCGTACTTGGTGTGCCGGCTCTTCCAATCCGATGTGCCATTCAATCGGCACGCCGCCGGCTTTCGCCGCGGCTCTCACCTGCCGCTTCGCTTCGTTTATCACTGGGCCGTCCCAGTTACGCAGGCCCCATTCCTTGGGGTGTCTCTTGAGGCGCCGGAAGAGTTTGGCGTAGAGCAGGACTTTGCGGTCGGGGTCGTAGCCGTCGAAGTTGATGCAATGAACGGTGTACTTGCGATTCGCCGGGGCGCCGGTGATGTACTGCTCGTAGATTGTTTCTTCCCGATCCGGCGGCCAGCCTTCGATTGCGTACGTGGCGTCGTTCACTAAACCGAATTCATCCAGCACATCTCGCACGCGTTTGCCGGCCTCTACGTCGGCCGGGTTGTTGGCGTCGGGCATGTGAGGGGTTGTTTCAATGAGGATGCCGTTGGCGAAGGGTTCGTGGTGGATGTCGGGAGGGAGGCATTTTGCAAGGTGCGGGAAGGGGAGGTAGAAGAGCCATTGGCCGGCGTAAGAATTTCGGCCCTGGCCCTTCACTGCACGCTCGTAGTCGTAAAGTGCCACCCCGCCGACCCTGCATTCCCAAGTTTGGATGAGCGCTCCCAACAGCTGGCGAAAGCGAACTGAGGTTCGAGAATCATCGGCGGGCAACTCTATTACAGCCCCTGCATCGGGCTCGTTTGAAGTGGAGCCTCCCCGCAGCCGCAAATAAACACCGCCACTGTTCGACGGCAGAACTGAGCGGCCATCCTTGTACGCGCAATACGAGACGGCAAATCCGCTGCGGCTAAGCGATTCGCTGCTCAGCCCTTCCTCAGGTGATAAATTCAGATAGTCGCCTGCACGGCTCTGGTCAAACGCGTACCTGCGAATAAGTTCTGCTAATGGATGCTCGTCGAGCGACGGCGGTAGTGCCTCCTGAGTAACTACCGTCAGCTTCTGAAAGGACGTATCCAATTCTGCAAGCGTCGCAAGAGCATTGAGACTCTTCTGCTGATACACACCGAAGGTGGTCCTTGACCAGGCACCGCTCGAGGACCAAATGGAAACAATACTGTTAGCTTTCTTCACTCGTCATCCCTGTATGTCGGTCATAGGAGTGTAGATCACAATGATCCTGTCTCTGTCGACGCGACGGCTGATCCCTCTATCCAATATCCCGCTGATACGCAGTGCCATTTCCTCGTCCACTACGCGCCATTCGATGGATGTTCCTGCTGTTCTCACAGCAGCAATCTGACGCTCAGCTTCTTCGACCAACTTATCCGTCATCGCCTGCTTCAGCGGCTCATACCGACACTTATCCCCAAGCGGACACTCCTGTGTCCAATGTTTCGCATCCAACAACACATCGCGGTTCGCATCGTATCCATCAAAATTCACGCCGTTCACATTGTACTCAACGCCGCGTGGCGCGCCGGTGATGAGTTCCTGATAGCGGTAGGCATCGGTATCGGGGCGGGTAATGGAAGACCACGCGCCGGGGCCGCCGTCGGTGGCGCCGAGGGTGAAGTTGCTGGGGCTGCGGGGGACGGGGTAGCGGACGCGGAGGGTGCAGGTGGCGTTGTGGGCCCAGACGCGTTCGTCGCCGACGAAATAGCTCGAATCGTTGGCGACAGTGAGATTGAAAACCTGCAGCGCCGAATCGACGCGGCGGTTCGAAAGTACGAGCGTGTCGCCACCGACAGTGGCGATCGGCGCGCCGATCTCGACGTCGCGAACGGCGGTCCAGCCGCGGCCCTGCACCCACAACGGGTGCTCCTCCGTAACCGCAAACCGCGACGCCTCTGTCTCAACAACCCGATAAGCGTCCGCCCGGCGCGAGAGGACACGAGTAACGAGCTGCGAACGATCGAGATAATCGCGATCGCTACGCGCATCAACCCACTCGCCCGGCGCGAGCGATTGAATAGGAACACTGCGATCCCCAATCCAAACCGGCGTGTCAGCCGCAAAGCTCGCGCAACCGAGCTCGTGTTTGGTGGCATCAGCGGCGGCACGAAGGCCGGCGCGACCGAAACGGGCGAGCTTGGCCGCCAGCTTGAGCATGAAAGCCGGGCTGACGTAGCTGCCCAGCACGCGGCCGCGATCGAACGAATCGCATTCGATGAGCTGGCTGAGGTCGTGACCGAGCGCGGCGCCGATGGTCTGCGCGGTGCCGACGGGGTCCTCCAGGAAGGACATCGCCAGCTCATAGATGCCGCGCGCCGTCTCGATCGGATCAGTGATCGCAGCGACGAGGTCGCCGATCTGACCGCGCAGTCCTTCCCAGAAACCACGAACAAATTCGTAAGCGTCGGCGGCGAGACCACGCAGTTCGTCCCAGACTCGACCGAGCGCGCTTTGATCTTCCGCCGACGTCGGAACATCCGTGTCGGCCGGAGTGCAGAGTGGCGCATCGATGCCAGGGGCAGAATTGCCGCTGGACTCGGCGCCTTCAGATGAGTCGTCGGAAGAAGCATCGGACGGCGGCGGCGCCTCGCCTTCACCGAACCCAAAGAATCCATCGCCCAGCGAACTGCCAGATCCAGGCGAACTCCGCGTCTCCCCCGACGCATCGCCGTCATCGCCATGACTTCCACCACCACCCGGCTCACCATCGCCAACAGCGACTCGAGCAACGCTCGGAAGATCCGATCTCGAAACCAGCAGCTCGCTGAAGCGCAGCGGGCTCTGCATGCGCACGGTTGCGGTCGAGGTAACCGGCAACCGATTCCGACGCAGCAACTGCTGATGAAACGCATCGCCATCTCGCGTCAGACGAAGCAGGCGCGAGAGGAAGCCGTTGACCAGCGGAACCTTCAGCTCGTATCCATACGTAACCTCGACGCGCAGCAGATTCGCGTCTTGGATGTTGAGTCCGCCGCTCGCACCCAGCCGCGTATCGCGAGCGTGCAGGCGATCATTCGGCAGCTCACGAACGCCATCGATTTCAACCGCGAAGTCATCGAACGCTTCGCGCGTCGGATTGAGGATGCGAATGCGCGCATCGGTGAGCAGCTCACCTTCGAGTCGCGCGACGAATGCGGCGACGCCTTGTAACGAAGCATCCGGCGAAGTGAGCGGCGCCAGTCCCCGAGCGAGACCGTGCCGAAGGGCAGCAGGCGTCGCATTGGCGACGGCACCCGCGCGTGCCGTTTGCAGAGCCGCATGATTCAGCGTCGCCTTCGCCTGATAGACAAAGCCGAACTGGATCACCGCCAGCAGGACGACCAGCAACAGCGGCAGCGCAATCGTCGCTTCGACGATGGCAGCTCCACGTTGCCGACGGCCGCGGCTTGTTCGAGTCACATCCATGTGACGCTGGGCTTCCTGGCGAGTCGTGAGTGAGCGCTAGTCTTTCAACCGCGGTTTGAGCGCTTGATCCGATTCGCGTCTGAGACGATCGAAGCGCTGCACGCCTTCGTTCACCACAGTTGAATCGGTGCCGATGATCTCCGGCGTAACGAGCACGACGAGTTCGGTCTCGCCGCGACGAAACTGTCGTGACTTGAAAAGCTCGCCAATGACAGGCAGCGCACCGAGTCCCGGCACCTTCGCGACGGTTTTCGCATCGTCGGCGCTGAACAGACCGGCGACGACCATGGGCTCGCCGGAATGCACGTTCATTTCCGTGTTGGTCTTGCGAGTCGCGAAGCCAGGAATGCCCAACACGGAGTTGGCTTTGTCGACGCTGCTGACTTCGACGCCGACCTTGGTCCGAATCAGCCCGGCATCGTTGGCGCGAGGTTCGACATTGAGCAGGATGCCGAACTGCTTGAACACGACGTTGAGTGCGCCGTCCTGGTTCTGAACCGGAATCGGCACTTCACCGCCGACCACGAAGTCCGCCTGGCCGCCGCTGATGCAGGTCAATGTCGGCTCGGCGAGCAATCGCGCATCCCCGCGACTCATCAATAGATGAATCACGGAATCGAGAGATGAAGTGATATTCACGCCGTCGTCGGTGCTGAGCACGGGGCCAGCGGCGACATCAGCCCAGTCCACGCCGATATCGCGCAGTGCCGATTTCCGAACTTCGATGAGCTTCGCCTTGATCAGAATCGTAGTCTCGGCCTGAAGCGTCGGCGCGGACGCGACGATCGGATCGACGATGCCGAGCACTTGCACGAGATACGCGATGCTCGACCCATCGCGGGACCAGATGCGCAAGTCTGTGGTGCCGGCCTTGCGCCCGAGCACGAGGATTTCCTGCGTGTCATCGAGCACTTTGATATCGATCGTCGCGCCATCGCCGGCCGACACGCGCTTCGCGCCAGGCGAGCGGATCAACAGGCTTTGACCGACCGGCACTGACAGCACAGACACCGGCGCTTGTTGAAGTGCCTCGGGTGTCGGAGTGGCGAGCGTCAGCGCGCTCATCAACCAGGCACTGATGCTCATGATTCCACCCCGCCCAGAATCACTTGCACACGCAGCCGCGGCCGTGAGGGTGCGATCGGCGCATCGCCTTTCAGCAAACTGGTTTTGGTAACTCGGGCGATGCGCGGAATCGTTTGATCATTCGTTTGCCGGAGCGCGACCGTGATTCTTCCCGCCTCCTGAGCGAGTGTGATCTTGGCTGCGTCCGCGGGATCGACGGCGACTGTGATCGTGCGAAACGGCCCTGATTGCAATCGATCTGGCAACGAATGTTCGTTGGCTTGCGTTCGTATGCCAGTGGCAATGACCGGCACGGAGAACAGCAGCGGCACGGTAACGCTGTCGTTTGCGGCGGCAGTCGTGAAGAGCAAATCGATGCGATCGCCCGGCGCCAGCATTCCTGCAATCGACGCTTCCTCGTCGACGGGGAATGTGAGCGCCCGCATTCCCTCGGGCAGCTGCGCCGAGAAACCGGCGCCGGCGCCTTGAGCGAGATGAGAATTGAGAATGGTCTCACCACTGCGCACGGGGCGCGATAGCACGCGCCCGGCGATCTCTCTCCAATGCTCGGACCTCACCGCATCGGCATGCAGGAATGTGTTTGGCACTTCGCGAACCGCGACGGTTTGGCTCGAGAGCACCGAGCCCGATGCGAGGTCCACTTTCGCGACCACGGCGTCCACGAGCCGGTACTGCTTTTGCAGCTGCTCGCGCTCGGTTTGTACTTCACCGTGGATGTAACGTTTGACGAAGTACGCCGAGCCGCCGCCGGCTGCGAGTGCGCCGCCCAGCATGAGTGTGGTGATCCAGAGACCTTTCATTGCTCGTTCCTTGAGCGAGTGGACGGTTAGAACGGAATCATCAATGCCCAGGAGAATTCATCGTGGTGCTCTACGAGCAGCGCCAACGCGGCCTGCGCACCTCGCCACACCACCATCAAGCCCGCGAGAATCGCGAGGTATTCGGCGGTGCCCCAGCCGCTTTGGCGGCGGCGGCTCATGATTTCTTCCAGGTGATGACGACGGCGGTGTTCGCGGGGCGGGCGGCGTCGGGAAGGATGACGAGCAGTGCCTGCTCCGATTGACGCTGCGCTTCAAGCACAAAGCCGCGATGAACTTGCTGCGTCGGACGGGTGTCGATGATGTTCCAACCGCTCGTGATCAACAGCTGCGAGAACGCCTGCGCTTCGGCAAACGGCGTCCGGTCGCTCGACAGGCTGATGTGCTCCGACTGAATTCCCGCGTCGTCGTACTGCTGCAGATTGACGATGCGAGCACCCGGCGGCCGGGGGAATTCGGTGTGCAGCCTGAGCGCGTCAGGTCCGAGCGCAGGGCTCACCAGGATTGTCCCCTCGCTTCCCGCCGCCACCGGACGAGCATGGACGGTGACAAAATGGTCGTGAGACTTGAACATCAGCACGCGCCACGGCGAGTTCATCGAGCGCCGCACGTCGTGGCTGCCCAGCGATTTCAGCTGAGATTCGTAGTGATTGAGCACGGCATCCGGCGACAACCGCGACTCGAACGCCTTGAGCGTCATCGGCAGACCGTTCATCCGCATGCTGCGAGCAATCCACTGCGCGCTGCCATTGGGTGGAGCGGCGAGATCGGGGAGATGCGCCGTTGTACGAGCCAGGCGCTCGGCGTTTGCCGGCAAAACCAACAAAACGAGTAGCACTGCGCCGATTCGGAGTATTTGAATGGGCATGACTCACTCTCCTTCCTGCTCGACGACATAGGCGGAGGGCAGAGCGTTGGAACTCGGCCGCAGTTGCGGATCCCAACCGAACTGGCCCTCGCCATACAGCGGCCCGCCTTTGCCCAGCGCCTGAAGCGCGATGACTCGGCCTGGCAGCTCCAGACCTTCGATCAGCTCGTTGGCAGTGATGCGATCCACTCTGCGACCGAACTCGCTTTCGTCGCGCGGTGACCAGGTGTCGCTCAACAAGGCCCCGGTGGCTCGTTGAATGAGCGGCACATCGGAATGGGCGAGCAGCGGCCGGACATTGGCTTCGATGGTCGAGCTGGCGAAGGAGCGAGGATTCAACTGGAGGTCGTCCATCCTCAATGCCGCCGCCATCGCGGCGACCGGTCCCGTTCCGTGCGCCAATCCGGGCATGAGCAAGTAGCCCGCGTCGACAGGCGATGCACCGTCAGCGGACTGGAATGACATCGGCGTCGTCAGCAATGACTGCCGATAGTGTCGCCAGAATGAATTCTGCGAGACGCCGTCCGCACGCAGCGAGTCGATGGCGATCACGCCCGTGCTCGGATCGCCGAACGCACGATCGAGCGCTTCGATCCGGACAGCCGTATCCGTCTTCGCATTCCCGCTCCACACAGTTCGCTCCCACACCGAGTAGCGGAGCGCATCGAAGCTTTTGTGCTTCAAATCCAGCTGTTTTCCGAGCACCGCGATGCCACCGAGGAAGGGCGTAAGCACCGCGACGGCGACGACAGTCTCGACCATGGCGTTACCGCAATTCGTGGCACGCATGATCAGAAACTCCAGGTGACGGGCGCGAGCTTCGCTTCCCAGAACGGGTTGAATAGATTGGCGTACTCGTGCCTGCGCTCGCCGAGCGATACGAATGCCGAACCGCGCGGCCGACGGAATTCCACGCTGGCAATGGCGGCGACTGCCAATGGATGACCCGTCGCGGTCATGCCAAGCAACTGCGCCGTGGCAACGTTCGCTTGAGATTTGGTGGCAATCGCCGCAATCCGAAGCGACGCATCCCGGGGCGAGCCAGACACGTTGTAGTACGCCGGCACACCGGAATAGTCCGAATCGAATTCACGCGCGCTGGCGCTGCTGACTCTATCGCCGATTCGTTGCCAGCGGTGCCACCCGAACACGCCACGCGTGCGAAATTGCAGCTGATCTTCCGCGCGCCAGTCAGCGACACCGACCGGCGTCGCTCCACGTTTGCGCAGCTGTACCGCGAATAAGTTCTCTCGCCAGCCTCGTTCGCCTGCAATCCAACGTCGCAGATCGGAATTGCCGCGCAGACTGGCATTCACCAGCTGTTGCATGGAGTGGCTGTCGCGACTCGTGGTGTAGCGTTGGATGAATGTGGGCACGGCCGCCGATTGCGTCATCAGCTGCGTTTCGAGCAGCGCCTGCAGTTCCTCCGGCATGCGCGAGAGCGCGTCGCCATCGTTGATGCGAATGTGCGGGTCGTACGTCCGCCCTGTTTGATCCATCAGACTCTGCACGTTGCGGAAAGCGAGCGACGCCTGTGCCTCCGCCTGAGCGGCGCGGATATTCGTGTTCCAGGCTTCCATAGCGGGAATGCTGATGTCGGCGGCCTGCTCGGTCGCGTCACGTACTTGAGCCGAGATCTGCTCGACCAGATCCACGTATTGACCGACGTATGGGATCCACTGGGTCACGCGATCGATGGCCTCGATCGAGTCATTGATGTAACGAACCCAGCTCACATAGGAAACGAAATGCCCGACGGCGAGGTGATTGGCGATCATGGCTCGGTTCGTATAGGCAATGAAGTTGAGATGGCGTGCGGTCCAGACCGCACCGCTATACGCCGCGGCATCCGCGGCGTTAGCGACCTGCGATCGCTCCGTGATCTTCTGCCCGGTGTTGAACATCACCGTCAGCACGGCGCTGCTGATCAAGACACCGAACAGCGCGACCGGCGCGATCTGTCCGCGAGGACGCTTACTGAGCAGCATTGGTCTGCTGGTTGTAAGTCGAGAGGCTGTCCGCTTGAGCGGCCCGGTTTTGGGCCGTGGTCGCGGAGGCCTGGGCATCGGTGATGTCTTGCGTGGCCGATTGGCCCGCCATCTCACGGCTCATGCCTGCCAGCTGGTTTTGAAGGACGTCGCCGAAGGCGGCGAACAGTCCGATGCCAGCCACCGCCACCAGCGCGGTGATGATGATGTACTCGCTCATTCCCTGGCCGCGCTGTGCACTGCGCGAGTGCGCCAGCGAAATCATCTGTTTGCTATCCATAGCGGTCTCCTTGGGTTCGGAGACGACACAGTAATGGCGCGAGGCTGGCAAAAAACGCCAAATACTTGCGCGTTCATCGAGAAATTGGCGTCCTGTTTTCCTTTGAAACGTGAAGGGGTATGGTGCCGCACCAGCAAAAACGGGAGGACGCGATGCGGTTAGCAGTGAAGTTGGCGTTGGGATTGGCGGTCGTGGTCGGCTCGGCGCAAGCCGCCGAAACGCCTCAGCCCATCGTGTTGAAGGCGGCTTATCTGTTCGACAGCAAGTCGGGCAATCTCACGAACGGCGGCGCCGTGCTCGTGGAAGGCGACAAGATCAAGGCGCTCGGCTCACAAGCCGTGCCGGCCAATGCGAAAGTGATCGATCTCGGCGACGCAACGCTGATGCCGGGCTTCATCGATGCCCACACGCACATCACCATGGAAGGCCACAATGATTTCTACAAAGGCTTCCACGCGGACATGTATCGCTTCCCCGCGGAGCAGTCTTTCTTCGCCGCGGTGTATGCAAAGCGCACGATCGAAGCCGGCTTCACCACCGTCCGCAACGTGGGCGCGGGTGAGTTCGTCGACGTGGGTTTGCGTAATGCCGTCAACGCCGGCCTGACTCCGGGCCCGACTATTCTCACAGCGGTTCATTCGGTGGGCTCCACCGGCGGTCACTGCGATCAGGGCCCGTTCCCGCCCGACCGTATCGCGCCGCTCGGCGTGCAAGACGGTGTATGCAATGGCGCCGACGAGTGCCGCGCGGCCGTGCGTTACCAGCTGAAGTGGGGCGCCGACGTGATCAAGATTTGCTCGTCCGGTGGCGTGCTCTCGGAAGCCGATCCGGTGGACGTGCCGCAGCTGACGCCCGATGAGTTGAACGCGATCATGTCGGAAGCGCACGCCTGGAAGCGCAAAGTGGCCGCGCACTCGCACGGCGATCTCGCGGCCCGTCAGGCCGTCGAAGCCGGTGTGGATTCCATCGAGCACGGCAGCTTCCTCAGCGACGAGACACTGAAGCTGATGAAGGCGAAGGGGACTTACCTGGTGCCGACGCGGTTGGCGGTGTGGTGGGTGAACCAAGTGGCCGACAAATTCCCGCCGGCGATTGCCGCCAAGGCGCGCGCGACGCTTCACGAGCACGAACGTATGTTCCGCTCGGCGTTGAAGATCGGCGTGCCGATTGCGTTCGGCACCGACTCCGGCGTGTCACCTCACGGCATGAACGCCAAGGAGTTCAAGCTGCTGACGGACATCGGCATGCAGCCGGCCGCGGCGCTGGTTTCGGGCACGCGTGAATCGGCCAAGCTGCTCGGCATCGCCGATCAAGTCGGTACGCTCGAAGCGGGCAAGATCGCCGACATCGTCGCCGTCAAAGGCAACGTGCTGAACAACATCGAGGCGACCGAACAGCCCGTGTTCGTGATGAAGCACGGCGTGGTGGTCAAGCAACCGTAACGGGTCTAGCTGAAGCGTCTGGCAAGGAACTCTTGCCAGCGCTTCCGCGCCAGCACTTGATAGCCCTTGTCGAAGCCGGTCGACGAGGGCAGGTAGAAGCCCGGGCCGGCCCCCCCATATAAATAGAGTTCTCGCCGGTCCGGATCGACCGCCACGAACCGCCCCAGCCAGTTCAGCTGCTCGCGATCGATCGCCGGATCCGCGGTCCCGGCATGAAACTGAACGGGCACATTCAAGCGAGCAAGCAACGTAATCAGGTCCGGGCGCGGATCGGTTTTGGATTTTTCGGTCGTTTCGATGGGTGTGGACAGGGTGATCACGCCAACCACGCCGAGCGGATCGTTCAGCGCCATGCGTAACGCGGTGTAGCCCGCCGCTCCGAATCCCAGAATCACGACAGGATTGGCATTCGGCCCGCTGCCGTTCAACGTCACGATCCCGGCACGCACGTCGCCTTCGACGTCGAGTGTGAAGGCCTCGCTCAGCAAGGCATCTGGATGAGTGGAAATCTTGGCTGTGCCCCGCTGGGCGCAATCGATCACCAATGCGACGTAGCCGGTTCGGGCAACGTCGCGCGCCAACTCCTGCAGGTCTTTGGGAATGCCCGGTCGATCGTGAATGATCACGACCGTCGTCTGATTGCTCGCGCCCATGGGAATGGCCTGGTACGCGGGCAGCAGCGTTGCGCCATTCTCAACCGTGAGACCACTAGCCTCGATGTCCCACACTTGAGTGGCGGCTTCGACCACCGTCGTCGCGCCGAGAGCCGACGCGGCGGTCAGTTGCAGAGCCGTCGCGAGGAACTCCCTTCGCGTCGCCGGTGGCTCATCTTCGTCTAAACAACCCAGGCACATACCGCCTCCTGCAGCATGCTCGTCGCATGCGCGCTCATTATCAGCACGAGAGGCGGGTGCGCAAGGATCAGACCCGAAGATGTGAACTGCAGCTCATCGCTTGCTGGCCGCGCGCTCGGTGTCGAGCAACACCCGCTTTCTCTGCATGCCCCAGCGATAACCGCCCAGCTCGCCGGTGCCGCGTACGACGCGATGACAGGGGATCAACAGCGCGACTGAGTTGGTGGCGCACGCCCTGGCGACTGCCCGAGCGGCGCTGGGTTTGCCGATGGCGGCCGCGACTTCCGCATACGATCGGACTTCGCCATACGGCACCTTCTGCAAGTAGCGCCACACGATCAGCTGGAACGCCGTGCCTCGCACGTCCAGTGGCAGATCGAGCCGCGGCTCGAGGCCTCGCAGATGACGGTTGAGCGCGGCGATCCACGACTCGAACTCATTGCGCGAGCTGTCCGGCATCGCCTGCACTTTGGCGGCGGGAAATTGCAGTCGCAGATCATCGAGCAGGGCTGCGTCGTCGTCGCCGAACTGCAGAAAACAAATGCCGCGATCGGTGGCGCCGATCATCATCAATCCCAGCGGGGTCTGGCCGCTCGCATAAGAAAGGGTCAGGCCTTTGCCACCGCTGCGATATTCGCTGGGTGTCATGCCGAGCTGGCCGTCGGCTTTCTCGTACACGCGGCTGCCCGAGCCGAAGCCCGCCTGATAGATGGCATCCGCGACCGGCGCTTCATTGCGCAGCTCCTTTTTCAGCATGCGAACGCGGGCCGCCGTCTGATATTCCTTCGGGCTGCTGCCCATGATGGCTTTGAAGCTGCGTTGCAGATGGAACGGGCTGTAGCCGGAGCGTTTGGCGAGTTGTTCCAGGCTGAGCTTGCTGTCCGGCGCGGCATCGATCTGCCGGGCCAGATCGTGCACGACCTGATTCAACACATTCGCCGAGGCGCCCGTGGGGCGGCAGCGCTTGCACGGCCGCAGGCCGGCGCGTTCCGCCGCTTCGGTCGTAGTGAAGAAACGAACATTCTTGCGCAACGGCCGGCGCGAGTTGCAGGAAGGCCGGCAATACACGCCGGTGGTCATGACGCCGTAGAAAAACTCGCCGTCGCGGCTGGCGTCACGGCTCTGCACGGCGTTCCACAATTCTTCGTCGTTGACTGGGGCGTTGGACATGGCGGTTCTCCTGTTGGCTTGGGTCGCAGTGTTGCGTGCGGCCGGCTCGGAAGATTCCCGCCTCTTGCTGAGTAATTTGGTGGGCTGCTTGGCCATGTCAGGTGGCTTCAAGTGTAGCCCGCCCCTGGCGAAAGTGAGCATTGCGCATGGCTCTTCCGGGCCACGGCCCGCTGCCCGTTGGTACGCTGTAATCCCGCGGGCGATATGCAGAATACGCCGCCATGAACAAGCTCATGAAAATCGTCGGGGGCTCGCTGGCGGTGCTGGCTGCCGGAGTCGGTATTGCTGCTGGCGCAGCGGTGGTGCTCAGCGAGCGCAAGATGAACCGGGTCGTCGACGTGCCGATCGCGTCGGTGAATTTCGCCTCATTCAATCCCAACCTGGAACGCGGCGAATATCTGTTTCAGACGCGGGGCTGCACGGAATGTCACGGCACCCGCGGCGAGGGCAAGGTCGTGATAGACGATCCGAGCGGCGGTTTGTTTATCGCCTCGCCAAACATCACTCGGGGCGGTGGTGGTGCCGCTGCGAGATACAGCGACACCGATTGGGTCGCACTGCTTCGCCACGGCCTGAAGCCGGGCCGCGTTCCCGCCTTTGTCATGCCGAGCGAGGACTACGCGCAGATGGCTGATGAAGATGTGGCGGCGCTCGTGACTTACATTCGCTCCATGCCGCCGTCGGCCGAGCGCAAGACCGAAATGCGCATCCCGCTGTTGGTGAAGGCACTCTATGTCGCCGGCATCGCTCAGGATGCGTCGGAGAAGATCGATCACACGAAACCCGCACCGACTCGCGTTCCGGTCGATACGCATGCACAGGGGGAGTACATCGCCAAGACCTGCGTCGGCTGTCATGGTCAGGGCTTTTCTGGCGGCCCGATTCCGGGTGCTCCGCCGGTGTGGCCAGCCGCGGCGAATCTCACTTCTGCTTCGGATAGTGCGATGACGACGCGCTACGGGTCGATAGAGCAATTCCGTCAGATGATGCGTTCCGGCAAGCGCGCGGATGGCACCAGCATCGGCGTGATGCCTTTCGAAAGCCTGCGCGGCATGAGCGATACCGAACTGGATGCCTTGTTCGGGTTCTTGAAGACCCTGCAACCGAAGACGTCCGGCACTCGCTGATCGGCGTCGTTTACTGGCCGGCGGCGACCTTCTTGTAGCTCGCCGGCGGCTCGAACGATTGCGGACTCACCGCATCGGTGCTCACCGAGACCAGCTCGGTGCTCATGTTCATCAGGGAGAACAAGCCACCCGGCAATTGCGTGGGTGGCGCCGCCTCGGGTGCAGGCGCTGCCGCCTTCTTCTTTCCAAACATTCCGCCCAAAGCACCGCCGAGTGCTTGACCGAGACTGGCGGGTGAAGCGGTGCTCTCCTGCTGACCGCCGGCCTGCATCTGCTGAGTGCTTTGACACTGCGGCCCGCCCACACCGAGCCCGAAGCTCAGCCGCACCGGATACCCTTTCACGTCGCGCATCTTGGTCGCGACTTCACTCCACAGCCCTTTGTAGCGACCGAACATGGTCTCCGCGCGCTCCGCGAAATCCTTCGAACCGCCGGTGCCCATGCCCATCTTCTGTGCAAACGCCAGTTGATACGCCTGCGCCTCGGCGGAGGCCTGGAAGTCCGGCGCGACCCACTGATCGAACACGAGCCCGAAATCACAGACCTGACCGGTCTTCTTGTCCTTGCAGGATTGGGTGGCGGTCACGGTGACGCGCTCGGCCTGATGACCGGCAATCGAGGCTTTCTCGCCCGAACGAATCACTTCGCTCTTCGGTTCGGACCATTCGCATTGGGATTCATCGACACCGGAAGTGCCCTGCTGCTGTGCCGCCTGCGCGTCCTGCATCTGTTTCGACACCTTCTCCATCTGCGCGCGCGTTTCGGCGAACGTGGTTTCGGTGTAGGTCTTCTTCTTGTTGTCGAGCGAATACATCTTGTCCTGATCCAGTCGCACGATCTCGGTGGAGTCGCCGCCCACACCGCGCGCGAACGTCCGCATCAAGCCGGACTCGAACTGCAGGTTGCTGTCGGTGCGCGCTCGCTGGCCCGAAATCGACGTGGTCGTCGTGCCGCTCATGTTCGCCATTTTCATCATGCCGGCACCGCTGATGCTCATGTGCTCGGTGATGATGACGTCTGCCTGCGCTGCGGGGCTCAGAAGCGCGGCGAGGGCGCCTGCCAGAACGGCGCGTGTAGGAATAGTTCTGAACGTTTGCATCGTAACCTCCATCTCCAGCGGGCCTGGTCGAAGGTAACTAACGCAATCCTCCGCTCAATCCTGCCACTTTTGCAATCGCGACTTCAGCGCACGCCAGTGCATCGCCGCAAACGCTCGCGCTTCGATTTCGTAGCAGTTGTGCCAATAGCCTTTGCGGGCCGACTCCTTGAGATATTTCCAGATCGTGAGTCGACGCGGCTGCCACTGACGCAGCACATGGAAATATTCGTGAAGCACGAGTTCGGGATCGTTCCAGAAATCACTTGCTGAACCGCGGAGCAAGATGCGGCTGCGTCGTGTCGTTGCGCGTGCGCCGAAATGCATGCGCGCGTACAGAGAGTTTTCGATCACGCGGATGTGATCGACCGATTCGCCGAAGATGTCGCGGAGGGCGGTGGCGAGAGAGGCGGGAATGGTGGAGCGATGGCCGAGCATTGGGCCGCCGCTCGTTACTTGCCGATACAGAACGTCGTGAAGATCCGACCGAGCAAATCATCCGGCGTGAACTCGCCCGTGATTTCGCCGAGACAGTGCTGAGCCTGGCGCAGCTCTTCGGCCATCAGTTCGCCGGCGCGCTTGTCCATGAGCTGGCGTTGCGCTTCATTTAAATGGGCGGATGCGCGACCCAGTGCATCGAGGTGGCGGCGGCGGGCGGAGATGGTGCTCGTGCCAGCGCCCTGGAATCCCATGCATTCTTTTAAATGCTCGCGCAGCAAGTCGATGCCTTCGCCAGTAGTCGCGGACACGTGCAGTCGCGGCGGCTGTGACTGTTCATAGCGAGACTGTGCCTGCGCAAGATCGATCTTGTTCAGGACGACGCTCACGGGAATATCCGCCGGCAAGCTGGCGAGCTCGGCCTGCATGGCTTCATCGTCCAGCGCGCGGGTCGCATCGATCACATAGAGAATGCGATCGGCGCGAGTCATTTCATTTCTGGCGCGGCGGATGCCTTCGGCTTCGACGACATCCGCATCTTCACGAAGGCCGGCGGTATCGGCGATGTGCAGAGGCATGCCGTCGATGTGGATGCGTTCGCGAAGCACGTCGCGAGTCGTGCCGGGAATGTCGGTCACGATGGCGGCTTCGTAGCCGGCGAGGCGATTCAGCAAACTGGATTTGCCGGCGTTCGGGCGGCCGGCGATCACGACCGTCATGCCATCGCGAAGCAGCGCGCCTTGCTGGGCCTTGGCCGTGATCTGCTCGCACAGGTCGATGGCTGAAGCGATGCGTTCATGCAAAACCGTATCGGCCAGGAAATCCACTTCCTCTTCCGGGAAATCGATCGCCGCCTCCACGTGCATGCGTGTTTCGGTCACGGCCTCGGTCAATGAATGAACGGCGACGGAAAACTCACCTTGTAACGATCGAAGCGCGGCGCGTGCCGCCTGACTCGAGCCGCTGTCGATGAGGTCGGCAATGGCTTCGGCCTGGGTCAGATCGATCTTGTCGTTCAGGAAGGCCCGCTGTGTGAATTCGCCGGGCTGCGCGACACGCGCGCCGAGGCTGACGACTCGAGCGAGCAGCATATCCATGACGACCGGACCGCCGTGGCCATGCAGTTCGAGAACATCTTCGCCGGTGAATGAGTTCGGCGCCGGAAAGTACAGGGCGAGGCCGCCGTCGAGCATTTCGCCGTCGGCATCGCGAAAGATGCGCAGCACCGCGTGACGCGGTTCGGGAAGATCGCCGAGCACTTCGCTGGCGATCGTCGGGGCCAGGCGGCCGGAGATCCGCACCATCCCGACACCACCGCGACCCGGCGGCGTTGCGATTGCCGCGATGGTGTCAGTGTCGCCGGGACGGGTCGTCATGGATCGAGTCGACCGGGTCAGCTCCGGTCTTTCTCTTTTTTATCTTCCGCCGCGACCAGCTTGTTGATCCGGTATTGCTGAGCGATCGACAACAAGGTGTTGGTCAGCCAGTACAGCACCAGGCCGGCCGGGAACCAGGCCATGGTCACCGACATGATCAGCGGCATGAACATGAAGATCTTCGCCTGCACCGGATCCGTGCTCGGCATCGGCTGCAGCTTGAACTGCGCGAACATCGCGCCCGCCATCAGGATGGGCAGGATGAAGAACGGATCGCGCGACGACAGGTCGGTGATCCAGCCGAGGAACGGCGCCTGGCGCATCTCGACGCTTTCCAGCAGCACCCAGTAGAAGGCCAGGAAGAACGGAATCTGAATCAGGATGGGCAGACAGCCGGCGAGCGGATTGATTTTCTCGCGCTTGTAGATCTCCATCATCTGACGGCCGAGCTGTTCGCGGTCGTCCTTGTAACGTTCCTGAATCTGTTTGATGCGCGGGCCGAGGTTGCGCATCTTCGCCATGGAGCGGCCGCTCGACGCGGTCAGCTTGTAGAAGGCGAGCTTGATCAGGAAGGTGACGATGATGATCGCCCAGCCCCAGTTGCCGACCACGCCGTACACGAACTCGAGCACGGTGAACAACGGCTGCGCGATGATCGTCAGCTTGCCGTAGTCGGCGACCAGCTCCAGACGCGGACCGGCCTGCGCGAGCTGTTCCTGCAGCTTCGGGCCGACGAAGATCGTTTCATTGAAGGTGTGCTTGCCGCCGGCCGGCACAGCCGTCAGCGGACCGCGATACGACAGCACGAAATCGTTGTCGGCATCGAGGCTGAGTTGATAATCGTAGGTCGCATCTTTCGGCGGCACCGCGGCCGCGACGAAGTGGTGCTGCAAGGACGCCATCCAGCCGCCGGCGAAATCGCCCTTGAACTTGCGATCGTCCTCATCTTCGATCTTCAGCTTGCGATAAGCCTTGCCGTCGAAGATCGCCGGGCCGCGATACGCGTAGGTTTCGACGTTGAAGTACGAGCGCTCGATGTGCTCGTAGTGACGGATCAGCTGCACATAAGAAGCGGCTTTGTAGTCGCTGCCCGACTGGTTCTCGACGTCGTAGCTCAGATCGACCTGGTAGCTGCCCGGCTTGAACTTGAAGATCTTGGTGACCGTCACGCCCTGGCCGTCGGTCCAGGTCAGCGGCACGACCAGCTCCTGCTGGCCCGCCTCCAATTTGTATTCGCTCGACGTGGATTGATAAGTGACCTGATGCGTCGGCTCGGCACGGCCGTCGGCGGCTCGCAAACCGGAGCGCGCCACATACAGCGGCGGATTCGGCGTGAACAAGCGCACCGGCACATCCGGCTGATTCTTCTTGACCGGATACTTCAGCAGCTCGGCGCGAACCAGCTCGCCACCGCGAGTGCTGATGTCCATCGAGAGCACGTCGGTGACCACCCGAATGACAGGCGCATTACCCGCAACCGTCTCGGTGTTGCTCTGATTAATAGTAGCGGCCGAGGTACCGCTGGCCGAAGCCGGGGGCGCGGTCGGATCGCTCGACGGCAATGCCGGCAACGTGTCGTTGACTGCCGGAGCAGTGCTGGTGCCCGGCTGCGTCTGCGTAGTCGCAGTGCTCGCGGGCGCCGGCGGAGGAGCGTAGTCCTTCTGCCAGGTGATGAAATTGAGGTACAGGACCAGCGCAAGCGCGGCCCAGATGAATACGCGTTGGTTATCCATGAGGAACCGGCTTGGTATTGTGAGGAGGTGGCACCGGATCGAAGCCGCCTTCGTTCCAGGGATGACACCGCATCAGGCGGCGCACCGTGAGATAAGTTCCGCGAGCTGCGCCATGTCGTTGCAAAGCTTCTTCGGCGTAGCAGGAACAGCTCGGGTAGAAGCGGCAGGTCGGCCCGAGCATGGGGCTGATCAAGTAGCGATAGACGCGAATCGGGGCGATCAGGAGGCGGCGCATTGCTTCACTACCGTACGCCAATGCTTTTCGAGGCTGCGCACGATGACGGCATTATCCGCATCGCGAGCACCCGAGCGCGCATTGACGACGATGTCCACCGCAGGCAGTTCATGCTGATGCTGACGAAACGATTCCCGAATCAGTCGCTTGATGCGGTTACGCCGCACGGCGTTCCCGATAGTGCGTGCGGCAATCGACAATCCAAGTCTTGGAATCGTGCCGCCGCTGTTTCGAGTGAGGATCGCGAAGCAGGCGTCGGTGGAGCGGCGCGAGTCCCGATAGACGCGATCGAATTCGGATTTATGCCGGAGACGTTGCGCCGGTTGAAAGCGTCGGGTCGGGGCTGGCAAGTCTAGGATCGGACAAGCGCCGCTGGCTAAGCCTGAGCTCAGACAGTGAGACGCTTGCGGCCCTTGGCGCGGCGACGGGCGAGCACCTGGCGACCAGCACGGGTGGCCATGCGCGCGCGAAAACCGTGGGTGCGCTGACGGTGAACTTTGCTGGGTTGGTAAGTACGCTTCATGCGGGCATCTCAACGATGTCGTAACTTGGGCTCGGGCCAGAAATCGCGCTAAAACAAGTACATGCTGGCGCGCGTAGAGGGGCGGCAAGACTACGCACCACCCCCTCCAGTGTCAAGCTCGATGCGCGCGTCCAGCGCACAAAATTCGCTGCTACTGCCTGTGGATAACTGGCGGTCCATCGGTATAGACTCGCCGCCTCTCGCGTTGACCTGGCGCAGAACAATTCTTTCTCTCGATTCGATTTAGGGGACGAAATCCGTGCAGGGTTCGTTGTGGCGCCGCTGTCTCGCGCAATTGGAAGTGGAATTGCCGGAGCAGCAGTTCAATACGTGGATCCGGCCTTTGCAGGCCGTGGAGGATGGACGGACCTTGCGCCTGCTGGCGCCAAACCGTTTCGTCGTCGACTGGGTGAATGAGAACGTCGCCGGCCGGATCAGTGAGCTGGTCGATGCGGTGGGTGAGGCGCCCACACCCGCGGTGGTGCTGGAAGTCGGCTCTCGGCCGGCTGCTCCTGCGATGACGATCAACACGCATCAGCCCGTGGCTGCGCGTACGCCGACCATCACGTCGCCGCCGCCGATCCGCGATATCCCGACGGTTCTCGGCAGCCGCCTGAATCCGGATTTCACCTTTACGAACTTCGTCGAAGGTAAGAGCAACCAGCTCGGGCGGGCCGCGGCATTCCAGGTCGCTGAAAATCCCGGTCGCGCCTACAACCCGCTGTTCATCTATGGCGGCGTGGGTCTGGGCAAGACGCACCTGATGCATGCCGTCGGCAACATGATCAAAGCTCGTAACGAGCAGGCCCGCGTCGCCTATGTGCACTCGGAGCGATTCGTCGGCGACATGGTGAAAGCGCTTCAGCACAACACCATCAACGATTTCAAAACGGCGTACCGCTCGCTCGATGCCCTGCTGATCGACGACATTCAGTTTTTCGCCGGCAAGGATCGTTCGCAGGAAGAGTTCTTCCACACCTTCAACGCACTGTTCGAAGGCCAGCAGCAGATCATCATGACCTGCGATCGTTATCCCAAGGAGCTCGACGGCCTGGAGGAGCGGCTCAAGTCGCGCTTCGGCTGGGGCTTGACGGTGGCCATCGAGCCGCCCGAGCTGGAAACCTGCGTGGCCATTCTGATGAGCAAAGCCGCGCAGACCCGCGTCGATCTGCCGGACGAAGTCGCGTTCTTCATCGCCAAGCGGATTCGCTCCAACGTGCGTGAGCTCGAGGGTGCTCTGCGTCGCGTGGTCGCGAACTCGCAATTCACCGGCCGCGCGATCACCATGGAGTTCGCGAAAGAGTCGTTGCGCGATCTGCTGGCGTCCCAGGATCGCATGGTGACCATCGAGAACATTCAGAAGACCGTCGCGGAATACTTCAAAATCCGCGTGGCCGATCTGTTGTCGAAGCGTCGCAGCCGCTCGATCGCACGGCCCCGGCAAGTCGCGATGGCGTTGGCGAAGGAGCTGACCAGTCATAGCCTGCCGGAAATCGGCGATGCATTCGGCGGCCGTGATCACACGACCGTGTTGCATGCCTGCCGGGTGATCAAAGAGCTGAGAGAGTCGAACACGCGGACCAGCGAGGACTACTCAAACCTGTTGAGAACCCTGGCTGGATGACTGTGGATAATTTGTTGAGGAATCGTGGGCCCGACTTATCCACAGATGCCTCACAGTTTCGAGACAAGCTCCCGAACAGTTAGCAGATGAGTTTTGATGGCGACAAGCGACTGATGGAACACGGAAAAAACGGGTTATACACAGCGTCTGCCGCCCTTCATAATCATCATAAATTCTTTAAATACTCAATCTCTAATTAAGAGTCCGAAGGTGACCACGATGAAGTTCAGTGCCGAGCGGGAAAGCATCCTCGCACCACTGCAGGCGGTAATCGGCGTTGTGGAACGGCGCCAGACCATGCCGATCCTGGCCAACGTCCTGATCGCGGGTCGGGGGGAGCAGCTGTCCATCACGGCGACCGATCTGGAAGTGGAGCTGGTGGCCAAGGCCAACGTCAATTTGCAGACGCCTGGCGAAATCACCCTGCCGGGTCGCAAGCTGCTGGACATCATCAAGGCGCTGCCCGACAAGGCCCAGGTGACGATTTCGGTGGAGGGCGAGCGCGCCACCGTTCGTTCCGGCAAGAGCCGCTTCACGCTGGCCACCCTGCCCGCCAGCGACTTCCCGACGGTGGAAGACATCCGCGCCCAAAAGGCACTGCTGATTTCCCAATCCGCCCTGCGCCGCCTGCTCGACAAGACCCATTTCTCGATGGCGCAGCAGGACGTGCGTTATTACCTCAACGGCATGTTGCTGGAAGCTGACGGGAAAACGCTGCGAACAGTCGCGACTGACGGCCATCGTCTGTCATATTGCGAAACTACGCTCGAACACGAAGCAGGTGCGACTCAGCAAGTGATCGTGCCGCGTAAAGGCGTGCTCGAACTGCAGCGCCTGCTGGCGGGCGAAGGCAACGTCGAACTGGCGATCGGCACCAATCACGTTCGCGCCCAGATCGGCGACATTCGCTTCACTTCGAAGCTGATTGACGGTCGTTTCCCGGAATATGGTCGCGTGATCCCGGCCAATCCGACCAAACGCATCAACGTCAATCGCGACATGCTGCGTTCGGCACTCCAGCGCGCCGCCATTCTGTCCAACGAAAAGTACCGCGGCATTCGCTTGGGCGTTAAGCCCGGCGTGCTGCTCCTGCAATCCCATAATCCGGAGCAGGAAGAGGCTGAAGAGGAGTTGGAGATCAATTACGGTGGCGAGGAGCTGGAGATTGGCTTCAACGTCAATTACCTGCTCGATGCGCTGGCGGCGGTGGATAGCGGCGACGTCGTGCTCGGTCTCACGGACGCGAACAACAGCTGCTTGCTGAGCTCGGAAGGCGCTCCTCAGGCCAAGTACGTCGTCATGCCGATGAGGCTATAAAACCATGGCGGGCGTGCACCGGTGCTGACTGCGATTACGGTCGATAACTTCCGATGCATCGAACACGCCAGCCTGGACTTCGACTCGCGCTCGACCGGCATCATCGGTGACAACGCCTCCGGCAAGACCAGCTTGCTGGAGGCAATTTACTTTCTAGGCCACGGCCGTTCGTTCCGGGCCGCCCAAGCGGAAAAGCTCAAACGGGAAGGCGCGGCCTTCTTCCGGGTCGTCGGCAGGCTCGCGACTCACCGCGGCATGCTGACCGCCGGACTTGAGCACACTCAAGGCCGAACCCAAGGTCAGTTGGCTGGGCAGGGCATTTCTGGAATCGCGGATATCGCCGAAGTCCTGCCGCTTCAGATCATCGACCCAGGCGTCCATCGATTGGTGGAGGAGGGATCGGCCAGGCGGCGCCGCCTCATGGACTGGGGAGTGTTTCACGTGAAACGTGAGTTCCTCGGTTACTGGCGCCGCTACCAGCGCGCGCTATCCCAACGAAACGCCGCACTCCGCACCGCTCCTGGCGAGGAACTGATCCACGCCTGGGAGCAGGACTTCTGCGCCGCCGGTGTCGAGGTCGACCGACTGCGCTGCCACTACGTCGAGGCGCTGAAGCCGCATTTTGAGTCGCTGGCTGCCCGCCTGGTCGGACCAGGAACCACGCTGACCTACCGCCGCGGCTGGCCGGCCGAGGCCGAGTTGAGACAGGCGCTGCATGACTCCATATCTAGGGACCTGAGACTCAAGACCACCCATGTCGGTCCCCATCGAGCCGACCTGGGTTTTTTGATCGATGGGACCCCGGCCAAGGACCGGGTCTCGCGTGGCCAACAGAAGATGCTGGCGGCCGCTTTTATCCTTTCCCAATTGCAGTGTCACACCGCTCTCGGAGCGGTGCCGACCACCCTGATGTTGGACGATCCGGCGGCCGAGCTGGATGTGGATAACTTGGGGAAACTTCTTCTGGCGATCGCCGAGATCCCCAGTCAGCTGATCGTTACATCAGTCCACGAGCGGGGGCTGAGGGGCATCGAAATTGGCCGGAGGTTTCACGTGAAACAAGGCAATTTCGAGCCGATGCTATAATGTCGCCGCACTTATTTCAGGCCGGACCATGACAGATAAAGACGTCTACGATTCCAGCAAAATCAAAGTCTTGAAGGGCCTCGACGCGGTCCGCAAGCGCCCCGGAATGTACATCGGCGACACCGATGACGGGACCGGTCTACATCACATGGTGTTCGAGGTCGTCGACAACTCTGTCGACGAAGCACTGGCGGGTCATTGCTCTCAAGTGACCGTCACCATCCATGCCGACCAGTCCGTTACGGTGTCCGATGACGGCCGTGGAATACCTGTGGATATCCATCCGGAGGAGGGTCGTTCGGCCGCCGAAGTCATCATGACGGTGTTGCACGCCGGCGGTAAGTTCGACGACTCTTCTTACAAGGTCTCGGGCGGTTTGCACGGCGTCGGCGTGTCGGTGGTGAACGCCCTTTCCGAGTACCTGCTGCTGACCATCCACAAGAACGGCAAGCTCCACCAGCAGGAATACCGTCTGGGCGACCCCCAGGCGCCGCTGGCGGAAACCGGCACGACCCAGAAGCGCGGCACCAGCATCCGGTTCAAGCCCAGTGCCACCATCTTCACCAACATCGAGTTCGACTACAGCGTGCTGGCCAAGCGGTTGCGCGAGCTGTCGTTCCTGAACTCCGGTGTCCGGATCGAGCTGATCGACGAGCGCGACGACAAGCATGAAGTCTTCCACCACGAAGGCGGCATCAAGGAGTTCGTCCGCTACTTGAACCGCAATGCCCAGGCCATCCACGACACCATCATCTGGTTTCGCACCCAGGAAGGGCCGATCACGGTGGAGTTGGGCCTGCAGTGGAATGACTCGTACCAGGAGACCATGTCCTGCTACACGAACAACATTCCCCAGCGGGACGGCGGCACTCACCTCGCCGGCTTCCGTAGCGCCCTGACCCGCACCCTCAATGCCTACATCGAGAAGGAGTTCTCGGCGAAGGACAAGGTGGCCATGAGCGGCGACGATGCCCGTGAAGGCCTGACCGCGATCCTGTCCGTGAAGATGCCGGACCCGAAGTTCTCCTCGCAGACCAAGGACAAGCTGGTCTCGTCCGAGATCAAAGGCATCGTCGAGTCGGCGGTGGGCGCGAAGCTGGAGGAGTTCCTGATGGAGCATCCGCCGCAGGCCAAAGCCATCGCCAACAAGGTGCTCGAAGCCGCCCGTGCTCGCGAAGCTGCTCGCAAGGCTCGCGAGATGACCCGTCGCAAAGGCGCGCTGGATCTGGCCGGTCTGCCGGGCAAGCTGGCGGACTGCCAAGAGAAGGATCCGGCGCTGTCCGAGATGTTCCTGGTCGAGGGTGACTCCGCAGGTGGCTCGGCGAAGCAGGGCAGAGACCGGCGTACTCAGGCCATCCTGCCGCTGAAGGGCAAGATCCTGAACGTCGAGAAGGCGCGCTTCGACAAAATGCTGTCGTCCGCTGAAGTGGGCACGCTGATTACGGCACTCGGCTGCGGCATCGGCGCCGACGACTTCAATGTGGAGAAGCTCCGCTATCACCGCATCATCGTCATGACCGACGCGGACGTGGACGGCTCGCACATCCGCACCCTGCTGCTCACCTTCTTCTATCGCCAGATGCCGCAGCTGATCGAGCGCGGGCACATCTATATCGCGCAGCCGCCGCTGTTCAAATTGAAGAAGGGCAAGTCCGAGCACTATGTGAAGGACCAGGCCGAGCTCGACTCGATGCTTCTGACCTATGCCCTGGAAGACGCGAATCTGTACGCCGACCCGGCGCAGCCGCCGATGACCGGCTCAGCCCTGGAGACTCTGGCTCGTCGCTGGATGGAAGTCGCCTCGATCATCCGTCGCTCGTCCCGCCGCTATGACGAGCGCGTGCTCGAGCAGCTGCTGTACATGCCCGAGGTCACTCCGGCGAACCACGATCAGCTCGACTGGCTGACTCAGTGGGGCCGTACTCTCGAGACTCAGCTCAATGCTTATGACGATGCCGCTCGGAAGTATCGCGTGCGAGTGCTGGCTGCGGTCGATGGCGGAACGCCGCGATTGCTGGTTGCTCGCATCGAGCATGGCATCACTCAGGAGAAGCACATCCATCGCGAGTTCTTCGAGTCGGCCGAGTACCGGAGCATTGCCGATCTTGGAGCTACCCTGGCTGGGTTGTTCAAGCCGGGTGCGTATGTCGCGAAGAACGAGAGCAAGCAGGAAGTGGGTGGCTTCAAGGAAGCCATCAACTGGCTGCTGGAATCGGGCCGTCGCGGCCAGACCATTCAGCGCTACAAAGGTCTGGGCGAGATGAACCCGGAGCAGCTCTGGGATACGACCATCAATCCGGAGACTCGCCGTTTGATCCAGGTGCGCATCGAGGATGCCCTGGCGGCCAACGACATCTTTGCGACCCTGATGGGCGATCAGGTCGAGCCGCGGCGCGAGTTCATCGAGAAGAACGCGCTGGCGGTCGCCAACCTTGACATTTAATTAAATTTAAGCTAGGAGCGGTAGAAGTTTGGATTTCTGCCGCTCCTGATCAAGGTTCGATTAACGGTCAGCCGGCAGCGACCGGCCGGCTCGACGCATCCGACGTGCCACTCGCGCCCTCCGGCGTCAGCGTTACCAGCTTCTTTTCGATCCACGACCGCACTTCTTCATTGAGCTCGCGAGCATCGCGGCCGGCCGCATCGATCGGCGGGCCGATGACCACGCGAATCGTGCCCGGCTTTTTGACCCATCCGCGGCGAGGCCAGTAGTAACCGGCATTGTGAGCGACCGGAATGATCTTGCAGCCCGCTCTCGACGCGAGCAGCGAGCCGCTCACGCCGTACTTCCGGGTCTCACCGACGGCGACGCGCGTGCCTTCCGGGAAGATCAGGACCCACAGCCCTTCCTGAAGCCGCGCCTTGCCCTGCTCGACCACTTGAGTAACGGCCGCGGCGCCAGCCTTGCGATTGATGGCGATGGGCTTGAGACATTTGACGGCCCAGCCGACCAGCGGGATCCACATCAGCTCGTGCTTGAGCACCCAGGCTTGAGGCGGAAAGACCGCGGCCTGCGCGATAGTTTCCCACGCCGAGGAATGTTTCCACATGGACACATGCGCGCCCGGCGGAATGTTTTCTCGACCCTCGACTGTATAGGTGAGGCCGCAGAGCTTCGCGAGCAGCCACAGATTCAAGCGACCCCAACTGCGGGCGATCGCATACAGCCGCTGGCTGGGTAACCAGCCGAACGCCAGAACCACTACTGCGTAGAGCAGTGTCCCGATAAACAGTGCAGTGGTGAATAGGATCGACCTCAGCAGCTGCATTACACGCCTCTTATCCCGGGAGTCGCGACAAATCGGCCACCTGCAGGAACAACCCGCGCAGGCGCACCAGCAAGCCTAATCGATTCGCGCGCACTTCCGGATCTTCCGCCATCACCATCACGGAATCGAAGAAGCGGTCCACATCTTCCTTCAAGGTCGCGAGCTGAGT
The DNA here is from genome assembly GCF_004138485.1 of Peristeroidobacter soli. Taxonomy (GTDB): domain Bacteria; phylum Pseudomonadota; class Gammaproteobacteria; order Steroidobacterales; family Steroidobacteraceae; genus Steroidobacter; species Steroidobacter soli. Next base: position 411,051 of record NZ_RYEV01000007.1, read on the forward strand.
GAGTGCACCGGTGTACTCACGGCGTGAGAACAGGGGATTCACCGCGCGCTCCATGGAAACAACGTGGTCGAACAGCTGCCGTTCCGCGGGCTCGCGGAATTGGCCGATTTCCACCACCCCCGACAGATCGCCGGTCGCCTTGCGCAGGATGTTGGCGATGCGCTTGTTCGCAGCGGCCAGGCTCGCGGCTTCAGGCAACGCCAGAAATCCTTCCAGTGCCTGCAGACGGACATCGATATCCAAGGTCGTGTGCGGCTTGCTTGCGAGCACGGCGTCGAACATTTCCGTGGTGATGGCACGGCCGCCCGCTTCCTCGAGGTAGGAAGACCGCAGACGTTCCATCAGATAACCCCAGATGTCCTCGCCGATATTTGCGGGCGCCGTGACCGGCTGCAACGAGACGGCCTGGTCCACGAGCACGCGCAGATCCAGATCGAGCTTGTGCTCCATGACCGTGCGCAGGATGCCGAGAGCCGCGCGACGCAGGCCGTACGGATCCTTGGTACCGGAGGGTTTCTGTCCGATGCTGAAAATGCCCGCGATGGTGTCGAGCTTGTCCGCGATCGATAGCGCGATGCCGGTTTTGGTCGCCGGCAACTTGTCGCCCGCGAACCGTGGCCAATATTGTTCTTCGAGCGCAGTGGCGACTTCGGCGTTTTCGCCATCGAGCTGCGCGTAGTACTTGCCCATCAAGCCTTGCAGCTCGGGAAACTCGCCGACCATCGCCGACAACAAGTCACATTTGCTCAGCCTGGCGGCCCGTGCCGCGAGCTCAGCGTTGCCGCCGATGCCTTCAGCAATCCGCTGCGCGAGCGTGACGACGCGATTGCTCTTGTCCGCCAGCGAACCCAGCTTCGCCTGGAACGTCACCGCCTTCAGCGCGGCGTAACGAGTTTCGAGACGTTCCTTTCGGTCGGTGTCCCAGAAGAAAGCGGCGTCGGCGAGGCGAGGGCGCACGACGCGTTCATTACCATCGCGGACCCGATCCGGCTCGCGGCTGGCGATGTTTGCAACCGTGATGAAGTAGTTCATCAGCTGCCCGTCGTTGCCGCGCACCGGGAAGTAACGCTGGTTGTCCTGCATGGTGGCGATCGGCACTTCCTGCGGCAGACGCAGGTACTGTTCATCGAAGCGACCGGACAGCGGCACCGGCCACTCGACCAGCGCCGTGACTTCATCGAGCAGCCAATCTTCGATCACAGCCTGGCCGCCGAGAGAATCGGCGATCGCATTCACTTCGGCACGAATGCGTTCACGACGAGCGCCGACATCGGCGACGACGTGGGCCTTTTCGAGCAGCATCTCGGCGTACTTCGCCGGATTGCTGATCGCCAGCTGCTTCGGTCCGTGGAACCGATGCCCTTGGGTTTGTTTGCCCGCCTGAATGCCGAGGATCTCGGCCTCGACGACGCTCGAACCAAACAACATCACGACCCAGTGAACCGGGCGAACGAATTCCTGCGAGCCCGCGCCCCAGCGCATGCGGCGCGCGATCGGCAGGTTGTCGAGCGAGGCGGTGACGATGCCGGGCAACAGGGAAGTCGTCGCCGCACCGGGCTTCGAGCCTTCGAACTGCAGCACCTTGCCCTTCGGCCCGTCGACCTGCGCCAGCTGCTCAACCGTCACGCCGCACGACGCGGCAAAGCCGAGCGCCGCCTTGGTCGGCTGGCCATCGGGACCGAAGGCATTGGCAACCGCCGGGCCCTGACGTTTGATTTGCTGATCCGGCTGTTGATCGGCGACACCCGCGACGAACACCGCCAGGCGGCGCGGCGTGGCGTACCACTTCACGTCACCATGTTTGACGGAGGCTTCGTCGAGGCCTTTGACGACGCCGTTGGCAAACGACTCGGCCAACGTGAACAACGATTTCGGCGGTAATTCCTCGGTGCCGATCTCGACCAGAAAATCACGTTTACTCATGCCGCGGTCTCAGCTTCAGCAGCCGCGCGATTCAGCATCGGGAAGCCCAGTGCCTCGCGGGTCTTGTAGTAGGTTTCGGCGACTTCTTTCGCGAGCGCGCGAACGCGCAGGATGAAGCGCTGACGCTCGGTGACCGAAATGGCTTTGCGGGCATCGAGCAAATTGAAGGTGTGCGAGGTCTTGAGCATCTGCTCATACGCCGGCAACGCCAGCCCGGCTTCGAGCAGCTTCTTGCACGCCGCCTCGTGATCGTCGAAGTGCCGGAACAGCAGCGCGGTGTCCGCCAGCTCGAAGTTGTACTTCGACTGCTCCACTTCATTCTGGTGATAGACGTCGCCGTAGGTCACGCGGCCGTTCGGCCCGTCGGTCCACAACAGGTCGTACACGCTATGGACGCCCTGCAGATACATGGCCAGGCGCTCCAGACCGTAAGTGATCTCGCCCATGACCGGCTTGCAGTCCAGCCCGCCCACTTGCTGGAAGTAAGTGAACTGGGTGACTTCCATGCCGTTCAGCCAGATTTCCCAGCCCAGGCCCCAGGCGCCGAGGGTGGGCGATTCCCAATTGTCCTCGACCAGTCGGATGTCGTGGATCAGCGGGTCGAGGCCGAGCGAGGCTAGCGATCCCAGATACAGATCGACGATGTTCGGCGGCGACGGCTTCAGCACCACCTGGAATTGGTAGTAGTGCTGGAGCCGGAACGGGTTGTCGCCGTAACGACCGTCCGTGGGACGGCGCGAGGGCTGCACATAGGCGGCGCTCCACGGCTCCGGCCCCACGGCGCGAAGCAGGGTGCCGGTGTGAAAGGTACCTGCGCCCATCTCCATGTCGTAGGGCTGCAGGATCACGCACCCCTGCTTCGACCAGTACGACTGGAGGGCGAAAATCAGGTCCTGAAAAGTCCGCGGCGGGACGACGGCTTTCGATGCGGCCATCTGGGGTCCGGTCCTAAGGGGGAAAAGCGCGCGAGTATACCCGCCACACCCATGAAATCCGGGTCTGCTACAGATTGGGGCCTCGGGCACCTCGTCGGCGCACGCCTATGGTGCGTCGATGGCTGCATATGCTCCAATTTAGGGCGGACATTTGTAATGTTTTCCGCATGGCATCACCAAAATCCAGCAGTTGCGCCATCACGGTGCGCTGGCATGCTTCCTGCAATTTTGTCTGGTCCTCAACAACCTCCTGGCGTCGTAGCGGCGAGCGGCCCGGGACTTCTCAATCTCGCTGTCTACCGGAGGAGAACTCATGACGACCCCCGCTGAAGTCCTCAGCATGCTGAAAGAGAAGGAGGTCAGATACGTTGATCTGCGCTTCACGGACACTCGCGGCAAAGAGCAGCACGTGACCGTTCCCGCGCATACCGTCGACCAAGGCTTCTTCGACGACGGCAAGATGTTCGACGGCTCCTCGATCGCCGGCTGGAAGGGCATCAACGAATCCGACATGGTGCTCATGCCGGACGCCAGCACCGCCGTGCTCGATCCGTTCTTCGAAGAGACCACGCTGATCATCCGCTGCGACGTGCTCGAGCCCTCCACCATGCAGGGTTACGAGCGCGATCCGCGCTCCATCGCGAAGCGCGCCGAGGCCTACCTGAAGTCCACCGGCATCGGTGACAAGGCGCTGTTCGGCCCGGAAAACGAATTCTTCATTTTCGACGACGTGAAGTACGGCACCAACATGCAGGGGTCGTTCTTCGAGATCAATTCCGTCGAAGCCGCCTGGTCCTCGGGCAAGGCGTTCGAGGGCGGCAACATGGCGCACCGTCCCGGCGTGAAGGGCGGTTATTTCCCCGTCCCGCCGGTCGATTCGTTCCAGGACATCCGTTCGGCCATGTGCAATGCCCTCGAAGAGCTGGGCATGAAGGTCGAAGTGCACCACCACGAAGTGGCGACCGCCGGTCAGTGCGAAATCGGTGTGAACGCCAACACGCTGGTGAAGAAGGCTGACGAAGTGCAGCTGCTGAAGTACGCGATTCACAACGTCGCGCACGCCTACGGCAAGACCGTGACCTTCATGCCGAAGCCCATCGTCGGCGACAACGGCAGCGGCATGCACGTGCACCAGTCGATCCAGAAGGACGGCAAGCCGGCCTTCGCGGGCGACAAGTACGCGGGCCTGTCGGACATGGCGCTGTACTACATCGGCGGCATCATCAAGCACGCCAAGGCCATCAACGCGTTCACGAACGCGAGCACCAACAGCTACAAGCGCCTGGTGCCGCACTTCGAAGCGCCGGTGATGCTGGCGTACTCCGCCCGCAATCGTTCCGCTTCCATCCGTATTCCCTGGGTCGCGAACCCGAAGGGCCGTCGTATCGAAGTGCGCTTCCCGGACTCGACCGCGAATCCGTATCTCGCGTTCGCGGCCATGATGATGGCCGGCCTCGACGGCATCCTGAACAAGATCCACCCGGGCGAAGCCGCGGACAAGGATCTGTACGACCTGCCGCCGGAAGAAGCGAAGAACATTCCGGAAGTCTGCTATTCGCTGGAACAGGCGCTGCAGTCTCTGGATGCGGATCGCGGCTTCCTGAAGGCCGGCGGCGTGTTCACCGACGACGTGATCGATGCCTACATCGCGCTGAAGATGCAGGAAGTGACCAAGGTGCGTATGTCGACGCACCCGCTGGAGTTCGAGCTGTATTACAGCGTCTAACTACGGCAGTCGGCGGCTGCGTTTTCGGATGCAGCCGTTGACTGGTTTTTCTGTAACGGTGACGGCGGTCACAAATACGCCGTCACCGCTTTTGTCAGGTCGAGGTGGAGCGGCTATGCTCATTACATATGCGTACGGCGCTTTATGTTCTCCTCGCACTGGCGGCACCGGCCTTCGCCGGTCAGACCGTTTACAAGTGGGTGGACGACAAAGGTGTCACGCACTTTTCGGATCAGCCCATCGCGGGCGCCGAGAAAGTGGAGCTGAGCAGCGGCCCCAGTCGCGCCGCCACCCCGCCGCCTTCGTATTCACCCCCGGCATCGCAGCCGCCGGTCAAGGCCGGTCCGCCGTATTCGCGCTTCGTCATCGTCAGTCCGCAGCAGGATCAGGCGTTCATCAATTCGGGTGGCAAAGTGACCGTGTCGCTGGCCGCCACACCGGCGATCACTTCGGGTCACACCGTGACTCTTTATCTGGATGGCTCGCCCGTGGCGGGCTTCAGCCCGATGAGTCACGAGTTTTCGGACATGCCGCGCGGCAGCCACACGGTGAAGGCCGTTATCACCCAGGGCGGTCAGACGATTCAGGAAACGCCACCGGTGACCTTCCATGTGCGGCAGGAATCGATCGCGAACCCGCCGGTCGGTCCGGCCCTGCGCAATACCAACAAGCCCAAACGCACCGCCGGCAACAAGCTGACCACCAAGCAGCCGAGCTATCAGGCGTTGAATGGCGGCAAGGCGGTCATCGATCCGAGCACCAATCTGCCGGTGAAGACCAAGCCCGCCACGCCCACCGGTCCCAAAGCCGGCAGCTGATATCTGTTTCCGCCCGCGTGCCGCTCCATCGAGCGGACGGGCTGCGGTGAAGGACGCGAATGGCCGCGCAACCTTCCCATCTCATGGTCAGCGCTGACTCCGGGCGTATCCTCGACAGTCTCAGCACCAGCGTGCTGATCGTCGATCGCGCGCGCTCGCTGCTTTATTTGAATGTTTCCGCCGAGGCGCTGTTCGGCGTCAGTCGCAATCAAGTGCGCGGCCGTCCGCTGGCTGAATTTCTGGAAGACTCCGCCGTACTCGATGAAGTCATCGATCGCGCGGCGACTACTTCGCGTCCGTTCTCGCGACGCGAGCTGGCGTTGCACCCGATCTACGGCGAGGGCGAGCTCGTCGTCGATTGCACGGTCGCGCCTTATGAAGAAAGCGGCGCGCCTGGCGCCGTGCTCATCGAGATCAGCGACGCGACTCAACATCAGCGCATCACGCGCGAGACTGCGTTGCTGACTCAGATCGGCGGCAGCCGGTTGATGATTCGTCAGCTCGCGCACGAGATCAAGAATCCACTCGGTGGCTTGCGAGGCGCCGCGCAATTGCTGGCTCGTCAGCTCGACGACGCGTCGATGCGTGAATACACGACAGTCATCATCAGTGAAGCCGATCGTCTGGTGACCCTGGTCGACACGTTGCTCGGCCCGGGACATTTTCCGCGCAAGGAATCGATCAACATCCACGAGCTGCTCGCGCACGTGGGGCATTTGCTCTCGGCGGATGCGCCACCCGGTTTCGTGATCGATCGCGATTACGACCCGAGCCTGCCGCCGCTGCACCTGGATCGCAATCTGATCATTCAGGCGATGTTGAATCTGGGCAAGAACGCCCTGCAGGCGATGGCTCAGAACACGGGCCGCGACGGGCGTCTGGTGTTACGCACTCGCGCCCTCACCAATGTGAATATCGGCGCGCGTCGGCATCGACTCGTCGCCAGTGTGCAATTCGAAGACAACGGCCCGGGTGTGCCCGAGCATCTGCGCGACACTTTGTTTTATCCGCTCGTCACGGGGCGAGCCGACGGTACTGGACTTGGTCTGGCAGTGGCGCAAGACCTGGTGAGTCGTCACGACGGTCTGATCGAATTCGAGAGCAGGCCGGGTCAAACCACTTTCACAATTTTGTTGCCCTTCCATGTTACAGACCACACCAGTGAAAACGCTTAACGTCTGGCTCGTCGATGACGACGCCTCCATCCGCTGGGTGCTGGAGCGCGCGCTGCGCCAGGGCGGCATGGCACCCACAGCCTTCGATCACGCGGACACGGCGCTCGCGGCGCTGCGCCGGGATCGTCCCGATGTTTTGATTACAGACATTCGCATGCCCGGCCGCAGCGGCCTCGAGCTGCTGACCGAGATTCGCGACAACCAGCCCGACCTGCCGGTCATCGTGATGACGGCGCATTCGGATCTGGATAGCGCGGTCGCGGCTTATCAAGGCGGCGCGTTCGAATATCTGCCCAAGCCATTCGATATCGACCAGGCGGTCGATCTGGTACGTCGCGCGGCTCAGCAGAAAACCCGCGTCGAGGAAGCTTCGACGGAAGCGCGACGGATCCCTGAAATGCTCGGCCAGGCGCCGGCCATGCAGGAAGTGTTTCGTGCCATCGGCCGGTTGTCGCGCTCGAGCATGACGGTGTTGATCACCGGCGAGTCCGGTACCGGTAAGGAACTGGTCGCCCGCGCTTTGCATCGTCACAGCCCGCGAGCGAACAAGGCGTTCATCGCTTTGAACACGTCGGCGTTCACGGCGGACCTGCTCGAGTCTGAATTGTTCGGTCACGAGAAGGGCTCGTTCACCGGCGCGGATTCGCAGCGTCGCGGCCGTTTCGAACAGGCCGATGGCGGCACGTTGTTCCTCGACGAAATCGGCGACATGTCGCCGCAGCTGCAGACACGACTGCTGCGTGTGTTGGCGGAAGGGGAGTTCTATCGCGTCGGCGGTCAGGTGCCGGTGCGAGTCGATGTGCGAGTGATCGCGGCGACTCACCAGGATCTGGAAGGGCGTGTGAAGCAGAACTTGTTCCGTGAGGACTTGTTACATCGCTTGAACGTCATTCGGATCGAAGTCCCGCCGCTGCGCCAGCGTCGCGAAGATATTCCCGAGCTGCTGATGCACTATTTGAACGAGGCGGCGGTCGAGCTTGGCGTCGAGCCCAAGGTGCTGACGCCGGAGGCGGCGGCGGCGCTGTCCAATTTCGATTGGCCGGGCAATGTGCGGCAGGTGGTGAACGCGTGCCGTCGCCTGACGGTGACCGCGCCGGGTCGCGAGATCAAAGCCGAAGATATTCCCAGCGATCTGGGCGGTATCCCGGGGCCGGCGAAGTTGCAGGACGAGTGGACCCGCCAGCTCACCAACTGGGCGGAGAAGCGGCTCGCCGCCGGCGAAACCCCGCTGCTCGACGACGCCATGCCCGAGTTCGAGCGCACCTTGATTCGCGCCGCCCTGCGTAAAGCGGAAGGCGGCCGGCAGGAAGCGGCGAAGTTGCTCGGCTGGGGCCGAAATACCCTGACCCGCAAGCTCAAAGAGCTGGCGATGGACGACGAATAACGCAGCCACCCAGTTTCTATTTCTTCCGTGCGCGTTGAGCCTGACGGCCAACGCGCAGCGCGGCCCGGAAGTGGCGCGATTGTCAGGGCCGCTGCCAAGGCTCGCGCGCAAGTTGTCATCACAAGCGCCAATAGCGCGCTCGCGCCTCAACACGATTCAGTGCGGCCTGCCGTCAAGAGGACGATTGTGGGTAAGAGCGCTCGCCGCGCAAGCGCGATTCGGGCTGCGGGCTCAGCGGGTGCCTGCTACCCTTCGCCGCAATTGTTAGCTTGCGGCTCGCAGGGGCGCCGAGTTGTTCCACGTCATTCTTTTCCAGCCGGAGATTCCTCCGAACACCGGCAACATCATTCGCCTGTGCGCCAACTCCGGCTCGTCATTGCATCTGATCCGGCCGCTGGGTTTCGACATCAGCGAAAAGGCCGTGCGCCGCGCGGGAATGGACTACGCCGATCTGGCGAACGTCAAAGCGTGGGATTCGTTGGAGGAGTGCTTCACCGCCATTGCCGTGAAGCGCTGGTTCGCGATCTCGACACGCGGCAAGACCCGCTACGATCAGCCGCGATTCGTCCCTGGCGATGCGTTTTTATTCGGACCGGAAACGCGAGGCCTGCCCCAAGATCTCTTGGAAACCTGCCCGGCCGAGCACCGGCTGACGATCCCAATGTGCCCCGGCAATCGCAGCCTCAATCTTTCCAATGCCGCCGCCGTGATCGTGTACGAAGCCTGGCGCCAGCTGGAATTCGCCATCGACCCGCCACCCTGACGACTCCGCAGCCGCTCAAGTCAAAGCGCGACGGTCATTGCTGGCAGTTGGTGAGCGAAACGGGCGTTGAAGAGCTATTCCGGTCACGCGGCGCCAGCCGCAAAAATAATTGCGGCGGCGTTATGAGCCGCCGTCACTCCGGCTTGAGCGCCCGGCTCATCAATTCCTTCACCGCATCTTTCGGCGCGACGCCTTCATAAACGACGCGGTACACCTGCTCGCAAATCGGCATCTCCACGCCCGCGCGCTGGGCAACCGTTCGAACGGCGTTGGCAGCGAGCACACCCTCGACCACCTGGCCAATCGTCTTCTGCGCGGCATCGACTTTCTCGCCCGACGCCAGCGCCAATCCAAACCGCCGATTGCGTGACTGATTGTCCGTGCACGTGAGCACCAGATCGCCCAGCCCCGCCAGGCCCATGAATGTTTCTTTCTTGGCGCCGAGCGCCACCCCCAACCGGGTCATTTCAACCAACCCACGCGCGATCAACGCAATCCGCGTGTTGGCACCAAAGCCGAGGCCATCGGAAATGCCGGCGCCAATGGCCATCACATTCTTGATGGCTCCGCCCACCTCGACGCCCGTGATGTCCGTCGACGTATAAGCGCGGAAGTTCTGACCGGAAAAACGCTGAGCAAGCTCGGCCGCAAAAGCAGCATCGCTGGCGGCAATGGTCATTGCCGTCGGCAAGCCCGCCCCGACTTCCTTGGCAAAGGTCGGTCCGGAAATGACGGCTGTGGGCACTCTCTCGCCCAGCACTTCGCGAGCGACCTGATGCGGCAGCAAGCCGGTGGAAACTTCGAAGCCCTTGGTGGCCCAGGCAACGCGGGCGTTGGCCCGCAAATGCGGAGCGATCTCTTCGAGCATCCCGCGCAGGGCATGACTGGGCACAGCCACGATGACATCGCGACTCGCCTGCAAAGCCGTCTGCAGATCCGGCTCGATGCGCAGCTGTTCGGGAAACGGCGCGTCCGGCAGATAGCGCGCGTTACGCCGATCGCGTTGCAGCTCGGCGAGATGGGTCGAATCGCGCCCCCACAGCAAGGTGGGAAGCGCGACCCGAGCTAACTGGATCGCGAGCGCCGTGCCCCAGGAGCCGGCGCCCAGCACCACGCATGTTGAGCCGTCGGCTGCCGCCTCTGGCGCCACAGACATGGCGTGATCAGTTGAAGGAGGGAGTGCCGGCGGCCGGCTGCTGTCCTTGAGCGCGAGCCGCGGCCTGCGCGAACAGCGCGTCGAAGTTCACCGGCGGCAGCAGGAACGGTGGGAAGCCACCCTTCATGAGCAGATCGGAGATCACCTGGCGTGCATAGGGCAGCAGGTAGTTCGGGCAGAAGATGCCGAGCAGACGCTGCATGTCGTCCTGCGGAACGTTGCGGATGCCGAACGCGCCGGCCTGCTGCAGCTCGACCAGCCACAGCGTCTTGTTGTCCGCCTGCGCTTCGACGCGCACGGTCAGCACGACTTCCTTCATGTCACCGCCGATGTCGTTGACCGCGGTGTTGAGGTTCAGGTTGATCGTGGGATTCGTGTTCGGATTGACGCGCGGCCCGGTCGGCGCCTCGAAAGACACGTCTTTCAGATACACCGCCTGCGGCGCGAACTGCGGCGCATTGGGATCGCCGTTCTGGCCGTTGGCGGCGGGTACTTCGTCAACCATGATTTCGAGTCCTCTGTCGTATTCGTCGAATAATAATGGGCGCGGCATACATGAATATGACTGGACCCGCGCCTCGAGCCCCACCAGCCGAAGCTGGCCCCTACTTGGGCAATTGGGCGAGCAGTTTATCCAATTCACCGGCTCGATCGAGAGCCGCGAGGTCGTCGTAACCACCGACGTGGCGCTCGCCGATGAAGATCTGCGGCACGGTGCGGCGGCCATTGCTCTTCTGGAGCATCACCTCGCGTTCCCCCGGAACCTCATCCACCTTGATCTCGCGAAAGGCCGCGCCCTTGCGTTCCAACAGATTGCGCGCGCGCTGGCAGTAGCCGCACCACGCGGTCGAATACATCACGATCTCGCTCATCAGTGCTTACCGTCCTTCCTGGCGGCACCTTTCACCAACGGCAGATTCTCCTGCCGCCAGCTGTTCAGACCACCGCTCAAGGTCACCACTTTGTTGAACCCGGAAGCGCGCAGCTGGCGCGCGGCTCCGGCCGAGGTCATACCGGCATCGCAATAGACGATGACCGGCTTCTCCTTGAATTTCTTCAAGGATTCCGCGCGGCTGGCAATTTCAGCCGCAGGAATGTGGCGCGCCTCGATGATGTGTCCAGCCTCATAATCCTTGCCGTCTCGAACGTCGAGCACCAGCGCGCCGGTGTTGGCGAGCCTGACCGCATCCGCCGTGCCGACGGCGCTGGCGCCGCGAGCGCGCTGACGCATCTCGATCACGATCGCAATAACGGCGAGAATCGCCGCAGCGGCGACCAGGAACGGATGGTTGGTGGTGTATTCAAAGAATCGATTCATTGCAGCAGGTCGGGATTCAACCCGTGGGGCTGGCAAAAGGGCGCGAAGTATAACAGCCGGGGCGCTTGCCCAAGTTCCCGGACAGCAGGACCTGGATTTCGCCTAGCCAATGTCAAATTTGCGTCTCGTCACGGCTGCCCTGGCTGCCCTCTGCACAGTTGGGTTGGGGACCCTGGCTTTTCAAGCCACGGCCACCGGCGCGGCGCCGACCCCGGCTGCCAAGGAAGCCGAGCTCAAGCAGGTCCGTAATCGAATCGACTCCATCCGCCGCAGCATCCAGGCCGAGGCCGAGCGCCGGGACGCGCTGGCCGGGCAGGTGAAGGAAGCCGAGCTCAAGATCCAGTCGGCGCGCGAGCGGCTGTCCGATGTCCGCGCGCGCCGGATCGCCTCCGAAAATCGCCTCGCGGATCTCAAGGCCGAGCAGCAGGCCACCAACAAGCGCATCGATGACGAGCGGGAGGCGCTGGCCGCCGAAGTGCGGGTGGCCTATATGAATGGTCGCCAGGAGCAGCTGAAGCTGTTGCTGAATCAGCAGGACCCGGCGCAGCTGGGCCGCATGATCGCCTACTACGGATATTTCGGCCGGGCGCGTGCCGAGCGCATCACCGCGATCGGTGAGCACCTCGCGCATCTCGAGCTGCTTTCCGAGAGCATCGCCACCGAGACCGAGCAGTTACGCCAGATCGAAGCGGGTCAGGCGCAGGATGTGAAAACATTGGCCGGCGCACGCGATCAACGCGCACGCACGCTGGCTCAGGTGCAATCGAAGATCAAGAACCGCAACGACGAGCTGGCGAAACTGCAACGAGAAGCGCAGGCGCTGGAAAAGCTGGTCGAAGCATTGCGCCGGGCCATCGAAGAATTCCCCGAGCTTTCCGAGCAACCGTTCCTGCGCGTGAAGGGCAAGCTGCCGTGGCCGGTGAAAGGCTCGCTGCTGGCACGCTTCGGAACGTTACGCGCCGGCGGTCCTTTGAAATGGCAGGGCATGGTCATCGGCGCTGAGAGGGGGACCCAGGTGCGTGCTCCTTATTACGGCCGCGTCGTGTATGCCGACTGGTTGCCGGGGTTGGGACTGCTCGTCGTGGTCGATCACGGCGGTGGCTACATGAGTTTGTATGGTCACAACGAGCAGGTGTATCGCCGCGTCGGCGATCGTGTTCAGCCGGGCGACGTGCTGGCCGCCGTGGGTGACGCGGCGGGCATGGGCAAGCCCGGTCTGTACTTCGAAATCCGCAAAGGTCGAACGGCACTCGATCCGGCGGACTGGCTGGTGAAGCGCTGATTGCGCCGACCCCGTAGTGCTTGTGATGAACGTCACTCTCGCGCGACAGCAAGGCTGTCGACGCGTTTTACGATTGCGATTAAGGAATACCTGAATCGTCACTAAGGCGGTCACGCCGCCGGAAAAGTGCGGCGGACTTCAAAGAAGCGCTGATGGGCGGACCGGATCATTCCGCCATGACCAACAGCCCCGCCGATGACGAGACCATAGAAGCCACTGCTTTCTCGACCAGCCTCGATCCCTACGGTCAGTTGGTCCGCGTGCTGATGCCGCGGGCCTCCTACATCGCCATCTTCGATCGGCTCAGCACGCCGCTGTGGCTGTCCGACGGCTACGACGGTTTCGATTTGTTACATCTGGTCGAAGAGTCGTTACACGCCGCTGGCGCTGAGCGTGCCACCGTCGACGAGGAGAATCGCCACGGCTTTTCACGCAGCTGGGACGGGGACACGGCGTACGTTTTTGTTTTACGCGATGGCGCGAACTTGCTCGGTGCGTTGGCGGTGTCCTGTCAGGACGGCAGCAACGGTGCGCGCAGTACAGCTTTCGTGCATGGACTGCTGCGGCCGGCGCTTCAAGTGCTGGCGCGCGAACTGGCTCACCAGCAAAGCGTCGGCGATCTTCGCAAGAACCTCACATCGCGCGATGGCGATCTGGCGATGTTGCTCGAAGCCAGCGGCGCCGCTCACGAGAAAGACACCGACGATCTGGAGCAACTGCTCCAGAACTGTGTCGCCAACCTGGATTGCGCGCTCGGCGCGCTGTTGATTCCCGACCGGAAGATCGCGCTGTCCGCCGCGTCGGAAGGGGCATTGCGCGGCACCGATGCGGAGATCCTGGCAAAGACCCAGAAACATTTGTTGACCTGGGTGCAGGTTCAGCGCCGTACGCTGGTGTTGAACAAGGTGCCGCCGAACAATCCGCTCGGCGCCTTGCCCTACAAGATCCTGGCCTGTCCGATCCGGCACGGCGTGCAGGACGTTGGCGGCGTGTTGATCCTGTTCAAGCGCGTCGGGCCCGCGGAGTTCGACGCTCGCCAGGTTCGGATCGTCGAGCTGCTCAGTCGTCGTATCGCTTACGTCGTGCAGAGCGCCTACGATCCCGCGACCGGTTTGCTCACGCGCTCGGCCTTCGAGCAGCGCGTGCTGGCGCAGCTGGCCGCCGCCAATGCCGAAGCACAGCATTGCGTCGTGTATGCCGATGTCGATCGATTGCACGTGGTCAACGAAAATCACGGCATGCATGTAGGCGACGAAGTCATCGTCGCGATCGCGGCCACTATTCGCGCCAATCTCGGCGCCAATGTCAGCGCGTCGCGCATCTCCGGCGATCGCTTCGCGTTGTTATTTCTCGACACCCACAGCGACGACGCCGTGCCGCTGGTGGAGCGGCTGCGCGACGCCGTCCGAGACCTTGACTTCAATCGCGATGGCAAACGGCTGCCGCTTTCGATCAGCTTCGGCCTGGCGGCGGTGCCGAACACACGGTATCCGTTGTCACATGCGCTGGCGGCCGCGGAAGTGGCCTGTAAAGCCGCGAAAGATCGCGGACGCAGCCGGGTCGAGGTGTATCGAGACGCCAGTCGTCGCAGCGTGCCTCGCGACGAAGACGTTGCCATTCTCGGCACGCTGCGCGAGGCCATCGCGCACGATCGCTTCCGGATGGATGCGCAGCCGATCGTAACAATTGGCGATGTGGGGCAGCCGCGACGTTTCGAGTTGTTGTTGCGAATGATCGACGGCGCAGGCGAGCGGGTCACACCGGACAAGTTCCTGTCCGCCGCCGAGCGCTATCAGTTGACGACTGACATCGATCGCTGGGTCGTGCAGTACGCGCTCGAAGTCATTTCTTCGGCGGCACCGGCGTTACTGCGGCTGGACGCGCACTTCGCCATCAATATTTCCGGGCAGTCGCTGGGTGACGAGGATTTCATTGGATTTCTGCAACAGCGTCTGCGCGAATATGCATTGCCGCCGCAGCTGCTGTCGTTCGAGATCACCGAGACCGCCACGGTTGCGAACATCGTGCGGGCGGAGCAGCTGATCCGCCGTTTGCGGGAGCTCGGGCACGCGATCGCGCTGGACGATTTCGGCAAGGGACTGTCGTCGCTCACCTATCTGAAGTCGTTGCCGGTGTCGCATCTGAAGATCGACGGCGGGCTGGTGCGCGACGTGGTCGGCAACCCGCAGGCGCAGGCCATGGTGACGGCGATCGTGCAGCTGGCGCGCACCATGAACCTGAAGACCACGGCGGAATGTATCGAGAGCGAGGCCATCCAGACGGCGGTGGGCGCGCTCGGCGTCGATTTTGGACAGGGATTTGTAATCGGACGGCCGCGCCCGGTCGAACAGGTCCTGCAGGATCTGCTGCGCGGTTCCGCCGGGGTGGTTCGCGCATCGGCGCCCCTGGCTACGGCGCGTCCGCACCGATTGGTCAGCTGATTCAGCGCTGGACTGATTGTCGCTGCCAGCTTCGGACTGACAGCCTGCCGCGACCCGCTTTGACGGGGGTCACGGTTCGATTATCGTGATCCCTCCGTCGAGGATCATTTGGCCATTCCTTGAACGGCGTCCCGGATTCCCGGCGCCCATGGACCGCATTGTCGCCGCGTGCTGGACGTGTACTATGTTTAAAGGCCGCCGAACTTGAAGTCTCATTCCGTAATGTCACGTGTAGTCATGCCGTTCCGTTTCGCGCTGGTGCTGGGCGTCGGCGTCATCATGGGCTTTGGCCTGTCGGTGGGGCGGACGGTGCAGGCACAGCGGGAGATCGATCCGCCGCCGGCGCTCGCCATGAACGACAAGAGCGAGAACGACGGCGACAAGACCGTTCCCTGGCAGGATGCGCGTCTGCTCGCCGAAGTGCTCGAGCACGTCCGTAAGGAATATGTCGAAAAGATCTCCGACCAGGAACTGATCGAAGCCGCCATCCGCGGCATGATTTCCGATCTCGATCCGCACTCGGCGTTCCTCGACCCGCAGGAATTCGACGAGATCCGTATCAGCACCACCGGTGAATATTCCGGCGTCGGCATCGAAGTCGCGCTGGAGAACGGCGTGGTGAAAGTGGTGAATCCCATCGAGGGCACCCCGGCGCAGAAGGCCGGCGTGCTGCCCGGCGACACCATTCTCGCGGTCGACGGCGTGCCGGTCAGCATCGAGAACCTGAATGACACCATCGACCGGATGCGCGGCAAGGCCGGCACGGCGGTGAAGATCAGCATTGCCCGCGTCGATGTGAAAGATCCTTTGGAGTTCACACTGTCCCGCGCCGCCGTGCAGGTTCACAGCGTGCGTGACCAGATGCTCGACGGTGGCGTCGGCTACGTCCGGATCTCTCATTTCAGCGAGACGACCACGTTGGATCTGGAGCGCTCGCTGGCGTCGTTGAAGAAAAAGAACGGCGCGCCGCTGACCGGCCTGGTGCTCGATCTGCGTAACAACCCCGGCGGCGTGCTCGAAGCCGCGGTCGGCGTGTCGGACGTGTTTCTGGAAGACGGTGTCATCGTGACGGCCAACGGCCGTGCCGCCGACGCCCGTTTCGAAATGGATGCGCGCCCCGGTGACGCGCTCGACGGCGCGCCGATGGTGGTGCTGGTGAACGGCAGCTCGGCCTCGGCGTCGGAGATCGTCGCGGGCGCCTTGCAGGATCATCACCGCGCCACGCTGGTGGGCCATCAGACCTACGGCAAGGGTTCGGTGCAGACGGTCCTGCCCCTGTCCGATGGCCATGCCATCAAGCTGACGACTTCGAAGTACTTCACGCCGTCCGGTGCGTCGATTCACGAGAAGGGCATCAAGCCCGACGTGGTGGTCAACGAGAAAGACGTTCCGAAGCCCAAGGAAGGCGTGGATGTCACCGAGTCCTACGGCAGCAAGGATGATGTCGAGCTGCAGCTCGCCCTGAGCACCTTGCAGCAGAAGACGAGCGGCGCCATTCGACAGAGTCGCGCCCCGTAACATTGCATGCGCGCGGCTCAGCCTGCAGCGGCCCAAACTCAGGGATTTGCCGCCAGGGCATTGCTGTGCCTCGAGCTGTTGACGCTCGCCATCGGCGCGCTGCAGTTCGCCTTCGTACCCGGCTCGGTCGATCGGCCCATCCTGGCGGCGGCCGCGCTCGGCTTGCTGACGGTCAGCATTCTGTTTTCGCGCACCGTCGCCGCGTTTCAACGACCGATCGCGCGCCAGCACTGCATCGATATCGCGGCGCTGATCGTTTGCATCAGTTTGTTTGCTATTGCCACGGGCTCGGCGCACAGCTTCATCGTGCCGCTGTATTTGATTCCGCTGGTCGCCGCGTCGCTGGCGTTTGGTCGCTGGTGGGTCGTGCTACTGCTCACGGCGGTGATCGCGGCGGTCGGTTTCATGTTGGGCGCGCTGACGCCGGACACGGATATCGCAGGGCCTGAGTTCGGCGTGCGTTTGTTGAGCGTGCTCGCGCCGGGCGCGGCCATCGCGTTGATCATCGCGGCGTTGATCGAGCAGATGAACAGCGCCGTGCAGAGGATCAGCGATCTGGCCTCGACGGACGCGCTGACCGGCCTGCTGAACCTGCGTTCGTTCGAAGAGATCCTGCAGCAGGAACATCGCAAGGCCGAGCGCTTCGGGCGGCCCTATACGGTGGTGGTCGTCGACGTGGACAACCTGGCTCACATCAATGAAACGATGGGCCATGAAGCGGGCAGCCAGGTGCTCGGCGCAGTGGCTTCCGCCATCACGCGCTCGATTCGCACTTCAGACGTTGCAGCCCGGTTGGGCGGCGATGAATTCGTGGTGCTGTTGACCGAGGCGGATTCGGCGATGGGCGGGGCGATCGCCACGCGCATTCGTAACAATGTCTATGCCGGCACGGTGTCGGTGGCGAACCGGATGATCCGCGCCAACGTCAACGTCGGCACGGCCAATTTCCCCGAGGATCATCTCTATCCCAAGGAGCTGATGATCCTGGCCGATCAGAACATGCAACAGGACCGGGCCTTGCGACGGGCGCCGGCCTAGTCAGGCGGCGGCGCCGATCAGAATGGCGCGGATCGCCCAGACCAGGATGCCGATCATCATCGCGAAGCTGGGCAGGATGGTGAGCGCGAAGCCGAGCGAACGGGACTTGGGATCCTTGACGTAAGCATTCGCATAGATCGCACGGCCCAGCATGAACACCACCCCCAACGCCGCCGCCCACAGCGGACTGACGTAGCTGCCGAAGATCCACAGCGCCGGCAGAAACAATATCAGCTGTTCCTGGGTGTTCATCTGCACCCGGAAGTGGCGCTCGAACACCTCGTTGCCGGTCGTGGCCGGTGCCGCCACCCCATACTTGCCCCGGGCCCGGGCGACCTGGAAGCTCAGGTAGAAGAACTGCAACAGGGCCAGGACGGTGACGATGGCGACAAAAGGCATAGCGTTCCCTCATTGACGAAATTATGGGACGACTCCATATCGGTCGTATCATGCGCGGGACGGTGTGCGCCGTAGCTTACCCGTCGCGTCACGAGGACTGCATCATGACCGGATTTTTCCTGAGAGCCGCCATCGTCGCCCTGGGTCTGTGGCTGGCCACCCAAATCTTCGACGGGCTGGTGTTCGACGGCCCGATGACCTTGCTCGCGGCGGCGGTGCTGCTCGGCATCGTCAACGCCATCGTCCGGCCGATCGCCGTGATCCTGACCTTGCCGCTGACCCTGCTGTCGCTGGGCCTGTTCCTGCTGGTCATCAACGCCGGCATGCTCGGCCTGGTGGCGGCGCTGCTGAAAGGCTTCAGCATCAGCAGCTTCTGGACCGCGGTGGGTGCGTCGCTGATCGTGAGTCTCACTTCCTGGCTGGCCTCCGGCATGATCGCCAACAGCGGCCGCGTCGAAGTGATCACGATGAAGAAGTAGCGCCCTTCACCGCGACCCGATACAGGATCCAGCCGATCACGGCGAAGATCGCCAGGCCCACCAGCTCGCCGAACTGCAGGAACGCGGGCAACGCCAGCACGTCCGACTTGCCGCTGTAGACGATCGGAATGGCGATCACGATGCCGAGCAAGGCTTCGCCCGTGATCAAACCGGCGGAGAACAGCACGCCCTTGCGATGAACGCGTTCTGCGGCGTCGGGATCGTTGTGAACGCCCGCCGCCCGCTCGACCAGATGCGCCAGCAGACCGCCGAGGAAGATCGGCACTGTCAGATCCAACGGCAGGTAGATGCCCACTGCCGCGGCCAGCACCGGCGTGCGGAAGTTCGAACCGCGCTTCTTCAGGAGCTCGTCACAAATGATGATGGCCGCGCCAATCGCCGCGCCGATCCAGATCAAATCCCAGGGCAGCTCGCCACCAAACAAACCTTTTGCGACCGACGCCATCAGTGTCGCCTGCGGTGCCAGCAACGGATTCGGATGATCGGGCGTGGGCACGCCGATGCCATACGCCTTGGCGAGCAGGTTCAACACTGGCGCCATGACCAGCGCACAGGACGCCGCGCCGATGGCCAACATCACCTGTTGGCGCCACGGTGTCGCGCCGATCATGTAGCCGCATTTCAGGTCCTGCAGGTTGTCGCCGGCAACGGCCGCCGCACAGCAGACCACCGCGCCGATCACGATCGCGGCTACCGGGCCCAGCGGCGCATTGCTGCCCATGAGCGCCGCCAGCACCAGCGATGCGAACAGAATGGTGCCGATGGTGATGCCCGACACCGGGTTGTTCGAGGAGCCCACCAGACCGGCCATGTACGCCGACACCGAGCTGAACAGGAAGCCCGCGACGATCATGATCAGAGTCATCGGGATGGACACGGCGTAGTTCTGCACGATCGCGTGATACAGCCCGGCCAGCGGCAGCGTGAATGCGATCAAGCCGATCAGCACGGCTTTCATGGGCAGATCCTTTTCAGTCTCCGCGACCACTTTGCTGGCGCCGGCGCGTGCCGCTTCCAGACCGCTGCGAATGCCGGACATGAGCGATTTGCGCAGCGAGATCAGCGTCCAGATGCCGCCGATCAACATCGCGCCGACGCCGAGATATCGGATCTGCGAGCTCCAGATCGCGCCGGCCGCGTCTTCAGCGCCCGCGCCGACCAGGCGCGCGGCGAGTTCTGGATTGCCGTCGAGGAAGAACGCGCTGTAAATCGGGATGGCAATGTTCCAGGACAGGATGCCACCGGCCACCACCACGATGCCGATGTTGAGCCCGACGATGTAACCCACGCCGAGCAGCGCCGGCGACAGGTTCGTTCCCATGTACGCGATGCCCTTGCCAACGAAGCCGCCGAACGCAGCCGAGTCGGGCACCAATCGCAGGCCGCTCGCGGCGATGAGTTTGCCCAGACCGCCCAGCGTCGACGCCGCGGCGAGCACACGAATACCGCTGGCGGGATTTTCACCGGCCTTGAGCACTTCAGCCGCGGCTTTGCCTTCAGGAAACGCCAACTGCTGATCGACGATCAGCGAACGACGCAGCGGCACCGAGAACAACACGCCGAGGATGCCGCCCAAGCCGGCGATCGCCAGCACCCACCAATATTTGAAATCGGTCCAATGCCCGAGAATGACCAACGCAGGCACGGTGAAGATCACACCGGCGGCAATCGATGAGCCGGCCGACGCGCCGGTCTGCACGATGTTGTTCTCGAGGATATGACCGCCGCCGAGTACGCGTAGCACGGCCATCGATACGACCGCGGCAGGAATTGCCGTGGCTATCGTCAGACCCGCAAACAATCCGAGATAGGTATTCGCGGCCGCGAGAATCATCGCGAGCACGATGGAAAGAATGATGGCGCGCGGCGTCAGCTGCGGCACGGATTGAGTCGCGGGTGTAGTCATGGGATCACCAGCCGCAGGTTTGGCCTTTGTTCTGTTCTTCCAGCCAGGCGAGCAGCGGTGCGAAATATTCCGTGATCGCCGATGCATCCATATCGCGCGTGCCCGTCAGTTTCTCCAGCGTGTCTTGCCAGGGCTGGCTTTGACCCAGCGCCAGCATCTCGCGGAAACGCTTGCCCGCTTCCTCGTTGCCATAGATCGAGCACTCGTTCAGCGGGCCCGTGAACCCGGCCGCCTGACACAGCGCGCGATGGAACTGGAACTGCAGGATGTAAGAAAGGAAATAGCGCGTGTACGGCGTGTTGGCCGGAATGTGATATTTCGCGCCCGGATCGAAGTCTTCTTCGGTACGCGGCACTGGCGCGGTCACGCCTTGGTACTGCTCGCGCAGCTGCCACCACGCGGCGTTGTAGTTCTCGGGCTTGATCTCGCCGGAGAACACTTTCCAGCGCCATTCATCGATGAGCTTGCCGAACGGCAGGAACGCCAGCTTGTCGAGCGCCAGCCGCATCTGTTGATTGAGGGTCGCTTCCTTGCTCGGTTTCACCGCACCGGCGAGACCGAGCTGCTGCAGATACGCAGGCGTCATCGACAGGTTCACCGTGTCGCCGATCGCTTCATGGAAACCATCGTTCGCGCCGCTCTGATACAGGTACGGCAGATCTTTATAGGACAAGTAATAAAACACGTGGCCGAGCTCGTGATACACCGTCATCAGGTGTTCCTGGGTCGGCTCGATACACTGCTTGATGCGGACGTCTTGCTTGCCGTCCATGTGCCACGCACTGGCGTGACATTGAACGTCGCGATCGCGCGGCTTCGCCAGCAACGACCGCTCCCAGAACGTCTGCGGCAGTTTCGGGAAGCCGAGCGAGACGTAGAAATTCTCGGCCGACTGCGTGATCTTCACTGGATCGTAATTCTGTTTCTCCAGCGCCGCGGTGACGTTGGTATTGGTGGCGCCGGGATAGGGCTCGACCAGCGGATAAATCTCACCCCACTGTTGCGCCCACATATTTCCCAGCAGCTGCGCCGGAATCGGCTTGCCCGAGGGCACATGATCCTGGCCGTAGGTCTTTTGCAGCTTGCCGCGAACGTAACAATGCAACGAGCCGTACAGCGGCTTCACTTGTTCCCACAGCCGCGCGGCTTCCTTGGTGAAGTCGTCGGGCGGCATGTCGTAATTCGAACGCCACATCGCGCCGAGATCCGCGAAGCCCAGTTCCCGCGCGCCTTCATTCGCGAGCTCGACGAAGCGCACGTAGTCCTTGCGCAGTGGGCGAGCGGTCGAATGCCAACCGGTCCACGCGTCGGTCAATTCGTCGTAGTTGCGGCTGTTCGCAAGAATGTTGCTGAGCTGGGTCTGATCCTTACAGGAGTCCGGGCCCTTGGGGCAGTACTTGGCCGCGCCGTACATGCCTTCCATCTTCGAAGTGATTCCGGCCAGCTCGGAGCGCTTGGTGGCGTCGGCCGGCGCGGGCGCCGCTACGCCGAGTTTGAGTAACTGAATCGACCGGGCCGCGTTCGGGCTCAGCTGATCCGGTTTGAAGGCCTTGGCTTGCTCGACCGCGCCACTGAAATATTCCAGCACGCGCTCGTTGGCCTTCGCGTTCAGGAATTCCGTGTCGACGTTGATGAAGGTCGCGTAAGCGAAGCCGGCCGCGCTTTGTTCCTTCGACAGCTTGGCCATCTCATCATTGACCCGGGCGACGAACGCGTCGGCGTTCCCGGTCTGAGTCGCTGCTTGCTGGGATTCACGCTCGCAGCCGGCAATGGCAAGCACGGCCGCGACTGCTGCAGTCAGTCGCACGCAAAGACGAGTCATGGCTGTTCTCCGACGGACTTACTTCACGCCCGCCATCATCTTGCGGATGAACGGCGTCAGCACCAGCAACACCACTCCGGCGATGAAGCCCCACCAGAACAGATACAGGAATTGCCCCGGCATGCCGGGCAGATTGTTGGGATCGATCTCGCCGGCGAATTGACCGGCCAGGTTGTTACCGAGCGCGGTGGCCAGGAACCACAGGCCCATCACCTGACCGACGAAGCGGGCGGGCGCGAGTTTGGTCATCGAGCTCAGGCCCACCGGGCTCAGACATAACTCGCCGAATGTATGCAGCAGATAGGTGAGGATCAGCCAGGTCGGCAGTACTTTGTCGCCCGCGACGACGTAGCGCGCGGCCAGGAACATCACGAGGAAGCCGAAGCCCATCAGCATCAGACCGACGGCGAACTTCGCCGGCGCCGAAGGATCCAGATTGCGCCGGCCCAGGTTCACCCAGATCGCCGCGAACACGGGCGCAAACAGGATGATGAACGCCGGGTTCACCGCCTGCAGCGTGCCGGCCGGCAATTCCCAGCCGAACATGACGCGATCGGTGTGACGCTCGGCGAACAGGTTGAACGAGGCACCGGCCTGCTCGAAGCCCGCCCAGAACATGGCGCAGGCGATGAACAGCGCGATCATCGCGACGATGCGCTTGCGCTCATCGAGCTGCAGACCCGCGCCGAACAGCAGGTAGGCGAAGAAGCCGGCGGCCAGCGCCACCAGCGCCCAGTTGAGCGATTTCGAAACGACCACCGGGTCGAGCTGAATCACGCCCGTCAACGCGGCCGCCATCAGCCCGACGATCGCGACCATGAAGCCGATGACCGGCGCCCAGCTCGCCGGCTCGCCCATCGCCACCACGCCGGACGTGCCCAGATAATGTTTGGTGTATTGGAACTGCACCAGGCCGATCAGCATGCCGATCGCCGGCAGCGCGAAACCGGCGTTCCAACCGAACGCGGTGGCGGCCATCGGCACCAGCAGCGAGCCCAGCGTGGCGCCGGTGTTGATGCCCATGTAAAAAATGGAGAAGCCGGCGTCGCGACGCGAGCCGCCTTCAGGATAGAGCTGCGCGACGATGGCGCTGATGTTCGGCTTGAGCAGACCCACGCCGAGCACGATGGTCATCAGGCCGATGAAGAACAGCTGCTTGTTGCCGGTCGCGAGACAGCCGTTGCCGAGCATGATCAGCACGCCGCCCCAGAACACGGCGCGCTGCTGACCGATCAGACGATCGGCGATCCAGCCACCGAACAGCGACAGCAGATACGTGCCGGAAATGTACAGGCCGTAGATGGCGCTGGCGGTCTTGTCGTCCAGACCCATGCCGCCATCGGCGACGGCCGCGGTCATGAACAGGATCAGGATGGCCCGCATGCCGTAGTAGGTAAAGCGCTCGAACGCTTCGGTACCGAACAGGGTCATCAGGCCACGCGGATGCCCGAAGACCTGCGGCCCATGGGTGGAATCGCGTTCGATGCTTTGATTCATACGGGAAGGGTCTCCCTGCGGCAGCTCGCGAGCGCGGCACTGCTGTTGTTATGGATGGCAACCATGACAGAAGTCATGGAGCCGCAGTCTCACCGAAGTACGCGCCGTGGGGCAAGCTTGCCCGACACCGGAATGCTCAATGGACCTCGGTGTATACCGAGACGTTCAAGTCTCGACTTGCCCCGCCTGCTGGCGCTTTTTTAGCAGGAATCGCGACAGAATGATGCCAATCTCGTACAGCAGGTACATCGGCACCGCCATCATCGTCTGCGACAACGCATCCGGCGGTGTCAGGAACGCGGCGATGATGAAAATTCCCAGCAGCACATAGCCGCGATTCTTGGTCAGGGTCTCGACGCTGACCATGCCGGTGGAGATCAGCAGCACGGTCGCGACCGGGATTTCGAAGGCCACGCCGAACGCGAAGAACAGCAGCAGCACGAAATCCAGATAGTTCTGCATGTCCGTCATCATCTGCACGCCCACCGGCGCGCTGGTGGTGAAGAACGCGAACATCAGCGGGAACACCACGAAGTACGCGAAGGCCACGCCGCAGTAGAACAGCACGATGCTCGAGACCACGAGCGGCACGGCGAAGCGCTTCTCGTGCTTGTACAGGCCGGGCGCGACGAACGCCCACGCTTGATACAGCACATAAGGCATGGCGGCGAACAGCGCGACGAACAGCGAGAGCTTCAGCGGCGCCAGGAATGGCGAGACCAGGCTGGTGGCGATCATCGAAGTGCCCTTGGGCATCCTCTCCATCAACGGCGTCGCGACCAGCGTGAACAGCTCGTTCGAAAAATAGGCGCAGGGAGCGAACAGCACGGCGACGGCGATCACGGCCCGCAGCAACCGGTCGCGCAATTCGACCAGGTGCGAGATCAGCGAGCCTTCGGCTAGTTCTTCGCGCTCGTCAGCACTCATGCGCGAGCTCACTGCACAGCTTTGGTGGTGGACGTCTCGGCAGCCGACTGTGGCGGCGGCTCCATGCCGGAAACCATGGTTTGCAGATCCAGTCCCGAAGCATTGTGAGGTTTATCGCTGGCCGGCGGCGGCTCGGCCGCGCTAGACGTTTCAGTGGGAGCAGGTTCGACCGGAGCCCCCGCGCTGGCGGCGGTATCGGTCGACGGCGGAGGCGAAGCGGGCGGCGGCGCCTGCATGGGGCGGGACTTGGTCATCTCCTCCAGGTTCACTTCCTGTTCCAGCTGCGTACGCAACTGCCGCGCCATGGCGCGGGCACGACCGGTCCAGCGGCCGACTTTCTCGGCCAGGCCAGGCAACTTCTCCGGTCCGAGCACCAGCAAGGCCAGGCCCAGGATCAGAACAATCTCGGTGAATCCGACTTCGAACATCGCGCGCCGCGTATCAGGGCATCAAGCGTTGGAGGACTTGCTGCCCGTCTTCGGCGTCGAATTGAAATCGGCGTCCTTCTGCTGAGGGGCGTTGAGCTGCTGCGTCTCTTTGTCGTCCTCGTCTTCCATGGCCTTCTTGAAGCCCTTCACGGCCCCACCCAGGTCCGAGCCGATGGTCTTGAGTCGCTTGGCGCCGAAGATCAGCAGCGCAATGGCAAGAATGATCAGAAGTTCTTTGAAACCGATGCCCATACGATTCTCCCGCTTCGCGAAGCCGCCGGATCATACGCCACCCATCTGTCGAGTGGGTGTCACCGGCCGTCTAAAACCTGGCCCTTGAGCTCGGGCGGTACCTGCAGCCAGAACGTCACCGGACCGTCATTCGTCAGACTGACCTGCATGTTGGCGCCAAACTCACCGGTTTGGACCGCGCCCAGGCGCGCTCGTGCCCGTCCGACCAGGTAATCGAACAATCGCCGTCCTTCCTCGGGGGCGGCCGCCGGACTGAAGCCCGGACGCGTGCCACTGCGCGTATCCGCCGCCAGTGTGAACTGCGAGACCAGCAACAGCTGTCCGCCAATGTCCTGCAAGCTGCGATTCATGCGGCCTTCGGCGTCGGGAAAGACGCGATAGGTGCACAGCCGTTCCAGCAACCGGTCCGCCTGCGCCTCGCTGTCGCCCCGCTCGACTCCCACCAGCACCAATAAGCCTGTCTCTATGGCGCCGGTCAGTCGGTCGGCAACTCGAACTTCGGCGTGAGTGACGCGCTGGAGCAGGCCAATCATTGGAGGTCGCTGGTTTGGATGGTTCAGCAGGATAGCGGAGGTCGGGACAGTGTGAATGAAGATTCCGTAACGGCTGATGTATTCCACTAGCCATCTAATATGATGGTGAATTTACCGTCACATCTCCACTCAACGGCCATTTTTTTATTTCGTCGCGCCGGTTCGGAGCTTGGGCCGCTTCGCGGCCCGGCTCCGAACGTGACCGATCCCTCCGGGCTTCAAAGTTGTCGAAAGTGGGACAGATAAACCGTGAGGCGGTAATTCTGAGCCCGGCGGTGTTATTCCGGACCGGCGAAAGGCCAAAATATAAACCTGCTGCTGGAAGAAGCGCTGACCCCCTCTTCAGTGCCGGCCGCAGGCCCAACCCGCTGAACCGTAAAAGAATCTTCCCGCCGTTGTCATCCACCGGTCACGTTCCGGGCCGAGTCTGCGCGCACCGCAAGCCTCGTCGGAGGTGAACCATGAGCCCGAATCCGAGCAAACCGGTGTTTCGCTTCCGAAGCGTTTTCATCTCCGACATCCATCTGGGATTCCGGGGCTGCAGCGCCGACTACTTGCTGGACTTCCTGCATTCGGTCGAGTGCGACACGCTTTACCTGGTCGGCGACATCATCGACATGTGGAGCCTGAAGCGGTCGTTCTTCTGGCCGCAGGAACACAACAACGTCATCCGCACCATCCTGGGCAAAGCCAAGGCCGGCACGCGGGTCATCTACATCCCCGGCAATCACGACGCCGTGTTCCGCGAGTACTGCGGCATGGTGTTCGGCAACGTGGAGATCCACCGCGAGATCGTCCATGAGAACGCCGACGGTCGTAGGTTCCTGGTCCTGCACGGCGACGAGTTCGACAGCGTCATCAAAGCGAGCCCGATCCTCGAAGCGCTCGGCAATCGCGCGTACGCCGCGGTTCTCAAGCTCAATCGCTATGTGAATTATTTCCGGCGTGCGTTCGGCGCGCCGTACTGGTCGCTCGCCGCATTTCTGAAACACAAAGTGAAGAATGCGGTCACCTACATCGCCAACTTCGAGCGCGCGCTCGCGGACGAGGCGAAGCGTCGCAATCTGGACGGCATCATCTGCGGTCACATCCACCGCGCCGAGATCACCGAGATCGACGGCATCACCTATTGCAACGACGGTGATTGGGTGGAGAGCTGCACGGTGCTGACCGAGGACGACGAAGGTCGCATGTCCCTGCTGCGTTGGACGGAGCAGAAACAAGTCGTGGCGCACACCGGGATGGTTGCAACGCTGCCGATCGGACAGGCCGCGTGAAGATAGCGATCGTTACCGATGCCTGGCGGCCGCAAACCAATGGTGTCGTCAAGACTCTGAGCACGACCGCCGAAGGACTGCGCGCGCTCGGCCACGACGTGCGCATCATCGAGCCGAATCAGTTCAAGACCTTTCCGTGTCCGACGTATCCTGAAATCCGCTTGGCCTGGCTGCCGTACGGACGAGTGTCGCAGTTGCTCGAGGAGTTCGGGCCGGACGCGATTCATATCGCCACGGAGGGCACGCTGGGAGCTGCCGCCCGCAAATGGTGCTTGCGACGACGGTTCCCGTTTACGACGTCATATCACACGCAGTTCCCTGAATACGTTCGCGCGCGAGTGCCGATTCCGCTCGCGGTGAGCTACGCGCATCTGCGACGTTTTCATTCGGCCGCTGCCAGGACGATGGTGGCGACGCCGGCGATGCAACGGCTGCTGGAGTCGCGCGGGTTCAAGAACATCGTGCGATGGACGCGCGGCGTGGATGTTTCTTTGTTCAAGCCAAGGGACAAGCGTTTCCTCGACTTCCCCCGGCCGATTGCAACGTATGTGGGCCGAGTCGCGGTCGAGAAAAACATCGAAGCGTTTTTGAAGCTCGATCTGCCCGGCACCAAGGTTGTCGTTGGCGATGGACCGGCGCGGACGGCGTTGGAAGCGAAGTATCCGAACACGAAGTTTGTCGGCTTCAAATACGGCGAAGAGCTGGCGTCGCATGTCGCGGCGTCTGACGTGTTTGTTTTCGCGAGCCGGACGGATACGTTTGGCCTGGTGCTGCTCGAGGCCATGGCGTGCGGGGTGCCTGTGGCGGCTTACCCCGTTACTGGGCCGATCGATGTTGTGACTCCAGGCGTGACGGGGGAGCTCAACGAAGACCTTCGGGTTGCTGCCCTGGCTGCGCTCAAGCTCGACCCGAATCAGTGTCGGGCGTATGCGTTAGCTAACACTTGGGAAACGGCGACGCGGCAGTTTCTTTCTCACCTCGCGCCGAGAGTTGCGACGGTTGCGGTTGCTGGGTCGGCGCTCGATTCGGCCTAAGACTAAGATTAAAGCTAACCTCGGAAGAGCGGCCGCGCCCAAACGCGGCCGCAACGCCGGCTCCACAACGAGCAAACGCAAAAGCACCCGCTAACGGTCGCACGGTGGGAGAAGAGTCACGCGCGAATGCGCTGTGACATCACGGCGGCGGCGGGAGTGACCTACCTCGTCCCGGCAGCTTTGCGGCACAGGGACGGGGCCGCAACAGCAGGGCTCACCATGGACGTGCGCCAAGGAGCGCACTGCGCGACGGGCGGCGCCCGGTGCCG
>NZ_RYEV01000008.1 GCF_004138485.1 Peristeroidobacter soli
TCGTCCCGGCACCGGGCGCCGCCCGTCGCGCAGTGCGCTCCTTGGCGCACGTCCATGGTGAGCCCTGCTGTTGCGGCCCCGTCCCTGTGCCGCAAAGCTGCCGGGACGAGGTAGGTCACTCCCGCCGACGCCGCGATGTCACTGCGCATTCGCGCGTGACTCTGCTCCGACCCTGCAACCCTTGGTGCGTGCCTTCGCGTTGGCTCGTTGTAGAACCGGCGTTGCGGCCGCGTTTGGGCGCGGCCGCTCCGGGGTTGGCGTTTGAGTTGAGCTCGATCGTTGTTACTGACGCTCCGTTAAAGCGATCTTCCAAACAACTGACATTGCGGCGGTTTGAATCCCTCCGGTGTCGGCGGGTCGCGATGAATCTTCAAATACTCGACCAGCGCGAACCGTTGCTCATCCGTGAATTCCGGGCCAATGACGCCACTCGGTAGTGGGTTCGCCTTCGGATCCTGCAAATGTTTGCTCCAGGTCGCCGCGTCCGCGGCGAAGCCGTGGCCGATGTTCCGATTGCCCGGAATGCTCGTGTCCAGCCAGAAACCGTCACCGTCGCCCTCCGCATCCGGCTCGGTCATATAACCGACGTGCACCGGATCGAAGTCACGACGACCGACAAAGAACTTCTGATCTCTCTTCGACGGCGGCAACAGCATTTGATACAGCGATGGCACCGAACCGTTGTGCAGGAACGGCGGCGTGGCCCACACGCCCTGCAGCGGTCGCGGCTTGTAGCCTGAGATCTGTTGCGGCAGGTCCAACGCGCCGAAGCCTTCCAGACATTGCTGAGTCGCGTAGTCGATGCCGTAATCCGCATAGAAGCGGTTCTTGATCAGAATACCGACCAGATTCAAAGCCAGCCCTTCGCTCAGCTTGCTGACATCCAGACCGCCGACCGTCTGCTCGATATTGCCCGAGCCGTTGCGCACGTCCCAAAGCAGATTGAGCGTGTGGCAATCGAGTCCGCAGTCGAGTCCGTCGTCCGGTTGAGTGGTCGATACCACCGGCATCGGCGACAGCAATGTTTCCAACGCCGCGTCGATGGCCTCGAAGCTT
The DNA here is from genome assembly GCF_004138485.1 of Peristeroidobacter soli. GTDB lineage: Bacteria > Pseudomonadota > Gammaproteobacteria > Steroidobacterales > Steroidobacteraceae > Steroidobacter > Steroidobacter soli. The sequence continues at coordinate 1,057 of NZ_RYEV01000008.1, forward strand.
TCATGCGGCAGGCTCGGCGTGGCATTCGCGTCGGGGTCGGGATAGCTTTCGAGCAACGCCGGCAGATCACCCAGCGGCAATTGTTGCTCGCCGCGCAAGCGAACGACCTCGCGCAGACGGAAGCGAGCGTCGCGAGCCAGGGAACGAACCAGCAACGGCCGAAGCGCGTCGGCGAGTTGAGCGTTCGTCAGGCCCGTCGTCGAAAGATTGTAACGGCGCTCCATGAAACCCTTGGCCGCGTTCGGATCGGTGCCGATGTGTTCCAGCGGAATCACTTCGATGCGCCATTCCACTTCGGGGAACGGCTTGAGCGGCGCGCTCGCCTGCTGACGAGCGGCATCGGATACGTGCGGGCCGTGGCAGCCGCGGCAGTATTGTTCGAACAGCCTGGAGCCTTGCTCGGCCTTGGCGGTGTCGATCGCACCAAGGATGTGCTCCGGCCACGTCGGCGGTGCGAGCTGTTGCAGAGTGTGTTCGATACGTTGCAGGCCGGCGATGTTGACACTGCTGCGGAATCGATGATCGGCCGGCAGCGGCTCATTCATCGCACTTCGCAGCGGCGAGATGGCGCCGACGCCCAGCGCTTCGCCAATATTTCTTGCCAGCGGCTGCGCGACCGAGCCGTTGTACTGCACCCAGTCGAACTTCCAGATGTTCCACAGATAGGGATAGCTGACCGGCGCGTCGCCGACCTGGTAATTGCCGGGCGCCAGGTGATCGCCGAACGCCGTGTTGCCGATGCGGCCCAGCGCATCGGTGCGGCCGAAGCCCTCGTGCACCGGATACAGTTTGCGCAGCGGATTGTTCTGGCCGCTGCCGAGCATGGCTTTGATCGTGTCCCACAGCGCCGACTTCAATTCCGGCTTGGCTTTCGGATAGCCCGGGCCGAGCACCCGCTGCGCGAAACGATCGAACTTCCACGGCTTCACGACGGTATCGACCAGTGACGCAAGCAATACCGGGGCGAAGCTGCCGCGAGACATGTCGGTGAAGGCGTGCATGGCCTGACCGCCGTCGATGCGCATCGCGATGGTGCGATCGTCCTTGGTGTAGTGGATCTCGCCGGTGTGGCAGGCGGCGCACGTGACGTCGAGCACGTACTCGCCGATCGAGGGATCGAAGTGCTTGGTGAAGCCGATGGGCAGCTGGTCCGGATTGGCCTCGCTCGGCGCCGGGTCGACCAGGAACCGGTACTTGCGCATGTGATCGGGGTTGGCGAAGCGCTCGCTCGAGAACGGCAGCTCCAGATGCACGAACCAGTCGTAACGCATCGCGCCGGTGGAGGCGCCCTGCGGCATCGAAGTGCCCTGCGCCGTGTAGTAGTAGGTCTGGCGCTGCTCGGTGTTCTGGCCTTCGCCCCAGTGCTGATCCAGCCACACGTACTCGTCAACAGGCTCCAGCGCGGGGATGGTGTGGACCGGCCACAGCACGAACCAAAGGAACCCCGCCACCGCCGCCACGCCGCCGATCAGCAGCAGCGCGAGCACCCATCGAAACAGCCGTCGCATCGTTCGCTCCCTGTTGTGTTCTTGAAATTCGTTTCACATCAGCCCGCGCGAAAGTTACCGACAGGCCCGCACCATGCCCGCAGACGACATCACAATTCCAATATTTCATGGCCGGCGAGGTCGCGGCTTTGATCGCGGTGTCGCATACTTCGCGCCGGTTTGTCGGGGCACACCGGATAGGGAGGAGATAGTGCCGATGTCGCCGCTTCGAGTTGCCGTTTTCGCTGGGCGCCTGTTGCTGGCGCTGCTGCTGAGCGTAAGCGCGCATGCCGCCGATGCCGGCTCGACCGTGTTCGAGCTGCCCGCGGCCGAACGCATCTACCTCGAGGAGTTCAGTCGCCATGTCGACCTGCTCGAAGACCCGCAGGGCAAGCTGTCGCTCGACCGGGTGGTCCATTCGAGCTTTGCGCCGGGCAGTCTGAAGGCGGCCAACATCGGCTTCACCAGTTCGGTCTGGTGGGCGCGCGTCACATTTCGCAACTCCGGCCCGCGCGAGCGCGAGATCTTCCTGCGCCAGACCTACCCGTTGATCGATTACCTGGACGTCTACGAGCAGCTGGGACCTGAGCAATGGCGCAGCCACGAGACCGGCGACCGCCGGCCTTTCGCGGCCCGCGACATCGCCCATCGCGACTTCGTGTTTCCGATCCATGTACCCGCGCAAGGCGAGCGCGTGGTGTACCTGCGCTATCAGTCGCAGGGCCCGATCGACATCAGCCTGTCGTTGTTCAGTTCACCCGAGCTCTTGGAATCGCTCAGTCGTGAGCAGCTGGCTTACGGTATCTACTACGGTTGCGTGATCATGCTGCTGGTGTGGAGCAGTTTGGTGTTCATCGCCGTGCGCGACCGGGCTTTCCTGGCCTACTTCGCTTACGTGGGCACGTTCGGCTTGTACATGCTCATCCACAACGGGCTCGCGTATCAGTACCTGTGGCCGGAGAGCCCGCGTTGGGGCAACACGAGTCTGGTCGCCTTCATCAACATCGCGTTGTTCGCGGGGTTGCAGTTCTCGCGGATGATTCTGCGCGCGAAGGAAGTCACGCCACGTCTGGATCTGGCGGCGCGCGGGCTCCAGGCAGTCGCGGCTGCGTTGTTGCTGGCGGCGCCGTTCGTCCCCTATTCGGCCATCATTGCGCCGGTCGCTGGGCTGGTGCTGATCGGGGTGATCTTCATGCTGGTCATGGGCACGGCGGCCATGCTGCTGGGCTCGCGGCCGGCGCGCTTCTACGTCATTGCATGGAGCTCATTCCTGTGCGGTTCGGTGGTCTTCCTGTTGAAGACGTTCGGCGTGTTGCCGCACACGTTCTTCACTCAGAACGGCTGGCAGATCGGCTCGCTGCTGGAAATGATCCTGCTGTCGATGACCTTGAGCACGCGCATGAACGAGCTGCAGCACCAGAGCCGGACCGATCCGCTCACGCTGCTCGGCAATCGCCGTCTGTTCGACGACAAGCTTCCACAGGAATTCGCGCTGGCGCGCGAGGAGCAGAAGCCGCTGTCGTTGCTGGTGCTCGATGTCGATCACTTCAAGGGCTACAACGACCGTCACGGCCACGCTCGCGGCGATCAGGCCATCAAAGCGGTCGCGAATGCGTTGCGTAAGTTCGGCCGCAAGCCGTTCGTGGCCTGTCGTTATGGCGGCGAAGAGTTCACCGTGATTCTGCCCGGCATCGATTGCAGCACCGCCTCGGTGATGAGCGAACGGTTGCGTCGGACGGTGGAAGAAACATTGCACGGCGATCTGGCGATCACCATCAGCGTCGGCTATGCATGCCTGTCGCGCGGCGACTTCGAGAACGCCGAGAAGCTGTTCGAGGCGGCCGACTCGGCGCTGTACCGGGCGAAGCAGGAAGGGCGCAATTGCGTGGTGGCGTTCCATGATCGCGCGCCAGAAGCGCAGGAGCCGCCGGTGCAACGGGCCGCTACCTCCTGAGCCAGTAGATCGCGAACACCAGGAACAGAATGATCAACAGCCGCAGAATGATCGGCGGCGTCAGGCGGGCTTTACGGCGCAGCGCGCGGCGGTGATAGGTCGCGATGGGCTGGTAACGCTCGTTGCGTGCCCAGGCCAATGCCGCGTCGGCGGCGATGAAATGCCCCGGCTCGGTATCGAACAACACACCGTCGGTCATGGCAGTCAAGGTGGCGGCGGCCGCGGTCGCGGCGTCCCGATCTGATGAGCGACCGCTGAAGCGCAGACTCGCGACCGTGTTGCGTGGGCCAATGGCCTTCGCACCGGCGTCGCCGATTTCGAAGGTCGGCTCGGTGAACGACTCCAGGTAGTACTCGAAGCCCGTCCGGTCGTCGGGGCAGGGCAGATAACCGCTGTACGCGGCCGGCTCGAAGTCCGGGTTCAGCTCCACCTTGAAGCCGGCTTCGTGAATCGCACGAGCCCAGTCGGCGGCGGCCGGCAGGCGGGCGCGATCCAGGAATACGTTATAGGTGATCACTTGCGTATTATGCGGCCATGATCTCGGGATGGGGGCTCCTGGTCGCTTCACTGGCCTACGTATGTGGCCTGTTCTTCATTGCGTGGTGGGGCGACCGCCGTCGTTTCTATCCCGATAACGCGCGGCTGCGGCCGCTGATCTACAGCCTGGCGCTGGCGGTTTACTGTTCGAGCTGGACCTTCTATGGCGCGGTCGGCAGCGCCGTGCGCGACGGTCTGGGGTATCTGCCCATCTATATCGGGCCCATGCTGGTGTTCCTGTTCCTGCTGCCGTTCTTCGAGCGGCTGGTGCGCATGGCCAAGCAGCAGAACGCCACCTCCATCTCCGACCTGCTCGCCGCCCGTTTCGGCCGTTCACCGCAGATCGCGGTTGCGGTCACGCTGATCGCGCTGACGGCCGCGATCCCCTACATCGCCCTGCAATTGAAGGCCATCTCGATGAGCATCGAGGTGCTGTCGGCCGGCGCGCCGGCGCAGAGCGTGGCCTGGTATCGAGATAGCGCGTTGCTGGTCGCGTTGATGCTGGCCTTGTTTTCGAGTCTGTTCGGCGCGCGACAGGTCGATGCGACCGAGCATCACCCCGGCATGGTGCTGGCGGTGGCCGCGGAGTCGTTGGTGAAGTTGGTGGCATTGCTGTGTGTCGCGGTGTTCGCGCTCACGCAGCTCGATGGCGTCGCGCCGTTGATCGAAACGGTGCGACAGATGCCGGCAGGCGTGGACCATTCCATTTCCTTCATCACCCAGACGCTGTTGTCGCTGACGGCCATTTTTTGTTTGCCCCGGCAGTTTCAGATCGGCGTGGTGGAGTGCGCCGATGTCGAGGACGTTCGACACGCGCGCTGGTGGTTCTCGATGTACCTGGTGCTGATCAGCGTGGTGGTCGTGCCCATCGCCGCGGCGGCCATCGCGGCCGGGGGTTCGGTCGCGCCGGATTCGTTCTTGCTGTGGCTGCCGCTCAGTGCCGGACACGATTGGCTGGCGTTGCTCGCGTATCTCGGCGGCTTCTCGGCGGCGACCGGCATGGTCATCGTCGCGACCGTCGCGCTGGCCACAATGGTCAGCAACGATCTGGTGCTGCCAGTGATCTGGCGCTGGCGGCCGCCGTCGCTGGGCGATCGCAGCCTGGCGTCGGGCGGCATTCTTTGGATCCGGCGCGCCGCCATTCTGGTCATCCTGCTGGTCGCTTTCGCGTTTTTCCGGGTGGTGCCGAATGGTTCGAGTCTCGCGTCCATCGGCTTGCTGGCATTCGCAGCCGTCGCGCAGTTCGCGCCCGCCGTCGTCAGTGCCGTGTATTGGTCGGGCGCGAGTCGAGCCGGAGTGCTTGCCGGGCTGTGCGGAGGATTTTTGATTTGGGTCTACACGCTGTTGTTGCCGACCTTCGCAGGTGCGGACGGCATGATGCCCTCGTGGATCACGGCCGGGCCGTTCGGCATCGGCGTGCTCGCGCCTCATTCCTTATTGGGATTCGCCGGACCCGACGCGCTCACTCACGGCGTGTTCTGGTCGCTGCTCGTGAACATTGCGACGCTGGTGGGGGTGTCGTTGTACTCGCCGCCGGCCATCGGCGAGCGATTGCAGCTTGCGCCGCGTATCGCGGGCGCCGATGCGCGTCGAGCGAAGTTGTTGCCAGGTTCGGCGACGATTGCCGACCTGCAAATGCTCGCCGAGCGGCTGCTCGGACCGGTCGCGGCACGCTCCTGGTTCGAGCGTTATAAACAGGAACACGAGCGCGACTACTCGCCGACTCAGCGCGCCGATGTTGGATTGTTACAAGGCCTGGAGCGTGAGCTCGCGGGTGCGCTCGGCGCAGCGTCCGCGCGCATGGTGTTGACCAGCGCACTTCGAGGCGCCGGCCTGCAATTCAGCGAAGTCGTCACGCTGTTCGACGAGGCGTCGCAGAAGCTGCGCTTCAACCGCGAAATGCTCGAAGCCATGATGGAGAACATGCCGCAGGGGATCAGCGTCGTCGACGCGGAAATGCGCCTGGTGGCTTGGAATCGTCGCTACGTCGAGTTGCTCGACTATCCGCCGGAGCTGATGCGGGCCGGTCGGCCCATTGCCGATCTGATGAGATACAACGCCGCGCGTGGCTGGTACGGGCCGGGCGATGCTGAGACGCATGTCGAGAAGCGGCTGGCTCACATGCGCGCGGGCTCACCCCATCTGTCCGAACGACGGCGCGGCGACGGTCGTGTGATCGAAGTGCGTGGGCAGCCGCTGCCTGACGGCGGTTACGTCAGCACCTTCAACGACGTGACGACTTACAAACACGTCGAAGACGAGCTGCGCGAAATCAACGAAACATTGGAACAACGCGTCGTCGAACGAACCCAGCAATTGGCCGAAGCGACGGCGGTGGCGGAGAAGGCCAACCTGGGCAAGACGCGTTTCCTGGCGGCGGCCAGCCATGACTTGTTACAACCGTTGAATGCCGCGCGCCTGTTCAACGCGGCCCTGCGCGGTCAGGCGAATCAGTTGGCGCACCCGCAGGTCGTGCAGTTGGCCGATCGAGTGGAGAACTCGCTGCACGCAGCCGAAGAGTTGCTCGACGGTCTGCTCGATATCTCGCGGCTGGACTCGGGCGCGATTCAGCCGGAGCTGTGTGATTTCTCCGCCGGTACGTTGTTGGACTCGCTGAGAGAACAATTCGCACCGGTAGCCGCGCAGCGGAATCTCGAATTGCGAGTGCATTCGACCCGCGTGCAGGTGTTCACCGATCAGCGGATGCTGCGTCGGGTGTTACAGAACTTGATCAGCAACGCTTTGCGTTACACACGCAGCGGGCGGGTCGTCGTCGGCGTTCGTCGCCGGGCAGATGGGCAAGTCGAGTTTCAAGTGATGGATACGGGCCCGGGCATCGCCGCTGAAAGTCAGAGTGTGATCTTCGAAGAGTTCCGACGGCTCGACCAGCAGTCGCCTTGGGGAGAGCGCGGTCTCGGCCTGGGCTTGTCCATCTGCGATCGTATCGTTCACATTCTGCAGACCCGACTCATCTTGCGCTCGATTCCAGGCAAAGGCAGCGCATTCAGCGTCCGCGTGGCGCGTGGCAGGGGCATCACTCGCGAGCCAGTGACGGCGTCCGCACCCATCCCGAGCGGCGCAGGATTGCGCGGCCTGCGCGTTTTGTGTGTCGAGGACGATCCCAACATTCTCGACGCCATGCGTGAGTTGCTGACGCGCTGGGGCATCGAAGTGCTCTGTGTCGCCACGGCCGAGCAGGCGCGAGAGATCTTGAAGACACAGCCGATGGATCTGGTGCTCGCCGACTATCACCTCGGCGGCGAGCCGATGGGCCTGGACGTGCTGGATGAGCTGGTCCCGAGAGAAGCCGCGCGAATGCGCACCGGTGCGTTGGTCACTGCCGATGGCACAGCTGCTCTGGCTCAACGCGCGAGTGCGCTGGGATTCCAGGTTTTGCGTAAACCGCTGCGCCCCGCGGCTTTGCGGGCGCTGATCGTCGCGCTTACTGCTGATCCAGCGAGAGTCGCTGTGCCAGCAGCACGGCTTGCGTCCGATTGCTGACGCCGAGCTTCTGCATTACCGCGCTCACGTGTGCCTTCACCGTCGCTTCGGACACATCCAATTCCACCGCGATCTGCTTGTTCAGCAGACCTGATGACAGCATCGACAGCACCCGAAACTGCTGCGGCGTGAGCGTGGCGAGCAAGGCGGTTGCGTCGATCTCTTGCTGATCCAGCGGCGTTGGATCGCTACCTGTCATCGCTGACGCGGGCAGCCAGGTGTCGCCACCGAGCACCGTGCGTAATGCGGTGACGATGACGTCGATGGAAGCCGACTTGGGCACGAACGCGGCGGCGCCATGTCCCAGGGCACGCTGCATGATGCGTCGGTCCTCGCGGGCTGAGATCACCACGATGGGCACGGTCGGAAAATTCGCCCGGGCCTGGACCAGCGCGTTGAAGCCTTGCGCGCCCGGCATGTTCAGGTCCAGCAGCAATAGCTCGGGATCGGGATGGGCATCGAGCGCCGCGAACAGGGAGTGCACGGTGTCGGCCTCGACGATTTGAGCGCCGGGAACGGCCTGGGCCACCGCGAGCTTCAAGGCGTCACGAAACAGGGGGTGGTCGTCGGCGATCAGAACGGCGCGCTTCATTGCGCGCGCAATACTCCATGCTTGTGTCACTTGCGGCAACTCCATTGCGCAAGACTGATGATTCCCGACGTGCCAAGCCTGCAGCCAGGACGCGCCGCTCACTATTCGACTTTGGTCGAATGGCGCCGCCGCCGGCTTCGACCAAAGATGAATGGCCGGTCCACGAGCCGTGCGCGCATGCTCGCGCCGACTTGTCATCGGGGGATGGACAATGATCAAGCTACGGAAGGTTCTGATCGTGGCGGCTATTGCCAGCACCGGCATGGTCGGCGGGCCGCTGACGGCATTGGCCGCGGATACCGCGCCAGATGAACAGCAGCGCAAACTGGAAGCGCGGGTCGAAGAACTGGAGCGACAACTGCGCGAGCTAACTCAAAAGATGTCGGGGGCGCCCGCGCCGCCAGCCACTGTCGCAAAAGCCGCCTCGCCGGCCGATGTGCCTGGTATTCAGACCAAGCCCATCACTCCGAACGCCACGTCAGGCACGCGCTTCCTGTACAGCGGCTTCATCAAGCTCGACGGCCTGTGGTCGGACTATGAGGATGGCGAAATCGCCGACGGCACCATCGGTCGGGATTTCTATGTGCCCTCGACCATTCCAGTCGGCGGTGCCAGTGAAGGCGTGGACTTCGATTCTCATGTCAAACAGTCGCGCTTCATCTTCGGTACCGACACGGATGTGGCCGGTGGCCAGCTGTTGTCGACCCGACTGGAAGTGGACTTGTACGGCTCCTCGCTCGGCGACGAGCGCGCCACCAACACCTACGGCGTGCAGGTCCGGCACGCATACATTCAATATGGTCATTGGCTGGTCGGTCAGACGTGGACGAATTTCATGGACGCGACCACGCTGCCGGAGACCGCGGACTTCATCGGTCCCACCGACGGCACCGTGTTCGTGCGCGAGCCGATGGTTCGATACACGCTCGGCAACTGGTCGTTCTCGGCGGAAAATCCCGAGACGACCATCACGCCGTTCGGCGGCGGCACGCGCATCGCTTCGGATGACAACAATATTCCCGATTTCACGGCGGCCTACACTTGGAAGCTCGGCAGTCATGGCTTCCTGCGCGCGGCGGGGCTGTTGCGTCAGTTGAAATATGAAACGACCGGTGCGACGGCAGTGAACGACTCGACGCAGGGCGCGGCGTTGTCGCTGGCGGGCAAGATCAACTTCGGCAAGGACGATCTGCGCTTTGCGATCACGGGCGGTGACGGGCTCGGACGTTATGTGGGCGTCAATTTCGCCAACGATGCGGTGCTGACCGCCAACGGCGAGTTGGAAGCGATTTCGGGTTGGGCGGCGTTTGCCGCCTATCGGCATGTGTGGAATGACCGGGTGCGCAGCACCTTGATGCTGTCGGCGTCGGATTACGACAATGACGTGCTCTTGACGGGCGGCAGTGCCAACAAGTCGAGCTGGTCCTGGGCTTTCAATACGTTTTATTCGCCGCTGGCCAAGCTCGATCTCGGCATCGAGCTGCGCATCGCCGAGCGGGAGATCGAAAGCGGCGCGAGCGGCTCGATGCGGCGCGTGCAAGCGGTCGCCAAATACTCATTCTAATGTTCGACAGGGGATAACCATGGCCACCACACCTCAGACGCTGTCGCATCCCACCGCGGGCGGCATCGACAAGTCGCATCGGCGCGTGATCTTCGCGTCCTCGCTCGGCACGGTGTTCGAATGGTACGACTTCTATTTATATGGCTCGCTGTCGGCCATCATTTCCAAACAGTTCTTTTCGGGCGTGAATGAGACCACCGGTTTCATTTTCGCGTTGCTGGCATTCGCGGCGGGCTTTTTCGTGCGGCCGTTCGGCGCGCTGGTGTTCGGCCGGCTCGGCGACCTGATCGGTCGCAAGCACACCTTCCTGATCACCATCGTGATCATGGGCGCGTCGACCGCCATCGTCGGCATGTTGCCGAGTTACGCGGCCATCGGCGTCGCGGCCCCGGTCATTCTGATCCTGCTGCGTTTGTTACAAGGCCTCGCGCTTGGCGGCGAGTACGGTGGCGCGGCCACGTATGTCGCCGAGCATGCGCCCGACGGCAGGCGCGGTCTGTACACGAGCTGGATTCAGACCACGGCGACCATGGGTTTGTTTCTTTCGCTGCTGGTGATCCTGATCTGTCGCGTCACGCTCGGCGATCAGTTCGAGGTGTGGGGCTGGCGCATTCCGTTCCTGATCTCGATCGTGCTGCTCGGCATTTCGGTGTACATCCGCCTGCAGTTGCAGGAGTCGCCGGCGTTCCTCGAGATCAAGAACGAAGGCAAGCTGTCGACCGCGCCGCTCACCGAAGCGTTCGGCAACTGGAAGAATCTGAAGATCGTGTTGCTGGCGCTGTTCGGCGCGACCGCCGGCCAGGCGGTGGTGTGGTACGGCGGACAGTTCTACGCGCTGTTCTTCCTGGAAAAGATCCTGCAGGTCGATGCCAAGGCCGCGAATCTGATCATCGCCGCGGCGCTGTTGATCGGCACGCCATTCTTCGTGGTCTTCGGCGGACTGTCGGATCGCATCGGTCGCAAGAGCATCATCATGGCCGGCTGCATCCTCGCCGCCCTGACTTATTTCCCCGTGTTCAAGGGGCTCACGCATTTCGCCAACCCGGCGCTGGAACGCGCGGTCGCGAGCGCGCCGGTGACGGTAGTCGCCGATCCCGCGGATTGCTCGTTCCAGTTCGATCCGGTTGGCAAGAAGGCGTTCACGCAGTCGTGCGACGTGGCGAAGTCGGTGCTGGCGAAGACCGGCGTGCCGTATACAAATGAAGCGGCGCCGGCCGGATCGGTGGCGCGCGTGCGCATCGGCACTGGCGATGGCGCCGTGATGATCGACTCGTTCCCGGGCAGCACGCTGGCCAAGCCTGAATTCAAGACCGCCAACGACAGCTTCACCGGGCAGCTGAAGGGCGCGCTGAGCAAGGCGGGCTACCCGGCCAAGGCCAACATGGACGAAGTGAATTACCCGATGGTGATCGCGCTGTGCACGTACCTGGTCATCCTGGTGACCATGGTCTACGGGCCGATCGCGGCGTGGCTGGTGGAGCTGTTCCCGACCCGTATCCGCTACACCTCCATGTCCCTGCCTTATCACATCGGCAATGGCTGGTTCGGCGGCTTCCTGCCGGTCACCTCGTTCGCCATCGTGGCCGCCACCGGCAACATCTATAACGGCCTGTGGTACCCCATCGTGGTGGCGGTCATGACGGCCATTATCGGCACGCTGTTCCTGAGGGAGACCAAGGATCAGAGCTTGTGAGACGACCGCGCGCGCGTTCCTGAATGGAGGGTCGCTGACCCTCCGGCGTCGGCGGGCTGCGAAGGATGCTCAATTACAGTGTCCTGCGTGGCCCGAGCGTGCGTCAGGGCCAGTATCCTGCGACAATCGCCCCTTCGCATGTCGCAGGAAGAAAAAGTGCACTATCTACCCGGTGCCCGCCGCGTAGCAGGCTTGTTGTTGTTCGGATTGCTGGCCGGTTGTGGCGGCGGCGGTGGGGGCGACGATGCCGCCCCGGTCCAAATCTCCACCAATGCGATTGCTTTCAGCGCTACGAGCCCGAGTGCCGCAGCGCCTGCCGCGCAGACCTTTACGGCGACTTTCGGCAAGGACGTCGTGCAGCTGTCGGTGGTCCACAGCGGCGACGCGATCGCTTCCACCTCTTCGGTTCAAAGCGGCCGGAGCGCCACCATCACCATCACGCCGTCGACGCCCTCGAGCATCGGCCCGGGCCTGTTCCAAGGCGCGGTGGCGGTGACGGGTTACACCTGCGCCGACACGACCTGCAGCCGCATGGCGGCGGGCAGCTCGGCGACGGTGATGGTCAATTACCAGATCTCGCCGATCGTCTCGAGCGTCACGCCCTACGTGACTACCTCGGGTGCGAGCGACGCCGTCATCATTCGCGGCGCGGGCTTCCGGGCCTTCAGCAGCTTGAATGTGAGGTTCGGCGACACGGCGGCTACGGCCGTCACCATCAACACCGCCGGCACCGAGTTGAGCGCCACGTATCCGGCGCTGGCCGCCGGCAGCTATACCGTGCACCTCGAGGCGGCCAATCATGCCGGCGAGATTCCCTCGAACGTCGCGTTGCTAGTGGTCGATCCGGTCGCATTCGCGGCCACGACGCTCGATCATCCGGCGTCGACCACCGGCGTGCGCCGGCTGGTTTATGACGCCGAGAGACAGGCGTTGCTGTCGGTGACCGATACGGCGCCGAGCAATCCGATCGTTCGTTATCAGTACGCCAACGGAGCTTGGGGTGCGCCGACCCAGGCGGCCAATGGGTTTCTCGATGTTGCCTTGTCCTCCACGGGTACGCAGTTGTTTGCTATCAACGGCAGCTCGGTGGTGCCGGTGGATCCAGTGACGCTGGCGTTGGGCACCGCCGTCGCCGCGCCTTCGCTGGTCACCAACTCGGCTCTGAAGAACATCGTGGTGGGCTATGACAATCTGGCGCTGATCACGACCAGCCTCACCACCAGCGGCTCGACTCAGGGCTATCTCTACGACCCGGTCGGCGGCACCGTGGGGTTGAACGGCACTTCGTTGAACAACGCCACGCCGGTGATGGCCGCCAACGGTGCGGGTGCCATGGTCGTGCAGGGCGATCCCACCCTGACGAGCGACGTGGCCACTTATGTGTATTCGTCGGCGGGCCACGCCTTCTCGTCCACCGGCACTCCGACGTTGCGTCAGAACACCGTCGCGCCGGCGGTGAATCGTTCCTTCAGCCGCGTCGTGCTGAATGGCACCAAGGTTTACGACGGCAACTTCTCACTGCTGGGCACGCTGCCGGACACCACGACCGCGGTCGTGCTGAGGCCCGATGGCAATCGCGCTTATGCCTACGATTCAGCCGCGGGTGGCATTCTCGTTTATGACATCAGCGTCGATCGTGACGAGGCTGCTTACACCGCGCTGGGTGCGGTCACGCCGCTCGCGGCCGATCCGGGCACGGGATTGCAGATGATCATTACGCCCGATGGCGGCACTTTGTTCGTTGGTGGCAGCCTGCGCATCGTCGTGCAGCCGGCGCCGGCTCTGTGAGCACAATCATGAACTCACAAAAACTTTGTCTCACTGCTTCCCTGCTGGCGGCCCTGCAATTGGCGACTAACGTCGCCGCGGCCGCTGAACCTGCGCCGCGTGCCGTGCAAACGACCAACTGGTCGCTCGGTCTGGTCGCGAGCGATAGCGACACCAAAGACAGCACATCGAACGGCACTTTCGGTATCAAAGGCATCGCCACGCTGCCGATCGGCAGTCTGTTCGGCGCGTCCGTGGAAGGCAATTATTCGCGAACCACGGCAAGAACCAGCGACGTGCTGTTCGACGTGGCGTCTCAGAATTCGTCCCGCCAGACCTGCCGGTTCAACAACAGCGACGCGGCGGTCAGTGTGTTTGCGCGCAAGCCGACGCTCGGCCGGATTGCCGCGTCGTACGGCAAGGGCAATGTGACTTCCGATTGCGGCGACGACTCGGTGTTCGTGTCCACCGGCGACGACAGCATGGGTATCGACTATTACCGTGTCGCTGCCGAAGCGTATCTGTGGAACTTCACGCTCGGCGCCGTGCACACCTCCACCGAGCCGGAAGACGGCTCGAAGCTGGAGTCGGATATTTTCAAGGCCAGCTGGTATCCGATCGAGAATTTGAAAGTCACGCTGTCCGGCGGCGATCTGTACGATCAGGACACCTACGGCATCGAGATCGAGCATCAGCCTGAGTTCATGGGCAACTCGCTCGGCGTGGCGCTGGGCTATTCGGTGATCGATCGGGACCAGGAGATCGGCACCATCAACTTCAACGTGGTGTATCACTTCGGGCCCAAGGTCGAGCTGAAACGGCGGGATCGCTTCTATCGCTGATCCCGGATCGTGCAAGCGGCCAGGATGGCAGGGGAGGAAGGAATATGGTGACGCGTCGTTCCTTCATGCGGCAACTGGGTGTGGCGGGCGCCGCCGGCGTTTACTTCGGCGAGACGTTGCTCGCCGCGACCGCTGAGGCTGCCGACGCCGCAGCCAGGCCGTCCTCCCGGGTCTGGCTGGACGCCAACGAGAATTCCGCCGGGCCGCCGCGCTCGGCCATCGATGCCATGGTGCAGAGCGCACCTCACACCTGGCGATATCACTTCGACGAGTTCGGCGCGCTGTCGCAGGCCATCGCGGCGAGCGAGCAGATCTCCCCGCAGCAGGTGCTGTTCGGTGTGGGGTCGAGCGAGGTGATTGCTTCGGCGATCTGCGCATTCACCAGCGACACGAAGCCGATGGTCACCGCCTTGCCGACCTACGACATCATCGTGCAGCTGGCGCGCGCGATGGGCAAAGCCGTGGTCGAGATTCCTTTGACGCCGCAGTGGTCCTACCCGGTGAAGCAACTGGTGGAGGAGGCGAAGAAGGCGGGCGGCGGCTTGATCTATCTGTGCAACCCGAACAACCCCACCGGCTCGATCACCCCCGTCGAGGACGTGCGCTGGCTGCTGGCCAACCTGCCGCAGGACACGGTGCTGTTCGTCGATGAGGCCTACCTGGAGTTTGCCGATCCGGCCAAGGTCGAGAGCGCGATCAAGTACGTGCGTGAGGACAAGAGCGTGATCGTGGCCCGCACGTTCTCAAAGATCTTCGGCATGGCGGGCGTGCGCGCCGGCTTCGGCTGCGCCCGTCCGGATCTGATCTCGGCCATGAATCCCTTCATGGACAACGTCATTCCCTACCTGGGCGTGCGGGCCGCGATGGCGGCCTTGCAGGAAAAATCCACGCTCATCCCCGAGCGCCGCAAGAACAATGCACGGATTCGCGGCGAGCTGTGCCAGTGGCTGGATCAAAACAAAGTCCGTTACCTGCCCTCGCAGGCCAACTTTCTGATGATCGACGTGAAGCGCGACGTGCGCGGCTTCAGCAACGCGATGTATCGGGAGGGGGTGGCCGTGGGCCGTCCGTTCCCGCCGCTCACCACCATGCTTCGCGTGACCATCGGCAACGACACCGACATGCAGCGGTTCCGGCAGGCGTTCCTGAAGGTCTACTCGGCCTGAGTCAGCGGCCGTTCGGGGATTCCCTGTATCGCCGGCGCTCAGCCGTTCGCGACTTTATCGACGGGGGCGAGCTCGACGGGCGGCGCTTGTTTGATCTGTTCCTGTCGCAGGCCCAGGCGTGGAATGGGCTCGTCGCCGTGAAAGCGTTGGGCGGTGATTTCCAGCCAGCGCTCGATGTGCCGGCGGAAGCGTTCGATCGCGAGGTTGCGATGGAACACCAGCCCCGTGCCCTCGTACATCTGCTCCTGCGCCGGGGAGACGTGATACCACCACTGCAGCCGGTCCATCCGCTCGCCATCCAGATACGGCAACGTGATCGAGAACCGACGGCCGTTGCGAGTCGGCTCGGTTTCAGCGAACGCAAAGTAATCCTCGAGCGCGCGCGGTAATTCTAGTTGCGGCATCCGGGCTAGGCGTACGGGGGAGACGTTTGACGATCATAGCGAGTGTCGCTATTCAGATCCACGGTCACTTGCGTGTATGACACGAACCTCTAAGCTCGCACGCTGCATCGTTTCCGTGCATAGGGAGAAAAAGGTGTCCCAACGAATCATCCGTGGACTCGCGTGCGTGCTCGCTTTGAGCCTCGGCGTGTCGGCCGGCGCGTCGCAACTGGTCAAGACCTTGCCGAGCGAGACGCCGGAGAAGTTCGAGCCCAACCTCGAGAGCTTCGACTACACCCGGCGCGAAGTCATGATCCCGATGCGCGACGGCGTGAAGCTCAAGACCTTCATCCTGATTCCCAAGCGCGCCACCAAGGACGCCAAGGCACCCATCATCATGACTCGCACGCCCTATAACGCGGGCGGACGAATCATGCGTTTCAACAGCCCGCGCCTGCTGGCGGCCGTGCCGCAGATGAATGACACGACGGTCGAGGCCGGCTACATCGTCGTCTATCAGGACGTGCGCGGGAAATTCGGCTCCGATGGCGACTATGTGATGACGCGTCCGCTGTCGGGCCCGGTGAATCCCACCAAGGTCGATCACGCGACCGACGCGTACGACACCATCGACTGGCTGGTAAAGAACGTGCCGGAGAGCAACGGCCGGGTCGGCACCATCGGCGGCTCGTACGAGGGTTACACCACCGTGATGTCGACGGTGAATCCGCATCCGGCATTGAAGGTCGCCGTGCCGTTCGCGCCGATGATCGACGGCTGGATGGGCGACGACTGGTTCCATAACGGTGCGTTCCGCCAGGGCGCTGCACTCGAATTCATCTATGGCCAGCAGTCCACCCGCAGCGGTGCCTTCAAATGGTGGTCGGGCGAATACGATCTCTACGACACCTACCTGCGCGCGGGCTCGGCGGGCGCGGTCGCGAAGTCGCGCGGTCTGGAACAGCTCGGCTTCTGGCGTGCGATCTCCGAACATCCGAGCTACGACTCGTGGTGGCAGGAGCAAGCGGTCGACAAGCTGCTGGCTCAGCAGCCGGTGCTCAAAGTGCCGATGATGATCGTCGGCGGCCTGTTCGATCAGGAGGACATTTACGGCAGTCCGGCGCTCTACAAGGCGCTCGCACCGAAAGATCCGACGGGTCAGTTGATTCACCTGGTGATGGGGCCGTGGAATCACGGTCAGGGTCGTCGTGAGGGTCGCGCATTGGGCGCGCTCGAGTTCAATGGCGACACGGCCGGTTGGTTTCGCAACAAGGTGATGCAGCCGTTCCTCGATCATTATCTGAAAGACGCATCGATGCCGAAGACGCCGCGCGTGCTGGTGTATGAAACGGGCGCCGACGAGTGGCGTCAGTACGATCATTGGCCGCGTTCTTGCGCTGTCGCATGTGTGGAAAAGTCGCGCTCGCTGTATCTGTTGTCGGGTGGTCGTCTCGACTTCGAGGCGCCGGCCACGGGAACTTACGACGAGTACATTTCCGATCCGGCGAAGCCCGTGCCGTATCGTCCGCGTCCGAATCTGCCGGCGGGTGCCGCCGACTCAGGTTGGGGTGAATGGTTGGTCGATGACCAGCGTCATGCGGGCTCGCGCACCGACGTGCTCGTGTATGAAACCGAACCGTTGACTGCCCCGATGCGCGTGGCCGGTCAGCCGATCGCGCGTTTGTTTGCTTCCACCAGCGGCACGGATGCGGATTGGGTCGTGAAGATCATCGACGTGTGGCCGGATGAAGTGCCGTCGAAGCCGGGCATGGGGGGCTATCAACAAATGTTGTCGGCCGATATTTTTCGCGGCCGCTATCGCGTCAACCCCGCCGACCCGCAGCCGCTGACGGCGAACGAAGCGCTGCATTATGAGATTCCGTTGCCGCAGGTG
Source organism: Peristeroidobacter soli (assembly GCF_004138485.1). GTDB lineage: Bacteria > Pseudomonadota > Gammaproteobacteria > Steroidobacterales > Steroidobacteraceae > Steroidobacter > Steroidobacter soli. The sequence goes on from NZ_RYEV01000008.1 coordinate 18,437, forward strand.
AGTCACACGTTCCGGCCCGGTCACCGCATCATGGTGCAGATCCAGTCGAGCTGGTTCCCGTTGTACGACCGCAATCCTCAAAGCTTCGTACCGAACATCATGTTCGCCGAACCGAAGAGCTACGTGAAAGCGACGCATCGCATCTGGCGCGCGCCGGGCAAGACGAGTCAGATCGATTTGCCGGTGGTGGCGACGCGCTAGCGCGTGAGTCTTGGCTGAGCGTGCATCAATTGATGACTGCAAGGAAAAACTGTCTGAAGCCACAATTGTAAAAAGATTTGGCGTGTGTGAATTAAGGTTGCGCTCCCGCCGGGCGCAACCTTGCCAGCGTGCGCGACCGGCCATTTTGAAAAGGAGGATGCATGTCCTACCTCTATTACTGGCCGAGATTCCTGGTTCTATGCACTTTCGTCGCCAGCGGGGCAGTCGTTCACTTCCGCGGGCGCGTGCGGCATAAGCTGTCGCGGCAGTTGCTCGATCACTCGACCATCATGGCGCCGTACAACGCGCTCATGTACTTGTTCTCCGCAGTGCCGAACAAACCGTTCGTCGAGATGAAGCACTTCCCGGCGCTCCAGCCGTTGCAAGAGAACTGGGAGATGATTCGCGACGAAGCGATGCGGCTGTTCGACGAGGGTTATATCCGCGCGGCGGCGAAGTACAACGACCTCGGCTTCAATTCCTTTTTCCGCACGGGCAGGAGGCGTTTCTATCTCAAGTGGTACGGCGACTTTCTGCCGTCCGCCGAAACGCTGTGTCCCAAGACGGCGAAATTGCTGGCGAGCATTCCTTCAGTGAATGCGGCGATGTTCGCGCTGCTGCCGCCGGGCGCGCGGCTGGTCGCTCACCGCGATCCGTTCGCGGGTTCGTTGCGCTATCACCTCGGCTTGTCGACGCCGAATTCAGAGGCGTGTCGAATCGTCGTCGACGGTCAGCTGTACTACTGGAAGGACGGCGAGCCGGTGGTGTTCGATGAAACTTACATTCATCGCGCCGAGAATCAGACCGATCAGCAGCGGCTCATTCTGTTCTGCGATGTCGAGCGACCGTTGTCGAATCGGGTGATGGGATGGATCAATCGAACCCTCGGCCACGGCATGGTACGCGCGGCGGCGACGCAGAATGTCGAGGGCGAGAAGGTCGGTGTGCTGAATAAGCTGTTCGGCTACGTCTACCAGTTTCGATTGGTGGGCAAACGGATCAAGGCGTGGAACCGAACGGCCTACTATGTGCTCAAGTGGGCGCTGCTCGGTTCCGTCGCGTACGCGGTGTTCCTGAGAGTGTGACGTTCCGTTACGACTGCAGCTCCTTCATATATTTCTCATCTTGAGCGGCCGCGCGTTGAAACGCCGGCCGCGCGGCGCAACGGCCCGCGTAGTCGGTGAATGCCTTGCGAGGCTCCAGTGTCTTCGTCATCAACCCCCAGCCGATTTGCGAGCCGACATAGACGTCGGCGGCACTGAAGCGGTCGCCCAGAATAAAAGGGTGGGTGGAGACTGCTTTCTCCAATGCGTTGAGTGTGTCCGCGTAGCTGCCATAGCCCAGCGCGCCGGGGCGATCTACTTGGGGGCGCTTGAACATGTGATCCACGATCGCCGGCTCGACGCAGCCGGCACCGAAGAACATCCAACGATAATAGGTGCCACGTTCGGGTGAGTTGGTGGGTGGCGCGAGATTGGCGGCGGGGAAGGCGTCGGCGAGATAAGCACAGATCGCGGCGGCTTCCGTGATGACGGTGTCGCCATGTTTGATGGCGGGGACTTTGCCTATCGGGTTCACCGCCAGGAATTCCGGCGTTTTGTGCTCCGCTCGATCGAGTCTCAGCAGCTGGGTTTTGTAAGGAGCGCCCACCTCTTCGAGCATCCAATGCACGATGCGGGCACGGCTCTGCGGGTTGTGAAAGAAAGTGATGTCGGCCATGGCGGCGTCTCCTTCGGTGCTATGGACGCGCAGTTTAGCGCCGTCTGTTGACAGTGGAGCGGCCGTAGTTGATACACGGCTCATCCCACGCAGCAAGGAGAATGGAGATGCCCCGCTACGCCGACGGATTCGTCATCGTCGTTCCGAAAAAGAACCTGAAAGCTTATGAGGCCATGTCCAGGAAGGCCGGCAAGGTCTGGAAGGAGTATGGCGCGCTCGAGTACTGCGAGTGTGTCGGCGACGATCTGAAAGTGAAGTTCGGTACGCCGTTCCCGAAACTCTGCAAGCCCAAACCCAACGAAGTCGTGATCTTTTCCTGGATCCTGTTCAAGTCACGCACTCATCGCGACAAGGTCAACGCGAAAGTGATGAAGGATCCTCGACTGGGGCCGGAAATGGTCGGTGGCGAGATGCCATTCGACATGAAGCGCATGAGTTACGGCGGCTTCAGCGTGTTCGTCGATCTTTGATTGGAAGAGAGGCGGGAATCAAACCTGGCTCGGGTGAGCTCCGCGGCTGCCGCCGATGCGGGCATGCCGCGGAGTCTGACCTTGGGCGATAAACCCGAGCCGGGCATGTCGACTACCCTGGGCTCGATGATGGCGCCGGTCGTAAGACCAACTCAATGCTGAAGGGGAGCGCATGACTCAGCGCTCCTGTTACTGCAGCTGAGTCACAGTCACGCTGTAACCAACGTGTTCCATCGACTTGACACCAAAGGCACCGAAGGCGAGCGACACGGTGACGATGGCGACAGACACCAACATGCAAACGGCGCGCTGAGTGGACTGAGTGGCATTGCTGAGGGCGTACATGACATTTCTCCTGGTTGGGTTGCTTACTCACCCGCGTTATTGCGGTGTTCGTAGCTTCTGACGCGAGCACTTCTCATAGGGTTGCAACGGCAGCAGCAAAAAAAGCGAGCTGCCGGTCAACCACAGCTGGTTACCGGTGAATGCGGATAAGCAGGGGAGAAGCGATGCGCCTCGCGCCCTTATTCGGACGCGATGGGGGCGGGCAGCAGTACAGTTGAGATCGGATCGAGGCCTTACACCGCGGAATCAGAGAAGGCCTTAAGCAATGTGATGCAGTTCACAGGCGCCGGCGGCGCCGTGAAGGCGGGGAGACTTACTTGCCGGCGCGCGCCATCTTCGTACCGATGCCACCTTCGAGCCACTTGCGAACGCGGCGGGCATCGGCGACGCGGGTGAGCTTACCGAACGAATTGAGTAGCACGATGACGGTGGGGCGTTCCTGAATGGTCGCCCGCATGACCAGGCACTGGCCCGCGTCCTGAGTGAAGCCGGTCTTCTGGACCGAAATCTCCCAATCGTCCTTGGAGGTCAGGGAATTGGTGTTGCGGAATTCGAGCAATTGACGACCCACGTGCACGGTCAGGTGCTCGCTGGTCGAGTACTTCTCGATCAATCGCTCATGTGACGCTGCCATGACAAGCTTGGCCAGGTCTGAGGCGGTGGCGACGTTCTCGGCCGACAGGCCGGTGGGGTCGGCGAACCGCGAATTCTTCATGCCCAGCTCACGCGCCTTGGCATTCATCGCCTTGATGCAGGCCGGCAGGCCGCCGGTGTGGGCACGGCAGACCGCCTGAGCAGCGCGATTCTCCGACGACATCAGCGCCAGATGGAGCAGCTCGCCCCGGGTGAGCTTGGTGCCGACCGTCAAGCGCGAGGCGGACGCCTTGGTCTTGTCGCGGTCGACTTGCAGGATGGTCACCACCTCGTCCAGCGGCTGCTTGTCTTCGAGCACCACCAGCGCGGTCATCAGCTTGGTGATCGACGCAATCGGCATCACCTTCTGCGGCTGCTTGGAATACAGCACCGTCGCATCGCCCTCATCCATGATCAGCACGGACGCGGACTTGATCTGCAGCTTGCCGGCGGGCAGCGGCTGGGACCAGGAGAGGGGGGCGAGCAGCAGGGTGGAAGCGGCGAACAGCCACGGGCGGAGGCGGAAAGGGGTTCGCATCGCAGGAGATCGTGCCTTTAGTTCATGTTGATTCGATGGTCGCAAAGGTAACTCATTTGCAGCGGTTGCGAATGTGAGTTTTTCCCTGGTTGAGCCGGTGGTCGCGCGCGGCAAAACGCTTCGACGCCGGTACAATCGCGCCCCCCATGTCCAGCTCCGCCGAAGCCGCCGCCGCGCAACCCGATCTTTCGTTCTGGCAGGTCGTGCGCCTGTCGTTGCGAGGTCAGCACCTCGATTACACGGCTGTGCCGCTGAATCGAGCGGTGCTGCTGCTGGCCGTGCCCATGGTGCTGGAAATGATCATGGAGTCGCTGTTTGCCGTCGTCGACGTGTTCTGGGTGTCGCGACTCGGCTCGGATGCGATTGCGGTCGTCGGGCTCACCGAGTCGGTGATGACCCTCATCTATGCGGTCGCGATCGGCATTTCGTTTGCGGCCACTGCCATCGTCGCAAGGCGCATCGGCGAAAAGGATGCGGAGCGTGCCGCGCAGGCCGCGGGGCAAATTCTCCTGCTTGGCGTGACACTGTCGGCGGCAATGGGTCTGGTGCTGAGTTACTTCGCGTCGGACATTCTCCGGCTGATGGGCGCAAGCGACAGCATCGTGGCGATGGGCACCGACTTCGCACGCCTGATGCTCGGCTGCAATGTGACGGTGTTCATGATCTTCCTGATCAACGCCATCTTCCGCGGCGCCGGGGATGCGGTGCTGGCCATGCGCACGTTGTGGCTGGCGAATGCGTTGAACATTGTGCTCGGTCCATTTTTCATTTTCGGCTGGGGACCGTTTCCGGAAATGGGCGTGACCGGCGCGGCCGTGGCGACCAACATCGGTCGCGGCATCGGTGTGCTCTATCAACTATGGCACCTGGCAGGATTTCACAGCCGGGTGCAGGTCCGGTGGCGTCACTTGAAGCCTGCCTGGACGGATTTGCAGGCCATCATGAGCACGGCGAGCACGGGTATCGCGCAACTCATGATCGGTACCACGAGCTGGATCGGTCTGTTCAAGATCCTCGCGGCATTCGGTAGCGCGGCCATGGCTGGCTACACCATCGCCCTGCGCATCGTGATGTTCGCGTTGATGCCCGCGTGGGGGCTGGCGAATGCGGGCGCGACGCTGGTAGGTCAGAACCTCGGTGCCGGAAAACCCGAGCGCGCCGAGCAAGCCATCTGGATCGCGACCCGTTTCAATGTGATCTTTCTGGGTATCGTCGGTCTGGCCTTCGTGCTGGGATCGGGGCCACTGGTTCGGTTGTTTACCGACGATCCGCCGGTGCTCGAGCACGGCATCCGCGCTTTGTGGATCGTGAGTCTGGCGTTCCCATTGTATGCAGCCGGCATGTGTCTCGAAGCGGCATTCAATGGCGCTGGCGATACCTGGACGCCCACCCGCCTGAATTTCTTCTGTTTCTGGCTTGGACAGATTCCGTTGGCGTGGTTGCTGGCGGATTTCCTCGAGCTCGGACCGTTGGGTGTATTCATTGCGATACCCATCGGCTTTTCGGTGCTGGCGCTCTGGAGCCTGGTGTTGTTCAGGCGCGGGCGCTGGAAACAGCAACGGGTGTGACGTCGGACGGCGTTCGCAGAAAGAATTTTGGCCGCCCTGTAACCTTTTGGGATTTCGCCCCGTCCAAGCAAGGAACCGCACTCCCCGCCGCGCAGGCTTGAGGGTGCAACTGAAGGACGAGATCGGTGTTCTAACCCTGACCTCGCCGACTGAAGGACTCCGGTCGTGGAACCAGCAATGAAAAGCAGTGCAAATCCGTCTTCCATGCGTTACGAAACCGGTGCGGCCGTCACACCCTTTCCGACGCGTCCTGTTGAATCCCGGCAGCCGGCTCCGGTTCAGGAAGTCGCGCCCGCGGTCACTGAGGGATCGACTGATGAACATCATCAGGGCGGTGGTTTCACCCGGATCGAGCCCATGAAGGCGCTGATCGCGGCTGCGGTGATCGCGGTCCTCGGCGTTGGTGCATGGGTTGCTACGCGCACTCCGTCCACACCGGCAATTGCGGCACCTGCGCCCAACGCAGCACCGGTCGAACTCGCGGCGGTCGATGTTGCATCCGTCGAAGCGCGTGTCATTTCTCGCGCGCTGCCGTTGTCCGGCAGCATCGCGCCGTTCGTGCAGGCCACGCTGAAATCCAAAGTCGGCGGTGAAGTCGAGCAATTGAAGCTGCGTGAGGGCCAGGACGTGCGTGAAGGCGATGTGATCGCCCGCGTCGACACTCGCAATCTGCAAGCTCAGTACGATCGTGAAGCGGCGGCGGTCGAGAAGGCGCGTGCCGATCTGGATCTGGCTCGGCTCAATCGCGACAAGAATCGTCAGCTGCTGGAACAGAAATTCATTTCTCAGAACACGTTCGAGCAGACCGAGAGCGCGTTCAATGGCAGCGTCGCGAGCTTCAAGCTCGCCGAAGCGCAGGCGCGCGTGGCCAGGATCAATCTGGATGACGCCGTCATTCGCGCGCCGTTCAGCGGCACCATCGCGAAGCGACTGGTACAGCCGGGCGAGAAGGTGTCGCCGGACTCGGCGATCGTGACGCTGGTCGATCTGAAGCAGATGGTGCTGGAAGCGGCTGTGCCGTCGGCGGAGATTCCGTCGGTGCGCGTCGGCCAGAAAGTGCGCTTCCGTGTCAGTGGCTTCGGCGATCGTACGTTCGAAGGCGAAGTGCAGCGGATCAATCCGGTGACTGCCGACAACTCGCGTGCCATCACCATTTACATCGCCGTGCCCAATCCGGACAGCGCGCTCAAGGGCGGCATGTTCGCGCAGGGCCAGTTGATGTTGAGCTCGATGCAGCCGGTGCTCGCAGTGTCGCAACGAGCGGTGCGTGACGAGGCGGGTGTTTCCTATGTCTACGTCCTGCGCGACGACAAGATCGTCCGCGCGCCGGTGAAGGTCGGTCCGCGCAGTGAAGGCGAAGCGTTCGTCGAAGTTCAGGACGGGCTGAAAGCCGGCGATCAGGTCATCGTTGCCGACATCGGCGACGACAAGGCCGGTGCCGTCGCTCACGTGCGCAAGACCGAAACCACCGCGAAAGTCCCCACCGAAGTTGCTTCGACCCTCTGACCGGTCATCAGTCAGCAGTCGCTTCGTTAGTTTATGTGGATCACCAAGACCAGCATCAATCAGCCGGTGTTCGCGACCATGGTCATGCTGGCCCTGGTCGTGCTCGGCTTCTATTCGTACCGGCTGCTGCCGGTCGAGCAGATGCCCGAGATCAACGTGCCGCAGGCCTTCGTCTCGGTCTCCTATCCCGGTGCATCGCCCGAGGCCATCGAGAACGACGTCATCAAGCCGCTCGAGAACGTCATCAACAGCGTCGAGGGCGTCAAGAACATCTACGGCACGGCGCGCGAGGGTAACGCTTTCCTGATGATCGACTTCCGCATGGAAGTCGACAGCGTCGCGGCCACTCAGGAAGTGCGCGACAAAGTGGCGCAGATCCGTTCGTCACTGCCGCGCGAAGTTCGCGAGCCGACCATTTCACGAGCCACCAACGACAGCTCGACCGAGCCGGTCGTGAGCCTGGTTGTTTACTCGACGACGCGCAGCCTGCGCGAAGTCTCGACCATCGTCGATCAACAGATCGTCAAGCGGCTGCAGAATTCCTACGGCGTGGGCAACGTCTCGACCGGTGGTGCCGTCGAGCGGCAGGTGCAGATCTTCCTGCGGCCGGAGCAGTTGCAGAGTTTCCGTGTCGGTGTCGACCAGGTGGTCGCAGCGGTGCGCGCGGCGAATCAGGACCTGCCCGCCGGCATGATCTCGCGCGGCCCGACGGAACAGCTGGTTCGCGTCGAAGGCAAGATGAAGAACCCGCGCGACTTCGAGCGCATCATCGTCGCGAATCAGGGTGGCGCGCCGGTGTACCTGCATCAGGTTGCCGACATCGTCGACGGCGAGGCCGAAGAGCAATCCATCTCGCGCATGAACGGCCTGCGGTCCGTGTCGTTGGACGTCTATAAGGTCCAGGCCGCCAACATGGTCGAAGTCGGTAAAGGCGTCGACGAAGCGGTCGCCGATCTCACCTCGCGTCTGCCACCGGACATCGTCATCCGCACGTTGTGGTCCGATGCCAAGTTCATCCAGGGCTCGCTGGACCGGGTGAAGGAAACCATCATCGAAGGCGCGCTGCTGACGATTCTGATCGTGTTCCTGTTCCTGCACTCGTGGCGCTCCACCGTCATCACGGGTCTGACCCTGCCGATCTCGGTGATCGCGAGTTTCACGGCGCTGCATGCGTTCGGCTTCTCCCTCAACTTCATGACCTTGATGGCACTGTCGTTGTGTATCGGTCTGCTGATCGACGATGCCATCGTGGTGCGCGAGAACATCGTGCGCCATGCCGACATGGGCAAGGACCACCGCACGGCGGCGCTCGAAGGCACCAGCGAAATCGGCCTGGCGGTGATGGCGACGACGTTCGCGATCCTGGCCGTGTTCATCCCGGTGGCGTTCATGAGCGGCATCATCGGCAAGTTCTTCCTGCCATTCGGCATCACCGTGGCCGTCGCGGTGATGGTGTCGCTGTTCGTGAGCTTCACGCTCGACCCGATGCTGTCATCCGTGTGGCCGGATCCGAGCGAAGGACGGTTCCGTCGCGTGCCCTGGCTGGGCAAGGTGATGGAGCGCGTCGAGTCGGTCATCGATTACGCGCATCGGGTCTACGACAAGTTGTTGCGTTGGGCGCTGAGCGGTCGTCGCTACGGCATCACTCGTCGTGCAAGCATCAGTCCGCGGGCGTTGATGCTCGTGATTGCCGGCTTCTCTTTCTTCGGCAGCTTCGCGATCGTGCCGCTGGTCGGCACGGAGTTCGTGCCTCAGCAGGACGAAGGCATCATGTTCATGCGCATGAACACGCCCATCGGCTCGAGCCTCGAATACACCGACGCGAAGATTCGCGACGCCGAAGACGCCATTCGCGAGATCGAAGGCGTCGACAGCATCCTCACCACCGTCGGTACCGACGAAGGGCGCAACTACGCGCGCGTCCGCGTCCTGCTGAAGGACAAGGTGCTGTTCAAACGTCCGCCGCAGAAAGAGATCGAAGAACAGATTCGTAAGCGGCTCTCGACCATGGCGGGCTTGAGCCTGACGGTGCAGGGTCAGAACCAGCCGGTGGTCATTTCCATCCTGGGTCCCGAGAATGCCAAGCTGACCGAGCTGTCGCAGGAGCTGATGAAGCGGCTGTCGACCATTCCCGGCATCGCCGATCTGGAGAGCAGCGAGCGCGGCGCCAATCCGACCATCGCCGTGCGAATCAAGAACGAGCTCGCCAGCGATCTCGGCCTGACGACGCAGAGCATCGGTAACGCGCTGCGTCCGTTGATCGCGGGCGATCAGATCAGCACCTGGCTCGGCCCGGACGGTCAGGACTACGATGTGATCGTGCAGTTACCCAAGCAGCGTCGCGAAATCGTCACGGATCTCGGCGATCTCTATGTGAGCAGCACGCGTGTCGATGCAAACGGCAATCCGATGCTGGTGCCGATTCGCCAGATCGCGGACTTCGTCGAGACCACCAGTCCGCAACAGATCAAGCGACTCAACTTGCAACGACGGATCACCATCTACGGCAACGCGCAGGGGCGGCCGTCGGGCGACGTGGGCACCGACGCCGAGAAGATCGTCAAGGCCATGCAACTGCCGGCGGGCTATCGCTTCGACGTGAGCGGCGCGCAGCAGGAGATGAATGAAACGTCCGCTGCCGCCGGCGCCGCGCTCGGCCTCGCGGTCATCTTCATCTATCTGGTGCTGGCGTCGCAGTTCGGCAGCTTCCTGCAGCCGGTGGCGATCATGGCGTCGCTGCCGTTGTCGCTGATCGGTGTGTTGCTCGCGCTGGCGATGACCGGCACGACGTTGAACATCTTCTCCATCATCGGCTTCATCATGTTGATGGGCCTGGTGACCAAGAACGCCATTCTGCTCGTGGACTTCACCAATCAGGCGATCCGCAATGGCGTGCCGCTGCGTGAGGCGATCTTCGAGGCGGGCCAGGTACGTCTGCGCCCGATTCTGATGACGACGCTCGCGATGATCTTCGGCATGTTGCCGATGGCCATCGGCGTCGGGGCGGGCGGTGAGTTGCTCGCGCCGATGGGTCGCGCGGTGATCGGTGGCGTGATTACGTCGACGCTGCTGACGCTGCTCATCGTGCCGGTGCTTTACACCTACATTTACGGCTTCACCGAGCGTCTCAAAGCGCGCTGGCGTCGCGGCCAGCATCAGGAAGCCGCCCCTCACGCGGCCGAACCCGAGCCAGCCGCGCTCGTCGATCAAGCCGACCCGTCCGGCACGCCTCGGGCAACCTGACACATCAACGGTTGAGCTGCGCAAAATGGTGTGTCATTTTACGACGCACCTTTGGTCGCGGAGTCGCGCGTGTCCTCCGATCCTGCTCAATTGCTTGCCGAGCGCTCCGCTGCGGCGATGTATGCCAATGACCGGGCCTCGCAAGGCCTGGGCATGCGCGTCCTCGAAACTCGTCCCGGCTACGCGAGGCTCGCGATGCTGGTGCGCGAGGACATGTTGAACGGCCACTCGTCGTGTCACGGCGGCTTCATTTTTTCCTTGGCGGACAGCGCCTTCGCGTTCTCGTGCAATTCCCACGGCGGGGTGGTGGTCGCTGCCGCTGCATCGATCGATTTCCTGGCACCCGCGCAGGGCGGCGACGAGTTGATCGCTACCGCAGTCGAGCGTTGGCGATCCAAACGCAACGGTGTATATGAAGTAACGGTCGCCAATCAGCGCGGCGAGACGATTGCGCTGTTCCGCGGCCGCTCGCATCAGGTTCGCGAACCTTAGCCTTTCAGCACACTCTCGAATGCAGCGTTGCAGGAGGAGAGCATGTCGCTCGACAAAGAAACGTACCAGGTCATCGAGCGCAGCAGTGTCGATGAGCTGAGGGCATTACAGCTGCAGCGATTGAAATGGTCGCTGCGGCACGCCTACGACAACGTGCCTCACTACAAGAAGGCATTCGACGCCGCGGGCGCCCATCCCAACGACCTGCGGGCGCTCGAAGATCTGAGTCGCTTCCCGTTTCTGGTGAAGCAGGACTTTCGCGATCACTATCCTTTCGGTTTGCTCGCCGTCCCTCGGGAGCAAGCGGTTCGCTTGCACGCATCCAGTGGCACCACCGGCAAGCCCACGGTCGTCGCATACACGCGCAACGACATCGATGTTTGGGCTGAGCTGATGGCGAGATCCATCTTCGCCGGTGGCGGCCGGCCCGGGGATCTCGTCCACATCGCCTATGGCTACGGTTTGTTCACCGGCGGTCTCGGCGCGCACTACGGTGCCGAAAGACTCGGTTGTACTGTCGTGCCCATGTCGGGCGGGCAGACCGAGAAACAAGTGCAGCTCATTCGCGATCTCGAACCTCGCATCATCATGGTGACGCCATCGTACATGCTGGCGATCAGCGAAGAGTTTGCGCGTCAGGGAGTCGATCCGGCCTCATGTTCGCTGCGCATCGGCATCTTCGGTGCGGAACCCTGGACCAATGCCCTGCGTGCGCAGATCGAATCGCGCCTGGGCATCGACGCGCTCGATATTTATGGATTGTCGGAAGTGATGGGGCCGGGCGTCGCGATGGAGTGCATCTCGACCAAGGATGGGCCGGTGCTGTGGGAAGATCATTTCTATCCCGAGATCATCGATCCCGAGACCGGGCGCGTGTTGCCCGAAGGCGAAGAGGGCGAGCTGGTGCTGACCTCGCTGACCAAAGAAGCGCTGCCGGTGATTCGTTATCGCACCCGCGATCGCACCCGATTGTTACCACCGACGGCACGAACCATGCGGCGCATGGATCGAATCTCCGGTCGCACCGACGACATGTTGATCATCCGTGGCGTGAATGTGTTTCCAACTCAGATCGAAGAACTGATTCTGAGACAGGCGGCACTGGCGCCTCACTATCATTTGGAAATATTCCGCGAGGGCCACCTCGACTCGCTCACGGTCAACGTGGAATTGCAGGCGGGCGTCGAAGATCATCAAGCGCGGCGTGACGGCGTCGCGGGCGAGCTGGCTCGCTCGATCAAGTCATACATCGGCGTCACGACGACCGTCGTCGTTCATTCCTCCAGCTCGCTGGAACGCTCCATGGGCAAGGCCAAACGGGTCAGCGATCGTCGCCGGCCGACACAATGACCCGATCCCACCGCGTTCTTGCACGGTCGACCTTCTCGATCACTGGCTCTTCGTGCTCGACCAGCGGCGCCGACGGTATACACACGTACAACGGCGCGAACCTCGGTAATATCCACTGGATGAAGGTCGGCGAGGATGCGATGACCATCAAGTCCTCAGGCACGACTAAGGTGAGCAACATCGAAGGCTACGACACAATCGGGCAACACCAGCTATTGATTGGACCAGGGGATGGACGGTTGGCCGGGAGCGAGTGCTTCCGGCCGCTCTGGGAGGAACAGGGACGGTATGATCGATTTCAAGGACAGAAACATTGTCTCGAGCATCGTGATCGCGGCGGCCATTGCGCTCGCCGCGAGTTTCGTCTCGAAACAACGCGAGCAGGACCGGGCCGCGATCGTGGCCGAATCGGCGCTCACGCAAGCGTCGGGGCGACCGCTGGTTTCACCTCTGGTGCCGGAACAGTCGCGCGCTCTTGCGGCAACCGACGATGAATTCGACTGCGCATTCCTCGCGCAGGTCGAGCACAAATATCGGTTCCTGATTTCGGAAGTCGATGATGAGCACGTCGATGAGTTGCGGCGACGGCTGCTGGAGCGGGAGTCGGAAATGGATCTGCGCTCGCGCGATCGCATCGACGCGGGCATTGGCAAGATCCTGCCTGCGGAACGCTTTGCCTACTATCAGACGCTGAAGAATTCCGATCTCGAACAACATCACCTGGCCGAGTACACCCGCGGAATCGGCAATGTTGCGCCACTGGACCCGCATCAGGAACGCATCGTGCTGGATGCGAAGCTGCGTCAGAAGCAGCGCTACGCCTCGGTCATCCGAGACGCCGGGCTCGAACGGGAGAGTCTATCGGATGAGGAGTGCAAAGTAGCGCCTTGAGGGGAGGGTACGGTGCGTCATTTCGATTGCTGGAACTTCAGGCGGACCCGTACGCGTTCACTGCCCGATCCATCGCTGCGCGGTTGGTATTTCCACTGTTCGACGGCAGCGAGTGCTGCACGATTGAATATTCGCCCGCGACTCGTGTCCTCGATGCGCGGTTCGACTACATCGCCCGCGGCGGAAATCTGCAGGCTCACATCGACCCAACCCTCGATGCCGCGCATCAGCGCTTCTTGAGGATATTGAGGTTGAACCATTCGGATGAGCTTGGGCTCCGCCGCCGGCGCCGATACAACGGCTGGCATCGCAACTGCCGCCTGAGTTTCTACCTCTGCAGGAGCAGGCTGCACTTCGGGAAGCGCTGGCGCCATTGTTTGCAATGACGCTGCCGGTTCATTGGCCGCCAGCGATGCCGCGAGCGGAGCCGGGTCAGCGACTTTGGCCAGTGGCGCCGATGTGGTTTTCACTTCAGGCCCCGCGCCGCCAACGTTTGCTGTTGGCGCTGGTGGTGCAGTTTTCAGCGCGGCTGCCAATGCAGGGCGCGAGGTGGCGGTTTCAACAATCTTCGCGGGCTCGGTTTTTAAAAACGCGTCAGTGTTGGGCTTTACGACCTTGGCCGCGGCGGCCAGGAGCCGCTTCAACTGTACCCGCCACTGCACATCCAACAGCGCAAGGCCATTGTGATCCGGCTGCACTCGCCGTGCTTTTTCCAGCGCGACACCGGCTTCGGCAATCCGGTGCTGAGCCAGCAGCACTCGCGCGTTGGTGAGATGGCGATCGGCGATGGCGTCGATGCCGGCGATCGCATCGTGATTGTCGGGATCGAGTGCGAGCACGGTGCTGTAATAATGAAAGGCGCTGCGCTCGGGCGGATCGGTGTAGCGGCCGTCGGCCATCGCGGTACGGGCTTCGTTGAGATTGCGAGCGATCACGTCTCGCGGGTCGATGTCGGGAATGCGCTGAGCCGTCACCCACCATACCGCGAAGGCCACCGCTACGATGGCGATGGCGAATGCAATCCATGGAGTGCGGCCGCCGCGTTGCTCGTGATTTATTTCCGGAACGGCGCTTGGCGAAACCACAGTGGGTGGATGAGCGGCGAGCGGCACATCGACGATGGTCGGTGCCGTGGTCGGCGCGCTTGCCACTACTGTGTCTGATTCGATTCGTTCGCTCCGCCTGCGTTGGGCGGTCTGGTAGAACGGCGCGGTGATTTCATTTCGTCCGGACGCCAGTTCCAGTTGTACTCGCGCAGAATCGGTGGCCATGCGCTACTCCCCGGGGATGGCGGCCCTGCTGCGCCACAGCGCAAAGCGGGCTCGCTCTGCAGGCCAACGTAATCCAATAAAAATGTGGTGTCAGTGGTCGGAAGTCCTAATGTACGGAACTTCCGAGGTGGAGGTCGCGAGTGTCGTTTTTTCCGACGTAGGCAAACGGTGGGCTAGCGGCGCTCCATCGCATTGGCTTGCAGCTGCGGAAAGAACTCGGCGAAGTCGGCATCGAAGCCGGCGCGCTGTGCAATCAGATCGGCCACGCCTTGCTCCAGCGCAAACTCCCGCTGCCAGCGCGAGGACAGATACGCGGACAGGCGCCGCAGCGAGCGCTCCACGCCTTCGTGGTGTCGATACGAGCCGAGCAAATCGTGACGAATGATTCGATCGACGGTCACGCGCGCCGACGACGGCAACTCGATCTTGCTGGACTCGATGTCGGCGTAGAACTTCGCGGTGAAGGCGTCGAGCACGATGGGTGAGTAACGATCCCAACTGGTGGCCAGCAAGTGATCGTAAAAAACATCCACCAGCACGCCGCTGAAGCGACGGAACCCGGCGCTCACTCGCGAGCGGCTGAGCTTCACCAGCGGATGCGAATCGGTGAATGCGTCGATCTGCTTATGTTTCTGCACGCCGCGCTGGAAGGTGGCGCTCATCCGGCGCAACTCTTCTCCTCTGACGATATCGGCCAGCAGATTGCCGAGACGAAATTCGACGTCGGGCTCGGACAGAAAAACATGGGCCAGCCAATTCAAGAGCATTCCTTCCAGTCGATTCCGGCAATTTAGCTCAGGCGGACAATTGCGTCGAGGCGGATGTCGCCCGCGCCAGACACTGTATTCCGCGACAATTCTGCATCCGCGCAGCCGCCGGTTCTCGAATAACGCTGCAGATTCAACCGTGAGCTGAACGATCACGGACCGGTCGTGCGCGCCTCCGGCGTCGCACGTGCGATGCAAACCACAAGGGATTCTCCCATGAGAGTGATGAAGTTGGGCTCGGTCGCAGTCCTGATCTGCGCGTCCTTGCTGACCGCCTGCAGCGACAATGGTAATGACGAACGACGGCGCCCAGCGATCTCCTCGCCGGACTCGCCATTGACCATGGCGACGGTGGGCGTCGCTTTCTCTTCGACGTTCGTTGCGTCCGGCGACACGGTGATGTGGAGCGTGGCCTCGGGCTCATTGCCGCCGGGCCTGGCACTGAATGCCACGACGGGTGCATATGCCGGCACGCCGACGACCGCGGGGTCTTTCTCATTTACGATTGCTGCCACCAATAACTTCGGTGTGGCCAGCCGCCCCTACACGCAAGTCGTCGGCGCGCCACCGATCGACAGCAATGCATTGTTGTCGAACAACATGCTTGCGGCATTTCCCTCCGGATCGGCGGCGGGCTTCGATACACCCGTCACAATTGCCGGCCTGACCCCAGGCGACGTCCTGGTCAGCATCGATCGGCGCCCACAGAACGGCTTCCTGTATGGCCTCGGTTACAACGCGACCAATGGCACCGTTCAGCTTTACAGCATCTCCTCGCAGACCGCGATGGCCACGGCGGTCGGAGCAATCGGCACCGGCTTCGTTGCTGCCGATGGCGCGACGCCGGTCCGCATCGGCGCCAACGCGACCACGGTCTTTGGCATGGACTTCAATCCGACCGTCGATCGTGTGCGCGTCGTGAACAGCGCCGGTCAGAATTTCCGCATCAATCCCAACAACGGTGCGCTGGTGGACTTCGATGCGGTCACCGCGGGCGTGCAAATGGACGGCGCCATCAACGGCCCGACCATGAGCGTGCAGGAAACGGCGTATACAAACAGCGCGCAGAACGCCACTGTGACCACGCAGTACACGGTCGATCAAACGATCGACGCGCTGTGCATTCAGAATCCGCCGAACAATGGCACGCAGACCATGTGTCTGCCGCTATCGGTGCCGGTCGAAACGGTGCAAGGCTTCGATATTCCGTCGTCGGTGACAGTGGCTGCCTCGAACACAGCGGCAACTGGCCTGGGCACGGCTGTGGTGCGTGCCTCGGGTCGTATGCAGGATGAGCTGGTCAACGTCAATCTCTCGACGGGTGCGTTGACGACGCTAGGTCCGGTCACTCCGACCGGCATCATCGGCGTCGCGATCCAGAATACCGCGGCGATACCGCCGATGGTCGCGCTCTCCGCCGACGGCACGCAGCTGTTCCGGATTTCAGGCGCGGCATTGGGCTCCCCCGTGACCGTGACGATCTCAGGCATCACGCCCGGAGAAACATTGGTCGGCATCGACTACCGTCCGCAAACCGGACAGTTGTTCTCGTTTGGCGTGAATGCCATGGCGGATACCGGCACCGTCTACATCATCGATCCGCAAACCGGTGCGGCGAGTGTGGTCGGAATGGCAGGCTCGGTTGCGTTCGTCACGACCGCGGGTGTGCCTGTCGATCTGCCGCCGGTCAGCGCGGGCTATGGGTTCGACTTCAATCCCACGGTCGATCGCATTCGCATCGTCACTGGTACCGGGTTGAACTTCCGGCTCAATCCGGGCACCGGCGCGGGAGTGGACAGCGACACCACCGCCGCCGGCACCAATCCCGACGGTTCGATCAATGGACAGCCGGCGGGCTCGACGGGTGTGACCGCGGCCGCTTATACGAACAGCTTCGGTCAGTCGCTCACGGGTGGCGTGACGACGCAGTATGTGATCGACGCGGTCAGCAACTCGCTGTTCATCCAGAATCCGCCGAACAATGGCACGCTGACAGCGGCGCAGGCCATCACCTTGAATGGCGCCACGCTGGACTTCACCGAAGCGAATGGCTTCGACATTCCCGCAAACGTGCGAGTGGCGACTTCCGCATCGCCGGCGACGGGCTTGGGCTTTGCGGCCCTGACGGTGGGCGCCGGGACGCGCTTGTATTCGATCGATCTGAGTAATGGTCGCGCCACGGATCTGGGCGCGTTGCCGGCCGGTGTGAGCGGCCTGGCGGTGGGTCAGACTTCAGTCAAGTAAAGTTATCACTTCGGCAGCGACGGCGGTGACAGTCACCGCCGTCGCATCGCTCGTCAGTTGCTCGAGCTGTCGGTGGCCGGGGCGTCTTTACCGCCGCGGTCATGTTTGCCGAAGCCACGACCGGGGCCCGGGCCGAAACCGGGGCCACGCTCGTGCAGGGCGTCGAATTTCTTGAGCTGCGTTTCATCCAGCACCGCACTGAGCTTGGTGTGCAGTTCCTGTTTCGCCTGCTCACGCTTGGCCTTCATCTCATCGCGCGATGGGCGGGCGGTGCCGGCGGCACGCGCAGCTTCGAATTCAGAGCGCATCTGTTCGTGCTGTTCCTTCAGGATCTTCTCGACTTCGGTCTTCTGATACGCGTTCAGGTCGAGCAGCAGCGCCAGCCGGTCCATGTCCGGACCCGGGGCGACCCGCGCGGGCGCGGGAGTGGTCGCCGTCGTCGTGTCGGCGGCAAATGCCACGCCGCTGGCAAGCCAGGCAAGCGCAAGCAGGGTGACTTTGGTTTTCATCACAGTCTCTCCGTTAGGGGTGAAGTTGTGTCCTTTCGGCTCGAGACCTGAGAACACGCTTGCAGAATAAGTCGCCCGGAACGCCAGCGCGGTAATCAATAGTTACCAACTGTGAAGGGTATAAATCCTCGCTTGATCAGTGACTTGTGGCTTCGCGGGGCAGTATCAGCCGGGCCTCCAGGCCGCCCTCCTGACGATTGTGGAGAGAGAGTGAACCGCCATGCGCCTGGGCGATGTCCCGCGCGATGCTCAGGCCCAGACCGGTGCCGCCGGTGTCCCGGTTGCGCGATTGTTCGAGACGAAAGAAGGGCTCGAACACTTTCTCCAGCATGTCCTCGGGAATGCCCGGGCCTTCGTCCTGGACGCGCAGCACGAGCTTTGGACCGTCATCGATTTCGATGGTGGCGCGCACGCCGTGACGGATCGCGTTCTGTACCAGATTGCTCAGACAGCGCTTCAACGCGAGCGGTTTGGCGACGTAGGGCGCTCGTGCCGTGCCGACGACGGTGACTTCGCCGCCCAGTTCCTGATATTGCCGCTGCAGTTCCAGCGCGAGCGCATTGATGTCGACGGGTACTGCCGCTTCGTCGTCGTTCAGCCCGCGAAACACGCCGAGCGCGCCCCGGATCATGTTCGACATCTCATCCAGATCTTCCACCAGATGTTGGCGCAGCTGATCGTCGTCGATGGATTCGACACGCAGTCGCAGTCGAGTCAGCGGCGTGCGCAAGTCATGTGACATCGCGGCCAGCACTCGAGTGCGGCTGTCGAGATAGCGCCGCAAGCGCTCCTGCATGGCGTTGAATGCTCTCGTGGCACGACGAATTTCTCGTGCGCCGCTTTCCTTCAATGGCGTTCCGGTCGCGCCACGGCCGACGGCGTCGGCAGCGCGAGCGAGATCGCCGAGCGGACGAGTGATCGTGCGAGCCACTGCATAGAGCACGATGCCCAGCGCCAGAGCGAGGAAGCCGAGCTCGAAGAAAATCTGTCGCGGCAAACGAGGGCCCAGGCGAGGCGCGATGGTGCGAAAGACCGCTTTGTCGCCATCCGGCAAGGTCACGGTGACGTCGAAGACCCGATCACGACGCGGCATCATGTTCGGTGGCGGCGGACCGGGCGGCGGCTCGTTCTGACGGAAGATGAACAGCGGAATGACTTCACCGCGACGGGCTCGCGGCGGACCGGTCGATACTTTGTATTGCGAGCCGAGCTGACGTTGCAGGTGAGCGGCGTACTGACGTTCCAGCGCGGCCTGCTCTGCATCCTGCATGCGTGGAGGAGGCGGGCGAACGTCGTCGGGTGAGATGCGCTGCTCGCGCAGTTTCAGACGCGCATCGTCGCGCGCTTCCATCGACAGTCCCGCCAGGTACTGGCTCGTTTCGGCGATGGTGTTCGCCGAGCTGCCAGCGCCGCTGTCGAGCAGCGCCAACTCGCGCCGCTCGCGCACGATCAGCAGAATGAACACGATCAGCATGGCGCCGATCACCGCCACTGTTGCCAGGAACAGGCGTCCAAACAGCGTGTCCGGCAGCAGCGGACGGGCCATTATTCCTGCTCGACGGGCACGCCCATCACATAGCCTTCGCCGTAGATCGTCTTGATGATTTTTGGCGAGCGCGCGTCGTCGCGCAGGACCTGACGCAGCCGGCTGATGCGTACGTCGACGCTGCGATCGAAGGGATCGATGTCACGGCCACGCAGCAGTTCCATCAGCTGCGAGCGCGACAGCACTCTCGTGGGATGTGCCAGCAGAATGGAGAGCAGGCGAAACTCGGCGCCGCTGAGCGCGTGCTGAGAGCCGTCGACATGCGTGAGGGAACGGGCAGTGACATCGAGTTGCCAGTCGCCGAAGCGATAGATGTTCACCGTGCTCTGCACGGGATCGCGCGGCATGTGCGCCGTCCGTCGCAGGATGGCTTTGATTCTTCCCACCAGCTCGCGCGGACTGAACGGCTTCGACAGGTAATCGTCGGCGCCGACCTCCAGGCCCACGACCCGGTCGATTTCCTCGCCCAGCGCGGTGAGCATCAGAATCGGAATCTGGGACTGGGCGCGCAGCTCGCGGGTGAGTTTCAGCCCGTCTTCGCCCGGCAGCATCAGGTCGAGCACGATCAGGTCGACGTGCGATTGCTCGAGCGCGCGGCGCATGGCTTTGCCATCGGCCACCGCGGTGGCGCGATAACCGTTCTTCTGCAGGTAATCGCCCAGCAGCGTGCGTATTTCGCGATCGTCGTCGACGATCAGGATATGGCGAGAGTCGGTCATGGGATCACGTCGGGGGCCCGATTCGCATCATGACCAATGACTGCTGAACGCGCCCGCGATTATTGTAACCAAGTGTTGCGCCGGAGCGAGCCGCAACAGTGCGTAACTATTAATGACGCGTGATCCGGGCATCCTGCCCGGCCCCGCGTGGCGAGTCGGCAAAAGGCGTGACTTTTGCCTCTCGCCCGCCGCCCATGGCGGCGGGTACATCCATGTACCTGGGGTGGTAGTAGTTGATTTGGGTTTATTCAGGCGTGGCCGACGTTACGCAGTTCGTCGTTGACGGGCGGATCCGGGCGCTCCTGGGGAATCGTCTTGCCGTCGTAGGGCATGACGCGATCGCGGCCGGCGGCCTTGGCTCGATACAGCGCCGCGTCGGCATGCGCCAATAGCTGCCGCAGTTCGTAACCCGACACCTCGGTCGACGTGACTCCGAAACTGCTGGACACCTGGCAGCGCTCGCCTTGGTAAGTCAGATCGATCGCATGCAACGCCACGCGCAGTCGCTCGGCGCGTTGTTTCGCATCCTCCAGGCCGCAGCCCGGCAGCACGACGCCAAACTCTTCACCGCCGACGCGTCCGAAAATGTCACTGACGCGCAAATGACTCTGACAGGCGATTACCGCCTGGCGCAGCACATGATCGCCGGCGGCATGACCGAACCGATCGTTGATGGCTTTGAAATGATCCAGGTCGCACAGGACCACGCTGGCCTGCTGTTGCGACTTGCGCGCGGTCTCGAGCACGGTTTCGGCGAGCTGGATGAAACGCGGCCGGTTGGAGATGCCGGTCAAGCCGTCCACTTGCGACAGCTTCATGAAATGCAGCTGCGAGCGCTTGGTGCGATAAGCCCACAGCGCGATGAACACCACGACCAGCATCAGCAGCGCGATATACAGCCGGCTGGTCTCGGCGGCCTTGCCGTCGAGCTGGCGCTGCAGCTGCAGCAGTTTGTTTTCCTGATTGAGCGCTTCGAGCTGCGACTTGGTCGACATCGTGTTCGATTTCACGCGCTCGTAGGCGAGCTGGCGCGCGGTTACGTCGTCGAGATAAGCCTTATCCGCGGCGGCGGATTTCTTCAAATAAGCGATGGCGTTGGCAATGTCGCCATGTTTCTCCGCTTCTTCGTAGAGCACGCGATAAGCGCCGATCAGCGGCGGCGTGAATTGATCCTTGACGGCATGGTCGACGGCACGCAGCGCCATGCGCTGCGCGTTGACTCCCGAACCGCGCAGCTGATATGCGCGGGCCATCAACGATTCCCACTCCGAGATACCGCGCGGATAGCGCGATTGCTCGACCTCGCTATAGTGTTTCTCGAGCACGTCGATGGCGTCGTCGTAACGCTGCTCGCGAAGGAGCAGATGAGCCTGCGTGGTGCGGATGGCGTTGGCGGCCAGCGATTCGCCCTGTTGCAAACAGGCGTTGATGGCGGCCGGCAGCGAAGGATCGTCCGCCTTGATCCGCTTGCTCTTGCACATGGCGTCGAGACGGATCTGCTCGCCCCGGCACACGCCGCGGCCACGCGCATTTTCCTTGACGACCAGCTGGGCGTAGTGAATGCCCAGATCGTACTCGCCCACCAGCGTATAGAGATCGGCGGCGACGGACATGCCCTGCAGGCGGGCGTCCTTGTCGGTCACCTCGGGCAATTTGTTCAACAGCTTGTTGAGTTGCAGGAACGCGCCTTCGTACTGCGTGGACAAGGCGCGGACATTCGTGGCGGTCGACCCGGCACGGAATTGCAATGTCGGATCGCTCGCGCTGTCGACGAGCGACTCCAGCAAGGGAATGGCTTTGGCGTAGTCGCCGGAATAAGCGAAGCGCCAGCCTTGCAGGTACTGCAGGTGTTCGCGCTGTTGCGCCGACAGCTCGCCGAGCTGCGCGTGCAGTTGATCGATCAGCCGGGTGAATTCGACGGGATCGACGCTCTTGATCGCGTCCGCCCGTTGCAACATGGCGGCAACCTCTTCGGCATCGGCCGCCGCGAGCAGGGGCTCGCCCGCGAACAGGCAAAGAGAGGCGATTCCGCCCAACAGCCAACGCCGGGCGGAATCCTTGCTGACACGTCGTTGCTCAGCTCGCCCGGGCGACACGGTTATCGGCACCTGCCAGGGCCGACGAGTGGACACGCTTGTCATCCTCGGGCTCGTCTTCCTCGGGTTCCTCGTCCTGGGGCGCGTGGACGAGGCAGCAGACATTGTGGCTGGCGCCGAGCAGCTCCTCGAGCTGACGGGGGCGCTGCTGCACGATGGCTGCCTGCACGGCCGGCGCGACGCCCGCCTGTGCCAGTTCCTGCGCCAACTGCTCGCCGGTCAGCGATTGCAGCCGCGAGCTCTGACCCATTCTCTCCAACAGATCCACGACATTGGACACGATGCGCTCCTCCTTTCCCCGATTGTTTGTTGGGTACGACCGCTGCCCCGTGCAGCAGGAGTTGTAACAAGCCTAGGACAATCGCCGCGGGCGGGCTCTCGAACGATCCACAGAAAAACTGACGCCGGCGGTGACAGCCCGACTTAACAGAATTATGCCTGTTTCGAAGCCAACGAGGCGGACAGAAAGGGAGAGTCGGCGCGGTCCTACCGCGCATTCCAAAAGGCGGAGGGTGGCGACCACGATCCGCGCTGAACCGACCAGGCATTCCCTTGCCCATCCGCGGCCTGGCCACGGCGTGCAAAGCCTACGCTAAGCACAGCCCGCTGCACAGCCAGATGGTCGGTGGCGAACTGCACCCATAATTCATCCACCGGCAACTGTGCGAACACTTGCTGGATCAGCCCGGTGAAGCCCTCCTTGGAATAGCCTTTGGCGCGCGCCGCCTCGACGAACATCACGCCGGCCTGCACGCTGCGCTCGCTGGCGTCCAGGTCTTGCAGGCTGCAAATTCCGACATCCGTTTGTGACGCCTTTTCCACCACGGTAAGAAACAGCCGCTCGATGGGCCGGCGTTGCATACCGGCGAGCGCGCTTCGAAAACTTCGGGCGGCACGTTCGGGCGCGAGCGGCGCACCAATGAAACGCATGGTCTCGGCGTCCGTATACAGATGCTCATACAGGGGCGCGTCGTCGGCGACGATGGGGCGCATGCGCAGCCGGGCCGTCTCGACTGGAAATACGTGCACGGTGCCGTCGCTCAGCCTTGAGCGGCCAGCCCCAGATCGCGATCGAGCGCGGACAGACGCTCGCGAGTGTGATGATCGGGTTGCAATGGTTGTGCCGGCGGAATCACCAAGGTGAAGTGCATGTCCGCCTCGGCCGCGGGCAATTCGCCCAGCGGCACGCGAATGATCCTGGGGCGGAAAGTGGGCAACGTCGCCGCCTGATACAGGATCACTTCATGGTCCAGGGGATAGTCGCGACTCAAAACATCGACCAGCACCTGTCGATACGCGGCGCCGGTGGAAAAACGGGTCAACGACTGATCGCCCGACAGCCCCACCTGCCACAGAATCAGATACGCGGCGGTATCCAGTCGCCGCCGGTTGAACATGAACTGACTGGCTTCGTAATGCTGGCAGCCGTACTTGCCGGGATCGAAGCCCAGGTCGGCATACATGCAATCGGCCGCCGATACGCCCGGCTCCATGTGCGCGCAGTAACCCTCGCTGCGCGCGATCTCGATGGCCTTGTGCGTCGGCCAGGCGAACACGCCAGGATGACCGTAGAAAGCGGCGCATACGCGTTTGCCTGCGCGGACTTCAGTCAGCATGGTGTCCACCATCTCGCGGTAGGTGTCCATGCGCGACTTCCCTTCGCGATACAGCGTCTGCAGGCTGCGCACGTCGCTGTTCATGCGTGCGATCCACATCTCGATGATGCCGTCGGACAGCCCGGTGAACACCACGTCGGCGTTCTGAATGTAATCGCGCGCCAGCGGAGTGAGGTGCGCTCCCAGGGTCATGCCGATCCCGACGCACACCAAACTTCCTGCTGGTTTCATGAGGGTTGCTCTGAGGTTTATTTTGCGTCGGGCTGGACTTCCGGCCGGGCGCTGTCGAATGCGGGCAACGATTCCAGGTGCGTGGCGATGGCGACCAGGGTCGGGAACGGCGTGAGGTCGCAGTTGAAACGCCGCGCGTTATACATCTGCGGCACCAGGCACACGTCGGCCAGCGACAGACTGTCACCGAAGCAATGGCGACGCGCGCTGGAATGTTTCGCGACCTGCAGCTCCAGCCCTCGGAAACCCTCACCGATCCAATGTCGATACCAGGTATTCACGCCGTCGTCGTTCTGTGCCAGATCCTGTCGCAGGTAGTTCAGCACGCGGAGGTTGTTCAGTGGATGAATGTCGCAGGCGATCGCGAGCGCCATCGATCGCACCTGCGCGCGCGCCAGCGGATCGGCTGGCAGCAGCGGCGGCTGCGGATGCAGATCATTGAGGTATTCAATGATGGCGAGCGATTGTGAGAGCACCGTGCCGTCGACTTCGAGCGCCGGAATCAGGCCTTGCGGATTTACGGCCAGATAGTCGGCCGCGCGTTGCTCATTCTTGATCAGCGCTTTGGAAACGTAGTCGCAGGTGAGTCCCTTGAGATTCAGCGCGATGCGCACCCGGAATGCCGCCGAGCTGCGAAAGTAGTTGTAGAGCTTCATGCCAGAGTCACTTTGAGCGTTTCCAGGCCGTCGACGCCGCCTTCCAGCGCGTCGTTCGACTTGATAGCCGCGACCCCCGCGGGAGTGCCGGTGTAGATGAGATCGCCGGGCGCGAGCTCGAACAGCGTGGACAGCTCGGCGACGATTTCCGCCACGTTCCAGATCATGTCGGCAATCGCGCCCTGCTGGCGCAATGCGCCGTTCACCTTGAGCCAGATCCTGCTGTCATCGAGCTTCACGTCGCCGGCGGGCGTGATGGCGGTGATCGGCGCCGAACGATCGAAGCCTTTGGCGGTGTCCCACGGACGACCTTTGTCCTTGGCTTCCGCCTGCAGGTCACGACGCGTCAGATCGAGGCCGACGGCGTAACCGAAGACATGCGACATTGCTTGCGAGATGCCGATGTTCGCGCCGCCGGTGCCGATCGCGACCACCAGCTCGATCTCGTGATGCAGATCGGAGGTGCGCGACGGGAACGGGATGCGCGCGCCGTTTTCGACGATGGCGTCGGCGGGCTTGGTGAAGAAGAACGGTGCTTCACGCTCCGGATCTTTGCCCATCTCCCGCGCGTGCGCCGCGTAGTTGCGACCCACGCAATAAATGCGATGCACGGGAAAGCGCTCGGTGCGCCCGACGACGGCGACGGCGGGGGGCGCCGGCGGCTGGAAAACGAAGGACATAGCTGGCAGCCGAAAAGTTTCGGGCCGCTAGGATACTCCGACGATCATTTGCTCCACCACCCAGCGCTTGAGCAAGCCGGCGGCCTGCGCGGGCACAGCCTCGGCGTCGTGCCAGTTGCACAGCACGTCGCAGAGCATTTCGAACGAGCCGCCGCCACGCATGACTGCCAATGCCGCGCTCTCGTCCGGCGACAGTGAGCGGTACTGAGTCTTGAGCTGTTCGCGCCAGATCAGCCACGACTGCGGCTGCTCGAGGGCGACGGGTTCGGGCGGCGGCTCATCCGCCGATAGCGCTTTGAACAATAGCGGCGCGTTGGTGTGCATCGCCAGCACTTGCACCGTCGGATGAAACTGAAACGTCAGCGACGGCCATTGCTCGGGTGCGACGGCGGCCAGCGCCTCGATGCCAACGGCTTGGGCATCTGCGCCATCGAAAGCGGCGGCGATGGCCCATTCCCAGGCGGCCAGCCCGGCCAGCCAGGGTTGATCGGGAAACAATTTCGTCAGCAGTGCCGGCAACTGGTCGCCGAACCAGCGAATCGATGGATGGCTCGACGGGCACAGCTCGATGTACTCGCTCGCCACCGCGGCGAACTGTTCTTCGCCGAGCAGCTGTTGCAGGCGGGGCAGCGTGCTCGCCAGCGCGTCGGTCAGGCGCAGTCGATACGCTTCGGAATAGATGCTCAGGCGTAGTGTCGCGGGCACGGCCGCTGAGCCATCGACCGCATCGACGATGCGGTCGTGACCATGCATGACGTGGCGCTGAAAATCCCGCTGCAGTTCGGCCAGCGAGTGCGCGTCGGATTGAGCACTCATGCGGCGGACTTCGACTTCTGAGCTGACGTCGTGATGTCGCGCGCGCGGGCCAGCTCCGCCAGCAACACGTCCAGCTCGGGAATGTTGTCGTCGCGCTCGATCATGGTCGATACCGGGCCGAAGCGCTCGACGGCAGCGTGAAACAACTCCCACACCGCTTCGCAGACCGGTTCGTCGTGCGTGTCGATGAGATAGTCGCCCATGTTGCGATGGCCGGCGAGATGGAACTGCTGAACGCGCTCCACCGGGATGCCGCGCAGATACGTCATCGGATCGAAATTGTGATTCACGCTGCTGACGTAGACGTTGTTCACATCGAGCAGCAGGTGACAATCGGCGCGCTCGGCGATTTCGCGCAGGAATTCCCACTCGGTCAGGTCCGAGCGGCTGAAGTTCACGTAGCTCGACACGTTTTCCAGCACCAGCCGGCGGCCGAGCCGTTCCTGAACGGCGGCGATGCGCGAAACCACGTGGTTCAGCGTGGGCTCGGTGAAGGGCAGCGGCATCAGGTCGTGCAGGTTCACGCCGTCGACGCCGGTCCAGCACAGATGATCGGAAATCCAGGCCGGCTCGACGCGGTCGGCCAGCGCTTTCACCTCGCGCAGGTACGTTTCATTGAGCGGGTCGGTGCTGCCGATGGACAGCGACACGCCATGGAGCACGATCGGGTACTCGGTGCGCAGCCGTTCCAGATAATGCAGCGGCTTGCCGCCGGGGAGCAGATAGTTCTCGGTCAGCGCTTCGAGCCAGCCGACGCTGCCTTTGCGCTCGCCGAGCAGGGCGTCGTAGTGAATCGGGCGGACGCCGAGCCCGAAGCCGAGCGACGGATGAGGGGACGATTTGGGCACTGAACACTCGTGGGCTGATCAGGAAACGGCGCGGTGAGCCGACGCAAGACCGCGCCGCCCTGACCCTATCAGACCGGGCCTGGAGCTGAATTATTTCTTCAGCTTGGCCTTGGCGGCGTCGCAGTCGGCCTTGCTCAGCATCAGGAATCCCGTGCCCTTGCAGGCATTCTTGCCGGCGCAGGAATTGGCCGAGGTGGCACAGGCGGTCGTGCCCTTGCACGAGTTCACGCCTTCGCATTTCACCTTGGCTTCATCCGCCGCGTTGGCGGCGGTCAGCGGCGCGGTGCTGAACATGACAGCGGCCGCCGTCGCCAGAGCCAGAGTAGAGAATTTCTTGCCGTGGGTCATCGATGCCATTCCTCACTGGAAAAGTGCGCTTCGAAGGCGAAGCGCTGGATTATACGCAGTGGGCCGGCAATCGGATTCACCGGCGCGGCTGTCATGAACCGGCAATAAAAAGGGGCGGGTGATTGCGCACCCGCCCCTGTTTTCCGCTACGCGGATCGGTGGAGTCAACCGCCCTTGCGGATCTCCAGCGCGTCCTTGACGCTCTTCACGCCGTCGGTGTCCCGGGCCAGTTGCAGCGCTCGCGTCCGGGCCTGGTCGTTCTCGACGAAGCCGCTCAGCTGCACCGTGCCCTTGAACGTCTCGACGTTGATCTGATGCGCCTTGGTCACCGGATCCTCGATGAGCTTGGCCTTGACCTTCGCCGTGACGACACCGTCGTCGATTGCCTGGCCGGTCGATTGCTGCGTCGGGGTCGACGAGCAGGCGACGACGGTCGAGGCCATGATTGCGGCCAACACCAGTGCCGCCGTGGATTGCCGTGCCATATTCCCTCGCTCCTGAACTGACTTCAGTTCTGGTTTCGTTGTGACTCTAGCTGTTAACCGGCGCCATCGCGACGGGCTTCAGCCGCGCGCTTGGCGTTGTCCAGATCCGCATCGGCGCGGTCCTTACAGTCCTTCTGGGCATTGCCTTGCAGGGCCTCGCACTTCTCGACAGCGATCTTGTGCGTGGCTTCGGCGCGCGCTACAGCGACTTTGAAATCGCCCTGCGCAGCAGTCTCGCTGGCATCACGGGCCTGATCGGCGACATCGTTCGGGTCGTGATCCGCCTGTGCATCGGCCACGTCCTTCTGCGCATCCGCCATCTTCTCCTGCGCATCGGCCTGCGCGTCGGTCACGTCCCGTTGCGCTTCTGCCCGCGCATCGGCAACGTCGTGCTGAACTTCAGCGGGCGACTCTGCTTTGTTGCAGCCCGCCAGCGCCAGGCCGGCTGCGGCGATCATGAAATAGATATTGGTTTTGGTCATCTCACTATCCTCGTCTGTGACCTCATGGTCTGTTGACTAAGTAACCACTCACGGGCCGGCTGAATCCTCCTGCGGAAGGACCGGTTCGTTGTGGAATTCGCGTCGATAACGTGCCGATGCAATGCAAGGTTCCTCGCACACCGCCGGGCCGCGGCGGTTTGCAATTGTGAGCATGGGCAGGGCTGGGTGCGTCGGCCACGGCTGACGAAGGAACCCAGAAATGTTCACAGTCGTTGCTGGTCACAGCTTTGAGCGCACAGGAGTTCATGGGCGACGTCACTCATTCGCCGAATGCATCGTTGAGCACACCGCCGGCCGCGACCGGGGGCGTGCCGCTGCACGTGCGCATCGTGATCGTGATCTCGATCGCGCTGCTGGTGGTCAACGCCACCTTGCTGGTCATCAATGTCGGCGCAACCATCGATTCGCATGCTCAATACGCGCGCTCGTACGAGATCAAGCGCTCGCTCAGCACGTTTCAATCGGTGATCACGGCGGCGGAATCGGGCCAGCGCGGCTATTTGCTGACCGGTCAGACCGGATATCTCGAGCCATATTACGTAGCGATGCGCAGCTGGCGCAGCGAGCTGGAGAAGCTGCGCACCCTGACCGGCGATAACGCCGCCCGGCAAAAAGATATTGCCGACCTGGAGAATCTCACCGCCGCGGCGGTCAGTCGCCTGAAGGCGACAATCAGCAGCAGTCCGCAACCTGGCCCGAACGGAACGGCGGACGTTGCAGGTACCGAGCGCGCGACTACCACGATGGATCGGGTGCGAGGCATCGTCGATCGCATGATGGCCGAGGAAGACGCGCGCATCGAAGCGTTGCGTCGTGAAGTGTTGCGCGACTTGCTGGTCGCGGGCGGGCTGGCGTTACTGACGACGGTCGTGACGGTCGCCGTGCTGATTGGCCTGAACAAGCTGCTTCGTAAGTATGTGCGCGATCGCGAGACCGCCGAGAACGCCATGCTCGAGGCGAATCAGGTCCTGAACGAGCAGGTCGAGCAGCGCACCTCGGAGCTGACCGAGCTGTCCCAGCACTTGATCCGCGTCTCCGAAGAGGAGAAGGCCAAGCTCGCGCGCGAGCTGCATGACACGCTCGGCAGCAATCTCACCGCGATCAATATGGACTTGAACTGGGTGCAACGCCGCTTGCCCGAAGCCGCGCGCGAGGTGAAGGAACGTCTGCAACGGGCGCTGAAGATGTTGAGCGAGACCGTCGAGCTCAAGCACGAGGTCATCGAGGGTCTGCGGCCGAGCCATCTGGACAATCTGGGGCTCGCCTTCGCCATGCGCTCGCATTGTCGCGAGTTCACCCGTCGCACCGGCATTCCGTGCGAGTTGGACGTGCAGGAGGACTTCGACGACCTGGATCCGGCCTGGTCGATCGCGTTCTATCGGATCGCGCAGGAGTCCCTGACCAACATTGCCAAGCACGCGCAGGCAAGCAAGGTGCGCGTGATCCTGGCGCGCGAGGACGGCGGCATCCGTTTGCGAATCATCGACGACGGCGTCGGGGTCGCGGAGGAGTCGCTGAGCAAGCCCAAGTCGCACGGCATCGTGGGCATGCGGGAACGAATGCGTCTGATGGGAGGGCGCTTCCAGATCCGGAAGCCGGATGAAGGCACCGGGACCATCGTCGAAGCCTTCATTCCAGCCACCAATGCGACGGCGCTGTCGGCGTGAAGGCGCGCTTTTGCCCCAAAGGGGTGCCATTCCGGGTGGATGTCAATACGTAAGAAACGTCTGACGGTACGAACTTCACTTTGTTGGGAACTTTTCCTTCCCCTGAGGCAGTTGTGATCCATCGGGCCAATGAGTGTAAAGCTGACCGTCAGGAGCGAGCGCATGGAGAATCACGTCGAACGAGCGACCCATAACGAGCATCGTGCCAACTACGCGGGCGATGACCAGGATTCGGGCGAGGAATCAGGGGTGGGTAGCGAGCGCAACCTAGCGCCGGCGCCTGTGGCATTACGCATCCCGGTCGGCACCAATCTGGCCGACGTGGAGCGCTGGATGATATTCGCGACGCTGCAGAAATGCGGGGGAAACAAGACCCGCGCAGCGGCGTTGCTGGGGGTGAGTCTGAAGACTTTGTACAACCGCCTCAACGCATACCGCGCGCAAGGCCTGGCCATGGATCAGGGCCTGAATGACGCTCAGGACGTGGCCATCACCACCCTGCAGGGGGGCGACCTCCGTGAAGCAATGACCGAGGTACCACAGCGATGTTGAATCCAACCGAATTAGGCTCTCGGGAGAACGAGGCCAGGGACGTGTTGCAAGCGATGCACACGCCAATCCGCGTCTTGATCGTGGACGATCACGCCATCCTCCGCGCCGGTGTGCGCGAGATGCTGGCGGAGGAGCAGGATCTCCAGGTCGTTGCGGAAGCCGGCTCCGCCGAGGATGCGCTTCAACAGTTGCGCAATGGCTTGCAGGTCGATGTCGTGGTCCTCGACATCACGCTGCCGGGCCAGAGCGGCATCGATCTGTTGAAGCAATTGAAACGCGATCAGCCGGAGCTGGCGATCCTGGTGCTGAGCATGCACCCGGAACGCAGCTTCGCGGTCCGCTTGATGCGGGCCGGCGCGAATGGCTATGTGCCGAAGATGATCGTGCCTGAGGAGCTGGTGAAGGCCGTGCGAGCGGTCGGCACCGGGCGCCGCTACATCACGCCGCTGGTGGCCGAGCTGTTGGCCTCCGAGTGCGCGGCCGATGAAGAGGGCCCGATGCACAACCGGCTGTCGGAGCGCGAGCTGCAGGTGTTCACGCGCATCGCGCGCGGTGTTTCGCCGGCGGTCATGGCCAACGAGCTGGGCCTGAGCGTGAAGACCGTGAGCACGTATCGGGCGCGCATTCTGGAGAAGATGGGAATGCGCAGTAACGCCGAGATCGCGGCGTACGCCGTCCGCAACCAACTGGTGGAATGAGACAGTTGGATCATGACTGCCGGGGCCGAGCTGACGATCTATATCGTCGAGGATTCGCCGGCGGTCATGGAGCGGCTGGTGGAAGCCGTCGGTGACATTCCGAATGCCAAGGTGGTGGGCAGCGCCGATGCAGTCGCTGCCGCGCTCGAAGGCATGCGGTTGTCGCAGCCGCGCGTGCTGATACTCGATATCCAGTTGCGCGGCGGCAGCGGCTTCCAGGTGTTGAAGCAACTACGCGCCAGCGCTAGTCGACCCGAGGCTGTCATCGTAGTTACGAATCATCCATCCGATGATTACCGGATTGCGAGCCGCGAGTGCGGCGCCGATCATTTCTTCGACAAGGCTTCGGAGTTTCACAAAGTCAGAGAGGTGCTGTTGCAGATCGACGCTGCCTGAGCAAATCCGTAATCGCCGAAAATTTACGCAGCTGAATCACGGAACATACTCAGGATCCTGCGCGAGCGCTCGTGCGTTGTGACTCAACTGAACTGAATCGAACCCTGCGCAACTCGTTACATGGACCTCCCCAGGACGATGGGGGCACCCGCTGAGAACCCATCGGACACCATGCTGACGGCTGCGCACTTCAAAGGCCGCGCCCCAAAAAGCGCGGCCTTCTTTTCTTCAGCGGTCGCGATCTTCGTGGCTGATATTGCGGCTCCACTCGGCGCGGCTGCGCGAGGAGTCGTACTCGACCGCCGTCTCTGAATGAGTGCTGCGACATTCGTCCTGCCAACGCACGACGACGTAGCGCCCCGTGCGCAACTGCCACACGTCGCCTCGCAAATCCACGTCGCTGTCCTTGAGTCGGACCGGATCGCCGATACGCAAGCTGTTGCGCATCGTCTCGCTCATCTCACTGCTCATGATGTCTCCTTACTCACCGCTATCGGCACGAGCAGTGCAGTAGGGTAGGGGCATCGATGTTGATGTTCGACTAGGGGAAAGCAGTAAGTCCCCAATTCGTGCGGGGATTGAGCATTACGTCACGTGGCGGGCAGGCCGCGCATGTGAGCGAGGTCACAGATCGCGGGCCGGGCGGTTTTGACAATATTCGTTGTCGCGCTAATTATCGCGAATCGGTCCACCAGCCCATGAATTCCTCGAAGCTGATCGAGCCGTCGCCGTCGGTGTCGGTGAGCTCGAATGCCAGCAGGCATTCATCTTCGGACAGATCCTGATCCAGCGCGCGTAACAGTACGCTGAATTCCTGATTCACGATCCAGCCGTCGCTATTGGTGTCGCAGGCGTCGAAGCTTTGTTTCAGCGGGCCGAGGTCCTCGGCATCCACGTCGACGTCTTTGATCCGATCCAGATCGGCCATGGCGCGTTCATCCTTAACTGCGTGTGGGTTGTCGAGCGCGCGCGATCTTACTTCACCGTGTAAAATTTCTCCGCAAAGAAATCGCCATTCGCCCAGCGAGGCGCGCCAGCCGCGTTCGCCACGCTCAAGGCGATCCGCAAATCGACGCGGGCCAGGTCGGCGGCGGTCGGGTAATCAATCGGTAACATCAGATCGTCGCTGGGCTGGTGATAGTGCGTGGACAGATACTGCCGGCGCAGTTCATCCAAATCGACACTCGGGTTCTTCGGTTGATAACCGGCGCTCAGCACCAGTGCCGGAATGCCGCGACGAATGAACGAGAACTGATCGCTGCGGATGAATTTGACCTGCTCGGGGGCGGCGTCGGCGCTCAGTCGATAGCCCTGCGCGGCCACGGCCTGTCGCGCCGCCGTTCCCATGGACGAATGCTGTGCGCCCAACGCCACGAAATCGAACACCGGCGTAAACGTCAGCGGCATGTCGACGTTGATGTTCGCGACCAGTCTCTTTTCCTGGGTCTGTGCCTGGCGCGCGAAGAAGTCGGAGCCGAGCAGGCCTTTCTCTTCGGCGGTCACGGCCGCGAAGATCACTGAGCGCCGCGGCTTCGCGTTCGACGCGTACAGCGCGCGTGCGATCTCCAGCATGACGCCGATGCCAACGGCGTTGTCATGCGCGCCGTTGTAGACGGCGTCGCCATTCACCGCCGTCCCGCGACCGAGATGATCGAGATGCGCGGTGATGACGACGTATTCATTTTTCAGCTGCGGGTCGGAGCCAGGCAGCATGCCGACGACGTTCGCGCTCTCGGTCTTGCGCAGGCCGGTGGTCGCCGACAGCGTCATCATGCCGGGCAACTCGAAGCCTTGCGGCGTGCCTTCTTCGGACGCTGCCAGCGCGGTGGGGAAACTGCTCTGCGCTGTCTCGAACAGCTGCGCGGCCGCGTCGTGATTGAAACGAAAGCGCAGTTTCAGCGACGGGAAGGCGTTTTGCGGCTGGCCGGTCTCATCGAGCCAGCGCATTTGAGGAATCCAGCTCATGGCGACGCGACGTTCCCAAGGCGTGCGCTTGGTGTCCGCGCTCGAGTCGATGGTGATCACGCCGACGGCGCCGCGGTCCACCAGTGTTGAAAGCTTGCGTTCTTCCCATGAGTAGTACGCGCGCTTCTCGTTGGGGAATTTGGCCGGTGCGCCGCTGAAGATCACGGCGATGCGACCTTTCACGTCGATGTTCTCGAAGTCGTCGTACTCGAGCTCGGGCGCCGAGATGCCGAAGCCCGCGAACATCATCGGTGCACTGAGGGTGGAGCTGGCCGAGGAGAAGTCGGCGCTCGGCAGATAATGGGTGCCGTACTCGAACGTGTACGTATCGTTGCCGCGAACCAGCTCGGCGGAGGAGCCCGGCAGCACTGGCGTCGCTTCCAGCAGCGGCACCTTTTGCAGATAGCTCTTGTCGTCGCCAGCGGGCTGCAGGCCGGCCTGGCGGAACTGCGACGTCACATACGCGGCGGCGATGTCGTAACCGCGCGAAGCGGTGGCGCGACCCTCCAGCAAATCGGCGGCAAGAAATTCAACGTGACTGCGAATGGCGTCGGGCTGGACCTCGCTCCACGGGCCGCGCTCGGCCGCATGCAGCGAGCCGGCGGCGATGAAAAACAGCAGCGTTCCAGGCAATCCGCGCATGATGTCTCGTGAGAAGGGACGACGGGCGCAACAGTATCACCGACGCAAGGATTTCGCTGGCGCTCCCGGGTTCATCCGTTATTCAGTGCCTGGCACTTAGCGTCGAGCTTAGGCATTCTTCAGGCGGTATCGTTATGAACCGCATGCAAGTCTTCAAATCGACCATCCTTCGGGCGCCACGCCCGCATGTGATCGCCGCCGAGGGTGCTCGGGTCGTTGCGGCTCGACTTGCATTCCCGGCGCTCTGTTTATCGCTGGCTGCAGCGAGCCTCACACTGCAAGGGTGCGCCGTGCCGCAGCCCTACGTGTCGCCAACGCCTACCAACTCGACGGTCCGCCCGCCGGTCGCGCCCGCGACCACGGTGGGTAATGAAGTGGCAATTCGTGCGATCTCGCTGCTGGGGGCGCCGTATGAGTGGGGTGGCAATGGACCGACTACGTTCGATTGCAGCGGGCTGGTGCGATTCATCCACGACCAGCTGGGAATATTCGCGCCGCGAACCGCGGCCGAACAGTACTCCGCCGCGACGCCGGTCCCGCTGAATGAGCTCGAGCCGGGAGATCTGCTGTTCTTCCGGATCAAAGGCCGCATCTCGCACGTGGCGATCTACACAGGTGAAGGCCGCTTCGTGCACGCCCCCCAGACGGGGCGACCGGTCGAGCTACGAATGCTCGACGACGATTTCTACCGCCCGCGCCTGGCCGGCGCGGGGCGGCTGTTCTGAGACCGCAGCCAATAAATAGTTTGTCGGCGACGGCTGCCGTGCCTATCCGGCGCCGGGCTGGCTCATAACGCAGCCACGGAGAGAGCTTTGCCGGCACCGCCCGCGAGGCGGGCTCAGCCGCGCGGCTGTATCCGAGAGTTGGTTGGCGAGAGCGACCGCGCCTGGACGGCGCGGCGCTCTTGTTTCGGAGCGGTGAGTTATTCCGCCTTCTTCTTTTTCTTCTTAGCTGGCGCCTTTGCCTCGGCAGCAGCCGGCGCAGCCGCTGACTGCTGAGCGGCGGCGAGTTCGGCAGCGGGGCGATTCATGCGCTCACGAACCAAACTCTCCACCACACTCGGATCCGCCAGCGTCGAGATATCGCCCAATTGATCGTGCTCGTTCGCCGCGATCTTGCGCAGGATCCGGCGCATGATCTTGCCCGAGCGGGTCTTGGGCAATCCCGGTGCCCACTGAATCAAATCCGGCGTCGCGATCGGAGAGATCTCTTTACGCACCCAGTCGCGCAACTCGGTGCGCAGCGCCTCGCTCGGCTGAGCATCGGCGATCAAAGTCACATAGACATAAATGCCCTGGCCTTTGATGTCGTGCGGATATCCCACCGCCGCGGCTTCCGCGACCTTGTGATGCGCGACCAGCGCGCTCTCGATTTCCGCCGTGCCCAGGCGATGGCCGGCGATGTTCAACACGTCGTCGACGCGGCC
Organism: Peristeroidobacter soli; assembly: GCF_004138485.1. Lineage (GTDB taxonomy): Bacteria > Pseudomonadota > Gammaproteobacteria > Steroidobacterales > Steroidobacteraceae > Steroidobacter > Steroidobacter soli. The sequence goes on from NZ_RYEV01000008.1 coordinate 54,074, forward strand.
CGTGATCCAGTAATAACCGTCTTCGTCGCGCCGTGCGCCGTCGCCGGTGAAATAACGGCCCGGGAACGTTTTGAAATAGGTGTCGATGAAGCGCTGATGATCGCCGAACACCGTGCGCATCTGGCCCGGCCAGCTGTCGGTGAGCACCAGATTGCCCTCGCACGCACCTTCGATGGTGTTGCCTTCGTTGTCGACGATGGCCGGCTTCACACCGAAGAACGGCAGCGTCGCCGAGCCCGGCTTCTGATCGATCGCGCCGGGCAACGGTGCAATCAACGAGCCGCCGGTTTCCGTTTGCCACCACGTATCGACGATGGGGCAGCGGCCGTCGCCGACCACGCGGTGATACCACTCCCACGCCTCCGGATTGATCGGCTCGCCCACCGTACCGAGCAGGCGGATCGAGCTGCGCGACCATTCCTTCACCGGTTCATCGCCTTCACGCATGAGCGCGCGAATCGCAGTCGGAGCGGTATAGAACAAGGTGACTTTGTGCTTGTCGACGGACTGCCAGAAGCGTCCGCTGTCCGGATAGTTCGGCACGCCTTCGAACATCACCGTGGTCGCGCCGTTCGCGAGCGGGCCGTACACGACGTAGCTGTGACCGGTGACCCAGCCCACATCGGCGGTACACCAGAAGACGTCGTCTTCGCGCAGATCGAAGATCAGTTCGTGCGTCATCGACACATACACCAGATAGCCGCCGGTCGTGTGCAACACGCCCTTGGGCTTGCCGGTCGAGCCGGACGTATAAAGAATGAATAGCGGATCTTCCGCATCCATCACTTCCGGTGCGCATTCCTTCGGCTGCGAATTGACGACATCGTCGAACCAACGATCGCGCGCCTGATACATCGGCACGCGAATGCCCGTGCGCCTCACCACCAACACATGCTTGACGCACTCGGTGTTCGGCATCGTCAGCGCCAGATCGACGTTGGTCTTCATCGGCACGCGCTTGCCGCCGCGCAGGCCTTCGTCCGCGGTGATCACGACGCTCGAACCGCAGTCGGCGATGCGGCCCGCGAGCGAGTCGGCGGAGAAGCCGCCGAACACCACCGAATGAATCGCACCGATGCGCGTGCAGGCGAGCATCGCGACCGCCGCTTCGGGAATCATCGGCATGTAGATCGTGACCCGATCGCCCTTCTTCACGCCGAGCGACTTCAGCGCATTGGCGCACTGACAGACGCGCTCGTACAACTGACGATAGGTGATGCGCTCGGACAGCTTCGGATCGTCGCCTTCCCAAATGATGGCGGTCTTGTCGCCGCGCTTGGTGAGATGCCGGTCGAGGCAGTTGGCCGAGACGTTGAGCTTGCCGTCGTAGTACCAGCGGATCCGGAAATCGTGCTCGTCGAAGCTGGTGTCCTTCACCTTCGCGTACGGCTGGATCCAGTCGAGGCGGCGACCGATGCGCGCCCAGAAGCTGTTCGGATCGCGTACCGACTCCTGATACAAGCGCTGATAGTCGGCCAGCCGCAGATGCGCGAGCGCGGCGAAGTCCTCGGGAACTTTATATATTTTCTGGCTCATGGAAACCGCCGACTCAGTGGCGTGGTGGCAGATTGGCTAATGCGGCACGGATTTTTTCGGCGTGCTGGGCCAGCACGCCCTGGTCGGCCCAGTCCCGGTTGTGACCGCGGATTTCCTTGCCGTCGTAACACGGCAGGATATGGAAATGAATATGGAACACGGTCTGGCCGGCGGCCGGCTCGTTGAATTGAATAATGCGCATGCCGTCGGGCTGGAACGCCTGCTGCACGCCTTTCGCGACGTGTTGAGTGGCCTTGATCAGATCGGCGAGCGCGGCCGGTGCGATGTCGAAAAAATTGCGCGATTCGACTTTCGGAATCACCAGCGTGTGGCCGTCCGACTGCGGCATGGCGTCCATGAAGGACAGCGCCGTCGCGTCCTCGTAAACCTTGAACGACGGAATCTCGCCGCGCAGGATTTTCGCAAACACATTGTTCTGGTCGTACATCGCGCCTCCTAGATGCCGGCTTTGGCGAGTGCGTCGATGAGCTGGCGCACGGCGGTGCCGACCGCCGGATGCTCGGCTTCGAAACCCACCGCCAGCTGCTCGAGCCGTTCGGTGAGCGGGTGATCTTCGTTGTCGAGCGAAGCCGCGCCCAGCAGACGCGTCAGGTCGTTGAGCAGCAGCATGAGCGAATCGCGCGTGCGCGAGTCGAGCGCGTCCCGGTCGAGCTGTTCCAGCCTGGTGTGCAGGGTGAGGATGTGCTGTTGAATGTCTTGATTCACTGAGTCTCTCCGTTGAGCGTCGCGTGCGCAGCTTAGCGCGGCGCCATCATGTCTTTTTTGGTATATCCGGCCGGGATGTCGAACATCGAGGCCGCGACCGTCTCGGTGCTGATGTCGCTGAGGCTGGTTTCGTTCTGCGCCTTGCCGTCCACGAAATGCCGGCTGATCACCGGGATGCCGCCGATCGCCTCGAAGTTCTGGATCTGTTTCTGCGCCATCTGTTTCAGCCACGGCGCATCCATGCTGGCCATCATGTCGTTCACCAGGAGCGACATTTTCCTGGCGGACGCCATCAGCTCGGCCGAGCCCTTCAAGGCGTTGGCCGGCACCACGCACAGCTCATCGGTGAGCACACCGGCTTCGCGCACTTCGACATAAGTACAGCCGTAGCCGTTGATCTTGTCATTGCGTGAGGTGCGCTTGATTTCCGGCGCCGGCTGGGCCTCGCCGTTGGGGATCCGGGTGCCGAGCATCTTTTCCATCTGCGCGCGCTGCTCGGGCGTCATGGTTTTCATGCGCTCCTGGAGCATCTGCAAGGCCGGGTTGAGCTGCTCGGCCATGCGCTTCATCGAGGCACGGTCCATGGCGACGTAGCTCTTGTCCTTGTGGCTGATCGCGTAAATCGTGTCGTCCCGGAAGATCATGGTCGACCCACTGGTCGGTTCTTTGCTTTGGGTCTCGACCCGCATCATCCCGCCCTGCGCCCAGGTGCTGATGGCGGTGGCCTTGCCGCCCGACAGGTCGCGGCTCACGGTCTCCAGCTTGGTCCCGGCGTGCGCGGCGGCAACGGTCAGCAACAGCAATGGCAGGGTGCGGACGAGCATGGAAATCCCTCCTGAGGTGGCTCGATTCTACCCGCTCGGGGCCGACTCAGCGCGGCCGGGGTTTGGCGCGGGCCGTGGCCTGGGCGGTGAGCGGATCGTCCGGCCAATAATGCTTGGGATAGCGGCCTTTGAGCTCCTTTTTGACATCCAGGTAGCCGCGCGCCCAGAAGCTCACCAGATCGCGCGTCACCTGAACGGGGCGGTGGGCGGGCGAGAGCAGGTGGAGCGTCAGCGGCACGCGGCCTTCCGCGACGGTCGGTGTTTCGTGCATGCCGAAGACTTCCTGCAGCCGAACGGCGACAGTCGGTGACTCTTCGGTGTAATCGATGGGAATGCGCGAGCCGCTCGGCACCTGCAGATGCGTGGGCGCGAACGTTTCCAGGCGCTGCTGCGCGTTCCAGTCGAGCAATGACATCAATATGTCATGCAAATCCAGACGCGCCAGATGATCGCGACGGCTCATGTCGTCGAGCCACGGGGCCAGCCATTCATCGAGATGTTCCATCAGAGCCGCATCGCTCACGTCCGGCCACGGCGCCGGCGCTCGTTCGTCGAATCGTTTTGCAAAAATCAATCGGGTTTGCAGCGCGCGGGCGGTCTTGGTCCAGGGCAGGGCGCCGAGGCCCAGCTCGCGAACGCCCGCCAGCATGGCCTCCAGCATCCGGGTTGGATCGGGCTTGTCGATTCGACGTTCGTATAATTTCAACGCGCCGAGCCAGCGCTCATCCTGTGCCGCCACGCTCTGTTCGCGCGAGCTCCACTCGAAGCGTTCGCGATGCTCGATGTGAGTGGCGAAATCGGTTTCGAGCAGCTCGCGCGTGAGCGGCGCGGCGAGCCGGATCATCGCCTCGCGATCGCCCGCGTCGAGATCGGCGACCACCAGAAATTCCGCCTGCGACAAGCTTTGCGCCGGCGGCAATTGCGCGCCGCGGCCGCTCGATAGCAAATATCGGCCGCCGGTGCCGCGTGATTGAGCGATGCGGTCGGGATAGGCGAGCGCGAGCAAGCGACCGACGTCGAAGTCGCCGAGTTTCGCGCTCTCGCCGCGCCCACCGGTCGATCGCTCGTTGCGCGATGGCTCGAGCTGCCGCTCGAGCAGTTCGATGCTGCGAAGGGCTCGCTGCTTCGCGCCTTGATCGACGAACACATTCGCCGGCAGGCCGCGTTCGCCGCGCAGTGCTTCGACGCGAAAGCGCAGGTCGACGTTTCTATCTTGACCTTGAGTGCGTAGGAAGTCGCGCTCGCCGAGCACGGCGGCAATCTGCAATGCTGTGGTTTGCAATCCCAACTCGGCGCCTCGCACCACCATATGCGCGAGTCGAGGATGCGTTGCCATTCGTGCCAGCGCACGACCATGTTCGGTCACGCGGCCATCGGCGGCGATGGCGTCGAGCGAACGGAGCAGATCGCGAGCCTGCGCGAATGTCGCCGCCGGCGGCGGATCGAGCCAGCGCAGCGCGGACGGATCGGCGATTCCCCAATTTGCCAGCTCCAACGCCAACGGTGCCAGATCGGCGCCGACAATCTCCGGCGCGGTTTGCGCCGGCAGCGCTGAGTGTTCGACTTCACTCCACAGTCGATAGCACACGCCTGCTTGAATTCGGCCCGCGCGCCCGCGTCGCTGATCGGCGGATGCGCGAGAAATGCCGCCGAGCTCGAGGCGGCCCATGCCGGTGACCGGATCGAAACGTGAGCGTCGCTCCTGGCCGCTGTCGGCGACGATGCGCACGCCTTCGATGGTGAGGCTGGTCTCCGCGATATTGGTCGCGAGCACGATCTTGCGTTCACCGCTGCGGCTTGGCTGGATCGCCGCGTCCTGTTCTTGCGGCGACAATTCGCCGAACAGCGGCAACACTCTCACGCCTGCTGGCAACGATGTTTCTTCCAGGAAACGCTGCGTGCGACGAATCTCTCCCTGACCGGGGAGAAACGCGAGCACATCGCCGGGTTCGTCTTCGATGGCACGCGCGATGGTTCGAGCGACGATCTGCGCCATGTCTTCGTACTGCGGGCGCGTGCTGCGCGTATCGAGACGTTCGCGATAGTGCGTCGTCACTGGAAACGCGCGACCCTCGGAGGTAATGATCGGCGCATCGCCCAGCAACTTCGCGACCGCCGTGCCGTCGAGCGTGGCCGACATCACCAGCAGGTGCAGATCTTCGCGCACTGTTTCCTGAGCATCCAGGCACAGCGCCAGGCCGAGATCGGCGTTCAGGCTGCGCTCGTGGAACTCATCGAAGATCACCAGCGCGACGCCTTCGAGCGTCGGGTCGCGTTGTAGCCAGCGAGTCAGAATGCCTTCGGTCACGACTTCGATGCGCGTGTCCTTGGACACCTTGGTTTCGAGCCGCGTACGAAAGCCCACCGTGCGCCCGACCGGTTCACCCAGCGTCTGCGCCATGCGAGTGGCAACCGCGCGAGCGGCGAGACGACGTGGTTCGAGCATCACGATGCGAGCGTCACCACGCCAGGGCTCGCCCAGTAACGCCAGCGGCACGCCGGTGGACTTGCCCGCGCCAGGAGGGGCTTGCAACACGACATTACGATGGTCGGTCAGGGCACGCCGCAGGTCGGGCAACGCCGCTTCGATGGGTAGAGTGGCTGATCGGTTCACGCCGCCATTATCGACCATCCTCCCTGTCAATCACGAGAGGCCGGTCCGTACAGCGAAACCGCTGCGCGCCTGGCCGGGTGTGGTTCCTTTCAGCCGCTGTGTATGACTACACTCCCGGCGCCAATTCGAACTCGCATACGGCGGTCGTCGCAGACCCTGGACGCGGCGCGCCGGAACATCATCTCAATCGGTTTTGGGGGAAGCATGATGCTCGCTCGTCGGTTCTTCTGTTCGTTGCTGCTCGCGTTGGTCGTCGGCAGCGTCGGCGCCGCCGATCTCGGCACGGCCCGGCCCGAAGCCGTCGGCATGTCGTCGCAACGACTCAATCGGCTGACCACGGAAATGAAAGCCCTTGCCGAGCGCGGCGACGTGTCGGGCGTCGTGACCATGGTCGCGAGGAAAGGCAAGGTCGTACAGCTGGAAGCGGCCGGCAAGCGCGAGCTGGAAGGCGGCACGCCCATGCAGAAGGACTCGATCTTTCGCATCTATTCCATGACCAAGCCCATCACCGGCGTCGCCATGATGATCCTGTTCGAGCAGGGCAAGTGGCAGCTGAACGACCCGGTGTCCAAATATATTCCCGAGTTCGCCGACCTGAAGGTCGCGAAGGTCGACCCGGCCAGTGGCGCGGTCACGACCGTGCCCAGCAATCATCCGATGACCATGCGCGAGCTGATGTCACATTCGGGCGGTCTCACTTACGGTTTCTTCGGCGGCACCTCGGTCGACAAGCACTACGTCGAAAACAACGTGTTCGATCAGACTCAGCCCATGCAGACCTTCATCGAACGCCTGGGCAAGGCGCCGCTGCTGTTCCAGCCCGGCGAGCGCTGGCACTACAGCGTGTCGGTGGATGTGCAGGGCTATCTGGTGGAGAAACTGTCCGGTCAGTCGTTCCCGGAATTCCTGCAGGAACATGTATTCGGACCGTTGCAGATGGTGGACACGGGGTTCTACGTGCCGGCCGCGAAGATGAATCGCCTGGTCGAGTTCTATTTCCGCGGCAAGGATGGCAAGAGCGTCAAGCATCCGAACGTCGCCGATTATTCCAAGCCGCCGGTGTTCCCGTCGGGCGGTGGCGGTCTGGTGTCGACGGCCAGCGACTACATGCGCTTCTGTCAGATGCTGCTCAATGGCGGCGCGCTGGACGGTCAGCGCATTCTGTCGCCGCTCACCGTCAAGCTCATGCGCACCAACATGCTGCCCGAGTCGGCGCGCACGATGGGTCCGGGCACGGGCTTCGGCCTGGACTTCGCGGTGATCGAAGACCCGGCGGTGGCCGGCGGCTATGCCGGCGAAGGCACTTATTTCTGGGGCGGTTACGCGGGCACCTGGTTCTGGATCGATCCGGTGTACCAGCTGATCGTCATCGGCATGATCCAGCAGCGCGGCGACGACCTGCCCGATTTGCGCCTGTTGTCTCGATCGCTGACTTATCAAGCCATCGTCGCAGAATAGCCTCGCGACGTTTATCCAAGGGCGGGCGGCTTCCGGGCTGATCTTCGCCCGGAAATGTAACTTATTGTTCACTTAGCGACTTCCGCCGGCCGCCGGGACCTTCCTGACAACTTCGTAAGGTGCTCGTCATGTTCCGGTGCCGGCCGTTGGGCTATGTTGCTGCGGGCCTCCTCAGAGGCTGTCCAGTCCATCGCTATGTCTATCCGACTCCCCAATTCTCGCGGCGCCGTCCTCGGTGCTGTCGCCTCCGTGGCCGTGGTCGTGCTGCTCGCCTGGAGGATGTTGTCCAGTTCGCTGGCCGCCGATCCGCCGCATGGGCCACCGCCCGTGCCGGTGTCGGTCGTGTCTGTCGAGCAGAAGGATGTGCCGCAGCTGGCCGCGGGTATCGGTACGGTTCAGTCGCTGCACAACGTGGTCCTGCGGCCGCAGGTCAGTGGCATCGTCACCGAAGTGCTGTTCGAGGAAGGGCAGCAAGTGAAGCGCGGCCAGTTGCTCGCGCGCATCGACGATCGCACCATCCTCGCCAATCTGCGTCAGGCCGAAGCGGAGAAGGCGCGTAACGAGGCGCAGCTGAAAGCGGCCAATCTCGATAAGTCACGTTACGACAATCTGCTCGCCGAAGAAGCGATTTCACGACAGACCGTCGAGCAACAGGTCGCGCTGGTCGAGCAGCTCGAAGCAGCGATCCGCGCCAATGAAGCGACCATCGCGGCTCAACAGGTTCAGCTCTCCTATACGAAGATCACATCGCCGGTGAACGGGCGCGTCGGTCTGCGTCACGTCGATCCGGGCAATCTGGTTCAGGTCGGCGATACTCAAGGCCTGGTGACGGTCACGCAGGTCGATCCCATCTCGGTCATTTTCACGCTGCCTCAGGAATTGCTGGGTCGGGTGCAAGGCCTGACCAATGGCAAACCTTTCGCTCAGGTGGGTGCCTTCAATCGCGATGGTGGCGTGCTGCTCGCCGAAGGCAAGCTCACCACCATCGACAATCAAGTCGATGCGAGCACCGGCACGATTCGGATGCGCGCCGAGTTCGAGAACTCACAAGGCATGCTGTGGCCGGGTCAGTTTGTGACGATTCGTTTGCAGACGGGCGTAAGCGGCAACGCGCTCGTCGTGCCGGCGCGTACCGTGCGTCAGGGATTGGAAGGTCCGTACGTATTCCGGATTCGCGAGCAGAAAGCTGAAGTCGTGCCAGTACAGGTCGGCTACAGCAACGATGAGATCGCGGTCATCACCGCAGGGGTCGAGAAGGGCGACAGCATCGTGACGGATGGCCACTCGCGACTCACACCGAACGCACATGTGACATTGGTCGACAGTCCCTCGGCCATGGTTTCCGATGCGCAGACGAAGCCGCGCGTGCAAGGGAGCGCTGGTCGATGACCGACACTCCGCCCGTGACAAGCAGTCGCGCGCAGACACATCTCACGCGACCGGGCCTGTCCGATTGGTTCATCAAACATCCGATCGGCACCACGCTGCTGACCATCGGCATCGTGCTGTTGGGCATCGTCGCGTTTCCGTTGCTGCCGGTCGCGCCGATGCCGGAAGCCGAGCTGCCGACCATGCAGATCAGCGCGAGCCTGCCCGGCGGCAGCCCGGAGACCATGGCATCGGCGGTCGCGACGCCTTTGGAAGTGCAACTCAGCTCGGTGCCCGGCATCAGCGAGATGACTTCGACCAGCTCGCTCGGCAGCACCCAGATCACGCTGCAGTTCGTGCTCAACAAAGATATCGACGTGGCCGCGCAGGAAGTGCAGGCGGCGATCAATGCCGCGTCCGGCCGGTTGCCGTCGGATCTGCCCAACCTGCCGACCTGGCGCAAGGTCAATCCGAACGACAGTCCCATCCTGGTCGTGCGCATGCAATCGGAGCTGATGACGCTCACCGAGTTGAGCGATATCGCCGAGACCACCATCGCGCGCCAGCTGAGTCAGATCGATGGCGTCGCGGAGATTCCGATCAACGGCCAGCGCAAGCCGGCCATGCGCATTCAAGCGGCGCCGGAAAAACTTGCCTCGCTGGGCCTGACGCTGGCCGATCTGCGTCAATCGATTCAAGCCGCCAGCGTGAATCAAGCCAAGGGCGCGTTGTTCGGCGCCGATCGCGTATCGACGCTGCAGACCAACGATCAGATTTTCACGCCGGCGGATTACGACAACCTCATCGTCGCGTATCGCGACAATGCACCGGTGTTCCTGCGCGACGTGGCCAAAGTCACTTTCGGTGCCGAGAACGAGTACGTACAGGCCTGGCAGAACGGCAAGCCCGGCATCATGTTCATCATTCGTCGTCAGCCCGGTGCCAACATCGTCGCGACCGCCGACCGCATCCGCGAGGCACTGCCTCATCTGCGCGAGCTGTTGCCGGCCAGCGTCGAGCTCGAAGTCATCAACGACCGCACGCGAACCATTCGCGCGTCGCTGCATGAAGTCGAAATCACGCTGATCGTGACGGTGCTGCTGGTGGTCGTCGTAATGGGCGTGTTCCTGCGACAGCTGTCGGCGACCGCCATCGTGGCGTCGGTGCTCGGCGTCGCGCTCATAACGACCATAGGAGCCATGTATCTACTTGGCTTCAGTTTGAACAATCTCACCCTGGTGGCGCTGGTGGTCGCGGTCGGCTTCGTGGTCGACGACGCCATCGTGGTCGTGGAGAACATCCACCGGCATCTGGAGGCCGGCGAATCCATGCTGGACGCCGCCCGCCAGGGCGCGGCGGAAATCGGCTTCACCGTCGTGTCCATCAGCTTCTCGCTCATCGCCGCGTTCGTGCCGCTGTTGTTCATGGGCGGCGTCGTGGGCCGGTTGTTCCGTGAGTTCGCGGTGACCATGACGGTCGCGATCCTGATCTCGGTGGTGGCGTCGCTGACGCTCGCGCCCATGCTGGCATCGCGCTTCATGAAGCCCATGAAACATCACGAGGGTGGCAGTTTCTCGCAGCGCTTGATCGCGCGGTACGACCGCGGCTTGAAGTGGGCGCTCGCGCATCAGCGCACCGTGCTGGCCGGTTTCGGTGCCACCGTCGCGCTCGCGGTCGTGGGTTATGTCTTCGTGCCGAAAGGCTTCTTCCCTCTGCAGGATACAGCTTTCATCTTCACCACCACCAAAGGTGCCGACGACGTCTCCTACGAGGACATGAAGGCCAAACAACAGCAGATTGCCAACATCATCGCGCAGGATCCAGCGGTGCAGGCGGTCGCGCATGTGGTCGGTGCGTCGGGCATGGGCAATTCGAGCATGGCGAGCGGTCGCATCTTCGTCGTGATGAAGGATCGTGGCGATCGTGACGTGTCCTCGGAAGGCTTCATCGATCGCATGCGTCCGAAAGTGTCGGGCGTGCCGGGCATCCAGGTGTTCATGCGCACCGCGCAGGACATCAACCTCGGTGCGGGCGGCGGTCGCGCCCAGTATTTATATGTGCTGAAGGGGCCGGAGAGTCGCGAGCTGTCCGAATGGTCGCGTAAGCTGGCTGAGGAGCTGCAAGGCTCAGCGCAGTTGCGCGACGTTTCGGATGATTTGCAACTCGGTGCCGCGATCACTCGCTTGAACATCGATCGTGCCGCCGCTGCAAGGTTCGGCCTGCGGGCCGCCGATATCGATCAGGTGCTGTACGACGCCTTCGGGCAACGGCAGATCAGCGAGTATCAGACCGAGACCAATCAATACAAGATCATCCTGGAGATCGATCCCAGTCAGCGCGGCCGGGCCGACAGTTTGCAGAACTTTTATCTGCGTTCGCCGCTGACTGGTCAGATGGTGCCGCTCTCGTCGGTCGCTCGAATGGAGCCGCCGGCCTCGGGTCCGCTGGCGATCACGCATGACGGCATGTTTCCTTCGGTCACGATCTCTTTCAATCTGGCACCTGGCGTGGCGCTGGGTGAGGCGGTGACCCTGATCGAACGTACCCAGGCTGAGATCGGCATGCCGACCGCCATCACCGGTAACTTCCGCGGCACGGCGCAGGAGTTCCAGAAGTCGCTGGCGACGCAGCCGCTGCTGATTCTGGGCGCGTTGATCGCGGTCTACATCATTCTCGGCGTGCTGTATGAAAGCTTCGTGCATCCGCTGACGATTCTTTCGACGCTGCCGTCGGCCGGCGTCGGCGCGGTGCTGGCGTTGTGGCTGACCAGGACGGACTTTTCCATCATGGCGCTGATCGGCGTGGTGTTGCTGATCGGTATCGTGAAGAAGAACGGCATCCTGATGGTGGACTTCGCGCTGGAGCGGCAACGCAAGGACGGCTTGTCGCCACTCGATGCGATTCACGAGGCGTGCCTGGTGCGCTTCCGTCCCATCATCATGACGACGCTGGCCGCGATGCTGGGCGCGATTCCGTTGATGCTCGGTTTCGGCACGGGCTCGGAGTTGCGTCAGCCGCTGGGCGTCGCCATCTTCGGTGGTCTGGTCATCAGCCAGATCCTGACGCTGTTCTCGACGCCGGTGATCTATCTGGCGCTGGATCGGCTGTTTCATAGGAAACAGCGCGAGGCCGAGCCGCCGGAAGTGTTGCCGCAGCCGGAGCCGGCGCGATGAGTGACCATGTCAAACCCCAGTCTCGACTCTCGCGCGAGCTGAGCTCATATCCGACAGCACGTAGCGGCGACTTTCGCTTGCGCGCCGCTTGCAGCGGGCGCTCGCTGGTTCGATCAGTATCGGCGGTCGCGCGAGGCGGCGTGGCTCGAGCAATGTCGGCGGTTGCGCTAGGCGCCGTGCTGGCCGCCTGCAGCGCGCCGGTGAAGCAGCTGCCTGCCGATATCCAATCTTCGTGGATCGACGAGCAGCGGGCGACGATTGCGGCGGACGCGGCGGCGTTGACGTGGTGGAAAGCGTTCGACGACTCGACCATCGATCAACTGGTCGATCTCGCTCAACAGCGCAATCTCGATCTGCGGGTCGCGGAGGCTCGCGTGCGGGAGGTGCGTGCTCAGCGTCGTGCCGCGCTGGCGAGTCTGGCGCCGGAGATCGATGCTTCCGTCGATGCCGATCGCTCGCGCGCGCGTCGCCAGGGATCGGATACGACCGCGATTCAGGACAACGCCTCGGCAACTGCGGGCGCCAGCTGGGAGATCGATCTGTTCGGCCGGCTGCGCGCCGAAGCTCGCGCTGCCAAAGCCGAGCTGCAAGCAGTGCAGGCGGATCGCGATGGCGTCCGGCTGACGTTGATCGCCGAGGTCATTCGCAACTATCTCGAGTTCCGGCTCTATCAAGTGCAGACCGAGCTGTCGCTGCGAAATGCGCAGGCTCAGCAGGAAACGGTCCGCATCACCCAGGCCCGCTTCAACCAGGGTATGGCCAGTCGGTTGGATCTGGAACGCACGGTGTCGGCGTTGCGGACCACTCAAGCGCAGATCCCGCAGTCTCGCGAGCTTGCCGAGTCGGCGCGCTATCGCCTGATCCTGCTGACCGCATCGACGCCGGATGCTCTGAATCCGCTATTGCCCACGTCGACGACCGATCCGGGCGCGCTGCCCGACAGCGATGCCGAGCGCGTGCTGCTGACGCCCGCCGACGTCATTGCGCGCCGCCCCGATGTGCAAGCCGCCGAGCGGCGCTTGCTCGCAGCGGCGGAACAAAGGAACGTCGCGGCGGCTTTGCGTTACCCACGAATCACGCTGGCGGGCTTGATTGGTGTAGAAGACAATCGCGTCAGCGATCTGCTAGATAACGGCTCGCGGACCTGGTCGGTCAGCGCCGGCCTGCTGGCGCCGTTGATCGATTTCGGCCGCATCCGCGCGGCGATCGACGCGGCCGATGCGGTTCAGGAGCAGGCTTATTTGACGTACGAGCAGACCGCGCGCACGGCACTCCAGGAAACGCAGACGGCGCTGGTTCTGTACACGCAGGGCAAGCTTCGGCAACAGGAATTGTCGCAAGCCGCGGACTCGGCGAGGCGCGCTGCTCAGCTCGCGCGTCGCCAGTACACCGCAGGTGCTTTGTCACTGCTCGAAGTACTCGATGCCGAGCGCAGTGTCTATGCAGTCGAATTGAATGCGGCACAGGCCACCGCGGATGTTTCCATCCGGCTGGTGAATGTTTATGAATCGATGGGCCTGGTGCCGCCGACCGGAGGATGAGGGCCTGTGAACACTCATTGGATGGGCTGCGTTGCGCCTCCAATCGCCTGCAGCAAGGCGCAAAGCTTGCCCTCGCGTAGCGAGGGCAAGCTTTGTAACGCAGCGGCAGGCCCATGTTTTCATGAGAATCGGGAGGCGCAACCCTCTTATGAATGAATATTGTTATATGGGACGAGCTATTGCGGTTCAGGACGTCGTTACTCCTCCCTTATGTACGGAGAGTACACGGCGGTCGTCGCGCCTAGCCCTGAACCGCAATAGCTCGTCGCAGTCCATCCAATGAGTGTTCACAGGCCCTGTATTTCACGCCGTAGCGACGATGCCATGAAAGTTCTGATCGTGGAAGACGAGCCGAAAACGGCCGACTATCTCGAGCGAGGTCTGCGTGAGCAGGGCTACGTCGTGGATGTCGCTCGCGACGGGCTCGATGGTAAACACATGGCGCTGGAGTACGAGTACGACGTGATCGTGCTCGATGTGATGTTGCCGGGCACGGACGGCTTCTCGGTCCTGCACGCGTTACGCGAACAGCGCCAGACGCCAGTAATCATGCTGACGGCGCGCGATCGCGTGGATGATCGCGTGCGCGGCCTGCGCGAAGGCGCGGATGATTATCTGGTCAAACCGTTCTCGTTCCTGGAGCTGGTGGCGCGCTTGCAAGCGTTGACCCGTCGCAGTCGCGGTCAGGAAGCCATGCAGTTGCGCATCGCCGATCTGCAGATCGATCTGCTGGCTCGCAAGGCCTGGCGCAACGGTCAGCGTCTGGATCTCACCGCGAAAGAATTCGCGTTGCTGGCCGCGCTCGCGCGTCGCAAGGGCGAGATTCTGTCCAAGACGACCATTGCCGAGCTGGTGTGGGACGTGAATTTCGACAGCGACACCAATGTCGTCGAAGTGGCGGTGAAACGCTTGCGCAGCAAGCTCGACGATCCGTTCAAGCCAACGTTGCTGCACACGGTGCGTGGCATGGGTTACGTGCTCGAAGTCCGCGACGAGCAGGGCGAAGACACATGAAGCTGTCGATCAGCAAGCGCCTCGCCGCGATGTTCGCCGTCGCCAGCTTCGTGATGCTGGCGGTGTTGAGCATCGCCATGCATGGCTTGCTGAAGCGTGAGCTGGAGCGTCATCAGAGCAACGAGCTGCACGCGCGCTGGACGATGTACAAACCCATCGTCGTGCGCAATGACGACGTGGAGCATTGGCAGTATGTGCGCCAGAAGTTCGACAACTCCATCTCGGAGAACAACCGCGTCAGCCTTTGGGTGCAGGGTGGCGACCCGCACTTTGTCTACGGCTCGCCGCTGACCGACGAACAACGTCACAGCATGGGCGCCAACGGCTTCGGGCAAGTCAGGTTGCCCGGGCACGAAGCGCCGCTGAAAACGTATTCGGCTGAAGTGGAAGCGCACGGCGAGCGCCCAGCGGTGCTGTTGACGGTGGGCATCGACTCGACGCCGTTCGTCGAGACGCTGCAAGCCTTCACGGTCGGATTGATTGCGTTGACCGTCGTGGGCGCGCTGGGCGCGGCGGGGCTCGGCTATTACATCGCGGGCGTTGGCCTGCGGCCGGTGGAGCGGCTGTCGCGAGAGGCGCAGGCGTTGTCGCCGGGTTATCTGTCGCGTCGTCTGCAGACCGATACGCTGGCGCCGGAGCTCTCCGAGCTGGCCGATTCTTTCAACGGCGCGTTGTCGCGACTCGAGACGGCGTATCAACAGCTCGAGGCCTTCAACGCGGATGTGGCGCATGAGTTGCGCACGCCGCTCGGCAACTTGATCGGTCAAACGCAGGTCACATTGTCGCGCGAGCGAAGTCTCACGGAACTAAAAGAAGCGCTGCACTCTAACCTTGAGGATCTCGAACGGCTGCGAGCCATCGTCAACGACATGCTGTTCCTGGCTCGTGCGGATCGCGGAGAACGCGCGCCGAACCGGGTCGAGGTGTCGATAGCGCAGGAAGTGGCGCACGCCGTCGAGTATCTGGAATTCATCTTTGAAGAAGCTGGCGTCAAGGTGCGCATCGAGGGCGATGCCCAGGCCAGTATCGAGACTTCCCTGTTTCGGCGCGCTGTGACCAATCTGTTACAGAACGCCGTCCAGCACGCCCCGCGCGGTGCCGAGATTGTCGTGTTCGTTTTACAGCAGCCAGGCGCGATTCGCGTCTCGGTGCAGAACACCGGCCCCGGTATCGCGCGGGAGCACCTTTCGAGGCTGTTCGACCGTTTCTATCGCGTCGACAGCTCCCGCAGCGGCAGCCGTGAGAATCACGGCCTCGGCCTCGCCATCGTGCGCGCGGTTGCCACCATGCATGGGGGTACTGTGTTTGCGGAGAGCGAGAGTGGGGCTACTACTATTGGCTTTACAGTAGCGGCCTGAAGACCCACCCCCTGGCCCCCTCCCGTGCACGGGAGGGAACAGATTCAGGGCGTGATGTTCATTCCAGCGTAAACCACTGCACTTCGACGCGTCGGTTCAACTCGCTGTTCGGACCGGCGGGCTCTTCCCAGCCGCGACCGACGGCTTCGATGCGTGAAGGATCGATGTCCTTGTGACGGGCGCGCAGCGCTTCGCTGACGGCGAGGGCGCGCTGACGCGACAGTTCCATGGCCTTGAGCGCCATGCTCTTCACCAACTGCTCGCCACCTTGATCCCGGAATTCGTTGACGCGCGCGTTGTCGACGTGACCGCGCAGGAGCACGGTCGAACCGGGGCTCACCTGCAGGAAGCGCTTGATGGTGTCCAGATATTCCTGATTCTTGATCTCGGTCTTGTCGAGCTTGGCGGAGTTCGCTTCGAAGAAGAAACGAATGTCCTTGCTCAGCAGCGGATCGCCTTCGAGCGAGGCTTGCGTGCTGGTCTTGATCGGCGCGATCGCGATGGTCTGATCGGCGAACAGACCTTTCTTGGCCAGCGCATCGAGCGCGGTGACATCGGCGAAGCGAGACGCATCGGTGGGGTTCTTGATCACACTGCCGTACGCCAGCACCGACGACTGGAAGATGCCGCCGAACGAGCCGGCAGAGTCGATGGTGCCGGAGAAGAAGGCGCGGTTCTCGGGAAGGTTCGCGAGATGCACGCGGGAGAGTTCGTCGCGAGCGTCTGCGTCGCTCCAGCCGAACGCTTTGGCGACGATGCCGATGTTCGCGGCTTGCTGGTCGCGCAAGCGGCGATTGCCTTCGAGGATGCCGTGCACGAGGCCGCGCACCATGTCGGGATTCGCGCGGGCGAAGCCGCCGTTGACGGCGAGCACGTCGGCGATCACCAGCAGGTTGCGGTTGGACACGAGCACTTTCGCGGCACCGTTCGAACCCTCGACGACTTCATCCGTGAACGGCGTCCAGCCCACGCAGCCGTTCAAACGCTGCGAGCCGGCGAGCTCATGCTCGTACGCTTTGCAGGCGATGGAGGCGTCGTCGTAGAACACCAGGCCGAGCTCGCTGGAGGAGGGCTTCGAGTCCAGGTCTCGCAGCACGGTGACAGGCACGCCGGCTTCTTGAGCGAGGTAGCGAATGAAGAACTCGCTTTCGTTGAACTGCGAGGCGGCGAGCACTTTGCCCGCGAGCTGATTGACGGAGGCGACACCGCGATCGACGACCACCATATCGGCGCCACGTGAGTAGCCGATCTGCACAGGAACGACGGCGTCGAATTGCCGCCCGAGCACGGCGAGTGCGTCGGTGGTCGTGGCGGTGGCCGCGAGGCGGCCGTTGTTCAACGCCGACCAGGTTTCGCCTTCGCTCTTGGTGATCTTCACCTTGAAGCCGTATTCCTTGGCGAAGATGGAGTCGGGATTCGGCTCCAGGCCGCCGTTGGCGACGATCAGGCCGCCGTAGCCGGCGTACTCGCTGATATCGATTTGCAGCACATTGTCCTTGGGGACGTAAGTGGCTGCGGCGTCCAGTGGCGGTGTGCCGGTTACGGGCTCAATGGGCGTGGGTGCGCCACCGTCGTTGCTCTTGGCTTTGCCGGCAGCTTGAGAGGTTGGCGTGCCCGAAGTGCTCGCGGACTCGGCGCCGTCGCCGCCTTTCTTGCCGAGCCACAAATAAACGCCCAGGCCGATGATGCCGACCAACAACACCACCGTGATGATGTTGCCCGCGGCCGAGCCGCGTTGGATCAGCCGTGATTTCAGGTTGCTCATTGAAGAGGTCCTTGCTGAGAACTCTGTTCGATTCATTACTGCGCCACTCGTTCGCGCCGACGTTTCGTCGCGCTCGCGCGCGGCTGAAGCAGATCGGCCGGCGGCGGCTCGTCGGTGAGGCCTTCCAGGCCGGCGAACAACTCGCGTTGATCGCGCAGCCAGCGATTCGCTTCGTTCAACGAAGCCGACAGCGCATCGAGCGACGACGCGACGCTGTGTTCATCGGTCGCGAGCAGCGCCTGCTCGCGCACCAGCGAAACCTGTTGGCGCAATCGTTCCAGCTCCGCCTCGACCAACTCACGCCGACGCTGAGCATCCGTGTGGCCGGCGCGCCGGGAGCGGAGGACTTCGAGTTGTTGCTCCAGGCTGCGCTTGAGCTCCTCGCCGATGGAGTCCTCGGACAGCCGGTCGATGACCCGGCGCTCCTGTTCTTCGAGCGCGCGCTTGTCGCGCTCGGCCGAGCTGATGACTTGCAGGATCGAGGCACGCGCGGCCAACAGCTTCAGATGCAGCCACGCCATCTGCCGCACATCGCTCTTCTGCATCTCCGTCGCACCCGTGCGCGACAGCAGATCGACGATCTCCCGCGCCTGCGATTCGATCGACTCCTGGCGACGGCGAGCCTCTTCGTCGAGGTGATCGCTGAGCGCGTTGTAACGCGCCACCCAATCGTCACCTTTGCCTTCCGAATCGACCACGGCCCGGAAGCGTTCGTTACGAGACAGCGTCCATAGATACAAGCCTTCCAGTCCGGCGCCGATCAACCACAGCCCAGGATTCACAAACGCGCCCAGCAAGGCGAACGCCGCGAGGCCGAACCAGTTCGGCGGCAGGGGCATGCCGAAAGGGCGGGCGTTGAAAGCCGCGGCGAGGTAAGAGCGTTGGCCGCTCATGGGATGGCGTTGGGCTCGGCGTATTTGTGGAACGCCGGCGGAACGAAGGCAAGGTCGGTGGCTTCGCGGATCGAGATGCGCATCTGGAATTCCAGCACGTCGGACGGCACCGGGTTTTGATAACCGACCAGACACGCATCCAGCGCGGCGCGCGGCTCCAAGCTCTCAGTGCGAACACGTCGATAAGCTTTCACGACCAGAGCCTCAGCGGCGCCCGGCGTCAGCAGCAAGGGCATGCGCGATTCGAGCGCGGTGAGGTCTGCGTCGTTCAATTGCAGCCCGTACCGCTTGGCCAACGCTCCGATCAGCGCGGAGCTTTCAGCATGAGTGCTGGTCGGCAGCAGCGGCACCTTCACATCGACACGGCCCGGACGTTTCAAGTCGACTTCGATCAAGTCCGGCCGCGACGACGCGAGAATCCACAACACGCGGCCGCGATTCGACGAGTCCGACATTTCCTGAGCGATCATCGAATACAACCGGCCCGACAAGCCGCTGTCGCCGCTGCCCGAGTCTCGCCGGCCGAGCGTCTGATCGGCCTCGTCGATGAACACCATGCAGCGGCCGAGCGCCCGAATCAGCCGGAAGATCTTTTCCAGGTTGCCTTCGCTCGACCCCACCCAGCGGTCGCGGAAGTTCTTGAGCTTGACGACCGGCACGCCGGCCTCGCCGGCCAGGCATTCGACCAGAAACGTTTTGCCGGTGCCGACCGGGCCGCACAGCAGATAACCCATGGGCAGCGCTTTGAGATCGCCGGTCTGCCATAGCTTGATGTCCTGACGCAGCCAGCGCTTCAGCGCTTCCTGGCCGTGATAGGCATCGAGGGTGCGAGCGGACTCGATGAATTCCACCAGACCGGCGGAGTCCCGCTCCACCAGCTCTTTCTTGATGCGAGTGAGATCGGCAGTGGTCAGTGCCTGACCGGAGTGGTCGCGGACCTTCACCAGGCTTTCCAGCGCAGAGATCGTCACACCGACCAGCGCCGCACCGATCTGCGCGAGATTCGCGTCGGCGGGAAAAGCTTTCGGCTCGTGAGTGCGCAGAAGGGTCAGCGCGCGTTCGATCTCCGCCGAATCCGGCAACGGCACGCGAATGCGCGAGGCGTGCGTGCTGAACGCGATCAGCGGCTCGACGTCGTTGAGATTGTCGGCGATCAGAATGCTCGTGAACGGCAGGTCGGCGAACGGCGCTTCCGACGACCATTCGCGCAGCACGCTGGTGAGACTGCCGTGCTCGAAGCCCGCGCCATCGGCCGGCACGATGTGATCCACGCCACGCAGAATGACCGCAACGTTTTCTTTCACTTCGCGACCGATCGCGCGCAAGTTACCAAGATATCGCAGGTAGCGACTGAGCCACTGCAGTGCCGGCTGCGGCTCGCGCGGCAGAGACTGCAAGGCCGCACCGGCCCATTTCTCCACCAGCTCGCCACCGCGTTCGATGGTCAGCCCGTTGCCGAGGTCGTACGAGAGCACGACCTGAAAGCTCGATAGAAGATGATTCTCGAGATAACCGGCGAGCCCGACCAGCTGCGCGCCGACGGCAATCCGGTCATGCACGTTGCCGTACAGGATGAATTGACCGCTCGCGCCGCTTTCGTAGGCGAGCGCGAGCTCGTTCGCCCAAGCCGGAGCTCCGTGCGGTGCTGGCATCGCGCCCCCTTAACCTTCTCGAGCGCAGCGTGGGCCCACGGCCCTGCGGCTCGATCCAGTTGATCTTACGTTCATCGCGGTGCTCAGGCTCGGGGAAGTCGACACACCCGGTTACGACTCTGACTGCGCGCCCATCGTGCGGGTTGCCGGCGCGGCGGGCTTCTCGCCTTCGATGGAAATGCCCTCGCGCGCGGCGAAGTCGGCCAGCGCCTGATCGGCGAGCGCATTCATTTCGGCTTCCTGCACGTTGACGCCGGTCATGTCGATGGAATCTTTCGCGACTCGCGCGCGGCCGGCGGCCTTGGTGCGTTCTTCCTCGACCATTTCGTGCAGACGATTGAGCGTGTCGCCCGAGCCGCCGATGCTGGTGATCATGCCCGAGGCCATTTCGTGGATCTCGGCCATGGCCTGATTCATCTTCATGTCGTTGATGGCGCCCTTCAGGCTTTCGATCTTGGCGCGCGCGGTCTGCACGGCCACGTCGCGGGCCTTGATCAGATTCTTGTACGTGCCCTCGGCCTGTTCGAGCTGCTTGCGGTTCTCTTCCAGCTGCGACTCGATGGTCTGCAGGCGCAGGGCGTACTGGCCGGCGGCCGACTTGTTACCGGCGCGCAGGTGAGCGGCCGTCTTGGCGCGCAGGTCCTTCTGCTCGGCTTCGAGCTTGCGCACCTGACCCATGATCCGTTCGCACAGGCCGGCATGCGTCGCCAGGCCCTGGTTGAAGTTCGCGATCTGCTTGCGGAGGTTTTCCTGCTCCAGTTCCAGCAGCGCTTCGGGATTGCGCTTCTCGATTCCCGAAATGAAGAGGGAGAAGAAGCCTTTGATGAGGTTTCCAAGCCGGCTGAACATGCACCCTCCGAGGATTCAGGCCCTTGGTCCGAGCCGTAAAAAGTGCGCAAAGCCTAACGAAATTCGCCGGTTCCTAGTAGCCATGCGGGGTGGGCGGCCGCCTGCCGCCGGTGAGCGCCCCGCCGCCACCGGTGGATTGCGCGCCGGTGCTACACTCGCTGCCATGGTCACCCCGATTGCGCCGCCCCCGGCTCCGAAGTACCTGCGCGAAGTGCTGGAGCTCGAGCAGCTCGACACCAACCTGTTCCGCAGCCAGGTCAACCAGATCAACGTCAATCGCACCCTGTTCGGTGGCCAGATCCTGGGGCAGGGCCTGAAGGCGGCCCAGCACACGGTGGCGCCGGACCGGGTCTGTCACTCGCTGCATGGCTATTTCCTGCTGGCCGGCGCCAGCGACATTCCTGTCATCTACGACGTCGAATTGACGCGCGATGGCGGCAGCTTCTCGACCCGCCGCGTCGTGGCCCGGCAGCGATCGCGACCGATTTTCCATATGGAGCTGTCGTTCCACCGGCCTGAGGAAGGCCTCCAGCACGAGGTGACGGTCAGCGGTGACGTGCCCGATCCGGAAGACCTGATGGACGTGCGCCAGCTGGTGGACAAGTTCGGCGACCGGCTGCCGAAGGGCGCGGTCGCGCTGCTGTCTCAGCAAAGCATCATCGAATTGAAGCCGGTGAATCCGGAAATGTTCATGCTCCGCAAGCAGTCGCTGCAGCGGGCGCAGTACTGGATTCGCTCCGCGTCGCCGCTGCCGGACGATCCGCTCACGCAGCTGGCCGGCCTGGCGTATCTGTCGGATTACTTCCTGGTCTCGACGGCGCTGCTGAAACATCCCACCGAGATGCAGAACAAAGACGTGATGATGGCCAGCCTCGACCACGCCATGTGGTTCCATAATCCGCCGCGAGCGGATGAGTGGATTCTGGTCGAAGCCGTGAGTCCGTTCGCTGGCAGCGCGCGTGGGCTGACGCGAGCGGAGATGTTTGGTCGCGACCGGAAGCTGGTGGCGTCGGTCGCGCAGGAGGGATTGATTCGCCTGCTGGATAAACAGGCGCGCTAGCCTCATCTCAAGCAGCCATCCCTGGAGCCTCGGCTAGCCGGATACATCCGGGTACCGGCGTTCGCGCGGTTCGACGCGACGTTAAGTCGCTTCGAAAAGGCATCCGCGCTCACCCCAGCGTCGCCGAGCGCAGCTTTTCCACGTCTTTCTTGCCGAGCAGCTTGGCCTGACCTGGCTTGAGATCGCCCGCGCGCAGCGGGCCGATTGCGACCCGCTCCAGCTCGCGAACTTTCAAGCCGACGCGCGCGAGCATGCGGCGAATCTCGCGATTCTGGCCTTCGCGCAACGTTACGCTCAGCATCGTGCGATCGCCGCGGGCGCGATCCACGAAACGTTTGATGATGCGGACCGATTCCATCGAGGCCTTCTTGGAGGTCTTGGTGCCATCGGAGGCCGGATTGACCAGATACATGCCGGCGCGCAGCTTTTGCAGCTGTTCATCGGTGGCGAGACCGGAAGTCAGCACCCGATATTCCTTGGCGATGCCGAACTTCGGATGGGTGAGCTGATAGGCCAGATCGCCGTCGTTGGTGATCAACAGCAGGCCGGTGGAATCGCCGTCCAGGCGACCGACAGGAAACAATCGCTCGTTGCTGCGTAAGGACTGAGGCACCAGGTCCAGCACGTTGCGGCGACCCTCGGGATCGCTGGTGGTCGTGATCACGCCCTTGGGCTTGTTGATCAGGACATAAATGAAGGAGCGCGCCTTGGCCGCGGCCTTCGACGAGCCGGTCGAGTCCGCGCTCTCTTCGGGCACGGGCAGCTCGATGACTTCGCCGTCGAGCTGGACCTCGTCGTTTGCCGGATCAACGAAGCAGGGCAGGGTGTCGACGATGCGCCCGTTCACGGCCACGCGGCCCGCGGTGATCATGTCTTCGCAGTCGCGCCGCGCGCCGAGGCCGGCGTCGGCCATGGCTTTTTGCAGCCTCACCCCCTTGGGAGCGGTGTCGGAAAGTCGCGACTTGGACATGGCGGAGCGTTATGTGGTCGAATCAGGGCGCGAAGCTTACACGGATTCCCGCGCCGGGCTGTCAGCTATGCGCGCAAAAGCTACCTATTTACGGAACTTCCCGGCGATGCGTCGGTTTAATTCCGATGCGTTTCGGGAGGACGGATGGTTCAAGAGCATTACGACCTGGTCGTGGTCGGCTCCGGGTTCGGTTCATTGTTTTTTGTCGAAGGGTACCTGAGCAAACGACCGGCGGCGAAGATCCTGATGCTTGAACGCGGTACGTTCAACTCGCACGCGTGGCAGCTCGAACAAGGCAAGAATTCGCCCATTCTGCCGGCCTCCACCTTCCGGACCGATGCGGCGAACAAGGTCTGGAATTTCACCATCGGTGTCGGTGGCGGCACGAATTGCTGGTACGCGCAGACCCCGCGCTTCCATCCCAGCGACTTCCGGATGCGCAGCCAGTACGGCGTGGCGCAGGACTGGCCGCTCGACTACGACGAGCTGGAGCCGTATTACTTCGCCGCCGAAACCAAGATGTCGGTCGCGGGCTCATCCGAGATGGGCGTGATCCTGCCGCGCTCGGCACCGTTTCCTCAGCCGCCGCATAAACAGACCGCCGTCGACGCGATCATGCGTAAGGCTCAGCCGGAGTTTCATGTTCCGATCGCTACGGCGCGTGCCAGTGTCGCGGACGCGGGTCGTCCGCCGTGCTGTGCCTCGGCACGATGCAATCTGTGTCCGGTGAATGCGAAGTTCACTTTCGAGAATGGCTTCACCAATTTGCGCGAGCATCCCAACGTGGAGATCCGCACCGAATGCGAGGTGACGCATCTCGATCATTCCGGCGGCACCGTCAGCGCTGCTGTATACAAGAAGGACGGCGCGGAGCATCGAGTCACCGGCGATTTGTTCGTGCTGGGCGCGAACGCGATTCATAGCCCGGCCATCCTGTTGCGCTCGGGGATCGAGCATCCATTGACCGGCGTGGGCATTCACGAGCAACTCGGGTACTCGTTGGAAGTGCTGCTCGACGGCGTGGACAGCCTCGACGGCGGCACGATCACGACCGCGCTGAACTATTCGCTCTACGACGGCGCGTTCCGCAAGGATTACGCCGGTGCGCTCATCTATTTCGACAACCGCTGGCCGCACGGCTTGCGCAAGGAATATGGACGCTGGCGCCAGCTCACACCGCTGGTCGTCGTGGTCGAGGATCTGCCGCAGGATTCGAACCGCGTCGTGCTCGACAAAGACGGCGTGCCGAAGGTGCTGCACGCGGATGTTTCCGACTACGCCAAACGCGGCGTGCAAGAGTCGTTGACCAACATCGAGAAAGTACTGGAGCCGCTGCCGGTGGAGCGCATCGACTTCAAGGGCATGCGCGACACCGAATCTCACATCCAGGGTTCGCTGCGCATGGGCAACGACCGGGCTTCGTCCGTGGTTGACGCCAGGCAGATTCATCACGATGTGCGCAATCTGGTGGTCGTCGGCTCATCGGTGTTCCCGTCGGGCCCGAATGCGAATCCCAGCTTGAGTGTGGCCGCGCTGTCCATGCGTAGCGCCGCCTTGATTGCGTGACGAAACATCGATGAACGAGACCAGCAAATTTTCCCCCGGCCGACGCAAGCTGCTCATCGCGAGCGGCGGCGTCGCTGCACTCGGCGTCTTCGGCGCCGCTTCGTGGGGACACCTGACGAACTATCGGGCCTCCTGGGTCGAGCGTGTGGTTCGCGAGAACCTGCCGGGCATCGATCTCGATCCCGGCTCGTTGCAAACGTTCATCAAGGACATCCTGGCCAACGAACGCATGAATCGTAAGGAAGTGAAGGTGACGGTATTCGCCGATCGCTTCGTGCCCTGGCTGCCGGCCCACATCTCCAAGGCACGCGATGGCCTGGAGGGGCTGGAACGTTTCGTGCTGACCGAATATCTGATCGGCAGCAACTTCTTCCGCATCCCGGATCCAAAGCACGAGACGATCGTTTACAGCGGCATGATCGTGGCGTGCCGGAATCCATTCACTTACAGTAGTGCTCCCGCCGTTAGCAGGGCATAAACGTTCCATGGTTTCCCGCCGCGATCTGCTGGTCACAGGTATGATTGCGGCGATGGCCCCTCCGATCTCCGCCGCCGCCAAAGCGCCAGCCCGCCCCAACGAAACGCCGGAACAGCTGGCGCGTAATGAACGCTACTGGCGAGAAGTAGCTGCGCAGTACGACGTCACTGGCGACGTCGTTCTTCTGGAGAATGGTTTTTTCGGTGTCATGGCGCGGCCCGTGCTGACTGCCTACGAGCAGAACGTCGAGCGAGTGAATCGCGAGAACTCGTATTACGCGCGGCTTCGATCCGCGGACGATCAGAACAAGGTTCGCGCTCGCATCGCTGCTTCGCTCGGCGTCAGTGCCGAAGAAATCGCATTGACGCGGAACGCGACCGAGGCGCTGCAAGCTCTCATTACCGGTTATGGCCGGCTGCGTCCGGGGGACGCAGTGTTATTTGCGGACCTCGACTACGACGCCATGCAGGACGCGATGCGTTGGCTGACTGCGCGTCGGGGTGTCGAAGTGGTGCGAATCGCACTGCCTGAGCCTGCGACATATCAAGGCATCATCGACGCGTATGCCGCGGCCTTCGAAGCGCATCCGAACATTCGAATGACGCTGCTCACGCATCTCGGCCATCGCACCGGCTTGATCGCGCCGGTGCAAGAAATCATTGCGCTGGCCCGCCATCGCGAAGTGGACGTGATTCTGGATTCGGCGCACGCCTGGGGTCAGATCGATTTTCGCCTGGATTCGCTGGATGTGGATTTCGCCGGCTTCAATGTGCAGAAATGGCTGGGCGCGCCGCTGGGCGTGGGCTTCATGTATATCCGCCGCTCACGGCTGGCCGATATCGAGCCGTACCTGGGCGACAGCAGCTTTCCGGCGGATGACATTCGCAGTCGAGTTCATTCCGGAACCGCCAACTTCGCGGCGTTCATGACGGTGCCCGACGCGCTCGACTTCCACGATGCCATCGGCACACCCGTGAAGGAAGCGCGCTTGAGATACCTGCGAGATCAGTGGGCTGAGGCCGTTCGCGATCACGGTGCTTGGGAAATTCTCACGCCGACCGACCAGCGTCTGTACGCGGGACTCACGTCTTTCAGGCGCAAAGGGCGGGCCGGGATCAAGGAGAACGTCGAGCTGGCCAAGCGCCTGCTGGAAGAAACCAAGATCCTCACCGTGTATCGATCGGGCGTCGAGTCGGGCGCCTGCGTGCGAGCGACGCCCTCGATGTTCACCAGCCTCGACGATGTCGAGCAGTTGCGCAAGGCGCTGGCAGGCCCCGCCGCGCGCTGGTGATCAGGCGCGCTGTTTCTTCGCGAATTCGTGATTGAGCAGGGCGCGCAGGCGAACTGCTTTCAACGGCTTGTGCATCATCGTCAGGCCAGCGGCGCTGACCTTGCGTAATTGCTCCGTCGCCGTGTCGCCGGAGATCAGCACGGCGGGAATGCCGTCGCCCAACTTCGCGCGCAACTCACGGATGGCGTCGATGCCATTGCGATCGCCGCGCAGGCGCAAATCCGCGATGATGAAGTCCGGCACGCGACCGTTGATGCTGGCCAGCGCCTGATCCGAGTCCATGGCGGTGATGCATTTGCAGCCCCAGCTTTCCAGCAGGCTCTGCATGCCGAGGCGCACCGATTCTTCGTCGTCGATCACCATGATGAGCTTGCCGCCGATCAGGTTCGGCACCTTCTGCTCGATGGTCGCGGCACCGGAGTGGATCTTGTTCGGATCGGCGAGCGGTACTTCGATACTGAAGCGCGAGCCGCGGCCCATCGTCGAGCGCACATTCAACGGATGCTCGAGCAGATTCACGATACGGCGCACCGTCGCGAGGCCCAATCCCAGGCCGCGCGAGCGATCGCGCGCCGGGTTGTTGAGCTGATAGAACTCTTCGAAGATGCGCTCGTGCTGCTCGGGCGGAATGCCGATGCCCGAGTCCCACACTTCGATGCTCACGCCGTTACGGCGCTTGCGGCACGCAACGATTACGCCGCCACGCTCGGTGTAACGAAGTGCGTTCGAGACCAGGTTGGACAACACACGAAACAACAGCGTCGGATCGGTGTACAGCACGCCCCGCGAGCGGCGTACGACCAGCTTGAGTCCTTTTTCCTCGGCTTGTTTGGTGAAGGTGCTGCGCAGACGATCCAGCACCAGGTTGGCCGGCACGATTTCCTTCTTGACCTCGACCTGGCCGGCGTCGAGCTTGGAAATATCCAGCAGGTTGTCGAACAGCTGTTCCAGCGATTCGGTCGCCTGCAGGATCTGATCGATCATGCGACGGCCCTGTTCGTCGACCTTGCCATTACGCAGCGCCGTCGCAAACAGACCGAGCGAATGCAGCGGCTGGCGTAGATCGTGATTCGCAGCGGCGAAGAACAACGATTTGGAACGGCTCGCGGACTCGGCGCGGGCGCGAGCTTGATCGGCCAGCGCATATTGCTGCTGTAACTGACCGACCAGCTGTTCGTTCTCATAGCGCAGTCGAATCTGCGCGACGATCACGCGCGCCTGACGATCGCCGAACAACAACAGATAACCCAGCACCGCGAACCACATCACACCGAGCGCGGCATTGCCATAACCGCCGAGCATGATGTAACGAAGCGCGAGCAAGCCGAACACCGGCGCGGTGAACGCGTGTAGCGCGGGAGGAAAGTGAGCGTGAGTGATGACGCTGATCGTGGCGCGAGCCGCAAGACATGCGGCGATCAAAGCCAGTGTCAGCGACTGATTCGAATCGACCAGCACGAAGGCCGACGATCCCCACACCAGGCCGGCGATGCCCGACGCCGCCGCGAACCGCCAGCCCCATGAGCTCGACGCGGTCGCGCGGTTGTCCGAATGTCGATAGCGCGAGGTGAGCGCCAGGCTGCCGACCTGCACCAGCAGGGTCGCAATCGACCAGCCGATGATTCGAGTGTGGTCGGTGTGCGGCCAGGTGATGACCGCGATCATCGCGACCATGAGCAATGCGGAGCCGGAGACGGCTAACGCATTCCCATACAACATTTCCACGCGCTGTTGCTCAACGCGTCGCAACAGTGCGGCGTCCATGGGGCGGCGGGCTTGTTAGAAAGGAGCGTTAGCGCGCGTTCGCGTATGCAGGCGCGGACGGCAGGAAGCCTCGCTTCTGCGCGACCAGCACCGCTTGCGTTCGATTGCGAACATTGAGCGCTTCGAACACCGCGCTCACATGCGCCTTCACCGTGCGCTCGGCAACGTCCAGAGCCCGCGCGATTTCCTTGTTGGAGAAGCCACGGCCCAGCATGCTGATGACTTCGAGCTGACGCAGCGTCAGGCCGTTCGGCTGCTCGGTGGCGGCGGCCAGGTTGGTGGTTTCGGGGACGAACACTTCACCGGCGAGCACCTTGCGGATGGCGCCGATCATCTCGTCGGCGGTGAACGATTTGGGAATGAAGCCGGACGCGCCGGCGGCCACCGCGCGGGCCGCGACGGCTTGCTGATCGTCGCCGGAAATCATGATGCAGGCGGTGGTCGGGAAGCGTTCGCCGATGATCTTGAGCGCATTGAACCCGTCGTCGCCCTTCAGGTGGATGTCCAGCAGCACCAGGCCGATGTCACTGTCCGTCTGCAGGGCCTGCAGCGCCTCGGGCACCGAGGACACGCTCAGCACTCCGGCATCCAGGTCGCTCTGCTCGAGCACCGCATGGAAACCGGCACGAAACAACGGATGATCATCGACGATGAGGATTTTCATGACACTGCCCCAAAACAGTTGCGCCCTACCCGATAAGGAGTGCAGGGCGTTCCGTCGCCGTGCCGGATCGGTTGTATACCCGATCTGAATCGGGTGCATCGTACTTCTGCGCTAGGGGGTGGGCAATGACCCTTTCGTGCCAGCTCGCGTCAAGCCGCCGACGCCGGAGTTTCCTCACAGCTGCAGCCCTGGTCCTTCAGCCACTGACGCAACCGGCGGAGTACTTCCGGGGTGGCGGTCGGGTCCTGCTTCAACCCCCAGTAGCCCTCGCACAGCAGCCGGCAGGCTTCGCTGGTGTCGCCCCCTTGCAGGCCCAGTGCCCGGCCCAGATAGGCCTTGGCCAGCAGTTCGCCCGGGTTGTTCGGGCCGAGCTGGACCGGCCAGATCTCCAGGGCCTTGCGGAGCAGGGCCTCGCCTTCCTTGCCGCCGGCCGCGGTATCGCGCTCGACCGCAATCCGTGCCTGCCAGGTCAGGGCTTCGGCGATGAAATAGTGGTTGGCCGGCAACGAGCGACCGCGAACATTGCGGCCATAGATGGCCAGCGCCTGCGCGAAGCCCTTCGTAGCTCCGTCCCGGGCGCCGGTGTCGTACTGCCAGCGCGCCAGATTGGCGTAGTCGTTGCCCACCAGCAGGTGCGATTCGCCACGGATCGCGATGCCCAGATCCAACGCCTTCTGCAGGTACTTGCCAGCGTCCTTGGCCTGCTTGGGCGAGGTTCGCAACAGCGAGCCGAGGTTGGCGTAAGCGTCGATGAGATTCGGGTGCCGGTCGCGATTCAGGGTGTTCACATACAGATCGATGGCGTTCTGATAGGCGCGGGCGGCGCCGGCGCGCTTGCCCTGCTGTTCGAGCACCAGACCGAAGTTCGCCAGGTGGGTGGCGTACTTGGGATGTTTGCGGGTCCCCAGTTGTTTCTGATCGAGCGCCAGCAGCGTCTTGTATGTTTGTTCCGCCGCGTCCGATTCACGCAGTGCGCCGTGCGCACGGCCCAGCACGTCCAGCAGCCGCGTCGTGTTCGGGTCGGTTTGGTACAGACCGGTTTGTTTCAGGATCTCGACGCCTTCGTTGGCGGCACCGACGGCATCGCTGAACAGGCCCTGCAACAGTTGCACGACGCCCAGTTCGACCAGGCTCGCCGCCACCGGCAGACCACGCTCGCCATATACCTTGCGATTGATCCGTAGCGCGTCTTGAACGGCGATCGTCGCCGCTTCGTAATCGCCGCGCTCGCGTTCCACGCGGGAATAGCTGTTCAGGCTCAGCGCCGTGGCGGGATGGTCGTTGCCGAAAAACTTGCGCCGGATCTGCAAGGCCAGCTCGATGAGCCTGGCGCCTTCTTCGAGCATGCCCCGGTTCAGTAGCGCAATGCCCAGCGCGTCGAGAACTGCAGAAGCCTGCTCAGGCTGATCGCCGATATCGAGGCTGTCATTGCCGGGCTGCGCGCCGCCCGCGCGACCCTTAGCTGTTTTTCCCGCACCCTTTTTCGGTGCTCGCGCGATGATGAGTCTGCCGATGTCCGGCGCGCCGGCGGTGGCGCGAGCCTTGGACTTTCCTTTGCCGCCAGCGGCGAACAGCGGACGCAGCGTCTTGGACTGAGCGACTTCATCGTCCGCGATCAGGATTCGCATGGCAGCCTCGCTTGTTATGTCGTGCGCGATACTGCAGGCCCGCGCCTGCATTCGCAACTGAACCAATGCTCTAGCGTGGTGAGCGCTCGGCCGGGGTCGACAGCGAAGTGAAATATTCCCTGGCGGCGGTGGGCCGTCCCATGGCGCGATATAAATCTTCGATCCAGGGACGAATGTCTTTCGCCAGCTCGCGATCGCCCGGGCGCGCGGAGTTATTCAGCAAGGGATAGGCTGACAGCAACGCCGGCTCGGCCTCCGCGTATTTACCGAGCAATGTTTGAGCTCGCGCGCGCGCCGCAGTGGCGATTGCGTAGCCGGCGCTGGTCTTGCCGTACTCCGCATCCCAGGCCGCCGCCGCTTCGGTGAGTGATTTGATGGCGACGGCGGGACGATTCTGCTCGACTTGCGTGCGGCCCAACATGGTCAACGTCGACGCGATGAAACCGCTGGTGGGTGGCAGCTTCCGGCGATACACGACCAGCGCTTCGTTCAGATATTGCTCGGCGCGGGCGAAGTCGTGCTTGCGGAAGGCCAGCCGCCCGAGGTTCTCCAGATCGTTGCCAACGTAGAAGTGGTCCGGGCGGACGCGGCGATTGATTTCCAGCACCCGCGACAATGTTTGTTCGGCGGCGGCCAGCCGGCCGGTCTCCATCTGGAAGCTGCCGAGCGCGCTCATCGTATCGATGGTGTCCGGATGCTCGGGGCCGAGCACGCGTTCGCTCAGCTCGACCGCGCGCCGGAACATCGGCTCGGCCTGGTCGGTGGCGCCGAGGTCGTGTGTGACGATGGCCAGTCGCACCAGATGACGAATGTATTGCGGATGTTCTTCACTGCGGGTCAGCCGGTCGATCTCCAGCGCCTGGCTCAGGTATTTCTCCGCCAGCACGTTGTCGTTTCGATGCGAGGCGATCTGCGCCAGGTTGTCCAATGGCGTGGTCAGCGATTCATGATGCTGGCCCAGGCGCGCGCGCCTGATGTCCAGACAGGACTGAAACAGTTTCTCCGCCGCCGCGAGCTCGTCCTTCTGCTTTTGAATGACGCCGAGGCGGCACAGGCTGGCCGCGGTCGCGACGCTGGCCGGGCCGGTCTTGCGCTCATTGATGTCGAGACTCTGTCGCGCCAGTGTTTCGGCTCGCGCGAGATCGCCGCTGTCGCTGTAAACACGGTTCAGGCTGTACAGGCTGCTGGCGACCGCGGCGCTGTCGTTGCCGAACAGCGAGCGCCGCAGCTCCAGGCCCTGTTCGATCAGCGGCTGGGCATCCTCGGGCAAGCCCAGGCCCAGATAGGCGCTGCCGATCGTGTCGAGCACATCGGCCTTGATGGCGGGCTGATTGCTGAGCTCGCTGCCGATGCGTTTCGCGCCATTGTCGAGGATCTGTCGCGCGGTGACCGAGTTGCCCCCCTGCAAGGGATCGGCGACCTTGAACGAGTCGATGAGGAAGCCCGACACCGCTTCGGCGCGCTCGCGCTGGTTGTTGGCGATGTTGCGTTCGGCTTCGGCGACGTCGCGCTCTTCCTTGATGCGCAGGGATTGCAGATAAACCGTCGTGGTGAAGCCGATCAGCACCGCCACCAGCGTGGCCGAGAGCCCGACGCCGATCGAGTGCCGGCGTACGAACTTTTCGGCACGATAACTCCATGAGTCGGGGCGCGCCAGAATCGGCAGACCTTGTAGATAACGATCGACGTCGCCGGCCATTTGTTCGGCGGAGGAATAGCGGCGCTCGGGCTCCTTACGCATCGCCATGGTGACGATGTTGTCGAGGTCGCCTCGCAGCTGTCGACGCAGTTTGCTCACGCTGACCGAACGTTGCGCGGCGACTTGCTCGATACCCTCGTGTTCCTGGCGTTCAGCCGCCGCGATCACATCGCTGGGCAGCGGCGGCATGTCTTCGCAGATGGTTCGTTCCAGCTCCGCAAGCCGCTTGCCGCGCAGGACGAAAGGTTTGTAGCCGCACAGCAGTTCATACAGCAGCACCCCGAGGACATAGATGTCGCTGGCGGTGGAGATCAGTCCGCCGCTGATTTGTTCGGGGCTGGCGTGATCGGGGGTCATGACGCGGATGTCTTCGTGCGTCACGGCCATGGTGTGCATCAGATCGCGATCGTCGAGCATCTTGGCGATGCCGAAGTCGAGCAGCTTGGGCGCGCCGTCGGGCGTCACCAGAATGTTCGAGGGCTTCAGGTCACGATGCACGACCAGGCCCTGATGCGCGCGATGCACCGCCGCGCAGACCGTGATGAACAGGCGCAGCCGTTGCTCGATGGTCAGCTGCCGGCGATCGCAATAGATATCGAGCGGCTGGCCGTCGATATATTCCATGACGATGTAGGGCGTGCCGTCCTCGGTGGTGCCACCGTCGTACAGGCGCGCGATGTTGGGATGATCCAGGGTCGCGAGGATCTGCCGTTCCTGGCGCAATCGACCCTGCACGTGTCGCGACAGCAGGCCTCGACGCACCAGCTTGATCGCGACGTTCTGGCGGAATTGCGCGTCGGCGCGCTCGGCGAGAAATACTTCACCCATGCCGCCCTGGCCGAGACTGCGCACCAGGCGATACGGCCCGATCAGCCGGCCGGCGGGATCGGGCGACTCGGGTTCGAGCGGACCGGGATGAGGCTCGCCGCCGGAGTCGAACCATTCCTGGCGCGACAGCAGCGCCTCCTGCAAATGTGACGAAGTCAGGTGCTCATCGTCGCAGGCGGCCCGGATGAATTGCAGTTGCTGGTCCGGCGGCAGCGTCTGGGCGTGCGCCAGAATCTCATCGAGCGAGCGTTTGCGGATTTCCGTCACGGGTACCAAGGATCAGTTGTCGGTCTCGCACCGCCTGTGCAACCATTCCCTCGAATTAAATCTTCAGGCTATTCAGGGAGCGGGTCATGTTTCAGCAGCAAGACCAGGCAGCGCCGTTTTCCAAGGGTCTGTTCGGCGGGGGCGGCGTCGGTCGTCACGTCCGGCCGTTTCAGCCACGGCCGGAATGATCATCGCCATCCTAATCCCGCGCCTCGGTTAGTCAACGTCGCGGGGCAGGGCCAAACGGTCAAGGGGGCACGGAGCCATGCAGGATCTTTCCCGCCGTCATTTCGTAACGGGCGCGGCCGCCGCCACGCTCGCGGTACCGTTCATGGGCAGCGCCGCCAGCCGCGACAAACCCAGTCCCGGCAAGAAGCTCGGCGTCGCCCTGTGCGGGCTGGGCAAGCTGAGCACCGACCAGATCGCGCCGGCCCTGCAGAAAACTCAGCACTGCCGGCTCGCGGGCATCGTCACCGGCAGCACCGGCAAGGTGGATGAGTGGCGTAAGAAATACAGCCTGCCGGCCCGCAGCGTTTATACATACGACACCATGCATCGCATGGCCGACAACGACGACATCGACATCGTGTACGTCGTCACTCCCAACGCACTTCATCTGGAGCACACGGTCGCCGCCGCCAAGGCCGGCAAGCACGTGTTCTGCGAGAAGCCGTTGGAAATATCGGTGGATCGTTGCCAACAGATGATCGATGCCTGCAAGGCGGCGGATCGCATGCTCGGTACCGCGTATCGCTGCAGATTCGAGCCGCACCACATCGAATGCATCCGGATCGCGCGCGAGCAGGAGTTGGGGCCGGTGCGCATCATCGAAGCGGGCTTTGGTATCGATGTCGGGGCGGCCGATCAGTGGCGGGTGAAGCGTGCGCTGTCGGGCGGCGGTGCGTTGATGGATGTTGGTATCTACGCCTTGCAGGCAACGCGTTATCTCACCGGCGAGGAGCCGGTGCTGGTGTCGGCGACGGAAACCAAGACCGATCCGGTGAAGTTTGCGCAGGTCGATGAAACCGTGACCTGGACGGCGCAGTTCCCGGGCGGGGCGATCGCGTACTGCACGGCCAGTTTCAAAGTTCACGGCATCAAGAACTTTCGCGCCACGGCCGATCGCGGCTGGTTCGAGCTGGACCCTGCGTACTACTACGGCGGCATCAAGGGCGTGCGCAGCGACGGCAAGCCGCTGTCGTTTCCTCAGGTCGATATGTTCGCGGCCGAGCTCGATGATTTCGCACGATGTGTCAACGAGAAGCGTCCCACCAGCGTGCCCGGTGAAGAGGGCATGCAGGACGTGAAGATCCTGGCGGCGATTTATGAATCGATTCGGACCGGACGGGCAGTGAAGATTTGAAGACCCACCCCCTGGCCCCCTCCCGGACGGGAGGGGGAATCAACTTTTAAAAAAAGGTTTTCTTTCCAGAAGGGTTCTGCGGACGGTCAATCCGCGGCCACGTGCGCCGTGCCGCCGGTGCTCGGTCGGCGGGCGAACCAGACCAGGCCGATCATGGCCAGGGTCAGCCAGGACGAGATCCAGAAATAATCGATCGACGACAGCAGATACGCCTGCCCGACCATTTGTTTGTTGAGTGCCGCCAGCGCGGCGCCATCCGACATGCCCAGTGAATGCAGATGCTTCAGTGCCTCCTGCATGGGCGCATCGAACGCACTCGAGCTGTTGGCCAGATGCGCCTGATGGAACGCCTCGCGGCGATCCCAGAACGTGGTCGTGATCGACGTGGCGAAGCTCGCGGCGATGGTACGCAGGAAGATCGCCAGGCCCGACGCCGCCGGCACGCGCTGCGGCTCGATGCGGTCGAGCATGATCGTGAGAATGGCGACGAAGAACGTGCCCATCGCCAGCCCCTGGATCAGCTGCGGGATGATGAAGTCCATGGGCGCCGCTTCGGTGGTCAGCTGCGCTCGCATGTAATAAGAAACAGCGAAGGCGACGAATGCCAACGAGGTCAGCCAGCGAGCGTCGTACCTCGCGAGGAAGCGCGCCGCCAGCGGCGACACGATCACTGCGATCAAGCCGCCGGGCGCGGCGAGCAAGCCGGCCCATGTCGCCGTGTAACCGAGCTGCGTCTGCATCCACAGCGGCAGCAACACGATGTTGCCGAAGAACACGGCGTAGCCCAGACACATCGGGATCAGCGCGAACGTGAAGTTGCGGCTCTTGAACAGCGACAGATCGACGATGGGATGTTTCTCGGTGAGCTCCCAGATCAGCCAGGCGGCGAATGCGATCACCGACACGATGGTGAGCGTGACGATGAACGGCGAGGAGAACCAGTCCTCGTCCTTGCCCTTGTCCAGCATGATCTGCAGCGCGCCGACCCACACCACCAGCAGCGACAGGCCGATGGTGTCGACGGGCAGCTTGCGAGTCGGCGTCTCACGGTTGCGCAACTGGAACCAGCAGACGGCGAACGTGAAGATGCCGACCGGGATGTTGATATAGAAAATCCAGGGCCAGGTCGCGTTGTCCGAGATCCAGCCGCCGAGCATCGGGCCCATGATGGGCGCGACCAGCGTGGTCATCGACCACAGCGCGAGCGCCAGTCCCTTCTTCGCGGGAGGAAACAACATCAACATCAGCGCTTGCGAGCCCGGCACCATCGGTCCGGATACGGCGCCCTGCAGGACGCGGAAGAACACCAGCGATTCCAGATTCCAGGCCACGCCGCACAGGAACGAGGCGACCGTGAAGGCCAGCACCGCGAACACAAACGTCCGCACGATGCCGAAGCGCTGCATGAGCCAGCCGGTGAGCGGCACGCTGATGCCGTTGGCGACGGCGAACGAAGTGATGACCCACGTGCCCTGGTCCGCCGACGCGCCGAGGTTGCCGGCGATGGTCGGAATGGAAACGTTGGCGATGGTCGTGTCCAGCACCTGCATGAAGGTGCCGAGCGCCAGCGCCAGCGCGGTCACGGCGAGTTGGCCGCCTTGCATGGGCGCTGGCCCGGCCGCAGTCGCAGTGTTCGTGCTCACTGGGAGGTTCCTCGCGGAGCGCGCTGGTTACCGCTTGGCCTGACGCGAATCGGCGGACTCGATCGACGCAACCGTTGCGCCACGAGTATTCCGGCGCGTGCTGCTCGCGACCGCGCCGTTCGCCGTCGCATTCTGATGAATGATCTCGGCGATGCGCTGCTCGATGCCCGTGTCTTCACCGACGCTCTTCTGCAGCGGCTGCGGCGTGTTACGGACCTGCGCGGCCACCAGCGGGCCCGACGTGTCGCGCACTTCGATCTTCGCGTGCATCGACAGACCGACGCGTAGCGGGCTCTGCTTCAGCTGCTCGGCGTCGAGCGTGATACGCACCGGCACGCGCTGAACGATCTTGATCCAGTTGCCTGACGCGTTCTGCGCAGGCAGCAGGGCGAACGCGCTACCACTACCGGCGGCGAGGCCGGCGACCGTGCCTTTGTACTCCACGTCCTTGCCGTAGATGTCAGCATGGATGCTGACCGGCTGACCGACGCGCACGTTCTTGAGCTGGCTCTCCTTGAAGTTGGCGTCGATCCAAACATCATCCAGCGGCACGACCGCGAGCAGTGGCGCACCGGCACTCACATGTTGACCGAGCTGGACACCGCGCTTGGCAATCGTGCCGGACACGGGCGAGCGAATCGTCGTCCGACGCAGCGCCAGCGACGCATCACGCAGCTTGGCCGCCGCGGCCAGCACGTTCGGATGGTCTTCGAGCGTCGTGCCTTCGATCTGTGCGAGCGTGGCATCGAGCTGTCGTTGCGCGGCATGCAGCGCCGAGCGCGTCGCTGCGATCGTGTCTTGAGCGTGCGCGAGCTCTTCACCCGACACGGCGCCATCGGCCACCAGCGCCTGGCGACGGGCGTAATCGCTCTGAGATTTCTTCAGGTCGGTCTGGCGCTCGGCAATCTGAGCGCGCAGTTGGTCGGCCTGCGCGTACAGCGCGCGAACCTGTCGAACGGTGCGTGCCAGTTCGGCCTCGGCGGCGGATACGGCGATGTTTGCATCGGCCGGATCGATCTCGACCAGCACCTGGCCGCGTTCGACGGATTGCGTGTCGTCGACGTGCACGCCGAGCACGGCGCCCGGCACTTCGCTGGTGATTTGCACGATGTCGCTGGCGACGTAGGCGTCGTCAGTGCTTTCGTAGTAGCGCGCGACCGTAAACCAGTACGCGGTATAGCCGATGGCGGCGATCGCTACGACGGCAGCGAGGATCAGCAGACCCCGCCGGCGGGAGCCGTTGCCGTTGGCAGCAGGAGCAGTGGGTTCGCTCATAAGAATTCCGTTTGAAAGTAACGATCAGCTGGCAGCGGTGAAGTTGCCGCCGACGGCCAGCAGCAGCGACACGCGAGCGAGCGCTTGTTGATGAAGGATGTCGACAAACGTGGTGCGTGCATTCAGCACCTGGGTTTCGGTCGTCAGCACGGACAGATAATTCGCGAGCCCCGCTTCGTAGCGCTTTTGCGCCAGTCGATAAGCCTCCTCGGCGGAGGCGAGCGTGGCGCGAGCTTGCTGTAACTGCCGCGCGCTGTAGTTGACCTGACTCAATTGATCCGCGACTTGCTGGACGGCGGAGATCACCGTGCCGTTGTACGAGCTGACCGCTTCGTCCTGCATGGCGGTCGCCGCGTTGAACTGCGACTTCAGGCGATGCGACTCGAACAGTGGCAGGCTGATCGCGGGGCCGACGCCATACGTGCGGTTCTCCGCCTTGAACAGATTGTCGAGCCCGATCGCCTGGAAGCCGGCGAACGCGCTCAGATTCACATTCGGATAAAACGCCGCGCGAGCCGCAGTCCGCTCCGCCGTGGCTGATTCGACACGCGCGCGGGCCGCGAGAATGTCAGGGCGGCGGCCGAGCAGATCCGCCGGCAAATCCGTCGGAATCGAGAGCGCGGCTTCGAGATTCAGCGTGGGCTTGCCGATGCGCTCGTAAGCATCCGCGCCTTCGCCAATCAGCGCAGCCAGACGATGCACAGCGACTTCGCGCGCCGCTTCGGCCTGCAAGCGTGCAAGCTCGGCCTGCGGTACGGCCGACTCAGCTTCGCGCAGCTCGACGTTTGTATCGAGCCCGGCGTCGATGCGCTTACGCGTGATATCGAGAATGCGCTGTCTCTGGACCAGCGACTGTTGCGCGATGTCGGCGAGCGCGATGGCGCGATTCAAATCGAGATAGGTCTGTGACAATGCCACGGTCGTCGCGAGTTGCGCGGCTGCC
Organism: Peristeroidobacter soli; assembly: GCF_004138485.1. Taxonomy (GTDB): domain Bacteria; phylum Pseudomonadota; class Gammaproteobacteria; order Steroidobacterales; family Steroidobacteraceae; genus Steroidobacter; species Steroidobacter soli. Next base: position 92,284 of record NZ_RYEV01000008.1, read on the forward strand.
GAGTCGAGCCGGGCCGCTTCCACGGTCGCCTTGGCCGAATCGATCAGCGCGGCCTGCTTGCCCCAGAAATCCAGATCCCAGGACAGGTTCGCCAGCAACTGACCGGACCAATAGGTGCCACCACCGTAGGGCGGCGGGTAGATGTATTGCTCGGGCCAGCGACTGCGTGTTTCAGCGCCGTCCAACGACACACCGGGCGTACGCTGAGCTTTGGCCAGTTCGACCTGAGACTGAGCCGCGCGCAGGCGAGCCAATGTTTGCTGAAGGTTGGGGTTGCGCTCGAGCGCCGTGGTGACCAGCTGATCGAACTGCGGATCGCCGTACTGTTCCCACCAACGTTCGGCGACCACCGGCGCGGCGCTCGTGCCGAGGCCGACATTCGCATCGGCAATCGATTGGACCTGCGGCTCCGTTTTCGGCGGAGTCACGCATCCGCTCAGCGCCGTGGCAATGCCAAGCACGAGCGCGCTGGCGCGGGAAGCTACGCTGATGTTCATGTCACTTTCTCCTTGTCCGACGTCGCCGCGGAGTAGGGCACCAGCTCTTCCAGCCGGCCGAGCAGCCGTCTCAACATCGATTGCAACAGCTTCACTTCTTCGCGCGTGAAGCCTTCGAGCGAGGTATTCAGCGCATCGCATGCGATGGGGATCAGAGTGTCCAGGACTTCGGCACCGGCCGGGGTGAGCGAGAGCTCGACGACCCGCCGGTCGCCGGCGCTACGCCGCCGCTCGATGAGCTTGCGCGACTCCAGCTGATCGACCAGGCGGGTCATTGCACCACTGTCGTGATGGAGGTCGCGGCACATGTCGGCGGTCGTGACCGCCAGGCCGTCGCGCAGATACATGAGCACCACCCACTGTTGCAGGGTGAAGTTCTGCCGCTCGAACAGACCCTCGATCCGTTCCTGCATCAGGCGCTGCGAGCGCTTGACGAGATAGCCGATGCTGTCGCGCAGGTGAAACGATTCGGGTTTGTAGTGGGCCTTGGCCATTGATTGCCTCGGCAATGACTGCCTAGGCAGGCATTATAGGAGGGGACTGCCGACCCACAAGGCCGGAATTTCGCGCTTTCAGGAACTAGTCAGCGGAATCCTGGGCACGAAATGGCGCAGTTGCTGGTACGCCCGTGCTCATTGGTGGCTGCCCCAGCCAGCGCGCCGGTAACGACAGGGCGCTGACCAGTGACATAAGCAGGGCGGCGGCGTGGGGGATTGCCTGAATCAGCAATACCGCGACCCACAGCGACACGTCCGGTGCCTTCAACTCTTCCGGAATACCCACGACCAGGCCGGGAGCAATCGTGTATTGACCGCTCAGGCCCACGGCCGCGAGTACCAGGACCAGCAGCCAGGCCGTTTCGGCGCGCGCGGCGGCAAAGCCTTCCATGAGTGCGTGAGGTTGTTTGTCTTTGGGTGTGCGGTAGAAAGGTTCCCGACGGGTCAGCAAGCCTTTGACGACAGCGACACTGACGACATGCGACAAAGCCAGCCCGGCCAGCGCCGCGGCCAGCGTCTGACGAATGTTTGCACCGACTCGCGATGAATAGAGGTGCGCGAGCTTGGCCAGCTTGAATGCGAACAGCGCCAGCGGCAGCACTGAAAACATCATCAGCGGCGGATCGAAGCGGTGCGGAGCGAAGATCATCGCCGTCGACCAGGCCACGGCGAACACGTTGAAGATCAGATTCAGTCCGTCCATCAACCACGGCAGCCAGCCCGCGATGAAGTGATAGCGCTGACCTTTGGTGAGTCGCCGGTCGGAGCTCAGCAGCACATCCGCATGCGCGCGCAGAATCTGGACCGCGCCGTAAGCCCAGCGGAAGCGTTGTTTCTTATAGTCGGTGAAGTTCTCGGGCATGAGCCCCCGCCCATACGTTACGGGCAGGTACTGCGCTTCATGACCGTGCTCGAACAGACGCAATCCCAGCTCGGCATCTTCGGTGATGCACCACTCGGCCCAGCCGTTGACGCTCTTCAGCGCCGAATGCCGGACCAAGGTCATCGTGCCGTGTTGAATGATGGCGTTGCGCTCGTTACGCACCACCATGCCGATATGAAAGAAGCCGCGATACTCGGCGTAGCACATCGCCTTGAACGCGCTTTCTGCAGCGTCCCGATAGTCCTGCGGTGATTGCACGATGGCGAGCTTCTCGTCCGCGAATGCCGGCACGAGCGCGCGCAGCCAATGCGGTTCGACTTTGTAGTCGCTATCGATCACGGCGATGACGCGGGCAGCGGCCGCGGTTCGTTCGAGCGCGAAGTTCAGCGCGCCTGCCTTGAAGCCCTTGAGTGGCGCTACGTGATAGAACTTGAAGCGCTCGCCGAGCTGCCGGCAATGCCGTTCCACCGGCTGCCACACGGCGGCGTCGGGCGTGTTGTTGTCGACGACGATGACTTCGAAGTCGGGGTAGTCGAGCCGTGCCAGCGCATCGAGCGTTTCGATCAGCATTTCCGGCGGCTCGTTATAAGCCGGCACATGGATCGACACCTTCGGCAACACATGCGTGCCGAGCGCGGCTGGATCGAACGGCCGTTTGCGTGATTTGCCCCAGCGCGCCTCGGCCCATTCCAAGGCTTCGGTGAGCAAGACTGCGATCACCCCGAGCATGCCCAGAATCAGCAAGGTCCCGATCAGGACGCTGGCGACGGTGAGATAGCGGCGCGAGTAGTCATAAATGATCCAGACCATCGTCGTCGCCACGCCGTACACGACGACGGCCAACAAGCTGCGGCCCCGCGTGCCGAGCGCGAGGCTGTGCACGTAGAGCATGCCGAGGATGAGCGTAGAAATCGCAACCGAGACCATGGCGAGCGTTTGCCACTGTGGAACGCGGACGATGGGCTCGACGAAGGCAAACTTCGGCTGACGACGCACGTCGTAGATGCCCCAGTACGCGCCGACGCCACCTTCGTAACGCGTCTTCCAGGGCTGATCGAACGCTTCCATCAAGTAATAGATGTAGCCTTCGTGCCGGGCGCGTTCGAGAAAGCGGCGTAGAAACATTGCCTCATTGCTGGTCGAGGCCACCGCGCCTTCGCGCGTGCGGCCGTCCGAAGGCCAGCCGACTTCAGCGATCACCAGCGGTTTGCCCGGATACGCGCGGCTCAACTGCTCCATGTTCGAAACCAGATAGTCGATGGCCCTATCGACCGGAATGCCTTCCCAATAAGGCAGCAGATGCACGGCCAGGTAGTCGACGTGCTCGACCAGCTCGGGATGTTTTATCCAGACGTGCCACGGTTCCGCGGTGCTGACCGGTTGCTTGACCGCTTGGCGCACGCGATCGAGTTGCTCGGCCAATTGCGCGACGGTGAGATCGCCACGCAGGATGGCTTCGTTGCCGATGATCACGCGGATCACATTCGGATGCCGGTTGGCCAGCTCGATGGCCGCAGCCACCTCTTCATCGTTGGTGGCGAGATTGCGGTCCAGCCAGGCGCCGAGCGTCACCTTCAAATCGTAACGGGCCGCGAGCTCGGGAATCTCGCCCAGACTCTTCAGCGTGGAATACGAACGAACAGCGGTAACCTTGCCCGCCAACAATCGCAGGTCGCTGTCGATCTGTTGCCGGCTCGGCAGCACGCGCACGACCGGATCCTGGCCGGCCTGGAACGGCGAGAACGCCATGCCCTGCACGCGCGCCGGCCAGGGCGGCTCGGCGGTCGGCCGGTTCACATAGGCCCACAGGCCAAAGGTGAGGGCCGCGAACACGGCCGCAACCAGAAAAGCCGACCACTTCATTGTGACTCGATTGCGGGCGTGGGGGCGAATAGCGTGGTTGAGGGCAACGTTCAGGCAATGAACCTGCGACATGTTAACTTAGCCGGCGCGACGCTCGGGCCGAAGTCGGCCCGCTCGCATCCGAAGGAGTCTTCAGGCTATGCAATGGCACATTGATAAGTGGTTCTTTTCACGACAGTTTTCCATGCGTCGCTGGCTGGGCGCCGCGCTCGGTCTGAGCTTGCTGGCGGCCTCGGCCACGGCCTCCGCGCAACAGGCGACCAATGACTACTCGAGCTGGGAGTTCACCCCGTTCTACGGCTACATGGGCGGCGGGTCGTTCGAGGATTCGACCACCGGCCTCGATCGCGATCTCGATGAGGACAACAGCTTCGGTCTGATCATCAATGCCGCCGCGGATGAATGGCGGCACTACGAGCTGATCTACGCCAAGCAGGGCACCACCATCGAAGGCACCGTGCCGATGGATCTCGACGTGGAATATCTGCAGATCGGCGGCACGGTCAGCTACCAGGATGCCGTGCATGTCGTCCCTTACTTCGGCATGACGGTGGGCGCGGCGCGCTTGAGCCCGAGCGGTGCCGGCATGAGTGATGAAACCCGGTTCGCGTTCTCGGCGGGCGGCGGATTCAAGGTCCCCGTGAGCAAGCATTTCGCCGTGCGCTTCGATGCTCGCGCGTTCCTCACGTTGCTCGATACCAGCGGCAGCATTTTCTGCGCCTCCGATAACGGCGCCGGCACTTGCGCGATTCGCGCCAAGTCCGACACGTTCATTCAGTACCAGGCGGCGCTCGGCGTTACCTACGGCTTCTGATCGCGAGGCCGAGCCGCGCTCGCGATGCTTCAGGTCGAGAACATCAGCAAGTCCTTCGGAGGAACGCCGCCGCGACGAGTGCTCGGCGGCGTTTCGTTACAGCTGATGCCGGGCGAGTACGTCGCCGTCATGGGTGAGTCGGGCACGGGCAAATCCACACTGCTCAATCTGATCGCCGGGCTGGATACGCCCGACGCCGGGCGCATTGCGCTAGACGGCCAGGACATCGGCGCGCTCGATGACGATGCACGCACGCGCTTGCGTCGGGCTCGCATGGGCTTCGTGTTTCAGGCATTTCATTTGTTGCCGCACTTGAGTGTGGAGCGCAACGTCGCGTTGCCGTTGGCGCTCAATGGCCAGCAGGGACGTGGAGCTACCGATCGCGTGCGCGAGTTGTTGGACGCTGTCGGTATGTTGGAACGTGCGAACGCCTCGCCGTCGCAGCTTTCTGGCGGTGAGATGCAGCGGGTCGCTGTCGCTCGCGCGCTGGCGCATCGGCCGGCGCTGGTGCTGGCGGATGAGCCCACGGGCAACCTCGATGCGGAGTCTGCCGCTGAAGTGCTCGAGCTGCTGGCCGCGCAACTCAAACGTGACAACGCGGCCGGCATTCTGGTCACACATTCCGAGCTGGCGGCGGCGACCACCGACCGCGTCTTGCAACTTTCCCGGCAAGGATTGGCGCCGCGCGCCGCAGCTTCTTCACTGCAGTTGTGATTGCGCCGCTGCTCATCGAGGCGGCGATCACCGGGCCCATGCGGCGCTCACCTGGGCGCACCTTGCTGGCCGTGCTTGCCATCGCGCTCGGCGTTGCGCTTGGGCTCGCCATCTATCTGATCAATCGCTCTGCCGCCGATGAGATTTCATTGGCGGCGCGCAGCTTGTATGGGCTCGCGGATCTTGCTGTCGAGGGCGCAGCGGCGGGGTTCGATGAGAATTTGTATCCGCGCGTGGCTCGGGTTCCAGGCGTCGCGGTGGCGAGCCCGGTCGTGGAGGTCGAGGCCAGGATCGTGGGCGTTCGTCAGCCGCTGACTTTGTTGGGTGTGGATGGCTTTCGCTCGCGATTGTTACAGCCGGCGTTCGTTGCCACGGTGGCCGATTCCGAGGATGACCGGTCTGGTGGCGGCGATGACGAGGATCTGGATCAGTCCGATGATCGTTCGATCCTGTTGAGCGCCAGCGCGGCCCGCGAGTTGCAACTGGGGCGCGGCGATTCCATCGAGTTCCAGGTCGGCGTGAAGCGCGAGCGTTTGCGTGTGTCCGGCGTGTTGCCGCCCGCAGCGTTGCAGGACTTCGGCGGCGTTGTGGATATCGCGACGGCTCAGTGGGTGTTTGAACGGCTGGGCAAGTTGTCGCGGATCAATCTTCGGCTGGCGACGGGCTCGAGTCCGGAGCAAGTGAAGTCGGTGCTCACGGAACTGCTGCCTCCTACCGTTCGTGTCACGACGCCGGGGCAGGCAACCGACGACGCCCTGCGGTTGTCGCGAGCGTATCGCTCCAATCTCACGGCGCTTGCGTTGGTGGCGTTATTCACGGGCGGTTTCTTTGTTTACTCGACGCAATCGCTGGCCGCGTTGCGCCGTCGTCGCGAGTTCGCGGTCATGCATGCGATCGGCGTCACTCGTCGCGAGCAATTGCTGTTGATGCTTTCGGGCAGCGTGATCGTTGGCGTGCTCGGTGCGGCGCTTGGCATCGTGCTCGGCGTGATGATCGCGCGGATCGGGTTGAGCGCGCTCGGTGCGGATCTGGGCGCTGGATATTTTCGCGGGCTTGCGCCGGGATTGAATGTTCACATTCTGGAAGTCGCGGTGTTCTCGTTGCTTGGCATCGGCGTGGCGGTTGCCGGCGCGTTGCGGCCGGCGCTCGACGCGGCTCGCGTTCCAACCGCCAGCGCATTGAAGGCCGGCGACATCACCAGCGGTGAAATCCGGTCGCATCGCTGGACAGTGCTGACGCTGATTGTGCTGGCGGCCATCACAGTGAGTCTGCCACCTATCGGTGGGCTGCCATTGCCAGGGTTCGTCGCTATCGCGCTGTTTCTCATCAGCTGTGTGGTGGCGATGCCTTCGGTCGTGCGCCTCGTGCTTCGTCATGCGCCACGCTGGCGTCGTCTGCCGTACGAGATCGCCATCGCGCAGATCGCGGGCACGGCGCGATACGCGACGCTGAGTGTTTCCTCCATCATCGTCAGTTTCAGCTTGATGGCGTCGATGGCCATCATGGTCACGTCGTTCCGCGAGTCGCTCGATCAGTGGACGCAGAAAGTGTTGCCGGCGGATTTATATGTACGCGTCGGTTATGTGGGGCAGTCGTCGTATCTGGATGAGCCGCTGGCCCAGGCGATGGCGCATGTGCCCGGCGTCGAGCACGTGGAGTACAACCGCCTTGCCCGGGTGCAGCTGTCCGCCGATCGGCCGGCGCTGACGTTGATTGCGCGTTCCATGAATCGCGATCATCCGGATAAGACGTTGTGGATGATGAGCACGGCGAGCAATGACATTCCGAGCGGTGCCGTGCCGGTGTGGGTGAGTGAGGCGGCGTCGGACCTGTACGCGATCAAGTCCGGTGATGAGATCAAGTTCGATCTTGCGGGTAAGACGGTTGAGGCGTCGGTGCGCGGCGTGTGGCGCGACTATGAACATCAGAACGGCGCTATCGTCATGGCGCGCGATGATTACGTGGCCTTCACCGGCGACCGCGCGGTCAATACGGTTTGGTTCTGGCTCGGTCACGGCGCGGACATCAGCAAGGTCGGCACTGCGATTCGAGATTTGCTGCCGCCGGGTACCGATCACGACATGCGGACGCCGGGCGAGGTGCGCAAGCTGTCGCTTGCAGCGTTCGATCGAACGTTTGCCATTACGTATCTGCTGGAACTGGTGGCGGTGACGATCGGTTTGTTCGGCATCGCCGCCGGCATCAGCGCTCAAGTGCTGGCCCGGCGCAGCGAGTTTGGCGCGCTCAGACACCTCGGTTTCACGCGCGGGCAGGTGGCGACGATGCTGGCGATCGAAGGGTCCGTGCTCGGGGCGCTGGGCGTGATCGTCGGGTTGATCGCGGGCACGGTCATCAGTTTGATTCTGATCTATGTCGTGAACCGGCAGTCGTTTCACTGGAGCATGGATTTGAGCGCGCCGGTGGCGTTGCTCACCGGCTTGAGCGTGGCGTTGATCGCAGCCGCTGCGTTGATCGCGGTGGTGAGCGGCCGCCAGGCCATGGGCGGCGAGGTCGTGCGCGCGGTCAGGGAGGATTGGTGATGCGAATCGCCGCGCACGTCTTCACGACGCTGGTGGTTGCGCTCCTCGTGACCGCCGGCGTTCGCGCCGACGTGGTCTATCCAACCGTCACGCCAGGCTATCAGCTCTCGTTCCCTCTCGACGAAGGCAGTCATCCCCAGTTCAAGACCGAGTGGTGGTATGTCACTGGCTGGCTCGAGGCCGCGGGTGGCGCGCCCGTTGGATTCCAACTGACGTTCTTCCGCTCTCGCACCGGCATCGACGACGACAATCCCTCGCGCTTCGCTCTGCGTCAGGTCTTGTTCGGTCACCTTGCCATCAGCGATCCAAAGCGCGGCACTCTGTTACATCACGAGAAGTCCGCGCGCCCTGGCTTCGGTCTCGCCGATGCCGCGGAAGGATCGCTCGATGTTTATATCGACGACTGGCAACTGCGCCGGGACGGCGACACCTACATCGCGGTCGCCAAAGCCGATGACTTGCAGATCGACCTGAAGCTGCAACCGCAAGCGCCGCCCTTGCTTCAAGGCGATCGCGGCTTCAGCCAGAAAGGTCCGAGCCCGAGCTCGGCCAGCTATTACTACAGCCTGCCGCAACTCGCCGTCACCGGACGCATGGCCGTCGCTGGTAAAGATCAAGCCGTGCGCGGCGTCGCCTGGTTCGATCACGAGTGGTCCGGCGCCATCGTCGATGAGCGCGCGCAGGGGTGGGATTGGGTCGGTCTCAATCTCGACGACGGGGGCGCGTTGATGATGTTCCAGATGCGAGACGCTCAGGGCGGTGCGCTGTGGGCTGCGGCCAAGTGGCGTGCTGCCGGCGCCAGCGAAGGTGTTTCCTATCAACCCGAAGCCGTGACGTGGAAGTCAGTGCGCGACTGGCGCTCGCCCCGCACGGGTGTCCGGTATCCGGTCGAGTGGCAGGTCAAGGTCGGCGACAGAGTCATTACCTTGCAGCCACTGATCGACGATCAGGAGAACGACGCCAGCGGCAGCACCGGCACGATCTATTGGGAAGGCGCCGTTCGCGCGTTCGAGGGCGACCGGCCCATCGGTCGCGGCTATCTGGAAATGACCGGTTATGCAAAGAGGATGCGGCTGTAGTCGGTCGCGCTTGATCTGGATCAAAAGGTGAGCCGCGCCGCTCATCAATACTCATCTCCGTCATCAAAGTGCATACGGAGCCCCAATGAGTTTTCACAAACCCCTTGCCCTGGTCGGCGTGGCGATCCTCGCCTCGGCCCCGTTCCTCGCTCAGGCCAGCCCGCTCCACAAAGCGACCAATGCCTGCGTCTCGGCGTTCGTCGACACGTATCTGTCTCAGGCCAGGAAAGTTCGCGTCCGCGTGGTCGATGGCGCGGCCAGCCCGCTCGACTACTTCCCGAAGCAATTCACGATCGCGCTGAGCGCCTACACGCGCAGCGGCAAGGAAGTGGCCACGGCTCGCTGTGTGGCGAGCAACAAAGGTCAGGTGCTGGTGCTCGACAATCCTCCGGTGGAGGAATATCTGGCGACCGCGGATTTCGTGGTTGGATTGAAGCGCTGAGCCGATCGTTACTCGAGCAGAGCGCGGCGGGCGACGATGACGCCGTCTTCGTCGGCGTACAGCCAATCGCCGGGCCGGAAGGCGACGCCGCCGAAGCGGACGACGATATCGCGTTGACCTTCGCCGCGCTTGTCGGTCTTCATGGGATGCGTGCCCAGGGCTTTGACGCCGATGGGCATGTCGGCGAGCGCCGCGGAGTCGCGGACGCAGCCGTAGACGACGATGCCGGCCCAGCCGTTGTCGACCGCCTTCTGGGCGAGCATGTCGCCGACGACGGCGCGACGCATCGAACCGCCCGCGTCGATGACCAGCACGCGGCCGTTGCCGGCTTCAGCGGTCAGCTCGCGGACCAATGAATTGTCTTCGAAGCATTTGATGGTGGCGATCTGGCCGCCGAACTGCACCTGGCCGCCGAAGTCGCCGAACAGCGGCTCGCAGATGTCCAACTCGTCGCTGAATTGATCGCAAAGATCGGCAGTTCTGATATCCACGGCCCGGCCTCGTCAAGGAAAGAGACGGAGCAGTTTGCCGCAGATCCTGTGACAGACGCGAGAGGGCGCGCGGAAACGCCGCGCCCGCCGGTGCGTGAGACCGGCCGTTATTTCTTCTTGCCCAGCAGGCGCGACAGCAGCGAGCCGTTCGTCGGCAGCTTGCGAACGCCGCTCTCCGACAGCTCGACTTCGCGCGCCTCGTCCATCAACTCCTCGGTCAGGCTCCTCTTGAGCTGCTTGTGCTTGCCGGTGTTACCGGCGCGCGTGGGCTCCGAGCGCTTGGTGGCGGGGACGGCGGACTTGGCGGCAACCCGGCTGTCCAGTGCTTTGTGAACGCCGGTGGAGTTCAGTTTGAACGAGCCCGTGGCATTGGGCTTGAAGGCGCCGGTGGCGTTGGGCTTGAACGCGCCGGTTGCGCCGGGCTTGAATGTGCCCGTGGCGGAGTTCAGCGAGCCCGTGGCGTTCGGGCGGAACGCGCCGGTGGCATTGGGACGGAACGCACCGGTCGCCGACGGATCGACTTCCATGGTGACGGTCGGCACGACCGGCGAGCGATTGGCGCGGGCGTTGTTGAGCTCGACCACATTGTTCTTCGGCTCTTCCGGTTCGGCGCGACGCGGCTGTGGAGCATCTTTGAAGCGCAACTGCTCGGCGACGCTGATACGCAGCACCGACGGCGCGGGGAAGAAGGTCTTGAGATAGCCGGAGACGGCTTCAGCCGACACGGCTTCCTTGAAGAAACCGAGGCGCAGCGAGTGCACGATCTTGCCGCTGCCGGCCGTGGCGACGGAATACAGCCGATACGCTTCGAAGATGTCGAGATGCGGCAGGATGTCCAGATTCACCGGCTGCTCGGATGCGGCCAGCTGAATCGCAAACCACTTCTCCTGAGCGGCATCGCTCATCTCTTCGTTGGTCAGCGCGCGAATGGTCTGCGTGCTGTCCAGATTCGGATGCACGTTCGACGCGTCGCGAACCGGCGCGGGCGGCACTTGCTTCGGAGCGGGCGTCGCCTTGTTGACCACTGGAGGAGCGGCGGGCTTCGCGGGCGGTTCGCTCTTCTTCGCAACGGGCGGTGGCGATGCAGGCTTCGCGGCAGCGGGAGCCGGCTTCGGCGCAGGCGCGGCGGGTTTAGCGGCCGCTGCTTTGTTCGTCACAGCGGGCGCCGGAGCGGGAGCGGCGGCCTTGGCCGGCGGCTCGTCGTAGAGGTCGAGCTCGAACGCGTCGACTTCTTCGATGTTGAGGCCCTTGCCGACGTGATACGGCTCGTTCGATGCGCTCGACTTCTGAGCGGTGGCCGGCGTCGGTTCAGGATCGGAGAAGGTCAGCGCAGGCACGCGCACGCTCGATGCTGTGTCCAGCTTCGGCGGGACGCTGGCAGGCGCGGGCGGAGTTGCAGGCTTGCGCGCGACGGGGGCAGGCGCGGCCGACGGAGGTGTCGGCGTGGTCTTGATCTTCAGCTTACTGGTGTCGAGCGCGGCGAATTTGCCGCTCAACAAACCGACAGCGAGCGGCTCTTTCGATGGTGCCGGTGTCGGGGCAGCAGGCGCGGGATCATCGTTCCAGCTCATCTCATCGAGGCCAATGGCTTCGGTGAGCGCTTTGATCTTCGGCAACGAAGCGGACGTGACCGCGGCCTTGGTCTCTTCGTCCGGCTCCCAAGTCATTTCGACGACTTCGTCGCTCGGCGCTTTGACGGCGGGCTTGGCGGGCTGAGCGGGTTTCGCCGCCGCAGCGGGTTTTGCAGCGGCCTGCGCCGCTACAGGCGGCGCGACGACAGGAGCGGGCGCAGCTTTCTGAGCGGGGGCTGCAGCGACAAGAGCGGGCGCAGCTTTCTGAGCAGGGGCTGAAGCGACAGGAGCGGGCGCAGCTTTCTGGGTAGGGGCTGCAGCGACAGGAGCGGGCGCGACCTTCGGAGCAGGAGCCGCAGCGACAGGAGCTTTCGGAGCCGGAGCTGCGGCAACGGGAGCCGGCGGCGTGTTGACCACAGCAACAGTTGGACGCGGCGCGAGCGCAGGTGTCGAAGCCGCAGCGGGCAAATAGCCGCGAGCGAAGCGACGATCTTCATCGCTCAGGCTGGTGGTGAATGCGGTTGGATACTGCTGACGAACGACAGTGAGCACTCGTTCGGCATGCGCTTCGTTGGTGAAGAAGCCGAGTCGCAAGCGATGCCGCGTGCGTCCATCCTCGACGCGCGCGACCTGATAAAGCTTGTAGTTCTCGAGACCGGGAATGTTTCGTCCCGTCGTCGACACTGGCGCGATCGACGCGCACAGGTTGATGACGAACAGCTGCGTGCCGCTCCCTGAGCTCTGGGAGACGAGCGGCGGCTGTGAGCTTTCCGGCTCTACATAGACCTTGCTGGTATTGTCGTCCACGTTTCTTCCCCAACCCGTTGCGCCGCTGATCACCGCTGCCCGCGGTGGACGCGCTTTCAGCTGAACGGAACATCATTTCGGCGGGGGAGTGAGCGCGCACATGCGCATCGCGCTCGTTCACGGCAGTTTCGCTGTTATCTTTTGTGGCGAAACCGTTGCCGCATTATGTCGCGGCCCCGTGGCAACCCCGCTGTCTTAGGAAATGAATCCGTTAGACCGGAAGCTTTGCGTCCTCGCCTTTCGGCGAGTTTGCCCAGTAAATCTAGCAATCGTCTTGGAACGATTCGATCATCGGCACGCGCAGGGCATAAGTCAAGCTGTACGGTCGCTTTCAGCAGACGAGGGGGATTGGCGACAAGTGACTTGCTGGCAGCGCCTTGGGGTTATGTCTCATTTGGCGTTTTTTCAAGGTCCAAATCAGACCGCCATGCGCGTCCAGGCTTCCTTGCTGGCACTCGCCGGCTCGCCCGCCATGATGCGAGGCGCGAGCTGAGAAACGATATGGACCTGTGCCGCGTCGGACAGACCGAGCGCGCGCAATGCGCCTTCCAATCCTTCGATCAACTGCCGACGTTCGCTTTCCGTCGGGCAACTGTCACGTGCCAGCGCGGCGAGCTCGTCGCCCACGCTTTCCAGGGTTTCCGCGATCGATGGCGCAAACTCACTCAAGTCGCCACGCAGCCGCGCGGCGAAGCGAAACGAGTTGTATGCGCACACGTACGCGCGATGTCTGAGCTTCAAGTTCTTCAACATTCCCACCGCATCGGTCTCCCGCACGAAGCCACGCGGGCGAAAGTGTGAAGGGCGACACGAATCCGACGGTGTGCGCTGGATCGCAAAACCGGGTCGCATTCCTGCGTTGTATTTACGCCGCATTACGGATCAAGCACGTACGCCCAAAGTATTTTCTGCTGCGAAAATTTCATGCGCGCGCCGTTGACAATGAGCCACAGCCGTGATGCTGGGCGGGTGGCGAAAAAATCGCCACGAGGGAAACAGGAGCGGGCGCGCGGCCGCGCTACTTACGCGCGGCCAACGTTGCGATCCGTGGGTGAATGGAAATATTCGCTTTCTTCGGCGAACTGGCGCATCAGCTTGCGCAGCTCCTCGATGCGGCCCTCGGCGGTGCTGATCGGCTGACATTCTTCGCACTCGGGATCCGAACAGGGTTGTCGCGAGTACAACCAGTACTGGACGGCGCCCGCCAGCAGACCGTCGGCAATGTCCCAGATGTCGGCCTTGTCATCCGTATCGGCGATCCGGTTGCCCAGATCGACGGCCTTGCCGAAGGCTTCGCTGAAGGGGTTGTCGGTTTCCTGCATGGGGGGCGTCACTCGGGCGGGAACCGCCCGTTGCTCTCATTGAAGATGGCCCCATTGTAACGGCGTTGTGCCCCCTGACGAAGACTGTCACCGCCTTGAACAACGCGAAGACGGCTGGTCTACTGTCATAAAGCACCCAGGCACCCACCCGCCCGTCGCAAGCGGGCGAATTCATTAGAGGTTTCACATGGCCGAAGAACGCAATCAAGACCCGCAGATGGACGCCGAAGGGCTCTACCAGGAGGAAAATTTCACCGATCGGCGGGTCGGTGCGATCCGGCGCCTGTCCCCGGTGCGCGCCGATGGCTCGGCCGATCCGGGCCGGCCGGTGCTGTACCTCGGCCAGGCCGAGATCATGACCAACATGGGCCCGGTGCCCATCAGCTTCGAGATCGAGGGCCAGACGCTGGCGGACGCCGTGGTCGGCTTCGCGCCGGCCGCCCAGGCCGCCATCGAACGCACCGTCCAGCAGATCCAGGAGATGCGCCGTCAACAGGCCTCCCAGCTGGTGGTTCCGCAGGGTCCGATGCCCGGCATCACCGGCGGCCGCGGTGGCGGCAAGATCCAGATGCCTTGATGGCCGGTGCGATGATGGGGCCGGCGCCCCATCATCGTGCGTGAGGCCCGTCCGCCGGGCCTCGCATTGGTGCGTCCCGTCTCGAATCACTCACGATTCACGCATAACCAGCACTTTCCGCCGCTGGCACGCTTTTCGCTCTTTCGCCTGACACACAGCTCGAGCCCGTGGCACTGCTGCCGCCGGCTACAACAGAGGTCTGGATGTCGGTGACTCCGTACGATGAGATGCATGCCAGCGACGGCGACGTGCGCGAGCACTACAAGACCTTCGCGTCCTGGCTCGCCCGCACGCCCAGCGAGCGCGTTGCTCACAAACGCGCCGAGGCCGATACGTTGTTTCATCGGGTCGGCATCACGTTCACCGTGTATGGCGAGGATTCGGGCACCGAGCGGCTGATTCCCTTCGACATCGTCCCTCGCATCATCCCGGCCAACGAATGGAAGCATCTCGCCGCCGGCTTGAAACAGCGGGTGCGTGCGCTGAACGCGTTCACCAACGATATCTACCACTCGCAGGACATCCTGCAGGCCGGTCGCATTCCCGCCGAACAGGTGCTGTGTAACGGCCAGTACCGGCCGGAGATGCAAGGCATCGACGTGCCGGGCTCGATCTACGCGCACATCGCGGGCATCGATGTCGTGCGCGCCGGGGCGGGCGAGTTCTACGTTCTCGAAGACAACCTGCGCGTGCCATCGGGCGTGTCATACATGCTCGAAGACCGGCGCATGATGATGCGGTTGTTTCCCGAGCTGTTCGCGCTGCATTCGGTGGCCCCGGTCGAGCACTATCCCGATCTGTTGCTCGAGAACCTGCGCAGCGTCGCGCCGTCGGGGGTGAACGATCCGACGGTCGTGCTGTTGACGCCGGGTGCCTATAACAGCGCGTACTTCGAGCATGCGTTCCTGGCGCAGCAGATGGGCATCGAGCTGGTCGAGGGACAGGATCTGTTCGTCGACGACGAGTTCCTCTACATGCGCACCACTCGCGGCCCGCAACGGGTCGACGTGATCTATCGCCGCATCGACGATGACTTTCTGGATCCATTGGTGTTCCGGCCGGATTCGATGCTGGGCATTCCGGGATTGCTGGCGGCGTATCGCGCGGGGCGAGTGACGATTGCGAATGCCATTGGCACGGGCGTGGCGGACGACAAGTCCATCTACCCCTACGTGCCGGAGATGATCCGCTTCTATCTCGGCGAAGAGCCGTTGCTGTCGAACGTGCCGACGTATGTTCTACGTCGCAAAGAGGATCTGGAGTACACGCTGGCGCATCTGCCGGAGCTGGTCGTCAAGGAGGTTCATGGCGCCGGCGGGTATGGCATGTTGATCGGACCGGCGGCGAGCAAGGATGAACTGGCGGCATTTCGCCAGCGGATCCTGCGCTCGCCGGAGAAGTACATCGCCCAACCGACGCTGGCGCTGTCGGCCTGCCCGACGTTCGTCGACGCGGGCATCGCGCCGAGACACATCGATTTGAGACCGTTCGTTCTGTCGGGCCGGGAAGTGACGCTGGTGCCCGGCGGGCTGACCCGAGTGGCGCTGAGAGAAGGCTCGCTGGTGGTGAATTCGTCGCAGGGCGGCGGGACGAAGGATACGTGGGTGCTGGAGCGATGAACGACCTGCGCATCACGCCGCCACGGATTTTTATTTTTCCCTTCGGGAAAAATGGGCCTGTCCGGATAGAAGTGGTGGGCTGCGGGCCAAACGGCCCCGCCTGGAGGGGCGCGGTATCTTGCGGGCCAAGTGGGCTGCCGGGTGGGTCGCGTGTCGCCCTTGGCCGGAGCAATAAAATGTCCCATCTGCTCATGCCGGGCATTTGCCCCGAAGGGGCAAATAAAAAAACTCTCTCTTGGCGAGGAAGCTCGCAGGGCGTACGAGCATGCTGAGCCGCACCGCCGACCACCTCTACTGGATGGCGCGCTACACCGAGCGCGCTGAAAACCTCGCCCGCATGCTCGACGTCAACTCGCGCATGTCGCTGCTTCCTCAAGGCGCCGAAATCGTCGAGCAAGGCTGGATTGCGACGCTCACCATCATCGGCCTGATGGACGCCTTCCGTCAGCGCTATGACGCCGTGACTTCGTCGAACGTCATCGCCTTCATGGCCTTCGATCGCGACAACCCGATAAGCATCTACAGCTGCCTGCGCGCCGCGCGTGAGAACGCGCGTGCAGTCCGCGGCACGCTCACGTCGGAAATCTGGGAAACATTGAACGCGACCTGGCTGGAAATGCGCGTCGCCAGCCTGCGTTCTTCCACCGAAGCGGAAGTCGGCAACTTCTTCGAGTGGGTGAAATATCGCTCGCACGTCGCGCGCGGCGTGGTTCAGGGCACGATGTTGCGCGATGAAGCCTGGCATTTCACCTGGCTCGGCACGTATCTGGAACGCGCCGACAGCACCGCTCGCATTCTCGACGTGAAGTACCACCTGCTGCTTCCTCGCGGCGAGCAGGCGGGCGGCGCGGCCGACTACTATCAATGGAGCGCGCTCCTGCACTCCGTCTCCGCGTTCGAAATCTATCGCCGTGTGTATCGCGACCTCATCACGCCGAGACGCGTCGCCGAGCTGCTGGTCCTGCGCGACGACATGCCACGCTCACTGCGAAGATGCATGTCTCAGGTCCACATGCATCTGCAGTCGGTGCGGAATGCGCAGTCGTCGGAAACGGAGCGGCGCGCCGGTGAGTTGCAGGCGTCGCTGCATTTCGGGCGCATCGAGAGCGTGTTCGAGGTCGGGTTGCACGAATATCTGGTGCGATTCCTCGGTCAGACACGCGATCTCGGCGACCGCGTGTCGCGCGACTTCCTGGTGTCGGCGACCGACTAGGAGACAAAGCATGCAACTGCATATCCGACACGAAACGTTCTATCGCTACGGCGAGCCGGTGAAGCGCAGCGTGCAGAACCTGCGTCTGACGCCTCGTCGCGATCCCATGCAGCGCGCGCTGAGCTGGAACATGGCCGCGCCCGGGCGCTATCGCTCGCAAGTCGATGCGTACGGGAACATCGTGCATCTGCTCACGCTGGATGAGCCGCATCGGGAGATTCGCATCGTCGTCAACGGCATCGTCGAGATCGACGATGACTCCAGCATGTCGCTGCCCGATGAGGGCAAGATTTCGCCGCTGGCCTTTCTTGCCGAGACGCCGCTGACTCGCGCGGATGAGGCCATCGCCAACTTCGCGCGTCCCCATCTGCAAGCGGGCGACAATTCGCCGGACCGGCTACTGACGCTGGCGGAAGCCGTGTGTGAAGAAGTGCGCTATGAAAAAGGCGCCACCGACGTGCACGAGTCCGCCTCGCGGGCGTTCGCGCGGGGTGCGGGTGTCTGCCAGGATCATTCGCACATCTACATAGCCTGCTGTCGCAGCGCCGGCATTCCCGCGCGCTACGTCAGCGGTTACTTTTATGCAGGCAAGGAGGGTGAGATTGCCAGCCACGCGTGGGTCGATGTGTGGGCCGGCCGTGACCAGGGCTGGAAGTCCATCGATGTAACTCATCGCACGCCCACCGACGGCCGCCATTGCCGGCTGGCGGTGGGTCGCGATTACCTCGATGCGTGCCCGGTTCGCGGTGTCCGCCGCGGCGGCGGGACGGAAGAGATGCAGGTTGCGGTCAGGATCGCGACAGCCGCGCAGCAATGATCGGTTTATAGTTCGTCTGTTGGGCAGTGGCGCCCACTAACCGCGGTTGTAGCTATGACGTATTGCGTAGGCATGCTGCTCGATGCCGGGCTGGTGTTCCTGTCCGACTCGCGCACCAACGCGGGCGTGGACCAGATCAGCACGTTCCGCAAAGTGACCATTTTCGAGCGGCCCGGCGAACGTGTCATGGTGCTGCTCACCGCCGGCAATCTGGCGATCTCGCAGGCGGTCGTGAACGTTTTGCACGAGCACGAACATGAGCCGGGCATCAAGGGCATCTGGACGTCCAAGAACCTGTTCGAGGCGGCGCTGGCGGTCGGCGAGGCGCTTCGTGAAGTTCACAAGCGCGACGCCGAGGCGCTCAAGGATCATCAGATCGAGTTCAACGCCTCGCTGATCTTCGGCGGCCAGATCGGCACCGAAGTGCCGCGGCTGTTTTGTATCTACGCGGCGGGCAATTTCATCGAAGCCACGCCGGACACGCCGTACTTTCAGATCGGCGAATCGAAATACGGCAAGCCGATTCTGGACCGGGTCATCTCCCGCAGCACCAGCCTGGCTCAGGGCGCGAAGTGCGCGCTGATCTCGATGGACTCGACCATCCGGTCGAACCTATCGGTGGGCGTGCCGCTGGATCTGCTGTCGATCAAGCGCGACGAGTTGAAGGTTCACAGTCACGTCAACATCGACGAGAACCATGCGTACTTCAGGATGATCCGCACGCGCTGGAGCGAAAGCCTGCGGCACGCATTTCACGAGATCCCGGATCCGGAGTGGATGCGGCGGAGCTGAGGTCACTCAGCCCGCGATCGGAGCCGCAGCCGCCGTGACAGGCACAGCGCCGCCACCCGCGTCACCCGCAGGAACGGCAGCCTCTCCGCCAGGAGCAGTCTCCGCGACCGGCGTCTGGCCCGGCTCCGTCGCGCCGGGAGGCTGCACGCTCAGCAGCGTGCCGTTCTCATGCATGATCGCTTCTTCGGTGCGACGGTTCATCACGATGATGCTGATGCGTCGATTCACCGGGCTGTCCGGAACCGCGCTATCCAGCAACACGCTCGACGCCAGACCCACGACACGCCCGATTTTCTCCGGCGGCAACCCACCGGCGATCAACGCGCGACGTGCCGCGTTAGCGCGGTCCGCGGACAGTTCCCAGTTCGAGTAATTCACCGCAACGTAGGGCTTGATGTCCGTGTGACCGCTGATGCTGATGCGGTTCGGCACGTTGTTGATGATGTTGGACAGCTCGTACAGGATCTTGGTGCTGTAATCCTCGAGCTTCGAGCTGCCGAGCGGGAACATCGAGCGGCGGTCGTGATCGACGATCTGGATGCGCACGCCTTCCGGGGTGATGTCCAGCAGGATCTGATCCTTGAACTTCGCCAGCGCCTCGCGCGCGTCGATCGCTTCCTTCAAGTCCTTCATGAGCGAGTCCAGGCGCTCCTTGTCGAGCTCCTCGGCGCGCTTCTCGGCCGCGTCGTCGTCGATCCGCGCTTCCGGTGCATCCGGATTGCCGCTGGTGGCGTTCAGCTCCATGCCGCCGCCCAGTTGAATCATGCTGGTGCTCGCGCCACCGGGGCCTTGAATGGACGTGGGCGAAGGCACGGTGCTCGTGCCCGCCACCGCCGACGGATTGTTGAAATATTCCGAGATCGCGCCCTTCTGCGCCTCGGTGGTCGAGCCCATCAGCCACATCAGCAGGAAGAACGCCATCATCGCGGTGGCGAAGTCGGCGAAGGCCACTTTCCAGGAGCCGCCATGATGACCATGGCCGCCCTTCTTGACCTTCTTGATGATGATCGGCGCGAGTGCCTCGCCGTCCCTACTCTTAGCCATGACTTGGATCCGCTAAGCGATCAGGCTTTTTTGCCGCGCAGCTGGGCTTCGAGATCCTTGAAGCTCGGGCGCAGTTCCGCCGGCGTCGACTTGCGACCGAATTCGATCGCAACCTGCGGCGGGTGACCCTGCAGGAATCCCATGATGCAGGTCTTGATGGTGGTATAGAAATTCGTTTCGTCGCGCGCGCGCCGTTCCATCGCGGTGCTCATCGGACCGAGCAGACCGTACGCGAGCAGAATGCCGAGGAAGGTACCGACCAGCGCCGCCGCGACCTTGATGCCGATCTCTTCCGGCGGGCCGCCGAGCGAACCCATGGTGTTCACGATACCGAGCACCGCGGCCACGATGCCGAAGCCCGGCAGCGAGTCGGAAACTTTGTTGAGCGCCTGCGCCGGCTCTTCGCCGCCGTGATGATGGGTCTCGATCTCCAGGTCCATCAGCGCTTCGAGCTGATGCTGATCCATGTCGCCGCTGATGATGAGGCGCAGGTAATCCTGAATGAATTCGATGGCGTGATGATCGGCCAGGACCAGCGGACGCTTCTTGAACAGGTCGCTCTTGGCCGGATCCTCGATGACGCGCTCCAGGCCCATCATGCCTTCCTTGCGCGCGATCGACAGCAACTCGTACATGACCGAGAACAGCGCCAGGTAATGATCCTTCTTGTACGGCGAGCCTTTCATCAGGCCGCCGATGCCGCCGGCCACCTTCTTGGTGACGCTGAACGGATTGGCAATGATCAGCGCGCCAATCGCGGCGCCGCCGATGATCAGCAGCTCGGAGGGCTGCCAGAGTGCGCCCAGCTGGCCGCCATGGATCGCAAAGCCACCCAGCACACAGCCGAACACCACCACGATGCCGAGGATCAGGTTCATTGAATTTTTCCGGAAACGATCAGCAGCGGTTCAAGGTCCGCACAGCCACTGATTCGGCATAATCGTTCCAGGCTTGAGCGGAATTCGACCCGGCGGCGCCGCGGCGGGTACCTAAGAGTTCGCCTGAGCCAGTTGTTTAGTCATCGCAATACAGGGACTTAGCGCGTCCACGAGGCTTCATGAACGAATTATTCCGGTGCTGGCGGCGGGGCTTCTGGGTGGGCATCGGCGCCTGTCTGATGGCCACTGTGAGCTGGGCACAGTCGCTGACTGTCATCGATTTGCAGCACCGGCGTGCTGAAGATCTCATTCCGGTATTGCAGCCCCTGCTGGAACAGGGCGGCGCGCTCACCGGGCAGGACTACAAGCTGTTCGTTCGCACCAGCAGCGGCAATCTCGCGCAGCTGCGTTCGGCGGTCGCGCAGTTGGATAAACAACAGCGGCAGATGCTGGTTTCCGTGCGCCGGAGCACAGCGTTGGATATTCAACAGGAACAGGCCTCGGCGTCGGGCACGCTGAGCACGCGCGATGGCGTGTCGGCCAGGGTGCGCGCCGGCGAGCGCAATCTGCAAACGAACGACGCGAGCGTGTCGAGCGTGCAGGTGCTCGAAGGGAATTCCGCCTTCATCGCCACCGGCACCACCGTGCCGATTGTGACGGCCTTCGCAGTCGGCGGCGGCAAACGGCCGTTCGTCGCGGGCACGGTCGAGCAGCGCAATCTGCAGCGCGGCTTCATGGTCACGCCGCGTATCAATGGCGATCAGGTGATATTGGAGATCTCACAGCAGGATGAGCGCGTCGGCGGCAACGGCATTCAATCGCAGTCGCTGAATACGCAAGTCGTCGGCCGGTTGGGCTCTTGGATGCAGCTCGGCGGCGTCAGCGAGACTTCCAGCAGCACCAGCAGCGGCATCCTGAGTCACAGCTACAACACCGGCGGCAGCGAGCTGTCCGTATGGGTGAAAGTCGACGCGCAGTGACCCCGATGTGAAGCGCGCACTGCGAGGGTTGGTGGCGGCCCAGTAACCTGCGCGTCATGTTTGCTCATTGGCGAGTCGTGGTGGCATTGGCTGCCGTCGGCGCGGGCGTTGCCGCGCTGGTGGAAGGCCGGGCTGTCGATCGTCCGCCGGGCGTGCTCGCACCCGACGAGCCCTGGCAGCAACTGGTGGAGCGGCCGCCGTTCGCACACGGCGATTATCAGGTGACGCCGCTGGCGGATTTCGAAGTCGACGCGCGTGTGCTGTCGGTCGAGACATACAGCATGGATGGCGGGGCTCGCCTGTCGCCCATCGACTTCGCGCTCGGCTGGGGCCCTATGTCGGACAGCGCCGTGCTCGCCCACTTCCGGATCACCCAGGGCGCGCGCTTCTTCACCATCTATCCCGACGAGCAGGCCCTCGACATCCCGACGGCCCTGCGGAGCTCGTCCAACATGCATCTGATTCCCGCGGACGACTCCATCGAAGATCGCCTGAAGGGCGTGAAGCCCGGCAACATCGTGCATCTGCGCGGCCAGCTCGTCAGCGTGGCCGGCCCGAACAATTTCACCTGGAAGAGCTCGCTCACGCGCGCCGACACCGGCAATGGCGCGTGCGAGTTGTTCTATGTGGAGTCGATCGAAAAGCGCTGAGCATCGGCGCTAAATTTAAAATTCAGGGTGGCACCTGACCTGTGGCGGCGTACAGTCCGATGCGAGGCGACGTCATTCGAGGTCAGGCGTATGGAGATGGGCAGCTCGGGTACCCGGCAGATGCGGTCTTGCAGACTCCGAGCGCCGGGGTATGCTGATCCCATGAGCCGAGATTTGCGAAAACTGCCGCTGGAAGAACGCATCCGCCTGGTCGGGGACCTGTGGGACAGCATTGCGGCAGATCAGGACGCGCTGCCGCTTACCTCACAACAGCAAGCCGAACTCGATCGTCGGCTCGATGCATACGAATCTGATGGTATTCGCGGCCGCCCGGTTGCGGACGTTATTGCGGATATTCGCAAAACCCTGTGAGTTTGACGGTCCGACTCAGGCAAGCCGCCGAGGAGGATCTGGCTGTTGCGACCTCTTGGTATGAGCGGCAGCGTCGAGGCCTGGGGCAAGAGTTTCTTGATCAGGCCATGGCAGTTTTCAATGCAATCGCTGATCGGCCGTTGCTGTATCCCCTGGTGCGCAGAAACACCCGTCGCGCTCTGATGGCGCGCTTCCCGTTCGCAGTCTACTTTCGGGTCGAGCCTGACGATATTGTCGTCGTAGCTGTCATGCACGGGAGCCGGCATCCGCGTCGCTGGCAAAGCCGACCCTGACTACGACGCGCTGCAGCGCCGCTAAATTTAAAATTCAGGGTGGGCTTTGGCCTGTGAAGACGTACAGTCGGCTTCATGGTCAATCGGCTCCCGCAATCCTCAGATCACTCGTCTTCGAGCCCGTGGGCCAACGCCTTTCGAGACATCCTGATTGCGTCGATCAACAAGGGGCAATTTCCCCTGGCCATTTTTTGGCTGATCGCGATGTCGCTGATCTGGCGAATACCGCCCGAAGATGTTTCCAGGCTCGTGTTCCGAATCGTCGATGGGTTGGAACGCTGGGCGCTGCTGGGCTATTTGCTCGCGCTGGTGGTAACTGGCGGCTGGTTTGTCCATGTCAGGAGTCTGCGCCGCGTGATCTCACTGGAGTTGAGTCGGAGTTTCGGCGCGCAAAGAATGAAGTCGAGTAGGGGGTAGCGATGTACTACTGCATCATGGTCCTGGCCGCGGGTGCCATTCTTCACTTTGTATATGAGTCGATCGTCGCGCCGTCGTTGCGGCTCGAACTGCGCCTGGCACTCATTCGATTGGAAGACGAGGTCCGGCTGCTGAGAATTCAAACTTCAGCGGGCGCGGGTGAGCAGTTCGACCGGGTCGAGCGTCAGCTGTGTGAGCTGCAGGACTCGATCCATTCGCTGGCCTGCATCCTGTTCAAGTTCGACCTGGTCACGATCTACACCCTCTCCAAAGAGATAGATCGCGATGCCGGGCTCAAGCGACGAGTCGAGGCGCGCGCGCGGATCCTGGATGACTGTGTTGTGCCGAGGGGGCGGGCGCTAAGAAGCGAACAGATTCGCATTGCCACGAAGGCGCTGGCGGTGAATAGCGGGCCAATGCTGCTCTGGTTGGTGGTGCCGGTCTCGCTTTTCGTCGGCTATCACGCCGTTTTCAACAAGATCAAGAATTCACTGACCGTCCCGGCGCACGATCTCAAGCGTCTGATGCTGGATGAGGAGGCGCTGGTGGCCTGAGTTGTTTTTGCACCGGCAGCACACATCGCACCAACAGGCCCGGGTGATTGTCGAGCAGCTCGATCGAGGCTCGATGTAATCGCATGACCGCGGCGACCAGGCTCAGGCCCAGGCCGCTGCCGACTTGATCCCGATCTCGCTCGAGCCGAACGAAGGGTTGCAGGATGCGGGCGCGGTCGGCGTCGGGGATGCCGGGGCCGTTGTCGGCGACGGATAGAGTCAGGGAGTCGTCGAGGGTGCGGACGCTGGCTTCGACCTTGCCGCCTTCGGGCACATATTTGATCGCATTCTCCAGTAGATTCACCACTGCCTGCGCGAGCAGCTGACGATTGCCGTGAATGGAGGCGGTCGCGTCGCCCTGATATTCGAGGCTGATGTTTCTATTGCCGGCCTCCGGTTGATACAGCTCGACCAGTTCCTTCGCGAGCGCGGCGACATCCACATCCTCGGTGGGAACGTCGCGACCGCGGCCGTCGGTCTGGGCGATTTGTAACAAGGTGCCCAATGTCCGTTGTACGCGATCCAGTTCAGCGAGCGTGGCGTCCATGGTCTCGCGAACGTTATCGGCGAGCCCTTCGTGTTGCAGAGACTCTTCGATGCGCACGCGGGCACGATACAGGGGAGCGCGCAAATCATGGGCGGCGCTATCGAACGTCGTGCGTAACGTCTCGGTCTGCTGCTCGATCGTTTCGAGCATCCGATTCACGGCGGTGGCGAGCGCATCGAACTCATCGTGCGCGGGCTCGACGGGCAGGCGCTGTGACAAATTGCCCGCCATGATGGATTCACAGGTCGCAGCCACGGCGCGCACGCGACGGCGGATGCGCCGGCTATAACTCAAACCAAACAACGTGGCGAGCAACACACTCGCGCCCACACCCCAGAACATCGCCGTTCGCAACCGCGAAGCGAGTCGGCTGCGATCCAGAATGTCGGTGCCGACCAGCAGCCACCGATTGCCAGGCAACCGAATGATTTGTGCGCGCACCGGATGCGCGATGGCGCCACCGGCGTCGCTGGCGTCGATTTCGAATTCGACCCAATCGTTGTAGCGACTCACGACCTGCGGCCAGCGGGCCAGATTGCCGGCGATGGGAAAGCCGTTGCTTTCGACCAATAGATACACGGCGCCGGATCGACCCCAGCCATCCGCGCGACGATGCAGGGTGGCCACGAGCTGGAGCAGGCCGCCGCGCGAATAGTCGTCGACCAGATTGTTGACCTCGGAGTTGATGACGGCATCGACTTCGTTGTCGAGTACGCGCGCGGTCAGGAAATAAACGGCGGTCAGCACCAGGGTGACGCCGACGGCGAAGATCACGATGAACAGCGTGGCGAGCCGCGACGTGGACAGTCGCATGCGCGTTCGCGGGCGCGTGGTCGGCCCGACGGCATCCGGACGGCCGGAGTCGGTCATGCGTTCACTGCTCTGAAGAACCGTTGTAGTGGCGGCCATTGTACGACGTCTCCCGTCGCCGCCGGCCATCCGGCCGAACCCGGTTATTCCTTCAGGACGTAACCGGCGCCGCGCACGGTATGGATCAGCGGCCGGGAAAACCCTTTGTCGACGGCATTGCGCAGGCGGCTCATGTGCACGTCAGTGATATTGGTCTGCGGATCGAAGTGCAGGTTCCATACGCCTTCGAGCAGCATGGTGCGCGTGACCACCTGGCCGGGCCGGCGCATCAGGAACTCCAGCAGCTGGAATTCCTTGGTGGTGAGGTCGATGTTCTGGCCGGCCCGCGTCACTTTGCGGGCCAGCAGGTCGAGCTCCAGGTCGGAGACCTTGAGCCGGCTGGCTTCAGCCTGGGCAGTGCCTCGGCGGCTCAGCGCTTCGATGCGCGCGAGCAGCTCGGCGAACGCGAAAGGTTTGGTGAGGTAGTCGTCGCCGCCGGCTTTCAAGCCATGGACGCGGTCGTCGACCGTGCCGAGCGCGGACAGGATCAGCACCGGGGTGCGATCGTTGCGCTCGCGCAGGGTGGTGATGATGGTCAGGCCGTCGAGGTGCGGCAGCTGACGGTCCGCGATCACCACGTCGTAATGACGTTGGGTCGCTTTTTCCAGGCCGTCCCGCCCATCGGGGCTGTGATCGACGCTGTAGCCAATTTCCCGCAGGCTTTTGAGCAGATATTCGGCAGCCTGCAGATCGTCTTCGATGAGCAGTAATTTCATTCGCGTAACCGGTGAGCCGACCGACGACGGCAGCGGGGAGGGACGAGGGGAAGTTTCCGCCATTCGTCGGTCGCTCACCATAGCTACATCCTTAGCCGATGCGCACCGGGACGAAGATCTGCGCGCTGTCTCGTTCGATCAGCAACGCCACGATCTTGCCCTTGGTCTTGCGGGCGGCGACCTTGAGCTCATCCACCGACTTCACGGGCCTGCCGTTGACGCCGAGGATGATGTCGCCACGCTGCACGCCGGCGGCCGCCGCCGGGCCGTCCGAGTCTTCGACCACCAGCTCACCCTGGGTGTCGACCTGCGCCTTCTCCTGCTTCTGCAGCGGGCGGACCACCAGGCCGAGCTTGGCGGTTTCATCGGATTCCACGGCGTCGCGGTTCGCGACCTTGGTGCCCTTGTCGACGATCTCGACCGGCTTGGCGCTGATGTGCTTGATGCCGCCTTCACGCCAGACATCGAGATTGACCGTGCTGCCGGGCTTCTTCGAGGCGATCAAGCCAGGCAACTGCGAGGACTGCTCGATGTCGGTGCCGTCGACCTTGAGGATCACGTCGCCGGCCTTGATGCCGGCCTTGGCGCCCGGGCCGTTCTCTTCGACCATGCCGACCAGCGCGCCCTTGGGACGGTCCAGGCCGAACGATTCGGCGAGCTGCGCATTCACGTCCTGGATCGAGACGCCGATGCGGCTGCGGGTGACCTTGCCGTTCGACACCAGCTGCTGTTGCACGTTGCTGGCGACATCGATCGGGATCGCGAACGACAGACCCATGTAACCGCCGCTGCGGCTGTAGATCTGCGAGTTGATACCGACCACTTCGCCTTGCATGTTGAACAGCGGGCCACCGGAGTTGCCGGGGTTCACCGCCACGTCGGTCTGAATGAACGGCGCGTAGTTGCTGCCGGGCATGGAGCGCGAGGTCGCGCTGACGATGCCGGCGGTGACGCTGTTCTCGAAGCCGAACGGCGAGCCGATGGCGATCACCCACTCACCGGGACGCAGCTTGGCGGGATCGCCGATCTTCACGGTCGGCAGATTCTTGGCATCGATCTTCAACACCGCGACATCGGTGGCTTCATCGAAGCCCACCACCTTGGCGGTGTACTCGCGACGATC
The DNA here is from genome assembly GCF_004138485.1 of Peristeroidobacter soli. Lineage (GTDB taxonomy): Bacteria > Pseudomonadota > Gammaproteobacteria > Steroidobacterales > Steroidobacteraceae > Steroidobacter > Steroidobacter soli. Next base: position 119,305 of record NZ_RYEV01000008.1, read on the forward strand.
GGTGGTCTTCACCGTGACTTCGTCGGCATCGGCGACCACGTGCGCGTTGGTCAGAATGTAGCCGTCGGCGCTGACGATGAAGCCCGAGCCTTCACCGCGGGCCGGCTGCTGATTGCGCGGCATGGGCTGACCGAAGCGACGGAAGAAATCCTGGAACGGATCGTTGGGCGACATGCCGCCGGGCCCTTCGTTGCTGACGGGCTGCTGTTTGCCGACCACGGCGACGTTCACGACGGCCGGGCCATAGTGATCGACCAACGACGCGAAATCGGGCAGGGCGGCGGCGACATTGCGCGGCGACGCCGTTGCGATGGCGGGCGGCGGGCTCGAGGCGGCCGCCTGGGTCGGGTTGTTATCGGCGAAGCTGCCATTGCAGCCGGCCAGCGCGATACCCAGCAACGTGGCTGCCGAGACCACGGTCGCGCGAGCTCGATTGAAGGGGGCTCGATTCTGTCTGACAAGCATGGATGGCTCCTCCCAATTGGGTTTCCTATGCAATGCCAGTAAGACGCCCCTTCGCAAGCAAAGTTTGCGTGGCGGAGCCTCTATTACGAGGACTTAATGCTACTGCGTAGTTCTTCCAACTCCTGTCGTAGGGCAGCGACCTGCGCTTCGAGCGTGTCGACGCGCGTCGTCAGGGAGCTGCGCGATTCGGCCATCGGCGCGTTTGGCTGCGGTTCAGCTCCACCGCCGCTCGCCTCGGCCGGGGTCAAGGGAATCGCATCTTCACCGCTGAACAAATGCGCATAGCGGGAATCACGACGGCCCGACTCGCGCGGCAGCTGTTTGACGAAAGGCCCATCCGGGCGCGTCGCCAGATCCTCGAGTGCCGATTCAACCTCGGCCGGGTTGTGCAGCTCGGCCATGCGTGGCACGCGAGTGCGCAGCTCGCCCGGCGTCTGCGGCCCTCGCAGCAGCAGCTCGCAGATGATCGCGGTCTGCACCGGCGTGAACTCGAACGAGCCGAAGCCGGTGTTACAGAAGCGATGCTGATACTTCTGCACCCGGCTGCCGAAGCCCGATTTTTCCAGCACCAGATGCTTTTTCACCAGCCCCTCGACGCTCTCCTGCACGGTGCGCTCGTCCAGGCTCAGCACCGGCTCGCGATTGCTTTTCTGATTGCAGGCGTTGAGCAAAGCATTCAACGACAGCGGATATTGATCGGGCGTGGTCAGGGCCTTCTCGATCAGGCAGCCGATCAACCGGGCTTCCAGGGTGGACAGGTGCGTGTTCATGGGCCTCGAAGCTTATGCAGTTTGGTTTGGGGAATATAAAGGATTGCCAGGATCAAGGGCTTATCGACATCGCCGGCTTCTTGGACCGGACTGTAACCGCGTACAATTACCGTCCATACCTCGCTCGGGCGCCGAAGCCTTACTACCTTGCGCAACCTGTCCCTACCGCTTGCCACCACGGAGCCGGACGCCGCTGTCGCGGGCCCGGCCGCTCGTCTGCGCGAAATCCCTTACAACTACACCTCGTTTTCGGATCGCGAAATCGTGATCCGGCTGCTGGGCGAGTCGTTGTGGACCATTCTGGACGAGCTGCGCGGCGAACGTCGAACCGGCCGTTCGGCGCGCATGCTTTACGAAGTGCTCGGCGACATCTGGGTGGTGCAGCGTAATCCGTATCTGCAGGACGACCTGGTCGACAATCCGAAGCGCCGCCGTCTGCTGATCGAAGCCTTGCATCACCGGCTGCACGACATCGAGCGCCGTCGCGACGACGCCGATCCGGATCGCGATCGCAAAGTCGGCGAGCTGTTGCAGGCGGCGCGTCGCGCGGTGGAATCGTTCGCCAATGATTTCGAAAAACTGGTGCAGCTCCGCAAGCGCGCCCGTCGGCTGCTCGAACGTCACACGCGCGACGACAATATTCGTTTCGACGCGTTCGCGCGTGTCTCACACGTGACCGACGCGACCGACTGGCGTATCGAATATCCGTTCCTCGTACTGTCGCCCGACACCGAAGCGGAGATTCCCGCGCTGGTGCGCGATTGCATCGAGCTGGGCCTCACCATCATTCCACGCGGCGGCGGCACGGGTTACACCGGTGGCGCGATCCCGCTCACACCACTTTCGGCTGTCATCAACACCGAGAAGCTGGAGCAGCTCGACCCCATCGACATTATCGATATTCCGGGCGCAACGACGCCGGACGCGAAGGTGCCGACGATTTTCAGCGGCGCGGGCGTCGTCACTCGTCGCGTGTCCGACGCGGCCGAGCGTGAGGGCCTGGTGTTTGCTGTCGATCCGACGTCCGCGGATGCTTCGTGCATCGGTGGCAACGTCGCGATGAATGCCGGCGGTAAGAAAGCAGTGCTGTGGGGCACGGCCGTCGACAATCTCATCTGGTGGCGGATGGTCGATCCCGACGGCAACTGGCTCGAAGTGACTCGCCTCGAGCACAACCGCGGCAAGATTCATGATGTCGAGGTCGCCAAGTTCGAATTGGTATGGAAAGACGGCCGCGACCATCCGCAGCGTGCGCGTGTGTTGCGTACGGCGCGAGTCGATATCGAAGGCCGCAAGTTCCGCAAGGAAGGTCTGGGCAAGGACGTCACCGATAAATTCCTCGGCGGCTTGCCGGGCGTGCAGAAGGAAGGTTGCGACGGCGTGATCACGTCGGCGCGCTGGATCCTCCATCGCATGCCGAAGTACACGCGCACCGTGTGCCTGGAATTCTTCGGCCACGCGCGTCACGCGATTCCGTCCATCGTCGAGATCAAGACGTTCCTCGATAAGGAAACGGGGATCTCTGGCGTACAGCTCGCCGGCCTGGAACATCTCGACGAGCGCTATCTGCGCGCCGTCGGCTATGCGACCAAGTCCAAGCGCGGTGCCTTGCCGAAGATGGTGTTGCTGGGTGACATCGTTGGTGACAACGATGACGCGGTGGCGCGCGCCACTTCCGAAGTCATCCGCATCTCCAACAGCCGCGCGGGCGAGGGCTTCGTCGCTGTCAATCCCGATGCGCGCAAGAAATTCTGGCTGGACCGCTCCCGCACGGCCGCGATCGCCAAACACACCAACGCCTTCAAGATCAACGAAGACGTGGTGATTCCGCTCGAGCGCATGGGCGACTACACCGATGCCATCGAGCGCATCAACATCGAGCTGTCGTTCGCCAACAAGATCAAGATGCTGCGCGAGCTGCGGGACTTCTTCGAGACCGAGCTGCCGCTGGGCAAGGTCGACGATCCGGATCTGATCAGCGTCTCTCGCACCGAGTTGCTCGGTGACCGGCAGATCCAGGCGCAGCAGGTGATTGCGGATACGCTCGCGCGCTGGACTTATCTCGCCGAGCACTTGGATACGCCGCTGAGTGAGGCGCTGCCTCAGCTGACAACGTTAGGTTTTGCTCCGCTGCGTGGCGACTTCGAGCGACGCGTCGATCGCGAACCGAACGTTCGCATCTTCGATCTGGTGCAGGATCGCTCGCTGCGCACGTCGTGGAAGACGGAAGTGCGCGCGCATCTGCGTCGCTTGTTCGTGGGCGGCGCGTGCCTGCCCATCCTCGAAGGGGTCGAGGAAATTCACAAGCGCGTCCTGCGTGGTCGGGTGTGGGTCGCGCTGCACATGCATGCCGGCGATGGCAACGTGCACACCAACATCCCGGTGAATTCGGACGATTACGAGATGCTCCAGACGGCGAACCGCGCCGTCGAGCGGATCATGGCGATTGCGCGCGACCTCAACGGCGTGATCTCCGGCGAGCACGGCATCGGCATCACCAAGCTTGAGTTCCTGACCGATGCGGAGACCGAGGAGTTCCGTCGTTACAAGGATCGAGTCGATCCAGACGGGCGCTTCAATAAAGGCAAGCTGATGCCGGGCGGCGATCTGCGCAACGCGTACACGCCCAGCTTCAACTTGATGGGACACGAGTCCCTGATCATGCAGCAGTCCGACATCAACTCGATTTCGGACGCGATCAAAGATTGCTTGCGTTGTGGCAAGTGCAAACCGGTGTGCGCGACGCATGTGCCGCGCGCGAACTTGTTGTACTCGCCGCGTAACAAGATTCTGGCGACCTCGCTGCTGATCGAAGCGTTCCTGTACGAAGAGCAGACGCGTCGTGGTGTGTCGCTGCGTCACTGGGATGAGTTCTCCGACGTGGCCGACCATTGCACGGTCTGTCACAAGTGCGAGAAGCCGTGCCCCGTGAATATCGACTTCGGCGACGTGTCGATGGCGATGCGCGATCTGCTGCGCCGGATGGGCAAGAAGCGCTTCAATCCGGGCACGGCGGCGTCGATGTTCTTCCTGAACGCTACCAATCCGCAAACCATCAAGATTGCGCGTACCGCGATGCTCGAGTGGGGCTTCAAGGCTCAGCGCATGGCGAATCGTGCGCTCAAGGTCGTGGCGAAGGCCCAGACCGCGCATCCGCCTGCAACGACCGGCAAGGCGCCGGTGCGCGAGCAGGTCGTTCACTTCGTCAACAAGAAGATGCCTGGTGGGTTGCCGAAGAAGACGGCGCGCGCGCTGTTGGATATCGAAGATCGGCACTACGTGCCCATCATCCGCGACCCGGCCCGCACTACCAGCGAGTCCGAGGCGGTGTTTTACTTCCCTGGCTGCGGCTCGGAACGTTTGTTCTCGCAGGTGGGCCTGGCGACGCAGGCGATGCTGTGGTCGGTCGGTGTGCAGACGGTGCTGCCGCCCGGTTATGTGTGCTGCGGCTACCCGCAGCGAGGCGCGGGTCAGTTCGACAAGGCGGAAAAGATGATCACGGACAACCGTGTGCTGTTCCACCGTGTCGCGAATACGCTGAACTATCTCGACATCAAGACCGTGGTGGTCAGCTGCGGCACGTGTTTCGATCAGCTGCAGGGTTATAAATTCGACGAGATCTTCCCCGGCTGCCGCATCGTCGACATTCACGAGTTCCTGATGGAGCGGAACGTGAAGCTCGAAGGCGTGACGGGCGTGAGATACATGTATCACGACCCGTGCCACACGCCGATCAAGAGCTACGATCCTTTGAAGGTCGTGAATACGCTCATCAACGATGAACTGAACGGCAAGGTCGAGAAGAACGACCGGTGCTGCGGCGAGTCCGGCACCTTTGCCGTGAGCCGCCCGGATGTGGCGACTCAGGTGCGGTTCCGCAAGGAAATCGAGATGAAGAAGGGCGCGGAGAAGTTGCGCGCGGATGGGTTCAAGGGGGATGTGAAGATCCTCACTTCCTGTCCGTCCTGCATGCAGGGTCTCAAGCGCTACAACGACGACGCGGACATCGATGCGGATTACATCGTCGTTGAAATCGCGAAGCACATACTCGGTAACAACTGGCTGCCGGACTACGTGCAGAAAGCAAACGCGGGCGGTATCGAGCGCGTTCTCGTGTGATTTGAGGGCGGGACGGAGTGGGCTGTCGCCCGTCCCTGAGTTTCTGAGAAGAGGTGTCAGCTCTCGCCCGCGCCTTTGAGCTCAACCCATGGAGACTGGCCCAAGCCAGTCTCCCGGGCCGAGCGATAGCGAAGGCAGTAGGGGAACACGGTGTCGGGAGGAGGAACGCCACCTCGGCACCGTGCCGCACCGACGCCTCTTACCGACCCCACAGCCGATTCAGCAGATTCGTCTTCCGCTGATCAAACGTCCGCCACTCACCCCACCCCGTCGTGTTGGACACCGGGTCATACGCATGGCCATACCAGCCGGCCGTATCTCCCGACTCTGGATTGATCGACCAATAACACCCCTCGATATTCTTACTGACCAGGTAATCGACGAACGCGTTCTGCCACTGCGCATCCACGCCGGGCGTGATGTGACTCCAGCGATTCCGGTCCCGGATGCTCGCCTGACCCTGCGGCCAATCCAGGTTGCCACCAAACTCACCCACGACCATTCCGTAACCCAGTTGCTTGAGATAACCGAAGTGCTCCTCCCATCCAGCCGCGAGCTGCGTCGGGTTGATTACGATATTGCACTTCGCATCGCCCGCCGCATCGCCCTCCAGCCCCGCACATTGCGGCTGCGAAGGATCCATGAACATTCGCTGCACGAACACGGACGGTCCGTAGGTGTGCGGTGAGAACACCAGCCGCTCCTTGGGAATATTGATCGGGTTGCTCCCGGCCTCATACAAATTCTCACCCCAATTCGGATTCGACGCCGTATTTCCATGGGGCACCGCTGTGGTCGTAGCCGGAGTTCCATCCTGCGTCCCAGCCACCGTGCCCACTCCCTGCACGAACAACAGTGTGTTCGGATTCACCGCGTTGATCGCCGTATACGCAGACTCAACCAGCGACTTCCACTCCGCCCACGTGTAATCGTGCGGTTCATTGAACACGTCGATGCCGATGATGTTGTCCACACCGAGCTGCGTGCCCAGCCCGGCCAGTGTCCGCAAGTTATCCAGCCACAGCGTCTGGTTATAAGGCTGCGTGGTCGTCACGGTGCTCGGATTGCCGCTCGCCGCGCACGAATAGTTCTCTCGCTTGAAATCATAGTTGTCGCGAGTCGCATCGACCCAAGGCGGACGCGCATCCAGCCGGCCCTTGCGCCAGCCGACGTAGTTGGAGCAGGAGTGCACGTCGAGCATGACCTCGATGTTGTTCTGGTCGGCGAGCTGAATGATCTGCTCCAGCGCCAGCCGGGAGTTCGCCACTCGTACCGACGAGTGATTCTTCAGGTACGGATCGCGACCCTGCGGGTCGTTGGCGTTCAGAGTCTGCGGCACGACCGGCAAGCGGATGACGTTGATGCCCATGCCGGTGATTTCAGTCATGGTCTGTTGAATCGTGCGGCCGGTGCCGGCGCCGCCGTTCGCCCAGAAAGTGTTGCCGATGTATTGCTCCATCGGCGCGCCGCTCGGATTGGTCGGATCGTTGGAAGGTTCGTGCCGTCCTTCCAGACCGAACCACGACCCGCAACGGACGGGGAACACTGTGCCGTTTTTCGTGATACGGCCGGTGGGATCCACTCGGAACACGGCGCCGGAGCTGGTCGTCCGCGTGGCAGTGATCGTCGCTGACGTGTAACCCGACGCAGCCGCCGTGAACGTCGACGTTGCCGTGCCTGTTCCCGCAGCGGCGGTGAAAGTCACATTCACGCCGGTGCTCCAGTTCGAGCTGTTGAGCGTGACGCTCGTCGGCGAGTGCGTGATCGCAGTGCTGCCCGAACGCGTGATCGTCACCGTCACCGCGCTGGAAGGCGCCGCGCTCAGACGAATCGATGAAGTGCCACTCGATCCGCCCATCAGCGACAACGTACTCGGCGTCGCCGTGATGGACGACGTTTGTGTGCCCTGAATCGTGAACGGCACAGCCGCCGTCGCCGTGCTCAGCGACGGCGACCCGTTATCGAACGCCGTCGCCTGTGCGGTGTGGCTACCTGAGGCGAGGCCGGTCACGCTGAAGCTGTATGGCGAGGTCGTGTCCGAGTTCACCAGGTTGCCATCAACACGAAACTCCACACGAGTCACCGCACCACCCGGATCACTCGCCGTCGCGGCGAGCGTCACCGCCGAGCCCGCGGCAAACGTTTGGCCACTGGTCGGGCTGGTGAGGCTGATGATAGGCGCCGTGTTGCCGGTGCCACCGCCCGTACAGGCCGTGCCGTTGAGGGAGAAGCCGGTTGGCGTCGAGTTCGTCGTCGTGAACGTTCCGTTGAAGCCGATATTGAACGTCGCGCCGCTGCCGATGCTTTGATTCCACGCCGCGTTGCTCGTCACCGTGACCTGTGAGCTGCCGGCGGGCTGCGAGAACGTTACGGGCCAGCCGTTCTGGATGCGCTCACCGTTGGCGAAGGTGAAGATCAGCGTCCAGCCGTTGGTGATGGCTGGGCCGGTGTTCAGGAGGGCGATGTTGGCGCCGTAGCCGTTACCGCCTTCCCAACTCTTGGTGTAAGTGATCTGGCAGCCGGCGCTCTGCGCGAATGCGCCGGGCGCCGCCGCTAAATAGCACAGAGCCAGCGTGATGAACGACAAGATACAGCGCGATAGCGCCGTGGCTGAATATGGCCGCGGATCTTTGCACGGCGCTCGCCAATCGATGCGCCGCCGGCCCGGCGGCAGCGCGCTTGCTGCCGCCTCGTGCGCGTGTAATTGAAGCATGTGACGTCTCCTTGTTGATGCCTCAGAAGATGCGGTCTGTGTGTGCCGAGCCTCTGATTTCCTCAGAACGTGCCGGTTTGCGTGTACTGCGTGCCGCCGCTGGTGTAGGTCACCGTGTAAGTGTCGCCAGTGGTGGGGTGGGCAGTGCCTGTGCCGCCGAATTGCGCGGCGAACGTGCGATTCGTTCCGGGACTGAGGGTCGTTCCAGAAGCGAGCGTGAATTGATACGTGACTGCGGTGCTCGTGCTCGAGTTGCTCTGCTGGATCTGGCTGCCGAGCGTGTTGTACTGACCGCTGTAGCTGACCCCCGTCGTTCTCTGCACGACGACCGTCGCCGACAGCGCAGTGACAGCTGCCGTATTGGATAGGCGCAGCTGCAGTTCGTTGTAGTACGGGCTGTTCGCGGCGACGGCCGGTGTCACAGTGACGCCACCATTGCCCGTCGTAGCCGGAGTCACTTGCAGGAACGCACTCGTGATATCCGCTGACGTCAGTGAGTACACGCGATTGGCCGTTGCGTTCGCCTGTGGAACGACCTGGCTCTGCGCATTCAGTACACCGATGCGAACTGCACCGTTCGCCGCATTGACCGCTTGCGCGAGCGCCAAAGGCCACGCGGCGGCAGCCGCGTCAGAGGAAGTGATCACCAGCGGACTCGTCGGCCAGTACGCGTCTTGACCGCTGCCGTTCACCGTGCGAACGGAAACTCGATCGCCGACCGTCAGCGTGCGTGACGTAGAAGTCAGCGGACCGAGATCGAACCACTGCGACGCGAGCGCAGGTGCATGAACAAACGTGCGCGTGGCGCTGTCGGAAGCGCCGCCGCTCGCCACGACCAATGAAACAGTGACGTTCGCGGACGCCTGCGGATTGCCTAATGTCAGAGTCGCGACCGACTGCGTGGCGTTGGTGAGCGTATAGAGCGACGGATTCTGGGAGCTGACGGTCCACTGGTAGCTCAGATTCGAGCCGATGGACGTGCGGCCATCCAGCGTGATCGAGCCGGCGCCCTGGAACTCGGCCACGTCGGGCGTCAGCACCATCTGCGCATCGACGGTCGGTGTGGTGCCGCCTTGGAACATCGCGTCGATGCAGCCGTGGAAACGTTCGTACGTCCATTGATTGCGGCCCCATTCGGCGTAGATCACATGACGGCCGGTGCGCGCAGGGACGTTACAGCGGGTTTGAAACGTCGCGGCGGCGGGATTTGGAATCACATCCGGGTTGGCGTTCGGTGTCGCGTCGTTGTACTTGAGCACGCAGAACGGTGCATCCTCGAAATCGTTGAACGACAGCGGTTGGCCCACCGTGAACACGAAGCCCGGCTTGGTGATCCAGTAGCGGAACTCGTCCGTGTCCGAGAAGTGCGGCCCCCAGGAGATGTTCCAGGTGAACACCTTCGATCCGGAGGTCATGGGCGTCGTGGGCCAGTTGATCGGCTGATCCCACGGGGTGGCGGCGCCGTTCCAGGTTTCCGAGTTGAAGCTGCAAACGTTCTGGCGCACGCCGACGCCCGAGCGGCCGGTCGTGTGCGTGAGTACGCTCATGAAGCTGTAGCCGGCGTTGGGGTCGACACCGGTCGCGGTGAATGCCTGGCCGCAAACTGGATACTGCGCGGTGCCGTTGGCGACTTGATCGGGTTTGGTGAGAGCGCCGCAGAACCAGTTGCGCGACGGTGGGTCTTGAATCAGTCCGTGCCCGAAGGCGCTGCCCATCATGAGCAGCAACGCGCCGAGCAGCATCGTCCGTAATGCATCGAGCTTCATACATCCTCCGTTGAATATCTGAAGTCCCGTCCCCCGCTTGTCGGAAGGGACCCGGCGCACGAGGCGACGCCGGGTCCCGGTTTCTCACAGCGGTGGATAGGCGTTCTGTAACAACTGCTGGAATTGCGCCGGGAACCAGTGCCCGGACAGTGGCGCATTCGGCAATGCGCCGGTCATGTTGTTGTTATTGCGCGGGTTGCCGCCGTACGTCGGGTCGCACATGCGGTCGAAGCCTTTGCCTTCGTCGTTCGGAATCTCCTGGCTCGCGCCGTCGGACTCGCCGGGCGGCTTGATCCAGACATAGGCATCGATGCCTGTTGCCGGCGCGGCACGCGGCCGCTCGCCGAGCCCCGCACCGCTGGCATTGCACCAGTTGCCTTTGTGAATGCGCCGGTCGATGCGTGATGCGTCGATGCGAGTGTTGAGATCGGCCGCCGTGCTCGGCCCCGTCGGTCGGTTCGGGCCGCCCCAGCCGTTGCGCGAGGTGTCGATCAGCATGCCGATGTTTGCATCGAAGCCGGCCTGGATGGCGCGTTGGCGGAACGCCTGGGCGTACGTCAGCTCATCGTTGAATTGATTCCAGTCGATCCAGCGCGACGGGCGCGTGGTACTGTCGACGACGATGTACGGCTCCTGCAACGCTGATGTATTCGCAGTGTTGGTGATGAAGCCGTGCACGTTCGCCAGCGTGCTGCCCGAAGCGGTTGCCGCGGTCCGCATCATGTCGACGGACGGGCCGAAGTTGGTGTCCCAGCCGAGCCAGCCGTGGTGACCCGCATCGACGTAGTTGTAAACATTCGGAATCGCGCCGAAGGTCGCGAGCGCGTAGCCGACGCCGTCGACGTAGCCGCGATTCTGGGCCATCGTGTCGCAGGCCGCGGTGCCGGTGGGGCGAGTCGTCACGTTCGTCACCAGATTCGGCAGCGAGTCGATCTCGATGATCAGCACGATACGCAGGTTCGCGTACTCGGCGCGTCGCAGGACGCCGGCGATCACATCGATGTACTCGGCCTTGTAGCGAGGCAGATCGTTGGGGCCGAGCTCACCGTTGGAGGCGAGCGCCGCGCAATCGCGGCCGGGCAGGTTGTAGATCACGATCTGAATGGTCATCGGCGTGGCGCCGTTCGCTTGATCCTGTGTCAGCGCTTCGTTCAAGTGATCGACCAGCCCCAGGTTGCCCGTGGTCGAGCTGCCGTTGCCGGCGATCGCGCTGATTCGATCCAGCCACACGCCGGTAGGCTGCATGGAGATCGCGCTGCCGCCGGAGGCGGCGGCATTCGCACGCCACAGCGGATTGTTATAAACGCCGGAGCCGAGATAAGGATTGTCGACGCGACCGGTCACGACGCCACTGCGCGTGACCGAGACTGTCGCGGAGGTGTAACCGCTAGATGCAGCGGTGAACGTTGAGGTCGCGGCGGCCGTACCAGTCGCGGCGGTGAATGTCACATTCACACCGCTCTGCCAGTTACCGCTGTTGAAGGTGATCGAGGACGAGCTGGCAGTGATTGCCGTGCTGCCTGAACGCGTGAGTGTGACGGTCACGCTGCTCGACGGTGCGGCGTTCAATCGCAGAGTTGCGGTGCCGCTCGCGTCGCTGGCAAGTGTCAGCGACGATGGGCTGGCGACGATCGTCGGCTGCACCGTGCCCTGAATCGTGAACGGCACGGCAGCCGTTGCGGTGCTGAGAGCGGGCGAGCCGTTGTCGAACGCAGTGGCTTGCGCCGTGTGGCTGCCAGACGCGAGGCCCGTCACGTTGAAGCTGTACGGCGAAGTGGTATCCGTGTTCACCAAATTGCCATCGACGCGAAATTCCACGCGACTGACCGCGCCGCCCGGATCGCTGGCGTTGGCAGCGAGCGTCACAGTCGAGCCGGCAGCGAATGTTTGACCGCTGGTCGGGCTCGTCAGACTGACGATGGGCGCGGTGTTGCTGGTGCCGCCGCCGGTGCAGGCGGTGCCGTTCAGTGTGAAGCCGGTGGGTGTGGAATTGGTCGTAGTGAACGTGCCGTTGAAACCGGCGGTGAACGTCGCACCGCTGCCGATGCTCTGATTCCACGCCGCGTTGCTCGACACCGTGACTTGAGCGCTGCCCGCAGCTTGAGTAAACGTTACCGGCCAACCGTTCTGAATGCGCTCGCCGTTGGCGAAACTGAATTGCAACGTCCAACCGTTGCCGATGGCCGGACCGGTATTCAGGATGGCGATGTTGGCGCCGAAGCCATTACCGCCTTCCCAACTCTTGGTGTATGTGATCTGGCAGCCGGCACTTTGCGCGAAGACTGGCTGTATCAGTGCTGGGCCGAGAACCAGCAGCAGGGCAAAAAACCAGCGCGCGGCAGATCCTTCGGACCTTTGTCGTCCTTCCATGATACGACCCCCTGGTGAAGCGTCGCTCCGGTGAGCGACGCGGTGACATTCCTTGTTCGAGCGGGCGCGAACATGGGGCAATTGGCTAGCGCTGTCAACATGGAGACTTTGGCGGTTCGAGCCAATGCGAGACAACGGCGAGTCAGGCGCGCGGCGCTCGTTTTCAAGAAAATCAGTGCACTTATTTGGCGCCCCGCCGAGTCATTGAGCAGTCAAAAGCGCGGTGGCGCGGACTGCGTCGCCGGCGACCTCGTCGGCGAGGGTTTGATGATTTCTGCGCGCGCCGCGATGAATGCGCCGATTCTTTGCAGGCCGCGAGCACGTCGTTACACTCGCGCGGTTGCTTTCATCGAACAGGGGAACGCCATGAGCCGGGATGTGCAGACCGATATCGCCAACGTGTTCTCGCGCATGGAGCTGAATCGCCGCCACATGGTGGCCAGCAGTCTCGCCGCCGCCGGCTTTGCGCTCGCCGTGCAGCCGATCGGCGCCGCGACCGTGAGTACCGATACCAATGGTCTCGATGCGGGCGATGTAAAAATTCCGGTCGGCGATGAGACCCTCCCCGGCTATCGCGCCATGCCGGCCAAGGGCGGTCCGTTCCCCGTCATCCTGGTCGTGCAGGAAATCTTCGGCGTCCATGAGCACATCAAGGATGTGTGCCGTCGTTTCGCCAAGCAGGGCTATTTCGCGATCGCGCCCGAGATGTACTACCGGCAGGGCGATGTCTCCAAGCTCAAGACCATCGACGAGATTCGTCCCATCGTCGCCAAGGTGCCGGATGATCAGGTCATGGGCGATCTGGATGCGGCGGTGGAATTCGCGCAGAAGTCCGGCAAGGGCGATGTGGCGAAGCTCGGCATCACCGGGTTCTGCTGGGGCGGGCGCATCGTGTGGCTATATGCCGCGCACAGCAAGCAGCTCAAAGCAGGCGTGGCCTGGTACGGCCGCCTGGTCGGCGATCCCACCGAGAATCAGCCCAAACATCCGGTCAACATCGCCGCCGATCTGAATGCGCCCGTGCTCGGCTTGTATGGCGGCAAGGATCAGGGCATTCCGCTCGAAACGGTCGAGCAGATGCGAGAGGCGCTCAAGAAGGCGAAGGTCGCGTCGGAGATCGTCGTGTATCCCGACTCGCCGCATGCATTCTTCGCCGACTATCGGCCGTCATATGTCGAAGCGGATGCGAAGGATGCCTGGCAGAAGGCGCTGGCCTGGTTCAAGAAGAACGGCGTGGGTTGAGGAACGAACGACAATCTCAGCGGAGGATTCAGGATGAAGTGTCGCTGGCTCGTGGCTGCTGCTTGCGCATCTGTATTGGTCGCGGCGTCGATCGACGCCGCGGAAAATTCCGCCGCCGGCGTGATCGAGCATTATGGACTGCAGGAGGCCGATGCTCCGGTGAAGGAGCGCAAGGGCTGGCGTAAGCCGAAGCGCATTCTGGTCGGCGGCTTCGCGGCGCGGCTGGGTTCGGAGCTGCGGGCCGTCGCGCCGGATGTCGAGTTCATCGTCGTCGGCACGCCTGAAGCCAGGTCGAAGCTTGCGAGTATCGACGCGACCATCGGTGTGTGCGATCCGGAAACGCTCAGCGCGGGCAAGTCCATTCAATGGATTCAGCTGGTGACCGCGGGTGTCGAGAACTGCGTGTCCATTCCGGCCATCAAGGAACGAAACATTCTGGTCACCAACATGCAGCGTATTGCCGGTCCCGTGATCGCGGAACACGTGATGGCGATGGCCTTGGGTCTTGCGCGCGGACTCGATGTGTATATTCCCGCGCAAGCGCAGGGGAAATGGATTCCGCGTCTTCCGCCCGGACGCGCGACCACCGTTGACGGCAAGACGATGCTGGTTGTCGGTCTCGGCGGCATCGGGACTGAAGTCGCGAAGCGGGCGCATGGGCTCGGCATGAAAGTCACCGCGACCCGAAATAGCGGTCGCACTGGCCCGGACTTTGTGAGCTATGTGGGCCTCGCGGATGAGTTGCCGAAGCTCGTATCCGAGGCCGACTTCGTCGTGAACACGGCGCCGCTGACGCCGCAGACTCAAGGCATCTTCAACGCCGCATTGTTTGGAAAGATGAAGCCGACGGCGTTCTTCATCAACATCGCGCGCGGTGGCAGTGTGGTCACGTCCGATCTGATCGATGCGCTCAACAACCAAACCATCGCCGGCGCCGGGCTCGATGTCACCGATCCCGAGCCGCTGCCGCCCGGGCATCCGTTGTGGAAAGCGCCGAACCTGATCATCACGCCGCACGTTTCCGCGGACTCCGATCTGAGCGGTCAGGCGCCGCTGCAGGTCGTGCGCGAGAACATCAGGCGATATGTGGCCGGCGACAAGATGCTGTCGGTGGTCGATGTAGCCCGCGGCTACTAGGGCCTGTGCCCGCTGCATCTGGGCATCCTGCCCTTCAGGGAACCGGGCGCGCGGTGCAAGCGTTTCGCCGACATTGCCCCGTTTGGCGGTCCTGCAATCCTTACTCCGATGCTCGCGCCCGTTGTTCCATCGACCTTGCTTCAACCCGGCCGCAATTGCTGGCGCGTGGAGAACGCGGAGCGCGCGTCGTTCCTGGTCGACGGCGACAATTATTTCCGTGCATTCGTCGAGTCGGCGCGCAAGGCCAAGCGATCCATTCTGATTTCCGGCTGGGATTTCCATAGTCGCACGCGTCTGCTGTGCAAGGATGGCGCGCAGGATTGCGAGCTGGAGCTCGGCGATTTCCTGAACGAGCTGGCGCGGCGGAACCGGCATTTGCACATCCATATCCTGATCTGGGACTACCCGGTGATTTTCGGGCTGGATCGGGAGTGGGCGCCGTTCTACGGCCTGGGCTGGCAGCCGCACCGGCGCGTGCATTTCCGTTACGACAACACGCATCCCACCGGTGGCTCGCATCACCAGAAGATCGTGGTGATCGACGACACCATTGCCTTCAACGGCGGCATCGATCTGACCTGCCGGCGCTGGGACACCAACGATCATTCCCCCAGCAACGAGCATCGTCAGGTGAAAGGCACGGCCTATCCGCCGTTTCACGATTTGATGATGGCCGTCGAAGGCGCTGCCGCGCGGTCGCTGGGCGACCTGGTGCGCGAACGCTGGCGCAAGGCGACTGGCGAAACATTGCGACCGCCGGCGGAACAGCGTCGGGTGTTTCGTCGCCGGGCCGCCGCGGAGGAAATGAAAACGTCCCGCTGGCCGCAGTCGCTGCCGGTGCATCTCAAGGACGTCGAAGTTGGCATCTCGCGCACCGCTCCGGCAGTCAATGGCGATGATGGTGTCCGCGAGGTCGAAGCGCTGTATGTAGACATGATCGCGGCGGCCAAGCACTGCATCTACATCGAGAATCAATATTTCACCGCCGACAAAGTCGGCGATGCCTTGCTCGCGCGGCTCGATGAGCCCGATGGGCCCGAGGTCATCGTCGTGCTGCGCCAGCTGAGTCATGGCTGGCTGGAAGAGCTGACCATGCAGACGCTGCGCACGCGTCTGCTTCAGAAGCTGCGCGACGCCGACAAGCATCAGCATTTTCGTGTCTACTATCCGTTCATCAACGGTTTGAAGGAAGGCACCTGCATCGATGTGCATTCCAAGATGATCCTGATCGACGACGATCTGGTGCGGATCGGTTCGGCGAATCTGGCGAATCGTTCCATGGGGCTCGACACCGAATGCGATCTGACCATCGAGGCGCGCGGTCGCAAGGACATCCAGGATCAGATCCGCGGTCTGCGTTCGCTGTTGCTGGCGGAGCACCTGGGCTTCGAGGTGGAGCAGGTGAGCGAGGCGATTGCCGAGGCCGGTAACTTGCGCGAGGCGATCGATCGGCTGCAGCGTGAAGACCGCACGCTGAAGCCGTTGAATGAATCGCCCCAGGTTTCGGACACGCTGCTGAACGTCATCAGCGTCGCCGATCCGGAGAAGCCGGTGGGGCTGGCGGATCTGGCGCAGATCTTCAGTCCGAGGTCCACCGATGTCGGCATCGCGGATGCGAGCCCTGTGGTGAATGAGCGGTCCGAAGCGCTGGGCACACCGACAGGTCCGTCGTGGGGCAAGCTGGCCGGCATCGCGCTGGGCGTCTTCGCGCTGACCGCGTTGTGGAAATTCACGCCGCTGTCTTCGTATCTCGAAGGCAATCACATCATGAGCTGGGCCCGCGAGGTGGGCCAGACGTGGTGGGTGCCGATTCTGACCGTGCTCGCGTTCACACCAGCGTCCTATGTGATGTTCCCGAGGCCGCTCATCACATTGTTTGCTGTCATCGCGTACGGTCCGGTCTGGGGCTTCATCATCGCCATGACCGGTATTCAACTCGCCGCGTGGACCAGTTACGTTGCGGGCAAACGGCTCGATCCGGCAACGGTCCGGCGCATGGCTGGCGCGAAGCTGGATAAGATTCTGCAGGTGTTGCGTCGTCGCGGCTTGCTCGCGATGACTGCGCTGAGACTGGTTCCGTTGGCGCCATTCGCTGTCGAAGGCGTCGTCGCCGGCGCCATGCGCATGCGGCTGTGGGAATTCTTGCTAGGGACTGCTATCGGTATCCTGCCGGGCACACTGACGTCGACGGTGTTCAGCGATCAGCTGTCGGCCTGGCTGGATGATCCTCGTCGTATCAACTATTGGGCGATCGCGCTGGTGCTGGTGCTGCTCGGTGGCGCCATGTGGCTGGTGCGGCGCTGGTTGATCTCGGCGGCCGCGACCTCGTCCCCGCGACATGGCGTCAGCGACGCGCGCACCATCTGAGGCCGAAGTCCCGACCGAGCCGGTCGAGGCGCCAGCGCCTGGCGTCCGCCGGATCTCCATCGGTTCGTACAATGTTCACAGCTGTGTCGGGCTGGATCGAAAGCGCTCGCCCGCACGCATCGCCGACGTGCTCAAGGAGCTCAGCTGCGACATCTATGCGTTGCAGGAGGTCGACAACGAGCCCGGCGCAGAAGACGACTCGAAGCAGCTGGAATATCTGTCGGAAGCGATGAGCATGGCGGCCATCCCCGGCATGAGCATCGTGCGACATAGCGGCGAGTATGGCAACGCGCTGCTGACGAGATTTCCAGTCATCAGCGTGCATCGACACGACTTGAGCTATGGCAAATGGCTCGAGCCGCGAGGTGCGCTCGATGTCGAGCTGGATGTCGGCGGGCGCGCGCTTCGCGTGATCGCCACTCATCTTGGGCTGAGCCGATCGGAGCGCCGTTTCCAATGGCGCCACTTGCTGGCCGCGATTGCAAAGTCGCCCCCCGAGCATCCGACCATCGTGCTCGGCGACATGAACGAATGGTTTCCCGGCGCCGGCACGTTACGAGACGCGCACAAAATTTTGGGTGAAGCGCTGGCGCCGCCGGAATTCCCGTCCTTCTGGCCGTTGCTGGCGTTGACCAGAATCTGGGTGCGACCGGTGCAGGCGATTGTGGCGATCAAAGTGCACGCGACGCCGCTTGCCAGGCGCGCGTCGGATCATCTGCCGTTGCGAGCGGAGATCGACGTCGAGCGCTTCGCCATGCGCGCGCCGGCTTAATGCGAGGCCAGGATTCGCGACTTGCTGGTTTCGTACTGTTCTTCTGTCAGCACGCCCAACTCGCGCAGCCGGTGGTGCTCGCGCATTTCGTCGCGCAGGAAAGTTTGAGGCGGCTGCGGTCGCGCCAGCTTCGCCGCGTTGATGCTCTTGATGAGCTCGATGAAGAATTTCTTCCCTTCGCGGGCACTGCCGATCGCGCCCGTCACACTCACCAATGTCACACCGCCGTGAACGCTGGTGAACTCGAGCGATTCGGTCGTACGCCGTAGAAACATCAGCACGGAGCCCAGCGATGCGAGCAGCGCGGCCACCGCCGTCACTGGCGCGGGATTGACCCATGCGGCAGCGTTGTGTGGCCATAGCAGCCAGAGCGCACAAGTGGCGAGCGCGGCCAGGCTGACGGCGAGCGCCGCCCAGAACCAGGCGACTTGACGCACGATCATCGGCTTCGCATTGGCGAAGCGCAGATCGAAATCGTATTTGCGCGGCTCGCTGTCGGGCCGCGTCAGTTGCACGGACAGGAAATGTTCGTCGAGCAGGCCCAGTTGCGTGACGCAACCACGCAGCTTGCTGGTGAGCGTGTAGCTCATGCGCGTCGGGCGGTGCGGACGTTTCTTGGGCGTGACGAGTGCGTCGTCGTGACCCGTATCGAGGGAGATGTGCTCGGCACGTGCGCGGACAGGGCGTGCCTGAGGCTCCTGTGTCATCGTCTGGGCCACCGCGTTCACATCTGACCTCGGAATCCGACCGTCGTTGTTCTACGAAGCAGATCGGATGCTAGGACTGTGACGAAGTTGCTAACGAGAACACCGTCACACTCGCGGCGTGCCCGTGAGGAATTGCGGGACTCCCCGAAGCCGAGTGTTAAATGATCACTTGCTCGAGATGTCGATGAAGCGCAGGAATTCGTTGCGGGTGCGCGCATCCTCGCGGAAGTCGCCGAGCATCTTGCTGGTGATCATCGACACGCCGCGCTTGTGCACGCCCCGCGTGGTCATGCATTGATGGATCGCGTCGATCACGACGCCCACGCCGCGCGGCTTGAGCACATCGTTGATACAGCGGGCGATCTGCGCGGTGAGCTTTTCCTGGACTTGAAAGCGCCGTGCATAACCGTCGACCACACGGGCCAGCTTGCTGATGCCCACGACTTTGTTGGTGGGCAGATAGCCCACGTGCGCGCGACCGATGATCGGCGCCATGTGATGCTCGCAGTGAGACTCGAACTCGATGTCCCTCAGCACGATCATCTCGTCGTAACCTTCCACTTCCTCGAAGGTGCGGCGCAGATAGTCGGCCGGGTCGGTGAGATAGCCGGAGAACCAGTCGCGATAGGCGTTGACGACGCGCTTGGGCGTGTCACGCAGGCCTTCCCGCAACGGATCTTCTCCCGCCCAGCGCAACAGTGTTTCGACGGCCTGACGCGCGTCCTGCTCGCTCACCGTGGGGGCTTGCACATGCGCCTCGGGGAGGGCGGCATTGGCAGTCTTTTTCGTGCTTTTTTTCTGAGTCATGGGCGCTAGGTTACCATCCTTCACTCGCAAGGATTACCATGCGCGCCTGCAGCGGTGCCATTGCGTAAAGGAAACAATGAATGCGTGCATGCCTGATCGCGACGGCCGTCCTGGGCGCGATGTCGGTGGCCGGCGCGGCGCGCGCCGAGATCGTCAGCGCCGGGCCGAATGGCTTCAATTTGCGACATGTCGCTGAGACGCCGAACGTCGCACCGCCCGTGATCTGGGCCGCGCTCGCCGATATCGCCAAATGGTGGGATCCCGAACACACCTATTCGGGCGATGCCCGCAATCTGTCGCTCGAACCGAGTGTCCGGGGCTGCTTCTGCGAGAAGCTCAGTCTTTACGCAGGCATCGAGCATGGCACGGTCGTGTACGCGCAGCCCGCCAAAACATTGCGGGTCAATGGCGCGCTCGGGCCGCTGCAGGAATTCGGTGTGAACGGCGTGATGACCTGGCAGATCGAGGCGGCGGCCGGCGGCTCGCGCATCACGTTCACATACAATGTCGGTGGTTTCGCGGATCGGCCGCTGGCCGACTGGGCGCCCATCGTCGACGAAGTGCTCGGCGGGCAATTGCAGCGCCTGGCGCGCTACGTGACCAATGGCAACCCGGCGGCCCCTGCGCCCAGGCAGGAACCCTCCAAGCCATAGTGACTTTAAAGGGGACAGATTTAAAATCTGTCCCTCCCGGAGGAGTTCCATGCGCATACGTTCCCTGCTCATCGCCGCCGTCGCGGTCCTGGTCGCTGCCTGCCAATCCGTGCAGACCACGCAGCCCGGTGCCATCGGTGTCACCCGCAAGCAGATGATGGCGGTCTCGGCCCAGCAGGTGGACGAGGGCGCAAAGGTTGCTTACGACCAGGAAGTGAACAAGGCGCGCCAGTCCGGCGCCTTGAACAAGGACAAGCAGGTCTACGATCGGGTGCAGAAGATTTCGCAGCGCTTGATCCCGCAGACCAAGGTGTTCCGTCCGGACGCGCCGGGCTGGGCCTGGGAAGTCAACGTGCAAACCTCCGAAGACGTGAACGCGTACTGCATGCCTGGCGGCAAGATCATGGTCTATACGGGTTTGATCGATGCGATCAAACCGACCGACGCCGAGCTGGCCGCGGTCATCGGCCACGAAATCTCACACGCGTTGCGTGAACATTCGCGCGAACGTTTGTCGCGTGCGTACGCGGAGCAGATCGTGCTGGCCGGCGTGGCCGTGGCGACGGGGGCTGAAGCGACGACGATGCAAATCGCCAGTCAGGTGTCCGCTGTGACCTTCACGTTGCCGCACAGTCGCGAGCAGGAAGCCGAGGCCGATCGCATGGGCCTGGAGTTGATGGCTCGCGCGGGCTATGACCCGAACGCCGCCGTCACGCTCTGGCAGAAGATGTCCAAGGCGGGCGGGGGCGGCACGCCGGAATTCCTGAGCACCCACCCGTCCGGCGAGTCGCGCATTCGCGATCTGGAGAAGAACGTGCCGGTGGTGCTGCCGCTGTATCAGGCAGCCGCGAAATAACCCGCCGCTACTGGCTGGCGGCCATCCCGATCGCAATCACGGCGACGACGATGGCCACCACCGCGGTGCCGCCGAGCCACAGCGACTGGCGGTGCAGCGACGTGATGGCCCGGGTCAGGTTCGCCAGCTGCTGAGCCATCTCATTGACCAGCTCCGCCTGACGCCGCTCGTTTTCTTCCAGGCGCAATATGCGCTCGACCAGCTCATCGACAGCGAGGTCTGGCGGGGCCGACGCCACTTCAGGCGGCGGCAGTTGCTTGGTGCGTTTCAAAAGCTCGCGCGACACATCGAGGATGGACGGCACGAGCTGCACGATCTGTAACCAGGGTACGGCCATGCATTTAGGGTAACAGAGACGACGAAGCCCCACCGCACCCTTCACTCACAGGCGCGGCGGGGCTCATCGCCGAATCGATCACGGCGCGGCTTCAGCTCTTGGTGCGAGCTTCGAACTCGGTCTTGCTCAGGTAGCCATCGCCATTGGTGTCGGCGGCGGCAAAGCTGTCGGCCAGCGACTTGTCGGCTGCGGCTTCGGTCTTGCTGAGCTGCGCATCGCCGTTCTTATCGAGGGAATCGAAGGTCGCCGCGGAATGTTTCATCGAGTGGTCCTTCTTGTCCTTGTCACCGGCGAAGGCGGTCATGGACAGCAGGGCCGCTGCCAGGAATGCAATCAACTTGGTCATGATCCTCTCCTCGTTGCTTGACTGGTAGATCCAATGGAGCGTGTCTCGTCACTGCTCTCTTCCCGCGCGGGGACTGAACGCGGAGCCGTAAAACGGGGTTCCGGGGTTGCGTAAAACGCAGTATCGTCGGGCGATTTGCCCACCGGCTGTAGTCAGAACTTGACGAAACTTCGCAACCGGCGCGGCTTCGATATGCCATGGTCGAGCGCGCCGGGCGCCTATGGACCGAATCATGACCTTGCCTGCTTCAATACTGATCGTCGACGACGACCGCGAGCTCGGCCAGATGCTGACCGAGTATCTGAGCGGCGAGGGCTTTCAGGTGTCCGTCGTGCGCGATGGCGCCGAGGCGCTGGCCCGCCTGACCGGCGAGTCGCCGCCGTTCGATCTGGTGATCCTGGATGTGATGTTGCCGTCGTTGAGCGGCTTCGAAGTGTTGCGTCGTCTGCGTCACAGCCTGTCCGTGCCGGTCATCATGTTGACGGCGCATGGTGCCGACGTGGATCGCATCGTCGGGTTGGAGTTGGGCGCCGACGACTATCTCTCGAAACCGTTCAATCCGCGTGAGCTGGTTGCCCGCGTGCGCGCGGTGCTGAGACGTTTCTCGCCACGTGATGCCGATACGCCGGCGCATCCGGTGAGCGTCGGCCCGCTGCGCCTCGATCCGGCGATGTTCGAAGCTACATTGTCGGGACAGTCGGTGCGGCTCACGGGCACGGAGCTGCGACTGCTCGAAGTATTGATGCGCGCAGTCGGTCAGGTGCAATCGCGCGAGTCGTTGACTGAACGCGTGCTGGGACGCCGGCTCACTCCTTATGATCGAAGCATCGATACGCATGTGAGCAACTTGCGCCGTAAGCTCGGCCTGGGCGAGAACGGCCTGCCGGAGATCCGTAGCATTCGTGGCGCCGGTTACGTGCTGATCGCCATCAACGACACGCGTGCGGAGTCGCGTGCTTGAGCGTTTGAGAACCCTGTGCGCTCGCTGTTCCTTCGCATCTTTCTGTCGTTCTGGGTAGCGACGCTGCTGGTGCTGGCTACTACCGCCGCGGTGGCGTGGTATCGCTTTCAGCGCGATCAGTCACCCTCGCCCGATAGCCGGCAGCTCGCCTCCGAAGCGCGGCAGCGTCTGCTGGCCGGCGGTATGAAGGATCTGTATGCCTGGATCGAGAACGCGGAAGATCGTTATCCCGGCCGGTACATTTATGTCGTGCGTCCGGATGGTCAGGACGTTCTGCGGCGGCGGCTGCCACCGACTTATCGCAGCTACGCGAATCGCCTGAAGGAGGCGGGCTTCTTCGGTCGCGAGCCGCCGCCGAATGGTCGCGACGATCCGCTGTTGCTGACGCCGCTGTTCACCGATCGCGACGGCACGGTCTACACCGTGATGGTCGGGCAGCGCTCGCTGATCAGTCCGTTGCAGGCGTCCGACGTGCGTCTGGTCGTGTTCGCGTTCGCGCTCGCCATCAGCGGCCTGGTGTGCTGGTGGCTGGCTCGTTACATCAGCAAGCCGCTGGAACGGTTGCAGTCGAGTGCGCGCTCGCTGGCGGCGGGCAATCTCGATGAGCGGGTCGGCGAGGAATTTTCGAGTCGCCGCGACGAGCTTGGCGTGCTGGCGCAGGACTTCGACGCGATGGCCGATCACGTCCGTACGTTGATCGCGTCGAGAGAAGCCCTGTTGCGAGCCATGTCTCATGAGCTGCGCTCACCTTTGGCGCGACTGCGCGTCGCATCGGGTCTGGCGCGCCGGCCGCAGGCCGACATCGTCAAACAATTGGATCGCATCGAGCTGGAGGCCGAACGCCTCGACACATTGATCGGTCAGATGTTGCAGCTGTCGCAGCTGCGCTCCTACAAGCCGACGCTGCCGCTCGAGCCGATCGATGTGACGACTTTGTTGAACGAGGTGGTCGAGGACGCGCGCCTGGAAGCGAGCGGGGCCGACAAGAACGTGGACTGGACGGCGGGTGAGAGCCTGTGGCTGAACGGCAATCACGATCTCATGCGCAGTGCCATCGAGAATGTGCTGCGTAACGCCGTTCGCTTTACCAAGCCGGGTTCGGCGGTCGCGGTGTCATTGAGCCGCGAGCAGCAGGATGCTTTGATTGTGATCGAAGATCACGGTCCGGGTGTGCCGGAGGCGGAGTTGGCGCACATCTTCGAGCCGTTCTATCGAGTCGCCGAGTCGCGTGATCGCGATTCCGGTGGCACGGGGATCGGGCTCGCCATTACGGCGCGCGTCGTTGGTTTGTATCAGGGCCAGGTGCGGGCGCTGAACGCGGCGACTGGCGGTTTACGCGTCGAGATTCGCTGGCCGCTGCGGCGAGATGCGGCATGATCATGCGCGCCGATGCGGCGGGACTGGAATTTGATCCCGCGTCAGCTGCTGCGGTGAGATTAGAACTGATCGCGCACGTCGCTGCGGTGATAGGACCTGATCTCGCGGCCGCCGCTGCGGTGGGATTAAACCTGATCGTGTCCTTTGACGGCGTATTGGGATACGGCGTGGCTCCGTAACGATTGCGCGCGATCGCGAATCGCCGTGATCTCCTCGGCGCTAACGTCTTTATCGCCGGCGCGTGCTTTCAACACTTTGCCCTGCTCGTCGAATTCCAGCTCGATGGTGTCGTTCGAGTTGAGCGCGGCGCCGTGGTACTTCATCAAACGCGCGCCGAGAAATTCATAGGTGCCAGTCTGCGACGTGGCCTTGCGCGTTTCTGCCAGGCTCTGAATCTTTCCATCGTTGAATCTGGCTCGATAGGTGGCGGCGATGCCGCCGGGCGCGAATGAGCCGCGAAATTCCTGACCTGGCTGGTGCGCTGGATCGGCCGCGCGTTGTTCAACGAGTGGTGTGTTCGGCGTCGCGGCGGGCGCGGGTTCTTTCGAGCAGGCGGCGAGCAGCGAGGCCGCGATTGTCATCGCGAGCCGGCATGCGCCAAACCGCAGCGGCATTTGTTTTGTCGAGAGCACGGTTGATCCAGGGGCATGAGGTCCGATCGGCAGCGCAAAGTTGTGCATTTTCGGCGCGTGCGCAAGGCCCCTGGCCGTCTGCCGGCGGCGACAGCCGCACGACATAAAACTGCATCTTGCGTACGGCCTTCCCGCGCGACGCGCGAACGTGATTTGCTTCACACGACGGCGCGATCAGTTCCTCTAGTCTGCGGCGGACTTTCCCGTCCGTCGTTTTATGGAGGAATTGATGAGCGCCGCCAGCCCCGCCCCGACTCAGGTCCGTCGCACCGCCACGGCCGCGCCTTCCCGTGCTCCTCAGCAGGCCGCTCCGCAAGCCCAGCCGCAAGCGCGCGCGACCACGCAGGTGTTCGACTTCTCCAAGCCGAGTGGCGAGGATGAGATTCGCGTGAACCTGGCCGACGTGCCGGTCATGCGGACTTCCATGGAAGTCGACGTGTTCGAGCCGACGCTGCTGAGCCGCCTGTTCGATCTGTTCGGACCGCGCCGCTAACAGCGCACCACACGCCTTGCTTCGAGAGAGCCCGCCGGCACAACTGGCGGGCTCTTCTTTTAACTGGAGCTGCCGCACTTGCCGGGTACGAACAAGGCGAGTGCGTGAGATGACGCCTGCGCTCGCCGCCCGCGGCGGCGGCATGCAGATGGCATGAAGTGTTACATTCCCGCGTCTGCAGGGGGTGTGATGTCATTGCATAGTCGAATTTTGGTGGCGCTTGCGATGCTGTTCTCGGTGAGCGGTGGCATGGCGGCGAGTTTTACCGGCCCGAACGACGTGGCTCGGGTGTTCGATCTCATGCAGCGCCGCCTCGAGCTGATGCGCTCCGTCGCTGCCTGGAAGTACGCCAATAACGCGCCGGTCACCGACGCCGCTCGCGAGCAGCAAGTCCTGGACGCGACCGTCGCCCAGGCGCAGCGGCTCGGCATCGATCCCGCGTCGGCGCGCGAGCTGTTCTCGCTCCAGATCCGCATGGCTCGCGACGTACAGGAACATTTCATCGCGACCTGGAAGCAGCAGAAGCCAGCCAACGAGGCCGATCCTGCGCATCCCTGCGCCCCCGACATTCGGGCATCCTGCCCAGCACCGGTGCGTGATCTGAGCAAGGAGCTGCGACCGGAGCTGGATCGTCTCGGTAACGAGCTGCTGCAGGCCATCTATCTCGCCCTGCCTGAATTGATGACCGATGATTTTGCCACTCGCTATCAAGCGCAAGCCGCGAAGCTCGCGATGCCCGGGCTGCAACAGGACGATGGAGCCGCGCTGCTGAAAGCGGCGAGCCAGTTGCGCCCGGCGGCGATGCCGGCACTCGAACGAATCAAGGCCAGCAAGGTGCTCCGCATCGGCATGACTGGCGACTACGCGCCCTTCACGCTGGAGCGGGGCGGTGAGCTTTCAGGCGCGGATGTCCAGATGGGCGATGCGTTGGCGAAGTCGCTGGGAGTACAACCGCAATTCGTGAGCACGAGCTGGAGCACGCTGATGCGGGACTATCAGGCCGGGCGCTTCGACGTGGCGCTCGGCGGGGTCAGCATCACGCCGGAGCGTGCCAGGGTGGCGGCGTTTTCCATTCCTTATCATCGGGGCGGCAAGACACCCATCGTTCGGTGTGGCACCGAGGCGCGCTTCGACACGGTCGAGGAAATCGATCGCCCCGAAGTACGCGTCGTCGTGAATCCGGGTGGGACCAATCAGCAGTTCGTGCGCGAGCGGCTGAGTCACTCGCATGTCACCGTGCATCCGGACAATCGCACGATCTTCGCGGAGATCGCGGACGGCCGCGCCGACGTGATGGTGACCGATGACGTCGAGGTCGACTTGCAGGCGCGTCGTGACAAGCGATTGTGTCGCGCGACTGCATCGACGTTCACTCACGGTGACAAGGCGATTTTACTGCCGCGAGACGAGGCGCTTCGCGGCCAGGTCGATGCATGGTTGCAGGATCAAATTGCGGCGGGCGCAGTGAATGCATGGCTGGAAAGCGCGCTGGTCGCGCAGGCGCAGCGGAAGACCGTGAATTAGATAGCTGGCCGGTGCTGGGCAGGACGCCCAAATGCAGCGGGCAGGATGTGCTGGAGCTGCCCGGCAGGCAGGCGGCCGGTGCCGGCCAACGCCGTTTGCCGGTCGCCGGCGGCCATTGGCCGGCGATGCTGCTGCGAGCCGGGCGTATTCGGTATGCTTTGATGCGGCATTCGCCGTGGAGGTCGTCAGATGGGCTGGATCGTTTTCATCGTCATCGTCCTGATCGCGATTTTTTTCATTTCCATCTACAACAAGCTGGTCGGTGGCCGGAACGCCTATAAGAACGCGTTCGCCCAGATCGACGTGCAGCTCACGCGGCGTCACGATCTGATTCCGAACCTGGTGGAAACCGCGAAGGGCTACATGAAGCACGAGCGCGAGACGCTCGAAGCGGTCATCACTGCGCGCAACGCCGCGGTCACCGGTTTGAAGAATGCCTCGGCGAATCCGGGCGACCCCAGCGCCGTCCAGCAATTGTCGGGTGCTGAGAATGCGCTGAATGGCGCGCTCGGCCGACTGTTCGCGCTGGCCGAGGCCTATCCGGATCTCAAGGCCAATCAGAACATGATGCAGGTGTCGGAAGAGCTGACCTCGACCGAAAACAAAGTCGCGTTCGCGCGCCAGGCGTTCAACGATGCCGTCATGACTTATAACAATGCTCGCGAGATGTTCCCCAACAGCATCGTCGCCAACATGTTCTCGTTCCTGCCGGCGCAGTTGCTGGAGATCGAGTCGGCCGAGAAGCGCGCGGTGCCGGTGGTGAAGTTCTAACCACGGCATCCAGCGGGCGCCGCCATGAACTTCTTCGAGCGACAGGAAGCGTCGCGACGGATGTCGCGCTGGCTCATCGTGCTGTTTGCCGCCGCGGTGCTGTCCGTGGTCGTGGCGGTGAACCTCGTCGTGTCCTTCCTGATCTCACGAGGCCAGGAGAACATGACCGGCTACGCGCCGACTCTGGGCGAATGGATGAGCGCCAATCCGGGCACGCTATTGATCACGACCCTGGTGGTCGTGGGCATCATCGGGCTGGCGAGTCTTTATAAGACGGTGGTGCTGGGCGGCGGCGGCGGTGTGGTCGCTAAATCGCTCGGCGGCGTGCGCGTGTCGCCGGACACCACCGATCCACAGCAACGCCGGCTGCTCAACGTCGTCGAAGAAATGGCGATTGCTTCGGGCGTGCCCATGCCCGAGGTGTATCTGCTCGAGCATGAGATGGGCATCAATGCGTTCGCCGCCGGTCACAATCCCGCGAACGCGGCGATCGGTGTCACGCGCGGCACGTTGACGACCTTGAATCGCACCGAGCTGCAAGGCGTGATCGCGCACGAGTTCAGTCATATCTTGAATGGCGACATGCGCCTGAACATTCGGCTGATGGGGCTGCTGTTCGGTTTGCTGGCGATTGCCATGATCGGGCGCATCGTGCTCCGGTTCAGTTCCGGGGGGCGCGATTCCAAGAAGGCGTTTCCGGTGCTGCTGGTCGCGCTGGCGGTGCTGATCATCGGCTACATCGGCTTGTTCTTCGGTCGGTTGATTCAGGCGGCGGTGTCTCGCAGCCGTGAGTCGCTGGCCGACGCGTCGGCGGTGCAGTTCACTCGCGATCCCGTCGGCCTGCGCGGCGCGTTGCTGAAAATCGGTGCGCTGTCGGGCGGTTCCAAGATCGGCAATCCCGAAGTCGAAGAAGTCGCGCACATGCTGTTCGCGCCGGGCATGAGCCGGTTCTTCGCCACGCATCCGTCGTTGGAATCCCGTCTGAAGGCGATCGACCCGAGCTTTACTTCCAAAGACTTCGACCGTGCCCGCGCCGAGCTGATTCACGCGGCCGAGCAGGCCAAGGCGGATGCGACGCCGAAACAAACGTCGGCCGAGCGGTTGGAATCGCTGATCGACGTGCCGGGCGCGGCAGCGGTCGCGGGGCTCGTGGCCAATCCCGGCACCGTTCATATGCAGCTCGCGCGGGACATTCGCAAGTCGTTGCCGGAAGCCATCGTCCTCGCCGGCGCTCATCCTGATTCGGCGCGGGTGCTATTGCTGACGTTGGCGCTCGATACCAATCCCGAAGTGCGCGAGCGGCAGCAGCAGTTCATCGCTGCCCAGATTGATCCGCGGACGGCGGAGCACGTCGGACAATTGTTGGACGTCGTCGATGGGCTCGAGCCCGAACAGCGCATGCCGGCCTTGTTGCGCGCGATTCCTGCGCTCCGGCAGCTGACGCGCGACGAGCGTATGAAGTTGATGTCCACGCTGAATGGCATGCTCCAGCGCGAAGGCCGGGTCTCGTTGCAGAGCTACGTGCTTCGCAAGCTGGCGCAGGTTCATCTGAACGATGACCTGAATCCGGTCGCCCGGACCCGGCAGCTGCCGTTAAACGTCGTGCAGAAGGACATTCAGGTGCTGTTCTCGGTGTTGGCTCAGCATGGGCACGCCGACCTGGCGGACGCTCGACGAGCCTACGAGGCTGGCGTGCACCACCTGCTGCCCCGGGAGCGGCCGTCGTTCGTCAATCTGGCGCATTGGGCTCAGCCGCTGGACGTGGCGCTGAGCCGGCTCGATCAGCTGGCTCCCATCATGAAGGAGCAACTGGTCGAGGCTCTGGTCAAGACCGTGACCCACGATCAAAAACTCACCCTCGGCGAGGCCGAGCTGCTGCGCGCCGTCTGCGCGACCGTCCACTGCCCGTTGCCACCCCTGGTAACGTCTGGAACAGACGGCTAGTCGAAGCCGCCCCATGGGTACATGGATGTACCCCGCCGCTTGCGGCGGCGAGAGGTAAAAGTCACGCCTTTTGGCGACTCGCAGGAGGGTTGTGGCAGGGATGCCCGATCCCGACTTTAAGTAGACAGTCCCTGACAGCTTTCGGCGTTTGAATGCGCCCCCTGGTGAGCGCGCGCTTGAAGCTGCGCTTACAATCCACATCTCCATGATTCGTCGGGCCCGGTCCTCGGGCCTGGCGTTTTTCCTACAGCGTTCGGGGCCTCAGGCCATCGGTGAGCATGTCCCAGTCCATCGTCATTCGTGGCGCGCGCCAGAACAATCTCAAGAACCTGCACCTCGAGTTGCCCACCGGCGAGCTGATCGTCGTTACCGGCGTGTCCGGATCGGGCAAGTCCTCGCTGGTGTTCGACACGCTGTACGCCGAAGGGCAGCGCCGCTACGTCGAGACCTTCTCGCCGTACGCGCGCCAGTTCCTGGATCGCATGGACCGGCCGCAGGTCGAGCGCATCGACGGCATTCCGCCCGCCATCGCCATCGATCAGACCAATCCGGTGCGGACCTCGCGCTCCACCGTGGGCACGATGACCGAGCTCAACGATCACTTGAAGCTGCTGTTCTCGCGGGCCGCGCAGGTGTACTGCCGTCAGTGCTCGGCGCCGGTGAAGCGCGATTCCGCGCAGAGCATTTATGCAGAGTTGAGCGAACGTTTGCAGGCGTTGGGTCGCAGCGACGCGCGCGTCATCGTCACGTTCCCCGTGCCGGTGCCGGCGAATTTCGGCGAGGCTGAAGTGCTGAGCCTGCTGGAAAAGCAGGGCTACACGCGGCTGTTCCAGCGAATCACGTCCACGGTGGCCGCGACCGAGCCCGCCAAGGGCAAGAAGAAGGCTGCGAAGAAGGGGCGCAAGAACGCCGAGGAAGCATCTCAGACCAGCGTCGTCCTCGAAATGATTCAGGACCGTTTCCGTTTCGACAACACCGATCGCGAACGCGTGATCGAAGCGCTCGAGTCCGCGCTGCGCGTCGGCCGGGATCGGGTGGCGATTCACGTGCTCGAAGCGAATGGCGGTGGTCGCAGCGCCGAGAATGACGTCACTCCTCCGGCGACATCGGCAACCTGGCGCTTCTCATCGGATCTGCACTGCGCCGACTGTGACATCCATTATCGCGAGCCCACGCCCAGCCTGTTCTCGTTCAACTCGCCGCTCGGGGCATGCGACGCGTGCCGGGGTTTCGGGCGCATCATCGGTATCGACTTCGGTCGCATCATTCCCGATCAAAGCAAGACGTTGAAGGGCGGCGCGGTCCGTCCGTGGCAGACCGAGTCGTATCGCGAGTGCCAGGACGATCTGATCAAGTACGCGCGCAAGAGAAACATTCCCATCGACGTGCCGTGGCGCGAGCTGACCGAGGAGCAGCGTCAGTGGGTGCTCGAAGGCGAAGGCAGCTGGGAAGACAAGCTGTGGTACGGCGTGCGCCGCTTCTTCGCCTGGCTCGAAACGAAATCCTACAAGATGCATGTTCGCGTCCTGTTGTCGAAGTATCGCGCGTACACGCCATGCACGGTGTGCGATGGCGCGCGACTCAAGACCGACGCGTTGCTGTGGCGTCTCGGCACCAAGGCGGACGCGAAAGCGGTGCTGCCCGACGCCCTGCGCTTCAAGCCGAACGGCGTGCAATGGAACGACGCGCAGCTGGCGGAATTGCCGGGCATCGGCATTCACGAGCTGATGCTGTTGCCCATCGATCGGTGCAAACAGTTTTTCGATCGCCTGGCGCTGCCGGCGCCGCTGGATGAAGCGAGCGATCTGGTTCTGCGCGAGATCCGCGGCCGTTTCGGTTATCTGCTCGACGTGGGCCTGGGCTATCTCACGCTCGATCGCCAGTCGCGCACGCTGTCCGGCGGCGAGGTACAGCGAATCAATCTCACGACGGCGCTCGGTACGTCGCTGGTCAATACCTTGTTCGTGCTGGATGAGCCGTCGATCGGCTTGCATCCGCGCGACATGGGGCGCGTGATCAATGTGATGCATCGACTGAAGGCCGCGGGCAATTCACTGGTCGTGGTCGAGCATGATCCCCAAGTGATGCAGGCCGCCGACAAGTTGATCGACGTCGGTCCGGGTCCCGGCGAGAAGGGCGGCGAAATCGTGTTCTTTGGTGAGCCCGCCGAGCTGGCGAAGGCGGAGCGTTCGCTCACGGCGGATTATCTGCTGGGTCGCAAGCAGGTCAGCGAAGTATTGCCGGATGCCGCTCAGTCGGCGCCGACCGCGGCGCTGACAGTGAAGGGCGCGCGCCAGCACAATCTCAAGGGCATCGACGTCTCCATTCCGTTGCAGCGCCTGGTGTGTGTCACGGGCGTGTCGGGCTCGGGCAAGTCGACGTTGATTCAAGACGTGCTGTATCCGGCACTGCTCAAGCACTTCGGCAAGCCGACCGAAGCGCCGGGTGAGCACGACTCGATCAAGGGCGCTGAAAACATCAGCGCGGTCGTGATGGTCGATCAGACATCGATCGGTCGCACCACCCGTTCCAATCCGGCGAGCTATGTCGGCGCGTTCGACGCGATCCGCAAGTTGTTCGCCAACGAGCCGCTGGCGAAAGAGCGCGACTACACGATCGGCACGTTCAGTTTCAATTCCGGCAACGGTCGCTGCCCGACCTGCGGCGGCAATGGTTTCGAACACGTCGAGATGCAATTCCTGTCCGACGTGTATCTGCGTTGCGCAGACTGTAACGGCCGCCGCTATCGCGGCGAAATTCTCGAGATCAAATTGAATCGCGGCCCCGGCCCGGGCCGTAGCATCGCCGACGTGCTCGACATGACGGTGTCGGAAGCGGTCGAGTTCTTCGCCGGCGAGCGCGAAGTGCTGTCGACATTGCGTCCGCTCGCCGAAGTGGGTCTCGACTATCTGCGACTCGGTCAGCCGGTACCGACGCTGTCGGGTGGCGAAGCACAGCGGTTGAAGCTCGCGGGTCACCTGGCGGAAAGCGCAACGGCGCGCTCGGATGACGACGCCACGCCGGGCAAGTTGTTTCTATTCGACGAGCCCACCACGGGCTTGCACTTCGACGACATCGCCAAGCTGCTGCGCGCGTTCCGTCGTTTGATCGCGGCCGGGCATTCGTTGCTGGTCATCGAGCACAATCTCGACGTCATCGCTGCGTCCGATTGGCTCATCGATCTCGGTCCGGAAGGGGGCGAGGCGGGCGGAGAAATCATCGCGGTCGGTACGCCGGCGGACCTGATGAAGGTGCCGGGCTCGCACACGGGCAAGGCGCTGCGTGAAGTCCAGAGCGGCTGGAAGATCGCCGATCAGCGCACGGTCGTGCCATTGGCGGCTTCGGCGCATCGGCCGAAATCGAATGTCATCAGCATCCACGGCGCTCGCGAGCACAATCTCAAGAACGTCGATGTCGAGCTGCCGCGCGACAAGTTCATTGTGGTCACCGGCGTGTCGGGCTCGGGCAAGTCGACGCTGGCGTTCGATATCGTGTTCGGCGAAGGACAGCGCCGCTATCTCGAATCGCTCAACGCGTACGCACGGCAGTTCGTGCAGCCGGCATCGCGCCCCGATGTCGATGCGATCTTCGGCATTCCGCCGACGGTTGCCATCGAACAGCGCACCAGCCGCGGCGGTCGCAAGAGCACCGTGGCGACGCTGACGGAGATTTATCACTTCCTGCGCTTGCTGTACGTGAAGCTGGGCACTCAGTACTGCCCGGATTGTGACGTGCCCATCGAGCCGCAGAGCTTCGAATCCATCTTCGCCCGTATCAGTCGCGACTATCGCGGCAAGAGCGTGAGCTTGCTGGCGCCGCTGGTCGTGGCACGCAAAGGTTTCTACACCGACCTCGCGGCGTGGGCCTTGAAGAAAGGTTATGAGCAACTGCGCGTCGATGGCGAGCTGCTGCCGACGCAGAGCTGGCCGCGTCTGTCTCGTTTCCAGGAACATACGATCGAGTTGCCGGTTGCGACCGTTCAGGTTTCCGCGCGTAACGAGCGCGAGCTGCGTGAAGCACTGACGACGGCGCTCGACTTCGGCAAGGGCGTCGTTCATCTGCTCGATGAAAGCGTGAAAGTGAAGAAGGCTCCGGTGGCCAAGAAGGCTGCGAAAGGCAGCACGGCCATCGCTGCGAACGCCGGCCTGTCGATCTTCTCGACTCGCCGCGCTTGTCCGTCCTGCGCCAAGAGCTTCGCCGAGCTCGATCCGCGTCTGTTCTCGTTCAACTCCAAGCATGGCTGGTGCGAAGACTGTTACGGCACCGGCTTGCAGATTCGCGGCTTCGACGAGGAGCAGAGCGGCGAGGAGATCTGGTGGAACGAATGGTTCGAGCAGGAAGCCGAAGTTTGTGACACTTGCGAGGGCGAGCGCCTCAATCCGATCGCCCGCAACGTGCGCTTCCGCGATCAGTCGATCGCGGCGGTGACGGCGCAGTCGGTCGGCGACATGCGCAAGCAGTTCAACACGTTGAAGCTGAAAGGCCGCGAGGGTGAGATTGCGCGCGACGTGCTGACCGAAATTCACTCGCGTCTGGCATTTCTCGAAGACGTGGGGCTGGGTTATCTCGCATTGGATCGCTCGGCGCCGACCTTGTCGGGCGGCGAAGCGCAGCGCATTCGCTTGGCCGCGCAGCTCGGCTCGAATCTGCAGGGCGTGTGTTACATCCTCGACGAGCCGACCATCGGCCTGCATCCGCGCGACAACCGCATTCTGCTGGACACGCTCGACAAGCTGGCCGCGAAGGGCAATTCGCTGCTCGTGGTCGAGCATGACGAAGAGACGATTCGTCGCGCCGACTACGTGCTCGATCTCGGTCCCGGCGCGGGTACGCGCGGCGGTCGTGTGGTTGCGGCGGGCACAGCGGAAGAACTGGAGCGCTCACCTGAATCGATCACGGGTCGATTGCTCGCCCAGCCGCTACAGCATCCGATCGGCAACCGTCGTGCGGTGACACCGAAGTCGCCGGCGCTGGTCGTGAAAGACGCATCGCTGCACAACTTGCGTAAACAAACCTGCAAGGTGCCGTTGGATCGGCTGGTCGTTGTCACGGGCGTGTCAGGTTCGGGCAAGTCGACCATGGCGCGCGATGTGCTTCATGACAACTTGCGAGCGGCGCTGGGTCGTCGCAGGGGTGCGAAACTCGAGTGGCGTGGCTGTAAAGAGATCGCCGGTTGGGAACAGATCGAGCGCATTCTCGAAGTGGATCAGACACCGATCGGCAAGACGCCACGCTCGTGCCCGGCGACTTATATCGGTTTCTGGGACGCCATTCGTAAAGTGTTCGCCGAGACGCCGGAGGCGCGCATGCGCGGTTACACGCCGTCGCGGTTCTCATTCAACACGGCCGGCGGTCGTTGCGAGGCCTGCGAAGGGCAGGGCATGCGCAAGATCGAGATGAGCTTCCTGCCGGACGTGCGCGTGTCTTGCGACAGCTGCGGCGGTCGCCGCTTCAATCAGGACACGCTCAGCGTGCAATACAAAGGCAAGAGCATCGGCGATGTGTTGATGATGAGCATCGACGAAGCGGTCGACTTCTTCACCGCGCATCCGCGCATTCATCATTGTCTGCGCTTGCTCCAGGACGTGGGCCTCGGCTATCTCACATTGGGACAGCAGAGCCCGACGCTCTCCGGCGGCGAGGCCCAGCGCATCAAGCTGGTGACGGAACTATCTAAAGTCAGGGAATCCCGGAGGCTCCGCACGCCGGAGCCGGGCGAGGTGGTGGAGAAGCTGCCGGGCACGCTGTATGTGCTCGACGAACCCACGGTCGGTCTGCATATGGCCGACGTCGAGAAGCTGATTCGAGTGTTGCATCGACTGGTCGACGCCGGTAACACCGTGGTCGTCATCGAGCATGATCTCGACGTGATTGCCGAGGCGGACTGGATCATCGATCTCGGTCCCGAGGGCGGCGCCGAAGGTGGCAAAGTCGTCGTGCAGGCTTCGCCGGATGACATATTGCGCTCGGCTCGCGAATCTCACACCGCGCGCATCCTGAAGGAGTTTCTGCGTGATCGCGCGCAGGCGACTGGCGCCAAGCCCGCAGTGGAGCGTCGACGCACGGCTTGCTAGTCGCGCTGCTTGCTAAAGGGCATACTCGATCACAATCGGCGGGGAGCCGGTCAGATCGTGAACCCCTTTGTCAGTCAGCGGTACGTCCAACGCGGCGATTACGCATGGCTTGCGGCAGGCTCAGACCCTGCTGCAACAGGGCCTGCATGCGCAAGCGGCCGATGTTTGCAGCCGGTTGCTGGCGCAGTGGCCGACGCTGACCGAAGCTTTGCAGCTGCTGGCATTGGCTCGCAAAGCTGTCGGGGATGTCAGCGAAGCGGAACGTTTGTTACGCGCTTGTGTACAACTGCAGCCGCAGCGAGCCGATTTTCACGCCAACCTGGCCAACTTGTTACGTGCGAGCGGTCGTGTCGCCGATGCCGAGGCGAGCTATCGGCTGGCGTTGCAGGCGGATGCTCGTTTCAAACCGGCACGCCTGGGATTGATTCGTACGCTGAACGCGGCCGGCGTTCATCCGCAAGCGCAGATCGAAGCGGCCGCTCTGGTTCACGACGATCCGGCCGACGCCGAAGGTTGGGCCGAACTGGCCGCCGCGCTCAAAGGTCAGGGCAGATTCTCCGATGCGGAAGCCGCCTATCGAGCGGCGCTCGCGCGCCGTCCTTCGTTCGCGATCGCGCGTCACAACCTGGGCTCACTGCTGTCGCAGCTGGAGCGCGCCGACGAGGCGCTGCGTGAAATCGATCGAGCGGTCGAGGCTGGCCTGAAAGGTCACGCCGTGCATTTGAATCGCGCCATTGCTTTACAACAGCTGGGGCGCTTCGAAGCAGCCGAGCAGGAGTTCGAACACGCCGCGCAACTGGCGCCGGCGCACGTCGATACTCAAGCGCGGCTGGCGAAGCTTCGCTTCATGCGCGGTGACGCCGACTTCACTCGCGGTCTGCGCGCGGTGGTCGCGGGGAATTTGCGCAATTCTCAATTACATCTGTGCCAGGCGAGCTTGTTGCGCGATGCCGGCCGGCTGTCGGAAGCCACCGCGGCGTTTCAGGACGCAATCGCTCACTGCGGCGAACAACCGGAGTTGTTGATGGGGCTGGCGCTCACCGCGATGGACGCCGGTATACCCGGGCAGGCGCTGGCGCCGGCGCAGGCCGCCGTTTGTGCTCGGCCCGATTACCTGCACGGATCCACTTGTTTGCAGTCGGTCCTGCTGTCGCTGGGGCGCGCGGACGAAGCGATGCCGCTGATTCAGCGGGCCCGGGCGCTCGCGCCATTTCATCAAGAACACATTGCCTGCGAGGCGACCGCGGCTCGCATGCTCGGGCTGCCCAGATATCAGGAACTCTACGACTACGATCGTTTCGTGGTACCCAGGATGCTCGATCGGCCGGATGGCTTTGCTTCCATCGAAGCGTTCTGCGACGAGCTGATGGGTGTGTTGGCCGAACGGCAGCAACTCGCCATGCATCCGCTGGATCAGAGTTTGCGTTTCGGAGCACAGACGCCGCGCAGTCTGCTGGCGGATCCGCATCCGTTGATTCGTGAGTTCCTGGAGCTGCTGTCGGCGCCGATCGCTGAATATCGCTCGCGATTACCGCAATCCGAGGATCACCCGCTGTTGTCTAGAAATAACGGCGAAGCGCGGCTGTCGGGATGTTGGTCGATCCGTCTGCATCGTGGAGGCTATCACCTGAATCACGTGCATCCGTCGGGCTGGCTCAGCTCGGCTTGTTACATTCATGCGCCGGCGGATGCTCGAGACACCGTCGCGCGCAGTGGCTGGATCAAATTCGGAGAACCGCGCTACCCTACGCCCGGAGTCGATGCGGAACGGATGCTTCAGCCCAGGGCGGGAATGCTGGTATTGTTTCCTTCCTATATGTGGCACGGAACCATGCCTATCACCACGGACGAGCCTCGAGTCACCATCGGTGCCGACGTGCTGCCTGGCACGGCCTGAACACAGCAAACAAAAGCGGCCGGCGCCAGCCTTACGCGCTGTTGTGAACCAGCAACGTGTATACATTCCCCGAAGCGGTGCGCCCGCCGTGGTCACAATGCGGTCGCCTGCGTAAATGCTGGCGTTTCCGGGAGATTTCTGCGTGTGCCCGCGTCGGAACGATCACGCACGGTTGTACTTCCTTTGCCGATTTTGCAGCTGTATGCTCGGAGCCACGCTTGGGTCGATAGTTGTGAATTATCCATCGCTGCGGCCCAGGAAGGGAGCGTAGCCGACACCCCGAAACTGCAACTGACGGGTGTCGGTCAGGAGTCAATTAAAACCCTCTCGCAGGAGGAGCATTCTAATGTCGACGAATATTTCGATTCGGCGCGCGGTGAGCTACGCGCTGTGGACGAGCGTTGCGGCAGCGGCCGCGCACTCGTCACCGATCATGGCCGCGGAAAACCAGGACATGGTCGCCGAGGTTGTGGTTACCGGTTCACGCATCCAACGTCAGGACTACGTTGCCAACAGCCCTGTGATCACCAGCACGGCTGAGCAGATTGTCGAGAACGCGGACGTTACTCTCGATACTTATCTGAACACGCTGCCGCAGGTGAATCCGGCCGGCGGCACCACCTCCAACAACCCGGGTAACGGCGGTCAGTCGAACATCGACCTGCGCGGCCTGGGCGCCAACCGTAACATCGTGCTGTTTGACGGCCGTCGCGCCATGCCATCGGCGAGCGACATGACGGTCGACCTGAACACCATTCCGCAGGCCCTGATCGAAAGCATCGAAATCGTGACCGGCGGCGCCGGCGCGGTGTACGGCGCGGACGCGGTGGCGGGCGCGGTGAACATCAAGCTGCGGGAGAACTACGAAGGCCTGGACTTTCGTTATAACTTCTCCAACAGCACCGAATACTGGGACGCCGAGGAATATCAGGTTTCCGGTCTCGGCGGCATGAACTTCGCGGACGGTCGCGGCAACTTCGTGATCGGCGCGGATTACTCCAAGCGCGAAGGCATGATCAAGAGCCAGCGCGCGTTCGCGGCGCAGGCGACTTCGACCACTTCGTATCTGCCCGAGGGCCTGTACATTCCGGGCGCCAACGGGCCGGACCAGACGGCGATCGATGCGCTGTTCGGCCGGGCCGATTACGGCAGCAATGCGCCGGGATCGGTGCTCGGAAACCTGATTGGTTTCAACACCGATCGCACGTTGTTCTCGCGCGGCGTGTTCAACAGCCCGCGTGACGTGGTGAATTTTCGCTATCCGAACGATCTGAACATCAACGCCAACCTGTTCCCCGACCTGTATTCGTACAACTTCGACTCGGTCAACATCCTGACCTTGCCGCTGGAGCGCAAGTCGGGCATGGGCAAGTTCAAGTTCGAGTTCGAGGGTGGGGTCGAAGTGTTCGCGTCGGCCGGCTACACGGAATATGACTCGACCACCGCGCTTGCTCCGACGCCGTTCCCGACGGTGGGCACCAAGGCGCCCGGCGAGGCATCCGCGATTCAGGCGACCTCGTCATTGGTACGGCCCGGCCGGACCGTCAGCAACAACCTGGTCATCCCACTGAACAATCAGACCATCCCGGATGATCTGCGCACGCTGCTGGCTCAGCGCACGGGTACCTTGAATACGACGACGGGTCTGATCGAGGGCGATCCCAATCTCATCGATTATCTGACCCCGGCCGCTCAGCCGATCATGATCCGCACGCGCACGCTCACCACGGGCCTGCGTCAGTCGGCGTTCAACAACGAAGTCCTGCAGTACACGGTCGGTGCGCGCGGTCCGCTGTTCGGCGACACCTGGAAGTGGGAAGCCTACGCGTCGCAAGGCAAGACCGAGATCACCGAAACCCAAACCGGCAACATCGATACGCAACGTGTGATCGATCTGGTCGCGATGAACGACAGCGGCGCGAGCGTGTGCGACGGCGGATTGAATTTCTTCGGTCGCAATCCCCTATCGGCGGAGTGCGCGGCCTACATCACGGTGCCTCCGACAGTGCTGTCGACCGAGTTCAAACAACGCATCGTGCAGGGCTTCGTGACCGGTGAAATCGCTCAGCTGCCCGCCGGCCCGATGTCGCTGGTGGTCGGTGCCGAGGGCCGCTGGTTCGATTATGACTTCGATCCGGGCAACAGCTCCGGTCCGGTGTCGGGCTTGAATGCCCAGAATCCGGCCAAGGGCAACAACAACTTCCAGGATCTGTTCCTCGAGACCCTGATTCCGCTGGTGAACGGTGCGCCGGCGGCCAAGTCGCTGGAACTGAGCCTCGGTTATCGCTTCTCGAAGAGCGAATTCGAGGACGAGATCGCCGACCTGAAGAGCGACAGCCAGAACTCGAACGCCTACAAGGTCGAGTTGAGCTGGGTGCCGGTCGACAGCCTGCGCGTGCGCACGTCGTATCAGCGCGCGGTGCGCGCGCCGAACTTCGACGAGTTGTTCGACGGCGGCGGCTCGGCGCCGCAGTACTTCGATCCGTGCTCGGTTGGCACGGCGAAGCGCACCGGCGCCGATGCGGCCGATATGCGCAGGCTCTGCCAACAGACGGGCGTAGGCGCTTCCGTCATCGATGGTTACGTGCAGACCCCGGGTAATCAGATCTCGATCACGACCGCTGGCAACATCGATCTGGAGCCGGAGACCGCGGACACCGTCACGATCGGCTTGGTGTTCACTTCTCCTTGGGAAGGTGCACTGGCCGGCCTGCAGGGTTCGTTGGACTACTACAGTATCGATATCTCCGATCCCATCATCGATCCGTCGCCGAACATCTACGTGGCGGCTTGCTACAACTACTACGGCGACAACCCGACCTACAGTGCGACCAATCCGTTCTGCGGTGGCATCGTGCGCGGCGGTGGCGACGTTCTGGGTGTGGATTCCGTGGACACCGACGACGGCGTGTTCCCCGGCATCAACGGTGGTTCGATCAAGACCGATGGTCTGGACCTGCAGTTGAACTACAGCGTCGGCCTGCCAAAGGGCGAGCTGGGCTTCAACCTGGCGTACAACTATCTGCTGTCGTTCAAGCAGTCGGATCGTCCGGGTCTGCCGGCGCTCGACTACGCGGGCACGGTGTCGTACTTCGGCGCGGGTCTGGGCACGAGCTTCCCCGAGCAGCGTGCGAATCTCACGGGTCAGTACGCGATCGGTCCGTTCGCCGTCCAGGCCCGTTTGCGCTGGATCGGCGACATGGAGAATCGCGCGGCCGTGCAGTTCCCCGGTGAGACGTTCAAGGGCGTGCCCTCGATCTCCTACCTGGATCTGTCGGCCAGCTGGAAGTTCATGGACAAGTCGATGTTCCGTATCGGCATGAACAACGTCATGGACAAGCAGCCGCCGGCATATGCGCCGAACGTGCAGTCCGGTACCGACCCGTCGACTTACGACGTGATCGGCCGGCGCATCTTCGGTCAGATCTCGATCGGCTTCTAAGCAGGATTGGATCGACCTCGATCCGGAAGGGCGGCTCGGCGACGAGCCGCCTTTTTCTTGGCGCGGATTTTCTTGCGGCCAAACGTGCGCGGGGTGCGATCAACGGGCCCAAGGGCCCATGGTGCTCGCGATATCCAGGCCTAATACTCGGCTCACGATGCCGAGGTGGGTTATGCCGCGATCCATTACGACCTGTGCGCTCATCGTCCCGTTGGCAATTGCGCTCGCCGCTTGCGCGAACGCTCCGGAAGGAATGCGGGACGCGCGGGTTCACTCGACGCCATCCTGGAACAAATACTACGTCGCGGGCTCGCGCATTCCGCGCACGCTGGACGCGCAAGGTCAGCCGCTGACCGGCTCTCACATCGTCACCATCACCGATGAAGAGCTGACCAATTCCTCCGGCGTGTTGCTCGGAGACAAGCTCAACGGCGGCTATTCGCGTTGATGAAATTTTTTTTCGTTGATCACTAACTTTAGTTAGTGATCGCCGGCCCGTAACCAGCCAGTGATGCTGTAACGAGCGTGCGTCGCTGCCGGAGCCACGTAGCTCACGCAGTGGTTCTGCGGCACGCGGAACAGATTCAACACGTTGAACTTGGGCACATAGCCTTCCGCGACGTGGCCGTCGCGGTCGATGAATTGCAGAACGCCACCCCAGTCGGCGCGCCACTCCGGAGTAAAACCAAACACATAGGCGGCCAGACGCTGCTTGCCGGCGACGTTGTCGTCATGTTCGGTGAGAAAGTGCCCCGGCAGATATCGGGTCGCCTGGCTGTCGGCGAAGGCGATGGCGGGCAGTCCGGTGATCGCGCGCGCGAATTGCAGAAATTCCTCCGAATTCAGGAACTCATGCATGGCCATGAGCGGGTGCGCGCGCTCGCCCGACCGATACAGATCGTACAGAGGAAAATTCTCGAACACGTATTGGAAACCGCGCCGGGACTGCTCCAGCATTTTTTTCGTCATCGTCTCTCGCTGCTCCGGCGGCATCAGCATCAGCTGTTGATGCGCGATGTCGACGTGGCGCTGTCCTACGTTGAGCGACAGCTGCCAGGGCGTGCGCGTGTCGAGTTGCGTGAAGAGAGTGTCCGCACTGGAGGCCGTGAGTACGTCTGGTATGTGCACGCGGCCTTGTGTTCTGAAGATATCGGCGATCACCCGTCGATCCAGCCGCGGGTTCAATTGGATCTGCAATTGGATCTGCTCGTGCATGTCTTGTCGTTGTACCGGTAAGTATTACAGGCGGCGGTATCGAATGACGCTTCTGTACTTGCTAAATGACCGTTGTCTCTTTACAACGCGCGCCGATTGGACACCACTTTGTGCTCGACATCCCTTACTTAAGTAAGTGATTTACAACCGACAGCTCGCGGGAACCGCTGAGAAATCCGCTTGTTGCCGCGAAACCAACAGTTGTATGCTCAGCACACTTCGGTCCAGCGTTGTCGGCGAGCAAACCACCGACTGTTGCGCATCGATCACGAGATGCCTCATTCACACAGCTGAATGCCCCTCACAAATTTAACCTCTTGCAGGAGGAGTGGAAATGAAATCGACCAGTAACTCCCTTCGGTACGCAGTTCACTGCGTGCTGTTGGCGAGCGCAGCCACCGCGCTGCCTGCCTTGCCGGCGTTGGCACAGGAAACCGACTCGGCGGCCCGGCCCATCGAAGAAGTG
This sequence comes from Peristeroidobacter soli, assembly GCF_004138485.1. Classification (GTDB taxonomy): domain Bacteria; phylum Pseudomonadota; class Gammaproteobacteria; order Steroidobacterales; family Steroidobacteraceae; genus Steroidobacter; species Steroidobacter soli. Next base: position 161,528 of record NZ_RYEV01000008.1, read on the forward strand.
GTGATCACCGGTTCGCGCATTCGTCGCGTCGACGAAGAAACCGCCAGCCCCGTGTTCGTCATGGATCAGAACACCATCGCCAACACCGGCGTGCAGACGATGGGCGATCTGATGATGCGCGTGCCGGCAATTTCCGGCGCGGCCACCAATCCGCAAGTCAACAACGGCGGCGGTACCGGTGAATCCAACGTCGAACTGCGCGGTCTCGGTGCGCAGCGCACGCTGGTGCTGTTGAACGGTCGGCGCATCAACGTACTGGGCGCGAACGGCACCACGTCGGCGGTCGACATCAACATGATCCCGATCAACATGATCGAGCGGGTCGAAGTGCTGAAGGAAGGTGCTGGCGCCGTGTACGGCTCCGACGCCATCGCGGGCGTGGTGAACTTCATCACCAAGAAGAATTTCGACGGCGCCGAAGTGAACGTCGAATACGGCCGCACGGGTGAGAATGACGGCGAGCACGAGTCCGCCAGCCTCACGCTCGGCAGCACGACCGACAAGATGAGCGTCATGTTCGGCGTGAATTACAACAAGCAGAAGGCGGTGTCCGCGGCCGATCGTCAGTTCTCTGCCAACGCGCTGTACCTCTATGGCGGCGGTGTGAGCGTCGGCGGTTCGAGTCGCACGCCGAATGGTCGCATCGGTCTGCTGGACTGGATGGACGATCCGGCCCATCCGGATGATCCGGACGCTCCTCAGATTCCGGTGCCGGGCACTCTGGCCGAGCTGTTCCCGGGTTGCTCGGGCACTCAGTCCCTGACGCGCAACGACGGTGCGGCCGGCAACGCGGTCAACCCCGCCAACTATCACTGTTTCGCGGGCGCCGACGCATTCAACTATCAGCCGTACAACTTGCTGATCACGCCGACCGAGCGCACCAGCTTCTTCACGATGCTGAACTACAAGATCACCGAAAACACCGAGGCCTACGGCGAAGTGGTGTACAACCGCACCCGCTCCGGCTTCCAGCTCGCGGCACTGCCGTTCGACGCCAACGCCGACGACATCGTGATCTCCGCCAACAACGCCTACAACCCGTTCGGCTATGCCTTTGGCGGCGTCGATGGCTTGAATCCGAACTTCCTGACCCGCCTGCAGGCACTCGGCAATCGTCGCAGCGACGTCGATACCGATTCCATCATCGGTAACGTCGGCGTGCGCGGCAAGTTCGGCCAGAGCAGCTGGGAATGGGATCTGGGCGCGCAGCTCGGACGTATGAACCAGGACCAGAACATCACCGGTTATCTGCTCAAGCCGCAGCTGCAGAACGCGGTGGGCCCGACGTTCGTGGACACCGACGGCACGCTCCGATGCGGCAGCGATGCGGCGAATCTGATCGCCGGGTGTACGCCGATCAACTTGTTCAACCTGTCCGATCCGGCACAGATCCAGGCATTGCGCGACATTTCCACCAACTATCGTAGCGACTACAACTACGACAGCTCGGGCTTCGCGCTCAACACCAATGGCGAGTTGTTCGATATCAGCGGCGGCACGGTGCTGATGGCGGTGGGTGCGGAATATCGCACGCAAAGAGGTGTGTTCGAGACGGACGTGCTGACGCGCGGCGAAGCGCCGCTGTATCTGTCCTGCTTGCTCGCGCAGGAAACCTGTACCGGCAACTCCTCGGCCGAATACAACGTGCGCGAAATCTACACCGAGTTCTTCGTGCCGCTGCTGAAGGATCTGCCGGGCGTGCAGGCGTTGAACGTCACCGTCGGCGTGCGCTACTCGGATTACTCGATCGACACGATCGGCGACGACACCAACGCGCAGTTCAAGGTCGAATACCGTCCGATCTCCGACCTGTTGGTCCGCGGTTCGTATGCCCAGGTGTTCCGTGCGCCGACCATCCTCGATTTGTCGAAGGCGCCGTCGCAGGATTCGCCGACGTTCAACGATCCTTGCACGCAGCTCACGCCGGCGGCGCTCGCGGCCAATCCGGGCCTGGCGCGTGCCTGCGTGGGCGTGCCGACCAATGGCAATTTCAAGCAGCCGAACAGCCAGATCACCGGTCTGATCCTCGGCAATCCGAACCTGAAGCCGGAAACCGGCGACGTGACCACGTTCGGCGTGGTGTACGACCCGAACTTCGTCGAAGGGCTGTCGGTGTCGCTGGATTACTGGAAGTACAAGATCGAGGATCTGATCACGCCGCTCGATCCGAACTTCGCGGTCGAGCAGTGCGTCGACACCGGCACCTACTGCGATCTGCTGTATCGCTATCCGTCGAGCAGCCCGAACGCGGGTGAGTTCCAGGTCTTCCAGGAACCCATCGTCAACCTCGGCGTGCTGGAAACCGACGGTTTCGATCTGGGCGTGAAGTACTCGCTGCGCGATACGTCGGCCGGCTCGTTCAACATCACGTTGGACCTGACCCGCATCAACAGCTACGAGAACACCCCGTCGCCGGGTGCCGCTCCGGTGGAGATCGCGGGTACGTTCGATCGTCAGTTCGGCAACTATGCCAAGTGGCGCGGTCTGATGGGCGTGGGCTGGGCGATGGGTGGCTTCGACGGTCTGCTGTCGTTTCGTTATATCCACAGCCTGAAGATCATCGGCCCGGACGGCGGCCTGTCGGATGAGCCGCCGCTGGAGATCGGCTCGACGACCTATATCGATGCGACCTTGGGTTACACGTTCCCGACCGACACCAAGGTCCAGGTCGGCGGCATCAACCTGACCGACAAGCAGCCGCCGCTGCTGTATCAGAACAACGTCACGAACGCGAACACCGATGTGTCCACCTACGACCTGCTGGGTCGTCGCTGGTACGTCAGCGTGACGCAGAAATTCTGATCGAGCGGGCCTGCGCGGGCTTTCCTGCGCCGGTCCGATGCAGCTTCAAGGGCCGTGAGGTTTTGCCTCGCGGCCCTTTTCTGTTTAGTTTCCGGACATGACTGCCAGTTTCCGTTCATCGTTGCCCCCGGAGTTGCAGGCGTCGCTGCGCGAGGCCGTGACTGCGTTCAATGCCGGTCGGTTCGAGTCTGCGGCACGAAGCTGTGAGCGGGTGCTGGCCCGGGCGCCCGGAAATCTGCGAGCGTTGGGCGTTTACGGCGCGGTTCTACACGCCCAAGAGCGCTACACCGAGGCCGAGCGCGTGTTCGGTGAGTTGGTGGATGCCGATCCCAACACCGCCATGCACTGGATGAATCTCGCGACCGCCCGGCGCGGGGCGGGCAAATTCGAGGACGCCCTGCGTGCCTACATGCGCGCATCCGAGCTTGGCTGCGCCACCGCCGATTTCTATTTCAACGTCGGTCTCACCCATCTGGATCGACGCGACTACGAATCCGCTCGCGCGGTATTGAAAAAGGCGCTGGAGCTCGCGCCCGCGGATGCCTTGATCCGGTCTGAATACGTTCACGCCTGTTACGAGACCTTGCAGACGGACGAAGCTCTCGAAGCGCTGCAGGGCTGGACGGAATTCTCGGGGCTGACCCCCGAGCAACTGGCCGATGTCGGTCAACGAATGATGAACCTGGGTGAGACCGAGCGCGCCGAGCATGTCCTGTCGCGGCTTGGCAGCCACGAGCTGGATGCACGCGCGATGTTGACACTCGCGCAGATCATGGAGCGGACCAATCGATTGCCGGAAGCGCAGCGGCTGGTAGAGCAGCTCTCCAGCGGGGCGCGCGCCGCGTCGCTCGGCATGGATCTGCTCGTCACGCGAGCGCAGCTGGCGCAACGGGCCGGCGATCACGAGCGCGCCCGCGAATGGTTTCAGGAGGCGCTCTCGCAAGTCGTGCACGAGCACGACAGACATTTCGTTTTGTTTCCGCTGGCGAAGTCGCTGGACGCCTTGAAGCGTTACGACGAGGCGTTCGCTGCCATGGCCGAGGCGCACACATCGCAAGTCGCGCATTTGAAGCTCACCGCGCCGATGGCGGTCGCTCGCGGCACGCCGACATGGGATATCACCCGGTGGGGCTGCGATCCCGCCGATATCGCACAATGGGACTATGGCGACGTGCCGGCGCTGGAGGAGAGCCCGGTGTTCGTAGTGGCCTTCCCACGGTCGGGCACGACATTGCTGGAGCAAACGCTCGACGCGCATCCGCAGTTGAAATCCATGGATGAACAGCCCATCGTCCAGGCGGCGCTCGATGACGTCATTGCCGAGGGCGTGCACTATCCGGAGGAGATGGGGAAACTCACTGCGCAGCAAGTGGCGGCCATCCGCGCGCGTTATTTCGAACGCGCGGCGGCGAAGGTGAAGCGGACGCCCGGCCAGCGCATCGTCGACAAGAATCCGCTCAACATGCTCCGGCTGCCGGTGATAAAGCGTTTGTTTCCAAACGCGCCCATCATTCTCGCGGTCCGTCATCCGTGCGACGTGGTGCTGAGTTGCTTCATGCAGCACTTCCGCGCGCCGCATTTCGTGATGTTGTGCTCCGATCTGCAAACGCTGGCCGATGGCTACCGCCGTTCGTTCGATTTCTGGTACGAGCAGTCGGCCCTGCTGTCGCCGAACGTGCTGGAAGTCCGTTACGAAAGCTTCGTCGCCGATTTTGAACGCGGCGTGCGGGAGATCGCCGACTTCCTGCGTCTGCCCTGGCACGACGGCATGCTGGCGCCAGCCGAACACGCGCGCGCCAAGGGATACATCAGCACGCCGAGCTATTCGCAGGTCGTGCAACCGGTGAATCAAAAGGCGGTGGGACGCTGGCGCGCCTACGAGCGGCACCTCGCGCCCATCATCCCTCAGCTGCAGACTTATTTACGCCGGTGGGATTACTCGGATCGATGAACAGCAGGTACGTGGAAATGATGTACTTGTCGCCCGAGATCGGCGGGCAGCCTTCGTGCTGGTACATCCAGTACGGAGGAAACATCAGCAAGCGACCGGCGCGCGCCGGAATGGTCACGTCCAGCTGCGGGAAGCGCGTCTCGCCGCCTTGCTCGACATCGTTCAGATACCACAGCAGCACCAGGTAGCGATTCGCCACATGGTTGATGGCATCGAAATGCAGCTGAAACTGTTCCTGTTGCCCGGCGCGGTAGCGCTTCAGGGTCAGGTTGGCGAACAGCGGCGAGTTGGGAATGGGCAGGGCCAGCTCGATGTCGCGGTTGTAGCGCTCCAGCGCCCGGTCGATCTGCCGGCGGAACATGCCCTGGAAGGCCTCGTCCGCCAGGCGGCTGACGTTCAGCTCGGTCCAGGCCGAGTCCTCCAATCCTCTACGCACGCCACGGCCGTTGCGCAGCTGGAAGCGTTCCAGCCCGGCGAACGAACCGATCATCTGCTGGCACAGCTGCGGGTCCAGGTCCTGATCGTAGGTGCGAATGTAGCGGCGCAGGTCTGCGTGGCTCATAGGCAGCTATAGTAGCGCGGAAATGAATTCACCAGACATCCAGACCCTGATGCAGCAGGGCCGGCTCGATGAGGCGGAGCGGCTGGCGCGCCAGTCGTTGCAGCACCGGCCGGGTGACGTGGAATCGCTCAATACGCTGGGTTTGATCGCCCTGCGTCGCGGGCAGTTCGAACGCGCGCAGCAACTGCTGGAATCGGCCATCGAGTCCAACCCGGGCAATGCGTCGAGCCGGCATTATCTCGGCCGCGTGCACGACGCGTCGGGCAACACGGAGGGGGCGGTCGCTGCTCACGGTGCCGCGCTCAGGCTCGCGCCCGGCATGTTCATCATCCGCTTGCACTACGCAATCGCGCTGGAGCGTGCCGGCCAGAACGAGCAGGCGGCGATTCAATATTTTCGTGCGAGCAACGACGCGCAGGCGCAAGGGCGCTGGCTGAGCGCGGAGACCACGGCGCCAGCGTTGCGGCCGATGGTGGAGCACGCCGTGCGCATGGTCAGAGCGACTCGCAAGGAAACCTTTGCGAAGCTGCTCGAACCGCTGCGTCAGAAGTTCGGTGCCAGCTCGCTCGATCGCATCGAGCGCGGCCTGCGCATCTACCTTCAGGAAGAAGCGCCGGTTCATCCAGACCCGCGCCAGAAGCCGACGTTCTTCTACGTGCCCGACGTGCCGCCCGCGCCGTATCTGGATCGATCCCTGTTTCCCTGGATCGAACGGCTCGAAGCACAGACCGATGCCATCCGTCAGGAGCTGTTACAGCTGCTGCGCAGTGACGCCGGTCGCGAGCGGGTGTTCAACACCGAGGCTATCGAGAAACAAAACCTGCGAGGCTTGCAGACGCCGCCGAGCTGGAACGGTTATTACTTTTATCGGCATGGCGAACGCCGCGCCGACAACTGTCTGGCATGTCCCGTGACGGCGAGTACGCTCGAATTCCTGCCCTTGTCTCATGTGCGCGAGCACGGTCCGGAAGTTCTGTTCTCGGTGTTCACGGCGGGCACGCATTTATTGCCTCATCGCGGCGTGACCAACTCACGGCTGGTCGGGCATCTGCCGTTACTCGTGCCGCCGGACTGCGCATTGAATGTCGGCGGCGAAGTGCACGAGTGGCGCGAAGGGCGCGCAGTCATCTTCGATGATACGTACGAGCATGAAGCGTGGAATCGCAGTGACCGCACGCGTGTGGTTCTGATCTTCGATATCTGGAATCCGCATCTCACCGAAGCCGAGCGTGCCGCCGTCGAGTTGCTCGTGCCGGCCATGGGTGATTTCCGGAAAGCGGCGGAGACGGCGTAATCATGCGCTTACCCCGGCCATTTTATCGCTTACCGCTGCGCTTCGATGTGGAGCGGTTGCGCGCTGAAGCGGCGGCATTGCCTGCCGGCGCCTGGGCTCGTCATCCCAATGATATCAAGGGCAACAGCGCGGCCCGGTTGATCAGCGTCGATGGCGGCGAGAACGACGAAGTCAACGGCCGCATGCAGGCGACGCCGCATCTCCAGCAGTCGCCTTACATCCGGCAGATTCTGGCGAGCTTCGGTGTGGTGTGGAGCCGCTCGCGTCTGTTGCGTCTCGCGCCGGGCGCGATCGTTCCCGAGCATGCCGATATCAACTATCACTGGTTCACGCGCGTCCGTTTACACATTCCCATCGTGACGCGGCCGGAAGTTCGTTTCTATTGCGCGGACCAGTCCGTGCACATGGCGGCGGGTGAAGCTTGGGTGTTCGACAACTGGCGTTCGCATCGAGTCGAAAACTTCACACCGGACGAACGCATTCACCTGGTCGCGGATACGTCGGGTAGCGCCAATTTCTGGCAGCTGGTCGCGCAAAGTGACAACCCGAATGCGCAAGTGCGCGAGGTTCCCTACATCGCGGATCGCCAGCTGTCGCCGCTCATGGAGCGCTCCAAGCTTGCGGCCGTCATGACGCCGGGCGAAATGGATTTCTTGATTCTCGACCTGCGCTCGGAGCTGGAGGCTCGAGAGAACCTATCAGACTCGCGCGCGCGTCTGATTCGTTATCACGGATTGCTGGAAGGGTTCTGCAAAGACTGGCGGCAGCTGTACTCATTGTATGGCGAGGAGCCCGACGGTTGGCCGGAGTTCGTGCGTCTGCGCGACAGCATACGCAATGCGTCTCGAGAGCTGTCGGAGGGCTTGATGATGCGCACGAATCGAGTGCCGGCTCATCAGGTGCTGGAAGGTCGTGTATTGCGCGCGATGTTGTCGCTGCCGCAGCCGGCGCGCCGGCGCATGCAGAAGATCGACGCGCCGATTTTCATCGTCTCGGCACCGCGCTCCGGAAGCACGCTGCTGTTCGAAACATTGGCGGCGAGCTCGCAGCTGTGCACGGTTGGAGGTGAAGCGCATTGGTTGGTGGAAGGAATCGAGGCGCTACGTCCCGGCGCGCCGGGCATTGACTCCAATCGTTTGACGGCTGAGCATGTCAGCGACGTCATCGCGGCCGACATCCGCGAGCAGATTCTGTCGCGGCTGCAGGACCACGCAGGTCGGCCGCTGCGCGAGCCCGGCGAACGACGTTTCCTGGAAAAGACGCCGAAGAACTCGCTACGAATTCCGTTTTTCAATCATATATTTCCCGATGCGCGCTTCGTGTTCCTGTGGCGCGATCCGCGCGAGAACATCAGCAGCATCATGGAGGCCTGGCGATCTGGCAACTGGCGTACTTATCCCAAACTGGAGGGGTTCGATGGACCGTGGTCGATGCTGTTGCCGCCAGGCTGGCGCGCCATGAACGGCCGACCGCTGGCTGAAATCGCCGCCTGGCAATGGGAACGAACCAACGCCCGAATCCTCGATGACCTGCAAGCGTTGAGCAGTGAACGCTGGGCAGCGCTGGAATATGATGAACTGCTGCGGAATCCCGTCGGTGCTATCGGTAAGCTATGCGACTTCCTGCGGATGCCGGTAGATTCAGCACTGGCGCAGCGTTTGTCCGCGCCGCAGCCGCCGTCCCGTTACACACTGACCCCGCCAGCAGCGGACAAATGGCGCGCGAATGAGGCGCAGATTGCTCCGGTGTTACCGTCCGTTCAGGCCACGTGGGATAGATTGCGAGCGTTGAGTGGGGCTCAAGGAGTTGGCGATGTTTCGTAAGTTGTTGTTGATTGCGGCTGTCGCTGGCGCGACGAGCCAGGTCTTCGCACAGCAGGTCGCTCCGGCCGAGCCCGCTGCGCCCGCCGCGGCACCTCAGGCGGCAACGCCTGCGCCACCGCCGGCCGACGCCAAAGTGATCAAGGAACCTGCTGCCGCTGCGGCGCCGGCCGATGAAAAAGCAAACCCGCTGACGGAAGGACAGATTGACGCCGATAAGATCATGGCCATGCAAAAGGCCGGCTACACGATCAAGAACGAGAACGGCCAGACTCTGCTATGCCGTCGGGACAATCAGACCGGCTCGCGACTGCGTCACAAGACATCCTGTATGACTGCGCGGGAATGGGAACAGTTGCAGGAAGAGAACAAACTCCAGCTCAAGTCGCTGGAGCGTCGTCCGCGCATGAGTCCGCAGTAGAGATGCCATGGCTACTGGAACGAGTAGCCGTGACGTTCGATGACCAGTTGGTCGCGCTCGGCGACCAGCTGCGCCAGCCCGGCATCGTAGAACTGACGATGAGGCGCATGTTCCGAAGTGTTCAGCGCCGGCGCGGTGCTCATGTAATCGCGCAGCTCCGATGTCACAGGCTCGCCCGCCGATTCCAGTAGCGGTGGCACTTCAGTCCGCAACTGCTCCATGCGGGCGAGCTTTACGGCCGCGATGTCCGGCCCATACAAATATCGATAAAGAAACGAATAGAAGCCGAGGCCACTGCCCCGAATCGGCGCCAGCGCGGAGTTCGGCAGGTTCAGCCCTTGATTGAGATAGGTCGCCGGCAACGCCGCGAGCGCCCGCTCCAGCAACGCCGGGTCGCGATCCAGGTTCAGCATGTTTCGAATCGTTGCCGCGAAGTCCAGCGTGCCGCCCTGGCTCAGCGTTTGAAACAAGGCGTTGGGTTGCGGCCGCGAGCGCTGAAAGCTGTACCACGAAACATAGTAGCTCCAGGGATTTCGCACCAGGCCCAGCAACGGCAGCGAGGAGTACTGCGCGGGCAGCATCGAGCGGGGCAGGTGATAGCCGATCTGCCTGGCGCCCGCGATGTGATGGATCAGACCGGCGTTGACGAAAGTGCCGCCGGACTTATGTAAGTGCAGGAAGACGAAGCGAGGAGTGACGATCATCCCGCGGCATGCGTGGCGAAATGCCGATCGACGGTTTCGTCGTACCGGCCGAGGTTCCGGTCGCCGGCCGCCAGGAGTTGCAGCAGGTCGGGCGTGGGCAGGAAGTCACAGATCATGTGAGTGCGCGATCGTTCCGGGTCGGCGTTCCACACCGCGTGCGGCGAGCTGTTGTTCAGTACCCAGATCTCGCCGGGCCGCATCAGATAAGTGAGCTCACCGGCGATCATATGCACGTGCTCGTGTGACTCGATCGGAAAATGCAGCCGCAACGTCTTGGCGAAATACGGTGCGCGATCGATGTGCGGATCGATGGAGACACCGCCGGGCAGACGTGCGAGCAAACATCGCTGCGGTGGCGCCGGTATCAGCTTTTCAATGATCTCGCGGGCATACGGCATCAGCGCCAGCGGCTCACGATCCTCGATCGGCAACGCTCCCTGCGCCGGCGCGTAACCCCGAAGAAACAAGGCCTCGGCGTTGCGATGAACGCCGACACGGCCGCCGGTGGATCCCCATAGAGCCGTCGGCAATGCCGCGACCTCATCCGCCAGTCGCCGCGCATCGATTCCCACCGGCAGGCGCAGGCAGCCGCCCACCAGCGTGGTCTTGTCGATGACGGGATGGCCGGGGAGGTCCAGCATTGCCGTTCAATTGCCCCTGGGCGGCAGGGCTTCGCTGGAGTTGAGGGCTTCCTTGAAGCCGTCCTTCGCATTGTTGGTGCGCGCGGTCCATTCGTCCTGAGTCAGGCAGATCTTTTTGTTCTTCAGTCGCGTGTTGGTCACGGACTCCTGCTTGCAGATGATCTTCTTGCCGTCCGCGGTATTGATGGGCTCGCCGCTTTCGACGGAATAGTTGATCAGCCGCTGGGCCTTCTGATCGTCCGTTTCCTTGGCCGCCACCGCGGGCGCGGCGGTGGGCGCGACCGGCTTCGGCGAGGCGCAGCCGAGCAATGCGACCAGGCAAACCGATAAACAAATGAGTGAGCGCATGAGACTTCCTTGACGCCTTGTTAATGTTGAGATGCTGCGAGCTCGGCCTGAATCACCTGGGCCCCGGCCGCGATCTTCAGACGCGCCGCCGTGCCTGCGGGCAATTCGACCACGCCCAGCACTATACCCCCGGATTCGATGGTCTTCAGCGACAGCGGTTCGGTGTTCTGCACGACCTTGATCACCTTGCCATCGGGGGCCACGAACAGCATGTCCAGCGGCACGTAGGTGTTCTTCATCCACATCGCCACCGGCTGGGGCTGGGGATAAATGAACAGCATGGAGTCATCGGGGCGCAGCTGCCTGATGAACATCAAGCCGCGCGCGCGCCGCTGGTCGTCATCGGCGATCCAGCTGTTGAAACGATGCAAACGGGCATCCGTCGTGGCGATCTGAATGGTCGAGCGGCGGAAGACCTGGTCCAGATCCTTGGTGGTGACCTCGGGGGTGGCCGCCGGTTTGGGGGGCGAATCGGCGCCGCCCTGGGCAACGCCGCTCAGCAACGCGCCCACCAGCAAGGCCGGCAGCAACCGGCCGATTGAATACATCGTGATCATCGTTTCCGTTCCATTTGGCGTTGCGCCGTCATCGGTCCGCCTTCGAGCGTTTCATCTTTGTCTTCGCTGTCGAAGTCGATCCGACCTACATAGTCGAATCGTGACAACAGGATGACACCGTCGCCGCGCACGGCGCGCGCGGGATGTGTACAAAAACCGCGTGCGATGACTCGATACGAACGAGAGCGGCGCGGTATCCCGGCCAGCGGCTCCTGGCGCACCTCGTCGAGCGTGCATTTGTTATCGCCCTGGGTACTGTAAAACTCGCCCAGGCCTTCTCGTATGACAGTCACGTTGACCGGCAGTGCCCGCGCGGTCTGACCCTCGCGTAACCCGGCGGCGCCGAACACCAGCACCAGCCGCTCGCCATCCGCGCCGCCTTTGTGACTGAAACGCATGCGGATGCCGCCGTCCGGCCGCACGGCGCCGGTGCATTCGGTGCCGTCGTTGCCCCAAACGAGCTCTGCTTGCACTGCGCCCGACAGGCGGGCCTTGAGAGAGCCGCGTCCGTCCGGCAGGCAGGCCACCGGGGCCGGCGGCTTGCCAGCGTTGTCAGCGGCTTCCGCGGGCGGCTGAGCATGGACCTTGCAGGACAGTCCCAACGTTAACCCACAGATGATCGTTATTGCAGGCAGGCAGCGACGCCAGCCCGCAAGGTGCGAGGAGCCGCAGCCATGTCCGAGCGCGAGGACGACGTCGTTATTAAACCGTTGCAGCATGCCGGTATGCTTACTCTGGATGCGGGGTTCCGGCAGACTGTGGCGCCGGAGCCTCGCCGTCCCGGATCCGACGAGGATGAGGATGGCGAGCAACCAACAATGCCGAAGCCGCGCCTGCGAGGCAAGCGGCCACGGTCGTCGCCGACACTGAAGTCGGTCAACTCAACGGATGGTTCCCGTGCCGACGGGACTGCCCGACGCGAAGCGAGATTTCGTGATATGGACGATAGAGCAGAGCCCGCTCGATCGACGGAAAGTGTGGCACGTCGCCGCGCTGAATCGCAGGCACGGACGCGGCGTTACGTCAGCCGCATCACGCGCAATACGCTGGCCGTGATCATGGCCGGCGGGCGTGGCGAGCGCCTGAAGCATCTCACCGACTTCCGCTGCAAGCCGGCCACGCCGTTCGGCGGCAAGTTCCGCATCATCGACTTCGTGCTGTCGAACTGCGTGAATTCCGGCATCCGCCGTATCCAGGTGATGACCCAGTACAAATCGCATTCGCTGATTCAGCACATCCAGCGCGGCTGGGGCTACCTGCGCGGCGAGTTCGGCGAGTTCGTCGAAATCATCCCGGCGCAGCAGCAGATGGGCGATTCGTGGTACCGCGGCACCGCCGACTCGTTGTACCAGAACCTGCAGATCATCAAGCTGCACAACCCCAAGCACATCCTGGTGCTGGCCGGCGATCACATCTACAAGATGGACTACGGCGTCATGCTGGCATCGCATGTGGCGAAGCGCGCCGATATCACGGTCGGCGTGGTCGAAGTGCCGCGCGAGCAGGCGACCGCGTTCGGCGTGATGAGCGTCGATCCGGAATACCGGATCACCAAGTTCTCCGAAAAGCCCAGGGAGCCGGAGGGCATTCCGGGGCGCGAGCACATGGCGCTCGGCTCCATGGGCATCTATGTGTTCAAGGCCAGCCTGTTGTATCGATTGCTCGAGGAGCAGGCCCAACGTCCGGGCACGTCCCACGACTTCGGCAAGAACATCATTCCCACCGCGCTCCATACTCACAAAGTGATCGCGTATCCATTCACGGACAACGAGACGCGCGTTCAGCATTACTGGCGCGATGTCGGCACCGTGGATGCTTTCTATGACGCCAACATGGAGCTGATCCACGTCAACCCCGAGCTGAATATCTACGACGAGCAGTGGCCGATCTGGACCTATCAGCGCCAGTATCCACCCGCGAAGTTCGTACTCGACGAGCCGGGGCGCCAGGGCATGGCGGTGAACTCCATGGTGTCCGGCGGCTGCATCATCTCCGGCGCCACGGTGAATCAATCGTTGTTGTTCTCGAACGTACGCATCGACGAACGCAGCTACATCGAGCGTGCGGTGATCTTCCCCGACGTGAAGATCGGCGCCGGCTGTGTCATCAAGCGGGCCATCGTCGACACCGGCGGCGTGGTGCCTCCCGGTACCCAGATCGGCGTCAATCGCGAGGAGGATGCCCGCCGGTTCTATATGAGCGAGCAAGGCGTCGCGCTGGTGACGCGGGATATGCTGGCGCGGTTGGGGTGAGGGTCTGCGTCACATAATCCGGGCGCCGGCGTCTGCTATTCTTCGGCCCTTCTTTCTGGGGGCTCAAATGAACAAGCTGGTCGCCCGTTGCTTGCTGATTCTCGCGCTGGCCGTCGGCATCAACGGCTGTAGCGCCCTGCGCCCCGACCTGAAGGCACCGCGGCTCGCGCTGATCGCCGTGGCGATGACCTCGGGCGACGTTTTCAATCAGCAGTTCCTGATCCGTATGAACGTCGAGAACCCGAACGATCGCGACCTGCCGATCAAGGGCCTGGACTACAAGGTGTTCCTGGAAGGCGACGGTTTTGCCGAGGGCAAGTTGAACAAGCCGTTCGTGATACCGGCCAACGGCGAGATCGACTTCGACATGACGGTGAAGACCAACTTCGTCAGCGGCGTCGGCCGCCTGCTGTCCCGGCTGAACGGTCGCACTCAGGTGAATTACTCGATCGAGGGCGATCTGCTGACCGACATCCGGTTCCTGAAGAAGATTCCGTTCGAGGAGACCGGCAGCGTCAATCTGGCGACCATGCGCCCGAACTAGGGCCTGTTAACACTCATTGGATGGGCTGCGACGAGCTATTGCGGTTCAGGGCTAGGCGCGACGACCGCCGTGTACTCTCCGTACATAAGGGAGGAGTAACGACGGCCTGAACCGCAATAGCTCGTCCCATCTAAGGATATTTATTCATTAAATGGGTTGCGCCTCGAATCGCCCACAGCTGCGTTACAAAGCTTGCCCATATCGACATATGGGCTGCGCTTTGTGCCTTGCTGCAGGCGATTGGAGGCGCAACGCAGCCCATCCAATGAGTGTTAACAGGCCCTAGTCCCACTTGCCGGTGAGCTCGCGATACAGCTTCACGTACTCGCCGGTCTGACGGTCCCAGGAGAAGTCCTGCGCCATGCCGTTGCGCATGAGCTGGGTCCAGCCGTCCTGATCCTTGAAGAAGTCGAGCGCGGTGTGAATGGCCCACTCTACCGCCGGCACATCGAAATCGTTGAACACGATGCCCGTGCCCTGGCGCGTCGCCGGGTCCCACATCTGCACCGAGTCCGCCAGGCCGCCGGTGCGCCGGACGATCGGCGCGGTGCCGTACTTCAGGCTATACATTTGGTTGAGCCCGCAGGGCTCGTACTGCGACGGCATCAGGAACATGTCGCTCGCCGCTTCGATCAGGTGTGACAGTTCTTCGCTGTAGCCGCGATGGAACACCACGCGATCGGGGAAGCGCTGTTGCAGCTGAACGAAGAAGTTCTCGTAATGCGCCTCACCGCTGCCGAGCGCGACCAGGCTCAGGTCGCGCGTCTCGAGAATGTAGGGCAACGAGTCGAACAGCAGATCGAAACCCTTCTGCACCGTCATGCGAGAGACCACGCCCATCATCGGCGTGCTGTCGCTGACGGAAAGATTCATCCAGTCGAGCAACGAGCGCTTGGTGGCGCGCTTGCCCGACAGATCCTCGGGCGAGAAGTGATGTTTCAAATAGCGGTCGGTGCCGGGATTCCACTCGCTGTAGTCGACGCCATTCAAGATGCCGACGACGCCGTCGGCGCGTGAACGCAGTACACCGTCGAGACCGTGACCGCCGATCGGCGTGCAAATCTCCTTTGCATACGTCGGGCTCACTGTCGTGACCCGATGCGCGTGACGCACGCCTTCGCGCAGCCAGTTGAAAGGCCCGCCGGCCAATGTTTCGGGCGCGACCAGATAATTCACATCGCCGCCGACGTCGTAGGTCGTGCCGGCCGGGAAAATGCCTTGATAGCCGATGTTATGAATCGACAGCACCGAGCGGGTTGCCGAGAACAGGCTGTCCCACGCATACACGCTCTTGAGCATCATCGGCATGAGCGCGGTGTGCCAGTCGTTACAGTGCAGGATGTCCGGCGCGAACTGCATGCGCTGGCAGGCGTCGAGCGTCGCTCGTTGCAACACCAGGAAACGCAGATGCTCATCCGGGCTCAGCGTATAGATCGAGGGCCGATCGTAAACTTCCGGACAGTGCACCAGATACAGAGGCACGGTGGAGTTCGGCAGCCGGGATTCGAGAATCGTGAATGTATAGCGATGCGCACCCAGCGACAGCGACACGTCGCGCGCGGCCGCCATCGGAGGCGCGTCTTGTAACGCGCCGTGGCTCATGCCCGAGTACAGCGGCATGAACACACGCACGTCGTGACCCAACGCATGCAGATGACGCGGCAGGACGCCGGCGACGTCGGCGAGCCCGCCGGTCTTGGCCAGCGGCGCGATTTCGGAGGCGACGAAACAGATCTTCAGCGGCATGCGTCAGGACTTGTCGGCGTCGCTATCGGGCGCTTTGCCACCGGTCTTGCCCTTCGAGGTGTTGGTGGTGGGCGGAGTGTCGCGGCTCGGTTCGCGAGGCGGTGCGAATGTCGACAGCAACGTCTCCTGCATCTTGGCCCACAGTTCCAGGTTCTGTCGAGCGAGCTCGGCGAGCGGATTCGGCGCGCCGCTTGCCGGGCCCATGGTCCGGTTCAACTGCTGCTGCATGACTTCCTGTTGACGGATGAATGTCTCGACGCTCTTCTCCAGATAGCTGCTGAAGTAGCTCTGCATCGAGTTGCCATAAAACCGGATCATGGATTCGAGCAATGACGTCGAAAGGATGGGGCGGCCGAATTGTTCCTGGTCCGCGATCACCTGCAGCAGCACGAGGCGCGTGATGTCCTCATTGCTTTTGTCCTCGATCACCTTGACGCGCGTACCGGCGATCACCATGTCGCGGATGTCGTCGATCGTGATATGACGACTCTGCGCGGCGTCGTACAGGCGCCGGTTCGCATATTTTTTGATCAGTCGTTCTTCGCTCATGCTCAGCTCGACAGGCTCATCGCGCGCTCCGGCATGGGATGGAGGCCGGCTACTGTAGCGACGTGCATTTGGCGGTGCAACAGACTATGCACCAAGGCGGGCAATCCACGCCGAGACCATTGATAATGCCCTGTCGACGAATGGCGGGAAGCGGCAATGACCGAGTCGAAAAACGACGGATCCGACTGGATCCAGGCCTGGATCCAGCAACAGCGCGAGCAATTGCGCCGTGCCGGCATGCCCGGCGCGGATGCAGCAAGCGGCGAAAAATCCGCGGGCGGTCCGGATCAATACCGCGATCTCGGCATGCGCTGGCTGGAAGCGGGTCAAGCCTATTTGCAGGGATGGCAGCAGTTCGCGCAACGAAGCGCCGGTGGTTCCGCTGCTGGCGAGACGCCGCTGAAGTTCGGTGAGGAGATGCTCAACGCGTGGCAAGGCACGTGGGCCGGCGCCGCCTCGGCGGGCGAAGGTGCCACTCGTCAATTTGCCGACCTGATCTCACGCTTGCCCGCGCTGGGTCTGGCGCGCGAGCAGACCGAAGCATGGCGTGAGCTGCTGGCTGCGCAAGCCGAGTATCAACACCTGGAGCAAGAGCTGCGCACGGTGTGGGCCAAGGTGCAGACCGAAGCATTGGTCATGGTGGAGGCGGCGATCCGCGAGCGTCGCGCGAAGCAAGACGCCATGCCTGGCATCGAGGACTATCGCGAGCTGTACAACTTGTGGGTGGAGTGCGGCGAGAAAGTGTTCGCGCAGGTGGCGCACAGCGAGTCGTACTGCAAACTGCAGGCGCAGCTCGGCAATGCGGCCATTCGTTTGAAGTTGCGTCAGCAGGCCGTGCTGGAACGCGCGTTGAAACATTTCGATTTGCCGACGCGCTCCGAGTTGAACACGGTCCACAAGCAGATGCGCGAGTTGCGCGAGCGGGTCGCCACGCTGGAAGCGCAATTGGCCGCGGCGCGTGGGGAGGAACGATCATGAGCGAGTCCACGCCAGGCTCGGCGGAGCTTGCGGCTGTCACCAACGATTTCATGCGGCGCATGTCGCAAGGCCTCGCAGCGCTCGCGAACGCCGGTGATGTGACCATTGGCAGCTCCGCCAAAGACGCGGTCTTCACTGAAGACAAAGTCACGTTGTATCGCTATCGGCCCTCGGAAGTGGTGGCGCCCGAGAATCGGGTGCGCACACCGCTGCTGATCAGCTACGCACTGGTCAACCGGCCGTACATGATGGATCTGCAGACCGATCGCTCGCTGATCCGCGGTCTGTTGCAGC
Organism: Peristeroidobacter soli; assembly: GCF_004138485.1. GTDB lineage: Bacteria > Pseudomonadota > Gammaproteobacteria > Steroidobacterales > Steroidobacteraceae > Steroidobacter > Steroidobacter soli. The sequence goes on from NZ_RYEV01000008.1 coordinate 178,991, forward strand.
GAGGTGTCGATGTCTATCTCATCGACTGGGGTTACCCCGACGGCGCCGATCGCTATCTGGCGCTGGAAGACTATGTGTTGCGCTATCTGCCGCACTGTGTGGATTTCGTGCGCCAGGCCAGCCAGCAGGATCGAATCAATCTGCTCGGGGTCTGTCAGGGCGGCACCATGACATTGTGTTACGCGGCGTTGCATCCGCAGCGGCTGCGCAATCTGATCACGATGGTGACGCCGGTGGATTTTCACACGCCGGAGAATCTGCTGACCAAGTGGGCGAAACACGTGGACGTCGACGCGCTGGTCGCGGCCACCGGCAATGTTTCGGGCGACGCGCTCAATGCGTTGTTCGTGAGCCTGATGCCGTTCCGGCTCAACAGTCAGAAGTATGTCGACCTGTTGCATCAGCTCAACGATCCCGACACCAGTGGCGCTGCGCTGGAGAATTTCCTGCGCATGGAGAAATGGATCTTCGACAGTCCGGATCAGGCCGGCGAAATGTTCCGGCAGTTTCTGACCCTGTTCGTCAAACAGAACCGGCTCAAGGACGGCACGCTGGAAGTGGGCGGCCGCAAGGTGGATCTGAAACAGATCACCATGCCGCTGCTGAACATCTACGCCATGCAGGATCACCTGGTGCCGCCGTCCGCCAGCAAGCCGCTGGGCGAGCTGACCGGCAGTTCCGACTACAGCACGCACGAGTTCCAAGGCGGTCACATCGGCATTTATGTGAGCGGCACCGCGCAGCGACAGATACCGGACAGGATTGCCGGCTGGCTGCGCGAGCGGGACCGCTCTTAGACGGACCCGCGTCATCTCCAAAGTAAGAGAATCGTCACATGCCAAAGGGTTGTTGACGCCGTTTCGGCTGGCGCGCAATCTGCCGCTCCTCCCCAATACCAAGTAGCTCCGTCATGATCTACGACAACATTCTCGGCACCATCGGCCGTACCCCCATCGTCAAAATCAACCGCCTCGCGCCGGCGAACGTCACGCTGTACGCCAAGTGCGAGTTCTTCAATCCGATGTCGTCGGTCAAGGATCGTCTGGCCATTGCCATCATCGAGGACGCGGAGCGTCGGGGTACGTTGCAGGCGGGCCAGACCGTGGTCGAAGCCACCTCGGGCAACACCGGCATCGCGCTGGCGATGGTGTGCGCCGCCAAGGGGTATCCGTTCGTCGCGGTCATGGCCGAGACGTTCTCGGTGGAGCGTCGCAAGATCATGCGGCTGCTCGGCGCCAAGGTCATTCTCACGCCGGCCGCCGAGCGCGGCTCGGGCATGGTGCGCAAGGCGAAGGAGCTGGCCGAGAAGCACGGCTGGTTCCTGGCCCGCCAGTTCGAGAACCCGGCCAATCCCGACTATCACCGCAACACCACCGGCCCCGAGATCCTCAGCGACTTCGCCGGCCGCCGGTTGGATTTCTGGGTCACGGGCTGGGGCACGGGCGGCACGCTCACGGGCGCAGGCGAAATGATCAAGAAGGCGCGTCCCGACGTGCGCGTCATTGCGGCCGAGCCGGCGTCGGCGTCGCTGCTCGCCGGTGCCGAGTTCAAGCCTCACAAGATTCAGGGCTGGACGCCGGACTTCGTGCCGGGCGTGCTGAATCGCCAGGTCGCCGACGAGATCCTGACGGTCACCGATGACGAGGCCATTCAGACCTCGCGTCAGCTCGCGGCGAAGGAAGGCATTTTCTGCGGCATTTCCGCCGGCGGCACGATCGCGGCGGCATTGAAGGTGGCGCAGAAGGCGCCGCAGGGGTCGGTCATCCTGGCGATGCTGCCGGACACCGCCGAGCGCTATCTGTCGACCGCGCTGTTCGAGGGAATCCCCGACGCGTCGGACGCCGAGCCCACACTCTGATTTGTGCGTCCGAATCAGGCCTCCGCCACCGGTGGTGGCGGGGTCTGAAACATTAATTTGACGTCAGCTGGAGCCCGCCCCGCGGTTCAAATTTCTGAATCGCGGGCGCGCGCCCTTCGTTTTGCGAATCTTTGCAACGTTTGCAATGAGTCGCTCGAATTTTCGCATGATCGTCGCGGAGACAAGCCGCACCGCAGCTGGGAGAATGGCTCGCTCTGCTGGCTGACAACTCCGTGGCGGATTTCGTGAATCGCAATAGCATCGTGGCGGTGGCGCTGGCCGTAGTGCTCGGCGCTGGCGCTTGGTATTACTTCGGACGCTCCGACTCCGGCTCGGGCCAGGCTCCCGGCGGCCGGCCGGCCGGTGCGCGTGAAGTGCCGGTTATGACGGCTCAACCCAAGCTCAAGGACTTCGCGCTCGAAGTCGAAGCGCTCGGTACCGTGCGTGCCAAGGAATCGGTCGACATCACCGCCAAGATCGCCGACCGCGTCACCGCGATCCGCTTCGAGGAAGGCAAGCAAGTCAGCAAGGGCGACGTGCTGGTCGAGCTCGACAATGCCGAAGCGCTCGCCGATCTCGCCGCCGCCGAAGCCGCCGAGCGCGACAGCCGCAGCCAGTTCAAGCGCAGTCAGGAGCTGTTCCAGACCAAGGCTCTGTCCGAGGCGCAGCTCGATCAGCTCGAAGCCACCATGCTGTCGAATCAAGCCAAAGTGGCCGCGGCCCGCTCGCGCGTCAAGGATCGCCTCATCACCGCGCCGTTCAACGGTCGCGTCGGTCTGCGCAATGTGAGTCTGGGTGGATTGGTGAGCCCCGGCGGCGTCATCACCACGCTCGACGATCTGAGCATCGTGAAGCTCGATTTCGCCGTGCCCGAGTTGTTTCTTTCCAGCCTGAAGCCCGGCCTGACCGTCGAGGCGCAGAGCAACGCCTATCCGAACACGACCTTCAAAGGACGCGTCGACAGCGTCGATACGCGCGTCGATCCCACCACGCGCGCTGTCGTCGTGCGCGCGCTGATCGACAACCGCGACGGCCGGCTGCGGCCCGGCATGTTCATGACGCTTCGTCTGGTGCGTTCCGAAGGCAAGGCGCTGATGCTGCCCGAAACGGCCATCGTGCCCGAGGACAGCAAGCACTTCGTCTTCATCGTCGCGGACGGCCGCGCTCAACAACGTGAAGTCACGATTGGCCGGCGCCGTCCGGGCGAAGTCGAGATCCTCAAGGGTGTGACCGACCAGGACATGGTGGTCATCGACGGCACCTTGAACGTGCACAATGGCACGCCGGTGGTGTCGCGCTCCGAAGCTCAGCCTCAGGCCGCGTCATGATCCTTTCGGAAATCTCGGTTCGCCGCCCCGTATTCGCGATGGTGGTGAGCCTGTTGCTGACCATCATCGGCCTGATGGCGCTGAGCCGGCTCACGGTGCGTGAGACGCCGAACGTGCAGCCGCCGGTCGTCAGTATCGACACGGTGTATCGAGGCGCTTCGGCCGCGGTCATCGAATCGAAGATCACCCAGATGATCGAGAACCAGATCGCCGGCCTGGAAGGGGTCGAGACGCTGCGTTCCTCGAGCTTCGACGAGCGCTCGCGCATCACCATCGAGTTCGCGCTGGATCGCGACATCGAATCGGCGGCGAACGACGTGCGCGATCGCGTCTCACGCGTCGTACAGCAGTTGCCCCAGGAGGCCGATCAGCCACAGGTCTCGAAGGTCGATACGTCCTCGGAGCCGGTGATGTGGCTGGCATTGACCAGCCTCTCGCGCACGCAACTGGAATTGACCGATTACGCCGATCGTTATCTGGTGGATCGGATGTCCGTGGTGCCGGGTGTTGCGTCCATTCGTATCGGCGGCGAGCGTCGCTACGCGATGCGGGTGTGGCTGGATCGCAAAGCGCTGGCCGCGCGTCAGATGACCGTACAGGACATCGAAGATTCGTTGCGACAGGAGAACGTCGAGCTGCCGGCGGGTCGTATCGAATCGCTGGAACGCGAATTCACGTTGCGTACCGACACCGGCTTCCGCACGCCGGAGGATTTTCGTCAGCTCGTGGTCGGTCGCGGCGGCGACGGCTATCTGGTGCGGCTCGGTGAGGTCGCGAACGTCGAAGTTGCAGCGGAAGACCTGCGTTCGATCGCGCGCACCGATGGCAAGCCGGGCGTGAGCCTCGGCATCGTTCCTCAATCCACCGCCAACGTGCTCGATGTTTCCAAGGGCGTGTACGCGGAAATGGCCGAGGTGCAGAAGACGCTGCCGAGCGATCTGAAGCTCGATATCAGCATCGACGACTCGATCTTCGTCAGCAAATCGATCTACGAAGTGGAGCACGCGCTGGTTACGGCGCTGTTGCTGGTGCTGGTCGTGATCTATCTATTCCTCGGCACGTTGCGCGCCACCATCATTCCGGTGGTGACGATTCCGGTGTCCATCATCGCCGCGTGTATCGTCATGGCGATCGCCGGCTTCTCGGTCAACGTGCTGACGCTGCTCGGCGCGGTGCTCGCTATCGGTCTGGTGGTCGACGACGCCATCGTCGTGCTCGAGAACATCGTGCGCCGGATGGAGCTGGGCGAGGCGCCGTTGCTCGCGGCTGTGGACGGCAGTCGTGAGATCGGCTTCGCGGTCATTGCCACCACGCTGGTGCTGATGGCGGTGTTCCTGCCGATCTCGTTCATTCCCGGCAACGTCGGCCGGTTGTTCGGCGAGTTCGGCATCACCATCGCGGCGGCCATCGGCATCTCGGCGCTGGTGTCGCTGACCCTGGTGCCGATGCTGAGCTCGAAGATTTTCGCCAAGGGCATCGTGCGTGGCCGGGTGGCGCATGCCGTCGACCGGTTCTTCCAGTGGCTGTCGAGGGTGTACGAGATCACGTTGCGTCGAGCGCTGGCGGCACCGCTGGTGGTGGTCGTGGCGGGCGCGCTCGCCTTCGGTCTCGCGTTTGTCTTGTTCAAGGATCTGCCATCCGAATACACGCCTAGCGAAGATCGTCAGCGCGTGTTCATCCGGCTCACGGCGCCTGAAGGCGCGAGTCTGCAGTATCTCGATCGTTACCTGCGTCAGGTGGAAGAGGTGGTGCTGGAGGAAGTGGAGCGCGGCAACGTGCGTCGCTTCAACTCTCGCGCCCCGAGCTTCGGTGGCGGCACCGACATGAACTCGGGCTTCGTGTCCTTGAACCTCAGTGAATGGGGCGAGCGCGAGGAGTCGGCGCAGCAGATCGCCGCTCGCATGCGCAAGCGGTTGTCCAACCTGATCGGTGTGCGCGTCAACGTCGGCATGCCCGGTGGATTGGGCATTCGCGGCTCAGGCATTCCTGTGCAAGTGGTGCTCGGCGGCAGCGATTACGAGGAGCTGGCCAAGTGGCGCGACACCATTCTCGCCAAGGCTTCCGAGAATCCCGGCCTCACCAACCTCGATTCGGATTTCTACGCGCGCAAGCCGCAGATTCGCGTGATGGTCGATCGCAATCGCGCCGGCGACCTCGGCGTGTCGCTGAACGCGGTGGGCCGAACGTTGGAAACGATGATGGGCTCGCGCATCGTCACGACGTATCTGGATCGTGGCGAACAGTACAACGTGATCCTGCAGGCCAAGGATACGGACCGCGCGACGACCAGCGATCTCAACAACATCTACGTGCGCTCGGCAACGACACGCCAGCTGGTGCCGCTGTCGAATCTCGTGACCATCGAAGAGACGGCCGGCCCGACCGAGTTGAAGCGCTTCGATCGACTGCGCTCGATCACGATCTCCGCCAACCTCACGCCGGGCTACTCGTTGGGCGAGGCGCTCGACTACATGGAGAGCCTGATTCGCACCGAGCTGCCGGCGCACGCGGTGATCAATTACGACGGCGAGTCGCGCGAGTTCAAACGCTCGGGCGATGCGTTGTATGTGACGTTCATGCTGGCGCTGCTGATCGTGTTCCTGGTGCTGGCCGCGCAGTTCGAAAGCTTCCGCCACCCGCTGATCATCATGATGACCGTGCCGCTCGCTGTGGCGGGCGCGTTGCTGGGCCTATGGTTTACGGATCGATCCATCAACGTGTACAGCCAGATCGGCTGCATCATGCTCATCGGACTCGCGGCCAAGAACGGCATCTTGATCGTGGAGTTCGCCAACCAGCTGCGCGACCGCGGTGTGGACTTCCTCGACTCCATCATCGAATCGTCGGCGATCCGGTTGCGCCCGGTGCTGATGACCAGCCTGTGTACCGTGTTCGGCGCGGTGCCGCTGTTGATCGCATCCGGTGCCGGCGCGGAAAGCCGCAGCACCATCGGTTCAGTGATCGTCTACGGCGTGACGTTCTCGTTGTTGTTGACGCTGTACGTGGTGCCGGTCGTCTACGCGTTCGTCGCCCGAAACACGAAGTCCCCGGAGTACATCAGCCACATGATCGAGAAGTTGCGCGCCACGACGGGGTCAAAGCCCGCTACGCCTCCGCCAACGGAATCAAACGTAACTTAGTACAACCCGCCAAGGAATGAAGTGAACGCGGCGGTAACCCGCCTCAGGCACAGGGATGTGCCCGCCGCCGTCTGGCGGCGGCGAGCGGCAAAAAGTCACGCCTTTTTGCCAGTCTCGCGCGACGGCTCGTGGCAGGGACTGCCCGATGCCTAGCCCGAAAAGAAGAGCCGGTAGGCTGCAACACATACCGGCTCGGTGTCCCAGAGCGGCTCACAACCACTCTCGCAGGAGGACGGTATATGAGACCACGGCAGATACCCCGCGTTCCCTAAATATTTTGTAATTCGGAAATACATTTTTGGAATGGAAGTCGCACCGTTCCGACCCTGTCTTGTCGCATTAATTAGGAAAATTAACCGATCGGTTGGGGCCCATCGGCGCCGGCCGCAGGGCGGGCATTGCTAGAATGCCGGCTTTGGCCGGTTGGCCCCGTCGGGGCCGCCTGAAACTCGGATCGCGCCATGGCTTTGACGCCCTATCAACAACTCGAACAGGAATTCCGGCGCCTGCACGCCTTTCGCAGCGCTGCCAGCCTGTTGCGCTGGGATTCCGCCGTAATGATGCCTCGGGGCAGCTCCGAGCTGCGGGGCGAACAGCTCGCCGTGCTGGAGACCGAGAGTCACTCGCTGGTGAGCTCGCCGCGGGTCTCCCGGCTGCTCGATCGCGCGGAGGCCAACCTGCAGGGGCTGGAGGATTGGCAACAAGCCAACCTCAAGGAAATGCGCAGGGAGCGCGACCACGCCATCGCCACTCCGCAGAACCTGGTGTCGCGGCTTGCTAAAGCGACGGCGCGGGCCGAGATCAAATGGATCGAGGCCCGGCAGAAGAGCGACTTCTCCTTGTTCGCGCCGCATCTGGAAGAAGTGGCGGCCCTGGTGCGGAACAAGGCCGACCTGCTCGGCAAGGCGCTCAAGCTCGATCCCTACGACGCCTTGCTGGATGAATTCAGCCCGGGCATGACCGCGGCCGAGATCGACGGCATCTTTACGACGCTGGGCCGACGTCTGCCGGGCCTGATCCAGGAAGCCATCGACACCCAGGCCAAACATGCGCCGCTGGAAATCACCGGGCGGTTCTCGGCCAGCAAGCAGCGGCACCTGGCGACCGAGCTGATGAAGACCATGGGCTTCCCGTTCGATCGCGGCCGGCTCGATGAAAGCGAGCATCCGTTCACCGGCGGCATTCCCGGCGACATCCGTATCACGACCCGTTTCAATCCCGCCGATCCGCTGACCGGGTTGATGGGCGTGCTGCACGAGACCGGTCACGCCATGTACGACGTCGGTCTGCCGGAACAGTGGCGCGGCCAGCCGGTGGGGCGCGATCGCGGCATGGCCATGCAGGAGAGTCAGTCGCTGCTGCTGGAGATGCTCATCTGCAGGAACCGGCCGTTCCTGCGTTATATGAAGCCGCTGATGGAAAAGGCCTTCGGGGTCGCAGGTCCCGAGTGGGAAGTCGAGAATCTGTATCGGCTGTTGACGCGCGTTCGTCGCAGCCTGATTCGCGTCGATGCCGACGAGGTCACCTATCTGGTGCACATCCTGCTGCGCTATGAGTTGGAGCAGGAGATCCTGAAGGGCGAGTTGAAGATTCGCGATCTGCCCGAAGCCTGGAACACCCGCATGGGCGACCGGCTCGGCGTGCAGCCCGCGAACGACGCCGAAGGCTGTCTGCAGGACGTGCATTGGGCGGTGGGTTCGTTTGGATATTTCCCCTCGTACGCCATCGGCGCCGTGATCGCCGGCCAGCTGTATGAGAGCCTGCGCTCCGATCGGCCGCAGCTCGATGAGGAAATCGCCGCGGGCCAATTCGGGGGATTGTTCGACTGGTTGCGGCAGAATGTGCATGCGCTGGCCGCGAGCGTCAGCACTCCCGAGCTGATTCGCAACGCCACCGGCAAGCCGCTGTCCGCCGCCTCCTGGCTGCGCTATATCGAAGGCAAGTACCTGGAACTCTGAGCATGTGGGCCGCCCCTGACACTTCGAACAACTTCAAGCGCCTGCAGGCCCGGCTGCGCAGCCAGGCCGGCAAGGCCATCGAAGATTTCCGCATGATCGAGGCGGGCGACAAGGTGATGGTGTGCCTGTCGGGCGGCAAGGATTCCTATACCTTGCTGGACATCCTGATGTCGCTCCAGCGCAGCGCGCCGGTCGAGTTCAGCCTGCTCGCGGTCAACCTGGATCAGAAACAGCCGGGCTTTCCCGAACACGTGCTGCCCGAGTATCTGAAGGCGCTCGGTGTGCCGTTTCATATCATCGAGCAGGACACGTACAGCGTCGTCAAACGCGTCATTCCCGAAGGCAAGACCATGTGCGGGCTGTGCTCGCGGCTGCGGCGTGGCGCCTTGTATCGATTCGCGGCGGAGAACGGCGTCACCAAAATCGCGCTCGGCCATCATCGCGACGACATCGTCGAAACGCTGTTCCTGAACATGTTCTTCGGCGGCAAGCTCAAGGCCATGCCGCCCAAGCTGCACTCGGAAGATGGACGTCACATCGTGATTCGTCCGCTGGCCTACATTCCCGAGGCCGACATCGAACGTTATGCGCGCGTCCGGGAGTTTCCGTTGATTCCGTGCTCGCTGTGCGGCTCGCAGGAGAACATGCAGCGGGTCGAGATCAAGAAGATGCTGCGCGAGTGGGAACGTCAATATCCCGGCCGCACCGAAACCATCTTCTCCAGTCTGCGCAACGTGGTGCCCTCGCACCTCGCCGACCCGGTGCGTCACGACTTCAACCAGCGACCGACCCCGAAAGACGGGGCCACGAACGATCCCAGGGAGTTGTTTGAGTGAGCCAGCAATACATCGTGTTCTCGCACGGTCAGGACGGCGAGCCCTGGGGCACGAAGATCGTCGCCATGGCCGAGGTGGCGAAGAAACATGGCCTGACGGTGGAGTCGGTGGACTATCGCGGCATGGCCGATCCGGCGGTGCGCGTCGCCAGGCTGCTCGAAGTCTGCAAGAAGCTGCCCGGTGAGTTGCTGCTCGTCGGTTCGAGCCTGGGCGCGCATGTATGCACGACCGTATCGACTCAGGTTCTGACGCGGGGCCTGTTCCTGCTGGCGCCGGCGTTCTTCATGCCGGGCTACGAAAAATACACGCCCGCGCCGCCGGCCTGTCCGGTGGACATCGTGCACGGCTGGAACGACGACATCGTCCCGGTGGAGAACAGTATCCGCTACGCGCGCCAGTACAAGAGCGCGCTGCATATTCTCGATTCGGATCACCGGCTGTCGGCCAACGTGGCCGACGTCTGCGCATTGCTGGACAACTTCCTGCGGCGGGTGCTGGTCAACGCCTGAGCCTGCGCCTCCTGCTACTATTCGCTCCGCATCGTGGCGGAGTCGAACAACGGGAGTTTCCCCATGACCAACAAGAGCAGGAATTGCAGCGTGCTGTCGCTGGCGCTCGTGGCGTCATTGCTCGCCGCCTGCGGGTCGGAGCAGAAACCCACCGAGCCGTCGCCGGTGAAGGACACGGCGTTCGGCGACATGGCCGGCACCGTCGACAAGGCGCGGGCCGTCGAAGGCCAGGTTCAGGACAGCAAGGCCGCCATCGACCGCGCACTCGATCAGAACGAGAACTCGACCGCTCAGTAACGCGGCGCCCTAACGATGGCTGATTTTTCCGGACTCAAGGGACTCTGGCTTGGCCTGCTGCGCGCACCCGTTTCGGTGTGGGCGCGGCCGCATGTGTTGCCGGAAGACTTGCGTGCCCGCTACGCGCAGCGTGAGCGACCGATTTGTTATGTGCTGAATGAGTCCGCGGGCGCCGACCTCGTCGTGCTCGAAAAGGTCTGTGCCGCGCATGGCTTGCCGGCGCCGTCGCAAGCGTTGAAGAAGCCGCTGCCGTCCGAGTCGGTGCTGTTCCTGGAGCGGCGCGCCGGCTTCTGGGGCGATCGCACCGACTATCGCATTTCCGATTCGATGCGCTCACTGGTGGCGGCGGCGTTCGACGATCCCTCGCTCGATGTCGATTTGATTCCGGTCACGGTCCTGTGGGGCCGCGCGCCGAATCGCAAGGACTCGTGGCTGCGCATTCTGCTGTCCGAGAACTGGGAACGGGTCGGGCGCTTCCGTCGCATGCTGTCGCTGATGGTCAACGGTCGCAATCTGTTCGTTCAGTTCGGCGAGCCGGTGTCGTTGCGCGCGGCCGTGAACGAAGGCACCGACAGGGAACGCACCGTCCGGCGACTCACTCGCACCTTGCGTCTGATGCTGGCACGGCAACGTGCGGCGACCCTCGGGCCGGATCTGTCGCATCGACGGACCATGGCGACGCAAGTGTTGCGCGCCGGCGCCGTGCGTCGCGCGATGGCCGATGAAATGCGCTCCAAGAAAATCTCCCGGCGCGAAGCGTTGAAGCTGGCGCAGGATTATGTGTGGGAGATCGCCGCCAACTATTCGCACATCTTCGTGGCCTTCATGGCCAAGGGGCTGAGCTGGTTCTGGACGCGGCTCTACGACGGCGTCGAGCTGCATCATGTCGAGCAGTTGCAGAAGGTGATCGACGGCAACGAAGTGATTTACGTGCCGTGTCACCGCAGTCACATCGACTATCTGCTGCTGTCCTACGTCATCTATTACAAGGGTTACGCGATCCCGCACATCGCGGCCGGCATCAACTTGAACATGGCCGGCGTCGGGCGCTTCCTGCGCAAGGGCGGCGCGTTCTTCATGCGTCGCAGTTTCAAGGGCAACGCGCTGTACACCATGGTATTCATGAAATACCTGGGCCTGATGATGGCGCGCGGCCACTCCATCGAATATTTCATCGAGGGCGGACGCAGCCGTACCGGCCGCTTGCTACAGCCCAAGACCGGCATGCTGTCGATGACGTTGCGCAGCTACTTGCGCGATCCGCGGCGGCCCATCGTGTTCCTGCCGGTGTACTTCGGCTACGAGCGCTTGATCGAAGGCAAGACCTACATCAACGAAATGCTCGGCAAGCCGAAGGAGAAGGAATCCATCTTCACCATGCTGCGGACATTGCCGGCGCTGCGTAAACGCTTCGGCAAGGTGCATGTGAGCTTCGGCGAGGCGATCCATCTCAACGAGATCCTGAAGCGTCACGATCCGGAGAATCGTCACATCACCGAGAAACAGGAACGGCCGGCGTGGCTGTCCCAGGCGGTCGACGAGCTGGCGACGCGCATCATGACCAACATCAACAGCGCCGCCTGCGTGGCGCCGATGAACCTGATCGCGACGGCGTTGCTCGCGACCCCGAAGCAGTCGATGTTGGAAAGCGACCTGGCGCGTCAGTTCGAGTTGTATGCATCGCTGCTGAGGCAGGCGCCGTATTCGCCGCTGGTGTGGGTCACGGAAAGCGATGGCGCATCGATCGTGCGCCATGGCGAGCGCATGGGGGTGATTCAGCGTCTGAAGCATCAGCTCGGCGACGTCATGCAGATGACGGAAGAGAACTCGGTGCTGATGACGTACTTCCGGAACAACGTGCTGCATCTGATGGCGATGCCGTCGCTGATCGCGTGCTGTTTCCTGAACAATCGCACCATGCGCACGGAAGACATTCAGCGTCTGATGTGGCGCATTTATCCGTACGTGAGAGACGAGCTGTTCCTGCGCTGGACCGAGGCGGAGATGACCGCCGTGACGCTGGATACGCTCGACGACCTGGCGAATCACGGCTTGCTCGAATCGGTGGAAGCGGGTGCGCAGTGGCGGCGTCCGCCGACGGGCTCGGCCGAGGCCGTGCAGCTGTCGAATCTCGCGCAGGTGACGGTGCAGATCATCGAGCGCTACTACCTGGTGATCGCCGTGCTGTTGAAACATGGCAGCGGCCGCATCAGCCAGGACGCGCTCGAATCGCAATGCCAGCTCATGGCGCAGCGGATGTCGCTGCTGTACGAGCTCAACTCGCCGGAGTTCCACGACAAGACGCTGTTCAAGAACTTCATCGATCTGTTACGGGGTCGCAACGTGCTCGGCGTGAATGCCGAAGGGCGTCTGACCTACACGGATATGCTGCCGGCGGTCGCCGATGATGCGCAACTGGTGCTGCACGAGCAGATCCGAAACAGCGTCCTGCAGGTGACGCATCGCTGATCCGGCCTCTGGCCGGATCTGTCCGGGCCCGGTAGGCTTCGACGGGTCTGTCGCTGGCGGTTCCCGTGTCATGAATATTTCCAGGCTGTTGCTCGCGCTCGCTGTGTTCATCGGTTGGGGCGCGCGCGCCGACATCATTCTCTCCACGCCGCATGCGCAGGTCGTTGCTGGCGTGCCATTGCAGCTGGAGCTGACGATCACCAACAGCGATTCGCAGCCGCTGCTCGTGGATTTGCCCGCACAGCTGCATGTGCGCTTCGAAACGCCCACCGGGCTGTCGGTCATCGAGATGACGCCGGAGCGCAGCGGTCGCATCGAAGTCGCGTCCGGCGGCTTTACACGAATGAAGTTGCAGGGTGCATTGCCGCCGGACGTCGAGGGCGTGGCGACGCTGGTGCCGACCGGGCTGGCGTCGAACTCGGTGGCGTTGCAAATTCTGCCGCCGACGCCCAATAGCGGTGCGGTCGCGGCCAATGAGAGCACCCAGACCGTCAAGCCTGAACAGCAGACGTACACGACGGCGCTGGTCGACAAGCCGCCGCCGCTGTCCGTGTCGGTGTACGAACCGGTTTATTTCATCGTCGGCGGCGATGGCGGTCTGAACGCGAAGTTTCAGATCAGCCTGCGCTATCGATTGTTCGACGGTAACGGTCCGCTGGCCAAGCGCCTGCCCTGGATCGATGACCTGTATCTTTCCTATTCGCAGACCTCGCTGTGGGATCTGGGCGACCTGTCCAAGCCCTTCAAGGACTCGAGCTACCGGCCTCGGCTGTTCTATTCCAATAACGATCTGACGCGCCTGTTCGACGGGCAATTGCGTCTCGGCGTGGAGAGCGGCTTCGGTCACGAGTCCAACGGCAAGGAAGGCGAGGACTCGCGCAGCTTCAACATGTTCTACGTGCGGCCCATCCTCACCTTCGGCGACCCCGCCGGCCTGCGTCTGTACGCCGCGCCGCTGATCCACAACTACATCGCGGCCGACGAGAATCCCGACATCGCGGACTATCGCGGTTATGTCGATTGGGTGCTGGGCTTCGGTGCCAAGGGCGGTCTGGATTTCTGGACCACGCTGCGCAAGGGCAAGCGCAGTAACTACGGCAGCATGGAGCTGAATGTTTCCTATCCGCTGTCCAAGCTGAGCGGCGGCGACCTCACCGGCTGGCTGACCTTGCAGTACTTCAATGGCTACGGCGAAAGCCTGCTGGACTACAATCGCAAGCTGGATTCACAGTTGCGATTGGGGATCGCGGTGGCGCTGTAGGAGCGGTCGATGAAACGGATCTTTGCGCTCATTGTTTGTCTGCTGGCGCTGGGCGCGCACGCGGCGGCGGATATGTTGTCGCCCGAGCAGTTCACGGAGGAGTTCCGAGCGGCATTGGCGGGGGCGCTGCCGGGCCAGGCCGTCAAGGTGGTGGAACCGCTGCAGATCAACGTCAAGAGGCCGGATGGCGAGGAGGCCACGGCGTTTCTCGACAACGCCTACAACGAATATTCGGGCGCGCCCGCAGCCAAGGCACAGGTGATCGCCAAGTACCTGGCGTCATTCGTGGAGACGGCTCAGGGACCGCGGCCGCTGAATCCGGAGCGGATCGTGCCGGTGGTCAAGGATCGCGCCTGGCTGAAAAATGTCGGCGGTTCCAAGGCGAAGAGCAAGCAGGTGATCGAGGACCTGAATGCCGATCTCGTCGTGATCTACGCGGAGGACGGTCCGCAGAACATTCGCTATTTCTCGGCGGAGGATCTGGACAAGGCCGGCGTGCAGCGGCCGGCGCTGCGTGAGCTGGCGATCGCCAACCTCCGACGCCTCCTGCCCCCGCCGGAGGCCGTGAAGGGGCCGCAGATTTCCATGATGACCGCGGGCCAGGACTACGTGTCGAGCCTGTTGTTGCTGGATGAAATCTGGAACGGCGACAAGCTCGACGTCGAGGGTGAAATCGTCATCGCCATTCCGACTCGCGACGTGCTGCTGTTCACGGGTTCCGACAACAAAGACGGCGTGAAGAAGCTGCGCGAGCTCGCCCGGAAAGCGCATGCCGACGGGCCGTATTCACTCACCGATCGTTTGTTTGTTTATCGCAGCGGCAGGTTCGAGCGCTTCTAGAACGGGTCACCAGTCGTGGCTGACTTTCCGGCCTTTCTTCACGTCGCTGCGTTTCTGTTTGCCTTCCAGCCGCCGTTCCTTGGACGCGCGGGTCGGCTTGGTCGCCTTGCGGATGCGAGGCTCGATGCGGGCCTGGGCGATCATCTCGCCCAGACGTTCCAGCGCGTCGCGCTTGTTGTGTTCCTGGGTCCGGAAGCGCTGCGCACTGAGGACGATCACGTCGTCGCTGGTGAGCCGGCGGCCGGCGAGGGTGCGCAGACGAACGCGGACTCGCTCGGGCAACGCGGGCCAGAGTTTCAGATCACAACGCAGTTGAGCCGCGGTGGCGACCTTGTTGACGTTCTGTCCGCCGGGACCGCCGGAGCGGATGAAGCGCAGCTCGATGGCTTCCTCCGGAATGCCCAGCTCGTTCTCGAGCGCCATGGTCAGACGTCGCGCGCGACCGGGCCGCGCTCGCGCATTTCGATGACGACTTCGCGCTGGGCGACCGGAATGATGATGTCGTTCGCCTTGAACAGGCGCCAGATCGAGCGATT
Source organism: Peristeroidobacter soli (assembly GCF_004138485.1). Lineage (GTDB taxonomy): Bacteria > Pseudomonadota > Gammaproteobacteria > Steroidobacterales > Steroidobacteraceae > Steroidobacter > Steroidobacter soli. The sequence goes on from NZ_RYEV01000008.1 coordinate 194,023, forward strand.
CACCTCGGAGCGGATGTTGTTCACGCCTTCCTGGGGATCGGCGATCCAGAAGCGCAGCTCCAGATCGAAGCCGTAATCGTTGAAGCCCATCATGCGCGACACCGGCTTGGGGTCGCGCAGGATGCGAGGCTGATCTTCGGCCGCCTTGAGCAACAGCTCCAGCGCCTTTTCCGGGTCGCATTTGTAACTGACCCGCACCGGCAATTTGAGTCGCACGCGCGGATCCGTGTAACTCCAATTGATGACGGGACTGGTGATCAGATTCTGGTTCGGGACCAGGGTCTCGACACCGTCGCGATCGCGCACGACGACGTAACGGCCGCGCAGCTCCTGCACCCAGCCGAAGCCCTCGGTGCTGGTGCCCGTGGTGCCGGTGAAGCTGATGACGTCGCCGGGTTTGATGGAGCGGTCCATCAACAGCACGAAGCCGCTGACGAAATTCGCGGTAATGGCCTGCAGACCGAAGCCCAGGCCGATGCCGATCGCGCCGGTGAAAATGTTCAGCGTGGTGAGATCGAGGCCGGCGGCGTTCAGGCCCAGCAGAATCGACAGGCCGATCAGAAACGCCTGCGTGAACTTGGCGATGCCGATGCGCATGCTGAGCGCGAGGCCCTGCATGGACATCAGCCGCCGCTCGAACCAGCGCGCGATCCACACCGCGACCAGGATGAACGCGCCGACGGTGAACAGGATCTTGATCACCGACCACAGCGTGATGCGCTTGTTGCCGGCGTTTATGCCGACGCTGTCGAACGCCTGCACCAGCGGATCGAACCAGCCCAGCACGTGCAGCGCCAGCACGCTCCAGATTGCGAACGTGATGATGTTGCCCCAGCCCTTGGTGCGGTTGCCGAGGGAGACGCGCACGACATACACCGCGAAGCGGATCAGCAACAGCAAGCCGGACAGCGTGATCGCCAGATCGACCAGCTTGCTGTCGGCCTTCAGCGCATGCAGCGCCCCGCCAAACGCGGCGATCAGGACCAGGGCCGCCAGATGCGGGCTGGTGATCAGGAGCGCTTCGGTCAGGCGCGCCTGGAAACCCGTTTGCACGAGCGCGAGCTTGCCGCGCTCGGTATTGCGCACCTGACGGCCGAACCACCAGGCCACCAGAATGGCGATGGCGATCGCTGCCAGTTGCAGCAGCGACGTCGGAGTGAGCAGACCTTCCAGGGCCAGGCCTGCGTTATGCAGCAATTCCTGCATGAGTCAGGGGATCAAGCGTTGAGGTCGGGGATCAGCTCGCTTTCCAGGCGGGCGATCTGGTCCTTCAACATGAGTTTTCGTTTCTTGAGGCGGCGCAGTTGCACTTCGTTGACATACAGGTCCATCTGCAACCGGTGGATCACGTCGTCCAGGTCGCGATGCTCGATGCGTAACTCCCGCAGCCGCTCCAGGCGACGGAAAGTTTCAGTCTCAACGTTGTTTTCCGCTTCGCTCATCGGCGCGTACTTTAGCGCAAGCCGCGCTAATGATGGTGATCCTGACCATTGCCATGGTCGGTGACACCCGTGCGCCGCTGTGAGGGTGATTGCTGTTGTTCGGTCCCGCGACGGCGCGCACGCCAGTCCGCGAGATCAAATACCTGGGCGGATTCGACCGGCGGGGGCGGGGGAGGTTCAGCGGGCGGCGGCGGAGTGAACGTCGTCGACAGGGACAGCGTGGGCATCGCCGGCTCGGGCTGACGGCGCCGCTCCTCGCCCGGTGCGTAACCTACTGACTCGACGCGCCGGCCGAACAGAATGACGAATCCTTGACGCCGCTCGATACTGTTGGCGGTGTAATCGAACACGTACGTTCTACGGATGTTGAGCCGGCCCAGCTCGCGCGCGAACGACAGTCGCGCGAATGCGACAGTGCCGTCCAGAAATTGCAGGCTCAGGCGCTGGCAGGCCTCCATGGCCGCGACATTGGCGCGCTCACGCGCAGCCAGGCTGTCCCGCAGGAACCAGAATCCAGCGGCCGCCAGGATGATCAACGCCAAGGTGCCCCAACCCAATTCCATCAACCCGCATCCTCCGACATTGCCGACTCAAGCTGCTTCCAAGGTTGCCCTATCATACGGCCACCCGCCGTCGCCACGAACCGAGAATTTCGCTTGAGCTCGTCCATGATTTCCGCAGCCCGGTCCGTGGCTACCCTGCCGCCCTGGCAGGCTATCGATACTGTGTTACTGGACATGGACGGCACGCTGCTGGACCTGCGATTTGACAATTATTTCTGGCTGGACCTGGTTCCGGAGCGCTACGCGGTCAAGCATGGGCTCACATTGGAGGAGGCGCGCGAGGCGTTACGGCCGATGTTCGCGGATCGGCAGGGCACGCTGGATTGGTACTGCACCGATTTCTGGTCGCGCGCGCTGTCGCTGGACATCGCGGGGATGAAGCACGAGGTGCGCGAACACGTGCGTTTCCTGCCGGGCGCCGAAGAGTTTCTGCGTGCGTTACGAGGGAAGGGCGTGCGCGTCGCTTTGGTAACCAACGCGCATCGCGATTCGCTCAAGGTGAAGGCCACGCAGACCGGCTTGCTGAACTACTTCGACGTAGTGTTCAGCTCGCACAGTTTCGGCGTGCCGAAGGAACATCCGTCGTTCTGGCAGCAGCTCGAGGTCGCGCTGGGATTCGATCCGCGGCGGACGTTATTTGTCGATGACAGTCACTCGGTGCTGCGAGCCGCGCACAAGCACGGCATCGCCCATATCTTCGCCATCTCCAAGCCGGACACGGCCCTGGATAGGCGAGAGGTGACGGAGTTCAGGTCCGTTGAAGCAGTGAGTCACCTGCTCGGCGAGTTCGCCAGATAATCAGGCGACGCTCGCCGACAGTCACTCTCGACCGCTCAGGTTGTTTCCGGTGCCGGCGGCGTGCCGGGATTCGCCCCGTTCGAGCTCTTGCTACGACGACGGCGACGGCGCTTTCTCGGCGGTGCCTCGTGCGCATTCTCGCCGTTCGTTCCATTCGTGCCGGCTTCAGCGGAGACATCGGCCGAAACAACCGGTGCCGGCGCGTCAGTCGGGGCCGGGCGAGGAGATGAATGGCCACCGCCCCCACCGCCACGACGCCGATCGTTGCGACCGCCACCGCCTCCGCGACTACCGCCACCGCCGGGACGACCACCGCCACGACCAGGTTTCCCGCGGCCACCGCCACCGAAGTGACGTCTCGGCAGCGGAGCAGGAGAGACGATCTCGGGAAGCATGTCGCTGGCCACCGCTGCGACAGGCAGCTTGCGGCCGATGTACGCCTCGATATCCGGCATGGAAATCACGTACTCCTCGCAGCCGAAACTGATCGCATCACCTTCGGTGCCGGCGCGCGCGGTTCGTCCGATGCGATGAACGTAATCTTCCGGATCCTGCGGCAGATCGTAGTTGAACACGTGACTCACATCGGGAATGTGCAAGCCGCGCGAAGCGACGTCGGTGCCGATCAGCACCGCCAGCGTGCCTTCATGAAAATCACGAAGCATTCGCAGGCGTTTGCGCTGAGGAACGTCGCCTGAAATCGCTTCGGCGTTGATGCCATTGCTTCGCAACAGCCCTTCGATTTCCTCGGCCGCGCGCCGCGTGTTCACGAACACCATACTGCGTCGCGGATCCATGTGTTTGAGCAAGCCCACCAGCAGGCGCGGCTTCTCATCGTTCGAGGGGTAATAGATCACCTGACGAACGCGATCCACCGTCATTTTGTCCGGCTCGATCCGCACCAGCGTGGGCTCGTTCATGTGCTCGTAGGCGAGCTCGAGCACGCGATGAGAGAGCGTGGCCGAGAACAACATGTTGAGACGGGCTTGAGGATCCGGCAGGCGCCTCAATATGTAGCGGATGTCGGCGATGAAGCCCAGATCGAACATGCGATCGGCTTCATCCAGCACCAGTACTTGCACCGAGCGCAGGTCGATCACCTTCTGTTTGACGAAGTCGATGATGCGGCCGGGCGTGCCCATCAGGATGTCGACGCCCCGCTCCAGATGATGCTTCTGTTTCTCGTAGTCGACGCCACCGAAGGCGAGACCGAGTTGCAGGCCTGTGTGCGAGCCGAGAACCTCGGCATCGCTATGGATCTGGACGGCAAGCTCGCGCGTTGGGGCGATGATCAAAGCCCGCGGTGCATTCAAGTTGCGCGAAGGCGGCGGTGGTTCGCGCATCAGGCGCGCGTACATCGCCACTAGAAATGCCGCGGTTTTTCCCGTTCCCGTTTGCGCTTGTCCAGCCACGTCGAGCCCGGCGAGAGCCTGCGGCAGGGTTTGTGCCTGGATGGGCGTGCAACGCTCGAACGAAGCGTCGGCCAGACCTTTCTGCAGACCTTCCGGCAGATGCAGGCTCGAGAAGGACAGCTCGGTTAAGTGCGAATCAGCCATTCGATATGGATTACCTGTTGGAATTGACGCGAGGGGCGCTTGCAAATTGGCAGGCACCCGGTTTTAATAAGCCTCAACGAAGCGGACTCATCCGCACCTGCCCCGACCGGAGCACAGGCTCCGAGCCCCTCGAAGCCGCGACCCTTGCTGGAGTATCTCATTTGATACTCGAAAGGGCGCTCAGGGGGATACTCAAGACACTCGACCGGACGGCGCGAGTAACTGTCCGAGACAGACGGATCAGACCCAGACTGGCTTACATCGAGCACGAGCACCGCTCACACAGATTTTTCCGAAGCATTCAGGGCATTGTGCCCGACCGGGCATGCTCAAGTCACCCGGTCAATTTCCGCCGCCCCGTACGGCGCCCACTGCCGGCATTCACACGCATGACCGAACCGAAGGTTTGAGTCCGCTTCCAGCCCCCAAATACCCGCCTATTTCTTTATCACCACAGCCATTCCAGGAGAGTTTCTGGTGAGCAGCGAGACGATTGTGCATGTCACCGACGCCAGCTTCGAAGATGACGTCGTCAAGGCCAAAGGCCCGGTCCTGCTGGACTTCTGGGCGGAATGGTGCGGGCCCTGCAAGATGATCGCGCCCATGCTGAACGAGATCGCGACCGAATATAAGGACAAGGTCACGATCGCCAAGCTCAATATCGACGAGAACCCCAAGACCCCGCAGCGCTTCGCAGTGCGCGGTATCCCCACTCTCATCCTTTTCAAGAACGGTCAGGTCGAAGGCCAGAAGGTTGGGGCACTCCGTAAATCCGACCTGGCCGCATTTCTGGACAGCAAACTGTGAGAGGCTATCTCGGCAATCAGGCCCGCAATCGCCCGGGCGGCAATAAAGGTGGTGGGGGCGGCGGTCGCTCCAACCGCGGCAACAACGACGGCAACCGTGGCAACCGCGGCAACCGCGGCGGCAACAACGGCGATCATCGCGGGGAAGGCCCTCAACACGACGACCTGCCGCAGGACGACGCGTTCGACGGTGATGACGTTGGCGTAATCTCCCCAGCCGAACTGGCGGCGTCCCGCCAGTCGATGAACCTGACTCAGCTGAAGCTGAAGCCGGTGCCCGAGCTGGTCGAGATCGCGCAGAAGATGGGGCTGGAGAACCTGGCCCGTTCGCGCAAGCAGGACATCATCTTCTCCATCCTCAAGGCGCATGCCCGCAGCGGCGAGGACATCTACGGCGACGGCGTGCTGGAAATCCTGCAGGACGGCTTCGGCTTCCTGCGCTCCGCCGACAGCTCCTATCTCGCCGGGCCCGACGACATCTACGTCAGCCCCAGCCAGATCCGCCGCTTCAACCTGCGCACCGGCGATTCCATCTCCGGCCTGATCCGGCCGCCCAAGGATGGCGAGCGCTACTTCGCGCTGCTCAAGGTCGGCGAGATCAATTTCGATTCTCCCGAAGGCGCCAAGCACAAGGTGCTGTTCGAGAACCTGACGCCGCTGCATCCGACCAAGCGTTTCAAGCTGGAACGGGGCAACGGCTCGAGCGAGGACCTGACCGCGCGCATCATCGATCTGGTGGCGCCGATCGGCAAAGGTCAACGCGGCCTGATCATCTCCCCGCCCAAAGCGGGTAAGACGATGCTGCTGCAAAACATCGCCAGCTCCATCACTTCGAATCATCCCGACGTTTATCTGATCGTGCTGCTGATCGACGAGCGTCCGGAAGAAGTGACCGAAATGGCGCGCACCGTGCGCGGCGAAGTGGTGTCGTCGACCTTCGACGAACCGGCCACGCGTCACGTGCAGGTCGCGGAAATGGTGATCGAAAAGGCCAAGCGTCTGGTCGAGCACAAGCGCGATGTGGTGATTTTGCTCGACTCCATCACCCGCCTCGCGCGTGCCTACAACACGGTGGTGCCGAGCTCCGGCAAGGTGCTCACCGGCGGTGTCGATGCCAACGCCCTGCAGCGCCCGAAGCGCTTCTTCGGTGCGGCCCGTAACATCGAGGAAGGCGGTTCGTTGACCATTCTCGCCACGGCGCTGATCGACACCGGCTCGCGCATGGACGACGTGATTTACGAAGAGTTCAAGGGCACCGGCAACTCGGAAATCCACCTGGATCGGCGCGTGTCCGAAAAACGCGTGTTCCCGGCCGTGAATATCAATCGCTCCGGCACCCGCCGCGAGGAATTGATCACTTCCGCCGAGGAGCTGCAGAAGATCTGGATCCTGCGCAAGCTGTTGCACCCCATGGACGAGCTGGCGGCCATCGAGTTCCTGATCGACAAGATGAAGGACACCAAGACCAACGGTGACTTCTTCGACGCGATGAAGCGTTGATCTCGCAATCGGTCCCCCTCCCGCCCGGGAGGGGGATCGGTGTGCACTCCATCACAAATTTCACATTTGTATGTGTAGTCCGCGATGGCGTGGTGCCGTCGATGCGAAACGGTTCTCTGTTCTCATTCGTGCTTCCGGATTTAACTTGCGATAACTCCAAAGCCCTAGGGAATCGAGGGGAATGTCGGGTAATCCCGGCACCGTTAGCGCATGTCCGATCCACGTCCCGACTCGCCGACGTTACGCTTGCGCCGCTTGGATGCATCGGCGCTCGAGCTCGCGGAGCTCATGCGCGAGGGACGCATCACGACCCTGTTTCAGCCCATCGTCGATCCCCGCTCGCGGGGCATCTGCGGCTATGAGGCGCTGACCCGCGGCCCGTCCGACAGCTGGCTGCACGCTCCCCAGAACCTGTTCGAAGCGGCGCGCCGCGCCGGCCTCAAGGTCGAGCTCGACTTCCTGTGCATGCAAAATGCCTTCAGGCGGTTCGTCGCGGCCCGGGTGTCCGGGCAGCTGTTCATCAATGTTTCTCCCGACACCATTTACGAACATCCGAATTTCGCCCAGCGCTTCGTCGACCTGGCGAACAACAGCGGCATGCGGATGGACCGTTGTGTCATCGAGCTGACCGAGGAAAGCCTGCTCGAGGATTACGACCGCCTGCGCTCGGCCATGCAACGGCTGCGCGAGGAGGGGTGCGCCATCGCCATCGACGACCTCGGCGCCGGCTCATCGGGGTTGCGAGCCTGGTCGGAGCTCAAGCCCGACTACGTGAAGATCGACCGTTACTTCGTCACCGGCATCGATGCCGATGCCACCAAACTCGAATTCGTGCGCTCCATGCTCGATATGGGCCGCGCCATGGGTTGCCGCGTCATCGCCGAGGGCGTCGAGACCGAGCGCGAGTGCCGCGAGCTGGTGGATCTCGGCCTGGATCGCCTGCAAGGACATTTGTTCGGCCGGCCCAGCGCGAACCCGGTGGCGGCGCTCCAGCAGCTCGAATCGCTCGATCGCTCCATCGTTACTTACACGGCGCTGCTCGCCGAGCACATTGCGAATTACGTACAGCCGGTGCCGCCGGGAATGCGCGTCACCGAAGTCGCCGAATTGTTTCGTGACAATCCCGAGCAGCTGACCTTTCCGGTGGTCGAGGAAGGCAGGCCGCTCGGCGTGGTGCGCCGTGAGCGCCTGTTCGATCTGCTCGCCAAGCCGCTGCATCCGGAGATCTTCAACAAGAAGCCGGTCACGGCGGTGATGGAGACGCCGACGCTGCTCATCGACAGTCAGTTGCGCCTGGAGCAGGTGAGCCGTCTGGTGACTCAGAAGAGCCGGCCGCGCCTGACTGAGGAATTCGTGATCACCAAGGAGGGGCGCTACCACGGCCTCGGCCAGACCATCGATGTGCTCCGGCTCATCACCGAGCAACAATTGCAGTCGGCGAAACATTCCAATCCGCTGACGCTGCTGCCGGGGAACGCCGCGGTTCGCAGCAGCATCGACAAGCTGATCGAGGCGCGCAAACGTTTCATCGTCGCGTACTTCGATCTGGATTCGTTCAAGCCCTACAACGACGTGTACGGCTACGCGCACGGCGATCAGGTGATCCTGCATCTGGCCGGGCTGCTCTCCAGTCATTTCTCGGCGCGGCTGGATTTCATCGGTCACGTGGGCGGCGACGATTTCCTGGTCGTCATGCGCTCGGCGGACTGGCGGGAGCGTGTGGTGAATGTGCTGAACCGATTCTCCGAGACCGTGAGCACTTTCTACTCGCCCGAACATGCATCGGCCCAGTCCATCACGGCCGCCGATCGCGACGGCCGTCAGCGGACCTATCCGTTGTTGACGCTGTCTGTCGCCGCACTGGATTCGGAAACTCTCGGCGCGACCAGCGCGGATGCCGTCGCGCAGTTGCTGGCGCACGTGAAGAAATACGCTAAACAACAAGCCGGCAACAGCTTTGTGCTCCGAAGCGACGATCGCATCGTCGACCTGCTCGCCAGCGCCCGGCGCTCGGCGCAGGAGATGCTGCCGATGGATCAGCTGATGAACAGCGCCTGAAGAAAAAAGGGACAGACTTAATTTTCTGACGCCGCCAGTCTTCGGCGCGGTCATGGCGAAATTAAATCTGTCCCCTTTTCCCCATCGTCCGCGTAGCCTTTACCAGCGAGCAGCATTCACTTCGAAGCCGCGTCAACCCGACGGCGCGGCGCGCGTTATCCTTTGCATCTGCTGGATGCCAGGGCTCGCGCATTGACCCTCTCCGCCATCATTGCCGCCAATCGCTTCGGGCTCGGTGCCCGGCCGGGTGAATTGACCGACATCGGTGCCGATGCCCGCGACTGGCTGACGCATCAGCTCAAAGGCACGCGGCCCGTGCCGCAGGAAGTCGCCGGGCTGCCATCCTCGGCGGTGGCGTTTCAAACCTTTGCCAAGGCGTTACGCGAGCGGCGCCATGACAAGGAGGGTGATGAGGCCGAAAACAAACGCCGCCAGATCGGCGCGATGTATCGGGATCAAGTCGCCGCGCGCTATCGATTCGCCATTCGCACCGAGGAGCCGTTTCGTGAGCGGCTGGTGCATTTCTGGACCAATCATTTCGCGGTGTCCGCCGACAAAGCTCAGGTCGTCGGACTTGCCGCCACGTTGGAGAACGAAGCGATCCGCCCGAATGTCGGCGGGCGCTTCGTCGACCTGTTGCTCGCGGTCGAAATGCATCCCGCGATGATTCTGTATCTGGACAACCAGGCATCCATCGGACCGAACTCACCGCTGGCGCAGAAGGCCGCCCGGCGGGTTGCCAGCGACCGCAAGCTCGATATCAACGAGAACCTCGCGCGCGAGATCCTCGAACTGCATACGTTGGGGGTGAATGGTGGTTACACCCAGGCCGATGTCACGACCTTCGCCCGTTCGCTGACAGGCTGGTCTGTCGCGGCGGCGCGCGGCAAGGAGTCTGCGCAGGCGGGGCAATTTCAATTTCGCCCGATGGCGCACGAGCCCGGGGCGAAGACGATTCTCGGCAAGCGCTATGCCGAAGATGGGTTGGCTCAGCCACGCGCGATCCTGAAAGATCTGGCTGCGCATCCGGCGACTGCGAAACACGTGGCGACCAAGTTGGCGCGTCATTTCATCGCGGATGATCCACCGGAGAGTGCGGTCTCCCGGTTGACGAAAGTTTTTCTGGATCGGGACGGGGATCTGCCGTCGCTGCATCGGGCGTTGGTGGAAAGTCCCGAGGCGTGGGCGCGGACGACGTCGAAATTCAAGACGCCGCACGACTTCGTGGTCTCGACCTTTCGCATGCTCGACTTCACACCGCAACTTCCCGAGCAGATGCTTTCACCTTTTCAGTTGCTCGGTCAGCGGCCCTACACGCCGGGCTCGCCGGCAGGCTGGCCGGATACGGCGAGTCAGTGGGATGGGCCGGATGCGTTGCTGAAGCGAATCGAGTGGGCCAGCGCGGTCGGTAAGCGCATGGGCTCGAAGGTGCAGCCGCTCGATGCTGGCGCATCGTCGCTGGGGGATGCGTTGGCCGAGCGCACTCGCGTGGCGATTTCGAGAGCGGAGAGTGGGGCGCAGGGAATCGCATTGTTGTTGGCGAGCCCGGAGTTTCAGCGCCGATGAATGATGTCGCCCCGGTTTTCGTGATCGTAACGGCTTACTCGGCAATGGCTCGCCGGTGTGCGCGATGCTCGCGCGCATGCGGGGTTGGTGTCGATCGACGCATAGGTCTACTTGGACGAGGTTGCATGAGGGCTGCCAGCACTTCGAGCCGTACAAAGCTGAGGTCGTATCCATGCTGAACCGTCGCACCTTCGTTATCTCTTCCGTGCTCGGCAGCGTGGCGACGTTGTTACCGCGGATTCCATTCGCTGCCACGAAGACCGACGCCCGATTCATTCTCGTGATTCTGCGCGGCGCGCTGGACGGGCTCGCCGCCGTTCCCGCTTATGGCGATGGCAGCTACGCGAGCAAGCGCGGCGCGCTCGCGATTACCTCGCCGACCCAGAAGCTGGACGGAATGTTCGCTCTGCATCCATCGATGACGAACCTGTATCAGCGTTATCGCGACAAAGAACTGATCGTCTTTCACGCCGTCGCTTCTCCTTATCGCGAGCGCTCTCACTTCGATGGCCAGGATCTGCTCGAAAGCGGCACCGCCGAGTTGAAGGGCGCTCGTGACGGTTGGCTCAATCGAGCGTTGTCAGGCATGCCGGCCGCCAAGGGGCGGAACACCGATCAAGTCGCCGTGGCCCTGGCTCAGAATGTTCCCTTGGTGTTGCGGGGTGATGCCGCCGTGAATTCCTGGGCGCCCTCGCGACTGCCCGATACCGACGCTGATACCTTGCAACGGATCGCCGATCTCTATTCCACGGATGAATACTTCGCCACGCGACTCCAATCCGCCCTGGCCGCGGACGGCATTGCCGGCGAAGGCATGATGGGCACGGGGATGGGCGGCGGCAAACGCGATCCCCTCAACGGCTTCAACACCGTGACCTCCGCCGCCGGCAAATTTCTGGCCGCGGCCGATGGCCCGCGCGTCGCGGTGATCGAAGTGAGCGGCTGGGATACGCATGCCAACCAAGGCGCCGAGCAAGGCCAGCTTGCCAACCGCCTGCGCGCGCTCGATCAAGGCATAGAAACATTGCGCACCTCCCTCGGCCCGGCCTGGAAGGACACCGCAATGCTCGTCGTCACCGAATTCGGCCGCACCGTCGCCGTCAACGGCACCCGCGGCACCGACCACGGCACCGCCACCTGCGCCTTCCTCACCGGCGGCGCCATCGCCGGCGGCCGCGTCATCACTGACTGGCCGGGGCTGGCGACCGGCGACCTATATCAACAGCGCGATCTGAAGCCGACGCTGGATTTGCGATCGGTGTTCAAGGGCGTCCTCGGCTCGCATCTCGGCGTGAGTGAGAACGATCTGGAGACACGCGTTTTTCCCGGCAGTCGAAGCGCCCAGGTGCTTGCGGGGCTCCTTCGCACCACTCAGGCGTGATCATGCTGGGACGGAGGGGTTAGCTCCGAAATGTTTTGTCGACTCACGCGCCATCGACCGAAATTCCCGCTCCAGATCTTCCACGGTAGGGAGGTCGCTTTTCAGCTGCTCCGGCAACGCCGACGAGAGTCGATACTGAGCCACGCCCATCGGTTTGCTCGAGTCGCGCAACGCATACTCGACGACGATTTCATTCCGGCCTTTGCAAAGGATGATGCCGATCGAGGGTTGATCGTCCGGGTGGCGCAAGAGATCGTCCACGGCGGATAGATAGAAATTCATCTTGCCTGCGAACTCGGGTTTGAAACCCTCGACCTTGAGTTCGATGACGACGAAACAGCGGAGTCGCAGGTGGTAGAAGAGCAGATCGATGAAATAGTCCTGATCACCGACCTCGAGGGGATAATGGCTGCCGACAAATGCGAACCCTTTACCCAATTCCAGGATCGTGGATCGCAGATGGTTGAGCAAACCGCGCTGCAGATCGCGCTCCAGCAGGTCGGCACCCAAGGAAAGGAATTCGAAACTGTAGGGATCTTTGATCAGCTGTTGCGCCAGGTCCGACTGGGCAGCCGGTAACGTACGCGTGAAGTTGGTGAGTGCGCGACCCTGTCGAGCGAACAGATTGCTCTCGATCTGATGGGTGAGCACGCTGCGGCTCCAGCCCTCCTGTGAAGCCTGGCGCGCATACCATTCTCGTTCCGCGGGTGATTTGACGTCCTGCAGCAAGACAATGTTGTGGCCCCACGGCAATTGGGCAGCAACCTGTTGCACAATTGAACGGTCCGGCCAGGCATCGGCAAAGACCCTCATGTACTTTAGATTGCGCGCCGAGATGCCAGTCATGTCAGGGAATGCGCGGCGCAGATCCGCGGCAAGGCGCATGATGACTTTGGCTCCCCATCCTTCCGTGGATTGTCGCGCGCGGATGTCGCGGCCGATGCTCCAGTACAGCAAGATGAGCTCGCTGTTTACCGCCAACACCGTACGGAGGCGCGCACTCCGAATACGCTGCTTGAGCTCGGTGAGGAGCGTCGAGTAGCCCTCTGAAAGCTGTGTCATGCGTCCAAGGATCGCCGAAACCGGTGGACGCAATCCCCTGAATTTAGTGCGTATGCCTCACGAGAGCGCACATTCGTTCATCGCCTGATGGACTAAGCTGGGAGGATTTACTTCCTCCCCAACCGATACAACAGCACCGCCAGCCGCTGCGTTTGAATCTGATAAGTCCGCAGGTCCGCAAACTCATCCGGCGTGTGAGCGCCGCCGCCGAGGAGGCCCAGGCCGTCGAGGGCCATGTCGACGTGGTCGGCGGCGAAGGAGATGTCGGCGGCGCCGGCGTTGCGGGGATTTACTTCCGTCACGGGGCCGAAGCCGAGGTCTTTGCTGACGCCGTCATAAAGAGACAGCAGCTTGCGATTGCCTTCCGTCGGCGCCATGGGCGGATAGTTGTCGGTGAACTCGATCTCCGCCGAGGTGTTGGGCAAATTGTCGGCCACGACTTTCCGCATCTTCGCGCGCGTATCTTCCAACTGCTGAACCGTCAGCGTCCGCAGATCGCCGGACGCAATCGCCACCGGCGCAACAATGTTGTTCTTGCCGGAAAGCGTGGCGCTCAGCGGTTGTGCGTTGAAATCGACCTGAGTGCTGCTGGCGATCAGGCCAGGATTGAAAGTAACGAACTCCTCGCCGCGCACGTCCTGATAGAAACCGTTGAGGATGCGACCCAGCTCATAAGCAGCGCCGGCACCGACGGTGTCGGAGAAGATCTGCGAGGAGTGCGAGCTCTTCGCCTTTACTTTCACGACCCAGCCTGTCGAGCTGCGACGCGCAGTCACCGCCGTCTTCGGATTGTCGGAGGCATTCTCCAGGCCGATGGCGATGTCCGCCGCCTTCGCAGCTTCGATGAGATCGTGACGAGCGAGATTGAGCGGCGCGCCCGAGCTTTCTTCATCGCCGTGCAGGACCACGGTGATCTGCAACGAATCCAGCAGTTTCTGCGCCTTCAGCGCATCCATCGCCGCCAGGGCGACGATGATGCCGCCCTTCATGTCCGCCGCGCCCGGGCCGCGGGCGATGTTCTGATCGACGCGTTGCCAGCGCTGCAACGGATGATTGGGTTCGAACACCGTATCCATATGACCGATCAGCAGCACGTGCTTGCCGCGACCCGGGCGGGTCGCGATCAGGTGACCGGCGCGGCCGAACGGCGAGCCGTCGACCCAAGTGACTTTGAAGCCCAGCGCTTCGAAGCGGGGTCGAAGCAGGTCGCCGACTTTACGCACGCCCGCGAAATTCATGGTGCCGCTGTTGACGTTGACGACCTGCTCGAGGAACTCGATCGACGCCGGCTCGCCGGCCTTCACATGACCGACCAGCGCCTTCTCCTTCGCGTCCCGAGGCGCGGCGTGCGCTCCCAACAAGGGCAGCGAGGCCAGAACGACGAGCAGGGCAGCGCGCGGACGAAGTCGCATGGTGGAATTTCCTCTTTCGGCCAAGAGGCCGCATGATACGCAAGATGACCGTCTCCGACCCTGCCAATACTTCCGTCGCGCCGGCCGTGACCGCGGAAGGCGAGGCGTTTCCTTCAGCGCCGCGCCGTCTTCAGTACGTGGACACGCCCGTGCCGGCGTCCGGCCAAAGCGTGAGCATCGGGCCCGGCGTGCGCTGGGGGCGCATCCCGTTGCCGCTGGATTTGAATCACATCAATGTCTGGCTGCTGGAAACCGACGACGGTTGCGTCGTGGTCGACACCGGCATGGCGGCGTCGATCGGCAAGGACGCGTGGGAAGTCATCGAGCGCGAGTATTTCTCACAGCACCCGCTGCGCGCCGTGTTCATCACTCACATTCATCCCGATCACATCGGCCTGGCCAACTGGTTGCAGGAACGATCCGGCGTGCCCGTGATCATGTCGCAACGGACGCATGAGCTGTCGCGCGCGATGTGGGGTGGCGAAGGCCAGGTGCATTTCAGCAAGGCCGAGCAGTTCTTCCAGTCGCATGGCGTGACCGACGCGTTGCAGATCCGGGCGATGTTTCGTCCCGACCGGTTCGCTCGCATGACCAGCGGCATGCCGAGGGTCGAGCGATTCATCGCGGATGAAGAGGTGCTGCACTGGGGCGCGGGTGAATGGACCGCGCTGGAGACCAATGGACATGCCGAGGGTCACTTGTGTCTGTCGAATCCAGCGGCGCGTCTGTTGATCAGCGGCGATCAGGTGCTGCCGACGATTTCCTCGAACATCAGCCTCATGTTCCACAGCAACGATCCGAATCCGCTGGGCTCGTATCTGTCGTCGTTGCAGCGGTTGCGGGCGCTGTCAGAGGACACGCTGGTGTTGCCAGCGCATGGCGTGCCGTTTCGCGGCCTGCGCCAGCGGATCGACGATCTCACCGGCCATCACGTGCAGCAGCTCGACAAGCTGACGGCGCTGTGTGTGGAGCCCAGGGTGGCGATGGACGTGCTGCCATTCATGTTTCGCCGCGAGCTCAAGGAAATGCATTTGTTTCTGGCGGTGGGCGAGGCGCTGGCGCATCTGGAATATCTGGTGCATGCCGGTCGGGTCCGTCGCGAAACGCGCGACGGACGGATTTATTACATCACTCTGTGATCGCCACTATTCTCTTATAGGTGTCGCGCCGACGATCTTGCCGACCCTGGCGCTGTCGCTGATGTGCAGCTCGACTTCGCGATCGAACTTCAAGGTGCCGTTGACCACTGCGTTCGGGCCGATCGTGATCCGCGGCTTGCGCTTGGTCGAGAAGAAATTCACGCCATTGGGCTTTTCGACATGAATGCCGCCGTCGACGCGTGAGTCCGCGCCGATCTCGATGTCGCTGTTGGTGGTCTTGATGCCATTGCTGACGGTGGCGCCGTCCAGCTCGATCTTGCCGTTGACGTTCTCGATCTGTCCGCCGACGCGGGCGCCTTTGGCGAGCGTGATGCCGCCATTCACGTTCGTGACATCGCCGCGCACCTCGACCTGTTCGTCCAGGCGCACGCGGCCGTTTACCGTCTCCACGGAATCCGCTTTGGTGTTGCGATCCAGGGTCACGGAGCCGTTGACCGTGTCGATGTCGCCGACCGTGGAGTCGTGACCGATGTCGATCGAGCCGCTGACCGTCTCGATGTCTTCGGCGTGCACCGAGTCGCCCAGATGGATCGAGCCATTGACGGTTTCGACCGAGCCCACCTGCCGGCCGCTGTCGACGCGGATCGCGCCGTTGACCTTGGAAATGTCCTGGTCGCCAGCCCACAGCAACGGGCTCGCCAACAGCACTGTCATCGCCACCCCGGCCGTCCAAGAGACCGCCCATTTGTTTTGCATCGATCCGTCCTCCGTTGCGCGTTGTGGATTAGGACGCGGGCGGCGTGCGGAAGGTTGCAATGAGGGCTGCAACTGCCTAGCGGCCCCGGGCGAACGGCTGGTATCTTCTCGGACAAGTCACCGAGGTCCGCATGCTCGACACCGCTCCGCATATCGCCAACCTGGCGCAGGTCATTCAACTGGCTGTCGCGCCCGTGTTTCTTCTGGCGGGTGTGGGCACGACGTTGAATGCGCTCGCGACCCGCGTCGGTCGCATCATCGATCGGGCGCGCACGATGGAGGACCGGCTGGGGACCGCCAGTCCGGAACAGGCGGAGGAGTACCACAAGCTCCTGCGCGTGCTGTCGAAGCGCGCGACCTTGATCAATCGCGCGATCGGTCTGTCCGTGACCTGCGGCTTTCTGGTGTCGCTGGTGGTCGCGGCGTTGTTCATCAGCTCCTCGCTTGGCATCAACCTGGATGCGCCGATCGCGATCACGTTCGTGGTCGCGCTGGCGTGTCTGGCGATGGGACTGATCTATTTCCTGCGCGAGGTCATTCTGGCCACCAACTCGCTGACCTTCGGCGGGGCGCGGCCGACCCATCTGGAAGTGAACAAGAGCGGCACGGTCGCCAAAGCGCCCGTCGCCAAAGAATGACAGCCAGGGACAAAATTGGGCGCAAAGGTGTCAGGGCTCGTCGCTTGACTTGATTCCGTGATCCACCGCTCAACTTTGCGCGCCGTGCCCCCGGCATCATCGCGCCCACATGATCCAGCAGCCGCCAGAAATCGTGGTTCAGCCCGACGCGTTCCGCGTGTCCAAGGAATCCGTGCTGCTTGCCTGCGAGCTGCGTGGGGCGCTGGCCGTGTGCGTGTATGACGATACCCAGCCGGCCGGCGGGCTCTTGCACTTGCGGTACGTGGCGGTCGCCAACAACCGGCCCATCGATCTCACCGACAACACGCTGAGCTCCGACCTGTTGTTGATGGATCGCTTTTGCAAGGAGCTGCGCTCCGCTGGTGCACGCAAGCAAAGCTGGCGCGTGAGCATCTTCGGGCACACGCCCGAGGAAGTGCCGGGCATGCAGGGGCCGGCGGCGACGGTGATCGATCTGGCCAAAGCGTATTTCGCCGACGCGCGCCTGCCGGTGGAATGCAAGGAGTTCAACCGCTCGCCCGGCCTGGTGGTGCGCCTGGATCCTTTTGGCGGCCGCATCGGGGTCAGCGCCGACCGGTGATTCCTCGGGATCGCGCCGCCCGCGCGCTCATGTAGACTGGTCCGCACTCCCCAGAACAACACTCGCGGATCGGAATGGCCTCGGAAGCTCATGCCTCACCAGCGGCTGCCTCTCGCTGGTACAGCTCGCTCTATGTTCAGGTCCTGATCGCCATCGCGATCGGTGTCACGCTGGGTCATTACTGGCCGGAGACCGCCACCCAGTTCAAGCCGCTCGGCGACGGCTTCATCAAGCTGATCAAGATGATGATCGCGCCCATCATCTTCTGCACCGTGGTCACCGGCATCGCCGGCATGGAGAACATGAAGGCGGTCGGCAAGACCGGGGCGCTGGCGCTGCTGTATTTCGAGGTGGTCAGCACCATCGCGCTGATCGTCGGGCTGGTGATCGTGAACGTGGTCAAGCCGGGCGCGGGCATGAACGTCGACGTGTCGCATCTCGATGCCAAATCGGTGGAGACCTACGCCAAAGCGGCCGAGCAGCAGCACATCACCGACTTCCTGCTGAACGTGATTCCCACCACCATCGTCGATGCGTTCGCGAAGGGCGACATCCTGCAGGTGCTGTTGTTCTCGGTGCTGTTCGGCTTCGCGCTGCATGCGGTCGGCGAGCGGGCGCGCGTCATCTTCGATTTCATCGACCGGTTCGCGGCGGTGATGTTTCGTATCGTCGGCATGATCATGCGCCTCGCGCCGCTCGGTGCGTTCGGCGCGATGGCGTTCACCATCGGGCAGTACGGCCTGGAGTCGCTGGCGTCGCTCGGCAAGCTGATGGCGTGTTTCTACGCGACCTGTCTGCTGTTCATCTTCATCGTGCTGGGCACGATCGCGAGGGTGCACGGCTTCAGCATCGTGCGGTTCATTCGTTACATCCGCGAGGAGCTGTTCATCGTGCTGGGCACCTCGTCCAGCGAATCGGTGCTGCCCAGAATGATGGGCAAGATGCAGCAGGTCGGGGTCGAGAAACAGGTGGTCGGGCTGGTGATCCCCACCGGCTATTCATTCAACCTGGACGGCACCTCCATCTACCTGACCATGGCGGCCGTGTTCATCGCGCAGGCGACCAATGTGCCCATGACCTTGCTCGACCAGCTGACCCTGCTGGGCGTGCTGCTGCTGACCTCCAAGGGCGCGGCCGGCGTCACCGGCAGCGGTTTCATCGTGCTGGCGGCGACCCTGTCGGCGCTGGGCACGCTGCCGGTCACGGCGCTGGCCCTGATTCTGGGCATCGACCGGTTCATGTCCGAGGCCCGGGCGCTGACCAACCTGGTCGGCAATGGCGTCGCCACCATCGTTGTCGCCAAATGGTGTCGGGCGCTCGATGAGAACCGGTTGCGCGAAGAGTTGGGCTAGTATGGGCTGATGAGCGCCGCTCCCAGCCCCCACGCCCCTCCGCCGCTGAATTTCGTCCCGGTCACGACCCCGGAGCAGCTGGCGGTGGTGGCGGCGCTGGCCCATGAGATCTGGTACGAATACTACGTACCCTTGATCGGCCGGGCCCAGGTCGATTACATGGTCGAGAAGTTTCAGAACGTCCCGGCGATGCAAACCCAGATCGCGCAGGGCTACGAATATTTCCTGGTGCAGCGGCAGGATACGACTGACAAAGTATCCGACATCGGCTACTGCGCGGTTCAGGAGCAACCCGGAAGGGTGATGTTTCTCAGCAAGTTTTACCTGCACCATGCGGCCCGCGGCTCGGGAACCGGGCGCAGATGCATGGAGTTCATTGAGGGGCTCGCCCGGCGGCGCGAGCTCTCCCTGTTGTGGCTGACCGTCAACAAGGGCAATCCGGCAGTGCAGGCCTACCAACGGCTGGGGTTCCGGATCGCCGCGGATCTGGTGATGGATATTGGCGGCGGCTTCGTGATGGACGATTACCGGATGGAAAAGGCACTCTGAGTGCTTTAGACAGCCCCGTGGGCGCGGGGCCCGATGAGGCTTGGGCGCGAACCAAAGGGCCAACGGATCGCCTAAGACACAAGCGACTGCGAAATTGGGGCAATACTGTAAACGGTGATGAGTCTGTCCATCGACAAGGACCTTGGAGAGCAGGGCGAGAATGCCCGTGCGGTGCTCGCCAGCTGGCTGGATGATTACATCTCCGGCCGCTGCGACCGTGCGGACATGCAAGCCCAGTTCTTGTCGGTTTGCCGCAGCAATCCCGACGCGCCCTGGGATGCGCTCGCACTGCTGGATCAGTACCAGCGCCGGGGCCGCATCGATGTAGCGCTGGCCCGGTCGCTCAAGACCGACATCGCGCAGCTGGTGTTCGGCGTCGCCAACCAGACCGAGACCAAGGACGACGCCGGCCGGGACAATCAGGACACCACCGACGTCACCATCGATACCACCGGCTCGCGCTGGCGCAAATTGATGGCCGAGCGCGACCCCGCCTCGATCAATTCCGAGCCGGCGTTCGTCGATCCGTCCCTGCTGCGGCGGGGCGATGAAGAGGTCACGACTTTTCGGCGCGAACTCGAGGAGCCGCTGACCCGGCCACCGCCGCCGTTGAAACACACCGACGACGACACGGTTCTGGCGAGGCCGCGCAGGGAAGAGCCCACGCATGGCGTGCACACGCATGGCCCAGCCATTGAACGCGAGCGTGAGCGGGAACGCCCGATGCGATCGTCGTCGGTGCCGCCGCCCGGGCTCACCAGCGACGTGCTGCGCGATCGGTACGAGCTGACCTCGATCCTCGGCCGCGGCAGCACGGGCACCGTGTACAAGGCCGTCGACCGTCATCGCGCGCATCTGGATCCGACTGCGCGATGCGTGGCGGTGAAAGTGCTCAAGCTCAACTACCAGGACCGGCCCGATGAACTGGCCCAGCTGGAGCGCGAGTTTCACGAGGCGCAGTCGCTGTCGCATCCGAATGTCGTCAGCGTGTTCGACCTGGATCGCGACGGCAATGTTTATTTCATCGTCATGGAGCTGCTCGAAGGCGAGCTGCTCGCGGATATTCTGAAGCGACTGGATGGTCAGCCCATGGCGCGTCATTACGCGCTGGGCATCATCAGCAGCGTCGGCGCGGCACTTGCTCATGCGCATCGTCGCGGGATCGTGCATGCGGACCTCAAGCCGCGAAACATCATGATCACCACGACTGGCGAAGTGCGCGTGCTCGACTTTGGCTTCGCGCGCGATCGTCCGCTCGAGTTGCACACGGCATCGGGACTGAACGACGGCCCGAACGCCGCGCCCGCCTATGCGAGCGTCGAGCGAGTGAACGGCAGCGATCCGCATCCGAGCGATGATGTCTACAGCCTTGCTTGTATCTCCTATGAACTGCTGTCCGGGCGACATCCTTTCGGCGGCCGGTCCGCGCCGCTGGCGCGCGCGCATGGTCGTGCACCTCAGCGCATTCCAGGCCTGACCGGTAAGCAGCAGCAGACATTGCAACGTGCATTGCTGTGGACTCGCGGCGAGCGACGCATCGATATCGTCGAGCTGCTCGCGGGCTTGGGTTGCGGCGAGGCGCCGAGCCGACTCGGTTCGCCGTCCGAACTAGCCGTGCCGGATTCATCGCTCGCCCGCTGGCGTCGAGCGGCGCTTGCGCTCACGCTGGCGTTTATCTTCGCTGGCGGTATGTACGCGGTGTGGCAGTACGGATTGCTGCCGAAGAATCTGGCGAATGTGATACCGGTGATGCCGCCTATCGCGGATCGCGAGCTGCAAAGTGAGCAGGCCGGCCGGTCCACCGACCAGGTCGGAGCCGGCGATTCCGTTGGA
Organism: Peristeroidobacter soli; assembly: GCF_004138485.1. Lineage (GTDB taxonomy): Bacteria > Pseudomonadota > Gammaproteobacteria > Steroidobacterales > Steroidobacteraceae > Steroidobacter > Steroidobacter soli. The sequence goes on from NZ_RYEV01000008.1 coordinate 214,975, forward strand.
TCGAAGCCGGTTGCGGCTGTGACACCTCCCAAGGCCGAGCCTCCGCCTTCGGAGCAGCGGCAGACCGCGCCGTCGGTTCCGGTGCCGCTGCCTTCGACGAAGCAGTCTCCTCAGGTTCAGGACGAGCCGGTCGAGAAAGATCAGCCGAAGCAGCAAACATCGCGCACGCAAGCTGCGCCGGGCGCGGCTGGATCGAGCGCGCCGGTTGCGAGTTCTGCGTCGTCAGCCGGCGCGACGCGTCCGGTGATCGTTGAATTCGACAAAGACAGCTATGTCACTTCGGAAGGTGACGGCTCGGTGCGGCTGATCATTCGTCGCACCGGCTCGACGCGACGCCCGGTCACGGTGCACTGGACTCTGCGCAGCAACTCCGCGGAGATGGGCGCCGACTTCGCGGGCATTGGCCCGGGTGTCGAGGTCATTCCCGCCGGCGCACGCGAGGCGAGCATCACGGTCCCGCTGGTGCAGGACTCGATCAAGGAGACAACCGAGTTGTTCCTGGTCGAACTGCAGGTCAACGAGGAAGGCGTCTCGCTGGGTGAGCGCAGCAGCGCCGCCGTCATCATTGTCGACGACGATTGATCGCATGGATGTGCGCTTCTCCGGACAGGCGCTGTTTTGTCAGATCAGCCGTGCTGAGCTGGAGACGCTGTCGTCGGGGCGTTCCGTCGATCTGATAGTTTCGCTACCCCGCCATCGCTCGTTTCGAGTCAGCGTGCGGCCATCCGCCATGAGCGCGGACCGCGGCGGCTGGACTTTGGAGAGCGATCCCACCGGCATCTGGCTGACCGTTCCACGCGCGGAGCTGGAGCAGCTGGGGCAGACGGAAATGTTTGCTGAGCGACTGATGCGGGAGTTTCCGGTGTCGTCGGGTCAGCAGATGCAAGTGATATTGGAGGCTGTGCCGGATACACAGCCGGATGAAAGCAGCGTCATCGAGATTACGCCGTCGCAGGAGTCACCCGAGTAGCCTCACGTAGCAGCAGTGATTCTTGGCCAGGCTGCGCCTGGCCAAGAATGGCGTGTCCAAGCTCCACGCAAGCTGCGATGCAGATAAGAACGGTAATAGGTCGCTCGAAGCTGAACATTTCTGTTCCGAGCCAGCGAGCATGCTCCAAAAAAACTGCTGCCCGCTGAGGCGCTGAGCGTTACTTTTTAGCAGTCTCTCTTTGCACGGCCCGATAGCCGATGTCGCGGCGGTATTGCACGCCGGTCCAGCTGATCTTCTCGCACAGCGCATAGGCCGCTTTCTGTGCGTCCAGGACCGTGTTGCCGAGGCCGACGGCGCACAACACTCGACCGCCATTCGTCACAACCTTGCCGTCGCTCAGCGACGTGCCGGCATGAAACACTTTGCCCGGCAGCGCGGCGGCTTCCTTCAAGCCGTGAATCTCATCGCCCTTACGCACTGAATCCGGATAACCGCCGGCAGCGAGCACAACGCCGAGCGCCGCGCGCGGATCCCAATCCGCCTTGGCTTGATCGAGCGTGCCATCCAGCGCCGCCTCACAAAGCGCGGTGAGATCGGAGGTGAGTCGCGACATGATCGGCTGCGTTTCCGGGTCACCGAAGCGGCAGTTGAATTCGAGTACGTTCGGTGTGCCGTCCGGCGCGATCATGATGCCGGCGTACAGAAAACCGATGTATGGCGTGCCATCGCTGATCAAACCATCCGCCGTCGGCTGCATCACCTCACGCATGATGCGAGCGTGCATCTCATCGGTGACGACCGGAGCAGGGGAGTACGCGCCCATGCCGCCCGTGTTCGGGCCCTTGTCGCCATCATCGCGACGCTTGTGATCCTGCGACGTAGCGAGCGGCAGAATGTGTTTGCCGCTGACGATGGCGATGAAGCTGGCTTCTTCGCCTTCGAGAAACTCTTCGATGACCACGGTGTTGCCGGCGGCGCCGAACTGTCCATCGAACATGGCCTGAGTGCTCGCGATCGCTTCTTCCTGCGTGGCGCAAATGATCACGCCCTTGCCCGCGGCGAGACCGTCCGCTTTCACAACGAGCGGCGCGCGCTGAGCGCGCACCCACGCGGTGTCAAAGTTCGCCTTAGTGAAAGTCGCGTAGGCGGCCGTGGGGATCTTGTGACGACGCAGGAATTCCTTGGTGAAGGCCTTCGATCCTTCGAGCCGCGCGGCGAGTTTGCGAGGGCCGAAGCAGCGCAGGCCGGCAGCTTCGAATGCATCCGTCACACCAATGACGAGCGGCGCTTCCGGGCCGACGATGGTGAGATCGATCTTTTCGCGTCTGGCGAATTCGATGAGCTTGGGAACATCGTCGGCGGCGATGTCGACATTGGTCACGCCCGGCTCGAGCGCGGTGCCCGCGTTGCCCGGCGCGACGAATACCGCTTGCACGCGCGGCGTGTTCACAACTTTCCACGCGAACGCGTGTTCGCGACCGCCCGAACCCAGAATTAAAACGCGCATAACTTACTCAGCCGCGAGGGTGTTCGCGACCCGTGCTCGCCGCGGCACGCGGCGGCATCGGGCCAATGTCTGTGCTCGCGCCGCCGGATGAAGAGCGGCGAAGAGAACGTCTCAGTGACGGAAGTGCCGCATGCCGGTCAACACCATGGCCATGCCATGTTCGTTCGCGGCGGCGATGACTTCATTGTCGCGCATGGAGCCGCCCGGCTGAATCACAGCTTTGATGCCGAGCTCGGCGGCGACATCCAGGCCGTCGCGGAACGGGAAGAACGCGTCCGACGCCATCACGGCGCCTTTGACTTCCAGGCCTTCGTCCTTCGCCTTCATGGCAGCGATGCGGCTCGACACGACGCGGCTCATCTGGCCGGCGCCGACGCCGAGGGTCATGCGGTCCTTCACATAAATGATGGCGTTGGATTTGACGTACTTGCACACCTGCCACGCAAACAGCAGATCGGCGAATTGCTCTTCGCTCGGCACCAGCTTGGTGACGACGCGCAGATCGCTGCGGCCGACGCGGCCCTCATCACGGGTCTGCACGAGCAAACCGCCATTGACGCTGCGGTATTCGTGACGAATTCCAGTGGGCGCGAGACCACCGGTCGTGAGGACGCGCACATTCTCTTTACGCGCGCAGATCTCGAGCGCTTCGGCGTCGACTTCAGGCGCGATGATCAGCTCGACGAACTGACGTTCGACGATGGCGCGCGCCGTGTTCGCGTTGAGCGGACGATTGAAAGCAATGATGCCGCCGAACGCCGACGTGGGGTCGGTGCGAAACGCACGATCGTAAGCAGCGAGCGTGTCGGCGGCGACAGCAACGCCGCACGGATTCGCGTGCTTCACGATCACACATGCCGGCTCATCGAACTGACGCACGCATTCGAGCGCCGTGTCGCCGTCGGCGATGTTGTTATAGGAGAGCTGCTTGCCCTGCAGTTGTTTGGCGGTGCCGATGCTGGCGCCGGGCGCATCGGGAACCGCGTAGAACGCCGCCGATTGATGCGGGTTCTCGCCATAGCGCAGGTCCATGCGCTTGCCGAACTGCAGCGACAGCGATTCGGGATATTCCGTCTTCGTGCCTTGTTCGGGCTGAGTGACACGCGTCAAATAACTGGCGACCGCGGCGTCGTAGCTCGCGGTATGACCGTACGCCTTCGCGGCGAGACGCTTACGTGTTTGTTCTGAAACGGCGCCGTCCGAGCTGTTCAGCTCGTCCAGAACCGCGGAGTAATCCAACGGATCGACGATGACGGTGACGCGATCGTGATTCTTCGCCGCGGCGCGCACCATCGCAGGGCCGCCGATGTCGATGTTCTCGATGGCGTCTTCGTAAGTGCAATCCGGTTTCGCGATCGTGGCCGCGAACGGATACAGATTCACCACCACCAGATCGATGGGCTCGATGCCATGGGTCTTCATGACGGCGTCGTCGATGTCGCGCCGGCCGAGCAGGCCGCCATGAATCTTCGGATGCAGCGTCTTGACGCGGCCATCCATGATTTCGGGGAAGCCGGTGTGCGCGGAAACCTGCGTCACTTTGACGCCGTGCTTTTCCAGCAGGCTGGCGGTGCCACCCGTCGAGAGAATCGCTACGCCGCGACGTTGCAATGCCTGTGCGAATTCAACCAGGCCGTCTTTATTGGAAACACTGAGCAGCGCGCGACGCACAGCTATAGACATGGGCTCTCGATCTCTCTCAATTTGCCAGACCGTAGGTCTTCAGTTTCTTACGCAGGGTGCCGCGATTGATGCCGAGAATATCGGCCGCGCGGCTTTGATTTCCTTCCGCGTAGTCGAGCACGGCTTTGAACAGCGGCTCTTCCACCTCACGCAGCACCAGGTCATATAACTGACCGGGCTTGTGGCCGTTCAACGTCGCGAAATAGGAATCGAGCGCCTCCGCCGTCATCGTCCTCAACGGCATCGCCCGTGTCACGGGTCGTGCCAGCGGCTCTCGGCGAGCTCTGGTTTTTTTTCTGGGGGCCATGGCCTCTCCGCCAAAATTCTCTGCAATCAAAAATTCGTCCACGTCGCGTGCCCTTTTGGCGCGCGACACTGCTAAGCCGCGCTTGACAGACTCTCTTCCGGCGCTTCTTCGAGCGCATTGAAATACGCCTGTACGCGATCGATTTGTGTCGTCGCGTCCGTCGCCTGCATCACGGCTTGTCGTAAAGCCGGCGCAGACGCGCGACTCTTCGCATACCAATCGATGTGCTTACGCGCGACCCGGACTCCCGCCTCCTCCCCGTAGAAAGCATGCAGATCGCGCAAGTGAGCGAGCATGATATCACGGACGTCCGCGATGGAAGGCGGGATGAAAAATTCTCCGTTCAGCGCGGCGAGAATTTCACGGAAGATCCACGGCCGACCTTGTGCGCTGCGCCCGATCATCAAGCCATCTACGCCTGTCTGTTCAAGTACGTGCTTCGCTTTCGCACCTGAGTCGATGTCACCATTGGCGAAAATCGGAATGGACACGTTCTGCTTGATGGCGCGGATGGTTTGGTACTCAGCGTTGCCCTGATACATGCAGGCGCGCGTGCGCCCGTGAATCGCCAGCGCCTGCACGCCGATCGATTCAGCCATGCGCGCGATGGTGAGGCTGTTACGGTGTTCGGGGTCCCAGCCGGTGCGCATTTTCAATGTCACAGGCACATTCACTGCCTTGACAACCGCTTCGAGAATCGCTTGCACGAGCGGTTCGTCGCGCATCAGTGCCGAGCCGGCCGCCTTATTGCAAACTTTCTTGGCCGGGCAGCCCATATTGATATCGATGATTTGCGCGCCGGCGTCGACGTTACGTTGCGCGGCCTCGGCCATCATCTCCGGATCGCCGCCGGCGATCTGTACGACGCGCGGCTCAGGCTCGCCGCTGTGGTCCATGCGCCGACGCGACTTCTCGGTGTGCCATAAACGCACATCGCAAGTCAGCATTTCTCCAGCGGCAATGCCCGCTCCCATGCGCCGACACAACAACCGGAACGGCAGATCGGTCACGCCCGCCATGGGCGCGAGCGCGAGGTTGTTGACCAATTCGTAACGACCGATGCGCATCACTGCTTGCCCGGAACATCGGCGGCGCAGACCGGGCCGCGCGCGCCACGCAAGCAGACGTCGAAGCGGAAGCCTTCCGCGTCCGGCCCCGGATCGACAATGGCGATGCTGGCATTGCTTTGTTGAGCGGGCGCGAGCATGCGGTCGGGTGCGGTGTTCGGATCCAGATATTCGGCAGGGTCGAATTCACGCGCACGGACCTGATCGCCCCACCGGTCTTCGAGCACCAGCTTGAGCAAGGGATAGGGCTGAGCGAAGTCGGCAAGATTTTTCACGCTGGCGCGGACCTTGAGGGTGCCCGGCGCCGACGGATCGGCGACCACGCCCCATTGACGCACTTCATAGGCGTGCAGGTTCCAGTCAGGTCGCAACGTCAGGCCGAGCGCGCCATAAATACTCTGCAGGGGCACGCCGATTTGCGGATGACGCGCCAAAGTGGCGCGGTAGTGATGTACGACTTGCACGAGCAACAGCAGAACCAGCGGCAGGGCCAGAAACTTCCAGAACGGCGCCGCCGCCGTATCGGTGCGTTGCTGACTCGGAAAGTCGAAGTCCATCGCCGGCGAGTCGTCGACGCTGACCGCACGCGGATTGCGACGGGTTCGCGTACCGGCCGGCAGGCGCACTCGAGTGTTAGTGAAATTCGCCTGGGGCTGTGGCTGAGCTTGCGCCCGCGCGGCCCATTGGCCTGAGTCCAGGGCGGCGCGCTCGGCTTCCATCTCGGCCGCCGCGGCCTCCATGTCCGCATCTTCCTCGACCACGCTGGAATATTCCTCGCGCATGTCGATGACTTCCGGTTCGGTATCGACCGTGGCGTCTTCCTGATCGATCTCGACCCATTCTTCGACCACTTCCTCGCGAATCTGCGGCTGCCCCTGGCCGGACTCGTCGATGGCCTCGTACACGCCGCTGATCTCGATGTGCCGACCCTCGAGCGTGATGTCCTCGTGCTCGACCGGTTCTTCGACCTCGATCTGGCCGGGCGGCGCCGGCGGTTGCGGAATCGCGCGCGGCGGGCGCATGAACTGGCCGCTTTCGATCTCGCCGTCGTCGGTTTCCTCGATCAGGCGCTCCAGCGCGTCGAACTGCGTCTGACAGCGGCCACAACGCACTTGACCGTGCGCGACCCGAAGGATCTCGCTCGTGACGCGAAAGGTGGTCTGGCAGCTGGGACACTGAGTCAGCATGCTCGGATCATCGCGAAGTCTGGAGTGGAGGAGTCGGGCGGCGCACGCCGTCGAGGCGCACCCAATCGTCCCGGACGACGACGGGGCCGATATCAAACCACGGCGCATACCGGCTTGCCACCGCTTCGGCCTGATTCCGCAGAATTCCCGACATCACCAGCCGGCCGCCGGCGCGGACCTGAGCGGCGAACGTCGGCGCCAGGCTCTCCAGCGGCCCGGCCAGGATATTGGCCAACAGAATGTCGGCGGGCACTGGGTGAGTCTCGCTGGCCCCGGCATCGGTCAGGCGCGCCTCGATGAACCGCGCGACGCCGTTGCGTTCAGCATTGTCGTGAGTCGCCAGCAGCGCTTGCGGGTCGATGTCGATCGCCAGCACCTCGCTCGCACCTAACTTGGCGGCGGCGATGGCGAGAATGCCCGAGCCGCAGCCGAAATCGATCACGCGTGCGCCGGCGACCGCGGCGGCATCCAGCCATTCGAGGCATAGCGCGGTCGTCGGATGCGTACCGGTGCCGAAGGCGAGGCCGGGATCCAGCTCAATGAGCACCGGGCTTGCAACGGCGCGGAGTTGTTCCGCATCGGGCTGCTGACCGCCCGGGCAGATCCACAAACGCCGACCGAAACGCATGGGCTTGAAATCTTTCAGCCACTCCCGTTCCCAGGCGCGATCCGCGATTGTTTCGAAAGCGACGCGGCTCAGCGGCTCGGCGCCGCTCAGTTCGCCCGCCAGGATCTGCAGGATCTGGTCGCGATCCGCGTCCCCGTCGAACAGCGCTTTCACCCGGACGCGCGGCCACAGCGGCGTCGTGCCGGGCAGGGGTTCGAGAACGGGATCGTCACCCTCGTCTTCGAGAGTGATGGAGGACGCGCCGGCCACCAGCAGCGCATCCTCGTACGGCGCAGGGTCGGCTGCGCCGATCGGAAGGATGAGCTGCAGAAATGGCATGGCCGGTTATTTGATTCCGAGACGACGTTCCAGGTAATGAATGTCCAGACCACCGGCCTTGAACGCCGCGTGATTGAAGATTTCCTGGTGCAGCGGGATGTTGGTCTTGATGCCTTCGATCACCATCTCCGACAGCGCGTTCTTCATGCGGGCGATCGCGGTGTCGCGATCTTCGCCGTACGCGATGACTTTGCCGATCATCGAATCATAGTAGGGCGGCACCGTATAGCCACTGTACAAATGGCTGTCGACGCGGATGCCCGGGCCGCCCGGCGCATGGAACAGCTTCACCGGACCCGGCGAGGGAATGAAGCCCTTCGGATCTTCGGCGTTGATGCGGCACTCGATGGCGTGGCCGCGAACGACGATGTCGTTCTGCGTCCACGGCAAACGCTCGCCTGAAGCGATGCGCAGCTGCGCTTTCACGATGTCGATGCCGGTGATCTGTTCGGTCACCGGATGTTCCACCTGCACGCGCGTGTTCATTTCGATGAAATAGAACTCGCCGTCCTGATATAGGAACTCCAGCGTGCCGGCGCCGCGATAGCCGAATTCACGACAGGCAGCGACGCAGCGCTCGCCGATCGCTTTACGCTGTTTCGGCGTGATGCCGGGAGCGGGCGCTTCCTCGATGACCTTCTGATGACGACGTTGCAGCGAGCAGTCGCGCTCGCCGAGATGAACCACGTTGCCGTAGTTGTCGGCCAGCACCTGGATCTCGATGTGACGCGGCTTCTCGAGGAACTTCTCCATGTAGACCTCGGCGTTGCCGAACGCGGCCAACGCTTCGGCCTGCGTCACGTTGATCGCGTTGATCAACGTCGCATCGCTGTGAACGACGCGCATGCCGCGGCCGCCGCCGCCGCCGGAGGCTTTGATGATGACGGGATAGCCGAGCTCGCGCGCGATCCGGAAGTTCTCATCCGCATCGGTGCCGAGCGGACCGCCCGAGCCGGGCACGCAAGGCACGCCGGCCGCCTTCATCACGCGGATGGCCGACACCTTGTCGCCCATCATGCGAATCGTTTCTGGCTTGGGGCCGATGAAAATGAAACCGCTCTTCTCGACCCGCTCGGCGAAGTCCGCGTTCTCGGACAGGAAGCCGTAGCCGGGATGGATCGCGACCGAGTCGGTCACTTCCGCGGCGCTGATGATCGCCGGCATGTTCAGATAGCTTTCCTTGGAGGAGGGCGGTCCGATGCACACCGATTCATCCGCGAGCAGCACGTGCTTCTGGTTGAAGTCGGCCGTGGAATGCACGGCGACGGTTTTGATGCCCAGCTCACGGCAGGCGCGCAGAATCCTTAGCGCGATCTCGCCGCGATTGGCGATGACTACTTTTTCCAGCATGTTTGGTTTTTACCGCGGGTGTCGGCGCGAGCCGCGCCAGCACGCGATCGAAAGTTATTCGTTACTCGATGATGAACAGAGGCTGGCCGAATTCGACCGGGTCGCCGTTCTTCACCAGCACGGCGGTGACGCGGCCGGCTTTGTCGGACTCGATCTGATTCATCATCTTCATGGCTTCGATGATGCAGAGAGTGTCGCCGACGTTCACTTCGCTGCCGATGTCGACGAAGGCCTTCGCGCCCGGCGAGGCGGCGGAATAGTAGGTACCGACCATCGGTGCCGTGACAGTGTGATCGGCCTTGCTCGGCGCGGCCGCGGCTACCGGGGCTGCAGCAACGGCGGGCGCGGCGGCAACGGGCGCGGCCACCGGCGGCGCGGCGTAATGCACGATCGGCGCTGGCGCTCCACCCTGCGGATAGCGGCTGATCCGCACCGACTCCTCGCCCTCACTGATCTCGATCTCGGCGATGCCGGATTCCTCGAGCAGCTCGATGAGTTTTTTGACCTTGCGAATATCCATACGGATCCTCTTGTTCTTTTCCTGCGGGAGCGCGGAAAGAGTGAAATCAGCGGCTACTTACGAGGCAGGGTCAGGTAATTGGCTGCCGCGCGCAGCGCCAGCTCATACCCGAAGGCACCCAGCCCCGTAATCGTGCCGATGGCGATATCGGAGAAGTAGGAGTGATGGCGGAAAGACTCCCGCGCATACACGTTACTCAGATGAACTTCGATGAAAGGAATCTTCACGCCCAGCAAGGCGTCGCGCAGAGCCACGCTGGTGTGCGTGAACGCCGCGGGATTGAAGATGATGCAGGCGACGTGCGATGCCGGTGCTTCGTGAATGCGGGTGATCAGCTCGGCCTCGGCATTGCTCTGGAAGGCCGACAGGTGATGGCCGGATTCCGCCGCCAGCTGGCTCGCCCGGTTCACGATCTGCTCCAGGGTGACGGACCCATAGGTCCCCGGCTCGCGCGTGCCGAGCAGGTTGAGATTGGGGCCATTGAGGAGCAGCAGATGAGCCATGCAGGAAGAGGCGCGCCAGTTCACTTTACCGAAGATGGCGGCGAGTTTACCCAGATTGGAAGCAATTTGGCGATGATCTGTGCTGAGATTGCGCCACGATCGCCGTCAATCCGGGTGCGATCGTGGGCAAATCCGCAACAGCGGGCGCAGCGCGCCGGCCCGGTTCAGATCGTCGGAAACACCCCGAGGTGCGTGCCAGCCGGGGAAAACCGGGCGGGCATCATAGCCGATTCAGCGGTGTCGGCCAGCTTTACTCTTTAGCCGCCGGCAGTTTCTGCAGTTGCTCGGCTGCAACGGTGCGCGCGGCGGCCGGGGTCAGTTCGCCGCTGTTTACCCGGCGAACCGCGGCCAGCATCACATCCGCCTGGGCCGGATGAATCTCGCCGAGGTGGAACAGCACCAGGCGCTGCTGATTGTCGGTGAAGACCGTGAACGGAAATCCCAGCGAGCCCCGGCCGAACTGGGTCACCGCGTTCAAGCCATCCTCTTCACCGATCAGCAACGGATAGTCGATGCTCATTTCCTTGGCGTACTTCAATACGTCGTCGCGGAAATCCACGGCGACGCCGACGATCTGAAAGCCCTCCGCGCCGTGTTCCGCCTGGATCTTTTTCAGCAGCGGAATCTCGCGACGGCAGGGCGCGCACCAGGTCGCCCAGAAATTCACGATCATCGACTTGCCTTGCCAGCTACGGATGGACTGCGGCTGGCCCTCGAGATTGGCGAGCGTGAAGTCGGGCAGCGTTTCGGGCAGGGCGCCATCGCCTCCCTCGTTGTCCTCGACCGCTTGCGATTCGGTCGGCGCCGTCCCGCTCGCAGCCACGGGCTGTTCGACGTTCATGCGAGGCGCGAGCGCGAATTGATAGATGCCGAAGCCGGCCGCGGCCGCGACGATGGCGACCACAACGTAACCGATGGGTTTCATATGAGCTGTCTCGATCAGGTGCGGCTCGAGGCCGCGGACCGCGCGTTAGCGCGGCATTCAGCTGCCGAAAGCGGCTTTCACATGCTCGCGGAAGCGCTCGGCGGGCACGAATCCTACCAGCCGGAAGTCTTTCCGTTCGACTCCGTCGGCGCCGTAGAACGCGATGGTCGGCGGGCCGAAGATTTCGAAACGGTTCATCAATGCTTTGTCCGCGTCATCGTTGGCGGTCACATCGGCCTGCAGTAACACCGCGTTGGCAAGCGCGGACTGCACGCCCGGATCGGGGAAGGTGTATTTCTCCATTTCCTTGCACGACACGCACCAGTCCGCGAAAAAATCCAGCATCACCGGCCTGCCCGCGGCCGTCGCGGCGGCCACGGCGTTTTCCAGATCGCTGACCGTCTTGATTCGCTGGAAGGCGAGCGCATGTTCCTGCGTGCCCGCCCCGCCGCCGCCCGCGGCCAGGCGATCCAGCGGTTGCAGCGGGTCCTTGCTGCCCGACGCCGCGCCGATCAACAGCAGAATGCCGTAGACGATCGCGATCAAACCCAGCGCTCGCAGCGGCGCGGCCGCAGGGCCACCATCGCGAGCCTTGAGCGAGAACACCCAGAAGCCCGACAGCACCGCGAGCAGCGACCACAACAGCATCACGCCGCCCGAGGGCAGCAGCGGCGAAACGAGATAAACCGCGACGGCGAGGAACAGCACGCCGAACAGCGATTTCACCGTGTCCATCCACGGTCCCACTTTCGGCAGCAACGAGCCGGCGGATGCGCCGACGATCAGCAGCGGCACGCCCATGCCCAAACCCGTCGCATACAGCGCGCCAGCACCACGTGCGATTTGACCGGTCTGGCTGATGACAGAAAGCGCAGCGATGATGGCCGGTGCGACACACGCGGTGACGACCAGCGCCGACAACGCGCCCATGATGAACGTACCGATGTACGTGCCCGACTTCTGCTCATTGCTGACACTGGTCAGCCGGGTCTGCAGCGCGCTCGGCAGCTGCAGTGTGAATACCCCAAACATTGCCAGAGCCAGCACGACGAACAGCAAGGTCATCAACGTGATGATCCAGGGCTGTTGAAAGAACGCTTGCGGCGCTTGTTTGAATGCGAGCACGAACGCCGCGCCGGCCGCGGCATAAGTCAGCGCCATGCCTTGCACGTAGGTGAACGCAAGCGAGAAACCGCGAGCGGGAGTCACCGTGCCGCCTTGGCCCACGATGATGCCGGACAGAATCGGAATCATCGGCAGTACGCACGGCGTGAACGACAGCAATACGCCGAGGCCGAAGAACGTCGCGAGTACCGCGAGCAAATTGCCATCGCGGATCAGCGAAGCCAGCTTGTCTTGCTCAGCGACGGGGGCCTTCGACGAAGCTGCGGAACCCGCGGTGCTCTGCGCATCAGTGGGCACGCTCGTCGCTTTATCCGACGCCGGCAACTCCAAAGAAACATTCTTGGTGATGGGGTTGTAACAAATCCCCTCGTTGGCGCAGCCCTGATACGTCACCTTCAGATTCAGCGTGCCGCCCGGGCCCGCCGGCCGTGCGATCGGCAGCGAGGCTTCGAGCACTTCGTGATAGACCTCGGTATCGCCGAAGTATTCGTCATGTTTCGGATCGCCCTTGGGCAGCTGTAACTTGCCGAGCGTCACGCCCGGCGTGTCGGTCTCGACGTGGAGGCGATCCTTATAGATGTAGTAGTTCTCGGCGATGATCCAGGTCAGCGCCACTGAGTCCGGCTTTTCCATGCCTGCGCCGAAACGAAACGCTTCATCGGGGGGCAGAAAGTCCTGTTGTTTGTTGCCACCCGGCGGGCCGGACTTCGATTTGAACAGCGAGCTCAAGCCGCCGCCCGTCTTTGGAGCAGCAGCGGCGGGCAGGTCGACCTCGGTCTTCCAGCGCTGCGGCGGATAACACAGGCCGGCGTCGGCGCAGCCCTGCAGTTTCAATTCCAGCGCGAGCTTCTTCGGCCGCTCAGGGCCTTGCACTGTGAACGCAACGGGCACATCGACGTTGCCACGATAGATTTCCTGCGTGCCGAAGTAGTCGTCGGTGTGATCTTCACCCTTGGGCCACTGCGGCTCGGCGAGCTGCACGGTCGCCAGGGTCGAGGCCACGCCCATCTTTTTCTTATAGAGGTAGTAGCCCTTCTCGATCTTCCAATGGATCACCAGCCGATCGCCTGCGGCGTCGATGGTGTAGCGATAGGCCTGGTCGGGCGCCAGGAAGTCGTCCTTGGCCAGCGCCGGGTGGCCGAGCGCGAGCCAGGCCAGCGCTGCGGCCACGAGCCGACCCATCAGTCCTGTTCCATGCCTGTCGATGTTCAAGTTATCCGCCTTCAGTCTGCTCGCCCACGCCGCTTCGGACCCATTGCAGGTAGCGTTCGTTCCCGCCGGTGACCGGCAGGACGATCAGCTCCGGCAGCTCGTAAGGGTGCAAAACCCTCAGCCGCGCTTCCAGCTCGGCCAGCCGCGCCGCCGTGGTCTTAATGATTAACAGAATCTCGGCGTCGTCCTGGAGACGCCCGTCCCAGAAGTAGGTCGAGGTCACCCCGGCCACCCGATTCACGCAGGTTGCCAATCGTTCGCTCACCAGAGCCTCGGCGATACGCTTGCCGGTGGCCTCGTCCGGGCAGCTGGAGAGGCCAACAATCACTTGCTCAGTCATGGGGTTACACTCGCTGGCAGCGGTCGGCAGCATAGCCGGAGCGGGGCCCGAAGTCAGTGTCGTGGCGATGACATGGGGGTCATCGAGAGCGCCAAATTCGACTTGAAATATCCCTTTCGGTGCCTATTATTAGCACCCGCATGGGGTGAGTGCTAACGATCAATCGCGGGCTCCGCCCCACCCTCCAAGACTCCCAAATCCAATCGCAAACTAGCTTTGCCGAGGTTTGAGCTATGGCCGAGAAACTGAAGATTCGCCCCCTGCACGATCGCGTGATCATCAAGCGCCTGGAAGAGGAGCGCACCTCCCCCGGCGGTATCGTCATTCCTGATTCGGCGACCGAGAAGCCGATCAAGGGCAAGGTCGTTGCCGTCGGCAAGGGCAAGATCCTGGAGAACGGCGAAGTGCGCGCGCTGGACGTCAAAGTCGGCGACAACATTCTGTTCGGCAAGTACAGCGGCACCGAAGTGAAGGTCGACGGCGAGGAGCTGCTGGTCATGCGTGAAGAAGACGTCATGGCCGTGATCGAGAAGTAATCGATCGCTCCCACCCAAGAATTTTGAATTAGAGGTTGAACTCACATGGCAGCTAAAGAAGTACGTTTCAGCGATGACGCCCGCGCGCGCATGCTCAAGGGTGTGAACATCCTGGCGAACGCGGTCAAAGCCACGCTCGGTCCCAAGGGCCGCAACGCGGTGCTCGAGAAGAGCTTCGGCGCCCCCACCGTCACCAAGGACGGCGTGTCGGTCGCGAAGGAAATCGAGCTGAAGGACAAGTTCGAGAACATGGGCGCGCAGATGGTGAAGGAAGTCGCTTCCAACACCTCCGACGAAGCCGGCGACGGCACCACCACCGCCACCGTGCTGGCCCAGGCGATCGTGCGCGAAGGCCTCAAGGCCGTGGCCGCCGGCGCCAACCCGATGGATCTGAAGCGCGGTATCGACGCCGGCGTCGCCGCTGCGGTCGAAGAGCTGAAGAAGCTCTCCAAGCCCTGCAAGGATCAGAAGGCCATCGCGCAGGTCGGCACGATCTCCGCGAACTCCGACGAGTCGATCGGCAAGACCATTGCCGACGCGATGGAGAAGGTCGGTAAGGAAGGCGTGATCACCGTCGAGGAAGGCTCGGGTCTGCAGAACGAGCTGGATGTCGTCGAAGGCATGCAGTTCGACCGCGGCTACCTGTCGCCGTACTTCATCAACAACCAGCAGAACCAGACCGCCGAGCTCGACAACCCGTACATCCTGCTGTACGAAAAGAAGATCTCCAACGTCCGCGAAATGCTGCCGCTGCTGGAAGGCATCGCGAAGGCCGGCCGTCCGCTGCTGATCGTCGCCGAAGATGTCGAAGGCGAAGCGCTGGCGACCCTGGTCGTCAACACCATCCGCGGCATCGTCAAGGTTGCCGCCGTGAAGGCCCCGGGCTTCGGCGATCGCCGTAAAGCCATGCTTCAGGACATCGCCGTGCTGACCGGTGGCACCGTGATCTCCGAGGAAGTCGGCCTGTCGCTCGAGAAGGCGACCCTGAACGACCTCGGCGAAGCCAAGAAGATCGTGGTCGAGAAGGAAAACAGCACCGTCATCGACGGCAAGGGCAAGAACTCCGAGATCAAGGCTCGCGTCGAGCAGATCCGTCGTCAGATCGAAGAAGCCACTTCGGACTACGACAAGGAGAAGTTGCAGGAGCGCGTTGCCAAGCTGTCGGGCGGCGTGGCCGTGATCAAGGTCGGCGCTGCCACCGAGATCGAGATGAAGGAAAAGAAGGCTCGCGTCGAAGACGCGCTGCACGCGACCCGCGCCGCCGTTGAAGAAGGCGTGGTTCCGGGCGGTGGCGTGGCGCTGATCCGTGCGCAGAAGGCTGTCGAGAAGCTGGAAGGCAAGAACGAAGATCAGGCCTTCGGCATCCGCATCCTGTCGCGCTCGATCGAAGAGCCGCTGCGTCAGATCGTCACCAACGCGGGTGAAGACGCCGCTGTGGTGCTGGCGAAGGTGAAGGAAGGCAAGGGCACGTTCGGCTACAACGCGGCTTCCAGCGAGTACGGCGACATGCTCGAGCTGGGCATCCTGGATCCGACCAAGGTGACGCGTCTGGCCCTGCAGAACGCCGCCTCCGTGGCCGGCCTGCTGCTGACGACCGAAGTGATGATCGCCGAAGCCCCGAAGGACGAGGCTGATCACGCTCACGGCGCCCCGGGCGGCATGGGTGGCATGGGCGGTATGGATATGTAATCGACTCCGGTCTTACGACCGGATCGGTTCGATCCCTGGAAAGCCCCGCTTCGGCGGGGCTTTCCTTTTGGTGACATCGGGCTATCATTCGCCTCGCGTTGCCCGCGCCTCCCCCCTCCGCTGGGAAAGTATGATGCATGCAGGGCGTTCGATGATCGAACCAACTGTTCGAGCGCCGCATAAGGAGGGGTTGCGATCATTGCTCGCAATAGTGAGGTTCTCGATATGCAACTCTCCAGCCCTGTTTATCACTTGAAGCGCAAAGCCAGACTCCTGGCTCGCGAGAACAAGATGCCGCTGCACGCGGCGCTCAATCAGATCGCCACACAGGAAGGCTTCAGCTCCTGGAGTCTGCTCGCTGCCAAAGCGTCTGAAACCGCACCGGCGGCCAAGCTCTTTCCCCGGTTGGCTCCCGGCGATCTGGTGTTGGTCGGCGCACGTCCAGGCCAGGGCAAAACCCTGCTGAGCCTCGAGCTGGCCGTGGCAGCCATGAAGACCGGCAATCGCAGCGTGTTCTTCACCCTGGAAGAAACGGCGCAGGGAATATTGAATCGTTTCCGCGCCATCGATGTGGAGCGCGCCGACTTTGCCGGTTTGTTCGAGATCGACAATTCCAACGACATCAGTGCGGATTACATCGTCAGGAAGCTGGCCGCCGCGCCCCGCGGGACCTTGGTGGTCGTCGACTATCTGCAACTGCTCGATCAGAAGCGCGAGAATCCGGCATTGATGGCTCAAGTTCGCACGCTGCAGTCATTCGCGCGTGAACGAGGATTGATCTTCGTCTTCATCTCCCAGATCGATCGCTCCTACGATCCGTCGATCAAGCTCTGCCCGGCGCTCGAAGATGTCCGGTTGCCGAATCCACTGGACCTCGGGCTCTTTACCAAGACGTGCTTCCTGAACAACGGCGAGGTCCGGTTCCAGGCGGCAAACTGAAACCTTCCAAGCCCCGCGCAAGCGGGGCTTTCTTTTGCGCGAAAGGAATTCCGCGCGCCATGGACTAGCTCCCCGAACGATAACTGCGGCCTGGAATCACAGGCCCACAGGGGAGCAAATGAAGTCGACTATCAGCGCTTTCTGGCGCGCCGGCTGCGTGGCGCTCACGGCGACCGCATCGGTGCAGGTCTGGGCACAGACGAGCGAGGCTGTGTCCCAGCTCGAGGAAGTGATCGTCACCGCCGAAAAGCGGACACAACGATTACAGGATGTGCCCGCGTCATTGAGCGCGGTGAGCACCGAGCAGCTCGAATCGATACGCGCCACACAACTCGCCGACTACGCGGGCTATGTGCCCGGCCTGGTGTTTGCGAGTCGCGGCGGACAAGGACATGGATACATCGCGCTGCGCGGTCTCGCACCGCTCGGCGAAGCTGCAGCGGTCGGCACATATATAGACGACACACCTGTTGGGTCGAGCAGCGCTATGGCGGCGGGATCCACGGTCGTCGTCGACTTGACTCCTTACGACGTCGAGCGCATCGAAGTACTGCGCGGCCCGCAAGGCACGCTCTACGGTGCCAACGCGCTGGGCGGCTTGCTGAAATATGTGACGACGCAGCCCGATCTCGAGCGCACCGAAATGCGCGTCGGCAGCGAGTTCTTCACCACGAGCAAGGCATCTCAGGAAGGCTGGGGCGTGCGCGGCGCGCTGAGCACGCCGTTGATTGAAGGCAAGCTCGCGGTTCGCGGCAGCTTCCTCGTTCGCGAAAGCCCCGGCTATGTAGACAACCGCATCCTCGGGCTGAGCGATGTGAACGACGGCCGTCAGGAAAATTATCGAGTCGCTTTGTTGTGGCAGGCGACGTCCGACTTGAGCGTGAAGCTCACGGCGTTGAAGCAACAGAACCAGGTCGATTCCACCAATCACGTCGCGCTCGATCCGCAAACGTTGCAGCCACTGGGCGGCGGTTTGCCTCAACAGCGGTACGTGCTGACGCCGTTCGATCAAGAGCTGGATCACTACGCCGCCACCGTCAACTGGTCGTTGCCCCGGGCGGATCTGACTTACGCCGCGAGCTATTCCGAGAACGGTTCGCAGGATGTAGGTGATCTCACCGTCAGCTTCGGACCGCTGATTCCGGTGCTCTGCACGGTGACTGGCGGCTGTCCGCCGACCACGGCCGGCGTCGTGCCGTTTCCGTATCGAAACAATGTGAAGAAACAAACGCACGAGCTGCGTCTGAGCTCGAGCGCGGACGGTGGGTTCGAGTGGATGCTCGGCTCGTTCTATGCGCGCGAGAAATCGCTCTACGATCAGCGGCTCGAAGCACGCGACACGAACTACGCGATCATTCCCGCCCTGGCGCCGCTCGGCATTGCCGTATTGTCGTCGGAATACGAAGAAAAGGCCGTGTTCGGTAACGCGACTTATCACTTCAACGAGCGCTTCGATGTGAGCGCCGGTCTGCGCTGGGCGCGCAACGAGCAGGGATTCGATCAGTTCACTCGCGGCCCGGCGTTCGGCAACGACGACAGCGTCGGCAGCGACTCCAGCGAAAGCGTCGTCACTTACATGGCGAACGGGCGCCTGCATCTGTCCGAAGACGCGATGATCTACGCACGCTACGTCACCGGCTATCGGCCGGGCGGTCCGAACGTGGCGCTGCCTGGCGTGCCGCCTACGGTCGATTCCGACTCCACGACGAATTACGAGTTGGGCTTCAAGTCCGAGCTGTTCAATCGCACGGCGCTGCTCAATGCCACGGTCTTCTACATCGATTGGGACGATATCCAGTCGAACGTCATCAGCCCGCAGAACATCGCGTATCTCACCAACGGCGGCAAGGCGCGCAGCCAGGGTGTCGAATTGGAAACAACGCTGCGTCCGGCGTCGGGACTCACCTTCGGCCTCAGTGGCGCATACACAGACGCGACGATTCTCAGCGGCGCCGCCGCGCTCGGCGGGCTCAACGGCGATCGCATCTCGTACATCCCCAAGTGGAGCGGCTCGCTGACTGCGGACTACCGATTCGACGTCTTCTCCGATTGGGAGATGCAGCTCAACGGCGGCTATCGCTACACCGGCGGTCGCTTCTCCACGCTCGAGCACAACGCCACGGCGCAGGAAGCGGACGCGTATGGAATCGTCGATGCCACGGTTGCGCTGACCAATCAGCGCTGGTCCGTGCGGCTGTTCGCGAAGAACCTCACCGACGAGCGCGCGTTCCTGTCGCCGATGGCTCAGCGACGCGGCACCGCTGTTCTGTACTACGTCACGCCGATCAACGAGCCGCGCACGCTGGGCGTCAGCGTCGATGTCCGGTTCTGATCCCACAGCCGCCCGGTGTTGCCGGGCGTTCGTTTGAGGCGCCGGAGCGCGCCGTTGCTGCTCGCAATTGCAGAGAGAAATATGTCGAAATTCGGTCGAATGTTGTTGCTTGCCTCGGTCGCCGTCGGTTGGACGGCGACCGTCAGCGCGGCGGACAAATATGAAGTCGTTCTTTCCGGAACGACGCGCGGCGAGTTGACCGTCAAGGCTCGCGGAGGAGCGCAGGAAAGTTACTACCAATTCTCGGATCGTGGTCGCGGGCCGACGTTGACGTCGTCAGTGACTTACGATTCGCGCGGCTGGCCCAAGAAGCTGAGCGTGATCGGCACCAGTCTGCTGCGCACTCCCGTCAAGGAAACATTCGACTGCGACGGCGGCAATGCGCGCTGGACCAGCGCCGTCGATTCGGGAACGGCCGCGTGCACCGGCTTCTACTATCCCCAAGAGGCGGATCCGATTGTCACTACGGCACTCGCGAAGGCGTTGCTGGCTGCCCCGCATCGCTCTCTGGCATTGCTGCCCGCGGGGCATGCTCGCATCGAGACCGTTGGCCGCCATCGCATCGAAGGCGTGAAAGGCGAGCTGACGTTGTACTTCATCACCGGCCTCGACTTCGGTCCGCTGCCGATCTGGCTCGATGACAAAGGCGGACTCGCATTCCAGGGACAGGTGTGGATCGGCGCGGTCAAGCCGGCATTGCGGCCATCGATCGATGCGATGCTGAAGATCCAGGAAGACGCCGTGCTGGCTCGGCACATGGCCGCTGCGCAGAAGCTGCGCAAGATTCCTACAGGGCCGGTGCTGTTCCGTGACGTGCGCATGTACGACGCGACCACCAAGCGCATGCTGCCTTCGATGAGCGTGCTGGTGCGAGGCTCGACCATCGAACGCGTCGGGCCCGCTGCAGAGATCACAGCCCCGAGCGATGCGCAGGTCATCGACGGCGCCGGCAAAACGCTGTTGCCCGGCTTGTTCGATATGCACACTCACACCGCGCTCGCGACCGATGGCCCGCTTGCCATCGCGTCCGGCGTGACCAGTATCCGCGACCTCGCGAACGACATCGACACGCTGATGGCGCGCAAGAAACTCTACGACGAGGGCAAGCTGGTCGGTCCGCGCATCGTGCCCGCCGGCATGGTCGATAGCCGCGGACAGTTCGCCGGTCCCACCAAGTTGTTTGTCGACACGCCCGAAGAGGCGAACGCCGCTATCGAGCGAATTGCCGGCGCCGGTTATCGGCAGGTGAAAATCTACAGTTCCTTCAAGCCCGAGCTGATTCCACCGCTGATCGCCGCCGCGCGCGCGCGTGGTTTACGCGTGAGTGGCCATGTGCCGACAGGTCTCACGATGGAAGGCGCCATCGAACTGGGCTTCGATGAGATTCAGCACTCCAGCTATTGGCTGAGCAACTTCGCCGGTCCGATGGCGCCGCCGAAGAACGGCATCGGCCTGCCGCCGGTGCCGCCAGGGTTGCTCGATCCGGGCTCGCCGGACCTCGAACGATTGATCGCGCTGATGAAGTCACATCGGACCGTGCTCGACCCGACGCTCGCGATCTATCAGGACTTCCTGCTCTCCGATGCATCGAAAGTGACCCCGAGCCTGCAAGGCGTGGCGGATCGCTTGCCGCTGGTGTTTGCGCGCACGATGAGATTCCCCTCGTCGCTGCAAGCCGAACGCATGGCTCAAGCGAAGATTTCGATGGCAGCGCTGAAGGCGCTGTTCAAGCGCTTCAACGATGCGGGCATCGAGATGGTGGTGGGCACCGACTTCATCATCGGACTCGCGTTACCGCACGAGATGCAAACACGCGTGGATGCGGGCGTCAGCTCGCTCGATGTTCTGTACATGGCGACCCTCGGGGCGGCTCGTGTGGCTGGTACGAGTCATCAGGTGGGTTCGATCGAGGCGGGCAAGCTGGCGGATCTGGTGTTGGTCCGTGGCGATCCGGAGCGTGACATCGGCGTGCTGCGCGCGACAGATGTCGTTATGAAAGATGGCGTGCTGTTTCAGCCCGACGAAGTGTTCGCCTACGTCGGGGTCGGGCCGACCCCGAGATAATCGATACGGGAGGGTCCACAAACAAATATTGACAGTGACACTGTCAGAATGGCAAAACACTGCCATGTCACCCTCCCGACCCGCCAAACCGCCCCTGCGCGAGCGTCGCAAAGCTGAGCTGCGCGAGGTCATTCTCGATGCGTTCGGCGAGGCGCTTCAGCAAGGTCGCACCGGCACCTACGCTGAAATCGCGGAGTTGAGTGAGATCGGCGAGCGCACGGTGTATCGCTATTTCCCGTCGCGGGACGACCTGTTGCGCGCGATGTGGACGCGCGTGAGCGGTCAAGGCGGTTTCGCTCGCATGCCACAGAGCGAGGCGGACTTGACGGGATTGATCCGGCCGTACTTCACGGGCTTCGATTCGCTCGCTCCGCAAACCATCGCGGTGTTGCTGACCGATGAGGGGCGGCGTCTGCGCAAGCTCATGCGTCCGGAGCGCGTTAAGGGTTATCTCTCGGCCACTCGCGAAGCTGCGAATTCTCTGCCCGAGTCGGAGCGACGTAAGGCCGCGGCCGCGATTCAAGCGCTTCACAGCGGTTATACGTGGCTGCAGATGCGTGAAGAGTGGGGGCTCGATGGGGAGGCGGCCGCGGAGGCCGTCGGGTGGGCGATCGATGTGCTGCTCAAGGATTTGCGGCGACGGGGCGCCCGGCGGTTGTCGCCGGAGTAACTGCGATGTCGGAGCGGGACTGGTCGGACGTGTCGGTGTTGGGCGAGCTCGGAGCGCTTCGGCCTGCGAATTTGCTGGCCGCCGAGCGGCGCGCGGCCGAAGTGCCCTTCGAACAAATCGTGCGCGATCACGGCCCGCTATTGCGCCGAATCGCCACGAGCTATGAAGCCGATCCCGAACGACGCAACGAGTTGCATCAGGACATCCTGCTCGCGATCTGGCGCGCGCTGCCTTCGTTCCGCAACGATTCGCTGCTTCGAACGTTCCTGGCGCGCATTGCTCACAATCGCGGCGTCAGTCATGTTGCTCGTGAAGCGTCCAGGCCGCGCACGACAGAGCTGACGGAGCTGGAGCCATCGCCGCAACCGTCGCCGCTCGAACATGCCGACATCACGCATCGTCAGGCGTTGCTGATGGAGCAGGTCCGTCAATTGCCGCTTGGTATGCGTGAGTTGGTGGTGCTGACGTTGGAAGGATTCACGCCCCGCGAAATCGCGAACGTTCTCAATCTCTCGCCGAACGTCATCTCCATTCGTCTGACTCGCGCCAAGGCGATGCTGCGCAGTGCATTTACCTCGCAGGACTGAACTGCGGTAGTCTTCGCGGGATGCATAACCAGACTGATCCGGGCTGGGCGGATCTAGCGGAGCTGTGGCGAGCCGATTCGCAACAGTCCGACGTCGAAGTCGTGCGAGCGACCATTGCGCGTCGGGCACGTAACGGCAAGCTTATTTTCGCGTTCGATCTGATGACTGCGGCGACGGCCCTGTCGTTCGGTGTGTGGCTGTTGATCCAGCCGGAGTGGGCGGCCCGCCTCATCGGGATTGCAACCATCGCTTACGCCGGCGCGGGCTTCGTGCTGAGCTTGTGGACGCGCGCGAACACCGGGCAGATCCGCACCGAGACCGTCCACCAGGCGCTGGATATCTCCATTCGACAAACCCGCGCCGGCATCCGTCTGGCCAGCTCGGCCTATATTCTCGCGGCGCTGGCGGTCGCGTTCTGTTCGGTCGTCGCCTACGCAAAGGCCGGGCTGGACTGGCGCAAGGTTGGCATCGTCTCCGCGCTGCTCATTCCGATGCTGGTCTATCACGCGTTCGCGTTGCGCCGGGATCGGCGCTATCTCGACAGCCTTCAGCAAATTCGCAACCGATTGGACGCCGCCGAGCCTTCCTAGGGGAAAGAGTTCGCCCGCCGACAGGACTGCCTGTCGATGCAGCTTCCCGCTGCAAGTGATAGGGGAGAGTCCTTTGCTTGCTCGAATCCGATTGCGTGCGCGCTGGCTGGCAGGCCTGTGCGGCGGATTACTGTTGGGCCACGCGCCCGCTCATGCCGATGGTGAGTACGCCATTCTGGTGGCCGGCACGGCCCGCGGCCAGATGACGGTCGTCAACGAAGGCCAGACCCGACGCGTCAATTTCAGCTTCGTGGACCGCGGGCGCGGGCCGGACGTCACGTCGGTCGTACGCACCGACAGCAATGGTCTGCCGCTCGAACTGAGCGTGAAGGGCGTGAGCTATTTGAAGATCCCGGTGGATGAGCACTTCCATCGCAAAGGCGAACTCGCTGTCTGGACCAGCTCGGCGGACAGGGGCAGCACACCCACGCCCGGCTTCTACATGCAGCACGAAATGACTTCGGATGTGTCCACCGTGCTGGCGCGCGCGTTGTTGTCGAGTAAGGATCGAACGTTGCCGCTGCTGCCCAGCGGCCGTGCCAGCATCGAGAAGGTGCTTACTCGCGACATCGACACCGCCGCGGGCAAGCGCAAGGCCACGCTCTATCTCATCGAAGGCGTCGGCTTCAGTCCCAGCCCCATCTGGCTGGACGATTCGCGTGAGCTGATGTTCGAGGGCAATGTGTGGCTGTCGGGCATTCGCAAAGGCGCCGAAGCGGCTGTGCCCGAGCTGCTACGCGCGCAGGACGAAGCGCTCGAGAGAAGAGAGATCGCTCAGGCGCAGAAGCTGGCGCGACGTTCGAGCGGCGCGGTCGTTTTCCAGAACGTTTCCATCTACGACGCGAACGCGCGGCAGGCTCGCCGATCGCAAACCGTGGTCGTGCGTGGCGATCTCATCGAAGCGGTCGGTGCCAATGGCTCAGTGGCGATCCCCTCGGGTGCGCAAGTCGTCGACGGTCGTGGCAAGACTCTGTTGCCCGGCCTGTTCGACATGCACGTGCACGTCTCCGCCAACAGCGATGGCTTGATGTATCTCGCCGCGGGCATCACTAGCGTTCGCGATCTTGCGAACGACGTGGATTCGATCCTGGCGCGCCGGAAAGCATTCGACACTGGCAAGCTGCCTGGCCCGCGCATTTTTCTCGCAGGCATGGTCGATGGCAAAGGCCCGCTCGCGGGTCCGACCAAGTTGCTCGTCGATACGCCTGAAGAAGCGCGTGCCGTGGTCGAGAAGCTCGCGAGCAATGGCTATCCGCAAGTGAAACTGTACAGCTCGTTGAAGCCAGAGCTGGTCCCAGTGATCGTCGAGGCGGCGCACGCGAAAGGCATGCGTGTCAGCGGACACATTCCGGCGGGCATGACGATGGAGCAGGCAGTCCGCGCCGGCTACGACGAAGTTCAGCACGCGAACTTCTGGATGCTGAATTTCATGGGGCCGGACATCAACAACAAGACCAACGGCATGACGCGCTTTCTCGCCGTTGCCGAGCATGGCCGCGAGCTCGATCTGAATTCGAAGCCGGTTGCTGACTTCATCGCGCTGTTACAACAGCGGCACACGTCGCTCGATCCGACGTTGACGGTGATCGAGGATACGGTACTCGGCGAGCCAGGTCAGCCGCCGTCAAGCATCGCCGCGATGTTCAATCGTCTCCCGCCTTTGATCGCCCGCGCTTCCATTGCAAGCGGCACCGCTAAAGACGCGGAGGCACGCAAAAATCAAAAAGAGTCGTTCGTGAAGTTGCGCCAGTTCTTCAAGAAGATGTACGAGGCCGGCGTTCCGATGGTGGCCGGCACTGACGGCATGGCTGGCGTGGCGTTGCCTCGGGAGCTGGAAATCTATGTTGAATCCGGACTGACGCCGTCGCAGGCGTTGTATCTCGCGACACTGGGTGCCGCGAACGTGGCAGGCGAGGGCAAGCGTCTCGGCTCCATCGAGGTCGGCAAGCTCGCGGACCTCGTGTTGGTGGACGGCGATCCCACCGTTCGCATCGGCGACGCGCGCAAGGCGACGCTGGTGATGAAGAACGGCGTGCAGTTCCGCTCGGATGAGATGTGGCAGGCGGCTGGCGTTCGCCCGCGCTGAGCTCGAACGAAGGAGGCGGTCACATCCGGACCGCCTCCGACTGCCTCAAGCTCCCCACACTTCCTTCGCGACGCGCAGGAAGTTCTCGCCGAAGACCTTTTCCAGACGCGTCGTCGACCAGCCCTTCTTCTTGAGCAGTCGCGCCAGCTTGCGGAACTGCTCGGGCCCGGTGAGATCGGTGACGAAGAACGGCGCGGTGCCGGATTCGCCTGGCGCAGCGATGCCTTGCCGCTTGCGTTCCGCGACGTAATCCGCCTGTGCCTTCAGATATTCCGCCATGTTCGGAATTTCAGACGTGGCGCCGTCCGTGCCGATGCCGACGTGATCCTCGCCGCACACGTTGATCGCGTGCTCGAGATGCTGGATCAGATGTTCGGAGCGAGCATGGCCGTCTTTCGCCAGGAACGGCATGAAGTAGATGCCCACGTAACCGCCTTTCTCCGCAACCAGTCGCAGTTCCTCATCGGTCTTGTTTCGTGGCACGTCAACCAGCGCGCGACAGCCGGTGTGGCTGATGGAGATGGGGCGCTTCGACACGCGGGCCGCATCCAGACAGGTTTGCTGGCCGCTGTGAGACAGATCGATCAGCACCGGCTGCGTATTCAGATGCTCCACCACCTGACGACCGAACGCGCTGAGCGGGCGATTCTCCGGCGCCATCGAGCCGTCGCCGATCTGGTTCGCTTTGTTATAGGTGAGCTGAAACACGCGCACTCCCAGGTCGGTGAAGATCTCGGCGCGCTCGGCCTTGTTGCCGACCATCTCGCCATTCTGGAAACCATAGATGACGCCGACTTTGCGTTCGGCACGAGCGCGGCGCACGTCCTGCGTGGTGAGCACTTTGATCAGCTGATTGGGGCGCTGACGGAGGATGCGATCGAAGCGGCCGATGTCCGCGACCGTGTGTTCGAACGGATCGGCATCGCCCGAAACATAGCCGACCGTGACGTTCACGGCCGCGAGCCCCGACGCGAGCGTGTCGCGCACGGCCGAGTCGGTGACCATGCCCGGCAGTGTGTGGACGATGATATTGCTGGTCGATTTCATGATGTCCGCGGCCACGTCGTAACCGAACAGCGAGCCGAGCGTGTTGACGACCGTCATGCCGGCCAACGGATCGTCGGTCGCGACATCGGCCAGCGCTTGGCCACCGGCGGCGGCGAGCGGCAGGGCGGACATGGCCAGCAGCACTTGCCGGCGGTTCAGGCCGGTATCCGTTGCGTCTGGCGGTGAGGATTTGTCATGGGTCATGGAACGAGCCTCTTGGTGGCGGATCGGGGTAACAGTCCTTGGTTGGCCCGACTTCTTTCCCCGGTCGCCGGCAAATCGCGGCTGCCCGCCGGTGAGCATTCCAGCGGGGGCAGGCGCCATGCTGGTACTATCTGTGCGACCTGCATAGGAGGGGGTGTCATGGCTTGGTGGGCCTGGATGATCGTTGCCGCGATCTCGCTCGCGTTCGAGATGTTCGTGCTCGACGCGCAGTTCTACCTTGTGTTCTTTGGCATTTCCGCCGCCATCGTCGGCTTCCTTGGCCTCGCCGGCGTGAACCTGCCGGACTGGGCGCAGTGGCTGTCGCTTTCCATTCTCGCCATCGTCTCGATGGTGACCTTCCGCAAGCGCGCGTATCAGCTCGTGCGCAATCGCACCGGCCAGGTCGAAGAGCGCCTGACCGTGGGTGATCGGGTCACTGTGCCGGTCCGGCTCGAACCCTCGCAAACCTGCCGCGTCGACTATCGCGGCTCTTCCTGGACCGCTCGCAACGTCGATGAGACGCCGATCGAAGCCGGCCGCGAGGCGGTGATCGCACGCGTCGACGGCTTGGTGCTGATGGTCCGCCCGATCGTTTGACGCGTCTTCCTGTCGAATTTGCCAACCTCTGGAGGTTCTCGTGAGCACAACCATGTTCGTGGTGCTGGCTTTCCTTGTGCTGGTGTTCATCGTCCTGATGAAGACCGCCATCGTCGTACCTCAGCAGAGCGCGTTTGTGGTCGAAACTCTAGGCCGCTACAGCCGCACGCTGCAGGCGGGCTTTCATATCCTGGTGCCGTTCGTCGAGCGCATTGCTTACAAACATACGTTGAAGGAAGACGCGCTGGATATTCCCGAGCAGGTCTGCATCACCAAGGACAACGTGCAGGTCGGCGTCGATGGCGTGCTGTATATGCAGGTGTTGGATGCGCGCAGTGCTTCGTACGGCATCACCAACTATCGCTTCGCCATCATCCAGCTGGCGCAGACCACGCTGCGTAGTGAGATCGGCAAGATCGATCTCGATCGCACGTTCGAAGCGCGTGCCACCATCAATGCGAACGTGGTCAGCGAGCTCGATCATGCGTCGGCCGCGTGGGGCGTGAAGGTCCTGCGCTACGAGATCAAGAACATCAATCCGCCCAAGGACGTGCTGCACGCGATGGAAAAGCAGATGCGCGCCGAGCGAGAGAAGCGCGCCGTCGTGCTCACCTCCGAAGGCGATCGCGACGCCAAGATCAACCAGGCGGAAGGCGAGAAGCAGCGCGTGATCAAGGAGTCCGAGGCGAAGAAGCAGCAGCAGATCAACGAAGCCCACGGCCAGGCCGAAGCCATTCTCGCGGTTGCCACCGCAACCGCCGAAGGCTTGAAACGCGTCGGTACGGCGCTGGCCGGCACTGGCGGCATGGAAGCCATGCAACTGCGCGTCGCCGAAGAGTATGTGAAGCAGTTCGGCAAGCTCGCGGATGAAGCGTCGAGCACCCTGATCGTGCCCGCTACGCTGAGCGATATCTCGTCGATGATCGCGATGGCGACCAGCGTGGTGAAGCAGCAGAACAAAGCTGCGGGCTGATCTCTTCAAAGGGACAGATCCATTTGCAAAAAATGGACTGTCCCTCGCTTCGGCACTCCATTCGTCTGACATCGCAACGGTGCGCACACGCGGAGTGCGCGTTGTTTCATGACGAAGGCACCATCGAAACCATGAATCGCCTCGGCCTCGACTTCAACGCCGTGGGCACTCACGAATTCGACGACGGCAAGGCCGAGCTGCTGCGCATGCAGAACGGCGGCTGTCATCCGGCCGATCCGAACACCTGCCAGGGCGGCGTGGTCGGTACGCCGGTGCCGTTCGAAGGCGCGAAGTTCAAGTTCCTCGCGGCCAACGTGGTCGAGACCGCGACCGGCAAGACCATCTTCCCGGCCTACGGCATCAAGGTCGTGAACGGCGTGCGCGTCGGCTTTATCGGCCTCACTGGCGGCATGGATCTGCTCGGCGGCGCGCAGGACATCGATGCGCTGGTCGATTACCTGGAAGACTACAAGGCGCCGAACGCATCGTACGATCCGTCGGCATTCCCGAGCCGGATCACTCGGCTGCCTTGATGTTGAGATGAGTTGAGTTGGGAGGGGGTGGATCTACTAGCGCTGAGATTGCAGCAGCCGGCTCACAACCCGCTCGAGCTGCGTCAACGTCCCGCACTCATCCACCTGATGACAGTACGGCGCATAGTGCCGCATCTCCGAATCACCGGTGTTCCACGCCGGGCGCGACTCGGGATTGAGCCAGATCACGCGACGGGCGCGGTCGTAAATCTCTTTGAGCACATCCGTTCGGGCGTCGCCGTAGTTGTTGCGGGCGTCGCCGAGAATGATGACGGTGCTGCGTTTGTCGATTTCATCCAGACATAGCTTGCGAAAATCGGCGAGGGCTTGGCCGTAGTCGGTCGAGCCATTGCCGTATTGGCGCAGGGCCAGCGCGATGGCGTCGTCGATGTCGTTGCGTGCGAACAGGTCGGAGACTTCGCCGAGGTCGGAAGAGAAGGCGAACGAGCGCACTTTTGGCAGCACTTCCTCCAGGCTGTAAAGAAACATCAGCATGAAGCGTGCGTAGTTGGCGACCGAGCCGCTCACGTCGCAGATGGCGAAGACCTTGGGCTGGTCGGTCTTCACCGATTTCCAGTGCAGGTCGAAGATTGCGTCGTCGTACTTCAAGTTTCGCCGCAGCGTGCGGGGCACGTGCAGTTGGCCGCGACGAAACACCTTGCGCCGACGCGAGTAGGCGGTGACGAGTTTGCGGGCCATTCGATGGACGATATCGTGAAGCAAGCGATGATGGCGCTGCTCGAGCGTCGAGAGTCGCAGGTTGCGGAGCAGGCTTTCGCGGAGGCGTCGGCCGGTGACATCGGCGTGCAGCAGGAACTGGTGTTCGACGTAGTCGCGGATGCGTTCGTGTAACCAGTCGCGGCGGCGGCCGAGGTCCTGGGCCAGGCGGCGGTCGGGAATCGCGTCGCTCGCCGTCAGCGTGAAGATTTCCTGTTGCAGCTCGGTGTGACCCATCGCGTCCAGAATGCGACGGGTGTAGAGACCTTTCTGCGTGAACAGCTCGATCCGATGAACGTTGACTTGCTGACCAGCGGCGCTGATGGCGAGGTTGATCTCGATCGTGCTGGCGCGCGTGAGCAGCTGGCCGAGCGCGGATCGTGCGGCGGATATTTCACCGATGCCGAGGGATTCAGCGCCGCCTGCATCCTCGCGAGTGACTTGCGCGGCAGCGCCAGGTCCCTGACCGCGCCCGGTGCGTCTGCCTTGTGAGTCGCCGCTGCCACCGGCGTCCGCATTGCCGGGCTGTGCGCCGTCGTCATCCGCTGTCGTGCTGGCATCCGTGCCCGGCGCGCCGGAGGAGGGCAGCCTCGACCGCTCGCGAAACGAGAAGAACTGATCGAAGCACGTATCGAACGCAGCCTTCTCATCCGACGTCTTGGGCAGAACGAGAGCGAGGCTGTCTTTCAGCAACTGCCGATTCCGATAACCCACCAACTGCACCGTACTGAACGCATCCAGCGTCTCCGCCGGCGAGATGCGCACATCGGCGTTGCGCAGCGCCCGGATGAAGTTGGTCAGCAATTGATCCATGGCGTCGTCAGGAGCGAGTTGCCTTGTCGGTCAGGCCGCGCACCTCGGGCTGCACGCTCTCGATATCTTCCTGGAATTTCAGAATCACGTTCATGGTGTTGCGGACCAGCTCCGGGTCGAGCCGGTCGGCATGCAGGAGCAACAACGTCCGCGCCCAGTCGATGGTCTCGCTGATCGACGGCACCTTTTTCAGATCCAGCTCGCGCAGGTCGTGAATGAACCGGACCAATTGCTCGCGCAGCTGGGGAGCGATTTCCGGAAC
This sequence comes from Peristeroidobacter soli, assembly GCF_004138485.1. Classification (GTDB taxonomy): domain Bacteria; phylum Pseudomonadota; class Gammaproteobacteria; order Steroidobacterales; family Steroidobacteraceae; genus Steroidobacter; species Steroidobacter soli. The sequence continues at coordinate 245,217 of NZ_RYEV01000008.1, forward strand.
ACGAGCCTTGACGATGCGTTGTTCGAGCGCGATGTCCGGGAACGGAATATACAAATGCAGGCAACGGCGCTTGAGGGCGTCGGAGATCTCGCGCGTGTTGTTGCTGGTCAGGAACACGAGCGGCGGTGTGTGTCGCGCCTTCACGGTGCCGATTTCCGGAATCGACACCTGATAGTCGGACAGGAGCTCCAACAGCAGCGATTCGAACTCGTGGTCGGACTTGTCCACTTCGTCGATGAGCAGCACGCAGCCGTGCTCCTCTCGCAATGCTTTCAAGAGTGGACGCGCCTCCAGGAACTCCTCGGAGAAAAAGATATCGCCGAACTCATGCAGCCGCTTCACCGATTCCGCGAAGCCTTTCGCGCCCTGCAGAACTTCATCGAGGGCCTGCTTGAGGACCTGCGTGTAGAGCAGTTGCTTGCCGTATTTCCACTCGTACAGCGCCTTGGCTTCGTCGAGCCCTTCGTAGCATTGCAGCCGGATCAGGGGCAGCTCGAACATCTCGGCGGTGGTCTTGGCGAGCTCGGTTTTGCCGACGCCCGGCGGGCCTTCGATCAGCACCGGCTTGCGCAGGTGATATGCGAGGTACACCGCGGTGGCGATCTGATCGGAGCAGATGTAACGATGCGCCTCCAGGTGCTGTTTCAAGGAGGGAACGGACGAGGCAATGCTGGGGATGTCGGCCATGGTCGGGGAGTGTCCACCGCGGACCGCGCCGATGCAATCGGCCGTTCATGCACCTTTGTGCGGTCGAGTCGTGCTGCTGGGTGGGAGGGATGCGTGGTTTGCTTTAAGCTTGTGGACTCATGAGCAGCGCCATCGCCTTCGAACACGTGACTCACCGTTATCCGCACGCGGTCGCGGTGGATGACGTCACCCTGCGCGTCGAGCCGGGCGAGACCGTGGCGCTGATCGGGCCGAGTGGCTGTGGCAAGTCGACGCTGCTCAAGCTCGCCACTGGCCTGGTCCGACCCCAGCAGGGTTCCGTGTTCGTCACCGACCGTGCGCTGGCCCCGGACAATCTGATCGAAATTCGTCATCGCATCGGCTACGTGATCCAGTCCGGTGGCCTGTTTCCTCATTTGAGCGCCGTGGATAACGTGACATTGGCCGCGCGATTCCTGAAACGCGATCGCCAGTGGATTGCGACTCGCGTCGCGGAGTTGGCCGAACTGGTGCAGTTGCCCCGGGAGGCGCTGGATCGATTCCCCAACAATCTCTCCGGCGGTCAGCGTCAGCGCGTGAGTCTGATGCGTGCGTTGATGCTCGATCCCGCCGTTCTGCTGCTCGATGAGCCGTTGGGTGCGCTCGATCCCATGGTGCGCCATGGCTTGCAGGAGGATCTGCGTCGTCTGTTTCAACGGCTGGGCAAGTCGGTACTGCTGGTGACCCACGACATGGCGGAAGCCGCCTTCTTTTCCCAAAACATCGTCTTGATGCGTGAAGGGAAGATCGTTCAGCGGGGCAGTTATCGGGATCTCATCGACGCGCCCGCCGAGCAATTCGTCAGTGACTTCGTGAAAGCCCAGCGCGGCCTGCACGCAGAGGCGTTCGATGCCTGAGTCGCACCGCTGCCTGTTCCGCACCTTGCTGACGATCGCCGTGTTGAGTTTCGGTTCGACGGCGTTCGCCGCCAAGACGGTCATCGGCTCCAAGGCGTTTACCGAGTCGGTGATTCTCGGCGAGATCGCAACTCAACTGACTGAAGAAGCGGGCTACGATGCCGAACATCGTCGCCAGCTGGGCGGCACGCGCGTGCTCTGGAGTGCGCTGATCCGTGGCGATATTCAGTGCTACCCCGAATACACGGGCACGCTGAGCACGGAGATCTTCTCCAGTCAGAACATCAAGAGTGATACCGAGTTACGCAGCGCCTTGGCGAAGCAGTCCATCTGGACGTCAAAGTCGCTGGGCTTCAACAACACCTACGTGCTCGGCATGACGCGTGGTCGTGCGGCGGAATTGGGCATTACCCGCATGTCGCAGCTCGCCGATCATCCGACGCTGCGGTTTGGATTCAGTAACGAATTCATGGAACGCGCCGACGGCTGGCCGGGTATTCGCGCTCACTATCGTCTGCCGCAACAGGACGTTCGCGGCCTGTCGCACGATCTTGCCTATCGTGGATTGGAGTCTCGATCGCTGGATCTCACCGATCTGTATTCCACCGATGCCGAGATCGTTCATTACGACCTGACGACGCTCGTGGACGATGCCCGATTCTTTCCGGTCTACGATGCCATCATCGTCTGTCGCGAGGACGTGCCCGACGCGATTCGGGAATCATTGAATCGACTCGGCGGGCGCATCGATGAAATGACCATGACCAAGATGAATGCGCGCGCGGCGCTGGATCGCGAGCCCGAGGCGCAGATCGCCGCGAGTTTCCTGCGCGATCAACTGAACGTGAATGCTGAAGCGAAGGTGCAGTCCCGGTCCGCCCGCATCTGGCAGCGGACCCGTGAGCACCTGGCGATGGTCGGCATCTCACTTGGGCTGGCAGTCCTGGTCGCCGTGCCCCTCGGGATCATCGCCTTCCATCGCCGTGGCGTGGGTCGAGTGGTGTTTGCGATCGCCGATATTCTGCAAACGTTGCCGGCGCTGGCCTTGCTGGTATTTCTGATCCCCTGGCTCGGGATCGGTTACGCGCCCGCCATCGTGGCGTTATTTCTATACAGCGTGCTGCCGATTCTCAGAAACACCCACACGGGACTGGCGGATATCCCGCGAGACCTGCGCGAGTCAGCCGAGGCGCTAGGTCTGCCGCGCATAGCCAGGCTGCGCTATGTCGAACTGCCGCTCGCTGCACGCTCGATGCTTGCTGGTGTGCGAACAGCTGCGGTCATCAATGTGGGCACGGCCACGCTCGGTGCGTTGATCGGTGCCGGCGGTTATGGTCAGCCCATCCTCACGGGCATTCGGCTCGATGACACGAAGTTGATTCTCGAAGGCGCAGTGCCTGCCGCGGTGCTGGCGCTGCTCGTGCAGTGGGTGTTCGGTTGGGTCGAGCGTCGCTGGGTCACGGCGAAGTAGTCTGCAGGCCCAGCTTTCTGAGCAGCGTCCGAGCATCCACGGGCGCGCGTAACTTCACGTCAGTGTTATCGAAGTAGCAATAGACGTCTCGCGGTTTCGACGTGGGCGGCTTTCGCTGGGTGATTTTCTGAGTACTGCGAAGCTCGCCACCGCGATGCCAGGCTTCGATGCGCCTGGCCCATTTCTCCAATGCGCGATCGCTGTAGCCGCTTTGATAGAGCGTCTTGTCTCCGTGCAGGCGCATGTACACGAAGTCGGCGGTGATATCGTGGATCATTGGAAAGCGCTGCGCCGTTTCGGCGATCACCAGCGCGATGTTGTGTTCGCGGAGCAGCTCTATGAATGAGGGATCGCAGAAGCTCTCGTGCCGGATCTCCATCGCATGTCGTAGCGGGCGACGTTTATCGATAGCCAGTTTGGCTCGCCCGAGCATGCGGCTGTCCCGCCGGCGCGCGAGTTTCAACGCGGCTGCGGTGTCGCGCGGCAGAAGCTCGAAGAACTTTGTGAGCTTTTGCCGGTCATATTTGAAGTTGGGCGGAAACTGCCAGAGGATGGGGCCGAGCTTGCGACGCAGGTTGAATACGCCGGAGGCGAAGAAATTCGCCAGTGGCGTTTCTACATCGCGCAGTTTTTTCATATGCGTGATGAAGCGCGGGCCTTTGACCGCGAACACGAAATCGTCCGGAGTTTCGTCGTGCCAGCTCTGATAGCTCGCCGGATATTGCAGCGAATAGAAGGAGCCGTTGATTTCGATAGTGGGCAGCACGCGCGAGGCGTAGTGCAACTCCAGTCGTTGGGGCAGATCTTTCGGATAAAACACCCCGCGCCACGGGGTGTAGCGCCATCCGGAAATCCCAATTCGTATTCGGGCCATGTCCTGCCAATGATCCGCACGGCTTGCCGGTGCCCGATCCGATTCGCGTTTTTCGCGATATTGCCCTAGCGGACACGCGGAACTCTGTATTTAAGGACGCGTTGAATTCTGTTGCATTTGTCCCTGTATTGATTCGAGTCAAGCCATCATGAATAAACGAATCCTGTCCGCGGTGAATATGACGCTGGCTCGTCGCTGCTACGTATTGCCGGTGGGCGTGCTTTTGTGTTGTGCATCGTCCAGCGCGTTCGCATCCGGCTTCGCATTGCTGGAACAGAGTGCGAGCCGGCTCGGCACCGCCTTCGCCGGCACGGCCGCGGCGGCCGACGATGCTACGACGATTTTCTACAATCCGGCGGGCATGTCGAAACTCACGGATACGCAGTTGCTGGTGGTGGCGAGCGGCGTGCTCATCAGTTCGGAGTTCAACAACCAGAATTCGCTAGCCGCGCTCGGGCAGCCATTAGGTGGCGGAGGCGGCGATGCGGGCGGTTGGAATGCGGTCCCGGCGGCTTATTTCGCACTGCCGATCAATGAGCAGCTCGCGTTCGGGTTCGGCATCAATGCGCCATTCGGTCTGCAGCTCGAATACGACAATGGCTGGATGGGGCGCTTCCAGGCGCTGAATAACGAGATCAAGACTTATAACTTCAATCCCGCGCTCTCCTGGCGGGTGAACAAGCAGTTGAGTTTTGGTATTGGCGCGGACTATCAGCGCATACAGGCCGAGCTCACCAACTCAGTGAACTACACCGCAGTCGTCGCGCAGGGATTGCAGGCCTTGGTGGCTGCGGGGCAGGTGCCCGCGATCGCTGTGCCGGGCTTGATTCAAGCCAACGCTGCTCTCGAGGGTCACACAGCGGTGCGTGGCGACGATGACGCTTGGGGATGGAATGCGGGCGTGCTCTTCGAATTCTCCGATGACACCCGCGTGGGGCTTTCGTATCGATCGACCATCGACTACACGCTCGAGGGCAGCGCACGTTTCACGGCGCCGACTTCGACAAATGCCATCGGCGCGGGGATCATCGCCGCCGCGTCGGCGCCGGGCGCAACGCTTGCGACCGGTCCGGTGAGCGTGGACTTGAAGCTGCCGGACATTGCGACCGCTTCGTTCTATCACCGCATGGGACAGGTGGAGCTCATGGCGGATATCGCCTGGACCGGCTGGAGCAGTATTCAAGAGCTGCGTATCGTGCGCGATACCGGAGCGGTGCTGTCAGTGACGCCGGAGCGCTGGCACGACACCTGGCGTTACGCGCTGGGCGCTACGTATCAGCTCAACGATCAGTGGAAGCTACGCGGCGGTGTGGCTTATGACGAAACCAACGTTCCGGATAGCACTCGCACAGCTCGGCTGCCGGATCCGGATCGGACGTGGGTAGCTATCGGGGCGCAGTGGAAGCCAAGCGATGCGTGGGTCGTCGATGTCGGCTACGCGCATCTGTTCGCCGGCGACGTGCCAATACGCCAGGACGACGGCAACGCCGCGGCCCGGGGGTTCTTGATAGGTGAGCAGAGCTCGGCTATCGATATCGTGACAGCGCAGTTGAACTATAAGTTCTGAGCGTTGATGCGCTCGGATAGCACCGTGTAGTTACGATGCAGGGTCTGCACGAACTCGTGCAGATCCTGCAGCGTACCGGTGTTGACGATCACGTCGTCGGCGGCGTCCAGCCGGTCTTCGCGTGAGGCCTGCGCGGCGAGGATCTGTCGGGCTTGTTCTTCGCTCGAGCCGTCGCGTGCCAGCAGACGTTTCAGCTGATCTTCCTCGCTGGTGTCCACCAGCAACACGCGGTCATAGAGATCCGCGCGCCCGCTTTCGACGAGCAGCGGGATGACATGAACTTGATAAGGCCCCTGCGCACGCTGTGCTCGCGCCGTGAGCTCCTCGCGAATTGCCGGATGCGTGATTGCTTCGAGCCGCTTGCGTTGCTCCGGATCGGCAAATACCCGAGCGCGCATGCGGGCGCGATCGAGGCGACCGCTCGCATCCAGAATGTCGCTGCCGAATTCCGCGACCAGCCTGGCCAGGGTCGGTGTGCCCGGCTCGACCACGTCACGCGCGATTTGATCCGTATCCAGGACGGGAGTGCCGAGTTTGGCGAAGAGCTCCGCGACGGCGCTCTTGCCGCTGGCAATACCGCCCGTCAATCCGATCAGCAGGGGACGGAAATTCTTGTTGGCAGTGGCGTTCATCGCGGCCAGTGTAGGAGGCTGGCGCGGGGCGGGCAATTGGCCCGTTCAGCAGTTGTGAGCTATTTCAGACCCGTGACGGTGGCGTAGGCGCTCACCGCCCGATCGCCCCACATCAATGCGACCCATCCAGCGGCTGCGAGGTAGGGGCCGAACGGGATGGGAATGTTCCGGTCGCGGCCACGGAGCACGATCAGCGAGAGACCGACTACGGCGCCCACGAACGCCGAGAGCAGGATGATCAGCGGCAACATCTGCCAGCCGAGCCAGGCGCCGAGCGCGGCCAACAGCTTGAAGTCGCCATAGCCCATGCCTTCCTTGCCGGTGAGCAGCTTGAACAGCTTATAAACGCTCCACAGGCTCAGGTAGCCGAAGACGGCGCCCGGAATGCTGGAGCCCGGATCGACGGGCAGGCCGAATTCCGGCAGCGTCGCCGCCAGACTGAGCAGCAGACCGATCCACATCAATGGCAGCGTGATGTCGTCGGGCAACAGCTGATGATCGATGTCGATGGCGCTCAACGCCACCAAGGCCCACGTGAGCACCAGCGCTGCTCCACAGTACCAGGTGAAACCGAACTTCCATGCGACCGCGGCCGAGAGTGCGCCCGTGAACAGTTCGATCAACGGATAGCGGATGGAAATCCTGGTCTTGCACCTGGCGCAGGCGCCGCGCAGGAACAGATAGCTGATGACCGGAATGTTCTGCAGCGCCGTGATCCGCGCTCCGCACTTAGGGCAGGCGGAACGGGGCACGACCAGGTTGTACGGCTGCTGCTCGATCGGCTCGGCGCGTGGTGGCTCATAAAGGCTCGAGCCGAGGATTTCCTGAGCCTGGGTCTTCCATTCCCGTTCCATCATGATGGGCAGGCGATGAATGACCACATTGAGGAAGCTGCCGACCAGCAGACCGAGCACCAGCATCGCGACCGTCCATGCCGTCGGCGAGGAGGTCAGCAGGTACATCGATGCGCCCAGCAGATCTTGCATGATGCTAAAAAAACGCCGCGCTCGGGCGCGGCGTTCGATGTTTCTGGAAGATGGAGTGGTAGCTTACACGACCGCGCCCAGCTTGAAGATCGGCAGGTACATCGCGATCACCAGACCGCCGACCAGCACGCCGAGGATGGCCATGATCATCGGCTCGAGCAAGCTGCTCATCGCGTCCACGGCCGCGTCCACGTCGGCTTCATAGAAGTCCGCGACCTTGGCGGCCATGGCGTCCAGCGAGCCGGATTCTTCGCCCACCGCGATCATCTGGATCACCATGTTCGGGAACAGCCCGGTGCTTTCCATACAGCGCTGCAAGCGCTGGCCGGTCGACACTTCGTCGCGAATCCTCAGCGTCGCTTCCTCGTAGACGATATTGCCGGTCGCGCCGGCGACCGAGGTCAGCGCTTCGACCAGCGGCACACCGGCCGCGAACATCGTCGACAAGGTACGCGCATAGCGCGCGATTGCCGCCTTCACCATGATCGGGCCAATCACCGGCGCCTTGAGCAGCATGCGATCCAGGAAACGTCGCATCGGCCGCGAGCGCTTCTTGAAATACATGAACGCGTAGCCGGCAGCGCCCGCCACGATGGCTATGTAGATGCCGCTCTCCTGCACGAACTTCGACAGGTTGATGACCATCTGGGTGAACGCCGGCAGGTCCGCGCCGAAGCCCTTGAACAACGACTCGAACTGCGGAATCACGAACACCAGCAGGATGACGGTGACGATCACGGCCACCGCCATGACGGCCGCGGGATAGAACAGCGCCTTCTTGATCTTTTTCTTCAGCGCCTCGGTCTTTTCCTTGTACGTGGCGACCTTGTCGAGCAGGGTCTCGAGAGCACCGGCCTGCTCGCCGGCTTCCACCAGGTTCACGAACAGATCGTCGAAATACAGCGGGTGCTTGCCGAGCGCCTCGTGCAGCGAGGTACCCGATTCGATATCGGACTTGATCGCCAGTACCAGCTTCTGCATCGAGGGCTTTTCGTGGCCGTTACCGATGATGTCGAAACATTGGACCATCGGGATACCCGCCTGCAGCATGGTGGCCAGCTGGCGGGCGAACAGCGCGATGTCCGCGGCATCGACCTTCTTGCCGCTCTTGAACAGCTGCGATTCCTTGCGCACGCTCTTGGCGAGCACGCCCTGGCGGCGCAGATCGGCTTTCACCGCGGCTTCGGACACCGCGAGCATCTTTCCCTTGAGGCGCTTGCCTTTCTTATCCGTGCCTTCCCACGTATAGGGGAACTGCTGAGTGGATGCTACTTGGGCCATGGTCTAGGTCCTTGCTCGATGACTGTGCAAGTAAGCGCGGTCACTCGACCGTGCACTGATTGATTTCTTCCAGACTGGTGACGCCGGCCTTCACTTTGGCGAGGCCCGATTTGCGCAGGTCCCAGATGCCTTCCTTGGCCGACTGTTCGGCGATATCCACCGCGTTGCCATCCTGCAGGATGATGCGCTGGATTTCTTCCGATACCGGCATGACCTGATACAGGCCGGTACGGCCCTTGTAACCGTCGGTGCAGGATCCGCAGCCCACCGGCTTGTAGATCTTGATGCCTTCGTCGATCTCTTCCTGCGTGAAGCCTTCTTTGAGCAGCGCTTCGGCAGGCATCTCTATCGGTACTTTACAGTTGTTGCACAACCGGCGCGCCAGGCGTTGCGCGATGATCAACGACACCGAGGTCGCGATCGCGTAAGGCTTCACGCCCATGTCGATCAGACGGGTCAACGTCTTCGGCGCGTCGTTGGTGTGCAAGGTGGACAGAACCAGGTGGCCGGTCTGGGCGGCCTTGATCGCTATTTCGGCGGTCTCGAGGTCTCGGATTTCGCCGACCATGATCACGTCCGGATCCTGACGCAGGAACGCGCGCAGCGCCGAGGCGAACGTCAGGCCGACCTTGGGATTGACGTTGACCTGGTTGACACCGGGCAGGTTGATTTCCGCCGGATCCTCGGCGGTGGAAATGTTCGTGTCCTCTTTGTTGAGGATGTTCAAACCCGTGTACAGCGACACGGTCTTGCCGCTACCGGTCGGGCCGGTCACCAGGATCATGCCGTGCGGCTGCGCCAGCGTTTTCAAGTAAAGCTCGCGTTGCTCGGGCTCGTAGCCGAGCGCGTCGATGCCGAGCATGGCGCTGGAAGGATCGAGAATACGCGCGACGATCTTCTCGCCGAACAGCGTCGGGCAGGTGCTGACGCGGAAGTCGATGGCGCGATTCTTCGAGATGCGCATCTTAATGCGGCCGTCTTGCGGGACGCGACGTTCCGCGATGTCCAGGCGCGACATGACCTTGATACGCGCCGCGAGCTTGATCGCCAGCTGCACCGGCGGGCTCGCGATCTCTTTCAGGAAGCCGTCGAGGCGCAGACGAATGCGATAGGACTTTTCGTACGGCTCGAAATGAATGTCGGAAGCGCCGCGCTTGATGGCATCGAGCAGCACCTTGTTGACGAAGCGCACGATGGGCGCGTCTTCGATGTCGTCGCGGCCGACCGCCGCTCCGCCTTCATCCTCGTCGCCGCCGGTGACTTCGAGGTTTTCCAGATCCAGGTCGTCATCCGCCAGCGTCGGCATCTGCGTGTCGACCTGTTCCATGGTCTTGTTGGCGATCTTCTGCAGCTTGTCTTCCTCGACCACCACCGCTTCCACGGACAGGCCGGTCTGGAACTTGATCTCGTCCAGGGCGTGCAGATTGGTGGGATCGGAGACCGCCACGAACAGACGCTTACCGCGCTTGAGCAGCGGCAATACGCGGTGCTTGGCGAGCAGTTTGTCGGAGACCAGCTTGACCACGTCGAGGTCGAGCTGAATGGCATCCAGATCGAGCAGCGGCGCGCCGAACTCCTGAGCAGCGGCGATCGCGATTTCCTTCGCCTCGGCGATGCCCTGGCTCACCAGGTGCGATACCAGGTTGCCGTCGCCCTCCTTGATGGCGGTCAGGGCCTGGGTCATGGTCGCTTCATCGACCAGCCCGTCCTGGATCAAGCGCTGGGGCAGACCCTGCAGGACCATGCGTGGACTGAGGCTTGAGACGTTTTCGGCCATGGAGGGTGGCGAGGTTCGGTTACGGAAATTGGCTAAGTCTGATGGCGGCAGCCGTCGCGATCAATTGTCAAATACCTGCCGATTCTGGATCAGGAAAGCCCCGGTCGCGGAGGACTGCGTCACACTTGCAATCACTGCGGCGGGCGGCCCTAAAGAAGAAGCCCCTCGCAAGAGGGGCTTCGTTCGATCAAGTCGCTAGACCTGAACGGGTGCGATTACTTGCACTCGGTCGGGACGTAGCGGGGGTTGATCGTGCCGGCGCCGGGCGTCAGGCCGCGGGCGGAGGCGGTGGCGTGGGTCGTCGAACCGCAGGCCCAGTCGATGTTGCCTTCGGTCGCGGTGCCCAGAGCTTGCTGGTTGATGAAGGGCGTCAGGATCAGATACGCGCCGTTGATCTGCTGGGTGGCGCTACCGTAGGTGACCCGGATTTCGCCGACGTTGCCGCCGCCGTCGATCGCAACGTTCGACACGTACTTCGTCGGAGTGAAGGCGTTGTTCCACTGAGCCGCAGCCGTGGCCACGCCGGTGGTGCCGTCCGACTGGAAGCCTTCGGACACGGCGATCTTCGCCGAGGCGGCGAGGTTCAGGCCTTCCGTCACCTTGCTGCGGACCGTGTAGTCCTGATAAGCCGGGATGGCGATGGCAGCCAGAATGCCGATGATCGCGACCACGATCATCAATTCGATCAGGGTGAAACCCTTTTGAGTCTGCTTCAACATTGAAAAAATCTCCTGAGGATGAATCGAACTTCTGCGGCACCAGGGCCTGCGAGCGAAGAGAGAGCAAGCGCCGTGCCAGTATTGCTGAAATGTCCTAAGTTGTTGATCGGAGGCCGGCTGTGCACCAGGATCAGTGTCCGTGGGGCGCTCCTGTCATGGTTGGGATGAGCGATCAGTGCCAGTAAGTGACAAACCGCGTCACCTGGCGACGTCATTCAACGACGTCGCCAGCCGGCGGCGTCTGGTGGGCGTCTCGCCCTCGGACCCTGTACAGCTTTGCATACGGAGCGTTGTTGAGCTCCGGGAAGCGCACTTCATCCAGAAGCTGATATTCGGCTGGCACCGTGGCTGCGGGGCTGAGCAACAGATCGTTCGCCAGGCGCGGCTGCTTGACCGTGAAACCGAATCTCAAGGAGCCGTCCTTCTGCTGCTCGATTTTGAAAGGTCGCAGCAGCACATACTTGACCTGCGGCGCCTCTGTCTCGAGCTGGCGCGCGGTAAGCGTGAGCAGGTGCTGCACTTCGTTCACTTTCTCAAAGTGTTGAGGAGTCAGCAGGAAGTTGTTGGCGATTACCGAGCAATCGGTGTAGTAGCGGATGTAGTGCCCAGCGTCAGCGTCCGCCAGCACGATGCCAGGATCGTCCTTGCAGGCTCTGCTGAGCGTGGCAAGAATCGGGCGCGTGTCACGAAAGGAAAGATCGTTGGCCAGCGGCATGGGCATCACCAGCTGATGACGCAGCGGCGGGAAATAGAGCAGGAGCATCGCCAGTCCGGCGAGCAGCACGGCCTTCTTGAAATGCTCCGGACGCTGGTTGCAAAAGTCCTGTAACAGGATGAGCCACGGCAGATAGAGCGCGAAACTGCCGAAGTAGTGCATACGTGCCTGCGCCGACAGCAGTGCCAGCCCCATCAATGAGGTGACCCAGAACAGCAGTCGTGGGCTGTTGCGATCCCGCCATGCCATGAACACGCACAACGCGGCGGTAAGGGGGGTGATCCAGATCAAATACGAGTACATGTTGGACAGGACCACCGTGCCCATTATTTTTGCCAGCTTCAACGGCGGCCGCATCTCGCCGATGCCCTGCAGGTACTCGGGCGTTCCCGCGATGAAGCTCTGGGCGATCGACAATTCCTTCACGATCGGGATCAACAACAAGGCGCTCACGCCGAGCAACGTGACGATGCCCTTGCGCGTGGGCTGCAGCCGGCTCATCAGCACGATGGTGATCGCCGTGCAGAGGGCAATGTAAAGATGAAACCAGGACAGCGTGTAGAACTCGAATCGACCTGTCTGGAATGGCTCGGACGGCAACAGGATGGCCAGCGTCGTCGTCAGTAGCGAGATGGCGAAGACGGTGGCGCTGCGAGCCGGCAAGCTGGTCTTCTGCAACCAAAGCACGAACACTGTGGCGAGCAGCGGCAACTGCAGAATGAACGAGCCATTCTGCACGGAGGGCGCGAGGCCGAGCGCGATAGCGCAGGCAGCCGCATAAATGGGTGTCTTGGGACTGCGTAGCCAGCCCAGCCCGCCCGCGAGCGCGGCCAGAATGAATATGAACTCGGCGTAGTGATGGTCGATCTGTCCCAAGCCGTGTAGCAGTTGAGTGGTAGGCGCCAGGGCGAGGCAGAGTGCCGCCAGCAAGGTCACTGGGTTCGATAGCGCCATTTGGCGAGCGATCAGGATCAACAGCGCCACGCTCAACAGCACTGCCGCCACGGGAATCCAGATGAGGATCGCCACCGGGTCGTCGCTGATGCCGACCGCCATCGCGCCGCGCACGATGGTTGCCATGGCGTAGTCGTAGCCCCAAGGCCAAACCAGCAGGCTGCCTTCGGGGGCGTGAATTTTGCTGTCGAACTCGTAGAAAGACTTTGGATCGTGCACGGTGTCCACGATACGTCGCGCGTGGTAGAACGCGTCGTTGCCGACCGGCAGATACTCGTCCTTGTATCGGGAAGAGGGATAATTGAGGCTGCACGAGAGCACCGCCAGCGCGCTCGCCAGCAGCCAGATCGCGATGAGTGCCCAGGGAATTCGACGTTGCGTTTCCATGTGGAGGGTCTGCGTCGGGTCCTGTTCGAAAATGTGTGGCGGTTCTCGCGGCCGTACGCCGGCAATGAGATATGTTAACCGCATGGCTGAAAGCACAGAGCGACTCACACCTCAGTTTTCGTCGCGGCTCCCGTGAAAACCATTGCTACCAACTCGGGCATTGCAGGACGCGATGCCTTTGCTCCCAGCCGTCCCGCATTGTCGTGCGTCGCCGTGTTCGCGGTGCTGGGCATTTTCGCTTACGTCCCGGCGCTGCTGATATTCATCAAGGGAATGCACTGGGACGGACTGTCGATCATCATCGCCAATCGCGATTTCGCCAACTACTGGTTGGCCGGTCGCATGGTGCTGGCCGGCCAGCAGCAGGACTTGTTCAGTCAGCCCGTCTACTTCGCGCACATGCAAGCGCTGTTCGGCAGTCAGTACCCGATTCACAACTGGGGCTATCCGCCGCACTTTCTGCTGTTGTTGTGGCCCCTGGGATGGCTCGGCTTCAAGTCGGGACTGATCGTGTTTCTGAGCGCCACCTTTCTGTTGTTTGCCGCCGCGGTCGTACTGTTCCGCCGCGAGTACGCTCCGCAATCGGATTGGCGCATCCTGTTGCTCGCCTTGACGGGATATGTGCTGATGATGGTGGATACCGCGCAGAACGGCTTTCTCACCTCGGCGCTATTGCTGTTCGGATTGGCCGCGATGCGACGCCATCCGGTGCTGAGCGGCATAGCGTTCGCGTTCCTCACCATCAAGCCGCAGTTGGGCTTTCTGCTGCCGGTACTGTTGGTATTCGATCGCAATTGGCGAGCGATCGGTTGGACGGCATTCTTTTGCGCGGTGCTGGTGGGGCTGTCGATCGCCCTGTTCGGACTCGAGAGCTGGACGGCTTATCTCACCGAGACCGTTGCCTATCAGCGCTTGGTGATGACGCACTGGAGCGGAATCTTTCTGGCGATGATGCCGACTGTGTTCGGCAGCGTGCGCGCTCTCGGTTTTTCTCCTGCCTTGGCTTATGCGATCCAGTGGCCGGTTACTGTGATTGCGGCGATCGGCATCGTCTGGCTGTTGTGGAAAGAAACCGATCCACTGCGGAGAATGTTCTACCTGGTGTGCGGGACCTTCGTCATCTCTCCCTACGCATTCAATTACGACATGGGGGCCTTGAGCGCGGTGACGGCGATATTGGTCGGTTCGCAGAGGCTGACCCGGCCGGCGGCTATTTTCTTGGGTGTGGCCGCGGCCATTGCGCCAGCGGTCATGAACCTGGGAAGAGCGGGCCTGCCGATCACCCCGGTGCTGTTGATGGCAGCGCTGCTCAGTCTGGCGTTGGAAGGCGCACGACGCGCGCCGGAAACTTCAGTCCCCGCCTGACCTATCTCACTTCCGGCAGACCACCAGCAGGTTCTTGCCGAACCACCGCTGGGTCAGCGCATCCAGCGCGCGGCTCAGTGGAAACACGGCGCGGTCGTACAGCTTGAGCGCGGCCATGCTCACATCGCCGTTTTTGTTGCCGATCAGTTTGAAGAGCAGCGTCGCGAAATAGCCGATCGAATCCGCATACGCGACTCGTTCGATGTGAAAGCCCGCAGCGCTCACCCGCTGCGTGAGCGATTGATGGGTGTAACGGCGTATGTGACCGACCTTCGCATCCATGCTCGTGTAAAGCACCTGAAATGCTGGCACGTAGATCAGCAGTTTGCCGGTGGGCACGAGTTTCTCATGCAGGCTTCGTAACGCCGCCGCATCGTCTTCGATGTGCTCCAGTACGTTCAGCGTATAGATGTAGTCGAACGATGCGTCGGGCAGCTCGTCGGTCGATCCGGCAACGCGCAGGCCCTGTGAGCGCAGTCGTTGCTGCAAGAGCTGATCCGGCTCGAGCGCGGTGATGTCCATGCCCTGCTTGCTCAGCGGACCGGCGAATTGACCGCCGCCGGCACCGAAATCCAGAACCTTGCCGCGCGCGGGGGCATGCTTGCGCACGGTGTCGAGCAGATAGCGGTTGTAATTCACCGCCTCCTGCATCACTTCGAGGTTGTCGACGCCGGTGTACGCTTGTTGTTGCATGTCCGTCATCCGCTCTTGCTCAAGCGAAATCGCGAGTAGAGCCACTTGCTGCTCAACACGTAGTTGAAAACGAAGCCGCCGACGGCGCCGATGGCGAGCGGTATCACTGGCACCCTGGCGAATTGCGGCAACACCGCCAGGCATACGCCGAAGATGCCGAGGTTGATCAGTGCGCCGCCGCCCTGGATGGCCGTGTAAAGAAAAGCTTCCGTTGATCGGCGCTGCAAACCGCGATCGGCAAAGGTGTGCTTACGGTTCAGCGCCCAGGTAGTCAGCACCGCGGTGAGGAACGATGGAATGCGCGCCTGCCACGGTGACCACGCGGCATACAGCGTAAGCATAGTGAGGATGACTGCCTCGATGACGAAACCGACGCCACCTACCGCGAGAAAGCTCAGGATTTCGCGAAGTGTTCGGCGCGCCGGCGCAGGCGACGACACTGCGCCGCTGCCGCCATTCATGATGGCCGCCGCCGCTCTCGAAACGTCGGTCCCTGCAATCCCAGGTAGTGCAGACGTTTCATCTCGCGCCGGCTGAGCGTCACGGTGTCCAGGATCAAGCCGGAGATGAAAGCCACCGCCGCCAGGATCATCGTGCCCACCGCCAACACGGCTGTCGGCAGTCGCGGCACCAGGCCGGTCTCGATGTAAGTTGCCACCACGGGCCAACCGAGAAGCAGCGAGGCTACGAACAGCGCCAGCGCCACCAGCGAGAAGAACTGCATCGGCCGTTCTTCCTTCACCAGATAGACGATGGTACGCAGAATCCGGAAGCCATCGCGAAACGTATTGAGCTTGCTCTGCGAGCCAGGCGGACGATCGCGATACGGCGTCTGAACTTCCGCGAGCGGTAAGCGCAGCTCCAGCGCGTGTACCGTCAATTCCGTTTCGGTTTCGAAGCCGCTCGCGAGCGCCGGGAAAGATTTGACGAAGCGACGCGAGAACACGCGGTAGCCCGACAGCATGTCCTTGATGCGATTGCCGAAGATGGCTGCGACGGTGCCGGTCAGCAACCTGTTGCCGAAGACGTGGCCCGGTCGAAACGCCAGGGTCGATACGGGGACGCGTGCGCCGTTGACCATGTCGAGCGAGTTGGAGAGCAACGTGTCGACCATGACGGCCGCGCTCGCCGCATCGTAGGTGCCGTCGCCGTCGACGAGCACATACGCTTCGGCTTCGATGTCAGCGAACATGCGGCGCACCACGTTGCCCTTGCCCTGGAAGGTTTCGGTGCGAACGATGGCGCCGGCGCGCGCGGCACGAGCCTTGGTGTCGTCCTTCGAATTGTTGTCGTAAACGTAGATGAGGGCCGTCGGCAACGCCGTGGCAAAGTCCTTGACCACGCCCTCGATCGCTTCCGCCTCGTTGTAACACGGGATCAGCACCGCGATACGCGGCGCCAGCGCGGCGATGTTTGCCGCCGCCGTCCTTTGCGTTACGTCGGGATTGAACGAGGCGGGAGTGGAAGTCATGACTTCAGGGCGCCGTTATTCGATGCCGAGCTTCTTGATCCGATACCGCAGCGACCGAAACGTCATGCCCAGCAACTGCGCCGCCTTGGTCTTGTTATAACGCGTCTGTTCGAGCGCGCGCACGATGGCGTCGCGCTCGATGTCTTCCAGTGCGTCACCGAGACGTTCGCCGGGCGCGACGCTGTTGGGAATGGCCACTTCCGTCGCGGCGACTTTGGGGCGCAACTGCAGATCGCCTGCGTCGATCACGCCGTTCACGCACAGCGTGGCGGCGCGTTCGAGCACGTTTTCCAGCTCGCGCACGTTGCCGGGGAAGTGATATTCGCGCAGCGCCTTCGACGCGGCTTCGGTAATGCGCAATGACCGATTGCCGATCTGCCGGCCCAGGCGCGTGATGATCGAATCGACCAGCTCATCGATGTCTTCCAGGCGCTCGCGCAGCGGCGGCACGCGGATCTCGATGACGTTGACCCGATAGAACAGGTCTTCGCGGAATTTTCCTTCCGCGACCTGTGCGGCGAGATTCTTGTGAGTCGCCGACAGGATGCGCACGTCGATGGGCTGCTCGCGCGATTCACCGACCGGCCGGACGGTTTTCTCCTGGATCACGCGCAGCAGTTTCACCTGCATGTGCAGTGGCAGGTCCGCGATTTCGTCCAGGAACAGCGTGCCGCCCTCGGCGGACTGAATCAGACCTTGCTTGTCCGCGACCGCGCCAGTGAAGCTGCCCTTGCGATGGCCGAACAGCTCGCTCTCCATCAGCTCGGTGGGGATGGCGCCGCAGTTCACGGGCACGAACGGCCCTTCGCGACGCGGACCCGCTTCGTGAATCAGATGCGCGACCAGTTCCTTGCCGGTGCCCGACTCGCCGTATACGTGCACGGGCGCCTGGCTGCGCGCGACGCGCTCGATCATTTCGCGTAATTGTTCCATCACGCGCGAGCTGCCGAGCAACTTCACCTGCGGCAGCTGGATGGTGCTCTCGATGCTTTCGCCCAGCTTGAGCGTGGCGACGATCAGCTTGCGTAGCGCGGCCACGTCGACCGGCTTCGAAATGAAATCGAACGCGCCCAGCTTGAGCGCGCGCACGGCGGTTTCGACGTTGCCGTGCGCGGTGATGACGGCCACCGGGATTTGCGGCTTATGCGTCTGGATCCACTCGACCAGGCTCAGCCCGTCGCCGTCGGGCAGGCGCATGTCGGTCAGACACAGGTCGAAAGAATTGGCGCGCAGCTCACGGGTGGCCGCGGCGATCGTGTCGGCCGCGGTCACGTCGAGATTCATTCGTTCGAGCGTGATGCTCAGCAGCTCGCGGATGTCCGGCTCATCGTCCACGACGAGCGCGCGGGGCTTCTTCACTGGGTTTCCCAACGTTGAGGATCGGCGAACACGAGACGGAAAATACTACCACCCCCGGAGCGGGGCTCATAAATCAGCACGGCGCGATTGCACTGAGCCAACTCCCTGGCGATGAACAGTCCGAGGCCCGTGCCACCTTTGCCGGCCGTGAAAAACGGCTCGAAAATTCGTTCTGCGTCGGTCGCCGTGATGCCCGGACCGCGGTCCAGCACCTCCAGCATCGGCCGCTCCGAGGTCGGCATGCGGCCGGTACGGATCTCGATCGCATCATTGGAATCGAATTTGCGGCCGTATTTCAGTGCGTTCTCGCACAGATTCCACATCAGCTGATGCAGATGCGACGGATCGATGCGCACTTCCAGCTCCGGCGCCGAGGTGGTGATGTACAGCTTGCTGGCATCGACCTGCGAGGTCTGCCGGAATTCGCCGATGAAGTCCTCCAGCCAGCCGTTCAGCTCGATGCGCTCCTGGCGCGTCGAATCCCTGCGTGACAGTTGCAGGACGTTGTTGATGATCAGGCTGATGCGCTCGCCGTTCTTGGTGATGATGTCGGTCAGGCGGCGCTCCTGGGCAGTGAGCTGCGGCGCCTCGGCGAGCAATTGCGCGGCGTGACTCATCGCGCCTACCGGATTGCGGATTTCGTGCGCGATGCTGGCGCTGAGCCGACCCAGCGCGGCCAGTTTCGATTGCTGAACGCGCTCGGCGATCAACGTGGTGTCTTCGAGAAAGATCAGCGTCGGACCGCCGCCGCCACTGCTGCGCAAGGACACGAAGTGTGGCTGCACCAGGCTGCTGCCGTCGGAGGTGAGCAACGACAGCGAGCTCAGCTGCCAGTCGTACGAGTGCCGACGCCAGGTATCGAGTAAATACAACAAGCGCGGCGAGACTTCACCGAGCGGCGTGCCCGCGGCCACTTCGCTGCCATTCAACATCGAGGCCGCCGATTCGTTGATCAGACGAATCATGTCGTGGTCATCCACGACCAGAATACTCTCACGCAGATGCTGGACGATGAATTGATTCAGCTCGGCGAGATTGGCGACGTCCACTTCGCGCTGGCGAACGCGCTCTTCGCTTTCACGCAGGCTGCGCGCCAGCGGTCCTACGCCCAGCGTGACGATGAACATCAGCGCGCCGACGATGCCCGCCGACGCGAAATCCGCCGGATCGCTGCGCGCCGCGAGCGTCGTGAAAGCCTGCTGTAACAAAAGCGCCAGCGCCGCGACGGCCGCAAACAGCAGTGCCAGTCGCTGTCCGACGACAAAGCTCGCCGCACCAATAGGCAGCACCAGCAGCGCGCCGAGGCCGCTGTTCATGCCGCCGCTGGAGTAGGTGAGCAAGGAAATCGCCAGCACGTCGATACTGACGTTGAATGCGGTCTGCACCAGCCGGTCGGGCCAGCGCCGCCGCAAGGTCGGAATGGACAGCGCGGCGAACAGGAAGTACGCGATGCTGGTGAAGAAAAACAGCTGCGCACTCGCCTGTCCGACCAGCCGAGGGTTGAGTGTCCAGTACAGCACCATCAACAGCAGCGGAATCAGCAGCCGAAACAGATTGACCAGCGCCAGCACGCGCCAGGCCAGCTCCTCCGAGGAGCCCCAGGGCAAGGCGGGCGAGGGCTCGGCCTGCGGCTGGGCCAGCGGCGGTTCGCCGATTTTCAATGAGGGCTCCGAGGACATTTCTTAGTGATCGTGCCTTTGCATCCAGGCCGAATTCCTCCAGAATACGCGGCCTTTGACTGTCGTTATTTTCACCGACGCGATTTTAACCCCCAAAGCCCCATGAACCTGCACGAATACCAGTCGAAAGAGTTGTTTGCCAGTTACGGCATCCCGGTCCCCAAAGGCATCGTGGCCGCTACCGGCAGCGAAGCTGCCGAAGCCGCGCGCAAGCTTGGCGGATCGAAATGGGTCGTCAAGGCACAGGTTCACGCTGGCGGTCGCGGCAAGGCCGGCGGCGTCAAGCTGGTGGATTCGCCGGAAGCGGCCGATAAGGCGGCCGAGGCCATGATCGGCCAGCGTCTGGTCACGCATCAGACCGGCCCGGAAGGCCTGCCGATCCGTCAGGTGTACGTCGAGCAGGGCTCGAAAATCGCGCGCGAGCTGTACCTCAGCCTGGTGCTCAACCGCGATAAAGGCCACATCGCTTTCATCGCCTCCGCCGCCGGCGGCATGGACATCGAGGAAGTCGCCGAGCACACGCCGGAAAAAATCACCCGCGTGAACATCAATCCCGCCACCGGCCTGATGCCCTCGCACGCCCGCGCGATCGCCTACGGTCTGGAGCTGGAAGGCGAGCAGATCGCCGAGTTCGGCAAGCTCGCGCAGGCACTGTACAAGCTGTACCTGGAGAAGGACTGCGCCCTGCTCGAAGTCAATCCGCTGATCGTGACCGGCGAAGGCAAGCTGGTGGCGCTCGACGCCAAGATCAACATCGAAGACAACGCGCTGTTCCGTCAGAAAGATCTCGCCAAGTGGCGCGATGCCAGCCAGGAAGACGCGATGGAGCGCGCCGCGGCCGAGCACGAGCTGAACTACGTGTCGCTCGACGGCAATATCGCTTGCATGGTGAACGGCGCCGGCCTCGCGATGGCCACGATGGATCTGGTGCAGCTGCATGGCGGCGCGCCGGCCAACTTCCTCGACGTGGGCGGCGGTGCGACCCGTGAACGCGTCACCGAGGCATTCAAGCTGATTCTTTCGAACAAGAACGTCGAAGCCATCCTGGTGAACATTTTCGGCGGCATCGTCCGCTGCGACATGATCGCCGAAGGCATCATTCACGCGGTGAAGGATGTCGGTGTGAGCGTGCCGGTGGTGGTGCGCATCGAAGGCACGAATGCCGAGCTGGGTCGCAAGATCCTGGCCGATTCCGGCCTCGCGATCACGCCGGCGGCCGACCTTACCGACGCGGCCAAGAAAGTGGTCGCCGCCGCCAAGGCGAAGTAAGGCGCGCTTACGTTCAACCGTTAACAGATATCCAGCACTACCATGTCCATCCTCGTAAACAAGAACACGCGCGTTATTTGCCAGGGTTTCACTGGCAAACAAGGCACGTTCCATTCCGAGCAATGCATTGCTTACGGCACCAAGCTGGTCGGCGGCGTGACGCCGGGCCGCGGTGGCGAAAAGCACCTCAACCTGCCGGTGTTCGACACCGCGCGTGAAGCGGTGAAGGAAACCGGCGCGACTGTCAGCATGATCTACGTGCCGGCGCCGTTCGCCGCCGACGCCATCATCGAAGCGGCCGACGCCGGCATCGAGCTCATCGTGTGCATCACCGAAGGCATTCCGGTGAACGACATGGTGAAAGTGAAGGCCTCGCTCGCCTCCTACGGCAGCCTGCTGATCGGCCCGAACTGCCCCGGCATCATCACCCCGGGCGAGTGCAAGATCGGCATCATGCCGGGCTTCATTCACAAGCCGGGCAAGATCGGCATCGTGTCGCGCTCCGGCACGCTGACGTACGAAGCCGTGTTCCAGACCACCAACGCCAAGCTCGGTCAGAGCACCTGCGTCGGTATCGGCGGCGACCCGGTGCGCGGCATGAACTTCATCGACGTGCTGGCGCGCTTCCAGGAAGACCCGAAGACCGAAGGCATCATCATGGTCGGCGAAATCGGCGGTGCCGATGAAGAAGCGGCCGCTGAATTCATTCGTGAGAATGTCACCAAGCCGGTCGTGTCCTACATCGCCGGCGTCACCGCGCCTGCAGGCAAGCGCATGGGCCACGCTGGCGCCATCGTTTCCGGCGGCAAAGGCACGGCGGCCGACAAGTTCGCCGCGCTCGAGCGCGCTGGCGTGCGCACGGTGAAGAGCCCGGCCGATCTGGGCAAGGCCATCATCGAGCAGCTGGCCAAAGGCGGAAAGAAGGCCAAGGTCGTGTCGTTGCCTGTGAAGAAGGCTGCGCCGGCTGCGAAGAAGCCTGCTGCCAAGGCTGGCGCGGCTGCCAAGAAGTCCGCTGCCAAGTCCAAGGTTGCCGCCAAGCCGGTGAAGGCCGCTGCTGCCGCCAAGAAGGCGCCGGCTGCCAAGAGCGCGCCGGCCAAGAAGTCGGCGCCGGCGAAGAAGGCCGCTCCGGCCGCGAAGAGCAAGGCTCCTGCCAAGAAGGCGGCCAAGCCGGCTCGCAAGAAGTAACCAAGCTCAGGTCCGCGGCGGTGTGAATCGCCGCCGCGGATTTCGCCGGCAGTTCGCCCGCAGATCGTCCCTTCCCGCAAGCGCTATCATCAGGCCATGTCCGCCTCCCTTCGTATCGCGCTGGCCCAATTGAACCTGTTCGTCGGCGATGTCGCCGGCAACGCCCAGCGAATGATCGACACCTCCGCGCAAGCCCGCGACGACATGCGTGCCGATCTGGTGTTGTTTCCCGAGCTGAGCCTGAGCGGTTATCCGCCCGAGGATCTGCTGTTTCACAGCGGCCTGCGCCGTCAGGTGAAAACGGCGATGGACCGGGTGCGCAGTGAAACCAGCGGCATCACCGTCGTCGCGGGCTATCCCGAATATGCCGACGAAGGCATCTACAACGCGGCGGCCGTGCTTTGCGATGGCGAAACTGTCGCCAACTATCGCAAGCAGGAGCTGCCGAATTACAGCGTGTTCGACGAGAAGCGCTATTTCAAACACGGCCGCGACACCTGCATCTTCGAGCTCAAAGGCATCCGCATCGCGCTGCTGATCTGCGAAGACATCTGGGAACCGAATCCCGCGCGCGCCGCGAAGGCCGCTGGCGCGCAGCTCATCGTCGTCATCAACGGCTCGCCTTATTCGCTGCGCTATCAAGAGCGCCGTGAAGACGTGGTGCGGGCGCGAGTGAAAGACACGGGCTTGCCCGTGGCGTATGTGAATCTGCTCGGCGGTCAGGATGAGCTGGTGTTCGACGGCGGCTCGTTCGTGATGAATGCGCAAGGCGAAGTCGTGCAACGCGTCCCGCCGTTCATCGAAGGTTTGTTTGCTGTCGAGGTCGATCTGGTCGACGGCAAGGTCGTGCCGCAGCCCGCGCATGTCGAGCCGCCGCTGTCCGAAGAAGCGAGCGTTTACAACGCGCTCGTGCTCGGAGTGCGCGACTACGTCGGCAAACATCGCTTCCCGGGCATCGTGCTCGGATTGTCCGGCGGCATCGATTCAGCGTTGACGCTGGCGATTGCGGTCGACGCGCTCGGTGCCGAGCACGTGCGTGCAGTGATGATGCCGTCGCGTTACACCTCGCAGTGGAGTCTGGATGACGCTGCTGAAGAAGCGAAGATCCTGAATGTTCGCTACGACGTGATCTCGATCGAAGGCATGTTCGCGACCGCGCTCGACGCGCTCAAGGACGTGTTCGCCGGCCGCCAGCCCGACACCACCGAAGAAAACATTCAGGCGCGCAGCCGCGGCCTGTTGTTGATGGCGATTTCGAACAAGACCGGCCGCATGGTGCTCACCACCGGCAACAAGAGCGAAATGGCCGTGGGCTACGCGACGTTGTACGGCGATATGGCCGGCGGGTTCGCGCCCATCAAGGATTGCAGCAAGATGCTGGTGTATCGACTCGCGAAGTATCGCAACTCCATCGGTCGCGTGATCCCCGAACGTGTGATCGAACGCCCGCCCTCGGCGGAGCTGCGCCACGACCAGAAAGATTCCGATTCGCTGCCCGAGTACGACGTGCTCGACGCCATTCTCGAATTGTTCATCGAAGACAACCTGTCCGTCGACGAAATCGCCGCCCGCGGCTTCGATCGCGCGACGGTGGGCCGCGTGCTCGAGATGGTGAAGCGCAACGAATACAAACGTCGCCAGGCGCCGCCCGGCGTGCGAATCAGCGACCGCGCATTCGGTCGCGATTGGCGGTATCCGATTACGTCGGGTTATAAAACCAAAGTCTGAGTCGAGTCTCACTGGTCCGGTCTGTCGACGGAGAAGCTCTGCGCATTGGGGCTCGTGAGCGAATGCAAGAACGCCGAGATATCCGATTTTTCGGACGGTGTGAGGATCAGCGGATGATCGTTTTGCAGGCTGCGATAGTAGACCTCGAAATCAATCGCGGCTTCGAGAGTGACTATGCTGCCGTCGTGCATGTAGGGAGCGGTGATCGCGACATTGCGCAGTGAAGGTGTTCGAAACTTGCCGATGTCACGAGGATCTTTGGTCACGATGAATCTTCCTAACGCGGCGATGCGCGTATCCTCGGCGATCAATTTTTCTAACGCCCGGCGATCGGTTGCGGCGACCTGCTGAGTAATAGCGGCGAGATGCGGCAAGATCTCTTGCATGCCGACGCCGATGCTGTGGAACTGCTGATCCGAAAGCGTAGCCTGTCGCGCCTCGATGAGATGACATTTGGTGCAGCCGGCGCGTCCTTCGAACAGACGAAGGCCGCGTATTTCTGCTGCGGTCAATGCGGACCGCTCGCCATCGTAGCGGAACCGATCGAATCGGCTTGGCTGCGATTGCAAGGTGCGTTCGAAAGAGGCGAGTGCCGCGGCCACATGCCGAGACTCGATTTGCCCGGGCTCCACCTGCATCGTCGTCTGAAATGCCTTGGTGTAGGCCGGATCGCTTCGAACGATCGAGAGCAACTCGTCCTCAGTGGCGAGGCCGTGCTCCCTGGCATTGAAAACCGGGTCCAGCGCCTGCTCTTCGAGTGTGGCGCGCCGACCATCCCAGAATTGAGTCGTCAAGGTCGATACGTCCCAAAGACTCGGCGTGTTGCGGGTTCCTCGTTGCTCATTGATGCCGATGGCAACCGGGAGCCCGTCGCTGAAGGCGTGCTCAGGCACATGACAGGTGGCGCAGCTCACATTGCGAGTTGCGCTTAATCGGGTATCGGTGAAAAGACGCAAGCCGAGTTCAGCTATTGCACTCGTCGACTGCAAGGATCGTGCGGCCTCGGTGGGGCGGCTACGCTGCTCGAGGCAGAATGCATCGGCGCAAATGAGTGAGATAAGTGCTGCAACGAGAGCGGCAATTCGCGCGGTTGTGAGCGTTCGCATGACGTCGGAAGCCTTCCTTGTGTGACGTTGTCATCTGCGACGATACAGGTCCCTGCCAGACCAAGCGCACGTGACAACAGCGATACTAGTGCTCGCGACAAGAATCATCAACGCAGCGCTGATCTCTCAACGGATGAGCAAGTGCGGCCGCCATGCATAGTGATGATAGTATTGTTGGCAACTTGACAGAGCATCAGCTCGCGGTGCGATACTCGCGCCGCTGCAACACGAACGGTGAATGCGGCGACCGGTTGGAAACAATCGGCGTATACATACTCAATGGATGCGAGGACGCTCGATGCGTGGTGACCAGGGATGGCGATTGGGATCGCATCGAACTCATGATTGTGACTTGCATGTGGCAGCCACGGTGCGCAGAGCACTAGAGCGGCTGGGCAGTTGGCTGCAACTGCTGCTCGTGGCGGCGAGTCTCTTCCTGCTCGCGCCGATCGCAAGTAGTGACGTTCGTTACATGTACGACGCGGCGGGGCGACTGGTGCAGGTCGTTGCACCCGACGGATCCTCTGCTCGATACCGCTATGATGCTGCTGGAAATATCGTCGGCATCGACCGTTTTGCAAGCAACGAGCTTTCGCTCACCACGTTCAGCCCCTCGAGCGGCTCCGTCGGCGCGCAGGTCAAGCTCCAGGGCAGCGGCTTCTCGACGACGCCCGCGTCGAACACGGTGACCTTCAACGGGGTCGCGGCGAGCGTCATTTCCGCGACTCCCAACGAGATTATCGTCACCGTGCCTTCGGGAGCGATTACCGGGCCTGTCACGCTCGCCGTCGGCGGCAACAGCGTGACATCGAGCGATGCCTTCGTGGTTACCGAAGGTCCAATCATCAGCGGATTCTCGCCGGCCGTCGTGAATACGGGTGGTGATGTCACAGTGGCGGGCAGCGCGCTCGAGCCCGTGGAAGATGAGACGCAGGTCGTCCTGGGTCTTTGGTTGGGCATGCCGGTGTCCTATTCCAACACGGCGCTCACCTTTACGGTGCCCGCGGGAGCAGGATCCGGCCCAATCAACGTTTCCACATCGCAGGGTCGGGCAACGACGCCGGTAGATCTGATCGTGCTGCCTGCGGCGGTGCCCGCCGCAAATGTTGAGACGTCGGCACAACTCGCCGTGGGCGGCGGGCCAGGATCGTTGGCTATTACGCCGGGCAAGCATGGCGTTCTTGCGATACGCGCGACTCAGGGACAGTACTTGAGCGTCCAGCTCGCATCGCTTACGACGACACCGACGAGCAGCGCCAATGTCGGATATCAGATCTATTCCCCGACCAACGCGCTGCTGGGATCGGGATCGGTGTCCGCCACGAACAAGTCCATCCACCTGCCTAAGATCGCGTTCACGGGCACGCATCTCGTGGTGTTCTCGAGCGGCACCAACACCGTGACGTTGTCGGCTGCAATCGAATCGAGCCCGGTGCTGACCGGCATTGAGCCTACTGTGGCGGCGTCGACCACCTCAACCTATCAAAGCAAGCGCTTCATTTTGCGCGCGAGTGCGGGCGACGACATGGGCGTCGGCGTGTCACAGCTTGCGACCGCGCCGACCAATGTCAGTGTCGGCTTTAGCGTCGTCACACCGACGGGTAGCAACCTGGGCGCCACTTCCAACTGCAGCATGTCGCTGCCCGGCGGCAGTTGCAATTGGTGGGATGTCGATATGCCTCTGACCGGTGACTACGTGATCAGAGTCGCATCAAACGCCTCGACAGCCACGTTCAACCTGACAGCGTCGAAGGCGCTCACGGGCACCTTGACGCCTGGCGCCGCGCAGAGCATCAGCCTCGAGCGCCCGGGTCAGTTTGCCTTGTATGATTTCGACGTGGGCGTCAACGATACGCTCGCTGTGTTTCTGGGCTCAGTGCTGACGGCGCCGGCGAACAACAACATCCAATACGAGATTGTTACG
Source organism: Peristeroidobacter soli (assembly GCF_004138485.1). Taxonomy (GTDB): domain Bacteria; phylum Pseudomonadota; class Gammaproteobacteria; order Steroidobacterales; family Steroidobacteraceae; genus Steroidobacter; species Steroidobacter soli. The sequence continues at coordinate 271,921 of NZ_RYEV01000008.1, forward strand.
CCCTCGGGCAGCCAGATCCTGGCCACGTCGGGCGCTGGGAATCAAACGAAGAACCTTCGCAATCTGGCGGCGGGCACATATCGGGTAGCCGTTGTGCCTTTTTACGGTCTGACGACTACAGCAAGCGTCACCTTGGCGCCGGGGCTCACCGCGTCGGTGGCGTCGGACGCGGTGACCCGTGCTTTTAGCACGAGCGTGCCCGGACAGATCGGTTACTTCACGTTCTCGGCAACGGCCGGGCAGAACATCGGCGTTGGGCTGTCGAATCTGATCAGCTCGCCGAGCGCTGTGAACGGAACCACGCTCGTCATGGTTCGGCCCGATGGCGGCTCGATTTCAGGGAGCACCTGCACGAGCAGTAATCCCGCGGCCGGCTGTCAAATATGGACGTTGAATGTGCCGCAGACCGGCGACTACCGGATCGAGGTTAAGGGGCCCGCTACGGCGACGATCTCCTTCAATCTGACCGTCTCAACATCGGTGGGCGGTGCCATCACGAGTGGCGCTCCACAGACTATGACGGCCGTGCCTGGACAGTTTGGGGTCTATACATTCACTGCCACCGAGGGTCAGAGCTTCACGACCACACTGACCGCGCCCGTGACGACACCGCTCAATCAAAGCATGAATTTCTCGGTCTATCGGGCAAACGGCACTGCCGTCTCGGAGAAGTCTGGAGCAAGCACTCAGATCACGAACCTCGACAAGCTTGCCGCGGGCACGTATCGCATCGTAGTGGTGCCCTGGTATGGCGTGCCTGCGAGCGCACAGATCTCATTGGTGGAGGCGATCAATCAGAGCGTACCCACCGATGGCGTCGCGAGACATTTCGACACGACGTTGCTCGGACAGACCTCGTACTTCACATTCGCCGCCACGGCCGGACAGAACATCGGTGTAGGTACCTCCAATTTCACCGCAACGCCGTCGGCGAGCGCATCGCTCGCACTCACCATTTATCGTCCCGATGGCGTGCAGCTCACGACCCAGTCCTGCCAACTCGCCAATTCCGCAGGTGGCAATTGCAACGCGTGGGCACTCAACATCCCACAGACGGGCAACTATCGACTGGCCGTCACGCCAAACGCCGCAGTCGTCGGGTTCGATGTAACGATCTCCACGGCGGCCACGGGGGCGCTGAGCGCCGGCGTCGCACAGGCAGTGAGTCTTGCGAGCTACGGGCAGATCGGCGTGTATACGTTCACCGCGACGGCGGGCCAGAACGTTGCGGTAAGTTTGTCGTCCATCACGACCGGCCCCACAGGTCAGCAGGTCAGTCTCAACCTCTACAACGCAAGCGGGACCCTGCTCGGCTCGAGCTCAGGTGCTGGAAATCGAACCATGAATCTGACGAATCTTGCCGCGGGAACGTATCGCGCTGTTGTCGTGCCTTGGTACGGCGTCACGGTCGCGGCACAGTTGCTGTATCAATGACGATGCCGACGGTTGCGACGCTGGAATAGCGAAACAAGCGGATTAGACGCCGAACGAGTTGGGTGAACGCATGGATAGAGCAAACGTATTGAAACGGACGATCGGTGCAGCCGCGTTGTGTATCGCCTTGAGCACGTGGGCGAGCACATTGAACGAGCGGGTGGCAGTTGCGAGCGTAGAGATCGTCCGAAAGATACAAACCCAGCGGCCGGCGACGACGCCGGGCCAGTCGGCGACGTTGCTGCCCGATGGCCGATGGTTGCTCGCCGGTGGGCGCCTCGAGTCAGCGCATGCGAGCGACCAGTTCATCGTAGTGAGCGAGGGGGCGTCGCGGTCGGTGCTTCAGAGTCGGTTGATCGTTGCGCGCTCAGGCCACACGGCCACGGTGCTTCCCGACGGCGGCGTTCTCATCGTTGGTGGGGCGAACAGCGCGGGGCAGCCGATCGCGGAGATCGAGAAATTTCATCCTGATACCGGCCGCGTGGAGGCGGTTGGCGATGTTGGCCTGCCCGCTCGCGCGGGGCACACGGCAACTTTGATGATGGATGGGCGAGTGTTGATAGTCGGCGGCATCGATGTCTCCTCGCTCGTTCATGGTGAGGCGCAACTGCTCGATCCGCAAACTTGGCGTTTCGAGGAGGCATCGCGGACGCTTGCCCAAGCTCGCTTTGAGCACGGCGCCTCACTGTTGCCGGGCGATGATGTGCTGGTCTGGGGCGGGCGTGACCAGGAGCGTCAACCAATAACTTCAGCAGAAATATATAGCAATAGTTCAAGAGGCTTCAGCACACTCGAAGACGCCGACGATCGGCGCTTACCCGTTCGGGCCTATGCGGCCATGGAGCCGAAAGTGAGCGCATCGACGCCACAGGCAAACGCGACGAACGTGCCCGTCGTTACTCGTATCGCTGTGAGGTTCTCAAAGCCTCTCGCGCCAGGAAGCTTGAACGCTGACACGGTGACTCTGATAGGGCCGGGTGGTGCTACGACAACAAATGTGGTCCCTGCAGAGAGTGGGCAGTTGCTCTTCGTCACTCCGATGCAGCAGTTGCTGCCCGGCAGTACCTACACACTGTTCATTCAAGGTGCGCGAGACAATGAGCGTCGCGCGCTGCCGTTCACTGCAATCAAATTTGAAACGGCGGTGCTTGCCGCTGCCCCTGTGGTGCCGCGCCTGACATCTGCACGGCCGCTGGTCGAGGAGGTTTTGAGCGATGCGGACGGCGAGTTGTGGGTGCCTGGCGTCCGGAATTTGAGTGGTGTATGGCGTAGCGGACGAGCCCCTCAAGCTTTGAGGAACATGCCGAAGCGGTCCGCGCTAGCGAAGACCTTATATGGCAAGAACGTCAGCAATGGTTTGCCAAGTGCACCGTCAGGAGTCACGGCGGTTGCCGGTCAAGCGTTGAAGCTCAATGGCGCCCCGTTGGCGGGCGTGACATTGTCGATTGGCTCGCAGCAGGCGCTCACCGATGCGAACGGCGAGTTCCTATTGGCGAACGTGCCCGCGGGCGCGCAAACACTCGTCATCGACGGTAGCTCGGCGGACAAGGGCAAGCGTCACTATGGTCGATATGAGTATCGTGCCGTCATCGAAGCAGGGATGACGAATCCGCTGCCGTTCGTGATCTGGATGACGCGTCTCGATACGCGCCACGAAGTTACTCTGCCAGCGCCCACCTCAAGCGAGGTGATCGTGACGAATCCGCGCATTCCCGGCCTCGAGTTGCGCATTCCGGCTGGCACGGTCATTCGCGATGCACGCGGCAACATCGCGACACAGATCAGTATGACGGCCATTCCGGTCGATCAACCGCCCTTTCCGCTACCCAACTCCTTTGTGCCCGTGTACTTCACGGTACAGCCGGGCGGAGCGCACTTGCAGGGACTCACCGTGCAGTCGGCTAAAGGCGCGCGCTTGATCTACCCAAACTTCTCGAATGCGCCCCCCGGTTCGCGCATGGACTTCTGGAATTACGACTCGCACGAGAAGGGTTGGTACGTATACGGGCAGGGCGCTGTCAGCGCCGACGGCAAACAGATCGTGCCGGATCAGGGCGTGGTCATTTATGAGTTCACTGGGGCGATGATCGCGGTCCCGAATACGGCGCCACCGGAGGGCCCTGGCAGCTGCGCAGCCGGTGGCGCTGGAGGCGGAGGTGGTTCGGGTGGCCCTCCGTCGCCATCGGACAGTGGCCCATCGGAAGCCGGAGACCCTGTCGACTGTTTCACTGGTCTGTTTCTCCACAGGAGGACAGATCTACGCGTCAACGACGTTATTCCCATTTCAATATCGCGGACCTATCGGCCCCGAGACTCGATCGCTAGGGCGTTTGGAATAGGAACCAGTCTTTCCTATGACATGTTCTTGATCGGCGATACGAGCCCCTGGAGCTATCAAGATCTGATCCTCCCTGACGGAGGGCGGGTGCACTACTATCGAACGTCATCGGGTACTAGCTACGCCAACGCGGTGTACACAACAACGAGTACCCCAGGGCCATTTTTTGGATCGGTCATCCGATACAACACCGCTGTGGGACAAGGCTGGTTGCTGACTCTCAGGGACGGCACTGTCTACACGTTCCCAGAGGCCTATCAGGTCACCTCCGGGCAGTGTTCGGCTCCGATCGGAATGAGCGACCGCAATGGCAACGCTCTTGTCTTCACGCGCGACTCAACCTGCAATCTAACGAGAATTACTTCCCCCAGTGGCCGACGATTGAATTTGACTTACGACACCTCGAATCGCGTGACTCAGGCGACGGATGACGCCGGCCGGACCGTTACCTATCAGTATGATTCGAGCGGGCGCCTGGCATCCGTGACAGATGCAGAAAACAAAACTGAGTCGTACACCTACGACTCTCAGCACAGAATGCTGACCGTGACCGATAAGCGCGGCAATACGATGGTCACAAACGTCTACGACGCCAACGGTCGCGTGTCACAGCAGACCTATGCTGATAACACGAGCAGCTCGTTCAGCTACACGTTGGATTCAAATAATAAAGTGACGCAGATGGACTATACCGACGAGCGGGGTGTGGTGAAGCGCGTCCAGTTCAACACCGCTGGCCATCCGATGACGATCACGCGGGCGGTAGGCGAGCCGGAGCAGCAGGTGATCAGCTTTGTTCGCAATGCGACGACCAATCTCGTTCAGAGTCGAACTGATGCGATGGGTCGCGTGTCGACTTACCAATACGATGCGAAGGGAAACACGACGCAGGTGATCGAACTCGCGGGCACATCCGAGGCTGCGACCTGGAACTACACGTACGAGCCGGACTTCAGTCAGTTGGCGTCCGAGACGGATCCGCTCAATCACACCGTGACGTTTGGCCACGACGCGAAGGGAAACGTGACTAGTAGAACGGATGCCCTCGGACACCAGACCAGCTTCACCTACGATGATCTGGGGCAACTACGATCCGCAACCCAGTATCTGGGATCCACTCCCGTCACCACGCAGTACTCTTATCTGGCCGGCATTCTCTCCGAGATCGAAGATCCCTTGGGGAGACGGACGCAGTTCCACGCGGATCGGGTGGGCAGGACGGTCATCATCAAGAACGCAGAGAACGCCTCGAGCCATTTCGCCTACGATAAGCTCGATCGGTTGACTCGAACTACAAATGAGCTCGGCCACGAAACGACGCTGACCTACGATGGAAACGGCAATCTGCTGACGTTTGAAGATGCGCTCGGCAACACGACGCAATTCAGTTACGACGCGCGGAATCGATTGAGCACGAAGACTGATCCATTGCTGGGGGTGGAAAGTTATCTTTACGATGAGATTGGCAATCGCACTCGCATGACGGATCGAAAGGGTCAGGTGACCGGCCATGCGTACGATGCTCTGAATCGCATCGCAAGCGCGGGTTTCGGTGCGACAATCGCAAGTCCCACCTCCTACGCAAGTACCGTGACCTATACCTGGGATGGCGGAAATCGACTCACGGGCGCGATTGATTCCCTCTCAGGAACGATCGAGCGGGCATTCGATGGTCTTGATCGGTTGACTCAAGAGCATAATCCACAGGGTCAGATTGATTACACCTACTACGCCAACGGTCTGCGGCACACGATGACCGTTCAAGGTCAGCCGATCGTCAACTACACGTACGACGACGCTAATCGGCTGACGCAGATCAGCCAAGCGTCAGCCACGGTCGGGATTGCATACGATTCGATGAGCCGACGTTCGGTGCTCACGCTGCCCAACGGTATCGACGTGTCATACGGATACGATGAGGCAAGTCGGCTCACGAGTCTCGTCTATCGCAACGGCGGCGGCTCGTTCCTGGGCAATCTCACCTATGGATATGACGCCGTCGGTCGGCGTGTCAGCATGGGTGGAACCTTTGCAAGTGTGACTCTGCCGGGGGCAATTCCATCCGCCTCGTACGACGGTGCAAACCGTCAGACGACATGGGGCACGCGAACGCTCGACTATGATGACAACGGCGCTCTCATCAGCATTACGGATCAGGCAGCCGTAAGCTATCTCTGGGATGAGCGGCAGCGCCTGAAGGAGATCCAGCAGGGCGGCGTGATGATTGCGAGTTTTCAATACGACGCCTTCAACCGCCGAACCGCCAGGCTGTCGAACGGGATTGGCACGAACTACCTGAATGACGGATGGCAGGTTGTACAGGAGCTGAGCGGGACCACGCCCATTGCGAATATTCTCGCCGGTCCTCGCTTAGACGAGATCTTTCGCAGAACCGCCGGTGCAGTCACAGAGGACTTTCTGGTGGACGCTCTCGGTAGCACGATTGCACTTACGGACGGCACGGGTGTAATCCAATCTGCTTATAGCTACGAGCCATACGGCGCCACGGCTGCGAGCGGGGCTGCAAGCAGCAGTGCCTATGAATACACCGGTCGTGAGAACGACGGCGAGCTTTATTACTACAGGAATCGCTATTACAACCCGAATACGCAGCGGTTCATCAGCGAAGATCCATTGGGATTCGCGGCGGGCAGCAATTTGTACAATTACGTGGGGGGTGACCCGATCAGCAATGTCGACCCGCTCGGCTTAGAGGGTATCCCGGATCCGAACGGTGTCGTTCCGGGAGGGCCTTGGAAACCTGCTGATGGACAGCGACCGGGCGACTTCTGGGGGCCTAAGAAGGCGGGGCCGAGGGACATGTGTCGGTGGGTTCCAGCTGAGGCGGACGGTGGTCCGCCTGGGTCCCAGGGATACTGGAAAACGCAAACGGGGGGGCAGAAAGGATGGTCTCGCTTTGATAGGCTTGGCATACCGATTTCACCGGAGCAAGCTCATCCTAATCCACGGCCGTCGCGGAGCTCGATCCCGGTTATTTACAACCCTATAGTTGTTGCCGCGTGGGCGCTCCTATTTTCACAAGATGCGTATTGAGAGACGCCTCATGAAAAGCTTGTCGATCTCAGACTCCAATCAGCTCTTAGCAGCAATCGGAATGCGCATAGGTGACTGGAATCAGGTTGCACCGATTGATCGTACCCAAGCAGACTTGGTGCATCGGACTAGCTTCACCGCCCCCAGGGAGTCGTCTGAGTTGTTCTGCCTTGCATTTCACGCGGCCGGTTGGCTCCCATCAGGTCGATGGAAGCTTCTGCAGATCGACAACTCGAACTACTTCAATGTCGTGGATCGATCCCTCTTGAGTCAGCTTCTCTTTGGCACGCAGTGGCGCTGCAATCTCAATGCTCCCGAGTGCTCCAGTTTTTTGTTCGAGTATGCCGATCGCGCGGACGCCAACCAGAAAAGCGATCTGCTGATATCGCACCTCATCTACTCGCTGCTACTGGTTGAAGGACACGCATACCTCGTATCTGCGGCGAGCAAGTATCAGGAACTCCTTGCGATCCAAGACGGCGCCGTGCATTTTTCATCGTTGCAAACCGATGTGTCCGGGGCTGCTGCCGCATTGGCACGCTTCAAAGAAAATCCCAGTAACTACCCGCGGTGGGTTGCCGATGCAATGGCGCAAGATCAGGATCGCCCGGTGATGTAACGCTCGCCCCGGTACTCGTTCAGAGCCAAGAATACCTTGGACGGTAGCGGAGGATCCGCTGATCGAGACAGACGACAGTGAGCTTTTGATTGGCCGGGGCGTTGGGCGGCGCCTGATCCACGATTGGGGCTTGGTCCCTGACGAGGATCGAGAGCGGCCTGAATTGCTGACCACAAATCGGCGCGCCGCACCGAAAGCTGGCTGATCCTCTTCATGCCGGCATGCCGCATTAGATGAACGACAGCTTCTTGCGCCAACTGTTTACGAGTAGCGAACGAATACTCCAGTTGTGTGGATCCGACGCTGAGGCGACCGCAGTACCACCTTCTACATCGCCAAGCCTATGGCTGGGATCCTCCAGCTTACCTACGCAAAGTCTCCTCAGCGACGTCGCCGATCATCCCCGAATCAATGCCGCCGCACTCGTTACTAGAACTTCCACCGGTGCTTCTTCTGCTGTTCGGGCTCGACCTGCGGCTCGAACGGAGTGATGACGGTGCGTTGGTGACGGTTACGCTTCGGCTTTTTGAGCGAGATCGGTGAGCCGACAGCGCCGCACAGAAGGGAAACTCGAGGGAGTTCGTGAATCCCGGCACGGTAGCGATTTTATCGATCCGCACCGACGAACAGGCCCGTCCGCGACTGGCGTATCCGATTACGTCGGGATACAAAACCAAAGTCTAAGTCGAGCCTCAAGCTCATGAACAAATCAAACGTCAGACTCGAGCTGGAGCGGGGCTGCGGTTTTGAACAGCAGCGGCGTTTCAAATTGGCACATGACAGTTACCTGATAGCAGCCAAAGCTGGAAGCATTGAAGCGCAAGTGAATTTGGCCAACCTGTACGACGAGGGCAAGGGATGTAAGCGAGACATCACCGCGGCAATTCATTGGTACAAACGAGCAGTCAAATCCGGCAGCGCAGAGGCCGCGTATAACCTCGGAGTACATTATCAGCGGCGTGGCGTAGCGCGCTGGGCAGGACATTGGTTCAAGCGTGCCGCCGAGCTCGGTGATGGCGACGCCAAGAAAGAGCTTCGTCGGTTGATAAAACGTTCGAAATGAAGGTGATGGAAGACATCTCGGCGCGGCTCCGACGCGCATGGCGCGCGCCGGAACCGCTTCCCACCAGGATCAGCGCTTCTTGATCACCACCGCCTTCAGCTGCTTCGGCTTCACGTCCAGCTGCTGGACGGCGATCGCGACACCGACGGCCGCGAGATCGTTGTTGTCCATCGACGGCGCGTCTTTCGGCACGATGATCGACAGGATCTTGTCGTTGCTGACCGACGTGTCCAGCTTGATCGTCTGACCGCCGGCCAGCTTGATGGTGCCGGAGGCGACCGGCCCCGTGGCCTTGAGGTCGATGTTCGAGATGTCGCCGCCCGCCACGCTGCTCACGGACAAGGTGTTGCCGCTGTCGACGAACTCCAGGGCGCCGTTCGGCTGGACGTTCGAGCCGGAAGCCTCGAACAGCGGCAGGGCGCCGCTGCTCTCGGGGATCTTGGCCGGACGATCGCCGATGGTCAGCGTCGAGAGGCTATTGAGCTTCGACAACGTCACGTTCTGCAGGCTCGTGCCGAGATCCAGCGTGAAGCCGCCCTGAAGGGTGAGGACACGATCGTCGGCGATGATGTTGGTCGAGGTCTTGATCAGCGAGCCGCTGCCCGCACCCGCGCCGATGCTGATGTTATTGGCGTAGATGTTGGTGTTGCTCGTGCCGTTCAACGTCGACTGCGGGCTGGTGATGCTCGCCAGGATATGGTTCGAGATCGGGCCCGGCTCGATGTTGGCCGTGGTGCTGCCGGTCGGATTGGCGATGACGTAGTTGCCTGCGTCCGCGCCGCTCAGCGTGACACCGTCGATCAACACTTCGCGATTGTCGCCGACGGTGAAGTCGGGGTAATGCGCGTTCACGTCGAAGGTCAACGAGTCGCCCGCGACGCGGTTGTCGGTAACGATGACGCCGGCGCGCGGCGTGCCGTCGAACTTCTTGCCGTCGCCCGTGTAGCCGAGCACCAGTGTGCGTGCGGTGACATCCGCCGTCGTCGTTCCGGAAGTGGACGCGAGCGCGTAGTTGCTCGCGTCGGTACCGCCGATCGTGACGTTGGAAACATTCACGAGCTTGCCGATGCCGGTGTTCTTGTCGACGAGTGCCGCCGTCTGGTCGATCGTGAGATCGTCGCCGGCGACGCGGTCGTCGCTCGACGTGACCGTCGTGCCGGTCGTGCCGTCATAAACCCGATTGGTGCCGGTGAAGCCCACATTCAACGTACGCACCGTGATATCGCCGGTCGCCGAGCCGCTGGTCGAACCCAGCACGTAGTTGCCGGCGTCGTCGCCAGTCAGATGGACGTTGGAGATAGAGATGTTCTTGCCGGTGCCGACGTTCTTGTCGCCGAAGCTCGCGATCTGGCTGATCGTCAGCACGTCGTTGCCGACGCGATTGTCGTTGGAAACGACGCTTGCATCGGTTGTGCCGTCGTACACGCGGTTGACGCCGGTGAAGTCGACGTTGAGCGTACGCGCGCTGATGTCGCCGGTGCCGCTGCCGACACCGCCCGCCAGGGCGTAGTTTGCAGCGTCGGCGCCGCCGAGCGTGATGCCGTTGATGGTGATGTGCTTGCCGGTGCCCACGTTCTTGTCGTCGAACGCACCGGTGGCGCCACTGTAATCCTGCGTAACCACGTCGCCACCAATCAGGCCGCCGGCCAACGCGCCGCTGTAATCGAGCGATGCGTCGGTCGTGCCGTCGTAAGTGCGACCGGCGGCAGTGATGCCGGACACCGTCAGTTCCTTCGGCGTGATGGTCAGCGTGCCGTTGGTGGTGCCGCTCACGTTGTAACCAAGCTCCGCGGCGCCCGAAGAAGAAGTCGCGGTGATGGAGTGCGTGCCGACAATGTAGTTGCCCGACGACGAAGTTGCGCCGCCGACGCTGTAAGTGAAGTTGCTGCCCGCATCGCCGTTCTTGCCGTCGACGAAGGTAGTGGAGAGCGTCGGAGTGCTGCCGTACTCCGCAGTGAGGTCATCTACGGAAACAGAGATCGTCGGCTGTTCGCGATAGATGGCGTACACGCCGGCGCCCAACGCCTTGGTGTAGTTCGTGGCGACCTCGTCGCTGTTGTAACGGAAGTTGCCGGAGCCAAAGCCCACCAGGTCAGTCAAGCCGGTGCTGCCATCGACACTGCCGGTGTACAGCGTGGCGCGACCACCGGCGCCTGTCGTGACGGACACGCCGTTGTTCACCAGGATATTCCCACCGGCGGCAGTGCCGGCGGCGGCGCTGCGTCCGGCATTCAGCCGGATCGCTGTTGCGGTCGTATTCGTGGTGCTGACGTTGTGAGCCAACGTCAGATCGCCGTTCACCGTCGAGATCTGCACCGTGCCGGAATTGTTTATTCCGTTGGTGCCATTGACGGAGCCGATAGTCAGCGCGCCGCTGTTGACGAAGGTCAGGTTGCCGCCTGCGGCGGCCAGTGTATTGACCTGGTTCGCGGCACTACTGAAGGTGAAATTACCGCCGAGTGTTACCAGCTCATTGGCGGTGACGGCACCGGACGACGAGAACGCGAGATAGATCGCGTCGTTCCTGATGGAGATGGTGCCAGGGGAGGAGAGCGCCCGATTGTTGCTGTTGAATTGCCCGCCCCAGTAAGTCTGGTTGCCGCTGGTGACGATGTCGGACTGGAAAACGATCGCTCCATCATAGGCACCGGAGCCCAGGTTGCGAGCGTCGACGACCAGGTCGTCGATCGTGTAGCCACCTGAATTGTTCAAGTTGAGATAGACGGTGTTGCCGGACTGGCCGTAGCTGGTGGTGGAAGTGTCGATCGTCAGGTCGATGCCGGCCGCATTCGCGGAGATGCCGCTGGAGTTCACCTCGCCCGCGTTCGGTGCAGCGCCGTTCCAGGTATCCAGGCGCACGCTTCGTGTCAGCACGGTATTCCCGGACAGCGATATGTTGCCGCCGTTGGTGAGCAGGTCGCCGTACAGGTAGATGTTCTGACCGCCGTAGGTCTGATTGGTCTGGGTGCCGCTGTAGAGCGTGCCGGCCGTATTGATCCCAGGCAGATAGAGGTTGCCGTTCACTCCGGTGCCGCCGCCGCTGGCCCCCGCCTGGATGTCGAAGGTTCTGGCGCTGAGCACGCTGTGATCGAGTGTATCCAGATCGACGTTGCCGGCATTGCCGTTCAGGGCGGCGGTGCTGGTATTGAGCGTGTAACCGGCGAACTGCGAGGTGCTCAGGCTGCGACCGCCGAAAGTGATATGGCCGGCATCGTCGTCGTTCCCTTGCTCGGTATCGATGATCGTGTCGGAGCCGGCGGAGAGCGAGGTGTTGCCGATGGCGGTGAAATCGCCGTCCACCAGGAACGAGGTGCCGTAGAGATACAGGTTGCCGTCGTTGGTGTCGGTGCTGCCCTTGGTGCTGTAGTAGACGCCGCCGAGGTAGCCGCCGCCCTGATGGCCGAGGTCGCCGAAGTGCATGATCCTGCCGCCGGCATCGGTCGTCGAGCTGGCGTCGACGGTCAACGTGCGACCAGCGCCGGTGCCCGAGAAATTGCCGCTCAACTGAATGTTGCCGGCTGCGCCGGTGCTCGTGGCATTGGCGTCGTCGTCGGCATTGCTGTCGATGCGCACCGAGGTCGCCAACAGGATGTTGTTGTTCGAAGCGCTGAGCGTGATGTTGCCGCCGTCGGTCATCACATCCCCGTTCAGGGTCATGCCGCGGGTGGCCACGTAGTAGCTGCCGCTGCCCAGATCGACGCTGTCGATCCGCACGTCGCGCTCGAGGGCGCTCAGCTGCCAGTTGCGATCGAAGTCGGTCAGCGCGAGGCGGGTGTCGTTGAGCACCAGCAGGCTCGAGCCATCGGTGAGCGATACGTCGTCGTCACCGTCGAGGTCGAAGCTCACGTTCTGGCCGTTCTGGTGCGCGCCATACAGCGTCAACGACAGCGACTTGAAGTGATGCGAGTCGAGCTCGGTGATATCGACGTCGCCGCCGTAGGTGGCCACGCTCAGCGAGTTGTTGCTGGCGTCGAGGCCCTGCGCGATCTCGATGTTGGAGATCGCGCCGGTGCCGGGCTGATACACAGAGAAAGACGCGTTGCCGGTGGTGATTTCAGCCTGACCGTCCTTGGCGCCCACTGCGTGGATCACATCGCCGCTGCCGCCGTCGGCGTTGGCGGAGCTGATGACGGCTGCGATCGAGCCGGCGCCGGTATTCACCGAATCTGTTTCGAAGCGGATGTCGCCGGTCACGGCCGTGAAACTGATGGCGCGATTGCGCGCACGCACATCCGCGCCGGCGGAGACGGTGATGGTCGGTAACAAAATGCCCGTGCCATCGGTGGTGTAGTCGATATGGTCGTCGGCGAACAGCACCGAGTGCGTGCCGACGTTCTTCACGTTGGTCATGTTGACGGACGTGAAGCTGTTGTCCACCGACGTGATGAAGGTGCTGCCGCCGGTGTTGTAGTAGTACAGCGTGTTGGCGCCGCCGCTGATGTCGCCGCCCGCGACTTCCAGGCGCCGGGCGAGGGTGCCCAGCGAGGGGCCGGTGAACGACACCGAGCCACCGATTACTTCGGCGGTGCCGTCGGTGCCGTCGCCGAGCATGGTGCCGGCCGCGGCGCTGAACGCCTGACGACCCACGTCCACCGAGTTGTTGGCGAAGGTGATGTCGTCGGCCGAGATGGAAACGTTGGTGCGCGTGCCCGCGGCGTCGATGTCGTTGTCCAGCAGGTTGAGCACACCGCTGCCATCGGTGTTCATCAGGATGTGGCCGTGATCGTCGAGATTGCCGGCCAGCGTTACCAGCTGGGTGCTGTTGGTCTGATGACCGATGTTGACCGCGACGGTGTTGAAGCCGTGCGTCTGGTTCGCGTTCAACACGTCCACATAGGAATTGCCGGCGCTGTTGGTGACGGTGAGCGTGTTGCCCAAGGAAGTGCGGCCGACCTTGATCGGGTTGAGCGTGCTGCCGATCGTGCCCGACTGCAGATACACGTCAGCCATGCCGGTAATGTCGGCGAGCGTGGCGTCGGTGTTGGTGCTGGTGATGGAAGTACCGGCGTTGAGGCGCAGGTAGTTGTTCCAACCGTAGTTGGTGTAGCCGGTGTCGAGATAGCGCGTGCCGCTGCTCGTGACTCGTAAGCTGTTGGTTGCAAGCTCGATGTCGCCGCTGACGACGATGTCCAGCGAGCCGACGCCGACATTGAGGTAGCTGCCTTCCGCCATCCGGAAGTGCCGGCCGGTGGCAGTTGCGAACTGGCCGATGGTGGTCGGTGCCACGCCGAAGGTGAAGTTGCCGCCGTTGGTGTTGACGCGGCCGCTGCTGGTGAAGAGCAGATCGCGCGTGGCCCGCGCCACGACATTCAGCCGTCCCGAGGTGGCGGTGAGCGCGTCGTTGAAAACGACATCCCGATTGGCGATCAATGTAAGCGTGCGGCCGCTGCCCGGGGCGCCATTGGGCGTAGTGGCCGCCACGTTGACCACGTCGTCGATGATGATGTCGCCGGAACCGCCGGTGCCGGCGTTGGTGTCGAGCGTGACGTTGGTGGAATTGAGCTGGGATGCCAGCGTCGCGCCGGTCATGGTGCCGCCGCTCGCCTGAATCCGGATATCGCTCGGGTCGAGCAGCCACTCGCCGGTGTCGCCGTTCGCGGCGCGTGTATCGATGACGGCGTTCTCGCCGATCTTCACGTTCGCGGCGGAGGTTTCGATGAAGCCGCCGTTGCCGCTGGTCGGGGCCGACGCATCCAAAGTACCGCTGTTGACGGTCGTGCCGTTGGCCATGTCGGACAACAACAGAATGCGACCTTCATGCGACGCGAGCGTTTGTGCGCGTACCGTGCCGGTGTTGTTCACAACGGCTTGATTGACGGCATCCGCGGCCTTGGCCGTCAGCACCGCGAGGCCGCCGTCCGCCTGAACCAAACCGCCGTTCTGAACGAGCGCGCGCGTCGTGCCTTCGTCGATGTTGTAACTGATCAAACCGTCGCCGACGAAATCCAGGCTCACGCCGCGGCCGGCCGCGAGCACGGCGCTGCCGCCGTTGGCGGTGATGGTGCCTTCATTCGTTACTTGCGGCGCGAGGAAGGCAACGACACCACCGTGCGCGGCGGTGATCGAGCCCTGGTTGATCACGGCGCCGCTGGCATCGCTGCCGCTGAACTTCAGATTGCCGGCGAGGAAGTCTGCGTTGCTGATATTCAAGCTGGACGCGACCAGCCCGCCGACGTTCACCTGCGCGCCGCGGCCGAACACGATACCGCTCGGGTTGACCAGATACACCTGACCGTTGGCGCTCAGCGAGCCGAAGATTTCGCTGGGATTGGAATCGAGAATGCGATTCAACGCGACGCTGCTCGAGCTGGCCTGATTGAAGACCACGCTCGCGTCCTTGCCGATGTTGAACGTGTCCCACTGCGCGATCAGACGATTGCTGTTCTGGTTGATCGTGAGGGTATTGCCCTGGCCGTTGATCGAGCCTTGACCGGCGACGATCTGGCCGTTGGTAGGTAACGCTGCGTTATCCGCGGCGTGTGTGGCGGGCGCGAGGCCCAGCGCCATCAGCACGGCCATCGACAACGCGCCGCTCGCGCGCTTGCCGCGAGCCTTGACGTTCTCGGCGACGGCAACCCAGGCGTTCAGACGCTCGTTCCAGACCAGGCGATACACATGATTCAGGGAAGGACGCTTCATGATATGAACTCTCGATTTCTTGGGCGCGCGGCGCGGGCCGCGCGTTTGTTGATTGGTGTTGAGTTGGCGCGGAGGTGCTTACAGTTGCACCGAACCCTGCAGCCAGAACTGGCCGTTCTGATCGCGGCCATCGACATTCTTGCCGGTGACGCTGCGGCCAGGGTTGTCGCCAATCGCCGCGGCATAGGAGAAGCGCACGCTGTAGCGCCCCTGTGCGGTCAGATTGAAGCCGACACCGGCGCCCGACAGGCCGTAGCTGTTGCGGCTGTCCATGTTGTAGACGGCGCCGGTCCACGGCTTTTCATACAACTTGGTTTCGCCGTGATCGGCGAAGCCGACCAGTTGCAACTCGCCCCAGTTGCTGGAGAACGGCACGTCGTAGCGCACTTCCAGCGTGCTGACCCAGCCGCTGTCGCCGCTGGATTCGCCGACGGGATAGGCGCGCACGCCGGTGGGGCCGCCGAGAATGAAACGTTCCGAAGAGTCGAGGTTGTCGCTGGTGAGCTGGCCGTTGATTGCGCCGAACATCGAGACGCGATCGGTCAGGCGCTGCAAGCGAGCCAGGCCGTAACCTATCTTGGAGAAGCCGCCATCGGTGCGCGCGGTCAGCGCATCGGCTTCCTTGTCATAGGCGACGCGCGACAGATCCAGATCGCCTGAGGTGTACACGAGCGACGCCTGAGTGATGCCAGCGCCGCCGAAGCGGTCCTGATGCGAGCCGGCCAGCGACACGCTGCCACTGTTGACGCGCTTGTCGCGAACGGTGAAGCCGGCCATTTCGTCGGTCAGCGACTTGTAGTTGTAAACCGCCGTGCCCCACAGGCTGGTGGCGCGGCTGCGAATGATCGGATAGGTGGCGTTGATCGAGGCGGTCTGCGCATCGCCTTCGGCGTCGAGCACACGCAGCTCTTCGCGCACTTCATACTTGAGCGCGGTGTAGCCCACGCCCATGCGCAAGCCGCTCGAGCCCACCGGCAGACTGTAGTCGGCGCTCGCGCTGCCGAGGCCTTCCGACTTGGTCAGGCTCAACCCAACTTGATCGCCGATGCGCAGCGGATCGTTCAAGCCGACGCGCGCATTGATTCGTTCCGAGCCGTTGTAACGATTGCCGTATGTGTCGATCGACGTGCCGCCCGTGAGCATGCGTGCTTCGGCGACGGTGAGCGCGAGGCGGCTGGTGCCGGCTTCATCGCCACGCTCCAGCGAACCGCGCGCGGCGATGCCGGGCAGATCGTTGATGAGCAGCACCGCGCGTTCGAGGTCGCCTTGACGTACCGGCTTGCCGGGCTCAACAGCGTGTTCAGCGATGGCACGCAAGCGCGACTGATTCATGCGCACCGAGGAATCCGGCCGGATCACGATGCCATTCGCGCCTTGCTGAATCCGTCCTTCGACGACGGCGATTTCGATGCGGCCTTCGGTCACATCCTGAGTCGGCAGATACGCACCGACCAGCGGATACCCTTTGTTACGCAAATACGCACTGACTCGATCGGCGAGGGCCTGCAGCTCATCGAAGCCGAGCGACTGGCCGACCGCGTTCGCGACCACCTTTTGCAGTTCTTCGCGAGTGGCGATGTGCTGTTCGCCGGAGAACACGATTTCCTTGACTGTGACGCGCGTCGCACCGAGCTCGCGCAGCGCCGGACGTTCGGCGGGAACGTCGTCGCTCGGCAGTCGATTCAACCGCTGCTGTTGCAGCCGTTGTTGCTCATTCAATATCTGGCCGGCATCCGGCGGCGTCTGTCCTTGCGCGAGCAACGGCAGGCTGGAAAGAAGAAACGTAAAAGCGTGCGGGGCAAGGCGCGTCGTCTTGTTCGACATTGAACCGGTCGTCCGTAGGTGTTCCTGATGACGGCGCGTTTTTAGTGCGCGTCATGAGTGCCGCACTGCGACTTGAGTACGGTTTTAACCTTTCCATGGCCCCTAGCGGCAGTTAGTTAGGGAAAAACCCTGAGGGTGTGCGAGGGGAAAGCACAGCTGCGCCGATGCGACGGCTTCGTCACACGCAATGAGGCGCGCGATCTACGCTGCGCGCAGCGCAGCGGCCTGCGAATGCAACTGTGACTTCGGTCCCGATATGTCAGCAGCGCGGGGCTGCTTGAGTCGACTCTCGCTTACCGGGGATTCGAGATGGCGGGATTGTGCGCGAGCTCACAAAAAGAATAGCAACGGTCCACGGCAGCCAACGCCTGGGCGTGAGCTTCGACATCGCGTCGCAGGTCAACGCGTTCCTCAACTACAACTCGGACTTCTCCGATCGGATGAGGAACGACGCGGGCAATCGGGGCGTGCGGTGGAGCTTCTGACCCGCCGTTACCAGAACTTCCACCAATGTTTCTTCTGCTGTTCGGGCTCGACCTGCGGCTCGTTCAGCTGCGCGTAGTTCTCGGCCATCACCTTCTCGGTGTCGGCCGCGAGATCGGTCATGCCGAGGCGGCGATACGACTCGGCCATGATCTCCAGCGCCTGGCGGATCTGCGGTGAGCCGTCGTAGTTCTCGATGGCGTACTTGGCGCGATTGATCGCACCCACGTAGGCGCCGCGCTCCAGGTAATGGCCGGCCACATAAACCTCGTACGAGGCGAGGCGGTTGCGCAGGAAGATCATGCGCTTGCGGGCATCGTCGGCGTATTCGCTGTTCGGGAACCGCTGCACCAGGGTTTGGAAGGACTGGAACGACTTGCGCGCGTCGATCGGCGGCCGCTGCGACAGGTCGGCGTTGAACCAGCGCTCCAGGAAGTTCGGGTTGCGCTCGAACTGCACCAGGCCCTTGATGTAATAGGCGTAGTCGACGCGCGGGTGGGCGGGATTCTCGCGGATGAACTGGTCCGCCTGGTCGATGGCCGCCTCGGGCTCGCGGTTCTTGTAATAGGCGTACATCAGGTCCAGCTGCCCCTGGCGGGCCGCGTTGGTGAACGGGAAGCGCGCCTCGAGCTGCTCGTAATACTGGGTGGCGTCGCGATAATTGCCGTTATCCGAGGCCTTTTTGGCCATCTCGTACAGCTTGTCGGCGTTGCCGATCTGCTCGCGGGGCTTGTTGCCGCAACCGCTGAGGCTCAGCGCCAGCAGCGCCGCCGTGGTCAAGAAGAGGATCCGCATGCGAGAATTCAGGCCCTTTGCAAGCGATTCTAGTACTCGTGCCGCCCGGCAATAGCGCCGTGGCGGGGACGGATTCTCAAATCCGTCCCCCTTGGAGGCGGCGAGTATAGCTACAGTTCCCCCCAAGATGTCCGAACCCGTAAACCACCAGCTGACCATCCCCTTCGAGCACGCCGGGCAACGCCTGGACCAGGTGCTCGCCGACCTGCTCGAGGGCTATTCCCGCACCCGGATCAAGGAGTGGATCGAGGCCGGCCAGGTCAAGGTCAACGGCGCCCGGCTGCGCCCCAAGGACAAGGTGCTGGGCGGGGAGAGCGTCGAAATCAACGCCACCCTGCCGGATCAGGTCAGTGTCGAGCCGGAAAAGATCGGCCTGAACATCGTTCACCAGGACCGGCACGTGCTGGTGCTCAACAAGCCCGCCGGGCTGGTCGTTCACCCGGGCGCCGGCAACGCGGCCGGCACCTTGCAGAACGCGCTCCTGCACTTCGACGCCAAGCTGTCCCAGGTCCCCCGCGCGGGCATCGTGCACCGGCTGGATAAGGACACCAGTGGGCTCATGGTCGTGGCCCGCACCGTCGAGGCTCACACGGCGCTGGTGCGCATGATCGAGGCCCGGGAAGTGGAGCGCGAATACGAGGCGGTCTGCGTCGGGGTGATGACCGGCGGCGGCGTGGTCGACGCGCCGATCGATCGTCATCCGGTCGATCGGTTGAAGATGGCCGTGCGCCAGAACGGTCGTGAGGCGGTGACTCATTATCGGGTCGTGACCCGTTTTCGCGGTCACACTCACGTGCGGTTGAAGTTGGAGTCGGGGCGCACGCATCAGATCCGCGTGCACATGATGCATATCCATTACCCGCTGGTCGGCGACAAGGTTTACGGCGGCCGCATGCTGTTGCCGAAGGGCGCCTCGCCCGAGCTGATCGAAGCCCTGCGCGGCTTCAAGCGCCAGGCGCTGCACGCGGCCCGGCTCGCGTTCGAGCATCCGGTCACCGGCAAGCCGATCGAGAATGAAGCGGCGTTGCCGACCGATATGCAGGATCTGCTGGGCGTGCTCGCTACCGACACGGCGGCCGCCGCCGCTGTCAAAAGGCGCTGAGAGCCATGGCTGACTGGATTACCCCCGACTGGCCCGCGCCACCAAATGTGAAGTCGGCGGCGACGCTGCGCACAGGCGGGGTGAGCCAAGGGGCGTTTTCCAGCCTGAATTTCGGCTCGCACGTGGGCGACGAGCCTGCGGCCGTCGCGGAGAACCGGCGGTTATTACGAGCCGCGCTCAAATTGCCGCCCGAGCCGGCTTGGCTGAATCAGGTTCACGGCATCAACGTTGTGGATGCGACGGGCGGCACGGTGGCTGCGAGCTCCCGAAACGCTTCAGATGCGAGGTCGAGCACCGCCGTCGATGCGACCCGGGAGGCAGTCGCGAGCTTTAGCAACGTTTCCGGCGCGAGTTCGAGCACTGCGGATGCGAACTCGAGCGGCGCCAGGGGCGCCAGCTCGATCAGCGAAGGCGGCGGTAGCCGCACCCAAGAAAACCCGGCGAGCGCCGGAGGCGCGATGCCGGTGGCGCCAACGGCGGACGCATCCGTTGCTCGCGGCGCCGGCGCGGTCTGCGTCGTCATGACCGCCGATTGCTTACCCGTCCTGTTCTGCGATCGCGCCGGCACGCGAGTCGGCGCTGCTCACGCCGGCTGGCGCGGCCTCGCCGGTGGCGTCCTGGGCGCGACGATCAAAGCGCTCGATGTACCGCCGTCGAGCCTGATGGCCTGGCTCGGCCCCGCCATCGAGCAGGATGCGTTCGAAGTCGGCGATGACGTTCATGAGGCGTTCTTGAAGCTCGCAGCCGAAAATGCCGCGGCGTTTCGCAGCAACGAACGCGGCCGCTGGCAGGCCGACTTGTATCAATTGGCTCGCAACGAACTGGCGCGGCTCGGCGTGACCGCCGTGTACGGCGGCGGCTTCAAATGTTTCGCCGACAGCGAACGTTTCTTCTCTTACCGCCGCGAGAACCGCACCGGCCGGATGGCGACGCTGGTCTGGCTCGAGCGGTAGCACGCTTCGACAAGCGGCGAACGCAGCCCCGATGCCACCATCGACGTTTGTATCGTCAGGCGATCGCCGGCTCGATGGCGAGCAGGGACTCGCCGGGCTCCAGGGACGCGGCCGGCCCGCTTGACACGCGTGCTAACCTGCCCGTCATAACCAACATCGCCTTTTAGCTCGCGAGTCTGCTGCGGCGTGACTGGCAAGCGATCTCCAAAACATGCATCTGCTCGGCTGGATCATTTTGTTTACTGCCATCGGCGGCTTCCTCAGCGCGCTGGCAGCGTCCGTGTTCCTGGTCGTGCCGGACCGGGTACGCACGCGCGTTCTTCCGCATCTGGTGAGCTTTGCGACCGGCGCCTTGCTCAGCGCCGCGCTGCTGGGCCTGCTCCCCCATGCCATCGAAGCGGCCGGTGTTTCCAAAGCACACGAGCTCGGCATGACCTTGCTCGGCGGCCTCTTACTCTTCTTCGTGCTGGAAAAGATGGTGCTGTGGCGACACTGCCATGCCGACGTGTGCGAGGTTCACGTGAACCCCGAGCCGCACGCGCATGTCCACGGGCACCATCATCACCCGCACTCACACGCTCACGGCGGCGCTCATGACCAGCGCCGCGATCGGGCGTCGGCCATGCTCATCCTGATCGGCGACGGCTTCCACAACGTCCTCGACGGCGTGCTGATCGCCGCGGCGTTCATGACCGACGTGCACCTGGGCATCGTGACCGCCATGGCGGTGTGTGCGCACGAGATCCCACAGGAGGTCGGCGATCTGGCCATCCTGCTCAACGGTGGCATGAAGCCGTTGCGCGCCCTGACCCTCAATCTGCTCACCAGCGTGACCTCCGTGGTGGGCGGCGTGGCGGCGTATTTCGCGCTGGCACAGGTTCAGGGAGTGTTGCCGTACGCCATCGTGCTCGCCGCATCGAGCTTTCTTTACATTGCGGTCGCCGACCTCATTCCCGGCCTTCACCGCAAGGTCGATCCAGGCTCGGGCGTCTGGCAGCTGGTGTATATCGTGCTGGGGGTGGCCGTGATCTACGTCAGCCATAGCCTGGCGCACTGACCCTTAGCCAGCCCGGACAATTCCGGGGTGTCCTGGAACGGAACCCTGTTGAATTCTCCTACCTTGCTCCCAGATCGCAGGCTAACTAGAGGGCGCCGATTGCAGGGGTGCGCCCGGGAAGAATTCATATGCGAATGGATAAGTTCACCAGCAAATTCCAGCAGGCCCTGGCCGATGCCCAGTCATTGGCCGTGGGGCGCGACAATCAGTACATCGACCCGGCGCACCTGTTCGTGGCGCTGCTCGATCAGCAGGGCGGCACTGTCCGACACCTGCTCGACAAGGCCGGCGTCAAGGTCAACCTGCTGCGCTCGCAGCTGGGCGAGGCGCTCGACAAGCTGCCCAAGGTCGAAGGCACGGCCGGCGAAGTGCACGTCTCCAACGAGCTCAGCCGTCTGCTGAACGTGATGGACAAGCTTGCGCAGAAGCGCGGCGACCAGTTCATCTCCAGCGAGCTGTTCGTGCTCGCGGCCCTCGAAGATAAAGGTCCGATCAGCACGGTGCTCCGCAATGCCGGCGCCGTGAAGGGCTCCATCGAGCAGGCGATCGACGAGCTGCGCGGCGGCGAGAAGGTCAACGACGCCAACGCCGAGGAAAGCCGTCAGGCGCTGGAGAAATACACCGTCGATCTCACCGAGCGCGCCGAGCAGGGCAAGCTCGATCCGGTCATTGGCCGCGATGACGAGATCCGCCGCACCGTGCAGGTCCTGCAGCGTCGGACCAAGAACAATCCGGTGCTGATCGGCGAACCCGGCGTCGGTAAGACCGCCATCGTCGAAGGCCTCGCGCAACGCATCGTCAACGGCGAAGTGCCGGAAGGGCTGCGTAACAAGCGCATCCTGTCGCTCGACATGGGCGCGCTGATCGCCGGCGCGAAATTCCGGGGCGAGTTCGAAGAGCGGCTCAAAGCCGTGCTCAACGATCTCGCCAAGCAGGAAGGCCGCGTCATCCTGTTCATCGACGAGCTGCATACCATGGTCGGCGCCGGTAAAGCCGAAGGCGCGATGGATGCCGGCAACATGCTCAAGCCCGCGCTCGCTCGCGGCGAGCTGCATTGCGTGGGCGCGACCACGCTCGACGAATACCGCAAGTACATCGAGAAGGACGCGGCGCTCGAACGTCGCTTCCAGAAAGTGCTGGTGAACGAGCCGTCGGTGGAAGACACCATCGCCATCCTGCGCGGCTTGAAGGAACGTTACGAAGTTCACCACGGCGTGGAAATCACCGACCCGGCCATCGTCGCGGCGGCCACGCTGTCGCATCGTTACATCACCGACCGCCAGCTGCCCGACAAGGCCATCGACCTGATCGACGAGGCCGGCTCGCGCATTCGCATGGAGATCGACTCCAAGCCCGAGGCGATGGATCGGCTCGAACGTCGCATCATTCAGCTGAAGATCGAGCGCGAGGCGTTGAAGAAAGAAAGCGACGAAGCGTCCAAGAAGCGCCTGAAGGCGCTGGACGAACAGCTCGGCGCGCTCGAAAAAGAATATTCCGACCTGGAAGAAGTGTGGAAGGCGGAGAAGGCCTCCGTGCAAAGCGCCGCCGGCATCAAGGAAGAGCTGGAGCGCACCAAGCTCGAACTGGAGACGGCGCGACGTGCCCAGGACCTCGGGCGTATGTCCGAGCTCGCGTACGGCAAGATTCCCGAGCTGGAGCGTCGGCTCGCTCAGGCCACGGCGGCTGAACAGCAGACGGACCAGAAGAAGCTGCTGCGTAACAAAGTCACCGATGAGGAGATTGCCGAAGTCGTGTCCAAGTGGACCGGCATCCCCATCTCCAAGATGCTCGAAGGCGAGAAGGAAAAGCTGCTGCGCATGGAAGAGCAGCTGGGCAAGCGCGTCGTTGGACAGCGCGAGGCCGTGACCGCCGTGTCCGATGCGATCCGTCGTTCGCGCGCCGGCCTGTCCGATCCGAATCGGCCCAATGGTTCGTTCCTGTTCCTCGGTCCCACCGGTGTGGGTAAGACCGAGCTGAGCAAGGCGCTGGCGGAATTCCTGTTCGATACCGAAGAGGCCATGGTCCGCATCGACATGTCGGAGTTCATGGAGAAACATTCCGTGGCCCGCCTGATCGGCGCGCCTCCGGGCTACGTCGGTTACGAGGAAGGCGGCTATCTCACCGAAGCGGTGCGCCGTCGCCCGTACTCGGTGCTGTTGCTGGATGAGGTCGAGAAGGCCCATCCGGACGTGTTCAACGTGCTGTTACAGGTGCTGGACGACGGCCGCCTCACCGACGGTCAGGGCCGCACGGTCGATTTCCGCAATACCGTGATCATCATGACATCGAACCTCGGCTCGCATGCGATCCAGGAGCTGTCGGGCGAGGCCAACTACGCCCAGATGAAACAAGCCGTGATGGAGAGCGTGCAGCAGCATTTCCGCCCGGAATTCATCAACCGGGTGGACGACATCGTGGTGTTTCATCCGCTGGGCCGGGAGCAGCTGCGCGCCATCGTGGACATTCAGCTGGCGTATCTGCGCAAGCGGCTGGCCGAGCGGGATATCGAGCTGCAGCTGGATCAGGCGGCGACCGATCGCCTCGCGGAAGCGGGTTTCGATCCGGTGTACGGCGCCCGTCCGCTCAAGCGCGCCATTCAGCAGCAGCTGGAGAATCCGCTGGCTCAGCGCATCCTCAAGGGCGAGTTCGGTCCCGGCTCGAAGGTGCGCGTGACGGTCAAGGACGGCGAGCTGGCATTTGCGCGGGGCTGATTTTATCGCGGCAACAACTTGAAGATTCGGCGTCGGCCTCTATGATGCGCCGACGCGGAAGTCGCCTCGTTTGTGACCGAGAACAACCATGCCGTTTTACGAATACGAATGCTCCAACTGCAAGTTCTACGTCGAGACCCTGCAGAAGATTTCCGATGAGCCGCTGAAAAAGTGCCCGAGCTGTAAAAAGCCGACGCTCAAGAAGCTGATCTCCGCGCCGGTGTTCCGCCTGAAGGGCGCCGGCTGGTACGAGACCGACTTCAAGTCCGAGGGCGAGGACAAGCGCAACATCGCGGATCGCGAAGAGCCGGCCGAGAAGTCCGAGGACAGCAAGCCCGCCGCCAGCGACTCCAAGGCCACCGAGACCAAGGCTGAGAAGAAGGCCGAGTCCAAGGCCGAAGTGAAGACCGCCGCCGGTGCCAAGAAGCCCGCCGGCAAGGCCGCCGCCCCTGCCAAGGGCAAGAAGCCGGCCGCCAAAGCTCCGGCCAAGCGCCCGCCGCCGAAGAAGGCCGCGCCGGCGAAGAAGAAGGCCAAGCGGCGGTAATTGCCAAGGGCGCCTGAACTGCGCCATCGGCTTCCGAGATCGCAGGGCGGCTGAGTCGCGCCGCCCCATTTCCAGTAGAAAGCGCCCCGCGCCAGCGGTGGCGCGGCCCCGGCGCCAGAAGGCGCCTGCCCGGCCAACCCGGCCCGGCTCTCACCTCGACCCCGGAAGTCCTTGCCTTGCGCCGCCTCGGGGGGCTCCGTAACATCCCGCGCTCCCTACGTCCCGAGCCTTTTTCCATGCGCTCCCATTATTGCGGCCAGGTCAACGAGTCCCTTATCGGCAAGGAAGTCAGCGTGGCTGGCTGGGTGCACCGCCGGCGTGACCATGGCGGCGTGATTTTCGTCGACCTGCGCGACCGCGAAGGCCTGTTGCAGATCGTGTTCGACCCCGATGACAAGGGCACCTTCGCCGACGCCGAGCGTCTGCGCGGCGAGTTCTGTATCCGCATCAAGGGCGTGGTCCGGGCTCGCCCGGGCGGCACCGCCAATTCCAATCTTGCCTCGGGTCAGGTCGAGCTGCTGTGCAAGGAGCTGGAGATCCTGAGCCGCTCCGAGACGCCGCCGTTCCATCACGACGAGCCGGTCAATGAAGAGCTGCGATTGAAGTATCGCTACCTCGACCTGCGCCGCGATGTCATGCAGAAGCGCATCCGCCTGCGTCATGCGGTGACGCGCGCCATGCGCGACTATCTGGACAACAACGGTTTCATCGACATCGAAACCCCGATGCTCACCAAGGCGACCCCGGAAGGCGCGCGTGACTATCTGGTGCCGAGTCGCACGCATCCCGGTCAGTTCTTCGCGCTGCCTCAGTCGCCGCAGCTGTTCAAACAGCTGCTGATGATGGCGGGCTACGATCGTTACTATCAGATCGTCCGCTGCTTCCGCGACGAAGACCTGCGCGCCGAACGTCAGCCGGAATTCACTCAGCTCGATATCGAGACCTCGTTCCTGAGCGAAGAACAGATCATGCAGCTGATGGAGGCGCTGATCCGCTCCATCTTCAAGACCGTGCTCGGCGACGACCTGCCGAACCCGTTCCCGCGCATGACCTACGCCGAGGCGATGCGCCGTTACGCGTCCGATAAACCGGACCTGCGCATTCCGCTCGAGCTCGTCGACGTCGCCGATCTGGTCAAGGATTCGGAGTTCAAAGTGTTCTCCGGTCCCGCCGCGAATCCGGACGGTCGCGTCGTCGCCCTGCGCGTGCCGGGCGGTGCCAGGCTGTCACGCAAGGAGATCGACGATTACACGACGTTCGTCGGACGTTATGGCGCCAAGGGTCTCGCCAATGTGAAGGTGAACGAGAAGGCCAAGGGGCGCGAAGGCCTGCAGTCGCCGATTCTCAAGAACCTGAGCGACGACGCCGTGAACGGCATCCTCTCGCGCACCGGCGCGCAGGATGGCGATCTGATTTTCTTCGGCGCGGACACGGCGAAGGTCGTCAACGACGCCATCGGCGCGCTGCGTATCAAGGTCGGTCACGACCTGAAGCTGACCAAGACCGGTTGGCATCCGCTGTGGGTGGTCGACTTCCCGATGTTCGAATGGGACCCGGACTCGAAGCGCTGGGCCGCTCTGCATCACCCGTTCACCGCGCCTCGCATCGAAGACGCGGCGGCGCTGCGTGCCGATCCGAAGAACGCCTTGTCGAAGGGTTACGACATGGTGCTCAACGGCTCCGAAATCGGCGGCGGCTCGGTGCGTATCCATCGCACGGAAATGCAGTCGACGGTGTTCGACCTGCTCGGCATCTCCGCTGAGGAAGCCCAGATCAAATTCGGCTTCCTGCTCGAAGCGCTCAAATTCGGCACGCCCCCGCACGGTGGCATCGCGTTCGGTCTGGACCGCATCGTGATGTTCATGGCGGGCACGGATTCGATCCGCGACGTCATCGCGTTCCCGAAGACGCAGACGGCCGCGGACTTGATGACGAGTGCACCGACTGGCGTCAGCGAAGAGCAGCTGAAGGAGCTGCATATTCGGGTGAAGTTGCCGGTGAAGGTGGAGGGCTAAGGCCCGCTAGGTTTGGTGGCGCGGGCGCGCGCAATGCGCGCCCGTCGCCATCCCGCGCACGCCGCCTCGCGGTGCGCGCTTCATTCCGCGCGTTCTGCGCGAGAGAGATTCCGTCACACTCGGCCGCGCAAGTTGATCCGCGGGCATCGGAATTTTACATTCGACGTTTCTGGGGAAACGCGACGTTCCGTCTTTCTCATTGCCGGTCGCTGGAATTTAACAGTTGGCGCTCCAGCTGGAGGATGTTCCGGCCGGACTACGGGTCGGCCGCTTTCCTGTTTCTGATCGCGATGTTTCCATTGGAGGGGCGTGCGGAAAGAGGCCTGGCTCGAAGGAGTGTACGGGTAGTTGGAATCAATCGGTGCAGGCGTTCGATGCAGCCGAACAAGCCCATACAGGCCACGTGGAAAACGCAAGCTCGCTCGAGCGTTCGAGCAGAGTCGATGCGCGGTTGCTCGCGACGTTAGGCGGTAGTGACATGATCGTAGAACTGCAAGAACGAAGGTCAGTGCGTTTGCTCGTTGTCGATGACGATGGAAAGTTGCTGCTCTTCGAATATCACGATGAACATCAAGCGCCATTTTGGGCGACGGCCGGAGGCGAGTTGAAGCCTGGCGAGAGCTACCTGGATGCGGCGCGGCGTGAGCTGCGCGAGGAAACTGGCATTGACGCGGAAATTGGCCCTCTGCTGAAAGAGCGAGAGGCCGTCTATGCCGTTGCCAGATCGACTCCCGCGCGCTGGCTGGAAAAGTATTTCCTGGTCAGGTGCGGATCTCGGTCACTCATAGCGAAGCATGGCTGGACGGACGAAGAGCGCAGCACGATCCGTGACTGGAAGTGGTGGAGCCTGGACGATATGAAAAAGCAGGGAAGTTCAATTTTCAAGCCAGACTGGCTGCCTGCGATTCTCGAGTCGGTAGTCCATGGGGTGCCGCCAAGCTCCAACCCTCATCCGCGCCGCCCTTGAAGGATAGATCCGGCCTGCCTATCCTGATGACGTAGGACGCTGGAAACTTTCATGAGCTCGGCACGGATAATAAGGAGATTCGATGCGTGCTTACCTCGGGTTGGTTTGCCTGGCTCTGTCAGGCTGTGCCTCCCATGACGTGTTTCTCTATGAAGCCCGTCCCGACTCGGCTAAACCCGCGATCATCGGTGTCTCCGGGATTGATGTGAAACTCGAGACGATCGACGGCAAGGTCTTCGAGAACTTCGGCAACAATGGCATCGTCCACCGGGTGCACGTCGAACCGGGAACCCATCGGTTCGGCTTGATGGCACTCAGCGAATTCGACTTTGGCTATCAGACAGTTTCATATAAGCGCGACGATGCTGAGGTGAGCGCCGAAGTGCTCGCGGGGCACGTTTATGGATTTCGTTCGGAGCTCACTGCCGAGGGACGGCTTTTCCGCATCGTCGACCTCGGCACGGATGTGGACCCAAGCTGCTTTCGACCAGGGCTGAACGGCCTGACGTATGTGTCGCAGACGTGTCAGTGGCCGACTGAGTGAGCCTGGCGCCGGGATCACCTAGGGAGATGCAGCGTGGGAATGTTCGCAGGCAAGGTGGCGCTGGTGACGGGTGGCAGTTCTGGACTGGGCGAGGCCACGGCGCTGAAGTTTGCTCAAGAAGGGGCCAGGGTTGTCGTCGCTGCCCGGCGCGCCGAGCAGAGCGCGCGGGTCGTGCAACGGATCGTCGCGCTGGGGAGTGAAGCTTTGTTCGTGCCGACCGATGTGAGTCGCGCCGCGGACGTGGAGCGCATGGTAAGCGCCGCCGTCGAGAAGTTCGGTCGCCTGGACTATGCGGTCAACAATGCCGGCATCGCCGGTCCGCGCTACACGCCCATCGCCGATGTTACTGAGGCCCAGTGGGACGAAGTCATGGGCAGCAACTTGAAGGGCGTCTGGCTGTGCATGAAATACGAGATTCCCGCCTTGCTCGCCAGCGGCGGCGGAGCAATCGTCAACATCGCGTCGATTTACGGACTCAAGCCAAGCGACATCGGCCACGGCCCGTACGCGGCCAGCAAGCACGGCGTGGTCGGCCTGACCCGATCCGCGGCTTCGGACTATGGTCAGCTGTCGATTCGCATCAACGCGGTGGCACCCGGCTTCACTCTATCCGAGATGGTCGATCCCAATCGGCCGGGGGCCGCGGAAAAGTATCAAGCGCTGACCGAACGTCACTCGGGCATGAAACGCCTGGGCTACGCCGAAGAAACCGCCAACGCGATTACGTGGCTGTGCTCGGATGCGGCGAGCTACGTCAATGGCGTTGTTTTGCCCGTGGACGGCGGTAGCGCGACTCGGATGTATTAGGAACTGCTTCATGAGGTTCAACAGTCACGGCACGCCAGGGTCCATCTTTGCCATAATGGTCGCGCTTTGTTTCTTCGCATTGGGTGTCGCTCTCGTAGGGCCTTTGCAGCTCACGATAGCCACGAGGTGATGTGTGAGAACGGAGCGCAAGAGGCGTCATGCCGAGAGCTTCAGCCGGAATTACTCACGATCTCGAACCTGGCGCCATGAGCAGACTCATGTTGTTTCCCAGCGCCGTCAAACGAGAGCCGGCGATTGAAGAATGGATGCGTCGGCACCCCGGGGCGCTGGGAACAATTGCGGGACACTGGTTCAACATCATGCGTGGCTGCGGTGATGATGTCAGGGAGCTTCTTCATGATGGCCAGCCAACTGCGTGTGTCGGCGAAGCTGCGTTCTGCTACGTCGATGCCTTGACTGCTCATGTCAATGTGGGGTTCTTTCTCGGCGCCCATTTGCCTGATCCCTGCGGTCTCCTGGAAGGCACCGGAAAATTCATGCGCCACGTGAAGCTCCGGCCGGGAGAAGAGGTTGATGCTTCGGCGCTGAGGATGTTGGTCGAAGCGGCATACCGTGATATGAAAGGTCGCGTGAGCGGCAGCGACGACGCGCCGGGAAAGTCATGATGGGATTCAACTGCACAACCTGCGGCGAATATCACGACCAGCTGCCGATGTGCTTCGGGCAGTCGCCTTTGCACGGCGAGGGTTCGCGAGATTGCAGAGGCGGCATTGCATGGTTAGCTGGCGCCAGGTGTTACATGGCAAGGCCCATCATCAAGGAACAGGATGCGGAAGTCTTGGCAAAGCTGCCCTTGGCCGGGTCGGCTTGAGAGGAGAAGTCTTATCCCTTCGTGAACCGCCGAAGCGTACGCTTTGGATCATGCGCGCGAAAACATTCATCGCTGTGGCGTGCCTGGCCGTACTGGCCGGGTGTGCCAGCATGGGAGCCCGGCTGTCATCGAAGCCCGGCGCGTACACGGTCACAGTGCAGTCGGTCCACGCGCCACACCGCGACATTCATGCCACCTACGTTCGCCCCGCGCAGGAGCGGCATCCTGGGTATCTGGTCATGTTCGTCACCGGCGACGACGGTTGGTTTGGTACCAGCCGGGCGGTGTTCACACACCTTGCCGACGAAGGCTACATGCTCGCCGGTTTCAGCGCGCCTGAAGTCATTGATGGCGTCGATGAATCGGTGCGAGTGAGCACGGCGCGGGCGGCGGAAGGGCTGAGAGATGTTTATGCGCAGGCGAGGCAACATCTCGGCGTGCCCGAATCGACGCCGATCGTCATGGTCGGATTCTCGCGCGGCGCGTCGGCGGTGGCGTTTACAGCTGTGCACCCCGACCTGCGCGATGACCTCAAGGGCGCGGTGGCAATTGCGCTGACTCGCGAAGCGGATTATCTGCATGCGACCGAAGACGAGCGCCGGCAAGGCATCCGCGTGGACGGTGAGGATCGAATTCAACTGTACGCGGCGCTGAAGTTCCTCGGCGCGACGCCGTTCGCGGTGATCCAGTCGACCAACGACTCTTATGTTCCCGCCGCCGAATCGCGCCAACTGCTCGGCGCGGATACGGCCACGTTGCGTCTCTACCCGGTCGAATCGGAGGATCACGGGTTCAGCGATGCGCGTGACAAGCTGATGCAGGACCTCGACGACGCTCTGCGCTGGATTGAAGAAGAAAAGGTCGCGTCACCAAGTACGTGAGCTACGTCAGTCCCAGCTTCTTCAGCACTTCCACCGGTGGCCCATCGAACGTCGTCATCGCCACGTTGCCAACGTACCGCAGATCTTTCATTCCCACCGGTGTCGTGTAGTACCCGCCCGCAGTAAGCGAGCGATAGCGGGCGAAGAACTTCGCCGCCTGCTCGAACTGAGCGGCAGGTTTCGCCGCGCTGAGGTCGTCGCAAATGGCCACGAGCTCTTTCTCTACGAGCGCCGAGAACGAGTTCTTGAAGCGACGTTGCGCTTCCTGATCGAGCCATGCCAGTCCCTGCACAACCACAGGCTTGTCATTCTGGTTGTTCGGATACGGCGCGCTGATCCATTCGTCGATGAAATCGACGACACCGACTTTCGACGCCGCCGGCGATCCCTGATCCTCGGGAATGATCAGATCGCTCAGCACCGTCGCTGTCGTACGCTGATGTTCGTTCAGTGTCAGTGGCCACAGCTCGCCGATCTGGTGAATCTTCAAAAGATTCGGGTCTTTCCCATACCCGCTGACATTCTTCGCCGTGCTCTGAGCGAGCGACACGCCGGCGGGCAATTGCAGAGCCGCGCTGGCGGCGAGCACCCACTTGAGAGCCGTGCGTCGATCGATGCGCAGAGAATCGTTGCTCGGCTCCATGTCACAGCTCCTTCCGCTTCAGGGCGGACAGCATGTAGTCGGCGCTGCGCCAGGCGAGCGCCATGATGGTCAGCGTCGGATTCTTGTCGGCGTTGGAAGGGAACGGCGCGCCGTCGGTGATGAACAGGTTTTTCACGTCCCAGCTCTGTCCCCACTGATTGACGACCGAGCTCTTCGCGTCGCTGCCCATGATCGCGCCGCCGACTTCGTGAATGATGAAGCCGCCGGGCAGCAGGTCCTGTTTGCTGGTGACGCGACCGCCCATGTTCTGGATGATTGCCGAGAACGTCTGGTGCGAATGCAGCGCCTGGCGTTTCTCGTGCTCGGACCATTTCCAGTGAAAGCGCAGGGTCGGGATGCCGTACTGGTCTTTCTTCTGCGGATCGATCTCGCAATACGAGTCCTCGTTGGGAATCATCTCGCCGCGACAGACCAGGCTGATGAACGAGCCGTAGTAGCGCCGCATATCCTGCCGGAGCTTCTTGCCGTAGCCGCCGACGAAGTTGGCGAGGCCGGCGGTGGAGCCGAAGCTGGGCATGCCGCGGCCGGCGCCGATTTCGATGTGATAGCCGCGAGCGAAGTCGAGCTTGCCGGCCAGTTGTTCTTTGTAGAGCCACCACGGCGAGTACACATGTTCACCGCCGGCACCGTCTTCGTTGTGCGCGGGCAGGTCTTCCAGAGCGGGAATTTGACCGGTGACGCTGGCGCCGACCGTGTCCATCAAATATTTGCCGACCTTGCCGCTCGAGTTCGCAAGCCCCTGCGGGAACTGCGCGGACTTCGAGTTCAACAAGATGCGCACGGATTCGCAGGCGCTCGCTGCGAGCACGATGATGCGAGCCTTGGCGCGCACTTCCTTGCCGGTGGTCTTGTCGATGAAGACGACGCCGGTCGCGCGACCGTTCTTGCCCATCTCCACTTCACGCACCATCGCGTTGGGA
The DNA here is from genome assembly GCF_004138485.1 of Peristeroidobacter soli. Taxonomy (GTDB): domain Bacteria; phylum Pseudomonadota; class Gammaproteobacteria; order Steroidobacterales; family Steroidobacteraceae; genus Steroidobacter; species Steroidobacter soli. The sequence continues at coordinate 304,167 of NZ_RYEV01000008.1, forward strand.
AGAATGTCGAGATTGCCGGTTGCCATCGCCGGTGGCAGATGCACCGTCGTCGATTGGTAGTTCGCTTTGATCGAACAGCCGCGGCCGCACTCTGTCGCCCAGAAGCAGGGTGCGCGACTGCGCATGGCATCGGCGACTATCTGTTGGGCACGAGGATTGCCGGGATGAAGCAGGGCGGCGTTGCGCTTGAAATCCAGCTGTTGGGTCAGCACGGCGCGATGCACGGCAATGACAGGCACACCGGTCTTCTTCGCATGCTTCTGAATCAGCGCCTCGCCCGCGCGAGGCTTTGGGGCAGGCAACAAACATCCAGCGGGCGAGTCGGGCGTATTCTCCAGCCCGTTGTTGTCGCCGTACACACCGATGAGCATTTCGACTTTGTCGTAGTAGGGCGCGACATCATCGTACGAGATCGGCCAATCGAAGCCGAGCCCATCGCGAGTCTTCGGTTTGAAATCGTAGGGGCCGTTGCGCAGTGAGATGCGGCCCCAATGATTGGTGCGGCCGCCGAGCATGCGGGCGCGCCACCACCAGAAGGTTTTATCGGCGTCGGTCGAGGCGCTCGAATAAGGCTCGCCGGGAATCTGCCAGCCGCCATCGACGGTCGCATCGTAGAAGCCGAACTCCTTATCGGGCGTCGACGTGCCACGCAGCGGCGCCTGGTCCGGCGTATTGAACATCGGCGTCTCGACTTCGGGCACGTAGTTGCGGCCCGCTTCGAGCATCAGCACTTTCGCGCCGTCCAGTGTCAGCGTGTATGCCGTCTGTCCGCCGGCGGCGCCGGAGCCGACCACGATGACGTCGTATTCCTTCTTCAACCCTGCAGAATCGATCAGCGGCATGACCTACCTCCCTTGGTGAGCCCTGGGTCGGCGTGGAACAATGAGCTAGCGTTTAGGTGGTGCGGCGCTATCTCTTACGACCAGTTTGATCGGCAGCGTGTGCATTGTCGGTTCGGGTTTACCGCCGTTCAGCATGTCGAACAGCAGCGACATGGCTTTATTACCGATCTCGCGTGTCGGCTGCTCGATGGTGGTCAGCGGCGGATCGCAGAAGCTGGCGAACTCGATGTCGTCGAAGCCGACCACCGACACGTCCTGCGGTACCGCGCGACCGGTGCGTTTGAGAAAACGGATGGCGCCGAGCGCCATCTCGTCGTTGAAACAGAAGAGAGCGGTCGGCGGTTGCCGGGTCTTGAACAATTGCTCGGCAGCGGTGCTGCCCGAGCTCATTGTGAAATCGCCCTGCGCGATCAACGAGTCATCTGCTGCAATTTTTGCCGAGCGCAGCGCGAGTTTGTAACCGCGCAGTCGATCGCTCGTGAGCGGGCTCGAGTCGGGGCCGAGGATCACGCCAATGCGCTTGTGACCGAGGCCGAGGAGATACGCAGTCATTTCACGAGCGGCGGCGGCGTTGTCGATGCCGACGCGAGGGCAGGGCGCGTCCTCGATGTATTCGCAAGCGTTGACCAGCGGTATATCGAGCGTGCCATTCGCGCCGCGCGCTGCTTTCGGCAGGCGCGGATGCAGTTGGATCAAGCCATCCGCCTGACGCGTCTCGACCAGGCCGACGTAATAGGCCTCGCGATCTTCACGACCTTCCGTGTCACCGAGCAGCACTGCATAGCCGTGCTGCTGCGCGACCTGCTCGATGCCGCGAATGATTTCGGCAAAGAACGGGTTGGCGATGTTCGGCACCAGCACGACGATCGAAAAGGCGCGCTTGCTGCGAAAGTTGCGCGCCAGCAGGTTGGGCTTGTATCGACTGCGCTCGACCTGCGCCAGCACCTTCTTCAGCGTTTTGTCGGAGACCTTGTCCGGCGTCGTCAGAGCGCGGGAGACGGTGGCAATCGACACGCCGGCCTGACGGGCGACCTGGCGAATCGAAGTGGCGCGATTGGAGGACGAGGACACTGAGGGCCTTTGACTGTGAACGGCTCGAACGCATCGATCATGCGCCGCTGCGCTGAATCGACTCTGGTTTGAAGGCGAGCGCGAACAACACGAACACGCCGGCGGCCAGTGCCGCCGGGATCAGCCAGATTGCCTTCCAGTCGTGTCCGCCCGCCAGTACATGCTGATCATAGATCATGCCGGCCACTTTGAAGCCGACCAGCATGCCCACGCCGTATGTGGCCAGCGTGATCAGCCCCTGCGCCGAGCTCTTGTATTGCTCGCCCGCCTTCGAGTCGGTGTAGATCTGTCCGGAGACAAAGAAGAAATCGTAGCAGACGCCATGCAGGGCGATGCCGCCGATCAGCAGCACCAGCGCGGAGTTCTGCGCACCGAAGGCGAACAGCACATAGCGCAGCACCCAGGCGGCCATGCCGATGAGCAAGGTCTTCTTGATGCCATAGCGATTCAGAAACACCGGCAGCAGCAGCATGAACAGCACTTCGGACATCTGACCGACGGTCATCTTGCCGGTGGGGTTGGTCACGCCGATCTCAGCCAGGAACAGGTTGGTGTTCTGGTAGTAGAACGCCAGGGGAATACAGATCAGGACCGATGAAATAAAGAACACCGCGAAATTCCGGTCCTTGAGCAGGCGCAGAGCATCCAGCCCCAGCGCCTGTGAAAGCACGCTCTGGGAGGTGACCCGAACCGGCGGCGTGGCGGGCAAGGTGAAGCTGTACACGCCCAGGATCAGCGAGGTGATGCTGCACAGGAGGAACGTATTTCGGAGCGCACCCCCCGCCACGGCTTGCTGTGCGTCCCAGCCGAGCGTGCTGATGAACAGGCCGGCGACGATCCAGCCGATCGTGCCCCAGACGCGGATCTTGCCGAACTGGACCGAAGGATCGCTCAGCTGGCGGAACGACACGGAATTCACCAGCGCCAACGTCGGCATGTAGATGATCATGTAGCCGAGCACATAGGGATAGAACGCCGCGAAGCTGCCGGAGCTGTACATCAGGTACATGAGCAGCGCGCCGATCAAGTGGAGCACGCCAAGGATGCGCTCCGCGTTGAAGTAGCGGTCGGCAATCAAGCCGATGATGAACGGCGCGATGATCGCGCCCCAGCTCTGCGTCGAGAAGGCCTGCCCGATCTCGCCGCCGGAGGCGGAGAAGGCGGCGCCGAGAAACGTGCCCAGCGTGACGAACCATCCGCCCCAGATGAAGAACTGGAGGAACATCATGACGCTGAGTCGGGCAGTGATCGGATTCAACAGTCCCCCAGTAACCCGTTCGTCGCGGGTTCTTCTGTAACGGGTTACATCGCAAAGGTGGCAGAAACGCGCGCTGCCTGTCAAACGGCGGGCAGCGCGGTTGCGGCGCCTACTTGAGCTTCCTGACGCTCACTTCCTTGAAGTACACGGTGTCCTTGTCGCTGTGATTCTGCAGCCCGATGTAACCGCCGGGCGCGCGCTTGCCGCGATCCGGCTCGTACTTCTGTTTCTTTTCCGGCACGGGCGAGCCTTCCTTGAAGTCGGTGACCTTGGTGCCGTTCACGGTGACCACGGTGCGTTCGTCCTCGATGGTGATTTCCATCGTGTTCCATTCGCCGGTCTTGGGCTGCGCCAGCGTCTTGGTGAACGAATACAGCACGCCGGTGCGATGCCAGTCGTCCTCGCTGTCGTCGATCTGCACTTCGTAACCTTTGTTCACCGGCATCCACGGCTCCGTGGGTTGCTCAGGAATGCGGATGAAGACGCCGGAGTTGCCGCCGCCGTTGTCGTCGGGCGCCTTGTACACGACGCGAATCACGGCGTTGCTGAGCTTCTCGCCCGGGAAATACAGCAGGCCCATGCCGCCGACGCTCTTGAGCGCGCCGTTTTCGACCACGAACTCGCCCGGACCGACATGTTTCCAGCCGTCGAGGTTCTTGCCGTTGAACAGCGGCTTGAAGGCTTTGTCGCCATTGTCGGCGTGCGCGGTCATGGCGCAGGTGGCGGCGAGCGCCGCGATCCAGGGCGCGCCACGATTGAATGCGTTGAACATGAGAGTGCTCCTTACGACCTCAGCGTGCTCAGATATTCGAAGCTGGCGCGAACCGCGTCGACGGTCGGGCCGGTGAAGTTTTCCTGCTCGACGAAATAATGTTTCAGGCGCTGCGGATCGCAGGCCGCGAACACGCTCTTCCAGTCGATCTTGCCGCGACCCACTTCGATGGTCTGCGCCTTGATCTCGTCCACCGCCTGCACGGCGTCCTTGCGCACGTCCTTCACGTGCAGCAGTGAGATGCGATCGGCGTGTTGCTTGACGTACTTGGCGGGATCGAGCCCGGCCGTGACCACCCAGCCCAGATCCAGCTCGATGGTGACCAGCTTCGGATCGGTCAACTTCAACAGATGCTCGAACGCGGTCACGCCATTGAAGGTGCGGAATTCCATGTTGTGGTTGTGATAGCCGGCCTGCAGCCCGGCCTTCTTCGCCACTTCGCCCAGCTTGTTCAACTGCTCGGCGTTCCACTTCCAGTCGTCCAGCGTGATTTCCTTGGCGATGGCCGGGGACAGCGCCCTGCCCGGCGGCAGCGAGGGGAAGGCGCAGATGAAATATTTCGCGCCGACTTCGGCCGCGCCGTCGACCAGCTTCTGCATGTCCTTCTGGATGTCGCCCATGCTCGAGTGCGCGGAGGGCGCGGTCATGCCGTGGTCGGCGAGGATCTTGCGCATTTCCTGGCCCGACTTGCCGTAGAAACCGGCGGTCTCCACTTCGCGATAACCGATTGCCTGCAGCTTGGCGAGCGTGCCGACGAGATCCTTGGCGGCAACGTCACGAACCGTGTACAGCTGCAAACCGATCGGACGACCCAGCGGACCGGTGCCATCGCCTGCCGCAAAACTTCTGACTCCACTCATGGCGGCCAATGCAGCGAGCGAGCTGCCCTCGAGAAAGCGACGACGTGTGATCATGATGGTCTCTCCTGGTCGTTGATGGCGGTCCATTGATTGCTGGCGGAGGAGCGCAGGACGGCTTCCACGATGCTCATGGAGCGCGCGCCGTCGGCGAATGTGGGCAGCCCGACCTGCGACTGGCCACGAATCGCGGCATATGAATCGCGCACGAATGCTTCGAAACAATCGCCCCAGCCTTGCGCGTGCCCGGCGGGCAGCCAGGCGAGACGGCGCTGTTCGGCGGAGAATTGCGATGGATCGCGCGTGAGCAGCGACCGGCCTTCACGGCGGCCGATCCACAATTGCTCGGGGCTCTCCAGATCGAACATGACGCTCTGTTGCGCGCCGTCGAGCTCGAACCACAAGCGATTCTTGCGGCCGGCCGAGACCTGGCTGACGGTCAGTGTCGCGAGCGTGCCGCGATCGGTGCGCAGGATCAGGCACGCGACGTCTTCGGTGTCGACCGCCTTTGTTTCTTTCACTTCGCCGCTGGCTTGGAATGCCACGCGGCTCGCGGCAGCGGAGCGTTGCGCGATCGGTGTGCCGAGTGTGGCGATCAGTGAGGTGAAGCGCTCGCCCGTGATCCACTCGATCACATCGCAGAGATGCGAGCCGATATCGGCGAACGCGCGCGACTTGCCGCCAGCGGTCGCATCGACGCGCCAGTTCGTATCGCCGGCTTGCATCAGCCAGTCCTGCAAGTACGAGCCTTGAATGAGATACAGCTTGCCCGTCTCGTCGCTCTGCACGCGCGCGCGAGCTTCGCGCACCATCGGGTGATAGCGATTGATGAAGGGCACGGTGCCGACCAGGCCTTTGCTCTTCGCGAGATCGGTGAGGACGCGCGCGTCCTGCAATGACGTGGCGAGCGGCTTCTCACATACGACGTGCTTGCCGGCGTCGAGTGCCGCCTTCGCGACTTCCATGTGCAGTGAGTTGGGGGTGCAGATGTGGATGACATCCACGTCTTTATCGCGGGCCGCCGCAAGCCCCGAGGCGAATGAGCGAGGCACGTTCATCGCCTTCGCCGCTGCGGCTGAACGTTCCGGCGAAGAGGCGGCCACACCCACGACTTCCGCGCCGGCCAGTCGTGCAGAACGTACATGAACTGCGCCGATGAAACCGGTTCCAATGACTGCCGCGCGAAGAGGGGTGGACATGTCGATCAGCGCTCGAAAGGGGGTTAGGGCGTGGCGGCCGGGCGGGCATATTGACACGCCGCCGGTTCAGATTTCACGTAGTAAGCGCGATAGTTGCCGGCCTTCGGATCCATGCAACCGGCCAGGTTCAGCAACGAGACTTTGCGGAAGTCGATGGGATGCGACTCGCTCTGCAAGGAAATATAGCCGCCTTGGATCAGCTTGCCGTCCGGCTTCGCGGCGTGGTCGTGGTTATGCACCGCTCCGCCACCGTACTGAGGCAGCGCGTACTCCAGCACTTTCTCGCCGTTCACGAAGTGCGTGATCTGGCCGGCGCCCAGGACCAGGAATTCCGCTCGCACCCATTGATCGCCATCGAAGGTGGGTGAGGTCGAGTTCAGGCAGTGCTCAGGATACAAACTGCCGTTGATGACGATCTCGGTGCCGGGCGTGCAGACGTTCGCTGTCGGGCGCGCGCTGCCGTCGCTCTTGCCGCCCAGGAGTTGCCCTTCGATGGAGATGGGGAAGTCCTGGTCGCGCGTCATGGTCTTGGGGTCTTGCGAGTGGAGCATCGCGCCGCTGTTACGGAAGGCCCAGGCGCCGGGATTGCCCTTGGCCTGCTCGCCGACGAAGCGGTATTCGACGACCAGGCGGTAGTAGCTGTACGGCTTTTCGTAGAACAGATGCCCGAACTGGCTGTCGAAGTTCTGATACTTGTCGTAACGAACTTGCAGCAGGCCGTGCTTGACCCGGAAGGTATCGGCAAAATTCTCGCCGAGCGCGTGCTTGGTGATCTTCGGGGTCCAGCCGGTGAGATCCTTGCCGTTGAACAGCTCGATCCAATCGCTGGCCGGTGCGACCGGCGCCGGCGGAGGCGTGGATTGCGCGAACACGGGCGACATACCGAGCAGCATGCCAGCCATCGTCAGCAGCTTCGCCGTTCGCATCATGTTCCCCCAATGTGAGTCATCTGTTTTTCTGTTGCGTCCCATCGGCGCAGGCTGCGACCATAGCTGTCAACGCTGTCAAGGGCAATGCCGAATTGAGTAACGATTCCAAGCAAGGCGCCACGCCGCCACTGGTCGTGCTGGTCCATGGATTGTGGATGTCGGGCTTCGAGTTGCGGGTGCTGAAACACCGGCTCGAAGCGGAGGGGCAGTTTCGTGCCCACGCGTTTTCCTATCCATCGCTGACTGGGACCATGAACGACCACGTGCGTTCCCTCGTGGATTTCGCGCATGAGCAGAAGGTGCCGGAGTTGCATTTCATCGGGCACAGCCTCGGCGGGCTGGTGATTCTGCGGGCGTTACAACTGACCGACGATCTGCCGCCGGGCCGGGCGGTGCTGTTGGGCACGCCGCTGCAAGGGTCGAAGGCGGCACAGGGGGTTGCGCGCATTCTGCCGTTTGGTAAAGCGATTCTTGGGGCGGCGGTGAATGCGGAGTGCGTGGAATTCGAGCCGCGCGAGTGGCGAGGGCATCGAGACGTTGGTGTGATCGCGGGGTCGATGGGCTTGGGGTTGGGGCGATTGTTCGCGGACCTGAACGCGGATCATGACGGCACGGTGCTGGTGGAAGAGACCTTGCTGCCGGGAGCGAAAGATCACATCACGTTGTCGACGTCGCACACCGGGATGCTGTTTTCCGCCGAGGTGGCGGAGCAAGCAGGGTGGTTCCTGCGAACAGGGTCGTTCCGGCGCTAACGTTTCTTGATAGCGCCGCGTTTAGCGGCTACCGCCGCGCAGGCGACGTGCGCTATCGCGCCGTCGCTCGAACGCCGCGAGCGCTAACGCGCCGCAGCTGCTTAAATAAGCCGGCGCGTGCTAATAAGCCGGCGTGCGCTAATAATCCGGCGTGCGTTAACTAAGCCGGCGCGCGGTTCAATTGTGCTGCCGTTGGCCTGTTGCGCGAACGCTTACGCGCCGCGCTTTTGTGTGTATGAGCAGGCACTGCTGGAAGCGCGCCGCGCGAAATCTGTGGCGCGGCGGCGTTGATGGCTCTTGTTCTACTGTTCCGCCGCCAGTTTCTTGAGCCGATAAAGCGCGTCCAGCGCTTCGCGAGGCGTCATCGAATCCGGATCGACGCTGCGAAGGGCGGAGACGGCCTGATGTTCCTCTTCTTCCTCGTCATCGGGAAATTCCAGCAACAACTCTCCTTGCGGCTTCGCCTGTTGCTGTGCTGCCGCCGATCGACGCTCCAGCTCATGCAAATACTTGCGTGCGGCGCCAATCACTTTCGGCGGCACGCCCGCGAGTGCCGCGACCTGCAATCCGTAACTCTGATTCGCCGGTCCGTCCTTCACCGTGTGCAGGAAGATCAGCTTCTCTCCATGCTCGGTCGCATCGAGATGCACGTTGGCGCAGTTATCCACGTCCTGTGCGAGCGAGGTGAGCTCGAAGTAATGCGTGGCGAACAGCGTGAACGCCCGCACGTTACGAACAATATGGTTCGCGCACGCCCACGCCAGCGACAAACCGTCATACGTGCTGGTGCCGCGACCGATCTCGTCCATCAACACCAGGCTGTTATTGGTCGCGTTGTTCAGAATGTTCGCTGCTTCCGTCATCTCGACCATGAACGTCGAACGGCCGCCAGCGAGATCGTCCGACGCGCCGATACGAGTGAACACTCGATCGACCGGCCCGATACGCGCGGCGGTCGCGGGCACATAGCTGCCGATGCGCGCGAGAATCACGATCAGGGCGGTCTGGCGCATGAAGGTCGATTTACCGCCCATGTTCGGGCCGGTGATCACCAGCATGCGCCGGTCTTCCCTGAGTCGCAGATCGTTGGGCACGAACGGCCCGTCGATGAAGCGTTCGACGACCGGATGACGCCCTTCGGTGATGTGAATCACCGGATCGTCTGAAAGCTCCGGCTGTGCGTAACGCAGGTTCACCGCGCGTTCCGCCAGATTCGAAAGCACGTCGAGCGCCGCCAGTGCCGCCGCCGACGATTGCAGGTCAGCGAGCCGCGCGATCAGCAGATCGAGCAGTTCGTCGTAAAGCTGCTTCTCGCGAGCCAACGCCCGGTCGCGAGCGCCGAGCACTTTATCTTCGAACTCTTTCAGCTCGGGGGTGATGTAACGCTCGGCGTTCTTCACCGTCTGGCGACGGTGATAGTCCGTCGGCACTTTGTCGGCGAAGCTGCGATTGATTTCGATGTAGTAGCCCGACACGCGGTTGTAGCCGAGGCGCAGGTTCGAAATGCCGCTACGCTCGCGCTCGCGATTCTCGAGGTCGACCAGATACTGATCGCTGTGCTCGCTGATGAGCTTGAGCTGATCGAGCTCGGCGTCGTAGCCCTGCGCGATCACGCCGCCTTCCCGAATGATGGGCGGCGGCGATTCCACGATGGCGCGCGCCAGCACGTCCTGGAGATCGGGATAGGTGCCGGCTTGCGACGCGAACTCGCGCAGCAGCGGCGAATCGATTTCCGAAAGCAGCTGTTGCAACTCGGGCAAGCGTCCGAGTGCATCGCGCAGTTGAGCGAGATCGCGAGGGCGGGCGCTCTTCAAAGCGACACGAGCGAGGCCGCGCTCGATGTCACCAACGTGATTGAGCAGATCGTGCAGCGGCGTGTACAGCGCGCGATCGATCAGCGTCGAGATCGCCTGCAGTCGCAACTCGATGGCGTCGCGATTGCGCAGCGGCCGATGCAACCAACGGCGCAGTTCGCGACCACCCATCGCAGTCGCGGTTTGATCGAGCACGGCCGCGACGGTGCATTCGGGCCGATTCGTCAAACTCACATCGAGCTCGAGATTGCGTCGAGTCGCGGCGTCGAGCAGCACGGCTTCGCTGCGTTCTTCAGTGCGCAGGCCGCGCAGATGAGGCAGCGCCGCCTTCTGCGTATCGCGAACATACTGAAGCAAGGTGCCCGCGGCGCGGATCGCGAGGGAATATTCCGCGCAGCCGAAGCCGGAAAGGTCGCGCGTCGCGAATTGTTCGCACAGCATCCGCGTGCATGTTTCCAAGTCGAAGTGCCACATCGGGCGCTCGCGGATATGCGTGGTGATGCCGGCGGGTGCCGACGATTCAGGGACCAGCAGTTCGGCCGGACGCAGGCGTTCGATCTCGGCGGCGAGACCTTCCTCGCCGGCGGCTTCCATCACGCTGAAACGGCCGCTCGACAACTCCAGCCAGGCGAGGCCGAAGCGCGGGCCTTCGCGATACAGCGACGCCAGCAAATTATCTTTGCGTGCATCCAGGAACGCCTCGTCAGTCACCGTGCCCGGCGTAACGACGCGCACGACGGCGCGTTCCACCGGACCTTTGGATTTCGCCGGGTCGCCGATCTGCTCGCACATCGCGACCGACACGCCGTGACGGACCAGCCGCGCCAGATACGACTCGGCGGCGTGATACGGCACGCCGGCCATGGGTATCGGCTGTCCGGCCGATTGCCCGCGCGCGGTCAGGGTGATATCCAACAGGCGCGCGGCTCGTTTGGCATCGTCGAAGAACAGTTCATAGAAGTCGCCCATGCGATAGAACAACAGCTCGTTCGGGTACTGCGCCTTGAGGCGCAGGTACTGCTGCATGGACGGGGTGTGGGATTCCAGGGCGGCGGACATCGCTTAAGTGAGTAACTCTTTATGACGCTATGGAAGGCAAACCGGATCTTACGGCCGAAGCGGCCAGAGCCGGGGCGAAAGGACGGAATTGTGCCTGCGCGAATCCGGATATGCCCAGCTTGACGTTGATCCCCAGGACCCTGAAGCATGCGCGGCATGAGTAGCGACGAGGATTTGATGCGGCTGGCCACTCAGGCCGGCGCGGATTTGCTGGACGCCGAGCGGCGCCTGGTCACGGCTGAATCGTGCACCGGCGGCTGGGTGGCCAAGCTGTTGACCGACATCGCCGGCAGTTCGGCCTGGTACGACGGCGGCGTGGTGGCCTACAGCAACGTGCTCAAGCAATCCTTGCTCGGCGTGCGGCCCTCGACACTGGCGTCGCACGGCGCCGTCAGCGAGGCAACGGCGCGCGAGATGGCGATCGGCGCGTTGGAAGCGCTCGGTGGTCATATCTCGCTGGCAGTGACCGGCATCGCCGGCCCCGCGGGCGCGCAGCCCGGCAAGCCGGTCGGCACGGTCTGGTTCGGCTGGGCCTGGAAAGAAGGCCACGAGATCGAGACCCGGGTCGCGTTGGAGACCTTCACCGGAGACCGCGAGGCAATTCGCCGGCAATCCGTCGCGCGAGCCCTGCGCGAGCTGAGCCTGCTGCAGCGGAAGCTCTGATCGGGCACGCCACCGCGGCTCTCGATACTCCCTGCTGGAGCGCTGGCCGCTACAATGAGCGCCTAGCACAGATCCGACAGTGGCGGATCTCGATTAACTGTGCAAATATACAGATATCCCCCAGTTTCGAACCTCGGTATTGCTGAATACTGGCGCCGTCACTGAGTCACCACTAATCAACACAGGTTCCTCCGATGGAAGAAAATCGTAAGAAGGCGCTAGTCGCCGCGCTCGGCCAGATCGAAAAGCAGTTCGGCAAGGGCTCGGTCATGCGTCTGGGCGATGCGAGCGCCACTTACGATGTGGAAGCGGTCTCCACCGGCTCGCTGGGCCTGGACATCGCGCTCGGCGTGGGCGGTCTGCCGAAGGGCCGAGTCGTCGAGATCTACGGCCCGGAATCCTCGGGTAAAACCACGCTGACCCTGCAGGTCATCGCCGAAGCGCAGCGCGCCGGCGGCACCGCTGCGTTCGTCGACGCGGAACACGCGCTCGATCCGGTGTATGCCGAGAAGCTCGGCGTGAACGTGCAGGAACTGCTGGTGTCGCAGCCCGACACCGGTGAGCAGGCGCTGGAAATCACGGACATGCTGGTGCGCTCGAGCGCGGTCGACGTGATCGTGGTCGACTCGGTCGCGGCGCTGACGCCGAAGGCTGAAATCGAAGGCGAAATGGGCGATGCCCACGTCGGCTTGCAGGCCCGCCTGATGTCGCAGGCGTTGCGCAAGCTCACCGGCAACATCAAGCGCTCCAACACCATCGTCATTTTCATCAACCAGATCCGCATGAAGATTGGCGTGATGTTCGGCAACCCCGAAACCACCACCGGCGGTAACGCGCTGAAGTTCTACTCCTCGGTGCGCCTCGACATCCGCCGCATCGGCGCCATCAAGAATGGCGAGGAAGTGGTCGGCAACCAGACGCGCGTCAAAGTGGTCAAGAACAAGGTCGCGCCGCCGTTCCGCGAAGCCGAGTTCGAGATCATGTACGGCAAGGGCATTTCGCGTAACGGCGAAATCATCGATATCGGCGTATTACAGGGCCTGGTCGAGAAGTCGGGCTCCTGGTACAGCTACAACGGCGAGCGCATCGGCCAGGGCAAGGAAAATGCCCGCACCTTCCTGGAAACGCATCCCGAGATCGCCAGCGAGATCGAAGGCAAGATCCGCGAGAAGCTGTTGCCCGATACCAAGGCAGTGAAGGGTGAGGCGGTCTAAGACCAGTCGCACGCGGGAGTTGTTCGAGGCCGCTGGCTTTCCTGCGGCCGATGACGAAGCGCTGACGCCGGAACAACTGGCCGAGCGCGCCAGGAAGCAGGACAAGGAAGTCGAGGTTGCCGCGGTGCGCTTACTGTCGCGCCGTGAGCATTCCACCGAGGAACTGAAGCGCAAGCTGGCTGCGAAGGGCTATCCCGAGGCCAGCATCGCCACTGTCCTCGACAAGCTCGGCAAGAAGAAATGGGTTTCGGACGAGCGCTTCACCGCGAATTATGTCCATCACCATGCGCGGCGCGGACAGGGTCCGGTGCGCATTCGGGCCCAGCTGCGTCAGCAAGGCGTCACGGACTCGGAAATCCAGCAGAAAATCGCGGGCAGCGAGCAGGACTGGAACGGGCTCGCGGCCGAAACCCGGCGTCGCAAGTTCGGCGTGGAACTACCGAAAACCGCCGCTGAACGTGCAAAGCAGGCGCGCTTCCTTCAATATCGCGGTTTTAACAGCGATCAAATCCGCGCCGCCCTCAAGTTCGATCCCCATCTCGATGATCAGTTGGATATCGAGCCGGAAAAGGATGTCGATTCTGGCGCCGGGTTCGATCCCGATCACTCCTGACGGTTTCTCATGACTGCCAAGCGCCTGTCGAGCGCCGATCTTCGCGCGCTGTTCCTGAATTTTTTCCGTGAGCGGGGCCACCAGATCGTGGCGTCCAGCTCGTTGGTCCCGGGCAACGACCCGACCTTGCTGTTCACCAACGCCGGCATGGTGCAGTTCAAGGACGTATTTTTAGGCAAGGACAAGCGCAGCTACAGCCGCGCCGTCAGCTCGCAGCGCTGTGTGCGCGCGGGCGGCAAGCACAACGACCTCGAGAATGTCGGCTACACGGCCCGGCATCACACCTTCTTCGAGATGCTCGGCAACTTCAGCTTCGGCGATTACTTCAAGAAGGACGCGATCCGCTTTGCCTGGGACTTCGTCACCGGCAAGCAGTATCTCGGCATCGATCCGCAACTGCTGATGGTCACGGTGTATCACACCGATGACGAGGCGTATGACATCTGGAACAAGGATGTCGGCGTGCCGGCCGATCGTATCGTGCGCATCGGCGACAAGCCGGGCGGCGGCTCGGACAATTTCTGGCAGATGGGCGAGACCGGTCCGTGCGGACCGTGCTCGGAAATCTTCTACGATCACGGCGCCGACATTCCGGGCGGGCCGCCGGGCTCGCCGGATGCCGATGGCGATCGCTGGATCGAGATCTGGAACCTGGTGTTCATGCAGTTCGATCGCTCGGCCGAGGGGCAGCTCACGCCGCTGCCGAAGCCTTCGGTCGATACCGGCATGGGCCTCGAGCGCACGGCGGCCGTCATGCAGGGCGTGCACTCGAATTATGAAATCGATCTGTTCGTCAATCTGATCCAGGCCGCGGCCGACGCGACCCGCACCAAGGACCTGACTTCGAACTCATTGCGCGTCATCGCCGATCATATTCGCGCATGTTCGTTCCTCATCGCTGATGGCGTGTTCCCGTCGAATGAAGGCCGCGGCTATGTGCTCCGTCGCATCATTCGTCGCGCGATTCGTCACGGTTACAAGCTCGGCCAGACGCAGCCGTTCTTCTACACGCTGGTGGCCGCGCTCGAAAAAGAAATGGGCGACGCCTATCCCGAGCTGCGCACTCAGCGAGCGCAGATCGAGCGCGTGCTGAAGCAGGAAGAAGAGCGCTTCGCCGAGACGCTGACTCAGGGCATGGTGTTGCTGGATCAGGCAATCGCGGCGCTGGGGGTCAGTAAAGAGATTCCGGGCGACACGGTGTTCAAGCTTTACGACACCTTCGGCTTCCCTTCGGATCTCACCGCCGACATCGCGCGTGAGCGCGGGCTCACCATCGACGAGGCCGGCTTCGAGACCGCGATGGAGAAACAGCGCAAGCAGAGTCAGGCCGCCAGCAAATTCGGCGTCGATCTGCGCGCCGGCGTGTCGCTGGATGACAAGACTGACTTCAGTGGGTACGAAAACCTGAGCGGCGCAGGTACGGTCGTGACGCTGCTTCGAGGCAAGGAGCGCGTCGAGGTGCTGCGTGCGGGCGAAGAAGGGCAGGTGATTCTCGATCACACGCCGTTCTATGCGGAGAGTGGCGGTCAGGTGGGTGATATCGGCACGTTGACCGGTCCTAGCGTTGAATTCGAGGTGGTCGATACCCAAAAAATCGGCAGCGCGTTCGCGCATGTCGGTCGCGTGAAATCCGGTGAGTTGCGTGTCGGTGCTCGTATCGAAGCGCGCGTCGATGGCGATCGTCGTCGTGCCACGATGGCGAATCATTCAGCCACGCATCTCCTGCACGCAGCTTTGCGCAAAGTGCTCGGCACTCACGTCACGCAGAAGGGCTCGCTGGTCGCGCCGGATCGTCTGCGCTTCGACTTCGCGCACTTCGCGGCCGTGACGCCGGAAGAGTTGAAGACCATCGAAGAGCTGGTGAACGCGGAGATTCGCGCCAATGCGCCCGCCGAGACCAAGCTGATGGACTACGACGCGGCAGTGGCCTCAGGGGCAATGGCCCTGTTCGGCGAGAAGTATGAGGATCAGGTGCGCGTGCTGAGCTTCGGTGAATTCTCCACCGAGCTGTGCGGTGGCACCCATGTAAGCCGTGCCGGTGATATTGGCTTGTTCAAGATCATCAGCGAAGGCGGCGTGGCCGCGGGCATCCGGCGCATAGAAGCTGTCACCGGACAGGGCGCTTATGAATGGATTTCGCAAACCGATCGCGTGCTTCGCGACGTGGCGACCCTGGTAAAAGCGGGTCGGGACGATGTCGAGGACAAAGTCCGACAGCTGCTGGATCGTAGCCGCAAGCTCGAGAAGGAGGTCGCGGCGCTCAAGTCGAAGCTCGCCAGTGGACAAGGCAACGACCTGACCAGCACGGCAGTCGAGGTCGGTGGATTGAAGGTTGTTGCTACGCGAGTCGATGGCGCCGATGCGCCGGCCTTGCGTGATGCCGTGGATCAGCTGAAGAACAAATTGGGTTCGGCAGCGATTGTGCTTGCGTCGGTGGACGACGCGAACAAAGTCGTGTTGATTGCGGGCGTGACGGCGGATCAGACGGCCAGGGTAAAGGCCGGTGATTTAGTTAACTTCGTCGCGCAACAGGTCGGCGGTCGCGGTGGCGGTCGTGCCGACATGGCGCAAGCAGGTGGCAACGATCCAGCAAAACTGGACGATGCCCTGGCAGGTGTATCGAATTGGATCGAATCCAAACTATCGGCAAAGTCAGCCTGAAACTGTCAACAGTGATTGCGCGAAGTGCAGGTCCGCAAAGAAGCTGCTGTACTTCGCTCAGCCTCGCTATTGCCGTCGCATTATGTCGGTCCGAAAACCCATGAAGTAGATTTTTTGGATACTGGGGAAAATTCGGGTGCACCGAGAAATGAATAGTGCGAACATATTAAAAAATATATTGTCTTTCCTGTGAGGGTAATTTCGATATTCAGGGAAATCCCGATCCCCATTACCCGAGCAGCTGACCTACTCTCGATTTCGAATGAAAAGTGCGCGCGCTGTGGGAGGGCGGTGATTCCACCGCCGGCAAACGCAACTCGATCATTCGGCTGACAGCAAGGAGCGAACCATGTTGATTCTGACAAGGCGCGTCGGTGAGACCGTGATGATAGGTAACGACATCACAGTGACCGTCCTAGGCGTCAAAGGTAACCAAGTTCGTGTGGGCGTGAATGCGCCGAAAGAGGTTGCCGTACATCGTGAGGAGATCTACGAGCGCATCAAGCGCGAGGAGCAGGCGGCGGGCGGTGGCGCGGCGAAGCGTCCCATCACCGGCGCGGGTTCCTGAGATTCTCACGCAGTAGCTTGTCCGCGGGGTGACGTGGCCCGCCACTCCCGCGAGGGCCCTTGCGAACGCTGTGGGCGCGTTCTGCTTGCGACCCTTTACCTAGCGGGCCTCGGCCAGTATTCTTGCCGGCCTTCACTGACCTGGGCGGTACGCCCTGGCAGGCGCCGGAGAGTTGGCCGAGTGGTCGAAGGCGCACCCCTGCTAAGGGTGTATGGGTCAAAAGCCCATCGAGGGTTCGAATCCCTCACTCTCCGCCATCCTCAGGGCTGTAACAATTCGTTACAACTCTCCCGCCGCGAAAAATCCCGCGCCCGACAGTAGCCATTGGCCCGGTGCCGATGCTCTTACGCCGATGAGCCCCCTCGTTGCGTGGAAGCGGTGTTGATCCAGGACTCCAAACAGGCCTTCTTGGCGTCGGTCGAACGGCAGCACGGCCGGCAGCTGCGCCGTTATCTGGCCGCGCGGCTGCGTAACGCCGCCGCCGATGCGCCGGACCTGATGCAGGAGGTCTTCCTCCGCCTGCTGCGTCTGGAGGACCACGAGAGCATCCGCAATCCCCAGGCCTACCTCTACACCATCGCCAGCCACGTTCTTCAGCAGCACGCTCTGAAGCAGGCGCATGCTCCGCAGCTTGCGGCGACGGCGGAGATGGCGTTCGAGTTCTCGCCCGTGGCGGAAGTCGACCCGGCCACCGAGGTCGCCACCGAGCAGGCCTTCGAGGTCATCGATCGCAGCTTGCAGGCCGTCTCGCCTCGCGCGCATCTCACCCTGGTGCTGAGCCGGTGCCACGGCATGCCGCTCCAGGAGATCGCCGAACGGCTCGGGGTCTCGCGGGCCCAAGTGAAAAAATATCTCGCCAAGGCGCTCATTCATGTGCGCGACCACTTGCGCGAGATCGATCAGGAACAGCCATGAGCAGGGATTCGTCGCGCCGGGAGCTGAGCGCCGGCATTCTGGAAGAAGCGTCCTCCTGGGTGATCGAGCTCAGCGAGGCGGATCTCGATGCCCAGCAACGAGGACAGCTGGATCGCTGGTTGCGCCGTTCGCCCGAGCATGTCCAGGCGTTCCTGGAGATCTCCGCGGCGTGGGAAGAGTCGTCGCGGCTCGAGGCGCCACGGGGGGGCGAGCTCGATGCGCTCATCGCACGCGTCATTGCCGAGAACAATGTAGTCCCGCTCGCAACGAGCAAGCCAACCACATCCGTCAGACGCGAGCCTCGCTCGCGCGTGCGGAGGCTGGCCATCGCGGCGTCGGTCGTGCTGGCGGTGGGCACGCTCGCCTGGTGGGCGCGGCCGGAATCCTACTCGACCAGAATTGGTGAGCAACGCTCCATCGCATTGGCCGACGGCTCGGTCGTGCAGCTCAACTCACAATCGCAGCTGCGAGTGCGTTTTTCGAAAAACCAGCGCCTGGTGGAGCTGTCGAGAGGCCAGGCCCTGTTCGAGGTTTTCAAAGACGCGTCGCGTCCTTTCATCGTGGTAAGCGATGGCGCTAGCGTGAAGGCCGTGGGCACGCAGTTCGACGTCAATCATCACAAGCAAGGCATCGTCGTGACGGTGGTGGAAGGGCGCGTCGCCGTGACCCAACCGAGCGCGGCGCAGCCGATGTACCTCGTCGCCGGCGATAAAGTCACATTGGGATCGAACGTCGCGCCGCGCACCGAACGCGCCAACGTCGACAACGCCGTGGCCTGGACTCATCGACGTCTCATCTTCGACGACACCCCGCTGACCGAAGTCATAGAGGAGTTCAATCGCTATAACGTGCGCCGCTTCGTCATCAACGATGCGTCGCTGGAAGGATTTCATATTCGCGGCACGTTCGATGCGAACAAGCCGGAGCGCCTGGTGACGTTTCTCAGCCAGCGTTTCGACCTGTCGGTCGTGGAAACTCAGGAGGAGATCCGCCTCACCTTGAAAAATTCATCGCCGTCGCAGTAGCCACTCGTGGCTGCGCGATGCTCTTAGGCCCGCATGAACCGTTCGCCAATCCTGGACGACGGCACTGGCCAACCCTCGGGGGATGTGAGGTTATTCATGCGTGCAACTGCTCTCGCCGCCGCGCTGTGTATTTCTGCAGTCGGCTTCTCCGCAACACCCAACGCGCTCGCCGCGATTCGTAAGAATACAAACATTGCCGAACAGGATCTCGGCACGGCACTGCGTGTGCTCGAACGGGATCGCAGTATCGAATTGATCTATCTGTCCGAAGACGTGCGCAAGCTGCGTTCGCCGGGCGCGTCCGGCGATCTCACCTCGGAAGAGGCGCTGCGTCAGCTGCTCGAAGGCACGGGGCTCACGTTTCGCGTGCTGGATGAGCGAACGGTCACCATCCTTCCGGAATCGCTGCCGGCATCGAGCACGGCCGCTGAGCCGCAAGCCGCCGAACGATCCGGGTTCTGGCATCGATTTCATCTGGCGCGCGCCAACTTTGCGGAAGATCTGACGTCGGGCGGTGGCGGGCAGAACGTAACAAACGCGACGCCGGAGCTGGTCGAGCTCGAAACCGTGCAAGTGACCGGCTCGCGTTTGGGTCGCGCCGGCGCTGAAGGCGCGCAGCCGGTGCAGGTCTTCAGTCGCGAGCAGATTCAACGCAGCGGTCAGAACTCCATCGCGGAGTTTCTGCGCACACTGCCCGAAGTTTCCGGCGCATCGATGGTGGAAGCGCCGAACGGAGCGTATCCGCACGTCGCGACCATTCAGTTGCGTGGCTTGCCGGCGGGGCGAACGCTGATGCTGATCAACGGCAGAAGATTGCCCGTGAGTGCCAGCACCGACGGCAGCTTCGCCAATCTCAACGCCATTCCGGAAGCGGCGATCGAGCGCATCGACGTTCTGCCGCAAGGCGCGTCCGCGATCTATGGCAGCGACGCGCTGGCGGGTGTCGTGAACATCATCACCCGAAAAAATGTGGACCTGACCACAGTGAATGTGAAATCCGGTTTCGCGGATGGCATCAGTGATCGCACGTTCTCAGCCGCTTTGGCTCGCAGTTGGGAGCGAGGCAGCGCCACGCTCGTCGGCGAGTACTATGACCGCACGGCGTTGTTCAAAGATGAACGCGACGCTACACGCAATCTCGATTTCACCAATCGCGGCTGGCGCGACCTGCGCTCGACCGCGTGCAATCCAGGCACGGTGTATTCCGCCACCAGCGCCAACTTGCCGGGGCTGAATTCGACGACGGCGGCCATTCCCGACGGGCTCACGGGCACGCCGACGATCGGCGATTTCGCCGCCACCGCCGGCACGGTCAATCGCTGCGGCTCGTCCAATCTCAATTCCGCTCTGATCTTTCCCGCCGACCGTTATTCGGTGCTCGCCACCGGCGATTTCAAGCTGACCGAAAACACGACGGTGTTTGCGGAGCTGCAGTTCAGCAGGTTGCATCACGAGTTCTATCCCGTGGTGTATCTGAACCGCGCGCTGGTGCCGGCATCGAATCCATACAATCCCTTTGGCACGGCCGTCCGGGTGGACTATCTGTTCGATAGCGCGCTGCTGGGCAAGCCGGCGTCGACGGTCGATGAGAAAGTCTCGCGTGCCGTGCTCGGTGCGCACGGCAGTCTCGCCGGCGATTGGGAATGGGAAACCAATGCCTGGGGCGCGCGAGACAACTCATGGACGAGTTTCGTGAGCGGCAATTCGGCATTCGTTCCTCCCGAGCTGTCTTCGACCGATCCGGCAACCGCGTTGAATCTGTTCACGACCGGTGCGCCGGCTTCTCAGGAAGTGCTGATGCGCTACATGAGCAGCGGATTGGTCATTCGTACGCCGCGTAATGCATGGAATACGACGACGGGTGGTAACGTCGTACTCCGTGGCAGCGTGTTCACGCTGCCGGCAGGTGCGGTGTCTGTAGCGGTCGGTGCCGAGTACGGACACGAGCAATACGAAAACATCGGGCAACGCGGCAACTTCGACGTGAGTCGTAACAACAAGGCGGCATTCGCCGAAGTGCGAGTGCCGGTGCTGGCGCGTGCGTCGAGCGAAATGCTCACATTGAGTGCGGCGCTACGTCGTGATGATTACAGTGACTTTGGTAACGCCACCACGCCGCAGTTCGGCATCGAGTGGTATCCGTTCGAGAGTCTGCTGGTTCGAGCCGCTTACGCCGAGGCGTTTCGCGCTCCGGACCTGTACACCGTCTATGGCCCCGGTCTGTCGGGCCTGATCAGCACTTCGACGCGGACGGATCCTCGTCGCAACAACGAGCTGATCAACGGCTACACCTATCAAGCGGGCGGCAACGCGAATTTGACGGCGGAGACCGGTCGTTCCGTATCGGTGGGGGTGGTGTGGAATCCGGCCGACTCCGGGTTTCGGACGTCACTGAACTGGTGGAAGGTGTCGATGACCGATCGCATCAGCCCGTTTCCTTCGGAGCAGATCATTCTCAACAACGAGAGTCTGTTCCCCGGTCGCGTGACGCGTGCGGCACCCTCGGGCGATGGCTTGCCGGGCCGTGTGATCGACATCGACTATTCGGCGCTCAATCTCGGCGACATCTGGGTCGAGGGCGTCGATATGGACGTGAGTTATCGGCTCGAGACCGGATTGGGAACCTGGTCGCCGAGCATTCGTGCCACGCGTTACACGCGCTATGACGCCTTGTTGAATCCGTCGGTCGGCATGGACGACTATCTGGCGAAGGCCAACACCGACATCTGGGTGCCGAAATGGCGCGCGACGGCGGGCGTGAGCTGGAATCTCTCGGCGTGGTCCGCTGCGTTGACGGGGCGTTACGTCGGCAAGTATCGGGATTTCAACCCGCTCAACGACGGCCACTATCTGCAGCTCGGCAACAAGATGCTGTGGGATCTCAACACGTCCTGGGATCTGGGTCAGGACGCGAATTTCCGCGACGGCTTGCTCTCGAAGCTGCGCGTGGCGGTCGGCGTCGTGAATCTGTTCGACAGCGCGCCGCAGTTCTCCGCGTCCACGACACCTGGTTACGGCTTCGACGCCGGTCAAGGTGACATTCGCGGCCGATACATCTACGGCGACATCAGCATCCGCTTCTGAGGACCAGCTCATGAGATCAATCATCCGTGCGTGCGCGGTGCTCGCGCTCGCGTGTTCGCCGGCGCACGCCTTCATGATCGATGACTACTTCGGCGCGCACCGCGTTACAGACCTCACCTTGTCTTCCGACGGCAAGGAGTTGGTCTACGTCGTCGCCAAGGGCGTCATGGCGGCGGACGATGCGCTGGAGCGAACGGTGTATCTGCAATCGTTGGCTGGGAACTCCCAGCCAACGGTTGTCACCGGGCTGTCCGGCGCGGCGAAGTTGCGCTGGATACCGGGCAAACGTCAGCTGTCATTTGTTTGCAAGCAGCCGAAGGTGGCGCAGCTGTGTTCGTACGATATCGCGACCGGTAAGACCGCGGTGCTGACGGATAGCACGGATGCCGTGGAGAAATATTCGTTCTCCGCGGATGGCAACACGTTGGCCTATCTGTCGCGGCGTGCCGCCGAACCGACGACATCGCTCTATCGACGCCTGCTCAACGACGAGCCGGGCGTCGTGATCGATACCGACACGCTGTCCGTCTATGACTTCGTCGATCCCAATCGTGCCACGGCGCAGTATCCGCTGCCGGCAACGCTATGGATCAAGGACGCGAACGGCCGCGTGTCGCAGGTGCCCGTGCCGGGTGAGCCTGGCGGACCCGGCGGTGCATTTCACTGGTCCTCGGACGGAGCGCTGCTGTCGGTGACCTATGTGTCCGCCGATCTGCCGAAATCGCTGTTGGGCATCTATTCCCGCACCAGCCTGGGCGTGTTCGAACGCGCCTCGGGTGACTTTCGCATCATCGGCAAGGCAACGGATCCGAAGGGCGATGAGCCCAGTGTGATGTTCCGTGGCGGCGAATGGATTCCCGGGGCGCATCGCCTGCTGGTGCTGCGTGCGTTCGAAAAGGAATCCGATCCGTGGGTTGGCAAGTCGTTTCCGGACTGGACGGTCATGGGCGCGCGCGAGCCGCTGCCGCCGGCGCCATCCGCCTGGCACAACGTCGAGACTTACGGATCCAACACGGCCTTCTTCCCCATCAGCGATCGTCGCATTCTGCAACAGACGACGTATCGCGGCGTCGACTCGCTGTATCAGCTCGTGGGTAACGGCGTTGAGCGTGCGCCCGTGGTTGCCGGTGTCGACGGCGGCAGCTCGATGTTTGCTTTCAGCGCGGACGATAAAACCGTCGCGTTCGTGAGTTCGAGCCTGACCCGGCTGCAGGAGATCTATATCAGCAAGGCGGGCGGTCGAGCCCGACAGTTGACTCATCTCAACGATGCGATCTCCAAACGGGTGAGCTTCACCGCGCGCGAGGTCACATGGAAAAGCGACGACGGCACCCTGGCGCAAGGCTGGCTGTTGGAACCGCCGGCGTCGAAATTCCCGTCGCGGCCCTGGCCGATGCTGACTCACGTACACGGCGGCCCCGGTGTCGCGATGCCTGATTCGTTCGGGCCGTACGCGGCGCTGTGGACCTATCCGTTGGAAGTGCTGGTCAGCCGTGGCATCGCGGTGTTCCTGCCGAACTATCGAGGCACCAAGACCTTCGGACGGGCGTTCGCGCAGCCCAGTGACAACGGCAAGGAGCCGGTGGAAGACATTCTCTCCGGCATTCAGAGCTTGATCGACAGCGGCAGCGCGGATCGAACCAGGCTGGCTATCAGTGGCCATAGTCACGGCGGCTGGCTCGCGCCGTTGGCCATGGCGAAAGGGCAATCGCGCGGCCTGAAATTTCTGGCTGGCTCGTTCGCCGAGGGCACGACCAACAAAATCATGATGTATGCGCTGATGAGCGGCGATTTGAATCGTCAGGTGCACGATCCGCTCAATGGCGGCAGCTTCTTCGATGCGCCGGAGCGCTATCTGGAGGATACCCCGGAGCTTGCGTATCGAGGCCTGTCGACGGCGGTGCTGTTCGAGGCGGGCGCGACCAACCTGGGCATCGGCATGATGACCGCGCCGAAGGCGACCAAGCATTTCGGCTTGCCGACGGAGTACATCATCTATCCGCGCACCGGACACAACCCGTTCCTGACACGGATCCAGCGCGAAATTGCCGAGCGCAATCTCGATTGGTTCGAGTTCTGGATGCTCGGCCGCGTCGATCCCGCGCCCGCCAAGCGCGAGCAATATCAGCGGTGGTCCGCCGCTCGAACAGACAAACCATCCTGAGGACGAGCTCATGAGATCGATTTTTCGTGCATGCGCGGTGCTCGCGCTCGCGTGTTCGGTGCAGGCGATGGCATCGACGCCATCGCGAGCCGGACTCACGCTCGACGATCTGTTCAAGAACAGCGTGCTGAGCGAGGCCACTGTGTCACCCGATGGCGAGTGGGTCGCCGCCACCGTGATTCGCCCGGTCGATGAGAACGCAGTCTACGGACGCTCGTTCTACGAAATGGATGTCACGCGCGCCGATGTGTGGCTCATCTCGCGTCGGACCGGCGAACGAACAAACATTACTCAGGGCGGTGCGGATGCCAGCGGCTTCTGGTGCGCCAGCTGGTCACCGGACGGTTCGCGACTCGCGTTGATGTCGACCAAGCCAGAAGGCGGCGAACCGCGTGGTGGAGACAATGTGCGTCTCTATGTTTGGGAGCGCGAGGGCGGTGGGTTCAAGCGTCTGACCTCACGGGCCGTCGCCTCTCAAACCATGGGAGGCTCGGCGATGTATCGCGTCGACCTGCAGGGACAGAAGAAGCGCGATACCGCTCGCTGCAGTAACGAAGAGAACGCACCGTTCATCTGGCTCGACGACGCGTCGCTGCTGGCGATCATGCTGCCCGAGGGCGCGGTCTCCGGCATCATGGATGCGTACACGCGCCCGCTCGCGCACGCCGGAACGACGTTGAGCGAGTTGCGCGAAGGGAAAGTTCCCACCGTGACGGAGTCCGAGAGTGGTGTCGCCTCACCACCGTCGCCGATCGCATCGTTACAGGTCATCGATGCGAAGAGCGGTAAGGCTCGCACCATCGCTGCCGTGCCGCTGCATCCCTTCGAAAGCAATCTGCAGATCTCGGTTGCGCCGAACGGCAAATCGATCGCGGTGCTGGCATCGAAAGGTGCGATAGCCCACGAGAACGGCAAGTCGTTCGCGTACCCGTATGCCGATTGGCAGGCGAGCAAGCAACTCGGGTTCGCTGACGTGCAGGGTCATGCCGTGCGTTGGGTGGAAGAGCTGCCGGCAGGCGTGAAGTATCCGATGGATCTTCAAGCGTGGTCACCGGACAGCAGCGCCATTGCCATGCGAGCGCGGCCGGACGCGCAAACGCGGGCACTGATGTTGATGAGTGTGTCGCCACGCGACCTATCCATGACCCGCGTCAGTCCCGAAGGAACATCGGTTGCAGCGGCTCCCGTCGGTGGCGGTTTGCCCGGCGCCTCGACAGTATTCTTCGCCGACGACGGTCGATTGTTGGCGCGCGCGGTGAAGAGTTCGGAGGAGCTGCCGCCTTGGGAGTGGTATCGCGCTAAAGTGCGTGGCTTGCCTATGCCGCGCGCTGATTGGTGGGCGTTCGCGCGTGGGCGTGCGCCGGTGAATCTCACGGCGTCGATGAAAACGCCTCCGGACGCATTGTTTGCTACGCGTGATAAAGCGCGTTACGTCGGTATAGCAGACGATGCGTTGTGGATGCTCGACATCCGTTCCGGCAAAGCGACCAAACTCGCGAGCGAGCTGCCTGCGGGAGCGAGCGTGCTCTGGCCGAGCGCGCTCGATGGATCGAATCGACCGACGTCCGAAATGATCGTCGCCGGGCGCGCGAAGGACGGCGTGCGAGCGCTGGTGCATGTGACGTTGAGCGATGGCAAGGCGACCGCCCAGTCGCTGAAGCTACCGTCGGATCACGCGGAGTTCCGCAAGTACGACGCGGCACATTCCCTGGCGCTGTTCCATGATGTGAATTTCACCGGCACGTTTCTGTGGTCGCTGGATCTGAAGTCCATTCAGAGCCAGAAGCTGATGGCGCTCAACGAGCATTGGGTGAACGTCGATCCGGGCGAGTCGCGGCTCATCGAGTATCGCGGCATCGATGGTCAGGAGCTGAAGGGTGCGGTGCTGTTGCCGCCGAACTATCAGTCCGGAAAAAAGTATCCGGTGCTCACGTGGGTATATGCGGGCTCGACGGTGCGAGGCGCGTCGGACGACTCCTTCAAATTCGACATGCCCGGTCAATACAACCTGCGTTTGTACGCCGCGCAAGGTTACGTCGTGCTCGTGCCGAGCATGCCGCTGCGGCCAGACGGTCAGAAGAACGACGACTACATCGAGTTGCCGAAAGGGGTGATCCCCGCGCTGGATCGTCTCATCGAGCTGGGCATCGCCGATCCGAACCGGCTGGCGGTGATGGGGCAGAGCTATGGCGGCTACAGTGTTTATTCGCTGGTCACCTACACCAACCGTTTCAAGGCGGCGATTGCGATGGCGGGCTTGACCGATTTGTCCAGCCTGTATGGCGAGTTCGATCACACGGCGCGCGGTTACCCGGGCATCGAGCACCAGAAGTCGGTGAATTGGGGGCTGGCGGAGCTGGGTCAGGTCAGCATGGGCGTGCCGCCGTGGGAGGATCAGTGGCGCTACTGGCGCAACTCACCGATCAACTACGTCGATCGGGTGGAGACGCCATTGCTGATGATCCACGGCGAGCAGGACATCCGTGGTCCGATGAGCCAGGCGGAGGAGTTCTTCTTCGGCCTGTATCGGCAAGGCAAGCGTGCCAAGCTGCTGCGTTATTGGGGTGAAGACCACGGGCTCCGGCAATCGCCGGCCAACGTGCGCGACATGGTCGAGCAGATTGGCGCGTGGCTGAAGATCAACCTGCCGGAGCAGTAGGCCTACAACCGCGTCCCGACGAAGCGGCGGACCACGCCGCCGTCTTTCACATCAGCGGCGAGAATGCGCTCGCCGCTGACCTCGCCGATCAAGTCCGTGGGCCGCCGGTCCAGACCCGACACCACGATCTCCACTCGGTTGCCGTCCAGCCGGCCATTGCGAACCGCGAGACGCGCACCATTCGCGGGCGACGCTTCGAGGCGTTGAAAGCTTTGCCGAAGCTCGACGGTGAAGTTCGCCGTCCCGCCGACCTCGCTGAATCGCCATTCACCCGCGACGTGTGCCGGCACGATCCATAGCAAGGCTTTGGTATTGCCCACGGCGGACCCGATCACTTCATCGGGTTGCCATTCACCCATGTCGAACGTGTTGGATACCACGCGCGTGCCGGGGCGCATGTTCAGGATGGTCGGGCGCAGCTTCAGATTGAGGGTCGGCCCGAGATACAGCGTCAGCACGGTCGCGCCGCTGAAATCGGTCTCGAATAGGTCACCTTGTTTGAACTGCACCTTGTCGGTGAGTTGCTCGGCCCGCGCATGACACTGGGCAAGCTCGACCAGTTGCGGGTTGTATTCGATGCCGAGCGCGCTCGCGCCGAACTGTTTGGCTGCGGCGATGGGAATCTTGCCGTCGCCCGAGCCGAGGTCGATGACCCGGTCCTTGTTGGTAACGCCAGCCGCGCGCAGCATCGAGGTGACCAGCTCATCGACGGTCGCGACCCACATGACATCCTTGCCGGGCTCGCCGCTACGAGGTGCGAACTGTTGCTCGCATTCAGCATGGGTCTCGGCGTGGACCGGCAAACAGAGCCAGGGAAGCAGGCACCAGAAGGTGCGACTGGCATGTAGCCACAGTCGCCAATGAAACATCGTCGCTCACTCGTATCGCTATCGAACGGACGCAGGATACCGCCGGATTCTCATATCAAGAGCCGCGGCTTTGTAACCTGGGATAAGAGGTATTTTGTCGGGAATTGTTGTACTCGATAAAGTCGGGCGCGTCGCCAGACTGGCTGCCTATAATCGCGCGCACGTTTTACCAGGACCCCAAAGATTGGGATGACCCCTCCATCGCCCACCGATCAAGAGCGCCTCATCGAAGAGTTGCGCGCGGCGATTGCGGCTCGGGACGAGTTCATCGCCATCGCTGCTCACGAGTTGCGCAACCCGATGACGCCGATCGTCGGGCAAGTGCAGCTGCTACTATCGCGTGCGCGCCGTGAGCAAGTCTCGCCGGCGCTGGTCCGGGGTCTGGAGATGCTCGAGGTGGCGGTCGATCATTATGTCCGCCGAGCTACCACACTGCTCGAGATCACACGGTTGAACGACGCACAGGTCCGACTCGAGCCGAGCACCTTCGACTTGAGTCAGCTGATCGGCGCCTGCGTCAGCAAGTACGAACAGCTGGCCGCGCGCGCCGGCTCGACATTGCACTGTGATCTGCCCGGGCCCGTCGATGGGACCTGGGACCACTTGGCGACCGAGCAGGTCCTGGACAACCTCGTGTCCAATGCCATCCGTTACGGTGATGGCCGGCCGGTGCGGATCGAGCTGAACAGCGAGCCCGCCTGGGTCGAGGTGCGAGTGATCGATCACGGCATCGGTATCGCGCCCGAGGATCATGAGCGCATCTTTCAGCGCTTCGAACGCGGGCCGGCCGCGCCGCGCAGTGGCGGCTTCGGCATCGGCTTGTGGGTGTCGCGCAAGCTGGTTCAGGCTCAGGGCGGGACCATGACGCTGCGGAGTCAGCCCGGCCAGGGATCGACATTCAGTGTAAGACTGCCACGTGACGTGACGGCTCACGCTAAGATCGCGTAAGAACGCGTTTGGGGTAAAGAGGACCCACGGTCACGTGAGCAACAAAGAAGTCAGCGAGCCGGGGCTGGAACGCATCGCCACCGGCGTACCCGGGCTCGATGAAGTATTGAAGGGCGGCTTCTTCGAAGGCGCCGTTTACATCGTGCGTGGCACGCCTGGCGCCGGCAAGACGATTCTTGCCAATCAGATCTGCTTCCAGAACGCTCGCCAGGGCAAGCGCGCGCTGTTCGTTACGCTGCTGGCCGAAAACCACGCACGCATGCTCCAGCACCTGGAGCAGATGAGCTTTTACGACGCCAAGCTGATCCCGAAGTACGTGTACTACATCAGCGCGTTCCGCGTGCTCGAGGAGAACGGGCTGAAGGGAATGATGGATCTGTTGCGCCGGGAAATGCGCGCGCACGATGCCAGCATCCTGATTCTCGACGGCTTGATCGCGGTCGAGGAAACCAGCACCAATGATCGGGAGTTCCGGAAGTTCATTCATGAGTTGCAGGCGCATGCGGCCACCGCGGGCTGTTGCACGCTACTGCTGACGAACGGGCGCAGGGGTGAGTACCACCCGGAACACACCATGGTCGACGGTCTGGTCACTCTCGAAGACGTGCCTTATGGCAAGCGCCGCCAGCGCGAGCTGGAGGTGCGCAAATTCCGCGGCTCGGCCAGCTTGCGCGGCCGGCACCCATTTCAGATCACCGATGACGGCCTGGTGGTGCATCCCCGGCCGGAATCGCGCTTCCTGCGGAACACCGGCGTTGCCAATGCCGGGCGGATTTCCACGGGCATCGCGCAGCTGGACGCCATGACCGGCGGTGGCCTGATCGCCGATTCCTCGACCCTGCTGCTCGGGCCATCGGGTGCGGGCAAGACCACACTGGGTACGGCGTTTCTGCACCGTTCGAGCAAAGCGGAGCCCGGCCTGCACTTCGGCTTCTATGAATCGCCGGACCGGCTCGTGGCCAACGCGCAACTGCTCGGCATCGACCTGAAGGCGCGGGTCGCGGCCGGGGATCTGGAAATTCTGTGGCACCCGCCGTTCGAGCGCATCCTCGACAGCCTCGGCAACGAGCTGATCGATGCGGTACGCCGTCGCAAGGTGCGGCGCCTGTTCATCGACGGCTGGGGCGGCTTCGCTGGCACCGCGGAGACGCACGAGCGGCTCACTCCGTTCTTCTCCGCGTTGGCCAATGAGCTGCGCAGCCTGGGCGTCACCTCGATCTGCGCCATGGAAACCCAGAACCTGATCGGGCCGGAGCTGCTGGTGCCGGCCACCGGCATTTCCGCGGTCACCGAGAACATGATCCTGCTGCGTTATTCGGAGTATCAGGGGCAATTGCGCCGTCTGATCTCGATCATGAAGGTGCGCGGCGGCGGCTTCGATCCCAAGCTGCGCGAATTCGAGATCGGCCCGCAGGGCTTGCGCTTCGTCGACAGTTTCAAGACCGCCGAAGGCGTGCTGTCCGGCTACAGCACCGAGCGCTCCGACGCCGCGGCGCCGGCCAACAAGAAAAACGCTGCGAAAGGACGACGCGCCACCGCTCGACGTCGCAGTAAGGCCTAGGCATGCAAACCGTGCTGGTCGTCGATGATGAGTTCGGCGTCGCCGAGGTGTTGCAGTCCATCCTCGAAGACGAGGGCTACCGGGTCGCCACCGCGATCAACGGCAAGCAGGCCCTGGCGCGCCTGAACGAGGTGACGCCCGATCTCATCATGCTCGACTACATGATGCCCATCATGGACGGCACTCAGACGCTGAGCGCCATCCGCAGCAATGCGACTTTCGCCAGGCTGCCCATCATCATGATGAGCTCGCTGGAGGAGGTTTCGGTGCGCGAGACCTGCACCGACTACGACTTCTTCCTCCGCAAACCCTTCCGCGCCATGGCCGTGCTGAAGGCGGTCCAGCAGCTGCTGGAACATCCTCCCCGCAAGTAATCGGCGCCTCGGACGGTTTCCCGGCCGCCGGTGCTCTGCGCCCGTCTCTGAAGAGATTATTACGGGTTCGGCAGAACGCTGTTGAAATGTAGAAATTCCATCAGCACAATCGGGCCTGGCTCCCATGAGGTCCGACATGCCGACCCGCCGAGATTTCTTTGCCACCAGCGCGCTCGGCCTGAGCGCTTTGCCAGCTTTCGGGGCCGCTGCCGGCAGCCGTACCGCCGACGTCTCCCGGCAGCTCGCCAAGACCGACCCGGTCGCCGCGCGTCTCTACGAGACGATCCGCGACATGCCGGTCGACGACACGCACTGTCACCCCATATCGGATCGGGACAGGGTGATGACGCGCGACGGCTTCATCGAGCGGCTGGCGCTCTCGGCATTCCCCGGGCCGAATTACTTTCCAGACGGCGTCTACGATCAGTGGCACGCCGGTGACGAGCGCACGCGCGCCGAGCTCGACCGTCGCTACAACGTCGGCAAGAAGCTCGCGTACATCAACAATCACTTCGGCGAATCGGTATTCACGAAGTTCATGGTCAAGGAGATGGCGTCTTTCCTGGGCTGCGAGCCGCGCTTCGAAGCGGTGATGGAGGCGCGCAACTCACACCAGAAAAACTACTACGGCTATGTGAATTCACTGTTCCAGGACGTGAAGCTCGACAACGTCATGATCGACACCGGCTATGCCGACGGTCTCGACGCTGCCGGCGTTCGCAAGTTCTCCGAGGCGATCAAGCCGACCCGCACCCGGCTCATCGCGCGTGTCGAAACCATTCAAGCCGAGTTGCTGAAAAAGAATCTGCCGTTCCAGGAGATGCGCGACACGTTCGTGAAGCGCGTGCGCGATGCGCTCGACGGCACGGGTAATTTTGGCGATCGCTCGTATGGCATGAAATCTTATCTGCTGCCCGCTATCGGCGTGATCAAGCCGGTGTACGACGCGGCGGCCGCTGCAAAGTCCTACGAAGAGCTGCGCGCCGCGCACGCCAAGCCGCTCGCGGATCGCGAGCTTCAGGCGCGTCAGGGCAAGACCTTCCTGGAATACATGCTGACCCTGGCGCTCGAGGAATGTCTGGAGCGCGACATGCCCATGCAGTTCCACGCCGGCGACGGCGAGGCGCCGAGCGTCATCCTGCGCAATCAGCAGCCGTACTATCTCGAAGAGTTCGTGCGCTTCGACAAGGACGGCCTGATGCGCATGCCGAAGATCATTCCGATTCACGCCGGCTATCCGCTGGTCAGTGAGGCGGCGTGGTTGAGTCATCTGTACGCGAACTGTTATTTCGAGCTGTCGCTGATGACGCCGTTCATTCACCAGGGGCTGGTGCGTCGTTATCTGGAAATCATGGAAGCGGTGCCGCTGTCCAAGATTCTGTTCGGCAGCGATGCGTATCACTTGCCGGAGCTGTATTGGCTGGCGGCCCGCTGGGGCAAACGATTCCTCAGTCAGGCGCTGGCGGTGTATGTGAGCGAGGGCGTGCTCAGCGAGGAGGAGGCGTTGGAAGGCGCGCGCATGATCCTCTACAAGAACAACCGCGCGGTTTATAACTTGAAGTGACGGGGCAGCGACCATGAATTCGACCGTTGCGGATTTGCCGGCGGCGCGCGCGCCAGTCGAGATTCAGCGTCATAGCCGGCTGGTGCGGGTCACTCACTGGATCAATGCGCTGAGCTTTTTGTTTCTGGTGCCCAGTGGCATCGCGATCCTGTACGCGCATCCCGAGTTCTATTGGGGTGAGACCGGCTACTTCGGCGATCCGGCCGCGCTCACGTTGCCGATGGAACCGAACTTCGACTACACGGCCTGGGGGCGCGGCATGCACTTCCTGTTTGCGTGGCTGCTGGTGCTGAACGGTCTGGTTTATCTGCTCGCCGGTTTGCTCAACGGTCACTTCTACCGTCAGATGTTGCCGCGCCTGGCGCAGCTGCATCCCAAACATTTGTGGCATGAGATTCGGGATCACCTGCGTTTCGTGCGTCCGACCGGCGAGGCGGTGCGCACCTACAACGTGCTGCAGAAACTGGCGTATCTGCTGGTGATCTTCGTGGCGCTGCCGTTGATGCTGCTCACCGGTTTGACCATGTCGCCGGCGGTCACTGCCGCCTATCCCGAGTTGTTCACGCTATTCGGCGGCAGGCAGTCGGCGCGCTTCATTCATTTCATTTGCGCCAGCGCGCTGGTCGGGTTCCTGGTGATTCATCTGGTGATGATTTTCGTGGTCGGTTTCGTCAATGAGATTCGCTCCATGATCACTGGCAAGTTCCGGATCGAGGAGCAGTCATGAGCAAGATCTCGCGACGCAAGCTGATCGTCGGCGGTGTCTCGGCGGGCGGCATCCTGCTGGCGGGCACGGCGAGCAAATATTCCAACGAGCTGTATCGCGTCGGCGAGGACCTGTCGCGCGTCACGCATCGCTTCCTGCTCAGAAACAATCCACTGGCGCGCGAGTTCACGACGCGCGACATCTCCAAGAATTTTCCCGCCATCGGCACGACGATGCCGGAGAGCGAGATCTATCAGCGTCTGTTACATGCCCGGTTCGCCGATTGGCGGATGCCGGTGGGCGGGCTGGTCGACAAGCCCATGTCGTTCTCGCTGGCGGATCTGCAGTCGATGCCGGCTCGCACGCAGATAACGGCTCACAGCTGCGAGCGTGGGTGGACGGCAATCGCGCAGTGGACCGGTGTGCAACTCAGTCGAGTGCTCGAGCTGGTGAAGCCGCAGCCCGCGGCGCGCTGGGTCGCCATTCATTGCTCCGACGGCTGGTGGGACAGCTACAGCCTGGATCATTTCGA
This sequence comes from Peristeroidobacter soli, assembly GCF_004138485.1. Taxonomy (GTDB): domain Bacteria; phylum Pseudomonadota; class Gammaproteobacteria; order Steroidobacterales; family Steroidobacteraceae; genus Steroidobacter; species Steroidobacter soli. The sequence continues at coordinate 336,840 of NZ_RYEV01000008.1, forward strand.
AGCGCTGCATCCGCAGACGATTCTCGCCTATGGCATGAACGGCGCAGACCTGCCCGTCGCGCACGGCGCGCCGGTTCGACTGCGGGTCGAGCGGCAGCTCGGCTGGAAGAGCCTGAAGTACGTCGATCGCATCGAGCTGGTCGATCACTACCGCCGCCTCGGCGACGGCAAAGGCAGCTTCGTGGCGGACGAGTACAACTTCCAGTGGTACGGCGGAGTTTGAGTTCACCCTCGCGCCCAAGGCATTGAATTTCGATATCTAGTCGGCTTGGCTGGCGGGTGACGCCAACATTTGCCTGAGTGAAGCCTTGACGGGGTCGTAATTTCGAAATAATTTCGAATTTATCCCCGTCCGAGGTCGTTCGCGTGAAAAACACCCCCGCCTTCCTGCTGCTTCTGGGCGCCGCGTCGCTCGCCCATGCCGAAGCTCCCGTTCCTTGCGCCTCCGCCGCGCAGATCGCGAGCGTGCACGACTACTACACCAATCAGCGCCCCGGTCGCCCTCTGCCCGTGCCGGCGCGCGCGTTCGGTTGGCCTGAGTCGGTGGTCGCCAGTGGACTGCCGGTCGAGCAGTCGTTTGGTGCGGCCGCTACGCCGGCGCTGGTTCGCGAGATCTGGAAGACCATCGATGCGTGGGGCGAGAAGACCTCAGTGAAGCTCGTGCTCGCCTCGGGCGGCCAGCACACCTTCGCGTTCCCGAGCTTGGTGCCAATCACTCAGCCTCAGAATGCGAACGCAGACCTGCTGGATGTGTACGCGGATGGCGGCAAAGGCGTGCACACGCATATCAGCGCGCCACATGTGAAGGCCATCTATGCGACCGATGTTCCCGGCAAAAACGCCGGCCAGCGCACGCAAGCCATCTCGTTCTACAACCAGGACGGCAGCCTGGCGCTGGCGGTCTATGCGCAGATCGATGGCGAGAAGCCCGACCCCGCCGCCATCGAAGGCTTCAAGAAGACGGCGGCAAAGATCAAGGCGCTGCCAAGAGTTTGCGCGCCGCCGACCTGACGAAAAGAGGTCTGGCGAGAAGGGCCGCCGCAAAGCTCTGGCGCGAGAGGGCGCGATGAGAAAGCCCAGCCGCACTGGCGAGCTCCATCTTCTCTGAAAGGGGCCCCTCCCGCAGGGAGAAAAATAATATTCCCCCTCCCGTGCACGGGAGGGGCCAGGGGAGGGTCTTACGGCCCGCCACCCCATTCCTCATACGCTTATAACTTGGCTGAGGACACTCCTGATTGTGAAATCGGGACGTCGACTGACACTGGCGCGTTGGTTGGTTTCAAGAGGAATCAGTCGATGCTGGCCCATCACAACGACCGCGCTGTGTCGCGGCATGTTTCCCTGTTCCTGAGTCTGGCGCCGTGCCTGCTGACTGCGCCGAGTGTTTTTGCCGATCCGGCGCAGGATGCCGCTACAGATAAAGACGAGATCATCGATTACGTCATCGTGACCGGCTCGCAGGTGATGCTGCCGCCGGACTACGCCGGCGGGCAGGTGGCCCGCGGTGGACGTGTGGGTTTGTTTGGCAACCTGGACATCATGGATACGCCGTTCAACAGCACCAACTACACCGCCGAGTTCATGCGCAATCTGCAAGCGCATAGCGTCGCGGACGTGGTGCAGAGTGACCCGGGCGTTCGCGTGGCTCGCGGCTTCGGCAACTTCCAGGAGTTGTATGTGGTCCGTGGCTTTCCGGTGTACTCGGACGACATGGGGTACAACGGTTTGTATGGTCTGTTGCCACGACAGTACGTCGCTGCGGAGTTTCTGGAGCGCGTCGAAGTCTTTCGCGGTGCCAACAGCTTCTTGAATGGCGCCGCGCCGGGCGGCAGTGGCATCGGCGGCTCGTTCAATCTCGTGCCCAAACGTGCGCCGGACCGTGCGTTGAATCGAGTGACGATCGGTGCGGAAAACAGTGGCGAAGGCTACGGTGCGCTCGACTTCGCTCGACGCTTCAGCGACGGCAACTTCGGTATTCGCGCCAATGCGGTTCGCCGGGATGGCGAGACGTCCGTGGACGATCAGGATCGTCAGCTGACGATGTTCTCGCTCGGTATGGATTATCGCGGCGACAAGGCGCGACTGTCGGCCGACCTGGGCTATCAGGATCACAACATCGATGCGCCACGTCCGAGCGTCACGCCGTTCGGCGGCATTCCGCGCGAGCCCGATGCTTCGGCGAACTTCGCCCAAAAGTGGACCTACAGCAGCGAGCGGGATTTCTTCGGCGTGGCTCGCGGCGAATATGACTTCACCGAAGGCGTGAGTGCCTGGCTCGCGGCCGGCTTCCGGGACAGCGAAGAGCACAACAACCTGGCGAATCCAACGGCAGCGCCGGGTGGCGCCGCGACGACCTATCGCTTCGAGAACTACCGCGAAGATCTGGTGAAGACCGGCGACACGGGTATTCGTTTCGAGTTCGACACCGGCGCGGTGGGGCATCGCCTCGTTGCGTCCTTGTCCTATTTTGATCTGGACTCGAAGAACGCCTATGCATTGTCGTCGTTCGGCGGGCTCGCCTTCGATTTGTATCATCCGGTGCAGCTCGCCGAGCCCGCGGCGACCGCTTTCGTTGGCGGCGTGATGTCCTCGCCTCGGACGACGACCAGAACGAAGACGGAGAGTTTCGCGCTGGCCGATACGTTGTCGTTCAGCGAGAGCCGGTTGCTGGTCACGCTCGGTGCGCGTTATCAGAAGATCGAGCAGAACAGCTACGACTACAACAACGGCTCGGAGCTGTCCGCCTACGACGAGAGCACGGTAACGCCCGTATTTGGCGTCGTTGTGAAGCCTTGGGAGCGTATTTCGCTGTACGCCAATTACATCGAGGGCCTGCTTCAGGGTGAAGAAGTGCCGGCGGTGATCGGCGGTGTGGCGATCGCGAATGCCAACGAGATCTTCGATCCATTCAAGTCCAAGCAATACGAGGTCGGTGCCAAGTACGATGGCGGCACGCTCGGTGGCAGCGTTGCGATCTTCCGCATCAATCAGCCGAGCACCATTCTGGTCGGCAACGTGGTGAAGGAGTCCGGCGAGCAGCGCAATCAGGGCATCGAGCTCAGCGTGTACGGGCAGCTGGCTCCAGAGGTGCGCTTGCTGGGTGGCGTGACGCTGCTCGATGCCGAGAATCGCCGCGGCGATGTGCCGGCCGACGATGGCAAGGACGTCATCGGTGTGCCGAGCACGCAGGCGAACGTCGGCATCGAGTGGGATATCTTGCAGGCATTGAGTGTGGACGGGCGCCTGGTCTACACGAGCTCGCAGCCCGCGAGCGCGGACAACACGCTGGAAATTCCGTCATGGACGCGGCTCGACGTCGGTGCCCGGTATTCGATCAAATGGGATGAGCGCGAGGTCACGCTGCGGGCGCGGGTCGACAATGTCACGGATGAGAATTACTGGGCGTCGGTCGGCGGATCGTTCGGCGCCAATTATCTGGTGCTGGGCGGGCCGCGTACCTTCGTGCTATCGGCGTCGTTCGATTTCTAACAACGTAACTTTGGGACGAGATCGGTCGCCGCGGTGGCGGCCGATCACTGGAAGGGTTGATGACAAGACGATTGTTGCGTGGCCTCGGCCACGTCGGTGTGGTGTTGATAGCCGCTGTTGCCGGAACGAGCGCGCAAGCCGCGAGGCCCGAGCCGCCTTTCACCATCGATCCGTATCCCAGTACTTACCAGCCGCTGCCGCGTACCGATACGCTGATCGTCGATGTGACTATTCTCGACGGCGCGGGCGGTCGCATGGATCAAGGCGAGATTCTGTTGCGCGATGGGCGTATCGCTGCCGTCGGACACGGGTTGCCGCGAGATAACGTCACCGTCGTGCAAGGCAAGGGGCGCTGGGTCACGCCAGGCATCATCGACATTCACAGTCACAACGGCACGTATGTGTTGCCGCTGACGTCGCTGGATCGCAAGGCATCGGACGTGTCCGAGACCAGCGATCCAAACGTTGCCGATACGTGGGTAGAGCACGCGGTGAATCCACAAGATCCCGCCTTCGCGGTGGCGTTGCGCAGTGGCGTGACGACGATTCAAGTGCTGCCTGGCTCGACACCGCTATTCGCCGGCCGCTCGGTGGTCGTGAAGCCGGTGCCTGCGACCAATGTGCGGGCGATGAAATTCCCCGGCGCCGTGCAAGCCTTGAAGATGAGCTGCGGCGAGAACGCCAAGAGTTTCTTCGGCGACAAGGAAGAGGCGCCCAACAGTCGCCAGGGTGAGATCGCCATCATTCGCGAAGCGCTGCTGCGTGCGCAGGAGTATCGAGAAGAATGGCATCAGTATTCGCGGGGCAAGAGCAAGAAGCCGCCGCAACGGGATTTGAAGCTCGACACGCTGGCGGCCGTGCTCGATGGCGACATTCCAGTTCATATGCACTGTTACCGGGCCAGCGACATGTCCGCGATGATGGGCGTCGCGCAGGAATTCGGTTTCAAGATCGCCGCGTTTCATCATGCCACCGAGGCGTACAAGATCCCGGCGCAACTCAAACAAGCCGGCACGTGCGTCGCCGTGTGGTCGGACTGGTGGGGTTTCAAGATGGAGTTGCAAGACGCCATTCGCGAGAACGCCGCCATGTCGGACGCGGCGGGTGTCTGCACGATGATGCATTCGGACTCGCCGGTCGTCGGGCAGCGATTGCAGATCGAAGCCGCCAAGGCGGCAGGGGCGGGCCGGCGTGGTGGATTGAATCTGCCGCCCGAGCACGTCATCACCTGGGTCACGAGCGTGCCGGCGAAGGTGCTGCGATTGGGGGATCGCATCGGCACCATCGCTGCCGGCTTCAACGCCGATCTGGTGCTGTGGTCGGGCGAGCCGTTCTCCATTTATACCAAGGCGGATCGAGTGTTCATCGACGGAGCTCAGGTTTACGACAGCGCCGAGCCCGCTCGTTCGCCAGAATCCGATTTCGGGCTGGGCCGTCCGGAGATGGGAGGCCGTCAATGAAATTGCAAACATTCACTGCGTTGTTTCTGCTGAGCGCTGCTGCCGGCGCGCAGAACCTCTCAATCGTCGGCGCCAGGGCGTGGACATTGACCAGTGACACGCCGATCGACAACGCGACCATCGTCATTACCGACGGCAAGATCACTTCAGTGAGTCCGACGCCGCCGCCGGCGAGCATGCGAGTCATCGATGCGGGCGGCAGGATCGTGACGCCAGGATTGATGCATCCGGCGACCCGGCTCGGCCTGATCGAAGTCAGCTCGGCGGCGGAGACGGTCGATCATGCAGCGAAGGCGGGCGCATCGGGCGCGGGCTTCGACGTTCAGTACGCCATCAATCCGAATTCCGTGCTGATCGATCTGGCGCGCGCCGACGGTGTCACTCGCGCGTTGAGTTATCCGAGTTCGAGCAACACGCCGCCGTTCGCAGGTTCCGGGTCACTGCTGCACTTGTTCGATGGCGGCGATGTGGTCGAGCAGCCGCGCATGGCGGTGTTCGTCACGATCAGCAATCGCAGCGCCAATTCCACTGTGGGCTCGCGGTCGGCGCAGTGGCAATTGCTCAGAGCGGCGCTCGATACAGCGAAAGCGGCGACGCCGTCGGCGACGCGCACTCCGGACAGCATCGCGCTCGAGTCCATCGTCCAGGGCAAGGTGCCGCTCGCCATCAGCACGAATCGCGAGTCCGATTTGCGTCAGGCCATCGGGTTGGCGCGTGACTATGGCATTCGTGTCGTGATCGTCGGCGGCGCCGAAGCGTGGCGAGTGGCGGATCAGTTGGCCGCGGCGAAGATCGCGGTGATCGCCGATCCCATGTCCAATCTGCCCGCGTCGTTTGACGAGCTCGGCGCGCGATTGGACAACCCGGCGTTACTGCGCAAAGCGGGTGTGACGGTCGCGATGAGTCTCGATGGCGTGCAGAGCTATAACGCGGGTTTGTCGATTCGCGAAGGCGCGGGGTTGGCGGTTGCGAACGGCATGTCTTATGTCGACGGCCTGCGCTCGATCATCAGCGCGCCGGCTGAGATCTACGGAATCGCGGATCGCTTCGGAACGCTCGCGCCCGGCAAGGATGGCGACGTGGTCATTTGGGATGGCGATCCGCTCGAGCCGTCGTCCGCGCCGACGACGGTTCTGGTTCAAGGCAGGGAGGTCTCGCTGACGACTCGACAGACCGAGCTGCGCGATCGGTACATGCCAGCGGTCAAGGCACTCCGACAATGATTGCTTGATGCACGCCGGCCAGGCGCGCGTTGGCAGTAACGCCGATGATCGCTCAGCGCGCCGATGAGTGCGCGCACTGATGGGGTTGCTAGCGCGGCTCCAGCGTCTCTCTCAGCCACCGCGCGGTGTCATCGATCGCGCGGTTGCTGAGGGCGGAGATCGACATCGCTTCCAGGAAGCTGTGTGACGCGCCTTTATAGAACGACGTCGTGACCTTCACGCCCGCCTGTTTGAGAAGCTCGGCGAGCCGCCAGTTCTGTTCGGTGAGGATGTCGCACTCGGGAATGACCATGAACACCGGTGGCAGGCCGCGCAGATCGGCGAGCACCGGGCACACGAGCGGATTGTTCGCTTCCTCCCGGCTGTGCAGATAGTTGTCCCAGTACCGGGGCATTTCTTCCGCGGCGAGCATGTAGCCTTCGTAGCCGTAGCGTTGCAGCGCTGCCGGCTCGCTGTAGATATCCGTGACCGCATAGTTCGTCACGACCGCGTGGACCGCATTCGCGTCGCCTTCGTCGCGCAGCCTCAAGGCGGTCGTGATCGCGAGATTGCCGCCAGCCGAATCGCCGCCCAAGGCGATGCGGTCGCGATCAATGCCCAATTCCGAGCCTTCTTCACGCACCCAGCGCACGACCGAGGCGATTTGCTGCTGGGCCACGGGGAATTTCACTTCCGGAGAAAGGGCATAGTCGACGCCGATGACAACGATATCAGCGCGCGCGGCGTACTCGCGCATGAGGCGGTCGTGGGTATCGATGCTAAACGTGGTCCAGCCACCGCCATGCATGTAGAGGAACGCAGGCTTCTCTGCGCGCGAAGACGGGTTGTGGATGCGCACGCGCACCGCTCCGACCGGTGTGGGCACGGTGTGCTCGACACGCTCAGACATCACCGGGCCGCCGGCCGCCCAGGGCGCGCGCACCTGTTCGCAGGCGCGTCGCATTTCGGGCAACGGTAAGTTGTTGAAATCCGGGTAACTGGCGTAAGCCGCGCCGGTGGTGGCGATGAACTGGCGAATGTCGGGATCGAGATCGGCGCCGCGCGCCGGGATCGCTGTGCTGGTTGAATCGTCCAACGTGAAGGGCTCCGCGCCGGCACAATGTCTGGCCGGCCGATTTTGTGGTATCACTGCTATGTCTGAGGAAGCTAGCAATCAGCCACTGGTGTGCCGTCGCCCATGGAGCAACATTCATCTCGTCCGGGCCAGCGCCGCGGCGCTGTCAAAAGCTCACTCAATCGTGCGTCCGCGTCCAATGGCGTGGCCGCCAATGCGCCTCCTCGCAGCACCCAAAGCATCGACTATCAGGACGTGCCGCGTCCAGTCGCAGCACTCGCGGATGAATACGAGTCGGGCACCATCCAGGAGCGCCACTCGCACAAGCGCGCCCAGGTGCTGTACTCGATCTCCGGGGTAGCGTCGGTCACGACCGATCACGCCAGCTACATCCTGCCGCCGCAGCGAGCCCTGTGGATTCCCAGTGGCGTCGCGCACGAGATGGCCTGTCGAGGGCACGTGTCGGTGCGGACGCTCTACATCGACGAGCGCGTGCGGGGCGATCTGCCTGAAGCCTGCCGCGTATTCGAAGTGTCCGACCTGCTGCGTGAGCTGATCATCGCCGCGGTTCGCATGCCAGTTGAGTACGACGAGCAAGGTCGCGACGGCCGGGTGATGCGGCTGATCCTGGATGAGATCGCGAGCGCGCCGAGCATTCCGCTCGACATCTCGATGCCGCTGGATGCCCGTCTGCTCAAAGTGTGTCGCGCGATCCTCGAAGATCCGGCGCACGCCGATACGCTGGACGACTGGGCGCGCGTCGCCGGCATGGGTCGTCGCACGTTCACCCGGATGTTCCGTCGTGAGACACAGATGAGTTTCGCTACCTGGCGTCAGCACGTGCGCCTGATGGAAGCGATGTCGCGCCTCGCGACCGGCGAACCGGTGACTGCGGTCGCCTTCGATGTCGGTTACAACAGCCCGAGCGCGTTCACCGCCATGTTCCGCAAGGCGTTCGGCGCCGCCCCGACCCGATACATCAGCGAACAAACCTGAGCCAGCGGCGCAATTCTCCCTCAGCATAGCGGCCCTCGTTGCAGGGATCCGAGGCCGCTTGTGAAATTGACGTCCGCACCTGTCGCCCGCTTCGACAGTGTCACCCGAGGATATCGAGGCTACGTGCTGGGGCTGTTGACCCTGGTGTTCGTCATCAATTTCATCGACCGGCAGATCCTGTCGGTATTGATCTGCTGATAGCAAACGTTCCCACGATGGTTGGTTATTTGCTGGCCGCCCGCAACGTGCGCAACGACTGGCACGAATAAGTCCTTACCCGGCATCCGGGAAACACCCAAAGGACGACTCCCTATCCGATTGCGATCATCGCCGGCTTGTACGTGACGGCCTCTTCCAATCTCCCGCGGGATATCCCCGGCCGCCCTTATTGTGGCGGACGGCCTTCGGGTCTTATAGTCGCGACCCCCGCGCGCGTGGGGATGTCGAAAGGAGTTCACATGAGCAGCTCGACTGGGGATGGCAGGGTTTGTTTGTTAGGTCCCCGGGCTGTTGCGCTGCCGATGGCGTGGATGCTGGGCGCTGCCACGCCGGCCGCCGCCGAAAATCCGTCAACACCAGCATCGATCGACACCGGCCAGATCGAAGAAGTCCTGGTCAGTGCTCGCCGGCGCGGCGACGAGCGGTTGCAGGACGTGCCGGTCGCGGTGAGCGTGCTGTCCGATGAGGCCCTGCGCAAAGCGGGCATCACCGATCTGGCCGAAGTGGCGACCCGCACACCCAGCTTCACGTTCGGTCAACAGATCGGCAATCAACAGGAAGTCGTGATTCGCGGCATCGGCACCTTGCGCTTGACCGGATCGGCGGCCGAGCCCTCGGTGGGAACATTCATCGATGAGGTTTATGTGGGGCGCCGGGGCACCGCGACGCCGCCGCTGTTCGATCTGGAACGCGTCGAAGTGGTGCGCGGCCCGCAGGGCACGCTGTATGGAAAGAATGTAGTCGGTGGCGCCGTGAACCTGCTCACCGCCCGGCCGAGCGATGAGACATCGGCACGAGTGGCTGTTTCGTATGGACAGTTCGACGTGTTCGGCGGACGCGACATCTGGGAAGGTTTGGCCTATGTCACGGGAGCGTTGAGCAACTCGGTTGCCGGCCGGGCCGCGGTTTATTTCCGCAAGAACGACGGCTATTCCCAAAATACCCTGCTCGATGAACGGCTCGACGATCAGGACAGTTACGCGGTGCGCGGCTCATTGCTGTTTCAGCCGACCGATGCGCTCGACATTCATGTCATTGCCGACTTCGGCCACAACGAGAGTCATGGCCAGTCGCGCCGGGCCGTCGACGATCCGTCGGTGCCTGGGCTGGGGGCGGTGGTTGCGTCGGGTCTGCTCAGCGACAACGTGCGCGAGAGCGATGCACCGTGGACTCAATGGGAAGACCAGGACACCGCCGGGCTCACGGCGCGCTTCGACTATCGCCTCGGTGGCGGTCGCACGCTCACATATCTTTCCGCCGTCCGCTACGGTGACTTCAACGGTCGCTATTCCCTGGTCGGCACACGCTCACCGCCATCGCTCACCGACGCCGCCAACGGTCAGCGCGAGAAGTATGTCGGCATCACTCAGGATCTGCGCTTGAGCTCGGACGGCGAGGGCGCGTTACGCTGGGTGGCAGGGCTGTACTTCCTGCGTGAAGACACCAGCCTCATCGACAACAGCATCGCGACATCGTTTCTATCGGCGTTGGGGCCGGGCAGCGTCGGTGACATCCTCGACGGCCAGTTCATTTACGATCAGGAAAACATCACCAAGAGCTCCGCCGCCTATGGCGAGCTGAGCTGGGCGATGACCGATGCGCTGTCGTTGACGGTGGGCGGCCGCTACACCTACGACGACAAGGATTATCGCAACCGGTCCGAGTGTCTGAACTTCGGCGCGCAACCCGATTTCATCTATTGCGTGGCGCCGCTCGGCGCGGAGTTCTGGGATATTCGTACCAGCAAAAGCTGGAGCGAATTCACGCCCAAGGCCAGCCTCGACTGGCGCGCGAATGAAGAAGCGCTGTTATATGTCAGCGCGGCGCGAGGCTTCAAAGGTGGCGGATGGCAGGGCAAGCCCGGCACCGAGGCAGCAGCGCTGCTGCCCTACGATCCGGAAATCGCGTGGACCTATGAGATTGGTGCCAAGACGCGCTGGGCCGACGGGCGCGTGCTCGCCAACGTTGCGGTCTTCCACACATCGTTCGACGATCTGCAGGTGGAGCAGCTCGACGACGCGGGTCTGTCATTGATCATCGACAACGCCGCGTCGGCGCGAATCGACGGTGTCGAGCTGGAATTGCAGGTGCGGCCCACACCGGCGGTGCAGTTATGGTTGAGCGGCTCGTACCTGGATTCGGAGTATCGTGATTTCGTCGACTCGGCCGGCAATGATCTTTCGGGCAATCGGCTGGCGCGCACGCCGGAGTTTCGTTTTACCGGCGGTGTCGATTACACGATGCCAGTCAGCAGCGATCTGTCGCTCGACACCCGCGTCGAATATCAATGGCAGGACCAGATGCCGTGGATGGTCGAGAACACGGTGTTCGAAGATTCCTACGGATTGCTCGATGCGCGAGTTGCCCTACAGGCGCGCGCGGAGCAATGGGAAGTCGCGTTGTTTGGTAAGAATTTGACGGACCAGCTATATCGTCTCGACGCCATTCCGTTCCTGGGCGATGTATTCTCCCGCTTCGGCGCGCCGCGCAGTTACGGCGTGCAGTTCACCAAGTCGTTCTAACGTGGCGCCTCACGATCCTTCCGAAACCTTAGAAGCCGATTACGTGATCGCAGGGGGTGGTTCCGCGGGCTGCGTGGCCGCGCGCCGGCTCATCGATGCGGGCCACAGCGTGATCCTGCTGGAGGCGGGTGGCGACGATCGTCACGCTGCGGTGTATGTGCCTGCCGGCTCCGCGAAACTGGTTGGCAATGCTCAGTACGATTGGAAGTATGAGACCGAGCCCGATACCTCGCGCAACGGCCGCATTGATCACTGGCCGTCGGGCAAGGTGCTCGGCGGCAGTGGCTCCATCAATGGAATGATCTATTTGCGCGGTAATCCGGCCGACTACGATCGCTGGGTACGGCAGGGCGCGACGGGTTGGAGCTTTCCAGAAGTCCTGCCGTATTTCCTGCGCTCCGAGCGCAACGAGAATGGCGCCAGCCAGTACCACTCCGATAAAGGTCCGCTGGGCGTCGCGAATCTGCGCGTCACGCATCCGTTCAATCGTTTGTTCATCGATGCCTGCGTCGCTGCCGGCATTCCACGCAACGGCGATTTCAACGGCGCGGTTCAGGAGGGTGTCGGTTATTACCAAGCCACCCAGTGGGGCGGGCTGCGTTGTAGCGCTGCGCGAGGATATCTGCGTCCTATCCGTGATCATAAGAATCTGCAGCTGCTGAAGCGCGCCTTCGTGGGGCGCGTTCGAGTGCGCAACGGGGTGGCGGAGGCGGTGGAGTTCAATCACTATGGCGTCGCCAAGCTGGCTCGCGCCCGTCGCGAAGTGTTGATCGCGGCGGGAACGATCGGCTCGCCGAAGATCCTGATGCTGTCCGGGATCGGCCCGCGTGCTGAGCTGGAAGGTCGAGGCATCGCTTGTGTGAACGATCTGCCTGGCGTGGGGCGCAATCTCCAGGAGCATCCGGGCATCATGCTCAGCTATGACGTGACCATGCGCACGATGAACGTCGAGGCGCACTCACGCTGGCGTTTTGCCCTGCGGGCTCTGCAGTTCGCGTTGCTTCGGCGAGGGCCGGGCACTTCGCCGATTTCTCACGTGGGGGTGTTCTTCCGCACGCGGCCTGGGTTGGCGGCGTTCGATGCGCAGATTCACTTTCAACCGTTGGGCTATGAAGTCACGGCGGACAAGGTGCTGCTGGCCGAGGCCAATCGTGTAAGTCTGGCTATTAACGTCAGCCGGCCGGAATCGCGCGGCTCGATCCGGCTGCGCTCGCCCCATCCGCAGGACGCACCCATCATCGATCATCCGCTGGTGGGTTCGGACGCCGATGTTCGAGCGCTGATCGATGGCGCGCGGGTGATGCGCAATATTTTCAGTTCACCGGCCCTGCGCGATCGCGTACGAAAAGAATATCTACCCGGCGAGGCCGTCAGCACCGATGAGCAGTGGGAAGCTTATGTGCGCGCCGGCGCGTTCGCGATGTATCACCCGGTCGGCACCTGTCGGATGGGCGCCGTCGACGATCCACAATCCGTGGTCGATCCCGAGCTGCGCGTGAAGAACATTCGGCAACTGCGGGTGATCGATGCCGCCGTCATGCCTTGCCTGCCTTCGTGCAATACCAACGGCGTGGCCATGATGATCGCCGAGCGGGCCTCGGCCTTCGTGATCGGCGCGAAATAAACATCGAATCGGCGCGGGCAGGTCCCCGCGCTTGTCGGTTGATATGACAGTCAGATCGCGCCCGGCGTGCGCAGCTTGCGACCGACCATGCGCTCCACATTCCGGATCATGTGCATGACCACGTCGGTCTGCGACCAGCGCCCCATCGGCCGCCACCACAGCGCCGCCCAGGTGAGCAGACCGGCAATCGACAGCGCGGTGAAATCCGGATCCTCGAAGGAGAATTCGCCGCGCTTGGCGCCTTCCACCAGCAGCGCCGACAGCTTTTGATCGAACTCCGCTTTCAGCTTCGCCAGCAGCTGCCATTCCTCGGACTCGAGGTTCATCTCTTCGCGCCGATAGACGACGATGCATTGTTGATTCTGCAGGACCGCCGAGGTGACGCGCTCGATCGCCAGTCGCAGCTTTTCGCCGGGTGGCAGCTTGGTCGACAGCGCTTCGTCGAGCGCGGCCAGCGGCGAGCGGATGCCGATCTCACAAATGGCGTTGAGGATCTCGCTTTTGTTCCGGAAGTAGGAATAAAGAAACGGCTTGGTGACTTTCAGCTCGGCCGCGATGGTGTCGAGAGTGGTCGCCTCATAGCCCTGCGCGAAAAACAATTCGCGTGACTGTTCCAGAATCCGCCGCCGCTTGAATTCCTGAACCTCGGTTCGTAATTCATGCTTGTGCGACTGCACTTCGGTTTTCTTATTTGCCTTCGAGGCGCTCACCCGCGCAGCCATAATCTTCCCTCAGCAAACTCGTGCAAAAAAGCGAGTGAATGATGAGGCAGAACGACAGGCATCGCAATCAATCACGGCAATGTATCGCTGTCGGAAAATTCGGCTGGCGTGTTGGACTATATAAATGTACAGATCATCGACACTCGAACGTGTTCAGCGCCGTGCGTGGGGTCGAGGTCGAGCGCGTGCTTGGGGCGCGAGCACCCGCTCCAGGGTGGTAAAGGGGCCGACGGGCCTTCCTGAAGAATTTGCCGCTTACCAATACAGGACTAGCTGCATCTGCCAATTGTTGTGGTAGGATGCGCGCCCTCGCGGCGACAGTCCGGTAACCCGGAACGCCCGAGAACGTCAGCGGATGGTTTGGCAAAGGGTAGGCAGGTCTCGGTAAGTTACTGATCCTGCTATGGAAAGCCCTGAGCGCCGCCCGGCCCCGAAAAGGCCGCCGGCTCCACCCCGCCTGCGAATGGCCCCGCCGCCCGAAGGTTCCGGCTCATGCAAATGAGCGGCCCAAGGTCGCGGCGGACGGATGGACGGCTCGTCGCCGTCGGCCAATTCAGTGTGCGCCCGTAGCTCAGTTGGATAGAGCGCATGGCTACGAACCATGAGGTCGGGAGTTCGAATCTCTCCGGGCGCGCCATTCTCCCTTCCCTTTGATCCTCCGTTTTCGCTCGCGTGCATCGGCGCGAGCGCTGCGCTGTTTGTTATTTTTTTATCGCACGTGAGAGATCGCGTGCTGATACGACAGATAGCAAGTTGGTCCGGCGGGCGCGCGATGTTTGATTCAGTTCATCGCGCGCCGATGTTCCGTTACTTTCGCCCGACCACCAGAACTTCGAACGTTCCCGCCACCGCTTCGCGCTCGCCATCCTTGCCGTCCACGAAATTTGCGGAAGGCAGATAGAGACGGCCGGTGGTCGGATCCAGGGCGGCGGTGCGGGCGCCTTCGTGAGTGGTCACTTGCTGAACGGGTTGGGCCTTGCCGTTCGTTGCCAGCTTGAAGATGGTCAGCGTGCCGTTGTTGCTGGGAATGAAGACCAGGCGTTTGGTTGCATCGAAGATCGCGCCGTCGGCGTCTTTGCCGATTCTGGCGCTGCCCTTGTCGGCGCCGGTGCGGGCCTCGATCAGTTTGGCGACGCTGTTGTGGCAGGCGGAGATCAGCAGGCCGCTGCTGGCGTCGAACGCCAGGCCGGTCGGTTCTTCGCAGCCCTTCATGGCATAGCGCCCGACGACCTTGTGAGCGCCGCTGTCGATGACGACGATCTCCGCTGTGTCTTCGATATTCAGATACACGCGGCCATGACCGTCGGAGGCGGCAGCTTCGGGTTTGCCGCCGACGGGGATCGTTGCAACCGTGGCGGCCTTGGTCACATCGACCAGGCTCACGTCGTTGCTCTCGCCGTTCATCACGAACACCAGCTTGCTGGCCGGATCGTACAGCGCCGCGTCCGGTCCTTTGCCGACCGCGATGTGTGCCTCGATCTGTCCGGTCAACCGGTCGAACAGCGTCGCTTTGCCGTTGGCCCAGTTGGTGCTCAACATCAGCGACGTATCGGGAATGATCAGAACCGCGGCGGCCTCGTCGCCGGCGACGAAGCGCGGCGTCACCTTGTTCGTTCTCAAGTCAACGGTCATCACGCCGTCGTTGCGGGCCATGTACAGGCGCTGCGCGGTGCTGTCGACGGAAACATAATCGTAGCCACCGTCTTTGGCTGCGATATGCTGGAGGACAGAATAGGGAGCCGCGTCGGCGGCGGCCAATGCTTCACCGGTGCAGATGACGCTGCCAGCGGTGACAAAGGCGCACGCCACCCGGATCGAAAAAGTGCAAAGTGCTGACGTCATACAAACCACCCCAGCTGTCTGCATCGAATTGATGCGCCGGCATTGTGCGGCGACCGTACTGACGCGCTGCTGACGCTTGACTACGCAAAGGATGAGCCGCCCGAGGGCACGGATTTCCTCGTCGCGCCGACGGTTCGAATGTACCACCGTGGCGTCCGGGTCCGTTATGTCTCGATCCGGTCGCAATAGCGACACAGGTTCTTCAACATCCTTGGGTACGCTCAGGCGCCGATAAAATGAACGGGCGAGATCCAGCTCCGATGCGTCAGGCACAGTCGCGCGTCCAAAGACTCGTTGCCTCCTCGCTCTCCGTGGTGTTCCACATCGGGCTGGTGGGCACGGTCGCCTTTGGCGAGCTGCTCAGCACTCCGGTGGAGGAGCCGCAAGCCGTCGCCCTGGAAGTTCGATTCATTCCGGCGGAGCCCGTCTCCGAGCGGCCGTTGGCGGTCAAGTTGCCGCCGGTGGCCGCCTTCCAGCAGCCGAAGATTCAACTGGCGGCGATCCCGACGCTGCCCAGCGAAGCCGAGTCGCTGGCGGCGATTCATATTCAGGACGAATCGGGTGACGCAACGGAATCGATCGAACCGCGAGTGCAGTCGCTGCTTCCCGGGGAGTCGCTGGACGTGGTGCCGGTCCAAGGCGCGGGCATCGAGCTGAATCAGGCCGAGCAGACGTGGGAATCGCAGGTCCTCGCGGCGCTCGAACGCAGGAAGCGTTATCCGGCGGCGGCGCTACGTCGCAAGGACGAAGATACCGTCTATGTTCACATCACCATAGATCGTCGCGGCCGCGTGCTCGATGCACGCATCGACCGTTCCGCGGGCATCGAAATGCTCGACGACGAAGCTCTGCAACTCGCCCGCCGTGCGAGTCCCTTACCCAGCCCGCCGGACAGCGTCTTGGGAGAACGCATCGAGCTCATCGTCCCGGTCGAGTTCTTCATTCGGAACCGCCGCCGCTCATAGCTCCAGAAGGTTCGAATGAAAGGCCCTTCGGCTCCGAAGTGTTTGTGATGGAATTTTGACTCGTGCGCCGGAGCAGCGCGCGACGACACACATCCATGCCGTTCAAGCCGGGCAGCAATACATCCAGTACGACCAGATCCGAGGCGGCGCGCAAGATACGCCCCGCCCCGGAGTCGCCGCGATTGTCCCATAGGAGCGGCACTCATGGAGTGGCCTCCTGTACCAGGGCCGGGCGATGTTTGATCCGCTCGCCAAGGAACAACAGGATCGGCGCGGCAATGAATACAGATGAGCTCGCTGCCACCACGATACCGAACACCATGGGCACGGCGAAGCTAGCAACTGTTGCGCCACCCCAGATCGCCATCGGCAACATCGCAAGGAACGCCGTGACTGAGGTGAACAGCGAGCGGGCCAGCGTCTCGTTGATGCTTCGATCGATGATCTGCCGCAACGGCACGTCCGGATGCAGGCGCAGGTTTTCTCGCATGCGGTCGTACACCACGACCTTGTCGTTGACCGAGTAACCGATCAACGTCAGCAGCGCGGCGATGGCCGTGAGGTTGAATTCCAGGCCGGTCAGCGCGAAGAAGCCGATAGTCTTGGTGGTGTCGAGCACCAGGGTCGCGATGGCGCCCACCGCGAAATGCCAGTCGAACCGGATCCAGATGTAGATGAACATCGCGATGCTGGCGAACAGCACGGCGAGAATGCCTGCATCCGTCAGCTCGCCGCTGATCTTCGGACCGATGATGTCGACGCGATCGAAGTTGGCGGTCGGTTCGACTTCGAGAATGGCTGCCTTGGCGCGTTCGGCAACCTCGGTTTGCGCCGATGCATCGGCGTCGGGTTGTTGTTGAATGCGGACCAGAACGGTTGTGCCACCGCTGTCCGCTTGTTGCAGGCTCACTTCGCCGAGATTCGCCTGCTCGAGCCTGGCGCGAATGTCCGCCACTTGCATCGCCGCGGGCGCCGAGGCTTCGATGATCGTGCCGCCGGTGAAGTCCACGCCGTAGTTCAAGCCAGGCTTGGCGAACAGCATCAGCGAGGCAATCGACAGCACCAGCGATACGCCGAGGCCGACGAAGCGCGCCCGCATGAACTGGAAATTCGGCGTCGCGCCCCGCCAGCGTGCAGGCAGCAGTGAGCCGATGATGAACTGCTTCGGTCGCTTCCATTTGAGCCACAGCGCCATGATGGACTTCACGACCGTGACCGCCGTGAACATCGAGATCGCGATGCCCAGCGCCATGGTGACCGCGAAGCCGCGCACCGGTCCGGAGCCGAACCAGAACAACAGTGCCGTCGCAATCAGCGCGGTGACGTTCGAATCGATGATGGTTGCGTAGGCGCGATCGAAACCGTTCGTCAGAGCAGCCACAGCGCTTTTGCCATGGCGTGTTTCTTCCCGGATGCGTTCGTTGATCAGCACGTTCGCATCGACTGCAAGGCCGATGCCCAACACGATGCCGGCGATGCCGGGCAAGGTGAGTGTGGCGCCGAGTAGCGTCAACGCAGCGAGCGTCAATGTGACGTTGATGACGAGCGCGAGATTGGCGACGACGCCCCAGCCTCGATACAGCACCGTCATGAAGACGAGCACGAACAGCAAGCCCGCGGCACCCGTGACGGCGCCCATGCGGATCGCGTCGCTGCCGAGGTCGGGGCCAACCGTGCGTTCTTCGACGATCTGCAACGGCACGGGCAACGCACCGGCTCGCAGCAGTGCGGATAGCGAGCTGGTTTCAGCCGTGGTGAAGTTGCCTGAGATCTGCCCCGACCCGCCGATGATGGGTTCCTGGATCACCGGTGCGCTGATCACTTTGCCGTCGAGCACGATGGCGAATTGGCGGCCGACGTTGTCGAGAGTGATCTTGGCGAACTGCCTGGCACCGGCGTCGTCGAAGCGGAACGACACCACGGGCCGGCCGGTTTGACTGTCGATTCCGCTGTTGGCCTGGACCAGTCGCTCGCCCTGAAGCATCGGGCGCTGCTGCAAGATGTAATCGATCCCCTCCTCAGGCGCGGGAACACGAATGGTGCCGATCGGCGGCGCGCTTCGACTCGGCGCGGTCGATGACTCGACGCGATGAAACGTCAGCTTCGCCGTGCTACCCAACAGAGTGCGGATCGCCGCCGGATCCTGCATGCCCGGCAATTGCACCAGGATGCGACTGGTGCCGAGCGCCTGCACGGTCGGTTCGGCGACACCGATGGCGTCGATGCGACGTCGAACAATCTCGATACTTTGCTGAAGCGCCGACTGCCGGCGCGCGGTTGCGCCGAGGGCATCGAGACCTTCTTCCTCGATGTCCTTTTGCATGGCGCGCTCATCGATCTCGAGGACCAGATGCGCGCCACCGCGCAGGTCGAGGCCCAGCGCGACTTGTTTGTGAGGCAGCCAGTCCGGCAGCGCCTCCAGTTGTTTCGAAGTCAGCAGGCTCGGTAACGCAATCAAACTGCCAATGACGATGACCAGCCCGTACAGCACGAGCTTCCATTTGGAAGGAACCATGAATCTCTCCCGCTCGATCTGCGCGACACACGCGCACGCCGGCCGTCACTGCGCGAAGCAGTGTCGTCACCGGAACGAAATGACACCGCTCAGGTGTTTGCGGGAGGCGCTCTGGGTTGAGCGGGCGAGCGCGCCGGTCGCGAGGCTGGCTGGTGCGTAGTCGGTGCGAACGACTGAATCGGCTCGAGAGACAGCGCGAATGTGAAGACTGACGCGAGTGCGACGGGTGAATGCCCGAAGCGCACCGGATCGACCCGGCGCCGGTCGTTTGTTTGCAACGACAGATGCCGATCCGACGAAACGACGGCGGCACTCGAGCCGACGCCATCGAAGATGCCGGCGGCGAACGACCGGGCCTGCGCCGGATTCAGCAGCGCCGCCCACCAGACCACGGCAATGAGCGCGAGCCACGAGGGCCCGTTCATGCTGAAAGTCCGCGACCGCGATGTGAATGACGTAGGCATCGGTGCCGGGAGGCTAGATCATGTTTCGATTCCGGGCAACTCGCGGCCTCAGGTTTCGGAGAACAGCTGTCGGGCGTTGTCCGTCATCGCGGCAATGGCCGGATGTTTGATCTTGCGTTCCGCCGAGATGGCATAGAACTCCGCCTTCACGCCCTTGGCCAGGCCGATGCGAACGAAACCATGCTGTTTTCTGAACGATGCCTCGAGCACCGAGGGCACCGGTGCGAAGCCATGTCCTTCACGCGCGAACTCGCGCAACATCGCGTAGTCCTCGAATTCACCGAGCAGCAGCGGCCGCACGTTTTGTCGATCGAGCCATTGATCGAGCGCGCGCCGGATCGCGGTGTCATCCGTGGGCAAGAGCGCGGGCACGCCGTCCAGTGACTTGGGAAAATCACGACGCAGTGTCTTCGCCAGTGTCGGCGTTGCCATCCAATAAACGTTGCAGCTGCCGAGCGGGTGGCTGTACGCGCGCACGTTGAGCGACGGCGTCACGGGCGAATCCGACAGCACCACGTCGATCTCGTGAATGGCCAGATCGGCGGACAGTCGTTCCAGGGTCCCTTCGCGGCAAATGACGCGCACCGACTGCTTCAATTGCAGGCTGGGCTCGACGATCCGGTACGCGATTTCCTTGGGCAGGACGTCATCGATGCCGATCACCACTTTCAACGGCCGCGAGGACGGTCGCTGTTCCAGCGCCTCCATCAATTCCTGCCCCAGCCCGAAAATCTCGTTGGCGTAGCTGTAGACCAGCCGGCCCACTTCAGTGGGCACCAGCGTGCGGCCCGATTTCACCAGCAGCTTCTCGCCCAATCGCTCCTCGAGCGTGCGAAGTTGCGCGCTGATTGTCGGCGCCGCGAGTGCCAGTTCTTCGCACGCGCGAGTGAGACTGCCCGTACGGACCACCGACCAGAAATACAGCAGATGCTGGTAATTGAGCCGCCGGATCACGTTGTTCATGGGAATCTCCCCGCCGCCGAAGCTTCGACAATATCGAACCGATCGCAAGAATAATTCTAATTGATCGAACTTAGTATCGGTTGCACCATGCTCCTGAACCTTGTCAGGAGTAAATGATGCGTGACCAGCCGATCGTGATTTCCGAGCTCGACGCCCGCGTCCTGCGCGGTCTGCTCGCGCGCGCCGCCAACGGCCATGATCAGGAGCATTTGGAAGAGCTGAGCCTGGAGCTGGAGCGTGCGCAAGTGCTCAAGCCCGAGCAGGTCGCGCGTGACGTGGTCACGATGCACCGGCCGTTGCGCATCCTCGATCTGAGCAATGGCTCCACTCAGGAGCTGACGCTGGTCAGTCCCGCCGAGGCAAACGTGAGTGCGCGTCGTATTTCCGTGCTCGCACCGCTGGGCACGGCGCTGCTCGGTTATCGCGAAGGCGATGAGGTCGAGTGGGTCATGCCGGGCGGCGTGCGTCGCTTGCGGATCGAGTCCGTGCAGGCTGCACACGTGGGAACTCATTAGCGATTTCACGAGAGGAGAGCTCAGATGCCGAGACTGCTGTGTGCGACCGACCTGCTGCCCAAGAGCGAAGCGGCCATCGATCGCGCGGGACTGCTGGCCGAGCAACTTCAAGCCCAGCTGTCTCTGATGCACGTGGTCTCGCCGGCGACGTCGGAGCGCAATCTCGAGAAGGCATTGCAGCTCGCCATCACCGGACTCACGGCGCGGGCTCGTCCTCCGGAATGGCACGCTGGGCCGTTGCCGGAAGTCGCGGTGCGCACCGGCAATCCGGCTCGCCTGATCATCGATTCAATCGACAAGCATCGGGTCGATCTGCTGGTCATCGGCCCGCATCGCAAGCGGGGCATTCGCGACGTGCTCGAAGGCACGATCGCCGAGAAGATTCTCAACACGCGGCAATGTCCGTTGCTCATCGTGTCGCAGCCCGCTGAAGTGGAGTATCGACAAGTGCTGTTGGCGCTCGATGTAACGGAAGAATCAGGGACCGCTGTGCGAGCGGCGGAGGCTCTGGTCCTCAATCCGCACGCGCGGGCGATGGTGATGCATGTGTGCGAGCCGCCCTATCAGGGCATGCTTCGATCCGCCGGCGTGGGCAATCAGGAAGTCGTTTCGTACGTGAATCACTCCAGGCGCGAAGCCGCGTCGGAGATTCGCGATCTGCTCAGACGGACGAGCGTGGATCACACGCGCTACGGTGTGGTGATCGGCGATAGCCACCCGGCGCCGGCGATCCGTCGCGCCGTCGACATGTATCAGCCCGATTTGCTGGTGATGGGAACGAGCGGCGGTCGCGTGCGACGAGCATTGATCGGCAGCGTCGCCAGCCAGGTCATGGACGCCGCTGCCTGCGACGTGCTGGTCGTGCCTCGCGGTTCGCTGCCGGCCCGGACTTCCAGTCTGCACTGAGCCGCTTTCCTTTCGACATTGCCTACGCCGCCCGCGTGTGCTGACATGTGGGCGGCGTCGTAGTGTGTCTGGGGGACGTCGAACATGACGAACGAGGCTTTTCTGCAGGCTCGCGACCTGCTGCTGCGACATCGCGAAGACTACGCGACGGCCGTTCAATCCTTTCGCTGGCCGCAACCCGCCGAATTCAACTGGGCGCTGGATTGGTTCGATGCGCATCTCGCGGCCGGCGAGCGCGGCGATCGAATCGCGCTGAAGATCGTCGGCATCGACGCCGCGACTCGAACGTTCCGCGAGCTGTCAGAGCAATCCAATCGCGTTGCCAACGGTCTGCGCGAGCTGGGCGTCAAGCGTGGCGACCGGGTGCTGATGATGCTCGGCAACTGCGCCGCGCTGTGGGAACTGATGTTGGCGTGCATGAAGCTGGGCGCCGTCACCATTCCAGCGACCACTTTGCTTACTGCCGATGACCTGGCGGAGCGAGTGCGGCTCGGCGGTGTGCGCTTCTTGATCACGGACGCCGAGCTCGCCGAGAAATTTCACGACCTCGAATTGCCGGTGATCCGCATCGCTATCGGCAATCGCAAGCAAGGTTGGGTGAGCTACGACGAGATGTCGGCTGGCGTCAATGGCGCCGCCGAGTTCCAGCCCGATAGTGTGACGCGCGCCGACGATCCATTGCTGCTGTACTTCACATCCGGCACGACGTCGAAGCCGAAGCTGGTCTCGCATACTCACGCCAGTTATCCAATTGGCGCGCTGTCCACGATGTATTGGTTGGGCCTGCGCCCCGGTGACATTCATATGAATGTGTCCGCGCCGGGATGGGCGAAGCACGCCTGGAGTTGTTTCTTCGCGCCTTGGAATGCCGAGGCGACGGTGTTCATCGCGAACATCGGCCGCTTCCATGCGCAGGCGCTGCTGCAGGCCATGACGGAGAACGGAGTCACGTCGATGTGCGCGCCGCCGACGGTGTGGCGCATGCTGGTTCAGGAAAACCTCGCACCTCATCGCGGCGTGCTGAACAACTTGTGTGGTGCCGGCGAGCCGCTGAATCCGGAAGTGATGGACGCGGTCGAGCGAGCGTGGGGGCTGCAGATTCGCGACGGCTTCGGTCAGACCGAAACCACGTGTGTGATCGGCAACTCGCCTGGACAGATGATCAAGCCAGGCTCGGTGGGCCGACCGCTGCCGGGCTATGACGTACTGCTGCTCGACTCCGAGGGCCATCCAGCGGAGGAGGGTGAGATCTCGTTGCGCTTGAATCCTGCACCCACCGGATTGATGCGTGGCTATCAAGATGAAACCGGCGCGGTGCGCAGGCTCGAAGGCGCCGCGTACCGAACGGGTGACATCGCGAGTCGCGACACCGATGGATACATCACCTATGTGGGTCGCGCCGACGACGTGTTCAAGTCATCCGACTATCGCATCAGCCCTTTCGAGCTGGAGAGCGCGCTGATCGAGCACGTGCTGATCGTAGAAGCGGCCGTGGTGCCGGCGCCGGACGTGCTGCGTCTGGCTTTGCCCAAAGCCTACATCGTGCTGGCGGCGGGTGCGGCAGCGAATCGCGAAACGGCGCTGTCCGTGTTTCGTCACATTCGACAAGTGCTGGCGCCATACAAGCGCGTCAGACGCATCGAATTCACGACGCTGCCGAAAACCATTTCGGGAAAGATCCGGCGCGTGGAGTTGCGTCGGCAGGAAGTGGAACGCGCCCGTGTCGGCGAGCGCGCGACGGAAGAGTTTCGAGAAGAGGATTTCCCGGAGCTGCGCGACTAGGGCTGACGTTGCAACGCTGCGAGCAACTCCGGATCGGCAGTGCCCAGCACTGAGCTTTGATAAGCAATCGTACCGTCGGGGCTGAGCAGGGTGACGATGCTGGAGTGGTTGTAGCCACCGTCCGGCAGCTTGCGATATTGGATGCCGAGCACTGCCGCGATCTTTCGGACACTGGTCTCGTCGGTGCGAGCCAGCGTCCAGCGGCTCGTGTCGAGTTTACGACTGGTAGCGAGCTCATTGAGCTTGGCGACGGTATCTCGATCCGGATCGATGGAGATGAGCAGGAAGCGCATCTTGGCTCGCTCGGCCGGAGCAACGGTGCGTTCGATGGACCGCATCGTGTCGATCAACAGCGGGCAGGCCATCGGGCAGCTGCCGTAGAACATCGTAACGAGCACGGGATGGCCGAGGTGCTTATCCAGGTGATGTCGCTCGCCGCTCTGGTTGGTCAACGTCGCGTCGAGTTGATAGACGGACTCCGGAGCATCCGCACGTACCACCGCCGCAAGCAGCATCAGCGCCAGGAATAAACGTTTCATTTGCCATCCCTCCCGCCGGTCGCGCAGCGGAAACCCATCGCGCCGCCGGTGTAACGAGCCTTCATGCTGGAGAGCATCGCGATCCGCATCAGCGTCGCGTAGTTCTCCTTCTGTTCCATCGTGAGCGCACCCTCACCGCAGAAGCGCATCACGTTGGGATCGCCTTGTTCGCGATTGTCGGAAGACACCAGCATGCCGCTCGCGTCTTCCACCCATTCCCAGATCACGCCGTGCAGGTCCTGGATGCCGTAGAAATTCGCCGGCGTGCTGCCGACCGTAGGCAAGGCATCGCGGCCCGAGCGTGAGTACCAATTCAAGATCTGCTGACGCCACGCCGGGTCGTCACGGCCGTCGCGTGCGGTGTTGCTCGCGGCGGCGACATATTCCCACTCGTACCAGGTCGGCAACCGCGCGCCTCGTGACTCGCAGTAAGCGGTGGCTGCAAACCAGCTGACATTCACGACCGGACGCTGCAGGTCTTCCTTGCGAGGTTCAGCCGGAGATTGCCAGTGGCTGAGATATTGATCGTCCGCGAAGATGTGGGCGATCTTGTCCCGGCGCCACTGTGGCTGAGTCTTCAGAAAGGTCGCGAACTGTGCGTTCGTGACCGGCCGGCGGTCGAGCTGAAAGGGTTTTAAACTCACCTCTTTCACACCCGGCGCCGGCGGTAATACGGATTCGAACTTGCCGCCAGGGATCACTGTTGTCGCACTCTGCTCAGCCGCGGCCGCATTGGCGGCCGAGGTTGCGAGTAGCAGTGCCAGCATGAGTTTGCGCATGACAGTGATCCCCGGTCCTTGCTCAGTGCGCCGCGCCTTCAGGGCGTTTGGTGTTGGCCCGGACCTTCTTCACGTCCTCGACGGAGACCGTGCCATCCTTGTTGCCCCAGCTGTTGAGCGCGTAGGTGAGAATGTTGGCGATCTCGTCGTCGTTGAGCTGGCTCATCGGCGGCATGACGGAGTTGTAAGTCGCGCCGTTCACGGTCACCGGGCCGCTCAAACCGTTCATCACGATACCGATCGCCCGGTTCTTGTCGGCCAGCAGGAAGTCGGATTTGGCCAGCGGCGGGAACACGTTCGGGATGCCCTGGCCAGTGTCCTGGTGGCAGGTGGAGCAGGTGCCCTTGAACAACACCGCGCCGGCCTGGATCTGCTGCTCCTTGGTGAGCTGACCGGTGCTGCTCGCTTTCACCGCTTCGGCCACCGGCGCCATGCTCGCCATCTTGTCGCCGATATACATTTCATCGAGCTGCTTGCCGGAGTAGATATCGGCGCGCTGCTCGCCGGCGACTTCGAGGATCGCCAGCGCACCCTTGTTGAAGGCGCGGAAGATGGAGTGATCGACCAGCACGTAGTTGCCCGGCACTTCGGTGTGGAACTCGACCGTCGCCGCGCCACCCGCGGGGATGAGCGTGGTTTGCACGTTCTCCTGGAAGCGGGTGCCGCCTTCGTACTGCACCTTGTCGAAGATCTCGCCGATCACGTGGAAGCTGGACACCAGGTTCGGGCCGCCGTTGCCGACGAACATTCGGACCTTCTGATTGGTCTGCGTTTTCAGTGCGCGCGGTCCAGTCAGCGCGGATTCGGCGCCGTTGAACAACACGTAGGTCGGGTTCTCATCGATGGCCTTCTGCATATCGAAGGGCTGATGACCTTTCTCGCGGTACTTGCCGACGGTGTAGAAGTCGCCCTGCATCACGTAGAACTCGTGATCGACGGGAGACAGGCCTTCCGGCGGCTCGACCAGGATCAAGCCATACATGCCGTTCGCAACGTGCATGCCGACCGGCGCGGTCGCGCAGTGATAGACATACAAGCCCTGGTTGAGCGCCTTGAATGTGAACTGGCTGCTGTGACCCGGGGCGGTGAAGCTGGAGGCCGCGCCACCGCCAGGACCGGTCACGCCGTGCAGGTCGATGTTGTGAGGCATCTTGCTGGACGGATGATTCTTCAGATGGAACTCCACCGTGTCGCCCTGGCGTACCCGAATGAAGCTACCGGGCACGGTGCCACCGAAGGTCCAGAATGTGTAGGTCACGCCGTCGGCGATCTGCATGTCGACTTCGGTGACTTCCAATTCCACGATCACCTTCGCCGGATAGTTGCGTTGGGTGGCGGGCGGCACGTTCGGCGGGCTGGTCAGCACGGCCTTGATCGGCTCACCTTGCGGCGGGCCGAAGTCACCGTGTCGTGAGCCACCCGTGTCGGACTCCGGCGCGGCGGCTTGCGCGACCGGTACAGAGTTTCCCTGAGAACACGCTGCGAGCAGCAGCGTGGCTGAGCAAGCTAGTACAGGTAACAGGCGTTTCATGGCGGTTCTCGGTTTTGACCTTTTCTGGATTCGTCTCCAGCTTAGGTATCGAGAGCACCGCCGAACCTGATCTAGGTCACGCGGCCTGCATGCTTACGTTGATGTACTGAGCAGCTGCGGAATGGCCGCAAAGATGCCGGCAGGGTTGTGGGCGCGCGCCACTGTAATAATAAATACATACACGGCGAGCGCCGCCAGCCAGCAAATCACACGGATTTTCCTGGTGGAGCCGCGCTTCAGCGCGAACGTACCGAGCACGATATAAACGACCAGCAGAACCACTTTTACCGTGAGCCAGCCGTGCACGAACGGATACTGATGGAGCAGGGTCGCGAGCATCAACGCGGCTGTCAGCAGCGTCGTATCGATGGCATAGCTCAAATAGCGAACCGGCGCCGCCATGGCCCAGGTCATGCCGGCATGGAGCGAGGCGCCGCGCAGGAAAAACAGCAGGCCACTGGCCATGACCGCTGCGATGTGAACCGATTTGATCTGTGGATAGAACTCGATCATCCCCAATCATCCAATGTTGCCGTCGACTCTGGGCGTGCAATAAATCCAGGTCGATCGTAGCACCCAAGGCACGAACGCGACGAGCCAGCCAAGCGCGGCAATGGCTTGAATGGCGAGCGAGTCCGAGGCCACTTCGGCGGCCACGCGTGTAATCGTGACCGCCTGGATGACGATGAATGCGAACGCCGCGACCTTGCCGAGCACCAGCGGCCGGCCCGAGTGTCCTTGTGTGACGCGCGTCACCATCGCCACCAGCAGACTGGCGAAGAACCCGATGAACAACGCGTGCGCCGGCGCCCGGCCGAGGATGAACTGACTGCTCAGTGCGAATTGAATGCTTTGGATCGAGTAGAGCAGGAAGGCCAATGACAGCCACGCAAAGCCTCCAAACAGCACGAGCAGCAGCGGCGGCGTGTGCCCTCGTCGCGGCAACCAGCGCCACAGCAGCCAGGCGGTCATCACTGCCATCGGTGTGTCGACGACCCACAGCCACGCGTAACCATGGCGCAGTTCCAGCCATAGATGGGCCAGGGTCAGCACCCAGAACAGCGCCAGCGTCGCCATCGGTCGCACGATTCGATAAGTGGGATTCACGGCGCTGGCGAAGAACGGAATCATGCGATGACAAACGGTGAAGTAGATCGGTAGCAGCACGGCGAACGTGCCCAACTTGATCGCGGCGAATGCCGCACGCGGCTCGGCGAGAAACAAGAACGCGGAGTAGAGCGCGAGGCCGACCAGGCCAAAGCACAATGCGAACGCGCAGCTCACTGAGTGCCACGTACGCCCGCCTTCTTGAACGACCAGGCGCACCAGCCACGCGGTGCCGACGAGCCAGCCCGCGGTGTTGAGCATCGCGCCGAACTTCAGGAGGAAATCGGGATTGCCAAGACCCGCCAGCGCAGCGAGCGTGGCGAGTTGCCCACCAAACATGCCGATGCCGACCGGCACGTAGTGTTCACGTCGCAATGACGGCAGTGCCATCCAGCGCGGGAACACGGTCAACAGGAAACCAAACATGAAAGCCGGCAGAACCTGGTACTGCATGACGATCGCATGCATCCATCCCGGCGGCGCGGAAGGCAGCGCGCTGGATCCTCCGAACCAGCGCGCACTGATCAGCCACCAAGCCCACCAGAGCATTGCCAGCAACACGTTCGTTGCGCCTATGAAGAACATCAAGCGGTGGGGGGCAGCCGCGATGATGCGCAATGTGCTGGCGGGCAGGGTGACTGTGTTCATGTCACTGTCTCAACGTTTCGCGACTTGAGCTCCTTGCGGCACTTCGAGCTTGGCTTGCTTCGGGCCGATCCACAGCCGCAGTACGAACCACGCGAGAGACAAGGCGCCGACGCTGAAGATGGTGTCGCCAGGGACGCGCAACCACACCAGCAGCTGGATGATCGGCCGCTGCATCAGCTCGGCGGAGCGAGCGAACCAGTAGCCATGATCGATCGCGGCGGTGAGCTGGATGATGCCGATGGGCAACAGCGTGAACAGCGCCATGCAGGCCAGACCGATGTTGAAGGCCCAGAAGCTGGTCTTCAGCAGACGCTCGTTCCACACCACATTCGGCTTCAGGCCGCGCAGGCAGAACAACATCAAGCCCACACCGAGCAGACCGTAGACACCGAACAGCGCCGTGTGGCCGTGGAGCGGAGTGAGGTTCAGGCCCTGCATGTAGTACAGCGGCAGCGGCGGATTGATGAGGAAGCCGAACAGACCGGCGCCCACCAGATTCCAGAACGCCACACCGGTGAAGAACAGGATCGGCCAGCGATAACGTTGCATCCACGGCGTCGCGGAGCCGAGCTTGAAGGTTTGATAAGCCTCGAAGCCGACGAACGCGAGCGGCACCACTTCCAGCGCGGAGAAGCTTGCGCCGAGCGCGATCACTGCCGTCGGAGTACCGGTGAAGTACAGGTGATGCAGAGTGCCGAGCACGCCGCCGCTCAGGAACACGATGGTGGCGAACAACACCGCGGTGGTCGCAGTGCTCGTGCGCAGCAGTCCCAGTCGTGTGAACAGGAAGGCGATCACAGCGGTCGCGAACACTTCGAAGAATCCTTCGACCCACAGATGCACCACCCACCAGCGCCAGTACTCGACCATGGAGAGGTGAGTGTGCTCGCCCCACATCAGACCGGCGCCGTAGAACAGGCCGATACAGACCGTGGAGAGGAACAGCAGGGTGATGATGGACTTGGATTCACCGCCCTTCTTGATCGCCGGCCACAGCGCGCGACCCACCAGCGTCAGCCACACACCCAGTCCGACGAACAGGAAGATCTGCCAGAAACGGCCCAGATCCACGTATTCCCAGCCCTGGTGACCGAACCAGAAGTTCTTGTCCAGGCCGAGCTTCTGCATCACCGCCAGCCACTGTCCGGTGAACGCGCCCACCACGATGATGAGCAGACAGGTGAACAGGAAGTTGACGCCGAAGCGTTGATACTTCGGCTCGTGCCCGGAGATCGCGGGGCCGATATACAACCCCATGCCGAGCCACGCGGTCGCGATCCACAGCACTGCCAGCTGCGTGTGCCAGGTGCGGCTGAGCGAATAAGGAAGGTAGTTGGCGAGTGCGAAGCCGTACGCTTCCTGACCTTCCACTTGATAGTGCGCGGTGATGGCACCGAGCAGGATCTGCGTCAGGAACAAGGCGATCACCAGCCAGAAATATTTGCCGGTGGCCTTCATCGACGGCGTGACTCGAATCAACGCCAGCGGATCGGTGGCAGGCAGCTCCGGCGGTGCCTCGTCCTTGTGACGGGCATGATGCCAGCCGAGCAGCGCGATACCCGCGATCAGGAACATCACGCTGAACACCGTCCACATGAACAGGTGGCCCGGCGGATCGTTGCCGACCAGCGTGTCGTGCGGCCAGTTGTTGGTGTATGTGATGTCCTTGCCCGGACGCTGTGTGACCGCCGACCAGGAAGACCACCAGAAGAACGCCGTCAAGGCGGCCCGATTCTCGGCGGTCATCACCGTGTTGTCCTTCATCGCATACGCCTTGCGCAGCTCCAGCGTTTGCGGATCGTTGCTGAACAGCGATTCGTAATGAGCCGCGACTTGTGACATTGCGAGCGCGCGATCTTCGGAGACCGTGATGGTGTCGGTGCTCGCGTCGTAGGTGTTGTTGCGAATACGAGGTTTCAGGCGGGCCGCGAATGCTGCCTGCGTGTCTTCGGGCAATTGTGAGTAACGCTGCGACGTCTCACGTTGCGTATCGATATCCAGCCAGGCGACGGCTTCGCGATGCAACCAGTCCGCACTCCAGTCCGGAGCCACATAGCCGCCGTGACCCCAAATGGAGCCGAGCTGCTGACCGCCGATGGATTGCCAGACTTGCCGGCCTTTCTGGATATCGGCGCGCGTGTAGACCGTCGTGCCGTTCTCGGTGACCACCGCCGATGGAATCGGTGGCATCACCCGGTGTATTTCGCCGCCTACCCACAGCAGGACGGCAAAGGAAAGCAGCAGCAGGACCCCTAGTCCCACCCATAACCTTCGACTCGCGTTCATGGACCCTCTCCCACTCATTGGTGGCGGGATCATGGGGTCGGGGTGGCGGGGGTGCCCTGATCTAAGTCAGGTACGAGAGGGCTGCGGTTTATGTGCTCCGAAGCACATTTTCCGCCAACGTCTCCAGCTGTTTCCGATCCTTCAGCTCGATCTCCCGCCGTTCGACCTGAATCATCCCTTCATCCTGGAACCGCCGGAACACGCGGCTGACGGTTTCCGAGGCGAGCCGCAGGTAGTTGGCAATATCCGTCCGGGTCATGGTGAGCAGGAACCGGTTGGGCGAGAAGCCGCGAGCGGCGTAGCGTCGTGACAATGTAATCAAGAACGCCGCCATTCGTTCGTCGGCGGAGAAGTTGCCGGACAGCAGCGTCGCCTTGCCGATATCCAGGCTGAGCAACTTGAACAGTTGCTGTTGCAACCCGGGCATGCGCGTTGCCAGGGCTGCGATGTTTGGAAACGAGAACCGGCACAGGACGACCGAGTCGAGCGCGATGGCGTTGCTCGGATAGCGGGCCTGCGAGATGGCGTTGAGGCCGATCACCTCGCCGGGCAGAAAGAACCCCTGGACGTGCTCGCGACCCTCGTGGTCCGTCACATAAGTCTTGACGGTGCCGGAGCGTACGGCCGCGATGGCCGTGAACGGATCGCCTTCCCGAAAAATGTGCTCGCCTTCATGGAACGGGCCGATGTGCTCGACCAGCACGTGCAGGTCCCGCAACAGGCTCTTGTCGTAGCCGCTCTCCAGACAGGCAGCCGAGAACGCGCAGGTACTGCAGAAATGGAAGGCGTCGCCGTCATCGGCGATGCCAGGCACGGGGCGGCGGCTCACGTCACTCATTGGCAGCACATTGGCGCTGCCGGCGGGACGCAGCGGTCAGATCGCGTTGGAGTAGGTCGGCCCGCCCGGGAGTCGATGATTCAGGTATCGATCGAAACACATGGCGATGATACGCAAGAGCAATCGCCCGCGCGAGGTCGCCGAAATGCGCAACCTTTCCAGGGTCACCAAGCCGTCTTTCGCCAGGGGCTGCACGTGGGCCAGGGCGTCGGCGAAGTAGCGGTTGAAGTCGATGTCGTAGCGCCGCTCCACGGCGGCGATGTCGATCGCGCCCCGGCACATCAGCTGCTGGATCACCTCGGCGCGCACCTGATCGTCCAGATCCAGATGACGGCCGCGCCATACCGGGAGATGTCCGGAGTCGACCGCGCCTTCCCACGAGGGCAGATCGCGGGGATTCTGGCTGAAACTGTCGCCGATATGACTGATGGCACTGACGCCCAGGCCGAGCAGGTCGCAATTGGCATGGGTGGTGTAGCCCATGAAATTTCTTTGTAACGTGCCGGCATCATAGGCGCGCGTCAGGTCGTCGTCGGGCAGGGCGAAATGATCCATGCCGATGTATACGTAGCCTGCGGCGGTGAGCTTGCCGATGGCGAGGGACAACAGTGCGATTCGTTCGCTGGCGTTCGGCAGGGCGCTGGCGTCGATGCGACGCTGGGGCTTGAACAGGTGAGGCATGTGCGCGTAGCCGTACACCGCGAGTCGGTCGGGGCGGATCTCGAGCACGGTGTCGAGCGTGCGGCCGAAGCCTTCCAGCGTCTGATGAGGCAGGCCATAGATCAGGTCGACATTGACCGAGCGGAACCCGCTGCGTCGACAGGCCTCGATGACGTTCTCGGTGAGCTCGGCGCTTTGGATGCGATTTACGGCTCGCTGCACCGTCGGATCGAAATCCTGCACGCCGAGGCTGGCGCGGTTCAGTCCCATCTGCGCGTAAGCCGCGATATCCGAGGCGTCGATGAAACGCGGATCGATCTCGATCGAGAAGTCACGGATCGCGGCGCTGCTGAGCTGAAACTGCTTGCGCAGGCTGCTCATGATGTCGCCGATCTCTTCATGGCGCAGGAAATTCGGCGTGCCGCCGCCGAAGTGAACCTGGATGACCTCGCGA
This sequence comes from Peristeroidobacter soli, assembly GCF_004138485.1. Taxonomy (GTDB): domain Bacteria; phylum Pseudomonadota; class Gammaproteobacteria; order Steroidobacterales; family Steroidobacteraceae; genus Steroidobacter; species Steroidobacter soli. The sequence continues at coordinate 368,943 of NZ_RYEV01000008.1, forward strand.
TCGTGATCGAACAACGGACCGGCCAGCGAGATCTCGCGAATCAAACGTTCGACGTAGCGCGTGCCGGCGCTGCGATCACGCGAGATGACGCGATTGCAGCCGCAATACAGACACGGGCTCGAGCAATAGGGAACGTGCACATATAACGACAGCCGGCGCGGAATCAGTTCTTCGTTGCTGCGGCGGATGTACTCGCGCAGCATATCCTCCTTGAAATGCGGCCCGAACTGCGGCGCGGTCGGATAGGACGTGTATCGCGGCCCCGGCTGATCGTAGCGGCGGAGCAGATCGACATCGCACGTGAGGCATTGGCTCATCATGGCGCTACCGTATGTCAGGTGCGCCGTGCGGTGCCTTGACCTAGGTCAGGTCTCCTGCGCCGGGGACGGCGACGAGCAGTTTCTTCCGGCTTGAACCGCCGGGTCCGGGTCTTCAGTGGTTTCAAAAAGCAGTGCGGTTCCCGCCCGGCGCCCACGACACCGACAGCAGCCAGTTGCTCTCGATGCCTTTGTGAATCTGCTGTTCCAGCACCTGCTGAGTGAGCAACGTGCCGGCATCGATGGACAGATGGGCCGGCAGATAAGTGATGGTGAAGCCGAGAGTCAGGGACGGATCGCCGAAATGCTTGCCATTGCCGGCGCTGGCGGTGTCGCCGGAAATATCGAAGTCGGGGCCGGTGATGTGGCCTCGAATGCCGCGCCGGGGCGTTGGATAGGCGAACAACGCATGCGGAGTGAACATCCAGTCGTGGCGTGTGCGCGGCACCTCCAAGCCGAAGAACGGCGTGATGTGATCGTAACGCGCATCGAAATCGAGCTGGCCTTGCAGTCCTGCCTGCGGGCCGCCGGTGATCGCATAGTCGAAGCGATAGTCCTTCAGGTCGACCCGTTGCCACAGCACGCCGACGACCCAATTGTGCTCGCCGAGCAGACCTTGCTCTTGATGTCGCGCCCAGAACAAGCCGGCGCCGAAGTCGGTCGCCGTGCCATCCAGATGGCTGAACTCCGCGTCCACCGGCCGCCCGATGGGAGTTTCCGGAGCGAACAATGTTTGCAACGGCCGGCGGTCGTGATCGGCATGCAGGCGCAAGGGATCGTAGAAGCCGAAGGCTCCCAGCCGCGTCCTGCTACTCAGCGATCGGGTAGCGGACATCGAGAGCAACGGTCCCGCGATGTTCAGATCGCCCGCGGATGCGGAAGCATAAGCCGCCTGGAATTGATAGGCGGTGCTCCGCTGTCCGGTGCCCAGATCCCAGACCGGCAGCGTGGCATAGCGATTGTCCATCATGACTTCGGGCAGATGCTCCTGGACGAACTCGATGTCGTGTTCCGACCAGGCCGGGCCGGCCAGTGCCAGCGCGAGCGCGCCGGGCAGCACGACGGAGGGACGATTCATGGGAGAATGCATGTGGGTCTCGCAGGATCGCTGGCGCTCACACTCAGACGTAGGACGCGCTCCCTCGCGAAACCAATCGCATCCACAGCAGTTAGTCAGTAATGAAAAAGACCGATTCACGCCTGGACGGTAAAGTCCGTGTCCGCGGCGCACGTGAGCACAATCTGAAGAATGTCGATGTAGAGATTCCACGCGACGCCTTGGTGGTGTTCACCGGCGTGTCGGGGTCGGGAAAATCCTCGCTCGCGTTCGGCACGCTGTACGCCGAGGCGCAGCGGCGCTATCTGGAATCGGTTTCCCCGTATGCGCGGCGATTGTTTCATCAGATGGGCGTGCCGCAGGTCGATGAGATTGACGGCTTGCCGCCGGCCGTCGCGCTTCAACAGCAACGCGGTTCGCCGACGACGCGCTCGTCGGTGGGCAGTGTGACCATGCTGTCGAACTTGTTACGCATGCTGTACTCGCGAGCCGGCGATTATCCGCGCGGTCAAGCGCTGCTGTATGCGGAGTCGTTTTCGCCGAACACGCCGCAGGGCGCATGTCCGACCTGTCATGGGTTGGGTCGGATTTACGATGCGACGGAAGCCTCGATGGTGCCCGATCCTTCGCTCAGCATTCGAGAGCGAGCCATCGCCGCGTGGCCGCCGGCGTGGCACGGGCAGAACTTGCGAGACATCGCGGTGACGCTGGGGTTCGACATCGACAAGCCCTGGCGCGAGCTGTCGAAGAAAGATCGCGATTGGCTGCTGTTCACGGAAGAGCAACCCACAGTGCCTGTGTACGCGGGTTACGAACCGCACGAAGTGAAGCGCGCATTGAAACGCAAGGAAGAGCCGAGCTATCAGGGAACGTTCACCGGTGCGCGACGCTACGTTCTGCACACATTCGCCAACACCGAAAGCCCGCTGATGAAGAAGCGGGTGTCGCAATACCTGGTGAGTACCGACTGCCCGCTCTGCAAAGGCAAACGGTTGAAGCTCGAAGCGTTGTCCGTGAAGTTTGCCGAACTGGATATCGCGGAGATGTCGGGGCTGCCGCTCAAGGAACTGGCCAAACTGTTGAAACCGTATGCGTCCGCGACGGCGCCCCGTTGGCGCAAGCTCGAAGCGGAGCATCCGGAGAAGGCATTGGTCACACAGCGCATCGTGCAGGATCTGGAAGCACGCGTCGCGGTGATGCTCGACTTGGGCTTGGGCTATCTGTCGCTGGAGCGCAGCACGCCCACGTTGTCGCCGGGGGAACTGCAGCGTCTGCGGCTCGCCACTCAGGTGCGATCGAATCTGTTCGGTGTCGTGTATGTGCTCGACGAGCCGTCGGCGGGTCTGCATCCTGCGGATACGAAGGCACTGCTCACGGCGCTGGATCAGCTGAAGGCAGCGGGTAACTCGTTGTTCGTCGTCGAACATGAGCTCGATGTGATTCGGCACGCCGACTGGATCGTGGATGTTGGCCCGGCCGCGGGTGAGCATGGCGGCCAGATCCTGTACAGCGGACCGCCCGAGGGGCTCGCATCGATCGAAGCGTCGCACACGCGTCGATTCCTGTTCTCCGAATTCAAACTGCCGCCGCGTGAACCGAGAGCGCCGCGCGAGTGGCTGAAGTTGAGCGGCGTGACCCGCAACAACCTGGAAAAGCTCGACGCGCAGTTCCCACTCGGTTTGTTGACCAGCGTCACTGGCGTGTCGGGCTCGGGCAAGTCGACGCTGGTGAGTCAGGTGTTGGTCGAATTGGTCTCGGCGCATCTCGGGCAGGCGGTCGTTGCCGATGAGGAAGAGGGCAGTGAGCTGGAGCGCACCATCGTGCACACGCTCGGCGGCAAGATCGTCGGCGGCATGGATCGGATCAAGCGACTGGTGCGCGTGGACCAGAAACCGATCGGTCGCACGCCACGCTCCAATCTCGCGACTTACACCGGGCTGTTCGACTACGTGCGAAAACTGTTCGCGGCCACGAAGACCGCGCGCTCGCGCCGCTATGACGCGGGCCGATTCTCTTTCAACGTTGCGAAAGGCCGCTGCGAGACCTGCGAAGGCGAAGGCTTCGTGATGGTCGAGCTGTTATTCCTGCCGAGCGTGTATGCGCCCTGTCCGACGTGTCATGGTGCTCGATACAACGCGCAGACACTGGAGATTCGATATCGAGACAGGAACATCGCCGACGTGCTGGCGATGACTGTCGATGCGGCATGGCAATTCTTCGAGGATGAGCCGCACATTCATCGCTCGCTCGACGTGCTTCGCGAAGTGGGGCTGGGGTATTTGCGGCTCGGGCAAGCGGCGACCGAGCTGTCCGGCGGCGAAGCTCAGCGCATCAAGCTGGCCACCGAGCTGCAGCGCCTGTCCAAGGGCGATACCTTATATGTATTGGATGAGCCGACCACCGGCTTGCATCCGTCCGATGTCGAGCGCTTGGTCGTCCAGCTCGAGCGTCTGGTGGACGCGGGCAATACCGTCGTGGTCGTCGAGCACGACATGCGGGTGGTCGCCGGTAGCGACTGGGTGATCGATATGGGGCCGGGCGCGGGCGATGAAGGCGGCTCGATTGTCGTCACCGGGCTGCCCACGCAGGTCGCCAGCTCCAAGCGGAGCCGGACCGCGCCCTTCCTGGCGGAGTTTCTGCAAGCGTCCTCAGATGCGCACCTGCCGTGAGCCGACCACTTTCGCCATCAGCGCGTGAGAAAAAATATATAACGCATGTCGGGTGTCGGCGGCCGCGCCGGCACCGACGCAATCGGAAGGGACGATCAGTTCGTATTCACGGACGTGCGCGTCCATGGCGGTGAACAATACGCACTGATGGCTGGTGATGCCGGTGGCGATCAGCCTGTGAATCCTCAACTGCTCGAGCAGGGCATGCAACGGCGTGCCGAAGAAGGCCGAGTGTCTCGGCTTGAACATGAAGTAGTCTTCCGGCGTCGGCGCCAGCAACTGGACGATCTTGCGCCCGCGGGAGTCGGGTTGCATGCAGCGATCCACAAAGGCCTTGGGGTCGGACTCCCATTTGCCGGCTGTGTCATTAACATAAATCACAGGCAGCCGCGCCGCGTGCGCGCGATCTCTCAATCGCGCGATGTTCGGCGCTGCCCGGAGCGCGCTTCGCATGATTCGCTCGCCATCCGGGTAGCGATACTCGGAAATCATGTCCAGGATCAGCAAGGCTGTGCCGGGTTTGTGTCGCTGGGGCATGTGCAGAGAATGTAGCAGCGGCGTGATGGTTCCTTGTCCGGGAACCGGCCGGGCACGAGAGGGATTTCATTTGGGGAGTCGCGGAGCGTGGCGATGAGCCTGCAAACCTTGCTGGAAAATCTGCTGTGGTGGGGCATCTATCCTCTATGGCTCCTGGCTGGCGCGGGAGATTACTTGTGCCATCGCCGGACCGACATCGAGCACACCTCCGGTAGCGTCGAATCCTGGTTCCACGTGCTGCAGTTCCTGACGCTGTTGGTCGCGATTGCGGCCGGCGCGCTGCTCGAGACAAATGTGTGGGTGTTTGGCGTGATGGTTGTCGGCGTGTTGGCCCACACCGCACTGGCGCACCTGGATGTTTCCTACACAGACGGTCAGCGCTACATCTCACCGTTCGAACAGCTCATCCATGGCTTCATGGACGTGTTGCCGCTGGTCGCCGTCGCAATCTTCGGTGTGTTGCATTGGCAGGAGATTGGCGCGGGGCTCAACGGCGCATCGCTTGCCGCGGTGCCTGCCGATGCCGGCCGCGTTTTATTGCTGGCGAGCTTCATCGGTCTGGCCGGTGTGCCCATCCTGGAAGAGTTGGCGCGAACGCTGCGACATCGCGGCGAGCGTAAGCAACCGGGATATCAGGCGGGCTTTGCGACCATCAAATAGAAGACGACGACCAGGGCCGCGAAGGCGACGACGCCGAGCGCCACCCACCCCTTGAGAAACGTCCAATAGCGTTGCGGCAACTCCGTGCCGTTCGCGGCCGCGGCAGCCGCCATGTCGCGCATCTTGATTTGCATCCACACCACGGGCAGCCAGGCTGCGCCGGCGACAAAGTACAGAATGACGGAGACGACGATCCAGGTACTGGTCAGTGGGAAGCCGGCGAGATGAATCAGGTACAGGCCAGTGAGCGGCTGAATGATGATGGTCGGCGTGGTGAAGGCGTAGTCGGCGATCACGACATAGCGAACGACGGTGGCGATGACGCGGGCGTCGCGCGTCAGGCTGGTGAAGAACATGTAGAACGCCGAGCCCAGTCCGGTGCCGAACAGCAGCGTCGACGACAGGATGTGCAGCCACTTTACGACCAGGTATTCCATCGACGCGCTTCCAGCGTGTACAGCAAATAGATGGCCGCGAGCATCACCAGGTTCTTGCTCAAGGGTCCATAGGGATGCAGCCAGAACTCCGGCAGCTTGAATGTGATGATGAATGTGTAGCCGCCGATGATCGCGAACTGGAGCAGCCACAACCATCGTCGCTGTCGCAGGACCAGCGTGCCGATGCCGACCAGCAGATCGAGCACGGCGGCGCCATACAACATTACTGGCGCCAACGCGCCGGTGATGCCGACGCGGGCCAGCAGGTCGTAACTATCTGCAGTCGGATACAAGCCCAGCGACACGATGCCCGTCCAGATCCAGACCAGCGCGATGCTGAATCGCAGCCAGCGGAGGGTGTCGTCGGGTGAGAGGGCGTGACGGGGATCTGGCATGGGCGGCCATTGTAGCCGCCCCCCTGGAGCGTGCTTACCAGCCCGAAGCGATGCGCGGCCACTTCGCTACGATCCGGCCTTCGGAGAGCACGTTGTAATAGGTGTGTTGGGCAGCCGTCGCGCACGCATGGTTGGGCAGGATGCGGACCAGTGAGCCCACCGGCAGATCGGGCAGCTGGGCGGAACTGCCGGGGCGAAGCTCCAGCACGCCGTGCTCCTGATTCGCCTGGCGCATGATGAGGTCGGGATAGGGGCGGCCCTCGGGGTCGCACACCACGCCGTAGTACTGATCGACCGGCTGGTTGGCCGTGCCCCGGTCGCGCGACATCGCCATCCAGCCGGCGTCGACCAGGATCTGATGTTTGCTCGGCTGATGGCCGATCACGCTGGCGAGCACGCTGATCGCGATGTCATCGATCGAGCACACGCCGATGCCGGCCATCACCAGATCGAAAAACACGAACACGCCGGCACGCACTTCGGTGACGCCGGTCAGGTCGCGGGCGAAGTGGGCGGTCGGGGTCGAGCCCACGCTCACCACCGGCGAGGCGAAACCGGCGGCTCGCAATTGTTCGGCACACTTGACCGCCGCGGCTCGCTCCTGTTCAGCGGCGGCCACCAGCTGTGCTTCGCCGCGAGCGTCGTAAGAGCCGCCGGCGTGAGTCATGATGCCGCGAGGATCGGCGCCGCCTTCCTGCAAGGTGCGAGCAATCTCGACCAGCAACGGATCGCCTGGTTGTATACCGGCGCGATGGCCGTCGGAATCGATTTCGATCAGCGTCGGAAGTTTGACGCCGAGCTCGCGGCACTTCGCGGCTACAGCCCTGGCCTGATCGATGTTGTCGACCACGATGGACAGATCCACGCCGCGATTTCGCAACGCGACTGCCCGGTCCAGCTTGGCGGGCGCGATGCCCACTGCATACAAAATATCTTTGACCCCGGCGGCGGCGAACTCTTCGGCTTCTTTCAGCGTCGATACGGTCGCGGGCCCGGCGGGCGTCGCCATCAGACGATGCGCGATGTCGATGGACTTCGAAGTCTTCAGATGCGGTCGCAGACCGACCCCGAGTCCCTGCAGATGCCGCTTCAGACGAGCGATGTTCCGATCCATGCGCTGCTGATCGAGCAGCAAGCCCGGCGTGGGCAGGTGGGCCAGGGAAGACTCGAAACGCGTGGACATCGATCTCTGCACTTTTGCTGCGGCCCGCCAACGTGGCACGTCCGACCCGCGAACACATCGGTAAAAGCACCGTAAACGAAAGAATCAGGTTGCATGATTGCCGTGGTCTATCCCAATATCGGATTCAAATAACGACGGGTGGATCGGCTCAGCGACTGTGCTCTTCCAGACCAACTTATGTCGAGGCGGGAATGCAGGCGGGGACGCAGTGCTGTCAGGCAAGCGACTGCCGCGATGCCATTTGTTAGGGCTGCTGCTGTTGCTGCTGGCCGCCACGGTCGGTGCTGAGAACGAATCGCGATTACAACAGTTCGAATTCGACATTCCGCGCACCAGTCGGGTCATGGCATTGCATGAGCTGAGCCGTCAGGCCGACTTGCTGGTCGCGTACCTGAGCTCCGACGACGCCGAAGAAGAAGGGCTGGTCGGCCCGGTGAAGGGGTTGTTCACGGTCGACCAGGTGTTGAGTGTGATCCTGCGCTCCTCTCAGCTCACGTCGCGCTGGATCGAGGACACGATGGTGTCGGTCGAGCCTCGACCGTCCTCGGAGGTGACGGCCGGGCCACCCACGGACACGGTCGTTCGGACCTTGCCGCACTCCACTGACGTCGATCCGTTGCGCCTCGAGCCCGAAGAGGTGCTGGTGCTGGGCTGGCCGCTCCGGGATCTCACATTGTCGGTGCCGCAGGTGGTCGTGATGGAGCGCGACGATCTGGACGCCATGGGCGCACCGACTTTGCCGGATGCGCTTCGATATATTTCACAGAGTGCGTATTCACGGCCGGAGGGTTATCGAAGCAGCGGCGCGCAGTACGCTGAAATGCGCGGCCTCGGTCCGGACACGGCGCTGGTTCTGATCAATGGGCGCAGGGTCTTGCCCAGTGCCAACAGTCTGTCGTCCAGCGCGTTCGATCTGAACACCATTCCGGTCCCGGCGGTGGAGCGCATCGAGTTCCTGCTGGACTCGGCCGCCGCCGCCTATGGTACCGATGCGATCGGCGGCGTCATCAACATCGTGCTGCGTGACAAAGTCGCCGAACCGACGCTGGAGCTACGCTATGGCGAAGCCGCAGGCGGCGGCGAACAGGAGCGAGTCACATTCTCCGCGGGCGTGAACAAGGATCGATTTCACGGCGCGGTGGTGTTCGATTATTTCAATATCGGCGGTCTGCTCGGTGAGGAGCGCGCTCTGTGGCGCGATCAGGACTTTCGTCGTTATGGCGGGCGCGACCATCGCTCGCTGGTCAGCAGCCCGGGCAACGTCAGCTCGGTCATGGGCGACTTGCCCGGCCTGTCATCCAATGTCGCCGCCGTGCCTCTGGAAGGCGACGACTTCAGCGCGACCGCGGGTCAGCCGAATCTGGAAAGTTTGCTGAGATTCTCCAGCGTCGTTCCCGAGGCGACGCGCCGGACGGTCACGGCAATGGGAACAGCGCATCTTTCCGATCGCATCACCGCGACGGGCGAACTGCTCTATGCGAACCGCGACTCGACTTATTACTTTTCACCGCCGGTGTTGGCCAGCATGCCGGCGTCCGCGGCCAACCCCTACAATCCTTTTGGCACGACGGTACTGATCAATCGTCTGCTCACGGAATATCCGTCGCAATCGCAGTCGGTCGACTCGGACCTGCTGCGCTGGTCGGTGGCCTTGCGTGGCGATTGGGGGCGCTGGAACTGGGAGCTGTCGGCGTTGCGCTCCGATGAACAGGCGACCACCGGATTGGATAATGCGGTGGATCTGACCGCCGTGATGCGGGGCTTGTCGAATCCCACTGCCCAGGCGCTGAATCCTTTCTCGTCCGGTCCGATGGCCGGCGACGAGTTGCTGTTGCCGCGTGACGTGGACAAGTTCAGTTCCGGCGGCCAGCAGGTCGCCGGATTCGTGCAAGGCTCGATCGCGTACTTGCCCGCCGGTCCCATTACAACGGTGATCGGCGCGGAGTGGCGCAATGAATCCATGCGCGCTTCCAACGAAGCCGCGGGTTCTTTCGATCACGATAGAGATGTTACTGCCGGGTTCGCGCAGCTTCGCGTGCCTCTCATCAGCAACCAGTTGCGTACGACTGTCCCTGGATTTCAGGAGCTGACGTTGACCGCCGGTTCTCGCTGGGACGATTACAGCGAGTTCGGCCATGTGCTGCGTTCACAGCTGGGCTTGCTGTGGAAACCGAATCGGGACTTCGGCGTGCGAGTGTCGGGGGGCAGCAGCTTTCGGCCGCCGTCGTTGTATGAAATGTATCTGCCGCGGATCTCGGCGGTGTCTCGGGTGACCGATCCGTTGCGCCACGAACTGGCGACCGTTCAGTTCACCATGGGTGGCAACAGCGAGCTCGAGCCGGCGACGGCGCGTTCACTCACCGCCGGTGTGGTATTCAGCCCGGACTCGGCCTTCAACTGGAATGTTTCGGCCGACTGGTGGCGCATCGACATGAAGAACCGGGTGGTCTCGGTGCCGCCACAGGTGATGCTGGCCAACGAAGCGCTGTTTCAGGATCGCATCGGGCGCGATCCGGTCACCGGCGCGCTGCGAACCATCGATTCATCGCGTATCAACGTCGGCGGCGTCAAAGCGGCCGGTGTCGACTTCGCCGTCAAAGCGGACTTTCTGACCGAATTCGGCCGATTCACGCCGGAGCTGCAGGCCACCTGGTTCGATCGTTTCGATTCCACCGATGTGCCGGGCCAGGCGCCGGTGGATCGGGTGAATCTGGCGAGTGAGCTCGGCTCCATTCTGGACTGGCGCGCCATCCTGTCGCTGAAATGGCGGCGGGGGCCGCTGGGAGCCGCTGCGTTTGCCCGCTACACGCCTTCTTATGACGATGCGATTGCCGGGGCGCGCACCGGTCGAACCGTAGCGGCGCAGACTTTGATCGATCTGCAAGCGTCGCTGGATTTGGGGCTGATGTATGGGCGCGAGTCGCGAGTGGACGGTGTGAAACTCTGGGCAGGTGCGGTCAATCTGTTCGACGAGCAGCCCGGCTTTGCCAATGTCGGCGACGCCGCGGGATTCGACTCGTCTCAGGGCGAGTTGAAGGAACGCACCTGGTATATGCGGCTCGAAAAGAAATTCTAAGCGGTCGCGCGGCGGTGGGCATCGCTCGCGCAAGTTCGCCAGGTTCGCGCCCAGACCTCCACATCCAGATGGCGTAACAGTTCGCCTGGATACACGGGGCTCTTCGATACCCGCTCGCTCAAGGCTGCTTCGACGGCTTTGCGGTTCAACAACCGGGCCTCGACGAGCACGCCATCCAACAGCAGCTCGCGCAGAAAGCTGCGGTGTCGTTCGACCAATCGATCGATGAACCCCGGGGCTCGATCTTTCCAGTGGCGACGAATGATTTCGGCGGGCACGTCCTGAGCGAAGGCTTCGCGGGCCAGTCCGCGCTCACGACCGCCTTGAAAGTGCACGTCGACTGGAATACGAAGAAACAGCTCCATCGCAGGTTGCGAGTACAGCGGCGCGAGCACCTCGGGCGCGTCGATGCCGGGCGCGACGTTGTAGAACTCCGGTGTGGCCAGCAACGCGCCGAGACGTCTGACGAGTGACCAGGGCACCGACGGCAACTGATCGAGCCAGGGGTGCGGAAATCTGGCGGCGTCGGAGTAGCTGGCGCGCAGCCCTTCATCGACCAGCGTCGACACTGACAGCAGCATCTTCCGCTGGTGTTCCATGCCTGCACCACGACGCCAACGGCGCAGCGACTTCACCATCACGGTCCAAGTCGACTCCTCGGTCAACGCGGCAACACGAGCGGCGAGTCGGAGTGCGTGCGGACGCAAGCCATGACGTTGCAAATATTCCGAGACGGCGTAAGCAAACGTGTCGCCGCAGAAGCCCGAATCGCCGCCGTCGCCACAGAACACGGCGGTTGCTTGATGCTCTCGGGCGATCTGGTGTTCCAGGGTGTTTCGGAGCAGATATCCCATCGTGGCGGTGGGCTCGACCTGCGGCGGCGAGCTCATCACGTTGGGTAATGGGATTTGATCCGCGACGGCGGAATGCTCCTGGTGTTGCAGCTGATACTTGCTGGCGGCGAGCCGCGCCCAGGGTCGTTCGTCCGATCGGCCGCCCGGAGTGAAGTAGGTGTAACAGGCCAATCGGGGGCGGGCCGGGACGCCCGCGAGACAGGCGGCGATGATCGATGAGTCCAGCCCGCCCGACAGTCGATGCAGAACGCTCGCGTGATCGCCGCACAACGTGCGCGTGCAGGAGCGCACCGTCGATCGCATGGCTCGTGCCGCAAACGTTGGGTCTTCGATTGCCTCGCCCGGCTCGACGAAACGCAGCGGCAGCCAATGAAACACTCTGGATTGCGTCGTCGTCTGAGTCAGCTCGACGCATTCGCCGCGGTAAATGGTTCGAACTTCGTTCAGCGCGGGCTGATCGAGAATGCCGCCGTGGAGCACCCGATCCCGCAGGTACTGCTCGTTGATGGTGAACTGGAACAGTTGAGTGTCGACCAGATCGGCGATGTTTCCAAAGATCACCGACACGCCCTGAAACGTGGTGCTGAAGCACGGCAGGTTGCCGGTTGGATCTTTGCTCACCCAGACGCGGTTGTCGGCCGGGTCACGCAGCAAGGCGATGTAGTTGCCCCAGGTGTGTTCCATCAACCAGCGGCCGCGGCTCGCGACGATCTGTTCGCTTTGTTGAATCGTCGGACGGAAGCGCGGCGTCGCGGTGTCGTCGGTGAGTTCGGTCCGGCGTTCGAACAAGGCGCCGATCAGTACGCCGCGCTCCTCCGGCAAGGACACCACTTCGAGCGATCCTTGCCGGAAATTGGGGTGCAGCACCCATAGACCCTTTTTTTGTTCGACTCGACCCCACGATTTGAATCGTGTGGTCAGCCGATCGATCAGAATCCGGGCCGCCGCGCATTGCCCGGTCGCATCGACGTTCCATGCCAAAGCGAGATAGCGGAACATGCATTCCTCCAGACATCCGGGTGCATTCGGCCGCATGCACCCGGACGGTCAGGCTTCAAACATCAGCCCAGATCCGGCACCAACCCCCAGAAATAGGTGCTGTCCGGAAAGACCGGGACCGGGAGGAACTGTTTTGTTTCTTCAGTGGCATCGCCCAGGTCGACGAGCTCGATAGGATCCATGTCCATTGCCCTCTCCTTTAAAGGCACGTCGAACAACACGGAATGTATTGCCCGGTGCGTGCCGGACCCTGCCATAGCAAAATCGGATTGGAATTAAGGAACTGGACGGAGGTTCGCCAACCGCATTGCGATGATCCGCGCCAGCGCTGGAATTGTTGCCTGCATGATTACGGTCGCCGTCCAGGTGACAGACATGGGATTATTGGTATTTGCCCGCGCGCCGATATTGTGATGGCCGTCACTCGCCGCGCCCGGGATGCACCGGCGGCGGGATACGGCAAAGCCTGAAAGCGTCGGGGCCGTGTCATGCCAACCGTGCTCATGCCGATGTAGGGCGCATGAGCGGCGCGATGTCGAAACAACTGACCTTGGTGGCTGCGGGCCTCTGCGCGGCCTGCGCGCCTGCGTTGGCGCCGGCGGGCGATTTCGCATCGAGCATGAGTTTCGAGGCCGGCTACACCAGCGACTACTTTTCCAATCGTCGAGGCGGATTGGGGCGCGGCGATCGTCACCTTTCAAATCTTGACGTGGCCGCGACGTTGGATATGGAAGAGCTGTTCGACATCCGCGGCCTGACCTTGTTTGTTTCGGGCCAGAGCAATGCTGGCGGTGGCTTGTCGGAGCGTTTCGTCGGTGACTCATTCGCGGTGTCGAACATCGACGCCCCGGCGGCCGCGCGCTTGTTCGAGGCGGGTGCGGCGTGGAGCTTCGGCGAGGATGGCAAGCACGCTGCGCGCGTCGGTCTGCTCGATCTGAACGCGGAGTTCGATGCGAGCGACCCGCGCGGCTTGTATATCAATTCGGTTTTCGGTATCGGCCAGGATTTCAGCCAAAGCGGCGAGAACGGTCCGTCGATCTTCCCGACGACGTCGCTGGGCATGAGCGTCAATCTGCAGATTGCGCCCGAGTGGCATTGGCTCAGCGCCGCTTTCGACGGCGTGCCCGGCGATCCGCACCAGCCCAAAGTGACGACCGTGCATCTGAATCACGCTGACGGATTGCTGTTGGTCTCGGAGTTGCAGCGTTTGTCGGAAGGGCGTGTGGAGAAAGTGGCCTTCGGCGTGTGGGGCTACACACAGACCACCGAGCCTCTGGTCGCGGAAGACGCGGAGCCGACCGGTTCGACCCACAATCACGGCTGGTATGTTTCAGCCGACTCGCGACTCGGTGCACTGGACGAAGTGCGGCCCTGGCGCACCTCGCTGCGTGTCGGTCACGCGGAACATAGCGTGAACGATTGCGACTGGTCGGTGATCGGCGCGTTGAACTACGATGTGGCGCGTCCGCCCGGACGAGAACAGAGTTTCGGTATCGGCGCCGCCTGGATCAAAACGTCATCGGCGTTTCGAGACAGCACGGCAGGGCTGGATGATTACGAGGCGGCAGTGGAGCTCACGTGGCGCGCGACGGTCACGGACTGGCTGACCTTGCAGCCCGACGTTCAATACATCGTCAACCCAGGATCACAGCGTTCCCTGCGTAACGCCGTGGTGGTGGGATTGCGCTTCGAAGTCGCCGCGCCGACGTTCAGTTGGTAACAGCGCAGTGCCGGCGCGAACGCCGGCACTGCTTGCAACCCTACATGCGGGTGTTGAGACGGAACGTTACGGGCAGTTGCTTCCACATCGCCATCGGCTGGCCATCGCTGGTGCCGGGAATGAAGCGCCACTTCTTCGCTTCACGCATCGCCGACTTGTCGAGTCCCTCGTGGCCGCTGGAGCTGACCAGTCTCACATCGCCGACGCGACCGTCCGCGAGGATATAGATCGACAGCACCACCGTGCCCTCGTTGCCCGCGCGAATATCCGCTGGCGAATAGTACGGCTCGCTCAGGCCACGACGCGAGTCGATGCGTGGCTCGGCCAGGACAGGTGTCGGCGGCACCGCGCTACCGGGGCCGTCGAAAATCTCCGTCTCCGTTCTCGGCTCGACGGTGATGGTCGGGCCCACCGGCGACTCGTCGGGGATCGTCACTTCTCTCGGGATCAAAGTCGGCTTGATCTTCGGCTGGTCGATACTCGCATCCTTGATTTCGACCTGTTTCAGCGGCTTGGGTTGGGTCATGTCGGGAATCAGGACCGGTGCCTGCGGCACGAACACCTTGATGATGGTCTGTGTCATTCCGTTGGTCAGCGCCCAGAAGAATCCCAGATGCAGTAACACGATGATCGCCAGCGCCCACGCGCGAGGCGAGTTCCAATGGTTCAGAGAGGGAAAAGTATTAACCGTCGTCGCAGTCATTCCGATTTACTCCCAGCGTGTTTTTAGAAGCGCGCCCGTGCGCACGGGCGTGCCATGACACGGGTTGCGGCGACGGCCCCATCCGGGTGGCCGATGTTTCAACGCGCCGGACGACGATCGGCGCTGCACCCGCGATTGGAATCTGCTCCCGGGCGGGAGGCTCCCGGAAGTAAGCACATTCCGGTTGCAACGTCGGGGAATTTTTTGTGAGCTGGCGTGGTCACAGGTTGGATTGGACTTCCGTCAAGCGCAGGCGCTGCTCGAACTCGCGAACCAGCGCTCTGTCGTTGTGATCCCAGGGATGGAAGCCGGGACGGAAGAAACTGAGATAGGGCAGGAACACCTTGCGCACCACGCCCGGCTTGAAGACTAAATAAGTAAACACGCGCCACCAGGTGCGCGGCGTATTGATGCCGTCCTGCCTGAAAAAATCCGCCATGCGCTGCAAGTTCGAGTACCAGAACTGCAGGCTGATCAATACCATCACCTGGCAGCGAATCGCCCAGCGTTTGAATCCCGACAGCTCGCGCGTGACCGCGAGATAGGTGTCGAACGCCACCGCCTTGTGCTCGATTTCCTCGATGGCATGCCATTGCCACAGCCGCAATACCTCGGCCGGCGCGCCGGGCAACGGATTTTTTTCGACCAGTATGGCGTGCGCCATGATCGCGGTGAAATGTTCCAACGCCACCGTGATCGCCAGTTGCCCGACCGGATGACGTGAGCGAGCGACGTCGAGGCGGCGCCGGATCTCGGCGTCCATCTTGGCGGTCTCGTAACCGGCGCTCTTGATGAGCTTGTTGAACACCACGTGCTCGCGGGTGTGCGCGGCTTCCTGCTCGACGAATGCTTTGATCTGTTCCTGCAGGCGTGGCGTCACGCGGTCCCGGAAACGCCGGACCGACTCGATGAAGAACGTCTCACCCTGCGGGAACGAGGCCGACAAGGCGTTGAAGTAAGCGGTCGCCACCGGGTCGCCGCCGTGCCACCATTTGGCGTGGGCTGCCTTGCGGTCCAGGCGCAGGTCTCGAGGCGTGATCGTGAGGTCGGCGGGCGTGGGGGTGGTGGAGGTGTCCATGACCAGCTTCCATCGGGACCAGGATAGGGTTGGCGTATTAAAAGTTCTTATTGAGAGTGTTGTCAATAGTGACCCAGCCGAAAAAAGCACCACGGCCGACCGGCAAGAATCCGGCGAAATCTCCCGTCCCCCGGGTGCGCCGTACGCCCGAGGAAGCCCGGACCCTGGCGTTGACCTCGGCGCGCCGGCTGCTGCTGGCCGAGGGGCCCGACGCCATCACTCTGCAGGCCGTGGCCGGCGATCTGGGCATGAGCCACACCAACCTGATTCATCACTTCGGTTCGGCGTCCGGGCTGCAGTCGGAGTTGATGCGGCAGATGGTCAGCGAGCTGACCACCACCATCGAATCGGCCGTCATGCGGCTGCGCGCCGGCAAGGCCGAGCTGAAGGATTTCGTCGATATCGTGTTCGACGCATTCGACCGGGGCGGCGCGGGCCGGCTGGCCGCCTGGATGGCGCTCACGGGCGAATCCATGCACCTGGCGCCGATTGGCGAGGTGGTGCGCGACTATATCGACAGCGTCGAACGCGCCACCGACGACGAGGGCGGCGCGGCAGCGATTCACGAACGTGTGACATCCGCGACCTTGTTTGTGACGGTCGCGGCACTCGGCGACGCCATTATCGGCAACGAGTTGCGCAAGATGGTGGGCCGGGAGCGCGAGACGGTACGCAAGCTGATGGGCACATTGCTGCCTGCCGTGCTGGCCCCGCAGCCAAAGGGAGGCGGCCATTCGTGACCGACAAGTCCTGACCAAAGGCAGTGCCTCGAAAGTCCACTTGAACGCAGCTTGCACGCAGCAAATACTCCGCTCATCACCCGCGCGCGGATACCTCCCGTGAGCTCCGGAATCCTGCGAATCGAAGGCCGCGACGTGCCCGCAATGAGCGAGCCTTTCAATACCATTCTGGAGGAGATCGCCAGCGAGCTGGAGCTGCGCCCGTTGCTGACCAGCATCATCACGCGCGCCTGCGAGTTGCTCGGCGCGGACAGCGGCTCCATCGGTTTATATGTGCCGCGCCGTCATACGGTGCAGATCGAGGCCATTCATCAGTTGCCGCTGACCGAGCTGGGGCTGGAGTTCGAGCCGGGCGAAGGGTTGATCGGCAAAGTGCTGGCGACCGGCCGACCCGTCATCGTCGATCGGTACGGCGAGCTGCAGCGGATTTCCTTGCCCGAAATGCGCGATTACGCGGTCATCGGCGTGCCCATTCCCGGGCCGGGCGGTGGGTTGCTCGGCGTGTTTGGTATCGGCGCGCCGCCGCCGCGCAAGTTTGGCGCATCCGATCTCGATACCCTGCGTTTGTTTGCTCGCCACGCCGCGATCGCGATTCAGAACGCCATGCGTTACGAACGAGAGAAACGCCGCACTGAGCGCATGACGTTGATCGCTCACATCGCGCGCGTGATCACCGCCGGGTTGGATGCCAACGAGCTGGTGGCGACGGCGGCGCAAGTGATTCACGAGCACTTGGGCTATCCCAACGTCGTCATCCCGCTGCTGTTTCGTGACGATGACGGGGAATATTTGTTGTTCGACGGGCACGCCGGCAATTACGGCGACATCATGGATCTGTCCCATCGCATCCCCGTCACCAAAGGCGTGACCGGCACGGCGGTGATGACGCGCACTGCACAGATCGTCAACGACGTTCGCAAGGATCCCCGCTACGTGCCACCGCCGATTCCGATCAATGTTCGCACCGAGCTGGCCATGCCCATCGTGCTCGGCGAAGAGGTGTTCGGCTGTATCAACATCGAAGGCCTGAATCCGTTCGATGAAGACGATGTCGCGAGTATTCAGATCATCGCGGATCATCTGGCGGTCGCGATCAAGAACACCAGCCTGTCGCGCGAGGCGCGGCAAGCGGCGGTGATGCGCGAACGTCAACGCCTGGCGCGCGATCTGCACGACGCGGTGAGTCAGGCGCTGTCGTCCATCAGCTTGATGTCACAATCGATCGTGCCTGCATGGCGCCGTGATCCGGCGGAAGGCGAGCGTCGGGCCCGCCGTATCGAAGAGCTGGCGCGCCTTGCGTTTGCCGAGATGCGCGCGCTGCTGCGAGAGTTGCGGCCGGATTCGACCAGCGAAGCCGGCACGACCACGATCGAGAATGCCGGCGTTGCGGATGTGAAGAAGATGGGCCTGGCGGCGGCGTTACAGCGCTTCGCTTTCATCCTGGCACCGCAGACACCGAGTATCCGGCTCGACTTCGCCGCATACCGCTCACAGCCGCCTTCGCTGGAAGAGCGCTTGTATCTGATCTGTCGCGAAGCCTTGTCGAACGCCATCCGCCATTCCGGCGCGGATCGTCTGGATGTGAGCGCCGCGGTGAATGACGATGTGTTGATGTTGAGTGTTCAGGACAACGGCCGCGGCTTCGACGTCGCCGCTCGCGCCGAAGTCACTGGCAACTCTCCCGAACAAGGGATCGGCTTGCAGACCATGAGCGAGCGCGCCGCCGCGCTGGGCGGCGTCTGTGAAGTTCAATCGCAGTCTGGACGAGGAACGACGGTATGTATTCGCATTCCATTGCTAGCGATGACACCATGACCGCCACCATCAAGCTGCTCCTGGTCGACGATCACGGCATCGTTCGCGAAGGTCTCCGCGCGCTGCTCGATGACGGCGAAGAGTTCGTCATCGTCGGCGAAGCCGGCAACGGCGACGAAGCCTGCGACGCCGTTCGCCGCCTGCAGCCGGACATCGTGCTCATGGACCTGAAGATGCCCGGCATGGCCGCGAGCGACGCGATTCGCGTGATCCGCGCCACGTCGCCCACGGTCAAAGTCATCGCGCTGACTTCCTACGCCGAAGATGGCCAGGTCCGCGAAATCATGGCCGCCGGCGCGGCCGGCTACATCCTGAAAGACGTCACCAAAGCCGACTTCGTCACCGCCCTCCGCACCGTCGCCGGCGGCCAGACCTGGCTTCATCCCCTGGCACAACGCTCTCTGGTCGAGCAACTCCGCAACCGCCAGGCCGACCCTCTGGCGCTTCTGACTCAGCGCGAACGCAGCGTGCTCGACTTGATTGCTCGCGGCATGAGCAATCGTCAGATCGGCGATGAGCTGCATCTCACGGAAGGAACGGTGAAGGGCTACGTCAGCACCATTCTCGCCAAGCTCAAGCTGGAAGATCGGACGCAGGCGGCGCTGTTCGCGGTGCAGCGGGGGCTGGGGCGGCGGTGACCGGCGGGCATTTTTCTCCATGCTCCATCCTATGACCCACGCGCAATACCTGCATCAGGCGCAGTTTGCTTTGTTCGGCTGTCAGATGGTCGAAGAGAGCCTGAAATCATTCCTGATGTACGCACGCGAAGTGCATAAGATCTCGTCATCGGAATATGCCGAAGTATCTAAGTCAGACGAAGAACTCGACGAAACACCGCTGGGGGGGCTCATAAGGTTAGTAAAGAAAGTAGTCCCGGCGCACCCCCTGATTGATCGGCTTGAGAAGCTACGCCCAGATCGAAATCACTGCGCCCATCGAGCATTGGTGCTTTGCTTCATTGGTGAAGTAAGTAGTGATATTTCTCGGTCGGAGGAGTATCAGCGTCTTTGTGCAATCGGAGAGTTGGCTTGGTCCTGCTTTGAAGAAGCCAAATTTCTACTTTCGGCTGCGGAGAGCAGGCTTGGAGAACTTCGCCAGTCATCAAGTCAGGGCTAACGAGCTGCTGGGGGGGGCTCCTACGATTCGTTCGATTTCGCCTCCTGTTCAGAGAGGCGGCCGGGTGCTTGAACACGGTCGTAGGGCCGCCCGCAGTTTTTCCCTTTCGGGTCTTGCATCGCTGTGCGCCACCCGGCCATAAAACGATGGGCACAAAGAAGCCACTGAGGTGACGGGAGTGGCTTCCGCCTACGAAAAAGGTGTGTTTAGTACCTGGGAGAAATCCAATTTCATCTCCCAACTGGCGGCAAGACACGAAGCAACATTTGGAATGTCACTTGTGGCCTGCATGAAACTGAAAGTGCGCGGTGGCGAGCACCACTTGTTAGGTTTCAGATTCAGCATGGCAGGCACACCTAGATAGCCGCGCTTTATAACGCGGAAGACCTGGCTTCAAACATTCCACGCATCCGGAGGCGCAGCTGAGCGCGCTATCCCATCCGCGCAATCAACCGCGGATGTGAGTGCGAGAGCTCAAAGGGGCTGCTGCGCGTGCCAACAATCAGTATGCGTTCTGCGTGCCGTTGTTCCGCGCGATGTAATCCATGGCGAATGAGCCGGCGCGGCGGGCCACATCTCCTGGACACATCATCTAAATGCGATTGGAGCTGATAAAAAATTAGAGACAATCAACTTCGAGTTCGTGCATGAGGTCGCATCCATGACGTTCACTGGAAGTCGCAACACTGGCTCACCGCATGTCTTTGGCGGGGACTGGACGACTCAGAAGCTACAGGTTCTGTCCAGGTATCTGCAGAGCTACACGACCGCATTGAGGTACAAGCCCACGCCGGACCGACCATTCAGAAAGACTTTTATTGATGCGTTCGCCGGCTCGGGCTATCGCACGCCAACTCAAAGTTCAACTGAAACGGTGGCGCAGGAGGAGCTTTTCCCGGAGCTTGCTGCTTCTGGCCCCCAAGGTCTGCTGGAAGGTTCGGCTCGGCTGGCTCTCGATGTCGATCCTCCATTCGAGAAGTACGTCTTCGTCGAGAAGAACGCTGGGAGGTGTCACCAATTGGCGCAACTGAAGAGCGACTTTCCGGCTCGCGCCGACACGATTGACATCCGGCTCGGGGATGCGAATGTGGAGATACAGAGAATCTGTCGCGGCGAGGACTGGTCCGGCCAACGGGCGGTTCTCTTTCTCGACCCATATGGCATGCAAGTCGATTGGAAGACCATAGAAGCTGTCGCAGCAACCAAGGCGATAGATCTCTGGCTGCTATTCCCGCTTGGCATTGGCGTGAATAGGCTGCTGACGAAATCCGGAACGATTCCGGACACCTGGCGTGATCGATTGACAGCCCTGCTGGGCACGGAGAATTGGTACGAGGAGTTCTACAAGGTGGAGGCCACTGCCGACCTTTTGGGCGACGTGAGCGGGCGCGTTATCAAGGCAAGCATGGACGTGATTGGCGCATACTTCCTGGAGCGGCTGAGCACTGTATTTGCTGGCGTTGTGGAGCAGCCGGGTGTTCTGCGAAACTCGTCCAACAATCCGCTGTATCTTCTCTGTTTCGCCGTCGGCAACGAACGCGGAAAGCCAATTGCCATACGAATTGCGAAGCATCTTCTGAAGGACTTGCGCTAATGAGCCAAGGCTCGAGTATCGAATGGACTGAACACACATGGAACCCCGTCACGGGGTGCCTGAAAGTCAGTCAAGGCTGCAAGAACTGCTACGCCGAGCGAATGGCGAAGCGTTTGAAGGCCATGGGAGCGGCGCGCTATGCGGCGGGCTTCGCGCCAACGCTGCATCGGGATCTCATAGACGCGCCGCGTGCCTGGAAGAAGCCCAGGCTGGTCTTCGTGAACTCTATGAGCGATCTTTTCCAAGAAGATGTGCCGGAGGAGTTTATTCAGCGCGTTTTCAAGACTATGGAGGCATGCCCCCAGCATACGTTTCAGATCTTGACGAAGCGAAGCGAGCGATTGCGCGATCTGGGAGCTCGGCTACGGTGGCCAGCGAACGTTTGGATGGGCGTTAGCGTCGAAGATGCGCGGGTGATGCATCGGGTGGTAGATCTTGCCTGCGTGCCCGCCGCGGTTCGATTCCTCTCATGCGAGCCGCTGATCGGCCCTCTGGATGAAATTCCACTGCAAAACATAGATTGGGTCATTGTGGGCGGAGAGTCAGGTCCCCGCGCTCGTGAGATGAAACAAGAATGGGTGAAGTCGATACGCCGGCAGTGCCGGGCGTCCGCCGTGGCTTTTTTCTTCAAGCAGTGGGGTGGCGTACGGAAGGATCTAACGGGGCGATTGCTTGACGGACGCGTCTACGACGAAATGCCTCGGCGCTACGAGGCTAGGGCCGTCACTCTAGCTGAGTCTGACAAGACCCCACTTCGACATGCCGCGCGGGCTTAGCTCCGGCTGCGGTTCAGCTCGTCGTCGCTTGCGGAGAACAGCGCATCTATCGCGTGGCGTGCTTCATCGCTTTGCATTTTCGCATACAGGGTGTCGAGCTCGCGATTCCAGTGGTCGAGTTCCACTTTCGGGTCGCACCCCTGTTGAGTGGCGAGCTCGACTAACTGCCTGAGTTCAGGCTCGCGCGGCGACAACTTCGTGGTTTTCACGGTGCGTCTGAGCAGTGCATTCTGGCCGGCTAGTCGAGTTTGAGTCGCTGACTAAATGCGGCAATAAATCTTCTTCATGCCCTTATCCTCCGGATTGTAATTCGGGTCGTCGGGCGTGAATGTTTCTTCCAGCATGCGCAGGTCGCGCATCTTCGACACCGTCCAGAGTTTTCCGAAGCCGAGAGCGTTTGACAAGCTGGAGCCGCGGACTTGGATAGCGCGGAGGGAGTCGGCGCCGCGAGTTGAGACGCCGTAGCAGTACGGAGCGACGACGCGGAGGTGGTCGTCGTAGTGGAATTGCAGCAGGGCGTGGCGGCGAATGGCTTCGCTGATGATGTCGCTCGGAGCGGAAACGCGGCCGCCGGTCGAGGGCGGCCGCTTGCGAGCGATCATGGCGGGTTGATCAAACCGAGTAGCCTTCTTTGGTGAACGGCATCGACCTCACTCTGTGCCCCGTCGCCGCGAAGATCGCATTCGCGATCGCCGGTGCCACCGGAGGCAGGGCAGGTTCGCCAATCCCCGTGGGAGTGAAGTCGCTTTCGATGAAGTACGACTCGACCTTGGGCGCGTTGGGGATGCGCAGGATCTGGTAGCTGTCGAAATTGTTCTGTTTGATGCGGCCGTTCTCGAAATCGATCTGCTGGGCCAGCGCGGCGCTGAAGCCGTCGGTGACTGCGCCTTCGGTTTGATTCTCGGCGCCGCTCATGTTGACGATGGGGCCGACGTCACCGGCGACGACGATGCGATGAATCGTGATCTTGCGGTTGTCGTCGACGCTCACGTCGGCGACTTCGGCGAAGTGGCCGGCGTGGCTGAAGTGGAAGGCCAGGCCGAGGCCGCGGCCTTTGGGCAGCTGTTGACCCCAGCCGGCTTTCTCGGCGGCGAGCTTGATCACCGCCGCCGCGCGGCCGGTATTCAGCGCGAACTCGTTGCCTTGTTGCAGCCAGCGCGGCTCACCCATGATTTCCAGCAGGAATTCCAGGTGATCGCGTTTCGCGGCCACCGAGCATTCATGCAGGAACGATTGGGTCGCGAACGCGATCGAGCACGAGCGAGGTGCGCGCCACGGGCCCGTGGGGATCTGCAATGGAAGTTTGGTCTGTGTGAGGCGCGCGTTCGGAATGAGTTGCGCGGGGAATTCATCGGCCGACATGTCACCGCCGCTGGTCGGGCGTTGGCCATCCTGGGTGAAGGTGATGAAATGATCCTGCCACGCGATCAGCTTGCCCGCCTTGTCGAGACCGCCTTTGAACGAGTGGAAGCCCCCGACTCGATAGAAGTCGTGATGCATGTCGTCTTCGCGCGTCCACTGCAGCTTCACCGGCACGCCGGCCTGTTTGGCGATGGCGGCGGCTTCGCACATGTAGTCGTTCATCAAGCGACGGCCGAAGCCGCCGCCGACGCGCGTCTGATGCAATGTGACTTTCTCCGGCGGAATGCCGAGTACATCGGCCACCAGTTTCAAGCCGGCCTCGGGCGTCTGGGTCGGCGACCAGATCTCGATCGCGCCATCTTTGAACGCGGCGGTGGTGTTCTGCGGCTCGAGGGGCGCGTGCGCGATGAACGGATAGGAGTAGAACGCTTCGACGGGCTTCGCCTCGGCGAACACCTTGTCGACGTCGCCGTTGTTTCGAATCGAGTCCGGACCGGATTGCACCGCGAGCTTCTGCGCCTGTTCGACGTACGCAGTCCAGCTGTCCTTGGAAGCCGTCGACTCATCCCATTTCACTTGTAACTTCTGGCGCGCGCTGAGCGCGGCCCAAGTGGACCTGGCGAGAATCGCCACGCCCGGCATCACCTCGGTGGGCTTGCCGGTGCCGTTCAAAACGAACGCTTGCGTCACGCCCGGCAGCTTGCGGATCTCATCCAGATTCGCTTCGACGACTTTGCCGCCGACCGCGGGACATTTCACGAACGTCGCGTACTGCATGCCCGGCACGACTTGATCGATGCCGAACAGCGGCTTGCCGGTGACGATCGCGTGGTTGTCGACACCGCCGATACGCTTGCCTAGCAGCTTGTATTCGCCGCGAGTCTTCAGCTTGAGCGTCTTCTCATCCGGCACGGGCACCGCCGCGGCTGCGGTAGCCAGCGAGGCGTAGGACGCCTTGCGATTGCTCGCCTTGTGGAAGACGGTGCTGTTCTCGGTCGTGAGCTCCGCTTCGCTCACATTCCACTGTTTGGCAGCGGCACTGACGAGCATGGCGCGACCAGTCGCGCCGGCGCGACGCAATTGATCCCACGACATTGGAATCGAACGCGAGCCACCCGCGCTCTGACGGCCGTACACCGTGGGGTTGATCGCCGCCTGCTCGACTTTCACGTGCGCCCAATCCGCATCGAGCTCTTCGGCAATGATCATCGGGAACGCGGTCTTGATGCCCTGGCCGATTTCCGGGGCCTTGGAATACAGCGTGATCGTGCCTTCCGGCGAAATGCGCAGAAACGCATTGGGCGCGAACTCCTTGCCCTTGGCGGTTGCCAGAGCAACGTTCCTGTCGCCGACGTAGAACGCCAGCACCAGACCGCCACCGACCAGGCCGGTGACTTTCAGGAACGTGCGACGGTTGACCTTGCTGACCGACGTTTGCGCCTCGGCGGCGCGGAGCAGGTCCTGCACATAGGCATCGGCGGACAGAATCGAAGATTCGAGGGCGCTCATGGAAACCTCCGATTAGTTCTGGCTGACCAGGTCGCCGTTCACTTTGGCGGCGGCATGAATGGCTTTGCGGATGCGGGTGTAAGTGCCGCAGCGGCAGATGTTGCCGGCCATCGCGGCGTCGATGTCGGCGTCGGTGGGCTTGGGATTGCTTTTCAGCAGCGCGGTCGCCGACATGATCTGGCCCGCCTGGCAGTAACCGCACTGAGCGACGTCGTGCTCGATCCACGCGGCCTGCACGGCGCTCAACTTGCCGTCCTTGCCGGCGAGGCCTTCGATGGTCGTAATCTTCTGGCCCACGACGGCGCTCGCCGGAATGGAGCAGGAGCGCACCGGGGCGCCATTGAGATGCACGGTGCAGGCTCCGCACTGAGCGACGCCGCAGCCGTACTTGGTACCTACCAGGCCAAGATGATCGCGGAGGACCCACAGCAGCGGCGTGGCGTCGTCGGCGTCCTTGACCTCGAGATCTTTACCGTTGATGTTCAGGCGCATGGGAGTCTTCCTGGCTCGGGGCTGGGATAAGGCGATCGATTCTTTCACGGGCTCCGCCCAGCGACAATGCAACTGAGCGCGCGAGGGTGGCGATTTATCGCTCCCGATGGTGACATTTTTGTCTGGTCGAAAGCGGCCAAGGCCCTTTCGACGGCTGCCAACACGTTCGCTGACAATGCGCTGACCGGTGCCTGACAGATCCCGCGCACGGTGTTGAACTGACGCAACGAATCGCTTGTGTACAATCCCGGCCGAAGACTTCCTGAGCAATGAGGGAGAGCAGTTTTGAGCACTACTGTGGGTGATAACGTGACAGCCGCCGATGTGGCCGGCGCCATTCAGGCCGATGCAGTCATCGTCGGCGCGGGGCCGTGCGGCCTGTTTCAGATTTTCGAATTGGGTCTGCTGGGCATCCGGGCCCACATCATCGATTCGCTTCAGCATCCGGGCGGTCAGTGCAGCGAGCTGTACCCGGAGAAGCCGATCTACGACATTCCGGCGCTGCCCGTCTGTGGTGCGCAGGAACTGGTCGACCGGTTGTTACAGCAAGCCAAGCCGTTCAATGCACAGTTTCATATGGGGCAGGAAGTCACCGAGCTGAAGGTGTTGCCCGACCATACCTTCCTGTTACGCACCTCGCTCGACACGCGCTTTCATGCCAGGACCGTGATCGTCGCCGGCGGTCTGGGTTCGTTTCAGCCGCGCCGGCTCGGTTGCGAAGGGGTCGAGGCGTTCGAGAACACCAGCATTCATTACAAAGTGAAGAACTCCGCCGAGTTCACCGGCAAGCATCTGCTGATCTTCGGTGGCGGCGATTCCGCACTCGACTGGACCCTCGAATTTGCCGGCAAGGCACGCAGCGTCACGCTGGTGCATCGTCGGCCTGAGTTTCGCGCGGCGCCGGCGTCGGTCGCGAAGATGCACGACCTCGTCAGCTCGGGGAGCATGCGTTACGTGGAAGCGATCGCGCAGTCGCTCATCACCGAGAGCGGCGAGTTCAAAGGGGTGCGTGTGAAGAAGAGCGATGGTGCGATCGAAGAGCTGCACGCCGATAAAGCGTTGGTGTTCTTCGGTCTGCATCCGAAGCTCGGCCCGATCGCCGAGTGGGGGCTGGGCCTGGACAAGCGCGCCATCCTGGTCGACACCGAAAAATTCCAGACCAGTATCCCGGGCATCTACGCGGTCGGCGACATCAACACTTATCCCGGCAAGAAGAAGCTGATTCTGTCCGGTTTCCACGAAGCGGCACTGGCGGCGTTCGCGGTCGCGGCGCATCTGAATCCCGCCAAGAAAATCCCACTGCAGTACACGACCACCAGCCCCATCATGCAAAAGCGGTTGGGAGTGGCGGGAGAACAGTAGAGGTGAATCCGTTGTTGTCCGATCTGCTTCAGGTGCTGAAGCTGGACCGGTTGGAAGACGATTTGTTTCGGGGTCAGAGCCGCCGGCTCGTGGACGGTCGAGTGTTCGGCGGGCAGGTGCTCGGTCAGGCGCTGGCCGCGGCCTATGCGACGGTCGAAGGGCGCGAGGCGCATTCGTTGCACGCGTATTTTCTGCGCGCCGGCGATGCGGACCATCCCATCGTGTATGAAGTGGATCGGAGCCGCGACGGTCGCGGCTTCACTTCGCGTCGCGTGGTCGCCATTCAGCATGGCGAGCAGATCTTCCACATGTCCGCATCGTTCCAGGTGCCCGAGGCGGCCATCGATCGCCAGGCCGAGATGCCTCAGGTGCCGCCTCCGGAAGCCGTGCCGGATCTTGCGACCGCTGTGGCCGAGGCCAAGCGCAAGGCGCCGGATCGACCGCAGCCGTTTCGAATCCATGAGCATCCGTTCGAGTTTCGGCCGGCGCAATTGCCCGATCCTCTGGCCGAGGTCCCACGCGACCCGCAAGTGAAGGTGTGGATCCGCCTGGTGGAGCGAGTGCCGGACGACCCGGTTCTGCACCACTGCCTGCTGGCTTACACCTCGGATTACTTCCTGCTGGGCGCGGCCAGCATGGATGCGCGTATGACAAGTGAACGCGAACAGCTGCAGATGGCCAGCATCGACCACGCAATGTGGTTTCACCGCCCGGCGCGGCCGGACGAGTGGTTGCTTTACGTGCTGGATAGCCCGACGGCCTCCGGCTCACGCGGGTTCGCGCGAGGCAGCCTGTTCACCCGCGACGGCCGGCTGGTCGCATCGACTGCTCAGGAAGGCCTGGTCCGACGCCTAAGTCCTTGATCCGTGTGACCCCTTTCTAACCGGCATCTGGTCATATCCAAGTCGAATTTCTCCCGTCACGGCGGGGGCTTAGAGTCCCGCACCATGTATCAGTACGACCAGATCGACCAAGCGCTCGTGGACCAGCGCGTCGCCCAGTACCGGGACCAGACGCAGCGTTATCTCGCGGGCCAGCTGTCCGAAGACGATTTCCGGGCGCTGCGACTCCGCAACGGCCTGTACATCCAGAAGCATGCGCCGATGTTGCGCATCTCGATTCCGTACGGCCTGTTGCGTCCCGACCAGGTGCGCATGCTCGGTCGGATCGCGCGCGAATACGACAAGGGCTACGGCCACTTCTCCACCCGCCAGAACATGCAGTTCAACTGGCCGAAGCTCGAGCTGGTGCCGGACATCCTGGCGTTGCTCGCGACGGTTCAGTTGCACGGCATCCAGACCAGCGGCAACTGCATTCGTAACGTGACCGCCGATCACCTCGCCGGGGTCGCGGCCGATGAGTTGGAAGATCCGCGTCCGTGGTGCGAATACGTGCGCCAGTGGGCGACGTTGCATCCCGAGTTCTCGTATCTGCCGCGCAAGTTCAAGATCGCGGTCACCGGTTCGCCGGCGGATCGCGCGGCTTCACGCGTGCATGACGTTGGCTTGCACCTCGTGAAGAACGAGCAGGGCGAAGTCGGCTTCGAAGTGCTGGTCGGCGGCGGCCTCGGTCGCGCCCCCATGATTGGCCACGTGATTCGCGAGTTCCTGCCGAAGCAGGATCTGCTCGCGTACCTCGAAGCCATCCTGCGCGTGTACAACCTCGAGGGTCGTCGCGACAACATTCACAAGGCGCGTATCAAGATTCTGGTGAAGGCGATCGGTCCGGAGAAATTCCGCGAGCTGGTCGAAGAGGAATTCGCAGCTGCGAAGGACACCGCGCCGGTGTTCGATGCCGCGGGCTTCGAGCGCATCAAGTCGTACTTCGCACCGAAGGCCTACGAGACGCTGCAGGATCAGGATGTGGTGTCCGGCAAGCCGCAGGAATTCCGCAACTGGTTCCAGTACAACACGCGCAAGCACAAGGTCGCGGGCTATCGCGCCGTGTTCCTGTCGCTGAAGTCGCCGAAGCGTCCGCCGGGTGACATCACCGCGGATGAGCTGGACCACGTCGCCGCGCTCGCCGAACAATATTCGCTCGGCGAAATCCGCTCGACGCACGATCAGAACGTCGTGTTCGCGCACGTGAAGCAGAGCGATCTGTTCGCGCTGTGGCAGCAGCTGAAGCTGCACGATCTGGCGACGGCCAACATCGGCACGCTCACCGACATGATCTGCTGCCCCGGCGGCGATTTCTGCGCGCTGGCCAATGCCCGCTCGATTCCGCTGGCCGAACAGATCAACGAGCGTTTCGACAGCCTCGATTACCTCTACGATCTCGGCGAGATCCAGCTGAAGATGTCCGGCTGCATGAACGGCTGCGGCCATCACTCGGTCGGCCACATCGGCGTGCTCGGCGTCGATAAGGACGGCGAGGAGTGGTATCAGATCACCCTCGGCGGTTCGACCGGCGGTCACGACGCGTCGCTGGGCAAAGTCATCGGTCCGTCCGTCGCGCACGACGACGTTGCCGAGACCATCGAACGCATCATTTCTGTTTTCGTCGAGCACCGGCAGGAAGAGGAACGTTTCCTCGATACCTTCCGTCGCATCGGCGTCGCTCCTTTCAAGGCCAAGGTTTATGCGCCAGCTAATCAAGCAGCGTGAAGTCGTCGTCGACGAGTGGCGCTACGCCGATGAAGATCCGGTCGGCCGCGAGCGCGCCCTGATCCTGCCTTTTGCCCGCTGGAAGGCGGAGCGCGAGCAGTGGTGGCTGTGGGACGGCCGCCTCGGTGTGCGCCTCGGCGTCACCGACAAGGTGGACGAGCTGAAGAACGATTTCACTCGCATCGGACTGGTCGCTCTGGAGTTCGGCGGCATTGGCGAAGGCCGTGGCTACAGCCAGGCGGCGCTGCTTCGCACGCGTTACAAGTTCACCGGCGAGTTGCGTGCGGTGGGCAAGATCCAGCGCGATCAGTTGTTCTATATGGCACGCTGTGGCTTCGACAGCTTCGAGCTGCCCGAAGGCGCCGATCTCAAGGTGGCGCTCACGGCGTTCGACGATTTCTCCGTTGCGTACCAGGGCGCGTTCGATGCCGCTGGCGTGCACGTTGAGCGTCGCGCTGTCGCTGGTTGAAAGCCGCTTGTAGCGCTCTCTCGCGCAAATCAAAATAATGGGCGCGCGGCTTCGCGCGTTCGCGGGAGAAGACCATGGAGTGGCGACCCAAGCGCTGGCTCGCGACTTTACTCAGCCTGTTCGTCGCACCGCTGGGCATGCTGTATCTGCAGCGCCCGCGGCTGGCGCTCATCTATCTGCTCGCGTCGCTGTTTCTTCAGATCGTCGCGGTGGGCTCGTTCGCGGTCCTGGGAATGCCGGTGATCGTGGCGCTGTGGGGCGCCAACTGGGGCGTCAATCTGGTCGCCGCCATTCATGCCTTCCGACTCTCCCGTGCGATGGAACCGGTGGCTCCTCGACTCTGGTATTCGAGATGGTATGGCCTGATCGGTATCTGGGCGGCGTTCACGGTCGGAGTGTTCCTGTTCCGTTCCTTTGCTTACGAGCCGTTCCGCACGCCTTCCGATTCGATGTATCCGACGCTGCCCGATGGCTCGTTCGTCATCGTCGGCAAGTGGGGCTACGGCGACTATGGTTCGCTCAACGTGCGATTTCTGGATGCCGAGCCGACGGCGGCGGTGGCGCGCGGTGAGTTGCTGTTGTTCCGGCTCTCCGACAAACCGGAGACGGTGTATCTGAAACGAGTCATCGGTCTGCCCGGCGATCGTATTCAGTGCTCGAAGGAGCGGATCACCATCAATGGCACGCCGGTGGCGGCGACACCGCTGGATTCCCGTGGGCGGTATGGATTCGCGCGAGAAACGATCGATGGCGTATCCTTTACCGTCGCGCATCTGGACCGGTTCCCGGCACTGGATTGCGATCTGGTGGTGCCCGAAGGGCACTATTACATGCTGGGCGACAATCGCGAGAACTCGCGCGACAGCCGGCACATCGGGCCTGTTCCCAGAGGGAATCTGGTCGGGCGGGTCGCTCTGGCGTTTCCTGTCCGCGCCTCGTCGCAGGAGGAATGATGGCCGCTGGCAATGTTTGTATCGTCACCGGCTCGGCGACCGGCATCGGCGCGGCCTGCGTCGTGGAGCTCGCGCGTCGCGGCTGGCGCACGGTGATCAATTTCACCAAGAGCGAAGCTGAGGCTCAGCAGAGGGCTCGCGAATGTGAGAAGCAGGGCGGCGAGACCTTGCTGGTGCGAGCGGACGTTTCTCAAGATGCGGATTGCCGCCGCATGGCGCAGGCGACGCTGGAGAAGTGGGGCCGGATCGATGGATTGATCAATAACGCCGGCACGACCAAGGTCGTATTCAATCACGCCAACCTGGAAGCGTTATCTGCCGAGGACTTCCAGAAGATCTATGCCGTGAACGTCATCGGCGCGTTCCAGATGATCCGCGCCGTCGAGCCGGCGATGCGCAAGCAAGGCGCGGGCTCGATCGTGAATATTTCTTCCCGCGCCGGCATCGACAGCACCGGAACTTCGATTGCCTACGCCGCTTCGAAGGGCGCGCTGAACACCATGACGATGGGCCTGGCCCGCGCGCTCGGCCCACAGATTCGAGTGAACGCCGTCTGCCCCGGCTTTGTGGAAACTCGCTGGCTGCAGGAAGCGATCGGCGACAAATACGAACAAGCCCGTGCCCGCTGGTCGAGCAACTCAGCTCTGCAAAAGCCCAGCACCCCCGAAGACATCGCCGACGTGGCTATCTGGCTTCTCACCGGCGGCCCCACCGTCACCGGCGAGCTGATCCTCGCCGACGGCGGCAACCGCCTCGGCGCTCCGCCTCAGCCGAGCCGTCGATAACAGATCGACAGCAGCGCGATTTCGAGCGGCAGCAGCAGCCAGAGCAGCACGTTTCCCGCGACGACGTAATCGGCGCTCGAGGAGAACGAACCGGCCAGCGAGCGCTGAATGAAGTGCAGCAGCCATGGCGAGACGCCGATCAGGAGCAACAGGCGCATGCCGTGGCCCCGAGTGCGCAACCATGCTTCTTTGGGCGGCAATGGCCGGTCGATTGCCATCGCGGGAAGGCAGATGGCATATCTGCACGCAACGTACAGCGCCGGCAGCGCGGCAATACGCGCGATCGGCAGAGTCCACTCGCTGCCCGGGGGCACCAGGCCGGGTTTGAGCAGGCCCAAGGGAATGAAAATCGCCAGGGTCGCGAATTGCAGCAGCAAGTTGGTTACGACGAATAATGCCGCCGCGATGCCGATGAAGCGCCAGTCGCGCGCGGTGGTTCCTGATGCTCCGAGAGACGGTACGGATTCCGCTCCCAACAAGATGACGCGGTGACAGGAGATCGCTGCCAGTGTCATCAGGAAGCCCTGAACTGCCCAAAGGAAAATGACCAGCAACTGGTCTTCCTGGGTGGTTCGATACCACACAGACAGCACTACCGCGTGCGCCAGCGCAGGTAGTGCGATTACCCGGAGCAGTGCCGGGAATTGCTCTCGATAGCGGTGTACGGCTTCAGTGAGGGTCGGAACAAGGGGCAATCGTTCCATGATTTCCGCGCGATCAAGCCGTTGCTGTCGCTGGCGCACTCCCACTCAAATCCGCGAACTGCAGCGCCGCCAGGCGCGCATAGAGCTCATTGCTCTCGAGCAGCTGAGCGTGAGTGCCGATGTCGACGATGCGGCCGTGATCCAGGACGACGATGCGGTCGGCTTTGAGGATCGTGGCCAGGCGATGCGCGATCACCAGCGTCGTGCGATGTTCCATCAGCCGTTCCAGCGCTTCCTGCACGTAGCGTTCGCTTTCCGCGTCGAGCGAGCTCGTGGCCTCGTCCAACAGCAGAATGGGCGGATCTTTCAGCAGGGCGCGGGCGATGGCGATGCGTTGGCGTTGGCCGCCGGAGAGGCGGGTGCCTTTTTCGCCGAGAAAGGTGTCGTAGCCTTGCGGCAGCTCGCGAATGAACTCATCGGCGCCGGCGGCACGCGCGGCGGCTTCGATGTCGGCGTCCGAAGCGGTCGGACGGCCGTAGCGAATGTTCTCTCGTGCGGTCGTGCCGAACAGCACCGTTTCCTGCGGAACCAATCCGATCCGGGCGCGAATGTCTTCGGGCCGGGCCTGAGAAATATCGACGCCATCGATGGTCACGCGCCCGGACGCAGGATCGTAGAACCGCAGCAGCAACTGAAACGTCGTGCTCTTGCCCGCGCCCGACGGGCCAACGAACGCGACGGTCTCGCCCCGCTCGATGGTCAGCGACAAATCGTCGAGTGCCAGCGACTCCGGTCGCGACGGATAGCGGAATGAAACGTGTTCGAACGAGATGCGCCCGAGCGAGGGTGTCGGGAACTTCGCCGGCTGGGGCGGCGCGACGATATTCGGTGTCGCGATCTTCAACTCCACCAGGCGCTCCATCGCGCCGGCCGCGCGCTGCACTTCACCCCACATTTCACTCAGCGTCGCCGCCGCGATGGCGACGTACACGGCATAAATCAAGAACTGGCTCAGCTCACCGCCGGTCATCTCCTTATCGAGCACGCGATGCGCCCCCTGCCACAGCACGAAGGTGATCGCGCCGAAGATCATCATCGTGCCGATCGCCGACATGGCCGAGCGGACTTTGGTCCGCTGCAGAGCCACGACGAACGAGTCCTCGACGGCCTTGCTATAACGCTTGCTGTGCAATTCCTCGAGCGTGAACGCCTGCACGGTCTGGATCGCATTCAGCGTCTCGCCGGCCAGGCCGCTGGTATCGGCGACCTTGTCCTGCGACTCGCGCGACAGCGTGCGCAGCTTCCGGCCGACGGCGATGATCGGGATGATGACCAGCGGAATGAGCACGACGATCATGCCGGCCAGCGACGGGCTGGTCATGATCATCAGCACCAATGCGCCGATCAATTGCACCGCCGAGCGCAAGGTCATGGAAAGATTCACACCGGCGATGCCCTGAATCAGGGTCGTGTCGGTGGTGAGACGGGAAAGCACCTCGCCGATCCGGGTGACTTCGAAGAAGGTCGGATCCATGCGCACCACGCGGGCATAAACATCCTCACGCAAGTCGGCGACCACGCGTTCACCCAACCAGGTGACGAAATACAAACGTAGAGCGGCGAACACGCCGAACACGGCCGCCGCGGCGAGGAATGCGAAGAAGTAGGTGTTGATGGTGGCCGCGTCCTGCGCCGCCATGCCGCGATCGATCAGATCGCGAAACGCCATCGGGATCACCAGCATCGCCGCCGCCGCGACCAGCAGCGCGATCATCGCCAGCGACAGGACGCCTTTGTACTTGCGCAGATACGGCCACAGCTCGCGCAACGGTTTGAGCGAGCGGCCTTTGGGTCTTTCCGGATTGGCTGACATGGGGTGTGCGAAACGTCCTTATTCGAATCTAGCGATAGACCGGCAGCTCGACATCCGCGAACAATGCCTCCACATCGGACGGCGTGGCCGCATTGCCGGCACGATCCACCAGCCGGCGGGTCAGATGCGGCGCGAGCAATTGCAGAAAGTCATACATGTAACTGCGGAGCAGGGCGCCCTGGTGGAAGCCGGCCCAGGTCGAGTGCGCCGGGAACAGATGCGACGCGTCGATGGACACGAGGTCCGAATCCTCACGCGGATCCATGGCCATGCTGGCGACGATACCGACGCCCATGCCCAATCGCACGTACGTCTTGATGACGTCGGCGTCGCGCGCCGTGAGCGCCACATGAGGCGTGATGCCATGACGCGCGAAAATCTGCTGTAACGACGACGGCCCCGAAAAGCCGAACACGTACGTGACGATCGGATACTTGCCCAGGGTCTCGATAGTCACTTTGCCTTCGCTGGCGAGCGGATGACCTTGCGGGACCACGATGCGCCGGTGCCAGCGATAGCACGGCAACAGCACCAGATTGGTGAACAGCTCCTGCGAGCCGGTGTTGATCGCGAAATCGATGCGGTCGCGCGCGGCCATGTCGGCGATCTGCTCGGAGGTGCCCTGGTGGAGGTGCAGCTCCACGTCCGGATACCGCTCCCGGAACCGGCGGATGACCTGGGGCAGGACATAACGGGCCTGGGTATGGGTCGTGCCGATCGACAGCGAGCCGCGCCCGTCGCCCTTCTGCTCGTCCGCCAGGCGCTTGATGCTCTGGACCTCTTTCAGGATTTTCTGGGCCCGGTCGATGACCCGTTTACCGGCCGGCGTGACCCGCGTCAGGGTTCTTCCCTGGCGCAGGAAGATGGGAAACCCCAGCTCGTCCTCGAGCTGTTTCAGCTGCTTGCTGACGCCCGGCTGCGAAGTATGCAGGCGCTCGGCCGCGGCGGTGATGTTCAGGTCATTCTCGACGATGGCGGCGAGGTACCGTAATTGTTGTAGTTTCATGCACTTAACTATAGCGAATCGAGGCGCGGCGGAGTCATAACGGGCCCGCATCATGACAGAACAAACCAGTCTTTCCCTGGTTATAAGGCGGTTAGCTACAGTGCATCTGCCGAGAATAAGGATCGATTGACCATGACCGATGCACTGTCGCCCCGTCTGCAAACCCTCGTCGAGGGGACTCGCGCCCTGCTGGAGCAGGCCGTGCGCGAGCACCAGGACGTGGTCTATTCCAACAGCTTAGGGCAAGAGGCCATGGTGTTGACCGACATCATCAGCACGTACACGCCCGAAATCGAGATGTTCACCCTCGACACCGGCCGCTTGCACGACGAGACCCTGTCGCTGCTGGATCGCCTGGAGCGCCGCTATCAGCGTCGCATTCAGGTGTTCTATCCGCAGGCCGAGGCCATCGAACAGTACGTGCGTGACAATGGTATCAATGGTTTCTACCTCGGTACCGAAGAACGTCAGTCCTGCTGCGGTATCCGCAAGATCGAGCCCTTCAAGCGCGCCATCGCCGGTCGCAAGGCCTGGGTCACGGGCGTGCGTCGCGAACAGTCCGCCGAGCGCGCGCTGGGTGAAGCCAAGTCCTGGGACGACCGCTATGGCCTCTGGAAAATCAGCCCGATGCTGGACTGGACCGAAGCCGACGTGTCGGCGTATATCAAGGCTCGCAACCTTCCTTACAACGCCCTGCATGACAAAGGCTATCCCAGCATCGGCTGCGCGCCGTGCACCCGGGCAGTGGAGCCTGGTGCCGACCCGCGCTCGGGTCGCTGGTGGTGGGAAAATCCCGAGTCGCGCGAGTGCGGCCTGCAGCCGCGCCGCCGGGTCATTCCGCTGAAGGTCGAGCCGCGTCGCGCGGCCGGCCAGTAGGCACGCGACGCCCGCGCGTCGCAGGACGACGCCACGCCATGGACTACTTCCCGATCTTTTTACGGCTCGCGAACGAACCGGTGCTGGTCGTCGGCGGCGGGGAAGTGGCCGCGCGCAAGATCGATCTGCTCCTGCGCACTGCCGCGAAGGTCACTGTCGTTTCGCCCGAACTGAGCGACTCGCTGGCCGCGAAAGCCGCGGCTGGCGATATCACGTATGTGCCCGGCGAGTTTCAGCCGGAATTGCTGGATGGCATGCGGCTGGCGATCGCGGCGACCGACAAACAATCGGTCAACGCCTGGGTCGCGCATCAGTGCGAGCGTCGGAACATTCCGGTGAACGTGGTCGATGATCGCGAGTTGTCGCGCTTCATCATGCCGGCGATTGTCGATCGCTCGCCCGTCGTCGTTGCGGTCGGCAGCAGTGGCGACGCGCCGGTACTGACGCGTCGACTGCGAGAGAAGCTCGAATCGCTTCTGCCGCAGCGGCTCGGCGATCTCGCCAGGCTCGCCGGCAAGCTGCGTCCGTCGGTGAAGGCGAAGCTCGAACACGCCAGCACGCGCCGGCGCTTCTGGGAAAATTTCTTCGACGGTTCGATTGCCGCCGACGTGTTGTCCGGTCGCGAAGACGCGGCGGGGCAGGGCGTGCTCGACCGCATCGGTTCCTCGCTCACTCGCTTTGCCAGGCAGTCGAAGTTCGCGGGTGAAGTGGCGCTGGTCGGCGCGGGCCCGGGTGATCCAGGTCTGCTGACGCTGCGCGCGCTGCGAGCTCTGCAGAATGCAGATGTGATCGTTTACGACCGCCTGGTGTCGGCTGAAGTGCTCGATCTCGCGCGTCGCGATGCCGAGCGCATCTACGTCGGCAAGGCCGCGGGCAATCATCACGTGTCGCAGGAAGATACGAACGCGCTGCTCGTGAAGCTCGCGAAAGCAGGCAAGCGCGTGTGCCGATTGAAAGGCGGCGATCCCTTCATCTTCGGCCGCGGTGGCGAAGAGTTGGAAGCGCTGGTCGCCGAGGGTATTCGATTCGAAGTCGTGCCGGGCATCACGGCCGCTGCAGGTTGCGCGGCGTATGCGGGAATCCCGCTCACCCATCGCGATCACGCGCAGGCACTGACATTTGTTACGGGACATTGCAAAGGTGAATCGGACACTGTGGATTGGAGCGCGCTGGCGCGTCCCGGTCACACAGCGGTGTTCTATATGGGCCTGAACCAGCTCGAGAATATCGTCGCCCGATTGCGTGAGCATGGCGTGCCCGAGAGCCGCGCTGCCGCGCTCATCGAGCATGGAACGCGTCCGTCGCAGCGTGTGGTCACCGCCACGATTGCAGATCTGGTTCAGAAAGCCGCCGAAGCTCGCGTGGCATCGCCGGCATTGCTGATCGTGGGCGAAGTGACTCGCTTGCATGAGGCATTGCATTGGTTCAACACGCGCTCCGTCGAACTCGCACTCACTGATGAAGGAAGGCTGTCCGCATGAGCAGCTCGAATGAAATTATCCGTCAAGCCAGGATTAG
This sequence comes from Peristeroidobacter soli, assembly GCF_004138485.1. GTDB lineage: Bacteria > Pseudomonadota > Gammaproteobacteria > Steroidobacterales > Steroidobacteraceae > Steroidobacter > Steroidobacter soli. The sequence continues at coordinate 406,124 of NZ_RYEV01000008.1, forward strand.
ACAAGGATTTGCCGATGCTGTCGGCAACACCCCGCTGATCCGCCTGAATCGTTTCAGTGAGCTCACGGGTTGCGAAATCCTCGGCAAGGCCGAATTCATGAATCCGGGCGGCTCGGTGAAAGACCGTGCCGCGAAAGCCATCATCGAAGCGGCCGAGCGCAGCGGCAAATTGAAGCCGGGCGGCACGCTGGTCGAAGGCACGGCGGGTAACACCGGCATCGGCTTCGCGCACGTCTGCAACGCGCGCGGCTATCGCTGCATCATCGTGATGCCGGACAACCAGTCCAACGAGAAATATCAGATGATCGAAACGCTCGGCGCCGAAGTGCTGCGCGTGAAGACCGTCCCGTACAGCGATCCGAATCATTACCAGAAGATCGCCGGCCGTCTGGCCGACGAGATTCCGGGCGCGGTGTGGGGCAACCAGTTCGACAACACCGCGAACCGCGATGCTCACGAGCAGACGACCGGTCCGGAGATCTGGACTCAGACGGGCGGCAAGATCGACGCCTTCGTCGCGGCCACCGGCACGGGCGGCACGCTCGGCGGCATCTCACGGTACCTGAAGAAACAAAATCCGAACGTGCGTATCACGCTGGCCGATCCGCAGGGCAGCGCGCTGTACCACTGGATTCGCAATGGCGAGCTGAAGGCCACTGGCCCTGGCTCGATCACCGAAGGCATCGGCATCGGCCGCGTCACCGCGAACCTCGAAGGCTCGCCGATCGACGACGCTCTGCATATCACCGACATCGATTGCGTGCGCACTGTGTATCAGCTGCTGCGTGATGAAGGCTTGTTTCTCGGCAGCACCAGCGGCGTCAACGTCGCGGCGGCCGTGCAGATCGCCAAGCAACTCGGCCCCGGCCACACCATCGTCACCATTCTTTGCGACAACGGCGCGAAGTATCAGTCGCGTTTGTTCAACAAGAAGTGGCTGGCGGAGAAGGGCCTGATCGATGCGACGGGGCTGTCGCAGAACGGTCAGCCGTCGCTGCTCGATGTGGCGAAGAATGTCGCCAACGTCGGTGCGTTTCCGCAGCGGCTGAGCGCTTAAGCACCAGGCAGTTCGCGATGTAGCGGCCGCAGGTTCCCTGGAACCTGCGGCCGCGTCGTTTTTGCGAGCGTCATGACCGGCACCAGCGCCATGACCATGACCACCATCGGTCTGGCGCGGTCGGTCGGAATTTCCGGGACAGTGGCAACGGGCAGGGAACCGAGCCGCCGTGCTCCTGGTTCCATTGCTATCCATACGGCGGCAGGTGGAAAAATGGCCAAGGCTCCAGGACATCGGGAACACCCTCACCACAAAGTGGCGGAACGGCCGCTCACGGAACGAATCCGGGTGTCGGTTGCGGGAACGACGATTGCCGATTCGAGCGATGTCGTGAGAGTCGAAGAAGACGGCAGCCCGATTCGATATTACTTTCCGCGCGCCGATGTCGATATGAAACTGCTGGAGCCGTCGGCGACGACCTCACAGTGTCCGTTCAAAGGCGTGGCCAACTATTTCTCGATCAAGGCCGGTGGCAAGGAACTGAGGGATGCGATCTGGTCGTACGAGAATCCGTATGACGAGCACCTCGCGCTCAAAGGCCGGCTGGCCTTCTACGACGACAAGCTGCCGCAGATCAATATCTCACCACGTCCGTAACGACCTGGCCGGGTGGGAATATCTGCTCGGCCGGTCTTTGATGGTGAGCCACTGGAGCACGCCATCAAATGATTTGGGAATATCTGGACACCTGCGGCGACGACCAGCTGGGGCTGAGCAGGCTGCCGCGACGTTACTTCGCGAGCGGAGATGTGATGCACGGAGGCGCCTGCATCTTCTGCCCGGCGGGGCCCATGCAAACGCTGTTCACCGACCGGGGCAAGCTGTTGTTGCCTCACGAGGACGATGACGACGAGGAGGAATACGGCAGCGAGCAGCGTCTGTCCGTAAAGGTGTGTGACGTCTGTGGCTGGTGGACCGTGCTGCAGCGGAGATCGGGCGAGTGGGATGCTGGCGAAGGCCGGATCATGGAGACCGTCTCTCATGCCTGTGCCTCGGGCGTGCTGAAACAGTTCGATGTCGCGGATATCTCCGCGCCCATCGACGATCTGCTGAAGTATCTCGTCGTCAGATATGGGGAGCGGTTCAGACTTCATCCGAGGAAGTTTGAAGAAGTGGTCGGCGCGGTATTCGCCAACGTGGGCTGTCGCGTTCGTGTGACGTCGTACTCCAGAGATGAGGGGATCGATGTCATCGTCCTGGAGGCGCCTGCCGACCAGTTGCTCGGCATTCAGGTTCGGCGCAAGCGTGGCAAGGTTGGCGCCGAGGCCATTCGCTCGCTCGCTGGCGCCATGATTGTGAACGATGCCCTGGCCGGGGCATTTGTGACTACATCTTCATACACGCGAGGCGCGCACGCCACGGCTGACAAACTTGCCGCCAGGGGCTATCCCATCGAGCTGATCGACGGCAAGAGATTTTACGACCGGCTGCGCTTGTCCATGCGTCCAGCCTATCGACAGGAAGATGTCTCGAGCGGATCGAGCCCCTTCTCGCGTTTCGTCAAAGATCCGGATGCGCTCACCGTGGTTCATCGCTACGACGACCTGGTCGAGGCGCCGGATTACGAAGTCCGGGAATGGGATGAGCGGCTCGAGCGGGAGGACGAGGAAGAGCTGACCGAGTTTCACTATGGCGCTTCCACGGTGGAAACGCGCATCCCACCCTCCGGTGAGTCGGTGCAGTTCAGCACCCTGGGGGCCTATCTCGAGACGTTGGGGCGTGAGTTTCCGCAGCCCGACTCCGCGACCGGTATCAGCGCGGAGGCTTTCATGGAGGCGAGGGTTCCGATGATTGTTTCTTGTGTCGAGTGTGGCATGTCCATGCCCAGCAGTCCTGGCACGCCTTGTGACGAGCATGGTCAGCTGTATTGTTTTGACTGCGCGGATGAGATCGGGGGCGGAGGTGTCGACGGTTGAATTGCCGTGGCCGGCGGATGACCTTGTCAACCCAGGCGCGGCGCGTTTAGGCTTGGGCCGAAGGGACTGACTTCGAGTAATGAGAACGACGCCCGGTCCCGACGCTTGAGTCATTTGCGCATGCCGGATCAGGATCGAATCTGGATATGAATCTAGTGGATAGAATCGCGCGCAGGTCTTACCGAGCCTTCATCAGCGGGCTCAATTTCCAGCATACGCGTCAGTGTCCGATGTGCGGCTGGTCGGGATTTCAGTTCGAGCCGGCGAATCAGGGGCCATTTTTCAGGTTCGATGCGACCTGTCCCCGCTGCAAGTCGCAGGAGCGGCATCGACTGGCTTATCTGCTGCTCGCCAAACGGCTCCCCCCGCGATTGGGCAAGGTGTTGCACTTCGCGCCCGAGCCTTGCATGACCCAGTGGCTGGGATCCCGGGCGGATGACTATCACACGGCCGATCTGCTGTCGCCGACGGTGATGCACAAGGAAGATATCTGCAACATGAGCTTTGCAGATGAGACTTTCGATCTCGTGTGGTGTTCTCACATCCTGGAACACGTTGCGGACGATCATGAGGCGATGCGTGAGATTCGCCGTGTGCTGAAGCCAAACGGTCTCGCTGTCATTCAAGTGCCCGTGTGGGGTGCCAAGACCAGCGATGAGCCGCTGAATACACCTGAAGAACGAGTTCTGAAATACTTCCAGGAAGATCACGTACGCCGCTACGGCTCGGACATCGAGAGCCGCCTGCGCGCGGCCGGCCTCGCGGTGGAAACATTGCGTACGGATGATCTGGATCTCCAGGTCGTGCTACGACATGGGCTCGCCGATCTGTGTGGCAATGATGTTTTCCTGACCGGCAAGGCCGTCACCTGACCGGCGCCTTACATCTTCTCGCCCGGCAATGCCGCGGCTTGTTTGATCCAATTCGCAAGCTGCGCTTCGTCCACCTCATCGTGTTCGCGGATGTCGAAGTAACGAACGGCGGGATATTTGCTGAGCCCGGCGGGAGGGGGCTGCAGCGACGAGCCTTTGAAGAAGGTCAGCTTCACGTACTTGTTGAAGCAATGGAAGCTCAGAAACCACAGATCCCGCTCCATGCCATAGAACGGTGAGTTCCACTTCACGGCCTTGTGAACCTTGGGCACGTGTTTGGTGACGAGCCGGTCGAGGAACTCGCCGATATCGCGCTTCCAGCCAGGCATCGCGGCGACATAGGCCTGCACGGGCTCGTCGCCATAGCCCTTGGCGATCTGCGGGTTGCCGCCGGAGAGCAGGACGACTTTGTCGCTTGCCTTCGACGCCGACTTGCGAGGCTTGCTCACGAAGCCTGTTTGGACTTGGCGCCGTTGCGAGCCACCGCGGCTTTGATGAGCGCCTTGAATGCGCGCGCGTCGACTTGCTCACCTTCTTTGATATCGATGGCTCGTCGCAGGTTGCCTTCCAGGCTGGAATTGAAAATCTTCGACGGGTCGGGGACGCTGGCGCCGCGCGCGAACGTGAGTTTCACATGAGTTTTGTACGACTCGCCGGTGCAGATGATGCCGTTGCGCGACCACACCGGATTGCTCCACTTCCATTCCTCGACGATCTCCGGATCCGCTTCGAGAATCAGCTCGCGCATGCGGGCCAGCGTCTCGCCGCGCCAGTCCCCGAGCTCGCGAATGCGAGCGTCGATGAGTTGCGAGGCAGGTTCCGCAGCAGCAGTGGCTGCGAGCTTCTTTTTGGCCGGTGACTTGGCTTTGGTGGTTTTCTTCGCGGCGGAGGCCATATCAATTTACCTTTGCCAGAACCTGTTCGAGCTTGCCGAGGAACTGTGCCCAGCCGGCCTTGGCGCCGCCGTAGGCCTGTTTCTGTTCCTTGCGGAAGCCGGCCTGTTCCATGCGCAGATGAGTGCCTTTGGCCGTCGGCGTGAGTGTCATCGTGACCACCGTCCTGGTATCGAACGCCGGATCGTCATGCGGAAAGTTCCAGCTGTACGAGAGCGTCTTGTGCGGCTCGAGGGCCAGCACTTCACAGGAGAGCACGCCGCCCCAATCGCCGCGCAGGCTGAATTTGTGGCCGACCACGGCTGCGAAATCGTTCTTCATCAGCCATTCTTCGAGCAAGTGTTGTTGAGTGAGCGCGCGCCAGACCTTTTCCGGTGGGAACGGCAGTTCGCGTTCGACGACGGCGACGAGGGTTTCGGGGGCGGTGGTCATTGATCCATCCTCTTCAACAAATCTTCCAGCCGGTTGAACCGGTTTTCCCAGAAGCCCGCCATCTGGCGAGTCCAGTCGATCAGCGGACTCAAGGCACCGAGCTGGGCGCTGTAATGGGTCTGACGACCCTCCTGGCGATCGCGCACCAGGCCGGCGGTCTTGAGCACGCCGAGATGTTTGGAAACAGCCGGCTGCGAGATGCCGGCGTGCGCGGTCAGCGCACCGACCGTCTGCTCACCTTCGCGACACAATTGCTCGAAGATCTCGCGTCGGGTCGGATCGGCAAGGGTTCGGAACAGCACATCGTGAGTCGTCGACATGAACAACCATAACTGGCTGGCTATGGGTCGATATATAACCAGCTGGCTATGGATGAGTCAAGCCGGACTGACTTGACTGCTTGGCCGCATCGCTTGCACATTGGCTCGAGCCGCCACTCGTACGAGAGCAAAGATGTCGTACCGCATTCACCGACGCATCGGTTTCGCCGCCCTGATCCTCGGGGCCATCGCGTTGAGCGGCTGTCAAACGACACCGACCCAAGCGCCGGTCGCGCCCACCCTGCGACTTCTCCAGGCTCAGCCACTGACGGTGGCGGATAACTGCGAAGCCAGCGGCAGTTACTTTGTTGAATTCACCGTGACCAGCGACGGTCGCACCGGTGACATCCAGGCGCCCGCAGGTCCGGCGTGCGTGCAGGAGGCATTGACGGCCTGGGTGAGTTCATTCCGTTACGAGGCGCCGGGCCAGGAGATTCCGTCGGGCGTCGAATGGATGATGGTCACGGCTCGCAAAGGCTCGTAATCAAGCCGCGAACCCGGCTGGCAACCTTCCTCGATCCCGCCGCGTCCAACCGCCATGAAGGCCCACCCCGGGCCCATGGAGACGCGGGCTCGCATGCAAAAGAAAATATTGTGGACAGTGGCTGGACTGCTGCTGCTCGCGGGCGTGGCCTGGTTTGCCAGCAATCGTAAAGAACCGGCCGACACTCGCTATACCGGTGCATATCGATTCGACGACGGCACGCTGATGGTCGTCGGGCCGCGTGACACCACCGATCTGCGATTCAAATTGATGAATGGCCAGACCGGTGCGCTATGGCCCACCGATAAGAAGGGCAGCTTCGAAGGCGGCGAGGGTTGGGCCGAGCGCGAACCCGTCACCAATCGCGTGCAATTTCAGCGCGACGGCTCGGGCCAGGTCACCGGGCTGACGTGGCAGCGAGTGGGCGACGTTAAATCACCCAGCGGTAATGCGATGCGCGTTCCTTTGCGTGAGGCAAGGGTGACGTTTCCCAGTGGCTCACTCACGTTGCGTGGCAAGTTGATCCTGCCCGAAGGCGCGGGACCGTTTCCTGTGATGATCCCAGTGCATGGCTCCGAAGATTACAGCGCCGTGGACCATTACTCCGATCCATACCTTTATGCCGCGAATGGAATTGCCGCATTCGTCTACGACAAGCGCGGCACCGGCGGCTCGACGGGAACATACACCGCGAACTTCGACGTGCTCTCCGACGACACCGTCGCCGCCGTTCAATACGTGCGCCAGCGACCGGAGATCGATGGCGACAAAGTGAATCTCGCCGGTTACAGCCAAGGCGGCTGGATCGCACCGCTCGCGGCGTTGAAAGATGGTCACATTCGCAGCGTGTTCGTCGGTTACGGCGTGGCCGTGCCGGTGCTGGGGGAGGATCGTTGGGGTTATGTGTACGCGCTTCAGCAGAAGGGCTTCGGTGACAAGGAGATCGCCGAGGTGGACCACGTTGCCGCCATCATCGGTGACATCGTCGATCGCGGTCAGAATCGCTGGTCCGACTTCTCTCACGCGCTGCAGGAATCGCGCAGCAAACCCTGGTTCGAGACTGCGAAACACAGCGACTCCATCTTCGGCATGATTGTCGGCACCGACCTGCCACTGTGGGTGGTGCGCCCGTATCTGTGGTTGAAATATGGCCGCAACGATCCGCCTTTCATCGATCGTCTCTACGATCCGGTGCAGACGCTGGCGAAGCTGGATGTGCCGAGCCTATGGATTTTCGGCGGTAAGGACTCGAGTGCGCCGACGCAATGGAGCATCGATGCGCTTCAGAAACTGCAGGCCGACGACAAACCTATCGAGTATTTCATCTACCCCGACGCCGAGCATGGCATCACGCGCTTCGAGCAAAAGGATGACGGTGAACGCGTCACACTGGGGTATGAAGAGGGTTACTTCCGTCAGCAACTGGAGTGGTACCGCAAGCAGAGCGGTTTGCAGTAACACGAGCGCAGTGGAATTGCGGTAGGCTGCAGCGTCCTCAACCGCAGCTACCGACGCCACCGCTCATGACTCGCCGACGTGCTCCCGACGCGCCTCGCTTCGAAGATCTGCTCGCGCAACGACTGACGCGCCGTCAGGTATTGCAGGCTGGCGCGGCTATCGCGGGGTCGGCGCTGCTCGCATCGCCGGATGTGATGGCGTCGAGGAGTCCGCAGCAGCTCGGCTTCAAGCCGATTCGCGGCACCAAGGCCGACGCCATCGTGCTGCCGCCGGGCTATACGCATGACCTGGTGATCCGCTGGGGCGAGAGTCTGTCGTCGTCCGTGCCCGATCTCGACGCCAGCAAGCTCAATGCCGGTGTGTTGCTCGAGCCCAAGGCGGCCGAGCAGCAACGTTCGCAGTTCGGACAGAACTGCGATGCCATTCATTTCTTTCCGCTCAACGGGCGCAGCGATCACGGCGTCCTCTGCGCGAACAACGAGTACACCGACGACGGGCTGATGTTTCCTGACAATCCCGGGCTGCGCGGCATCCGTAACGCCGCGACTCGCGCGTATGTGAAGCGGCATCCGCAGGTGGTGGCGGTTACCAAAGCGGCTCAGGGCGTGTCCATCGTCGAGGTCGAGCGCACGCGGGGCCGCTGGCAATTCGTGAAGGACTCGAAATACAACCGTCGCATCACGGCGGACACGCCCATCAACATCGGCGGCCCGGCGCGTGGCGCGGCGCTGATGAAGACCAAGGACGATCCGGCGGGGCAGCGTGCGTTCGGCACGTTTGCCAACTGTGCTGGCGGCGAAACGCCGTGGGGCACGTATCTCACCGCTGAAGAAAACATTCAGGACTACTTCGCCAATCTGGATCGCTTGAAAGCGCGCAACGATGTCGATCCGTTCATCGTCGATGCGCATCGTCGCTTCCGCATGTGGAGCGCGCAGTCGCTCTATAACTGGGATGTCGCCGACTCGCGCTTCGATCTCGCCGTCACGCCGACCGAGCCGTTTCGATTCGGATGGATCGTGGAAATCGATCCGCTCGATCCCACCAGCACGCCGGTCAAGCGAACGGCGTTGGGGCGCTTTGCGCACGAGGGGGCGAGTCCGGTGATTGCCCGGAACGGGCGCGTCGCGGTTTACATGGGTGATGACGACAAGTTCGAATACGTCTACAAGTTCATTTCGAACGGGCGCTTCGAGCCGAAGAATCGCCAGGCCAATCGCACTCTGCTCGAGCAAGGCACGCTGCACGTCGCGCGTTTCGATGCGAGCGGCAAAGGGCAGTGGCTGCCGTTGGTGTTCGACCCGAAGGGCCCGTTGAATGCCGCTGCGGGATTTCGCGATCAGGCGGATGTGCTCATCAAGGCGCGCATGGCGGCGTATCTGCTCGGCGCAACGCCGATGGATCGGCCCGAAGATGTCGAAGCAAATCCGACGACGGGCCGCATCTACATCGCCTGCACACGCAACGAAAGCCGCACGGTCGAATCTGGGGCGACGACGTATGGCGGCCGCGAGATCGACACGGCGCCGAACGCCGCCAATCCGCGTGGCGCGAACAACTTCGGTCACATCATCGAGATCACGGAAGCGGGTGACGACCACACCTCGCTGGAGTTTTCCTGGGAAGTGTTCTTGCTCGCGGGCGACCCTTCAGGCGATCGCTTGATCACCGATCTCAGCCAGGTGAAGGCGGATAGCGCCTACTACGCGGGCTACGCCAACGCGGCAGATCTCAGTCCGATCGGCTCGCCCGACAACATCGGCTTCGATCGCATCGGCAATCTTTGGATCGTGACCGACGGCGCGCAGCCCGATGCCGGCAACAACGGTTGCTTCGTCACGCCGACGTCCGGGCCGGATCGGGGCCGCTTGCGGCAATTCATGAGTGGCCCGGTCGGCTGCGAAGTGTGTGGCTGTCAGTTCTCACCCGATGATGAAACGCTGTTCATCAGCATCCAGCATCCGGGCGAGGGCGGCTCGACCGCCGACCCGCGCAGCCACTGGCCGGATGGTGGCCACAGTCAGCCACGCGCGAGCGTGATCGCCATTCGCAAGGAAGGCGGCGGCCCCGTCGGCAGTTGATCAGCGGCGTTCGACCGGGAAGTAAGCGAGCCCGAGTTGCGCGCCGATGTCGGGTGTGTTGCTGAAGTTGGAGATGTTCTCGGTCACGGCGAGGCTCCACTGCGCATGCCCGATGCGCTGCTGCAGGCCGAGGCTCAGCTGATATTTATTTTCAGTGAGTTCTTCGACGTCCTCGGCGTTCTGCACCGTGCTCTTGCTCGCGTACGCCTGCAGACGACTCCCTACAGCACCTTGCCAGGATTCATGATGCCGTTCGGGTCCAGCGCCTGTTTGATGGCGCGCATGACTTCGAGCGCGACCGGCGACTCATATCGAGCCAGTTCCTCGCGCTTGAGCCTGCCAATACCATGCTCGGCGCTGATGCTGCCGCCATAGCGCGCGATCAGATCGTGCACCGCCCGATTGATGTTCGGCGCCAGTCGCAAAAACGATTCATCGTCGCCGTCGATGGGACGGCTCACATTGAAATGCAGGTTGCCGTCGCCCAGGTGACCGTAGGAAACAATCCGCCCGGTGGGCGCAATCGTGCGCACCAGCTGCGACGCTTCGACAATGAACCGCGGCAGTTCGCTGGTGGTCACCGACACGTCGTGCTTGATGCTGGCACCAATGTGATGCTGGGCTGGTGGGATGCTCTCGCGCAGCTTCCAGAACATTTCCCGCTGAGATTCGCTGGAGGCGAGCGCGGCGTCGGCGATTTCACCTTGTTCCATCGCGGCGGCCAGCTCGGTCTCGATGGCCTCGCGCATCGACTCGGCCTGACGGCCCATGCCGATTTCGAGCAGCACGTACCAGTCGTGGCGTTGATCGAGCGGATCGGCGGTGTTCGGGATGTATTGGAGGACGAGGTCCAGTGCGAAGCGTGGAATCAGCTCGAACGTCGAGACCGCGTCGCCGGTGAAGGCGCGCAGTCGAGACAGTAACGAGACGGCATGTTGTGGATCGGGAATGCCGACGAAGGCGGTGACGGTGGTCGCCGGCCGAGAAAACAATTTGCACGTGGCGGCAGTGATGACGCCTAGCGTGCCTTCGGCGCCCATGAACAGGTTGCGCAGGTCATACCCGGTATTGTCCTTGCGCAGCGGTTTGAGGTCATCGAGCACGCGCCCGTCGGGCAGCACGACTTCGACGCCGAGAATGAGGTCGCGCATCATGCCGTAGCGGAGCACGGCGGTGCCGCCGGCATTGGTCGACAGGTTGCCGCCGAGCTGGCAGGAGCCCTCCGATCCGAGGCTCATTGGGAATAAGCGATCGACGGCAGCCGCTGCCGCCTGCACCTCGGCGAGCACACAGCCGGCTTCGGCGATCATGGTGTAGTTCAGTGGATCTACTGAACGGATGCGTCGCATGCGGGCGAGCGACAGCACGATCTGCGAACCGTCCTCACTCGGCGTCGCTCCACCGCAGTAGCTGGTGTTGCCACCGACCGGCACGACGCCCACGCGGGCCTCGTTACACATACGCATGATGGCGGACACTTGCCCGGTGCTGTCCGGGCGCAGGACCAGCGGCGTCGCGCCCCGATACAGTTTGCGATGGTCGACCAGGAAAGGCTCGATATCCGTCGCCTGATCGAGATAGCCCTGCGGACCGACGATGCGACGGAGATCGGCGAGCAGGGAGTGGGTGATGCTCATGAGGTAAGCTTACTCCAACGGAGGAATGACCGATGCTCGATGACTTTCGCTTACACCAGAGTTTGATCGGCCGCGCCGGCTCGCGGTCCGAGCTCAATACGCCAGTTCTGATCGTCGACCGCGACGCCCTGGAGAGAAACATCCGCCGGATGGCGGAGCTGTCCCGCAAGCATGGCGTGGCGTTGCGGCCGCATGCCAAGACTCATAAGAGCGTGGATATCGCGAAGCTGCAGATCGCGGCGGGGGCGGTCGGTCTGTGTTGCGCGAAGCTGGGCGAGGCGGAGGCGCTCGCTGAGGGTGGGGTGGAATCCATCCTGATTACCTCACCGGTGGTGGCGTCGCCGGCATTGACGCGGTTGAGTGCGTTGAACGAGAGGATTCGAGACCTGGCGGTGGTCGTGGACAACCCGGCGAACGTTGCGGCGCTGGCGGCGGTGGTGACGAAGCCCTTGAATGTGTTGATCGATATCGACCCGGGCATCCGGCGCACGGGCGTGCCGTCGGCGGCTGCGGCGGTCGAGTTGTTCAAGGTCATCGGTCAGCATGAGAATCTTCGCTATCGAGGCGTGCAGATGTACTGCAGTCGACAGCAGCACATTGCGAGCTATCAGGAGCGGATGGCTGCGCTCGCCGAGCGCATGGAGTATTTGAAGTCGGTTATCTCGGAGTTGAAAGCTGCGGGTGGCGCGCCGGAGGTGGTGACGGGGGCGGGCACGGGGTCGCATCACATCGATGCGGCGTTGGGTGTGCTCACTGAGTGGCAGACCGGGTCCTATGTCTTCATGGATCGGCAGTACACGGAGTGCGATCTCGCGAACCAGCCTTCGGTGCCCTATGAGTATTCGTTGTTCGTGGATGCGAGGGTGGTGAGTGCGAATACGCCGGGGCAGGCCACGATCGACGCTGGGTATAAGGCGTTTGCCACTGATGGTGGGCCGGCGGTGGTGTTGTCGGGGGCGCCCGAGGGCAGCACTTATCAATTCATGGGCGACGAGCATGGGATTGTGCATGACCCTTCGTCGAAGCATGTCTGGACGATTGGAGATGCGGTTCGACTGGCTGCCCCGCATTGTGATCCGACGGTGAATTTGTACGATGCGTATCACGTGGTGAGCGGCGAGACGCTCGTTGCGATTTGGCCGGTGAGTGGGCGGGGGCGGTCTCGGTAAGTTCGCTGTTGCTGGGGCTGGCTGTCGGAGCCGGATTCGGATTTTCGGAGTCGGAGTCAGAGTCAGAGTCGGAGTCAGATTCGGAGGCGTCGGTGGTCCGGCGTCGCCAGGGTGGGGGATCTCCTCCCCGGCACCGCGACACACGCCTGCGCACGCTTCGCTCCCGCTGTCGCGGGCGCCCTGCTGCACCTCCCTGTGGCTGCTATCGGACCGCCATCCCTGGCGGATCCAATTGCCGGGGAGGAGATCCCCCACCCTGACGCCGCCCGATGCGTCAACTGCGCGTTGCGCGTGACGCTGCTCCGACCGTGCGACTGTCAGTTGTGAATTTGAGCGTGCACGTTGTGGAGATGGCGTTGCGGCCGCGCTTGAGCGCAGCCGCCGCTGTCGCTGCTATAACGATCGAGCTCAATTCAGCAGCTAACCTCGGTCACTGCTACATCGATCGAGCTCAACTCAACAGCTAACCTCGGTCGCT
>NZ_RYEV01000009.1 GCF_004138485.1 Peristeroidobacter soli
GCCGCGACGGCAACTTTTACGGAACGACGAGCGGCGGCGGCGAGTACTGGGGAGGCACCGCTTTCAGGATCACGCCGACCGGCACGAAAACCGTGCTCTGGTCGTTCGGTGCCGACTACAGAGACGGCAGTGCACCCTACGGCAAGCTGCTGCAGGCGAGCGATGGCAACTTCTACGGAGTGACTTCTCTAGGCGGCGACAATGGCGAGGGCACGATCTACCGCCTCACTCCATCCGGAACCGAAACGGTCGTGCACGTCTTCGACCGTTTCGTCGGCTACCGAGGTTCGATTGCAAGCGGCGGGCTCATCGAGGGCAAAGATGGCGCGCTCTACGGGGTCATCGGCCAGCAACCCACAGCTCCTCAATTGGGGACGATCTTCAGGATGGCGCTCGACGGCACCGTGACGACGCTGTGGACATTCGAAGATGCCGATGGCATCTATCCGATCGGCCAGCTTCTGCAGGCAAGCGACGGCAATTTCTATGGAGTAACCCAGCACGGCGGTGCCGCTGGTCAGGGAACCATCTACCAATTGACTCCCGACGGTGGCTTCTCGGTACTGTATTCGTTCGACCAGGGAACGGGTCAGCAGGCGTCGGGCGGGCTCATCGAGGGCAGTGACGGCAACCTCTACGGAATGACGAAGGTGGCCTGGGCTCCCGGCCAGGGCTCACTGTTTCGAATCACGCCGACGGGCACGCTCACCACGCTGTATTCGTTCGCGGAGGCATCCACGTATGGCTCTCCCTATGACGTTCTCCTCAAGGCTGCCGACGGCGCGCTGTACGGCATCTCGCTTTCCGGAGGCGCGAATGGCGCCGGCAGTGTGATTCAGCTCAAGTGATGGAGCTGAAGGCGCGGCCGAACGGCAACGGCGCCGTGGTCAGATCAACGCCGGATGAGGTGCCCCATGTCGAGCACTCAACGCAAGCCCATGCACTAACCCTCTTCAGGCGAGGACGGTGACATCGCCGGCATTTATGACGAGAGCCTGGAGGAAGACAGCGACGGCGACGAGGAATACCTGATCGGCCTGATGCGAGTTCACGCCGATGGGCGGCTGGAAGTCATCGTTTCCGATCCCGAGCGCGCCGCGTTCCTCGCTTCCTCGAGGCACTGCTGGCTTACGTTCGCGACCATTACTGACTGCGCATCGTTTGATGCCGTTGCAGGCTTCGGCTCGCCTGAAGTCGAGCTCCGCATCGCGAAGATGCTGAGCGGGAAATGCGCCACCAGTGCTCCCAGGGAGGATCCAGTGAAGCCAGGCTCGATTCAAACGACGGGCGGATATTTGCCGGCGACTACGATCTCGGTTGCTCCATCAACTGCCCACCCTGCCGCCGAACCCGATGATGCGCAGGGCGCGGCACCCGTGGAGCCCGCGTCCGAGCCGGCGGCACGGCAACCCAAGGACTGGGCGTGGGTGGCGCGGGGCGTCGCCAAGCTGAGCGAGTTATGCGAGCGCGAGGCGGAGCTCACGAGTCATTCGCGCAATACATTGAAATGGTCCAGCCTGGCGGAGCGCCTGGGCAAGCTGCATCGGACGCTGAGCTCGAACCTCCCGCCGATCGAGCTGGGGCGCCTGCGCACGCCGCCTCTGACAGGCGAGGAGCAGGCGCACGAGGCCGCGGCGAAGCTGGTCAATGAAACCATCGAAGCGATAACGGACGTGGCCTCGACGGCGGCCGCCGGCGGACAGAAGACACCTCGATCCATCGTCGAGCTGTGCGGAAAGATCGCCCTGGGGTTGATCGCCACGCTCGGTGCGATGACAGCCTGCCTCATGGTTCCGGCAGCGGGGCCCTATCTGGCTGCCGTGGCAGGCGTGGTGGGCGCAGGCGCCATCGGCGCCATCACTCTCGCGCACCGAGAACACAACCAGCATGCGGCGGAGTTCGCGGAGGTCGATCGATTCCTGTCGCAACTAGGCAGCGAGCTGGCGGAATCGCCGGCCGACATCACATTCGAGTGATGCGTCCCGGGCTGCAGTGACCACCCCATCGGCGGTGTGCCCAACGGAACTTCGTTGCCCGCCCGCCCCGATTCGTCAGGAATTCGCCGAGACTTGCGACTCGTCACCCGATGCGGGCTGCCCCACACCGTAGTCCGCCAGACGCATCCACGTGACCGTGCGCTCCCAGAACTCGTCCGTCGAGCCGTGCCGCATGTTGCCTGCGATGTTGAACTGCGTATCCAACATGGCCACGTCGATCTTCATCGGCATGCTTTGCGGGGGTGTGTCGTCCAGCAGCTCCAGCAACTGGCGCCCTACGATGTGATCGTCGATCACACCGGTCAGCTCGAGATTGTCGAAGTCCACACCTTGCCTGAGCGCGAGTCGCAGCAGTTTGATGGCATCCGGCGGGAACGGCCGCCGAAGCAGCCTCGCAATAAGCTCAGCGGACTAACCATCCCGGTTGATCCTGCAGCAGACGGAGTTGCCCCGGTCGCTATCCGCGCGACGCAATCTTCGCCCGGTTGCGTAGTGGTGCTTGCTCTGTAACGGCGCGCACCGCGAAGTTCTCTTTCGCTGTCACTGTGTTTCGCGAGCGGCCGATTTCGGGTCCCCAATTCCTGCCAGGGCGTCCAGGGCGCGCACGTACATTTGCAGATAAGCCTGCAGCTTGTCTTCGTAACCACCTGCGGGGATCGGCACCGGACCTTTCATCTCGGTTTCCGCGCGTAGCAGCACCCGCACGGAGTCGACCAGCCTCTCCGCCGCCTCCGGATCCGGGAACTGCAAAGCCGCGCAGGCCTTCTTCGCACGGTCGGTCGCGGCGGCATCGCCGGGTGATTTCTGCAGCTCGACCAGCAGGTCCATGAAACGCTCCACCTGCTCAGGATCCTGGCTCCGCGCTCCCAGGCGGGCCAGCAATCCCTGCGCTGCCTCACGCATCCGGGTGTGACTGTGCATGACCCGTGCAGCGATCGTGAGCGCCGAAGCAGGCGGATATTCTTTTAGCAGCCGGCTGATGATCCTGCGCGTACGGTCGGGAATCCCCATCGAGTCGAACACGACGGTCCGGTGCTGCTTCCCGCCCGCCAGGTTTTTCAGAACCCAGGGAACGAAGTCGGGATCCTCCTTGTGCACGCCCAGCCTGCGCAGCGCATCGGCCACTTCGATGTTGGAGTCCGTCTTCGGCGCGGAGCCTGCCGCTGACTTTTCAGTAGCTGTACAACGTCGCAAGCAGCGAGGCGTGAGAGCAGCAACGCATCGTCCGGCCAGACTCTTGAACTTCTGCCATCCACCCGAAGCGCAGCGACGCGGGCCCTCGGGCTGCGCAACGCGGACATCGCGCGGAGGCGATTCGCCAGTCGCGGCGGGCTTGGTGCCGGCATTTGCGCGGGAGAGCCGGGCCGGCCAGCCGAAACACGACGTCAACAAAGAAAGCGGTTTCACGTGGGCACTCGATCGCGTGGGTTGCGTAGCGATACGTCCGGCAGTATGGGGCGCGCTCCGAAGCAGTTCTCATCACGCACGCAACGCGCGTGCGACGGAACACCGTAACGATCTCGGCGTCGTGACGGCATCTCACCGAACTCACTGTGCAAGGTGCTCCGTGAGTAACCCCGGTCGCCGCCTGAGTTCCTCGCGGCAACCGCATACGCCGGCGCAAGGGAACGGAATCGCGCGCCCCGTTACCCAGTCGATGCCAACACACAGGAACGCGTTTTCATGCCAGTCAATAGCGTGGGCTCCCCGGGTTACAACCCGATTCCATCCGAGATACCGCAGCAGGAAAAACCTGCTCATGCTCGCGCCACGCCGAGCGCAGAGCTGAGAACCTCGGACATTCCACCGAGCGATGCGACTCACGGTACCGACGCGCCGTCCGACGAATCTGTGGACGTGAGCCGCTTGCACTCGGTCCCGCGGTCAGAGCAGACGCCTGAGCAGCGGGAGGCAACTCGCGCCACGGCCGAGAAGCCCTCGGTGCTGCGTCGGATCTGCACCGGCATCACAGGTTTCCTCTGCGGTGCCGTCGGCGGTGTCGGAGGAGGACTGTTCGCCGCCGGCGGGTTGGTCGGAATCACCGTCAATGCACTGCAGGACGCACCGCCCCTGGCATTCGTCGGCGCATGCATCGCGGGGGCGCTGGGGCTCGTATTGATCGGAGCCGGCGTGATCGGCGGCGCGGTCGCCGGCGCGGTCCAGGGCGCATCTACCGGCGAGTTCAAGGAAGCCGCCAAATCGGTCGCCCTGCCAGTGCACTTCGTCCACAACGTCATCAACGCCATGAGTAACCCGCCGCCGAAGGATCCTCCCTCGCCCGCGAAAACCTGAGCCATCACGCGAACCCGTCATGTCCACACAAGATCCCATCTCCCCACAACTGCCGATGTCCAGCGACTTTGGCGACGATGTCTCCCGCACCAGCGCCCTGTTCGCAGCCCTGGGCCTGGGGCCGATCGACGCCGACGACGACGGCTGCTTCGTGATGCGTTACGACGAGCAGACATCGTTGCATTTTCAGATCGTGCCTGGCGCGGATCTGCTGAAAGTCGCAGTGTCCGTTTGCACTCTCGATACGAGCGCGCTCGCATTGCGCATCGTCCTGCGAGCCAATCTGGACGCGCCGCGCTCCGAGCTGCCGGGAGCGTTGAGCCTGGTTGCCTCGACCCGGCAAGTGTTGTTCAACACCGCGATGCCCGTGGTCGTGCCCGTCAATGAGGATGCCGTGCGAGCGGTGCAGCCGCATGAGTTCGAAGCCCTCCTGCAACGCGTGCTCAAGGAGGCATTGCGCTGGCGACGACGGCTCGCACGCGATCTGCAGAACGCCGGCGAAGCCCAGAGCGACGCTACATCGTCACATCTGAATCTGGACGGAGCATCTCATGTCGTACGCGGATGAACTGGCCACGGCGCTCGCCGAGATCGGCCGGCACTACCAGATTGACGATCTGCGGCTGAACCATGCGCGGATGGCAACGTTCGCGCTATCCGACGGACTGACGGTCACGATCGAGTACGTCCCCGAGCCGCACCCTCGCGGCTTTCTCATCGTCGAGCTGGCAGATATTCACGAGAGTGTGTTCGAGGCAGTGGCCACCGCGCTGCTGGCGATCAACGGACGCTGGCTGGACACGGCGGGCGCCTCGTTCGCGTTGCACCCCGGTTCAGACAACGTGCTGGCCATTCTTCCGGTGCCACCGGCGGTGTTGAGCGCCGGCGCGCTCCCTCGCCTGCTCGATCGTTTCCTGGCCACCTGCCGCACCTGGGCCGACAAAGTTCGACGCGGCGAGGCGGACTTCAGTATCCGTGATGACATCGAAGCCGAGCTCGAAGGGATGGCGAACGATTGAGAGAACGTTCACGTCCGCTCTTCATGGCGTGCGGAAGTTTGCAGCTGCCGGCCGTTGGAGTACCCACTCATGCCCAGTCAATCGAATGTCCGAACCCTGTTCGCCGAGATCTATGCGCGCTGCGGAATGCCGCACGACGGCGGTGAGATCGAACCGTTCGTGCTACAGCCCGGCGGAAACGAGAGTGTCTGTGTGCACTATGACAGTGACGAGCAGGTCATCTGGCTCACGTCGCATTTCGAGCCGATTGCAGCGCTCAGCGCAGACAGCCTGTTGCGACACCTGCTGGAGAATAATCTGCGCAGCATCGAGAACGGTTTTGCGTGCGCGCTCGATGCCGGCAGCGCAGTGCCCGTCGTGCAGAGCTGGTTGCGCGGGAACTTGATTCACCTGCCGGATTTCGAGGTTGCCGTCGAGCGGCACGTGGCGGCAGTCCAGCAAGTGCGCGGCCTGCTGACGCTGCCGACGCTCGAAGCGGCGCATTCAACCCACGATTGCCACCATGCGGTGTGGGGGTAGCACGCCGATGAATGACACCGCACAAGTGCTGTCCGAACTGTGCGCCAGCCTGGGACTCACCGGCCCTGGGACTGTAAGCGACCCCATTGTGTTGCCGCTTGGTCTGCACGATGCGGCAGGCCGCATGGAGATTGGCCTGCGCGAGCAAGCGCTGTGCTTGCGAGCGATTGTCGATCCACGCCCGGAGGGAATGAGTACCGCCGCGCGGCTGTGCATGCTCGATCGCAATCTCTTTGCCGCGTGCGGCGGCATGTTCGCCGCCGACGAACAAGGCACCAGCTTTCTCATCCATAGCATTCCGTATGACGCGCACGGCGACTTGTCGGAGATCGGTGAACAAGTCACGCGGTTTCGCGACAGTGCCCGCGCATTCTTCGATGAACTGTTCAGACGAAGCACCGACGCCGCGCCATCGGACACACTCGAACTCACTATTGGAGACACGTCTCATGCCCGTTGATTTCACTTCGATGCTCGCGGCCTCCACGCGGATGACTCCGAAGGAAGCCGGTTCCTCCCGGTTCGTCAGCTCGAACGCTCCGGGTGGCTGGCAGGTCGCGCCGGCGAGCTCCAAAGGTCATTCGCTGGGCACGGCCTTTCGGAGCCTTGCGGATCGTGGCAAAAACGCGCTTGGCGCCGACAACAGCGAGCGCCAGGAACATGCCTCCGGCAAACAGCGCTTCCGCGCGGACGTACAACAGGCAATCCAGGACCATTATGGTCCTACGTTCGGTCAGGAACTGTGCGAGCGTGTCGGCCTGACCAAGGATCACTGGCCCACGCCGCAGCAGATCAGGCAGGTCCAGACGACGGCCAAAACGCTCCACCCGGAGCTGGTCGCGTTGGCGAGCCATATTCACGAGGACGAAAGACTCGGCCTGTCCTTGGTTTTGCCGCAACTGGAGCTGCTGAGCAAGGAACAACGATTGCAGTTCAACGCGGCCTTGCTCAGATCGTTGACGGAAGGGCGCCCACCGGAGCAAGTCAGATTCAGCGAGGCCGAAGCGTTGGCTGCGGCGAAAGCACTCATGGTGCAGCCGCAGTTCCGCCAGATGTTTCACGATGCCAAGCTCGCAACACTGTCGGCGGCACAACAGTCGCTGCAAGTAGTCGCAGCGGATGGCAGGAGCAAGACGTTGTTTGGGGAGGACTTGGGCGTCGACGCGGCTGCCGCACACCGCGCAATTCAGCGAGCGTATGACCACTACAGGGTGCAACCGGAATCATTGTCCGACACCATGGGCGCCGCCGGCGTAACAGGTGATCTTGTTGATCTGGCGCGACAGAACTTCGCCGAAGACTTGCTCGCCCCCTACATGGCGCAGCTGACCACCGATACTCCGCAGCGTCGCGCCTTGGCGGCCAAGCTCGGAGGTGCCTACGGCCCGCAAGAGCTCGATCAGCTCCTGGCATCCGCAAGCGATGACTTGAAGAACCACGCGAGCGGAGAGATTCGTAATCTGTTGTTGGGGGCGGCGGCGCCCTTGGAACGACGGATTTGCGCGCGCGTCGCGACGGATGCAGTCGCGAGTCTGCGTACCCCGGGGCCCTTGCGCGACCGTTTGAAACGAGAGCTCGGAGGCACGTTGAACGACGTGGAACTCGACAAGGCGCTGAAGAGAGCCGAGAAGAGTTTGCGCGCCGACACGCCTGTGCACGCCCTTTACACGCTGGCAACAGATCCGGCACGCGCGCTCGCTCGGCAAATGAAGCTCGATCTTCTATCGCCTTACCAGGCAGACGGCGACCCGAACGACGCGCTGATCGAAAAGTTCGAGGGCGTGCTGAGTCTCGGCTACACCGACACTTGCCGGCAGTTGGATAACGCCAGGCACCATGCTTCAAGAAAGCCGGAAGAGCTCGACAGGCTCGATTACGCAGCCCTGAAGAAGGATCCCAGCAAGACGCTGATGAGCATGATCGGCGACATGAACAAGGAAGCCGCTGCTCGCAAACAGGTGGAGGATGCCAAGATTGAGGCCCTCCGCGCGAAGCAGAAGGCCGACGCGGCTGCGGCGTCAGGGTCCGGCGGCGCGGCGCCCGCGCCATCCAATTGAAGCAGGACGCCGCAGCCATCTTTGGTTGCGGCGTCTCCGAAAGCTTCTGACAGGTGAGCCGCCCGGGCCGACCCCCTGCATCGTGGGCGTGGCATTCGTTGTCTGATACGATTCAGCGCTCCACCCGATTGGAAGCGGTGTCACAACGTGAGGGCTTCGACAGGATTGTCGCGCAGCGGCCGTACCGCAGGCTGGATTGCCGGCGTGATCGGCTTGCTCGGCGTCGCCGCTGCAGCCCTCGGCGAGCCAGTACGCTTCCCATTCTCGATTTCGTCTCAACCCCTCGCCACCGGGCTGCTGCAGCTCGGGCATCAAGCCGACATTTCCATAGCGTTCAATCACGCATTGGTCGAGAACAAGACCGCGGCCGCCGTGCAGGGAACCATGGATGTCAGCACGGCGCTCACGCGAGTGCTGACAGGCTCCGGCCTCACTTTCGAACTGGTGCGTCCGGACCTGGTGCGCATCGTCGCCGCGCCGGCACCGGAGCGCCCGCGACCGGCTCGCCCCATCGTTGACACCTCCATCACGAGCGGCCCGATAGAGGAAGTCACGGTCACTGCACGACGCCGCACGGAATCTTCCCAAAGCGTTCCTATATTTATGTCGGTCATGCAAGGCGAAGAACTCGCCGCCGCCAACCTCAACGACATCGAGGACATCAGCTCTCGCATCCCCTCCCTTCAGTTCCGCCCCAACCCCACGCAGAAAGACCGCTCGATCTTCATTCGCGGGCTCGGCACCATCAGCACGTCGCAGAGCACGGAACCTTCCGTATCCACGGTGATCGACGGCGTCGTGATGTCGCGTGCCGGCCAAGCGATGGCCGATCTGCTGGACCTGGAGCAGATCGAGGTACTGAACGGACCGCAGGGCACGCTGTTCGGCAAGAATGCCTCCGCGGGCGTGCTGAACATCACGACGCTGGCACCGACTCCGCATCTCAGCGGCTATGCAAGGCTGGCCTACTATGGGGGCGACGAATACCGCGTGAGCGCGGGCATTTCCGGGCCGCTGTCGAAGAACGTGGCCGCGCGCATCTCGGCGTTCCACAGCGACTACCCGGGCAACATGAAGAACCTGTACAGCGGGCAGGAGCTCAACGGCTACCGACACTATGGGGCGCGCGCGAAGTTCGTCGCCACGCCGACCGATGCGCTGAAAGTCAGCTTCGCGGTCGATCTCACACGCTCCTGGGAAAACGTTCCGGGCGGCGCCTTCGTCAGCAGCGCTCAGGATGAATACTGCCCCGTGGACCAGCTCGATCCGCTGCTGCGCAGCCTGTGCACACCGGGCGATGTGAACCTCAATCCCTTCCTGGAGCAACAAATCGCCGCTGGCGGCGTAACCCCGTCGGCGAGCAATTTCGCGATCAGCCACGATTCCGCCAACGAGACCTACGACCGCAATGGCGGCGCCTCGCTGCAGATGGACTGGACCCGTGGCGCTTATCTGCTCACCTCCATCAGCGCGTGGCGCGAGTGGCGCAACGTGCTCGAGGACTATGACTACGATCAGCTGTCGGTCGGGCCGCCGTACGCTTTTCCCAAGGTCGTCGACCATGGTCGCGTGACGACCAGGCAAACCTCGCAGGAACTGCGGCTGACCTCACCCGCCGATCGCCCGGTCGACTTCGTGGCAGGGCTTTATTTTTTGCGTGCTGAGAATCGCGAGCGCTACATGCGCGAGGACACCATCGTCGGGTTGACTCCGCAACCGCTGCCCTGGGGTTACGCGGTCAATCACTTTGGATCGACCAGCACGAATTACGCCGCTTACGGCGAGGTGAACGTCGATCTGGCGCCTCGCTGGCGGGCGTTCCTGGGATATCGGGCGATCTGGGACGAATTGAGCTATGACACGAATCGCGTCGGCTACGCTGCCAGACCGGGCCTGGTGTTCGCCATCGCGCCGGACTTCGCGGGCAGCGGCAGCGATCGCAGGCAAGGTTGGGCTGGCCGGACCGGCGTGCAGTGGCAGCTGACATCGGACGTCATGCTCTACTTCACGGCATCGCGCGGCTACAAGGGGCCCGCATACAACGTCTTCTTCAATATGCAGGCGGTCAATACTCAGCCGGTCCGGCCCGAGAAATCCGACGCCTACGAGATCGGCATGAAGAGCTCGCTCTGGGATCGCAGGCTGCGCTTGGACGTAGCGGCCTTTCACACCAGGCTGTCGGATTACCAGGTGAATCTGCCGCAGGTCATCGTCGCTGCACGGGTGACGAATCTGGTGAATGCCGATTCGGCCGTCACGCGCGGCGTCGAGGCGAGCCTCAGCGCAGCGGCGACCTCGCGCCTGACGTACAGCCTCGATGCCCAATACGACGATGCCCACATCGAGAGCGTTCCTTGCACGCCGCCGCTGATCGCATGCAGTGTGCGCGGGAACAGGCTTCCGTTCGCGCCCGAGTGGCGGATCAATGCCAGCCAGGAATATCGATACCCGCTGAGCGACCGCCTGGATCTGGATTCCAGCCTCGCCTACCGCTGGCAATCGCGCACGTCGTTTCAACTCATCGATACGCCGGATCTGAGCCAGGCCTCGTACGGTATCTGGGATCTGTCGCTGGGCTTGCGGGATACAGAAGACCGCTGGTCGAGTTGGCTCGTCGTCAAGAACGTCCTGGACAAAAACTATTCGTCGTACCGCGCCGGCGGCGATCTGGGCGGAATCGTCCGCTGGATCCCGCGCGACGCGCAGCGCTATGTCGGCATCAACGTTCAGCTCGACTTCTGAGCTTGCCCGCCTTCCTGGCGTCGCTTCGCACCTGCACGCGCGAACCGGCAGATGCCGGCACGTTTACGCTGCTGCTGCGGCGTAAACGTGCCGTGTACGGGAAGATCGACGAAGCAGGCCACCTCGTCACTTCACCTGTAACACCGAACCCAGGCCGTGCGAGAGCATGCCGTAGAGGGTACCGTCGGCGGCCTGCAAGAGCCCGCCGATAGGTGTGATCGAGAAGGAGAACTGAAGCGTTTCCTCGCCCGTGAGCGTCACTTGAAACAGCGTCCCTTGGTCGCCGGCGCCGCCATTCGAGGTAAAGCCGTAGAGATTGCCGTCATTGCCCTGGATGAGAGGACCGGTCGGATGAGATCCGTCGTTTTGTCCACCCTGGAAGGAATACAGCGTGGTGATCTCGCCGGCGGGCGTCATCTTGAAGACGGTTCCCAGATTGGCGGCGCCGCCATTGGCGGTAGCGCCATAGAAGTTGCCGTCGCTGGCGGCGATGAGGTTGCCGACGGGCAGCACGCCGGCAGCGCTCGCGGAGCCCAACGACGTGAACGTCGAGGTTGCCTGGTCACCGTCCACCGTAATCTTCACTACTGCTCCGCCACCGTATGCCCCACCCATCGCAGCCAGGACGTAGAGATTGCCAGCGGCGTCCTGCGCCAGCCCCCCGGACTCCGTGGTGTACGGCCCGCCGTTCCATCTGAAGAACGGCGTGAAAGTGGTCAACTCACCCGCCGGTGTGATCCGGAAGACAGTGCCGACATCATCGGTCCCCCCGAACATCGTGACGCCGTAGAAATTTCCGTCCTTTGATTCGAGCAACCCGCCGATGGGCCACGCGCCTTGTCCGTCGTCCCTGAACGACCAGAGCACCGTCTCCTCGCCGGCGGGCGTCAGCTTGAATACTGTGCCGTTGGAGAAGGCGCCGCCCCCGAGCGTCGTCCCATAGAAGTTGCCGTCGCGAGCCTGGATGAGACTCGAATACGGGTACCAACCGTCGCTGCCCGCACCGAAGGACCAGAGCACCGTCAACTCGCCGGCCGGCGTGAGTTTGAAAACCGCGCCGGCGTCATAGGCGCCACCTTTCGGCGTCGTGCCGTAGAGGTTGCCATCTCTGCCCTGGATGAGACTGGTGAAATTCGGCGAGGAGGGACCCGGGGCGCCGGCGAAAAGAGCGAGTTCCGAGACCGCCCCGGGTCCGCATGTCACGCTCACGCCCATGGCCGGCCCGTCACCCATGACTCCCGAACCGTTGAGCACCGTACAGGTTTTGGTCACCGGGCTGCTCACCACGGAGATGTTGTAGCTCGCACCGGTTGCGACCGCCGAGGGCATCGTGAAGGTGCTTGCATTGGCCAACACAGTCAGCGTTTCGCTGCCGTTCGACAGGACCAAGCCGTTGGTTGTGAGTCCGTCGATCGTTCCACCCAGCGTGAAGGCCGTCTGCGCGCAGGTGATCGAGACAGCGGTGACGGGGTCTGCGCCCATCGTCCCGCTGCCATCGCTCACCGTGCAGGTGAAATTCGCGGGCTGTGCCTGGACGACCAGGTCGTAGTTGCTGCCGAACGCTACCGGCGTCGGCATCGTAAAGCTGGATGCGTTCGCCTGAATGCTCAGGGTGTCGGGGCCGTTTGCAAGAACGAGCCCGGAGACGGTCAATCCGTGGATCGAACCGCCGACGTCGTAGGACTGATCCGCGCAGGCAACCACGACGTTCGTCAGGTCGCTCGCGGGCATCGAACCCGAGCCCTGGCTGATCGTGCACGTGAGGCCGGCAGGCGCCTGCTGGACCGTGACCGAGTACGCGGCGCCATAAGCCACGGCGCCAGGCATCGTGAAGCTGCTCGCGCCCGCATCGACGTTCAGCGTATCGGACCCGTTGGCGAGCACGAGACCGCTGTTGTTTCCCAGCCCCGTGATCGTGCCGCCGAGCGCGAACGACCGGTCGGTGCACGTAATCGAAATCGCGGTGACGTCGCCTGCAGAGAGGACGCCGGAGCCATTGGTCACGACGCACGCAAGACCGTCCGGCTGAGTCTGAACGGTGACGGCGTAGCTGCTGCCGACCGCCACTGCGCCGGGCATCGTGAAGGTCGTCGCCCCGGCATCGATAGCCAACGTATCGCCGCCATTGGTCACCACGAGACCGGAGACGCTCAATCCTTGAATCGGCCCGCCAATGTGAAATGCCTGATCGGCGCAGGTCACGACGACGTTCGCCGTATCGGCGGCGGCGATCGTGCCAGTGCCGCCCGCGACGGAACAGGTCTTGCCGACCGGCTGAGCGGCGACACTCACCGCGTATTCCGTGCCCGACTGCAGCCTGGTCGGGAAGGAGAAAGTGGCTGCGGTCGCGTCAACCTGGATGATCTCGACGCCATCGGTGAGTTGCAGTCCGCTGGCACCGCCGAGGCCTGAGACCGATCCGCCAAGAGAATACGTCTGAGTGACCCCTCCCCCGGTTGCCGGTCCTGAGGCAGGAGCAGAGGAACTACTGCCGCATCCAGCCATGATCGCCAGCGCAAACGCTAGCGCCGAGCTGAGCAAGAGACGAATCTGTCGCATGGGGTCGATCTCCAAGTGTCACCAGGTAGTGGCACTAGTAACCGCACTCGCCGAAATGGTTCCTCCCGAAGTCCTACGCGCTGCACGCGGCGAGCGCCGTTTCCCGCGATGGGCAGATCGTGAAGATCGACACGAACCCGCTGATCTCGAACACTTCGCGCACATGCGGTGCCAGCGAGCACAAGACCAGCTTGCCGCCAGGCACCGAGCGCATGCGCTTGCCGGCGATCAAGGTGGAACGCAGACCGGCGCTGCTCACATATTCGATCTCCGAAAAATCGAGCACCATGCGGCTGCTGCCGCGATCGAAGACTTCCGCCACCGCGCGCTCGAAAGCACCGGCGGTGGCACTGTCGATGCGGCCCGCGGGGCGAACGACATCGATGTTTTCCTGCGTTTCGACATGTATGTTCACGATCGATCTCCTCCGTCTGTCGCCTGGATACTTACAGCGAGCTCGGTGACTCGGACAGCCACGCGGCCGGCCAGCTTCACGAGCTCGCCGCGGCCGATGAGACTGCCATTGGCACGAATGCCGACGAGCTGTGGCAGCGGCACATCCAAAGCCAGCACCTGGCCGGGCTGCAGTGCCGCCAGTTCGCCGAGCGTCAGGATCTTCTCGCCCAATTCGAAACCGAGGCGAATCTCGAGCGCGTCGAGCGTCGCCGGGGCAGTTCCGGTCGTTGTTTCGGAAGAAGGCTTCACTTCATGTTTCTCCTGCAAGACAGAGTCGACGACGAGCGACTGCTCGTCGAGCTTCGCGCGCGCGGCATATCTGGAATCGGCGCGCAGATAGACGATGGGGGCTGCCGCGTCGATCTCGCTGTCGGGCATCAGCACATCGTTCACGGCAACCGCCTTCAACGCCGACAGCGCGATGCGCATCTCGCCGATTTCCAGACGCAGCGGCATCGGCGTGTCAGGATCGATGGAACGCTTCTGCGCCGGCCGGCGGCGCGCGAGCAAGGCGAGCAAGCCGAGTCCTGCCGCATCGGCGGCGATGATGCCTTCGAGTCCATCCCGCGCCGGTTCGCTATCCAACGAAACCGAAAACCGGAATGGTGTAGCGAGCAGCGAGCGCGCGTCGGCGGCCCCCGCCCTTGTGAAGCGCACGCGTCGCCCGCTCAATTCTTCGAGCTGCGCGGTCAGCTCGCCAAGCGACAGCTGCAAGGCCGCGAGTGCCAGATCTTCCGGCAACACGTCGACCTGCGCTTGTGGAAAACGATGTGCATACAGCAGTGGAAGCATCGCGCGCCCGGCGATCAGATGCAGCTGGCCACCGCCCCACTCCAGGGTGAGCTGGAAAGGATCGCTCAGTTTTCGAGTCGGCCCGGACACCGGCGCGAGCTTGAAACGCAGCGCGCTACTGCCGAGCGCGAATTCGCCCGCTGCGAGACGCGTCGCGATGAGATCCAGGTGCTCCGCGGTCTGCGAATCGATCGCAGGCAGCACATACGGCTCGACGCTCATGCCGTATCTCCCTTGCAACCCGAGGCAGCTGCGAAATAGGTGCTCTCCACGGCATCGCCTGGAAGCGCTGAGAAGACCAGACGCACTTCAACGTCGCTACGCAGCCTTTCGGCAAGCTCGCCTGCGAGCTGCTCGCCGGCATGATCGAGGATCTCGAAGCTGCGGGCGTCGCTGATGGCGAATTCCACGAGCCAGCGTCCGTGCTCCTGGGTGATACGCACCTCCACGCCGGGCAGCACGTCCTCGCGAATGAAGATCCGAGCCTCGCGATCGGCGTCAGCCGAAACCAGAATTCGATCGGCAACTTCGCTCGCCAGGCGCGACGTGACGGGTTGACGCCCGGGGGCAAGCGACGTGGATGTCTCACTCTCAAACTGCGGAGCGCGGCTCATCCCACCGAACAAACCGAATGCACCGAGAGCATTCGGCGTCTGCGCATCAGATGACCGTGCGGTCGTTGACGAGGCACTGACCTCGTCTGCACCGGCAAGTGCACGACGAAAGCGATCGACGTGTTCCTCCGCAGCCTGCTCGCCCAGCCCTCCACTGCCGGCGTGTGCGCCGGAGCTGTCTGCACGCGTATTGGCTTGTGCACCGATATCGAGTCTTACGGTTCGCTCACTCATCGTCGCGCTCCTCCCAGTCTTCGCGATCGCGCGTCACTGAATACAGATCTTCGAGCTCGACATCCTCCTTGCGTTCGGCCTCCACGCGGATCTCTTCCGACTGAGCCTCGACCAGTTGCACGAACTTCTCACGAGTGCGAGTCGCGCGTTCGTGGGCTGTACGGGAGTCGCGTACCGCCGTATCGGCCTGCGTGCGCTCTGCCTCGACATTCGTCAACGTTTCATTCAACGCGCGCTCCTTCACGCGAAGCATCACGACGTCCTCGCGCAGATGTTCGAGATCGCGCGGGCGAACGATGCGACCATAGACGGCTCCGTAAATCTCTCGTTCGTGCGTCTCGCTCCACTGCTGATAACTCACGAGAGCCCGCTGGGCCTCCTCCTTGCGTTTGGTCACTTCCGAGAGCGCCAGGCGGCTCCTAGCAAGAGCCATCTCCGCCTTATCCTCGCGATATCGTTTCAAGCCCAGCAGTTCGTTGAGTACGGTCACGGGTAGCGCCTCAACGTATCAGCGCCGTGAGCGCTTTCACGGCATCGGCAAGGCTGCTGCGCTCGTCCGTTCTCTGCCGGAGGAACTTGCGGATCGTCTCGTTCTTGTCGATGGCCGTGTCCGTCAGCGCATCGCCGCCGCGCTTGTATTCGCCGATCTTCACGAGCAACTCGACCTCGGCGTACTTCGCAAGAAGCTCACGCACCTTGCCGGCCGCAGCCTTGTGCTCGGGCGTGACGACTGCGTTCATCACGCGGCTCGCCGACGCAAGCACGTCGACTGCGGGATAGTGATTCGCGGCGCCGAGCTTGCGCGAGAGCACGATGTGACCGTCCAGGATGGAGCGGGTCTCATCGGCAACCGGCTCGGTCATGTCGTCGCCTTCGACCAGCACGGTGTACAACGCGGTGATCGAGCCCTTGTCGTTCATGCCGACGCGCTCCATCAATTTTGGCAACGTCGCAAATACACTGGGCGGATAGCCGCGACGAGTCGGCGGCTCGCCGGCAGCGAGTCCGATCTCGCGCTGTGCTCGGGCAAAGCGCGTGACGGAATCCATTAGAAACAACACGCGCTTGCCCTGGTCGCGAAAATATTCGGCAATAGCCGTCGCCACATAGGCAGCTTTGGCCCGCTCCATCGATGACTTGTCCGAGGTCGCGCACACGATGATCGACTTGCGCCGTCCTTCCGCGCCGAGCTCGTGCTCCAGGAACTCACGCACTTCGCGTCCACGCTCGCCGATGAGCGCAACGACAGTCACATCGACGTCCGCGCCCTTCACGAGCATGCCCATCAACGTCGACTTGCCACCGCCGGCCGCCGCGAAGATGCCCATGCGCTGGCCTTCGCCGCAGGTCAGCAAGCCGTCCAGAACACGCACGCCCAACGACAGCGGTTTGTGAATCAGACGGCGCTTCAAGGGGTCCGGCGCCTCGGCGAACACCGGGTAGAACTGATCGGTGACCAGCGGTCCATGCGTTTCACGATCCAGTGGCCGGCCCAGGCCGTCGATCACCCGGCCAAGCAGTCCGTAGCCGACCGGCACCACGTGCGCACGGCCCGTCGGAATGACTTCGGTTGCATTCGAGATGCCATACATATCGCCGATCGGCGTCAGCAGCGCGGCATCGCGCGAGAAGCCAACCACTTCAGCCTGCATTCCCAGGCTCTGGCCCGGATTCTTGAGCATACAGACTTCGCCGATGGTCACCGAAGGCACGACGGCCTTGATGATCGTGCCGACCACCTGGGTCACGCGACCTCGAATGGCGAGCGGCGGCGCCTCCTGCAACGCCAGCTCCATGAGCTCGGTGATGTAATCGAACTGACGCATGGCCATTACCTGCGACTGCCGAGGATCTTGGTAAAGGCGCGGCCAAGTGCGGCGACCTGCCCTTCCATCGACGCCTCGACGATGCCGATTTCGGTCTCGACGATGCAGGCATCGCCGTTCAGCCGGCCGTCGGCCACGATGTCCACGTAGCCGATGCCGGGGAAGCTCGCGAGCAACTCGTCGGTGGATTGTTTCAACAGGTCGACCTTGTCCGGGGCGATGCGCAGAGTGACTTGTTTCTGATTGCGAACCGCTGCCAAGGCATTGCGAACCACGGTGGTCACGCGTTGCCGGTCGTCATAGTCGGCGACGATCCGGCGCATGGCTTGCAATACCAGGTCGACCATGCGGCCTTCGACCTTTTCGTAGTAATCGATGGTGCTGCCGACGTTCGCAATCATCTGCTCAGCCGCTTCCAGCCGCGCGGCTTCCAAGCCTTCCGCATAACCCCGCTGGCGCTCCTGCTCATGCGCATCGCGCGCAGCGGTGCGGATCGCTGCTGCCTCGGTTTCGGCAGCCTCGATCACCGCGGTCGCTTCTTGCCAGACCGCGTAATCCGCCGCGGGGATTACCCGCGCAGATGGATCTGGCTGGCGGGACGGCGCAGCGTGGCGAACAAAGAGGACCATGGTGACTCGAATTCCTTCAGGATCTTTCGGACCAGCCCGTGCAGCAGCGCGGCACCCGGCAACGACTTCGCAGGCTGGCCTGGCTCCAGCGGGGTCTTCCACAGGAACCGGCGGCGCACATCGCCCGGCTGGCCTTTGAGAAGCAGGCGCAGGACGTGCCAACCGGTGGCATCGGGGTCATCGCCTGCAACGACGCGAACGTGCCAGTACAACGGCACACGCTGCGTTAGAAACAAACGTTCGTCCTCATCGAGAGCGGTCAGTGATTCGCACGCGGCAGCGCCGTGCAATACCAGTCCGATGCGCCGCGCGAGACGCGCCAGCGGTGATTGCGGAAGTAACGCCAGCATGAACTCGCTGTCGCCGCCATCGCGTACGACGGCTCCGACCGAGGTCACGGTGTTTTCGAGTAACCCGTGCGCGCTCAGCAGATATCGAGAAACATGCGCGAGCGCGCGCTCGTCCGACCACACATCTTCCGGCCATCCGGGCAACAGAGATTGACGCCGCGTGGGATGCAGATCCAATGCCGGGGACCAGAAGAACCGGCCCACCCACGGCCACAGTGCAGCTTCACTGCGCACCCATTCGGCATTGCCCTCGGCTCGAGCGAGCGTACCCTCAGCCAGCAACACATTGGTCGCGCGATCTGCCCTCTCGGCACGAATTGCGCTCTCAGCCACTGGCCACCTCCGAGCGCTTCGCTTTGAACAACAGCACTCCGACGCCTGCGCATGCTGCAAGCAAGGCGAGAGTCAACACGCCGAGAATCACCCTCAATGCGCCGGCCGAAGCGGCGGCCACCTGAATGCTCCACACGGAGTCGAGCCGCGCATCTGAGCCGGCGGCCGTGGTCTGCGGCGCCGAAGGCACCAGCTGCACCGACACCTTGTCATAGCTGAGTCCCGGAATACTGTTGGCGACCAGCCGCCGGATCTGCGGCACGACGGAAACCAGGTCCGCCGTATCTTCGTGCTTGATGAACACCGCGGCCGAGGAAGGACTGGAGGTCTCGCCGAAGCCCGCTTGTTCGGGCAGCACCACGTGCACCTGGGCGAAGATGACGCCGTCGATCTTCGAAATCGTCCGCGACAATTCCTGCGACAGCGCGAACACCATGCGCGCGTGTTCCTCGGTGGGCGAAGAGATCAAGCCGTCCTTTTTGAACACTTCGCCGAGGCTGGCATACGGCTCGCGTGGCAAGCCGGCCGCACGCATGATTTCGATTGCCCGTGCGATCTTGTCGTCCGCCACTTGCACCGACACGACGCCGTCCTTGCCCGGAACCTTCACCGCCTCGATGCCCTGATCGCTCAACGCCGCGATCACGTCGTTGGCCTGCATCTCGGTCACTTGCGAAATCAGCTCGACCTTCGAGGAGCAAGCGGCGAGCAGCAGGGCGAGGCAGCAGCCGAACAGGCTGCGCCATCGCCGCGTACGGATCGCAAAGCTGGCTGTCAGTTGCACGGCGGCGCGCTCGCTCACTGCATCTTCACGAGTTGATCGATACTTTGCGAGGTCTTGCCCGCAATCGTGCCGACCAGCTGGCTTTCGAAACTCATCTGCAACACGCCGGTCTGGAACTGCAGCAGCCCGGTCGCCGAGACCGGCCCCTGCTGCGGATCGAGGTGAGCGACGGCCGAGGACCAACCGTCCTTCATGCGATGTCGCAAGTGATCCAGTCCCTGCAGGATGGCGTCGCCGATGCTCACCGGCGCGACCGCCTGTTTCGCATTAGGGGCGGTCGCTGCCTCCTGCGGCCCGATTGCGTCGAGCGGCGCAACGCCACCGGCAGGCATCGGGGAGTCCAAGGCCGCGCGAAATTCAGCTGCTCGCGCCGCGTCCACCGCGGGCGGCGGGCCGCCGGGCACCGTCGTGTTGATCGCCTGCGCCGCCAGGGCGGCGGGAAACTCTATGGCCACGAAACTTCTCCCAGCGCTTCATAACTTTCGTTACAACGACAGCTTGAGTAACTGCCGGGCCAAACGAGTTCGCGCGGAATCGTCATTGCGCTCGGCCAGCGTCGTGAGCACCGCGCCGGCCTGCTGGCCGCGATTGGCCATGCGCAGCGTCATGCCCAGATAGACTCGTACGTCGTCGTCATCCGGACGGCGGCGCAATGTTTCTTCGAGCACACGCACGGCCTCCTCGGCCCGTCCCATGGCAATCAGGGCGAGCGCGCAACCGATTCGGGGAAAGCCTGCATCGGGGCGCACTGTGCACAGGCTCTCGAACAGCCGCAGCGCCGCCTCCGGCTTGCCGTTGAGCACGCCATGAAATCCGATCGACACGAGCCGGCGGACTTCCTCGGGTTCCAGAGCGACGCTCGATGAGTGCGAGACGAGCGTCGGCGCGATCATGGCGCGATCGCTCCTCGCGGCAGCATTGCGCCCATCGCCAGCGGCACCTCGAACGCCGCGGGTGACGCCGGTGCCGTGGATTGCAACGCCTGCTGCTCCGCCAAGGCCACCTCGACGAACACCGCCAGCTCGGCGGCCAGCGGCTCGACCTCCAACCCTTCCAGCACAAACAACCGGCTCAAGATCACTTCATTGCCGGACAGCGACCAGGTCGCGCCCCGGCTGCCATCCCAGATGTGATTGGCCGCCAGCAGGCCGCGCAGCACCGCCTCCACGCCGCCGGACGGCAACTCGCCGACTGGCGCATACGCGAGCAACGCGGGAGGGCTCGGCTCATAACGCAGCGTCACATCGACGCGGTCGTCGATGCGGATGGCGCACGCACCGGTTTCATCCGGGTGCAGCTCCAGGCCAAAGTTGTCTCCCAGCGCCTTCATCAGCGCAAACGCCTGCTCGGACAGATCGATCATGCGAATACTCCTGAAGCGAGCTGCACTTCAGCTCGCGGTCATCTCGGACAGGCCATGGAAGCTGGCGGTGAGCTCGTCGTGACCGTCGCCGCCGAACTGCCGGTAGAGCGCATCCACGCCCTTGAGCTTGTAGCCCGTGAAACCCGTGTTGAGCTGCTGCATCTCGAAGTTGCCGCTGTTGGTGACCACCTCGTGAAAATGGCGAATCTCCTCCGGCGAGCGCTCCCGCCGGTAGTCCGGCACCGTGCCGGTGGCCGCCATCTGCAGCTTGAAATGTTTGATCTCGGCGTCGAGCTCGCCGGTGCGGTCCTTGCCGCTTTTGCAATTGAATGCCACTTTCACGCCCAGCAGATCGGCGAGCACCGCGAGGCGCGTAGGCATCTTGTAGGCTTCGCCGTCACTCTGCCGATGCGCGCCTTCGCGATGGATCTCGCCGATCTGGCGCGCCAGCTCGCGGACAGCGCCAAGCGGCGTGCCCGGGTCGTTCGGAGCATTCTCGATCCGCTTCAGTTCCGCTTCCAGCGCCAGTCTTTTTTCGTTCGCCTCCTCCGGGTTGGCGCCGCTACTGCGAAGAGTCGCGGCGTTGTGCCGCTGGAGTGCCATCCGCGCTTTGTCGAGATCGCGCTGGTGACGCTCTTCGAGATGGCCAATGCGCTCGCCCAGCACGCCCGAGCGGGAATTGGCGATGTTCGACAGATCGGCGCCGAACAAGGTATGCAAGGCTTCGTCGTTGAGCGTGTCCGAGACATGCCAGCCAGCAACCTCATCGGTGTGAACACCCGCCACGCCTTTCACCGCGCCCTGGTTGACGCCATAGTTCATCGGCACGGGCTGGACGTTCACACGCACGTACACCGGATTGCCTTGGTCATCGGGAATCTGAATCGTCTGCAGGCCGCTGACGGCACCCCACGCGTTCACTTGGTCGGTGACCATGAGGCTCTCGTTGCTGCTCACGCCCTTGCGAAAACTATCCGGCGTGAGCAGCGACAACGACAGCACGTTGACGGTCGGCGGCTCCGAACCGTCGGTCACCGCCTTCATCGCGGCCGCGCGCAGCTCCGGATCGCCAGCCACCGTCATGGCGACAACCTCCTTCGCACGAGTTTCGTTCGCCCGCGCGCGCATGGCGTCGGCAAGCGCGGGCTCCGAACGCACCTTCTTCAGCGTCGCCGCGACGTCCCGCTGGCCGTTGCTGTCATGCGTCCACTGGTCTTCGGGCAACAGGTCGGTCATCAAGCGTTCGAGCTCGTGGTCCGGCACGCTCTTCAGCCCGTCTTTGGTGATGCTGTACGCAGACAGCACGCCATGCCGCACACCGCTGAACAGGGTGTGGCCTGCTGAATCCCGCAGCGTCGTCTGCGCCAGGTTCGTCGAGTGCAAATGCTCCGCGGAGCGATGTGAGTTGACGCCCTTGCCTTTGTAGCCAGGCAGCCGCGCCGCCGGCGCGGGTTTGATTTCGCTTTGGGCAATCCGTGTCTCGACGGCAAGCGCACCGGTCCGCTCGCTGTCCGTGTCGGGTTTGGGGACCACCACCGGCAGATGGATCTCGGTCTTGATCGGCTCCTGCCAGGCCGGGTTGGCGTCCAGAACCTCGAGAAACGCCTCCTGCACCTCGCGCTTGGCATTGTGACCGCTGACCTTCGCATCCTTGAGAATCTGCGCGAGCGCATCCTCGACCACGCTCATTTCGTTCGTGCCGCGCGCTTCGACGTCCGCACCGCCCTTGCCCGACACGATTTGCGAGACGCACTTCTCTCGCGCGCTGCGCTCGGCCGACGCCTTGAACGGATGCAGTATCTTGCCGAGCGCGCCGAATTTCTTCGTGCCGCCAAAATCCTGCGGGCGGCCGATCTCGCCGCGCCGTTCATCCGCCACTTCTTTCATGCGAGCCTGGCGTGCCTCGAAACTGTCCCGGCCTTTCTGGAGCACGGTAACGGCAGCGCGATTGCCCTTGGCCTGTTCGGCCGCGATGACTTCATCCAGCACCGCGATCGCGGCGCCATTGATGTTCGCCTTCGTTTCGTAGTTCTTGGAAACATTGAGCGCCGAAGAGCTCAACGACTGCGACAGATACTTGAGGCGATCCCCGGCGAGCGCCTTGACCTGCTCGGTCCAGGCCTCGATCCGCCCGAGCGCTTTGCCGAGGTTCGCCGTGCTCGATGTGCCCTGGTCACGGATCGCCTCCATCCCCAGCTCGAGGCTTCCCTGTGCGTCGGTATCTCGCCCGGCGAGATCGGCCAGCGCATGCCACTGATCGACCAGCGACTCGCCCACCGCCGGACCGCCGGTGATCAGGTCGCAGGCTTCTCCGATGCGATCGAGCTGCTTGAGCATCGCTCGCGCGAGCGGATGCAGCTCGCCATTCGGGCCTTGGGGCAGTTTCCCGATCGCGGCCAGCACCGAATTGAGCTCATGAGTATTCTGGAACACGGCGTTGCCAACTGGATCGCGCGGTCGTGCCGGCGTCGTCGGCGCTGCGCGTCCGCGAAGCGAGGGAGCGCCATGCGCAGCCGTGCCGCCCACCTGTCCCGGCACACTTGCCGCTGTTGCAGCGGCCCCCGAGCGCTGCGCCGTCGCAGGCGCTTTTCTTCCCGCGACTCGCCATTCGGTCGGGGTGACCGGCAATTGGCTGTGATCGTTTTGAACGCTGAATGGCATCGGCAAAGGCTCCTCGAGGCGTCCGGGCGAGCCGCGAACGCTTGCCCCGACTCTGTAACGCTGGCCGCTGCTGAGTTCATTGCGGATGCGCCCTCGCCCAGGGCGGAACCTCCAGTGGGTCTGTTGTTACAACTGCCGCGGATGCTCTCATCCGTTGGAAATCAGCGCCCATGCCTATCAACGCAACGTCCGGACCCTCTGTCAGCTCGCCGGGCGTCCGCATCTCCGATGAGCCTGCCGCGCCGTTGAGCACGCTCGCCGACCGCATAACCGTCGGCCCTCCCGCGCCGGTCTATCGTGCGCCTCCCGCGCAAGGCTTCACTGCTTGGGTGCGCAACCTCTTTCAGAAGATCACGTCCGTGCTTCCCGGTGCGCCGCGCGCGCAATCGCCATTCGTGCTGACACCGCAGCTGCCGGAGTACCCACAACATGTGAACCCGGAACTGAGTGGAGAGACTCTCGCCGAAGATTCGACGGACGATGAAATCGACGGCCCGACGCAGTCCGAGGCAGCGCAGTCCGAGGAACGAGCACGCGCCGATCTCATCTCACGCACCGGTGCGCGGATCGAATCCGAAGTCGAGAAGGTGCTGGCGAATGCTGCGAAATCTGCGGGCAGTCGCTCACCCGACGAGCTCGCGAATGACATCCATGGCGCTTTCAGCAAGGCCGAGTCGATCCTGACCGAAGTGAGTGGCCCCGACGAGACAGGGGGTGCGAAAACCGAAAAGGCCGCGGCACTCTTCGTCGCTGCGGGTCTCAATCGCCTCGAACCGCGTGAGCTCGAGAACGTGCTTCGTGCCATGTCCGCGGAGGATCTCCACAAAATCTGCACGCTGCGAGCTGCGACTGCCAGCAGCGCCCCCCGCATCACGGCAGCCATCACAGCCGCCCGCTCGGAGATGGCCCTTCGTCATACGCGCCTGCTCACGGACTTCGATAAGAGCAGCCAGGCACTGCTCAAACTGCCGGCCACGTCCGATCTCAGCTCGCCCACGCAGCTGGGCAGCGTATTGAGCGAGCTCGACAGCGCAGGCCAGTCGCTGCACAAGCTGCAGACGCTGTGTGAAGCGTGCGGTCAGAAGCTTCCGCCTGAAGCCTTGAAGCTTCGCGATCAGGTTGCCGACCACTTCCACAAGATGCTCGAGAGCAGCGAGCCGAATCTCGCTGCTCTCAGCAACGCCGAGGTCGTCAAGTTCCGGGCCGCGCTCGCGCAGTTCGGTGTCGAGCTCGACCCGGCGGTGCTGCAGAAGACGGCAGCGAAGCGCCTCGCGCCGCTCGAAGCGGCGTGCAAGCAATCCGCCGCCGCAGTTTTCCGTGGAGTGCTCAACGGCTCGCCGGAAAGAGTGTTACGCGGCCTGAAGGATCTCGAAGACGGCTTTGAGATGCTGCGTGAGACCCAAAGCGCTCTCGGCGATCCGACGAGCGGCGTGCAGGACGGCTTCAAGCTGCGTCAGAAGATCCTGTCGAGCGCGCTGGACCAACTCAGTCCCGCCGAGAAAAGCGAGCTCTCGAAGAAACTGCACGCAGCGGATACGGAAGCCCTTCGCGAAGGGATCTACACCGCCAGCGACGCGGCCTCGACCTCTGGACTCGACGAGTTGAGCGACTCATTCAACACCCTGGGCGCTTATCTCGAAGAATGTACGTCGGTCGCGGATGAAGCCGCGGGCGTGAAACCCGCAGCGACCAGCGGCACTCCCGCGGAGCTTTCGCCGGCGGCGCGCGAAGCGTTCAGCAACGTGCTGGGCATTCGCTGGACCGCCAATGGCACGCCGGTATTCGGGGTCTGATCCGGAGCACGCATGCCACAGATCGACAACCGAGCCTCCGCTACCGGGTCCGCGCCGCTCGATCTCGACGCCACGCTCATGCAGGCCATGCGGGTTGCTGGCAGCGACCAGAAGAACCAGGCCATCGTGCTGGGCGCGGACGGCACCATGCAGGTCCACAGCCTGCCGAACCGGCAGCTGCCGGACCGCTGGACTCACTTCAAGGCGGCCTTCGTGCGCGTGCCTCTGATTGGCCGGCTCAGCTCCGTCCAACAGGCCGCGCACCTGGTCGATGCCGTGAATTTCCGCAACAGCTTTCGCTGCGCGCTCGCACAGCGCTTCGGTTCGGAGCTTGCCGATACCTTCGTTCCACGGGCCGACGGTGAGCAGAAGGTCACGCTCAGCCCACGCAAGATCATCAAGGTGGTGAACTCCGCCAAGCTGGCGCTCGATGCGATCAAGCGGCAGAACATCACGGCGATCCGCACCGGCGATGCGGACTCGCCGCCGCCCCTTGATCAGGATGCCGCGGGCCGCTACGCCTGCATGCTGGGCATGGCCAGGCACGCCGATTTCTTCCAGAAGCACCTGGCTTTCTCGGAGCCGCGCAAACTGCTCGACTCGGCCGAAACGACGCTGCGGCGCATGTCCCGGCAGCCCGGCTCCGCGAGCGGCGCCCCGGGCTTCGCAGCACTGCCGCCCACGTTCGAAAAGGTGCTGGCCTCCTACGAAAAGCAGATCGAGTACGCCCCCGCCGGACAGCGGCAGCAAATCGCCGCGCGTTGCCTCGATGCGCTCGAGAATCTCGCCACGATCGCAGCCGTGCATGACGAACAGGCCAGCGGATCGTCGCATGGCGCTGCGCCGCTCGACCCCCGCGACATGTCGATCGTGTCACAGCTGTGTGTCCACGCCACCGGCCCCGACACCACGCGCTTGCCGGAGCAGACGGTGAAACAGGCGTGGCACGACCTGAACGAGACGCGGCAGAAACTGCACGCCGAGATGCCCGACCTGTCGGAGGAAGCGCTGACCAGCGTTTTGCACGAAGTCACCTCGGGTAACACGTCCATCTCGCCGCAAGCCCTCCATCAGATGGCGCGCGAGCGAATCATCGTCAATGAAGTGAAGCGCATGTTCGATCCGCAGGACGCCGAATCGACCTTATGGAATGCAGTCATGCTCGCCGCACAGGACCACCCCGCAGCGAACGGCGCGCCGCCGACCGCGCTCATACCGACTATCGCCAAGGAAATGATCCTGGATCTCGAGTTTCGCGCGCCTTCTCTGCACGAACACCTCGGCTGCGAGGACCATCTGCCGACCATCATTGCCAAGGCACGCGAAAAGTTTATCGAGAACACCACCGCCGCGGTGGTCGGCCATCTCGACGCGCTCCACGAGATCGAGACATCCACGGAGCTGACGCCCGCCCAGAAGGAAGTGTTCCGCCGCTATGCGCAGGGCACCGAAACCCGGCGGCCGCGCCGGCTGGATCCGGTGCAGGTTCGACAATTCACGGCCATTGGCAACACACTGGCCAGGAACGTCACCAGCCTGCGAGACCCTGCGGCACTTTTCGATGCGATGGTCGAGAACCGTGCCGTGTTCGACAACGGCGTCGGCGAGATCCTGCGACATGCCGAAACGATGTGGATCTCGCGCAGCCTGGACGGCGTCGACTCGGAGGAGCAACTGACCGAAATCTGCACGCATCTCGGACGGGCGAAGCTCGCGCTGCCGCCGGTGCCCGGCAAGCAGCCGGAGGCTGGCGAGCCCCGGCCCTCCAGCTCCAGCCCCACCCGCGCAAACTCCAGGAAATTCTTCACCGACGGTGCATCCCTCGAAACCCTGAAGGCGCTCGGCGAGATCGGCGGCGCGCAGCTCCTGACCGCGCGGGGACAGCAGGAATCCAAGACAGCGATGCGGCAGTTCATGCATGCCTGCAATCAGTCGCCATGGATGAGTGTCGCGAAGCTCGCGATGATGCTCAGCGACATCCTACGCATGTCCGGCCTACCCATCGAAGACGAGGCCCCCGGTACTCCGCAGCCAACACTCAACCGCGCGCCGCCGGATCTGCTGGTGCGCACGTTCGCGCATCCGTCCGGCAAACCGGATGAAGAAGGACAGCTCGATGAGCGTGGCGTTCTGGTTGGCTCGCCGCATGCAGCGCTGGTCGCGCGCGACTTCACTCCGCACGGGGTCCTGAATCCCGAGCGCCACGCGGCAAAACTCGAGCAGGCACGAGCCGACGGCGGCGACCGCATGCCCGCTGCACTGAATCGCGCGCTCGTGGGGGCCGATGTCATCGTACAGGGGCACCGCCTGACGCCCTTTCCGGCGAGCAGCGTGGACGGCCTGGGCAATGAGCCATCCATCGCCGCCTACGAGCGGTTCCTGGGCACTGTGCCGCCCGAAGTGGGCGCCGCCATCAACACGTGTATTTCCTCGAATGCCATGCGTGACTTCGTTGGAGACGTCAATGCCGCGGCGTTCAACCCGCCCGTCGCAATGACCAACCCGCGCGGCTCGCACGAAATCTGGCAGGACAAAGACGGCAGCTGGCTCGTGCGTTCGACGCACGTGAGCTCGCCGATCGCTCAGGGCGGCAAGCCTATCCATACCGACGGCGTGGTCCTTTACACGTTGACCCACCGGATCACCCCCGCGCAGGACGGTGGCGACGCACGAATCGAGCTCAGCGATTCCGACGTCGTCTTCGCGTTCTGATTGCCGTGTTCCAGGCCTGATCAGGAAGCGCACATGCCAGTCGACAATAGAGCGCCCGCCTCCACCCCAGTGGATTTGAACACGACTTTGGCGCAAGCCCGCCAGGTCGCCGGCAATCCTGAAAAGAACCAGGTCGTGCTGCTCGGCGCGGACGGCAAGATGGAGGTTCACAGCCTGCCGACGCGCCAGCTGCCGGGCCGCTGGACTCACTTCAAGGCCGCCTTCGTGCGCGTCCCGCTCCTCGGCCGGCTCAGCTCTGTCCAGGATGCCG
Source organism: Peristeroidobacter soli (assembly GCF_004138485.1). Taxonomy (GTDB): domain Bacteria; phylum Pseudomonadota; class Gammaproteobacteria; order Steroidobacterales; family Steroidobacteraceae; genus Steroidobacter; species Steroidobacter soli. The sequence continues at coordinate 28,004 of NZ_RYEV01000009.1, forward strand.
CGCGACTCATCGAGGCCAGCAACTTTCGCAACAGTTTTCGAGCCGCGGTCGCGCAACACTTCGGCGAACTGGCGGTGGCGGACCTGCCTCCCAGGGTGCACGCAGGCGAGAAAGCCACGGTGAGTCCGAAGAGAATCATCAGAACGCTGGACACCGCGAGAAAGGCCTCGGCGGCGACTGGCGAGGCAAACGGCGAGGCACTCCTGGGAGGAAACAAGAACGATCCGGCGCCCCTTACCGGCAACGCGTTGGGCCGCTACGCCCGCATGACGGCCATCGCGCAGCAACCCGATTACTTCCGCAGGCCTCTGGGCGCCGAGGAGTGCAACGAGATTCGAGCGTCGGCCAGGACATCGCTACAGGCGATGTCCGGCGCGGCGAGTTCATCGTCGGGCGCGCTGGACTTCGACGCCCTGCCACCGCTGTTCCGGAAGGTGCTCACGTCCTACGAAAGCCGGCTCGAGCACGCCGCCATCGAGGCGCGACCGGCCATTGCCGCCCAAGCACTGGAAGCGCTCGACAACCTGGCCACTATTGCCGCCGCGCATGCGGACCATCTGGCGGTGCCTCTCAACGATACGACCGCATCGATCGTGTCTCAGCTCTGCGCCCGTGCCGCCGGGCCGCAACCGCAACGCTACTCACCAGAGCTCGCGCAACAGGCGTGGACGGATCTGCGCGACACATACGAAAAATTGCGTCACGAGGTGCCGGACATGCCGCCGCAGGCGGTAATGACCGCGCTTCGCGACGTGACGGCGGGCATGACATCCGTCTCGCCCCGGGAATTGCATCAGATGGCGCGCAACCGGCTGCTGGTCAACGAAATGAAGCGTCTGTTCGATCCGCACGATGAGGAATCGATACTCTGGAATGCGGTGATATTCGCTACCAAGGATCACCCCGCTTCGCTGAACGCGCCGATGACGGCAGTCATGGAGACGCTCGCGAAGGAGATGCTTCTGGATATCGATTTCCGTGTCGGCTCGCTGCATACACACTTCGGCTGCGAGGATCATCTGCCGACGGTCATCGCCAAGACACGGGAGAAGCTGATCGAGAACACTGTCGCTGCCGCGGTCGGACATCTGGAAGCCCTGCAACTGATCGAAGAGTCCACGACGCTCAGCCCGTCGCAGAAGGAAGTGTTTCGCAAGTATGCCGAAGGTGGCGAAGGTCAGCCGCCGAGGCGCCTCGATCGGGTGATGGTCGAGCAGATGATCGCGATCGCAGAGCCCATGGCACAGCGTGCCGGCGGCGAGCGCGATCCCGCGACGCTGTTCGACAACATGGTCAAGAGCCAGGAAGCATTTCAACACGGCCTCGGCCAGATCCTCCGGCACGCCGAAACGATGTGGATCTCGCGCAGCCTGGACGGCACGGACTCCGAGGCGCGGCTGGTCGAGCTTGCCGTGCGCCTGGTGGTCGCCAGATTGAAAGACAGTGCCGAGGAAGCAAGCGGTCCGAGCGAGAACCGGCCCGACGCGGACGCGGAGGAACAACGCAGGAAAGTAGAAATGTCGATCCAGCAGTTCATGCTGGCTTGCAACCAGTCTCCGTCCATGCAGGTCGCGAAGCTGGCCATGCTGCTCGGCGACATGCTGCGGGTCTTCAACTCACCGGTGCTCCAGCCAGACGGCAGCATCACCGGCCCGCCTCCGACATTCAATCAGATACCGCCCGAGCTGCTGGTTCGAACGCTGGCACATCCATCGGGCCGCGCGGATGAGGGAGGCTCGCTCGATCATCGCGGCGTGTTGGCCGACTCGCCGAACGAGTCGAGAGTGGCCCGGGATTTCAATCTCGCGGCGGTCACCAACCCCGAGCGCCATGAAGCGAAGCTCGAGCGGGCACGCGCCGATGGCGGCGATGGCATGCCAGCCGCGTTGAATCGCGCGCTGGCAAGCGCCGATGTCATCGTGCAGGGCCAGCGCTTGGCACGCGATCCGGCCCAGGGCAACGAGCCGGCGATCGCGCAGTTCAACAGATTCCTCGGCACCGTTTCGCCCGAGGTCGCTGCCGCAATCAACACGTGCATCTCCTCGCATGCGCTGCGTGACTTCGTCGGAGATGCCAACGGCGCCGCGTTCAACCCGCCCGTAGCGATGACCAACCCGCGCGGCTCGCACGAGGTCTGGCAGGACGAGGACGGCAGTTGGCTCGTACGCTCCACGCACGTCGGCTCGCCCATTGCCCAGGCCGGCAAGCCCATCCACACCGATGGCGTGGTCCTCTACACGTTGACCCATCGAATCACGCCACCTCAGGACGGCGGCGACGCGCGAATCGAGCTCACCGATTCGAATGTCGTCTTCGCGTTCTGACGCGCTGTTTGCGCTGCTCGCTCGCAGGCCCTAACGCAACCGATTGGACACAAGATCACAGGAATCGCAGACATGCCTGGAACGAACATTGACGTCGCCGCGCCTCACACGCCGGCGATCGCGCCGGACATCATCGAGCAGCAGCCGGTCGCCGGCCCACCCCCGAGCAAGCTCGCCGGGCACGTGGAGATCGGCACGAATCCGGGCCCGCGCGGCGGGGTTATCGGCAAGATCATCAGCTTCGCGAAAAAGATGCTGAATCGGATATTTCCGGCTCGGCAGGCGAGCGCCCCGCGTGTCGAGAACATCCAGCAGCGAGAGATGATCTTTACCGACAAGCTCCGCAACATCGGCGACGCCGTGCTAGCCGACAACGCAACGACTGAAACCGTCAAGCAGGCGCTGCTCGAGGCCGAAACAGCGGGCGCGAAGCTGACGACGGCGCAGGGCTCGCCCGACCGGATGATTCCGGAGACGTTCCAGAAATTCTGCGAGGACGCCAGTACGACGCAGCTCAATCGGCTCGTGCTCGCATTCGCCGGCGAGGCGGTGGCCGACGTTCCGAATCAGCTCATCGAGCATCCGGGGGCGACGCAGATGCTCGTCGCGCTCCAGCGATCGCTGAACGCCGAGCTGGGGCGGCGCGCGGAAAAGAACATCGCCGATGAGATCGCCACCGCGGTGAGCGTGATGCAGTCCGGTGGGCCGCCAGAGCGAGTGGCGGAACACCTGCGTCTGGCATTCGGGTCGGCAGCGCCGCTCGTCAAGCACGGCGTGGTGCTGCCGATGCCGCCGACGGACCAGTCGGTGAGGAAACTGATCTTGCAGCATCTGGAGAACCAGCCTCCGGAGACGTTCGGCAAGTTGCTCGCACACCTGAGCCATGAACAGCTCGCGCTCCTGCACGCGGACGTCAAGGACACGGGAAGAGTGATCGAGCGCGGCCTGCAGAACGAGATCCAGCAGCGCCCGATTCGGATGTTCGCGAACCTGCAGCGACACACGGATGAATTCCTGCACAAATGCCAGTCCGATCGTCCGCTGGATCCGCGTGTGTTGCTCTCCGATCTCTCCGGCATCACGAACGCCCTGCGCGCCATGGACAAGCACAGCAAGACGTTCGGCACCCACCTGCCCGCGGAGCTCGTGGCTCTCAAGACAACAGTCGCCGCCGCGCTCGAGGACACCATCACCTCGGGCAAGCTCGATCTCTCCAGCTTGACGGCGGCGCAGGTGACGAACATCGCGACCACATTCAACGGGCTCGGTGCCCGCAAAGCCGGCGAGAAACTGCTGGATCAGGCTCGAGACAAGGCGATGGGCAAGTGCACGCAGGCGTACCAGGAATCGTTCGGTCGAGCCTGCACTGCCCTGTCCGCGGGGCAGCCCGAAGCGTTCCTGAAAGAGCTCAGCCAGCTCGCGGAGTGCAGGAAGAACGTCTTCGACACGGCGGCGGCGTTCTCGTCGAATTCTCGTCAGATCGACCATTCCGCAGTGATGGAGAAGGCCGCCAACGAATGGCTCGCCAGGTTGTCCCCCGCCGAGCAGGAGCAACTCAAATCCGGGGTTGCCGACGCGAACATGGGCGCGCTCGGTCTGACGCTGCTCGATGCAGAACGGATCGCACGCGCCGCTCACGATCCGAAGCTCGCCAACCAGCTGCAGTCGATGCACGAGATGCTGCTGCCCCTGACAGCAACCATTAGGGCGAAGCTGGGCAGCGTCCCGCCAAAAAACGTACCGCTGTCGGAACCGATGAAGACGGCGCTCGGCAAGTTGTATGGCATCAACGTCAACGGCCAGGCCCTGAAGCTGAACACCGGCCACTTCAACGCTCAGCAGACGCAGATGGCCGCGGAATTCATCGAACGCCCCGCGGACGAGGGTGAGATGAAGACGGAGAAGCTGGGCGGCCATGATGTGAGCTGGCAGTTTCTCCGCGACCAGCGCGCCGGGGGCAAGCCGACGATCGCCCTCGAGACGTCCACCGGCACGCGACCTCTGATCAATCGCGAGAACTGGCCCACCTCGGCGAGCTACAAGGACGACCGGACCCAGCGCGTCGAGCAACGCGTCAATGACGCGCGCGAGGCCCGGGTGCTCGAAGGGTATGAACGCCTGATCGATTTCTGTAACGGCAATGTGGACGAGGCACGCGTTCTAAGCACCTACCTTCACCAGGGGCTGAATGGCGGTTCGCAAGTGGCCTTCAACATGGACAGTCCGCTGCATCTCGACGATGGCCGGGTCGGCACCATCGCCAACAACCCCTTCGGCGGCGGCGGCGATTCGCTCGAGTTTCACCTGTCCCGCGGACCGAACGGGCATCCCATCATCGACGTCACGCATCGCTACGAGGGCCGGAACACGTTCATACCCGCGGACGGCGGTAGCCCGATCACTCTGAGCCCGGGCAGCACTGTCGTGCGGCACTTCCGTGCGGAGCTGGTCGACGGCAGCCTGAAGCTGCTCGGCCCGCCTGCATTCAGCTTCCATCTGCAGGCCGATGATTTTCCGAAAGACTACGAGCCGCCCACCGCGAGCGTCATACGCCGCATGACGGTGCTCGACGATCCCATGAAGCTGGACGATCCGCTGCAGGACGTGCTCGCCTTCAGCACGCGCATCGGCAAGGACCATCAGGTGAAGGCGATGCGCGCGGCCGATGCGTTCCGCGAAACGCCGAACCTCATGAATGCGACCGAGATCCTCCACGAGTGCGATCGAGGCGACGACGGACTCCACGCGCTCGTGCCGCAGACCGCCCGCGAGCACGTGCAACGTGCGAACGAGAACTGCCGGCAGGGAATCAACGCAGCCTTTGCGGAGTCGAAGAAATTCGCCGAGGCACGCGTCAAGAGCGGCAATCCGGGCGTGTTGGGCAGCGCCGCGCACGATTCTCAGGAATTCCTGAAGGAGCTGGCGCTACTCGACGGCAAGAGCGGCGCGGCGCTGGTCAACGGCGCCGAGCTTCTGTATCGGAAGTTCGGCGACCAGATCAGGGACCAGGAGAAAGTCGGCGAGCAGCTGCGAGCGGTGCGCGAGAACGCGGAAGCACAGCAGTTCGACGAGAACCTGTTCGGCGACCTGGCCGACGCGATCGCCAAGCGTGTCGATGCCGAAATCAGTGCGCCCATGATCGACGCGATCAAACGCGGCGAGCTCTGAACGAATCCATAGGAAGCACCCATGCCATCCCCTGACTCGATCTCCAATACGCTGTCTCACGTCTCCGTGCCGGGGCCGGCTGCAGACTCGATCACGCAATCCAAGGGCAAGGAGCCCGTTCGCAGCGGCCTCACCAACCGCGTGAGCACGGCGCCCAGCACGCCACCGCGTGCCGGTTTTCTGCGCAACATCGGCCGTGCCGTCGTCAACGCGCTGAGCCGGCTATTTGCGGGGCCGCAAACCAACGTCGCGCGCCTATCCAACAGCGAGAAGCGGCAACTCGAGTTCCAACAGAGCCTGCACGGCCTCAGGGATGCCTTGCTCGCTCCCAATGCAACGAAAGACAGCATCAAGGACGCCTTGCTTGCTACAGAAGCGTCCGCGCGAATGCTGCAGAAACAGGACGGCTCCACGGGAAAGCTGATTCAACGCACGTTTCAGGAGCTCTTCTCCAAAGCGAGCCCCGAAGAACAGGGTCGGATCGCAACGGCGCTGCGCAGCGATCAAGTCGCCGAGGCGCAAGCAGAGTTGTGCCACAACGATCGCGCCATACAGGTGCTGATGGGCGCCGAAGTCGCTCTCCATGGAGAAATCACGCGCAGCGTGCAATCGAACGTGCAGCAGCAGATCGATGCCGCTGTGAATGTGATGAAGCTGGGCGGCCCGGCGGCGCGCATCACGGATCATCTGCGACTCGCCTTCGCCGCCGCCGTGCCCCAGGTCAAACCGGGAACCCTGCCGCCCGGCTACCCGACGGACACCGAGGTTCACACCGCGATCCTCAGCTCGCTGATGAAGGTGCCCGATCCGCAACTGCGCAGCACCCTGCTCAGCCATCTCAATGATCAGGATCTCTGCTCGCTCCATGAGGCTGCCCAGGGCTTGGGCGAAGCACCCATCAAGCGGGAGTTGGAAAACGAATTGCAGGAGCGCCCCCAACGTCTTGCCACGAGCGTGCGGCTCCGCGCCCGAGAGCTGGAACAGCGCCACGGCGCGGCAGGCGCGTTCGAGCGCAAGACGTTTCTGCGCGAGGTCTCGGCAATCGCCCGGGGGCTGACCGCTGTCGATCAGCATGTTTCCCGTTACAACGCTTTGGTGAGCACCCCGCCCGAGCTGGCACAGGTCAGGCAGTCCGTCCTCGCGGTGCTGAAAGAGACAATCACTTCCGGGAAGCTCGATCTCAACGACCTCATGGCGATCGAGATCCGGGAGCTCACGTCCGCCTTCGGTGCGCTCGGCGCCTCCGAGGTCGGCAACACGCTGTTGACCGAGGCGCAGGGCAAGATGCTCCGGCAGTGCTGTCACGAGCTGGAAGGCTCGCTGGACAAGCTCGGCAAAGAGCTGATGTCGGGCAAAGACCCTGCGCAGCTGCTGAAGACGTTGACCGAGGCCGCCGAGAAGGCCACGCAGCTCAACGAGACGCGCCACACGCTCGGACCGGTGGCGAAGCAACTCCTCGAGGGGTCGACGGTGCGGGACGTCGTCGCGCAGTGGTACAGCGGCCTTCCCGAGGACGGGCAGTTGAAACTCGTCGCTGCCCTCTCCGGTCCCCACTTCAAGCCGCTCACCGCGGATCTGTTTCAGGCGCACAGCGCCGCGCAGGACGCCAAAGAGACGAAGCTCGCCACGCAATTTCTTCAGATGGCGCAACTGCTGAACGACATCGAGGAAGGAATACGGGAAGAGCTCACCGAGCCGCCGGCCGAGACCCACGCTGCCGCGCCTGCCTCGGAGCCCACGCGGCAAGCGCTCGGCCAGTTGTATGGCGTTACGCTCTCCGGACAACAGGCGACGCTGAAGGCGGGACACTTCAATCCCGAGCAGACCGAGGCCGTCGCGCAACGCCTTGGGCAGCCACTCACGGTCAGCGACCTGAAGTGCGTCCGGGTCGGGACGCAGATCGTCGCCGGCAACTTTCGGGAGGATGCCCGCCGCCGAACGCCGAACATTCATCTTGCAAACGCGGACGGGACTCGCACGCCGCTCGTCGATCATACGAACTGGCCGGCCGAGGACGATACCGACTACAGCAAACGCGACGCGCGCATCGCCGAGGGATTCGTGCGCCTGACCGAGTTCTGCGGGATCGATGCGGCGCAGAGCCTCGTCGTCCATTTGAATCAGCAGATCGCTGCCGGGCTCGGCACGGCCTGTTCACGAGACGGCAGCCCGCTGCATCTGGAAGACGGCACTGCCGGATCGATTCTGGAAAATACTGCCGGCGGCGGCAAGGTCGACATCGACGTCACCATTTCGAAGGGAGACAACGGACAGCTGGCGCTCGATGTCACCTACCGCGCCGAAGGGCGCAACACGCTCGCACCGGTCGACGGTGGCGAGCCGATCATGCTGAGTCCGGACAGCACCGTGCAAATGGACTTTCGTGCCCAGCTGAACAGCGATGGCACGCTCAGCCTGCTGAATACCCCCTCGTATCGTTTCTCGCTCAAGAGGGACGACTTCCCGAAGCACTACGCGCCGCCGACAGTTGCGTCGCTGCGCGAAGCCGCAGACGGAAGCAGCGTACTCGACGACACGCTCATCTATGCGCAGTCGGTCGGAAAGGAGTACCAGATCACTACGCTGCGGGCCGCCAATGCCTTCGAGCGTCAGCCTACGCTTCAGAACGCCATCGCCGTCATGACGGAATGCGATCGCGGCGGCGAGCAGGCCGAAGGACTCATCAGCCCGGAAGTCCGGCAGAAGGTTCGGGCGGCGGCCGAGAACAGCAAGCAGGGAATCCTCGCCTCGCTCGCCATGGCCGAGAGCACCGCCATGCAAATCGTTCAGCATCCGGGCGACTTTGCTGGCATTCCCGCTACGACGGCTTACCGTGCCAGGGCCTTCCTCGAAGCGCTGAATGAGCTCAAGGGGAAGAGCGGCGCAGAATTGCTCGAGGGTGCCGAGCGGCTGTACCACGAGTTCATCGAACAGCCGGAAGCAGGGTCCGGGCGACCGGCGGGGGACACACTGCCGCTGGATCCCGAAGTTCGGGAAGACATCGGCCGGCAGCTGGCCGCGCAGCGGCAGTCGCTGACACAGCACGCGTTCTCCCCCGACCTGTTCGGTCCACTGACCGCCACGCTCGACGAGCGCATCGAGGCGGAAGTGCTGCCGGGCCTGATCGACGCCGTCAAACGCGGCGATATCTGAAGGAACTTTGTCCCGTCGCGAAGTTACCCAAAGTCCAGCCCGCATCGCACTGCTCATCGTATGGCGGGCCAGGGATATGCCACTTCGCATCGACAACGCCACCACTCAGCAACTCGGGACGCGCCAGGACGACAACCTGGCGCAGGACCCGTCTTCGCAAGAAGGAGTGTGGCGCGGCGCGAACGTGCAGGTGGCGGCGAGTGCCGAGGATCTGCTGACGGACGCGGCGGAAGAGATCACCATGGAACACTCCGAGCACGTGGAATCTCACAAGCTCGAGGAACGGGAGATCGAGGAAGAGCCGCCGCTGCAGCTGCCCAACCTGGAGGAAATCCTCACCTACCTGGAATCTTCCGGCAAACAGGACCAGCAAGAGAAACTGCAACAGTTCGTCGAGGCCCTGAAGCGCAACTCGCAGCAAGGCAGCGACACGAGTCCGCGCGAGGAGTCTCGTCGACAGTTCGGCAACGAGACCGAACAGTTCCTCGCGTTGTCGTATGCCGCGCGAGCTCTGGAACAGGAAGGCGGGCACGACGCGCTGCTCGCGCAGGTTCGCGAGTCGCTGCAGGATCTGCACGAGGACGCGGGCTCGCAGATCCGGGCGAACCTCAACACCATCCAAGCCGCCGCCGAGTTCGGCGCCGGCAACGCGGAGCAAGTCGCCGCCTTCCAGTCGACGTACCGGGATGCGGTGCTCAATGGCCAGAACCTCGGCGCGATGCTCAAGGGCACGCTCGAGCGCTTCGGCACCGATGACTATCGGGGCGCGGTGCGCTCCTTGATTCGTGCGCTCGGCGATGACCTGAGCTCGATTCGCGGCGCATCCGTGCAACCGAACCGCCTCAACGCGGTGCTGCAGGATCTGTATCAGATGGAAGTGCTCGCCACCCTGCTCGATGGCTGCCAGTCGCTGTCCAGCAAGATGACCGCCAAACACCAGCTTCCCGCCATCTCGGCGGGCATCCTGATGCAGGACCTGGTCGCCGCGAGCGGTGAGCGCTGGAGCAACGGCAGCCGCTTCAGCGCGATCGCCCAAAAGCATGGCGCGGACGAACCGCCCGCACGCGTCGAGTTCCTGACGCAAGCGAAACACCTGGTGCGAGAGATGCCAGTCAAAGTGTTCGCCGACACCGATGCGCGCTCGAACGTGCTCGATGCCGCGCAGGCTGCGCTCGACGACGCAATCGCGCTCGAAGAGGAAGACGCGTCGTGAGCTGGATCAAACATACATTCGAGGAGCTCGCTCGCAGCATTGGCGTGCCGCGTCTGCTGCCGGATGCCAACGGCCTGGTGTCGCTGCGATTCAGCAACGATCACCGACTCGACTTTCGAGTGCTGGAGGACGCGGTGCTGCTGCTCATGGTGCGCTCGATCGACAGCCACGATCGCCTGCTCGCGTTGCGCCGCGCCTTGGACGCATGTCACCTGCGTCATGGCTGGAACCTGCCCGTGCAAGCGGGACTCTCCCGCGAAGGCAAGCTCGTATTCATCACGCGCGTGCGCACCGCCGACTTTCGGCCGAACACGGTCGAGCAGGCATTCGATCTGCTCACTCGCCTGCACGATCGCGTGCGCCAGCGGTAAGGACGCGCCATGCCCATCAACAACGCACTGGAACGCTACAGCCTGGATCGCGGCCTGGAGAGCATCAGCCGGAGCAGTCTTCCGGACGTGCCGCTGCCGGACGCTGCGCATCTGCCGCCGGCCGATCAGCTCAACCGCCCCGAGCTGGACCGGTTGTTACATCAACCCAACTTGCAGGATTTCCTGGCCGGCGAGCTGCGGCCGGAAATCGCCGACCGTGCATTGCTCACGCCGCAACGATTCGAGCTCACGCTGCGGCGAGCCGCGCAGACGCTGAGCGATGCTTCATCGAAGGACGATGCTCCGGCCTCACCGGCGCTGAAGAAGGCCGCCCGGGCGCTCGGCGAAGAAGCCAATCTTCGCGAGCTGCTGAACATGTACCGCAGCACGCTCTTTCAGGGATAATCGCCATGCCTTCGCCGGACCGGGTCGCACCAAGCTCACGCCCTGCTGCTGCATGGGTGCCGCACGTCAACGCCGCCCCCGAGGTACACCGCGCACTGGCTGAACGTTCGGTAGACGTGGATCAACCGATCGGTCCGCGCAACCCGGTGTTGCGTGCACTGACGAGCTTCGGGAGGCTGCTCACGCGTTGCTGTACGGGATCGACAGCCGGCGCGCCACGCAATCTCTCTGCCGAACAACGAACGGCGCGCCAAACGCAAACGCAGGTCTCTCACCTGTTCAACTGCCTTGCGCCACAGCAGTCGCCTCGCAAAGCGACCAGCGCAGCGGCGTCCCAGAAGGAAACAGACAGGAAGACCAGCCAACTCACGAAAGACCTGCGCACGCTCGCCGCGGCTCACAAGACGATGGTCCAGCAGTACCTGGCTCAAAACGCCACGGCATCGAAGCCCACGGACGCCGCGGAACTGCCGGCCGACGAGGCGAAAGCCGAGGCGGCGAAGGACCTGCACGATGCGCAACTGCAGGCCGACAAGGCGATGGAGAAAGCGGTCAAGGACCTCATCGATACGCAATGGCCGGGCGCAAGCGCGCTCAACCTTGCTCGCGACCTGCATGGACCGCTCGCCGCTGCCGCACAGCGATGTCTCGAGGACGATCCAGAGGCGGCGCGCGTGCTGGGCCTCATCGAGAATTGCGTCGCGAACGCCATTCACGAGCGAGCCAATGCAACCATCGACCGCGAGCTCACGCAGACACTCGACAAGATCCGCAAGAACGAGCTCTCGACCGCCATCAGCGCCCAGGCCAAGGAGTCCTTCGACACGGTGCGGGCCGTGCTCGCCCAACTGCGCGAGCAACACTTGCTCAAGCCGACCGGCGGCGGCACGACGCCGCGACGGGAACGGGCCATTGCCGAACAGACTGCACAGATTCTTCAGCTCCACTTCGCCGCTCTCGCCGCGACCCCGGAGCAACTCGACACGTTGCTGCGTCACCTCGACTCGGAATCGCTGGCGATGCTGGTGGCCGAGCATGCCACGGACGAGATCGTCGCAGCCGCGGTGCGTCGCGAAATCGAGGGGCGTATTCCGCGTTTGATGAACCAGCTCGAGGAACAGATCCGAGGCGACAGCGCGAGCGGGCGGGCGCGTTCCAGCACCGTCTACACGTCGTCTCTCGAGACCGACATGCAGGAGCTGCATTCACTGAAGGAGCAGATCTTCGAGCACAAGATGGTGTTCGGACAGCCGCTGGACCAGGACCGATTCAACGAGCTCGTCACAGTGCTCGACCAGCAGATGGAGCATGTCGCCACGTCCGTTCACCTCCGGCCAACAGGCCGTGGCACCGAGCTGGCCAGCGTCGCCAAGACCGCGGTGAGATTGCTGGACCCGAGCGTCACGCAGCGCCTGCAGGGACACCTGGATGCGCAGATCGAGAAAAAGAAAAACGCCGCGCGCGCCAACGTGACCGCCGCGCTGGGCGTGCTGGCGGGGCGCGATCATCCCAACCGGACAGGCGACTATCTTCTCGCCTGCAGGAACGTGGTGAGCGCGCTGCAGGAGTATTTGCTCACGAAGGGCGAGTCGCCAGCCCAGATTGCGGAACCCGGCCGACTCGAACGGGAGTTGGGCGAGCTCATCGCTTCGCTTCCCGAAGTGAATGCCCAGGCCATGCCCCACATGTTGCAGACCGTGCGTTCAGCGGAGATGGTGAGGCTCGCCCAGGTCCTGTCCGAAGCCGCCAGACAGGCCCAGCATCAGCAGCTGCCTGAGCTGCATGCCGACTTGAGCGCGACCGTTACGGTGATGAGTGTCATCGGCGCCGCCTTGACGCAGAAGTCAGGCAACGCAGTCCGGCCGAACCGCAAGGTCTCCACGCTCACACACGCACCTGGCGCGCTTCAAGAGAACACGCGCGAAACGCTGATGAGTCACTTCTCCACGGACGTACACAAAGACGGCAAGGTCGCGTTGACGGCGGGTCATTGCGCCAAGCCCTTCGCCGACAAGGTCAAAGAGGTCATCGAAACCCCCTTCTCCCTGGACGAGGGTCAATTCGTCACGCTGCCCGGCAACCTCAAGGTTCCCGCGCAGTTCTACGCCGACGCCCTGCGTGACGGCACGGATTATCTCGGCCCCGATGATGAGCCGATCATCAACCGGCGCGACTGGTACCGGCTCAGCGACAACGAGAAAGACGAACGCATCGCGGAAGGCTACCAGAAGCTGCTGAAGTTCTACGAAGGCAACGAGACGCAGACCGCCGGCATCGTCATGAACGCGAACCAGACCCTGACCGCGAGCTTCAAGAACGCCGCGCAGTACGTCAACGATCACAGCCCGCTGCGCCTGGGCGAATATGGCGCTGGCGTGGTGAACCGCGGCGCGATGAACACCGACGAACGCACCACGATCCGCTTCCTCAAGGGCGAGAATCATCAGCCCCAGCTCGAGTTCAGTTATGAGATCCGGGGCGGACGATTCGATCTGGTCGACAGCAAGGGCCAGCTCCTCAATCAGGCGGTATACCTGGACCGCCAGCGCAGTCGCGCGAAGTTCGGGGTCAAGGTGGAGGTGGACGCCGCGCACGGCAAGCTGAAGGTCCTGGACACACCCACCTACGACGTCCATCTCGTGAGGAACTCCGTTCAGCATCCGTTCTCGCTGCCGAAACCGGCGGATTTTCTGGATCAGTATGCGTCGCCGCTGTACCAGGCCGCGATCAGCTTCGCCGAAGACCACTCGCCGGAGACGGTCCCGGCGCTGCAGGCGCTGCGGCGGCTCGTGTTGTGGCACCAGGGGGCGGAGTGGCCTCAGATCCAGAAGCTGTACGACGCCCATTTGCGACCCGGCGCGCCGTCCCCGCTCGTGGAGACGGACAACGTCCGCCGCGCCCGCGAGGTCGTCGGAGAAGTGATGCAGCATACGCTGGGCATCTTCGACGCTGCGAAAGCCGCGGCGCAACAGCGGCTGGATGAAATGCCGCCGAGCCAGGAAGTCCGCGCGCTCACTCAGTTCCTGCATCGTATCGAAGAGTTCGAGAAGAATCCGGCCCGCTCGGTCGCGGACGCCGAAGCGATCCTCGCCAGCTTCCCGCTGCTGCCCGACTCGGAGAATCCCGACCGGATCCAGCTCCCCGAAGAAGTCGTCGGCAGGACCTACAACGCCGTCAACACCGTCAATCAGATCATCAAGGAGGACCTGCAAAGCGCGCTGGTGACGCTGCAGAGCGAGGATCTGAACGACAGCATCGACGGCATGCTGGATGCCTTCACTCGGGAGCTGCAGAAGCAAGCTGCCGAGGACCCTACCCCCGTCAACCTGGACATTTGAGGTCTCATGCCATGAATCTGCGCCACCTGGTCGAAGAGCTCGGCCGCCGTCTCAACACCCCGCTCGTGCTCGATGCCGGCGGTCTCGCCCGCATCATCGTCGACCAGAGTCTGCCGGTGGACTTCGAGCTCGACGAGCCGCACGGACTGCTGCTGGTGTACGCCGTCATCGGCATTCTGCCGGCCGGCCCGGCGCGCGAACAGTTCTTCGAAAAGCTGCTCTCCGACAATCTGTTCGGTGCCCAGATGGCGCCCTGCTCGCCCGCTTTCGATCCGGAGCGCAACGAGATTCTGTTGTGGTTCTCGCTCGGGGAGAGCGCGCACATCGAAGGCGCGGTCGATGCTCTGGAAAAACTGGTGGGCCTCGCCGAACAGTGGCGCGGCGAGTTGACCCGTGCCCAGATGGTCGACGCGACCATCGAGACCGAAGCGTTCGCGCCCTCCGCGCTCAACACCTTCATGCGGGCATAGGCCTCGAACGGCGTCGCCATGCACGAAGACGAACGGACGCTGCTGCTGCTGCTGGCTTACGTCCATCTACAACACAGCGCACCCGCGAAAGCGGAGACTCTCTACGCCGCACTCGTGGCGCTGAACCCGAACGATGCGCTGGCGGCGAAGGGGTTGGCCTGTGCGCGACTCGAATCCGGCAAGCCAAAGGCGGCGCTTGCGGTGCTCGACGGAATCGTCGGGCCGGGAGAGCCAAGCGCTGTGGTGCAGTTACTGAGGGCACGGGCGTTCGCGCAACTGGATCAATCCCAGGACGCGCAAGTCGCGATGCGAGCGTTCGCTGCTGCGAGGACGTCGAAGCGAACGCCCGCGCCGCGGCTTGCCCAGCAGGGCGAACCGTAACGCCATCACGGGTTACTAAGTCGCCACAGGCCGGAACGCCGCGGAGCAATCGCTCCCGTGGGCCGCCGCAGTGGAACACTCATGAATGCCGCCATCGACACTCTGAACTCGCGATTGACGCGCTGGATCCTCATCGGCGCGAATCGCACCGACATCCTGCTCGCGTTCGTCATCGTCGCGGTCATCTTCATGATGATCCTGCCGCTGCCGATCCCGCTGGTCGACACGCTGATCGCCATCAACATCTGCTCGGCCGCGATCCTGCTGATGGTGGCGATGTACATCACCTCGCCGCTGGCCTTCTCGGCCTTCCCGACCGTGCTGCTGGTAACGACGCTGTTCCGCGTCGGCCTGTCGATCGCGACCACGCGCCTGATCCTGCTCAACGCCGATGCCGGCCACATCATCGAGACGTTCGGCAATTTCGTCGTGGGCGGCAACCTGGTGGTCGGCCTGGTGGTGTTCCTGATCCTCACCATCGTGCAGTTCGTCGTCATCACCAAAGGCGCCGAACGCGTGGCCGAGGTCGGCGCGCGCTTTTCGCTCGATGCCATGCCCGGCAAACAAATGTCCATCGACGGCGACATGCGTGCCGGTGTCATCGACATGGAGGAAGCCCGCCGCCGTCGCGGCATCGTCGAAAAGGAGAGCCAGCTGTACGGTGCAATGGACGGCGCGATGAAATTCGTCAAGGGCGATGCCATCGCGAGCCTGATCATCGTGTTCGTCAACCTGCTGGGCGGACTCGCGATCGGCGTGGTGATGCACGGCATGACGGCGGGCGATGCGCTGAACCGCTACGCGATTCTCTCGGTGGGCGACGGTCTCATCGCGCAGATCCCGGCGCTCTTCATCTCGATCTGCGCGGGCATGATCGTGACACGCGTGTCGAACGAAGACGGTACGGCTTCGAACATCGGCAAGGACATCGGTCGCCAGATACTCGCGCAGCCTCGCGCATTCATGATCGCCGGCGTGATCATGCTCGGCTTCGCGCTGGTGCCGGGCATGCCGATGCCGGTGTTCATCACGCTGTTCTTCGTCGTCGGCATCATCGGTTTCGCGCTGCATCGGCACGCAACGCGCCCGGCCGGCAAGGGCTCGGGCGACGTGACCAAGGTGCCTGCCATGGCCGCCGCCGGACAGGCCAAATCTGCTGCATCGCCCTCCGAGCCGGGCAGCGAGTTCACCCCGACGGTGCCGCTGCTCATCGACGTGGCCCAGAATCTTTCGGCGAGCTTCCGCGCGGAGGATCTCAACGAAGAACTGATGAAGGTCCGGCGCGCCCTGTACTTCGATCTCGGTGTGCCGTTCCCCGGCATCAACCTGCGTTTCAACGATCATCTGGCGCCGGGCACCTACGCGATCCAACTGCACGAAGTGCCGGTAGCCAACGGCGAGCTGCGGCCGGACTTCCTGCTGGCGCGGGAGAGCGAGGACACGTTGAAGGCGCTGGGCGTCGAGTACCAGACCGGCAAGAAATTCCTGCCCAACCTGCCCACCCTCTGGGTACCGCAGCGCCTGCGCGAGCCGCTCACCCAGGCCGGCACGAGCACCATGGATGCAACCCAGCTGCTGACCTATCACCTCGCCTTCGTGCTGAAGAAATACGCCGGAGATTTCATCGGTATCCAGGAGAGCCGCTTCCTGCTCGCCTCGATGGAGAGCCGCTTCCCCGACCTGGTGAAGGAAGTGCAGCGTGTGATGGCCATCCAGAAGATCGCCGAGATCCTGCAGCGCCTGGTCTCGGAGGACGTTTCCATCCGCAACCTGCGCACCATCATGGAGGCGCTGATCGAATGGGGCCAGAAGGAGAAGGACTCGGTGCTGCTGACCGAGTACATCCGCTCGGCGCTCAAGCGCCACCTGTCGCACAAATATTCGACCGGGCAGAATCTGCTGCCCGCCTACCTGTTCGCTCCCAACGTCGAAGACACGATTCGCGGCGCGATTCGTCAGACATCGGCGGGCAGCTATCTCGCGCTCGATCCAAACATTTCCCGCAAGCTGCTGGAAAGCATCAAGCGTACCGTGGGCGATATCTCGCGCGCCGCCCAGCGCCCGGTATTGCTCACATCGATGGATATTCGTCGTTACGTGCGCAAGATGATCGAACAGGATCTCTACGAGTTGCCGGTCATCTCCTATCAGGAACTGACGGCAGACATCAACGTGCAGCCGCTCGCGCGCGTGGAGCTCGCATGATCGGGCGCTTCTGCCGTGCCGACGCGCATGGTCTGCCCCGCATCACAGGTCGTCCGCACCTTGCATTGCTGGTGTGCATGAGCTTCCTTCTATGCCTCACATTCGCGCTGCCCGCGGCAGCGAGATCGGATCGGCCTTACCACATTGCCATGGTGCTGCCCCACTCCGAAGGAAACATCGAGCGGGCCTTCGAAGAATACTTCGCGAAACGCGACACACCGTTGCGCACGACCTTGGTCACCTATTCCGGCCGCAGCAGCGATCAGCCGGCGCTGATCAGCAAGCTGCGGCGTCTTGCGCCGGATCTCATCTACACGTCCGACACGGCGACTACGCTGGCCGTCGCCGGTCCCCTGAATGCGGATCGTGAACGTTACATCGCCGACATCCCGATCGTATTCACGTCCGTATCAGATCCCATCGCCGCGGGTCTCGTCACGGATTTGCAACGACCAGCGCGCAAGTTGACCGGCATCATCCCCGTTGCACCGATGAGCACGCAGCTGGATACGATTGCGGCTTACCGGCACTTTGGAAAGCTCGGCTATTTGTATGGACCCAGCGCTCAATCGTTGGCCGTTCGCGATCGCTTGCGTGACTCTGGTCGACGCCGGGGATTCAACCTGGTGGACCGGGCCGTGGCGCTGGATCGCAACGGCGCCATCGACGTCGCAGCCCTTGCCGCGCAGGTCCGGAGCCTCAAGCAGGAGGGCGTGGATTTTTTGTACCTCGGGCCGGAAACTTTCATCACCAGCTCGCTGCAAAAAGCCGTGGCACAGGCCGCGCTGGCAGTCGGCCTGCCGACTTACTCCGCCTTGGAAAGCGCCGTGCACGACAACGGGGCGCTGTTCGGCGTCTTCAGCCCCGACAGCAACGTCGGCCGTTTCGCGGCCCTCAAGGCGATGCGCCTGCTGACGCGCTCGGTGCCAGCGGGCAACGAACCCATCGAGTCGCTCGAGCACTTCTCCATCGTCATCAACATGCAGACCGCACAGCGTCTGCAGCTGTATCCGCCGCTGCTGCTGCTCGATGCGGCGCAGGTCCTCGGCGGTCCGCCCTGAGATCACCCCTTCGAGGAATCGCGATCGTGCCCATCCATCGAGTCGCCGTCGGCGCCAACCTGTACCTGTTCCAGAGCCCGAACCCCAACTCGAATCAATGCGTGATCCTGGCGCACAGCGGCCGGAAGGAGGACGAAGGCGCCACCGCCATGCCCGCCGGCACCTCGACGCACTTCTACACCGCCGATCGCAGCTCGACCGCGGGAAATGTGGCGTCCTCCGTGGCGCTGGGACGCGAAGGCCGAGTGGTCCACGAAACGATCCGCCCCGGCGCCGGCGTCAGCAACTATCGCCTCGAGAAATTCCATGAGCAAGGCGGCGCGACTTATCGCAAGATCAAGAATGAAATGGCGCGAAACACCGGCGCCGAGTGGCAACCGCACGTCGTCACCATCCGCAATCGCAAGCTCGGCGCCGCCCGCACCATGCAGCTTTCAGATGTCATCACCGAAGTCCAGCGCGAGCATCCTGGCATCACGCAATTCCACTTCTCCGGCTGCCGCGGCATCATCGGCGAGCACGAAGACTAGCAGGGTGTTGAAAAAGTCCGTCCTGGACTTTTTCAACCTCGCTTGCAAAAAGGCGTGGCTTTTGCGGCGCTCACGAAATCAAGTGCTTGACGCACATGATTTCGCCGGGCCATCCGTGGCCCGGCACTAGCAGGCATGTTGAAAGAATTTTTCAACAGCCTGCTAGTAGCCGTTCCGGCCGGCGTACGCTGTTCTTCGCGTTATTCCGGTACCCATGTCTGCTCGATGACGCTCGGCGATAGGTCGTGGGCCTGCTTCGTCACATTCCACTGCGCAAGCTCGTCGGAAAGATCCATGGCTTCGGCCAGCCTGCGCAGGCGCGCTGCATTGAGTGCTTCCATGTCGATGTCGAGCGGCGGCGCCAGGAGATTGCTGTGAGCGGAGGCGGCCAGATATAGCCAATGCAACAATGCCGCTTCGGGCGTCGCCCTCAGGTAGCCCCGGACATCGGCCAGGCGATCCGCCTCCCGGCCAGCGACCAGCACGGACTCCGGAATCCCACGGAACTGAAACCGTCCGGCCAATGTAGAGCGCATACCAAGCGAGGGCCGCGGCCGATCGCTCGCGAATGGAACAACCGCCGTTACCATCGCGGTGTAGTTGTTCCAGACACCGCTATCGCCGAGCACGGTTTGCAACGACACCACGCAGCCGGGTCGCAGCCAGGTCGCGGCCTCGGCCAATTCCGCCGGCGGGGTCGCCATTCGATTCAAATAGAGACCTCGAACGACCTTGATCAATCGCCTGGACGCGAGCGCATCGTGAATCCAGCGCTCGAGCGATGCGCGCGACAGCTGCGACTGCTCATGACGTGCGAGCCGATAGAGCGTCGATGTGTTCAGCACGCGCGCAGCGTCGGACTCGGAGAGCCGCAGCTCCAGACGGGTATCCCAGCTTGCTTTTACGGCCCTGGGCTTCTTGCCGGTTGCGCGGTCCACTTCATCACCTCGTTCAAGATGCGCTCCTGCATGGCGGCGTATTCCACTTCATTGATCCGTAGCCGCAAGGCATCCGGAATCACGCTCAATGTCTGGCTTTCGAACAGAGGCCACGGCATCGCAGCCAGTTTTTTGATGAGCTGCCCGCTCACATCGCCGTACTTCGCCTGCAGGTTTGCCATCGCCTCGCCCGAAGGTGCCGCCCCTTCGCCGATGAGCAGATCCAGATCGTAAATGTCACGTGGCGCGATACGATTGTCGTCGAGCAGCGCGTAGAGCTTCATCTCCGCGAGCTTGTCGGCCCTGTAGATGTCGATGTAGACCCGAGAAGAAAAGCTTCGGTCGCGAATCTGCAGCAGAGCCGTCTCGATTTCCTCCTGGTTGATCGCATGCCGGCGCGATACCTCGACGGTCAGCTGGAAGTCTTCGCCTTTCGGTCCCTGGCCATGGATCTTCCACCGCGCCACCGTGTCCGTCTGCTTGGGCTCGGTCACCTGCAGCTTCTTGAAGCCGCCCACGAAAGCCTGATCGATTGCCTTGCGGATCGACTTCACCAGGCTATCGAGCCCTCGCCTTGGATCGTGGTCGAGATCGATGTCCTGGGTGAAACGGGCGCTGTCGGTTCTCACCTTCATCGCGCCGCCGCCCTTCAGGATGAGCTCGCCCGGCTGGCGCGCTTTGTAGATGGCCGCCAGCAGGCGCTCCTGAAAGGCATTGCGCAGGTCGGCTTTCGAATCCATCGCAGCCCCCAAAGTTAAGTACATTAGCTGCACTATAGCAGATAACGAACTTAACTCTAGTGCGCGAATTTGTTTTTTATCTTATAAAAACAATCACTTAATAGAACCTGCGTACCGCAGCGTCACACACGTGATGTCGTCCGCTTGCGGCGCGCCGGTCATGTATTGCTGGACGGCCTTCACTACTTCAGCTGGATATGCATCCGCCGGTGCGTCCGGGTCGATGCTCGCCAAGGTGTCGAGCAACGCGGCGTCGCCGAAGAGCGCACCGTCCACATTCTGCGCTTCTGTGATCCCGTCCGTGTAAAGAAACAAAACATTGCCCGGCGCGAGGTCGAGCTCGCCTTCCAGGATCGTGGCC
This sequence comes from Peristeroidobacter soli, assembly GCF_004138485.1. Classification (GTDB taxonomy): domain Bacteria; phylum Pseudomonadota; class Gammaproteobacteria; order Steroidobacterales; family Steroidobacteraceae; genus Steroidobacter; species Steroidobacter soli. The sequence goes on from NZ_RYEV01000009.1 coordinate 48,662, forward strand.
TGCTCGGCGATGCCCAGCGCCATGCCGCCTCGGCAGTCCAGCATGCGCAATTCGTTTCCCGCGCGTAGCACTGGAGGGTTGTGGCCGCCCGTGGCGTAGATGAAGTGTCCGGTCGCGGGATCGAGAATGCCGTAGAAGAGCGTGACGAACATCATCTCTTCGTTCTCCGACACCAATGAGGAATTCACCCGTGCCAGCGTCTCCGCGGGCGAGTCGACGAAACGCGCGCTCATTTTCAGCAGCGTGCGACAGATGGCCATGAAAAAGGCCGCGGGGACGCCCTTACCCGAGACATCGGCAACCACGACGCCGATCCGTCCTCCATCCAGAGGGAAATAATCGTAGAAATCGCCGCCTACCTCCTTGGCGGGCAGAATGAAGCTGGCGAGAGATACATCCGAACGCTGCGGGAACTGTCGCGGCAACACCGACAGCTGCATGCGCCGTGCGATCTCCAGTTCCTGCTGGAGAGCGACGAACGCCTGCTTGGTTTTCAAGGCCTCCCGCAGTTCCTCGATGAGCTCGTGCAGCCGTCCCTGCTGGTCCAGGATGCGTTCGGAGAGGCGTCCCAGCACGAAAGCCACCGTCGACAGCTGATTGCTGTCGTCCGTCGCGGCACCCTCCTCGGCCAGCACGCTCACCAGGTCGGCTGCGATCTCCTGCCTCGCCTCCTCATCCAGCGTCGCCGCCAGGTCACCGAGCTCCTCGCGGATGATGGATTCCTGTCGCCAACGTTCCCGCTGCCGCTCTTCCGTCAGTACTTCGAGATTCAACAATGCTTCGCGCAGACGCGCGATGCCATCGGCGATCTGCCCGGTCTCGTCCCGATGCTGAGCATCGAGCCGTACCGAAGTGTCGCCGCGAGACAGTGCCGTCAACACATTGACCGCGCCGGAGAGCGGTTCGAACGCACGGCGCAGATGAATGAACAACGCACTGAGAATGGCCGCGATGGTCACGACCGCCACGCCGACGATGCCGAGCATCCATCGCAACTCGCCGGCCCGCTCCATGGATGTTTCCTGCATCGTGATCAGGCTCGCCACCAGTTGCCCGTCGGGCCCGGCCACAGGGGTCGCCGCGAATCGATAGTATCCGTCGGGATACCCTTGATTGCGTATCTCCGCACGCCGCAGGGCGATCTCCGGTTGCAGGCGATTGAACAACGCCGTGCCGTTGCCGACTACTGCATGGCCACGCAGATCGGCGAGCACTACCGGACGCGCCAGCCCGTCAGACAACTCATCGAGCACGGATTTCACCGGCTGGCCGACCACGACGCCGCCGATCACCTGGTCCTTCATACGAATGGGCGATGCAGCCACGAACGAAAATTCATCGCTGGTGGTGTCGGCAACACCCGAGAGGTGTTCATCGCCACCGAGCACGCGCTGCACCCCACCCACGTCGAGTTGCAGCTCCTGTGAGAATGCCAGCGACGAGGTGTAAAGAAGTGCGCCCTCGCGATCGAATACATCGACGCGCGCATCCTTGCTCAACACGCTCGATGCCTTGCGAATGGCAGCAACATCCTTGGCCGAGAGCGCGCGCGCCAGATCCGGATTGGCGGCGAGCACGCTGGCGGCACCGTCCAGTCGCTCGAATACCACGGCCTGAAATTTTCGCCAGGCGATCTGCTGCGTGTCGAGCACGAGCCGGTCGAATCGATCGTTCTCGGTAGTGCGCCAGGTCGCGACGATGCCGATCAGCGTCAGCACCAGCAACGTCGACGCAAACGCGAAGACCATCATCAAGCGGGTTCGCAGTGACATCAGCGCATCCTGCCCCAGGGGTTGCGGCGCGCCGCGAACAGCGCTGCGAGCCCGGCGACAATGATGGCAAGCGCCACGGGATGCGATGCATCCGCGGAGAGCTTGCCGACCGTCCAGATCGCCAGCAACGCAGCAGCGACCCCCAGGGAGAAACCTGTCACCGCTCGCGATGGCGGCGCTCTCCAACAATCCGGAACAGCGCCCAGAGCACCCGCCGTGCACGCCGCGCCGAGCCAGGTGAGCCAGGTCGGGCTCGCCCACGCAGCCAGCGCCTGCGGCAGCAACGGCTGGATCAACCAGACCGAGGCAATGACGGCGAGAGCGATGGCAAGCGCGGTGCGTGGCCGCTCCCGGGCGCTGGCAAGAATGAGCAGGCCGGGCAGCTGCACGATCATGATCCAGAGCGCTTCCTCGGGACTGGTCACGCTCATGGCGAATGCCGCGGTTGCCCCACTCCACACCGCACCGCTCAACAAAGGCGCAAGCGCGACGCGCTCTCGCCGCGGTCTCGAAACTGGAATTTCTTCATCGGCGACGCGATAGATCAACCAGCCCGCAGCGACGACGGCAAGCCCCGCAGCGATGAAGTACAGCCACACGGGATCAGCAAATGTATTCAATGCCGCGACGGCGGCGAACACGACAATCGGACCGGCGACCGTGCCGGCGAGCAGCGCCGACGCGACCACGGGGCGTATATATGCACGGCCCGCTTCCATCGCCGCACGCGCAGCGAGCGTGCTGGCAGCCCCTGCCAACAGGTTGCCGGCAATCTGTACCCATTCGAAGCCGGCCGCATCGAATGAATGAGTCGCCGTCAAGGCATTGCAAACATTCGCCAGCGCCGCCACGCCGAATCCCGCCACCAGTCGCGTCGGCCATCGGACCGCCAGACCGCGCGCACCGATCACGAGCCCCACGCCCCATTGAGTCAGGTCGGTCAGCGAAAAAACCGTCGGCAGATTCGCCAGTAGGACGGCCAACGCGGCGAAGCATCGAGCTGTGTCGGCATCGGGCCACGCGCGGCGGTCGCATGGTCTTCCGCCATCGGCAAAACGGAACCGCGCGCACAATTCCGCCACGAGCGTGCCCATTTCGGTGCGCTTGTCAGCATCGGGCTCGGTCCGCCGCAGCGAGTCGATCAAGCGCGCGACGCGTTGGTAGCGCTCGTTCAGCAGAAATACCTGGTCTCGCAGCAGCGACAGGCGGCCGTCGCCGGCGTTCGCCGCCGACAGCTTCCAGGTGACGCGAAAATCCCGCCGCCGCACCGCCTCGCTTTGACGCAGCAGATGTGCGGCGTTGAAGCCGTCCCTGCCCACGTCCAGTAGACGCGCCAGCTCCAGCAGAGGAATGGCGAGCCCGATCGCAACCCCGATCACGACGACCGCCAGACGCAGGAAGACCGGCAGATCGCTCGGCGGCACGAAGTCCGCCTGCAGCTTGCCGACATTTGCTATCGGCGCCTCGAGCGTGCCAGCCTGGCCGTTCGTGTGTTTTCCATCGCGCCACACGACCGTGTCACCGTGGTCCAGCAGCCGCAACGATGCCAGACCGCTGGCGGCTGTGACTCGGGAACGGATCAGATCCTCGAGGCCGACCATTCGGTCGAGCGGAACCCCGAGATGACTGGCCCGCGCGACACTTGCAGCCACGGACTGCAACGCGATCTGCGCAGTCGCCCTGTGTTCTTGAAGAGCGCGCTCCCGCAGCGAGCCGGCCACCACGAGCAATGTGATCAATGTCCCGAAGGCGAGCAGTACCAGCACGCTGACTGACGCGTGATGTCTCATGACCCGAGTCCGGCAATGCGATGCGCTTCATCGTTCACGCGCGCGATGTCGCCGCGCGCCTCTTCGATGACGTGCATGACGTCCGACACGACACCATCCGCCGCAGGATCGAGCGCCCGGGCACGCCGCTCCGTCAGCCATCCAACCAGCAAAGTCAGCAGTCCCACGAGGGTCGCAGCCCACACTACCGGCGCCGGCAACATCACTTCATCTTCGTCGTGCTCGGTCTGATGTGTCAGCACCAGATATCCGGCGATCTCACCGGTGGCATCGCGTAAGGCGGCCGCGAGACTAAGCTCGCCGCCGCTGACGACCTGCCACCCTGCTGGAGTCGCATGCATCGCTTGCCGCCACGAGGGCGGAATGAGCTCGTTTCGCAGCACGCGATCGGAGGAAAAGAGCACGCGGCCATCCTCGGAATCGATCTCGACGGACGCCAGCATCGAAGTGTCGGCGACGGCATTCTCGAGCATCACCTGGGCACGCTCGTTATCGGCAAGCGCGATGCCGACGTGCAAATCCGTTTCCAGCGCCGTGCGCAGCCGCGCTGTCACGCTCTGCAGACGCTGCGTCTCCATGCGCTGCAGACTCACCGCGTTCACGGTGCTGCCCAGAACGCCCATCAGCAGCATGCTGATGAACAGCGTGAGCGCGATCACCACGCGGCTCGTCATGGACAGTCACTCGATTGGCGGGCGAAGAGATGCTTTCGCAGCGATACGAAGTTGCGGCCGTCCATGCGGGCGTAGTGCCATGCATCCATCAGCGTGCGGACCAGATGAACGCCCAGACCGCCGACCGGACGGCGCTCGATATCGGCGGTCAGGTCCGGCGGCGCGATGGAAAACGGATCGAACGGACGTGCATCGTCGATGAGGACGATGTCGAGAACGTCGCCCGCGCGTTCCATGCGCACCACGATGCAACCAGGTTGCCCCACGCCCAGGCCGTGCATGATCACGTTGGTGATCAGTTCGTCGAGCACCAGGTTGACCTGGAACACCGTCGCTTCGGCAAGACCGGCCGCCTCACCCCAGCGGGCAACGTCGTCGGCCAACGCGACGATGTCGCGCAGATCGGTGACCAGTCGCCGCTCGAAACTCAGGTCCATGGTGAATATCAGCTCGCGTCAGCCGGCTTTCTGCAGGACTTCCTTCAACGAATCAAAGAAATCCTTGGTGACCGTGCTGCTGGTCTGGATCGTGATCGTCCAGTTGCCGAGCGCCTGCTGCAGGGCCAGCGAGTCGGTCACCGACGGACTGTCCTTGGCGCCGATCGTGGTCAGCAGGTTGTTGAGGTTGTTCTCGGTGCTCGCCGTTATCTGGCCCAGCGAGCTGTTGATCGTGTCCAGGTCGAGCCCACCACCCGGCCCCGCGCCCACACCGGCGCCACTCACCGCGGGATTGAAATTGATCATCTTGCTTCTCCACTGCTGCAACGATTTCGAGCGCGGCGGCGAGCGCTGTCCGGCTCGCCTGCCAGCTCACATACACATCACGCGCTCCGCCGGCGGACATCGCCTGCGCGAAGCATTCGATCCGTTCCCGTAACGCTTGCGCGATCGTGGGAGCGGACTTCGTCTTCAACGAATCCATCGAGCCATCACCTTTCACCCGCGCCGGCGGACATCGCTCGCTTCGTACCATCCCGCAGCAGCACGTAAGGCATCGGACCTTTGACGACCGCGACGATGTCCTGCGCGACCGGCGCTACCGATGGCGGCAACACGCCCGGTGCGCGGATCTCCTCGACGATCGCGAGCGCAGCGCCAAAACGCTGCTCGAGTTTCTGATGCACGCCGAGCCAGCTCGGACGATCGCCATCCGGCAGCACGCCGCGCACGATGAGGCGGCCGCTGTCGTTGCGATCCAGCTCGCCGGCAATGCGTCCGGCCAGGCCCGCCTCGTTCAGCGCGGCGCTCAGGAAACCGAGCACTTCGTCGCCGGCGAGGACTTGGGAGTCGATGGCTTTGAGCCCCGGCACTCCATCCCACAACGCCGCGACGATCTGGTCGCGCAGCTTCGCTTCACTCACGCGTCCCGTCAGAACCAGCCGGCCCGCGTGCACCTTTTCGAGTGCGACACCGGACTGAGGGAACAGCGACAGTGCATCGCTGGCGAGCGCATCGAGATCTTCGTCCGCGCTCAACTGCAGCAGCACGGCAGGCTCGATCGCTCGCGCGTCTCTCGTCAGCTTCACTTTCTCTGCCCGCGTCGCGACCGTGCCGGTCAACTTCAAACGCGCAGTGCCGACGTGCTCGAACTGCACCTCGCCAGGCGCCGACGCGGCAAGCCTGGTCAGCTCATCAACGGGCCGATGCGAATCCTCGACATCCGCGGCGGACCGCGACGGCGCCAGGGACATCACCAGCACCATCACGCCACAAAGCAGAAATGCAGCGGTGCCCGCCAGGCCGATCACCCAGAACGGCACCTTTCGTCGCGACGCAGTCGCCGACACCGCGGCGTCAGCGCCAGTCGACGGCGCAACGGTTTGGGCTTCGCGCCGGTCGTCGGAAAGAATTTGCTCGGTGACAGGCATGTCGTCGGCGCCACCCTCGGCGGCCAGCGATGTTTGCTCATCGCCGCCCGGAGACTCCGATTCAACGGCTGCAGTGTCGGGCTCGACATGTTTTCGCAATGCCTCCGGATCCGCGGGCCACGGTGCTTGTGGATCGTCCACCGCGAACAGCCACTGATCGAGCTCGAACACCTGTCCTTGCATGAGTGCGACGAGCCCGGTCACGCAGCGCCCGCCGAGCCGCACAGCGTCCGAGAGCGATTCGAGCCCGATCGATCGTTGCCCGATGTAGAGCACGAAGGCGAGCTGTTGCTCGGGCAATCCTTCGAGCACGACGTCGCAGGTTTCGTCGGCGCCGGCGCGATATGTGCCCGCGCCGAGCGGCAAACGACAACCGGCTTGCGGGCCGGAAAGGACTCGAAGCTCCATCGTTGAACCAACCTCGACTCGACGTAATCGCCATCACGGCATGTCCCGTGGCATGACGGATGGGTAACGGTCGAGACGGAATTGGTTCGGAGCGAAGCAAAAGTGCCGGCGTAGCGCGGCTCAGGCGGCGCGCGACGCCGCGACGGACGAGTCCAAAGCGGACATCTCACGCCTCAATGTTTCCAGGAAGCGATGGACCATCGTCGGCAAGCGCCGCCCGTGCATCGTGATCACCTGCATGGAACGTGCAGCGAGCTGCGGCGCTTCGATGCGTTTGACGACAAACCCGCCGCGGGCACAGAGCTCCTGCATCACCAGGCGATTGCCGACCGCGACGCCGCTGGTGAGCGACGTGAATTGATGAATGACCGCGGGGCAATCGGTGACCAGCAGCGGCTCGAAGCGTTTGCCGGCGGCTGCGCAATGATCGTCCAAGAGCCGGCGCAGCGCGGCGTCGTGCTCCGGCACGGCCAATGGATGAGCGAGCAACTCATCGAGCGTGATCGAGGGCTTGCGCGCCAGCGGATGCCCGTAGCGGCACAGCACTTCCACCGGCGAGTCGGCACTGAAGGCAACATTCACGTTGCCCGAATGCCCGGTCGAGCAGGACAGGCCGAGATCGATCTCTCCCTTCTCGACCCAGGACTCGATGTTCTCCGGCGAGCCCGAGCGCACCACGAAGCGGGCGATGGGCTGTTCGCGATGAAAAGCCGCCATGATCTTCGGCAGCAACGAAGCGAATCCTTCGTCGCAACCGATGCGCACGTTGCCGCGCGCCTGCGCATGCGATGAGGAGATCTCGGCGAGTACGGCACTGGCCTCCAGAAACACGCGGCGCGCATGTTCGGCCAGCACTTCGCCCGGCCGCGTGAGCACCATGCCGCGGGCGGTTCTTTCGAACAGGTCGGCGCCGATCTCACGTTCCAGCATCGCGATCTGCCGGCTGATCGCCGAGACCGCCACGTGCAGCTTCTCCGAAGCGGCGGCGAGCGAGCCGGTGCGAGCCACTTCGTCGAAGTATCTCAATGCGGTGCTGTGAACCATCCCACTTCTCCGGAAAGCCAAAGTCGATCGGCGATCGCGCCGTGGAGGGAATGATCCGCGGGGCAGCGAGGCGGCCCCATACGCCGAACGGGTGGGCGGGCGGGAGCCGCCGGGTAGCACGGCCGGTCACCCACCCGTCCGAGTGACGCGCCCCACCCGTCCGTAGCGTTGCATGGCGCGCCAGCGCGCGCGCGAACCTTTCTATTTCTCTGGTTACTCATTCGCCGTTCCCACCCAGCACGCTTGCCGTTTCGGCAACGCTGCTTCGAAACATTGAAATCCGCGCGCAGCTGCGCCTGCCTAGAGTGCCTCCCCACAGCAACTTCGTAATCAATTGCTAGGGAGAGATTTGTGGAACACCTGATTCAGCACGACCGCCCTGTTGTCGGCAACACGCGTACCGCTGCGCTCACCGCCGACGGCGACATCAAGCCCGTCGCGTCATCCGCCCGCAGCACGGAGCAGCAATTCAGCGAATTGGTGAAACTCTATCGCACGCCGATCTATCGCTTCGTGATCCGGCACATCGGCAATCCAGCGGATGCCGAGGACATCGCACAGCAAACATTCGTGGATGCGTACGGCGCGCTGCAGACCTTCCGCGGACAGTCGGCGCTCTCGACCTGGTTGTATGGCATCGCGATGAACCTGGTGCGGAACTATCTGAACCGCGCGCCGCATCGCGTTCGAAAATACGAGTCCGACGACGTGCTGGCTTCGATGGCCACGGACTCGGATGGACCCGACACGCTCATCCAGCGTGCGGAGTTGTTCACTCGCCTCTATTCGGAAGTCGACTCCCTCTCGGACGAGCTGCGTCAGACGTTCCTGCTGGTCGCGATCGAAGGCCGCTCGTACGAAGAGGCGGCGCAGATGCTGAGCATTCCCATCGGCACCATCCGCAGTCGTTTGTTTCGTGCGCGCGAAGCGATCAAGGCGCGGCTCCCCGAACTGCACGACGCGCTCACCGCCTGAGCCGAGAAACTGCAGCCGAGAACTTTTTTTCTGTGGGCGTTACTACACCGGCACAGAGCTGACCGAAGGAAGCTACAGATGACCGCATCGAAAATGTTGACTCAGGAACAGATCGACGCCGGCCTGCGCGAGACGCGGGCGGCCATCGAGCGAGGCCGCAAGACACTGGAGAAGTCGCGCGAGGTCCAGGCCAAGACCGGCCTGACGCCGGACAAGCTCCAGCACATCGTCCAGCGGCTCTCGCCCCGCGCCCGCATGTGGGTCGGCACGCTCGTTTCCGATCGGATGAGCGAGATCACGGGAAACAAGCGGCCCGCTGCCAAGATGCCGCGCAAACCGCGCGCCATGGTCTGAGCCGCACGCTGTATTTTTAGTTCCAGGAGATTCACATGACGACGCCCATCGACGTCACCAGCAACCAGCAGTACATCGATCTCAAGAAGCAGTACGACGATCAGATCGCCCAGGTCGACGGTCCGTACAACTACGTCAAAGACCGGTGCGACCAGATGGACGCCATCTATGACAAGTGGCAGTACATGACCCCCGGTTCCCAGGAGTACCAGGATGCGCAGGACAAGTACGACGAACTCAGCAACGACGTCGCACACTACGACATCTATGGAACGATTCGTCAGCAGGTCTGGAACGGCCAGGACCCGGCAGCGGACCTGAAACAGAAGGAAACGGATGCGCTGAGCGCGCTGGCCACGGCACTGATCAGCCAGGACTCGGTGAACAACGCGAATCAGGCGGCCCAGAACACGCCGCCGTCCGATCCGGCGACGCCACCTGATCCGACGTCCGGTACGACCTCGCCACCCGATCCGACGTCCGGTACGAGCTCGCCACCGGTGCCGCCGATGCCGACGATCATTATTTTCTTCGAGTATCCGCAGACTCACCATCACCACGGGCATGGCACTCACGGCGGCGACGCATCGGCGTCCGGAGACGGCTCCGCCTCTGGCGGCGGCACTGCATCGGGCAGCAGCGGCACGACCGGCAGCGGCTCTGCGTCGGGCACCGGCAACACCACGCGCAGCGGCAATCAGACGGACGGCACCGACACCGACAGCGGTAGCGGTGCTGCCTCCGGCACTGGTGGTGCGCAAGGCGCCCACGGCGGCCATCACGCGCATCGCAAGCATCACGGCAGTCATGGCACCGACGGCACGAATGGGTCGGGCGGCACAAGTGGCACTGGCGGAACGAAAGGTCCCAGTGGCACGACCGGCACCAATGGCGCGTCGGACGCGGGCCAGAAGAAGCTCGACACCGAAGACATCATGACCCGCGCGCTGATCGTGATGGCGCTGCTGGGCAACGCGTGCGACGGCTGTTCGAACGGCTTCATGGATCAACTCACGGACAACTGCGACAAGATCGACCAGCTGAACGGCCTCGCACAGCAGGTTCGCAGCCTGCGTCCGACCGGCACCGATACCACCAAGACGGCCAATGTGGATGCGAACACGATCAATCAGCTGAAGAGTCTCAACGTCACCCTGCCGACCGATCTGAAACAGAACTCGGATGGCAGCTACAGTGTCTCGCAGGCCGATTTCGACACGCTCCAAAACAACGTCCAGAGCCAGTCGAGCAGCCTCACGACGCTGAACCAGAACACGACGATCAGCATGAACAAGGCGATCGACGCGAGTCAGCAGTGCTCGACCTTCCAGGCCAGCGACCTCGAGAAGTGGGCGCAGCTGATGTCGAAGATCCTGAGCTGATGAAGTGCGGCCATGACCCAGGATACGCGAGACATCAACGACCTCCTCCAGGAAGTGGCGGACTTCATGTTCGCCGGCGGCACCGTCGCGGACCTGTACGGCCTGAAGCCGGAGGAGCTGGAGCCGATGTATGCACTCGGCTACAGCCTGTACAACCAGGCCCGCTGGAGCGAGGCACTGAAGATATTCAGCTTCCTCACCTATCACAGCCACCTCGAGCAACGCTTCCACGTCGGCAGAGGCGCGTGCCTGCAGATGCTGAAGCAACACCAGGCAGCGTTGAACGCCTACGGACTCGCGTATCTGCTCGACGCGAGCGATCCGTCGGTGTGTCTTCACATTGCCGAATGTCTGATCGCACTCGGCAAGAAAGAAGACGCACGCGGCGTGCTCGAGGCCGTCGCGGACATGACGCAGGGTGATGCGGCGTCCGCGGAGGTCGGTAAACGCGGAGCCGCGCTGGCGGCGCTCATCGGCCACTAGGAGGTCGCGATGGTCGATGCAACTCACGACACGGGATTTCGTGCGCCCGGCCCTCCTTCCGATCTCGGCGGGCCGTGGCAGCAGCCGAACATTCACACGCCTCCGAGCCACGTAACGCTCGGCGTCCCTCCGTCGCCGGACCCATCGACGTTGCCGCCTCCCGATGAGGGTGGCGGCAAGCCTCCGGGCGGCGGCATCGCTCCTGCCGGTGGACCCGCGTTGGCGCCGCCACAGCGGCAGATGGATCCCTCCGAAATGGCGATGCAGGTTTCGATGCTCATCTCGCGCATCGACGATGCGCAGTCCAACGTCGAGCAGAACGGGCTGCAGGTGAGCGACACGCAAAAGCAGGAGGCCTTCAAGAAATCGAACGACGCGATCGCCAAGGCGGCCAAGAAACTCGCGCAGGCCAAGCATCGCCAGAAAATTCTCGGCCCGCTGGCGACCATCGGCAAGATCCTGGGGAGCATCGCCGCCGTCGCGCTCACCGTGTGCACGGCGGGAGCCGCAGCGCCGCTGGCAGTCGCCATGATCGCCTACACGGTCGTGGACACAGCGCTCACGATCGCGGACTCCATTAGCCAGGCGGCCGGTGGTCCCGCGCTCGATCTCGGCTCACTGCTGCAGAAAGGCTTCACGGAGCTCGCGAAGAAATGCGGTGCCAGCGACCAGGAGGCGGCAACCATCGGTAAATGGACGGCCTTCGGCGTGCAGGCCGCGATTGCTCTCGCAACCATCGCCGTCAGCATCAAAGGCGTCGTGCAGATGGTCAAGGGCACCGCCCAGGCAGGCGGCCTGCTGGCCTCGAAGCTCGGCACCACCGCTTTCAAGGCGACCAAGATTGCCGGCGTCGCGACCCAGTTCGTCGCCGGCGCGACCAACGTGACCGCGGGCGGTCTGGCGATCTCCGTCGGTGTGCTGAGCGCCGACGCTGCGAAAGCGCAGGCCGACAAGACGCACATGGATGCGGTCGCCGCCGCCATCCAGGAGGCGATCCGCAACACGCTGGATCGGCTCCAGCTGATCGCGGCCGACCTGAGCCAGGGAATGCAGTCCGCCGCCAAGGACATCTCGGATATCAGCCAGACGAATATCGAAATCGCCGGCGGCAACGCCGCCATGGTTTGAGAACCAAAGGATCACGCTCATGACCGTTCAGCTCCCCCCCGAAATCCATTTGCTCAGCAGAATGCAGTCCGCCGTCGTTCCCGACCAGGTGCAGGCGCCGGCTCCGGTCGACGGCAGCTCCGGCGTTGCAGCGCCTCCCTACTCCGGCCTTCCGCCCCCGAACAACAGCGATCTGCCGGTGCCGGCCCAACCCCTTCCCGTGCCGATTGCGCCGCCGCCCAGCGGCAGAGCCGACCTAGCGACCCAACAGACCCTGGTAGCTACCCTCAGTGGCATCGCCATCGGCCATCAGGAGAACGGCGGTCCGCAGGGCAACGACATCACCTTCGTTCCGCCGCAGGCTGCACCGCCGGGCACCAACGATCCGTTGCACGACGGCACGCCGGACGGCGGCGATAGCAAGCCGCCAGCCAAAGCGTTCAGCATCGATGACGTGCTGCAACTGCTGGTCAGGGAAGGCGCAGATGGCTTCAAGGAGGAAGCCCAGCAAACCCAGCAGGCCGCCAAGGAGAAGATCGAGTTTCTGGGCAGCGAGGAAGCCGATATGCGCAGCGCCGGCAAGGACCGCGAGTTCGGCGCCATCATGGGCGGCGTCGGCACCATTGCCCAGGGCGCGGCCGGCATGGTGGGGGCCGGGTTGAGTGGGGCGGGCTTCGTCGCTGGAAACAACGCCATCACCAACGCCAACACGCAACTGGCCGCCGGCGCCCCGGAAGGCGCTCCCGCTCCTACGCTGGACGCGCAAGCGAGCGCCCAGATCTACTCTCAAGCCTCCGGCGGATATAACGCCTGGAGCCAGGGGACCAGCTCACTCGGAACGGCGGGTCAGGGCGGCCTGAACGTCGGGCAGGGTACGGAGGAGTCCGCCGCGAGCCGCGCCGATGCAGCCAAGGCCGCCGCCGAAAAAGGCGCCACGGAGGAGGATGCCCTGCACGACAACGCGCAGGCGATGAAACAACAGTATCTCTCCACCGCGCAGGACTTCGTCGACAAGAGAAAGGCCATGGAACAGTCGCACGATGAAACCATGAAAGCGATCATGCGAGCCTGAAGGACACCATCATGAATACCTCGATCGCGACCGCCCGCTTTTCCCAGGCCGAACTGGACGAACTGCATCGCATGGCTCACGGCGCCTACCTGCAGGGCCGTTACGACCAGGCAGTTCGATATTTCTGGTTCATCTCGCTGCATGCGCCCACGGATCTTCGCTATCTGAAAGGACTGGCCGCGGGATTGTTCATGTCCAGGGCATTCTCCGAAGCCTTCGTGGCTTATTCGTATCTGCGCCAGACCGCGCCTGAAGATCCGGAAGTGAGTTGCATGCTCGGCAACACGCTCTTGTTGCTCGGTCAACAGGACGAGGCCAAAGCGCATCTCGAGCAGGCCATCCGCTTGCCGGGTGCCGCAGACGAGATCACCACGCGTGCGCACGCGTTGCTGGAGTTCATCGCGGACTGACGCGATACAAAAACCGTGGACTCGACGCAATGGCATGAGGCGAATGCGGCCGTAGAGCACTTCGGCGCGCAGACCGGGCTGGAGCAATGTTCGCTGGACGAACGTGGCACGGCCCTGCTCGCCTTCGACGATGTGCCGGTGAGCCTGCTGCTGGATGAAACAAACGGTGCCTTGCTGTTGCTGGCGACGATCGGTCGCCCGCCGGCGAGCGCGCAGACGTACGGTTGGCTGCTGGATGCCAACCTGTTCTGGGCCGCGACGCATGGCGCAACCGTGGCCAGGGATGTGGCAGCGGGCACAATCTTCTTGCAGCAGTCGCTGCCGGTCGCGGGTCTGCAGTCAGAACACCTCGAGGCGGCGTTGCAGCGCTTCGTCACCAGCGTCGAAGAACTGCGCCGGCGGCTTGGGCAAACAGATGCCGGCCCCTCGCCCGATGATCGAGGAGAGCTCACCTCCTTCATGCAACACCTCGTTCGGGCCTGACGATGGCGTACGCATGCCGACGGCAATTTCATCTCAGCCGCTGACGCAGGCGACCGCGGGCGCGGCCGGCAGCGACATCGTCCAAGTCAAGGACGGCAAGATCGCCACTGCCCGGCAGAGCTTCTTCGGACGCATGTTGCGATTCATTCCCTCGGGCGCCCGTGCAACGCGCGAGCGTCAAGCGCAATCCGATCTCATCGCACATGCTCTGCTGGTCGACCTGAAACAGCGCTTCGATGGCAATACAGCCGGCGGCGAGGACATCGCCGAGACGGCGATGCGCATGGTCGGGCTGAGCGCGTCAGGACAACTACAAGATGGACGCGGCGCTTCCATTACCGTGCGCCAGATCCGCGACGCGCACGCCTACGCCAAGATGCTTTCCGATCAGGCGAAGCACTCTGCAGCCCTGTCGGCTGCCACACTTGCAGCGACCAGCTATTCGCCAGTCGCACCGGGCTTCGACAAGTTCGCCCGCGAGCAAGCGGGAATCGACCCCGAGCGGCTCACGCAGGCGCAACGCGGGCACTATCAGTACATGCTGCAGAGGCATGTCGCCATCGAGCCAGGCAAATATGTAGCAAATGGCGAGGCTCTGCAGAAGTTGGCGACCCACGCACTCAGATACGTATCGAACATGAGCGATGCGCAGATCGAGACCGCGCAAAACGACACGCTCGCGCAACGCGATGCCGCTGCAGCGGTGCTGGCTGATTTAACCTCCGGCGCTGGCATGTCGTCGTTGGTCGCGAATCTGGATCGGCTGCATGACGCATCTCACGTGGGAATCGTCGATGCCATGTTGGGAGACACGGAATACGGGGCTTTCATGACGCTCGACAGCCTGGCCCTGGAGCGTGCCGCAGCCGCATTGACTCCGCAGCAGGCGCGCGAAGCGTATTTCAAGGCGATGGCGAACGACGGCCCCGGCCGCGCTGCGCTCGCGGCTCTCGATGAGAAAGCAGATGAGCTCGGCCAGCAATCGCGGCAAGCCACCGATGTCGACAGCGAGATGCAACTCGAGCTCGGTGCGAGGCGTGCGCGAGAATTGCATTCAACCGCGCAACTGGTATTGCAGGCGCTCGGCAAACGCGGCGGAGTCGAGAACGTCGAGCAACAAGTTCGCGATGCGAGCGGCAAGGGCGCCGAGCGCACGAAGGCCGCGTCCAGCGCCCGCGCCGTGGTAGGCAGCCGGGTGGATGCAGCGGCTGCGAAAGAGTTGAAAGAGCTGCAGTTGCGGGCAACGGCGCTGAATCGGTCACGCGTCAGCGAGGGTGAGGGAATACTCATTCCGGCCGATGACGAGCAGTTGCGAGAGACCCTGCAGAAAGAGGATCGCATTCCCGCAAGACAGGGGCAGCAGCCGCTGCGCTCCGTCACGAAATCGGGCGACGCAGCCACGGAATTTTTCGGGAATGGCTTCTACCAGGATGTGAACCGCATGCACGTCATCCTGCAGACCGAAGCAACGCAGGCACGAATCGGCACGGTCGCGCCATCCGATCGCACCCCCACCGAAGAAGAGAAGCATGCAGCCAAGCTCGAAGGCCTCGAGCGCTTGGTCGAATTCGTAGGTGATGAAGCCCTCGCGGCGCGCGTAACGCGCTTGGTGTCGCAGAAGCTATTCGTACCCATGAGCTTGGCGCTAGAGGATCCGAACTGCCCGGTACAGCTCCCGGACGGCACTCACGGCCAAGTGCTGCCGGTCGAGGCCAACGACCAGCGTACCTGCACCCTCTCGAAGACCAGCGATGGTGAGATCAGTGTGCACGTGGAGCAGAACTACGCTGCGCGGGCCGTCGCAACGCCGGACGGCGTGCGCGAACTGGATGCGGAACATTCACACTTGCGAATGAGCTACGACTTCAGCATCACGCGCGACGATGTACGAGCGACCAGCCCCGTAACTTATGACTTCCGTTTCGCCGAGGCGCGATGAGCTGGCAGTAAGTCGTCCTCGGTCTCCACCGTGAGTGTCGCGGTGCCTGACTGGGCCGTCGGTGGCGCGGCACTCATTCGTTGGTCTTCAACAAGCCTGCGTGCTCGACCAGCAAGGGAAATTGCGCTTCGAACGACTCGAGATCCTCGATGGGCCACCGGTCATGGCGGATCAAGTAACCACGCACGTCATCGAACAGCTTCTGTGATTTGCCCGCGAGCGCATTGGCATCGGATAGTCCGACCTCCCGACGTACGAATTCCGTGCAGACGCCGAGCAATCCCACCGGCGCCTCCGGCGACTTCTGGCTGGACTTGTCGCGAATCGCCGGTGGCTGCGCGTCGTGCGCAGCCGGCGCCACAGGCGTACCTCGTAGAGCGAGCTGCTGCGCGCGAGTGAGCTCGGGCTGATCATGGTCGACCCCGGCATTACGACGCATCTGCGCGGGACGTGCATTGGCTCCGACACGAGACGGGCCGTCAGGAATCTGCGCCTTGATACGCTCCAATCGAGCACCCGCAGCCTGTTGGCTGATACCGCGCAGCGCGCTACCTAACACATGTTCCACTCTTCGCTTGGTGAGCGGCTTACCCGTGAGCTTCCGGCGAGCCCACCCCGTGTAGTACCCATTCAGCTCGATGCCCTGGTCTTGCTCGACGCTCTTTTCTTCTCGCTCCACTGCCGAGACCAACTCATTCATTCCTTCGGAGTCCAGGGGCTTCGAGTCGACCTCCAGGCGCGCCGCGCGCAACGTGGCCGAGCGACCGAGCAACGGCAGATTCGACAGTGCGGCCTTGATGCGCATCCACATCGTAGGAACGGCAGATGACGAACTGGGGACGACGATCTTCACACCCTGCGCATCGTGGACCGCACGCAGGCCGGCTTCTTCCAAACCCGTCGCCGTGGCGAACGAGCTCACCACGGCGTCGAGCTTGCGGCCCCTGATGTCGATGACATTCGGTGTTGCGCTCGAACAGGCCTTGCTCTGGGGAATGGATGTGTAGCCTATGGAAGGCGCATCACCGATGGGAGGCATTGAATCTCCTGCTAGTCCGCCACTGGGTAACGCTGCATGCCCAGAAGTCCAGCTTTTTTCAGCTCACTTCGGAGCTACGCCACGCCGCCAGCACGAGAATGGCTGGCTTCGCGTTCGCCTCGAACTCTCGAGCACCGAGAACCGGCCAACGGCCGCGCTTGTCGAGGAACGCTCGCACCCGATCGTGCAACCGCTCGGCCTCATTCACCACGAACTCGAAATCGGCGCAGTCTTCGGCACTCTCGTTGATGATGTCAACGCAATAATCGAGCACCGCGCGGTCCCAGCGCTGGCGCATTCGGACCCGGCCGCACTTGGTGCGAACCAACGCGCCGATTTGAAAGCCGGCGGAAACGAATGCCAGCCTACGAGCTTCGCCGAGGCTCGCAGCCGCCCGCAACAGTCTCTCGGCGTCGCGCCTCGTCAGAGGATCCCTGAGAGATCGCGACGCAAGCTCTGCGATACGCCCGCCGAACCGCGTATAGGTTTGCAGCAGACTCGCACGAATCGCATCGGTCGCCGGGCTGCTTGCGAGCGTGTCACGCGGATGACTGGTCTCGATCGGCATATCAGGGGCTCCTCGTCGGTCGCAAAGGTGGTGGTTTTCGCTGAATCGTTACCCCGGCGAATCAGTAACACCGGGCGTTGGGGAGGTTCCGTGGCTTCACGATGGAGCAACCGCCAGGGACGGAACCAGCGCAGCGCTGGCGTTACTGAATCCCTCGACATCACGTAGACGACCTCCCGGAGAATTCGATGGATCATCGCTACCTGGCCAATCAGTTGCTCGCCGCGTTCGGCAAGACCTTGACGGTGAGCGGGCTGGCGTTGGGCGAGGACGATACTTGCGTGCTGCTGTTCGATGACGATCTGGCCCTTACCATCGAGTTCGACGAGTCCGAGCAGCGGCTGGTGTTCTCGATCTTTCTCGACAAGCTGGCCGAGGACGCCGGCTACGCCGGGCCCCTGCTGCGCGAGCTGCTGGCGGCCAATCTCTATTGGCTGGGCACCGGGGGTGCCAGCGTCGGCCTGCAGAGCAGCACCGGCGCCTTGATGCTGTTCCAGGCGAGCCCGGTCGCCGCGTTCGATGACTCGAGCTTCGAGCACCTGCTCGACCAATTGCTCAAGACCGCCGAGCGGCTCCGCAAGCGCGCCGCTGCCCATCGGGCTGGCCTCGCCTCCGGCGCCGATGACGCGACGCCGCCCGCCGCGCTGGCTTCCGAGATCCCGCCGATCTACGGCTGAGTCGAATTAACAAAACCGCCTCCGCTACCGACGTAGTAGTCAAAGGAGGCCAAGACGGTGGTACAGCGCCAGATCGATGAATTGCTCGCCATCCGCGCCTCGGAATGGTTCGAGCTGCTACCTACCGCTTCCCCGGCGCAATTGCACGAACTGCAAGCGTGGCTGAGCGAGTCCAAGGTGCACGTGCAGGAGTTCCTCGAGATCGCGGCAGTGGACCTGGCGCTCGGCGGACTCGACCGGCAGCGTCAGCACGATATAGAAACATTGCTCGGGCGAATCTTGCCGAAAGTCGTGCCGATACGGCCGCGGCCCGCCGCAGCGGCGGCAGCCCAAGCCCCGGCGTGGCGCCGCAGCTGGAAGATCGGCGCGATGGCGGCCTCCTGGGTGGCGCTCGCCTTGGTCTCGACAATGACCGGATGGAAGCCCGCCCCTCCCGAGCAGGAATACACCACGGCCATCGGCGAGCATCGAGCCGTGCAGCTCGCCGATCGATCCCTCGTGACCATGAACGCGGATTCTCACATCGACGTGAACTTCGGGAAATCGGCCCGGGAGATCGCGCTGGTAAGAGGTGAAGCCACGTTCCAGGTTGCGCACGATGCAGCGCGTCCGTTCCGCGTTCACACGCGCGCCGGCATCGTTCAGGCGATGGGGACGAAGTTCAACGTGCGCAATCTGATGAACGGCGTCACGCGAGTGTCGCTGCTGGAGGGCCAGGTTCACCTCGAATCCCGCTCGCATCAAATGACCCTCTCGGCCGGCGAGGAGGTGGACATTCTTCTCGACGGATCGTTCGCGCCGCGTGCCGATGCCACTGTCGCCAATGCCATTGCCTGGCAAGCGCGACGACTGGTTTTCGAAGCTGCACCACTGACCGAGGTGGTGCAAGAGTTCAACCGTCAGAACCGCACTTTGCGCTTGCGCGTCGATGGCGTGGACGGTGTCTCACATCGCTACGACGGCATCTTCGACGCGAACGCTCCGGACGCGCTCGTACAGGTACTCGCGCTCGAGCCGGACCTGAAAGTCGAGCATGTCGGCAACGAGCTCATCATCCGTCCGAAACACCGCCCATCGCAGCCCGTCGAACGCGGCGTCAGCGCAACATCCGCGCAAGGAGCACTCGAGTGAACGCAATGCCGTGCAGTCTGCAACCGGAAAATCCGGGGCCGCAGGCCCGCTCTGGAGAACGGCCGTACGCAGTGCTGCGACCAGTTCCGGGCGGCGGTGCCAAGACGTCGAATCGAGACAACGATTGCTCGCCGTTCGCTTTCGAGCTGCTCGCGAGGCCCGCTATCGAACGGCGACTCGATTCCGTGCTGGCGCACGCCGTCACCGTGCTCGAAGCACCCGCTGGTTACGGCAAGACCGCCACGCTCTGGCAGTGGTACCAGGCGGCCAGACATCGCAGCATCCTCGCTGCGCAGGTCTCGCTGAATGAGCTGGCGCGCGATCCCGAGCGTTTCGTGGCACAGATGAACGCCGCTCTGCGTCCGGCCGGCATTCGCATCGAGGATTCGTCGTGGCAGGGGGTGACGCGGCGCAGCCTGATCTTGATCGATGACTATCCCATGGGCGCCGCGGAACTGGATGAGGCGTTCGGCACCTTGATGCGCAGCTTGCCGTCCGAGCTGCACGTCGTCGTGGCCAGCCGGGCACCGATTCGCTGGCCGCTCTTCAAACTGCTTCTCGAAGGCCATGTGCAGTGCCTGACCAGCGAGGATTTGCGTTTCAGCGCCGCAGAGGTCGGGCAGTACCTGCAACCCCATGGATTCAGTGTCGAAGATCTGCAAACGCTGGAGGATAGTGTGCAAGGCTGGCAAGCGGCGCTCCATGTACTGCGCCTCGGCTGCGAACGCCGTGCGACGGCGGGGTTCAGCATGCTGGCGCCGCCGGAGCTGGCGATCCGCTATGTGATGGAACAAGTGCTGGACACCGTGCCGAAGCCGGTCATCGAGATGCTGATCGTGATGGCAGCAGTAGAGCGTTCCAACGCGCTACTGCTCGACCACATTCGCGACGCCGAGAACTCGGATCGGCTGCTGAAGAACGCGCTGGAATGCGGCGTACCGCTGCTGCTCAAGCAGGGCTGGTATTCGCTGCATCCCTTCATGCAAGCGTGCCTAGCGCGCGAAGTGGCGCGGCTCGGGGAGGCGCAGCGGCGAAAACTGCATCTGCGCGCGCACCAGTGGTTTCTCGAAGCAGGCGACATCGAAGCCGCCGTGCATCACGCCCGGATGGCGGGCGATCCTCGCAAGATTTTCGAAACGATCGAATCGATCGATGGCATCGAGCTGGCCCTGCGCGACGGTGCAACGGCGCTCGAGCGCGTGTTCCAGCAATTGCCGCAGCAACTGCTCTGCGAATTTCCGCGCGCCGCGATTGCACGCTCGTTCCTGTTGGCAAAGAACGGGCGTCTGCACGAAGCACGTCGCATTTTGGAAACGCTCCAGTCCGCCGCCAATGCGTCTCCGGGCTTATCGCCGCAGGTACTGCAGCGCCTGAGTGTGGCTCACTATTTCCTGGCCTTCGCGGAAGATCGGACCGAGGCCGGTCATGACGAAGCCGATCTGCAGCAGAAACTTCTGCAGACCAGCGCAGGCTACGATCCCTGCACCCAGTTGATACTGAACCTCGCGCTGTGCAATGCGCGTCTGCGCCGCGGTGACCTGGTCGGCGCGACCAACAGCGCGCTGGAAGCAGATTTCTGGTGCAAGGAAGCCAATACGCCCTATGCCGCGAACTTCGCGATTCACCGCCTGGGCGCTTCCTATATCTATCGCAACAAGTTGCACCTCGCCCGCGAATGCTTCGAGCGCACGATGCCGATCGTCGCCGCCCTGCAGTCCAAGGAGCCGCAGCTGCAACTGCTGGCGGATACCTTGGGGATCGCGGTCTACTTCGACCAGAACGATCTGCCGACCAGTTACCAGATGCTGGATCGGCTGCTGCCGCGTATCGATCAGCTCGAATGTTCCGTGCACACGTACATGTCGGCGAACATCATGGCGAGTCGCATGGAATACATGCGCAAGGGACTCGGTGCGGCGCTGGAGATACTGGCCCACGCTGCACGATTCGGAGAGCGCCGGCAGCTGCCCGGTCTCTGTCATGCAATAGATGTCCAGCGAGCCGAGTTACTGGCGCGCGCCGGCCAAGGTGAGCAGGCACTGGCCCAACTGGCCCAGCTTGGCGTGCAGATGAAGGACGGACAGTTCCTGTATCCGACCTCGCACACCTGGCTGGAACTCACTTATGACGGCTTGGCGCTGACTCGCGCGCTGCTGGCAGCGGGGGATGCGCACGGCGCGCTTTCGATCTGCACCACCGTCAACGAACAGTGCGCGCGCATCGGCGCGTTCCGTTTCTTGCTTCGAGGCCGGCTGCTGGAAGCGCTGGCATACGATGCACTTGGCGAATCGGAGCAGGCTGTGGAAGCGCTCCGCTCGGCGCTCGACATTGCTGTTCCGGAACATACGTTGCGCCCGTTCCTCGATGAAGGCGAGCCGATGCAGAAACTGCTGAAGCAACTGATACGTGTCACTGGCGTCAATCAAGTGCCGGGCGACACCGTGGACTTCATCGCAGCCGTGCTCGGCACTTCAAGCAGCGCGACAACATCGTCAGCATTGCCTGGCAACTCGATTCTGAGTCCCCGCGAGCACGACGTACTCGCGCAGTTGGCCGACGGTCATTCGAACAAGCTCATCGCACGCAAGCTCGATCTCACGGAGAACACTGTGAAGTTTCATCTGCGCGGCTTATATGAAAAGCTCGGCGTGAGCTGCCGCGTTCTCGCCGTCTCCGTGGCTCGCGGCAAAGGCATCCTCGCGACCTGACGTCCAGTATCGAAATCGCGTCGCCACCGCGGACCGAGCAGCGTTGCGCTGCTCGGTCCGCGCATCAATCCTACTTCAGCTGAAATACCATGCCCTCGCCGGTCGTTCCGCCCGTTGCCATGCCGTAGATCGTACCGTCGCCGGCTTGAACGAGGCTGCCCATCGGCGCATCCGTGAATGAATGCACGATCGACTCGTTGCCGTCCAGCGTCACTCGGAAAAGAGTGCCGGCGCCGGCGCTGCCTCCCTGCGAGGTAAGGCCATACAAAGCGCCGTCATTTGCCTGGAGCAGCGTTCCCACCGGATGGCTTCCATCGCCCGCATTCGCGCCGAAGGAGTACAGCGTCGTACGGCTCGATCCGTCACTTGCGAGCTTGTAGATCGTTCCGAAGCCGTACGCGCCGCCATTGGCTGTCGCGCCGTAGATGTTGCCATCGTTGGCTCGAATCGGGCTGCCCACGGGAGAGGCGCCATCCGGAGCGACTCCGAAGTCCCACCAACTGATGGGTGAGGGTCGGCCGTCTTGAAACTCTCTGAAGAGCGCGCCATTGCCGGCCGTGCCGAACGAACTGCCCCTGGACATCGCACCATACAACGTCCCGTCAGCGTCCTCCATCAGGCCGGTCATCCCAAACGGGAGACCCCGGCCGAAGTCGACGTAGATATCATCTGCCACTTCGTCACCCGCAGGCGACAGCCGGAAAAGCTCAAACGCACTCGGGTTGCCGCCCGAGCCCAACTTGGTGACACCAAAGAAATTGCCATCGCGCCCCTGGTTCAGCGTCAACGGCCATGCCCCAGAGTTGCCGAAGGAAAAGAGTACGTCTTCCTGACCCGCCGGAGTCAGCCTGAAGACCGTGCCAAAATCTCTGCTGCCACCGTTCGCTGTCGTCCCATACAAGTTGCCGTCCGTGCCTCGTATCAGGCCGGAAGTCGGGCGTCTGCCGTCGCCGGGGCCACCGAATGACCAGAGCACCATCTGCTCGCCCGCGGGCGTGATCCTGAACACCGTGCCGAGATCGTTCGTGCCGCCGCCCCAAGTCGTGCCATACAAGCTGCCGTCGTTGTCAAGGAGCAGAGCGCCCGACTGCGGATCGCCACCGTCCCCCGGGTTGCCCTGGAACACGTGCCACGCCGATACAGTCGCTGGCACACAGGACACGTCGAGATTCGACGTGGCCCCGCCCGGCACGGCGACGCCGGACTTATTGCTCACCGTGCAACGCACGGCGGCCGGGTTGCTGACCACGGAAATCTCATAACTCGCGCCCTTCGCAATCGCAGCCGGCATCGTGAAGGTGGCGGCATTCGCCAGAACTGCGAGCGTGTCGCTGCCATTCGCCAGAATCAGTCCGTTCGAGCCGAGTCCGCTGATCGATCCGCCCAGGGTGAAAGCAGTCTGCGCACAGGTAACCGCGATATCCGTCACCGGCCCCGCGCCCATCGTGCCCGCGCCGTTGCTGACGGTGCACATGAAATTCGTCGGCTGCGTGGCGACGACCACCGCATACCTGCTGCTGAACGCCACGGCGGTCGGCATCGTAAAGCTCGTCGCATTCACTGGAACGGTGAGCGCATCCGGACCATTCGTAAGCACCAGTCCCGGGACGGTCAATCCGCTGATCGCACCGCTGATCGCATAAGCGTCGATCGCGCAAGTCACCGCGACACCCACAACGTTGCTCGCGGGCATCGAGCCCGAGCCCTCAGCGACCGTGCACGTCATGCCGGCGGGCGAGCTCTGAACAGTGATGGAATAAGCGCTTGCGTAAAGAAGCTTGGCAGGCATCGTGAAACCGCTGGCTCCGGCGTCGACGCTCAGCGTGTCGGTGCCATTGGCGAGCACGAGACCACTGTTGTTTCCCAAGCCGGCGATGGTTCCACCGAGCGAGAAGAACTCGTCGCCGCAACTCACGGCGATCGCGGCAGCTCCCGCTGCAGACATCACGCCCTCACCGTTGTTCACCGTGCAGGCCTGTCCGACCGGCTGGCTCACCACGGTTACCGCAAAGTTGCCGCCGAACGCCACCTGCTTGGGCATCGTGAAAGTCGTGGTACCAGCATCGACGATCAACGTATCGGCGCCATTGGCCAGTACCAGGCCGGTCCTGGTCAGACCCTGCACCGTCCCACCGAGGGTGAACGCTTGATCGGCGCAGGTCACGACGATATTGGCCACATCGGCGGAATCGATCGTGCCGGTGCCGCCGGCGACGGAACATACTTTGCCCGCCGGCTGGGCTGTCACCGCGACCGCGTATGCACTGCCTGACGCAAGCTGCGTCGGAAACGAGAACGTCGATCCGCCTGGATCGATCGAGAGAATGTCGATGCCGTCGGTCAGCTGCAGGCCGCTCGCGTTGCCCAGCCCCGAGACCGATCCACCCAGCACGTGCCCCGTGCTGGCTGCACCCTGATCTCCCGAGTTCGGGATATCACCCTGATCTCCGGAGTTCGGGATGTCACTCGCCGGGTGGCTGGAGTTGCCACCGCCGCCGCAGGCCGCGAGCAAGGTCGTAACGAAAATGGCAGCGAGCCATGAGCAAGCTTGTTTCATAAGAGAGTTCCGTGTGCCATGGTCGTCGCTGAGTAACGGCACACGCGGCGAAGTTCCCGTTGACGCGTCATCCGTGCGCCGCGAGCGAAGCTCTCATTCCCGAGACACCACGAGGCTTCTTCGGAGTTACAGATCGCAGACGAACACCGGCGTGCTGCGAGACAGAGGTCCCGGGGGTCGCGGTCTACGAGCGCCTATCAGCGCTACCGTCCCACATCCAGCTGCGTACCGGCATCATCGCCGCTGCACACGTCGGATCTCGGCACTTCCCGTTGATGCGCCCGTGGCTACGCCCTCCGCCGATATCGCGCCACCGAACGATCAAAGGACGCTGCGTAACGCATGTATGTAACAACGCTCGTCACGAAGTTCCCAAGGCGGCTCATTAAGAAAGGAGCCGCCTGCATTCGCTTTGCAGTCGCTCGCAAGGGTCCCGTCGAACATCGAACTGGAGTCGATGCCGGCGCGCGCCATCCCTGCGCTCGAAGCATCGACCGAACAGGACCAGCGCTGAAGTCCGGACCGCGAACTTTGTCACGCGCTCGGTTACTCATGCGTGCAGATGGAAGGTCACTCGCATCTCAGGGATCTCGCTCATGCCGCCGCGGCGGTCATCGGCGTTCCGGTCGACACCGTGGGCGATCAGTTCATTCTGACAGTCGATGGAATATACGAATGCAGCTTCACGGTGTGCGATGCCGAGGATGCAATCGAGTTCTCGACCGCGTTGTGCCTCGTTGGAGCCGATCGCGAGCAGCTGTTCGAGCAGGCGTTACGCCTCAATCTGCACGCAGCGGCGACGCGCGGCGCGGCCATCTCCCTGCACCCGGATGCGTCGACATTGGTACTGCACATCCGGCAACGTGCCAGCCATCTCGACGCACAGCGACTGTCGCAGTCACTGATCGATCTCCTCGACACCGCCAGAACCCTCCGCCATGAGCTGCACGATGCCGTCGCGGCGAGCGCCGCGATGTCCCACGAATTCACCCTGCCGATGCACCTGATCCGGGCCTGACCCGCCAGCCGGCAAACCTGTCAACAAAGGAGTCAATCCATGGTATCGCGCACGAGAGCCAACGGAATGGTTGGCGGCCAACCCCCGCAGACCACCGTCGCCCCACCGCCCCAGGCGCCGAATGCACAGCAGGCGCACGCACCGCTGCAATGGCTTCAAGTTGCTCCGGCTGCACGAGGAGCGATCGGCAGCGAAGTGGCGCCACCACCGACGGCTGCTCACGCGCAGCCCTTGATCGGTGAAGGCACGGCAGAGTCGTCTGCGACAGGGGCGGGACGCGCAGCTGTGCGAGAAGGCTTGCACTCGCTGCGGCCTTTCCGGTCCTCGGATCACAACGATGGGGAGATCCTCCGCGAGATCGGTCCGGAGGCCCTAGCAAGTCACGGCAAAGCCTTCCAGCAGCGCTGTGACAACGCCACGCCCGAGCAAAGACAGCAGCTCGCGAAACAATTGCACTATTCCCCAGTGCAAGCTGCCAAGACCACGCCGGAACTGCGGCTTGCGGTGCGCACTGCCCTAGTTCTGGCTTACGCGAAGAACGCGAGTCCCGAGCAACTCGAGAAACTGCGCAAGACGATCGAGGGCGCCCCGCCCGCGATGCGACAGGCGATCCTTCAGGAACTGCAAGGACCCGCGAAGGCATACACGGAGATCGAGTTGGAAAAGGTCAGCCCGGGCGACGTGCGGGGCTATGCCACCGAGCTCGAGCACGCGAACGCGGCTGATGCGGCCCAAGACCCGGAGGCACGAGCCGACCGGGCCGCGAAGATCAACGAGTTCAAGATGTTCCCGCCGGGGAAGGATTACAGCGACTTCCGCCTGTCCAAGGGCGGGCAGACGGTAGCGCTGGCGCGAGTCGGCTACGGCACGCTCGAGGCGGTCGACAAGGATGGCAACAAAGCGGTGTCGCTGGTTCGTGTCGTGACTCACCCAGGCTCGCAAGGCATGGAAGCGCTGGTGATGGAGAAGGCCGTACAGGAAGCGACCAAGCACAACAAGCCACTCCTGCGGTTCGCGCAGACCGAGGCCCAGCGGGATCAATTCGAGCACACGTATGGATTCAAACCCTGGAAGGAGACGTACCATCCGAACCGCGACGAGACCAAGACGGTGCAACTGAATCCGCAGACATCCGACGCCTGGGAAAAGCGCGGCGACAATCAGTACGCATTGCGCGAGCCTCCCGAGCTGATCTTTCCCGAGCCGCGGCCACCGCAGCTCGCACGATAGCCTCATGTCCGGGCACTGCTCGCTTGAACGGCTGCTTGGCTGCCTCGGCCTCCAGGCTGGCGCCACGCAGCCCGCCGAGGCGGATGAGACCGTCGCGCTGCGCTATGCGGACGGCCTCATCTGCGTCCTGGCCATGGATGTCGGCGGCGGCCTGCTGGCCTCGACACCCATTGCATTCATTCATGAGAGCTCGCGCTTGCCGCTGTTCGAGAAGGCATTACGACTCAATGGCAGCCGGGAGCAAGCGCACGAAGGCGTCATCGGCTACGACGCCGTGCTGTCGCAGCTGGAATACTCGATTCGAATTCCAGCCGACGCGCTCGACGATGAAACCTTTCCATCCAAGCTCGCCCGGTTCATGCAGTGCGCGGTCGCTTTGCGAGCCAGGCTTGCCGAGCAAGGTGCGTCGATAAAACCACCCGTGAAAGTGCGCACGGCCACCCTATGAGAGTGTTCTGTCCTCGCGACGGCCTGCTCATCATCGCATCCGCCATCCACGTCCACAGCAGCAGAAATGATGAAACCCGTCGGTGCTGATTCCATCGTTCCCGACATTCCACCGCAGGCGACGCCTTCGGAGCCGCCGCCCGCCGCCAGTGCGAATGCGGGAGTGCTCGACAATCGCCAAGTCGACCATGCGCCCCCGGCCACGGCGCGCGCGCAATGGCAACCTGTGAGGCCGAACGTGTCGTTCCGTCAGGCGGTGGTAGCGCCGCTGGGCCAGGAGCATCCCGAGCACATCGTCAATCGCGAGCTGTCCGAGCTCGAAGCTGACATCGCACGCCTGGAACGCCTTGGTGATCCGCGCGCTGCCGAGCCGCGCGATCTCGCAAACAGCGTGCGGAAAGAACGAAGTCTTCCCAAGGCTCACGAGCTTCTCGGAACATTGCGAAGCAAGCTGCAGGAATACCGGAGCTCACCGGAGTACCAGGTCCACGTCGATCTCGATGAAGCCAAGCGATGGATCAGCGACTACGAGCGGTGGGGCAAGAAATGCCCCGCCTCGCTGACCAGGGCGGCGAAGCAGGCCGATGCGTGCGTCAAGAACGGAGATGTCGCTCGTGCCGGTACACTGCTGCGATCGATACGATCCGAACGAGAACTAACGCAACAGCGCCGGCTGCTCAAACACAAGCATCGTGCCGCCGTTCAAGCGCTGCAGCTGGAGTTCCAGCGCATCGAACCCATCGCCCGGAGCGCGGTACAGTTGCGCCCGCAACTGAAGACCTTGCTGAACAACTATCACGAAGCGCAGAAGGCCGCCAGGTACCACGACAAGGCATCGCCCCAGGATCTGGAGCAGGCACGCACGCGGCTCGAGCAGGCGGCGAATGACCTGATCGTTGCGCTGGCGCGAGAGTTGCAGCCGCAGGATACCGACAGTCCCAAGATTCAAACGGCTCTGGCGCCACTGAACAATGATCTCTACGCAGCGCTCGAGCTGCCCGCTCAGAATCTGGTCGACCGGGCCCGCCTGCTCGAGCCCGGCAATCTCGAACAGGCGTTGCTGCATCGTCGGCTCGCGGACAATGGCACATACCAGCGGACCGCGACGGCGCAAACCCAACTGATCCGCGACGCGCGGGCAGTGCTCCAGCCCGGCGGAGAGCTCAACAGCATGGTCGCCAGCCGTCCGGCTGCCCGTGATGAAGCAAGCTACTTCAGCCGCCTCAATGCCGAACGCGATTCCCTCGACGCCGTCAGGAAAAGCTACCTGATGTCCGCGGAGCTGGATGACTCGGCGGAGACCGATGACGAAAAAGTCCTGAGCCCCGCTGAACGGGCAGCTTGGAACGACCTGTCGCGGACGCTGGCTCGCTTACCTGGTTTCCTCCGCCAACCGGTCAACGTCGGCACGCTCTTGCGCCACGAAGAAGACGCCCTGCGAGCCGATCCGGCTCGCTACACCACTGCCTTGCAGGACCTGGCCCTAGCGAAGCAACAGGCGGATCGATTGGTGCGCCTGACGGCCGCGCGCCTGGAGCAGGAAATCGATGCGCTCGATCGCTTCGCCGATCCCGCCGAAAAGAGCAACGCCGCCCTCCAGTTCGCGAACCAGCACATGCACCACGACGGTTTGCTACCGAGCATGCGCGCTTTATCGGTGAGTCATCAGAGAAAGCTGCTCGATGCCGTACGCGGCGGCCTACCCCAGAACGACCTCAGCACGCAGCAGCGCCGGGTCCAGTCCCGGCTCTACAAATCCATGCAGCTCGATCCGGCTTTCCTGCACGAGGAAAAGCGCCTGCGTGAGGCCACGGTAGCCACCCTGATGGCCCACAAGCCCGAGCTGCAACGCGCTCGCGACGAATGGCCGTCTTTGTCGCCCGCCCGCAAGCTGGAAGTGATCAAGCTCATCGTCGCGACCCATTGCAAAGTCGCGGGCTTCGCGCCACCCGACAATATCGATTTCCGCGACCTCGATTCGTCGACGGTCGCGGCCGTATGGGATGCAAAGTCACGCACGCTGGCGGTGAACTCTGCGGCCGCCGGTCTGAGCGATTTCGAAGCGACGATGAATACCATTTTTCACGAGAACAGCCACAACTGGCAGTTCGAATTGCGCGCGGGTTTGAACGAGCACCCGCCGCGCATCACGGAGCACAGCCCAGCGCACCGACAGGCGCAGCTGTTCGACGCAACGATGGACTATTACGACGACGGTGCGTCCGACCAACGATCGGCCTACAGAGAACAGCCCATAGAGGCGCACGCCATGCTCGCCGGCCCGAGATTTGCGCGCGCCCTGATGAGCGCGCTCGACGCATAGAGATCCAACCATGATGTACGAGGACAGCACCGTCTTCGATCCGATCGGCATCCTCACTGCGTACGAGGATGCGGAAGGTCAAGCCGAACACGCGATCGGAAGCCTCGGGATCGACGCAAACGGCTATCTCGAGATCATCGACGCCGATGCCGGCCGCGAGGACCTTCTGCAAACACTCGTCGAGCGGATCAACGACAAAGCGGCCATCGCCGTGGTCGAGGGTGGGCCTGCCGGCCAGACGTTCGGCACGCAGGTCAGATCGATCCCGCGCGGCGAGGCCAGTTTTCCGGCGGCGCTACAGGAGTACGTGCGCACGTACTATGGAGTGCGGCTCGTCTGAATCCGGTAGCGCCGGCGGCTCTGGCCAGCCCGCCGGCTTTCGTCATCAGGTTCTGCCCTCATCCCCCCTCCGCCTCGGACGCTGTAATATCTGCCGTGCCTGAGGAGTCAGACGCCGTCTGACGAAGCTGTGCCACGCCGGCTCCGTAGAATGAGCCCGCGAGGCGCTGGACCCGACCGATCAATGGAAGACCACGTCGATGGGGATGGCCGCACCTGCTCGTGCCCACCGTTACGGCCTCCGATGGATTGCCGATGTCGTGCTCGCGTTGACACTTGCAGAAGCGAGCTTCGGGCAGGGTTCGGCCGTTCATTTTTCGATTCCCGCTCAGCCCTTGGCCTCGGGCCTGCTGCAGCTCGGCCACCAGGCCGATATTTCCATCGCCTTCAATCACGCTCTGGTTGCTGACAAGCGCAGCGGAGCGCTCGAAGGAGAGATGGATGTTCAAACTGCTCTCGCGCGCCTTCTGGAAGGTTCCGGACTGATATTCGAACTGGTGCGCCCCGACCTGGTTCGGATCGTTCCGGCACGGCCGACGTCAGCAACCGTGGAGCCCGCACCCGCCGCGGTCGTCCCCGCAGTGACCGAGGAAGTCACGGTAACGGCGCGCCGTCGCGAGGAATCCTCGCTGCGCGTGCCGATCTCACTATCGGTGCTGGATGGCGACGAGCTGACCGAGGCCAATCTCAACGACATCCAGGACATCGCCACGCAGGCGCCCGCGCTGCAGGTTCGTACCAGCACGTCGCAAAAGGACCGCACAGTCTTCATGCGCGGCATCGGCACGATCGCCACGTCACAAAGTCCCGAGCCCTCCGTGGCCACGGTCGTCGACGGCGTGGTCCTGTTACGTTCGGGCCAGGCCATGCTGGACATCCTGGACCTCGACCAGATCGAAGTGCTGAGCGGTCCGCAAGGCACGCTGTTCGGCAAGAACGCTTCGGCGGGCGTGCTGAACGTCACGACCAAGAGTCCCACCGACACCTTCGGCGGATTCGCGCACTTCGGGTACTACTCAGGCAACGAATATCGTGTCGCAGGCGGCCTTTCCGGGCCGCTCTCGGAACGCGTCGCCGGCCGGCTCTCCGCTTTCAGCAGTGCCTACGACGGCAACATGACGAATCTCTACAATCATCGGAAGGTCAATGGCTATCAGCATGACGGCGCGCGTGCAAAGCTGGTCACTACACCTCTCGACGATCTCACTCTCACGTTTGCGGCGGACATCACTCACTCCTCCGAGGACGTGCCCAGCGGCGCTTTCGTGAGCACTGGCTACATCGTCTACTGCCCGCGCTATCTCATCTCCCCGCCGGCACCCAATGCCTGCCAACGCAACGTCGTCCAGCACAACGCAGCGCTCGCCGCCATGCTCGATTCGCTGGGCGTGCGGCCCTCCGCCAGTAACGACCAGGTCAACACCGACGACGACAACCGCACAGCCGATCGCAACGGCGGCGCCTCGCTGCAGGTCGATTGGCGGTTCGGCGCAGACTATCTGTTGACTTCGATCAGTGCCTGGCGTCAGTGGCGCAATACCCTGAGCGGTTACGACTACGATCAGCTCTCCGCATACAATGCCTCCTTGCCGAGAATCGTCGACCACGGGAACGTGCGATTTACGCAGACTTCGCAGGAGCTGCGAGTCGTGTCGCCGAAAGGCGGGTTCGCCGATTTCGTCGCCGGTCTGTATTTCATGCAGGCGGAAGATCGCGAGCGATATTCGCGCGAGGTGACTCGCTTCGATGCGACGGGAGTGCCGGCGCAATTCGACCATGGCACCAACCATTTCGGCGCCGACAGCGAGAACTACGCCGTGTTCGGTGAAATGAACTTCAACTTCACCGCACGATTGCGCGCCTTTCTCGGCTATCGCCAGATCTGGGATCGCGTGAGCTTCGACGCGAACAGAGTGTCGAGCGCCACCGCGTCGAACCGCGTGCCCGCCGTCGCGCCCTCCTTCCAGGACAGTGGAGCTCATCGGACCAGCGGCTGGGCCGGTCGAGCGGGCGCGCAATTCGATCTGACGCCCGATCTCATCACCTATGTATCGGCGTCCCGCGGCTACAAGGGCCCAGCGTACAACGTCTTCTTCAACATGCAGTCCTTCAACACGCCGCCATTGGAGCCGGAAACCTCCGACGTTTACGAGATCGGCCTGAAGTCGCAGCTCTGGGAGCGCCGCATGCAATTCGACCTGGCGGCCTACTTCAGCGAGTTCCACGACTACCAGGCGCAACGCACTCAGTATGTCGCCGGCTCCTACGTAACTAACCTGAGCAACGCCGGTTCGGTCGCCAACCGTGGCGCCGAGCTGAGCTTGTCCGCCTCGCCCACCCAGAGCCTCACCTATCGCTTCGCCGGCCTGTACAACGACGCCTTCATTCGTAAATTTTTGTGTCCGATCGAGCTGGTGGACTGTCATGTGAACGGCAACGAGCTGCCCTATGCGCCGACCTGGCGCTTAAACGCGAGTCAGAACTACCGACGCAGCATCGGCAGTGCTCTGGATCTGGATGTGAACCTCGCGTATCGATGGCAGTCCCGGATGCAGTTCCAATACACCGACAACAGCGATCTGACTCAGCCCGATTTCGGCATCCTGGACTTGTCAGTCGGCCTTAGCAACTCGCAGCGCCGTTGGGCGGCCGCGCTGCTGGTCAAGAATATTCTCCGCCAGGAGTACTCCTCCTACCGGGCCAACGGCAATCTGGGTGGAGTCGTGCGCTGGGTGCCGCGCGATGCCGACCGGTACCTGGGCCTCAACCTGCAGCTCGATTTCTGAGCGTGGACCTGAAGCACGCCAATCCGGAAACCTCGGACGCGAGTGCGCGCCTGAACGAGATTTTTCGGCACTGTTCGGCCGACCTGCACCGTTATCTGCAACGCCGCCTGCGCCGCACTGCCGATGTGCCGGATCTGAGCCAGGAGATATTCGCGCGCTTCCTCCAGGGCGACTGGCAAACGCGCGCCCGAAATCCGATCGCCTACCTGTTCGGCATCGCTTCGAATGTCATCGCCGATGCACGAACGGCCGAACGACGCGAGGTAGTGACCTACGATTCCGAGATTTCCAGCCAGGCGGGCGAAGCCATGACCGCGGCCGGCTCGGTCGATGCGGACAACGTCGAGTTGCAGGACGAATTGACGCGCGCCCTGGATCAGTTGCCGGAAATGCATCGGCTGGCCTTGCTGCTCACCAAGCGGGATGGGCTTTCCGGCAAAGAGGCCGCGGCCCGCATGGGCATCGGCGAAGCCAGCGTTCGCGTGTATGTGTGCGAAGCCCGGGCGAAACTGAAGATCCTGTTGCAACAGGACGCAGGCTGAAAGTTCCCTAGGCCGGGCCTCGCCCGTGCCCCCACCCGGCGCCGCCCTCCCAGCCACCCCTTCGGTGCGTTGTTCCTGGCGTTCGTCCCGCCAATCATTCACACACCACATCCGGTCCGCTTCGAAGAGTGACACGCAAATGGACGACTGTCAGACCATAGAGCTCGCGGCCAACGACATCCGTATCGTGGGCAACGAGCGCGGCACGCTCGAACTGCAAGGAACGAGCACCGAGGCGCGTGCCATGTGCAATGCCATTCTGGCCAGCCTGCATTGCGGGGCTCGACTTGCCGGCATTCGCTGCGTCATCCAGTTCACCGACATCGAAGAAGTCGTCATCGAGTCCGACCGATCCTCATCCACGCGGCACACAATCGCCGCCCCTATCGTCTGATGCAACAGGGAGAGCGCTCGTGATATTCAAACGCAAATCTCAGATCGTCACCTCGCGTCCGGCGATCACACCCGATCCCCAGCAGGCTGCGGACCTGGAACGCCGCCTGGCCGAGCTCTCTTACCAACCGAGGCACGGTTTCCTGCGCGACTATCAGCAGGTGCGCCATGAGCGCCCGGCAGTGCTGAACGTCGCGCGGGTCGGCTGGGAGACGAGGGAGCGTTGATCATGCACCCCCTGAATCCCGGGCAGGATGCACAGCGGCTCGAAATGCTGGGTATGTTGAGCTGCGGCATCGCGCACGACCTCAACAATATGCTGGCCATCGTCGAAGGCTATACCAGCCTGGTCGATCGCGAGCTGCCGCGCAATCACGCGGCACACGATTTGCTCGACACGATCTCCGATGCGGCTCACCGCGGCATGGAGATGGTGCGGCAAATCATGGCGTTCGGCCGGCCGAGCGCCGAACTCACGCGGGGCCAACTGCGCCCTGTGATCGAAAGCTCCCTCAAACTGATGCGCTCCACGCTGCCCGCGAAAATCGAGCTGCGCACGGACCTCGCGCAGGCGGTGCCGGACGTCGAGATGAACGCCGGCCAGGTCTCCCAGATCGTCATGAACCTGTGCATCAATTCCTCGCACGCCATCGGCGCAGCGGCGGGCACCATCGGTCTTGCTATCGAGGCTGTCGAGCTCGATCCGGCACGGGCCCGTGCCATCGCATCGGGAATGCGACCTGGTGCGTACGTTTGTTTGTCGATCAGCGACACCGGCTGCGGCATGAGCGAGGCGACCCTGCGGCGAATCTTCGAGCCTTACTTCACCACCAAACAACCGGGCAAGGGTACCGGCCTCGGCCTGTCGCTGGTACGTGACATCGTCACGGTCCATGGCGGCGGAATCACCGTACGCAGCCGCCTCGGCGAAGGAACGACGTTCGATATTTATCTGCCTTGTGCGCGGAGCGCGACCGACATGAAGACTGAACAGCGACCTGTCGGCCCGCACGGCGGACCGATCCGAATCATGCATGTCGACGACGACGAGGCGATGGCGGAGCTCATCAAGGAACTGCTCGATCGCATGGGCCACAGCGTCGAGACCTTCATCTGTCCCGAAGAGGCCTTGGCTGCATTCAGTGCGCGCCCTGGCGCCTACGATCTGATCGTTACCGACATGAACATGCCGGCCATGGGCGGCATCGACCTGGCGCACAAGCTACGTGCCTTCCGGCGCGACCTGCCCGTTGTTTTGTTGTCCGGATGGGTGGGGCCCGAGGAGCAGGCGATGGCACAAACGGCTGGCGTGAATGGCATCGTGCTCAAATCGGGCGACGTCCATGAACTGACCGAAACGCTGCACCGGATGTGCCTGAGCCTGGCGCCCGAGCATGTCAGGAAGCTACATAGCTGATCCGGGGAACGGCCTGGCGAACCTGCACCGAGCCTCCCGCCAGGCCGGGCCGATCAGCCACCCCGAGCGGCCGGTCGCACCCGCCCGTCCCGTCTCGCCGCAAAAAAAAATTCCAACGGGAATTAACAAATCCCCGCCGCCGCAGACATTAAAGGGAAAGGAGGTTCCCTGGCGTGGAGCGGCTACCGACCAAGGCGGAGAATTCGGGCGTCCCGGCGGCGCTGGAAGACATTTTTCGCCGCTGTTCGCCCGATCTGCGGCGTTACGTACAGAAGCGGCTGCGGCGCGCCGGCGATGTAGCCGACCTCACCCAGGAGATTTTCGAGCGCTTCATCCGGGGCGATTGGCAGGCCCGGGTACGAAATCCCGCGGCCTACCTGTTTGGCATTGCCTCGAATGTAGTCGCCGACGCCCGCATGGCGGAACACCGCAACGTGGTGACTTACGATTCCGAGGCGTTCCAGGCTGCGAGTGAATCGGCGAGCGCGGGCACGACCACCGATGCGGACACGGTAGCCCTCCAGGAGGAATTGACTCGTGCCTTGGAGCAACTGCCGGAAGTCCATCGGGTTGCGTTGTTGCTGACCAAGCGAGATGGCCTGTCGAGCAAGGAAGCGGCACAGCGCATGGGCACCACCGAAGGGAGCGTCCGCGTGTATGTGTGCGAGGCGCGGGCCAGATTGAAAACTTTGTTGAAACAGCGTTCTTAAGCAGGA
The DNA here is from genome assembly GCF_004138485.1 of Peristeroidobacter soli. Taxonomy (GTDB): domain Bacteria; phylum Pseudomonadota; class Gammaproteobacteria; order Steroidobacterales; family Steroidobacteraceae; genus Steroidobacter; species Steroidobacter soli. The sequence continues at coordinate 84,313 of NZ_RYEV01000009.1, forward strand.
CTGACATGGTCGTGCAACAGAAAATCGACGAACTGCTCGTGATCCGGGCATCCGAGTGGGTAGACCTGCTGCCCACGGCCACGCCGCAGCAACTGCATGAACTGGAGCAGTGGCTGAGCCAGTCGAAGCGACACGTCGAGGAATTCCTCGAAGTCGCCGCAGTGGAATTCGCGCTGGGCGGGCTCGATCGCGAACGCAGGCACGATGTCGACGCCCTGCTCTCCCGCATCACCAGCAATGTCACGAAACTGCCCGTGCGCAGGGCACCGGCGCCGCGTTCGCGATGGCAGACCTTCGCGATGGCGGCATCAGTAGCGGCGCTCGCGATCCTCGTTTCGTTCCTGGTATGGAATCCGGGCACGAACGAGCGCATCTATGCGACCGAGATCGGACAGTTTCGCACCCTGCAGCTGGCCGATGGTTCGCTCGTGAAGATGAATGCGGACTCGCAAATCGAGGTAGCCCTGCACCGGTCTTCCCGAGACGTGCATCTGCTGCGTGGCGAAGCGACATTCAAAGTCGCACACGATTCAGCACGCCCCTTCACCGTGCGCACGCCAGCGGGAACCGTTCAGGCCCTGGGAACGGAATTCAACGTGCGCAATCGCATGAACGGCGGCACCACGGTCGCCCTGCTCGAAGGCCGTGTGCGACTTGCCTCCACGACGGCAGAGCTATTCCTGAATGCCGGCCAGGTCGCCGCGATCGATCACGGCGGCGCCATCGAACGCCGCATGGACGTGAAGGTCGAGGACGAAATCGGCTGGCAGAAACACCGGCTCACGTTCGATAACGCTTCGCTCGATGAAATCGTCGCCGAGTTCAATCGCCACAACCCCGCCCTGCGCATCCGGCTGGAAGGGGTCGACGGCAAACAGTATCGCTATGCCGGCGTGTTCGACGCCAACGATCCGAACGAGCTGGCCGACTTCCTGGCGCACGAGCCGGAGCTGACCGTCGAGCGTCGCGACGGCGAGATCGTCATTCGACCCAAGGTGGCCGCCACGCATTGATCGTCCTGTCGTTGCCGATCGCTTCGGGTTTTCCATCGCAGCAATCACTCAAGCCTTGAAGGGAGCACTCACGTGAGCGCGATACGGATGAGGATTTCGGACCAGATTTCGGGCGCTGCCGTAGCGCCGACATTGCCGCACGCGGCACGCGAAAACTCGCCATTTGCATTCGACCTCTTGCCTCGACCTCAGATCGACGACCTGCTCGATAGCGTGCTTCAGCATGCGGTCACGGTGATCGAAGCGCCGGCGGGCCATGGGAAGACTGCTGCGCTCTGGCAATGGTACCGAACCGCCACGCGACGCGACCTGCTGGCCATCCATATCAAGGTCGAGGAATCGGTGCGCACGCCGGAGGTGCTGTTCCACCACCTCAACGACGCCCTGGCCCCGGCCGGTGTTCGCATCGAGAACCTCTCGTGGAGCGGCATCGATATTCCCACGCTGGTGCTGATCGATGACTTTCCCGCCGACAGCACGCCGGAGCTCGACGAAGCTTTCGGAATATTGATGCGGAACATCCCGGCGGATTTACACGTCGCCGTGACCAGCCGGGTCCCGGTCCGTTGGCCCATATGCAAGCTGCTGTTGAGAGGTCACGCGCAACGCTTCGATGGTGCAATGCTGCGCTTCACGCAGCAGGAAGTCGCGACGTATTTTTCGGAGTGCGATCCGAATGACGAAGGGCTTGCGTGCCTGGAACATACCGTGCGGGGCTGGCCCGCGGCGCTGCATATATTGCGGCTCAGTCACCAGCACCTGCCCGACACCAATCTCCGCGCGCTGACCGAAACGCCGCCCGAGCTTGCGATTCGCTTTGTCCTCGAGCAGGTATTGAAGCCCGTACCGAACGACGTTCTCGATCTCTTGATCATTGCCGCAGCTCTGCAGCGCGCCGATGCAGCGCTGCTCGACGTGGTACGGGAGGCCGACGATTCGCACGTCTTGCTGCAGAAGGCCCGTGACTGCGGCGTGCCATTGCTGGCCCGCGACGGCGTGCCGGCCCGCCTGCATCCTTTCGTGGAAGCCTGCCTTTCCCACGAAGTAACAAAACTCGGCGAGTCCCGGCGCCGGCACCTGCATCTGCGCGCGCAGAAGTGGTATCTCGAGCAGAGTGACGTCGACGCGGCGGTTCATCATTCGACCTTGGCGCGCGATCCACGCAAGGTATTCGAGAGCATCAACGCCATGGACGGCGTGTGCTTGATGATGCGCAATGGGGCATCGGCGCTCGAACGCGTATTTCAGCATTTGCCACAGCAGCTGTTACCGGAATTTCCGCGCGCCGCCGTAGCACGCTCGTTCTTGTTGGTAAAGAGCGGCCGCCTGCGAGAGGCCAGGAGCATTCTTCAGTCGCTACGAACGAGCAACATGGACGGCTCCGCCTTACCGCCGGGAGCCCTGGATCGACTTCTGGTCGTGCAATATTTCCTCGCGTTCATCGAAGACCGAAAAGAAAACGACTGCGACGAAGAAGAATCGCGGCGGCAACTGGACGCGACGCTCGGCTTCGATCCATGCACGAAGGTACTGATCGGCCTTGCACTCTCGAACGCACGTCTTCGCCGCGGCGATCTGCTGGGCGCGATCGATAGCGTGCTCGAGGCCGAATTCTGGTCGAGGCAAGCCGACGTTCCATTTGCCGCGTTCTTTGTCTATCAGCGCCTTTGCGCGCTGAACCTGCATCGCGGCCGCGTGCGCGCCGCACGTGAATACCTGGAGCGAGCCGCATCCATCGCGGCGGCATTGCAGAAGCACGAATCGCAGCCCGCGCTGCTGGCGGACATCCTGGGCTCGGCTGTCTATCTCGAACAGAACGACTCCACCAGCGAGCAATTGCTGCAGCGTTCGCTGCCCCGCCTCAACCAGATCGAATGCCTGGTGGAGGCTCACATCGCCGCGTACACAATCGCCAGTCGAGCGGAATACGAACGTCACGGACTGGAGCCGGCATTGCAGGTTGTGACACGCGCCGCAGAGTTCGGCGCTCGACGTCACTCACCGCGACTCGTACATGCCATGCGCATCCAGCACGCCGAGCTGTTGCTGCTGGCTGGCGAGACCCGGGAGGCTCTGGCTCAACTCTCCAGCGCCGGCGTGCAAATGAACGGCGATACGATGCAGGCGCCGGACTGGCTGTCCTGGCTCGACCAGATCCAGGCCGGCCTTGCCCTGGCGCGCGCGCTTCGGGCCGACGGCGATCTCCATCGCTCACTGAAACTGTGCGCCGACCTCGCCGCCAGGTGCGAAGCTGCCGACGCACAGCATTTCTTATTGCGCTGTCGCCTGCTGGAGGCGCTTGCTCATCGGGCGCTGGGACAGACCGAGCAGGCCACTGCCGCGCTCCGACACGCGCTGTACATCGCTGCGCCGGAGCGCGCATCTCGTGCCTTCATCGACGAGGGCGCACCGATGCTCGACCTGCTGCGAAGCGCGGTGCGCACGACCGGCATCAACCAGCTGTCCACGGAAGTGGTCTCGTTCGTCGCCTCGATCCTGGGGCAGCAGCAGACCAGCGAGACGACGGAATCGAAACCGGCCGGCACGCTGTTGAGCCCGCGGGAACAGGACGTACTCAATCAGCTTTCGGTCGGACACTCCAACAAGGTGATTGCACGCAAGCTCGATCTCACCGAGAACACAGTGAAGTTTCACTTGCGCAGCCTCTACGAAAAGCTGGGTGTCGGCTGTCGTATGCTGGCCGTCGAGGTCGCACGAGAGAAAGGCATGCTCGCGGAATAGCCCGCAAGGGAACCGGCTTCCCCGACCCGTTACTCACGCGGTGAGGATTACTCACGCAGTACGGAGTCGAGCGTATGAAACGAATGAGTGTGCGCGCCAGCGCCTGGCTGTTGACGGCGATCGCCGCGATGGCCGGCGCGGCATCAACCGCCGAGGCACAGCAGACGATTTCCAGGGCGGACACCTATCAGACGATCAATATCCTCTACGGCAAAGTCACGCTGGTCGAAGAGGCCCAGGCAGCCAGTGCAGCGGCGGGTGGAGCCGTACTTGGCGGCATCGTGGGACTGGCCACACAGCACGGCAAGCACACCGGCGACAAGATTGTCGGTGCTGCTGGAGGATCGGCGCTAGGGGCACTGCTCACGCGCGCCGCAGAAGGCTCTCGCCGTCTGAACGCATACACCATTCATGAGAATGATGGGTCCACCATCAAGGTCATCCAGGAACCGGCCGACATTCGAGTCGGCGACTGCGTCGCTATCGAGCAAGGCAATACATCGAACGTGCGGCACGTGGCGGGCGAGATGTGCCAGGCCGGCCCCCATCTTGCCGATCCCGCCATCGCCGCAAGCCATGAGCAGGACGCCGATGCCTGCGCACAGGCGAAACGTGAAGTGCTGAATGCGAACTCCGACGCGGATTTCGCACGAGCCGAAAAGAAGATCCGGATCCTTTGCTACTGACGCGTCATCGACTTTTCTAACGATCTGCGCATTGAACTGTATGCGCCTCGGCTGCCTCGCCGAGGCGCATCTGCTTTTGTTTGAACGCGCGCGCGCCCTGCACCGCCGTCACGAAACCTTTTGATCCCTCGCTGTTACTACGACCGTCGAAATTCGCGACGGCAGTCGACAGCATGAGACCGGCAAACGCATCATTGTTTCTAAAGCGAAGATCGGCACATGGCACCTGGGCCGCGGTGATGGGCGTGATGCTCGTCGCACTGACCCTCGCCGGCTGCAAGGGCAGCCAATCCGATATGCCCTCTTCCAATCCGGCAGCGGCGCAAGGCGACTCATCGACGCTGCCCCCGGCATCGGGACCCGCACAGTCCAGCGGCGATACCGTCTCGGACACGCCACCTGTCGTCGAAGACCCGGCGCCATCCGAACAACCGGATGAGCCACCCGCCGACGAGCCTGCGGATCCACCGGCCACCCCTCCGGTGGACGACCCGGGGACTGAGCCGGGCGAGCCGCCGCAATCGACATCGGGTGTCATGTTGACCTGGGTCGCGCCCACCGAGAACACCGACGGATCGGCTTTGACCGATCTCAGCGGCTTCCTCATTCACTATGGAACGCAATCCGATGCGCTCACGAGCAGCATCGCGATTTCCACGCCGGGGATGCTGAGCTATTTCGTCGATGGACTGATTTCCGGCACCACTTATTACTTTGGAGTTACAGCGATGAACCAGAACGGCTCGGAAAGCGCTTTGTCCAACATGGTCTCGGTAACGGTGCGCTGACAGCATGCCGTCACCATCCATCTTCACCTTGTTTCGTTCATCGCCCAAGCGTGCCGATGCAAAGGCCGGCCCGAGCGAGACAACCGACGCTCCGCCTGCGGCCAGCGGTCCCGACGCGCGCTCGTATCGCGTCGATTCCGGAACGGCACACGCTCGTTTCAATCGTCATCGCGACAAGGCGCCAGCGCCGGGCAATTCGCCCGTCGATGATTGCCGCCGCATGATGAAGGTCATTGCGACGAGCAAGCAAGCCCAGACCGTTACCGACACGAAAATCCAGCTCGACAGAGCGCGACGCGAGCTCACGCCGGCGCAAAGCGCGCAGCTGGATGACGCGATGGCAGAGCACTTCACCCCTGAAGAGAATCTCCAGTTCGAGGTGGAGCGTTTCTACGCACTGCTCGCGCATCAAACTGCGGCTGACGAACCCTCGCCCCAGATCGACAGAGCGCTGGCACGCATCGAAAGGTTTTTGGCGCAGGTACAGCCCGACCGCGCACTTTGGCCGACCGCGGTCATCAAGCACGTGAAGCGATCGAGGCTGGAGCTCAGCGACGAAACTCTGGCCCGGCTGTCGGCCCTTCCCTCGCCGCCTCGGTCCCCTGCCTGGGACAACCAGGTCGACGTGAAATTCCTGCTCCGGCAGTTCGGCAGAGCGAGCGATATCGAGCAGCGCTTCTCCATCAGCGGCGAGCTGCACCGCATTGAAGACGTCGCCCGCATGGTGCGGGATGCCGGGGGAAGCGATCCTGGCGGGAGCGATCTCGTGCGGGAGCGATTCTCGGATCTCACTCAGCTGGTTCGGAATACCTTCGAAGCGCTTCGGGAAATGCAGCTCAGGGGCAAGCCGCCTCTGGCCAGCGCATTGGAGCAGTTGCTTTGGTTGAACGGCGTGCTCGAACATGCCCCCGGATCCTCGGCGGGAGGGAATGACCGCGCCAAGCTGCTGACGCCGCTGGATCAGGCCCATCTGCAGAGCTGGCTGAGCGCACTGCGCCCGAATCCGGAAAGTGTGGCACGCGCCAATAGCGACGAGCCCATTGCGTACGATGTCGGCGATATTCGCCAGTACCGTCCCAACGCCTGTGGCGATGCCTGCGTGCAGGCAATCCTGCGGCATCACGATCTTCCCTTTGATCCGTACGGCACAAACGACAGACCGGTGTGGCGCGGGACGGACAAACCGCAGATGAGGCAACAGCTCAGCGAGCAGGGGATCGGGACTATCGATCTGCTGCCCACCACGTTCCGGCAAATCTCCAGGAACGAGCTGCGTCAATGGCTGGCACAGCACGGCCCGCTTGTGGCATCCAGTGCCGACCACGCCGTGCTTGTTACCGGCATCGAAGGCGACACGGTGACGATCCATTGTCCCTTGATGGGCAGCCGGCAAGCCTCGCTAGCCGACCTGAATCGCTATTTGAACTGGCAGGAAACCCCGTCTCCACTCGCGGCGACGTATCGGGCGGGAGCACCCACAGTACCTTTCGTGCATCAACCCATGCCCGGAAGAGTGCAGCGCTTCGCAGCTCGCGCGATCGTCGGTACCTGGGAGAAGGCGTACACCAGGGAATGGCAGACAGTGCAGCCGGATAAGCCCAAGAAAAAGAGTTGAGTAACACGGGCGGAACTTCACAACGTCGTTCGGTTACTCATGCTGTGATCTCGATCGCTTCATATGCATCCCGCCCGTCGTAAACGTAGATGACGGGTGTCAGATCGTCGAGGCAGCTGTAACGAGGCGCGCACTTTCCACCCGTTCGTGCGCGGGCTCCTCTTACGTCGGCGCAGTCCCCTCCCCCTGCGAATGCCGATCAGCTACACGATGAGACGACGGGCGGGGGCATCCCCCGAGCGTGCGATCGATGAATCCTCGCTAAACGCCGCGTCAACGGCAGCCCTGGAAACACCATGCCTGGAATGAAGGCTGATCCAATCGCAACTCACGCGTATTCGGCGGCGATCGATCGAATCGATCGGTCCGAAGCGCCCGCTCCAGCGCCCAGCAAACTCGCCGGACGAGTAGAGATCGGCACCAACCCGGCCTCGAGGGCCAGCCTCGTCAGCAGGATCATGAACTTTGCGCGGAAGCTCCTCTGTTGCGTGTTTCCGGCGCCCCGGCCGCGTGCCACCCGGCAGGCCGAGCCGCAACCGCCGAAGAGCACCTTCCCGCAGACACTCCTGCACCTGGGCAACACTTTGGGATCTCGGCAATCCACGAGTGTGAGCATCACGCGGGCGTTGCTCGAGGTCGAGCAGGCCGGCGAGCAATTGCCAAGCACGCTCCGAAGTGCCTCGAAACAGATGTGCGGCGGGGCCGACTCGGCCCAGTTGAACCAGATCCTGACGGCGATGAAGAGCAAGGAGATCCTCGACATTCGGAATTCCTTCGAGGCAGACTCGCCGGCGAGACAGGCGTTCGACGCACTCGCCGATGATGTCAAGCGCGAGCTTCGCAATCGTTCGCAGTCGAATGTGACCAACGAGATCGCCGCGGCTTTGAATGTGATGCAGTCGGGTGGCGACGCGCAGAGCGTCAAGGAACATCTGGGACGTGCGTTCGCGCACGCCGCCTCGCCGGACGCTCTCGCGGTTCATCGCAAGCCGCTCGAATTGATCCTGCGGCACCTGGAGAAACAACCCCAGGACCTGAGCCATTCCCTGCTCACCCATCTGAGTCGTGAGCAGCTCCACCTGTTGCACGGCGCCGCCACACAAGCGAAAAGCCCGCTCACTCAGGCCCTCGCAAGAGAAATACGAGGGCACTCGGCACGGATGATGAGCACGCTGAAAAGCAGCGCGGAGGATTTTCACAAGCAATGCAGCGCCAACGCGGCGATCGGTTCGAAGCAGCTGCTGGCGCAGTTCCATAGCATCGTCGGTACGGTCGAGGACATCCATCAGCACATTCAAATGTTCGGGTCGGATGCGAAAATTCCGTTCGACTTTTCGACCTGCAACCAATCGATCGTGACGTCGTTCGAGCAGGCCGTCGCCTCCGGAAAACTCGATCTTGCCGAGTTGACTGCTGCCGACACCGTCAAGGTCCTGAACGCGTTCACCACACTCGGCCAGGCAAGCACCGGGCAGCAGATACTCAGAGGTGTTCGCGCTCCAGCCATCGCGGAATGCACCACTGCCTGCAAGGGGTCGCTATTTCAACTGGACTCCTGTCTGTCTGCAGACGAGCCGGAGGAATTGCTGAAGGCGATCCAGCACTACTCGCAAAGCGAGCGCGCCCTGATCGACACGGTCGGTGCCTTCTCACCCCGCGGGCACCAGCTGGATGGTTACACGAAACTCAGAGAGCTTGTCGTCGACTGGGTCGACCACTTTGCGAAGAGCGACCCCCAGGGCGCCAGGAGCGCCCTGGCGGGCTTACGACCGCTCATCGGCGCCCTGAAAGCGGCCGCTCAGCAGGCACACGCCAGGCAGGACATCCAGCTGGCGAAACAACTGCAGTCGATGGACGCATCGCTGTCGTCATTGCTCCAATGGGCCGAGCAGCAACTCGGCCCATTGGAAGCGAGCACCGACGGCCTGTCCGAGTCGATGCAACAGGCGTTGAACAAGCTGTATGGAGCGCATGCGTGAGCGGTCGATCGACGATCCCACGAATTGGGATTGACCTTGGCCGGGATCGCATTCAGCAGGCGAGCTTCAGCGCAACCTTGAGCCCGCAGACGCGATCGTAGGCCGCTCGCAGCTTCTGACGAGGAATGCGGCCGTCTTCGACCATTTGCACGATCGCTACGACCGCGCGGTCGGCCACATCGGGCTCATACACGAGATTGTTCGCAAAGATGAACAGGTCCACGCCCGCGTTGATCGACAATTCCAACGCCCGCTCCAGCCCATAGTACTGCGTGATCGCTCCCATCTGCATGTCGTCGGACACGACCACTCCGCGAAAGCCGATGTGCTCTCGTAACACGCCGATCGTCGCTGCCGACAGCGTCGCCGGATAGTTCGGATCGAAACGGCTGTTGTAGAGATGTGCCGTCATCACGAGTTGAAGCGGGTCCGGACCGGCAAGGGCCACGAACGGTTCGAGCTCGACGTCAGACCAGGTGCTCGATACGTCGACAAACCCGACATGAGAGTCCGCAGTCGCGCTGCCGTGCCCGGGAAAGTGCTTCAGTGCCGTTGCGACACCGTGCTCGCGGTGCGCTTCGATCACCTGCGTTGCGTGCTCGATGACCACGGCGGGGTCCGCAGAGTAGCTTCGCTCCCGAGCACCGATCGCCGGGCTGCTTGGGTTCACGTCGAGATCGACGACCGGCGCAAAGTTCAGATTGATGCCGAGATCCGCAAGCGTTGCTGTTGTTACATCCGCCTCCGCGTACGTCGCGGCTGGATCGCCGAGGTCGCCGAAATACTTTGCGCTGTGGGTTTGCGGGAATCCGTAGCGTGACTTCAGGCGATCGACGAAGCCACCCTCCTGATCGATTGCGACGAGCAGGCGCGGCGATCCAGCCTGCCGCTGCAGTCCGGCAATCAAGCTGCGCACCTGGGCAGGCGACTCGATATTGCGATCGGTACCGAGTTCGACATCGCGATCGAACAGAATGACGCCCCCGAGTTTGTGCCGCCCGAGGCTCTCCGTGATGACCTGCGCATCGTCGATGGTCTTGCCTCGAAAGCCCAGTATCAGCAGCTGAGCCGCCTGGTCTTCCAGGGTGGGGCTCGGATCTTCCTGCGGATGACATCCGGTGATCGCGAGCACGAACGCAGCAATGAACGTGCGCCGGAGGCGCCTCCTCACTTGCGCCACCACTGGTCGCGATTGATCTTGGTCAAGACACCTCTGCCGGATCGATCCGCCTCATGCTGTTCGCTATGCGCGGAACCTGTGACCATGAAGGCGGCGAAGAAAGCTCACACGGATACCTGAACGGCTCATCGTCAATCCTCGATGCAGTCTCCTGAACGCTCGCGACACGATGGGTAACGCCATCCGCCTGGTTGGTTCCATCGCATCGGCCCTACACACCGAGAGACGAGAAAGCGAATGACACGAGCACCATTTCACGATTCGGCGCGCGATTCATGGAACTGCGATCGCCCCTACCGCCACCTAATAACGCAGCATCCACCATGGTCAGGATATGCCCAGCGTCAGTACTCCATACAATCTGCAGGTCTACCGTCAAAGACTGGAGCAATTGCATCCCGATGACGAGCTGAAGGGCAAGCTGGTTTCCTTGATCAAGCAAACGATCGAAGCCCACCAGCTCCCTTCAGAAGATCAGCTGACCGACGCTCATTTCAGAGAAATCCTGGAGCGTCTGCATCGCGACGACAACGCCCGGTTCCGTGGCCGATTGCTCAGCGTGGGCATCCCGTACGTCTCGAGATACTCCCCCTGGTCCAACCAGAGAGCGACCGGCAAGGTCATGGCATTGATGGGCCGCCTGAACATCCAGACGGCCGATCTTCAGCCTCGCCGCCAGACAGATGCGCCCCAACCTCACGGCGGAGGTGAACATGCGGCCGACCCTCTTCGGCCACCCGTCGCCGCGCAAGACGAACCGACCGAAGCTCCTGCAGGTGCGGCTGCTCCCGCCCAAGGCGCACCTCCACCCAAGCCCGGCCCATCGCCCGTCGCCGCGCAAGCCGAGCCGACCAAAGCTCTTGCCCTTGCGGCCGCTCCCGCCCACGGCGCACCTCCACCCAAGCCCGTCGTCGCGAAGGCTGCGTCTCGCGCAATCGCGCTTTCCGCTGCGGACAGCTCAGCCAACGCGTATTACCAAGCCGTGTCTCAGGTACAGAGTTGGTCTGTTCACCGCGTACCCTCGGCAGCAGCTATCCGTGCGGCATGCGATAGTTTCGTGACGGCCCTACGTCATTTCGAAGAGGCGCCGCCCAAAGCCAGTGTATTGATCTCCAAGTTCGAGGCATTCGAGCAAGGTATGTACGAAGCACTGATCATCCCGGGGCTCACCGCGGACACGCTCACATACACTGCATGGGCGAAAGGAATGGCCGGCGCCTTCCTTCAGTATGGAAACATGTGGCAGCAGCAAGGCGACATCGACGAGGCCATCAACGCTTATAGAAGCGGCTTCTATGTGATCAGCGACCATGCCAACGTTACTCATAACAGTACGGCACTGATGCCATTCGTCGAGAAATTGCGCGGACTGCTCCAGGGCAAGGCGGAATCGGCGCTGGCGATGGGACACGTTACGGAAGCCGCCGGTTATCTGGCCGAATGCGGGCATCTGTGCTTGACGGTCGGCAACAACGAGGACGGCGAACGACTCTATTCCGATGCCGCAAACCATCTCGAAAAGGCGGCAGAGAAGAATCGAGCCGAGGGGCGCATTGCAGCCGCCAGAAAACTGGAGAAGCTTGCAGCGGGCGTCCGCAAGGAATGCGCCGCCACCTTGCGGTCGGTCCGCAAGCTAACTCCCCAGGAGGTTCGCAATGCCAGGGAATCGGTCGCCTCCTACAAGCGGGCGTGGCAGAGAGGTGAAGCGGGTCCGGCACGCGCCGTCATGAAGTATGCCCGTGTGCTCCAGGACTGGGGTTACAGCGAAGAAGCTGGTGATGCCTTCCTGCTCGCCGCCGAACTGGACGTCCATGCACAGAAGACGTATCCGAACCATCATTGGGCCCTCGAGCAAGCCATCGAAAACTACCAGCGGGCTCAGGCTTTGCTCGCCAGCGACGACACCAGGCTTCGCGGTATCCCGAGGATTCTCGAAGACCTGGACCGCCTGCTGCATGACCTGAAATTCGGACTCGGGCCGGCTGGCTCGACGAGCAAACCGGAGCAAGCAAAGGACCATGCTAAAGAGAAGGCTGAAGAGAAGGCCGAAGAGAAGGCCGAAGAGAAGGCTGAGGCTAAAGAGAAGGAGCACTATGCCGAGGAGATGGAGGACTATGCCGTGCTCGAAGTCGCACCCGGCGCAAGCCTGCGGGAGATGGTCATGTCGAAGCGTCGCCTCCTTCTCAAGCACCACCCTGACAAGGCTCCCGACAAGAACAATGTCAAGGATATGGAGCGGCGAGTGGAGATAACGAAGCGCATCAACCTCGCCGCGGAAAGGCTTGAGATCTAGCGCTATTGAAGATTTCCGCGCTCGACGTGCGACCACTGGATCGAGACTGGGCAACTCGACCGGTAGTCGGAGAACGAAGCGGTGCGATACACACGGCGACCGCCTGTGCAACGCAAGACTGTTCCCTTCTGCTAGACGCCGACTTCGTTTGCGACCATTTTGCTGCAACCTGCATCAAGTGGCTATGTCGCACTTTCAGCGTATCGAGGTCGCCGCTGAGGTGGCCCGGGCTACCCAGGCGGGGATCCGCGGGCCCATCAGGCCATTTATTTGGCCTGTCGACCGGCCCATCTACACGCCGATCCGCCGTCTGATGCGCATGGCGACCGCCGACGAGGGGGACCTTCGTCGAGGTTCTGCGCGCCTATACCGGACAAGGGATATCTGGCGGCTGGGTGAGAAGCATCGCGGTGAGCGAGTGCTCAATGTACCTGCGGTCGCCGTAGCGCCGGAGCCTGTTGTAACCGGACAGTGTACGTGGGCAGCGACGACGAATCCCGCAGCGCCGGTGGTGCTGCGGGACGGGCTTCGCATTCTGAGTTTTTCGAAGTCGCGGCCGGCGAGGCCGGCGGGCTTTGTTGTTAATCACTTGGAGAAGAGATGAAGACAGGATCGACGATGACAGTGCACCTCGCGCTACTATCTGCTGCTGCAACTGTCGTGGTCACAGCGACTGCGGCCGAAATTGAAAGGAAACCTGCGGAAACGCAGTCCGAGATGGAGCAGAGGATTGAAGACGCTCGTCGCAGACTGGACATCGCCGCGGAGGAAGTCGCGGAGTTGAGCATGTCGATGTCCGACTACACGATGCCCCAGGTTCTGGAGACCCGCGCTTTGGGGCGCCCTCGAGCCATATTGGGGGTCAATCTCGGCCCGCGGAGCGATGAGGCGCCCGAAGGCGTCGCGATTGTCAGTGTCAGTCCGGGTGGATCAGCTGAAAGCGCGGGTCTGAAAGCAGGTGATGTGTTGCTAGCGATCGGTGACAAGCAACTCAAGCGCGACGAAGACACGGCCGCGCGTGACCTGCTCATGAAGGAGATGGAACAGGTTAAGCCAGGCGAGAAAGTGCAGCTACGCTACCGTCGCGCTGACAAGATTGCGACCGCAACCGTGACGGTGCAAGCTCCTCCGGATCGCGTGTTTGCCATGCGCGACAGCTCCGGCAGTGCCGCAGGAATAGCGCTGCCTGGATTCGCCACGACGCGTATCGTCGGTGCCTTTGGCTCCGCTCAATTGGTGTCGTTGATGCCCGAACTCGGCCAGTACTTCGGTACCGAGAAGGGCCTGCTCGTGGTGCGCGCTCCCGCCGACGGCCGCCTGATGCTGGAGGACGGCGATGTAATTATCGACATTAACGGGCGGATCCCCTCAAGCCCGAGCCACGCGTTCCGTATTCTAGGGTCCTATCAGGCGGGCGAGAAGCTGACGCTCAATATATTGCGACAAAAAAAGAAGATGTCATTCAACATCACGGTGCCGAGCGACGGGGTGCCCCTGCCCTCTCCGATCATGCTCGATCAAGGCCTCCAAAGACCGCTGATCAAGGGTCCAGGCGGCGTAGTAGTTGCGCCTTTGTCGGATCCCATGCTCGCGCCTTTTCCGCCGAGTGCTCCGGAGACGGTGATCGCCACCTGGGACGAGCAGGCGGTGATCAGCATCTAGCCGAAGCCGGCCAAGCTTCGGTCAAAGGCATTGGCAGTAGGAATCTCGGCATCTCTCATCGGTGATAGCGACAAGGCTGCACAGTGTGCGACCTGTCTCATTTCGTAGCACATTCAGTGCCGCGACAGCACGGTGTTTCCGTACATAGAGAATTCCGCAAAGTACATCGCCGAGAAATTTTCATTCCGAGGATAGCGTCCGGACGGGAAGCGATCGTCTCACCCGTTCGCTATGCTCCCCAACCCCGACACCGGACCGATCCGCTCCAGCAGCGGTTCCGATTGCATCACCGGCGCCGGCATCGAAACCGAAACGGGCACCAGCAGCGACATCAACGCGCCGCAGTCGACAGCGCTGACTTCTGGGTCTAGACACACTTCGAGAATTTCTTTATGCGCCATTCTGTTGGCCTCTTTTTAACCTCTTGATCAAAGTCATAGATGATTGAGCGATTGAGAAGACCCTGCCACCGGGTCCGCTGCACGTAGCACGTAACACCGCACCCTCAGTTAACGCTTTCAACTCGAGCAGACTCGTCAGTCGGGCATATGGATCCGGCGCGCGCTCGCCGAAGATTACCAGGCGAAGCAGCAGGTTTGCTGTCCACCTTGAAGAGCCGGTGATAGGTGATAAGTGTCGAAATGTTTCTGCTCATCGGTTGTGCACTGTTCATCCCGTCAACGATTTGAGTTCTGCGGCACACCTCCTAGCGCATAGCGTTAAAGAAAGAGCCAACGCAGCAGCGCAGATCGTTGCCGCCAGTCGCAAGACAGGATGCAACAGTTTGCGACTACGGTGGATTGAGTCGCCAGAGCCGAGACATTCGCCAATCTGCCAACTGGCGGCTAATCTCTGCGGCCCACTCGTCACGCGGGTGACAAACAGTTGGGCCGTAGGTTCCATATACGGTTGCAAAGCGTCGCACCGGTGTGTCGCGCGCCCATATGGATTCATGTGCGACATCATTTCACGCGGAGCCTCTCCTGTGTAACCCCCCGGGAGGCGCGAAATCACCTTCAGATTGAACCAGCCGGCGCCCCCGTCTACAGTCATGCGCGCAGGAAACATTGAGGCAGGACTCCGGTGCTCGAGGGCCTGCCACGAATAAGTTTGAAATCGGCTGGTACAGAATTGGTACGCAACCGTTTTGGATCACCTAAGCTATTGAATGGGTAACTCAATACTGCACCGTCGGTACAGTCCATCATGGGCGCAACGGAAACCCGCCGATCTAACTCATTCATCGATAAGCTCTTTTCAGGAGATCGCCAGTGTAGCCGAACAATGGGCCGACCGTCATTGACGCTGCGGGTCCTGAACCAGAAATCATTGTATTTGCAGCGATTTCGTTCCCTCACTTCAGCGAATTAGCATCAAACTTGGGAAACAACCCAGTTGTGGCTGGTACAAAATTGGCACAGGAAACGTGTGTACCAACTCCGCAGATTATTGAGGGTCGTGCCGCGACCGTCCGTTGCTGGCTAGCAGGCCGCAGGTTCAAAGCCCTCACCCAACCATTCATAACATTCAAGATTTATCCACAGACAGTTGCCGAGATGCTGGGGGATTCTGCTCGGACTTCGGGCGGGGTGTTGCGGCACTAGTCGGCCACGCCCCTGCCGATTGAGACTCAACGGAAAAATGATCAATCAATCTGACAATCTCGTAGGCATGGGCGCGGTATAGAAGCGCGACAGAAGGCGTCAGAATGCGCCTGTGCCCAGGCCGCCGCGCTAAATTTGGTTTGCGCACGCGGATGATTCCGAGAAGGTTCCATGATCAGAGCAGATCGTCGTAGAAGCCGGACAATGCCGCCGCGCCTCCGGTATGCCAGAACAACACTCGCTGGCCTTTGCCAATGGCGCCTTGGAGGATCAAGTCCATGCACGCGCCCATTGCACGGCCAGTGTAAACGGGATCGAGTAGTAATCCCTCAGTGCGCGCCACGGTCCGGATGGCATCACGTTCCAGCGGCCCGACGACTGCATAACCACCGCCGAGATAGTCGGCGTTGATGTCGATCTTCGACATCAAACTACCCGCTTCTACATGATCGCCGCGCACTCCGAGCAAAGCCGCGGCTCCGAGCGCCAGCTCCTGTACACGCCTGGCCAGTTCGGCCGCTGCGGAATCGATGCTGATTCCCAGCACTCTTCCGCGATAACCAAACAGCGCCTCACCCAGGACCAGCCCGGCCTGCGTGCCGGCGCTGCTGCTCGCGACGACCATGAGGTCGATCGGAATGTTCAATTCCTCGAGCTGAGCCGTCGTTTCCTGCATGGCCGCGGCGTAGCCGAGCGTTCCGAGCGCGGTCGATCCGCCGAGCGGCACGAGATAAGGCCGCTTACCCTCGGCTCGCAGTTGAACCATCAACTCCTCCGCCACCTCTTCTCGAGAACGCCCCCCGCTCCACTGGATCTGCGCGCCAAGGAGCTCATCTAGCAACAAGTTGCCAAGACAACGCCCGGGTGGATCGCCGCGTAAAACCACGCTGCAAGCCAAACCGACCTTCGCCGCAGCGGCCGCGGTCTGCCTGCAGTGATTGCTCTGCGGACCGCCAAGCGTGACCAGGTGATCGCAGTGCTGAGCGAGCGCGTCGGCGACGAGAAATTCGAGCTTGCGAACTTTGTTGCCGCCCGTGGCGAGGCCGGTCTGGTCATCACGCTTGATGTAGATCTCTGGACCGCCCAGATGCCCACCGAGTCGCTCGAGTTTTTCGATTCGGGTAGGGAAGTGTCCTAACGGCACGCGAGTTGGATATTTCATGATGTCACTCTGTCACAGCGATGCGCCGTGCTGCCCGAGCCTGCCAGATAAAGTACACCGGCACGCCGACCAGGATGATCCCGAAGGTGATGGCGGTGTTCGCCGGATCGGTCCACAGCGCATTGGCGATCATGCCCACCGAAGCGAGCAGGAACAATGCCGGCACGACCGGGTAGCCCCACGTACGGTAAGGCCGCTGCAGATCGGGACGCTTGCGTCGTAGCACGAACACCGCCGCGACCGCCAGGGCATAGGACGGCCAGGCGCCGAGAATGAACTTGTCGGCCAGTTGCGCGAAATCATTTTGCAGCACGTAGATCACACCCAGCGCGGCCGTCAGCAAGATCGCATGCGAAGGCGTATGAAAACGAGGCGAAACCCGCGCGATGCTACGAAAGAACAGTCCTCGCTCCGCCATCGCGAAGAACACCCGCGGGCCGGTCATGATAGAGCCGTTGAGGCTGCTGAAGGTGGAGATCATTACGATAGCCGCGACAATCGACGCGCCGAAGCCGCCCAATAGCGGGATGTTCGCAGCCGCCGTGGAGGCAATGAACTGCGCACCGGCCATCTGCGGCAATGGCAGCAGATAGATGAAGGCCAGGTTGATGAGCATGTAAATGACGATGACCGCCACCGTGCCGATGATCAGCGCCAGCGGCAGCGACCGCTGCGGATCGCGTACCTCGCCGCCGACAAAGGACAAATTCGACCAGCCGTCGTAGGTCCAAAGAATAGGGATCAAGGCAGTGCCCAACAGCGACGCACCGACTGTCGAGCTCCACAGCGGAGTGAAGTTCTCCGCGCTGCCGTTGCCTGCCGAGAACGCAAGCAAGCCGAGCGCGGCCACCGCGATGAATTTCAACAGCGTCGCGAAGTTCATCACTGCAGCGGCGCGACCGACGCCGATGTAGTTGAGCAGCGCCACGGCAACGATTGTCGTCGCGGCACAGTAGCGCACCTGCGATTGGGTCATCGCGATGAAGTACCCAAGGTACTCGGCAAAGATCGTCGAAATGCCACCCAAAGCCGCGGCACGCACCACGGCCAACTCGGCCCAGCCCACCAGGAACGCCGGCAAGGGTCCGAAGCCCTCGAGGACGTAAGCGAAAATGCCGCCTGAACGCGGCAGGGCTCCAGCAAGCTCGGCGATGGTGAGCGCACCGAACAGCGTAATGAGACCGCCGAGCACCCAGGCCAACATCACAGGGCCCGGGTCCTGAAGGTGCGCGGCCACCGTCGCGGGAACGCGGAAAATTCCGCTACCGATGGTGATTCCCACTAACACGGCAACTGCACTCCATAGGCCGAGGCTGCGCGGCAGACGCTCGCCCCAAGCATCAGCGCTGTGTCCGGACGGCGCCGTCACTGCAGCATCTCGAAGGCAAGCTCACGCAAGGCGAGCAGCGATTCGTTGCCCTGACTCACGTTGTCCGTATTGAAAGCGGCAATCACACCCGTGCGTGTGGCCGGATTGAAATAGAGAAAGGAATGAAAGCCGGCCTGGCTGCCGGTGTGTCCGATGATGCGCAGTTCGCCTCGCTGCTTGATGAAGAACGACAGACCGATGTGATCCTCGCCCGCCCTGCCCTGGCTTGACGGAATCGGCAGCTGTGGCTGCCACATTTCTTCCAGCGTGGTACGAGCCAGAACGATCTCATGCAGACGCTGCCCACCTGGCTCGATTGTGGCCGCGCCAGTCAGGAAGCAGAGGTATCGAGCGACGTCGTCGAGGGGCGCGTTCCATCCGCCGTTCGGATTGGTGATGCCCGGATCGAAATCGCGACCGTTGGCCTGCCGGATCGGTCGACCGTCCGCTGCGGTCCGAATGGTGTAGTTGTTGGAACGATGCTTGGCGAGATAGTGCGGCGTGGTGCCAAAGTAACTGCGATTCATGCCGAGCGGTGCGAACACGTTCTTCTGCACGTATGTGAGCCACGGCTCGCCGGTGATCACCTCGACGATGCGCGCCAGGTACACGTATGCCGGATTCGAATAGCTATAGCGCTCGCCGGGCTCGAAGCGCAGTTGCTGGTAAGGCAGCATGCTCACCAGTTGCTCCCAACTCGTCGGCTCGAACGGCTCCCAGGACAAGCCCTGCTTCCAAGGCCACGTTGCGACCTGAAAGCCGGCAGAGTGATCGAGCAGCATGCGGATGGTGATTCGATCCGCCCAGCCTGGCGGCGCGCTCACCTTGCGCAGCTCGGGAAGGTAACGTGTTGCCGCATCGTCGAGCGACAGCTGGCCTCGGTCGCGCAGCTGCAGGACGGTGATGGCGGTGAGTGTTTTGGTGATAGAACCGTACTGGAACAGGGAGTTCGCATCGATCCGCTGACCCAGCTCCAGGTCTCCCATGCCGGTATCGCGACGAAAGGCAAC
The DNA here is from genome assembly GCF_004138485.1 of Peristeroidobacter soli. Taxonomy (GTDB): domain Bacteria; phylum Pseudomonadota; class Gammaproteobacteria; order Steroidobacterales; family Steroidobacteraceae; genus Steroidobacter; species Steroidobacter soli. The sequence continues at coordinate 103,416 of NZ_RYEV01000009.1, forward strand.
GCGTCCGTCCTTCACCAGCAGCGTACTGGCGCCAACTGTTTGCGTAGCGCGCACGTACTCATCGAAGTGCGCAACGTATTTCGTCCAAGACTCCGTGGCGCTGGAAGATGCGCCCGATCGTCTTGCCGTTACCTCGCCCACGCAATCGGCTAGAACCGGCAGTGAGACGATACTCACCAGCGTCAACAGCACCATCGAGCAATAGAGCTTGCGCATATTCGGCATTCCAGTGATCTCAACCGGGGGATGGCGGCCGGACTCGGCCAGCGGCGCTGCTCAAGGCAACGACGCTTTCAAGAACTCGATGGCTCTGTCGAGCACTTCATCCCGACCGCTTCGGATTCCCGCGAGCGTCGGCGTCGCGACAATGTGAGGTTGGATTCCCATTCGCTGCAGCTGACGCCCATCGCCATGACGCACGTCGTGGCCGCTGAATCTCACGTCAATGCCGCCGGGCAATGCGACCGAAGTCACATCACCGTTTGCGCCATTCGTCGGGCTGCCAATGAAAGTCACATCTGTCGCCGCCTCGACGAACAGCGCTGTGTGCTCCGACTGGCTGATGGCGTCTTCGTTGATGAGCATCACCACTTTACCGCGGTACGCACCGCGGGCGTCCGGGACGATGGACTGCGTAAACTTCCGGGCGATCGGCGTCTGAAACTCGATCGCATGCAGCTCCGGGCGTTCGAAGCGAGCAGCGACGGCAGGCTTGGTAGCCAGCCTGGCGGCGAGCTCGAAGAAGATGCCGCGAGGATAGCCGCGCATGTCGAGGATCAACGCGGGAGTATCGCGGACCGCAGCGAATGCGCGATCGAGCTCCTGCGGGCCGAGGCGCGTGAGATCGAAATATCCATAGCCCTGTTCGAGTACGGCATAGCTAGGCGTCTGCCGCGCCGGCTCGCCCACTTCGCCTCGCGGCACGCGAGCGACGAACTTCGTGCCGTCGCGACGCTCGACACCGAGTACCGCCACGCTGCCCGGTGGGCCGAGCAGCAGCGCCCGATCAACCTTTCGATGAAGGGCCTGCGGCGTGGAGGCCGGGAGATAGCGAGCGAGGCGCGAGCGACGCACTTCGACTGGCTCGCCGTCGATGGAAACGATCGCATCGCCTATCTGCAATGTCCGCTTCTGCCGCGCTGCCGCTCCCCACATCCCGACGATTACGGTTGCATTTTCGACGAGCTTCACGCGCAGCGGCGCGACGTGGCGACCGACGTAGTCATCCAACACTGGGCTCGAAACCACGACATGCGAGTCCTGCAGGTGTGTTGCCAACTCGGCAATCGTGAGGTGATATTCGAGTGCGTCGCGGGCGGCTTCGATGCGCGGGATGTATTCCGCCAGCAAGTCATTCCACGATCGGTCCATCAGTTGCTGGTAGGGGAAGAACCAATGAATGGTGTTCCAGAATTCGAACAGGGCCACCAGCCGATATTCGCGCGTCGCGTAGGCATCCTGCCGGCGAGGCAACGCTGGGGGCGATGTGCTCGAAGCCGTTGGACGCGGTGGTCTGGCGAGCAGCCGGCCGGAGCGAGCCGCTGTCAGCACAGCTTCCATGGCCCCATCAACCCGGCCCAGCGCTGGCTGCACCAGGTCGGGATGAAACCCGAGCGAACCGTCAGCGTGGATCAGCTCGCCCACTCGCACCAATGCGGTGAACTCCGGGAAGCTGAGCGGCAGCATCGGCCCGCCGTCGAATGTAGGCTCCCCGGAATGGATCACGCTCGCCAATCCCGCCGTCTGCAGTCCGTCGAGCAGTGGCAGCAGATGACTGACGTTCGCGTCGGTGAGGATGAATACAGGAGGACCGGGCCGTGCGGAATCGCCGCCACCGGCAGATGTCCCCTCGCGCGAAACGAACGCCGAGAAGTATCCGCCACTGCTCGCGTCGCCGCCGGGCGCGAACCCGGAGTGCACTCGATATCGAATCGACGATTCAGTGAATTTCGCGCCCACCAGACCGGCAAGAGATTCACGTAGCAAACCAGCAAAGGCTTGGTTGAGCACGCGGTCCGTCACTGGATCCACTCTGGGGTTACCGCGGAGGTCCAGGATAGCCGCGCGTGCCCTGCGCGCCTCGTCGAACATCCGTGCGAGCAGTTCGATCCGTCCAGTGACGGCAATGAAATAGTTGGGGTCGGGCACGGTAAGCAACGCGATTCGGTCCCCGGTCCATCGTATCGATGCGGGAATTGGATCTACGGACCGCGCCGATAACGCCGCGCGCGAGTCGACCGTGCGTGTCGCGGGATCATTCAAGACCGCGAGCAACTCATCCACCGCGGCTCGGTACTGCGTGTCCGACGTTGCCACATCCACCTTGGCAATGGTCCGCGCCAGCGCGTCATCCCAGTCGATCTGCGCGGACGCCAACTGCGGATGCACCCACTTCACCGTTCCCCACAGCTGGCACAGCTCCACCAATCGTTGCACGCGTGCGGACGCTGTAACCGATTCAGCGGATGCGCCAACGCTGCAGGAACACGCCACGATCAGAAGCGCGGTCCGCCACCATCCATTCGCAAGTGCGCTCATGTGTCTGCAAGCGCCGCGATAGCGGCGTCGATCTCCTCGATGGTGTTGTAGCAATGCGGAGCGAAGCGGATGGCTCCCTCCCGCAGAGAATGTATGACGCCTGCTCTCGACAGACGCAGCGAGGCTTCTCGAACATCGACTGGGGACACACAAACGATGCCGGCTCGTTTGTTTGAATCAGACGGTGTGACGAGGCGCATGTCGCTGCGCGTTTGGGCCCAATCGACGATGCGACCAGTGAGCGTGTCTATGTGATTTGCAACGGCATGCGTGCCGAGCTCGGAGAGCAGATCGAGGCTGCGGCCCATGGCGACGAATTCCTGTACCTGCAATGCCATGACTTCGAAGCGACGCGCATCCGCGTAGTACCGCAGGTCATAGTCGAGCAGCCGGCCGTAATCTTCGGAGGCCGGACCGACGAACCAGCCGACGATCGGCGGCGTGAGCTGTGGAGTCAGCGCCTCGCGCACGTAGACGAATCCGGCGCCCCACGGCGATAGCAGCCATTTGTAGCCGCCACACGCGACGATATCTGCGCCACAAGTTGTCACATCGAGCGGCACGACGCCCAAGCCCTGCATCGCATCCACGACCAGAAAGATGCCGCGCTCGCGACACGCCTTGCCCAGCCGTCGGAGGTCGATCCGCTGCCCGGTCGCGAATGACACCCACGACACAGTGACAACCCGCACGTCTGTCTCCTGCAGGGCCAGCAGCATCGCATCTTCATCGAGCAACCCAGCGCGAGTCGGCACAATTCGCAGCCGAATGCCTCGCTCCTGCTCAATGGCACGCCACGCATAGATGATCGACGGAAACTCCCGATCGGAGACCAGCACGACATCGCCGCGATGGAGTGGCAACGCGCGCGCCGCCAGATTGAGGCCGAATGAAGTGTTGTTGACCAGTGCGATCTCGCTGGAGCGCGCTCCAACCAACTCGGCACACTGCTCTCGCACGCGTTGCAGAGCTGGAAACAGCACTTCGCGATCAGGGATTTCCCAGGGCTTCGTGCGCCGCTCCGCCCAATCGGTCAGCGATGCCACCGTGCGACGGGGCAGCGGCCCCGTGCCGGCATTGTTCAAATAAATCTTGTCACCGACCTCGCTCCAAGGAAACTCGGCAGCCCGCAGTCGCGCGACATCGAACGTCGTACCCTTCTCCATGAACGCACCCCCGGGAGCGGCGCGCTTCAGCGACCGAACGTTTTCTTGAGCGCGATGTAGTACGTCGCACCTCGGGGGTCGCCGAAAGAACTGTAGTAGTACGGTGCAGCGGTCCCGCGCCCCGCATCGAACGGTGGCAGCGCATCGAACACATTCTTGACGCTCAATTGCAGCTGCGTGCCATCCAACAGATTCGCGGCACGCGAACCGCCCGCCAGCTCGAAACGATAGGAGGCAAACAAGTCGTGGTACACCTGCCGCGACACGTGCAGGCCACCCTGATTGGCCACGGCGATCTCGCCCGACGTGTTCACATTGGCCGCCACCTGGTATGAATCGTAGTAACGGCCGCTCCAACCCAGCGTCCATGCGCCGTGCTGCCAGCTCACCCCTGCATTGCTCTTGAACTTCAGCGGCGAGTTGCTGGTCACGCCAATGTTCTCTTCCACCGGCAACGTCGGCACGACCTGCGTCTTGTAGTGCGTCTGCCAGGTTCCCAACAGATAGAAATCGAATGAGCCGTGGGCCGCTGTGTCGAGGCGATAGTCGAGTGCGATATCGTACGCCTCGACCTCGGCGCGTGAAATATTGAGCAAGCTCACGTCCAGCAACGTGATGGGGCCGGCCCAGCCGATGGGATCGTCAGGCAACCGTTCGCCGCGCACGATGCGACCGGGCAGAATGTTTTCATTGTCGATCGTCTGCTGCGCCGTCAGCTCGGTGATGTTATCGCTCTTCTTGATGCGGCTGTAGTCCACCGACAAACGCACGGCATCGAGAAATCGTGGCCGCAACACTGCACCGACCGAGAAGCTCTCCGATTCCTCCGGCGTCAGACCGGGATTGCCGCCATACACGGTCACATAGGGACCGGCAGCAGAGTTGCCACGCAATGGATCGACGCCGTCGGTGAGTAGCTGCGTATCCGGCGGATTGGGAAAGATCTGGCTGACGTTGGGCGGCAGGAAGCCCGTGCCCCAGCTGGCGCGCAACATCACATCGGGCAGCGGTTGATACCGCAAACCCACCATCGGATTGGTCGAGCTGGTCTGCGCAGTGCGCCGTTCGACCTCGACGTCCGAGCCGTCGAACACGTAGCCGGTGGCGCCGGTGACGGAGTAGTCGTCGTAACGCCCCGCGAGTTGCAACTCGAGCGCCGGCTCGGCGCCGGGCAGGCCACTGCCGGCGAGCAGCGGCAGCTTCAATTCCAGGTATGCGCTCTTGACGGTCTGCGATTTGCCGGGGAAGTATCCGCCGGTAAAGCGCGACGACGCCAGGATCTCGTCGCGATGCTCCAGCATCGCTGCCATCGTCATCGGTCCGGCCGGCAGCGTCCACAGCGGGCCGGCGAAGCGCAGGGTGGCGTCCTTCAAGGTGGAGCGATGCGGGCCATTCACACCGGACGGCGAGAGATACGAAGCGAAGTCGACCGGATAGGCATTGAGATCGCGCAGTACGTCGATCGTGCCACTTGAAATCGGACCGATGGCGCCGAACGCCATGCGCGGTTCCACGATTCGGAGGCTGGCCTCGCTCCAGGTGTAGTCGGCTTCGGCAAGCCAGCGCCCCGGCAGCTTCACGATCACGCCTCCCATGGCTCGCCGATCCCGATTGGCGGCGGACGACGCGGAAGTCGCTCCGACCAGCGGCACAGTGACGCGAACCGCCTGACCGAATGGATTGTTCGCCGCGCCGGCCGGCAACGTATAGGTGTTGAGTCCGACAATGGTCGGATACGAGCTGTCGCCTTCGGCTGCGGCGAGCTCGACGAACGCGTCGACGTTGGCAGAGAACTGGCGACGCACTGTGGCGGCCGCTGCCTTGTTGCGCGAACCTTTCAGCACATGCGTCCCGGCACCGCCGGGATACTGAGCCGTACGCGGAGGATCCAGGTTGTACTGCCCAGCGTTGGCTTGCAGCGGCGCCAGGCCTCCGCCACCTGCGTAACCGACCGGCACCGAGGTGAAGTTCGCGCTGCCCGGCCCGAACAGCGGCGAGCCGTCGGCGCTGCGAATATTGGTTGTGGCGCCCAGCGGCGGATTCGGGCTGTCGAAGAAATAGCCGGGGTTGTTGTCGAGGATTCGATTGCGTGCGCGGCGCGCATACTCCGTATCGCCGAGCGACAGCGTGTCGCTATCGGCATAGCTGCCCATCAGCAGCACGTTAGTGCGATCGTTTTCGAGCGTGAATCCCGTAGCGAAGTCCGCGCGCATGGCACCGACGCCGCCGTCGAAGGAGTTCTCGTAGCTGGTGGTCACTTCAGCGCCGGAATAGTCCCGTCGCAAGATGACGTTGACGACACCACCGGTGGCGCCGCCGCCATAGATGCCCGAAGCCGTGGTCGGCAGCACTTCGATGCGCTCGATGGCCGCGAGCGGGATGCTGTTGAGGTTCGCCTGCAGTGGCGTACTGTTGCTGGCGCTCGCGATCCGATGGCCGTCCACCAGAATCAACGTCTGGTTATCGCCCAGGCCGCGCAGATTGATCGAGCTCAAATTGCCGAGCGGGCTGGCCGTCTGCTCCATGCGTGCCGGCGCCGAATTCATGGTGAGCCGTTGATTGAGAAACTCGTTGACGTTGGCGGCGCCGGAAGTCTCGATGGTCTTGCGGTCGAAGATCACATACGGCTGCGGATCGTCCCGCGTACGCTGGATGTCCATGTTGAGGATCTTGCTGCCGCTCACCAGGATCTCGGGCATGCCCAGATCGCTGTTGATCTCGGGCACCGAGACCGACTGTGCGGCCTGGCTCGATGCGGCCACGGTTTCAGATGCCACCGACGATTGCTGCGAAACCTCGGAGATCGTGAGCCTCTTGGCGGCGGTCGCTCGCGCGGCGCCGCGAATGGCCACGGTGCGATCGTCGAGGAATTCGAACCGAAGGTTCGTGCCCGCCAGCAGCCGCTCCAGCGCGGCCTGCGGCGTGTAGCTGCCTTCCACCAGGGGTGCCGTCGCACCTTCGACATCCGCCATCTGAAAGATCACTTGGAGGCCCGTTTGGCGCGCCAGCGAATTCAGCGCGTCCGGCAACAGCTGCTCGGGAATGCTTATTTTAATGGGCGGAGCCGGCGTGGCCGCCTCCGCAACGGAACACATCAGCGCAAGACAAGTGGCCAGCAACATGTTTTTTGGAGCTTGCATCGGGACGATCCGTATGAGTGTGTCAGAGACCTACACTCGCTTAAGTGCTGCCGCGCGGACCGGAAGGGGTAGTTCGCCCCCGAGAAAAATGCCGCATCACCCCGACTACCCCTTTTTGCTTCGAGCCCTACACTTCCTGGTCAGGAGCCCAGTCAAAACCGCCCCGCCATGACCGCGAAGACCCGCCAGCGCCTCCCCTCACCGGCCAAGCCGGCGCTGGCACAGTACCAGCAGGCCCTGCATCGCTATCTGATGCGCCGGCTGCGCAGCTCCGAAGATGCGGCGGACCTGGCGCAGGAGGTCTATCTGCGCATGCTGAGGGTAGAGAACAGCGAGCTGGTGCGCAGCCCTCTGGACTACTTGTATGGCATTGCCTCGCACGTCGTCTATCAGTTCAGGTTGCGTTCGCAACGGGAGCTGGTGACGTTCGACTCCGAGACAGTGGCACAGGTCTCGGAGAATCCGCGGGAGCTGGTTCGTGACGAGGTGGCTGATCGACTCGAAGCGCAACAGCAGCTGACCTGGGCGCTGGAGCAGCTGCCACCCACCCATCGCATCGTCCTCCTGTTGCGCAAGCGAGACCGGCTGTCCGATCGACAGATCGCCGAGCGCCTGAACCTGTCGGTGCACACCGTTAAAAAATACCTGTTCCAGGCCCAGGCACGGATGAGAACGTTATGGAATCCGAATGGAGCGGACCGATGAGCCGTCAGGTACCCCTGGACGCGCTGCGAATCGCAGAGGAAGCCGCGCAATGGATGGATGCGCTCGAATCCGGCGACCCGCAGACCCACAGCGCTTTTGCCGCCTGGCTGCGCGCCTCACCGCGTCACATCGAGGAATTCCTGTTGCTTACCGCAAGCGATCGGGCGTTCGATGAGCTCGATGCCGGCCAGCGGATCGACGTGGACGCATTGATCGCACAGCTGCCGAACAATGTCGTGTCCTTACAGGGCGGTGCCGGCGAGCCTCACTCAGGGAGCACTCCGGCCGCCCCGCGCTCGCGATCGGCGACAGGAATGCGGTGGGCCGCGAGCATCTCGGCACTCGGCCTCAGCCTGTTAGCCGTGTGGATGTGGTCCACGAGCGAGCTGCGGAGTTGGCAGCCCTACGCCACCACCGTTGGCGAGCAACGCTCCATCGGGCTTCCCGACGGTTCGCTGCTGCAGCTGAATGCCAGATCACGCGTCGAGGTGCGTTTATCATCCGAGCGGCGTGATATTCGCTTGCTCGAGGGCGAAGCACTCTTCAAGGTTGCACACGATGCTACGCGCCCGTTTCAGGTGCATGCCGACAACACGGTCGTGCGCGCGATCGGCACGCAGTTCAACGTCAGACGCGGGCTCAACGACACGGTCGTCTCAGTCATCGAAGGGCGTGTGCAGGTCTCGCGAGATGACGAAGCTTCGACGGGTCACCTTCCAGCGCTGCCCGAATTGCTGGGCGCCGGCGAGCAGGCGCGCGTGGTGCCCGATGGGCAGGTCACGCGGCTGAAGGTGAATCCACAGGACGTCGGTGTGTGGCGGCAACGGCGACTCGTGTTCCGCGACAGTACGCTCGGCGAAATCGCCGATGAGTTCAATCGTTACAACCGTGCTCCGAAAATCATCGTCGCAGACGTCGACCTGCGTGCGCGCCGCTTTGGTGGCACCTTCGATGCCGACGATCCTCAGGCGCTGGTTCGCTTCCTGCGAGCCGAACCGGATCTGACCTTCGAATCCCAGGGCTCGACGCTAGTCATCCGACCGTCGCCCGCCGCCAGTCAATAGCACCTCTCCTCTGCTTTCGTAACGAACGCCCGCGGCCTATCGCGCGGGTGCAGGGACACCTCATGCCAAGAGATTGCATTCCTCAGATCAGCCGACGCGAGTTTCTTGCCGCTACGGCAGCGTGCGCCATCGCTGGCCCCGCAGCCGCAGCCGCGCCGAAGTCGGGTCCTTACATCGACGGTTTGAGTTTTCTGCCGCAGCGGTCCGCGCAAATCCGCGAGTCGCGACTCGATGCTTTTCTCTGCGATGTTTCGAGCGGAAAGATGGACACCGACGAGGCCGGCCGCCCGTTCTATCACCGCACTTTCGAACTGTGCGACCAGAGCATCGATGCGGCGGACAGGTACATCCAGCAACATCACTCGGATGTGCGCCTCGCGCTGACCGGACTCGATCTCGCCAAGCCGGGACCGCCAGCGGCAATCTTCCAGTTCCAAGGCTGCGAACCGATCGGACGCGAGCTGGCGCGCATCGAGCACTTCAGAAACAAATCGCTGCGCGTACTGCAACTCACCCACAACGAGAGCAACGCTTTCGCCACCGCGTACACAGACGAACGTAGTGGCACGGGCTTGTCCCCTCTCGGCATCGAAGGATTGGCGGAGATGAACCGTCTAGGCGTGATTCCAGACGTTTCGCACGCGTCCGAGGCGACCGCGCTCGACGTCGTGAGCGCCTCGAAGTCGCCCGCCATCCTCTCGCATGGTGCCTGCCGTTCGCTGCTTCAGCATCCCCGATGCGCAACCGACGCAATGCTGCGCGCCGTCGCGGATAGCGGTGGCGTGTTCGGAGTCTTCATGATGAGCTTCTGGTTAACCGATGCGCCGGTACCGACTCCGGAGCATTTCGTCGCGCACGTGCGCCACGCCGTCAAGACAGCGGGCATCGATGCGGTCGGCATTGCCAACGACAATCCCATGGCCGGTCTCATGACGGGCGATCGTCGGTTCGACAACCGCACCGACATGAAAAGCTACGCGCCCTGGTGGGAAGCCAACCGCGAGCGCGGCATTCCGGGTTTCGGACCGCTGCCTCGGCACGCGGTCATTCCAGAGCTCAACAACATCGATCGCATGCCGCTGATCCACCGCGCGCTACTGAACGGAGGCTTCAGCGCTAGCGAGGCCGATAAGGTCATGGGCGGCAACTGGGCTCGCTTCTTCAAAGACAACCTGCGCTGACTTCGAACGGAACACTCCCATGCAACTGTCCATCGATCTACGGGCCTTGCGCAGCGGCGTGACGCGGCGAGCGGCCATGACGATCCTCGGTATTGGCTGCGCCTTGAGCTGCACAGTCATGGCGTCCGCTGCCGGCACGCCCACTCCAGACGATGAGAACCTCTGGCTGGAGGACATCACCGGCCAGCGCGCCCTGGAATGGGTCAAGGAACAGAACGCGGCGACCGAACAGGAACTGAAAGCGCACCCGGAATTCCCAGCCGTGTTCGCTCGTCTGCAGTCCATAGGCAACTCGAGCGAGCGCATTCCCGCCGTCGAGTTGATCGGCGCCCATCTATACAACTACTGGCGCGACGCGAGTCACCCGAAAGGATTGTGGCGACGGACTTCGTTGGCCGAGTACCGCAAAGCCTCGCCGCAGTGGGACGCGGTACTGGATCTCGACGCGCTGGCGGCGCTCGAGTCGGAGAACTGGGTTTGGAACAGCGCGCGCTGTCTGCCAGGCGGCGGCGATCGGTGCCTGGTGCAACTGTCGCGGGGCGGTACGGATGCAGTCGTGTCGCGCGAGTTCGATCTGAGCACACGCACCTTCGTGCGGGACGGATTCGCACTTCCTGAAGCCAAGTCTCACGTCGAATGGCGCGATCGGGACACGCTGTTCGTGGCCACCGATATCGGGCCCGGCAGCCTGACCGACTCGGGCTATCCACGCATCGTCAAACGCTGGCGCCGCGGAACGCCACTCAGTGCAGCGGAAATCGTGCTCGAAGCATCGACCGCCGAGGTGCGCGCGTTCGCCTATCGAACCTTCTGGCCAGGCTTCGAGCGCGAGTTCGCCGTCCAGAGTCTCACGCTATCCCACAGCAAGCTGTTTACAAACACCGCGCAAGGCTGGCGGCAGCTGGCGTTGCCGCTCGATGCAATCACCGAGCAGTACCAGGACCAGCTGCTGATTCAATTGCGCACCGAGTGGCAAGTTGCCGGCGAGCGCTTCCCTGCCGGCGCGCTGCTGGCGGTGAACCTGGATGCCTTCATGAAGGGCGAGCCCCGCTTTGAAGTCTTGTTCACGCCTGCGCCGCGCAGCGCGCTCACAGAATTCGCAATGACGCGCGATCACGTGGTGCTGCGCGAGCTGGAGAATCTGAGCAACCGTCTCTACGTGCTCTCGCGTGAGCAGGGACAATGGCAACGTCACCGGCTCCCGGTCCCGGAGTTCGGCGAGCTCTGGCTCGCGGCGCTGGATCCATTCAGTTCAAATGAATTCTTCGTCTCGCACTCCGGGTTCCTGCAGCCCGGCAGTTTGCAACTCGGCAATGCCGAGCGCATGAGCCTCGAACCTCTCAAACAACTGCCCGACTTCTTCAGCACCGACGGGCTGGAAATCGGTCAGTTCGAAGCGGTGTCCGCGGATGGCACCCATGTCCCCTACTTCCAGGTCTCCCGCCGCGGACTGAAGCTAGATGGCCGCAACCCGACGCTCATCTACGCATACGGAGGTTTCGGGATCACGCAACTGCCAGATTACGACGCGAACATCGGCGCCGCCTGGCTGGAACGCGGCGGCGTGTACGTGCTGGCGAATATTCGCGGTGGCGCCGAATTCGGCCCTGCGTGGCACGAGAGGGCGACGAAGCAGCACAAACAACGTTCCTACGACGACCTCATCTCGGTGGCAGAGAACCTCGTCCGCCGCAATGTCACCTCCCCGCCCCATCTGGGCGTAATGGGAGTCAGCAACGGCGGACTGCTGGCCGGCGTGATGTTGACGCAGCGGCCCGATCTGTTCGGCGCGATCGTCAGCCGCGTGCCGCTGCTCGATATGCGTCGCTATCACCGCCTCCTGGCGGGCGCCAGTTGGATGAGCGAGTACGGCAATCCCGATGAGCCGCAGGATTGGCGCTATATCTCGCAATACTCGCCTTATCAAAATTTGCGCCGGCAGACACGCTATCCACGCACGCTGCTGATCACTTCGACTCGGGACGATCGAGTGCATCCCGCCCACGCCCGCAAGATGGCGGCGCGCATGGAATCCCAAGGGCACAGGGTTCTGTACTACGAGAACACGGAAGGTGGGCACATGGGCGCCGCCGACAATCGTCAACGCGCCTACATGAACGCGCTGACCTACGTTTTCCTATTCGACGAATTGAGTCGCGGCCGGCGGCAATCGTCAGAATGAAAGTGTCATCGCACCGGTGCGGTTCGCTCGACCGCTTGCGTCCAGAGGGATCATGAACGACGCGATACTGGCTCAGGCTGCCAAAACCATCCGTGCCGCGCAGCCTGGCGTGCCGATCGTGCAGGCGTTCTTTCACGAACCTTCATGCACGGCGAGCTACGTCATCCACGACCCTGCGACGAAGGCGGCAGCGATCATCGACAGCGTACTGGACTACGACGCCGCTTCGGGACGCACGGCCACTCGCTCGGCGGACATGATCCGCTCCTATATCCATCAGCAAGCGCTGTCAGTGCAATGGTTGCTGGAAACGCACGCACACGCGGATCACCTCTCCTCCGCGCCCTACCTGCATTCGATCCTGGGCGGTAAGCTAGCGATCGGACGCAATATCATTCGGATCGGACGAACGCTCGGCGCACTCTTCAACATGGCGGCCACCGACGGGATCGAGTTCGACCGTCTGTTCGACGATGGCGACTGCTTCAGCATCGGAGAGCTGACAGCCACGGTCCTGCACGTGCCCGGGCACACTCCCGCGGACGTGGCCTATGTGATCGGCGATGCAGCGTTTGTTGGCGATACGATCTTCATGCCCGACTATGGCACCGCCCGAGCCGATTTTCCCGGGGGCGACGCTCGTCAGCTCTACCGTTCGATCCGCCGCTTGCTCGCTCTGCCGGCCAGCACCCGAATATTCGTTGGCCACGATTACAAGGCTCCGGGCCGCGATCGGTATGCGTGGCAAACGACCGTCGGCGCACAGCGCAGCGACAACATCCACGTGCGCGATGGCGTCAGCGAAGAGGATTTCGCGCTGATGCGCGAGCAGCGTGATGCCACACTTTCGGTTCCTCAACTCTTGCTGCCCGCCGTCCAGGTCAACCTTCGAGGCGGTCGACTGCCCCAAGCGGAGACGAACGGCATCCGCTACCTGAAAATTCCTCTGGACGCTTTCGGCAAATGAGCTTTGAACTGGCGTACAGCGCACTGACTGTGGCTTCCGGTGCACTGGTCGGTTTCATTTTGACGCTCGTGGGTGGCGGCGGATCCATTCTCGCGGTGCCGTTGATGGTTTATGTCCTCGCTGTGCCGGATGCGCACCTAGCGATAGGAACGAGCGCATTCGCCGTGGGCCTGAGCGCCGCTGCGGGACTTCCGAAGTACGCTCGTGCCGGACAGGTAAAGTGGCGTTGCGCCGGACTCTTTGCCGCCATTGGCGTCATCGGCGCATTGCTTGGTTCGACACTGAGCATGGCGCTCGACGCTCGCAAATTACTCGGCGCATTTGCAGTCATGATGATGCTCGCCGGCATATTCATGCTGAAGAAACGTTGCGTGCCTGGCAATCCGGACGCGCATTGCGGCCGCAAGCAACTGCCAAAAGTGTTGGGCTTTGGCGGCGCAGCTGGGATCTTCTCGGGATTCTTCGGTATCGGCGGTGGCTTTCTGATCGTGCCGAGCCTGGTGGCCGCCACCGGCATGCCGACGCTGCATGCCATCGGCTCATCGCTCGTGGCGGTCGCGGCGTTCGGACTCACGACAGGTCTGAACTACGCGCGCGTGGACCTGGTCGATTGGCGACTGGCGCTGCTGTTCGTTGCCGGGGGAATCGCCGGCGGCTCAGGCGGCACTCACATCGCACGCCGCTTGTCGAATCGCACGGGCGCTCTGGAAACCCTGCTCGCGGTGCTCACCTTCCTGGTGGCAGCGTTCATGATTTGGCAGTCAGTGCGCCCAGCAGCGGCAGCGCCGTAGTGTGTTTGAGCTCTTCCATCGCGAACGCAGCGCTCACATCCGTCAGCCGCACCGCTTTGATGAGCTGTTTGTAAACCGCATCATAGGCCGTGATGTTCTGCACGCGCAGTTTCAGCAGATAGTCGATCTCACCGGTCATCCGATAGAACTCAACGACCTCCGGGATCGATCTCACCACCGTTGCAAAGCCCTGTAACCATTCCTCGGAGTGCTCGCTCGCGCGGATGGTCACGAAGATCGTCATGTCGAGGCCCAGTGCTGCTGGATCGAGCAGCGTCACGCGTCGACTGATCACGCCCACCTCTTCCAGACGCTTGATCCGGCGCCAGCAGGCATTGTGAGACAGATGAACATGATCGGCGACCGCCGCGACCGATAGCGTCGCGTCCTCCTGCATCACGCGCAGAATGCGGATATCCGCTTCGTCCAGACTCACCTTGCTCGACATTTCGTAATCTTCCGGAAGTGGGATCGCGACTCGACTGACATCGCCGCGCTTTCTGCAGAATGCTGCAAGCCAGACCGGAATTGCAACCTGGCGGCGTGGTGGTGGATGAACATCCCAAGACTGACCCGGATTCGAAAAATCTCGGTAAGGTTTTTTCAACGCCAACATGTTTCCATGCGACGCTCGAAAACATGGGGCTTGAGACATGCCGGCAAGCAGCTGGCAATTGCATTTTCATCCAACGGACGACGTTGCCAGGCCCTGCGAACCCTCTCAGCAACTCCAACCAACGACACGTCGCCATGACCACGGAATTTCCAATCTACCTGGACTACGCCGCCACTACGCCCATCGATCTACGAGTCGCTGAGCGCATGATCGAATGCCTCGGCGCGAGAGGCGCGCACGGCAACCCCTCGTCCACCGGGCATGAATATGGGCGGCGTGCGCGTAACCTCATCGAGACCGCGCGAGTACAAGTAGCGAAGGCGATCGGCGCCCAGCCTGCTTCGATTATCTGGACCTCGGGTGCCACTGAATCGAACAATCTGGCATTGTTCGGCTCGGCGCGTTTCAACCGCGGACGCGGACGGCACATCATATCCTCCCTGACCGAACACAAAGCCGTGCTCGATCCTCTCAGGCAGCTGGAGCGCGAAGGCTTCGAAGTCACGTATCTCAGGCCCGCCCCCTCGGGGGCAGTCAGCCCGGCGCAGGTCATTGACGCGCTCCGTGCAGACACTGTGCTGGTATCTCTCATGCATGTGAACAACGAGATCGGCGTCATTCAGGACGTGGCCGCTGTAGGGCGGGCATGTCGAGAGCGAGGCGTCGCGTTTCACGTCGATGCGGCCCAGAGCGCCGGCAAACTGCCGATCGACGTCGAGTCGGCGTGCATCGATCTCATGTCGTTGACGGCGCACAAGTGTTACGGGCCCAAAGGCATCGGCGTGTTGTATCTGCGTCGTCAGCCGGGACTTGGACTGCAACCGCTGTTCTTCGGCGGCGGCCAGGAATACGGTCTGCGCTCGGGAACGCTCGCGACACATCAGATTGTCGGCATGGGCGCGGCACTGTCGGTGGCGGTCGCCGACATGGCCACCGACAGTGCAAGAATCCGTGAGCTGCGCGACCGCCTCTGGGCAGGCATTCAGGCGCTCGGTGGCGTCGAATTGAACTGCGATCCGCGGCATCAAGTAGCCCACCTCCTGAACATCTCGTTTCACGGCGTCGCTGGTGGAAGCCTCCAGTTCGCGTTACGCGACCTCGCCGTCTCGGCCGGCTCCGCCTGCTCCTCCGGTTCAGATGCGCCATCGCATGTTTTGCATGCGATGGGTCGATCCAATGAATTGGCGCACAGCTCGCTACGCTTCAGCCTCGGCCGGTTCACGACCGCAGCGGAAGTAGACGCCGCCATCGCGACCCTGAGACGCGAGTTGCCACGACTGCGCTCGAGTATGTAGCGCCATAGTCACGACGACCGAAGGGGGCTTTGCTGTCGAAGCTCCTGAATCATTGCGCCTGGGAGTCAGGGCGTTCGTGGTCTCGTCACGAATAGCGTTGAATCGGTTGGTACAGAATTAACCGATTGATCTGCTAACTCGCAGCGCGAGTGCCGGTCCAGTCCATCATCGGCGCAATGGAAACGCGGCGATCTAACTCATTCATAACAAAGCATATTCTCGTGGCGGTCGGTGTAGTTGACGACCGGACCGACAATGGGACTCTAGGGGAATTCGCGCTTACGAACTAGCCGCGCCTTCGGAAGACCGGAAGACCTGGCATCCCCTACGCTTCTAATTTTTCGGCGATTTCTCTGATTGTGAACGGGAACGACAAACGACAATCAAGACAGGGCTGGACATTGCGAGGAAGCGAACACCTTACTACGACCACGCGGGCCGAGGTCGCGTCAATGTTAGGTGTCGCCAGTCGCAATCTTCGGGGCACTTTTTTTGGGTTGGAACATCGGCAGCACCGCACTTGGCAGCCTGAGGCGCGCGCAAGTGCTGTGGATGAACTCTCTCCAATAGGGCCATATGTGGTATGTCACGTTTTGAGCGAAGGCGGACATCGCCTCTTCTGTGATGACTTCCTCGTTGCTTACAACGTAATCTGCAGAAAAGGTGGCGCTGATTTCAGCTCGAATGGTCGGCTCAGCGGCTTCAAGGGAGTCAGTAACTACGAAGCGTACCCCCGTATCTACTGAGTATCGAAGCACACTGATCTTCCGGTGAGGCTCACTGTCTTCCGTTAATTCAAAGCGCTCGATGTCCGCAGAATTCGTGAACTTTATCTGGACGCCAAGCAAATCCTTCGAATACTTCGGGTCGAAACCATCCTCAGTGTGGGCTTCCGCTCGACGAACGAAGACATCTTGCAGCACAAGGGCCTGCTGCATCTGCCAAAGGAGGTCGCTCATGCAGCCTTGCAGCTCTCTTTGTGGAGAGGGATTACGTTGCTCCAGCGCGGATCGTTGCTCACTTCAACTTCTGCGAACCCAGCAACGCGCCTGCTGATAAGTACAGCATCGACGGATTGCCATGCATTTGACTCGTGGGCATCTAACAGGCGCACGCAGACCTTTTTCCCTAACGATGACGCGATGTCGGCGAGCGTTCGCAACGTCATGTTTCTCGAACCGGTGAGAATCTGGCTGACAAACGCCTTGCTCTTTCCCAAAGAGGCAGCCAGCTGGGCCTTCGAGACCTCAAGCTTGTCCATGGCTTCCCAGATCTCTTCAGCGGTGTCAACGATGAGCTTCTCCTGAGCATAGATTCGCTCGCGCTCGGGGGACGCTTCCACCCAATCGTTAAGCTTGCTCATTTCGACTCCTTACTCAATCTGTAACTGTCTTTCCGAGCGCTGGCCTTTGCCAGATCAGCTGGATCCAACTTCTGTTTCTTTTTCAGAACGACGTGACTAATGATGAATGCTCGGCGACCGCTCACCCGATCGAACCATCCATATGCACGCAAACCCGTATTGCCCTTAACCGCGTGAATCCCATCACCCTCGGAATTCATGTGGTCCGGCACACGTAACCGCCCGAACTCCGCCAATCGAGCTAAACGCGCTCGAAATTGCGCTTGATGCGCTTCCATGACCCCCACTTCCGCTTCGGCCCATGACGCCTCAGCACCCTCCCACAGCCAAATCGTCAAGCTACTTCCGCTGTGGTACTCGTCCATCGGTTGGCTGGAGTTAATATATAGATTAACGAGCAGATTTCTACTGATGTTTTCGACAGCGTGAGCTATTCGCAGGCTGTAGGCCATTCTTGTACGACCTGACAGCCCGCCTTCGTTCATATTGACCGGCGCTCTTCGGCGACCACGCCCCATTTCTCCCCAATTTTCTGGATACGACACCAGCCAGAGCGGGCGAGATACCGCTAGTTATCAATGGCTTGACCTCGTCATAACCAGGTAGCACGCAGCCCAAGTGTGATTATTGTTAAATCGAGTATCCTCAAAACTGCCCACCTTGGCAGGCAACCTCACCCCCAACCTCCAAGCCGTAAAAGAATCATGGCTCGCCACCTGGCCACCGGTGGCGACCATCGAAGCGGTCGTCGAGCTCGAAGTTCGGCCGCCAACATTGGGCGCTGTGGGCGATTCCATTTCGCATGAGGTCGCGCGCGTCGAACGCGATCTCTATTTTCAATGCATTCCTCCGATCAATGGGCCGCTTCGGACAGATGACGCTCAAGCCTCGGCCGTTCGTGAGCTGCCGCATAGTCGAGGACAGCGACATCACTTGCCGGCCAGCGCACCTCGCGATCCACCACGCAGCGCTGATCAATGCCAAAATGGTTCATCGCGTCCACGAAGCGCTGCGCGCTGAGCAGCCCTTTATCCACTGCCGCCGCCCATGATGATGATGATGCCGAACGCAGCCCTGGCTCAAACATCGCGTTGATCTCGGCGACCCGCGATCCTGCGGGGAGGCGCCGTTTATGCCGCGAAAGCTCGGCGGCCTTCGGTTGACGGCGAGTACGGTGTGGCAAGCTGATTAAGCAGGCAGCTTGACTGTCCTCCGGGCTCTCAGACGATCTGGGTGCGCGGTGTAGCTTCCGGATCTTCACGTGAATTCGGCCGCCCAGCCTCACTCAAATGCGTAATCGAGGAGTTGCGCGATCTTTAAGCAGATGCACTTGGTGCGCTCTTGGGGCGCGCCGAATACAGCATGAGCATGGCGGTATAGGCCACTACCACAGCCACCAGCCAACGCAGCCAGCCGATCGGAAGCGACTTGACGATGAACGCGGCGATCAACACGCCGGGGATCCCGCCGATGGCGAGCCCCAGCGCAGCCTTCAGGTCGTACCGGCCCACGCGGATGAAACGCACTCCACCGATTGGCATCAAGAAGGCGCACGAGCCCATCATGATGGGAAAGGCTGCCAGCGGATTCATTCCGAGAAGACTGATCAACATGAGACACGGCGCATACAGTCCCACTCCCAGCGTCATCAGGGCGCCCAGAAGGAAATTCACTGCTATTGCCGCAGCCAACTGAGCACCAGTGAGTCCGAGAGCGTCACCTCCGCCGGGCAGCCAACCCAAATTGGTTGCGACGAAGACGAGCGCCGCGACGAGCAGCGCCGCGCCCATGCCCGTCTGAATCAGCCTCCGCGGCAAACGCGCGACAACGTCCGCCCCGATCCACGCCCCCACGACTGCCGCAACGATCATGCTGATGAGAGTCGCGGGATCGAGCTTGACGACACCGACGAAGATCAATGCCTGCACCAGCGTCGGAAGCGCGTGTCCAGTGTTCAGAGTTCCGGGAATCTGCTCGTCCGGCATGCGAACGCAGAGCTTGAATACTGCGGTGGTAGGTGCGAATGAACCGATCCCGAGTGTGTCGAAGAAATTAGTGACGAACCCGAGCAGCGTGTCGCCCGGCCGCGGCTTGCGTGTGACCGCGACAGGCCTGCCGCGTTCAGTAGACCACCAGCGCCATGCATACCACACCGCAGTAAGCGAGAGCGCTCCGATCAACCCGTGCGTTGCGATTGTCGTTTGTTGCAACTGTGCCGTCACTGCTCGCGGGCATCCGAAACGTAGCCCAACACCGCCTTGACCTCGAGAAACTCATTGAAGCCGTACTCGCCCCATTCCCGGCCATTGCCACTCTTCTTATATCCGCCAAACGGCGCCAGCAAATCACCCCCAGCCCCATTGATCGACACGCGGCCCGCACGCACTTGCGCGGCTACCGCACCAACCCTCGCCATGTCGGCGCCCCAGATGTAAGCGGCCAAGCCATATTCTGTGTCATTGGCGATTTCGATCGCCTCATCGACCGAGCTATAGCTGATGATTGAAAGAACCGGGCCGAATATCTCCTCCCGGGCGATCGTCATGTCGTTCTTCACGTGCGCGAAGATCGTGGGCTTGACGTAGCAGCCCGCATTCAATCCTTCCGGACGACCCAACCCGCCCGTGACAAGAACGGCTCCTTCTTCGATTCCGCTGGCAATCAGCTCCTGAATTTTCAGCCAGTGTGCCGGCGAGACCACCGGCCCCATGTCCGCGCCGCTACGCGGATCGCCCACCCGCATGCCCTCGGCGACCCTTTTTGCTATGGCAGTCACCTCGTCCAATTTGTCGGCGGGCACCAGCATCCGACTCGCCGCATTACAGGACTGGCCGGAATTTCCCAACACGTGCTTGACTCCCGCCGTGACTGCCCGCTCGAGATCGGCATCGTCGAGAATGATGTTCGGTGATTTCCCGCCCAGCTCCTGCGCGACCCGTTTCACGCCGGGCGCCGCGGCCCTCGCCACCTCCACCCCTGCCCGCGTAGAGCCGGTGAATGAAACCATGTCCACTCCCGGATGGGAGGCGATAGCCGCTCCAACGCTAGCGCCCGCACCGTTGACGAGATTGAAAACACCCGCGGGAATCCGCGCTGCGTGGAGTATTTCGGCAAACAGATAGGCCGAGAAAGGCGCAACTTCAGAAGGCTTGAGCACGATCGTGCAGCCGGTTGCGAGTGCTGGAGCCACCTTGCAGGCGATCTGGTTCATGGGCCAGTTCCACGGAGTGATCAGCCCACAAACTCCGATCGGCTCCTTGACGATCCGCGTAGTTCCGCGCATCTGCTCGAAAGCGAAATTCCTCAGCACGGCGAGACCTGCCTCCAGATGCGCCAAGCCACTGCGCGCTTGCGCCTGTCGGGCCAGGGATATCGGGGCGCCCATCTCTTCGGTGATCGCGTCTGCCAGCTCATCGTGACGACGTCGATATTCCTCGATGACCCGCTCGAAAGCTTCGATACGCTCTGCGCGGGTGGTCCTGGACCAGCTGACGAACGCGCGGCGGGCGGCCTGCACCGCGCGGTCGACGTCTGCAGCCGAACCCATGGAAATCCGACCCGCGATGTTCCCGTTGGCGGGATTGATCACGTCCAATGTTTCGGGGCGTGCGGGCTCGACCCAACCGCCGTCAATATAGAATCCAAGATACTCGCGCATGTCGCCCCTTTGAGCCGCTACTTATCTCTTAACCGGGACCGTCCGATTGTCGCCGGTGGCGCAAAACAATCGTCGTTGACAGGGCGCGGTCTCGGGCATGGCGCGCATGGCGACCAAACCGACGATCACGCCGCCAATCATGTACCACGCCGGTGTCAGCGGGTTTCCAGTGACGCGAGTGAGCCACGCAACGGTGAACTGCGCGGATCCGCCGAAGATCGAAACGGCTAGTGCGTAGACCAACCCCAGCGCGCCGGACCGCACCCGTTGCGGCAAAGCTTCAGCGATGACGACGAAAAACACTGATGTGGAAAGCGTCGACGCAGTCGCGAGCACAGCACAGGCGGCATAGAGCGCCACAGCGGTCCGCTCGCGCTCGAGCATCTCGAAGCACGGAAACACCAGGATCGCCAGGAATAGCCACGGGATGAGCATCACTCGCTTGCGCCCATATCGGTCGGAGAGTGAGCCGGCCAATGGAGCGCATATCGCGCCACATAATCCAACAACCACCGTTGCACCGAACGCGAGTCGGGAAGTCATCCCGAGTGTCGAGTTGGCGTAAGTGGTCATGTACTTCAGCAAGTAGTTTGTCGTGGTTGCGGCGGCCACGAGGCAGACACCGGCCACCGCTACGCGCGCGTAGCTTTGCATCGGCGGAGACTCCAGAGAAACGCCAACCGGTTGTAAGGTTTCATCGAGCGTCCGACGTAGCATCAGTCCGACAGGAATGATCACCGCACCGAGGAGTAGCGCAACCCGCCATCCCCATGCATCGAGCGCCGCGGGCTCCAGCACGCTCGCGAGCGCGACGCCGACAATTCCAGCGGTGAGCGCAGACATGTCCGCGCTCATGGCTTGGAGCGACGCATATAAGCCGCGACGCGAAGCCGGAGCCGCCTCCACCAAAAATGCGGTACTCGCGCCTACTTCGCCGCCGATCGCGAAGCCCTGTAACAAACGAAACATCAACACCAGGATCGGCGCGGCGATGCCGATCGATGCATAGGAAGGAATCAATGGCAGGGCGAGCGCGGCGATACCCATCAGCGCGAACGATAGGAGCATCGCCGGCTTGCGGCCGGCCCGGTCGGCGAACCTGCCGAGCATCAACGCGCCGAGCGGTCGCGTGAAGAATCCCATGCCAAACGTCGCGAGCGATGCCAGCAAGCTCACGCCGGGTGTCTCAGAAGGGAAGAAGGTTCTTCCGATCTGCGCGGCGAAATAGGCATACGTCACGAAATCGTAGAACTCGATCGCATTGCCGAGGCAGACACCGGCGACCTGGCGGTTCGAAATCCGTATTCTGGTTTGATCCACGATGTCAGGCACCCCACACCGCTTCATAGACGCGCAACCAGTTCTCACCCAGCACTTTGCGCAAATCTGCGTCGGACCATCCTCGTTGCAGCAGGCCCTGCGCGACGTTGGGTAATTCGTCGATGCTCTCGAATCCCTCGATGTAGAACCAGGGTGTTTCCTGGCTATAAGCTTCCGCCGCCATGACCAGCTGATCGGCGGCCGACAGGCGTCCCGGATCATTGCGGCCGCTCAGGAAATCCGGGCCAAGGCCGATGTGATCCGTACCCACGAGCCGCTTGAGATAATCATACTGATCGAGATGGCGATCCAGGCTTGCCTGCGGTGTGCGCATCACCTGCGCGTCGCTCGCTTTCCTGACGTGAAAGTCGCTGAAGGCCGTAACGCCGATGACGCCACCGGTCCTGGCGATTGCTTCGAGCATTCGGTCGGTGGAGCAACGTGGATTGTCGTTCAGCGCCCGCACATTGGTGTGGCTGCAGATGACGGGGACGCCGGCTGAGATCGCGATCGCATCGAAGGACGTTTGCTCGTTCGTGTGTCCGCCGACGTCCAACACGATCTGCGATCGGTGGATCTCCTCGACCAGACGGTGCCCGGCGCGCGTCAGGCCGACCTGAGGGTCGAGACACCCTCCTCCGAACTGATTCGCGACGTTGTAGGCGATGCCGCAGATCCGCAGGCCCAGTTCGCGATACGCGCGCAGGTTTCCGAGCTCAGGCTCACCGGCGACGATCAGTCCCTCCGCGGATTGCCAACCGGACACGAGCGAAATGATGCCTTGATGGTGGAACTCCCGAATGTCACGCACGCAGCCTGCAGGGGCGATGTTCGTTTTGTATTCGTCGCAGAAGCTCAGCAGCGAAGCGAAGCTAGCGAAATCGTCGCCGACACTGCGGTGCCAGCAGCTCACTCCACCCGCTCTGAGATGATCGAGGTACTCCGCGCTGAGGCTCGAAGGATCGAGCCCGTTGACTACAAGCGCGAAACGCCGCAGCCCCAGAGCATCGCCTTCTTGCGTGCTCGGTCGTGCGGCATCTCCTGCCCAGAGCGTTGAAGTCGCGCCTGCCGCGCCGATTGAGAGCGCGCCACGAATAAACTCACGCCGGTTCGTTCCGATCATAGCGTTCGCGGCCTTATCGGCTTCGAGCCAGCAGCCGGTCTCCGCTAGCGAGAAACCGCATTTGCCCGCGAACGTCAGGCCGGACGAAGCGGATTGCCAGCTCCGAGCCGGTCGCCGTCATTCCTTCGAACGTATCGTTGCCGACCGGATAGAGCGCCGCCGCCGGCCTTTGCTGATTGGAATTGTCGAACGTGCTCAATTTGTCCGCGGTGCGCAGAGCGAGCCCGCCTTCACGGGCAGTGACGATGTAACGATCCGCATTGTTTTCGTAGGTCCCTTGGTAAGGCCTGGGGTCGACTTGCCCCTTCAGACGATGCGGCCGGGAATGTTTGATGCCGGTCCAGGATTCGAGAATCGGATCGAGGAAGGCCGACTTCAGAGCCTCGCCCTTGTCGCAGTTGGTCAGCAGAGCCAGGGCACGGCCGCTGGCAGGATGCGCATACAGCTGCGAGCGCACGCCCGGCCCGCCGCCGCCATGGCCGAGCACGCCGCCCGCCGAGATCATCCATCCCAGCCCGACCTTCAAGACCGAAGTGCCGATGGCTACAAATTCCGCCGTAGGTTCCATCATGCGTTTGGACGAAGCGTCGGCGAGAATCCGAGTGCCGTTCACGCCTACCCCGCCGTTGATCATCGCGCGAGCGAACATCACCAGATCCGCAGCCGTGGTCATTTGCGTGGATCCGGCTGGCGCAAAGCTCGGAGCGAGAAACGGCCGCGTCGTTTGCACGAACTTTCCCGTTGCGACGTCCGTCAAGTCGCCGATACTTGCGCGAAAGCGCGGCACCTCCAGAGGATCCACGAGAGCATGATGCATGCCGAGCGGCTCATAGATGCGAGTCTTCATCAGCGTGTACCAGCTCTTGCCGCGCAACCTCTCGGTCATATGGCCTGCGATGACGGTTGCGAGGTTGCAATATGAAGTCGCTTCTCCCGGCGCATACAACTGGCCCAGATCAGCGCAACGCTTGACCGCATCGACGATGCGCTCCCGGTCCGGTCCGTATTCCGGTAGCCATTCGCCATCGATGCCGCTGGTGTGGTTCACGAGCATCCCGCAGGTAATTCGCTGCAACGCCTGCATGTCGCGCAGTCGCAGCTCGGGGAGATGCTTCAGCACCGGATCGGCAAGTGCGATGACGCCGTCGTCCACCAACTGCATCATCAATGCAGCGTTCATGACTTTGGTGATGGAGCCGACGTGCATCACGGTGTCGACGGTCACCGGATCCCGGGTCACGCTGTTGCGCAGACCAGAGACGGCAGTGTGAAGCGCTCTGCCATCCCAATAGGCAAACGAGGCTCCAGTGATCCCGGTAGCGACGCGCGCCGCCTCGAGCCGCTGCGCGTAGTTATCGGTTGCGTCGACCTTCGTGCGCCCCTTGGGCTCGAACTGTGAGTCCGCCGCGGCTGCTGATTGACCCAACGGTAATGCAGCTGCCGCGACGCCAACCGTCCGCTGCAGGAAGTCGCGACGAGTAGACATGGATACCTCGGGGGCGAATTCCTAGAACGCCTTCGTGAAGCGCAGCCCGACCAGCCGAGGTGGCAGGACGCCGGTGGAGAAGCGTCGATCGTAGACCGGATCACCGAACACATCCGAGACGACTTGATTGAAAAGCGGCGTGCCGCGCTCGCTAACCTCGACGAACTTGTTGAACACATTGTCGGCGTAAAGCGTTACCGAAAATTCGTTCTGCGTGTCGGTGAGACCGATCCGCGCGTAGCTGATCGAGTAGGACGGGAGGGTTACGCTGTCGCCGCGCGCACCGGCCATGCTCAGCACATTGCCGGAGAAAACCGTCCTCCAGCCAAAGTCGAGATCGAACCTGGCACTGATCGGCTCTACATAGGAAGCGGCAATGCTGCCGCGGTGCCTGGCTGAGCCGGGCAACCGGTCACCCGCCTCGCCATCGATATAAACAGCAGCGAAACCTGGCGGAACGACCGTACGGATGAGCCTCGGCGAGCGTTCGTCCAGCTGCGCATCGGTGTACGCGTAGTTGCCCTCGATGCGCAGTTTGCTGGTGACTTTCGCGCCGAGATTGAATTCGGCGCCGCGGCTGGAAGCACCCTCTCCGTTGACCGTGATTCCCACGGCGCCGACCTGGGTAGAGGAACCGAGCTGCACGTCCTTCCAATCGATATAGAAGACCGCCGAGTTGAGTGTTATACGACGATCCAACCATTGGCTCTTGAATCCAAGCTCGTAGTTGGTCGTTTTGTCGGGCGTGTAGAGGAGCTCGTTGGGCTGACCGCAGACGAAAGTATCCGGCGGGAGCGGTACAGGGCAGAGCGTCAGAGCGTTCGAACTGCCGCCGCGATAGCCCTGGCTGATCGTGCCATAGGCCAGTGTGTCCGCCGAGACGCGGTACGAAGCGTTGAGCTTGCCGAGCACACCATCGTCCTTCTGCCCGGCCCGGGAGAAGTTGAATTGCGGTCCGGTCGCCGGAAAAGGCGGGAACGTCGCGGCCGACGCCAGCCTCAGGTCGTAGTTGTAGTATCTACCGCCGACCGTAACGGACCACGCATCGGTGAGTTGATACGAGAGCTCGCCATACAAGGCATATTCCTCCCGCTCGCTGCGGTCGATCGAGAGATAGTCACGGTCGTCGCCCACGGCAAAGTCGAAGAACTCGTGGAGGCCGGGCGTGAGCTCGACGTAGTCGATCACCCTTTTGAAACGGTTGTAGAACCCGCCGACCGTCCAGCTGAATGGCCCCTCGCCCTTGGACACGAGGCGTAACTCCTGATTGGTGCGCTTCTCCTCGATTTGCTCGTCGGTGAAATTCACCAGGCCCGGGAACAGCTCGTAGCCGAAGCCGAGCTCGATCGCGAGATCGGTCTGATCGCGCTGGCTGCGCGAGGAATATTCCGAATAGCTGGTCGCCGAGGTCAGCTCCGCGAAACCGAGGTCGAAGGTTCCCTCCAGCGTCAGCAGCTGGTTGTCTCGCTCGGCCGGCTCGAGCACGCGTAGCGCCGATTCATACTTGCCGAACGAAACCGGCAGGCTGTCCAGCCGGTGCGACGAGGACTGCCGCCCGCCGATATCCTGATTCTGGAAGTAATAGGTGAGGTTGAGATCGACCGCATCGGCAGGTGCCCAGCGCGCGGCAACGCGACCCGACCAGGTCTTTTCGTAATTGACGTCGCGCTTGCGGCGGAAATTTTCGGCAATGGCCTCCGGGCTGCCAAATGCGCTGGACAGCGATGTCCCGGGTTCCCGCAGGACATAGCGCTGGTCGATGAAACCCGAATCGTCGAGCCGATCGACCGAGGCCCGAAATGCAAACTTCTCGCTGAGCGGAAGGTTGACGGTCGCTCCGCCATCGAAGCTCTGGGTGGACGCCGCGCTGTAGCGATAGGTGGCACCACGAACTTCCACGGACGCCTCGGTGAAACTTGGCCGTCGCGGGATGTATCGAATCGCGCCGCCGAGCGTGCCGGCGCCGTACAGCGTGCCCTGCGGCCCCAGCAGAACCTCAACGCGCTCCATGTCATTGAGCTTGAGCTCCATGAACACCGGGGTTTCACCAAGATAGGTGGCAACGGTGCCGCCACCATCGTTGCTGTTGTCGTTGTTGGCCAGCGGTTCCGCGTTGAGGCCGCGCACGACGATCTGGCTGCCACCCCTGCCACCCTGATCGATGACATTGATACCGGGAATGGCGCGCGTCGCTTCGGACAAAGTCCTCAGGCCTTCGCGCTCGATCTGCGCGCCGGTCACGGCAGCGATATTGATCGGCGTATCCTGGAGCGTGGTGGTGCGGCGGGTCGCCGTGACGACGATTTCCTCGAGGCCTGCCGCTTCATCGGATTGCGAAGCAACGCCGGCCTGCGCGCGATTCTGGGCCAAAGAAGTTTCATCGCTATCGAGCCGCGCGCTGATACGCAGCTGTGAGGCGCTTGCGATCGGCACGATCGTGACGGTTTTGTCATCGAGATAGCGCCAGGTCAGACCGGTACCTTTGAGAAGTTGGTGGAGCGCTTCTTCGGAGGTGAGGTCGCCTACGGCACCTCCGGTGCGCAGGTCCGCGACGACATCGGTGCGGTACACCACCTGTATGTCCCGCTCCTTGGACAACAGCTGTAGCGCCGGACGCAGCGGCTGAGCTGAAATATTCGTTGGCTTGCGCATCATCGCGTGTGCGTTCTGAGCGGAAGCCAGACCCACCGTCGCACAACACATCAAAGCCGCACTTACCATCACGCGCATGAGATCCCCTCCGCCATTCCCCAGGCTTCTTGTGATTGCCGTCATTCGAAATGACCGGCTCATGCACGTATAGACAGGAACGCGCGGCAAACCGGATACCGCGGCGGCGATCTATTTGCGAAGGGCGACGCGGATCTCATCGTCGGCGGTCGTGACCTGGATACCGGGCTGGGCCTCGAGAAAGCGCAGCAACGAAGCGGAATCCGTGGAGGAGAAGGATCCAGTGATGGGAAATCCATCCAGGCTGGCGTCGACGACCTTGATCGGTCTTACGTTGTATCGATTGAACTCTTCGACGACCTCCGACAACGTCGAGGCGTCGAACACCAGCCTGCGCTGAGTCCACGCGGTGGCCGCCGCCGCATCCGCCGTTCTTGACTGTTTGGGCTGATTTGCCGGATCAGTGCTGACCGTCACCTGTTCGCCCGCGGACAGGAAAGATTTTCGACTCGCCTCAGCGCCACCGCTCGGCGAGGGTTCCAGAATGGACACGCGGCCCTCCACAACCGTGACGATCGTGCCGCTCGCCCTTCTATTCACGTCGAACTGCGTCCCGACCGCGCGGACACTGAGCGTGTCGACGCTTACTACGAACGGGCGATGCGCGTCGGCCACGACGTGAAACAGTGCCTGACCTTGCAACAGATCGATCCCGCGTTGCTTCTCAGTGAACTCGATGCGCACTCTGCTTCGTGCGTTGAGCTCGAGCGTTGATCCGTCAGGCAGCAACACGGAACGCTGTTCGCCGATGCCGGTCGTATAGAGCGGCGCCTGGAATTCGCGCCACGCGAACAATCCACCCACTACCACGAAGGCTATTGTGGCAGCCATCGCGGCTGGCCAATGCGTGCGAGTCCTCGAACGTTGCCCAGGCTGTGCGCTACCGGTCAAAGCAACGACATTTCCTTCCGTATTGGCGTAGGCAATCAAAGATTCCGGTCCCTGATCTCGTGAGAACTTCGCGACCGAGCCCTGTTTCCAGAGCGGCAGTAGCCCGAGATAGGCGCGCACATGCTCCGGCGACTGGCGCAGCCAGTCGTCGAACTCACGTCGGGTGTCGGAATCGGGTTCACCGGCCTCGAATTCGATCAGCCATTCGCTGGCTTCCGCCAGGATCTGCGAATTCGTCGATTCCCTGGAAGTCTCCCTGCTCATGATGGCGTTACCGAACTCCTTCAAAATGCTGTCGGCAATGCTCTACCGCCTTGGCCAAGTATTTCTTGACCATGGGGCGCGAGACGCCCAGCTGCCTGGCGATCTCATCTAGGGTGTAGCCGTAGCGCCGCTGTAGCACGAAAGTTGCGTACGCCCGCGGCGATACCCCGCTCAGTGCCTGATCGAATTGCTCGAGCTGCCGAACCGCGTCGATGTAAGCACCGGCATCGTCCTGCACGTAGGCCTCGATCTCGGCCAGCACTTCGTCCATCTCCACGGCCTTGGGCGCCGACGCATGGCTCAGTCGATGTTCGTAGAGGACATTGCGCGCCACGGTGAACAGGTAAGCCTGCGGGCTGCGGATGGTCTCGTGGCGCGGCATCCGCAGCAGCCGCAGATAGACGTCCTGCACCAGATCCGACGCATCCGCCGAAGCACCCCGGAGCTTCAGCTCCAGAAATCGGCGCAGCCGAGAACCATGCGCCCGGGCCAGCGCGGCGATGAAGGCCTGTCTGTTCTCTGTCCCCATGGCAGTCCGAAAATGCATTCTCCCATCACTGTAGACAGCTCTGGGCCGAAAAGTGGATACCGGTCACTTCGGGGCTGGCGCCGCCTCTGGCGGCTGGGCCATCAGGATGGAGAAATGCTCGAAGCGAAACACGCGGCGATTCCCGGACGCAGGTGTCGACGGGACGGAACCCGCGAGAATCTCCCGCAGAGCCGTCTGGAGCTCGACCAGTTGCTCGGGATCGGCCGTCGGCGCCCCGTGGGCCGGCAACAGTACCTTGAGACTGGGCCGCAACGCCACCAGCCGATCGATCGATGCCCGATACGCGGCCAGATCCGTGCCGGGCGCCCAGAGATAAATCTGGTTTGAATAGTACGTGTCGCCGGTGAACAGCAGGCCGTGCGCGCGGTCGAGCACGGTGATCGAATCCGGCGTATGACCCGGGGTTCGCAGCACTTCGAGCGTTCGATTCCCCAGGTCGATCCGTTCGTTGTCCTCGATGTAGCGTGAGATGCGCCACGTTGGAATCTTGTATTCGCGGCTCGTCACCCATGCCGGAAGTGAACCGCAAACATGATCCTCGGCGAGTGTGGGCCTTGCATATTCAGCCAGTGCCGGATCGACGTGTCCGCGCGAGCTCGCGAGGCTGTAGGGAATGTTCAGATTTCGCACGTCAGCGAACTCGGCATTGCCGCCGACGTGATCGAAATGAGTATGCGAGTTGAACACGGTCACGGGCAGTGGCGTCAGTTTCGAGACGATCTTGCCGATGCGACCGATACCAAGCCCCGAGTCGAACAGCACGGCGCGCCGGGACCCTACGATCAGGAACGAATTGACGCCCTCTGCCTGGCGCGGCTCGGTAATGGCAAACACGCCGTCGGCCACGACATAGATCTTGAACCAATCCTCGCCCGAGTCGACTTGAGTGAGCGCAGCCAGCACCGGCAGCGGCGCGGCGTCACACCAGGATTCTGCTCGAGCGCTGGTGGCCAACAATGAGCCAACTGCCAACGCCGAATACAAGCACCTCACCGCGAGTTCTTTCACGAGCAGCCCCTTAAGTCGATTCGCAGACTCTACGCGAACGGCAGGTAACAAAGGAAATGCGAAAGGATCGCGGCCGAGTAGCCAAGCCGGATGTCTGGGCCTGACTTTATTCGAACCAGCGATGTCGAGATGGTCGCCTCGAGGGCGGTTCCGTGGACTCAAGTTGATTCGATGACTGTGGCAATCACGGAAGTGCCGCGACTTGTGCGATCGCGTCCCTGATAATGGTGTACGAGTGAGGCGTGATCGCTGAAGCGGCGGTCACCGTGAGTCTTGATAAAGTTTGGTTACCAGTGCGCCGGGAGACCGGCAAAGAGTAGGTGGTGAGAGTCCACTGCGATGAGGATCTAGCGAGTCACATCGACCCCAAGCCGTGCGCAGGTCTGCGTGAGGAGTCCGGCGAAGCGTCGGTCGGGGTATGAGCAGGCCAGCCATTGAGCCGCGTAATTAAAATCATCCCGGGTGCCGACGCGGTTGGTAACGCGGAAGGCAACATCCACAGGTGCGTCATCGCAAGCGCCTCGCAGAGCCCGGCGAGGTCGTAGAACCTGGCATGCTCAGAAGCTCTTTGTACGGGAACCGGGAGATCTCCAGCTTGACCGTTGCAACTACAGCGGTCCGCATCGGGAAGGTGAGGAACCGAAGCCGATGATGCACGAGGTGGAGAAGTCAGACCTTTCCACACGAGCCCGCGTTCTCAGATAGCGGCAACGGCACTGTGAGATGTCGAAGTTATGGCATACAGCAAAGCAGTCCTGACCGAATCACCAGATTTCGAACGCGAGGCGGGTCAGGTCATCGGCCTGAGCCAGTCCGGTACAGTCTTTAGCGACGGAAGAGTTAGTGCTGCTCGACGCTGCTTGCCGCGCCTGTGAGTTGATAGACAACAGCCCGAGGAGGAGCGCTGCAGGAAGCTGGTGGATGAATGCCATGGCGGTTACTCTCAAGATGACCGAACTAGAAACGTTGGTCTCGCGAGGTGAGTTCTGCCGACAAACCTACGACGACGAAGTCAGCAGCACCGCCTACTCGGAAAGAGCGGCGGTGTGCCAGGTGAACCCGGCTCCGGGAGGACCGCCCGATCCCACGGCCACTTTATAGAGATCGATATTGGCATCGTCGGGACGCCCCATGACGAGCACGAGTTTATTGTTGCCGGCGATATCGCCCGGCTGTCCCGGAGTTCGACGAACTCTGGCTCGCGGCGCTGGAGCCATTCAGCTCGAATGAATTCTTCATCTCACACTCCGGGTTCCTGCAGCCCGGGAGTTTGCAGCTCGGTGACGCCGAACGAATGAGCGTGGAGCCTCTCAAACAGCTGCCCGACTTCTTCAACGCCAGCAGCCTGGAAATCGCACAGTTCGACGCCTCATCAGAATCTGCGCCGGCAGACACGCTATCCACGCACGCTGCTGATCACTTCGACTCGGACGCCCGGGCTCGGCACCGCCGAACCCGGGGCCGCGGGCCATCACATCTTTGCGCGCAGGGTCACGCCGAAGGTTCGCGGTTCGGTGTGGTTGTCCATCAAGCCACCGGCGCGAAGCGTGGAGTTATACGGTCCCTTGCGATAATCGACATCGAACAGGTTCTTCGACCACAGCGAGACGTCGTAGCGCCCGCCGCCGAACTCATATCCCAGGCGCAGATTGGTCAGCGTATAGGAATCCACCGTCTTGTTCGGATCATTCTCCGGTCCGATGGGCGTGTCGTCTCTCCAGGAAACGTCCAGTTGCCCATACAGCATGTTGCCGTTGGCAACGTAACGTTTCGCGTAGGCCGAACCGTAACCCGCCCACTCCGGCGTTCCCTGCACGCGTCGGCCCGACAGGTCGCAGAACGTCGGAAAGTTGGGTTGCCCCGCATCGGGTGAGCCAACCGCCGGTGTTTGAATACACGGCCCGCGATCGAAACGGTCGTAGATGGCATCCACGTAGGCCCCGCCGGTGGTGAGCGTCAGCCAGTCGGTCGCGGCGAACGACAGATCCAGCTCGGCCCCCTCAGAGGTGATCTTGCCGGCGTTGCGCAGGATGAAGCCGCCGGCGCCATTGAAGCTCTGCGCCTGAAAATCGTCGAACTCCATGTGGAACACCGAAGCATTCAGACGCAGGCGATTGTCCAGGAAGTCGGCTTTCAAACCGATCTCGTAGCTGTCCACCGTCTCCGGATTGAACGTCACCGGTACGCCCGGCGGCAGTCGCCGGCCGTTGGTGCCGCCGGACTTGTAGCCATGACCGTATGACATGAACGTCATCACGTCATCGCTCCAACGGTAGGCCAGCTTGGCGGTGCCGGTGAGCGCACTGTCGGAGAACTTGCGGCCATCGATATCGACCGGCACGGGCGAGGTGAAGCCGATCACCGCCCACGCGGGGTTGTAGCGGCTCTCGATGAAGCGGGTGCTCAGCTCCTTCTGCTCATCCAGATAGCGCAAGCCCAGCGTCAGAATCAGATCGTCGGTCAGACCGACGTCGCCCTGGGCGAACAGCGCCCAACTGCTCTGCTTCTGATTCTCGAAGTTGGTGATCAGATCGCCGTCGCGATACACCGGCGCCGTGCAATCGGCCGGAGCAACGCCGGCGGCCGCACAACTGGTTCCCAGCGCCGTCAGATAGCTCGCATTGGTCGGATTGCCCAGCAATGGATTGAGGTCCGGCCCGAGCGGCAACTCCTGCCTGGCATCGAGCTCTTGATCGAAATAATAGGCGCCACCGATATACTTGAAGCGCTTGCCGACCGAGCCGGTGACGCGAAATTCCTGGGTGAACGTGTCCTGGCTGGCGAACCAGTTGTTGTTGAGCGTGAACAGGTCGGTGCTGTCGCCATCGAAGAAATTCTCCGAGTCGAACTTGCGATACGCGGTGATGGACGTGAGCGTGACGGCATCCAGGCGCCAGTTCACCTCCGCCGACAGCCCGGACTCCTCGATCAGCGCACGATTGATGACATCGGCGGCGCTGATGTCGTCATCGAAGCGATCCTGCAGAACGATCGTCGCCCCGAGCGTGTCGCGCATGTACAGATCGCGAGGGCTGTTCAGCACCACGCTCTGCGAGCAACACTTCTCATCCATCTGCTGATAGTCGGCGATGATCCTGACACTCAGCGCCTCGCTCGGCGCCAGCAGGAACTGACCGCGCAGCGCGAATCGATTCAGATCGTTCTGATCCTCGCCGGTGACGATGTTCCTGACATAGCCGTCGCGCGTGGATATGCCGCCGGAGATGCGGGCGGCCGCCTTGCCCTCGACCACCGGAATGTTGATGGCGCCATTCGCGTTCAAATAGGCGAGATTGCCGGCGCTCACTTCGCTGTAGCCGCCGTAGTCGTTCAGATCCGGAGCGACGGTGATGTACTGGATCGCGCCGGACGTGGTGTTCTTGCCGAACAGCGTGCCTTGCGGCCCCTTCAGCACTTCCACGCGCTGGATATCGACCAGATTGTTGAGCGCCGAGGACTGCCTGGAACGATACACGCCGTCGACATACAGGCCCACGGAGGATTCCAGGGCCCAATTGTCGCCGGGCGTGCCGACACCTCGCAGATTGATACTGGTCTGCACCGGCGAGTTCTCGCTGACCACCGTCAGGCCTGGAACGAACAGCTGCAGGTCGCGGATATCATTGATGCCCAACTCATCCAGCGACGCGCTGTCGAACGCGCTGATCGCGATCGGCACCTCCTGGATATTCTCCTCGCGCATCTGCGCCGTAACGACGATCTCCTCGAGTTTCGCGCCGCCCTCGCCAGTGACGGCCTGCGCTCTGACGGAGACAGGATTGGCCGCCACGGACAGCGCCAAAGCCGCGAACATAGAAGACTTGACTGACTTACTCGACATCTCATCGCCCCCATCTGTTTTCTGTGTTGCCGAAACAACGATCACGTCTCTCTTGGTGACGACAGAATGGAGGCCGGTATCAGCCAGCAGGGTCTTCAGTGCGTCCCGCACCGTATAGACGCCTTCCAGCGGCTTGGTCTGGATGCCTGGAACTTCACTGGCCAGATAGAACAACGAATGGTTGGTCTTGCTCGCCAGGTAGTCCAGAGCATCGTTCACCTTCAACGAAGGCATATCCAACCGATATAGCGTTTCCGTGGCTTCGCCGCGAGCGGCGAAACTCAGCAGGATCATCAACGTCGCACAAGTTGCCTTTACGCCGTCAACCATAACGCTATCGATCGGTATCGCTGCCAGTCGCTACCCTTGACCTCATGATTACTGTCATGCAACAGCTCATAAAGAGGGTCGGCGACGAAATACCCGTAACATCCTTGCACGAGCGACGATGAGGTGAGATTCGATTCATCGATGAGGCGGTCATGACATCGAAGCCTCAGCTCCCCCGAAGAACTCTCGCGCGCCATGCGCGCTTTGTTGTCGACTCAACTACGATTCAGAGCAGTTTCCCGCCCGGCCTTCGACTCGAGGCTTCACCGCAGCGCCGTTTTGGGCGGAGCGGTTTACTTCTCACGCGAGACGCGCACCGTCGAGTCGCTGTCGCGCTCCATGCGCACATCGAAGGACGTCTCGATGGCGTCGAACATCGCCTCGCTATCGCCGATCTTGAAGCGGCCGCTGATGCGCAGGTCGCGCAGCTCGGCATCCTCGATGACGATGTGGTTGGGGATGTAGCGATTGATCTCGGCGATCACATCCTCCAGCCGCTCGTTGCTGAACACGAGCTGGCCGTCGAGCCAGCCGAGTTGACGCTTCATTTCCTCGGCAGTCAACTTTCGGGGCGGCGCCGGAGTGCCGTCGTCGAGCTGGCTGACTGTGGCGCCCTCGCCTTTGCTCACGAGCAGCACTTCGTCCCGGGCACGGCCATCCGCATCGGCGGACGTCCGCTCCGCCCGCTGAGCTTCGCCCTTGGACTGACGCTTGGACAACTGCACCTTGCCGTCGGTGACGGTGACAACCACGTTCTGCGAGGTCAGCCGGACGACGAACTCGGTGCCGAGGGCTTTGACCTGGCTGTTGTCTGCGTAGACGATGAAGGGCCTTTGCGGTTCGTGCGCCACATCGAACTTGGCCTCCCCCTGCAACAATCGAACGATGCGCGCTGCATCGGAGTACTCGACCTTGACGATGCTGTTGGTGTTCAGATGCACCACCGAACCGTCACCGAGCCGATTCGATTTCTGCATGCCAACGCCAGTCAGCAAAGTGGCCTCGACCACCCGCGGCGCCGATTGCCAGAACCAGCCGAGACCCAGCGCGCACAGGCACACGGCAGCCAGCGCGACCACGGCATACCGTCGCACGAATCCCGGTGTCACGACCGGTTCGGCGACCGCCTCGACGTTCGCCGTGAGCGCGTTCAGCACCGAATCCATCTCGCTCCACATGGAACAGTAGCTTCGGAGCGTCCGTCCGTGCTCGGGATCCTGGGCCAGCCAGTGCTTCAGATCGCTGCGTTCCTGTTCGGACAGAGTGCCGCGATCCAGTTTCGCCAGCCAGTTGCTAGCCTCGACTTCGCGCAGTTCGCGAGTGCGCAGTGCTACGAGCGGTGCACGATGTTTCATACATCCCCGCCCTGTTCGCCAGTCTGTTGCAGCCCGCGAGCAGGACACTCCTCCGTTGAATCCTCGAACTCGTATCCTTGCGTGATCAGATGACGCCGGCATTCTCTCAGCCCGCTCGCGATGTACTTCTCCACTGAGCTGACCGAGACTCCCATCTTCCTCGCGATCTCGTTCTGCGAGAAACCGCAGAATTTTCGTAACAGAATGGCACGACGCTTGTCCGCCGACAGCGTCAGCAGCGCTTCGCTGAATCTTTCCAGTTTCTGCGCGTCGTGCAACTGCTGATCGATGGGTACCGCATCGACATCCGCCTGGGACTCGTCGATCTCGGCGGAAATCTCCCGCGAGCGTTGCGAGAGTTTCTCCAGCACCAGATTCCGGGACACGACGAACAGATAGCCTTGCGGCGACTGGATGCGCTTCTTATCGTTCCCCTTCAGGACGCGCAGCAGCGTCTCCTGCAGAATGTCGTCGACGTCGGCGGGTCGGATCGACATTCGCAGTATCGAGCGGACCAGCCCATTACGGCAGGCCAGGAACGCCTTGGTAATCGGATCGTCGTTTCTATTCATGTCGCAGCGGCCAGCATCGCGCCCCTCGCCGAACCGCCCTGGCCAATGTAACCACTTGAATCCAAGGCATTCTCCGATCTTGCGCCGCCGGATCGGCAGGCCCCCGGTCCCGGTCTCCGCCCGGCTCGCCATCTAAAGAGGGTTTGGACGAAGAAATCCGTAAGAGCGGTCAGCGACCGCCGGCGCTGTCAGCGTCGAAAATAGGCATCCCCCGCCATGAGCCGGCGGGCAGTCCGGCTGAAGCCCAGTTCCTCGAAGTGCACGAAGGGAAAGCTCGCGATGGCGCTGGCCCTCACCCTGGCTGCCGTTATCCCAGAGGGATGACCGATCAACAAGACCTCTGGCGACTCACGGGCGACGGAGTGGATCACCGAGCCCGGAATGCGCGAAGCCGCTGCCAGGCAGATCGAACCCGTGCCGGCGATGCTCTCGTGCAGGCGATCCATGAAGATCAGCCTCACCAGCACATCCATATCGGAGGCGAGAACCGCGGCGCCGGACAGAGAGAGATAATCGGCTGGTGGAGCCACCAGCCCGACGAACGGCACCGTCGGTGATAGCTCCGCCGCGCGCTGCCATTCATCGCAGAACCCAAGGAGAACCGCAGCCTTGCCACGCACTTCGCGCAGCAGGCTCAACAGCGGAACGTTGCGATTGAGGTCTGCCGACAGGACGCTGGTCTGCAGTCCCAGATCGTCTGCCCGCACCCAGACACACGGATTGGCGACATCGCATAGCGTGGCGACGATGGCGCGGCCGTCCTCCAGCACGATGCGATCTGTCACGCTCCCGGTCGGCAAGAGCCGGCCGGTGCTGGAACCGATCGTGCCCACCCAGTTCATGCGAATCTCCGCGCCTTCCCCCGGCACTCCGGGCACACGAAAGCGCCCCCCGACCTGAGCTTTGCCGCCGACCGTCGGCACCTCCGCGATGATGATCTTCGAGGTGTTGGTGTTGTAGATGCGCACGCGGGTCGAGCCGGGCTGCACTTCGACCAGTCCCTCATCGAGCGCAAAGGGACCGACCCCGGCGCAGATGTTTCCACAGTTGGCATCGTAGGTAACGGACGCTCTCTCCAGCTCCACCTGGCCGAACGTGTAGTCGACATCGGCGTCCGCGCGCGTCGACGGCGCGATGATCGCGACTTTCGATGTGATGGGTCGCGAGCCGCCCAGGCCGTCGATCTGCAATACGTCCGGAGATCCCATGAGCTCGAGCAACAGTGCATCGCGCGCCGCGGCCGTCGACGGCAGATCGCGCGCATGAAAGAACAGCCCCTTGCTGGTTCCCGCTCGCATGATGACGCAGCGAACCGTGGCTTGCTCAACGCTCTTGCCAACTTCGATGGATGACATGGTGGTACCACAACCGATGGCCAAACCGGCGACGGATAGTTCCAGAACGTTTGGAAGTGAGCAATAGCAAATGCATCACGATCGCCCTGCCTGTGCGTCGGTAACGCGGCGTTGCGAATATTTGCTGACGTCGTTACGGAAATTGTTCGCCGCGCCCTCTTTATGCCCGATGACAGGTATCGTCCTGCCGGATGGAAGCTGCGCCCAGGCAAGATAGAGAATGAACAACCGACACGCGATCTATATCGACGGCAGGTGGCTGCAGATTCAGGCCCCATCGTTTTGCGTCAGCGACGCCGCGACGGGCGAACCGATGACGAGCATCTGCCTCGCATCCGCGGAGCACGTGAACCTCGCGGTACGCTCGGCCCAGAAGGCACTGCCGATCTGGGCCGCCGCCACGCCGGAGCAACGCAGTCACGTACTGAATCAGATCGCGGACGGTCTCGAAGCCCGCGCCACCGAACTTGCTCACGTCATCGCCCGCGAAGTCGGAATGCCGCTACGTCTGTGCGAGATGATTCAAGTGGCAGCGCCCATTGCCGCGTGGCGATCCTATGCGGGCCTCGCCGCGCAGGCTCGTAACGAAAGGTCGATCGGTCACTCGCTCGTGATCGACGAGCCAGTGGGTGTCGTTGCCGCGATCACGCCTTGGAACTATCCGCTACACCAGATAACCGCCAAAGTCGCCGCCGCATTGGCCGCTGGAGCGACAGTCGTGCTGAAGCCTTCGGAGATCGCTCCCTCGAGCGCGCTGATATTGGCGGAAATCATCGATGGCTCCGACCTGCCCGCCGGCGCGTTCAACATGCTGACCGGACTCGGCAGCGAAGTCGGCACAGCGCTGGTCGAGCATCCGGACGTGACGATGGTGTCCTTCACCGGTTCGACCGAAACCGGCAAGCACGTCGCGGCGCTCGCGTCCCGCGGCATCAAACGCCTCTCGTTGGAGCTGGGCGGCAAATCGCCGGCCGTCGTCCTGGAAGGCGCCGACCTTACGCAGGCCGTCAAATCCACCCTCGCCTCGTGTTTGCTGAACTCCGGCCAGACATGCAACGCACTGACACGGCTCATCGTCCCGGAGGCGCGGTTCGAAGCGGTCGCGCAGCTGCTGCGAGAATTGCTGCCGAAGTACATCGTCGGCGATCCGATGGAACGAACTACTCGCATGGGTCCGCTCGTCTCCGAACAGCAGAGGCGCAGAGTGACTGCGTTCGTCGACGACGCGATTCGTGCCGGCATTCCTGTCATCGCCAGAGGCAATCTTCCCGAGCAGCTGACCGGCGGATTCTTTTTCGCGCCCATTGTTTTCGGTCCGGCTCCCGAGCACTGCGCGCTGGTACAGCAGGAAATCTTCGGACCGGTACTGACAGTGCAGACTCACCAGGGTGTGGACGACGCCGTGCGCTTGGCCAACGGCACGCCGTTCGGTCTCGCCGCGGCCGTGTGGGCCGACACCGATGAGACTGCAATCGCCGTCGCCCGTCGCATTCGCGCAGGACAGATAGATCTGAACGGTGCTCCGTTCAATCTTGCCGCGCCATTCGGCGGCTTCGGTGCATCGGGCCTCGGCCGCGAGAATGGCGAGGCCGGTCTCAGCGAATTCCTCGAAACAAAATCCTTGCAGAGAAAAGCGACCGCCTGACTTCACGCCGCGGAATGACTGGCGACCGACTCCCAACATCAGGTGACGCTTGCGAACCGAGCCGATCGAGATCCTGAGCAGAAGAATCTTCCGCGCGTTCTCCGATGCGGTAGCACTGCATGATGGCCAGCGCCTCGCCCGGCTGTTCACGGAGCAAGGCACCTATACCGATTGTTTCTATGGAACCGCCACGGGCCACGAGCAAATCGCGCGCCTCATCGATCGTGAGTTCTTCGGCACAGCGGACGATTTTCGATGGACCTTCCATGACCCGGTCGGAAGCAGCGAGCTGCTGTACGCACGCTACGCGTTCTCGTACCGCTCGAAAGTTGCCACCGCGCCCGCGTCACGTGTCGGATTCGAAGGTGTCGCGATCGTATCGCTACACGGCGAGCAGATCGCCTCCTACCGGGAGATCGCCAATACAGGGCCCATGCTCGCCTCGCTGGGCTACGCCTCGGATCACCTGCGGAAGATTCTGTTGCGAGAGAACCAGCGAGTATGGTCGCAGCCGCAGTTTCGGAGTCACACAGATGCCGGTGAGTGAAGGAACTGCCCTCGGGACGCAACTCGCCGCGCCGGCGCCCGAGACATCGTTCAGCAGCACCGTGGCTGCGCGCATCGATGCAAACATCGGGTTCATCTACATCGACAACCCGCCGGTGAACGCGCTGTCTCACAGCGTGCGCTCCGGTTTGTCCGCGGCGGTCCGAACATTCTCCGATGCGCCCGGCGTTCAGGCGATCATAGTCATCGGCAAGGGACAAACCTTCCCGGCCGGGGCGGATATCCGCGAGTTCGGCCGGCCCATTGAAGAGCCCGCGCTCAATGCCGTCAATCTCAGCATCGAAGCGTGTCGCAAGCCCGTCATTGCCGCCATTCACGGCACAGCGCTGGGCGGCGGGCTGGAGATCGCGCTCGCCTGTCATTTCCGAATCGCTCTCGCCTCCGCCCGGCTGGGACTGCCCGAAGTGAAGCTGGGGGTCATCCCGGGTGCCGGCGGAACTCAGCGGTTGCCACGGCTCATCGGCATCGAGCAGGCCCTGCGGGCAATAGCGACCTCTCGCATCCTCGATGCCGCGGAGGCGCTGCAACTCGGACTGGTCGATGCGATCGTTGCCGACGATCTGCACGCTCACGCCATCCGCTTCGCCCAACAGGTCATCGCGGAAGGCCGCCCGCTCCGCCTGGTTCGCGACCTGCAAGACAAGCTCGCTCCAGCCAGTGCCGGGGTGTTCGACGAATTCGAGAGCAACTTGCCGGCGCGGCTGCGAAATCGCCTCGCCGCGACCCGAGCCATTCGCAGTGTGCGCAATGCCGCTGCATTACCCTTCGATGAGGGCTTGCGCAAAGAACGTGAGTACGTCGAAGAGTGCAAGGCCTCGCCGCAATCGGCTGCTCTGCAATACGTGTTCTTCGCCGAGCGGGCAGCATTCAAGTTCGATGGCTACATTGCCGGCGCTCTCGCCGGACCCGAGCCGCTCGTGGGCATCGCCGGGGCCGGCGCGCTGCGCACGCCGCTCGCGGCTGCCCTGCTGATCGGCGGCTGTCGAGTGCTGCTGTTCGATCAAAACGCTCGTGCGCTGTCCGATGCGTCGAGCGCGATCGTCGAGCGCCTCGAGAGATTGTCATCCAAAGGCCGCATCGCTTCCCGACAAGAACTGCAGTCGCTCACCGCTGCGCTCGAAGTCACCAGCGAGGCCGCTTCGCTGCGACATTGCACCGCTGTCATCGAAGTGGAGCCGGATATGCTTTCGAGCAAGTCCGCAATAGTCGGTGCATTGAGCGCCCTGGTTGGCGAGAAAACCGCGCTCATCACAACTACCGCGCTCCTGTCCGTGGATGAGATCGCCGCCGCGAGCCGGCGCCCCGCGAACGTCGTCGGCATGCATTTCTTCATTCCAGCATCGACGATGCGCCAGGTGGAGATCGTGCGCACCGACAGGTCCAGCAACCTCGCGGCATCGATCGCCGTCGAGCTGAGCCGGCGGCTCGAAAAAATTCCCGTCGTGAGCCGCGACTGCGACGGTTTCGTAGGCGATCGAACCCTGCGCGCTTACTTGAAAGAAGCCATCGCGATTCTCGAGGAAGGCGTGCCGGCCGCGCACATCGACGCCGCGCTACGCGACTTCGGCATGGCCCACGGCCCATTCGAGCTTTGTGACTTCATCGGCTTGGATCTGGCGCAGCGGATTCTGGACGGACGCAGCGGGCCTGGTGAGACCGGGACGAAGCTGATCGATCTGCAACGCGCCGGAACGCCGGACGGCATGCCTGCGCATGCAGGCACATCCATCCCGAAGATCCTCGCAGCAGCCATCGTGGAGCGCTGCCTGCTCGCCGCGGCCGCCGAAGCGAAACGACTCGTGGCCGAAGGCATCGTGTCTCGCCCCAGCGATGTCGACATCGTCTGGGTCAACGGGCTCGGCTTTCCAGAGCATTGCGGCGGGCCGCTGTTCTGGGCCACCCAGACCACGGCCAGCGTCCAGCGCTGAGCCGCAATGTTTTCGATCCGATCAGGAGACTCTCATGTCCGACGTTGCCCTCTATCATGAAATTGTTTGCGAAACGCTCGGCCCGGTGCGCCGCATCCTGCTGAACCGCCCGCAACTGCGTAACGCGCAGAACCGCACGATGCTCGATGAGATCGACGCCGCCTTCGCCGCTGCCGCTGCGGATCCCACGATCCGCGTGATCATCCTGGCAGCCGCCGGAGATCACTTCTCCGCCGGACACGATCTCAAGGAAGCTCAGCGCGATCGCTCGCATCAGTCCGCCGAACAGCGTTTCCATCAGGAGGAAGCCAAGTACTACCAGATTTGCATGCACATCCACGATTGTCCGAAACCGACGCTTGCGCAGGTGCAGGGAGCATGCCTTGCCGGTGGCCTGATGCTGGCGGGTATGTGCGATCTGATCGTCGCCGCCGAGGACGCTTTCTTCTCCGACCCGACCGTGCACAGCGTCTCTCTGGCCAGCCTGGAGGTGCTCGCCTATCCGTTCTATCTCGGGCCGCGCAGAGCCAAGGATCTGCTGCTCACAGGCAGGCGCCTGCCAGCGAGCGAGGCGCTGCAGTTCGGGTTGGTGAACCGTGTCGTACCGCGCGCAGAACTGGAGAGCACGACACTGAAGCTCGCCGAACACATCGCGAAGGCGGCACCGTTCGCGGTGCGCCTGGCGAAGCGCTCTGTCAATCGAATGATGGACATGGCCGGCTTTCGTACCGCGCTGGAGGCGCATTTCGACACGCATCAGGTCACCCATCACAGTGACGAGTTCGCTGCCGTGATCAATGGCAGCCTCGCCAACAGCATCGATCGCGGCAAGGCGCTGCGTTGATCGTACGGAGCTCGCACATGTCACAACCAGTAATCATCACCTGTGCCGTGACCGGTGGCGCTCCGATCGTGGAGAAGAACCGCGTACCGGTGACGCCGCAGGAGATCGCGGACTCGGCGCTCGAGGCGTGGCGAGCCGGCGCGGCCATCGTTCACATCCATGTGCGCGACCCGAACACGGGACAGCAAAGCAATGAGTTCCGTTACTACGAAGACGTCGTCAATCGGATTCGCCGCAGCGGCTCGGACGTCCTGATCAACCTGACCACGGGCTTCGGCGGACGATACATTCCCAATCTGGAGGATCGTGACCGGATCGGCCCAGGCTCGAATGTCATCAGCCCCGCCGACCGCTGCCGACACGTGGTCGAGTTGCGGCCGGAGCTGTGCTCGCTCGACATGGGTTCGATGAACTTCGGAAACATCGTGTTCGTCAACACGCCGGCCATCGTCGCCGAGATCGCCAAAGCAGTCACCGCGGCCGGCGTGCTGCCGGAGCTGGAAATCTTCGAGCCGGGCCATCTGCGGCTCGCCCGGGAACTGCTCGCCAACGGCACCCTGCCCGCTCCCGGCTATTTTCAGTTGTGTCTGGGCGTGCGATGGGGCAGCGCTGCCGATACCCGGACCATGCAATTCCTGGTGGATCAACTGCCCGCCGAGGCGCGGTGGTCGGCGTTCGGCGTGGCGCACAGCCACTTCGCCATGGCTGCGCAGTCACTGATCCTGGGAGGCCATGTGCGAGTCGGTCTGGAAGACAATCTTTACATCGAGCGCGGCGTTGCCGCTCCCGGCAACTACAGTCTGGTGGAACGCGCCGTGGTGCTCGCCAACGCGCTGGGCAGACCCGTGGCATCCGCTCGAGAAGCCCGAACCCTGCTTGGAATATTGTCATGAGCTGGCCATGCACTCCTGACGATCGGAAACTGCAGCAACCCTATGCAAGGCGGCGCACGCGCCTCGCCGAGGCATTGCGCGAGCGCGGCTTGGGCGCGGCGGCCATTTTGCCCGGACCTTCTTTCTACTATTTCACCGGCCTGCATTTCCTGTTGCTGGGCCGACCCACGATGATTGTCATCACCGCCGACGGTGAGCTGCTGGCCTTGCTGCCGGAACTGGAACGGCTGAAATGGCTCGAGCACTATCACGACACACGGACGTTCTTCTGGCAGGACAGCGACGGCCACCAGGCCGCATTCGATGCTCTGGTTCGCACTCTCGGCCCGATGCGTCTCGGCATCGAGAGCCGGCGCATGCGGACTTTCGAAGCTGACGAGTTCCGCTGGCGGCTGGGCAGCGATGCCTTGATCGACGTCGAACGCATCCTGGAACGCCAACGCATGGTCAAGGAGATTGCCGAGATCGAATGTATCGAGCGCGCGATCGCGATCACACAGCGTGCGTTGGGCGAGACGCTGGAACTGATCAGAACGGGCCAGACCGAGCTGGACGTGCAGAAGATTCTCAGCATCCGCATGCTCGAAGGCGGTGCCGACGGGCTCGGCTTCGAGCCACTGGTGCTGTTCGGAAGCAATGCCGCGAATCCCCATGGCACCTCGGCAGATCGGCCGCTACGGCCGGGCGATCCGATTCTCATCGACTGTTCCGCACGCATTCAGGGTTATCACTCCGCCTTG
Organism: Peristeroidobacter soli; assembly: GCF_004138485.1. GTDB lineage: Bacteria > Pseudomonadota > Gammaproteobacteria > Steroidobacterales > Steroidobacteraceae > Steroidobacter > Steroidobacter soli. Next base: position 147,524 of record NZ_RYEV01000009.1, read on the forward strand.
AGCTGCAGCGCGTTCTGCAAATACGTGAGCGACGAGCATGCAAAGATTCATGAGGCTGTGGTGACCGCGAGCAAAGTCGGCCTGGGCGCGGTCGAGTCTGGCATGACCGCACATCAACTCAATGGCGCTCTCATGGATTCGCTACGAAGCTCGGGGTACGCGGACATGATCGTTCATCGCGGCGGTCACGGCCTCGGGCTCGCGATTCACGAGGCGCCGTACATTCAGGAGAGCGAGCACGAAGTGCTGCCCGAGGGCGCCGTGGTGCTGCTGGAGCCGGCGTTGTATCGCCAGGGAGAGATTGGCGTGAGACTGGAGGACGTGGTTCTGGTGCAAGCAGGCACCTCGCGAGCGCTGACGAGCTTCAGCCGGGAACTGAAGATCGTGGGCAAGTAATCGCGGCGGCGTGCTTCGGCTGCGCATCGGCCGAGCTCACAACTGCCTCGAGCACGCAGCGTCGTTGTGTTCGATCTCCTCCAACTCCGCCCACAACAGCTGGAACAGCAGCTGGGGCCACGCATCGGGCAGCCCTCGGCCGATGATGGAAATTCTGGTCCTGCGATCCGGCGAGGGCCATGTCGACAGTCGGGTCACCTCCGCCTTTCGATGGCTCGTGCCTTGAACGACGATGGGATAGTCGGCCGCGCCGGCGACATTCAGGATGCCCTTGACGCGCAGCAGCCGGCTGCCGGCGTTGGCCGACAACCCTTCCAGGAACAGCGACATCAATGCCGCCGGCAACGGCCGCTCCTCGATGATTGCGATGGCTCGCACATCCCGCAGATGATCGCGTCCCACGCTTTCGCGCGGCAAATACTCACCGAGCGGAGCGGCGAAGTCTTCACCCTTCCGCGAGCCGAACAGATCGTCACGGGACAGCTCATCAGCGTCGCTGCCATCGATCGCCGCGGTGGGATTCAAAGCGCGAATCAGCGTGACCAATCTCAGCGGCAACGGATGTGTATCCAGCTTGGTCAACTTGATCCGGTCCGCGAATATCACTTGCTGTCTGGCCTCCGCACAGCCCTCGAGGGTCTCCAGTCCCACGTCCACGGTCACGACCACATGACCGCGTGAAAACATTCCCGACATCGGCCCGCCCGGCCCGATGAGCTGCAGAACCGCCAGCGGGTCGGCCAGACCGGAAGTCTCGACCACCACGCGCTCGACGTCGATCTCTCCTCGCCGGGCGCGGCTCCAGAGCGTTCGCAACGCATTCTCCAGTCCACTGCGAGCGCTACAGCACAGACATCCATTGGATAGCAGGATGGTCTGGTCCTCGCCGGTCTCCAGCAACTCATGATCGATGCCGACCACGCCGAACTCGTTCACGACCACCGCGGTACCGCTCATGTCCGGCTCCTGCAACAGACGGCGCAGACGCGTCGTCTTGCCGCTGCCGAGGAATCCGCTGAGGATGCCGACCGGAATCATCCCGCCTGCTCCGATATTTTGTCACGCGGACTATTCACGGCCAGGAGCCGCCGGAGACTTGCGAGGGTGGCGAGACTGCTGTTGCATGGTTTTTCGCGCACGCTCGCAATGCCGCCGCCCGCTTGTTTCGCGATCCACCAGAGCGCGACCGCATTTCCTGGATCGTACCGGACGACCACGATGCACGTTCGTGCGCGTACGGTGATGATGTTTCCTGCTCGAACCACATCGCCGTCGACCTGCCACAGCTCGAGACTGTGCCGAAGCAGGTCGTGCAACAGTGCGACCTTCTCGACGTCGGCAATGACCCCGGCCAACACGCTACGCCGCCCTCAGATTCGCAGGACGCCTGCTCGTCCAATCCGTGGCTCGCTGGTAGGCGTTTGCTATCCGATAGACGCCCCGCTCATCGAAGTAGTTGCCGACGATCTGCAAGGACAGCGGCAGGCCCGCGGAACTGAATCCTGCCGGCACGGCAATCGCCGGATGTCCGGTGACACTGAATGGATGACGACAATGTCTCGCCAACGCGCGAGTCTTCGCCGCGCTATCGCTCAGCGGATAGGCCGGGTCCAGATTGGTAGCCGTGATCGCCGCGTGCAGTCCGTCGAATGCTGCGTTGGTGGCTCTGGTCAAACGGGCTCGCCAGCGCTGCGCGTCGATATAGTCCGCCGCGGACACGGTCGCACCCGACATGATGCTGGTTCTGGCATGCTCACCGAGCTGCGCAAAACGCTGTGTCAGCAAGCCGCGAAAGATGGCATAAGCCTCGGAGAACAGGATCAGCGCGCAACAAGCGCTGAACTCTTCTCTCCGAGGTAGACGAATCTCGACGATCTCAGCCCCCAGCTTCTCCAGCAACGTCGCTGCCTGGTCGAGGGCCGTGACCTGTTCGGGATGAGCTGTCTCATCGCCCGCGTAGAAGTGACGTATGAGCCCGATTCTCAATCCCACCACACCGCGGTCGAGTGTCTCGATGTAGTTGGTGCGAGCTTTCGCGTTCGTCGCCGTCAGGCTCTGCAACACCAGAGCGTTGTCTCGTACGGTTCTCGTCAGCACGCCGACGCAATCGAGACTGTGAGCCAAAGGAATGATGCCGTTGCAACTCAACAGGCCGCGCGTCGGCTTCATTCCAACGACACCGCAGTTGGCCGCTGGACTTCTGACCGAGCCCCCCGTGTCGGTGCCGATCGCGGCAGGCAACATGCCCGCGGCGACCGCGACCGCGCAGCCGCTGGAGGAACCGCCCGCGAAATGATCGTCCGCCCAGGGATTGATCGGCACGGGCCACGGCAGATCGAAGGAAGGACCGCCAATCGACAGTTCGTGCAGGGCGAGCTTGCCCATCATGACCGATCCAGCATCGATGAGCCGGCGGGTCACCGCCGCATGTGCGTCCGGAATGTTGTTGACGATCGCGGCGGAATTGCCGGTCGTCGGCATGCCGGCGTAGTCGATGACGTCCTTCAGGCCGTACGGAATGCCATGCATCGAACCGCGCCACTGACCCGCCATGATTGCAGCTTCAGCGGCTCGAGCATCGCTCAATGCCTGCTGCGGACTTTGCATCAGGAATGCGTGCAACCGACCGTCGACGGCGGCGGTGTGATCGATCAACGCCTGCGTGTATTCCACTGGCGAGAGCCTGCGCTGCCGTATCAGCGATCCCGCCGTGGCCAGCGGCATGAAAGGCAGCACGCTCATTCCGTCTGCTCCGGTTCGCCCGGCGACATCCAGAATGGCGCTTCATGCCATTGCAGATCGCGAGGCAAATGCGCGAGCAACGATCGGGTGGCAACGTATCGGCCGCCGATGGCCGTCACGATCCCGGCATCCGGGTCGACGAATCCCGCATCCGTGGCCAACCGTCGATACAATTGCTGCTCGATGCGTTCGTCTTCCATTGGGATACCTGCTGACGCCATCCCCACGCGTCAGCGCCGACCCGCCCGGATATGCTCCGGTATCGAGCGGTGCAGATACCTGCCGCCCGCGGCCGGGATGAATAGTTCACCGCGCTCCATCACGACCGCTCCCCTGAGCACGGTGACGATGGGCCATGCATGGATCTCGTGACCTTCCCAGGGCGAGTACTGGGCCTGATACAAATCCTGCCTGGCGAGTGTGCCGCGCCGGTTCGGATCGAGAATGACGATATCCGCGTCGCTGCCGGGCAGCAGCACGCCCTTGCGCGGATAGAGCCCCATGATCCTGGCTGCATCCGTCGCGACCAGATCGACGAATCTTTCTAAAGAGATTCCTCGTCTCACCACCGCCTCGGTGTACATGACGGCGATGCGCGGCTCGACGCCGCTGAAACCGCCGACGGTGTCGACGATCTGCGCACCCGCAGTCTTCTGCTGCAGCGAGCAGCAGATGTCATCCGTCGCCAGCGTCTGAATCGTGCCGTCCGCCACGCCATCCCAAAGCGCATCCTGGTCCTGCTGGGATTTCAAAGATGGGTAGGTGTGATAGATCTGGCCATCGGGCCGCAGATAATCATCGGCAGTGAAGCGCAGATACTGTGGCAAGGTCTCGGCGTAAACCGGTAGCGACCTGGCTTGCGCCTCACGCACTGCCTGCACACCTGTGCTCGCCGAGACATGCATCATGTACAGCGCCGTGCCGGGGACATTCTCCGCCAGCCGCAACACCTGGCGAAAGCTCAAATCCTCCGAGAGCCGGCTATGCACTTGCGCGAGATGCTTGAAATGCCCCTGGCCCTGCGCCATGAGCTTGGCAGTCATGTGCATGACCAGCTCATCGTCTTCGGCGTGCACGACTCCCAAGCCGCCCGCTTTGGCGAGCACCTGGAAGATCTCCCACAGGTCGCCGGTGTCGATCTTGGCCCCGCTCCACTGCGGCAGGATGTTCGTCGTGAACATTTTCACCGTCGGATACCCGGCTCGGATCGCCTCGGCGAGTTCATCCAGGGTCCGCTGCGACGGATCCGAATGCATCATCAGGTGATAAGCGTAGTCGCAGGGGCATTTGTTGGAAAAGTCGGCATCGCGGGCGCGGATGCAAGTCTCGATGCTGTCGGTCGCCGTCACGCGAGCGAAATCGATGAGCGTAGTCGTTCCGCCATGTAATGCCGCGCGGCCAACGTGATCGGTGCCCTGAGATCTCGGTCGTTCCGAGCCGCTGCTGTGACCAATGGGCCAGTACATGTGCACGTGAGGATCGATGCCGCCGGGCATGACGATCATTCCGGTGGCATCGATCCGCCGCTCCGCCTGGCACTCCACGAGGGATCGCGGCGGAAAGATGCCCGCGATTCTCTCACCCGCGATGGCCACGTCTGCGATATTCGAACCGCTCGGCGTGACGACCTTGCCATTGGAGATGATCAGGCGATACATCGCGTGCTGCATGACATTCAGATGACTCCCTCGGCAGCGAGCCGGCTCAGTTCCTCGCGGTCCAGCTCCAACATCTCGCCGAAGATCGCGGTGTTGGATGCCCCGAGCGATTCGCTAGGAATGGCAGGCTCGCGCATGCTGCCGTGAAAGCGTAAGGGACTGCCCGGCAGCACGACTCTGCCGAGCTCCGGATGATCGATCCATTCGAGCATGCCGCGCTCGTGCATGTGCCGATCGTTGACCACCTCGGGCAACTCCCGCACCGGGCTACAGATGAACTTGTATTCAACGGAAAGCTCCGCGAGCTGTTTGCGACTCTTGGTTGCCGTCCATGCCGCGACGACAGCGTCGGTCTCGTCCATGTTGGCAACCCGCCGCGCGTTGTCCGAGAAGCGCGAGTCGGTGGCGAGATCCGGCCTGCCCATCGCATCGGTCAATCCCCGCCAATGACTCTCCAACTGGCAGATCAATGCGACGTGGCCGTCGGCGCAGGAATAAACATTGTAGGGCGCGACCGATAGGCCGCCGTGACGATTGCCGGTGCGCGCCGCGCCCTTGCCGCCACTGCTGTACAACATGCCGAGATTGGAAGCCAAAGTGGGAAACACGGCTTCGAGCATCGCCACCTCTACCAGCCGGCCTTGCCCACTGCGCTCCCGATCGAACAGCGCAGTCACCACGGCTCCGTAGAGATGCACGCCGCTGATGATGTCGGCGAATGCCACGCCGGATTTCAGCGGTCCACCGTCCGCGAAACCCGTGACGCTCATGGCGCCGCTCGCCGCTTGAATCGTCAGGTCCATCGCCAATTGCTCGCGATCCGGCCCGGACAGACCGAACCCGGTGCCCGAGGCATAGATCAGCCTCGGATTCATGGCCCGCAGTACCGGCCAACCCACACCGAGCCTGTCCAGCACGCCGGGCGCGAAATTTTCGATCAGCACGTCGGCCCGTCGCACCAGCCGGAGCAGCAGATCGCGGCCGCGTTCCGTCTTGAGATTGATCGTGACGCAGCGCTTGTTCGCGTTCAGCATACAAAACGGCAGCGATGCACCCCGCCCCACGGTGGAGCGACGACGAGCCGGCTCTCCGGCAGGTGGTTCGACCTTGATCACCGTCGCGCCGGCCTTCGCCATCAGGAACGTTGCATACGGTCCCAAATAGATCTGACCGAGATCCACCACGACGACGCCATGCAGCGGCAGCGCGCGAGGCGGCCCGTCGCTCGTCGCACCCACGGACGTATCGTCAGAAGCAGTGTCGCTTCCACTCATTTGTATCTTCCGTCCCGCGCAGTCGAAGGAGTGAACAGCGGCACGTCCACCGATCGTCGTCGGGTCACCTGCAAGCTGAGCTCCTGATCGATCCTCAGCTGCTCCGGATCGTCGACGCCGACGATGTTGCTGATCAAACGCGGACCTTCCCGCAACTCGATCAGCCCGACGGTGTACGGAATCGAGTCCGCAAAGGCCGGCACGAACGCGTGGTGATACACCACCCAGCTCACGAGCTTCGCGGCCCCACACGCGTCCAGCCGATCGATGCGATTCCCCAGACATCCCGGGCACTCGGTTCTCTCTGGAAGCCAGCAGTGCGCACAATCGCGGCAGCGCTGATAAGTGAGCTTGCCATCGCGTAGCGCGTGGTACGCCGCCACGTGCTCGGACTCGGGCCCTGCTGAATCTGCTTGCATGATCTTCAGTTACCCAGAATCAACGTGGAGTGAGTGTGCATGACGCCCCCCTGGTTGCTGATCACGCAGGTCTTCGCGTTCGGCACTTGTGTAACGGCGTCGCCGCGCATCTGACGCACGCCTTCGATGATGAGCTGCATGCCCGGCATACCGGTTTCGGCCAGCAACCCGCCAGCGGTATTGATCGGCAGACGGCCGCCGACTTCCAGAGCGCCGTCCTCGACGAATCGGCCGCTCTGCCCCGGCTTGCAGAAGCCGTAATCTTCCAGCGTCATCAGCACGACGATCGAAAAGCAGTCGTAGAGTTGCGCGACGTCGATGTCGGCGGGCTTCAGCCCAGCCATCGCGAATGCGGTCGCCGCCGAGGATGACGCCATGGTCGAGGTGAGCCTCGGACGTTGCGCGATATCCAGCGACGTTTGTCCTTGTCCGAAGCCGAGAATGGGCACCGGCCGTTGCACTTTCAGCTCGCGAGCCCGCCTGGCGCTCATCACCACCACACTTGCGGCACCGTCGCTGACCAGCGCGCAGTCGTCCCGTCGCAATGGCGAGACGAGATAGTCACGCGCCAGGTACTCATCCAGCGTGATCGGCTTGTTGCGTAGTTGGGCGTTGCTATTGGCGGCGGCGTTTCTGCGGCTGTTCACCACGACCGCGCCGAGATGCTCGGGTCGCGTGCCTAACTCGCTCATGTGCCGACGCGCGACCATCGCATACCCGGCTGGCACACCGCCCCAACCAAACAACGCGCCTTCGCCCCGGGCGCGACTGTAGACACTTCGATCGCCCGTCTTGGGATTGTCGGCGAACGTGACGACCGCGATCTCGCATTGACCATGCTCGATGGCCATCGCTGCATAGCCGATCAAGCTGGCGTTGGCCGCCCCGCCCTGATCCCACACGCCGCCCACTCTCGGGCTGATGCCCAGGGACTCCGCCAGCCTCTGTCCATATAGAAGTTCCGGAGCCGACGTCGGTCCTTTCACCAGCAAGGCATCGACGTCCGATTTACAGATATTTGCATCGTACAAGGCATTGCGAACCGCCTCGGCATGCAGGGAGTGCGTGGAGCGGCCCGGCAGCGATCCGTATTTGGTGTGACCGACACCGGCGATGACGTATTTACCGCGCATGTTCAGGACGCCGTGAACTTCGGTTCGCGCTTTTCCTTGAACGCCGCCTGTCCTTCCTTTGCATCCTCGGTTTGCAGCAGCGTTCGACCGACCAGTTGCTCCATTCGCAGGCCTGCCGCCAGATCCATGTCGCGACTGCGAATCGCCAGCTCCTTGGTCGCCTGGACCGCGAGCGGCGCATTCTTGGCAATCCGCTCCGCGATCGCGCGCGCCTCGACCATGAGACTTTCTCGGCTGGTGACGCGATTGATCAACCCCCATCGCAACGCTGTCTGCGCGTCGATTGCGTCTCCGGTAAGGAGCATTTCCATTGCAATCGCATGAGGCAACTGGTGGACCACCCGTTGCGTGCCGCCATTCGCTGCGATGACGCCACGCTTGACCTCGGCCAGGCTGAAGGTGGCGCTCGCGACGGCCAGCCGGATATCGGTGGCGAGCATCAAAGTAACGCCGCCGCCGATACAGAAGCCGTTGATGGCACTGATGACGGGCTTCCATACCTCCAGGCCGCGATTCAGCAACTGATCTTTCTGGGTCAGCCACTGCTCGGCCCAGTGAAAGTCGCGCGACAAGTAGGACTTGATGTCCGCACCGGCCGTGAACGACTTCTCACCCGCTCCGGTGATGATCGCCACGCGAATCTCCGGATCGTCGCGCACTCTCGTCCAGGCCTGCGACAACAGACGGTAGTGCTCCGCGTCCATCGCATTGAGGCGCTCGGGCCGGTTGATGGTGATGGTGGCAATATGCTGCGAGAGTTCGATGTCGATGGCCATGGCTCACCGGTACTGGCTGATGAGGCTGCGGGCGACGACCATGCGTTGCACCTCAGAGGGACCCTCGCCGATGCGACGAATACGCAGCTCTCGATACCATCGTTCCAGGGGCAGTTCCTCGGAAACACCGAGCGCACCGAAGATCTGCACACAGCGATCGATCACCCGTCCGGCCGTCTCGCTGGTGGTGAGCTTTGCGATCGACGCATCCACCCCCGGATCCTGACCAAGATCGGCCTTCCACGCAGCTTGATACGTAAGCAGCCTCGCGGCGCGAATTTCTATTTCACTGTCGGCCAGCATCCACTGGATGGCCTGCTTGTCGGCGAGGTACGAACCGAACGTCTTGCGCTCGGTCGACCACTTGACCGCCATATCCAGCGCTGCCTGTGCGACCCCGAGCGTCGTGATCGAGTAGGGAATGCGCGTTTCCACCAGCCACTTCTTCGCGAGATTGAAGCCTTCGCCCTCCTCGCCCAGTCGATGCGCGACTGGAATCCGGACATCTTTGAAAGCCACCTCGCAGGGCGACCACGAGCGAATGACCGGAATCGGACGGACGGTCATGCCTTCCGGCCGGCCATCGACGATGAATGCGGTGATGCCACCGCGCGAGGTATCGTCACCGGTGCGTGCGAAGAGAATGCCCCAGTCCGCTGTGTCCGCCGCAGAGATCCACATCTTGCTGCCGTTCACCACGTAGTGGTCGCCATCGCGAACGGCGCGCGTACGAATCGAGCGCGCCGGGTCGGATCCTCCGGACGCCTCGCTGATAGCCACATAGGCCTTCTTGCCCTGAGCCACCGAAGGAATCCCGAATCCTTCTATCTGTTCGCGCGATCCTTCCCAAATGACATTCGGCGGGTCTGCGCCGAAAGCACCGCAACCGGCGCTGTACAAGCCCATCTTGCATTGGGCTGTTTGCTCGGCAACCACCGTTTGCGCGAGCAACCCAAGGCCCGCCCCTCCGTATTTGGCGGGCGTGCGGTAGCACCACAGCCCCATCTCGTCTTTCACTTTCTTCTGCAGGGGCGCCAGCTTTTCCGGCGGCAGCTTGTAGGCATCGTGCTCGACACCGTCCTCCACCGGCCGCACCTCGGTCGCCATGAACTTGCGGACCGTATCCCGCAGCAGCGCCAGCTCCTGCGGCAACTCCCATGCCCCCAGACTCACATCGTTCATAGATAACTCTCGATCCACCTTGCGCAATGTTTTTTATGGCGGCTCGTCCAGCGAGCAGCCGCGACACTCTGTGACGCTCTTAAAGAGTGTCGTCGCTCGAGAATCCGCAAAGCGCCCCGGCTCGATCGGCCACCGCCCCACCGATTACGGCTCTCGACCGGCAAACACTCTTTAGCAGAACGACGTGGCCGGGCCGGCTGCGCCCTGTGAACACACTGCGCGAGAGTTGCCCATGAACGGGGATACGACGATGACCGCCGCCGAAGCCTCGCCTGAGGCAGAAGCGCCAGGCTTGCGAGCCCACGCGGCGCTGATCGTCCTGGGCCTGGTGAACATGTTCAACTACATGGACCGCACCGTTTTCTCGGTGCTGCTGGAATCCATCAAGAGCGAGCTGCTGCTGTCGGATGCGCAGATGGGAATTCTCGGCGGGCTGGCCTACGCGGCCTTCTATGCCATCTTCGGCTTGACCGTCGGCTGGATGGCCGATCGCTATCACCGTGTCAGGATCATCTCGACCTGCCTTGCGGTCTGGAGCCTGGCTTCGATCTTCTGCGGCCTGGCGCGATCGTTTCTGCAGCTGTTCTTTGCTCGACTCAGCCTGGGCGCGGGAGAAGCCGGCTGTATTCCCTCAGCGCATTCCATCATCGGCGATTGCTTTCCGCCCCAACGGCGTGCGCTCGCCATCTCGGTATTCACCGGCATCGGCTTGATCGGCACTCTCATCGGCCTGACCGCCTCGGGCGTGCTGCTGGAACGGGTCGGCTGGCGCAATGTATTCATCCTCTTCGGCCTGCCCGGACTGGCGCTCGCATTGCTGCTGCCACTGCTGCTCAAAGAGCCGGTACGCGGCAGATTCGAGCGCACCGGCTTGCCGACCCGATCGCCGCCGTTGATCCAGGCCATCCGAAGTGTGTTGGCCGTTCGCACCGCGCGCCGCCTCCTGATCGCGACCACCCTCTATTACTGCATCTTCGGCGCCTGGGTATGGGTTCCGACCTATTACCTGCGCGCCTACGACATCAGCGCCGCGCAGTTCAGCACGCTCGGCGGCTTGTGCCTGGGCATCGGCTCCATCGTCGGCATCATCGTCGGGGGCATTCTGGTCAATGCGCTGATCGGTCGTAATCGACTCTGGGAATTCTGGTTCCCGGCGCTGACCGCATTGCTCACCGCTCCGCTGTTCCTGCTGGTCTACCTCACCGAGAACATCGCCGCTTCCTATGTGTTCCTGTTTCTCGGCGCAACGGCGGTGGGGCTGGGCATGGGACCGAGCCTCGCTTGCATGCATATCGTGACGGAACATCGGGTTCGCGCAACGGCAATCGCGTTGGTGGCATTCTTCACGTCCATTTTCGGCTACGGCCTGACGCCCGTCGTGATCGGCCTGCTGAGCGACGGCTTTGGCGCCTGGTTCTCCGTCGATGTCGCCACTTCACTGCGCTGGGCGATGCTGTGTCCGCTGCTGCTTTCGATTGCAGCGGCGCTGATGTACTTCGTCGCGTCCAGGTCCGCGCACCAGGACGAAGTCAATTGACGGAAGCTGCATTCATCTCCGGCCATGGCGCGGCGTGAGCCATCAGGTACCCATGTGAACCAACGAAACTTTGCCAACGGTCCGCTCTCCGATCTTCGCGTGCTGGAGCTCGGCACGCTGCTCGCCGGACCGATCTGTGGACAACTGCTCGGCGACATGGGCGCCGAGGTGATCAAGATAGAGCCGCCGGGCCAGGGCGACCCGCTGCGTGTGTGGGGGCGCGAGACGGCTGGTGACAAGTCACTGTGGTGGCCGGTCGTCGCGCGCAACAAGAAATCCATTACGCTCGACATGCGCCAGCCGCAGGGCCAAAGCGTGTTCAAGGATCTGGTACGACAGGCCGATTTCGTGCTGGAGAATTTTCGGCCGGGCACGATGGAAAGATGGGGCTGCGGTTACCAGCAGCTGGCGCAAATCAATCCACGCCTGATCATGATCCGCGTTTCCGGCTTCGGCCAGACCGGGCCGTACTCGAGCCAGGCCGGCTTCGGCGCAATCGGCGAGGCGATGGGTGGGCTACGATACGTAGTGGGCGATCCAAGCACGCCGCCCTCGCGCACGGGCATCAGCATCGGCGATTCGCTCGCAGCTGTTTACGCCTGCCTGGGCGCACTCTCCGCACTTCACTATCGTGAACGGACCGGTCGCGGCCAGATCGTCGACTCCGCCATCTACGAAGCCGTTCTCGCCATGATGGAATCGTTGGTCACGGAATACGATCAGACCGGTTATATCAGGGAGCGCACCGGTGCGATCCTGCCGAATGTCGCGCCGTCCAATGTTTATCTCACCATCGACCAACAAATGGTGCTCATCGCCGCCAATCAAGACACTGTCTTCAAGCGTCTCGCCGCAGCGATGGGGCGACCGGAACTGGCGCAGGATCCGAGGTATGCAACTCACATCGAGCGCGGCAAACATCAAGAGGAATTGGACGCGCTGGTGAACGAGTGGACCCGCACACTGTCACGCACCGAGCTGCTGCAAACGATGCAAACGCATGGCGTGCCGGCCGGACTGATCTATCGCGCCCCCGAGATGCTGGCGGATGCCCATTTCAAGGCGCGCGAAGCCATCGTGAGCGTGCCGCATCCGGATTTCGGCACGTTGCAGATGCAGAATGTCGCACCGAAATTATCCGCGACACCAGGCCGCATCCGCAGCCCCTCTCCGGCGCTGGGCGAACACAATCAGGAAATATTTCTGGAACTGCTCGGCATGAGCGCCGAGCGCTTCGACGAACTGCGCACCGCCGGGGTCATCTGAGGCTCACTGCGCCGCCGGGACGCAAACCTGTGAGGCTCGCGGAAAGCCGCCGGTCTTTACCAGCATGCCGGGCACCGCTCGGCCGAGCTGTTGTTGCAGCCATTGACTCGTCTCGATGAGCGCATCGAGACGCAGGCCGGTGTCGATGCCGCTGCGATCGAGCATATAAAGGAGATCTTCCGTCGGAATATTGCCGGTGGCAGCCGGCGCGAAGGGACAGCCGCCGATGCCGCCCGCGCTCGCGTCGAGCGCGTCGACACCCGCTTCTACTGCCGCATAGGCATTGGCGATGCCCGTGTTGCGCGTGTTGTGAAAGTGACAACGCAGACGCATGCCCGGCACCACTTCACGCACCCGCGCGATCATCTCGCGCACTTGCGCCGGCACGCCCACGCCAATGGTATCGGCAAGCGCGATTTCGTACGGGCCACCTGCGGCGACCTGTCTCACAACATCGAGAACGCGTTCGATGGGCACTTCACCTTCGTACGGACAACCGAAAGCGGCAGACACCGTCACCTGAGGACGCACACCCACGGCACGCGCAGCCTCGGATATCTCCAGCCAGGCATCGATGGATTGCTGAGTGCTCATGCCCTGATTGCGACGATTGAAAGTATCGCTCGCGATCACAGCCATGCCGATTTCGTTACAACCGGCGGCGACGGCGCGCTCGAATCCGCGACGATTGAGCACGAGCCCTACGTAATAAACACCTGCGGTTCGCCGCAGGCCAGCCAGCACCGCCTCTGCGTCGGCCATCTGCGGCACGCGCTTCGGATGCACGAAGCTCGTGACCTCGACCCTTCGCACGCCCGCATCGATGAGCCGCTCGATGAACTGAATCTTGATGTCGGTCGCGAGCATGCTCGACTCGCTCTGCAACCCATCGCGCGGTCCCACTTCGACGATTTCTATTCTCGGCATGCCCGCATGTATCCTCTGGTAACTCGCGCTTGCGTTGTACGAGCAACGCGGACTTCATTGTATCTTATTACGAAATGCGCTTCAGGGTTTCATCGAAGACCTTCAGATCCTGACAGGCCAAGTCGCTGACGCGCTCACTGTCGGCACACAAAGTGCGTAGCTGCCACCCGGCCTCGCTCAACTCGAGCATGCGCGGCGTTTTGGATCAGTTCGATTGCAACTGAGCCAGGACCGACCCTAGCGAATTGATACCCCAATGTTCGACATAGCGACCGTCTCGAACCCGAACGATGTGCGGGCCACTAACGCGCTTGCTTCTTTCTAACATCTGCGCCTTCCAGACGTGTGGAACGGTCGAGGGATCGTGGATCTCGATCGGACCGGCAGACCACGCCATCCTCGCTAGCCACTGCGTGCGCGGAATTCAGTAGAATTAGGGGGCTTGCCCCGTCAGCCACCAACGCGCTCGAACGAACCGTATCTGCAATATGACCTTCAGTCGACCGAAGTGTCTTTCCGCCTCGCTACTCGCCGCAGCCTGTGCGATCGGCGCCTTAGCCGCTATGTCGGTCCAAGCGCAGTCCGTGAAACAGCCGGTCCAAGTTCTAAACTCCTTGCCGGTGCCAGCGCCGGTCGATCATGAGTTCGCCGGTGTCATCGAAGTGAATGTCGAGGCGACTGACGTGGCACGAAAGCTGTTCGTCGTTCGTGAAGTCGTGCCCGCTCAACAGGCAGGCTCGATGACACTGCTTTACCCCCGCTGGGAAGCCGCGAGCCACGGCCCGAGCTTGACGGTCACCGATCTCGCCGGCCTGGCCGTGGAACTCGACGGACGGCCATTGTCATGGCGCCGCGACCCGATCGAGCCGCATGCCTTCCATCTCGACATCCCACAGGGCGCACGGACAATCGAACTGCGCTATCAGATCGTCGCTGCCGAAGAAACAATGTCACCGGACATGATCGTCGTGCACTGGCAGCGGCTCATTCTCTATCCGGCGGGATGGTATGCACGAAATCTTCCGATTGCGGCCACCATCACGCTGCCCGCCGGTCTGCAGCCCGTCACGGCGCTGGATGTCATACCGACACAGCGAGGCGCAGTATCTCTTGCCACCGTGTCGCTCGAAACCTTGCTCGACTCACCCGTCTATGCGGCCCGCTATCTAACGCGGATTCCCCTTTCCTCGGCCCCCAAGGCGCGAGCGACGCTCGCTCTAATGGCAAGCCGCGCGGACGATCTGGCCGTGGCGCCCGAGCGGATCGACTCGTTTCGGCGAATGATCGCCCAAACTTCTGCGGTGTTCGGACCTGCTCCCTTCCGGCGCTACGAATTCCTTGCAAGCATGAGCGATGACGCCTCCTCAGGTGGGACGGAGCATCGCAACTCCAGTGAGATCTCGCTGCCCTCGAACTACTTTCGCAACTGGGATGCCCAGCTCAACAACCGCGACATCATCGCCCATGAGTTCGTGCATGCGTGGAATGGTCTCTATCGCATCCCCGCCGACCTTTGGGCGCCCACGCCGAATGTGCCCCAGGGCGGCGGCCTGCTATGGGCCTATGAGGGGCAGACCGAATTCTGGGGGCGCGTCTTGGCGGCGCGCGCCGGCCTGCGCAGTCCTCAGGAGACCCTTGACCAACTGGCGCTCGACGCCGCAGCAATCGCAAACCGACCCGGCCGCGCGTGGCGAAGCTTGTCCGACGACGTAAACTATCCCTCGTTCATGCTTCGCAAGCCCGTGCCATGGCCGGACTGGCAGCGTCGAAAGGATTATTATCATGAAGGCGTCATGCTGTGGCTCGCGGTCGACTCGCTCCTCCGGGAGCGCAGCGCTGGGCATAAGGGCATCGATGACTTTGCCGGGCTGTTCTTCGCGGGTGCCTCCGCAGAAGCGCCATCGCAAACATATATTTTCGAGGAGCTGTGTGCCGCGCTGAATACCGTCGTGCCTCACGATTGGGAAACCGAGCTGCGCCGATGGGTCAATGGCCATCAGGAAGTCGATACAACCGCCGGGCTGGAGCGACACGGCTGGCGGCTCGTCTACACCGAGACCCCAACGACCGCTTTCCGGCAGAACGAAGACGAGCAAGGCGGCGTGGATCTCTTCTATTCCATCGGTTTGAAGGCGACCAACGGCGGCGTGGTGAGCGCAGTCGCCTGGGAGAGCCCAGCGTTCAACGCAAGTCTCGCGCCGCGCGCGAAGATTGTCGCCGTGCAGGGCCAACCCTTCAGCAAGGAGCGCCTGGTGGAGGCAGTACGCGCTGCTCAACAATCTCCGGTTCAACTGACGATCGAGCAGGACGGTCGCCGCGCGGAGCGAACCATCGCCTATACAGGAACGCTGCGTTATCCACGCCTCGTGCGAATTCCAAGCAAACCGGATACGCTGACCGAGCTACTGTTGCCTCGATAGGCGTACTCGGAATTCGAGTGCCCCCGGCCATCGGGGCGCGGGTCGGACCCGTAGTGTCTGAAAATTCCGTCGTCAGGCCGCTTCTCGATGATAGAAGTTGAGCATTCCACCGAGTCTCTCCCGGCGCTCTACCCGACCAACTAGATTGATAGGGCCATCAGAACGCTTCAGCAAGCGATTCTGCAGCCCCTGGTGATTGCGCTCTTCGTGATAATGCGCCACATAGTGCGTCAGCGCGCGTCAGGTATCTCATCCTGGAGAGCCTCGCCAGTAAGGAATGCACCAACGAGCAGATCGCAGCGAGACTCTGCCTGCATCCGCGCATGCTGCAGCGAAGGCTTCGCGCGGAACACACCTCGTTTGATCTCATAAGAGACGAGGTTCGACGCGAAGTCGCATTGCGCTATATCAAGGCCGCAACATGCCGTTGAAGCGCGTCGACAGCTGCGGCGCAGACAGTCAGCCGAGCTCGCACCTCCGCCTTGTTAGTTGCGCTTCCCACCAGGGCTTGCAGACGTCTAGGAACGAAACAGCAAAGATCGCCATGTGTCCGTCAGGCGATGGCCTCGGCGACGAGCCGGTCTGACATCTTATGGTTGAACCAATTCGGGTAGACTGGCGCGAGTGCGGTAGCTGAGTCGAGGCTGGCCACCTCCTCCGCGGTTAGCTTTACTGCTATGGCGCCCAAATTGTCCTTCAATTGATCCGGCTTCGCAGCCCCTAGAATCACACTCGTCACAGCGTCCTTCGCGAGCAGCCAGGCGAGTGCGACCTGCACGACCGTGCTCCCATGGCTGCGTGCGATGATTCGCATCTGATCCAACACTGCCAAGCCATGCTCCCTGTCAAAGGGCAGCAAATCGAATCCAGGGTTGCGCTTACTCGGATCGCTGAGACTCTCGCGAGTGTACTTGCCACTAAGAAATCCAGAAGATAGTGGACTCCACACCGTGAGCCCCAATCCGTACATTCGCATCATCGGGAGCACTTCCCGCTCCACATCCCTGCCTAGCAGTGAGTAGTGCATCTGCCCATGTGTGAATGGCGCGAGGCCGTTTGCCTTTTGGCATTCAAGGGCTGCTGCGGCCTTCCAAGCGGGCCAGTTGGAAAATCCGAGATAGCGCACCTTGCCAGCGCGTACCAGCGAATCAAGGGCGCTGAGTGTCTCTTCCATCGGGGTATGCGGGTCTTCCTTGTGCGCGATGTAGACATCGATCCAGTCGGTCCCCAAGCGGCGCAGGCTCTGCTCCGCTGCATCGAGGATGTGCCGACGGGACAGTCCTGCCTGGGTCAGCGGCGTGCCAGTGCGAAAGCCGACCTTTGTAGCGATCACAACTTGCTGACGGCGCCCCTTCAACGCGGCACCAAGTAGTCTCTCGGATTCGCCGTCGGCATAAATGTCCGCTGTATCGAACAGGGTGACGCCGGCATCGACAGCCATGGCTACCAGGTCCTCCGCGACCTGAGCACCCGCTTTAGCCAATGCACCTACATCTTTGGCGCCTGCTGTGAACGTCATCGTTCCAAACGCGAGGCGGGAAACCAACAGGCCAGTGGAGCCAAGAAACTGGTGCTGCATGAGTGCGGTTCCTTCAAGACATGATGTTCTCTGGCTGACACGCCGCCGTGCGAACCGCGGATC
Organism: Peristeroidobacter soli; assembly: GCF_004138485.1. Taxonomy (GTDB): domain Bacteria; phylum Pseudomonadota; class Gammaproteobacteria; order Steroidobacterales; family Steroidobacteraceae; genus Steroidobacter; species Steroidobacter soli. The sequence goes on from NZ_RYEV01000009.1 coordinate 164,896, forward strand.
TCGCGGCTCGCACTGTGTTGGGTTCCAGCGAAGCCTTAGACTGTCTTCTTGAGCGCTGCGGCCAGTTCCTTGCCCAGCGGCCCGGCGGACGCGGGGTTCTGGCCGGTGATGAGACGTCCGTCCACCACCACATGCGGCTGCCAGTTTGCCGCGGAGGAATACTCGGCGCCCTCCGCTCTCAGCGCGTCTTCCAGCTCATAGGGAACGTCTTCGCGAGCGTAGTCATACTCTTCTTTCTTGGAGAACGACGTGAGCTTCTTGCCGCGCACGAACGGCACGCCGTTACCGAGATCCACGCCTAGCAATGAGCAGGGACCATGACACACGGCAGACACGATCTTGCCGGTGCTCCACGCACGCACGACTGCATTCTGCACCTCGGCGTTACGTGCGATGTCGACCATGGGTCCGAGGCCTCCGGGAATCAGGATGGCGTCGTAATCGGCGGCGTCCACCTCGCATAGCTTGCGGCTGCGGTTCAAGCGGCGGAATGCCTTGCTTCCCAGAAACTCTTTCTGCGCCGGATCCTTCTCGTCATAGGCATCGTACGGAGTCCATCCTCCGGAGGGCGATGCAAACTCCACGGCGATACCCGCCTTGTCGAGTGCTTCGAACGGATGAGCGACCTCGGCGAAAAAGAAGCCGGTCTTGCGACTGTGGGGCCCGATCACGGGCGCGTTGGTGACGATGAACAGGACATGCTGGGTCACGGTGATGCTCCTTCGTTGTGTATCGAGACGGTCAGGAGGCAGCGAAGCGCGAACGGTGTTCGTGAAACGCCGCCTCTGGAGTTCGCTGTGGCATCAAGATTAGGAGCGTTCCGGCCGTGTCGAAATTATATAAATCGTTTACGCAGGAGTAACACATCCCGATGATTCTCTACGCGCGCACGGCGCGTTACGGTTCTGCAAAACACCTTCCATGACATGAGGAATGCAGATGACCGACACCGCCACCTTGCCCGCTCCGCTTCAATCCATTCGCTGCAATCATTTGTTGGTGCTGGAGCTGGACATCAAAGCCGTGCAGCGGATCGGCACGGATACCCTTGTTGGAGTGGTTGGCGGCGGACGTTTCGAAGGAGCGCGCCTGCGAGGTCGCGTGCTCGACGGCGGCAGTGACTGGCAACGAGTAATGCCGGACGGCACCGTTCTGCTCGACTGCCGCATCGTTCTGGAAACAGCCGAGGGCGAGTTGATTGCGATGACCTATCAGGGAGTGCGCTCCGGTCCCGCTGAGGTCATGGCTCGCCTCGCACGGGGTGCGGAGGTACGCGCCGACGAGTACTACCTGCGAATCGCACCGCTGTTTCGTACCCAATCACCAAGTCATGTGTGGCTCAACGAGATCGTGGCGGTCGGAGCCGGGCAGCGTCTGCCGACTGGCCCGATCTATAACGTCTTCGAAGTGCTCTGATGCCGGCACTACAGCAGATGTACAGTCAGCATCAGTAGCAGCAGGGAAGCAGTTCGCTTGCCATCGTCGTCCTGCTGCAACCAGTAGGCGTCGACGGACACAGCGCTTCCAGCATCGACGCCGAGGCCCGCGCCCCACATGTTACGAAACCAGCCAGGTCCACCCTTCTCGTAGAACGCCTCATCGAGCAGCTGCCAGCGAACGACGTATCCTCCATAGTTGGCGGGCTGGGTGAGGCGAATTCTGTTTCGATAGCGCATCGTGCCGGCATCGCTGAAGACGCCGAGATTGCGGTCATCGATCCTGATCGTACCCAGGTCCAAGAAGAACGTCGCAGCCGTGCGCAGTTGCTGCTCAGTGTTGCCTCCTTCGGCAATCACAAGCGTCGGCGCAGCGGTCAAGTGCAAGTACGACGACACTGCGGCCCGCGCTTCCAGCATCTGGAGCCCCAGATCGGTGGGGCCGAGTACGCCAATGGTCATCGCACTCAGCGAAACACTCGGAAACTCATCCGCACGCGCAGAGTTCGTAACAAAGAGACCGACCGCGATACCCAGTGAACAGACCAGCTTGCCCGTCATCGCTTTTCCACTGTGTGCACGTCAGTTGAGATAGGCACGCGAAGCGCCGGCAATTGCGACCGCTATCCGTACCAAAGCGGCCAAAGAGCCCGCAGACATCTTTCGCATGACACGACTGCGATGTATCTGGACGGTAATGTCTGCAATCTCCAGCCGCCGGGCAATCTGCTTGTTGGAAAGGCCGTCGGTGACCAGCTCGAAGACCTGGCGCTCGCGTGCCGTCAGCTGTTCGTACCTGGAACGCAGCTCCCGAATCTGCACACGTCGGATCAGCGACGATCGGGCTTCTTCCAAAGCGTCACGCACTGCGCTCATCAGTTGATTCTCGTCGCAAGGGACGGTGAGGAAATCGACAGCGCCCGCCTTCACCGCCCGAACGCAGGAGGAAATGCAATGCTCTCGTGTAAGAAACATGATGGCCACTCCTTCCCGGGCCAGCGCATCCTGTAGCTCGAAGCAACTGGCATCCTGCAAAGTCACATCGAGAATCGCACACGCCACCGCTCCCGGCGTGAGACGAGAAGTCAGCTCGGAGGCCGAGCTCAAGCTGATGGCGCGCAGTCCCGCGGAGGCGACCGTGCTCTCGACCCACGCGCGAGTCGACTCATCCCTTTTCACAATGAATACGACCGGCTCGATACTCTTGCAGAGGTCCCGCTGGTCGATGCTGGATGTGAGAATCATCTGCCACCTCACTGAGGTCGATTGTGAGGTCGATTTTTATTCTTCGGGGCACGTTAGCCAAGTTAGTTGTGGTAAATCGCAGTACCGCTTGCTGCTTGCCAGGGGCTCATCCACATGGATGAACCCCTATCCCGGTCATGCGCGGCGGCTCTTCACCACGTCATCACGGCGCGGCCAATGATCTCGCCTGAACGCATGAGATCGAGGTACTCGTTGACCTGTTCGAACTTGAACTGCCTGGTGGTGTGACGGATCTTGCCCTCCGCGGCGAGTGCCAGCACCTCCATCAGGTCGATGTTGTTACCCCAATACGAGCCATGAAACGTCTGCTCGCGATTCACTCGCGGCAAGAGCGGCACATCGATTCGATCGCTCACCAGGCCAACGTTGGCATAGTGACCACTGATGCCGAGCAGGCTGAAGCCGAGCTGCATCATTTCCATGGCACCCGCACAGTCGATGATCGCATCCAGATCGGCTTGACCGGTGGCCTTGTCGAGCTCCTTGGCGACGTCCTTTGAAGATTTGCCTTTGACGGCGATGACGTGGTCGGCACCATAGTCCTTGGCAATGGCGAGCTTGTCGGGATTGCGAGCGAATGCGACGACCTTCGCCCCGCCGCCGAGCAACTTCGCATACTGAACGGCGTAAGCGCCGAGTCCACCGATACCGAGGATACCGAGCACTCTATCCGGGCCCAGTGCGCCAGCATCGCGGAGCTTCTTGATGCCTCGGTAAGGCGTCAGGCCCGCATCGGTCAGTGGTGCGATCTCATCGAACTTCAGGCGCGCATCGGCTTTGACCAGATATCGCGCTGGCACTGGCAGATATTCGGCGAAGCCGCCGTAGGGCCCAAACCCAGGCCAGCGCACATTCGCGCAAATATGAGTGTTGCCAGCCAGGCAATGCCGGCACACGCCATCGCCCCAGCCCGGAGCGACACCGACGTGATCGCCTTCCTGGAGGCCCGTTACTTTGGGCACCGCCTTGCCGATCTTGTGCACGACACCGGAAATCTCGTGGCCGATGGTGATCGGTGTGGGGATGTCGGCAAACGGACGAAAATAGCCGTCGATCAGCTGCGAGTCGGAGCGGCACATGCCGCATGCCTTGACCTGCACCAGGACTTCATCCGGTTGAATGTCCGGAACCGGCACGTCCTCGAGCACGACCGGCTTGCCGTACTCATGAATTCGAGCTGCTTTCATTGGCTTCTCCTCTTTCGCAATATTTGCAGTACTGGAACGCTCTGTTGGCTGACGTCATTCAGGAGCAACGACGATCATTTTCTGGTTGACCAACTCTTTGATGCCGAACTGGGACAGCTCGCGGCCATAGCCGGAGCGCTTCACGCCGCCGAACGGCAACTCGGCCGCAGTGGATGAGCGCGTGTTGATCCAGACAGATCCTGTCTCGATGCGCGCCGCGAGCTGCCTGGCGCGATCGGTATCGGCTGCGAAGATCGCGCCCGACAGGCCAAAGTGAGAATCGTTGGCTAGCGCGATCGCTGCGTTGTCGTCTGGAACGACGTAGATCTGCGCGACCGGTCCGAAGAACTCTTCGAAGTAGGCGGGATTGGTGCGCGAAATGCCCGTGAGAATGGTCGGCTCATAAAAGGCACCCGGACCGGCGATAACCTTGCCGCCGTGGTGAAGCGTGGCACCGGCCCGCACCGCTCGTTCGACCTGCGCGGCGATCTCGTCACGCGCAGCGATCGAGCACAGCGGCCCCATGTCGGTGCTCTCGTCCATCGGGTCGCCGATCTTCATGCGGGCAACGCGCTCCGTGAACTTGCTCATGAAGCGGTCGGCAATCCCGCCGTGGACGATGAAACGTTTTGCAGCGTTGCACGCCTGCCCCGCAACGTTGAAGCGTGACGCGACGCCGTGCTCCACGGCTCGGTCGAGATCCGCATCGTCCAGCACCACGAATACGTCGGCGCCGCCCAACTCGAGCACGGATTTCTTCAGATGCTTGGCGGCCTGGGAAGCAACGATGCCGCCCGCCTTCTCGGACCCGGTCAGGGCCGCGGCCTGCACGCGGTCATCTTCGATCAGCCGGGCGATCTGGTCGCCTGATGCAAATATGTTTGTCCATGCGCCACGTGGCGCACCTGCGGACAGCAACAACTCTTCGAATACAACCGCTGCCTGCGGGACGATACTGGCGTGCTTCGCCAGGACAGGATTGCCGATGGCAACGTTGGGCGCGGCGACGCGAATCAACTGGTAATAAGGAAAGTTCCACGGCTCGACGGCAACGACCACGCCGATCGGGTGATACTCGACCCAGGCTTCGCCATGCGTCGTCTGGAGTTTCTCCGGCGCAAGAAAAGTCGCAGCGTGGCGAGCGTAGTATCGAGCGATCTCGGCCGTGATGTTCACTTCCCAGCGCGCTTCCGAAATGCGCTTGCCCATTTCGTGCACCAGAATTCGCGCCAATTCTTCGGCTCGCTTGTCGATCTCATCGGCCAGACGCGCGAGCACGTCGAGCCTGGCCTGCCTCGGCTCCCTCGACCACGGGGACTGATATAGAGCGTAGGCCTGGGCTAGAAACGATTCGAGCTCAGCATCGCTGTGATTGGCGAATGTCTTCAATACTTCGCCGGTGACCGGACTGATACTTCGGTAAGCCATGGATGTTTCCTCATGAAGGCGCCAGCGCGGCTATCGCAGCTTCCGCGACGGCTATGTCCTGTTCGACTGTGCCGGCGCTGGCTCCCACCGCACCGACGATGTTTCCTGCGATAACGACCGGTATGCCACCGCCGAAGATGACGACTTTCCCGGAATGACTTTGTTGGATGCCAAACAGCGGCTGGCCGGGCTGAGCGAGCGAGGACAGGTAGGCGGTGTTTTTATCGAAGATGCGCGCGGTCGCCGCCTTGTTGATCGCAAGCTCGATACTGCCGATGAGCGCGCCATCCTGCCGCAGAAATGCCAGCAGATGACCGCCGCAATCAACGACCGCGACGTTGTAGGGAACCCCCAGGTTGCGGGCCTTCGTCTCGGCGGCCGCGAGCATCCGCTTGGCGTCTTCGAGCGTAAGGCTTGGATACTGCGCCGGCATTTCGTCCTCACTCACACATCAACAGCGTGTGAGAACGAATTTAGGATCGCGATACTCGACCCTCAATCATGGTCATCTGTTACCGCAAATGGTGGCAGCTCACGATTTGCGCTTCGCGCGGTGGATCCCGCAGACCCGACATCAGCTCATGGGCTGATGGCCGTGCGATCCGCGATCCGTTTGAGCCGGTCGCTGGTCACACCGAATCCGCTCATCGGGAAATTCTCGAAGCCGATTGCAATCGCCGGACTGTCCGGCGGCACGCGAAAATCACCTGCAGCCGGATTCGCGAACCGCGGATCACCCTGCTGAGAATGTCGATCTACCCCGAGGGCCTTTGCTCGTTCGAGCGCGGACGGACTGCTGAACAGATTGAAGTCGACCGCCGCCCCCCAGTAATGCATGAGTACGGGTTGGTGCGTCGCCATCACGATGTTGTGCTCGAAGCGATCGCCGCTCGCCTCGAGCCAGACATGCGGATGAAAGCCGTTGTTCACGATCGCATTGTTCCAGGCGGCGCGGTCGAATCCCTCGCGGAACTTGAGGCCGCCGCCCAGCAGGATGTTGTTGTAGATGCGATAGCTGGATGAGCCATCGTCCAGATCGATGTCCCAACCGTGCGCGCAGCTCAAACGATTGTTCCTGAGCGTGATGGGCTGCAATACATCGAGCTTCCACAGCTCCGGATGCCGGCCATTCATTTGCTCCAGGATGCCGCGATCCGGATGCCAGAAGCGGTCGCGGCCCCAGCTGTTGAAAGCGCCGTGGTCACCCGTTTCGAGCACGGTGTCGAACACATCGTTGTATTCGATGAGGTGCCCGCCCCAGGTGCCATCGCCGATGTTTATACCGGCGCGCGGCGTGCGGTAGATCGTGTTATGCGCGACCCGGATGTTCATCGCAATCGCGATCTGGACGCCGGCAACCTGCTTCTCCATGGTGCCGATGTCGTGGATCAGATTGTCCTCCGCCACCGACTCCGAAGGGTACTCATCGGTCTTCGGTCCCGGCGTGAGATCGAGATCATCGAAATTCACGAACTGCTCGTAGCGAAAGCTTGGCGAACGAACCGCCTCCGGGCGGCCCGTGAAACTGATGCCGCTACCGCCGATGTCGTGAATGTGGTTGCCGGCGATGCCAATGCGCCGGGCGTAGCCGCTGACGAATACGCCATTGCCACCCAACTCAGACAGCGTGTTGTCCGCAACGTGGACATCCTCGGCATTTTCGATGTAGATCGCCCCTTCGCGCGCAATCATCCAGTCACTGCGCAGCAGCGGCTCGGTCGCCTGCAGGAACGAATGAGCGGTGCGTTGAAGCTCGAAACCCTCGATGCGAACGAATTGAACCGGTGACTGTCGCGCACCGAGCACGTTGAGGATGCGTGCTGGTCCGCTCGCCGCGAAGGTCGCCTGGTGGATATCAATATGCTTCGGCGGCATGTAGTACAGGGTCGACTCCGAGGAGCTGAAATACCATTCACCATCTGCGTCGAGCTCTTCGAGGACATTCTCGACGTAGCGATACGTTGCATGCGCAGCGGAGGGTCGGTTGTTGCCAACCGCCGGACCCAGTGCGGCCGATCCATCGCTGTTCTTTCCAAGGATCGGAATGTGCATCCCGCCCCAGAGATGATCATGGATCGCGTGCAGGATGCCCCCGGCCGGATTGCGCCAGTTGCGAACTCGCTCTGGCGACAGTGCATCCGCTGCGTAGCCATTGAGTATTCGAATGTGCGCGTCGTAGTTTGGATAACGTGCTCTGACCTGCCGTTTACCATTCACGAACAACTGATCGAACGCGGTTCCCTCGACCGGCCAATCGGTAAGTCGCGCTCGGAAGATGCCGTCTCGATAGGGTTGCCAGACCGGCCGCAGCAGGCGTCCCGACAACAGTCGGGGTTTCTGGTTCGCAGCCGCGGTGATCAATGTGGGAAAGCTCTGCGTCCCCGACAGATCAGCGCCAATCTGCAAAGGTGCATCGATGTAGTAGTCACCAGTCGCAACTTCAATACGCAGCGGGACGCCCGGTTGCTCACGACGTAATCGCGCTGCCGCCGCGAGCGCAAGATCGAGCGATCGATAGCCGCCGGCAGGTGCGTTCGCAGACACACGAAGCACGACGTATGTTTCATCGGGCAGCGCAGATCTTGAAGGAGCGGTACAACTGCTCGTCCCAATGATCGTCACCAGCGTGAGCAGCACTTGCGCCAGCTGGGCGCGCATCAATCTGTTGCGAACCATGTTCAAGAATCAGAATTTCAAGCGCAACCCGAGCGCGAGTCGTCTATCGCCCGCGGCCCATGACAACGGCAGACGACCTGCTGCGCTGTCGATCGGGCGCAAGCTTGAAATAGTTTCCTTGCCGAGCAAGTTGTTACCCTCGAAGTAGACATTGATCTGATTCGACAGCTCGTAGCCGGCCTGGAGGTCGAGCGTCGAGAAGCGCTCTGCCCAGGCGGCCGAGCGACCTTCACCACGGATGTCGGGATCGACCAGGAAGGGATCGCGGCTGTTGTAGGCGAGCCGCAGGCTGAAGCCGTATTTCTCGTAGAACGCCACAATGTTGTAGGTGAACTTGGAAAGGCCACTGAACGGGTGCGACGGTATCTCGTTCACGGGATCGGCGTCCACTTGTCCCTTCGCATAGGTGAGATTGGCCTGGACTCCGAGGCCCGACCAGATCGATGGCAGGAAATCGAACGATTGTGCGTATCCGAGCTCCGCGCCTCTGACGTAGCCGCCCTGACCGTTCACCGGCAGCACCCGGTTGAATGTACGACCCTGGATATCGAACGCCTGTGCGCCTTTTTGGATGAAGGATCTGATCTGCTTATCGAACAACGACACGGACAGCAACGAGCCAGGACGCGCATACCACTCGAGCGACAGATCGTACTGATCGGCACGGAACGGATCGAGATCGGGATTGCCGCCTGAAACGAGCGCCGGGTTCACTGTCACCGAGTAACGAGGCACGAGCGATTCGAGGGTAGGTCGAGAGAGCACCCTGGCCGCGGAGAAACGCAGCAGCAAGTCTTGCGAGAGATCCACGATGGTATTGAGGCTCGGCAGCACGTCGGTGTAGCTGCGATCGAACGTTTGTTTGCCGGCCGGGGGCACGATCGCCGCCGGCGCCGGCGGCATCGGCGCGGGCTCGATGAATTGGATCGCGTCGAAGTCGACTGCCGAGTTCGTGATCGTCTGCTCCGTTCTCACCACACGCACGCCGAAGTTGCCCCGAACGGGACGCCGGGTACTGAGGCGAAAATCCGCCATGAGATAGGCAGCGCTGGTTTCCTCCGTGATTCGGTATTGATCGCCTGGATTGAGCTGTGGACGGGTCGTCGGCGCGCGGGCCCAGTTCCGATACGAGCCATCGAACGCAGCATCGAGGTAGAGCTGGCTATCGTAATAAGGAGCATCACCAGGGAGAACCGCCCCGCCATGGTAGTTCGCAAGCAGTCCGTGGACTGGCGAGCGCCCGGCGAAGCGACTGATGTCAGTGCCCGCCAGCGAGGAATCCAGCAGGAAGCGGGCGCCATTGTCCCGACTGCGATCGGCGAACCGCAGACCGCCCTTGATCGATTTGATGACGCCGAGGCTGCCGGTATAAGTGACGTCGAGTTGCTCGGACCAGAGCCGGTCTCGCCGATCGGTGACTTGGCCACCGATGTAACCGTTGAGGTATGAGCTGGGATCAGCGACGTCGAAGCGAGGATCGATGACAAACGAAGGGATCGGCTCGCCTGGAATGATATCGTATCCGCCGGAGACAGCCGTACCGAAGCCACGCGAGCCCCAGCGCAACAGGTCGAAGCCGATCTCCTCGGAATGTGTGGTCGACTCGCTGTAGGCTAGCTGGTTCTCGGCCTTCCATACCGTGGACAGCCACTCCAACCGCAGCGTGTGATTGTCGAGTTCGCCCTCGTCCCACTGGTGGAAATTTCCCGTCCCGATGTAGATATCATCCCCTACCGCGCGGGTGAGGACATTGGCCGAGTTCACTGCATAATCGAAGGTCGCCGGCTCGAAGGAGAAAACCGGTCTCAGTGCAAAGCTACCGGAGATACTGTCGCCTGCGAACTTTGCGTGGATCGTCGTCACGCTCGCCGTCATGGAATCGTTCAGCTCCAGCTGCACGGCACCGTAGTATGTCTTGGTATCGCGCAGCTGATCATTGAAGTTGGCGGAGTTGTTGTTGAGGATCAGCGCCGTGCCATTCGCCAACGACACGGGGTCCAACTGAGCTGTATCGGTCGCCTGCCCCTGGAAGAAACGTCGATTCCATGCGGCACCGACCGTCAGTCCCACACGACCTCCGAGCCAGCGATCGGAGTACAACCCGGCGAGGTTCGGCTCCGGCTCGTCCTTGATGTCGTACTTCTGTGCCTGCGCCGAGAACGCGATCCGGCGACCATCGATGTCGAAGGGTTGCAATGTTTTGATATTGATGGTCGCCGCAACGGCACCCTCCTCCAGATCGGCCCTCGCTGTTTTGTAAACAGCGAGCGCGGCGACGAAATCCGGAGCCAGCAGGCTGAAATCGAAGTTGCGATCGGCGCCGCGCACGATCTGGTTATCGCTCGCGCTCGTGACCGCCTGCCCGTTCAACGTCACGAAGTTGAACTCGGAAGGCAGTCCGCGCACGTTCACGAACTTGCCTTCATTCGCCTCTCGCGTGATCTGCACGCCCGTCACACGCTGCAGCGCTTCGGCTACGTTGTGGTCCGGAAACTTGCCAACGTCCTCGGCGGTGATGACGTCGGCGACCACATCCAGGTGACGTTTGTCCTCGATGGATTTGCTGACGCTCAGGCGGATGCCCGTGACCACCACCTCCTCCTCGGTGGTTTCAGGCTGCGCCGCATAGGCTCTCGGCCCGAGCACAGAGACAGCCACGACAGCCAGCAGGCCATTCGAAATGAATCTCTCCATTTGCTGCCCGTTAGCGGCCAGCCCTGGTGGCGTGGGAGCGAATAGTGTAGCCACGGAGATGACAGTAGCTGCGAGCCGCCGTTATACGTTGCGACTCGATTCTGGGAGTGCGACCGGCTTGCCGCACCCCTCCAAAGCAGCCAGCCTCCATCCCTCTTTCGAGTAACTCGGCGTAGCGACACGAGACGGTATTCGTTGCTCCATGGAGTGCTCGAAATGTTCTGCTTTGTGGGCTGTTCTCGAGCTGCGCGCACTGCCACGATTTGTCCAGGCTCGATCACCGCAGGGCCGTCCCGAGATTGCCGCCGCGGTTCGCCCGGTTTGCCCGACCAGTTCAAACGGATGTCTCTGCCGGAAGGAACTCTCATGACTGCCCTCGCAGATTACACATCTTTGCAGACTGCGTCTCGGGATCGAGTCATCGCCAGCACGCGTTCGGTGTCGCCGGTCCCGATGAGCGGCGAGATCTTCTGTTTCGGCCGCTGTCGGCTGATCGTTCGCGAACGCCAGCTACTGAAGGACGATGTGCTGGTGAATATCGGCGGCCGGGCGTTCGACCTGCTGCTGGCGCTGGTGGAACGTGCCGGCGAAACCATCGACAGCCGGGAATTGTTCGCACGGGTGTGGCCAAAAGTCATCGTCTCTCCAGTCAACCTGCGCGTCCACGTGGCCGGATTGCGCAGGGCGCTGGAGGACGGACGGGACGGCAATCGATTCGTCATCAGCGTGCCAGGCATAGGCTATCGCTTCGTCGCTCCCGTCAGTCGCCTGCAGCCTTCGGCGGCGCCGGCGTTGTCGCGTTTGCCAGCGCACACGCTGGCCGCTGATTACAGCGCGGTGTGCCGCGTCGACCTGGCCAGCGTCGAAGATCCCGCTCACGTCGCAAAGTCCGTGGCCACCGCGCTTGGCTGCGAGGCGGAGCCGCCCGACGCGCAGAGCTGTGTGATCGATTACCTACGGGACAAAGAACTGTTGCTGGCGTTCGACCATTGCGAACATGTATTTACCGGCGTTGCGCAACTCACCGAGCGATTGTTCACCGACGCCCCCATGGTCAACATCCTGATCAGCAGTCGAGCGACGTTGCATTGGTCGCGTGTTCGCACCGCTGACACCTGATCACAGGCCCGGCTCAACCTGCCGGGCCCTGCGCACGAATAACGTTCAACTGGTGGCGTCGATCCGATTGCTGCCACTATTAGGATTCGATCCGCGCTGCTACAGTCTTATAATTAAGTGAATCCACGTCAGCGGACGTCACGACGTATGAGACTTTCCGCCCAGCTGGCAGTGATACAGTTCGTGCTTGCCTTCGCGACCTGCTGCGCACAGGAAACTGCCGGGCCTGCACGCGCGCAGATCGACCCACACATCGTTCATCTTGGCGTGACCGACGCGACCGACCTGCGCTTCGTGCGTTTGTCCCGTTCGCAGGGGCTCTCGCAACAGCGCGTGACCAACATCGCTCAGGACGAGCGCGGCTTTCTCTGGTTCGGCACACAGTACGGTCTGAACCGCTACGACGGCTATCGATTCCGGGTGTTCAAGAACGAGCCCGACGATCCGGGCAGCCTGTGCGATGTCCACATCACCTCACTGATCAATGACCGCGACGGGCGGATCTGGGTCGGGTGTGCGAATTCGGTCGATCGATTCGATCCGGTGACCGAAAAATTCGTGCACTACCCTCTCGAGCCGGCAACCACCACGCACACCAACGGCGCGGTACGACACATCAGTCAGGACAGCGAAGGCCGCCTGTGGCTGTCGACTGGAAACGGACTGTACTCGCTCGATCCGGTCACAGGCTTCGTGCAGCGCTTCGCCCATGACAACGACGATCCGTTCAGCCTGAGCAGCAGTGAGATCCGGTCCAGCGGCGAGGATCGGTCCGGCGCCTTCTGGGTGGCGAGCACCGCCGGCATCGATCGTTTCGATCGACGCAGCGGTCGTGTCACGCTGCGCGTGCCGCTGCGTGAAGCGGAGGATCTGAGGTTCTATGAAGATCGGCAGGGGACGTTCTGGATCCTGCAAGATTCCGGTCATGGTCTGTCGATCCTGGACCGCCGCACGCACCGCCTGGTGCGTTATTCCTTTGCCACCACGGCATCTCCCGAGCTTTTCCTGACCGGCGTGCGCTCGATGCTCGAGGACCGCAATGGCACGCTGTGGGTTGGCACGATGGCCGACGGTCTTTTGAAATTCGACCGGGCGCGACGACAATTCACCCGCTATCGCAACGATCCCACCGACATCGAGAGCCTGTCCGAGAACCGGGTCCTGGCGCTCTACGAAGATCGTGAAGGTCACGTCTGGACCGGCTTCCATGCGATGGAACCGGGCTTCTTCATGACCCGGCCGCTGCCGTTCACGAAGCTGCCGTTCGACGCGCGCAATCCAAACAATCGCGGCGAGACGCTGGTCAATGTCATCTATGAAGATCGCCAGGGCATCCTGTGGATAGGAACGACCGGCGCACTCAACCGCTTCGATCGCAGCAGCGGACAGCTCACTCACGTCGATGTCCCCGGCGATGGCAGCGTCGGCGAAGTCCTGTCGCTCATCGAGGATCCCTCCGCCGAGGCGCTTTGGATCGGCACTGGCGGTCAGGGACTGTATCGCCTCGATACCCGAAGCCAGCGTTTGCAAGGATTCCGCCACGATGACACCAACCCGGCCAGCCTGAGCGACAACCGCGTGATACGCCTGTTCTATGACGCCCGCGGGCGACTGTGGATCGGCACCTTCGATGGCTTGAACCGCTTCGATCCCGCCACCGGCAGCTTCATCACCTATCGCCACGGCAACGGCACTACGCCGCATGTGTATCGCTCGATAGTGGAGGATGCGCGTGGCACCCTTTGGTTGGACGCCGACGGCGACGGCGTACAAACCTTCGATCCCGAGACCGGGCGCTTTACACCCGTAAATTTGCAGTCGGGTTCTGACAGCCCGCTGTTATACAAACGTGTGCAGTCCCTCCACGTGGATCGCGGGGGTGCCATCTGGGCCGGAACGGGCAATGGCTTGTATCGCTACGATGTCGAAACGGGGGCGAGCACCTACTACAGCGAACGCAACGGGCTGCCGAGCAATACGGTGAGCTGCGTGTTCGAGGATAACTTCGGTGAGCTGTGGATGGGCACCAGCGCGGGCTTGTCACGACTCGACCAGGCACGCAAGACCTTCAAGAATTACTCGATTGCAGACGGACTGCCGGGGCTGGATTTCACCGGCTGGAGCGCATGCTTCCGGGGCGCCTCAGGTGAAATGTTCTTCGGCGGCTTCGCGGGCGCGGTCGCATTCCGTCCGGAAAACGTGCGTGACTTCGATTACGCACCGCCGATGGCACTCACGGGTTTCAGGCTCGCGGGTGTTCCGGAGGAGCCCGGACCGGGTTCACCCCTGTCGCGTGCCCTTGGCTACACCCAGGCGGTGACGTTGCTGCACCATCAGAACAGCTTCTCGATCGAGTTTACGACGCTGAGCTTCCGCAGCCCGTCGACGAACCGCTTTCGCTATCGTCTCGAAGGTCTGGAGGATCGATGGCAGGAAGTCGGCAGCGACCGTCGCTTTGCCAACTACACGACCTTACCTCCCGGCCACTATCGCTTTCGAGTTCAGGGCGCCACCAGCCGAGGTCCCTGGAGCACTCCGGGACTCGAGGTCGCCATCGATATACAGCCGCCCTGGTGGGCAACGTGGTGGTTCCGCAGTCTGCTGGTGCTCATTGCGCTGGCGACGATAGTCGGCGCCTATCTGCTGCGCATCCGACAGATCGCGCATCAATTCAACATGCGATTGTATGAGCGGGTGAACGAGCGCACGCGCATCGCTCGCGAACTGCACGATTCGTTGTTGCAAGGCTTTCAGGGCTTGATCTATCGCATGCAAGCCGTGCGTACACTGTTACCGGATCGCGCTGCCGAGGCGGTGACGCTGCTCGAGACCGCTCTCGACAGCGGTGACCGCTCGATTGCTGAAAGCCGTGCAGCCGTGCACGACCTGCGTTCGAACGCGCCGGTCGCGAGCGATCTCGCCGATTCTCTGGCCGCGCTCGGTGAAGAACTGACGTCCGGCGGCCTGCATCCACTCACTTTCCGGATTCTGGTGGAGGGCAAGGCGCGGCCAGTCGCCCCTCTCGTGCGAGATGACGTCTATCGTATTGCCCGCGAAGCACTGCGAAATTCGGTTCAGCATTCGCAGGCACAAAATATCGAGGCCGAACTGCATTACGCAGAGCACACGCTTACGCTGCGATTGCGCGACGATGGCATTGGCGTCGATGCGAAAGTAATAAGCGAGGGCCGGCGCGCCGGCCATTGGGGACTGCAGGGTATGCGCGAGCGCGCCGAAGCCTTCGGTGCGCGCTTCGCTGTTTGGAGCGAACATGGAGCGGGAACCGAGGTTGAGCTCTCGGTCCCCGCGGCGATAGCCTATGGGGGTACGGTGAGTCATCGGTCCTGGTTCAAAATTCCTATATTCGGAGGCCGTCCATGAACGCCAACACGCCGATCCGCATCCTGGCCGCGGACGACCATCCGGTATTGCGTGCCGGGATCGCAGCCCTGATCGGCACCGAGCGCGACATGAAAGTCGTTGCGGAAGCTGCGACCGGACGCGAGACGGTCGAGCGATTCCGCGCGGTTCTTCCAGATGTGACTCTGCTCGACATCCAGATGCCGGAGATGAGCGGCATCGATGCGCTGATCGCGATCCGCAGCGAGTTTCCTAGCGCGAAGATCATCATACTGACTACTTATGGCGGCGATGTGCTCGCCCAACGAGCGCTCAAGGCCGGTGCATACGCTTACATTCTCAAAGGCCTGGTGCGCAAGGACTTGCTGGACACCATTCGGGCGGTGCATCTGGGCCAGAAGCGGATTCATCCTGAGGTAGCCGCAGGGCTGGCCGTCCATCTCGGCGAAGACCCGCTCTCGGAGCGTGAAGTTGAAGTGCTGCGACTAGTGGCAGCCGGTAATTCCAACAAGGAAATCGGCGTACGCCTGTCAATCACGGAACATACCGCCAAGGCCCATATGAAGCGCATCGTCGCCAAACTGGGGGCCAACGATCGGACGCATGCCGTAACGGTGGCGCTGGAGCGCGGCATCCTCACCCAGGCCATTCCCCCAAAGGGGTAATTGCCTGCTGCTTGTTCGGGGGACTCGGTTGAAAGCAAACGTTGGTAGGGTCGCTGCCGAACACTCATGCAGCGAATCTTCTCCACATTCCCCGACAAGTGGCCCGGCCGCGGCCTGTTGCTCCTGCGCATTGCCGGCAGCGTGCCGCTGTTCGTGGTTGGCCTGTCGAAACTGTGGGGAGACCCCGCCGACATAGCGGTTTGGATCCGAGTCCTCAGCTGTGTGTCGGCGACGTTGCTGCTGGCGGGATTCTGGACCCCATTCGCCGCGACCCTGCAGGCACTGCTCGAAGCATGGTTATCCTGCGCCGGGACTGCGTTCGAATGGACGCATCTCATCCACGCATTCATCGGTCTGAGCCTGCTGATGCTCGGGCCGGGATACTGGTCGGTCGACGCGCGCCGCTACGGCCGCAAGCGCATCGTTCTCGAATATTCGCAGCGCCCGCCGGGCGAGCGCGATCTCGAAGACCCTTGAAGCAACATCCGCGCCCCTGCTCAAGGGCCAGATGTTCGAGCCGCCGGCTCAGGCCGGCATACCAGGGAACTGAGGCAGGTCGAGCGGCTTCGCCCAGGGCAAACGTCGCTTGGTGAACATCTCAAGCTTGGGTGCGATCAATTCGGGCCGATCGAGGCTGCCCAGGGTGACGAACACCAGGCCCGGGAAGCTCTCCAGATTGCTGGAGAATATCCGGGCACCGCAGTCCGGACAGAAATTCCGGTCCAGTCCTTTGCCAGAATCGGCAATATAATGAAACGCCTTCGGCTTGCCCTGGGTCAGCGTGAAATCATCCGTCGGAACGCCGAAGAACGTGGCCGCCTCACCGCCCGACGCTTTCTTGCAATCGTTGCAGTGACAAACGGCGACAAACGCCGGGTCGGTCTCGAACTCGAACCTGCAAGCGCCACAGGCACACCGGGCAGTGTGTTTCTTCGTCATGTTCATGTCCTCGGATGCTGAGCTATAGAGGCATTGCCGCCCTCGCGAAGCACAGCTTATCCGCACCGATACTCGCCGTCCGTGCCTTTAACGCTTATTAACCGCTGTTACTTTTCCAACCGCCGGCCGGATCGATCTCAATTCAGCTTGCGCGCAATGAAGGCGCCGTCGCCCGCCTTTCGAATCTGCCGTCCTTATTACGTTTGCCGAGTTCGACCTTGCCTACCATCTCAGTCTCCAGGGAAAGCGCATAGCGCATCGCTCCGACCACCTTTCCCATGCGCGAGCATGACGCCAGATGTGCATCGTACTAAGCGAACGCCGATCAGCGTAATGTCCAGAGTTGAAGCACTTGGGGTTTCGCCACTTTCCCGGCGATGCTCCAAGTATCAGCTACAAACCTTATCGCCGGATCTCTCGGCGATAAGCTACCCTTGCTAGCGCCCCCAATAGGAACGCCTAAAAATCTATAAAAAACATCCGCCCCCCACTCTTAGGCGTTTTAGAAATGTTTCCATGAGATTGCCGCGTCAACCTCGCGATCTCCCCTGATCGTTTGATCTCACTCTCTTAATCAGATGGTCAACCGCTGTCGCACTGTGTGGGGAACTGTCGCAAACCGTCTCGACTCGTGGATTTCGCCGTGCACCGTTGAGTGGAATGGGTTTTCATTTCGAACCGGCATACGTTCCCGCACATTTTCGAAATGGACACGGCACCGCCTGCGACGCAGGATGAACGTCGCAAGACAGTCATGGACATCGTCCTTCGCGGGTGCCGCGTGCCTTCAGGCAGCTAAAAGCCGACCCGCACTCCAAGCTTATAAAATCGCCCCATCACATCGTAGTGAGTGCCATTGGTCTGAGTGAGCAGCGTCGCCGAAGGAATGATGGGCGGATCGCGATCGAACAGATTGTTGACGACCCAGAACAGCTGCGCACGGCCACCTGCCGTCAAGTCGTACGTGCCCGACAGATTGAACAGGAAATAGTTGCCGATATGGTTGGTCTCGGGATCGATATCGGCAGGTGCGGTAGCGGTCGGCGCCTCACGATAGGCATTGTCGATCTTGCCGGGCCCGACCCAACGGACTTGCGTGGTCAGGCTGAACGGCTGCAGGCTGTACGTGAGCGATACATTGGCTTTCCATCGCGGCGTCGCGCCTTCGCTGGTATCCAGCTGACCGGCTTGCTCGTTGATGGACGGCGCTTCGCCGGGAGCCCCCGGCACGGCGATTGTGAATCTGTCGACATAGGTTGCATTGGCTCGCAGACTGAGGCCGCCTGCCCCGAGGTCCATGCTGTACGTACCGACCAGATCCACACCGCGAGTGCGCAACGACGACAAATTCCTGAGCTCATTGATGACGCGAATCAGCGCGCCGGTGTTGTTGAACTCCAGTAGATCGCAGTAGACCTGCACGCCGTGTTCGCATAGCCGCGCTATTTCCACCTGACCTACGGTTGCGATCACGTCGTCCACGTCGATATCGAAGAAATCCGCCGACACGCTCAGTCCCGAAGCGAACGCCGGCGTATAGCTGGCCCCGAATGTCGTCGTGTGCGAGCGCTCTGGTTGCAGCCGCTTGTTGCCGATCGTGTCGATCTGCACGCCAGGATGAGTCGTTCCGTTGTAGAGCACGTTATTGAGCGACGTTGTCGCGGGTGAATCGAGTTCATAGATGCTTGGCGCGCGAATGTCGAGCGAGTGCGTGCCACGAATGAGCAGCCCGTCGAACGGTTCCCAGGTCACACCGCCCTTCCATGTCGTGGCGCCGCCGAAGTCGGAGTAGTCCGCATATCGAATCGCTCCGTTCAACGCGAGCGAATGCGCAAACGAAGCATCGCTGATCAGTGGCACGGTCGTCTCGAAGTAGCCTTCCTTGACGTTGAAGCTGCCTTCGAACTCACTGCCTAGCGAGAGATCGTAGACACCGGTTTTCGCCACTTCGTCGAGGACGGACTCGAGCGTCTCGTGACGCCACTCGGCACCGAACGCAACTGCGACCGGACCGGCCCAGTTATCGAAAATCGTGCCTTGGAAGTTGAGCTGCGCCGCCTGCTGGCGGTAAGTCACCCGGGCGAAAGGCGTGCCCGAGTAATACTCGAACGCTGCCCGAGAGGGCGTACCGTTGCCGAAGAGATTTACTGGCACGCAGCCGTTGTTTGGATCGGTGAGCGTCGATCGGCAGATGGGATCCACGACACCCGGCGTCGCGGGATTGTCGATCACGTCCGCGGCGAGCGCATAGAGCGCTCGATTGCGCATGTTGTAAGTACGGCGGAAATATTCGTTTTCGCCGTAGGTGTACGCGGCGTTCCAGGTCCAATTGCCGCCGAGCGCGCCATCGAGCCCCGTGGACGCGGTGTACGCAGTATCGCGCAGCACAGTCTGCGGTGGCTCATTGTCATAGGCGACTCGACCCAACACGAAAGATTGGGCCGGCGGAGTTGACGTCGAAGCCCCCGCAGGCATCGGAATGGCCGCTCTCAGGGCGTCCGGAATGAAGGGATTGTCCGCATAGATGCGTGCCTGTGTTCCAACCAGCGTCGTCGGATTGAACACGCTCACGCGATCTCGGATCGGCTGGTTGGTTTGATCTCCGGTCGATCGTCCCCACGAAGCGTCGAGAAACATGTCGAGACCGTCATTGATCCGATAACTGGTCCGGCCGTAGAGCACCTGCCGCTCCACCGCCGGAATCATGCTGTACTCAGCCCCATCCGGATTGTTGCCACCCGCCTGATTGGCCGCGAACGTGGTCGGTGTCGTCGCCGGATTGAACTCACCGCGCACGAACGGAGAAACACTGGTCGCAGAATCGAATTGCAAACCGATGAGTGCCGCGCGCTGCGCGGCGGTTCCACCAGCAGCATTCACGATGAGACCGCCTGGCGTGAAGTTGCCAGGCTGCGTGTTGCGCCTCATCACCATTCGCGGCCGGCCGTTCGCGGCGGAGGCTGAGGGATCGGTGTAGAACTGCCAGTAGTCGTCGGCCCAGTCGCGACTGCGGTAATTGCCAAGCCCGTCGTTCTTGGTGAAATCTCCGGAGAACACGACGTGCCCGCGCTCGTCCGCGAAAGAGAATCCACTCACCATGCCGGCCCGCCACTCGCGGCCGTCGCCCCGTTCGGACGTACCGCCTTGAATTTCGGCGTGAACCCCCTCCACTTGTTTCTTGAGGATCAGGTTGACGACGCCCGCGACGGCATCGGAACCCCATTGCGCGGAGGCGCCGCCGGTCACGATGTCGATGCGATCGATCATCAGCGCCGGAATCAAATTCAAGTCGACCTGATAGGGATTGCCGACACTGGCCGACGGCACGCTCGGAACAAAACGCCGGCTATCGACGAGCACGAGCGTGCGTGGCGAGCCCAGTCCGCGCAGATCGGCGAATGTTTGTCCTGGAGTTTGAGTTCGAACGCCGTTGGCGGCACCACTCAGGCGCGAATTGAACGCCGGCATCTCCTGCAGCAGGCTATAAACATTGTCGGCCCCCCGCTCCTGAAGTTCGACGGCGCCGATGGTCTGGGTGGGCGTCGGAGCGGTAAAAGGAGAACGAATGCGTGTGCCGGTCAACACGACCTCTTCGAGCACTCCGTCTTCAACCGCAGCTCGCAGGTGAGATTCGCTTGCGTCTGCAGGCTGCGTTTCCTGCCCGACGGCCACCGAGGCCCACGCGGCAAGACCAATGACAGAGCAATACGGCCGGCTCGAACGCGCGGAATCGGTCATGTCTCCCCCTTCGGACATTGTTCGTGGGCGCGCCAGTACCGGCGCTTACCCGTTAAAGTTCGTATTACTAGCCTTACGCATCTACCCCCTGAGCGTCAAGCTGTCATTTGCCACGCGCGCGGTGTTTGTTGAAGAACTCGAGCAGCGAGCGATTGAATGCCACCGGTTGCTCCCAGTAAGCCGAATGCCCCGACTCGCTCACGACGACAGCTTCGGCGCCCGGCACATGCCGCGCGAACTCGCGCAGTCTTGCGGGTGGCATGTACAGATCGGCATCGCCAGTGATCAGCAAAGCGGGTGTGCGAATCGTCTCGATCGCCGACCATGTCAGTGAATACGCGGTAGGCTGGCGCACACTCTCCTCGGCCCGATTCATCTGATGAAGCTCCGACCAGCGCGCGACACCCGTGGGATTGGCGGCGCGGTAGGAGGGTCCGATCTCCCGAAATTCGACTGGCAGGTCACGAAAGCCGCGTGGCATCAGAGCGCGCGTGACACTTTGATACTGCTCATCCTGCACCCCTCCCAAGCTGCAGGCGATCGTCAGGGATAGCAATTTCTCCGGATGCGATAGCGCGTAATCCGGCACGATAAAGCCGCCGGCCGCCGAGCCGACCAGATGAAAGCGGTCGATTTTCAGGTGTTCGATCAGCTCGTGAAGATCGCCGGACCCCGTGCCTGCCTGGTTGGGATTCATCTCCGAGGCAGCTACCTCCGAGCGAAAATAGCCGCGTCTCGAATAACCAATCACACGATAGCCCGCGGCAACCAGCGCCGGCTGCTGATACTCCCAGATTGCGCCGTGACCACTCGCCGGATGAAGAAGCACGACCGGCTCTGCGTCTCCACCGGTGTCCCAATACCAAAGCCGCGCGCCACCGGGCAGGTTCGCGATACCTTCTGTGACTCGTGCCTGCACAGGCGGCGAACTCCAACTCGTCTGAGCCGCCAGCACGCGCACCTGGGCATCTGTTGAGGCCGCCCGTGCACTGACCAGCGCTGCTCCGCTGGCGATCAGCGCGCCCTGCAGCAGCGCTCTGCGATTCCTGTTCTGAATGCTCACCTGGTGACCCTCTGCGTATTTTCTCTTCAGCTAGCTTTATAGCTCTAGAAAATACAGCGACACGAGGGCACGTCAATAGCGAGGGCTTAGAGCAGCTCGTGAAACCGGACGATCGCCGCTGTCGCAGTCCGCCGCGCGACGCCGACGAAGAGTGCACGATTGAGCCAGGCATGCGCGCTGTCGAGCGGCGCTTCGAACTCGGCGCAGGTACGGAAATAATACAAAGCAGGATCCACCGCCTCTCCCCGACTCAACTTGTCGATGATTTCCGGCGAGCCGTGGCGCAAGCCGCGATTGGTCACCATGATCGAGACACCGTCCGCGGCCTGCAGCGTGTATTTCGCCTCGATCTGCAATACCCCATCCGGACGCACGAATTGCCAGTCGGCGCCGCCCGGTATGACTCGGCCCTGCAGGCGCGGACCAGTCACCTCTCCGCCGGTGACAGGCACGATCCGCCGGAAGCCATGCGCACTCGGTCCGATGACGACCGGGCCATCGACCAGCACGTGCGCTTGGAAAGCGAAACGGGTTTGAACCGGCGCGGCCTCGGCGGCGAATTCTTTGCGATCGATCATCCCGATAGCCTATCGATCCAGCGCGTCGATGCAAACCACCTCAGCGCGAGCGCTTCTGAGTACGCTTGCGTCGCTCCGGCTCGCCGACCTGCAGGAACAGCTTGGAAATCAAACCGCGCAGCCAGCGGATTCTCGCATCGTTGTGAAATCGCGTATGCCAGTGCTGCCGGACCACCGGTGACTTGACCGTGAAAGGCGGTTCCATCAGTCGCAAGCCGGTGAGCTGCGACAGGCTCGCACCGATGGCATGCGGCACCGTAAATATCAGGTCCGACTGCTTCAATATCATTGGTACCGCGAGAAAGTTACCGACGCGAACGACGATACGGCGATGAAGACCCTGCTCCGCCAGCTCGTCCTCGAGAATGTCGTTGGTGCTGCCCTGCGCATGGACCACGCCATGCAAGGCTTCGATGAATTGCTTGCGACTGATCTCCTGCCCCAGGCGTCGGTTGTTATCGCGAGTGACGCAGACAAAGGAATGCGCGAACAACCGCTGCTGATACAAAGCCGCGCCCGTCAGGCTCGGGTACGAACCGATCGCCAGATCGACAGCGCCGGAACGCAGGGCCGGCTCGATCTCCTCTTCGGGAAGCTGGACGGTGGAGACGTCGAGACCGGGCGCGAGCTCCATGAACGCTTCGAGAATACGCGGCATGAGCACCAACTCGCCGATGTCGTGCATGGCGATCGTCACGGTGCCTCGGGCCGTCGCCGGCTCGAAGCTGGCCTGCTGCAGCACGTCCGAGCGAATTCGCTCCAGCACTTCCCGCACCGGAATCGTCAGTCGCTCCGCGAACGGGGTCGGCTCGATGCCTCGCGGCGTCCGAACGAACAGCTGGTCGCCAAACAGTTTGCGCAGCCGGTTGAGCGAATAGCTGGTCGCCGGCTGACTCATATCCAGCAGCTTCGCGGCAGCGGTCACACTACGTGCCCGCAACAGCACATCCAGAACCACGAGCAGATTCAAATCGATCTTGGCGATATCCATCGTCTTTATACTCTACATAAATCGCATCGAACTACTCAAAGCGAGCCCAGTGCCCGACACTTCCGGGTCTGATCCGACAGTCCAAAGAGTGAAGTTCCATGAGCACCCCCTCGGCCGCGGCGACCGACAGCGATAACAGCACATTGGTGAGTGTCGAGATCCGCGACCGCATCGCCTGGGTGAAATTCAACCGCCCCGACAAGCGCAACTGCATGAGCCCGCGCCTCAATCGGCAGATGATGGTGGTTCTGGACGAATTAGAATACCGCAACGACGTGGGCGTGCTGGTCCTGAGCGGCGCAGGCACGGCCTGGTCCGCAGGCATGGACCTCAAGGAATATTTCCGCGAGAATGAAGCCAAAGGGCTTGGCGCCATTCGCGGTTCGCAGCGTGAAGCCTACGGCTGGTGGCGCCGACTCCGCTGGTTTCAGAAGCCCACCATCGCGATGGTGAATGGCTGGTGCTTCGGTGGCGGCTACGGCCCCTTGTTCGGCTGCGATCTCGCTTTTGCTGCCGAGGAAGCTCAGTTCGGTCTGTCCGAAATCAATTGGGGCATTCTGCCCGGCGGCGGCGCCACCAAAGTCGCGCGCGAGTTGTTGTCGTTCCGTCGCGCGATGTATCACTCGTTGATGGGCGAGAACATCGATGGCCGCACGGCGGCCGAATGGGGCCTGGTGAATGAAGCCCTGCCCCTCGCCAAGCTGCAAGCACGCGTCGAGGCAGTGGCGCGAACTCTTCTGGCAAAGAATCCGGTCGCGCTGAAAGCCACCAAGGACGCGATCCGACGGGTCGGCGAGATGACCTACGACAACGCCGAGGACTATCTGATCCGCGCCCAGGAGGCGGCGAACTCCTTCGACAACGAAGGCCGCAAGGAAGGCATCCGCCAGTTCATCGACGACAAGACCTACAAGCCCGGGCTCGGCGCTTACGACCGCTCCAGGCAGACCTGAAGGACTTGTCGTGAAACCTGTCGTCGATATCACGTCCCAGCGACGTATGGATGCTATTGCGCGCCTGTTGCAGCCGCGGTCGGTGGCAATTGTGGGCGCGTCGGCGACGCCCGGAGCGCTCGGCGCTGCGGCGATCGCGAACCTGGATCGTTTGAAATTTCAGGGCGAGGTGCATCTGGTCAATCCGAATCGCGACCGGATTGGCGAACGCCCTTGCCTGTCGTCGGTCGACCAGTTGCCGCTCGGCGTCGACGCTGCCGTACTGACGATTCCTCGAGATGCAGTACTGGACACCCTCCGGGCGCTGGCACGCCGTGAGGTCGCCAGCGCTGTGATCTTTTCCGCAGGCTTCGCCGAAGGTGGCCAGGCCGGCCTCGATCAGCAGCGCGACCTCGCGCGGATCGCGAACGACCATGGGATGGCAGTCGAAGGACCCAACTGTCTCGGCTTCGTCAACTACGTGGACGGCGTAGCACTCACCTTCGTCGAAACACCCGCTCAACCACTCGCCGGGCGCACCGGCATCGGCATCGTCTCACAGAGCGGCGCGATGGCCGCCGTACTCGGAGTCATGCTCTCGAGCCGGCAACTCGGCATCTCCTATTCCATTTCAACCGGCAATGAAGCCGTCACCGGTGTCGAGGACTACCTCGAGTATTTGTTGACGGAACCGAACACCCAGGCATTCGGACTCATCGTCGAACAGTTCCGTCAACCGCGACGCTTCATCGAGCTTGCGCGTCGTGCGCGCGACCGTGGCAAGCTGCTCGTGTTGCTCCACCCCGGTCGTAGCAGCGCCGCTCGCGAATCGGCGGCCACGCACACAGGAGCAATCGCAGGCGACTACGATGTGATGCGTACGCTGGTGGAACGGGCCGGAGTCATCGTGGTGGACAGCCTCGAAGAGCTCGGAGACGTGCTTGAAGTGGTCACACGCTGTCCGACGCTACCGAGTGGCGGCACGGCGGTGCTCACCGAATCCGGCGCCTTCAAGGCACTGACGCTGGATCTGTGCGAGAAGATTGCGCTGCCTTTGCCACCGCTGACGGATGACACCCTGCCGTCGCTGCGCGCAGCACTGCCGGCTTTCATACCGGTTAGCAATCCGATGGACCTGACCGCACAGGCGTTGGTCGATCCTGATTTGTATCGTCGCACGCTCGAGGCGCTGCTGGCAGACTCACGTTTCGGCAGTATCGTGTTCGGAATCATCCAGACGAATCCCGGCACCAGTGACCTGAAGTTTCCCGCCATCATCAACGCCATTCGAGAGTTGCGGCCGAAGACGCCGGTGATCTTTGCTGGCCTCGATGAGGGCGCGGCGGTTCCGCCCGAATACATCGAGCGGCTGCGCGAACTGCGTGTGCCTTACTTTGCTTCTCCGGATCGCGCACTGCGCGCTGTCGCTAGAATCAGCGAGCTGGCAGCGCGTGACGACGCGGCCATTGCCGTGACTGCTGTCACGATCACAGGCAACCTGGCCGACGGCATGATGCCGGAGTATCGCGCCAAGGAATTGTTGGCAAGTGCCGGCATTGCGTTTCCGCAAGGACAATTTGTCACGACGCTGGAGCAGGCGTACACCGCCGCCGAGCGCATCGGTTATCCCGTTGTGATCAAGGCCCAAGCCGCAGCCCTGCCTCACAAGAGCGATGCCGGCGGCGTACTCTTGAACCTGAAGGATCGTGGCGCACTGAGCGACGCCTGGCATCGTCTGCACGACAACGTCGCTCGTCATTCACCCGGGCTCGTGCTCGATGGCGTACTGGTGGAACAGATGACTGCGCGCGGCGTCGAACTCATCGTTGGCGGTCGCAACGATGCGCAATGGGGGCCAGTGCTACTCATCGGCTTCGGCGGCGTCCAGGCCGAACTGATGAAGGACGTGCGCCTGTTGCCGGCGGACCTCACGCTCGAGCGCATCGTCGAGGAACTGCACTCGCTCAAGCAGGGCGCGCTCTTGCGAGGTTTTCGAGGTGCACCCGTGGCGGATGTGCAAGCCGTTGCGCGCATCGTGGCGCGTGTGGGCGCAATCGTCCGGGGCAATCCCGATATTCATGAGATCGAACTGAATCCAGTGATCGCGCATCCGCAGACGCAAGGCGCGCTGGCGCTCGATGCACTGATCGTGATTCGGCAAGCCTGATAAACGGAGCTGTGCATGCGTGAAGAAAGTCTGCTGATCGGCGGCCGCTACCAGGCTGCGAAAGGCGACCGCCGCTTCGAGCGGTCGAATCCAATCACCGGCGAAGTGGTCTGTCGCGCGGCGGCGGCCACGGTGGATGATGTCGACCTGGCCGTGAACGCGGCTCAAGCGGCGTTCCCTGCATGGGCCGCACTGTCACCGGGTGAGCGGCGCATGCGCCTGCTCAAGGCCGCGGATCTGCTCGACGCACGAACACCGGAGTTCATCAGCGTCGGCATGGCCGAGACCGGCGGTACGCCGGGCTGGTACGGATTCAACGTCATGCTGGCGGCCAACATGCTACGCGAAGCGGCGGCGATGACGACGCAGATCAGCGGCGAAGTCATTCCGAGCAATGTGCCGAACAATCTGGCGCTGGCGGTACGTCAACCTTGTGGCGTCGTGCTGGGCATCGCGCCGTGGAATGCACCTGTGATTCTCGGCGTGCGCGCGTTGGCAATGCCGCTGGCCTGCGGTAACACTGTCGTGCTCAAGGCGTCGGAACAGTGCCCGGGCGTTCATGGCTTGATCGCCAAAGTGTTGCACGAGGCTGGGCTCGGCGACGGCGTCGTCAATGTCATCAGCAACGACCCGGAGGATGCGCCCGCCATCGTCGAACGTTTGGTCATTCATCCAGCGGTACGTCGTGTGAATTTCACCGGCTCCACGCGAGTGGGACGCGTCATCGCGAAGCTGGCTGCGGAACATTTGAAGCCGGCACTCTTGGAGCTCGGCGGCAACAATCCGCTCATCGTGCTCGACGACGCGGACCTCGACGCCGCAGTCGCTGCGGCTGCCTTCAGCGCCTTCATGAACCAAGGACAGATCTGTATGTCCGCCAGCCGCATCGTCGTCGCGGCGAGCATTGCCGATGCCTTTATCGAAAAGCTGGCGAGCAAGACCGCTACTCTGAAAGCGGGCGCCCCCGGCAAGGAAGGTTTCGCGCTCGGGTCGCTGGTGAACCCCGAAGCCGCCGCCCGTTGTTCGAAACTTATCCGCTCCGCCGTCGAGAGCGGCGCTCGCCTGGTCACGGGTGGCCAGGTGGACGGTGCGATCATGCAACCCACAGTCGTCGATCACGTGACACCCGCCATGTCCATCTATACGGAAGAATCATTCGGCAATCTGGTGACGGTGGTTCGCGCGAACTCCGACGTCGATGCCGTGCGTATTGCAAACGACACCGAATATGGTCTGTCGGGTGCGGTCTTCAGCCGCGACATTGCTCGTGCGCTCGGGGTTGCGAAGCAGGTCCAGTCAGGCATTTGTCACATCAACGGTCCCACGGTGCATGATGAAGCGCAGATGCCGTTCGGCGGTGTCAAAGCCTCCGGCTATGGTCGATTCGGCGGCAAGGCGGCCATCGACGAGTTCACCGACCTGCGCTGGATCACCATCCAGACGGGATCGCGTCACTACCCCATCTGATCTGCTTCGCGCGCCGGGCGGGCGCTGCTTGACCCGCCCGAGATTCCCTCTTAGGCTAGCTTTATGGCCTTAGAACGCGCACCGACCCTGGACGGTCGAGTCAGCTCAAATCGGGAACCGGGCGGAGTTGCCTTGCTCACCATCGAGCGGGCCGCGAAGCGCAACGCCCTTTCTCTTCACATCAAAGCCGAGCTGGCCGATGCCGTATCTCGATGCGCAGCCGATCCCGAGGTTCGCGCGATCGTGCTTACGGGGGCGGGCGGCGTTTTCGTTGCGGGCACCGACGTGGCCGAGATGGTCGAGATGAATCCACTCGACCATGTGCACGCGCAGACCGACCGCGTCTTCACTGCCCTACGCAACTGCTCGAAACCTCTCATCGCCGCCGTGGAAGCCTATGCATTGGGCGGTGGATGCGAGCTCGCCCTCTGTTGCGACATCGTTATCGCCGGTAGCAGCGCGCGCTTCGGCCAGCCGGAAATCCGGCTCGGCATCATGCCCGGCGCGGGCGGCACGCAACGCTGGGTGAGAGCCATGGGTTCGTATCGGGCCCTGCCATACCTGCTGAGCGGCGAATCCTTGACCGCGGAGGACGCTCTCGCTGCGGGACTCATCTCGGAAGTCGCGCCACAAGGTGAAGCGTTACAGCGGGCAATGGCGCTGGCCACCACCATCGCCGCGCTTCCACCACTGGCGGTCAAAGCGATCAAGGCATCGGTGAAGCTCGGCGAGAACGCGGGGCTGGATGCCGCCCTCGCCTTCGAGCGTCACAATTTCCAATTGCTGTTCGGCAGCCACGATCAGCGCGAAGGCATGCGCGCCTTCCTCGAAAAGCGCGTGGCGCATTTCGAGGGGCACTGACAGTCAGGTGAACTCATGATTCTTCACTGGTCGCCCCGCTCGCCGTTCGTCCGCAAAGTAATGATCTGCGCGCACGAGCTCGGGCTGGCCGAGCGCATCGAAAAAGTTCGCTCCGTCACCAACATGCTGCTGCCCAACGAGCCGCTCATGCAATTCAATCCCTGGAGCAAGATCCCGACGCTCATCACGGATGAAGGCCAGGCGATGATCGACTCGGACGTGATCTGCGAGTACCTAAATACCCTGCAGCGAGCCCCTCAGCTGCACCCCGATGGCACGACAGAGAAATGGCGCTGCCTGCGCTGGCGCGCATTCGGCAACGAAATGCTACACGCGCTGATCCTCTGGCGGAATGAACGGGAGCGCCCGAAGGACAAGGCACTCGCACCGTTGATGACTGCCTTCGCACGCAAGCTCGAGGCTGGCCTCATCGCCCTCGAGAAGGAATCGGCGCAACTATCGTCGACGCCCTTCAGCGTCGGCCACATCGCCATCGGCACGGCCTTGGGTTACCTGGATCTGCGCTTCGCGGAGCTGCAATGGCGCCAGGCGGTCCCGGGCCTGAGCGCATGGAACGAGGCATTCAAGGGCCGACCGTCCGTACGTGCCACCGAGCCAGTGGACGATTACGTGCGCCCCGCCATTCTGGATCAGCCCTAACATCATGAGCTCAACCGCCCTGTTCCTGGTCAGATTGACCGACCACGCCGATAAATCCGCCGTGCGCAGCCAGTTCCTGGAGGCACACAAAGCCTGGCTCGCCGAAAATCGCGAGCGAGTGCGTGCCGCGGGACTCCTGCGTCCGGACACGGACCAGCCGGCGGTCGGCGCATGCTGGATCGTCTCGGCCGCGAGCCGCGCTGAGGTTGAAGGACTGGTGAAAAGCGATCCCTTCCATGTCCAGGGACTGCGCGCGAGCTGCGAGATTCTGCACTGGAGCCGGGGGTTCCCGGCGGGCGCAGTGTCGATCTAAGAACCGGGCATGGATTGCGACTAAAGTGCGCAAACTCCATACTATGCACCTATAGTCTTCGGTTCCCAGGGAAGCCGGACGCATCCTGTTCTTAACGCCGCAGTGAGACCTCGTGCCATGGACACGCACCGCCCTACCATTCAACTCGGTCGCAGTGCTGTCGCCCGGTATATCCAGCTGGCCACGCTGTTCCGGCGGCGCATCGAATCCGGCGTCTGGGCCTCCGGGTCGCAGATTCCCACCATCGATGAGCTGGTAGTCGAGTGCGGCGTGGCGCGCGCCACGGTCCGTCAGGCGCTCGGCCTGCTGGAAGAAGAAGGATTGATTGCCCGCCATCGGGCCAAGGGCACCTTTGTGCTCGAACGGCCACGAGAAGGCTTCTGGTGCGAAGTCACGACCGACTGGAACGGTCTGCTGATCTCACGCGCCGACGCCACCATCAAGGTGATTGGCGATCGTATCGTCGAGGCGCCGCCCCACGTGCCTCATCCCATCGGCGAGCTCTGCCCGTCCTACCGGCACCTGCGGCGCCAGCATTGGCGCAACAACCAGCCCTTCCTGATCGCGGATGTCTACATCGACGCCGCGCTCGCGAAGAAACTCCCCAAGGCGGCGTTCACGACTCAGACCGCCATGCGAATGGCGGCGAATCTGCCCGGGGTCGAGGTGACCGATGCGCGACAGACGCTGACAGTCGGCGGCGCCGACATGGAAACGGCCGAAGCCCTTGAAGTCGCCATCAATGCGCCGATCGCGCATGTCCATCGATCCGTGGTGGATCAGAACAAGCGGCTCGTGCTCATCGCGAGCGGCATCTACCGCGGCGACGTCATCAAGGTGGACGTCAAGCTCAAATAAATCCACGGCGAACGGTCGGGTGGCTTGGTTGCTTAAAAGGCTATAAAGGTAGATTATAGGCCATAGCATCATCACAGCCCGCGTCTCGAGGTCGATTTGCAATGAGCGATACCCTCCTGGTCCGTCCAATGTCTGGCCACGCCGGCGCCGAGATCGACAACGTCGATCTGAGCAAGCCGCTCTGCGTCGAGCAGAAAAACGGGATTCGCGACGCGCTCGCCCGCCACGGCGTGGTGTTCTTTCGCAAACAGTCCATCACTCCGGCGCAACACGACCGCTTCGCCCGCCTGTTCGGCGAGCCTACCGACGTGAAGATGGTCGATACCGTCCCTGATTTTCCTCACATGTCGCTCGTGGCCAAAGCCGAAGAGCAATTGGACAACATCGGCGGCGGCTGGCACGCGGACCAGACTTTCCACGACGTGCCGCCGTGGGGTACGGTGCTGGTCGCTCGCGAATTGCCGGCGTTCGGTGGCGACACGCTCTTTTCCAGCATGGGTGCCGCGTACGAGGCACTGTCGGAAGGGTTGAAGAAGATGCTGGACGGGCTGCGCGCCGTGCACGATAACTCCATGATCGGAAAGTTACTGGCTTCGAAAACCGGTAAGCCTCATATCCCTCGCACGGCGGTCCATCCCGTGGTCGTTCGCAATCCGCTCACCGGTCGCAAATCGCTCTTCGTCAATCGCGCCTACACCACGCATTTCGAAGGCTGGAGCGAGCGCGACAGCGAAGCCTTGTTGAGCTACTTG
The DNA here is from genome assembly GCF_004138485.1 of Peristeroidobacter soli. GTDB lineage: Bacteria > Pseudomonadota > Gammaproteobacteria > Steroidobacterales > Steroidobacteraceae > Steroidobacter > Steroidobacter soli. The sequence goes on from NZ_RYEV01000009.1 coordinate 196,046, forward strand.
TTCATCCACGGCCAGCGGCCCGAGTTTCAATGCAGATTCCGCTGGGAACCGGGCTCCATCGCGTTCTGGGACAACATCCAGGTGTGGCATTACGCGGCGAATGACTATCACGGCCAGCGACGCGTCATGCACCGTATCGCTATCAAGGGCACGCCTCTCATCGCCGCTTGAGCATGTACTCAAAATCCGAGAGCGCGCCGACCAGACGCGACATTCTGCGCGGGGCCGCTGGACTCGTTGCCGGGGCCGCGCTGAATTGGAATCCGTTGCGAGCCAATGCGCGCGCCAACGACCGTGTGGTGGTCGCCATCAACCAGATGCCGCCCACACTGGACTACAGCCTGGCCGGCGGTGGCGTAAACGCGGTTCGGCCTTTGCTCGACAACATCATCGAAGGGCTGGTCGCACGCACGCCGACGGGCGACACGGTGCCGGCGCTTGCGGAGTGGACCGCGTCGCCCGATGCGCAAGTCATCCGCTTCAACCTTCGACGCGGCGTCCGCTTTCACAACGGCGCGCCGTTCACGAGCGCCGACGTCGAGTTCAGCCATCAGCGCCTGAGCAAACATGCGCCGTTGTATCGCAGCCGTACCCGTCATCTGCAAGAAGTGAGAGTCATCGACGAGCACACGGTCGATTTTCATTTCAAAGGGTCGGGACTGTCCTTCGTTCGTAGCGCCGTGCTGCAGATCTTTTCCAAGCGGCATCACGACGACGTTGGTGAACGACGCTTCGTCGCCGACCCGGTCGGCACGGGCCCGTATCGACTCGCACGTTACCGTCACTTCGAATATGCGGACCTCGACGCCTTCGAGGACTACTGGGGCGGCAAGCCGGAGATTCCCGGTGCGCGCCTGGTCTTCGTCCAGGAAGATATGACTCGCGTGGCGATGCTGCGCTCGGGCGAAGCGGACGTGATCATGGCGACGCCCTTCGCCATGGTGCCGATGTTACGAGAAGCCGGCTATCCCAGCGTCCAGGCCGACGTGCATCCCACGTTCAGCGTGCGTTTCCAGCTCGCGAATCGGAACACACCGTGGGCCGACCGTCGCGTGCGACTCGCCATCGCGCATGCCATCGATGCCCCGGCGATCATCCGCGGCTTGTTTGGCGACATGCCCAAACACTATGCGGGCTTTGCGCCCGGCGAGCTTGGTTACGATCCGGTGCTGATGCCTTATCCCTACGACCCCGGGCTGGCTCGCGCGCTGCTCAAGGAAGCGGGGCACGCGAACGGATTCAGCATGCCCCTCACCTATTGGGCCAACTCGTACTACGGCATCCGCGAGACCACCGAAGCGGTGGTGCTGTATCTGAAAGCCATCAACATCAACTGCGAGGTTGCAGGCATCGATACCACACAGGGCCTGTCGATGAATCGTTCCCTGGCGAAAGATCCGAACGGCCGCGCCGTGACCATCGCGCCAGCCTTGCTCGCAAGCTACGCCGATCCGATCGAAGCCATGCGCCAGGGCTACCACAGCAGCTCGGCCTATTCCTGGTACCACGACGCCGAGTTCGATTCGCTCGTGACTCGCGCAATGCAATCGACGGACGCTACGGTCCAAGCCTCGGCGCTGCGCGAATGCGCCCGCAAGTTGCATCACGACCTGCCCATCATTCCGATCTGGAACAACGTCGTCGTGTATTCGATGCGTGCGGGGCTGAGCTTTGCGGCGACAGCCCGCGACATTCCTTCGATGCTGCTGAAGAACCTGCGCTTCAGCTCCTAGCTGACCGCGGCTGGCGTTGCAAAGTGACAGGCCGCGCGGCTCACACCGGTGTCGACTGACGCCGGCACCTGTTCCGCACAGATGGCTTGCGCGTGCGGACAGCGCGTACGAAAGACACAACCCGACGGCGGATTGATCGGAGACGGCAACGGGCCCAGCAGCTTGATGCGCTCCGGCCGACGATCGGGATGCGCCGGTAGTACTGACGAGAACAGCGCCTTCGTGTAGGGATGCTGCGGCGAGCGGCGCACCGCCTTCATGGAGCCCGCCTCCACCACCCTACCGAGATACATCACGACCACATCCGTGCACATGTGCGAGACGATATCCAGATCGTGTGAGATGAGCAGATAGCTCAATCCATAGCGCTCCTGCAGATCCTGTAGCAGGTTGAGGATCTGCGCGCGAATGGAAACATCGAGCGCCGACACCGGCTCGTCCAGGATCACCAGCCTCGGCCGCAGGGCAATCCCGCGCGCAATAGCGATACGCTGCCGCTGACCTCCGCTGAACTCGTGCGGATACAAATTCGCCGCGTCCTCGCGCAGCCCGACGACCCGCAGCAACTCCGCCACGCGCTCGGAGATCTGCTCCTTCGTCAGTTCGCCAGCGGCAATCAGCGGTTCCGCAATCGCATCGCCGATTCGCCGACGAGGACTCAAGGAACTATACGGGTCTTGGAAAACCGCCTGGACGTTGCGCCGATACGCGCGCAGCTGGGGACCGGTCGCGCGCTGCACCTCCGTCCCGTCGAAACGAATCGCACCGTCGCTTACGTCTTCGAGCCGCAATAACAACTTTGCAGTCGTCGACTTTCCGCAGCCCGACTCACCGATCAATCCGAGGGTGCCGCCGCTGGGAACCTGGAAGCTCACATCTTCCACGGCATGCACGACAGACCCAGGGCCGCGGCGAAACATGCCGCCAGGCAGCGGATAATGTTTCTTGAGCCGTACCACATCGAGCAATGGAGCCGTCATACTTCCCCCGCGCGCCAGCAGCTAGCAACGTGACCATCACCCATCTCGCGCAGTGGCGGCGGCAACTCGTGACATTTCGGCCGAACATTCGGACATCGCGGCGCGAAGGCGCAACCTTGTGGCAGACGTGCGAGATCGGGCGGCTGTCCCTCGATGGTTCGCAGCCGACCCTGGCGGTCTTCCTGCGCCTGCGGAATCGCAGCCAGCAATGCTTGTGTATAGGGGTGGCGCGGATGATCGAAGATCTCACGCACCGGGCCGCGTTCCACCACCGAGCCCGCGTACATCACGAGCACGTCATCGCATAACCTCGCAGTCACACCGAAGTCGTGCGTGACGACGATCAACGCGAGCTGATAGGTATCGCGCAGTCGCGCCAGCAGATCGAGGAACTGAGCTTGCGCGGTCGGATCGAGCGCCGTCGTAGGCTCATCGGCGATCAACAGCGCCGGGTTGCACGCGATGGCGATGGCGCCCACCACTCGCTGCAACATGCCGCCACTCATCTGATGCGGGTACTGACCGAGGCGTGTTTCCGGAGAAGGAATACTGACCGCCTGGAGCAGACTGACCTGGCGCTCTCGCAAAGCCGCGCCAGACAGTTTCAGATGCCGCTCGAGCGGTTCGGCGAGCTGATCGCCGATCGTGAACAACGGATCGAGCGCAACCATCGGGTCCTGAAAGATCATCGAGATCTTTGCGCCGCGCAGCTCACGCATTTCCTTTTCGGACTTCGCCAGCAGATTCTCGCCGGCAAACTGAACCTGGCCGCCGGCGACACGCGCCGAGCCGGGCAAGAGCCCCATCAGTGCGAGCGCAGTCGTCGACTTGCCGCAGCCCGACTCACCGACGATGCCGAGGGTTCTGCCCCGATGCAGCGGAAAGCTCACGCCATTGACGACATTCAACAGGCGCGCGCCATCCCGGCTGCGCAGCTGAATGCGCAGATCTCGAACCTCGACCAGCGGCTCGCTCGGCGTGGGCTCGGGCATCAGCGGTAGTACCTTCGCGGCCATTGCATCGGCTTTACTCATAGCGGATTCGAGGATCGACCAGACCGAACAGCAGATCGACGAGCAGGTTCGCGCCGACGGTGAAGAAGGACACCAGCAACGCCCCCGCCTGAATGACCGCGAAGTCGCGTGCGTTCAAGGCTTCGACCATCAAGCGGCCGACGCCCGGCCAGTTGAACACGGTCTCGACGATGACCGCGCCACCGATGAGATAGGACAGTTGCAGCCCCAACACCGCGATGACGGGAATGGACGCGTTGCGCAGCGCATGCTTCCAGACGATGAGCGACTTGGACATGCCTTTGCTGCGGAGAAAACGAATGTAGTCGGCGCTCATCGTCTCGAGCATCGCCGAGCGCGTGAGTCGCAGGACGACGGCGACGGAGCTCAAAGCGAGCGCCATCGTCGGCAGCACCATGTGCGCCAGGCTCATCCGGCCGCTCGAGGGTAGCCACTGCAATTCCACGGAGAACAACAGAATGAGCATCATGCCGAGCCAGAAGCTCGGCGCCGCTTGACCTACGACGACTACGCCGCGCAGGCCACTGTCTATCCAGGTGTCCCGCTTCAGCGCGGTGACCACGCCTAGCAACACGCCGACGATCGTCGAGAGCACAAAGGCTGACAACCCCAGCTGCAGCGTCGCGGGCAACACACTCAGCACCAGCGACAGTGCCGGCTGTTGATAACGAATCGACGTGCCGAAGTCGCCCTGCGCGACATGCTCGACGAACACGACGTACTGCATCCAGATGGGTTTATCGAGCCCGAGCTCGCTACGGATCTGCGCAAGCTCCTCGGGCGTGGCGTCTTCCGGTGCGAGCTGTAACGTCGGGTCGCCGGACAACCGTGCGACGACGAATACGATCACGGAGATACCGACGATCGTGACCAGGGCTCGCCCGAGCCGTCGAAAGAAATAAAACAGCATCGCGCCTCCTGACGCTCAGAGCAAGCTGGCCCTGGCATCCAGCGCATCGCGCAGCCAGTCGCCGAGCAGGTTGGAGCCGAGACAGGTCAACGTGATCGCAAGTCCGGGGAATGCGGGAATCCACCAGGCCGTGGCCAGGAACGTGCGCCCTTGCGACACCATCAATCCCCATGCGCTGTCTGGAGGTTGCACACCGAGCCCGAGAAAGCTGATGCCCGCCTCGGTAACGATGGCACGCCCGAGTTGAATGGTGATCAGCACGATACAGGTGCCGAGCAGATTGGGAAGGATGTGCCGGGTGATGATCCAGTAGTCGCTGCAGTTGGCCACACGTGCCAGCGACACATAGCCGCGTTCGCGAAGAGTGAGTGTTTGTCCGCGGATCACCCGGGCGAAGCTCGCCCAGAACAACACGACGATGCTGATGACGATGGTGGCGAGGCCGGCTCCGATCGCACCGCCGAGCAGGATGATGAGCAGCGTCGCCGGAATCGACATCTTGACGTCCGCCAGCTGCATCAGCAGCGCGTCGACCCTGCCGCCATAGAATCCGGCGACCAATCCAATCGTCACCCCGATCAGCGCGGACCCGAGCGTGCCCACGACCGCAACGATGAGAGTGACCCGCGCGCCGTCGATGAGCGTGCTGAACAGATCTCGCCCGAAACTATCGGTCCCGAGAAGGTGGCTCCAATCGCCGCCATCGAGCCACGCAGGCGGCTGCTTGGTGTTCGCCAGATCGATGAGTGCTGGATCGTGCGGCCAGATCCAGGGGCCGAATACACCGAAAATCAGGACCGGCGCGATCATGAGAATGGCCAACCAGGGAAGGCGCTGCAGCCCGGACGCCCACTTGACCACTCGCGGCCACGCAGCGCCGCGGTTCGGCAGCGCAATTTCGCCAGTCATTCTCGGCTTGCTCCGGAGCTCGTCGGAAAGGTGAGGACATTCTCCAGAGCCTTGCCCGCCACGAAGCGCTGAAGATTGCGCTCTACAGTATCGGCCAGGCGTTGCGGTGACAACGTGCTACCGCCGCCACCACAGTGGGGCGAGATGATCAGGTTCGGCGCGTCCCAGAGCGGATCGTCCGCCGGCAGAGGTTCCGGATCGGTGACATCGACTGCGGCCCCGGCGATGCCGCCCGAGCTCAAGGAAGCCGCGAGTGCTCTTTGATCGATGAGCCCGCCCCGGCCCACGTTGACGAGGTAGGCCGAGCGACGCATCGCCGCCAGCGCCGACTCGTTCACGATGTGACGCGACTCGTCCGTCAACGGCAAGGCCAGCATCACCGCATCCGATTTGGCCAGCGCCGCGTGCAACTGCTTCGTGCTGAAGGACTCGTCCGCCAATTCATGCGACGAGCCCGACCGCGTCACGCTCAACACGCGAATCTGAAATCCCTTCAAGCGCTTTGCAATCTCGACGCCGATGTGACCGAAGCCCAGCACGGTCGCCGTCTGGCCGTACAAAGACTTGTATCGCTGCCGGAAATCTCCGCCCCAGGTGTGCCGCCCTTTATAAGCAACGAAGTCCGGGACCGCGTGCGCGATGGAGAGCAGTAGAGCCACGGCGTGCTCGGCAACCACGGGCGCGTTGTGCCCTCCGCTGCCGGTAACGGTGACGCCGGCGCGAATCCCGTGGGTCGCCAGCCCATCGTTGCCGGCCGCCACGGTCTGGAACCATCGCAGCGACGTGCCTCGCTCCTGGATCGTCGCCGCGACTTCCGCTGTGTATTTGGACGCTCCTCCGGAGATCATGCCTTCGGCGCCATCGAGCACCGGCCCGAGCTCCCTCGGATCGTCGATCACGATCAGCTCGACGCCCGAGGCCCCGCCGATCCGGTCGAGAATCGCTTTCTTGTACATCGGCACAGGAACCCAGACCACGATTCGCATCGATTCGCTCCTGTTCGCTCAGCCCGCCGCGGCCGCCGGCTGATTGTAGATCCACTCGAACGAGCGGCCTCGCAGCGTCAAACCCGGCGTCACCGGCCGACCATTCGCCACATCGAGCCAGAGTCGCAGCAGCAGCCGCTTGCGCTCCGCGGAGTTCTTGAACGCGCGGCGGGAATGCAAATGGGTGTAGTTGTTCCAGAGAAAAATGTCGCCCGGCTCGAGCAGGAATTCGGCCCGCACCTCCGGGCTGGTCGCGACGGCGTCGAAATACTTCAGCGCCTCATCCAGCTCGGCGGGAAAAGGAATCTTGCGCAGCTCCGCGGCGCGCCGCATGTACGAGGCCGCATAGTTACAGCTGACGACGCCGTCGACATTGCAGAACACCGGTACTTTGTCCGGCGTCGTGGGGCGTTCGGTGAATTGCAGCTCCTGCAACGTGAAGTAGAACCCTTCATATAAGGGCTCCAGCAACTCCGGCCGCGTACGCAGGATTTCATTGTGAATCGTCAGCGCGCTGGCGAGGCTGCTCTCGCCACCGGACTCCGCGCGCTGGACGCACATGAGGCCGATGAGCTCGAAGGCGTCCGTGTGCATGCCGAGAGCCGCCGAGCTGCGATAACCACGGTCGGTGGGATTCTCCTCCTCTTCTTGCACGTAGCCGAGCAAGTCGCCCTTGCGGCTCTGGGGAAGCCCGCGCCCCAGATACGTGCCGAGTCCCCAATAGATGCGCTCGAAATCCTCGTCACTATATCGATCGCGCGTGAGGCCCGTCAGGATGACCACCCCGCAGCCGTGCATGATGATCTCGCGCACTTCGTCCATCAGCGCGTTGATCGCCGGATCCTCGAACTGAGCCCTCGTAACACGAAGGGGCGCCGTGTCCCGCGTGGCCGCCAGCAATCGATCCAGCGCGGCGAGCTGCTCCGGCGAAAGCGGGTGAGAAAACGTGGACTTGTTCGCGGTCGCGGGCGTCCATGCATTCGGGTGGTCGATGATCTGGCGGTGAATACTGGTCATGTCGGTTCAATCCCCTTGGCTGCGGCGTCCGACTATAATGCTATAAAACTAGCCTTTCAACTTTAGCAGTGCTATAGATTGTCGAAATGGCGTCGAAAGCCAAGCACTACACCAGCCAGACTAGGGGATGAAGCATGCGAATCTGCTCCAGGGGTGATCGGCTAGAACGGTCGACTTTTCAGCGATTGCTCGGCGTATCCGGGCTCGCCGCCGCAGCGTTCAGTGGCGCCACATCCGCGCAGCAGGTCGATGCTGCCGCGGATGATGGCGTTACGGAAGTCATTGTCACCGCAACACGCGCCAATGTGGCTGGCTTCAGCGCACCGACGCCGACCACCGTCGTCAACGCGGAGGATCTCGAGCGCACTCAGGCGACCAACATTGCCGACGTGCTGATGACGATTCCCGCCTTCAAGCCCTCCGCCTCGCCGGCAGCAAACGGGGTCAAGACCCAACTCCCCGGAGCAAACCAGGCGGACCTGCGCAGCCTGGGCCCCAACCGCACTCTGGTGCTGGTGGACGGCATGCGCGTCGTGCCGCAAGCGCCCGCGAGCAATACCGGCACCCCCGTCGCACCGGACTTGAATCAGATTCCTTCGCTCATGGTCGAGCGCGTCGATGTGGTCACGGGAGGCGCTTCCGCTCAATGGGGATCGGATGCGGTGGGCGGCGTCGTGAACGTCCTGCTGCGCAAGCGGTTCGACGGCGTGCAGGTCACCGCACAAGGCGGCATGACCGAGCGCGGCGATGGCGACAACTACCGCGTCGGCGCTATTGCGGGTCAGAGCTTCTTCGACGATCGCCTACATGTCGTCGCAGCGTTCGATCACACCCGCTCGGACCCAGTCGGCGATATCTACAGCCGCGATTGGGGACGCAAGGAGTATCAGATCGTCACGAACTCCGCATCCGCCAGCAACGGACTGCCGGTCAATCTGATCGTTCCGGATGTGCACATCTACAGCTCGCCCGGAGCGCTCATCACCGGTCCGGCGAGCTTTCCGTTCCGAAACTATGAATTCCAGTCGAACGGCACGGTCACGCCCTTTCAAACAGGTTCGATCGTCAGCGGCACGTCCATGATCGGCGGCCAAGGCGCCTCGCAGGCCAAAGGTCTGTCCCTGTCGCCGGGCATCGAGCGGTTCGATCCCTACATCCGTGTTCAATATGACGTGAGCGACACGTTGAACATCTACGCAGTCGGCTCCTACTCCATGCTGCGAACCGAGCTCAATCCCCTCCCCGCACGCATCACGGGCGGCACGATCCGCGCGGACAACGCTTTTCTGAATCAGCTGTATCCACAGATCGCCGCGGCCATGGCGCCCAACGGCAGCTTCACGTTCAACCGCATCAGCTATGACCTGAACACGAATGGTGTCAACGGGCCGGCGATAGTCCACAACGATACGCCGCATTTCGCACTCGGAGCGGAAGGCAGCTTCGGCTCGATCTGGAGTTGGGATGGACACGTGGGCTGGGGCAGCAACCGGTACACGAATGAAACTTCCGGCAATGCCATTCGCCAGAGACTCGACTATGCGACCGACGCGGTTCTGAACAATGGTCAGATCGTCTGTCGCGCGCTGGTGCCTGGCAGCACCACGTACAATCCCACGGCTGCCGCAGGCTGCATGCCGATCAATCTCTTCGGCGAAGGCTCCCCCTCCGCCGAAGCAAAGGCCTACGTCATGGGGACCGCCCGCTCCGAGGCGCGTTATGACCAGACGACGGCCGCATTCAACTTGCACGGTCAACCCTTCTCGAGCTGGGCAGGACCGATTGCCGTGGCGGCCGGCCTCGAATATCGGCATGAGAAAGAGCGCGTCACGGCGGATGCGATCAGCGCGGTCGGCGGTTTCCTCATCGCCAACGCCGCACCGTTCGAGGGTTCGTTCGACGTGAAGGAGGTATATCTCGAAACCGTGACACCGCTGCTGGACGATGCTCCATTCGCGAAGTCACTCGATCTCAACGCGGCCGTGCGCGTTGCCGACTACAGCACCGTCGACACGCAGACCACGTGGAAAGCGGGCCTGACTTACCAGCCGATCTCGGGATTGCGTTTTCGGGGCACCCGATCGCGCGACATCCGTGCCCCCGCGCTGTTCGAGCTCAACAGCCCGGGCTCGATTACGAACAACAGCGTGAGCGTGCGCAATCCCGGCACTGGCACGACTTACACCAGCAACATCCCGGTCAACATTACCGCCGGCAATGAGAACCTCGATCCCGAGCGGTCCGACACTTCCACGCTCGGGGTGGTCTTCGAGCCTGTGTCTCTTCCAGGATTCAGCGCGTCGATCGACTACTACGACATCGACGTGCAGGACGCGATCACATCGCTCAGTTCCACCGCCGCCGCCAGCCTTTGTAACGCGGGTGACACGCTCTACTGTTCGGCTTTCACGTTCAGCCCCGCCGGTCCACCGACAGCACTGAATCTCGGCGTACAGAATCTGGCGAGCGTCCGCGTGAAAGGCGTGGATGTCGCGCTCTCGTACCGCTTCCCGCTGCCGTTCCTGCCAGGAAACGTCCAGACCAGCCTGACCGGCACCTACACGACCGATGTCCTGGTCGACACCGGTACCGGCGCGGCGGCCATCGACCGCTCGGGAGAGAACAGCGCGATCAACACTTACGCGACCCCGCGTGCGCGCATCAACGCATCGCTGGGTTATGCCCTGGGAGGATTCAGCACCACAGCGCAGCTCGCCTATGTGTCCTCGGGCAGGATCGACAACACCTTCAATACCTCACCCACGACCACCAGCAATCTGAATCATGTGCCGGCGGTCACCTACTTGAACCTGTTCACCGACTATGACTTCAATGGCTCGGTGCAATTGTTTGCCTCGGTTCGCAATGCCTTCGACAAAGATCCGCCGCCGGTGCCGAGCGTTTCTTTGAACGTCGCCACGAACGGGCAGTACTACGACACGCTCGGACGTAGCTATCAACTGGGCATGCGAGTGAAATTCTGAGGCGATGCCGAAAGCGAGGCGTGGATGAAAATCCACGCTTCGCGATCGAGGGCGTTACGAACGTGCGCTCAGACGGACCAGGGCGCAAAATCTTCGGGCAGAAACTCCATTCCAAAGCCCGGCGCATCGGACACCACCAACTTGCCATCGCGCGGCACAGGCATTCCCGGGATGCGATTCGCATCCTGCAACGACACGCCGGGCGGCGAGCGCAGGACGTACTCGACGAGCGTGGATTCCGCCGTCGCCGCAGCGAAGTGCTGGCCGGCGGGCATGCCGCCCCCGCCATGAGGAATGGTGGCAATGCCGGCAGCCTCCGCGATCGTGTAGATCTTCATGACTTCCGACAGGCCGCCGGCCCAGCGAATATCGGGCTGAAGCACGTCCGCGCAGCGCCGTTCCACCAGCTCGCGAAACGCGTGCCGGCCGTGATGATCCTCGCCAGTTGCGATCGGCAGCGTGGGCACCGCCTGTTTCAATCTCACCAACCCTTCCGTGTCGTAGGGCATGAGCGGCTCTTCCACCCAGCGCAATCGGTAGGGGCGCAAGCGCTCCATGACTCGAATGGCATATTCGACATTGAAGGACATGACCGGGTTGAGCATCAGATCGGCATCGGGACCGACCAGCTCACGCGCCTTCGCCACTTGTTCCTCGAGTCGATTGATGCCCTCGATGCCATCGTCATAGTGGGCGGAGTTGCGCATCTTGAAGGCTTTGAAACCCAGCTCGCGTGCCCATTCGAGATTGCCGGCCGTCACGTAGCAATCGAGCGTGCTCCGACAGGGGCCGCCCAGCAAACGATAAACCGGTTGCGCCAATACTTTTCCTTTGAGGTCCCACAGTGCCAGATCGATTGCGCTACGCGCGAGCGATGCCACGCCGGTCGCGCCGAAACGTTGCGCCGAGCGCCACATCAGATCGTTGAGCAGCTCGATCGCGAAGCAGTCGCGCCCGACCAGCAGCGGCCCGAAGAACTTATCGACCAGCGGCGCGGCGTAGTCGCCCCAATGCGTATGCCCGAGGCCCCACTCCCCATTCTCCGCCGTCACCCGCACCCACATTTCGCCGCTGACTTCGCCCGGCGTCGTGGCCGGAGTCCGCCCGAACTCTGGGTACTTGTGAATAGGAAACGGCACGCCAACGACGCGTGCACCAGCACCCGGCGCATTGGGAAGCGGCGCCGGCAGAGTATGAGCGCGGATGAGCCGAAGCGTCTCGACGGATCGAATCTTCATCTCAAGCATCCGCCCGCTTGCCGGACGGTCCTTTGCTGCCGGGATGCGCGCGTGCCACTTCTTCATCGATATCCGCGCCCCAACCGGGAGCATCGCTCAACACAAACTCGCCGTTCTCGACTCGGTTGGGCGCGGTCAACAAGTCCGTCCCCCAAGGCACCATGTCCGCTTCGTACTCCATGATGCGAAAATTGGGAATCGCCGCGCAGAAGTGTGCACTCATCAACGCACCCAGCGGCCCAGCGGAGCAATGCGCGGCGACGTTGACGTCATAGGTGTCGGCAAGATGCGCCATCTTGGTCGATTCGAGCACGCCATTCCATTGCGGATCGACGATGGCTACGTCCACCGCACCGGCGTCGAGGAACGGTCGGATGTTCTTTCGACCCAACTGCATTTCCAGAGAGCCGATGGGCGTGTGAGTGGAGTTGCGGATGCCAGCCAGCGCTTGCGGATCGGGCATGTCCATCTCGAGCCACATCAGATTGAAGCGTTCGACGGCGCGTGCGAGACGGCGGAACCCTTCCGGCTTGTAATTGAAATTCAGATCGACGAGCAAAGCCACATCGTTGCCGGCACCCGCTCGCAGCGCGCTGAGCTGATCGACCAGCGCGGCGATGATTCGATCGTCGACATTCAACTCGGGATGGCCTCGCAAACTGCCGCGCCCGATGCCGGGACTGTAGGTCGTCGGTTTCGGACCATCGAATCGCAACAGGTTGGTCTTCAACGCACGATAGCCAGCAGCCGCCACCTCCTCGCCGCAGCGACGCAGATCATCCAGAGTGCGCACCGCGGGCTTGCCAATCACTTGCTCGAAGAGATTGGCGTAAGAGAGACGAAACAGTCCGCAATGCGACCAGTAAACAGGCACGCGTTCGCGAACGGCACCGCCCAACAGCCGATGCACCGGCACTCCAAGGCTCTTCGCGGCCACATCCAGACAGGCATTGAGAATCGCGCCGGCAGCGCGGGCCACCAGCCCCCCCGGGGCAGGACGCTGCAATGTATAAAGCAGCGCATCGATCTCGTTGAGATGCGTGGGATCTCGTCCCAGGACGCGCGCGGCCATCGACTGAATGACGGCCGGAATCGTGTCATGCCCGCTGAATTCCGCCCACCCGACCAGACCGCTGTCCGTCGACAGCTTCAGATAGGAGAAGACGGCCCAGCCGCCATCGACGTGGATCGTTTCAAGCGCAGTGATCTTCATGCCTTCCCCAAAACGCGTCGTGACGCTCTCAGCGGGCTCGTTCGTTGCGACTCGCCGCAAGGTCCGCGAGGATCTGCGGCATGCGGCTCTCGGCCTGAGACTGCAAACTGTCATAGACACTGTTGCCGTGCGCATCGATCGCAACCGTGCCGGGGCCGAGATCCTCCACTCGCAACTTCACCAGCCGGTAGTGAAAGATGAAGTCCTGCCAGGCCACGGTCACGACTTCTCGAATGGCATTGGTGTACAGCGTGCAGGCGCCACCGGGAAACGACAAATAGACGCAGCCCTGCTCCTTCATCGCCTGCGCAGAAGCCGCGTCCAACCCGCCCTTGCCGCCCACCACACGCAATCCCAAGGAGCGTATCAACCGGGGCATGTAGGGATTGAAGCGCGTGCTCGTGGTCGGATTCATGTAGCGCACATCGAAGGTGCCGTCGCTCTCACTGTTGTATCCGCCGAAGTGAAGCAGCACAGCGCCGTTGAGGTCGATCGGCAGCGCCGCGCCAGAATCCAGATGAGAGATGAGCCGCTCATGCGTCGGCAAGCCGGCGCAAAGGGTGATCTCGCCCTTCAGATAGACGAAATCGCCGACCGCCAGCGAACGAACATCTGGTTCGCTCAAGGGCGTCCGCAGGTGGTGAGTGGTACTCATGGCAACAGCCTATTCCGAATACACCACTTCGCCGGAGTTGAAGATCCGCGCTCGCGCACGTCGATTGATCCAGCAATTGAAGCACACCGCGACCGGCGTGAACCCATGACCCGAAGCGTAGTTGATATGCACCGCCATCGCGGTCGTATCGCCGCCGGTGCCCATCGGACCGAAGCCGGTCGCATTCACCGCACGCAACAGGCGCTCTTCCATCCCTGCAACGATCGGCTCCGGATGCCGCTGGCCGAAGGGCCTGAGCACCGCCTCCTTGGCGATCTTCGCCGCGTAGTCGAACGTGCCGCCGATGCCGACGCCAACGACGACCGGCGGACAGTGCTGGGAGCCGGCGCGCAACACCACATCCAGGATGTACTTTTCAATGACATCCAGCGTGGGGAAGCTGAAAATTTCGAGCGCCGCCCAACGCCCCGAGCCGAGCGCCTTGGGCGAGCAAGTGATATCGACATAGTCGGCACCGTCGAGCAGATCGAATGTGACGATCGGCATGTCCTTGCCGTGATAGCCGCGCTCGAGCGTCAGCGGATTCGTGACATGCTGAAGCAGCGGCGGCTGAATGGTACGCACCAGGTCAGCGAAGCCATCGACGATGGCGCGCTTGAAATCGCCCTCGAACTGCACGCGCGTGCCGACTTGCACGAAGTACACCGGCACACCCGCGTCCGAGCAGACAAAGTGATGCTGGCGCTCGGCGGCCGCAGCGCTTTCCAACATCACTCGAATCGTCTTGCGAGCCGTATCGCTGCGCTCGGTCAGGCCCGCTCGCGCCAACGCCTGCTTGGTATCTTCTGGAATCTTCCTGAGCGAAGCGTCGTAAAGCTGCGCGGTGACGGCCTTCACCAGATCGTAAGTGACTGCCATGACTACTCGCTAAGCATAGATGTCGCGATTGACCACTGTAGACGGCCGTTCGCCATTCAGCACGGCGACGATGCTCCGTGCGGTCGAAATGGCCACACGCTCGATCGCTTCCCGCGTGAAGGTCGCCATGTGCGGCGTCACGATGATGCCAGGGACGCCGATCAAAGGGCTCTTACTGTTGGCGCCCTGCTCTTGCAGCACATCCACCGCCGCACCGGCCAACTGGCCGCTGCGAACGGCCGCGACGAGCGCCGGCTCGTCGACCAGGCCGCCGCGCGATGTGTTGATCAAGTAAGCGCCGCGTTTCATCCAGCCAAGCGTACGCTCGTTGATGAGATGGCGGGTATCCGGTGTGAGCGGGGCATGCAAAGAGACGAAGTCGGCAGTGCGGAGCGCGGTCTCGAGAGAAACGATCTCCACACCATGAGCGGCGGCGAACTCCCTATCGGGGTTGCGGCCCACCGCGAGCACTCGCATGTCGAAGCCGCGGGCGCGTCGTGCGACGCCTTTGCCAATTCTTCCGAGCCCCACGATCGCCAGCGTCTTGCTCCAGGTTTCGGTACCGGTCACGCGCTCCCACTTGCGCTGCTGGCAAGCCTGGGCAGCATCCAAGATGCCACGCGTGGCGGTCAGCAATAGCCCCAATGTGAAGTCGGCAACACTCTGGTCGTTGGTGCCCGCGGCAATCGTGATTGCGATTTTTCTTTCCGTGGCCGCCGCGGCATCCACCGTGTCATAGCCCACCGCCGGGCGCGCAATCACCTTGAGATTCTTCGCGGCCTCGATCAGACGGCGGGTCACGGGCTCCATCGTGAAGACCAAGGCATCGACATCCCGACAGTGCTCGATCAACGCCTGCTCAGCCAGCATCGCGGGGGTGATCTTCAGATCGACCTCGCATCCTGCCGAACGCAAAATCTCCAGCGCCGCCGGCGAGCCGGCGAGCGATTTAGCCGTGATCAGAACCTTACGGCGCGGCTGATTCATACTGCCCCCTCATAGCTAAAGGACAATAACCTAGCCCAATGAATCCGGTCAACCAGCCCGGCGGCACAGCCAGGCACGAAGGCTCTCGACGCACTGACCATAGATATGGCGGTAGTTGGCTTGGCCGACATAGCCGATATGCGGCGTGGCGAGCACATTATCCAAGCGGCGAAACGGATGCTCCGGCGGCAAGGGCTCTTGGTCGAAAACATCCAAGGCCGCGCCTGCGATCCTGTGCTCCTGTAGCGCGGCGATGAGCGCCCGTTCGGAAACGATCGGTCCACGGGAGGTGTTAACGATAAACGCGCTCGGCTTCATGAGGCGCAATTCTCGGTCTGCGACCAGACCGCGGCTGCGGGCGCTCAGCACCATGTGGATGCTCAACACGTCGGCACGTCGAAAGAGCTCGTCCCTTTCCACCCACTCGACGTCGTAACCGGCAGCAGTTTCGCGCGTGAGATTTTCACTCCACGCAAGGACTCGCATGCCGAACGCCTGGCCGTATCGAGCCACCCGCGCACCGACCTTGCCCAGGCCGAGAATACCCAAAGTTTTTCCGGACAATTCCATCCCCAAGCCCACCTGCCAGCCGCCTGCGCGAACCTCATTGACCTGCGGCACGAGGTTGCGCGCGAACGCCAGGATCAGGGCCCACGTCAGCTCGGGTGTGGCGTGCGGTATTGTCTCGGTGCCCACGATGTCGACACCGGCTCGCTTCGCCGCCTCGTAATCGATCGCGGCGTTGGTTTTGCCGGGACTCACGATCAGTCGCAAGTTCGGCAGCTGTTCGATCAGCGCGGCGTCGAGCCTGGTGCGCTCACGCATCAGTACCAGCACCTCGAAAGGTCGGAGCCGCGCAACCAGCTCGCGGTGATCACGCGCCGGCTCGTGGAAGAACGTAACGACGGCCCCCGACCCAAGCGATGACCAGGGCGCGAGCCCTTCGGCAACCCTCTGGTAGTCATCGAGAACAGCCACGGACACGGACATACGCGACTTCCTTCCGCCGAATGGCGTGGACCTGAAAACTCGGGGCATTCCGCGGCGCGGGCGCCCGGCTAGCATTATGACCTATAAAGACCATTCTCCTAGCCTATAGACCATGATAAGGTGACCGCACTCCGGGCTGGACTCGCCGCGTGAAACTGCACTGGTCGCCAAAATCGCCGTTCGTACGCAAAGTGATGATCGCCGCACACGAGTGCGGCGTGGCCGATCGCATCGAGCGGGTTCGCAACGTCGCCGCCATGACCCGGCCCAACGCCGCCATCATGGCCGACAATCCGCTCTCCAAAGTTCCCACTCTCAAACTCGACAATGGCGTGGTGCTGTACGACTCCACTGTCATCTGTGAATACCTCGACAGCCTGGCAACCCGCGACGAGCGCCAGCAGCCATTGTTTCCAGCGGACGGCGCGGCCCGATGGGAGGCTCTGCGTCGTAACGCGCTCGGCAGCGGACTGCTCGATATTTTGACTTTGTGGCGCAATGAGCGTGAGCGCAGCCACCCCTCGCACGAGCTGCTCGCCGCGTTTGACACCAAGACACGGGCCTGCCTCGAGCAGATGGCGACGGACCTGACCGCCGCGTCGGCGCATCGCTTCGACATTGGTGACATCGCGATGGGCTGCGCCCTCGCCTATCTCGACTTCCGCTTCGAAGATCTCGACTGGCGCGCTTCACAGCCTCTGTTGGCAACGTGGTTCGCACGATTCTCACAGCGTCCCTCCGTGCTCGCGACGCGCATCGTCGATGACTCCCCGAGCAATTTGCGAGCGCAGCTGCCATGAACACCGCCGGTCCGCTTTCTCACATTCGCGTCCTCGACCTCAGCCGCATCATGGCCGGTCCCTGGGCCAGCCAGATTCTTGCCGACCTGGGCGCGGACGTAATCAAAGTCGAGCGCCCCGGCGCAGGCGACGACACCCGCGCGTGGGGCCCGCCCTTCCTAAAGGACGAGGACGGCAAAGCTACCGCCAACTCCGGCTATTTCCTTTGCGTGAATCGGGGCAAGCGCTCGATCACGTTGAACCTCGACACTCCCGAAGGCCAGGACATCGTGCGCGCCCTCGCCGCCCGCAGCGATGTGCTGCTGGAGAATTACAAAGTCGGCACGCTGCAAAAATTCAATCTGGGTCCGGAGCGGCTGCGCGAAATCAATCCGCGCCTGATCTATGCATCGGTGACCGGCTTCGGACAGACGGGTCCGCGCAGTCACCAAGCGGCCTACGACTTCATGATCCAGGCGCTCGGCGGTTTGATGAGTGTCACCGGCGAGCGGGACGACCGTCCTGGCGGCGGGCCGCAAAAAGTCGGCGTGCCCATCGTCGATCTCATGACCGGCATGTACACGACCGTCGGCATCCTGGCCGCGCTCGCGCGCCGCGAACAGACGGGGCGTGGCGACTATATCGATATCGCCATGCTCGATGTGCAGGCCGCGTTCCTGGCCAATCAGTCGATGAACTATCTGCTCTCGGGCAAACCGCCCAAGCGTGCCGGCAACAGCCATCCGAACATCCAGCCGCAAGACGTCTTTGCTTGCCGTGACGGACACATCGCGCTTGCGGTCGGCAACGATGGTCAGTTCGTGAAGTTCTGCGAGGCCATCGCTCAACCTCAACTCGCGATCGACGTGCGCTTTGCAAAGAACGCCGATCGTGTGCGCAATGTAGCGGAGCTCACGGACATCGTTTCGACGGCACTGCGCGCCGACACGATGCAGGCCTGGGATGCAAAGCTGTCCGTGGCCGGCGTGCCGTGCGCGCCGATCAACACGGTGCCGGGCGTGTTCAACGATCCGCAGATCATCCACCGCCGGATGCTGCAGCAGGTTCCTCATCCACTATCGGGCACGGTGCCGCAAGTGATCAGCCCACTGCGCTTTACGGAAGCGCCACTTCGCTTCGACCGCGCCCCACCGCTACTGGGACAGCATACCGCCGACGTGCTGAACGAGCTCGGCATTGCCGCCGGCGAGCAGAGCGATCTGCAACGACGAGGCGTGATTTAGCTCTGTCCAGCACGATCATCCGGAGAACTCACTTTGCCCCGTATCGCCCCCATCGCCGAATCCACGCTCACTCCCGCGCAGCGGCGTGTCTATGAAAAGGTCATCGCAGGCCCAAGAGGTGCGGTGATCGGGCCGCTGCGCGCGGTGCTGCATTCGCCGGAGCTGGCGGATCCCTGGCAGGCCCTCGGTGAATATCTGAGGTTCAACTGCAGCCTGTCGCTGGCGTTGCGCGAGTTGGCCATCATTTGCGCAGGCCGCTACTGGAACAGTCAACTCGAATGGCAGGTCCACGCGCGTGTCGCGCGCGATGCGGGTATCACCGCCGAAGTCATCGAAGCGATCCGCACGGCTAGCGTTCCGGAATTCAACAATGCCGAGGAAGCCGCGGTCTATCGATTCGCACGCGAACTACTGCATCACGGCCAGACAACCGACGACACCTACGATGCCGTGCGCGATCGATTTGGCGTTGTCGGCGTCGTCGATCTGACCGCGCTGGTGGGCTACTACAGCATGGTCGCAATGACGCTGAACGCTCATGAAGTGCCGCTTCCCGAGCAGACCACGCGAATCGCGCCACTCCCCATCGACCGCACCAGCGGCTCGCTGCCGCAACCGACGTTGCTTGCGCAAGCACGCTTGGTCGAATCCGGGCGGACTGTGCCGGCATGAACGCAGCGACGATGGAACAAGCTCCGCCGCGAATGCCGTCGCCGCCGACGCTGCCGACACCAAAGCACGCCTGCGACACTCACACTCATGTGTTTGCACCGCTCGCGGACTTTCCTCTCGCTGGTCCCGCCAGCTATGCGCCGCCGTTGGCACCAGTCTCCTTGCATCTGCAAACGCTGGATGTGCTCGGCGTCGAGCGCGGCGTCATCGTTCAACCTGCGCCATACGGTTTGGATCTTTCAGTGCTGCTCGATGCGCTGAGTCGAGGGCGAGGGCGACTCCGAGGCATCGGCACCGCGACCGGCGAGACCGCCGATGCCGCGTTGACATCGATGCGGCACGCCGGCGTTTGCGGCCTGCGCTTCACCGAGGCTCGACTGCCCAACGGCGAGCGTTATCGGGGCAGCGTCGCGGCCGAGCAACTCGGCTCACTCGCCTCTCGCATGCGTGAACTATCGATGCACGCGCAATTGTGGCCTTCGCCCGAAGGCATTCCCGGGCTGCTGCAATCGCTGCTGCCATTCGATGTGCCGCTGGTGCTCGAGCACATGGGTGGCATCGACATCCGACGCGGTGTGAACGATCCGGCCTTTCAATTCCTGCTCGCGGTGCTGCGAGAAGGCCGAATCTGGATCAAGCTGACCGTGTGTCGCCGTTCGACGGCGGCGCCGGCCTATCCCGACCTGCGCCCGTTTCACGATGCGTTGGTGAACGCGAATCCGCAGCGACTGCTGTGGGGATCGGACTGGCCATTCGTGAGAATGGACGAGCGCGCGCCGGACGCAGGCCGCCTGCTCGATTTGTTTGGCGAGTGGGTCGATGACGCCGTGCTCCGGCACATGATTCTCGTCGACAACCCTCAATCGCTCTATCGCTTTGACAGGACAATCCAGTGATGAATGAGATCCACGTCGACATCGCCGGCAAGATCGCCACGGTCACTCTCAACAAGCAGCCGGTGAATGCCTTGACCGGCAAGCTCTACGAACAACTCGGCGATGTGTTCGAGACACTCAGCGGCAACAGCGAGATCAATTGCGCGATCCTGCGCTCCGCCAGCGTCAAGGCGTTCTGCGCCGGCAAAGACCTGAAAGAGTTTCTCGCCGCGCGAGTCGAGGATGACCCGGCAAACGCGGCAGTCGTACGACGAACCTTTTCCGCCATTCTCAACTGCGCGGTACCGGTGATTGCCGAAGTGAACGGACCGGCGTTGGGCGCGGGAGCCGTCATTGCATCCGTTTGCGACATTCGCGTCGCGTCGCGTGCGGCGACCTTCGCCTTACCCGAGATCAACGTCGGACGTTGTGGCGGCGGTGCGCACCTCGGGCGGTTGATCCCACAGGGCGCGCTGCGACGTATGTTCTTTACCGGACTGCCGATCGACGCGACCGAGGCGCACCGCATCGGCTTGGTCGATGTGCTGGTCGAACCTGACGAACTGCAGGCGGCAGCGCTCGAGCTCGCGAAGACGATTGCGGCGAAGAGCCCGCTGGGGTTGCGCATCGGCAAGAAGGCGCTGCGTGAGACGGAGAGCCTGCCGCTGGAAGAAGGCTATGCTCGCGAGCAACGCTACAGCACGGAACTCATGCACACCGAAGACGCCCGCGAGGCTACCCGTGCTGTAGTTGAAAAGCGTGCGCCGGTGTTCGTCGGCCGCTGACCTCTCTACAAAATGAGTGCTCCGAGCGAGCAGACACCCACCACCGCGATCGCGTTGCCGCTCCAAGACAGCAATGTCGGCCGTGACAGGGGCAACAGGGACCGGGTCACAAGCAAAACGCCGACGCCATGCAATAGCGCCGTGGCCAGCAGGAAACCGATGCCGTAGGTCGTAGCTGAAAGCCCCACGCCCATCTCTGTCCCATGCGCGTGTCCATGAAAAACGGCAAAACCGATCGTCAGCGCGAACAGCGCCGGCGCACTCAGAAGTCGCTTGGCGGCCAGCGCCAGTCCGAAGACGATGAGTGAGAGCGCGATGACACCTTCGATCAAGGGCAGGTAGATCCCGCTGGCGCCCAATAGCGCGCCCGTGCCCATGGCAACGACAAAACTCGCCGGCAACAGCCACCTAGTGCGCCCGCCGGAAATGCCGGCCAACAATCCCACCGCCAGCATGGCGAGCAGATGATCCACGCCGCTCAGCGGATGCAGCGCGCCAGCGATGAAGCCATGCGCGTCGCCGCCCGTGTGGGCCAGCGCGCTCGCGGGCAACGCCGCCCCCAAGAAAAAAACCACCCGAGAGCGAAGCGATGACATTGAGTGCGAACCTCGAGTCGAATGACGTAGGCGATGAAATCTCAGAGCCGTATGATAAGCACGAATCGAGACGCGCGAGGAAGATTCATGTCGAGAGCTGATGTATTGCGATTGGGCGTGGGCGGTCCGGTCGGATCGGGAAAGACGGCACTGGTGGACAGTCTGTGCAAGCGCATGCGCGAGCGCTTCAATATCGCTGTCGTCACCAACGATATTTATACCCGCGAAGATGCCGAGTTTCTGATTCGCAGCCAGGCACTGCCGCCGGAGCGCATTCGTGGCGTGGAAACAGGAGGCTGCCCACACACTGCCATTCGCGAAGACGCCTCCATGAATCTCGCGGCCATCGACGGTCTGATGCGGGAATTCACCGGCCTGGACCTGATCATCGTCGAAAGCGGCGGCGACAATCTGGCCGCGACCTTCAGCCCGGAGTTGTCCGACCTGACGTTGTATGTGATCGACGTTGCCGCCGGCGACAAGATTCCCCGCAAGGGCGGACCGGGGATCATTCGCTCCGATCTGTTGATCATCAACAAGATCGATCTTGCGCCCCACGTGGGTGCGTCTCTGGAAGTCATGGATCGGGACGCGCGCAAGATGCGCGGCGAGCGGCCCTTCGTGTTCACGAATCTGAAGACTGGGGAAGGACTGGACCAGGTGATCGCATTCATCGAACGCGCCGGCATGCTCCGTGCTGGTGCGAACTCGAGGGCATGAACACTCCAGAGCAGTCGCTTCCAGCACCAGGATGGCGCGCTCATTTGCAGCTGACGTTCGCTCAGCATGCAGGGAGAACCCGTCTCGTCGAACGACAGCATGTCGGTCCATTGCTCGTGCAACGGCCCTTCTATCCCGAAGGACCGTCGTGCCACGCATATATCGTTCATCCGCCGGGAGGCGTCGTCGGTGGCGATGAGCTGCGGATGGAAGTCGATGTAGGCGTAGCCTCACATACATTGCTGACGACGCCGGCCGCGGCCAAGTTTTATCGCAGCGACGGCCGTACGGCACGGCAGGATCAAATCCTGCGCGCCGAGGGCTCGGTGCTCGAGTGGCTGCCTCAGGAAAGCATTTTCTATCCGCGCGCGATCGTTCGAAGCACCACTCGCATCGAGCTGCGAAGCGGCGCGAAATTCATCGGTTGGGAGCTCGCCTGTCTGGGTTTGCCGGCGCGCGATCAACCCTTCCACGCCGGCGAGCTGCGCCTGAGTCTCGAGTTGTGGGTAGAAGGTTTGCCGCTGCTGATGGACCGTCTGCGCATCAACGGCGCCGAGGGACTGACCGGCACGCGCTGGGGCTTGGGCGGCCACGAAGCAATCGGTACGATGCTGGTCTATCCAGCAACGAGCGCGATGGTCGATGCCGTCCGGAGTTTGCAGCCCCGTGGTGTCGAGCTGGGTGTGACACTGGTAGACAACGTATTGGTCTGTCGTGCGCTCGCGGCTCAGGCCGAGCCGATCAAGCGCACATTCGTCGAGTGCTGGCGAACGTTGCGCCCACTTTTGATCGATCGGCCGGCGGTGCCGCCCCGAATCTGGGCGACTTGAGTCGTGCGCCGAGGAGAATCGCTGTGGAATTGACGCCGAGAGAAAAAGACAAATTGCTGATCTTCACCGCGGCGCTGCTCGCCGAGCGGCGCAAAGCGCGCGGCCTGAAGTTGAATTATCCGGAGGCGGTGGCGCTGATCTCGGCGGCGATCATGGAAGGCGCACGAGATGGCAAGAGCGTCGCCGAGCTCATGAGCTATGGCGCCACGATCCTGACCCGTGACGAGGTGATGGACGGCATCCCCGAGATGATTCCGGACGTGCAGGTCGAAGCCACGTTTCCCGACGGCACCAAGCTGGTCACCGTCCATCAACCCATCGCCTGATGCACCCGACGCGAGGACAAATGATTCCGGGCGAAATCTTTCCAGAGCCGGGCGAGCTGCAGCTCAACGTCGGCCGCCGTACCGTGACAATTACCGTGGCGAACACGGGCGACCGCCCCATCCAGGTCGGCTCGCATTATCACTTCTTCGAAACCAACGCGGCGCTGCGCTTCGATCGCGCGGCAGCGCGCGGTTTTCGCCTGAACATCGCCTCGGGCACCGCGGTTCGCTTCGAGCCCGGACAGGAGCGCGAGGTCGAGCTGGTCGCCTACGATGGCGATCGCGTGGTGTATGGCTTCAATCAGCAAGTGATGGGCCCGCTGTGACTGCCATCGGCCGCACCGCGTATGCCGAGATGTACGGCCCGACCACCGGCGACCGCGTGCGCCTGGGCGACACCGAGTTGATCGTCGAGGTCGAGCGCGATCACACGATCTATGGCGAGGAGGTGAAATTCGGCGGCGGTAAAGTCATTCGCGACGGCATGGGGCAAAGCCAGCGCAATGCCGCCGACGTCGTCGACACCATCATCACCAATGCGCTGATCATCGATCACTGGGGCATCGTCAAGGCGGACATCGGCATCAAGGAGGGTCGCATCGTGCGCGTCGGCAAGGGCGGCAATCCGGACGTGCAGCCGGGCGTGGACATCGTGATCGGCGCCGGCACCGAAGTGATTGCCGGTGAAGGACTGATCGCGACGCCCGGGGCGATCGATTCGCACATTCACTTCATCTGCCCACAGCAGGTCGAGGAAGCGATGATGTCCGGCGTCACCACCATGATCGGCGGCGGCACCGGGCCCGCGACTGGCACCAACGCAACCACCTGCACGTCCGGTCCCTGGTACATCGAACGCATGTATCAGGCCGTCGAAGCGCTGCCTATCAATTTCGGACTGCTCGGCAAGGGCAACGCCAGCTTGCCGCGTCCGCTGGAAGAACAGATCGAAGCGGGCGTGATGGGCCTGAAACTGCACGAGGATTGGGGCACGACGCCGGCAGCCATCGACAATTGCCTGTCGGTGGCGGATCGCTACGACGTGCAGGTTGCGATTCACACCGACACGCTGAATGAGTCCGGCTTCGTCGAGGACACGCTCGCCGCTTTCAAGGGACGCGCGATCCATACCTACCACACCGAGGGTGCCGGCGGCGGTCACGCACCCGACATCATCAAGGCCTGTGGCGAAGCCAACGTGCTGCCCTCCTCGACCAATCCGACGCGGCCCTACACTGTAAATACCATCGATGAGCACCTGGACATGCTGATGGTGTGTCATCACCTCGATCCGGGCATCGCCGAGGATGTGGCATTCGCCGAATCGCGTATCCGCCGCGAGACCATCGCCGCCGAAGACATCCTGCACGATCTCGGCGCCTTCTCGATGATCTCTTCGGACTCGCAGGCCATGGGTCGCGTTGGCGAAGTCGTCACGCGCACCTGGCAGACGGCGCACAAGATGAAAGTGCAGCGAGGCGCGCTGTCGCCGGACACGGCGCGTAACGATAACTTTCGCGTGCGTCGCTACCTCGCCAAGTACACGATCAACCCGGCGCTGACTCATGGTGTCGCGCACGAGGTCGGCTCCATCGAAGCGGGCAAGCTCGCCGACATCGTGCTGTGGCGGCCGGCGTTTTTCGGTGCCAAACCCGCCATGATCATCAAGGGCGGGATGATCGTCGCCGCTCCCATGGGCGATCCCAACGCCTCGATTCCCACGCCGCAGCCGGTCCACTATCGCGCGATGTTCGGAGCGCTCGGCCGCGCACGGAGTGCCACCTCGGTGAGCTTTGTATCCAAAGCCGCGCTGGACGGCGGCATGGCCCAGCGACTGAAACTGGACAAGCGACTGGTCGCGGTTCAAGGCACGCGCACCGTGCGCAAGCGCGACCTCGTGCTGAACGACTATCAGCCAACGATCGCTGTGGACTCCCAAACGTATGAAGTGCGTGCCGACGGTCAATTGTTGACCTGCGAGCCCGCCAAAGTGCTGCCGCTCGCGCAGCGATACTTCCTGTTCTGACCCGACGACCGTGCTCAACATCACCCGCAAACTCCCCTCCTCCAACGTTCGGGCCGACCTCAGGCTCGTGCTGCCGTTCCAACTACGCAACAAGAGCCGGTTGCTGACCGCTTTGGAGAATGGCGAAGAAGTCGGATTGATTCTCGAACGGGGCTCGGTCCTGCGTGGCGGCGACCTGTTGCTCGCGGACGATGGTCGGGTCGTCGAAGTGGTCGCCGAGGCAGAAACTGTTTCTACCGTGCGCGCGCTCGATGCGTGGGCGTTGTGCCGAGCCAGCTACCATCTGGGCAATCGTCACGTCGCCCTGCAGATCGGCGACGGCTGGGTTCGCTATCAGCACGATCATGTATTGGACGACATGGTGCGCGGCCTTGGCCTGTCCGTCTCGGTGGAAGCAGCGCCGTTCGAACCGGAGGCCGGCGCTTACGGCGGTCATTCGCACTCCGCGCTCGCACCGCATGCCCACGGATAGAACCCGCCTGCTGCGCATTCTGCATCTCGCCAGTCCCGCACTGCCGATCGGGGCATTCCATTTTTCCCAGGGTTTGGAGTATGCCGTCGAAGCCGGTTGGGTCACGGATGAGCCTACGGCGCTCGACTGGATCGGTGGAGTAGCGACACAGTCGATCGGCACACTGGACCTGCCGGTGCTGATCCGCCTGTATCGCGCTCATCGTGCCGGCGATAGCGAAACACGACGACGTTGGGGACACTTCCTGATGGCGGCGCGCGAGACACGAGAACTACGCGCCGAGGATCGTCACATGGGGTCCGCGCTCGCTCGGGTTTTACAACAGCTCGAGATCGACGGTCCGCCGCTGGATGCGCAAGGCGAGCAGCCCGGGTACGCCGAAATATTCGCTATCGCCTGCGTTCACTGGAGCATTACCGAAGCAGAGGCCGCGCAGGCGTACGCCTGGACATGGGCGGAAAATCAAACGCTCGCCGCGGTCAAACTCGTACCGCTCGGGCAAAGCGCCGGTCAGCGCATCCTGCATTCGTTGGTGCCGCTGCTGGAACAGCTCGCGACGCGGGCGCCCGACATCGCCGACGAGGACATCGGCGCTTGCGTCATCCGCCAAGGACTGGCCAGCGTGTGGCACGAATCTCAGTATACGCGCCTGTTCAAATCCTGAGGCGGCAGGCCGGCGCTCGGACCAACGACCAGCGGCGCATCGACTTGCACTCGCGCCTCGAAAACGAATCGACTCTTCAGTGCCGGCGGCTCGACGGCGGCCGCATTCGGAGCACCGTGCACGGCAAGCAGGGCGGCAGCCCCTAAAATCTCTCTGCGGTTGGTCATGATGACATCACCTCACCGCCGCGACGATGCGCCGGTGCAGTCGCTCGACGACTTCCAGCGCGGACATGATGGCGCCATCCTGCCAGCCATGACCCGACACCCCCTCGCCCGCCAGCACGAACCGCCCATCGATGGCCCGCGCATTGGCGTGATGCTTGCGAATCAGATCGGGCGTCCACTGCGCGTTGCAACCCATCGTATAGGGATTGCGATGCCAGGCGACGGCCATGCCGTTCTGGAACTCCTTGTGATATTGCGGATGAATCTGCGCTCCGTACTCGACCGCGCGTCGCACGCGCTCGGCGGGCGTCATGCCGGTGAATTCGTAGGTCGGCGGCCCCCGATGCAGTACCGCGCCATACAACAAACCCGGCCCCGGCGTGTTGAGCCCGCCGCTCGGATAGAAGATCTGGCGAATCGGCAGGTCGGTGATGCTGAAGCCACCGAAAATACCTTCGTCTTCCTCCCAGAAGCGACGCCGGAACTGCAACCCGATCTTGGTCTCGGAGCTGTAGGAGATCGCATCGATGGCCGCCTTCATCGGCGCCCCGATACGCAGCTCGAGCTGGCCGAGGATGGACAGCGGAATCGTGCAGATACACCAGTTCGCGCTCGCCTGCAGTGACGATCCCGGCCGCGAGACGTCTTCGTAAGTCACAGTGACGCGTGACTCGTCCTGAGTCATCGACAACACGCGCGCGTTAGTGCGAATCACACCGGGCAGCCGGCTGGCGAACGCCTTGGGAATCATGTCCATGCCGCCGACCGGCTGGAACAACGTCGTCTGGAACGACGCGAGTCCGGGATGATTCGCCCCCCGCCACATCGCCGCGTCTTCGCCCAGCTGTAGCACGTCCGCGAATTTCAACAGCTGCGAGTACGTGATCGAGGCATCCTCGAAGCTGATCGACTCCGGACCGCGCAAGCGACTGCTACTGGCACCAGTCACATAGCGTCCGGAACCATCCAATCCTCCCCAACTCGCCAACATCGGCTTGAGCAGCGCCAGATGCTCCGGCGCCAGCGGTTGATCCAAGCCGCCTTTGGACAAGGCCGCCGTCATCATCTCAGCGAGATAGCCCTGAAAATCCGCGGCCACGTGTGCGTAGCGCTGCGGCTTGCCGCCGAGCACGTTGCGCGAGTGAACGTAGCCTGCGTAGTTCAACTGCACGAACGGCTCGAGCGCCACGCCAAATCGCTTGCAGTAGTCGAGAATGGCCTTGTGCGTATGTGAAATACGCCAGGGACCGGGATTCATATAAACGCCGGGCGCAAACTCGCAGATCTGCTTCTCGCCGCCCAGTTCCGTGTAGACATCGCCGCCGCGCAATGTCCACGAGCGACCGCCGATACGATTGTTATATTCGAGCAACTGCACCTGGTAGCCAGCGTTGCGCAACTCATAAGCCGCGGTCAGGCCGGCAAGGCCTGCGCCCAGCACCAGCACGCTGGTCTTCTTCGGCGCGCCGTCGAGCTTCATCGGTCCGCGATAAGGCGGAGTCGTCATGCCCGCGCGCACCGCGCCGGTGGGCCCCAGCACGCTGCCCGCCCCGAGCAGCCCGGCGAGTGCCAGCAAATCCCGTCGTCGAATCGTCACTGGAATCCGTGCTCGCGCAAGAACGCCTGCAACAGCGGCACCACCATCTCGGGCGTTTGGAACGGCGCGTCGTGCCCGGACTCGATCACCTGATACGTGCCTTTGGGAATGTGAGTGACCAGTTCCTTGACCGACTCCGGTGTCCGGCGGCTGTACAACGTGGTGGCGACCATCAGCACCGGACACTGCAACTTGGGAAACACGTCGGCGAACGGCGTGGAATAGATCAACCGCTCGGTGAAGTGCTTGCCGTTCTCGTCGTTCGAAGCGTCCATGGCGAGATACTTCGCCCAGCGCTGCTCGTTACCGCGCAGTTGCACCGGATAGGTGATCGCGTAGGGATCGGCAGGCGGCGCGGGTCGCGGCTCATGCACCGGTCGCGGCGGCCGGCCGACCAATTGTGCCGAGGGACTGAAGTTGACGATGCCTTTCACCCGCTGCGGAAACTGTGCGGCGAACTGCATCTGCACCGAACCGCCGAACGCCGTGCCGATCATCATCACCGGCTTGTCGATCTTCAATGCGTCGAGCAGTGCGCGCAGATCGTCGACTTCATCCTGCATCGTGATCGGCTCTTGCAACCGTTGTGACAGGCCGATGCCGCGCAAATCGTACGTCAGGATTGTGCGCCGCTCGCTCGCGAGCAGCGGCAGGATCTCGTCCCAGTATTCCAGCGGTTTGCCGGTGCTGGGCAAGAGCACCAGCACATCCGGCCCATTGCCGGTCAGCTCATAACGCAGCGAGACATCGTTGACGCGCACCCAGGCAGGCGCGGCCGACACAGTCGACAGACTGGCGAGCAGCAGCCCGAAGATCAGAACAGGCGACCTGAAACATTTCATCTTGATTGTTCTCCATCGGTTGCGGGACGCACGGCGTTGACCTCGGCGGCGCTCACGGTGTCGGTGTAGCGATTGCCGAAGTTGCCGCGCACGTAGTTGACGACGGCGGCGATCTGTTCGTCGTCCAGCACGTCGCCGAAGGCGGGCATCGCCTTCAAGCCGTTGACGACGATCACGGCCGGATACAGCGGCGACTGCAAGTTGGGATTGGACGCCAGCGCCGGATAAGCCGCGGCACCACGCGCGCCCTTCGCATCGGCCATGTGACATCCCTGGCAAATAGCGCGATACAGATCGCCGCCGTTCCTGGCGATGAACTTGCTTGGATGGGCGAGCACAGGATCGGCGGGCGCCTCCTCGGCGCCCGCGATCTGTGCGGCCAGGGCGGCGATCGCCGCCACCCACGCCGCCCGACTCACGGCTTCACCCGGAAACCCACCATGAAGGTGCGCCCGATCACATCATGAAACGTGGCGTTGTACGGGTTGCCTTCGCTCGACGTCGGATCGAACGGCGGCGCCTTGTCGAACAGGTTCTGCACGTTCGCATACAACTGCACCTCGGCCGTATCGCGCCACGCCGGCAGGTCGTAACCCAGCGCGAGCGAAACATACGTCGCGCTCTTCACACTGTTGTCGTCGATGTCCTGAGCCGTGTACATCACGTTCTTCTTGCCATTGCCGACATAGCGCACGCCAAGCGTCGCCGACAACTCGTTGAGACTGTATGTGAAGTAACCGCTCCACTTCAGTTTCGGTCCGCCGTAGGGGGTCGATGCGGTGCCCATGTCGCCGGCGCGATTGGTGCTGCTGCTGCCGTTATCCACGATGATGTCGGGCTGGTAGGTGAGGAAGTAGTTCACATCGAGACGACCGGCCAGCGCGCTCGACAGACTGTCCAGCTCGAAGCCATAGCCCAGCTCGGTGTCGAACCCCTTCACCTTCAACCCCGCCAGGTTCAGCAGCGGAGCACGCACCACGGCGGACTGTTCCGAGAGCCGGGTGATCAGCGCACAGAAGCTCGCCGCGCCGGCATAACAGAAGTCCACCACCTGCTGCGTACTGACCGAGGAAATCACATCCTCGATGTCGATGTCGTAATAGTCCACGGCGAACTTCAAGCCCGGCACTGCCTGCGGCGTGAGCACGATGCCCGCCGTGAACGTCTCGGCCTTCTCAGGCGTGAGCGCCGCGTTGCCGGAGGTCTCGGTGCGCGTAGTCAGATTCGCGCCGTTCTCCGGGTTGATGACGTTGACGTTGCTGGAAGACACCGACGTGTACAGCTCGCTCAAGTTCGGAGCGCGGATGTCGCGTGAGAATGACGTGCGCAGACGAACGCTGCTGTTCAATGCATCGGTCAGGCCCACTTTCCAAGTTGTGACGCTGCCGCTGTTTCGGTAGTTCGTCTCGCGAACGGCGGCGTTCAACTCGAGCGACTCCGCGAACGGCTTGTCTTTCAGCAGCGGCAGCGCGGTCTCTATATAACCCTCCCGCACGGTGTCCGAACCGGACAGCGGCTGAGCGTTACCGAAAATATAGCCACGGGCCAATGCAATCGGATCGTTCTGAATCAGCTCCGCATCGTCCTCGCGATATTCCACGCCCGCGGCAACCGACGCCTCACCGGCCCAGGTCGAGAAAGGTTCACCGCTCACGTTGGCGGCCACGACCCAGCGATCGTAGATGGTCTCCGTGCGCTGCGAGCCCGAGTAGTACTCGAATGCTTCGCGGGTGACCGACCCGAGACCGAACAAATTGACCGGCACGCAGCCGTCGGTGGGATTGGTAAGCGTGGAGCGGCAGACGACGTTGCCGTTGCCATCCAGCACTGCATCCACCGAGCGAGCGAAGTTCGCGTTGATACGATACCCCGTGCCTCGCGTCTTCACGGCCGAGCGCGCGAACTGCGCGTAACCGTCCCAGGTCCAGCCGCCAGTGCGGCCATTCACGCCCAGCGTATAGATCTGATTGCGAGTGTAGTTGTCGATCTCGGTGCTGGTGCCGTAACCGTTGCCGTAAATATCTTCGCGTGCGAAGCGATTGAGGCCGAAGCTGGTGAGCCCCAACGTGTCCATGCGCGACTGCAGCTCATCGGGAATGAAAGGATTGCCGCTGCGGATCGTGATCGGCGCGTTGTCGCCAGCCGACGGCCCCCATGTGTTGACGTGCACGTAACCATAGTTCGCCTGACCGAACACTTCGATGTCCGGCGTGAGCTCGAAGCCGAGTCGCGCTTGGGTGACGACGCGCTCGACCGGCACCGATAGACGGCGGGCGACGCCATCGCCGAGACCGTAGCCTTCGCCGCCGGACATCGCGCCCGAGCCGTTGGGGCTGCCGTACACGAACGGGCGCGAGCTGCCATCAGAATTGAACGTCGTGCCCGCGAGCGGGCCGGTGCTGATGATGCCGGCCGCGACCAGTACATTTCGATGCACGTGAGGCGCGGTGAGTGTCCGGGGCAGACCGTTCGTGCCATAGCCAGTGTTGCTCACCAGCCCCCACTCTTCACGCCCCCAGTCACGCGTATACATGTTGCCGACGCCTTCGTTGTCGACCCATTCCGAGCCGATCGTGAAGTGCGCGCGATCATCGGCGAAGCTCGTGCCGTAGAGCGCCGCGACGCGCTTCTCGCGATTGTCGCCGTAGTTGCTCATGCCATAGCTCACATCGGTCTCGAAGCCATCGTAACGTTTCTTCGTGACCATGTTGACCACGCCCGCGACCGCATCGGAGCCCCACTGCGCCGACGCACCGCCCGTCACGACATCGACACGGTCGATGAGAATCTGCGGCACGGTGTTGAGATCCGTCTGGCCGGTGAGCGCACTCGGCGGCAAGCGCTGACCGTCTTGCAGGACCAGCGTGCGTTGCGAGCCGAGATTGCGCAGGTTTGCGTAACGCCGACCGGCGGCCCCGCCCAAAGTGTTGGTGGACGCATTCTGGTCGGATTGAAAGGATGGCATCCGACTCAACGCGTCGCCGATATTGGTCGCGCCGCTCTTGATCAACAGCTCACCGTCGAGCACCGTCGTCGGCGTCGGTGCGGTGAATCCTTCGCGCTGGATGCGCGAAGCGGTAACGCTCACTTCCTCCATCGGCGAGCCGGTCATGGAAACGTTGTCGGCCGCCGCCACTGGCCCCGTCACCGTCCCGCCAAAAACTGCCAGCGCACTCGCTGCGCCCCATGTGGAAACTTTGTTGGTTGTACGAATCATCGTCGCCGCCCTCCCGTTCCGTTCGTTGTCAGTTCTTGTATTCCTTTGGTATGCCATACGAACACCACGAATGGAATAGGCATCGGCGTCGAAGACGAAAAAATCTCGAATGCGCGGGGCGCGGAAGAAATAACGGGTCGCGGCAACCGCGGCACCGCTCACCGAGATGGAAACAAATGGAGCAGACAGGTGCGCGACACGCGCATTCATAGTGCGCGAGTCGCGAAGAATGGCGTCGCGAGCTACGACGACGGCATAGCTGAAGCGTGGACGAATCAACCCGCCGGCGGCGAGTACGCGATCACTTCGATCTCGACTTTGCAATCCGACATCAGGTCGGCGCGCACGCAGGAGCGAGCCGGCAACTCTTCCCCGAAATACTCGGCATAGACCCGATTGAAACTCCAGAAGTCACGCACGTCGTCGATCCACACTGTCGCCTTCACGACGTCGCGCAAGCCCAGTCCGGTCGACTCCAGGATGGCGCGCACATTCTCGATGGTGCGACGAGTCTGCTCGACGATGCCGCCTGCCACCACTTCTCCGTCCGGACCGATGCCGATCTGTCCGGAGACGAACACGAAATCGCCGGCACGCACCGCTTTCGCAAAAGGCAGGCGGGTGCCGCCGCCGCCCGTGCCGCCCAGACCGTAGCGCTGGATAGTCATGCAATCGACCTCATCGAATATTGGAACCGTCAGTGTTCGGCGTTGCGCGCCGAGACATGCCATGGAATGGCGCGACGTTCGATCCATTCCGTCGCCCAGAAGAACAGTAACCCGAGTACCGACAACAGCAGGATGGCGGAGAACTGACGGGTGACATCGAAAGTCGACGACGCCGACAGGATCACGTAACCCAAGCCCGCATCCGCACCGACGAACTCCGCGACCACGGCGCCGATCACCGCGAGCACCGAAGCCATCTTCACGCCGGCCAGAATGCTCGGCAGTGCCTGCGGCAGCCGGAAGCGCCAGAAAATCTGCGCCGTGGATGCGCCCATGGAACGCGCCAGATAGATCATCTGCGGCGTCGCCGAGCGCAACCCCACCACCGAGTTGATGACCACCGGGAAGAACGCAACCGTGATGATGATCGCCACTTTCGGCGTCATGCCGAAACCGAACCACGCCAGCATCACCGGCGCGATGGCCACCTTCGGCACCACCTGCGAGCCGACGATCAGTGGATACAACGCACGATCCAGCACGCGCGAGAACGTAATCAGGATGGCCACCGGTAGCCCCACTGCGATGCTCGCGAGGAAGCCAATCAGCACTTCGGCCGCCGTCATGCCGATGTGCGGCATGAAGTAGCGCCAGTTCTCCATCAGATCCTTGGCGATCGCCGTCGGCGCCGGCAATAGATAAGCGCCGATCTCGAACACGACACACGCCAGCTGCCAGGCCGAGACCAGCAACACCAGTGCGATCCATGCATAAGGAACTTCGAATCGCTTACGCGGCTTGGGCGTCATCGCGCCGAGATCCTGAATCGTCGTGCTCATGTCGTCTCCCCTGCAGGCAGCGCCCACAGCTCACAAATCGAGAACCAGCCTGGGTCCCAGGCTCCCCGAACAACAAATCATCATTTTTTTATTGGACGCCCGTTCGCGCTCCGACAGCACTTGATCGCGATGATCGGGCTCGCCTTCCAGCACCGCGGTCTCGCAGGTCCCGCAAACGCCGGACATGCAGGAGCGCGGCACTTCCAAGCCGCGCGCCAGCAACGTCTCGAGAATCGTCTTGTCGTCCGGAACGAACAACGTCGTGCCCGAACGCGCCAGCATCACCTCGAATCCGCCGCGGGCCGGTGCCTGTGCAGCGCTGAAATATTCCACATGAACCTGCGATGCCGGCACCGACGCCGTCGCCGCCTCGAACGCCGCAAGCATGCCCGCAGGTCCACAACAGTAGAAATGTGCCTGCGGCCCATGCGACGCGACGATCGCCTGCAGATCGAGCATGCGCGCGCCGGGCTCCTGATCGAACACGGTGACGAGCCGCCCAGGGGCGCGGGACTCCAACTGGCGCAACGGTTCCAGAAACGCCGCTCGTTCGCGCGTGCGCGTCGCGTAGTACAACTGCCAGCGGCGCCCGAGTTGCTCGAGCCTTTGCACCATGCACCACAGTGGCGTGATGCCAATGCCGCCTGCGATGAGCACGCTCAGCGGCGCGTCCTCGAACAGTTCGAACGAATTGCTCGGCGTGGTCACCTCAATGATGTCGCCGACCTTCAAGCCGTCAAACATGAATGCCGATCCGCCGCGGCTGGTAGCCGAGCGCTGCACGCCGATGCGATAGCGATACGACTCCAGCCCCTGATCCAGCAGCGAATAGCTACGCTCGATGCCGCCCGGCAGGAGCACATCGAGATGAGCTCCCGCCGTGTAACGCGGCAGATCGCCCCCTCCGGGCGACCGCAATTCGAAGGAACGAACGTCCTCGGCCTCGTAGGTCACCGAGTGAACGCGAACCGGCAACAGATCGGTGCGACTCATCCCTCGCGCATCAACCTGTGGTCACCGGCGCACGCACGGCGCGCTTCATCGCTTCTTCATAGCCTTCCAGCCAATCGGTGTTCTCCGGCACCACCATGTCGCCGCCGCGCGCAGTTCGACTGATGGCCGGGTTGTCCAACACTTCGGGCAACTTGCCAGTGCTGGCAAACTCGCGCGCGGCCGCTAGCATCGCCCGACGAGTCATCATCACCATGCGGTCGCTGGAGGCCAGGTGTTCGAGGGAACGATCGACGATCGGCCCCATGCTTTCGATCATCGCCTGGTCCTGCAACGGGATGCCGCTCACGCCGATGAAGGTGGACTTCAATGTTTCTTCGGTGCGGCCGTAGTCGTTGCCCCGATTCTGGGTCGGCCGCCAGCGGCCCATCCAGTCGTTGGTGCGCGGCAGGTACTCCAGCGGACGCGCCAGCGTCGGCACCACGGTGCCGTCCTTGTAGCGCATCGCCGTGTCCTTGCCTTCGCCACGGAACAGATCGATGTTGAAGATCATCGTGTTCTCGTCGTCGATGGGCACCCAGGCATTGACCGACACGTTGTGTTCGATCATGTCGCTCGGGTACGTGACCCAGAACGGAAAAATGAAACAGGCGAAGCGATGATGCTCTTCGCCCGGCCCGGCCGGCCGCTGCGCCGAATACATCGTGCCGAAGGGCATGTCGGCGACATTGATCTTGGGCGCCTTGTTGATGACGGTGTAGCGCTGCGGATCCTTCTCCTCGATCGCTTCTCCATCGATCAGACCGGCGTGCAGGAAGCCCAGGTGCGACGTATCGATATCGCCTTCGAGTGCCTGCAGCCAGTTGCAATCGCGTTGCGTGAGCGCGATACCGTCGCCATGCATGGGACCGAACGTCGCTTCGATATCCGGCAGCGGCGGCGGCACCGGACGCTTGCCCATATAGACGAATACCATTCCGCCCCGCTCGGCCGTCTTGTACGCCATGGCTTTGGTGCCGGCGGGGAAACGGTTCTTGTCCGGCAGATTCGGCTGGTCGAGACAGTTGCCTTCGACGTCGAACTTCCAGCCGTGATAGCCGCAGCGAATGCCGCCCTGCTCGTTGCGCCCTAACGCGAGCGAGGCGCAGCGATGCGGACAGCGATGATCGAAAATGCCGACGCGGCCCGCGGTATCGCGAAAGGCCACCAGCTTCTCGCCGAGCAGCATCAGCCGCATCGGCATGCCGTCGGGCGCCAGCTCGTTCGACTTGCAGGCGGGAATCCAGAACTCCCGCATGAAATTCCCCATCACGGTGCCACGGCCCACTCGCGTGAGCGCTTCGTTGTCAGCTGTTGTAAGCATGATCGATCTCCAAGACGAATCAGGGTGTGGCCGGGCGACGGACGACGCCGGTGGTGAGCAATGTCTGTAGCGCTGCCGCCGATGTTTCTTGTGTCTGCGCGGAATTGGTCATCGGCTGCGCGGCAAAGGCATTCGGCGGATAGCAGGTCACATCCCGCAGCAGCGGGCGATACATCTCCCAACGGGCGCGCAGCAGAGCATTGCCCAGTCCCAAATCGTTGCGCGCGCGGCGTTGCGCCTCGACATCGATCAGCGAACTCACCGTGAATGTTTCATCCGCATCCTGTCGATAGGCGACAGTCTCGCCTCGAAAGTCGACGATTCTCGAACGTCCTCCCGGCACCTTGCCGTCCCACGAGAAGCCGATCGGCCCGGCGACGTTCGCGCTGATCACATACATCATGTTCTCGGCGGCA
This sequence comes from Peristeroidobacter soli, assembly GCF_004138485.1. Lineage (GTDB taxonomy): Bacteria > Pseudomonadota > Gammaproteobacteria > Steroidobacterales > Steroidobacteraceae > Steroidobacter > Steroidobacter soli. Next base: position 232,610 of record NZ_RYEV01000009.1, read on the forward strand.
CGTGCGGTCTTCGCCGCCTCCTGGCCGGCGGACATCTCATCGTTGGTTGGATGAAGCAGCACTTCCGCCCCTCGCAACATGAATGCGCGCGACACTTCGGGCACGGCAATTTCCCCGCAAGCGATCACCGCCAGCCGTCCCAGCTCGGTATCGACCACCGGGAATGTTCCCTCGACGCCGTACTCCGCGAAGTAATCGTCCATGAAGTCATGCGGCGACGGCCACAGCGCGGTGTTGATGCGCCGATAGCGCAGGATCACCTCGCCGCGCGGATCGATCAGGAAACACGAGTTGAAGAAGCGCCCTGGCCAGCGCACATCGCGCTCGAACAGATTGCCGGCGATATAAATGCGATAACGCTCGGCGAGCCGCTGCAAGGGCGCGGTGGCCCGTCCTGGAATCGAGTCGCACGCCTTTTCGATCCATTCCTGCACCGTCGCCCGGTGCGGCGGACCTTGAAACGCAAACTCCGGCAGCACGACCAGGCGCGGTGGATGCTGAGATTCGCAAGCTTCGGTGACGAGTTTCACCGCACGCTGAACATTGGCATCGATGATGCTCCTGGCGGCGGTGGGCGAGTCTGCCCTGGCTGCGAGCTGCGAGGGCATCTGGATACACGTGGCGCGCCACGGTGCGATAGGTTGAGTTGAGGACATCATTCGACGAACTGACCGGTGTAGACCTTATCCGCGGTGATACGAGCAGGCAGCGAGTAATAGTCACGCATGACCTGGAGCATTTCTTCCACGTCCTCGCGTGCCAGCCAACCAAACGGCTTGCCGGCGCTGTGCTTGGTGTGCAGGTACGGCGGCAGGCCCTGCATTTCGGCCGCGAGCACTTCGCGGCTCAATTCCGGCCTCGCCCGCCGCACGGCATCCACGCCGAGCTGCGGATCCTTCGCAACGTCGGCGGCTCCTCGCTGAGTTGCGGCGATGAACTTCTTCAGCACGTCGGGTTTGGACTCGAGCGTCTTGCGCGTGACGAACATCGACGTGCCCAGCGTGTTGAGGCCGGCGTCGGCAAACCTCATCGGTTCACCGATCGGCTTCACGCGCGAGATCTTCAAACCATCCTGCAATGCCCAGGCGCAGATGAAATCGACATCGCCGTTCACCAGCGAGGTGATGGCCGCGCTGTGATTGAGCGTGACACGGCGAATCTTGCGCATGTCGAGTTTGTTTCGTGCGGCGAACGCAGTGAACAGGCGCTGCGCCTCATCGCCTGCGACCGCGCCCCAACGCTTGCCCTCGAGATCCTTGGGCGTGCGAATTCCGGAGGACTGCAACGTGATCACTGCCTCGGGCGCGCGCTGAATCACGCCGGCAATCGCGACAACTGGAACGTCGCGAGCGGCGGCCAGCGCCAGCGCCGAAATGTTAGCAAGCCCGATGGTCTCGTTGCCCGAGCCGACGACCTGCAGCGTCGAGATGCTGCCCTGGCCGTTGTTGATCTGCACGTCGAGCCCCTGCTCGGCGTAGTAGCCTTTGTCCTTGGCCACGAACAGCGCCGCGTGATAGGCGCCAGGCAGCCAGTCGAGTCGCACGGACACTTTCTCAGCCGCCACGGCCGGCAGCGCGAGCAGCGCCAGGGCCGCCCATAGCCAGGCGCGCAGCGTCGCCCGTATCGTTCGACTCATAATCCCAACTCCGTCATGAAGGCCTGAAACAGCGGCGTTACCCGTTCGGGCGACTGAAAAGACGCCACGTGCCCGGTATCGAGGACGGCGAAGCGGCCCTTCGGCAACGCCTCCGCCAGCGCTTTGACTGAATCCACCGGCCGCACGAACTGCGTCGTGGCGATCAGCAACACCGGGCACTGGACCTTGGGCAGCACGTCGGCGAACGCCGTCGTGTTGATCAATTTCTCGATCAGCATTTCGCTGTCGGGATCGACCGATGCGTGCATGCCCTGATACTTCACCCAGCGCTCTTCGTTGGCGCGAAACGGCTCCGGATATGTCACTTTCAGTGCGCGCTCGTCGGCCGCTCTCGCACCGGCGGGATCCACTGCCGGATCGATCCTCGGCCGCGCCGGACGCGCTTCGAGCAACGCCGACGGACTAGTGACCGCAATGCCCCTCACCCGCTCTGGATACTGCGCGGCAAATTGCAAAGCCACCGAACCGCCGAACGCGCCGCTCAGGAACACCACCGGCTGCCGCAGATCGAGCGCGTCCATCAGTGCGCGCAAGTCGTCCACCTGATCCTGCATCGTGGTGGGCTTGCGGAATTTCTCCGACAGGCCGACGCCGCGCGGGTCATAGCGCAGCACTCGACGATTGGGTGTCGACAACGAGGGCAGGATCTCGTCCCAGATCTCGAGCGGCTTACCCGACTCCTGCATGAGAACCACGGTGTCGGCACCGCTGCCGGACAATTCGTAGCGCAAGCTCACATGATTGACCGTCACCCACTCGGGGCTCGCCGCTGCGAGACCCGCTGACCCTAACAGCCACAATGCCGCCAGCACGCGTATCGCTCGTACCAAATTCATCGATCCAGCTCCGCAAGAAACTGCCGCACCAGCGGTTCGACCAGCTCGGGCGATTGCACACCGGCGTAGTGTCCGGTGTCCAGTTCGACGAAGCGCGCATTCGGAATCGCGTTCGCCATCTCACGCACCACTGAGACCGGTCGCACGAAGCGCTTCCCAGCGGCCATGATGACAGGACAACCGACCTTACCGAATGTTTCCTTGAACCCCACCGAGTACAAGGCACGCATCGTCAGGACCGCGCTGGTCGGATCGGTGGAGTATGCAGTGCCGAGGAAGCGCGCATAACGCTTTTCATCGGTCCGCAGACTCGGCGGATAGATCACATCGAAGCTCTTCTCGCGCGCTTTATGCGCAGCATCCGGATCGTCCGCGGCGATCGGGTCGGAGGATTCCGCTAGTGTCGCCGGCGCCGCGCCGGGCAACAGAGGATCGGGGAACTTCGCCAGTTGCTTGGGTTGTTGTGTGAGATTGCCGGTCGGCCCGAGCGCGACCACGCCGGCAGCGCGCTTCGGATAGGTCGCGGCGAATTGCAAGGCAATCGTCGCGCCGAAGGTATCGCCGACCAGCACCACGGGCTCGCTCAACCCCAGTTTATCGAGCAACGCGGCGAGATCCTCGACCCACACCTGCATACCGACGGGCTCGCGAATCTTGGTCGACAATCCCGCGCCCCGCTGATCGAAGCGCAGGATGGTCCGGTCGCGCCTCGCGAGCGCCGGCACCAATTCGTCCCAATGCTCCAACGCCGAACCCAGGGAATGCAGCAACACGACGGTGCTACGACCTGTGCCCGTGCGCTGATAACGCAGGAATGTGTGCGGAGAGACTTCGAGCCACTTCGCGGACATTGGCGTCGGCGCCGGGAGCATCGCGCGCACATCCTCGGCCGTGACTTTGTCCGTGAACGAGTTGCCGAAACTCGTGCGCACATAGTTGACGACAGCGGCGACCTGCGCTTCGTTCAACAGACTGCCGAAGTCGGGCATGCCCCGCTGACCGTTCAACACGACATGGATCGGATAGCCGGCGGCCGCCAGCTTGGGATTGCCGGCCAGCGCCGGATACGTGCCCGCCCCCGTGGCGCCCTTGCCGTCCTGCATGTGACAGCCCTGACACGCCATCTGATAGAGCTGGGCGCCATCGGTGCCCACGAATCGCCTTGGATCGGCGAAGGAAGGTTCGGCGGCGTGCGCGACTTGCAGTCCGAACGCGACCAGGCTCAGTAGACTCATCAACCGGCGCGCCATCATGCAGCCACCACACGCTTGTGAATGCGCTCGACCACATCGAGCGCCGACAAAATCGCCCCTTCCTGCCAGCCACCGACCGCGGCAGCGACCGACTCGCCTGCCAGCACGATGCGTCCATCGATCGCGCGTGTGTTCTGATAGTGCTCGACTCGCTTCTCAGGCGTCCAACGCGCGGTGCAGCCCAACGAGAACGGCTGACGATGCCAGGCGACCGAGACGCCGTTCTGGAATTCGGCTGGATACTGCGGATGAATCTGCGCGCCGTACTCGACGGCTTTCTTCACCCGCTCGGCGGCGGACATGCCGGCGAACTCATATGAATATGCGCCGAACATGAACGCGCCATACAACACGCCCGGCCCCGCTTTGTTGAAGCCATGCGTCGGATACGAGATGGTCCGAATCGGCAACTGCGTGTGGCTGAAACCACCGTAGATGCCGTCATCCTGTTCCCAGAAACGCCGTTTGAACTGCAGCGCGACCTTGACGGCCGTCGCGAACGGAATCGCATTGATGCCCGCCAGCATGCCGGGACTGACTTGCAAGTCCATCTGGCTCAAGATCGGAAACGGCACAGTGCAGATACACCACTGCGCCTTGGCCTGCTGCGGCCGGCCGGGGCGCGCAGTGTCTTCATAGGTGACGGTCACACCGCTGTCGTTCTGGTGAATGGCAGTGACCTTGGTGTTGAAACGAATCGCACCAGGGACCTGCTTCGCCATCGCCCTGGCGATCATGTCCATGCCGCCGACCGGATGGAACAGCGGATTCTGCAGATCGCGGTAGCCGCTGTGATTGGAGATCGCCCAAATGTCGGAGTCGAGGCAAAGCTTCAGCACTTCCCGAAGCGGCAGCGGCGCAGAGGCCGTTCGCGTGCCGGCGGAGAGATCCATCGAATCGTAGCCGCGCATCTTCGCGCTCTCCGCGCCCAGCGTGTAACGCGAGTTCGAATCGAGGCCTGCCCAGATCTTCAAGACCTCGCGCAGCATGTCCGCATCCGCAGCCGTGAGCTCTTCATCGAGCGCGTGCTGCTGCGAAGCCTTCGACAACAACTCCGCAACGTGTCCCTGCAGATCGGGAATCACATGCGCCAGCCGCTGCGGCTTGCCGCCGAACGCCGTGCGGGAATGCAGATAGCCGTTGTAGTTCACTTCCACGAACGGCTGAATCTCCACCCCGAGCCGGCGGCAATAGTCGAGGATCGCGCGGTGATGATGAGCGAACCGCCACGGCCCCGGATTCATGAACTCGCCTGGTGCGAACTCACAAGTCTGCGTCTCGCCGCCCAGCTCGGTGAACCGATCGCCGCCGCGAATCGTCCAGGAACGCCCGCCGACGCGAGCGTTGTACTCCAGGATCTGCACCTTGTAGCCGGCCTTGCGCAGCTCCATCGCTGCGGTCAGGCCGGCCAGTCCTGCGCCGATGATCAGCACGCTCGTGCCCTTGCCTGCATCGCCGAGCTCGAGCGGCCCGGCGTAAGGCGACTCGGCGGCGTGCCCGAGCGTGGTCATCGCGTGGTACATGGCGGCGCCGCCACTGGCGGCGCCGATCATCGAGAGCAGTTTGCGACGGGTGATCGACATCGTTACCACTTCGCCCGGAAGCCCAGGTTGTAGGTGCGCCCGATCACGTCGTGGAACACGGCGTTGACGGGGTTGCCGGAGCTGGCGGTCGGATCGATCGGCGGATCCTCGTTGAGGAGATTCTGCACGTTGGCATACATCTGCAGATCCAAACCGGACTTGAACGTCGGCAACTTGTAACCCAGCGACCACGACACGTAGAACACGCTGTCCACCGTGTTGTCGCTGATGTCTCTCGCCGTATAAGTTACGTCCTTCTTGCCCTCGCCGACGTAGCGCACGCCAAGCGTGGTCGAGAAGTCGTTGTAGCTATACGTGGCAAGCGCGTTCCATTTCCACTTCGGCCCGCCATACGGCGTCGCAGCCGTTCCCATGTCGCCGGCGCGATTGATGACGCTGGTGCCATTGTCGACACGCATGGTCGGCTGGTAGGTCGCGAACAGATTGAAATCCATGCGACCGGCGAGCGAGTCCCACACCGTATCGAGCGGCAAACCGTACGCGCCTTCCATATCCACGCCACGCACTTCGAGGCCCGCCAGGTTGAGCAACGGCAAACGCACGGTCGCGGTCTCAGGCGTCGTGTAAGTGATCAACGAGCAGAAGCTCGCGGCGCCACCGTTACAAAAATTCACCACGGTCTGTGCGCTCACCGCCGAAATCACATCGGTCATGTCGATGCTGTAGTAGTCGGCGGACAGCTTCAAACTCGGCGCGAACTGCGGCGTGAGCACGATGCCAAACGTCGTGGTACGTGCACGCTCGGGTTCGAGCAGCGGATTGCCTGAAGAGATCGTGGTTGCCGTCAGGTTGCCGCCGGTGACCGGGTTGATCAGATTGCTGCTGCCGCTGGAGGTCGATGTGAACAGCTCGCTCACGTTGGCTGCGCGGATATCGCGCGACACCGAAGCTCGCAGCCGCAGATTGTCATCGATGGTGTAGACGAGACCTGCCTTCCAAGTCGTCACGTTGCCGCTGGTGCTGTAATCCGTGAAACGAACCGCACCGTCGAACTCCAACGCTTTGGCCCACGGCTGATTCGCAAGCAGCGGCACCACCGACTCGAGATAGCCTTCGCGAACCGTAACCTCGCCGCTGATGGGCTGCGCATTGCCATAGTTGTATTGGCGAGCGAGCGCACGCGGATCGAGCTGCTTCATGCTGGCATCGTCCTTGCGATATTCCAAACCCGTGGCGAGCGACACCGGCCCTGCCCAAGTGGAGAACGGTGTGCCATGCAAGTTCACGGCACCGACGGTCCGATCGAAGTTGGTGACCGTGTGCTGAGTCCCGGTGAAATAGTCGAACGCCTCGGGAGTGACCGAGTCGCGCCCGAACAAATTCACGGGCACGCAGCCGTTGGTCGGATTGGTGAGCGTGGAACGACACACAATGTTGCCGTTGCCGTCACGGACCGCATCGACGGCCTCATAGAAGCGTGCTTGCAGGCGATAGTCCGCGCCCACGTAGTCCTGTTCGCTGGTGCCGTACTGCGCGTATGCGTCCCACGTCCAGTTCGCGCCCAACGTGCTGTTGATGCCGATCGTGTAGGACTGCGTGGTGTTGGTGTTCTCGATCGCGGGGCGCGACAGGCGATAGCTGTCACCGCTGACGTTGTCTTTCCAATAGCGGCCCATGCTGAAGGACGCGAGCCCCAGTGTGTCCATCTGCTGCTGGGTCGCGGCGGGAATGAAAGGATTGCCGCTTCTGATGACGAGTCCCGTGCCGGAGTAATCGATCGGCCCCGGACCGTTGGTGTTGACTTCCAGCCGGCTGTAGTTGGCGAGCGCAAAGATTTCCGTGCCGGGGGTTAGATCGAAGCCCACTCGCAACTGCGCAGCGCTGCGAGTCAGCGGCACCGACAGCGGCGTGCCTTGGCCATCGCCTTCCGCGTAACCGTCGCCGCCGGACTGCGTGCCAGCGCCGCTCGGACTGCCGTAAACAAATGTCTCCGGCGTGCCGCCCGGGCCGAACGTGGTACCCGCCAGCGGCCCGCTGATGATCAGACCGCCATCGGCGAGCTGATTGCGACGTACGTTGGGCAGCACCAGGATTCTTGGCAAGCCATTGGTTGCATAGCCGGCGTTGTTGACGAAGCCCCACTCCTCTCGTCCCCAGTCGCGGCTGTAGATATCGCGCACGCCGTCGTTATCGACCCACTCGCCGCCTACGACCAGGCGACCGCGACCGTCGGCGAAGGAATTGCCGAAAGCGATCCCGACGTGATTCTCTTTGTTGTCACCGTAGTCACTCTCGCCGTGCGAGAGGTCGATGTCGAAACCGTCCATCGAGTCGCGCGTAACGATGTTCACCACGCCGGAGACCGCATCCGAACCCCATTGCGCCGAGGAGCCGCCGGTGACCACGTCCACACGCTCGATCAGGAGCTGCGGCACACTGTTCAAGTCAGTCTGTCCGGTCAGCGCGCTCGGCGGCAGACGCCGGCCGTCCATCAACACCAGCGTGCGTTGTGAACCGAGGTTTCTCAGGTTCGCGTAGCGCCGACCCGCATTCGAGCCCAGCGGATTGGTCGAGGCGTTCTGATCGGCCTGGAATGCCGGCATCTGGTTCAGTGCCGAGGAAATGTTGGTGGTGCCCAACTTCTCCAGCATGTCCGCACCCATCACCGTGGTAGGTGTAGGCGCTTCGAACCCGGCGCGGCGCACGCGCGAGCCGGTGACAACAATCTCAGTCAGCACCTCGGACAATTCACTGCCTGTCGTCGAGGTGGCGTCAGCCCCACCAGTTGCCGCTGCATCCTGAGCGTGCGAGGGGATCGAGACCAGGGTGCACGCCAGCGTAGTCAACGCCAACGCCGCCCTTTCCAACCGAACTTTCGAACCGCGCATCGCCCATGTAGTCATCTAGCTCCCCTTACGTTGTTTAAAGCGCCGCACTATGGCGGCCGGTGGAAAGCAGTATGCACATGGTATACCACTGGAACTCCTTGGCTGTCCATCCAACCTCCGCAACTCTGGTCAACTCGCGTAGTTATGCGAGCGGAAGTGGCATACGATTGCGTGAATTCCCGCTCGGCAGGCTTTAAAAATAGCGGCGCGTGATTGCTCGCCGTGGCACAAAGTGGTGCGCCAACGGTACACTCGTGCCCCATTGTGTGGCCGTCGACGTGCCTTACCGGATGAAAATGGAATGGAGACAGACAGCGTGGCTTTGTTGAAAAAGAAGGACACAGCGAAGACAGGTGCCACCGCACGGGTGGGCCATATCAACGTGGCGGAGTTGAGCGCTGCCGAGCGTAGCCTGCGTGAAATCGCCTACGAGCGACTGCTGGATATGCTGCTCTCCGGCCAGTTGCTCTCGGGTTCACCGTTGCAAGAACGGCGCCTGGCGGACGCATTGAAGATTTCTCGCACCCCGGTGCGCGAAGCTTTGCGCCAGCTCGAAACCGAAGGCCTCATCATTCGTCAGATGGGCCGGCTGATGACGGTACCGCAGATCTCCCCGCAGGACTACATGGAGATCCTGAACGTGCGCAAACTGTTGGAAACCGAAGTGGCCGGCCTGGCCGCCGGGAAGATTTCCAAAGGCACGGCCGAAAGCCTGCGGCAAGCGGTCTGGCAGCTCATGGAGGAAGAGGACCCCTCTCCGTCGCGCCACTGGGAGGTGGATGACCTAGTGCACTTCACCATCGCCGAGGCCGCCGGCAACAAGCTGCTCACCACGATGATCCGCGACTTGCGCCGTCGCACCCACGTATTCAACACCCGCCGCATTCCCTCGCGACGCCGCCCTGGCGCGCTCGAACATCTCGCGCTCATCGACGCGATCGCCGCTGGCGATGCAGAGAAAGCCCGCCGCCTCATGTCCGAGCACCTCGAGAACGTCAAGTCATCGATCATCGAGCAGGTGGTGTCGGTGGCGAATCGCGCCGAGCCCTGACCCCTTTCGAACTTTGACGCCGTTTCGCGCCGGTGCCAGCGGCGCGCACGGGCTGCGCTTGACGAACTTGGTATTCCAATGGAATATCATTGGCGCACACCCACTCTACGGCCGTTCCCATGACAATTGCCCCCTGGCGCGCGACCTGCGTCCAAATGACGAGCGACCTGGCCGTGTCGGCCGCCAACCCGGAAGCGGCGTGGGACATCATCCGCCGTAATCTGGCAACCGGTGTACGGATGATCGAAGCAGCGCAACGGCACACCCCGGCGCAGCTCTACGTCACGCCCGAATTCGCTTTCCAAGGCGCGCCCCACTCGATGCCGGTCGCGCGCTGGATCGAACAAGCCTGTTGTGAATTGCCGGGTCCGATCAGCGAACCGCTACAGAAGCTGGCTGCCCGCCTCGGCGTTTACATCGGCGGCAATCAGTTCGAAAGCGTGGCTCGATGGCCGGGCCGATACTTCAACACCAGCTTTCTCATCGACCCGCGCGGCGAAGTGATATTGCGCTACCGCCGTCTCACCACCGCGGCCTTTCCGTCGCCACACGATTTCATGGACGAGTATCTGGCGCAAACCGAGCCGCAGCAGGTGTTTCCCGTGGCCGACACGCCGCTGGGACGCCTCGCGATGATTCCCTGCAGCGAGATCGCCGTACCGGAAGTGGCACGAGTGATGATGATGCAAGGTGCAGAAGTCATCCTGCATCCGACGAACAGTCGGAAGATCCCGGCCGAGGACGCCGCGAAGATTGCCCGGTGCAGCGAGAACAAATGTTATTTGATCAGCGCCAACGTCGCCGGTCCGATCGGCTTTTCGGAGGACCGCACCGAGCTCGGCGGCCGCTCGCGTATCCACGATTTCCACGGCCGGCTGCTCGCTTACCACGAACCGTCGGATGAAACGACCAACGTGTCGGCCCTCATCGACATCGAAGCTCTACGGCGCGACCGCGCCGAAGACGACGGTCCATCGGGCCTGCTTCGATCACGCTGGGAAATGTATCGCCCGTTCTTCGCGAAAGCTTCGTTCTATCCCGCCAATGGCTTCTTGCGTGAGCCGATGGGCGCGGTATCCGAAACCGCTCGATTGCTCGAAGGCGCGCGCCAGAACATGCAGCAAGCGGGCATCGTATTGAACAACTCCGGAAAGGCCGGCGGCCGTCACTGAAGGCCGCGCCTCCCCTACTCATCTCGAATTGAATCCAGGAAACGATCGGATGTCTCAACTTGACGAACACGCCCGCGGTGTTTACATCGTCACCGCCACTCCCTTCAACGAGCGGGGCGACATCGACTTCGACAGCACCGACCGCATGGTCGATTTCTATCTGGAGCATGGCGCGAGCGGCATGACCCTGCTCGGCATGATGGGCGAGGCAGCCAAGCTTTCCGCCCAGGAGTCGCGCAAGTTCGTTCGACACATCGCGGCCCGCGTCGCGGGCAAAGTGCCGCTCGTGGTGGGTGTTTCCAATCCAGGCTTCGTCGCCATGGGCGAACTGGCGCGGGCCGCGATGGACGACGGTTGTGCCGGCGTCATGGTCGCACCGCCCAATACGCTGCGCACCGACGATCAGATCTTGCAGTACTTCCAGCAGGCAGCGCGCCAACTCGGCTCGATTCCGTTCGTATTGCAGGATTTTCCGCTCGCCACCGGCGTGCAGATGGCAACCTCCGTCATCAGCCGCATCATTTCCACCACGCCGACCTGCGTGATGCTCAAACACGAAGACTGGCCGGGCCTGGGGAAGATCACAGCACTGCGCCAGGCCACCGAACAGGCGGGCCTGCGACGCATCAGCATTCTGGTCGGCAACGGCGGCTTGTTCCTCAGCGAGGAACTACTACGCGGCGCCGACGGTGCAATGACCGGATTCGCTTTTCCCGAAATGATGGTGGGCATCTGCAAGGCGCATGATGCCGGCGATCTCGAACGCGCTCGCGATCTGTTCGATGCCTACCTGCCGCTGATGCGCTACGAACAACAACCGAACGTCGGCCTGGCCGTACGCAAATATGTGCTGGCCAAGCGCGGTGTGATCGGTTCGGCGGCGCTCCGCGAACCTCGAACGCAGCTCGGGCCTCGCGAGATTCAGGAGATAGAAACATTGCTGGCGCGCCAGGAGCGCCGGCTGAAGGAGTTGGACGCATGGACCTGAACATCAGTCAACGGCGCGCACTCGTACTCGGCGCCAGTCGCGGCCTCGGCGCCGCCATCGCCAAGTCCCTGCTACGCGAAGGCGTAACGGTGTATGGCGCGGCTCGCAATTCTGACGATATCGATCGCATGCGGTCCACGCTGGACGCGGAGTATCGAAGCAAGCTGCACGCCGTGCAGCTCGATCTCGCCGATCCCGCCAGCGTCCAGCGAGTCACGACGGCACTGCTCGCAGATGGCGGCGTCGATATCCTCATCAATAACACGGGTGGCCCACCCGCCGCGGCCGCGAGCGCTGTCGACAACAATCTGTGGGCCGGCCAGTTTCAACAAATGGCGGTCTCGCTGTTTACGATTACGCAGGCACTGCTCCCGGCGATGCAGGAACGCAAGTGGGGACGCATCCTCACCATTGCCTCATCCGGTGTGCCGCAACCGATTCCCAATCTCGCGATTTCCAACGCCATTCGCGCCTCGGTCGTCGGCTGGTCGAAAACACTTGCGTCAGAAGTGGCCGCGCACGGCGTCACGGTGAACGTGCTGATCCCGGGTCGCATTCACACCGATCGGGTCGATGCACTCGATCAGATCGCTGCCACCAAGCAAGGCAAGACGGCGCAGGAAGTCGCTGCCGCATCGATAGCAACCATTCCCGCGGGCCGCTACGGCAAGCCCGAGGAATTCGCCGCGGTGGCAACGTTCCTCGCGAGCGAACAAGCGTCTTACGTAACCGGCAGCATGATCCGCGTCGACGGCGGACTCATCCGGAGTGTGTGATGGCACGCATTCTCGTCATCAATCCAAACTCCTCCACCGCGGTCACCGCGCAGATCGACACTGCAATCGGCACATTACACCGCGACGGCGGCCCAAGCATCGACGTCTTGGGACTCGCCGACGGACCGCCCGGCATCCAGAGCCAAGTTCATGTCGAGAGCGTCGTGCAGCCCCTGCTCCGCTGTGTGCGCGAAGAGCCAGCGGACGCATATGTCATCGCCTGCTTCAGCGACCCAGGGCTGCACGCCGCGCGTGAGATTGCTCGAGCGCCGGTGTTCGGAATCGCCGAGTGCGCCGTGTTCTCGGCGCTGCAACGAGGCTCACGCTTCGGCGTCATTGCCATCTTGAACAATTCGATTCCTCGACACCTGCGTTACTTCGGCGCGATGGGCGTCATGTCGCGTTTCGCGGGCGATCGTGCCATCGGCATGGGCGTCGCCGAGCTCGCCGATGAACACAAAACTTTCGAGCGCATGCGCAAAGCGGCCATCGATCTTCGGGACATCGATGGAGCGGACGTGCTCATCATGGGTTGCGCCGGTATGGCACAGCAGCGCCAACGCTTGGCCGACGATGTCGGCTTGCCTGTGATCGAACCTACGCAAGCCGCCGTGAGCGCTGCTATCGGCGCGCTCACGCTCGGTTGGTAGCAATTCTCCGTAACTAGCGCGACGTCTATGTCGACGTCGCGCCCTTGGCCGCCAGATCCTTCTGCATGCGCTCTATTTCCGGCGTGCTACGGCCGAGCGGCGCGGCACTCGCAGGCGTAGCGCAAGGAAGAAACTCGCCACTCCCCGCCTGCACTCGCAACTGTCCCTCGCTCACAACGATGCGGCCGCGATTCACGACGGTTTCCGGCCAGCCTACGAGGCGACGTCCCTCATACGGCGTGTAACCGACATTGTCATGCAGGTTCGCAGCCGCAATGGTTACTTCACGCTCGGGATCCCAGATGGCGATGTCGGCATCGGAGCCGACGGCAATCGTACCTTTGCGTGGATGCAAGCCATACATCTTGGCGTGATTGGTGGAAGTAAGCGCGACGAACTCCGTGAGGCTCAGTCGTCCCTTGCGCACACCCTCGCTGAACAACAGCGCCTGACGCAACTCGATGCCTGGCACACCGTTGGCAATCTCCTTGAAGGTCGTCGCCTCGCCCTTCGGCAACTTGCCGCTGCTGTCGAAACGATATGGCGCATGGTCCGAGGAGAACACCTGGAACGTACCGTTGGTCAGACCCAACCACATCGATTCCTGGGACGCGGCGTCGCGTGGCGGCGGACTGCAGCAGTATTTCGCGCCCTGCACGCCATCGCGATCGAGATCGGCCGCCGTCAGAAACAGATATTGAGGGCAGGTCTCGCCGTAGATTCGCAACCCTTTGCCGCGGGCCTCGCGGATCGTCGCAGCTGCGTCCGTGCTCGACACATGCACGATGAGAATGGGGACATCCAGCAACGTGGCGAGCGCGATCGCTCGCCCGGTCGCCTCGCTCTCGGCGATGCGTGCATGTGCCAGCGAGTGGTGAAATGGCCGCGTCAAGCCACCATCCACCAATCGCTTGGCGAGCCACTTGATGACGTCGTTGTTCTCGGCATGAACCATCACCAACGCGCCGTGTTCGCGCGCCGTACTCAACACATCGAGAATCTGACCGTCCTCGAGCTTGAGCTTGTCGTAGGTCATGTAGATCTTGAACGACGTGTAGCCCTCGGCGATCAGCGCCGGCAGTTCCTTGTCCAGCACCTCGGCGCTCGGATCCGAGACGATGAGATGGAATGCGTAGTCGATGACCGCCTTCGGGCCCGCGCAAGCGTGATAGTCCTGCACCACCTTGCGCAGCGAATCGCCTCGATGCTGGGCCGCGAACGGGATCACCGTGGTGGTTCCGCCGAAAGCCGCCGATACGGTCGCCGAATGAAAATCATCGGCGGTCATCAACCCCGTGGAGGATTTCTGCTCGATGTGACAATGGCTATCGACACCTCCCGGCAATACCAGCTTGCCGCGCGCGTCGAGGTCCACCTTGCCTTTGGGCAGCCCCCGCCCGAGCATGGCGATGAGCCCATCGCGAATGCCTACGTCCGCATCGAACTCGTCGCTCGCGGTCGCCACTCGGCCATTGCGCACAACAATGTCGAAATCGCTCATCTTCGGCTGTTCCGTAAAAGGTCGCTGTTGCTCAAGAAATCGGCGAGAACGACGCCGGCACCAGAATGCGATTCTCCTGTCGCAAAATTACTTGCGGGCTCGATTTCAAGTAAGCCTGCCAATCCGGATCGGCGGCGAGCACCGCGCGCAACCGCTCGCGCTCGGCGTAGCTGTCGAAGCCCCAAAGCTGGATCGCCTGGTTCAATTCGCCAATGTCGGCCACGAAGAATCCCAGGAATTTACCCAGGATGCGCTTCTGCGCCGGCAGACCATGCTCGGCGTAGTAGTCACGGTAGATATTCATCTTGCCTACCTGGATGGTGTAGGTACGCTGTTCGACGATCACTAAGGCTTCTCCTGGTTTGTCAGTCGACGGCAGGCGCTGAAATTCAGTTCTCGCCGGCCGTCGCTTTATGGTATACCAATGGTATGTAGCCTTTGGCAAGCGCGGTGAGGCAAGTTAGTGAGCGACGACAACGGCGAATACCCCGGCGAGCGGGGCATGCTCGGTGGAGATCAGGTCGAGTCCATGCAACGACGGCTCGACATCGGCAGTGTGCCAGCGCAAGAGTCCCCGATGATCCGCATCCAGAACGCTTCCAAGGAGTTCGACACCGCGCGCGGTCGCCTGCGCGCGCTCGATCCGGTCAACCTGGACATCGCCAAAGGGGAATTCGTTTCGGTCATCGGCCCGAGCGGCTGCGGCAAGAGCACGCTCATGATGATGCTTGCGGGCCTGGAGTCCCCCACCACAGGCACGCTGAGCATCGACGGCATCGACGTCCAGGGGCCGGCCGAGCGGCTCGGCATCGTATTCCAGCAGGACGTGCTGCTCGAATGGCGCACGGCACTCGAGAACATCATGTTGCAAGCGGAAATCCGCAAGCTCGACCGGCAGGCATCGCTCGAACAGGCGCACCGCCTGCTGGCCATGGTGGGATTGGAGAAGTTCGCCAACGCGTATCCGCACGAACTGTCCGGCGGCATGCGTCAGCGTGTTTCGATCTGCCGCGCGCTGTTACACAACCCCTCGCTGCTGGTGATGGACGAACCTTTCGGGGCACTGGACGCACTCACCCGCGATCAGCTGCAGATCGACCTGCTGCGCCTGTGCGCCAATCATCGGATCACGGTTCTGTTCATCACTCATTCCATCGTCGAGGCGGTGTTCCTGAGCGACCGCGTGGTTGTAATGTCGCCGCGGCCCGGCAAGATCGAAACTATCGTTCCGATCGATCTGCCACGTCCCCGACGACTGTCCGTGCGTGAATCGCCCGAGTTCCTGCGCGATATACAGACGGTCACGTCCGTGTTCGAGTCCCTCGGCGTTCTGCACGAGGACTGAGCGAGCGTCAGATAAAGAGAGATCGTTGGACAGGGACCGCAGCCCCAGCCCGGAGCAGGCGGTACTTTCGATTCACCAAGGCGCGGTTGAATGACACGAGCGCCAATGGCTTCAGCACGATGGCCGAGCGCAGCAGACGAGCCGGACGCGTCAGGCCCGCGTTTCGGGCGCGAGACCGCACTACGTAAGTTGTCGGGATCGTGAGCGCAGCAACACCGCCCATCGATTCATACATTCGAACGTGACAGTCGAGCCGCACCGGTAGCGCCTGTGACAACGTGGCGATCGCGAAGGTGTACGAGCTCGCGCCCAGGGCCCGTACAAACAACTGTGTCCGAACCAGCTCGCCCGAGTCCGGAGCGATCATCGCGATGCCGTCGCAGAAGTCGACGAACACTTTCTCACCGGCGCGATGGCGTTGGCGCAGGACGACGGAGAGCTTCTTCTCAAAGCGTCGATACAAGTCGACGAACTGCGAGTATTGATAGCCGTCCGGATGCTCGGCTTTGTATTCGGTCCACAGCAGCGCCAACGTCACGTGATGATCGCGTCGAGCCCGCTCCTCACGCACCTTGCTCCAGTCGGGCAGCGGTCGGTGCCTGCGAATGATGGGCACAGTTTCAGCCTCGACTGAACCATCGGGCGGTCGGTACGTAGCCGTTGAGGGCATTTCCTCGTGGCCTGCATCGTTGCTCACGTGCGAAATCGATGCACCAGCCAACACGGTGCGCTTCAGCTCACGGAGAATGCCGCTTGCCTCTCAGACACCCATTCCCGGCGTCCCCGGAAGGCCCGCCTGCTTCGCTGCCAGATGCCCGACTCGGCATGGTGATTCGTGAGATCGAATTGGTGCTGGCCGAAAAGCGCACGGCGTTGTCGTTACTGCGCACGGGCATCGCCATATTCGCATTGCCGCTTTCGGTGCTGAGCCTGTTGATCGCCACTTCGCATCTATACGAAGCGGCGCGCGTTCTTCCGATGCTGGTGGCGTTGCTGGCAATCAGCGCGGCCTTGACGTTGCTCGGCATCTTTCTCGTGGTCCGGGCGCTGCATCGTATTCATTCCTGCGATGCCAAGATCCGAAGCATGAAAGCCCACTATCGAGATCTTGCGCCCTACCTCGAATAGGCTTGCCACTGCCCGGTCAAAGGGATCAAGGCGCGGAGCGCACCCGCGTCTTGAACGAACGCGGTTTGACGACCAGCACGTCACAATCGAGCGTATCGAGGATGCGTTCGGCGGTATTGCCGATGAAAGCACGCTTGAGGCCGCTGCGTGAGACCGCCCCCATCACAAACACGTTTGCACGCCATCGCTTGGCGATCGCGGGGAGTAACTGTCCCGGTTCGCCTGGCACGAGCGTTCGATCCTTGCGCATCACCTGCCTCGCGCCAAGCAGCCGCTCCACGGCACCCTCCGCCTTTGATCGCAATTCACGCTCCTCCTGTGCGGTGAGCGGAACCACAACGGGGGTGCCTGGAACCGGCACGGCCGTGAAGGGCAACGGATATACATAACAAATGCCTAGCCGCCCCTGAAGCGCGTCAGCGAAATCGCCCGCCGCGGACACGATCTCTTTATCCAAGCGAGCCGATTTCGCGTGCGCATGCGAAGGATCGACCGCCGCCATCACGGTCGGTCGGGCCGGTAGCGACGCCGAGCGGCTGATCCAAAGCGGGCACGGACACTCGCGAATCAATTCCCAATCGGTGTTCGTCAGCAGCCATCGCTCGACACGATTGCGCGGAGCCGCTTGAATGATGAGCATATCAGGCCGATGCTCGAGGACCTGTCTCACCAGCGCTTCCCCCGCCGGATAATCCCAAACCACCGAAGCAGTGACCGGGACACCAGAGCGACGTAGCCGCTGCACCAGCCGATCCAACTGCGCTTGCAGTGGTTCGACGACGGCGCCGATCCGCTCCGCGCGGCGCTTTCCCGAAGGCAGGTGCGGATGGCTGAATATATGTACCACGTGCAACGAGGCGCCAACTCTTTGCGCCAGTTGCGAAGCTTTGGCAAGAAGCCGGCTGGCGGAGCGATCGAGATCTGCCACCGCGATCATCAGGCAATTCCAACGCGCCATGAGCGAATCCTCGAACCCTGAACTCGTTGCCGATTCTTGAGCAGCCGCGTAGGCGACGACATGAGGGCTCCCCCTGAACGGCCTGTGGCTGTCCCTGCCGACATTGCGTAGCCGCTCCGCAAATCCTCCGATGGCCGCCGCACCTGCCGTTCACTAGCGTATTGTGGAACCCATCGTTCCGGGGATGATTCGATGAAACGCATCGCGCTGTTCGTCCTCACCAATCTCGCCGTGCTGGTCTTGTTGTCGATTGTGGCGAGGCTGTTCGGCCTCGATCTCGCATTGGCGCGACAGGGCATCGACATGGGCAGCCTGCTAGTGATGGCCGCAGTGATCGGCTTCGTCGGCTCGTTCATCTCACTCGCCATTTCGAAATGGTCCGCGAAGCACTTGATGGGGGTGCGTATCATCGAAACACCTCGAGACGGCGCGGAACAGTGGCTCGTCGATACAGTACGTTCGCATGCGCAACGCGTTGGCATCGGTATGCCTGAAGTGGGAGTCTTCGATGCGCCGGAGATGAATGCATTCGCGACCGGTGCACGACGAAACAGCGCACTCGTTGCCGTTAGCACGGGGCTCTTGCGCGGCATGTCCCAGGATGAAGCCGAGGCGGTGCTCGGCCATGAGATCACACACGTCGCCAATGGCGATATGGTGACGCTCGCGCTGATTCAGGGCGTCGTCAACACGTTCGTCATATTCCTCTCACGCGCCATCGGCTCGCTCATCGACGGCGCGCTCCGAGGCGGCTCGCAAGATCAACGGCGTGGACCGGGGCCGTTCTATTTCCTGATCGTCATGGTGCTGCAAATTGCACTTGGACTGCTGGCCAACATCGTCGTGATGTGGTTCTCGCGGCAGCGAGAGTTTCGTGCTGATGCGGGCGGCGCGGAGTTGACCGGCACCTCGAGCATGATCGGCGCACTCGAGCGCCTGGAATCGCAGTCAGGCGCGATCCTGCCCGGTCAGTTCAAGGCCTTCGGCATCGACGGCGACGTCGCACGAGGCTTGCAACGTTTGTTCATGAGTCATCCGCCGATTTCGGAGCGCATCGCCGCGTTGCGAAGCGCTCGATACAGCGGGCTGTCGATGATGCCGCAGTAGGCCGGCAACGGCGCCGTGGCCAATCCATACGCGATCGACACCCGCCGACTGACCCGTCGATTCGACGACATCGTCGCCGTCGACGGTGTCGAGCTGCGGGTGGCCTCCGGAGCGATCTTCGGCCTGCTGGGCGGCAACGGCGCAGGCAAGACCACGATGGTCAAGATGCTCACGACGCTGCTCGCACCCACTTCCGGATCAGCCACCGTGGCCGGCTTCGACATCGTCTCGGCACCACACGAGGTCCGACGCCGCATCGGCTATGTGCCGCAAATGCTGTCCGCCGACGGCGCGCTCACCGGCTACGAAAACCTCTTGCTGTCCGCCAGGCTCTACGCCGTCCCTCGCGCTGAGCTGGCGACTCGCATCGCCGACGCACTCGGCTTCATGGGCTTGAACGAGGCCCGCAACCGACTGGTGAAGACTTACTCCGGCGGAATGGTGCGCCGGCTGGAACTCGCGCAAAGCATGTTGCATCGACCGGCAGTGCTGTTCTTGGATGAACCGACCATCGGCCTCGACCCGGTGGCCCGGCACCTCGTGTGGCAGCGCCTGCGGGATCTGAATGCCAGATTCGGCATGACCATTCTGCTGACCACGCACGACATGGAAGAAGCCGATCATCTGTGCGGCGATCTCGCCATCTTGCATGCCGGCAAGCTCGCGGCGCATGGATCGCCCACTACGCTGAAAGCCGCACTGAGCAGCAGGGCGACGCTCGATGATGTCTTCGCGCACTATAGCGGCACGATGGATCAAAGTGGTCGTCTACGCGATACCGACCAAACACGTCGCGCAGCTCAGCGATTGGAGTAAACATGCACCAGTTCGCGCTCGAGGTGTTCGCGATCGGCGCCGTGGAGTTCCGGAAGCTGATGCGCGACCCGACGGAATTGATATCGCGGGCCATCCAGCCGGTGCTGTGGCTGGCCGTGTTCGGACAGGTATTGAGTCACGCTCGCGGCATCGAAACCGGGCGCGCCGGTTATCTCGCCTTCATGACACCCGGCATCCTCGCGCAGAGCGTTCTGTTCAGCGCCATCTTCTACGGCATCGCCGTCATCTGGGAGCGCGACTTGGGCATCGTGCACAAGCTGCTCGTCAGTCCCGCCAGCCGAACCGCTCTGGTGATCGGCAAAGCAGTCTCCGCCGATTTTCGTGGTGTGGCGCAGGCGATCCTGGTTTACATCATCGCGCTCGTGTTGCGAGTGCCGATTCGCTGGGAGATCGGTGCAATCGTCGGAGTGCTCTGTATCGTCGCACTGGGATCGGCCATCTTCTCGACCTTCTCGCTGGCAATGGCGTGTATCGTGAAAACGCGCGAACGTTTCATGGGCATAGGTCAAGTGCTGACCATGCCGCTGTTCTTCGCCAGCAACGCGATCTATCCGTTGTCGCTGATGCCAGAATGGCTCCGCCGGGTCGCGAAACTCAATCCGCTGACCTATCTGGTCGATGCGCTTCGAGGCTTGATGGTCCAGGGCGAACAAAGCGTTTACGGCCTCGCGGTCGACTGCGCCGTGCTCGCCGTGGTCTTCGCGGCACTGGTGCTCGTGACCGTCAGAATCTATCCGAGACTCGCGCAATAGTCGGCGGCGCCCTTCATAGCCGACTCGCCGCGCGGCTACGCAGCCCGGCGCGGCGATCCGGACGAGTGCGTGATTTCATCCACAAATGTCGCAAGCTTCGTTTCGTAGGCGACCGCGTCCGCCAGTTCCTTCGCATTGAACCCCGCCGCAGCGACCGCCCTGTGGCCCGCTGCCACTTCGAGCGCTGGCTGCAACTTCCCAACGTCGGTATCGCCGGAGGTAACGAAGAACGCCACGCTATGAATGCGATCGCTCATCCGATTGAGATAGCCGCGAATCGCCGGTGTCATCCGCCACATCCAGACCGGCGTGCCCACGATCATCAATGGATACCTGGCGGGATCGAGCTGAGGCGTCCCGATCTTCGCTGGCGCTTTCCTCCACGCATCGAATGCGGCCGACACTTTCGATAGACCGCCGGCGCCGTGGCTCAGGTCACGAATACTCTCGATATCAGCCCCGAGGCGAGTGGCGAGATCGCGGGCAACCCGCGCTGTGTTGCCGCTCAGAGAGTAGTAGACCACCAATACACGTTTGGTCGCGTCCATGACATCACCTCCGCTGTTCGACGCGCGCCACTTCCCTGGCGGTCGCGACGAAGCTGTCGGGGACCGGACCATGCGCTGAACGCCGATGGATAGCGCGACTCGCAGGTGATCGAATCCCTTCGTCTGGCGATAGGAGATCGCCCGGTCCGTGAACAACGAGGCGTAGCAGCGCCGGCACGCATCGAGTAACTCGCGCTCGCCGTGCACATTTAGAAACGTTTCCCTGCTGCCCGGCGAGGCTGGCGTCAGGAAGGTCTTCGGCTGTGGCACTCGAGCGCACGGCAACACTCGCCTCCGTCGCGCCCGACAGTTTCCGGTACGCCTCGCAAATGGCGGCAGCAATGTCAGCGGGGAACTCGCCATCGAGGAATAGCCGGCGCACGGCTTCACCCGTCTCATGCAGACTTGCCTTGCCACCTGCCAGCGCCTCGAGTCGCCGCGCAAGAGATCGCGCAATGCCGTTTGCTTCTACATACATTCGATAGGCCGCCGAGGTGGTGGCGAACCCGGGCGGGACAAGCACGCCTTTGGATTTCAGGCGTCGCACCATCTCACCGAGCGAGGCGTTCTTGCCACCCACCAGCGGCACGTCATCCCTGCCCAGATCCTCCAACCAAACGACAAACCGGGTGTCAGTCAGCTGAGCGGCCATGGCGACCTCCGCAGAATTTGCGCAAGCGCGAATAGAGCGCAGTCTGCCGCACGCCGCTATTTGCCTCTCTACCGAGGTCCGCGTAGTCGCTCGGTGATTCCTGCGGCCTGTCCCCCAGCTCAGGAAAGGTACGCAAACCTGTTCTTGTTTCGCGGATGTTGCGTCATGCCCGACCAGCATACGGTCAAATCACAAAGAAGGAAGATACCCGTCATGTTCGGATATCTTCCAATGTTTCCCCCAGTCTGCGCCGTCGGCAGTCTGCGCCGTCGGCAGGATGAGCCGCCCGGCCAGTGTTCAGCCGTTGCGCGTCGAAGATCGTTCCACCGGTCACATCGCGGCGTCATTGGAGAGTCACTCATGAGCACGGCGTGCCTGCGTTCGGATAAAGACTTCGATGAGTGCCGTCACGCAATGCATCGGAACTGCCGCGACGGGCGATCAAGGAACCGCGCATGACGTGTGCTCGTCGGGCGGCATATGTTCTCATCACCTTTCGCCAGAGTCCTCGGATATGTGAACTGTCCGAAGTCATCATGTAACCCTCTAATGAGCGACGTGGGTGATATCACCGCCGGATTGCCGCCGCCGTGACGTAAGGAGGTGTCGGCGCGGCCGCTCGGTACGGTCGCGATAAGTCCGACGATCGACGGGACTCTGGAAGCCACGCGGTTTGACGACAAGCACGTCACACGGGAGCTTATCGAGCACACGCTCGGCGGTATTGCCGATGAACACTCGCTTCAGTCCGCGGCGCGAGACCGCGCCCATCACGACGATGCTGGCACCGTATTTCTTGGCGAGTCGCGGCAGCTGAATGGCTGGGTCGCCGCGCACGACCACCGAGTTCTCGGCTGGAATATCTGCGTTCCTCTGCAGTCTGGCGATGCCTTGCTCGAGATCCTGCTGGTGAGCGCGTTGATCTTCCTGCGACATCGCAAACCAGTACGCCTCCGGGCTATCGATCAGGGCCGGCTCCCGCACATCGAACGCATGACATAGCATGACCTTGTCGGCGCGCGCGCCCGTGGCCTCGATGGCGTTGGCGACTACGATGTCGTCGAGCATCGCGGGCTTCGCATGCGAATGCAGCGGGTCCACCGCGGCCAGCACCGGCGCACGTGGATCGAATTTCACCGACTTGCTCAGCCAGAGCGGACACGGGCAGTTGCGGATCAGCTCCCAATCCATGTTGCTCAGGAATAGTCGGGTGAACCGGCCGTGCCCATTGGATTCCATCAGTAGCATTCGGGCGTCGGATTCCATGGCTTCTCTGATCAGCGCATCCTGGACGGGATAGTCACGGCGCACCGCCGTGCTCACCGGCAGGCCCCGCAGGACCGCCAGCTCCCCTAACCTCTTCAGCTGCGAAATGCGGTCCTCGAGATCGGCCTCGGCCGCCTCTCGAATCGTGGCGCTCGCTCGCGCCAGTGAGCTTTGCGGAATCGGGAGCACGTGCACGAACCTGAGCGGCGCCTGGTACAACTTCGCAAGCGCCGCCGCCTTACGCAGGATCGGACGGGCCGCAATGGCGGGCGCGCGTACCGCGACGAGAATCGGCCGGCTATTCCACGTCCTGTTCATGTTGCTGCCTCCGGTGCGAGTAATGGCGACTTCCACACGACCCAAAGCGTAGCAACGTGCTTGAAAATTGAATTAAGGAGACCCGCCTATTTGGTCTCGGTCCACACGGTTCACGAGCACCCGCGCGAGCCCGGGGAACCACGCAGGAACTGAGCACATTCGCTGAATGTTCTGGCGATGTGACAAAGACTACGTTGCCCGTGTGGCCACTCCCCTTACGCAGATGCGGCACGCCCCCATGGAACGGCATCGCGAACGATTGCTACGAGCCCTGCTCGTGCTGTTTGGGGTTGAGGTGGGCGGCTAGTGACGCAGCTGTGCTAACGCGATATCCAGCGCGGCAAAGACGACCGTCACAGTGACGACTTCCGCTGCGTCCAACGATAAGAATCGCGAGAAAAGCAGCAGCGGCAGCAAAGCCTCTCCCAGTTGATCGAGTCCTACGGTCTCTGTGCCCGGCCGCAACTTCAAACGACGCTTGACCGCGCTCGACAACACATCGGCGATGAGAGCAGCGACGCCAAAGCCGGCGCCGACCCACGGCGGCAGCCCCATCGACCAAGCGGCCAACGTGCTTGCAAGCGTACCGGCAACGAGACCCCGCCAGGTTTTGTGAGCGCCGAACAGTCGCTCGCCGTCACGCAGTACATAGCCGAAGTCGAGCGGCCATGCCCAGCGCCACCTCGCCAGCTTTGCAACGACGACGGGAGTGGCGTTCGCCGCGACGAGCAACGCAAAGGCTTGGAGGGCTTCGATTCCGATGAGCATGAGATGCCGTAGATAAGAAACCTCAGACTGTCCTGGTTCCTCGATAGAGCGAGGATCCGGTGAGCTCCGCGGCCATGACGTACGCGAGGGTGACAATCATCAATGTGCCGACTACGGTGTGCGTGATCGGCACGAAGCTCACAGCGGCAACGAACGCAAGGCAGGGAATGGCCGCTGTCAGTGCCGCCAGAATGAGTGTCGAAACGAGCAGTACAGTGCCCGGCCTGCTCTTGAAGAATGGTCGGCGTGTGCGCACCAAGCTCGCGATGGTCAATTCGGTGAGCAATGATTCGACGAAGCAGCCCGACGTCAGCCATCGACTGGAACCGACGACTTGCGCTGTCGGCGCCGGCCGTTGAAAACCAGTCTTGTCATCGGCTTTGAGCACACAGATCGTCGGCGCAAATATGCGCTCAGGCAATGGCGGCCCGCTCCGCCGTCGTCGGGACCGGTCGCGAGCGCTGCGTCTCATGCAGGATCTTCGTGAGCGCCTCGCGCTCGACGGTTTCATGCGTCAACAACAGCTGCGCGAGCGCGTTCAACGCCGACCGGTTCGCAGCAAGGGTGTCGCGAACCCGAGCTTCCGCCTGCAGCAGCAGCTGCTGGATCTGGGAGTCGATCTGGCGCGCCGTCTCCTCGCTGAATTCCCTCGCGACGGGCAATCCGGCGTCATTCAAATAGCTACCGTGCGTCCTGGTTTCGAATACCGCCGGCCCGAGCGTCTCGGTCATGCCGTACTGAGTGACCATGTGCCTGACGAGATCCGTCGCGCGCTGCAAGTCATTGCTCGCGCCGGTGGAGACCTCACCGAACACCAACTCCTCGGCGACACGGCCACCGAGCAGCACGTCGAGCCGGTCGAGCAACTCACCGCGCTTCATCAAATAACGATCTTCCGTCGGCAATTGCTGCGTGAATCCCAATGCACCGATGCCGCGCGGGATGATCGAGACGCGGGAGACTTTATCCGTCGTGGCACGCAGCTCGGCAATCAATGCGTGACCGGCTTCGTGGTAAGCCACCGTTTCTTTCTCCTTGGGATTCATCACACGGCCGCGCTTTTCCAAGCCGGCAATCGCGCGATCGATAGCCGCGTCGAAATCGCTCATGGCGACGGCGGACTTACCCTCCCTCGCCGCATGCAACGCCGCCTCGTTGACGATATTCGCGAGGTCGGCGCCGGCGGTACCCGGCGTTTTGCCTGCAACCATGGCCAGATCCACATCGGCGCCGAGCACCAGCCGCTTGGCATGCAGGCGCAGGATTTTTTCGCGGCCGCGAATGTCCGGCCGGTCGATCGCGACATGGCGATCGAACCGTCCGGGCCGCAGCAACGCGGGATCGAGAATTTCCGGACGGTTGGTCGCCGCCATGATGATCACACCGCGATTGGTCTCGAAGCCATCCATCTCGACCAGCAATTGGTTGAGCGTCTGTTCGCGCTCCTCGTGCGAGCTGAAGCCATTGACGCCACGCGCTCTTCCCAACGCATCGAGCTCATCGATGAAGATGATGCAGGGAGCAAGCTCGCTGGCTTGATGAAACAGATCGCGCACACGTGCCGCACCCACGCCCACGAACATCTCGACGAATTCCGAGCCGCTGATGAGGAGAAAAGGAACGTTCGCCTCGCCCGCCACAGCTTTGGCCAGCAGTGTCTTGCCCGTCCCCGGCGCACCGACGATCAGAATGCCTTTCGGGATATGTCCGCCCAGCTTGGTGTATCGATTGGGATCGCGCAGGAACTGCACGACTTCCATCAGCTCGGCCTTGGCCTCATCGATGCCTTCCACATCCGAGAATCGGACGCCGACGTTCTTCTGCACGAACAACTTGGCCTTGCTTTTGCCGACGCCGATGAGATCGCCCGCGCCTCGCGCACCGAGTTTTCCGATAAAGAAGAACCACACCGCTGCGAAGATCACTGCCGGCGCAAGCCACGACAGCAACATGACGAGCCACTTGCTCTCGCGGGCGCCGCCGAAATGGACCTTGGCCGCGGTCAGGTTCTGATACAGCGTGGGATCGTCGACCCGGACGGTGCTGAACTCGACGGTCTTCTCGTGCTGAGCGCGCTGGAGTTGCTCCTTCACGGCATCGGGCAGTTGCGAAGGATCCGCCGGAATAGTCAGCGTGCCCTCGACCGTGTCCTCGGTTATTTCAACGTTGGCGATCAGCCCCGAGCCCAGCAATACTTTGAAATCACTGTAGTCGAGCGTCACCGTGGCGTGCTGAGCGAACCACAGCTGCATCACGAGCACGGTCAGCAACGCCAAGCCGAGCCAGCCATAGCCACTTTGCGGCCGCTTCGTTGACGGGTCGGCCATGATCTCAACCGGCAGCGCACATCGCCGGCATTCGGCCAGCCAGGTTCAAGAATGCCGATGGCTCGGCGTGCGAAGCAAACTCGGCCGCTTGCGACTTGATCTTGCGCACGGTCTCGATGACCCGACGCGGCGTACCGAGGTCGCTCCAACCGCACGCCGGCACTTTGAGCACGCGTAGAGAATCAGGATCCCGTTGCAGGATGTCTCGCGAGAAATCGATCGTCGCTGAGCGTGCGTACAGCTCGGCGAGTCGATATGCCTGTGCCGCCGCCGGCGTTCGAGTCACGATATGCCGCATCTCCCCAACGAGATCGGGGCAGGTCCGCTCGAAACGACGCAGCAGGTGCTGGCCATTGACCGCGAAGATGAATGAGTTCCATACACCTCCTCGGGCGATCAGAGCGCGAGCAGTGGCGGCGTCGGGTTTCTCGACGAAGTCACGAACCGCGGCTACATCTCCAGCACCTTCGGCCACGATATAGCCCAGCTCTGGGTCTGCCTCCTCGGCCGTCATTCCCAGTAGCAGCATGCTTTCGGGAGTTCGAACGACTTCGCTCATCGCCTCGCGCAGGCTGGCCGCCAGCACCAACTCGTTGCTGACGTAGTGATCCGATGGCAATAACAGAATGCTGGCTTCCGGATCCCGATGCAGGATCCGCAACAAGGGCAAGAGAATTCCCGGCGCCGTGCCGCGATTGCTCGGCTGGCTGATCAGATTGCGGCCGGGTATCGGCAGGTCGAGGTTCTGCCACCAGCGACGGTGATGCTCGGAAACGGCGATCATGGTCTGTTCAGGTGAACCGACCAGGCTCGCGCGGGTCACGGCGTCGTGCAACAGCGAGCCGCTGTGACCGAGCGAACAGAATTGCTTGGGTACTGCGATTCCCGACGCCATTCGGGTCAACGCTTGCAGGCGAGTCCCCTCGCCCCCGGCCAGAATCAACGCCCAGTTGTGTCCGGCGTCCCAATGGGTTTCCCAGCGCTGTAGTGACATTGAAGTTCCCCTGCGTTCGCGCGGTCGTGGTTACAGAGAGATTGTCAGCTCCCGCGCCCTTCAACAGCCGTGAACGGCCCTGGGACGTTACGTAGTACACCGGAGTGGCTGCGTGGGTTCGGCGCTGGCCGCGCTCGCCGCAGTGGCGCAGAGTATTTCCATGCTGCTGTTCGCCCCCAAAGCTCCCTTGGACCGCGTCGTGGACGCGCTGTGCAGAGCCTGTGTGGCTGCGCGAGCGCCTCTACCAACGACAAGCTGCAACGTCGTCGTGCGCCGTGTGGATCACGGCCCGGTATTCATCGAGTGCATGGACCCGACGCTGCTCGGCACGCCGATGATCAATGCCGAGCTCGCTCTGGCGTCCCGGATTCGGCGTCGGCTGCGATGGGCGATCGGCTGGATCTAGGTGACGATATGGCGATCGGTCACTGGCGTGCGGTACTTCCCTGGCTACTCCCGCTACCCTTGTTCGCCGGCGGTGCCCATGCCGAATCGACCGACATGCGCATCGTCACCAAAGTTCGGCTCACCGAGTGCTGCATCGAATATCGCGGGCTCATTACCTCCGAGGCGAACGACGGCGTGTACGAGCTGTACGACGAAGCTTCGCCCAAACCAACCACCCTCGTCATCGAAAGCGACGGCGGCGGCGCGGCGGCGGCGATGGAGCTGGGCAACTGGATGCTCGACCATGACATGGATGTCCAGGTCGATTCGCACTGCTATTCGAGCTGCGCCAACTACATCTTCCTCGCCGGGCACGCCAAGCTGCTTGCATCTCACGCTTCACTCATGTGGCACGGCGGTACCATGCAGCCGATCGATCGGGCCGAGCTGGAACATCTGCTAGATGACATGCTCGGCCAGCTCGAGCCGGAAGCGCGCGAAGCGGTGCTTGCCGAGCGTCCACGGGAAAAACTTATACTGCAGTTGGATGAATCGCGACTCGAGTTGCTCGCGCGTGAGACACGGTTCTTCGCACGCATCGGCGTCGATGAGCGCATTACGGTGCTCGGCCATCTGTTCGAGCATGAGCTGCTCGCCAACGACCATGACTATTCCGGCTGGGATCTATCGCTGGACGATCTGGCCAAGCTCGGTGTGCGCGGAATCAAGGTCGTCGACGCTACCGAATGGCAGCCATGGCCGAGCCGCGATGGCCTGTTGGTCTATCGCATTTCACTCGACCGCCTTCCCGGCTTCGACCCTCGCCTGCCCTGAGCTCGATAGCCAGCTGCTACCAATGCAGGCCCTTCATTACCTTGGCAAAGGCCACCGCTTCTTCCGTAGGCGGTGCCTCGCAGCTCGTACCCAGCGCCGCGGCCGAGTCCGGGAACATGCGGAAAGCGGCACTGTTGATTGTGTCGGCAATGGTCGGTGCAAACAGCTCCAGCAATCTCGCGAACATGCCCAGCCGACTCACGATGCGCGGCGACTGATGCACGATGGCATCCACCACCAGCTCGGCGGCTTGCTCAGGCGTCAGTGCCGGTAACTTTGCGTATGCCGTCGTCGGCGCAATCATGGGGGTACGCACCAAGGGCATGTTGATGACACTGAAGCGCACGCCTCGATCACGGTACTCGGCGGCCGCACAGCGTGCGAAGGTTTCGATAGCGGCTTTGGACGCCGCGTAAGCGGAGAAGCGCGGCGCATTGCTCAACACACCGATGGATGAGATCACCACGACCTGCCCCTGCCCTCGCGCCTCCATGCCCGGCAACAACGCCAGCGTCAAGCGCACAGCGGCGAAGTAATTCAGCTTCATCAGGCGCTCGAAGTCGTGCTGACGCTGATAGGACGCTGCGATCGCGCGCCGGATCGAGTGGCCGGCGTTGTTGATGAGAATATCGATGCCGCCGTGCTCGGCGAGCAGTCGCTGAAGGAACCCGTCGCAAGCGCTGTCATCGGTGATGTCACAAGCGTACGTGTGCGCCGTTCCGCCGCGATAGCGAATCTCCGCTTCGGTCTCGGCCAGACGCGTTGGATCGCGAGCCGCGATGATCACAATGGCGCCAGCATCCGCCAGACGCAGCGCCGTCGCACGGCCGATGCCAGAGCTGCCGCCCGTGATCAACACCCGTTTTTTCGCCACCTTCCCCCTCAGGCTATGGTCGAGGGTGAGATCGGGATCCAGCCGACGCTCCCAGTAGTCCCAGATCCGCCAGCCGTACTCCTCGAGTCTCGGCAAGCGCACGCCGCTATTTTCCAGCAAGAGGCGCGCGCGCCGGTTGTCGAACAATGTCGGCATATTGACGAACGTCAACACGCTGCGAGGCAGTTGCAGGTCGTCGAGCAGCTGATCGACGACTGCCCGGGCCGGCTCATACGAAGCGAGAATCGACGATAAATCGATGGGCAGCGAGCGAAGCAGCTCGGTATCGACGCGCAATCCCATCAACGGCGCATGCCCGGCACGCGCGAACAGATTCAGTATCTCGCCGGCATGACGTGGCTGTGGATCGGTCAGATGAAAGCAACGGAAGTCCTGATCCGGTATCTGCGACAGGTGCACCAGCGCCGCCGCCACATAGTCGACAGGCACAAGATTGACGTACCCGCCTTCGAAGCCAATGGTCGGCAGCCAGGACGGCACATGACGCCGCATGATCTGCAGCGCCTTGAAGAAATAGTACGGGCCATCGACTTTGGTGATGTGACCGGTACGCGAATCGCCGATGACCATGCCTGGCCGATAGATACGCCACGGCAGATGTGTTTGTTGGCGTACCAATGCCTCCGCATCGTGCTTGGTGCGAAAGTAGGGGTGGTCGAGACGACAAGCCTCCTCGAACATGTCCTCGGTAAATACACCGTCGTACAGACCCGCCGCGGCGATGGAACTGCAGTGATGGAAGTGCCGCGTACTCATCGCCCTCGCGAACTCCAACGCATGCCGCGTACCGTCCACGTTCGCCCTCAGTAATGCTTCGCCATCGGCTTCGATGTCGTAGAGGGCGCCGAGGTGAAAAAAATGTTCGATGGGCTGCCCGATCCGGGCCCGCCCGGCCGGCGACACACCCAACTCCGGGTCGCGCAAATCCCCTTCTACTGCAATGACTCTGCAGGCTTGCGGTCCCCACCACTGGCGCAGCTCATCGAGCTTTTCCAGCGCCGACCATCGGACCAGCACGTACACCGGCCCCGGCACCCGCGCCAGCAGCTCTCGCACGAGATAGCGGCCGATGAAGCCCGTTGCGCCGGTGACGAAACAACCCATGAGTCCCCGCGAGCGGAGGAAGTCAGTGATCGCAGGCTAAGAACCTCGCGCCGTTTCAAACATCGGGACTAGCCCGTAATGTCTCAGGGGCAGACGCGCTTTACGCGAGGCGCGCTTTGGCAGTTAGATATCTGAATCAGGAGCGGCATGAATCATGTCCGGCGAATCGATCGGCCCGGTGGATCTGGCATGGCTGCGCATGGATCGCCCGACCAATCCCATGGTGATCGTCGCCGTTCTGATCCTGAGCGAGCCGCTCTCGTACGGCCGGCTGAAGAGTGTACTCGCGCAACGTTTACTGACATTCGACCGCTTTCTGGATCGGCCCGTTTGCGACGCAATCAGCGGCCACTGGCAGCGTGACTCTTCTTTCCAGCTCGGTGCGCATTTACGTCGTTTGAAGCTTCCGCCGCGCGCACACGAGGCTCAGTTGCAGGCGGCGGCCAGCAGGCTCGCCAGCACGCCATTGAATCCCGCGCGGCCGCTGTGGCAGTTTCACCTGGTAGAGCGCTTTGGCAAAGGCAGCGCCATCATTGGCCGCGTCCACCATTGCTACGCGGACGGTGTTGCCCTCATGCGCGTGCTGTTGTCACTCACCAGTAGCGTGCCACACGATCCGACACCGCCTCACGACGGTGCTGGAGACAAGTCGCCCGGCGGGGCTCTTTCGCTGCTCGCACCGCTCACCAAAGCACTGGACTCCGCCGGAACGATGGCGCAACGAGCGATCGAAACGACTGCGGATATCGTCAGCACATCGTTGCAAGCGCTCGCCCACCCGGCACAAGCGGCGACCCTCGTTCAACGAGCCACCGACGCCACGCGCGAGCTCGCGAAAATCGCATTGATGCCTCAAGATCCGCAGACGCCGCTGAAAGGCGCGCTGAGCAGGCACAAGCAGGTGGCCTGGGCTGCGCCTTTGTCCTTCGCCGAAGTTAGAGCGGTCGCGCATGCGCTCGGTGTTTCGATCAACGACGTGCTACTGGCGACAGTCGCCGGTGCGCTGGGCGCCTATCTGGAAGATCAGGAAACAGCGATCGAATCGATGTCTCTGAAGGCACTCGTGCCGGTCAATCTGCGCCCCCCCGATCAGCCGCCGCGCCTCGGCAACGAGTTCGGCCTGGTGTTCGCGAGCCTACCGATCGGAGAGCGCCATCCACTTGCCCGATTGTATGCCGTGCACCGCGACATGGAGGCCCTGAAACATTCCTCGCAAGCCAGCGTCGCGTTCTGGCTGCTGACCGCGATGGGCTTGTTGCCGGGCATCGTCGAACAGCAAGCCATCGAATTGTTCACGACCAAGGCAAGCCTGGTCATCTCCAACGTACCGGGTCCCCGCGAACCGCTGTATGTCGCCGGTGCACGCATCGAACGACAATTCTTCTGGGTGCCGCAGGCCGGCAGCATCGGTGTTGGCGTCAGCTTGCTCACCTACGACGGCAGCGTGCATTTCGGCGTCATGGCGGATCGAAACCTCATTGACCATCCCGAACAGATCGCGGCGCGTTTCGTTGGGGAGTTTGAGCGGCTGCTGCTGCATGTACTGGCCGGAACGGCGGTCGCCGAGATTCCGCGCCCGGCGACCACTCCGTAATCACCCGCGGGTTTTCGCTATACCTTCGGCGACGGACAGGCTCGCACACTCGGTTACGTTGCCTGCACCGCTGCATGCGCAACCAACTACGATCGACTTTCTATGGAGGATGAATCATGGCCACCCGAAAGAAGCGCAAGTCCAAGCACGCATCCGCCCAGCCGAGCGGTGCACTCGGAAATGTCATCGAGACCGGGCAACACATCTGGCTTGCTGGACTGGGCGCCGTCGCTCGCGCACAGCGCGAAGGACCGAAACTGTTCGAAGCTCTCGTGATGGAAGGCAGCGAATTTCAGGACAGCACGCGAGAGAATGTGCAGGAGCGCAGCGCCGACCTGCTGAATGAGTTGCGTTCCAAGCTGGATGCCCGAACCGCGGGCATGCGTGGCAAAGCGGCGGAAACCATGGGCAATCTCGAGGAGATTCTGCAGGCGCGCGTTCTCAAGGCGTTACAACAACTCGGTGTACCGACATCGCACGAGATCGAGGCGCTGAGCCGCAAAGTCAATGAACTGAACCGCTCGGTGCAGGCTCTCACCCAGACCAGATCGGGAAATGCCAGTGGGCGCAAAAGAGCCGGGGCTGCCGCAGCCACGGCCCAGCAAGGCGCTGCCGTCTGAGCAACGTCCATGCTGCAAGTGGAACCCGCCGCCAGGAAGCGAGGTAGCCACCGGCGCATCGCGTTGGCGTTGGCTGGCGGCGGGCCCTTGGGCGCGTTCTATCAGCTCGGCTGCCTGCACGCGCTCGCGGACTGCACCGCTGGTTTGGATCTGAGCCATCTGGATGCATACGTCGGGGTGAGTTCCGGCGCAATCATCGGCGCGGCGCTCGCCAACGGCATCGACACCGGACAGATGGTTCAGCTGTTTTTTCTGGAGGACGGCGCCGAGGTGCATCCGCTCACGCCAGGCATATTGATGCGGCCGGCGTTGGGCGAATACTGGCAGCGCGCCCTCCGTGTTCCCTCACTGCTGGCTCGAATCGCAAGAAATATTTCGAAGGATCCACTGGGCCAGAACTGGGCCGCATTGCTCAGCCCGCTGACCGAGGCGATTCCCACGGGCGTATTCGACAATCGCCCTTTCGAACAGTATCTCAGAGAGCTGCTGGGCTCGCCTGGACACACCAACGATTTCCGCAAGCTCGATGCGATGCTCAGGATCATCGCCACCGATCTGAACACCGGCGAGGAAGTGCGATTCGGCGAGCCCGGGTTGGATCACGTGCCGATCTCCGAGGCCATTCGCGCAAGCACCGCCTTGCCAGGGCTGTACACACCCGTCCGCATCGCCGGTCGCACACTGGTCGACGGCGCCTTGCTACGCACGGCGCATGCGTCGTTGGTGCTCGACAGTGGCGCCGATCTGGTGATCACCGTCAATCCCCTGGTCACGTTCTCCGGATCGCCGCACGCCCGCCACAGCGATCTGTCCGAGGGCGGCTTCATCACCGTCATGAATCAGACTTTCCGGGCGCTGATTCAATCGCGCATGCAAATTGGCATGGCGGCATACCGCGAGCGCTATCCCCACAGCGACCGGCTGCTGTTTCAACCGGATCGCGACGACAAGATCATGTTCTTCGCCAATATCTTTCGTTACGCCGAGCGCTATCGCCTGGCAAGCCACGCATACCAGCAGACTCGACAGGATCTGTTGCAACACACTTCAGCTCTGGCCCCAGTACTGAAGCGGCACGGCATCCGGCTGCGCATGGAACGCTTGCGAGACCCGCAACGCTGGCTCGCTCCGAGCACGGACGTCCATTTCGGCACCGGAACGACCGTCCATCTACATCACGCGCTCGATCGCCTCTCTCACTGGTTGACAGCGCACTGACCCCATCGTTGCCAGTTCCACTGAGCGACTACGCGAGGGTCACGACGCGCCCGGCTCCGCTAAGGCAATATCTTGTAGCCCGTCGATCGCAGGTTCAGGGGCTCGCGATGAACAAGCCATGGCTGAAGCACTATCCACCCGGCACGCCCGCCGAGATCGAGCTCGACCAACGCGCCACCCTGGTCGAGATGTTTATATCCAGTTGTGCACGCTTCAAGGATCGGCCCGCATTCCACAACTACGGGACGACGCTGACCTACGCAGAGCTCGAACAACGCTCGCGCGCCTTCGCCGCCTGGCTGATCGCGCAAGGATTTCACGTCGGCGAGCGCATTGCTCTGATGCTGCCGAATGTCCTGCAGTATCCCATCGCGATGTTCGGCGCGCTACGCGCGGGACTCGTCGTAGTGAACACGAACCCGCTGTACACACCCCGCGAGCTCGAGCATCAGCTGCGTGACTCAGGCGCAACGTGCATCGTCGTGCTTGCGAACTTCGCGCACGTCGTCGAGCGAGTGCTGCCCAATACGAACATTCGTATCGTCATCACGACCGAGCTCGGCGACGTGCTGCGATTTCCCAAGGGTGTCGTCCTCAGCTGGGCCGCCCGTCATTTGAAGCATCTGGTCCCAGATTTCCACATACCAGGCGCCGTGCCGTTTCGCCAGACGCTGGAGGCCGGCGCACGCCTGCCGTTCGCGCCGCCGCTGACCGTCGCCGACGATCTCGCGTTCCTGCAGTACACCGGCGGTACGACTGGCGTAGCCAAGGGCGCGATGCTATCGCATCACAATCTGATGGCCAACCTGGAGCAGGTGTCGACGCTGTGGCGCTCGTACATCCTCGACGGTGCCGAGATCATCATCACGCCGCTGCCGCTTTATCACGTGTTCTGTCTGACCTGCAATTGCCTGACGTTCTTCAAGCACGGTGGGTTGAACGTACTCATCACCAATCCACGCGACATCCCCAGCTTCGTCGCGGAGTTGGCACGGTGGCCCTTCACGATCATCTCCGGCGTCAACACGCTGTATAACGCGCTGCTGGAACATCCCCGCTTCGCGCACGTGAACTTCTCGAAGCTGAAGCTGAGCGTTGCCGGCGGCATGGCCCTGCATCCAGACGTCGCCGCGCGCTGGCAAAAGCTGACAGGCAACGCGCTCATCGAAGGCTATGGGCTGACCGAATCGTCGCCTGTCGTCGCCTGCAATCTGCCGGGAGCGTCACGGCTCGGTAGCGTGGGCGTGCCATTGCCATCCACGGAGATTTCCATTCGTGAGGACGGAAATGAAGTCCCGTCCGGGCAAGCCGGTGAACTCCATGTTCGCGGCCCGCAGGTCATGTGCGGCTACTGGAACATGCCATCGGAAACGGCCCAGGCGCTCGATCGGGAAGGTTGGCTGCGCACCGGCGATATCGCCACTGTGGATGACGAGGGCTTCGTTCACATCGTGGATCGCAAAAAGGACATGATCATCGTGTCCGGCTTCAAAGTGTTCCCGAACGAGATCGAGGCGGTGCTGACCATGCACGATGCGATCGTCGAGGCAGGCTGCATCGGCGTGCCCGACGATCGCTCGGGTCAGGCTGTCAAGGCGTTTGTCGTGACTCAGACGGAGCTGAGCACGGAACAGATCATCGAGTTCTGTCGCGCCCGATTGACCGCGTACAAGGTACCGAAGTACATCGAGTTTCGCGCAACCCTGCCGAAGACCAACATCGGCAAGATCCTGCGCCGGGCTCTGTTGGAAGATGCAGGCAAGGACTCCCATGGCGCAACCGGCACAGCTGATCATTGAGTCCATCGCACGCCACCGCGCGCAGATCGATCGCGATCCGCAGCGGCGCGAGCGCCTGCGAGCACTACAACGCTTGCAAGTCGAGCGCTTGCGGTGGACCTATACCGACTATGCGGCGCAGCCGAGATATCGAGCCGCACTGGAGTTCTTCGTCGCCGATCTCTACGGTCCGCACGCTCATACCGGCCGGGATCAGGGCTTGCGCAAGGTCCTGGATCAATGGGCTCGGCTCTTGCCCAGCCGGGCGCTCCACGCGCTCAGTCGCGCTCTGGAGCTGGAGTTACTCACCCAGGCGCTCGATATTGCCGTCCTTGAAGCCTTGCAAGGCGCGCCGGCCGACTTTGACACCTATCCCGCAGCGTATCGCACCGCTGGCCGATACGAAGATCGCCGCCGACAGATTGCGCTGATCCTTGCAGCAGGCCGCGATCTCGATGCCTTGATCGAGATTCCTGCGCTCGGCGCGGCCTTACGCGTCGCCCGAGTGCCAGCCCGCGTGCTGGGGGTGACGGATTTGCATCGGTTTCTGGAACGCGGCTTCCGGGCGTTCAAGCAGATGAACGGTGCCAGTGCGCTGTTACGGATCATCGCGCGGCGCGAGACGGATCTCATGCGGCGACTCATCCAGGGAGTCGCCGATCCCTTCCGCTTCCACAAGCCGTCCGTGAGCCCGTGATGTCAGCCCACTCCAGCTACGACTTCATCATCATCGGCGCGGGTTCCGCGGGGTGCGTGCTGGCTCGTCGGCTCTCCGCACAATCGTATCGCCGGGTACTCCTGCTCGAAGCCGGCGGTCGCGATCTGAATCCCTTCATTCACATGCCGGCGGGGCTGGCGCAGCTCGTACACAACCGTCGCATCAACTGGAACTACTACACCGAGCCGGAACCCGAACTGGAAAATCGCCGTTTGTATTGGCCGCGCGGCAAGGTTCTCGGCGGCTGCAGCTCGATCAACGCGATGTGTTACATCCGAGGTCAGCCTCAA
Source organism: Peristeroidobacter soli (assembly GCF_004138485.1). Lineage (GTDB taxonomy): Bacteria > Pseudomonadota > Gammaproteobacteria > Steroidobacterales > Steroidobacteraceae > Steroidobacter > Steroidobacter soli. Next base: position 269,364 of record NZ_RYEV01000009.1, read on the forward strand.
GACTATGACGACTGGGCTCGCAATGGTGCCGTGGGTTGGAGCTACGACGACGTCCTGCCGTTCTTCCGCAAATCCGAGCGGTATCAGCACGGTGAATCCGCGTATCACGGCAGCAATGGCCCGATTTCCGTCGAAGATCTGCGCTATCGCAATCCGCTCACGGATACGTTCCTGGCGGCGGCAGTGTCGAGCGGACTGCCGCTCAATCACGATTTCAACGGCAAACGTCAGGAAGGCGCCGGTTACTACCAGGTGACTCAGCGCCGGGGGCGACGTTGTAGCGCCGCCAGCGGCTATCTCGAAGTCGCGCGCCAGCGCCCGAACCTGAGCATGCGAACGCATGCGTTGGTCGAACGTGTGTTGATCAGCCATCACCGGGCGGTCGGCGTGGCATATCGCGTCGGTGCCAAACGCCACATCGCCTACTGCGACGGCGAAGTGTTGTTGAGCGCCGGCACGATCAATTCACCGCAGGTTTTGATGCTATCCGGCATCGGTCCAGCGGACCACTTGCGCGGTCACGGACTGGACGTGGTCGTCGATCAACCGTCGATCGGCGAGAACCTGCAGGATCATTTGGACGTATGCACGCTCCACAAGTGCAGGCGGCCGATCACCTACGACTTCAATCGGCGGCAGGAATTGCAAGTGCTGTTGCGGTACTGGCTGAAGCACCATGGCCCCGGCCTGTCGAACATCGCGGAAGCTGGAGCGTTTGCCTGCAGCTCCCAAGCCGCGCTCGACCGGCCGGACATACAGATGCACTTCGTGCCGGCACAGCTCGACGATCATGGACGCAATCGCCTGCCGGGCCACGGCTACACGCTGCACGCCTGTCATCTCCACCCTCGCAGTCGTGGACGAATCCGATTGCGTTCGAACAGTCCCGCCGACGCGCCGCTGATCTTTGCCAATTATCTGCAGGACTCGCGCGATCTGCAGGCGATGCTGGAAGCATTGCGTCTGTCCCGGGATATTCTACGCTCGCCTGCGTTTGATGAGTTACGTGGTGAGGAAGTCTTTCCCGGCATCAACGACGGCAGCGACGCACAGCTCACCCGCTTCATTCGCCACAAGGCGGAAACCGTCTATCACCCGGCCGGCACTTGTCGGATGGGTACCGACTCGAGCGCGGTCGTGGACGAGAGGTTGCGTGTCCGGGGCATTTCCGGGCTGCGCGTCATCGACGCCTCCGTGATGCCGAAGATCGTCAGCGGCAACACCAACGCGCCCACCATCATGATCGCCGAAAAGGCCGCGCACCTCATCCTCACCGACGCAGACAAGTCATGAAGACCGATCCTGGATTGGCTGCTGCGAACGTGAGGACGTGGAGAAAGCCGCAGGCGATGCCTCGGGCGTCACGGAAGTGAAGAACGACCTGATCGTCAGCGTGTAATCGACCCGGCGAACACTCTCCGGGGTCATACCGAGACAGCGCGTGGATGTTCCTATTCGATACCGACCCGAAGCGAGGAAACATACGAGCACGAGCACTCAAGAGGACCGAAGATGCAAACGCCGTTGCGAATTTCTTTTCGGCACATGGAGCCGTCTGCCGCCGTCGAAGCCCGAGTCCGCGAGCACCTCGAGCGCCTCGAACGCTTTCACGAAGACATCATCGGGTGTCACGTGATCATCGAGGCGCCGCCGGCGCACCGACGACACGGCGCGCCTTTCGACGTGACCATCGACCTGACGATCCCAGGTCGGGAAATCGCCTTTCATACCGGCCACGCCGAACGCGCGGAACATGAGGATGTCTATGTCGCCATCCGCGACGGCTTCGATCGCGTCAAGCGCCTGCTGCACGAACAGGAGCGAGGAAAGACCAGAATTCACCCTACCCAGAGCCCGCCATGAATGCCAACCTTCCCACCGAGGTCGAATTCCAGATCGACCAGGATGCTTGTCTGAAAGGCTTTCTGCGCACGCCGCCCGAACCTCGGGGCATGATCGTCTTCGTACACGGCAGCGGCAGCAGTCGCTTCAGCACACGCAACCATCAGGTCGCACGCGCTCTGACCCAAGCCGGCTTTGCGACGCTGCTCATGGATTTGTTGACGGCATGCGAGGAGCAGACCGACGCGATCACGCGCGAGCTTCGCTTCGACATTCCACTGCTGGCCAGGCGAGTGATCGCGACGATCGATTGGCTGGGAAGCCAGGCGCCACTTGCCGAGCTGCCTGTCGGCTTGTTCGGAGCAAGCACCGGTGCGGCCGCGGCGCTGGTCGGCGCCTCCGAGCAACCGGAACGCGTGGCGGCAATCGTCTGCCGGGGCGGCAGGCCCGACCTTGCGGGTGAGTCGCTCAAGCTCGTACGCGCGCCGACGCTGATGATCGTCGGCAGCCTGGACACGACAGTTCTCGAACTCAACCGCTACGCTTCGTACCGAATGTTCGCCCCGCTGCGACTGGTCATCATCGACGGTGCAACTCACTTGTTCGAGGAGCCGCGCGCGCTCGAGCAAGTCTCCCAGCATGCGCTGGGCTGGTTCACGAAGTACCTGATCAGGTTGCCGCCGGACCGGTCGAGCGCTTTCCGTCCTGCTGAAGCGCGGACCTGACGAACGCAGCGGTCTTCGCCAGGCTCGCAAGTTCTCGATATTGCGTCTCGGGTACGTCGATCCCGAACTGTTGGTGCAGGCCGATCGCGAAGTTCAACGTGTCCATCGAATCGAAGTCGAACTGATCGCGAAACGGGATCTCGGGCTTCAACTTCGCCGGATCGACGTCCGGAGCGACCTGCAGGAACGCGTTCAGTATCTGTTGCTCGATCGTGGGAGTATTCATAATTGCTCCGGTGCTTGCAGAGCATTGCGAATGGTCGCAAGAAAGCGCGTGCCCGCGCGGCCGTCGGTGACCCGATGATCGGCGGCCAGGGAAATCGGCACAGTGAGCTCCGCCCTCACCTGCCCCTCGACCACCCACGGCCGCTCGCGAATGGCGCCGACCCCGACGATCGCGACTTGCGGTGGATAGATCACGGGGATGACGGAATCCACGTCCTCCTCCGCGAAGCTCGTGACGGTGAGGGTTGGCATCGATAACTCGCTCGAGCGCATGTGGCCGGCGCGGACTCTTGTGGCGAGATCGCGCAGATCGATCATCAATGCAGCGAGCGATTTCTGGTCCGCATTCAGAAGGGCCGGCGCGACGAGCCGCCCGCCGCGCATGGCGATCGCCACGCCGAGATGAACGTCGCTGGCTGCCTGGAATGCATCGTCTTTGTAGAAGCCATTGAATTCCGGCATCGCCTTTGCGGCCTGTGCGACCGCCTTGAGCAGCACGCAGGACGGCAACAACCGCGATTCGATATCGACCCTGGCGTTGTACCGGTCCAGAAAAGCACGTGCCTTCGCGAAGCTGCAGGTCAGCGACAGGTAGTAGTGAGGAATTTCACGTTTGGAGCGAGACATCGCGCGGGCAATGATCTGACGCATGTCATGCGCCGGTTCGGCGATCCCAGGCTTGTCCACCGTCTGTGCCGCTCGCACCACATCCTCGATCGTGATCGCCGCGCCCATGCCGGTGCCAGTGACCCGCTCGAGATCGACGCCGAGCTCACGGGCGCGCGCGCGAGCGGCCGGCGAGACTTTGCGCCGATGAGCCTCCGGCGACGGTACAGAGCTGATCGTCGGCGGCACGATCGTTGTCGTCGGTGTTGTACTCGTCGCGGCGTGCGTTGCCGGCACAGGCGCCGACCGCGCCAGCGGCTGCGGTGCCTCCGAGGGTTTGCCGACTTCGATGACTTGTCGGGTGCGAGTCGCGCCCCCGTTCAACTGCGCGAGCAACGTACCGACCGCCACATGCGTGCCTTCCGGCACCAGCAGTTGGTCCACGACGCCGTCCGAGAAGATCTCGACATCGATGATGCCTTTCTCCGTTTCGACCAAGGCGACGATATCGCCGCGCTTGACGGCATCCCCAGGCTTCACGCGCCATTGCACCAGGGTCCCGGCCTCCATGTCGGGACCGAGCGAAGGCATGCGAAATTCACCCGACATGCTTCACCATCGAAGCGGCCAGCGTCACGATCTGCTCGACTCGAGGCAACGCAGCCTCTTCCATGTGCTTGGCATAGGGAACGGGCACTTCGACGCCGCAAACCCGTTCGACCGGGGCGTCGAGATCGTAGAACGCCTGCTCCATGATGCGCATGCCGACTTCCGCCGCGAGCCCGACGCTGCGCCAACCCTCATCGACAATGAGCGCGCGCCGGGTCCTGCGCACCGACTGGATGAATGTTTTTTCATCCAGCGGACGCAGGACGCGCAGATCGATGACTTCCGCCTCGATACCCTGAGCCGACAGCTGCTCGGCTGCGGTGAGACATTTGTAGAGCGACGCGCCGTAAGTAATCAGGGAGATATCTTGGCCGGCACGCCGAATCGCCGCGCGCTCGATATTGATGCTCGCCGCATCGACACTCAGCTCGCCTTGCACGTTGTACAGATTCATGTGCTCGAAAATGATCACCGGGTCGCGAAACTCGAGCGCGGCACGAAGCATCCCGGCGGCGTCATCGATGGTCGCCGGGGTCACGATGCGCAGGCCCGGAATGTGGCTGTACCAACCCTCCAGGCTGTGCGAATGCTGAGCGGCGACTTGCCGCCCCGCGCCCGTGGCCATGCGGATGATCAGCGGGACCGGGCACTGCCCGCCCGACATGTGGCTCAACGTGGCCGCCGTATTCAATATCTGATCGAGCGCGAGCAGGCTGAAATTCACGGTCATGATCTCAACCACTGGGCGCATGCCGGCCAATGCCGCACCGATACCGGCGCCCACGAACGCAGACTCCGAAAGCGGCGCGTCGCGGATCCGCGCTTCGCCGAACTCCTCTAGCAATCCCTTGGTCACTGCAAAGCAGCCGCCGTATTTGCCGATGTCCTCACCGATCAGGAACACATCCGGATCATTGAGCAATACCGATCGCAGGCCTTGCCTCAGAGCCTCACGATAGGTGATCGCTCGAGCGGTTTGGGGAAGTGCGCTCATGCCGTTTGCTCCGCGTATGTGAAGCGTGTGAGCTCTTCCACCCGTTCCAGTGAGCCTTGCTCGGCAAAGCTCACCGCATCGTCGACCTCTTCGTTCGCCATCCGTTGCAGGCGAATGAAATCCTCCTCCGCCATCAGGTTCTCGGCCTTCAAACGCTGCGTCAGGCCGATGAGCGGACCTTTGTTCTCCCAGTCCTCGACCTCCGCCTTGCTGCGATAGAGTTGCGGGTCGTACATGGAATGGGCCCGGAATCGATAGGTCCGCGCTTCGAGGAACGCGGGCATGCGCTGGTGACGAACGTACTCCGCCAGCTCGCGCGCTCGATCTTCGACTGCCAGCACATCCATGCCGTCGACGCTCTCGGCACGCATGTGATAGCCGCAGAGCTTCGCGATCAGATCCGTTTCCGCCTCGGATCGCGACCAAGCGGTGCCCATGGCGTACTGGTTGTTCTCGCAGATGAACAGCACCGGCAGATGCCATAGCGAGGCAAGATTCATCGATTCATGAAACTCGCCTTCGGCCACGGCGCCTTCACCGAAGAAACAGGCGGCGATGGCATCACGTCCCATGAGACGCTCACCGAGCCCCAGCCCGACGGCCAGCGGCAGACCGCCGCCAACGATGGCATTGCCGCCGAAGAAGCGGCGCTCTCGATCGAAGATGTGCATCGACCCACCGCGACCGCGACAACAACCTTCGAGCTTTCCGTACAGCTCGGCCATGAGCGAACGCATCGGGATGCCTCGCGCGATCGCATGCCCGTGCTCACGATACGTGCCAGCAATGTCGTCCTCGGGTCGCAATGCCTGCATCACACCGACGGCGACCCCTTCCTCGCCGTTATACAGATGCAAGAAACCCCGGATCTTGCCGGCGCTATATAGCTCGGCGCAGCGGTCCTCGAAGCATCGGATGCGCAACATCTCCGATAGCAGATGTAAGGCGTGCTCGCGTGTCGGCAGCAGAGTCATGCGCTCGGCTCCAACGTCGAAAGATCGCCTTCCGGCAACCCCAATGCGCGTACTCGCAGCAAACGGCGCATGATTTTGCCGCTACGAGTTCGTGGCAATGAGACGACGAAATCGATACCACGCGGCGCAATCGCGGCGCCAAGCGACCGGCGGGCATGCGCCATGATGGAACGTCGCAGCTCGTCGTCGCCGGCATAATCCGGCCGCAGCTCGACGATGGCCTGGACCACCTGGCCCGCCACGGGGTCCGGCAAGCCAATGACCGCCGATTGCATGACCGCCGGATGCAAGTTCAACGCGCATTCGACTTCAAAGGGGCTGATCAGGTGGCCCGAGGACTTGATGACGTCATCGGTACGACCGATGAACCAGAAGTAGCCGTGCTCGTCCCGGTACGCCTGGTCGCCCGAGAAATACCAGCCGTTCGTGAAGCTCTCCTGATAGCGCTGCTCGTTGTTCAGATAGCCGCTGAACATCGAGGGCCAGCCCGGCCGCAACACGATCTCGCCGACTTCGTTCGGCGCCAGTATCTCGACCGTGCCGTCGTCGCGCCGGCGGCCGATCTCCGCGTGAACACCCGGCATCGGGCGGCCCATCGCGCCTGGCCATACCGTTTGTGACAGAAAGTTTGCGATCATGATGGCGCCGGTCTCTGTCTGCCACCAAGTGTCGTGAACGGGCATGCCGAAGGCTCCCATGCCCCACATCACCGCCTCGGGATTGAGCGGCTCGCCAACGCTGGCGATCAAACGAAGTGCCGGGTAGGTGTGCCGCTTGACGGGCTCCAAGCCCGCTTTCATCAGCATGCGAATGGCCGTGGGCGCCGTGTACCAAACGTTCACTTCGTTCTCCGCGAGCAGTCGATACCAGCGTTCGACGTCCAGTTCCTCGCGATCGACCAGCAACGTCACGCCACAACTCAACGGCGCCAGGACTCCATAGGAGATCCCGGTCACCCATCCCGGATCGGCCGTGCACCAGAACACATCTTGGGGATGCAGATCGAGCGCGAGCCGCGCGCTCGCGTGGTGAGCGACGATCGCATCGTGAACGTGAACTACGCCCTTGGGCTTGCCGGTCGTGCCGCTCGTGAAATGCAACAACGCGGGTGTGTCCGCGCTCAGAGGCACGGTTTCAAATGTCTCCGACAGCCCCGACATCGCTTGCGTGAGATCTTGCGTGCCATGGGGAAGTTCTCCCTCGGCCACCTCACGAACGATAAATATGTGCCGTAACGTGGGCAAAGTGCTTCGTATTGGTGCGACCTTGCGCTCGTAAAGATGCTGGGTCGTCACCAGCACCCGCGCACCAGCGAGCTCGAGTCTCGAACGAATGGGCTCAGGGCCGAACGCGGCGAATAACGGCGCGAAAATGGCACCGCACTTGAGGGTACCCAGCACCGTCGAATACAACTCGGGGCAGCGGCCCAGCAACGATGCGACGACGGCTCCTGGCTCGATAGCGACCAGCCGCAATAAATTGGCGAAGCGATTCGCGCTTCGAAGCAACTCTCCGTAAGTCAGCTCGGTGCGAGTGAACTCCGCGTCGACAAAGCGCACTGCCGGCTTGTTCGGCGTGAGCTTGGCATGCCCGTCGATTGCGACCATGGCGATATTCATCTTGTCGTCGCTACGATCGAACAGGTCGGCGCGCAGTTGGTCCCACGAGAAATGCCGGCACATCGCCTCGTAGTCCCACAAATTTGCCGCACGCACCGTGCGTAGGGACTTCTCTATCGGGCTGAATCGCGCCAGCGTGGTCTTTGCAGGTTGCACAGTGATTCCTCCGCTCGACCTGCGCTTACTGTCACGCGCGAGCCTGCGCGATCCCATGCGGAACTTCGCGGAAGCCTTCCGGGGAAGTCGCGTCACTGGACCAGCCGCAGTTTTCGGCGGAAATCTTCCCCGCCCCACGGATGCGCCGCTTCATGACGAACTGATTAACCTGTGTAAACGACGTTTGATACATCTGGCTGGGGATGTACTATTTGCATTCAAGTGTTACCCACGCCCGCCGGCACCTCCGTGCGCGCGAATGGCGCCAAGCGAAGCCCGAGAGGCGCTTGCGAATCGAGCCGGCGAGTGCCTCTTTCGCACGAAGCCGTCGCCGTAGAGGACGGGCCGATGACGTTTCACCAGCAACTGCTTGCCGATCTGGTCGAGTTCGCGCCGGACGCCATGCTCATCGTGGACGCATCCGGTCAGATTCTTTATGCAAATCAGCGTGTAACTCACGTATTCGGGTACGAGCGAGAGGACATCGTCAACCGCAGTGTGGATCTGCTGTTGCCGGACAGGTTGCGTACACGACACGCCCATCACCGTCGCAACTTCGCGCAGGATCCTCGCACACGTCCCATGGGTGCCGGTTTCGAATTGCTGGGGCGGCGCATGGATGGCAGCGAGTTCCCCCTGGAAATCAGCCTCAGTCCATTGCGTGACGGCTTGGCCGCAGCCGCCATCCGAGATGTCACCGATCGCAAGCGAGTAGAGCAGGAACTGATCCACGCCCGCGAAGCGGCCGATCAGGCTCGCGAAGAGGCGGATCGAGCCAATCTGAGCAAGAGTCGTTTTCTGGCAACGGCCAGTCACGATCTGCGTCAACCTTTGCAGGCCCTCTCGATGTTGCATGGCACGCTGTGCCGTGTGGACATGCATCCCAACGGACGCGAAGTGCTCGCTCAGCAGGGGCTGGCGATCGATGCGATGAAGCGTTTGCTGAGCGCATTGCTCGATATCAGCAAGCTCGAATCGGGGGCAGTCAACCCGCAGCCCTCGCAATTTCCAGTCCGTCAGCTGTTCGAACTGCTCAGCACGGAATTCTCGACGGCCGCTCGATCCAAAGGTCTGGCGCTGGTCGTCGAGCAGACTGATCTGAGCACGTGCACGGATCAGTCCCTGCTCGAACAGTTGTTGCGCAATCTGATCTCCAACGCCATCAAGTACACGCGCGCGGGAACAGTCACGCTTCGGGCGACCCCGCTGGGGAGCGGCATGCAGATCGAAATCTGCGACACCGGTGTAGGCATTCCGGCCGACCAGCAGGCTTACATCTTCGATGAATTCTTCCAGGTGGGCGTTGCGAGGAACACCACGCGTGAAGGCTACGGTCTCGGACTTGCGATCGTGCAGCGAATCGCGAAGCTGCTCGGCCTGCGGATCCACGTGCAGTCGGAAGTCGGCAAGGGCTCGACTTTCACACTGCAGCTGCCCCGCGCCGAGGCTGTGAAATCGGACTGCCCGGTCGACACGCCCGCCTCTGGCAATCATCTGACGAGGCACGCACAGAGCGGCAAAATCCTGGTCACCGAGGACGAACCCAGCGTGCTACGGGCAACTCGACTGCTGCTCGAACTGGAGGGATACCAAGTCATCCCCGCCAGCAGCCGCGAGGAAGCTCTGCTGCGAGGTCGAGAGCATCCCGACATCGATTTGCTGGTCAGTGACTACCATCTCAAGGAAGACCAGACTGGCTTGAATGTCATCTCCGGCGTTCGCGAGCAACTTGCCCGAAACATTCCAGCCATCCTGGTGACCGGAGATACGTCCAGCGCCATGCGTAAGCTGCCCGCCGATCGACAGTTGCGCCTGGCGAGCAAACCGGTCGATGCGGAGGAGTTGTTGACGCTGATAGGAGAGCTGCTGAATACGCACCGCGCGACGTGAGCTCGGCGCTTCAGACGCGCCCATGGGCGCGCGGTCCGCGCCGATCGTCCACATCCCGGAAATTCCCGAGACATCCACGCGTTTTCCCACAACGGATGTTCTATTTCCGGAAGATCCACGGCTGACCCCGGACATTCTCGGAGAGCGCGGCCCCCACGAGCGGCGTACATGGAGAGAATCATTCCCGGAATTGGCAGCCATGAATGACTTCAGCAACCGAACCGATGCGGGCCGGACGCTCGCCGATCTGCTCACGGCATACCGCGAACGCGAGGATGCGATCGTACTGGGACTACCCCGCGGTGGCGTTCCCGTCGCCTTCGAAGTGTCAAAGAGGTTGAACTTGCCGCTGGACGTGATGGTGGTGCGCAAGCTGCGGGCTCCTGGCCAACCGGAACTTGCGGTCGGCGCCATCGCGTCGGGCGGCATCTCCGTTCTGAATGAAGACCTCGCCTCACTGCTTTGCGATCCCGTCCAACTCCGGGCCGAACTGCAGCATCAGAACCAGGAGCTGCAACACCGCGAGAACCTCTATCGCAATGGCCGGCTACCACTCGACATCAAGCGTCGCGCGGTCATTCTCGTAGACGATGGCGCAGCCACCGGCGCATCGATGCGAGCGGCGATCAGAGCGGCACGAAAGTTCGGGGCCGCGCGCGTGATCGCCGCCGTTCCAGTTGCGTCCAGCGACGCGGTCACGCAATTGAGCGCAGAAGCGGATGAGGTCGTGTGCGCTCTGCAGCCCGATTTCTTTCAATCGGTTGCCGATTGGTATCGGGATTTCGAGCAGACCGACGATAGCGAGGTTACCGCCCTCATCGCTCAGTCTCGCGGCCGGCCTCAACGAATCGCGCACGCGGAGCACTAGGTCAAAGCGCTTCTCGCATATCGCTCGGCCAACGCAATATAGCCGTGCGCCTTGCCGGCCCACGGCGTGAGCGATGCAACCGTTGGATCCAGAACGTGCCACGCCAGAATCTTCGCACGAACCAGCTGTCCGGCGATGGGTTCTCGCGGCACTCGCTCGATTTCTATCAGAGCTGCCGGGCACTGCGCTCGTCCGTGACGCCCATGAATTTTTCCCTCGCAACGGCGCTCATGCCAAAGCGGCGCGAGCCCCCCGTTTCCGGACCCGGTGCGAACGATAGCTCACCTCGGGCTTCGAAAGTTCCTTCTCGGCGATTCGCAGCGCCGGCTCGATGCGCTTTCTGAGCGCACCGCTGGGCTGACGCGCCAGATCCAATGTCACTTGTTTGTGGATCAATCGTTGCGCCGACGCCGGCAAGCATTGCCTCAGCATCGGCAGCAATCGAGGCGAGGCAAACAAGATCAGCCCCGTGCTGTCTCGTGCATCGAGCAACTCGCGGATCGGGCGAGCGATGTCCTTCAGCCACGATTGCAGGGCATGCTCACGAGCCGGGGTATGACCTTGCAGCGCCTGGTGCGCGCCCGACGCCGAGTTGATGACGCGCCCCGGGCGATCGCTCACCAGTTCGCGCTCTGGTTTGCCGCCGGCGGGATTGGCGAACACCGCCAGCTCCAGCGGTGCTCGGTCAGCCACGGCTTCGAAGACTCGCAGACGCCGTGTGTCCGCCACGATCGCATGAATCATATCGCCCTCCTCCGCCTCAGCGCAGGTACGCCTCGGTTGCGTACCGGCGCATCATGCGGTGACTGTTGAAATAGGATGCGTTCTTGCTGATCGCACCCTTCATGACTTTGATCCAGCCCGAGCGGTCTTCCGCGTAGTACAACGGCAAGACCGATTCCTGCAGCTTCTCGTACAGCGAATGCGCATCGTTGTCGGCGACGCCCGTGCTCTGTACCGCCCAGCCCGTCGCTCCCTCGATACAGCCCTCCACCCACCACCCATCGAGCACCGACAGATTTGGCACGCCGTTGAATGCGGCCTTCATGCCGCTCGTCCCCGATGCCTCCAAGGGAGGCAACGGCGTGTTCAACCACACATCCGAGCCGGCGACCAGCAGCCGTGCCAATGCGAAGTCGTAATTCGGCAGATAAACTGCCTGGATCACGTCGCCGATACCTTGCAGGCAGCCGTGAACTATTTCGATCAAACGTTTGCCTCCCTCGTCGTGCGGATGCGCCTTGCCAGCCATGACGACGGCAAACGGGTGGCGGAGCCCGATCGCTTTGAGCCGTTGCAGGTCGTTGAACAGCAAGTCCGGCCGCTTATACGCAGTCATGCGCCGTGCGAAGCCGAGCAGCGGCACTCGCGCATCCAGCGCAGCCCCCGTGCTCGACCGAATGTAGTCGAGCAGTTGCTGTTTCGCTTGCACATGGGCGTTCCACAACTGCGCATCGGGTATCGCCCCGTCGGCCCGCACGAGCAGTTCCGGCTCATGGCACCAGCTCGGGATGTACTGGTTGTATAGCTGACGCAGACTCTCACTGGTCCACGTGAACGGGTGGACGCCATTGGTGATCGCATGAACCCGATAGCCCGGAAACATCTTTCTGGAGATCTCGGCATGCCTTTCGGCGACGCCGTTCACGTACTCGCTCAAGTTGAGCGCGAGGCGCGTCATGTTCAGATCGCCCTCGCCCGCCAGATGCTTGAGCGTGTCGAGCTCGATGAAGTCGGCTCCCAAGGTTCGAGCCACGAGCTCATAACTGAAGCGATCATGGCCGGCCTCGACGGGGGTGTGCGTCGTGAACCGACACTGGTCGCGCACGACAGGGATGTCGTAGTGAGAATCTCCCGGCCGCAGGTCCTCTGGCGAATACGCATTCCGTCGCAGCAGCTCGACACCCAGCAAGGCGCTGTGACCCTCGTTCATGTGGTACTGACGGACCTCGAAGCCAAGGGCGTGTAGCAGCCGTACCCCACCGATCCCCAGCACGATTTCCTGCTTGAGCCGATACGCCTCGTCGCCGCCGTACAAACAGTGAGTGATCTGCCGATCTTCAGGCGCGTTCTCCGGCAGGTCCGTATCGAGCAACAGCACCGGCTGGCGCGTGCCCCACTGGCTTTCGAGCACATACAGCCACGCACTGATCCAGACCAGCCGTCGCTCGATCGGCACGGCGACCTTCGCTTCGAGCGAGCGCGCCCACATCGAGGGCTCCCAAGGATCTGGCTGATCGACCTGTCGGCCTTGAATGTCAAGCTGCTGATGGAAATAGCCGGCGCGACTCACCAGGCTGACCGCCACCATCGGCAGCCCGAGATCGGCCGCCGATCTCATCGTATCGCCCGCCAGGATGCCGAGACCGCCCGCATAGGTCGGAATCTCGTTGCGAAGCGCGATTTCCATGGAAAAATACGCCACGCGAGGCTCGTAGATGAATTCATCGACCATCGCCGGACTCACTGCGTTCGCTTTGTGAACACCCATGGGCAAACGACGCCACGGCCTTCATCAGCGTGTCCTGATGGCCGACCCACAAGTGACCGCCGCGGTCATAGGAAATGAACTGGGCTCCATGGATATGCTCGGCCGAGTAATGCGCGCCTGCGAACATTCCGTACAAATCATCGCGAAGAGCGACGACCAACGTTCGTACTCGTATGCTTTCGAGGTCGTAGCGATCAAGCGCCTGCGCCACGCGAGCGTCGTTGCGCAACCCGGCTGCGCGACTGCTCAACGGCAGAACGCTGTACAGCACCTCGTTGATACGGATTTGCTCGTTCTGATCCGCCGCTTTCACGAGAGCGGGCGGAGTGCCCAGCACCGTCCCGATGATCAGATCGCGTGCTATGCGCAAACCCAGCCAGTAGATGGGATCCGAGGCGACCAGCCAACGAAGCATCACCTCGGCAAGACGCGCCGGCCTGTGCACCGAACGCAGCGCGTCGCCCGGCGCCCAGGTCAGCGGCACGAGCAACACCAATCCGCTGCAACGTTCCGGATGGCGAAGTGCGAACTGCATCGCAGAGGGCGCGCCGGCCGATGCGCCGATGATGACCGTGTTACGAATCCCCAGTGTATCGAGCAAGTCCGCGTGTGCGTCCGCCTGGGCTTGCGGCGAGGCGTCCTCCGGCAGAGGCGTACGCAAGTAGCCGAATCGGGACACCGACGTAATCTTGAAGCCACGTTGCGCGAGACCGCGAGAGAACAACAATCCCTGATCGAAGCCACCGCCCGCGCCGTGCACTACGAGGATCGATTCGCCCTCACCCTCCTGTGCGTACTCGATACGCCCGTGCGCGGTCTCCGCAACGCAACTGCCGTTACCCACCCGAAGCCGTGCGGTGCGAAGCTCCTGCTGGAAGCGTCGATAGCTCGTTCCCGCAAGCAAGCCCACTGCGGCGGCACCGGCGACGGCAAGCGACTTTCGAGAGAACATTCGGCGCCCTTCGGATGAGTTATAAGACGACCAGCTCCGCGTAGCGGATGTCCCGAGCGGCCTTCGTGTCACAGATGAACAGATCCAATCGCGCCGCAAGTTTCTCAGCGAGCGGCGCACCTTTGGCAACGGCCGGCTGCTGTTTCGCGGTCGGATCGACGATGACCAGGATGTTGCGGATCGGGTTCATGATCCTTCCTCGTGGAGTGGACTCGGAGACTTACCCTTCCGATATCGCGGCACTGACCTGCAGGTCGTGCACGAACTCGGTTTCGGCAGCGACCCAATCTTCCAGCTCATGACCGGGCTCGAACCCACGTTCTTGCGCGCGGAAATAAGCCGCCAATGCGATCATGTTGTGCCGATTGGTGGCGCGGCCCGCCGCCTCCGACTCAGCCATACGGACAATTTCCGCGTGATCGACGCGCTGGTTCCTGCGCGGTGTGACCTTTGGCGCGGACGCGCCGGGCTTGGGCGGATGAAGGCCTTTGGGTTGTGAGCTCATGACATCACCTCTTGGCTCATCGGCAGGCGCACGAGCCGCCTGCCGACAGCGATGATCATTTCACCTCGATGGAAATTGGCTGCTCGGGCTTGGTCGGCGTCGTCTTCGGGACGCTGACCTTGAGCACGCCGTCCCTGGACTCGGCGCGGATGTTCTTGGCATCGACATTGTCGGGCAGCGAGAAACTGCGCGAGAAAGAGCCATAGAAGCTCTCCACGCGAATCTCGTTCTGGTTCTTTTGTTTCTTCTCCTGACGACGCTCGCCGGAGATGGTCAGCAAGCCATGCTCGAAGGTGACATTGACGTCCTCCTTCTTCACTTCGGGCAGCTCGGCCTTGATGACGTACTCGGCGTCGGTCTCGGTGATATCCGCGACCGGGCGCCACTTGCTCTCATCGCCCTCGAAGCGGCGCATCGCACGCGAGAGGAACGGTGAATATTGCCGAAACATATCTTCGACTTCGCGAAAAGGTTCCCAGCGGGTAATGTTCATGTCGCATCTCCGATAAAGAATTTTCAGTGACGGGCGGATGAAATGTTTGACATGCCACGGCGCAATCGCCATTCGGGGAACGCCCTAGTCGTTACGGGATCTCTGCGGCGCAGTGGCTGAGCAACGCGACTGCCCGCACCGGCTCCGCAGATCCCCGAGTACGGTCCGCTCGCGCATTGCGACACTCGTGTCCTTGAGATCACCACCATGGCGGCCCCATGAGAAGGCAGGCGCGCGATGAGTCTGCGCAGTGGCGTCGCGGAAGGCCGTAACCCCTGCGGACTTCAGACTTCCATCTCCGGTACCGGCGATTTCTTCTCCACAGGGATCTCGGTCATGGTCGCCTCGGTGAGCAGAAGCACGCTCGCCACCGAGACGGCATTCTCCAGCGCGACTCGCACCACCTTGGTTGGATCGATGATGCCGGCCTCGAACAGGTCCACGTAACGATTGCGGGCGGCATCGAATCCGACGTTCGATCTGGCCTCGATCATCTTGCTGACCACGACGCCGCCATCGACGGCCGAATTCACAGCGATCTGTCTCGCGGGCGCCTCGAGCGTCCGCTTGAGTATCTGAACGCCGGTGCGCTCATCGCCCTCGCACTGCGCCTCGACGGCCCCAACCGCCGGGATACAACGCAGCAGCGCCAACCCGCCGCCGGCAACGATGCCTTCAGCCACCGCGGCTTTGGTAGCACTGATGGCATCGTCCAATGCGTCCTTCTTGGATTTCATTTCCGATTCGGCAGGCGCGCCGACGCGAATCACAGCTACACCGCCGGCGAGTTTCGCGAGCCGCTCCTCGAGCTTTTCCTTGTCATACGTGCTGGTCGACTTGTCGATCTCCCGGCGAATCTGCGCCATGCGGCTGTCGATCTGCTTGCGCTCACCCGCGCCGCCGATCAATGTGGTGCTGTCTTTATCGATGACCACCCGTCGCGCACGACCCAGCTGTTCAATGGTCGCATCTTCGAGCTTGAAGCCCAGTTCCTCGGCGATCAGCTGCGCCCCGGTGAGCACCGCAATGTCTTGCAATATTGCCTTGCGCCGATCGCCGAAACCCGGCGCCTTCACGGCGGCGCTTTTCAGCACCCCTCGAATCTGATTGACGATCAGCGTCGCGAGCGCCTCGCCTTCGATGTCCTCGGCGATCACGAGCAGTGGCCGGCCGTTCTTCGCGATCTGTTCCAACAGCGGGATCAGATCTTTCATGATATTGATCTTTCGATCGGCCAACAGGATAGAGGCATCCTCGAGCACGGCTTCCATGTTCTCGGTGTCGGTGACGAAATATGGAGACAGATAGCCCCGATCGAACTGCATGCCCTCCACCACCTCGAGCACGGTCTCGGTCGTCTTGGATTCCTCGACGGTGATCACGCCCTCACCGCCCACCCTCTCCATCGCGTCGGCCACGAGCTCCCCGATTCCTTCGTCGTTGTGCGCAGAGATGGCAGCGATCTGCGCCTTCTCCTTGCGGCTCGAGACCGGCTTGGACTGCGCTCGCAATGCCTCGACCGCGGCCTTCAGGCCTCGATCGAGACCGCGCTTCAAATCGATCGCGCTCGCACCGGCGGTGACGTTGCGAAGACCCTCAGAGAAGATGGCGTGCGCGAGAATAGTCGCGGTGCTGGTGCCGTCGCCAACCAGCTCGCCGGTCCTCTCCGCCGCCTGCCGCAGCATCTGAGCGCCGAGATTCTCTTCCGCATCCTTGAGATCGATTTCCTTCGCGATAGTTACGCCATCGTTACAGACAATCGGCGCGCCCCATGATTTTTGAATGAGCACGGACTTCGATTTCGGCCCCAGCGTGATGCGTACTGCGTCGGCAAGCTGGGTACAGCCACGCAGAATCTTCTCGCGCGCCGCGGATTGAAACAGAATCTGTTTGTGCGCCATGAGGCGACTCCATGAAGTTGCACGGAGCGATACTGCCGCCAGCGCAGCGCGTTGCCTTTAGGGAAACATGGCAATCCAACGCGGGTTTCACGGGGATTGCTGCCTCCACGGCACAATCTGCGGGGTTTCCAGCATGCACCCACGGGATGTTCGTGTGGGCACACGTTCTGTCGAGAACACCAGGATCATCGCCCGAGCCATCACGCCGAACGGCCATAGCCACGCGTGCCTTGCCCGCGACGGCGCTCAGGACGGCGCCGGCACGGTGCACGGCTGGAAACCCATTGACGGCTGGAAATCCGGCAACACGATCGACGTCCATCATGACACTCACACGCGGACGCGGCGTGGATGTCGCAATTGAAGCGCTCGGCACGCAGCCGACGTTCGAAGCCAGCCAGGAGACTGCCTCCGGTGTGAACCGGACGTTCTCCAGATACTGGGCCGACATGTTTCGCTCCGGGATGGCTGTCAGATGTCAGTCCGCTCTCGAACCAATAGAACGGGAACGGGCGCCGAACGGACGACCAGCTCCGCATCGCTGCCGAGCGTGAGGCGCGACATGCCGCGGCGGCCGTGCGTCCCCATGACTATCAGATCGGCATGCCACTGCTTCGCCGCTTCGACGATGCAGTCCGAGGCGCGTCCACCGATGGTCTCCAACAATTCGGTATCGACGTCCGCATCCGCGAGTCGGGCAATCGATTGCGCCTGCGCCAGCACGTCCTTGCCGGTTTCTCGCATGCTCTCGATCAGTGCCTGGTGATATTCGGTCGCCGCGAGCGCCGGCTCGGAGATCAACTCATTGACGACGTGGATCACTTTGACCCGTGTCTTCGGCGCACTCGCCAACTTCAACGCTTCAGTCAAACCTTTGAGCGAACAGCTGCTGCCGTCGACTGGGACCAGGATTCTGCTGTACATGGCGCGTACTCCGAAGGGTTCGAATGAACCTAGTTCGATGGACTCTAGGCGCGAGTCATTCGAGGCCGCACCCGGGCTTCTCCGGAATCGACACGCACTTTCGCGGGTCATGCGCTGCGGTGCGCGCTAAGGAACGCCGCGTAGCCTCCCTCGGGAACGCTCGGGTTCCTGTGTTTCTTCACACGCCCATACTCCACGAACCCGAACGTCGCGGAGCCCGATCGATGGTGCGCGTTGCAGTCCTGACGAGTGGCGGCGATGCCCCCGGGATGAACGCGGCGGGCCACGCGAGGTCGGCGGCATCATTCATCAGGCCGGCACCCCGCTCGAAACCAGCCGCGGGCAATCCGGCTGCCTCGTCGGCATTCGTCGCGGTGAGATCGTCTATACGCCGCTATCGGAAGTGGCCGGGCACAACCGGCCGCTCGACCCTACTCTGCTCGGGCTGGCGCGGGCTCCGGCGACCTGACCCGAGGAGGTATTCACCATGCAACTGAACGAACTCTGCGTCCTCGACGCCGCCTGCTGCCAAAAGGGCATCAGCGTTGCGGAGGCCGCCAGACTCATGCGTCAACATCACACTGGGGACCTCATCGTCACCGACGATAGTGAGGGCACCCGGGAACCCGTTGGCATCATCACCGACCGCGACATCGTGATGCAGGTGATTGCCAGAGGCCGGGACCCGGATCGCACCCAAGTCGGCCAGATCATGGCGGTCCCGCTCGTGGTTGCATCCGGCTCAGAGAACATCGCCACGGCCATCGAACGCATGCGCTCGCATGGGGTGCGCCGTTTACCGATTGTGGACGACAACGACGCGGTAATGGGCATCGTCACCTTGGATGACCTGTACCGAGTGCTGGCCGACCACACGGCGGCGCTCGCCGCCATCGTCAGCAAAGAGCAGACGCGCGAGAACAGAAGTCGACGTTGGCTCGTTGCACCCCACTTTCCACCACATCGCTCAGGAGTCGTGTCATGAAAACAGATGAGCAGCTCAAGCAAGACGTCCAGGCCGAACTGAACTGGGATCCGAGTATCAACGACAGCGGCATCGTGATCTCGGCCAAAGAGGGTGTCGTGACACTGGCCGGACATGTACCGTTCTACGCCGACAAGGTGTCCGCGGAGAAAGCAGCAAAAACTGTTTCCGGCGTGCGCGGCGTCGCAAACGACATCGAGGTCAAGCCGAACATGGCGCACCAGCGCTCCGACTCGGACATTGCCGAATCGGCCGTCAATGCGCTCAGAGCGAGCGTCGCCGTACCGGCCGACGACGTAAAAGTGCTCGTGCGCGACGGCTGGATCACGCTGGAGGGAAACGTTGCGTTTCGTTACCAGAAGAGCGCTGCTGAGTCGGCGGTACGCAGCCTCTGGGGTGTCAAAGGAATCACCAATTCCATCTCGATCACGTCGTCCGTGCCGGCCGTCAGTCCCACAATTGTTCGTAGCAAGATTCAGAGCGCTTATCAGCGGCATGCCGCCATCGATGCGAACAAGGTAAGGGTCGATGTACTGGGCAGCACGGTGACTCTCACCGGCGAAGTGCATTCATGGCATGAAAAAGACGATGCCGAGAATGCAGCGTGGGCTGCGCCCGGCGTAAAGAGCGTCCACAACCATCTCTGCGTTGTGACACTTTGAGAGAACTCACCTGGAGGGGCCGGCAGCAGCGCGGCCCCTTCCTATCCGCGCGCCTATGCCATTTTGTGTCCATCCTTGACCGGTTCTCCCATGCGGGAAAGGTAATCGGCCACCGCAGTCGCTTCTTCGGTGTCCAGACCATCGAAGTATCTTACGAGGTCGCATCGACGTTGAGGCGATGCCAGGAGGCGAATGCTGGTCGCGGACCGAAGGAATGAATCCGTCGTCGTCGCCTCGAGCGTCCTCTTGATGACAGGACGCGCATTGGTCCTGATAGAGAGCAGTCTCGTCCCGCGCCCCGCGCGGCGACCACCGGTGGATTCCCCTAGCCGTTCCGCGAAATCCAGGTTGCCTGTAGTGCGCAATTCGCTGGAAACTGCTGCACTGGAAATAGGAGAAGGCAGATGGCGACTTCAGTAGATGCCAAAAAGCCCATTGTCTATGTCGTCGATGACGATGACGGCATGCGCCGCGCGCTGGCCACGCTGCTGACCACGATCGGGTACACCCCCGCACCGTTCGCGCGCCCGACCGAATTCCTCGCCAAATATGATCCGTCCAATCCCTCCTGTGTGGTGCTCGACGTTCGCATGCCCGAGATGAGCGGCCTGGAAGTCCAGCAGCAACTCAACCGCACCGGCTCGATGATTCCGGTGATCCTGATCACCGGTCACGGTGATATTCCCATGGCGGTGCAGGCAATGAAGGACGGCGCCTTCGACTTCCTGCAGAAACCCTTCCCCGACGATCAGTTGCTCGACGCGATCAAGCGCGCCCTGGCGCAAGATGTCGAGAACCGCCGCAGCGTCGAACGTCATGCGGACCTGCGCCATCGGGCCGCGTCGCTGACTCCCCGTGAGCGGGAAGTCATGAAATTTATCGTTGACGGCCGTGCAAACAAAGTAATCGCAATCGACCTTGGGTTGAGCGAACGCACCGTTGAAATTCATCGGGCCAACGTGATGGAGAAGATGGCGGCGCGTTCGGTCGCGCACCTGGTGAAGATGCATTCGCTGCTCGGGGGCGATGCTTGAAGTCAAACAGACACAACACGCATTTTCTGACCGTGGGTCACGTCGCTCAACCTGACTGAACGTCGCTGCAGTTCTCATTCAGTTCGCTCATTGCTTCCCTGCGCTTCAACTCTGCTGGCCGTTCGCGCGAGCGTCACCGCGCGAAGTCCTCTCATTGCCGATTCGGCATGACCTCATCGTCGACCCGGCACGGGCAATCTCCGCTGTAGCACATACCTGGGCGTCGGCTGTAGCTCAGACTCTAGGAGCCTCCGCGGATCGGTACTCATTGAATTTTAGCGAACTCCGAGTAGCTACTGCAGCGACCTCGCTTGCAAGTCTGGAAGTAAATCTCACCGTAGTGATCGCCGGCAAGGGCTATCGCCTCAAGGACAAGCGCAAAGCGGGGTCAATCAAGGCGGCGGTGAAGACTCAGTAGCAGGGTGCCCCGGTGGGTCAAAATTCAATCGGCGTTGACAGGGATTGCTGCCGTTGGCATCACACCTGGCGCATGCCACCGTCGACGCACAGCTCGGCGCCCGCGATGTAACTTGCGTCGTCGCTGAGCAGGAACAGCGTCGCTGCGGCGATTTCTTCGGGCCGGCCCATGCGGCGCAGTGGGATTCGATCCAGCAACGCCGCACGCATTTCTTCCGGCGTGGCAGCCATCATGGCCGTATCGGTCGGGCCAGGGCTCACCACGTTGACACGGATGCCTCGCGGCGCCAGCTCGGCTGTCCAGGTGCGCGCGTAGGATCGCAACGCCGCCTTGGTCGCGGCATAAGTTCCATACGAGGGAATGCCCATTACATCGGCAATCGACCCAACCAGCACGATGGAACCCCCATCGCTCATCTCAGCGGCGATTGCCTGCAAGCCGAGCACCGGGCCGCGCACATTGACGGAGAACAGACGATCGAAGTGTGCCGGCGTCTCCTCGGCGAGCGTGGCGGGCTCTGAAATCCCAGCATTCAGGACTAGCGCATCGAGGCGGCCATGTGTCGTGCATATGGTTGCCGTGGCTGCCGCTACATCCCGCGGCACACTTGCGTCCGCAACCAGACCCCGCGCTCCTCGCCCGATCTTCTCCGCTGCCCACTCAACCTCATCGGCACGACGGCCGGTGAGGAATACTGCCGCACCTTCGACGGCCAGGCGCTCGGCCACGGCAAAACCGATTCCCTTCGCGCCGCCCACCACCAACGCCACCTTGTTCGTCATTCGAGCCATCGTCAGCACCTTGTTTCAACGATGGCAGATTAGATATACGGTATGTATCTGCTTTCAAGAACGCACCATGAATAGCCTAGATATAGTCGAAGATACCGACCTCGAGACGTTGTCCCACCGCGCGCTCTGCGACATGCCGAGGGTGCGGCCGGTGCTGGATCAGATTGCCGACAAGTGGACCATCCTGATCCTCATCGTGCTGTGTCCGAAACCGACCCGGTTCAACGAGCTCAAACGACGCCTCGGGCGCATCACTCACAAGGCGCTGGCGGATTCGTTGAAGCGCCTGGAGCGCAACGGCTTGGTGACGCGGAAGGTGCTACCCACGACGCCCATCGGCGTGGAGTACGCAATCACTCCGCTTGGCCATTCGCTGCGCCAGCCGTTCGAGGCGCTGTGCGCGTGGGCGCTGGCTCATGGCGACGCCATCCTCCAACACAGTCAGCAAGCCAGCGAGTCGCACTCTGGTTCGGACCGGCAAAATGACGACGGGCTTTTTTCGGACGCTGTAAGTCGCTGACGCCACTGCGACTTTATTTTCTGTCGCTCCAATCCATCATGGGCGCCACGGAGATGCGGCGCTCTGAGTCTTTCACCCGCTCCGAATGGCCGCGATCGCCTGCTTCGCCGCCCGTCGACCTTCAGTCGCGGCCCAACGCCAGTTCTGATGTCCGTTGAACTCGGAGTGTCCGAAAGCGATGCGACCGAATCCCAGGCGTGCAATCGAGCTCGGCGCCGGCTGCCCGCCGCGACCGAAATAGAATCCCGGCTGGGGGGCGACGAACGCGTGTCCCCAACGATTGAGAATGATGCCTTTGATATCGCGTCGCGCATCGAACCCCTGCGCGGCGAACATCGTTTGCAACTGCTCGCGAAGCTGCAGCTCGAACTGTCGGTAGTTCGTTCCGAACAATTGCGCCCTACCCGCGGCGGTCTGCGCCGCCAGCGGCAATCCGGCATGAGGGAAGCCAAGATAGAACGTCAGTATCGCTGGATAGTTCGGATCGAGCGGCGGTGCCCGCTCGCCGACTCGCACCGACGATCGAATGTTGGTGAAGAAACCGAAGCCCTCGAACCAACGCGCGGCCGACACACCTAGCTTGTCCAGGAAGCGCCACTGCGAGACCGCCACGTTCGCAACCAGAATGGGCGCGTGGTGGAACTGCGCGAATGCACCGACGTGAGCCTCGGGAAGATCTCGAACGATCCGTCGCGTCACCCATGAGCCCGTGGACATCACGACCGCGCGGGCGCGAACACGTTGCAAACGTCCGTCACGCGAATAGATCACCTCGACGGTCCTGGCCGTTTGCGGATCGCCCACGTGTCGCACGGCCACTGCCGTGGACTGCAGCCGAATACGCAGCTTCGCTGTCGGGCTGTCGAGCGCGTCGAAGCGGACCTTGCCCGTGGCGATCGACACCAGGTCCTTGCCCCCTTCGATCGCGTCCGGCCGCAGCGCTTTGATGAAGTAGCGATACAACGTCGCATTGCCGCCGGGAAACCCCTCCAATGGATTGCCCAGCGCCGCGGCTTTGTCTTTCACCGTGCCCGGCATCGTCAACTGCTTCGCGGCGAAGGCGGAAATGGCGTCGCTGCCCACCCCGTATGCGCTCACCGCCAAGATCGGATCCACATAGCGCATCCCTGCATCGCCGACCCCATAGGCCGTGCGCAAGAACTCGGCGTAGCTGCGCTGATCCATCCATTCGTCGCTGGCCGCCTCGGCGACGACGTGAGCATCGCTTCTGTGCAAGCGAAGCAGGTCGGCACGGGTTTCTGCGACGAGCGGCGTCCGTTGCAGCTCATCCGACCACATGTCACGCACCCAACCGCCACGCTCACCGTGCGTTCGTGCGTCGAAGTAATAGCCGATGGCAGCGCCGGTATCGCGCATCATGGGCTCGTAGTATTCGTTGGCGATGCGCACGCCGTCCGCAACGTTCGCGGGACTCGCGTGCAAGAACTCCGTTGGAATGCCGAGACGGCTCCACATCTCCTGAGCCAGGTTGGGGGCTGCGCCCGCCTCGACTAGCGGCGGCACGCGAAAGTTGTGCGAGCCTTGCGGGCCCACCAGCCGATAGCCATCGACCTCCATCTCGTTCTGCCTCGCCGCGCCTCCGAAGATCGCGTGATTCTCCAGCATCAGGCAGCGGCCGCCGCTGCCTGCGTCGTTGAACTCCAAGGCCGCTGCCGCGCCGGCGAAACCACCGCCGACGATCACCAGGTCATAGAGGTCGTCGACCGCTCGCGCCTGCTCCAGTTTCTTTTCGAAAGCGCCATCGCGGAGCGCGTGCGCCGTGTTGACCACTGCTGCGGTGTTGCCGTTGGCCCGCGCGTAGTCGCCAATCCCTGAATAACCGCCCCAATCCGCATCGAGCCCTTGCGCTCCGGCGAGCGTCGGTATGCCCGGCAGTGCCGATCCGGCGGCCACCAGCGCGCCCCCGATGAAATCCCGGCGAGTGATCGCCTCATCCAACCCCAGCCGTCGCGCAGACTCATCGCGATTGCCCATGCGCCCCTTGACCTCATTTCAAGCTAAAGCCGCTCACATTGTTAAGACAATCGAGACGCGAAATCCGGCGGCCTCATCTCATCGTGCGCTCGAAGAAGTCGAACACCTTGTCCATCGGTCGCGCTCGCGGTCCCACATGACCCGCTTCCGGGGCGATCGAGAACTCGACGTGCACCCCTTGCTCGAGCAACCGATAGCCCAGATCGATGATCCCCTCCATGTGCCCCGAGCGGTCCAGCTCTCCCATGGTGATGAGCGTCGGTGCACGCCAGGCCGCGATGTCGGCGGGGGCGGAGGAGCGAAACGCCAGCGCTTCGATTTCCATGCGCTCGGACAGTTGCATGGACTCGGGTGGCGCGTTGGCTCCGCCTTCATCGCGCTGGTCGAGCTTCATCTCGGTTACCCAGTCACTGACGCCGCTCAAGTGCGCGCCCGCTGCGAAGTACTGCGGCAGTCGGGCGAGTGCGAGCGAAACGATATAGCCGCCGTACGATCCGCCCATGATGCCGATGCGACGACCGTCCACGTCGTCGCGTCCCCGCAAATACAACGCCAACGCCTCGATGTCCTTGACTTCGCTGCCACCCGTGGCGCCGCGGCCTTCGGGCAGTCGGTACTCGATGCCATCACCGGTGCCGCCGCGGTAGTTCATTTCGACGAATAAATAGCCGCGAGTGACGGCATACTGACCCAACGCGGTATAGACACCGTTGCCCGGAGAGACTCGCCCCTCGGGGCCGCCCTTGGCGGAAACGATCACGGGGAATCCTGCTTTCGGGGGCGCCACGCGTGGCCGGAGGATCAGCTGTTGAGTGACGACACCGTCGGCGGCTCGCACCGGCACGACCTCTGTATCGACGAATTGCTGCCATACCTGCTGTGTCCGCGCCGACGATTGCGTGTTCGACAGAGTGCGGGCTGACTTGCCCCCGGTCAGAAGCATGCGGCGATTCGGTATGCGGCCCCGATCATTGCCTACATAAGCGATGACGCCGTTCGCGAGCGGCACCGGGCTGTGCTCGACGCCACTTCCGGATGTCAAACGCTCGGCTTGACCTCCGCCGAGAGAAACGCGCCACAGGTGCAAACGCGCCGGATCATCCACGTTCGATGCAAACACCACGCGACCGTCAGTACTCACGACAGGTTGCGCGACCTCGCCTTGTCCGGTCATCAAGGGGCGCGGCGCCCCACCCTTCACGGCAATGGAATAGGCCGAGATCCAGCCAGTCTTCTCCCAGGGGAACACGATGTGTCCCGATGCCGTCCAACGCAGCTGCGCCGCTTCGATGTTCGGTTCCATCCACGAGCCGATGCCATAGGGCACGAACACACTGCCGACACCTGCATCTGCCTGCCACAGCGTGCGGACGTTCTCGCTCCTGGCATCAGCGATCATCAGACGCCACGGTGCACCTTGCTTACGCGGCGAGAAGCGATACTCGCGCGTCCAGTTGCCGGGTACTCGAATGAACGCGAGTTCCTGTCCATCCGGTGACCACGTGGGCGATACGTCCCGAAAAATACCCGGCTGTAAGTAACGCGCCTTGCCGGTAGCCACATCGAGGATCGCCACGTAACTCTGCGCAGCCTTCCGCCAACTGACGTAGGCGATCTGGCTGCCATCGGGCGAGTACGACAAACTCGTGAGCTTCACAGCTGCATAGTGCTCGGCATTGTTCTCCAACAGCGCCCGGCGCGTGAGGCGCTCACCTTCCATCCGATACTCATAAACGACCGGGCCTTTGACCGCAACGAACGATTGACCATTCGGTGCGAAGACGGGCTGTCCATAGGGAACGTCATCGCCAGTGGCCAACCGCCCCGTGCGCCCGCTCTGGACGTCGACTTGCCAGAACTCTCTGCTGTCGTTCGCAGGGTAAGGACCGAACGCGGGTTGAATGGCGCCTCGCGTGTAATAGAGAGTCCGGCCCTCCGGCGAGGCATAGACCGCACTCGGTGCCACACCGTCCCGAGTCGCCACCAGATCACGCGGCTGGAAGGTCGGGGCGGTGGCGATGAGTAATCGCGAGCCTTCGATCCACGCCGCATAGTTTCCCGAAACGGGCGCGACAACGTCATTCGTCCTGGGCGAAAAGCCGGCATGCGCGGCGATGGACTCAGCCAGCGTGAACGACGGCTCGGCCGAGTACGCTGGCCCGCGCAGAGCCGCCGATATCGCGCAACAAGCGATCATTGCGCCATTTCTGAAGCGGCGGCTCCGTGAGCTAGTCATGAATCATTCTTCCTGCCACGCGCGCCAGCCGACTGCCCGATAGATCGCATCCGCCTCGTCGTAGTGATACTCGAGATCGTTCAAATTGATGTCGTCACGCTTGAACTCGCCGTAGGCCTTGAGCGTGGCACTGGGCTCGACATCGGCACGCACCGGATACTTGAACACGTGCTCGGACAACAACGCCTGGCCTTTGCGACTGAGCAGGAAGTTCACCAGCTTGAGCGCATCCTCCTTGCGCGTGGTGCCCGACCGAACACCAACACCCGTGACGTTCACATGCTGACCGTAGCCGTCCTGATCCAGCCACGCGACACCCACGGTATCCGCCAGCTTGATGCCCTTCTCTTTCTCGACACCCTTCGCGACCTGATAGGCGATGTAGTACGTATTCACGAAGCTGAGCGCCATCTCGCCGCTCGCGACACGCCAGATGTTGCCTGTATCGCCGCTGTACTGCGGGTTCGCCCCGGCATTGCGCCTGACCGAGCGCGCCCACTCGACTGCGGCATCGTGTCCCTCATGGACAATCATCGAGGCCAGCAACGAGCGGTTATAAACATTGGCGGCCGAACGCAAGGCAACTTTGCCCTGCCACTTCGGATCCATCAGGTCGCGATAGCTGCGGATCTCATCCGGCTTCACCTGGGCCTTGTTGTAGATCACGGCGCGCGCACGCACTGCCACGCCATACCAATAGCCGTCACGGTCGCGCCAGCGCGATGGCACGATGGCATCGAGCTCGGCGGACTTGATGGGCTCGAAATGATTGAATTTCTTGCCTTCGGTCAGGCCCTTGAAATCCGACACCAGGATCACGTCGGTGTCGAACTTGTCGTAAGCGTCCGTGACCACCACGGGGATGCCGCTCTGCTTGGTGAACGCGTCGATGACGGGGCGGAGATAAACAGCCTGGTGATACCAGTTCACCGTCAGAGGCGGCTGCGCAGGTGTCGCACTCGACGCGCTGCCAATGCAACCCAGGCTCATGACGACACCGAGCAACGCCCGCCTCAACAAAGATCGACTCACTACTGACCACTCCACTGTGATGATTGAACAGATCATCGAGCCGGCGCTCTGTTGAAGCGCTGGCCCCTGAGCTCCAGCGCCTGCGCCACGCCGTCCTGATCCGCTACGACACTGACGAGGTAAGGACCGGGGCGGATGCCCTGCCACGTGAGCTCGAGCGCTCCCGGCTGCAAAGCTCGCAGAGTGCCGGTACGCATCGGCCCTTGATCGACATGCAAGATGCCGTCGCTTGCTTGCGTAATGTGCATCTCGCCATATGCAGCGTGAACGTAAGTGCCCACATAAGATGCAGCGGTGATCGGCGACGGCTTCATCGGCGGCGTCGCGATCGGCGCGGCCGCCTTGGCCATGAAGGCCACTTCGTTACGCGTCCAGTGGTACGGAGCGATCTTGAGCGCACGTTCGATGATGTCCAACGCCAGGAAACGCGTGATATCCACCGTGCCATCGCCGGCGTTGGCCATGACCACGATGGCCAATCCATCGTCCGGCAGCACCATTACCTGGGAGCGAAAGCCGGCGGACTTGCCGGAGTTGTGGATGATGCGGTGGCCGAGATACTGGCTGATTTCCCAACCCAGGCCGTAGTGCCAGCCGAACTGGCTCGCACGACGCACATACTGCGGACCTCGCGTCACATCGGGGGTGCGCTTGTCGGTTCGATACATCACCGGCTTGCCCAGCGTTCGCATTGCCTCGGTGCTGAGCACGCGCGTGCCATCGACGACACCATCGTTGAGATACAACTTGAGGTAGCGCGCCATGTCCTGCGCCGTCGACCACAACCCGCCGGAAGGCCCTGTGATGGAGCGGGCCCAGTGCATCGGACGCGCAGTGGTGCCGGCCAATGTGTGTGGAATGGCCACATTCATTGGCGTGCGCAGCGCCGCGCTACCGAGCGGAGGATGATCGATCTCACACGCACTACAAGGCGCCAGCTCCGAGGGACGCACGTTGTCGTCGAAGTCCGCGGTCGTGGCCTTCATTCCCAGCGGCTCGAGAAGATTCTTTTGGAGCACGCGTTTCCAGCCGCCCGAGCGGGCACTGGCAGCGACGCCCGCCGCCGAGAACATGAAGTTGTCGTAGACGAACTCGGCGCGAAACGGTGCTTGCTGGGGCAAGTAACGCAGGCGCCCGATCGCATCCTCCAGCGTGACACCCGG
The DNA here is from genome assembly GCF_004138485.1 of Peristeroidobacter soli. Taxonomy (GTDB): domain Bacteria; phylum Pseudomonadota; class Gammaproteobacteria; order Steroidobacterales; family Steroidobacteraceae; genus Steroidobacter; species Steroidobacter soli. The sequence goes on from NZ_RYEV01000009.1 coordinate 297,974, forward strand.
AATATCATCCAACCAGTCGGTCGCCTCGACGCCGATGCGATGACTCAACGCGTCCTGCAAGGTCGCCTCGCGACTCACCCACGGGTCTTTGAGTTGAAACGACGGATATAACTCGCTCAGTCGATCGGTCCATCGCACCACGCCGCGATCGACCTCTACGGCGATGGCCGTGGCCATCATCGATTTTGTGATCGAATTGATTTTGAACTGCGTGCGTTCGTCCACCGGCTCGGAACTACCGGCGGAGCGCACGCCGAAGCCGTGCACATAGTCAGGGCGTCCTTGGCTGACTACCGCAATCGACAGTCCCGGGATACCCGACATCTCGAGTTGCTCTCTCACCGTCGAAGTGAGCCACACCGGATCGATGGACGCCGCCGATGCCGACGACATCAACCCGACGCTCATCGCCCAGCCGAGCGCGGTCTGCTTGAAACTCATTGCTACTCCCCTTCGGCTGCGGCATGTCGCCACCACCATTGCTCACCGAGTGAGCGGCGCCGTGGCCACACCTCGTTCATGGTGTTCGCCTCATACAAGCGCCCATCCTTCATCACGTGGCTGATCGTGGCGGTGTTACGAATGTTCTCGAGAGGATTGCCCTCCAGAATCTGCAGGTCGGCGAGCTTGCCCACTTCGATGGAACCCAAATCCCGACCGTGACCGATCGCATCCGCGCCGAACTTCGTGGCGATGCGCAGAACATCGAGTGCGGGGACGCCTCCTTCGGCGAGCAGCCACATCACCCAATGCGACCCGAGCCCCGGCAAGTTACCGTGCGAGCCGAGCCCCACTCGCCCTCCAGCCGCGACGATGCGAGCAGCTTGCGACGCCAACACTCGCGATTCGTTCTGGTTGGGATGGGATTGTGTGACCCCGCGCAAGAACACAGCGTCGATCTCCTGATGCGGATAGAAGCGCTTGAGCTTCGCGTCCGCATGCCAATCGCGTTCCAAATAGAACGGCTCGCTGCCGTTGGTGTTCTGCCCGGCCGCGAGCGTCGGCGTATACGTAATGCCGCTGATCGCAAACAGCTTGATCACGTCCTCATAGAGCGCCGTCGTGGTCGCGCTGTGCTCCATGCCGCCGTAGCCATCGAAGAGTCGGGTGAGCGCCGTCTTCAGATCGCGATTTGCCTCGAATGTCGGCGCAAGGCGTGCCTCACGCGCCGCCGCCATGAGCAGCTGACGTGACTTACGATCGCCATGGATGGCGTAGTCCTTGAGCGTTTCGGTGTTCCAGAACTGCACATAGCGTCGCGTCAGCAATCGCGCATCCGCTTCGGTCTCCGGCAGGTCGGCCAGAAACACGCCGCGACCCGTGCCAAACACGCGCGGCCCCAAGATGGACCCTGCCGCCACGCGGTCGGAGTACGTCAGAAAATCTGATGTTTGTGTCTGCGGATCGCGGATCGCGGTGACGCCATACGCGAGATAGCTCTCATACTCCCACACCTGCTGACGATGCACGCCGCGCGGCGTGAACACATGACCATGAATATCGATATATCCAGGCAGCACCGTTTTGCCACGAACATCGAATCGATGCGCTGTCGACGGAATCGTGACGGTGCCGCTCGGGCCTAGCGCGGTGATGCGGTTGTCAGTGATGACGATGTCTGCGCTCTCGATGACCTGAGCCTCGCGCATGGTGATGACTCTGGCGCCAAGCAGCGCGATGACACCTCGTGACGTCTCGCGTGGCAACTCGACCTGGAGCGATATGGAAGTGAGCGCCCGCGACTGGGGCACATTAAAATCGTAGCGATATAACGTCGAACTGAGTGCCCAGCTCAACACGCCGCCGTTCGCGCTCCATTCCAGAAAATCCGCACCCTCACGCGTCAATCGAGTGGCGCGCGCGCCCGCCGCATCACGCGGCAACAGGACGGGCTCCGAACGATCTGGCGCAACAGCGTCGACAGGCGCGATCCAGATCTGCCCGTTCACCAGCGCCGCGACACGCTTGCCACTCGGATCGAGCAACATCTCCGTGGCGAGGTCACGATCGCCACCGCCCCAGGCGAGCGCATCGATGCGCGCCATGGCTTTTCGATCCGTGCCATCGAGCGATACCGAGACCAAGCCGTCCACCGGGTCGAGGAACGACACACGACTTGCATCGGCCGTGAAATGCGGCTGCCCGTAGGACGCCTCCGCCGTAACGGGCGCGTTCACATAGGAGACGGACTGGATATCACCCCGCCCCTGCGTTGGAACTGCAATGAGCTCCGGACTCTGCGCACGCCGGAAATTCTTCATCTCGTTGTAGAACGTTTCGCGCTGCTCGCGCGGACCGCGCCGTGCAATCACGTACCGCCCATCCGGGGAGTAAGCGATCTTCTCGTAGAATGCACGAGCCTGCGTCAAGCGCTCGGGTTGCGAGCCTTGCGCCACGCCGATACGCCAGATATCTCCCCCTTCGAGATCATTCCAACTGACATAGGCAACATCGCGGCCGTCGGGCGACCATGAAGGGAAGAACACGCCGTCCTCCCCGGTCGGTAACTGACGTGGCTGCGAGCGGTCCGTGAGGGATTGGATCCACAAGCGGCCCAGCGCACCGAACACCACCGACTTGCCATCCGGTGAGATCCGGGGCGTTTCGATTCGTCTTGCGCGCACCGCGCCCTGAGGAATCGAATGCTCGAAACGCGCGGCTGGCGCCACCCCGATATCGACGGCCGCTTCGAACGGAATTGGCGTGACGTGCCCGTCGGGCACGGAGATGCGCCACAGCTTGCCGTGAAAGCCAGCGATGAGTGCACGGCTGTCCGGCGCAAAAGCCATTCCAGGTAGCAGATCGCGCCGGAACGACCAGCTTTGTTGCTCGTCCCGGTCGAGCGCTGGCTCCAACGTCGTCGAGTCGCCCGAGGCCCGTTCCAACAGTTTCAGTTGAGTGATGCCGTCGATACGCGTGCCATAAGCCGCATATCGCCCATCTGGACTCAGCGTGGGGCGCATCGCGCTGCCACGTTCGTTGGTCATCTGGGTGATACGTCCAGTGGTCAAGTTGACTTCGGCGAGTTGCCATCGTCCGTAGGCGGACCACGCATCGGACAGGCGCAGCGAGACGTAAGCGAGGTTCGCTTGTGCGCCGAACGCCACGCCTGTCATGGCCGAGGGTCGTAGCGATCCGCGCAAAAGAACTTCGTTGGCTCGCTCATCGCCCGCGTCGAACGTGAGTTGTCGCTCACTGCCCGGCGCGGACGGGTCGAGTGCGAACAGTTGATAGTTCGCCGTATGATCCAGAATCTTCGTGCTCTTCGACACGATCACTTGCGCGCCATCCGGCGTCCATGCCGGCGAGATGAAACTGGTGTGCCGCTCGTCCGTGAGCGCGCGCAGGTTTTCCCCGCTTGGGTCCATCACCCAAACATTGTCAGCACCGCCGCGATCGCTGACGAATACGATCGCCTTGCCATCCGGCGAATAGCGCGGTTGCGAATCGAACGCCGTGCCCGAGCTGATCCGCCGCGCAGTGCCACCCGCCAGTGGCAGCGCATAAAGATCTCCCAGCAGCTCGAACACGATGTCGCGACCATCAGGAGACACATCGAGCGACAGCCAAGTTCCCTCCGAGAGTGTCGCTCGCCAGCGATGCTCCGGCTCCCTCAAGGAGCTGGACACCGCCGACGCCAGCGCCTGATGGCCAACGATGGCGAACAGCAGGGCGCAAGCGACCCGGCGCGCGACATTGCGCGCCGTTGCCGGGCATCGTAAGGGCATCGTTATCTACCGAACTTATAACGAACGCGCGCGTTGACCTCACGCGGCGGGCTGATCTGATAGCCGAAGTTCAGTCGTTCGCGGGGCGCCGAGTAGTAGCGATCGTCGAGTGCATTGGACACTCCAAGATCGAACTGCCATTGCGGCAGCGAGTAGAACACCCGGAGCTCGACCTCGGTAAAATCGTCGAACAACAGGATGGGAATGTTCGAGCCGAGTACCGTCGTATCTCTATCGCGTTTGTGCACGACGCCGCCGCCAAACCCCAGACCCCGCAGCACGCCGTTCTGGATTTCATAGCTGGTGAACGCGGAGATACCGAACTTCGGCGCATTGATCGGCTGAATGCCTTTGTATTGGCCCTCGATGTACTCCGCATCGATCGCCGCAATAGAGCCGAACACCTGCCAGCCGCGCACCACCTGGCCCTGGAATTCCAGCTCGACGCCCCGGCTGCGTTGCACGCCCACCGGCTCGCGATACGGTGTTCCCGCCACGACCTGGGCGATATTGGTTCGCTCCATGTTGAACAGCGCCAGCGAGTACGAAAGCTTTCGGGAAGCGGTCTCGCCCTTCAGTCCGAACTCATAGGCCTTGCCTTCCTCCGGCGCAATCGCGACACCGGCGGCGACGAAACCGGATTGCGGCTCGAACGTGGTCCCATAGTTGGCGTATGCATTGAGCAACGGCGTCAACGCGTAAGTCACGCCGGCTTGATACGTGAAGGCATCTTCCGTCAGTTCCTGATTCGGAACCAGACTCGACGTGGCTGCACAACAAGATTGCGCCGTCGCCGTGTTGGTGTGCGAGTAGCGGCCGCCTAGATTCACGATCAATCCGTCGATCGGGCGAATCAGCATCTGCACCGTCGCGCCGCTGCGCTTGTGCTTCTCGGTCGCGGCGAAATGCTCGGTGTAGTCGCTCAGGTTCGCGGGCGGACGCAACAGATCGTAGTCTGGATCCAGGATGCTGAATCCCGAGCTGCTGCCAGGCAGATAGTTCGACGGATTGGTGTAATCGAAATCCCATTCGGCGTAGTCGGCGCCCACGAACAGCGTCTGCTTGCGACCGAACGCTTCGAAGTCGCCGAACAGGTTCACCTCGCCCAGATAACTGTTGCCGGTAAAGTCATAGCGATAGACGACGGCATCGGTCTGTCCGAGCTCGTCCGTGCTGAACATCAGCACGCCATCGTTCTCCTTGTCGATCTTGCCGTACTGCGCGCTGGCCTTCAGAGTCCATTCACCCATGCGATGATCCAGCAGGGCCTGGGCCAACGTCGACTCCTTGGTACCGCGGTTCCAGGGTGAGTTTCCGGTCCGATCCTCCGGCACATCGGGAATCACGTAATTGGCGGGATCGGTGTCGGAGCCACCGATGAACTGCGTACCGGGGCCGTTGTAGGGACCGAAGTCCGAATATTGGTAGTACACGCGCGCCAGGACCGACGTGTCGTCGTTGAACTCGTACTTGACGCTCGGTACCACGACCGTGCGACGGTCATACGCGAAATCGACATAGGCGTTCTCGTCCAGGTAGCCCGCGACCAAGCGGTACGTCAGCGAGGCATCGTCGTTCAATGCACCGTATATGTCTGCGTCGGCCCGATAGTGATCGTAGCTGCCGGTCTCCAGCGACACCGCGCCGCCAAACTCGCTCTTCGGTTGCTTGGAGACGGCGGTCAGCGTGCCGCCGACCGAGTTCTGACCGTAGATCGTCGACGTCGGTCCCTTGATCACTTCGAATCTTTCGAACGGCGCGAGATCGAGTTGCACGAGCGGCGGCACGCGAAACCCGTCGACCGTCATCGCGCCGAGCTGAAAGCCACGATAGTAGGAATTGCGTGACGGATATTGATCGCCCGAGTGCGACGGGCCGCTCGACGCGTCGATCTTGTAAAAGTCCTGGAATCTCTGGATGCCGGCGAAATCGATCAAGTCCTGCGTGATCACTTTCACCGACTGCGGCGTGTCCTTCGCCGACAGCGGCATCTTGGTGGCGCTGGAGACCTCATCCTCGCGAAACTCGATGGCACGCACCACCACTTCTTCGAGCAGCACGGCGTTGTCCGCCGTGCGATCGGTCTTCGCGGTGCCGGATTCCTTACGCTCGATGCCGACGATGTTTTCGCCGATCACCTGAAACGTCAGCTCGGTGCCGGCCAGCAAACGCGTCAACGCGGTATCGATGGACAACGCGCCCCGCACGCCTTGCGTCTCCGGATTCTCACCGATCCGTCCCGGCATGATGAGCTGCACACCGGCCTGGTTGGAAAACTGGATGAGCGCGGTGGACAGCTTCTGCGGCTTGATATCGAAGTCGACGGTGCGAGACAGATTCTGTGCCTGAGCTTGCGACGCGACCGCGACTGCCAGCAGCGCGCTGGTGACGATCGGCCTGGAGCGAAGGATGCGCCGAACGGCGCGCTCGAGCGGAGAATGTGACATGAGCCCTACCCTGTGTTGTCTTATATGTCGCGTAAGGCGCTTCTGCCTCATCGCTGCGTATAAGACACGCAGGCCATCGGAAGCGGAACTGCTGCCGTCAAGATTTCCTCATCGAGGTTCGCCGGGCTGCGTGCGGCTGACGAGCACGACCTCGCCGTCTGCTCGCGTCTCAACGTCGACAGGAAACACGCGCGGCAGCGCCTGCGTCCAGGCATCGATATCGCTGGTGAAAACCGTGCCGCTATAAAGTATGCCGCCGATGCCCGGATCGGCCAGTCGCACCGGACGCTGCGAATAACGATTCACGTCGGCGATGACCGAGGCGAGCGGTTCGTTCCAGTATTCGAGTCGTCCCTTCTGCCAGGCCGTGGCATGCGAGACGGCGATAGGCGTGACCTGCGGCTCCTTGGTCCCGGCAACATTCCACGTCACTTCGTTGCCAGCGCCCACTCGAACAGTGTTGGTTCGCGCGCGCGAATCATGGGGCTGCAAATATGTGTCGACGATGCCTTCGGTAACGGTGATGACTACGCGATCGTTGGCACGTCGTATGTTGAATGCGGTGCCAACGGCACGAACTTGCACGTCGTCCACTTTCACGATGAACGGTCGCGCGGGGTTCTTCGCCACCGCAAAGAACGCCTCGCCGGCGTTACCATGCATCACCAACACTCGCTCCTGCGAGTTGAAGTGATCGGTGACCGAAGAGTTGGCCGCCAGGGTCAGCGTCGAGCCATCCGACAACCGCGACTCACGGACCAACGGCATCGCTGGCGACGCGCTCATGCCGATCGGACGTTGGTGCAGCGTCAGGCCGACGGCCACTACGGCAATCGCCGCGGCGGCCGCGAAAGTCGCCAGTGCCGTCCGTCGCCAGGCACGAGGCCTTGCAATATTCGAAGTCGACGCCGGCGCGGTGTCCGCCAGCAACATCGCGACGTCGACGCCACGCCCGGACTCGACCAGCCGGCCGGTCTGCTGCCAGAACGTCCGCATTTCCTCGAAAGCTTCGCGATGGCGTGCATCCGCTTCGTACCAGAGCCACCATGCCGCGAGCTCTTCCGGCGACGCCCGTTCATCCCGCAAGCGCAAGACCCAGTTCCACGCCGTCGTGTGCAAGTCCGACCCGGGGTCGGCAGTTACCGATCGTTCACTCATCCTTCACCCTGGCTTTCGCCTCTTCGGCCGAATACCCCAGAACCCGCTGGCGGCAATAGGTGCCGGCGTAGCTCAGGTATTTCCGTACCATCCGTTCTTGAACCTTCAGGTCGTTCGCGATCTCCGGCTGACTCCAGTCCATGAACCGGTACAGCACGAACGCCCGCCGACATTTCGGCGGCAGCTCGAACAAGGCCCGCTGCACGATCGCCAGCTCTTCATCGGCGAGCACCCAGCGCTCGGGCGTCAGATCGTTGATCGGCGGCTCGAAGTTGGCCTTCACATCCAACACCGCGCGCGTACGCCGCTGCCGGGAGCGGTTGAGTGCGATATTGGCCGCCGTCTTGAATAGATAAGCGCGCAGAAAGCTGATCGTGCCGGGCCGATCGAGCTGCAGCATCTGCACGTAGGCCTCCTGAGCGATTTCGCGCGCTTCGTTTTCATCGCGGACCCGCGTCATCAGAAAGGCACGTAGCACCGAGTTATGTTCTTCGATGAGCCTGGCTATCGCCGCCGCGTGATTGGCGGATTCAGCGGGCGGTTCGGTCGCCGGCGGCAACTTGTCTTGCGACTTCGGGGTCATTGCGCGTGCATCACGGACCAGCGGTCGATACCAGGCGAGAACGGATAAGACACGCGACCCACGAAAAGCGGTACTCGCCCCAGGAAAATTTTTTGGCGTCGAGTCTGTCCCTGGTTGCGCCGAGGCCGATCCATTACATTGCCGACATGCTGATTCGAACCCCCATTCGGGCGTTGGGCCATGTGGACTGCCGCAGTCTCGCGGCCCTGGCGACGGCCGCGCCCGAGGCGGCCTGGTTCGACGATGTCCGGCGGCAGACCGACTATGACGTACATGCCGAAACGCAGTCCATCATTCTGAGGTTCTGCACCGGCTGGCCGGCGGTATCAGTGACCAACGGACCGGGATGGGAACCGTTCGCGACCGCCGCCATGCCGATCATGCAAGCAATCATCGGACGGCATTACCCCGAAGGCGGCGTCATCCTGCGTGCCATGTTGGCTCGCCTACGACCGGGCTGCCGGATTCCCCGGCACCAGGATGCCCATCCCTCCTTCGCCATCTGCCATCGCATTCATGTCCCCTTGGCCACCAACGACGAGGTGGAATTCATCGTCGGCCAATATCGTGTCCCGCCTCGCGAGGACGACGCTTTCGAATTGAACAATGCCATGCCTCATCAAGTTGCCAACAACGGCACCACGACGCGCATTCATTTCATCTTCGACTACGCACCCCGTCCCGGTTGACACGTGAGCGCCCTTCCCAAAGTCGTCGCGTCCTCGGTGATTCGAGGCTCGCAACTCGGCGAGAGCCACGGCGGGCTGTACCTCGTCAACCTCGACGACGGCACGGCCGAGCAAACGCTGGACTGGAATCGCACCGACATCGACGTGAGCGGTCGCGGTGGCGATCGTGGCCTCCGCGGCATCGCATTCCACGCCGATCGAATCCTGGTGGCATCGAACGCCGCGCTGCTGATCCTCGACCGCGAATTCCAGGTGCTGGAGAATCACACCCATCGCTACCTGCAACACTGCCATGAGATCTGCGTCGTGGGCGATCACGTGTTCCTGACCTCAACGGGCTTCGACAGCCTGCTCACCTTCGACTTGCGCAGCCGGCGTTTCAGTCACGGCTTTCACCTCGGCGCCGAGGACAGCTCGTTGAAAGTGCGACAGTTCGACCCGCAAGGCAGCGGCCCCGCACCGAGCCGCCGATTTCATCTGAATAGCATCCAGGCCAACGCCAATGATCTGTGGTTCAGCGGCTTGCATACCCCTGGGCTGCTGCACCTCAGCCCGGGAGGTCTGTCGCTGGCATCGCCGCTGCCCTCGGGAACGCACAACGCCACGCAGCTACAAGACGGCGTGATCTACAACGACACGCAAGCCGACTGCGTGTGCTATCAAAACTCGAGTGGCGAAACGTTGCGAATGCCCGTGCCGGCGTACGACGCAGCCGAGATCCTGAATCTCGACCGGTTTGAATCGAGCGTGGCGCGGCCGGGTTTTGCGCGAGGTCTCTGCCTGCTCGATGCCGAACACATCGCTGCCGGCTCATCGCCCTCGACCATTTGTGTCTATCGCCTGAGCGATGGTCGACGCGTGGCTCAGTGCAACCTATCGATGGACGTGCGCAACGCGATCCACGGTCTGGCGGTGTGGCCTTACTGAGTCGGCCCCGCGGTCTCATGCTTGCCCTCTTCGAGCAAGCGCTGCAGCGGTTGCAGGTGGGCTGCGTAGTTTCGCCAACGGCCGATCGAGCTCGTGTACATCGCCTGACGGACCTGCCAACGACTCGGCGTGCGCACGACGCTCGGTGTCGTGTGGAACTGCAGACATCGCGAATCCCACGGCAAGTCGAGATAAGCAAGCAATGCGCGTGTTTGTTCTTCCTGATTCGATATCAATGTTTCGTATTGCAGCTCACGCATCCGCAACGGCAGCACCGCCCGCCAATGTCGCATCAGGCGTTGATACTGCAGGAAGTAATGTCCGAAGCTGAGCAGATTGCTGGTGAAGTCCCGCTGCAAGTCGAAGCGCTCGATGAAGCAGGATAGCCCGGTGTCCAGCGGATCGCGCTGGCAATGGATGACGCGCGCACCGGGGAACAATGTGGCGATCAGACCGAGTTGCATGAAATTCAAGTGCAACTTGTCGATCACGCGCTGCGCATCGGGTGTCGCATGCTGCTCGATCGCGGATTGGTAGCGGCGCGCCGATTCGTCGAGCTGCGCGGCGGGCATCCCATCGAGCGCCTCGGGATACGCATGACCGAACCCCTTCACCAGCTCAGGTAGTGCGCGCGACTCCCCGGCGCTATACACAGCGGGATGACTGGCAAGGATCTGCTCCGTCAACGTCGTGCCGGAACGGGGCATGCCGACGATGAATATGAAATGTTCGCCCTGTGCCGCTCGCGCCGGCAGCTTCGCAAAATAGTCCGCGCTGAACGTGCGAATGATCCGATCGAATTGCTCCGTGGTTTCACGCGGATCATAGGGTGCACAACGACGACTCAGCACCGAGTTGGCCGCCGTGAAGTGGTCGAACGCCTGGTCGAACTCCTGCCTGCGATCCAGATATTTGCCCACGCCGGAATGCAGTCGCACGCGCTCTTCGCTTTCCAGATCCTTGCCAGCGAGCAGGCGCGTCGCAGCTTGCACCTGCGCGGCCTCTGGCTCATAGCCCGGAATCGACAGCAGGGCCGATAACGCACGCGAATGATCGGGCGCCTGTTGGAGCACGGCGAGATAGTGATCGGCGGCTGCCTCGAACCGCCCCATCTGTTCCGAGAGCATTGCCAGATTCAAGTGCGCCAGCAGATGGGTCGGCTGGCACTCGATGGCTTTGGCGTAATGGGCCGCGGCCTGCTCGAAATCCCGATCGTTCTTCAGCGCATTGGCCAGGTTGTAGAGCACGGCGGCCGAGCGCGGCTGGCTTTCGAGCAAGCGTCGATAGAGGTCGATCGCCGCCGTTGCTTCGCCACTTTCGGCCAACGCGTTCGCCAGATTGTTCGCCGAATCCGCGTGCGTCGCATCGACCTGCAGCGCCCGCCGGAACGATGCGATGGCATCGCTCAGCCGGCCTTGGCTGACCAGCACCTGCCCCAAGTGATTGTGAGTTCTCGGGTCGTCGGGCGCCAGCTCGATAGACCGGCGCAACAGCTTTTCGGCATCCATGCCGCGCCCCACCTGCTGAGCAACCAACCCTAGATAATGCAAGGCGAGTGGATGTTCGGGGTACTGGGCGAGCACTTGCCGGTAGGTCTTGTAGGCAAATTCCACGTCCCCCTGCTTCTGACGCTGCAACGCCTGGTCCAGGACCTGCCCGACGCTGCGCGTGATCGGTTCATTCATGGTCTGCATTCTGCTCTCGCCGCACGATGACGCAAGCGCCACTATTGCAGGTGGCGATCGAACCAGCCGAGGCCTCTTGTCAAGAAATCGCGTTGATGCGGCAACTCGCGCATGCCGTGGCCTTCGCGCGGGTAGATCACGAGCTCCACGGGCACGCCCTTCCATTTGAGCGCCGTATGCATTTCGATCGCCTGGCCCACGGGACAGGACTGATCGAGCTCACCATGGAGCATGAGCAGCGGCGTACTGGCTCGGCGCACTTCGAAGATCGGCGAGCGCTCCAGATACAAGTTGAAATGTTCGTATAGCGGCGCGTCCCAATGTGCGCGCTGCTCGTGCCAACGACTCTCGTTACTGCCTGCCTCGCTGATCCAGTTGTAGATGCCCGCCCCGCCCACCGCCGCCTTGAAGCGATGACTGGCGAATGTCGCGCCCCAGCCGGCCGCATAGCCGCCCCAACTGAAGCCATAGATGCCGGCACGTGTCGGATCGCCGAGCCCCGAGGCGATCACGTGATCCAGGGCCGATTCGATGTCCTCCCACTCCCGCCCCATCATGTCGCGGCGATTGCCGGATATGAAGGTCAGACCACGGCCGCGGCTGCCGCGATAGTTGGGATAGATGACCACATAACCACGCGCGGCGAGCAGTTGCCCCCAGTCGTTGTAGGTCGCCCGCCACCCGTTCGAGATCACGCCTTCGGACCCGCCGTGCACGTGCACGATGACGGGGTATCGCTTGCCTGGTTGAAAGCCCACGGGCTTGATCAGGACGCCTTCGACATCCAGACCATCGCGACTCTTCCACCGCACGATCTCCTGCGAGCCGAGCGCTCGCTCATCGATCTGCGGATTGGAGCGTGTGAGACGTCGTACGGGATCGAATCGCCCGGTGCCGTCGCGCCGTGCGACGAACACATCGTTGGGATGCGTCGGCGTGTTGATCGTCGCGGCAAGCGTGCGTCCGTCCGCCGAGAACGACGGCGCGCCCGAGAATATTCCGTTCGGTGCCGCCAGCACCTTGCGGGCACCGGAGCGCAGATCGATGGATTGCAGCGTGGTCGCCTGCTTCTCCTCGACGATCAGTGCCAGCGTATTCGGCTGGCCAGGCAGCGGGCCGAGCCACGTCGCAGTTGCCTCGTACCCCTCGGTGAGATTGCGCGCCGGTCCCTTCCCATCGGCCGGTGCAATCCAAACATCGCTGTACCAGGGATCGAACACGACCGCGGAGCCCAACCATGCAATCTGCGTCCCATCCGGCGACCAGCTCGGAAACGCCACCCAACCGACCGTTTCAGTGACTCGTTCAGGTTCGCCGCCTCGTGCGTCCACGATAAAAGGTCGGGCATGTAACATCTCATCGTCGACGGATGGCGTCGGTGCCGCGATGAGTGCGAGGCGATCCCCGTTCGGCGACCAGGCGAAGTAGTGAACACTCATGGTTTCCGGTGTGACCGGCCAGGTTCGACCGCCGGCGAGTTCGACGATATGCAGGCGAATCTGTCCCACCGGCTCGCCGAAGAGGGTCCAATCCTCGCCCGCATCGAAGGCCTGTTGTTGCTGCCGCGAGCGTCCCTCTCGTGAGGTGAACGCGATGCGTGTGCCGTCAGGCGACCAGACGAATGCCTCGACGCCCCGAGCAACTGCCGTGATCACTCGCGCCTCGCCACTGGAAGCGTCCCGCACGAATACTTGAGGAACTTGCGTCGATGTCGCCCGGCCGATCCACGCGATTCGTCGTCCATCCGGCGCCCACGCAGGACGCGTAGCATCCGAATGCACGTCCGTCAGCAGCTCGGGATGCTCACGCTTCGTCGCCGAGGTCCAGAGTGCCCCGCGCCTGACGGCTCTCGACTCTGAGGTCGTCGCTGGAGATTCGGCACGATAGAGCACGCGCGAACCATCCGGCGACAGCGCCACGTTCGACACCGTAACCACCGACAACACCGTCTCGGGCGTTGTAAATGTTTGTGCTTCGCCAAGCGCGGCTTGCAAACCGATCAAGCTCAGCACGAGTCCGGGCAATGAGGAAGTCATGCTTTGATCAGAAGCGCTCTTGGGAACGACGAAAATACTTCGACCTCGCCCTCCGTCACGCGCACCGTCTCACTCAGCTCGAACCCCCAGCGATCCATCCACATGCCCAGAATGATATGAAATGTCATGTCCGGCTGCAGCACCGTCGCATCGCCCGATTGCAAGCTCGCGCTCTTGTCGATCCACGAGGTGAGCGGATAGCCGATGCCGATCGAGTAACCGATACGCGACTCCTTGGCGAGCCCTGCCCGCTTGAGCAGACCGTTCCAGTGATCGGCCACTTCGCCGCAGGTGGTACCAGCCCGCATGCGCACCAGGACTTCGGACATGCCATCGATCGTCACCTCGGCACAGCGCTGCAGCTCAGCCGGCGGCCGCCCAAGAAAGAAACTGCGTGACAGACCGGCGTGATATCCATGGCGACAGCCGCCGAGCTCTATACTCACCAGCTGTTGGGAGTGATAGCGTTCATCGGTCCACCCGAGATGAGGTGCCGACGTTCGCTCGCCGCTGGGCATCGCAAGGCCTCCTTGCATCGTGAGGTGACCGGCGTAGCCTTCCGTGCCCGACACCAGCGCCGAATACACCTTCGCGGCTACGTCACACTCGCGAACGCCGACCTCGATGGCCTCGTGGGCCGCTTGCATGGCCCGTTGCGAAATCTGCGCCGCCTGCCGGAGGTAATCGATCTCCGCTTTCGACTTCACCAGCCGCGCTCGATTGACGAGCAGATCCGCATCGACCCAGCGTGCCTCCGGCAGTGCGTGCTTCAACTGATCGGCGCAGCGTGGCGTCAGCGGCGCACTGTCCATTTCCAGCCCGAACACGCGCCGTTCCCAACCTTTGTCTCGCAGCACCTTGCCGATGAACTCCATCGGATGCCGCGCCGACACCCCGATGTAACTTTCCGGATAACCGAACAACCGATCCTCGCCCATGAACGCGGTGAAACGCGCGCACGCCACGTCCATCTTGCGTCCGAGCCATAGCGGTTCGTTCTCGTCCAACGCCACCGCGACCATCTGATGCGTGTAGTAAGAGAACGCGTTGTAGCCGGTCAGATAATTCATGTTGGCGGGATCGCTGATCAGCAACACATCGATGCGCGCACCGGCCATGAGTTGCTTGACCGCTGCAACGCGACGCTGAAACTCCGCCGTGGTGAACGCCAGCACGATTGTCGACTCAGCCATCGTTACTCTCCTCCGCTCCATGCATGTATCGCTTCAACCAAGGGGTCATCGCCGCAAGCGCCAGCGCCGTCAGTGCGCAGCTCACGGCCAACTGAGTGAACACCATTTGAAATGAGTAGTGCTCTGCCAGCCTGCCGATGTAGCTCGTGAGCCAGGTACCGATGCCGATGCAGACATACCATCCACCTACCAGCAGCGGTCGATAGCGCAACGGCGCGAGCTTGCTGGTGAGCGAGATCTGGTTCGCCCACACCAGTGAATCGCCCAATCCGAACAGCACATACGCGGCGATCAGCCACAGCACGCTCGGCAAGGTCGTAGCGCTGTTGATTTCCGCGGCAACCAACACCGAGTAACCCACCGCGAGCGAGGCAATACCGAGCGCGAGTTTGTACGAAGCACTGGGATTGCGTTGACGGCGCGCCAGGCGCCGCCATGCCAGGCTGAGCAGCGGCACACAAACGAAGAAGCTCCAGAGATTGACGGTTTGCAGCCAGGTCGCCGGCACTTCGAAGCCGCCGATGACGCGGTCGAGACGATCTCTCGAGTACAGCGTCAACATGCCGAACATCTGATAAAAGGCCGCTGCGTAGAGGATTGTGAATATGCCCTGCGCGCCGACGACGCCGATGCGCTGCCAGTCCATCCTCCCCAGCGGCCGAGTGTCGGCAGGCTCGCTCCCCGGCACAGTCGTACCGATGTCGCCGAGCCATTCGCGCTGTTTCAAGAGATACGCCGCCATCCCGAGCGCCATGGCGACGGCGGCGGCCCCGAAGCCGTAGTGCCAACTCACACGCTCGCCGAGATAACCGACGATGATTGCGCCGAACGCGGCGCCAACGTAGATCGCCACGAAGAACCATGTGAAGCCTTCGTCACGGCGCGCGCCCCCTTCAGGGTAGAGGCCTGCGACCATCGAAGAGATGGCCGGCTTGAGCAAGCCGGTGCCGAGCAGCACCGACCCCAGACCGCTCAAGAAGATCGCCGTCTCCGCCGCATTCGTTCCCGACTCGGGATGACTCAGATGCGCCACGGCCATCAACAGGTGTCCGCAGAGAATCACCGTGCCGCCCGCCGCAACACATCGGCGCTCGCTCACCAGAGTGTTGGCAATCCAAGCACCGACTGCCGGCAGTGCGAACGCAAGCCCGGCGTACCAGCTGTAAAGCTGCAGGGCCGGACCGCTCTCCCACCCCCAGCCACCGGTGTCGGTCGACGCGGTGAGGAACAACACCAGCAAGCCGACCAGGCCCCAATAGCTGAAACGTTCCCACATCTCGACGAACGCGACGAGGAACATTCCGCGGGGGTGACCCAGCCAAGTCGCTCCAGCCCCCGCCCGCACCGCCCCGCTCTCAAGCGTGTCGGCAGACACCACGGAATTGATTGACATCAGCTCGAGGTAACTCCACGGCGTCAGTGACAGGGATTCGCGCAGGCCAGGTCGCGAACCTCATCAAGACACCTGACGAGGAGAAAGCGGAACCGAGGGTCAGAAGATGGCCATGCCGCTCGATGAGATGGCCGGTCGGATAGTCGCGCCCGAAAGCGACGATGGCCTGCGGTAAATCCTCGAGCTCACGGACCCGTTCGAGTCGCGAAGGAACCTTTGCGCAGTACGCGCCCATGAACGCTTCCGGATGGCAGTGCCGGTCACTGCCTCGCGAATCGATATAGCTCAGCCGGCTTGCCAAAGAATCGCGCAAATCGGCCGCATACTATCGAGGAAGCGACAAGAAATATCCTTGCCTCATGCCGCCTCCCCCGGCACGCCGGGCGAATATCCAGCTGCCGCGCAGACAATCTCAGATGCGGGATTTCCAAGGCTTGGCGTCGAGACTTCGCAGCAGCGTGTTTTGCCGACTGGAGACAACGTCGCGATCGATGTACGCCTGCTGCATGTGACGTGTGCCGCTTTCGAGCTTGAACGCGCGGCGCGCGTGGCAACTGCACTGAGGTCGCGATAGCAGCGCCGCCCCGATGGATTCGATAACCTGTGACGGCCACATTCTTACGGGACGACCCACGCAAACGGGCCCATGTCGAGATACGGATTGAACGGAAGCGCGCCGCGTCCATTGGCCACGACGATATCGTTCTCAACCGCATGGACCCCGCGAATCGATGCTGCGACGGTATCGGCGATCTGTCGCGCCAACCAGTTACTTGCCTCTCCTTCCAGGGTCACCGCGCCATCCAGAACGCTGATGCCGATCACGGCATCGCGCGTGGCGCTATTGCGCTCCAATGCGCGGTCGATTCTTGCTTCGATCTCCGCATCCGAGAACAGCTGCGCCGTCGCCGGCACCTGCAGCTGACTATCGACCGAACCCACGCCGCGCACGGCATGGGTAAGTCCGAGCGCAACCCGCTTCGCCAGCAGACTGTCGACTGCTCCGCTGAGGGTCACCTCTGCATGCTGTACAGCCACCTCGACAGTGGAATCACGCAGTCGCGGATCGGCCTGCAGCGCTCGACGAATGATCGCGGCAAGCTGCTCATCAGAAACAAGTTCGAACTTTCCCAGCGAATCCTCCGACACTTCTTCGATTCGTCGGTCGACCACTTTGAGCTGAGATGCATTGACATTCTTCGCACCGGCGACCCAACTCAAGGCAATCGATCTACGCCGTGCGGCCGCGCTATCGACCTTGCCGGCGAGCATCACGACACCGTCCATCGCAGCGACGTCAATGCGACGGCCATCCACATACGCATCCCAGGCGAGTGCCTGACGGGCATCGGCGACGAGTTGTCGATCCGACGGGCGATGGGAACTGGCGATTCGTATTCTGTTGGCAACGGCCGTGACCCCAATGATGCTTCTCACGACTTCCTCGGCGAACTGGCGCTCGACATGGCCGGCGACCACCCCCTCGAGAGTGACCCGTCCCGAAGCATCGGCCGAAACGTCGATCGAGTTGCCCGCCGTGGCCGGGTCGGTGAGCAATGCATAGCGAACATCCGATTCGAGCCGTTGTGTATCGGCTTCACGCGCTTGGCGGACGCTGAGTCGATTGACGACGCGACGAACTCCGGGAACCGTCTCGGCGACGTAGGTCGCGCGATCGGAGGCGAGCAGTAGCGACTGACTACCGGTGAGGGTGACGACGCCGTCGTCAGTCCGTATGTCCAGGCCACTTAGCTCGACAATGGGATCTTCTTTCAAGGCGTTGAGTACATCCGCTGCCAGTCTCGAATGAACAATCGCTTCCGGAAGCGCTTGTCCGGTCGCCGGAGTTGCGTCGCGGACCACCATCGTGGTCTCGGCGCTCGCCGCGAGCGCCATTCCCAACTGGGCTGAAATCATCGCGAACAACAGGGTCAGCCGTGACATGGCGCCTCCCAACAGATGTCTTCTTTTAGAGACAGTCAAAGTCGAGGTGAGTTCGCCCCAATCCAGCGCCCGGTCATATCAATTTTGAATCAATTATATCGATTGCAACGTATTTCGATGCCAGCCGGGAATGAAGCCCCGCTGGAACTGACGCGCTCGGTAGCGCTACAGCTCGGCCATCGGGCGCTCAGCCGCCGCTTCGTCCTTGATGTCCAACGCCGCAATGATCTTCTGCAACCCGGAATGCAGCCGCGCCAGCTCCGTTCGCGACAGCTCGGCGATGGCCTCGGGCAGGACGCCTTCGGCTGGCCCGGGAGACCGCGCGACAATCTGCTTGCCACTTGCTGTCACCGACAATAGAACCCGGCGTTGATCATCGGACCCGCGCACTTTCTTGAGAGCGCCGCGCCGGACCAATTTCTCGACCAGCTGGCTACAGGTCGATTGATGAATTGAAAGCTTTTCAGCCAGCTCGGAAACCCCGATCCCGTCCGCCCTCAAGACCTCGTGAAGAATCCACAACTGAGAGCCCGACAGGCCACAGACTTCCTGCACCTGCCGGAAGTGCTGGCGCACCGAGCCGTAAATCACGCGAAAGCTCTTCAGAACGGCGACCCCTACGTCCTGCTGCCGGCGGCGAACCGCGCGCTGTTTGCTTTTCATAAAGTGAAGCGACACCCTCTCGTGACCCGTGACGGAGCGATGATATCAGGGGCAAGCACGCCGACGCATATGTCAAGGGTGGTATCACCGGGGCGGAATGTAGTAAAACTGCCGGCGAAATTACATTGGTACCCATTGATTCCGGCAAAAGACCGCGTGACCACGGATGCGACCGACATCTCCGATCGAGTGCTTCGCTTCCTGGCGGAGAACATAGATACGGTGCCGCAGCTCGAAGCGCTGCTGTTGCTTTGGCAGGAGCCGTCCAAATCCTGGACGGCTGACGAGATCGCGGGCCGCGTCTACGTGACTCGTGAGACCGGCCAGCTGATTCTCCGCGCGCTGCAAGCACGGCGGTTGGCGACCAGCGACGACCTGCTGCTGTTCCGCTATTCCAAGGACTGGGATGAGTCCGGAACGCTCATCGACGAACTTGCAACGACCTATCGGCGACATTTGGTACGCATCGCCACCTTGATTCACAACGGCGCCTCGTCGTCCGTACGCGACTTTGCCCGGGCATTCGACCTGAAGAGGGATCGTTAGCATGCCCTATGCGGTGAACATCCTTGGCACGATCACGGTGGCGCTATGCGCCATCCTGTTGCTACGTAGCTATTTCAAGAAACGCACCCGCCTCTTGCTTTGGAGTGGCCTGTGCTTTGCCGGACTGACGCTGTCCAACGCGCTGCTGTTCATCGATCTGGCCGTAGTTCCGCACATCAGCCTCTACACCTGGCGTCTCGGTGCGGCCGCAGCCTCGATTCTCCTCTTGCTCTACGGATTGGTTTTCGAGAGCGACTCATGATCGAAGGATTCCTGCTCGGCATCATCGTGACCGGCTCGGCGACTGCCGCAGCCTTCTTCTTGCGCTTCTGGCGACAAACGCGGGACACTCTGTTCCTCGCATTCGCGATTGCCTTTCTGGTCGAAGCCGGCAACCGCACGGCGTTCCTCTGGCTGGACAACCCGCATGAAGGAACGCCCGCAGTCTATCTGGTCAGACTGGTGTCGTATCTGCTGATACTCACCGCCATCGTAATGAAGAATCGCGCCTAGAGCCCCCCCCCGGCGCGCCGACTTTCACCTCAGCTCTGCGTGCCGCGTTTGCGCCGCCGAGGGAACCATTGGCAAAATATTGATACCAATACTTCCTTCCCCCGTCGCGCCCCTGCACGCGCACGGCCCCCGGCTCGATAGAGCCGCACATTTTCCCTTGCGAGAGGTTAACGATGACTGACTACTCCAACCTGGCTCAGCTGCCGCTGTTCAGCAACTCGCTGCTGGACTGGTCCCTGGCGCTCGCGATCGCCGCCATCGCGCTATTCGTTATGCTGATGGCGCGCCGTGGCATACGTGCCTACTACAAACGTATGCAGGCGACCGCCGAGACCGAGCTGTTGGAAATTCCGCTGCAAGTGTTGAGTCGATCCACGCTGCTCACCCTGCTGGTCGTGGCGCTGTATATCGGCGCCCAGTGGCTGACAATGGGCCCCAAGACACAGCAAGTGCTCGGCTCGGCGGTCACCATTGCACTGTTCTGGCAGGTCGGCATCTGGATGATGGCCGCCGCATCCATATGGCTCGAGCGCAAGCGTCAACGCAGTCTCGCCGCAGACCGTGCCGCCATCGGCTCGCTCGGCATCATCAGTTTCGTGGTCAACGTCGTCATTTGGGCGATGATGCTGCTGTTGACGCTGGACAACCTCGGCATCGACATCACCGCGCTGATCGCCGGCCTCGGCATCGGCGGCATCGCCGTGGCACTGGCCGTGCAGAACGTGCTCGGCGATCTGTTCGCCTCCTTGTCCATCACTCTGGATCGGCCGTTCGTGATCGGGGACTTTCTGATCGTTGGCGACTTCATGGGCAGCGTCGAATATATCGGCATCAAGAGCACGCGACTGCGCAGCCTGAGCGGCGAGCAGATCATCATTTCCAACAGCGACCTGCTCGGCAGTCGCGTTCGAAATTACGGGCGCATGCAGGAACGGCGCGTCGTATTCGCGACCAGCATCACTCGCGAGACGCCTATCGAATTGGTGGAGCAGATTCCCGCGCTGATCCGCAAGATCGTTGAGGACCAAGCCGATACGCGCTTCGATCGCAGCCACTTTGCCAAGCATGCGGCCACCTCGCTCGACTTCGAGACGGTCTACTACGTGCTCTCCGCCGACTACAACAAGTACATGGACACCCAGCAGGCTATCAACCTGCGCTTGCATCGCGAGCTACAGCAAAGCGGCGCGGAGTTCGCATACCCCACGCAAAAGCTGTACCTGTCTTCTCAGGAGAGCCCTGCTGACGACGACGACAGCCCCGCCGCCAGGGGGCGCAATCGAGCCGAGCGACCTGAGGCGGCCTGAGGCGATGCACAGGCGCATCGATGATTCCACGCCGTCGTGTTCGCGCTTCAAAATACGACGATCGTGGATGTCCCTACTCGACGCCTCGGCCGCAAGTTACAGCTTTCGGTGTCAGGTTTCGGCCTTCGACGCTC
The DNA here is from genome assembly GCF_004138485.1 of Peristeroidobacter soli. Taxonomy (GTDB): domain Bacteria; phylum Pseudomonadota; class Gammaproteobacteria; order Steroidobacterales; family Steroidobacteraceae; genus Steroidobacter; species Steroidobacter soli. Next base: position 318,920 of record NZ_RYEV01000009.1, read on the forward strand.
GCAGTGCCGCCATGAAGCGATCGGCCCATGCATGGATGCTGTGCTCCCGAAGAGTCTCGAGCAACTGAGCATGACGCTCACGACGCTCCCCGAGCGACATGTGCAATGCCGTCTGCAAAGCGTGCCCCAAAGCGCGTGGGTCGTAAGGATTGATCTGCAGCGCGGACGTGAGTTCACGCGCCGCTCCAGCCAGAGTCGAGAGCACCAGCACGCCCGGATCGTGCGGATCCTGAGCGGCAAGATACTCCTTGGCGACCAGGTTCATTCCATCGCGCAGCGGGGTGACCAGCCCCACGTGCGCCGAGCGCAGAAATCCCATCATCACGTTGTGCGCGAAGTTGCGGTTCAAGTATCTGATCGGCGTCCAGTCGGTATCGGCGAAGCGGCCGTTGGTCCGGCCCGCCGCCTGTTCCAGCGCACCGCGGATTTCGGCATACGACGGCACATCCTTGCGTGACAACGGCGCGATTTGCAGATACGTCAGCCGGCCGCAGTTGTCGGGAAACATTTCCAGGAACCGCTCGTATGCGGTAAAGCGCTCGACCAGTCCCTTGCTGTAGTCCAGACGATCGACCCCGATCACGAGCTTGCGCCCCGAGAGACTGTCGACCATTCGCTGGACGACCTCGCTGGCGCGCGCTGCAATCGCCTCTTGCTGAATCGCATCGACATCGACGCCAATGGGAAACACGCCGCAACGGACCGTTCGGTCGCCGATGTTCAGGTGCCCTTCGTCCACTACGCACTGCCTGCCGAACACGTGCGCGGCCGCGGTGAAGAACGAATCGAGATCGCTCTGCGTCTGAAACCCGATAACGTCGTAGGCGACCAGGTCGCGCACCAACTCGGAGAATGTGGGCAGCACGCGCAGCGTTTCGATGTATGGAAACGGAATGTGCAAGAAGAAGCCAAGTGGCACCCGCACCCCCAGCTCTCGAAGCCGACACGCGAGCGGTATCAGATGATAATCGTGGGCCCAGACGATATCGTCCGGTTTCAACAGCGGCTGCAGCTTCCGTGCGAACTGCCGATTCACGTCCTCATAGGCCGCGTACTCCTCGGGCTGAAAACGGAATTTGCTCGGCATGTAGTGGAACAGTGGCCACAGCGCGCCATTGGCAAAGCCACCGTAGTAGCGCAAAAACTGTTCGCGGCGCAGTTCGATCGTGGCGTAATTCACGCCTTCGCGTCGATCGAGCGCCGCTTCGCCGGGCTCCTGCTCGGTGAGCTCACCGCCCCAGCCGAACCACAGGCCGCCGGTTCCCTTCAAGGCGCTGAGAATCCCCACCGCCAGTCCCCCTGGCGCTGCCGTCCGGCGCGGCACACTGACGCGATTTGAAACGCAAACGAGCCGTTCAGTCATCCCGCGCGCCCATGCGGCGCGCAGACGAATACGTTCTTTTTCACAATCTTCTCCCGCTATCAGCGCCAAACGCAGTGCCCCCTCCCCGACGAACAGGCGACTGCATTTGGCGACAACGAGACCTTACTTCTATTTGGCGCTCAGCTCAACCCCGAAGCCCAATTTGCGCCCCCATGCCGGGAGACAATGCATTGGCGCCAATGCATTGCCGGACGCATCGCGAAACGCCGGCTCAGCGTCTGATATATTGGCCTCCAATGAATTTGTATCCATTCGATAGATGACATCGGTGGATCTTTCGACTCATTGGAACAGCCGCCGCGACTCGGCGTTATCGGATGGCTACGTTGGCGTTCGCACTACAAGGCACGCGCCCATACTTCCGCCCGCCCAAGGAGGCCGAGATGAATGTCGTGAACACTTCCACCGTGCTGTTGAGCGCGGCCGTCCTGCTCTTGACGGCCGCTTGCTCCAGGCAAGCTGAACAGGTTTCTTCCGGCACGAAACAGGTCAGCGACGTGATCAGCCTACGCAGGTCGCGCAGGCCGACGACCTGATCGCGATCAAGCCAGAACACCGTGATCACAAGAACGAACAGGAACAGCACGAGCGGCCGCCCGCAGCAACAGCGTCCGACGCTCGCTGTGCTCGCCGCCGACGAACAGGCGGCGCCCGGGAACTTGCAGGCGACGATTCAGCGTGTCGGCCGCCGGTTGCAATGGTTAATACTCACGATGCTGACATCCAAAGGCGGCTGCGCCCGTTCGCGCCGGTATCGACATCTGACGTTCTTACAGCAGGAGAAACGCCGCAGCCGCGACGAACGTAGGCCCAAGCGCGCCGAGAAACAATCCGAGCGCACCGATGGTCTCGTTCGAAAAGCCGGCTTTGAGCAGCGACGCTCCAGCCGGGTTCGGGGCATTGGCAATCACGGTCAAACCGCCGCCCGCGACCGCGCCCGCCACCAACATGTACTTCGCCTGATCCGAGATACCCGCGATCAACGAGCCCAGATAGGTGAGCGCGGCGTTATCGGTAATCGCGGTGAGGCCCAAGGCGCCGAAGAACAATGCAAGCGGCTGCAATGCCGACACGATGGGCTGCAGCCACCACTGCTGCATCCCTCCGAGCACGACCAGGCCCGCGAGAAAGAAACCGACCAGCAATGCCTCTTTGATGATCAGCGGACTTTGGAAACGCTCATACGCCGTGGTGAATCCCAGAAACAGTAGAAAGATACCGATGAACGCGATCGGATGATGCGCCATGGCGACCACCGCGGCGAGCAGAATGACGTGAACGGCGATGATCGGCAGTGGCATCGTATCGTCGGTAGAACGACGCATCGCATCGCCCTGAGAGGCCCGCGGCAGCTGCTTCCTCAGCAGGATAGTTGCCACGCTTGCATTGACGAATACCGCCAACACGGCTTTCCATCCGAACTGATGCAACATGAACGTGCTGTCCCACTGCCATGTCGATGCGACCATCAGCACGGGCGGAGCCGCGTAGGCCGTCAAGGTGCCGCCGACGGACACGTTCACGAATAGCACGCCCAATGCGAGGTACTTGGAACGCTCCGGCAGCTCCGGCCGGAACACCAGCGGGGCCAGCGTCAGCGCGGCGAGCGTCATCGCCGCCGGCTCGGTGATCAACGAGCCCAGTAACGGAATGATGGACAAGCCCAACCAGACTCGCGCCAGCACCTCGTCGAACGGACACACGCGCGCCAGCGCACCGATGAATCGGGACACCACATGCAATATCGGCTTCGAGGCTGCCAACACCATGATGACGAAGACGAACAGCGGCTCGGCGAAATTGCGGGATTCGGCATAGCTCAGCGCGCTCTCGGCGCCGTCGAGGAGCGCCAGCAGCGCGATGAACACGATGGCCCAGAAGCCGAACACGATCTCGACTTCGCCCAGCAGATGGAACACGCCGGCATGCGAGGGAAACCGGAGTGACAGCCTCTCGAGCTGTTTCACAGAGAACGTATGCAGCAGCGCCAACGCGAAAATAACGGCTGCGACGATCTGAATGGTGGAGTTTGCAAAAGTCATGCGCGCGCAGCCACTGCGTGGCGGCCCGACCATCGCGATTGCCTGTCGAAGAGGAAGGTCGTCGACACCCGGACGCGAATTCTAGCGGGTCCTTCCAAATGACTCCAGGCCCAGGCGCCGGCCCGAAGGCGGCCAGGTGATCGCCACCAGCGTCACCTCCGGATTCATGGCCCCCTTCAAGCTCGCGTTGTTCGTGGCGTTGTTCATATCGATACCGTACGCGCTCACCCGCGCGATCATCTCGCGCACTTGCGCCGGCACGCCCGGTTCACCGCAGGCCGGCCAGCACCGCCTCTGCGTCGGCCATTTGCGGCACGAGCTTCGGATGCACGAAGCTCGTGACCTCGAACCTTCCCGGACGAGGACTTCATTTTATCAAGAAATTTTCGGGTTGAATGATCCTCGCCGCGTTGTTCCAGCTTGCGCTTGTAGAGCGCGACGCAGCCGTCGCAGATGGTTACCGAACCCCCAAATAACGATCCAGCCATTGCAGCCGACGTTCCCAGAAGTCGGCGATATTGTCCGGCCTCTGCAGAACATGACCCTCGCCTTCATAGTCACGCAGTTCGGCGGTTTTACCCAAGCGCCGAAGCATGGCAAAGACGGCGCCACTGTCGGCAGCGATCCCGTCGTCGGTGCCCCGCCCGATCAATAGCGGAGTCTGCACGCGGTCGAGGAAAAATGACGGCGAATTCTCGAGGTAGCGCAACGGCTGTTCCCACGGCGTGGCGCGCATGCCACCCTGGCCGCGCTCGTAATAACCGATGTTGTACGCTTCGCCACTTTCGAAACGAGCATAGCTCTCGAAAAGATTGGAGGCGCCAGCGCCGGTCATGACGGCGGCCTTGAAACGCGTCGTGTGCGTGATCAATGACATCGTGTTGTAGCCCCCAAAACTCTGCCCCATGACCGCGAGTCGCTCAGGATCCGCGATGCCCAACTCGATCACTTTGTTGACCCCGGGCATCACGGCGTCGAGGACGTCCGCAATCGGTGCGCCCCCCTTCATGGGAACATCCGGGAACAGGACTGCGTAGCCGCGCGTCGCCAGCATCTGCATGTTGAACACGGGCCCCCAGCCAAAGCCGAATCGATTGAGCGCATCCGAGCCGTAGCTGCCACCGTATACCCAGACGACTAGCGGCAAGCGTTGTGCGGTGTGCGCACCAGGCGGCATCAGCAACGTGCCTTGCAGCCCCTCCCCCTTCGCGGAACGCCAATCGATCAGCTGCGTCTTGCCCATCTCGACCGCCGCCAATTGCGGATGGAATTTGGAGAGCTGCCGCGACTTGCCGCTGTTTACATCGAGTAGATAAAGCTCGTGAGGATGCGCCGCATCCTCCCTGAAGTAGGCAACCTGCGAGCCGCCCGACGCGCTCGCGAGCAGTCGCTGCCCGATACGAGCGTCGTACTCAGCGATGCGGGTCGTTCTTCCGGAGCGCGGCTCGAGACGATAGAACCCTTGCTGCTTCGACTGCGGCGCGTGCGTCCGCAGGATCATCGTGTCTTCACCCTTCGGCGACCAATAGGTGTTACGAGACGATTGCATCACGATGTCTTCGATGCGCCGGTCGCCGACGGTAGCCAAGGCTCTGCCCGGGCGGCCATCCGCGGGCAATTCCCAGATGCGACTTGTTTGTTTCGCATCTTCCATCCCTTGCGGTGTATCCAGCACATAGACATGCGCTGTATCCCGACTCCACAGTGGCGGCCCCCAGCGCACGCCTTGCAGCTTCTCACCGGCAGGTAGCGTCATCGCGGTCTTGGAACCGTCGTTCACGGCGACGACATAGGCGCTCCAATCCCGGAATCCTTCGCCGCCGCGCGACACATATGCGATTCGATCGCCCACCGGCGACCAGCTGAATTCCGCTGGATCTTCGGGAACGACGCCGTCGTCGAGCACGGTTTCGGCACCATCGCGCAATGAGTAAACACGCAGCGCGAAGCGAGCGAACTGGGTGTTGGGAACGAGGCCGACCGCGCCCAGGATGGCCACGCTCGCGCCGTCGGGCGATATCGCATGCCGCAGCGGATAAACGCGCTTTGCAATTCGCCGCAGGCGACCGTCGGCGAGGTCTACGCTGACCAGATCGGACAGATATCGATAATCGAGAAATGCGGAACTGTTCGCAGGCTTCGCGCCGGCGGCGGACGGCTCCGTGGAATGAACGCTTACCCGCAGGGTATTCGCGCCGGGTTTCTCGAACTTCCGCCGATAGTCGGCGTTGAATTGTGAGATATCGTCGAGCGTCATGCCCTCAGGCAGGGTCTTGAACACGATACGCGTGCCGTCCGGCGTCCATTCCGGACGATCACTGTTACGGAACATTCGTACGGTGGCATCGGAGAGCTTTCGCACTTGCCCCGTGCTTCGTTCCCACAACCACACCGCCGCTTTGCCGTCGCGATCGGAGTAGAACGCAAAGTGTCGACCGTCGGGCGACCAACTGCCACTCCAACTGGCACCGTGCTCCGACGACAACTTCACGACCTTGCCCGTCGCCACTTCCATGAGCTGCGCGCGGAACACCGCGAGCCCCGCCCACATCGGATAACCGCTCGCGGTGAAAGTTTGCGAGGGATACTCATACTCCAGCGATTCCCGAGTATCGGATGTATCGAACGCCAGCCAGCGTCCGTCCGGCGATGCCTGGATGCCATTGAAATAGTCGACATCGAGCTCGCTCACGACTGCCTGCACCGGCAACGCGACCGCATGTGTTTGTGCCACGGCGACGATGGCGACGAGCATGCTGGCGCAAACCTGCAGCGCGCGATTGCGCAAGGAAATAACAAACATGGATGCTTGCCTCTTACAACCGCAGCCCGGCCTGGACCCACAGATAGCGCCCGGTGAGCTCGTACATGAACGGATCGTAGCCATTGAAGCCGAGCCCGCTGTCGGAGTACTCCGGCAGCTTGTTCAAAACATTGCGGGCACCTCCCGAGATCATCAGCCGCGACCACAAGGCGGAGTCCGGGGCGAACCTCTGGCCCAGCTCGAAACGGGCGCTCAAATCGAGATACCAGAAATCGCCGAGCTGTTTTGGATCGGGCCGCACGCTGGCCACGTCTCGATACGGACCGGTGTAGCGACCGACGACGCCGACCTGCGCATTCCTGCCCTCCCAGCTCAAACCCGCTGTACCCTTCCAACGCGGTGCGAACGAGCCTTGGTCGTTCGCTTTCGAAACGGCGTCCTGCGTGCCGGCTCCTGGCGTGAACTCATAGTCATAGTGATAGACGTAGGCGAGCGCGAGCGACGGCCGCCATTTGCCGAGCGCTGTGGCTTTGCTCCAGTCGACCTGCAAGTCGACGCCCGACTCATCCATGAAGCCGAAATTCCCGATCGACTGATCGAGATAGATCAGACGGCCGACGCCGTATGGATCGCCGGGCTCGACGGGCGCACGAATGGCACGGCCCGGATAGAGATCGGGCTCGGCGAGGATGGCATTCGCGCCCGCACTCACGAAGCCGTTGTCCAGCCGCATATGCCACTGCGTCAGCATGATGTCGAGCTGCGGCGTCGGCGAATAGACCAGCCCCAGGTTGCGCGACCAGCCCGTTTCCGGACGCAGCTTCTCATTGCCGCCGTACGCCTGCGTGACCATGACTGTTTCATTGCCGCGCAATGGATCTCTGATCGGCGATTCAAACGTCGTGGTGGGCGCGTAAAGGTTGTACAGCGTGGGCGGCTTGAATGCGGTGCTATATGACGCACGCAGCAGGAGATGATCGATGGGGCGAAATTCCAAGCCGGTGCCGACGCTGGTACGACCGCCGAAGTCGGCGTAGTCGTCGTAGCGCAATGCCACTTGCAACGCCAGCACGTCGGCGCCTGCGCGTTGACCGCCGCCATACAGCGGCGCGCGCAGCTCCGCAAACGCGGCCTTCTGATTGCGATCGAAGCTGAAGTTGTCGCCGACCTCTCCCTGCGGCTGCTCGGATGAGAAGACACTACGCTGGAATTCCGCGCCGAGCACCGCTTCGATCGTGCCGCCGGCCCACTGACCGAGCGGCCCGCGCACGAACGCGTTGGCTGAATCCACCGAGCCCTCGAACTTGCGCGGCGCCTGACTGAAGAAGCGGCGCTGCAGATCGACGTTGCCGCCCGCGCCATCTGCAAAAGGCGTGAAGCTGCCGTCCGCCACTGCGGCGTTGAGTGCCACCGAGTCCACGGCCACAAATCCAGTAGGAATATTGGAAGTATCCCGCGACGTCCACGCGGCTGCTTCCCAGCTCCAGTTGCTGAACAGACTGCCGCGTGCGCCCAGCAACGGGCGGAAATAATCCGTGTCCTGGCATTGGCCGCAAATGCGGCCGATTTGCTCGAACAGATAATTCAGCGAGACTGCCTGGCCGAAAGGATTGTTGGGACTGTCGGCCGGCACGCGTATCACCGCGACCGGCGGGTAGACGTAGAGTTGCTTGCGCTCTTTGCTATAAAGAAACTCCGCGAACAATTCCGTGTTTTCGCTGAGCTCAAACGTACCGGAGGCGAACGCACCATAACGCTCGGCTGGCGCCAGCATGGAATAGTACGGACTGAACGAGACTTGATTGATCTGCCCGGCGGTTGCCGCGAAGTCCGCGGGTGTCAGGCCCACACCGGAGCTGCCGGCCGGTACTGCCGCACAATTGCTGGCGAGTCCACTGAGGTTGCTGCCATCCTGCGTGCAAACAGTCGCGGGATTGCCGTAAGGCAGGCGAAAGTCCTGGCCACCGTACGGAGTGAAGTCCTGCGTCGACGTGACTGCGCGCTCGCTCCCGCGCAGTTCGCTGTTGCGCATGTAAGTTGCGATGACCGAACCGGACCAGCGTTCGCCCTTGGCACCCGCCGCCACGCTGTAATGTTGCTCATCGTAGGCACCGTCGCTGGTCTGGGCGAAGCGAGTGTTGAACTCCACGTCTTCGATACCCTGCCGAAGCACCACGTTGACGATGCCGCCGAGCGCGTCGCCGCCATAGACCGCGGATGAACCTGACGGCAGCACTTCGATGCGCTCGATCGCGCTCATCGGGATCGCACCGAGGTCGAAGAAGGAACCGCTGCCGGCCGAGCCCGACGAATGCACCCGCCGGCCATTGATCAATACGAGAGTCGTGCCGGCCGGCAAACCGCGCAGCTGCACGGTCGAGGAACCGTTGGCGTGTTGGTATTGGCCGGTCATCGTCGTCTGCACCGAGACCGACGGCAGCGTATTGAGGAATTCAGTGACGGACCCCGCCCCGGAGCGCTCGATGCGCGGGCGATCGTACACTTCGACCGGTACTGCCGATTCAGCTGCGGTTTGCAGCAAGCGCGAGGCGACCACGATTTCTTCGATCGTCGGGCCGAGATCGGTGGTCGGAGATCGTTCGGAGCGGATGGCGATCGTGCGCTCGTCGACGCGCTGAAACGTGAGGCCGGTGCCCGCCAGCATGCGCGTCAGCGCCTCATCGGGCTCGAGCTTGCCGGTAACGGCATGCGTGCGCACGTTGCGGACCAGCTCATAGTCGAACAATGTTTGCAGCTTCGCGGCGCGACCGAATTCGCGCAGCATCTTCGCCGCCGCGCCTTCGGACAGCTCGAACATTTGCGGCTCGGCGAGGGCACCGCTCAACGGCGCGGCCATCAGGATCAAGCTCGCGCAGCCGAGCCACCAGCGATTCATCGCCATACGTTCCCCATTCTTTTTGTGAGCAGCTCATGCGCTGCACTCAATAGGACGAACGATCGCGCAATCGCCTCTACTGCTCGCGACGTTTGCTCAGTACGATCAGCGAATCCGAGTGCTGTGCCTCGATGGCAAACGAAGCGCGCAACGCACGCACGAAGCCGTCCGGATCGGTCGCACGAAAATTTCCACCGATCCGTAACGATGCCAGTTCGGGATCGGCGATCTGGAGCTGACGATTGTTGTAACGATTGAACTCCGCCACGGCGTCGCCGAGCCGCAGATCGTCGAATACCAGATCGCCCACTTGCCAGGCCAACAGTCGCGAGACTTCCGGCTGCGCCACGCGCTCGACTTTCACGCCCGCTCGCTTGGCGTGCGCCAGATGCATCGCTGCGATCGGCTCAGGGCGCTGCGAACCGAGCGACACGGTCCCTTCGGTGACGAGCACTTCGACATCGTCCGGTTGGCGTATGCGAACTGTAAAGGCCGTGCCCACGGCACGAACTACAGTTCCCGATGCGATGACATCGAACGGTCGCTGCTTATCGTGCGCGACAGTGAAATGCGCCTCTCCATGCAGCAGGCGCACCTCGCGACGAGCGTCGGTAAAGCGCACGCTGACCTTGCTATCCGTGTTGAGCTGGAGGACCGAACCGTCGGCAAGCAGCACGCGGCGAAAGTCGCCAACATCGGTTGTGTAAGTGTCAGTTGCCAATAGGTGCCATGTGATCAAACCAATGGTCACCAGCAGCATCGCCGCGGCGGCGAAGCGGATCGTGGATCCACGCACACCTGAAGTACGAGAGCGAAGCACGCCGGGGTCGACGCTGGCATCGCCGGGCCGCCACGACTTCAAACCGTCGGCGCTGCGCCAGGCTCGTTCGAGCGCCAGATAGGCGGTCCGGTGGCGCGCATCGGCGGCCAGCCACGCTTCGAAATCCCGGCGGGTCGTAGCACACTCTTCCATGCGATCGCGGCACACCAGCCAACGGGCGGCCTGATCGTCGACGTCAGTACCTGACTTCATTGTCTTGCTCTCCGGCGCCAGCGCTGCAGCCAGGACTCCGGCGCGCGAGTCGCGCCCGGTGTATCCGCCGCCATGCCCGCCGCACAACGCTTGACCGCTTTGACGAGATGCGCTTCAACCGTCGATATCGAGATACCAAAGTGATTTGCAATTTCCTTCTGCGACCAGCCATAGACCTTACGTAGCGTGAACACTTCGGCACAGCGCGCCGGCAACTCGGCCACCACCGCCGCTAGGCGCAGCAACTCTTGATGCGCATTCACGATTTCGTCGACGCGCGATTCGCAATGTTCGGCGTACAGCGAATCGAGATCCTCGACCGCATCTATCGGCACCACCCGACGGCGACGCATCCAATCGATGGCCACATTGCGCGCCGTGGTCAGCGCGAAGCGCTGTATCGCATCGACTCTCAGACGGCGTTCGGACGGCAGACTCAACAGCCTTGCGTAGGTCTCCTGCAGCAGGTCTTCAAGATCCGCCGATTTGGGCGCGAATCTATGCAAGTACGCACGCAGCAGCCCCTCCAAGCGCAGGATGTCGAGGACGTAGCTGTCATCGGAGTAGGCCACTGTGCGCGGAGTCTACGTCGCAAGCACGCTGGCCACTACGGGGCGCAGCAGGATTTTCCGCGCAGTAGAGGAATGCTCGAACGCATCCGTCTAGGCCGATGCAATGACACACCGGATACGAGACCCAAGGTCGGGGCCTAGCTGGATCAACCACTTGTTGATCGAGCCGCTGTCGCGACCGGATCGGTTCGACGCCCGAGGGGAGTAACGGGCGGGGTGATCCGGTCAGCAATGACATGATGCCCCTCCACGGATTCGTTGCGATTTGCCTGGGCCTGGTGAGCGGCGCCGTAGGCGCGGCTCCACCGACGCCGTCCACCGACCTTCCATTCAAAGGCAAGATCGAGGTTCGTAGCCGGGATTCGATTCCCGCCTGGCCAGCGCCGCGTCAGGCGCCGAGCCGCGCGCCAAACATCTTGGTCGTACTGCTCGACGACATCGGCTTCGGCGACACCAGTACGTTTGGAGGCGTGGCGCAAACGCCTGAACTGGACCAGTTGGCGGCGCAGGGGTTGAGGTACAACAACTTCCACACCACCGGGATGTGCTCGCCGACGCGGGCTGCATTGCTGACCGGCCGCAACCACCATCGGGTCGGATTCGGCATGATCGCGGATTGGCCCAGCGGCTTTCCCGGCTACGATTCAGTTTGGAAACAGAGCACGGCCTCGATCGCCGAGGTTTTACGTGAGCATGGCTACAGCACGGCCGCGTTCGGCAAGTGGCACAACACGCCCGATTGGGAGATCCTGCCCACCGGTCCGTTCGAGCGTTGGCCGACGGGCCTGGGATTCGACTATTTCTACGGCTTCATGGGGCCGGCCGGGGCGGAGAATCAGTGGGAGCCGACCAAGTTATATCGCAATACCGCGGCTGTGGATCCCCCGCGGTCAGCTTCCGCCGGATATCACCTGACCACCGACATTACCGATGAGGCGATTCGCTGGGTGCAGACTCACGAATCGGTGGCGTCGGACAAACCGTATTTTCTCTACTTCGCGCCAGGTGCCGTGCACAGTCCGCATCATGCGCCGGCTGAATGGATTCAGCGGTACCGCGGAAAATTCGATCAGGGGTGGGACGCGCTGAACCGCGACATATTTGCGCGTCAGAAAAAGCTCGGCGTCGTCCCCGCCAACGCGATGCTTACGCCGCGGCCGGCGGAGGTTCCTGCTTGGGAGTCGCTGACGGCCAGTCAGCGGCAGCTCTATGCCCGGCAGATGGAAGTCTACGCCGGCTTCATCGCTCACACCGACCACGAAGTGGGCAGGCTGCTGCAAGTCGTGCGATCGACGGCAGATTCCGACAACACCCTGATTCTCTACATCGTCGGAGATAACGGCGCAGCCGGCATTGGCCCCGTGGATGGCTACACCTCCGGAGCGCGAACGGTGCAAGAGCAACTGCGTCGCGCGGATGAACTGGGCGGTCCGGCAGTTACGTTCAACTACTATTCGCGCGGCTGGGCCTGGGCAGGCAACACGCCATTCCGTTACTGGAAGAGCGTTGCTTCACATCTAGGCAGCGTGCGTACGCCGCTCGTGGTGTCATGGCCGGCGCACATCAAAGACAAAGATGGATTGCGAAGCCAGTTCACTCACGTCAATGACGTGGCCGCGACGCTTTACGAAGTGAGCGGCATCACGCCGCCGAGCGTGGTGAACGGTGTCGCTCAACAGCCGCTCGATGGCGTCAGCTTCTCCGCTACGTTCGACAGTGCCGCCGTCCTCTCGTCCCATCGCACCCAATATTTCGAGATCCTGGGCAGTCGCGCGCTCTATCACGACGGTTGGATCGCGACGGCGCGCCATGAATTGCCCGATAAATGGTGGACCGCCACTCACGACCCCGACAGCGACCACGTCAGGGATCGATGGGAGCTGTACGATCTCTCGACGGACTTTACCGAGGCCACGGATCTCTCCGGGAAATATCCGGACAAGCTGACCGAATTGAAACGTTTGTTCGATCAGGAAGCACGCAAGAATTTTGTCTATCCGTTGGGCGCATCGTTGTCCGGCAATGGCAAGCCGACGGCGCTCGCGGCAAAAGAACATTTTGTCTACTACCCGGGGACCGGGCGCATTCCAGTGGCGGCCGTGCCCGATCTCGCACGACGCGACTATCGAATGGAGGCGGACCTGACGATTCCGCCCGACGGGGCGCAAGGAGTGATTGCGTCCATTGGCGATCGCACCGGCGGGATGAGCTGGTATGTGAAGGAAGGTCACGCGATCTTCGAGAGTCGAGCGGGCGGTCGTCCAAGCGTGCTCGAGTCGCGCGATCCGTTACCTCGCGGCGAGCTGACAGTGGCGTTCGAGTTCATTCAGGATCGAGCCAAGGCCCCCGGTTTCGGCATCGGGCGGTTGTACGTCGACGGCGAACTCACCAGCGAAGCGGCGCTCCAGATGGAGAAGGGCTCGGACGCCGCGCTCTATATCGGCAGCGCAGGCAGCTCGTCGGTCAGCAGCGCTTTCTCGCCGCCCTTCGCATTCAGCGGCACCCTGCACCAGCTCAGACTCACGCTGCTCGAAGCGCCGGCGATCTCGTTTCAAAAAAACGCCGCGCCTTGATCTCAGAAGTCCCGTCCGGCAATCCAGACCGTGGCGTTTTCCGCCAGGGTGTTGGGGTTGCGAGCGCTCGCAACCGCCTTGAATGCTTCGAACTCTTCGTTCGCCATCCTGAAGCTGCGCTCGAACGCGTGGTAGGCCTGGTAAATTTCATCGAGCGCGTCAACGTCGAGAGGTCGATCCCGAGCCGCCAGGCGCAGCGCTTCGTACACCCGCCGGGTCCAGGAGTATCCAAAGGTTTCCTTGATCGCCCCGGCGCATCTCTGCCGATACAGGCCAGGCGTCAGAAACTCGTCGATGGCGGTTTCATCCGGCGTCAGCTCGATCGCCAGCGCATTCTGAAGTCGGGGAATCTGCGCACGCCAGTCCGCCACCAGATTCCGATACTCGATGAAGACACGAGGCAGGCCGCGAGAATAGCGCTCGGCCAACAGGTTCAGCTTCAGCCAGGCCGCGTTCGCCCACTCGACCGACATCGTCACGCCGCCTCTCTTCCCCATGCTGGCCATCGATGCATGCCACTCTCCGGGGTGACGAATACAGATGGCCACCTTGGTGGAGAATCCCTCCCGGCGCGCGGCTTCCAGCCAGAACTGCATCAGTGTCGTAATACTCGGATTCTTCACCACCAGCGCATCCGCACGAGGACAGCGGCTCAAGAAAGACTGCAGTTGCCGCACGAAATCTTCCTTGACCTGTTCCTCCAGGGCGCATTCTTGAAAACGCACGGTGGGGTCGCTGGCGAACGTGCCGTGCTGGATCTCGAAAGATCTGTTCAGCATGGCGCCTTCAACAGGTTCCCAGTACCCCTTTGGATTGTCGCTGTGGGAACCCCGCACCGCCTCGGGGAGCGTACAGCCGCACAGTGACAGAACCCGGGTCAGGGCGGAGGTGCCGGAGCGTCCGGCACCGATGATGAATACGATGGCCTTCTCGGGCATGTGCGTCTCGCGGGCACGAGTGACAGTCTGGTCACAAGTTCAGCATCGCCGTTTTGAAATGCGGTTCAAGCCGACATTGCCTGAGGACGCGAGCCTCACCGGTGCGGTGGCGGTGTCAGTGATGGGGTTATTGGAAGCGCGATGCGCCGGTCGTTCTCGATGAACCATTCCACCGTGCGCGGCGACGCCCCCTGGCGCGAAGCTCCCCGCTCTGCCGCCCACACGATATTGCCATCCTCGGCTCTGGTCACATCGAGCCACTGGTCGTACCAGGCCAGGACGCTCGCCGTGGATTGCCGAACGTTCGCCGGGCTGGAGATGCCGTGCCCTTCGCCCCTGTAGCGCAGGAACTTCACCTCTTTACGCTGCAGATATAACGCCGTGAACATCATTTCGTATTGCATGAAGTTGATGGCATCCATGTCCGAATGAATCATCAGCAGCGGCGTCGTGATCTGCTTGGCATGGAATAACGGACTGTTGCTGAGATATCGGTCCGGATTCGCGTACGGGCTCACGCCCAGTCCGAAATCGCCGCCGTCGACTTCATAGCGGACCGAATCGCCGATGTAGGGAATCAGGTCGGTGTAGAAGTGGTGATAGATCGTGCTCTGGAAATAATCCGAGTACATATCGGACCAGCCGTTGCCCGAGACCACGGCCTTGAACCTCGGCGTCTGGGTCGCGACCCACAGCGATGAGAAGCCGCCCTGACTGAACCCGAACAGTCCCACCCGGTCCGCATCCGCATAGCCTTGCGCAATCAACGCATCCACGGCGGGCAACACCACGTCGGTCATTCCGGCGATCGGGCCGGCGACGGTGCGAATCAACTCACTCGGCGTCGTGGGCTGAACCACGATGTAGCCCCGCGCCGCGAGGATGTTCGGCTCCCACGGCCTCATGTGCTCACCGATATCGTCGATGGCGCGACTCGACGCCAGCCCACAGCGCGGGCGGATGCCGGGATAGACGTCGACAATGAGTGGATAACGACGACCCGGCTGATAATCCGGCGGCAGCAGCGCGCAACTCTCCAGCTCCCATGGACCGAGATGCGACTGGACCGTGTACTTGAACTGCAGCCACTCGCCCGGTGTGACGGACGCAAGATGCTCGTTGATCTTCGCCAACTGCTGCTGCCGGCCCGACGCGTCTCGCAACAGCAGCTGCGTGACGGCACCCTTGCGTTGACGGAACAATGCGGTGTGACGCTGCGCCGATCCGGCCATCAGGATGGCATCGGCACCGGGCGAGGTCACGACCGATACGACATCGTTCGTCTGATCCAACAGCGCCACTCGCAGCGTGTCGGCAGTCTCTTCGATGAACGAGGCGGACGAAGGGAACGGATCGTGCGCCGTGCTCCAGCGCACTGGATTCGGATGGTTCCATTTTCCTGGCGCGCGTGCAGTGAGCTTGCGCGGAGCCCGTCCTGGGGAGACCCGCCACACCGCACCGTCGGCCAGCACCGTCAATGAATGCGCGTCGGCATTCACCGGAATCGGTGAGATCGAGCCGAGCTTGCCTGTGAGCTTCAGCGCCTCGCCCTTCGCATCGAGCAGGAACCAATGCGGCGGCGTCGCGCGGACCGTCTTGAAACTGTCTTCGGTCGAGTACGTAAATCGAGGCGCGGCCCGGCGATCCGCCTGCTCGCGCGCGAACACGGCCAGCTTGCCGTCGATCCACAGCGCGCGCTCCGGCTTTTCAGCGAAGCCTCGCTCGCGCTCGGGGACCAGATCCAGCCCGGTATGCGCATACGGGACGATGGCGCCGGTGTTTGCTTCCAGCGCATGGAACATTCCCTGGCGCGCGCCGGCCCCCTTCTCCCATGCGAAGAACGCCAGCCGATCCGAATCTTCCGCCCACGCCAGAGTGACTGGAAACACATCCTTGTCCGGCACCAGGCGCTGGCCGGCGCCGCCCTGCTTCAGGTCGAACAAATAGAGCTGGGAGCGCGTGAGCACCCAATCCACATCCGCGACTCCGGGCTGGGGTTGCACGCGCCGGAGCTGACGCAGCCCGGCGAGAAAGCGGCCGTCGTGAGAGGGCTCGAGATTCTCGTAGAGACCGTCCGCCATTTGACGCAACTCGCCGGTGCTCGCGTTGGCGCGCAACAGGCGTCCCGGCAGAAATGCATCGTCCTGATCCTGCACATGGCTGCTGACCTCGCTGCCCGTCGGCTCGACACCCCGCCACGCCTTCTGCCATTCCTGCGCCAGCCGTTCGCCGGTGTGACGACGCAGACTGATGGTGGCAGGCTGATCCCCTTCAGGCAGCGCGGAGAATACGAACTCGTCGTTGGCGATCCAGGCGGATCGGTGCCGCCCCATGAGCGGCACGGCGGGGGCAACGTTGAACGTCGTCACCTTGCGCAGCTCCAAGTCATACGCGCCGAGCTCGATCCGTCCGGCCGTCGCGGTGTAGAACAGCAAATAGCGCCCGTTCGGCGAAAAGCCTTCCAGCCAATAGGACTTGAGCGGATCGGCGGCAAACAACGGCGCCGCGCTGGGCCGGGTCGCGCTCAGATCCACCGCCATCAGTCGCGCGCCGGTGCCTTCGCAAGCACAGAAGCGCCCGATCCCATAATCCGGCAATTGATCGTAACGAGGGGTCTGCTCCCAGACGATCCAGCGTCCGCCCGGATCGACGGCGGTGTTGTAACCGATCGTCTCCAGCTGCAACTGGTCCGTGACTGTGTAGGGACGGGCGCCGGCCGCGAACGAGAACAACGCGGCGGTGAGGAGCACGAGCCGAAGCATCGGGGGACGCGCGTTCATCGCCACGCCTTCACGATGCGCACGGCGGTGTAACGGCCGAGCGGCTGGGCATTGGTCACGTCGAAGCGCAGGCCGCTCATGCCGCCGCGGAACGCTGGCGGATCGCGATCGAACAGATTGTTGACGACGAAAGTGAGATTCAGATTCCGAAGCCACTCGGCCGAGGCGAGCTGCGCGCCATCGACGCGCAGCGTCGCATCGACCGTCGTCCAGGACGAGATGCCGCTCGCCGGAGTGGTGAAGGGATTCGAGTAGCTGTCCGTGTAGTTGACGAACGCGGTGGCCGAATATGCACCACGCTCCCAACCCATGCTGCCCCTCAATCGAAACGCCACCGGCTTACCCACTTCGTTCAGCAACTCGAACGCCGGACTCGTCACGGTCACGCTGCGGTCATGCTGGAGCGTGTAGGTGCCGTTCAATCCGAAGTTCAGGCCGCCCACGGCGGTGTGCAAGCGGGTGGCGATCTGCAGATCGATACCGTTGAGCTTCTCGACCGCGATATTGCTGGTGCGGTTGTCGAACACCACCAGGTTCGGGAACACGGAGAAGATGTTCTGCGCGTGACGGTCGAAGCTGGTGCCGGTGTAGTTGTAGTACAGATCGTCGCGGGTCCGGGCATCGATCTGTGCGATGAGCGCCGCGTCCGGGCTGCGATGGACCAGGCCGGCGAAGCGATCCTGGTTCACCAGCACCAGGTCCTGATCGGTTTCGCTGATGGCCGGCTGATCGATACGTTCCTTGTAGGAGATCTCGAAATAGCTGAGCGAGATTCGGGTGCCGGGCACGAAACTCGGCTCCAGGTCGACGCCGACGCTCCACGTGCTCGCCTTCTCCGGGCCGAGGTCGGTGTCGTTACCGGTCCAGTTCAAAACGGGCGTGAGTCCACCCGTGGTCGGATCCATGCGATTTCGAATCAGCACCACGCTGTCCGGTATCAGCTCGATGAGCGCCGGCGCACGGAACGCTCGCGAGTAGGCGCCTCGCAGCGTCACCGTCTCGACGGGTTGCAGAACGATGCCGGCCTGTGGATTGACGGTGTCGCCGAAATCGTCGTAGTCGTCGTAGCGGCCGGCCAGCGTCAGTTCGAGTTTTCGCAACCCGCGTCGCGTGCCCTGCTCCACCAGCGGCACCAGCAACTCAGCGAACGCCGAGCGCACGGTGCGCTCGGCATCGGCGTATGCGATACCCGCGGACCTGTCGTGCAGAGCATAGGACTCACGGCGCGCCTCGACACCAATGGCGGCCCGCGGCGTCACTCCTGCAAGAGTAAACAGCGGCCCGTCCGCTATCACCGAACCTACCGTCACACGCGCCAGGCTGTCGCGATCGCTCAGATAGTCGGTGGAGAAATAGCCCGCGTCGTAATGGACAGCTTGCCGCGAGTCGGAGTGCGCCTCGCTGCGGCTGCCATCCACCTTCAGTTCCCACTCGCCGAGTCCCAGCCGCGCGCCGAGCGAAACGCTGTACTGCTCGTTGGTGTTGTCGTCCGCGAACACGCTCGAGGTCGGCGCGCCGCCGACGAGCGTCTCTTGTACCGCCTGCATATTCTTATGCGAGTACAGAGCGTCGCCGTGCAGCTCGAGGTTGTCGGTCGCCTCGAAACTTCCGGACAGCAACGCGGAGTGACGCTTGCTGCGCGGCTGGAGCACCATGCGCAGCGGCGTGCCGCCATAACCGTCGGGTGCGGTCATCAGGCCGGCATCGACCGCGTCGAAGGGCCAGTCCGACGAGTAATCATAGGAGGCGGCAAATCCGCCGCGCGCCAGTTCCATGCCGGTGATGGTGCTGAACTGCAGATGCTCCGCCCCATCGCGGGTGCCGCCGTATTCGATCTGACTTTCCACGCCGTCGAACTGCCGCCGCGTGACCAGGTTGACCACGCCGGCGACCGCGTCGGCGCCGTACACCGCCGAACGCCCGCCGGTAACGATCTCGACGCGTTCGATCGCCGACAACGGAATCGCCGACACGTCGACGATGCGCCCGAAGGAGCTGCCCGCCCGCCGCTGTCCATTGACCAGTGTGAGCGTGGAGTCGGCGCCGAGCCCGCGCAGATCGATGCCGGTGGCACGATCGATGTTCTGAACCGCCAGGCGCGATCCGCCCTCTCTGGCGTGCTGACCGGACGGACTGATGCCGTTGAAGTTCTGCGGCAGGCTGGCGAACAACTGCTCCACCGACGAATAGCCGGTCTTGGCAATCTCTTCGCGACTGAACTGCAGCGTCGGTGTGGAGGCCTCCTGCACGCCGCGAATGTGAGTGCCGGTGATGAGCACTTCCTCGAGGCTCGCTTCCTTGAGGGGGTCGCCGGGCTCGCTGCGGTTGCCTTCGGTCAGGCCACTGCGCGAAGTGCCGTCCGGCTCGGAGGCACGCGGGTCGTCCGAGCCCGCACTGGCCTGCGCGATCCGAGTGAGAGACGCGTCGCGCTCGGCCCGGCTCGTCGAGTGATCCTGGGAACTCTCCGAGCCGCGAACCGCGACGCGTATCGCGACCGTTCTGCTGTCGAGATATTCCGCCTCCAGGCCGGCGGGTTCGAGCAGCCGCCTCAATGCCTCCTGCGCGGTGTAGCGGCCGGACAAGGCCGCCGCCATGATCCCTCGACCGACCTTGGTCTCGACGATGATCGTGAGGCCCGACTGCTCGCCCAGTCGGGTCAGCGCCTCGCTCATCGGCATCGTCTGAATGTCGAAGGCGATGGTGGGTGCCGGGTTGTCCGCCGCCGCCTGGACTGAGCTCTGCGCGGCGGGCGAAGCCACTGCCGGCGTGGCGGCAAGCGCCATGGCCTGGGCCAGCGTCCAGGTGATCGCTGTCGTTACACTGAGCTTCGCCGTCGGGCGAAACGATGGCGCTGCCGCCTGTTTGAAACTGTGCATGACTGTCGTCGACTCCCCGTGCAGGCGCTATTGTTACGCCCTTACCCACTAAGTCTGGCGCGGCGCCTCGTTCGGGTACGGGTATGCCCGATTACTTTTTTTGCTCCGACTCGTACCCGCACCCCCTGCCGCAAACGACTTATCCTGTGTATGGCCGTTCCGTAGCATCGGCCGGGAGAACGTTCGCTGCCAGAACCCTCGGACAACGATCAACCGAAGCTCCTCGAGGAAGCGTATCAGCGCTACCGGGCCGAGCTGCGGCAGCTCTTTGCCCGCAGGCTGCGCGATCCGCAGGCGGTGGACGATCTGATCCAGGCGATGTACGTCTCGCTGAAGAAGACCCGGCCGGCCGACGCTATCCGCGATCCGCGCCGCTATCTGTTCGGCATGGCATGGCACCTGCTGCACGACGCGAACCGGCGGATCGCCAGCGAACGCGGTCATCTGGTGGGCTGCAACTTCGATGAGTTCGACGCGCATGCCGAACGTTCCAACCGCCTCTGGGTCGAGGACGACAGCTCATCGGACTATCAACGCGCCGAATTCGACCGGTTGCTCGCGCAACTGCCGGCCGCCTGTCAGGTGGCGGTGCTGCGCCAGTACCGCGACAATCGCTCCTATGCGGAGATCGCCAAAGAGCTTGGCGTCACCTCGCACGCAGTGAAGAAATACATCATGCGTGCGCTCAATCACTTTCGTATGCATTTCAAAACGCTCCAGCTCGACGCCCGCCAGGAAGGAAAACGCGGATGAGCAGCAACGACGATTTCGATCCACGCAGCGATGCGGAGCTCGGCGAACAAGCCGCCGAGTGGCTGCTGCGCCTGGAACAAACGGCCGACGATCCGGACGGCGGGTATCCGAACGAGCACGCCCGCAATACAGCGTTCTTCGACTGGCTGGCACTGTCTCCGGGGCATCTGCGCACCTTCCTCGAAACGATCGAGATGCATCGACGCATGCGCATGATCGACGCGGACCGCATGATCCAGGTGGAGGCGTTAATACGGCAGCGGGCCGATGTGATTCCGCTGCGAAAAGAGAAAGCGGCGCGCATGGAGCATCGACCGCCAGTCTCCACGCGCGAAGATCCCGAGCATACAACGACGACAACGGAGGCACGCGGGCGCGCACCGCTGCGCGTTGCCGCCGCAGTCACGCTCTGCATTCTGGGCGCGGGAGGCTACTTGTGGTCGCAGGCTCCGCACGTGTACACCACCAATGTCGGCGAGCAACGCAGTACCAAGCTCGAAGATGGCTCGTTCATCTATCTCAACACGGATTCGAAGGTCGAAGTCGACCTGACCAAGCACGCTCGCAACATCCGGCTGGTGCGGGGCGAGGCGTTGTTCATCGTGGAGCACGACTCTTCGCGGCCGTTCACGGTTGCAGCCGGCGGCACTTCGGTGCGCGCACTCGGCACTCAGTTCAATGTCAGACGGCGCGAGCAAGGAGCCGATGTGGCCGTCGTGGAAGGCAGCGTGCAAGTGACGGCGATAGATGTGCAGTCCGACGTCCCGCCTCGCAAGCTCGCGGCCGGCGAAGATGTCAGAGTGGAAAAAGGACAATTCGCCGCTCGCGCCGGCCAATCCGTGGCGGACACTCTCGCCTGGAGACAGCGCCGGCTCGTGTTCCACGACGCGCCGTTGGCCGACGTCGCGGCGGAGTTCAATCGCTACAACCGCACGAAGATTCGCATCGAGGGCGACGACGCAAGACAGATCCTGTTATCGGGAATCTTCGATGCGGACCGGCCGCAGGCGTTGATGCTGTATGCCGCCAGCAATGCCGACCTGGCCGTGGAACCCGTCGGCAACGACTGGGTGATTCGCGAGCGCTGAGCCGCGAATCACCCGTGCCTGAATCGGGGCGGTCGCCTTCAGCGCTGCGCACTCTCGCAGTACCAAGGTGACCCGTTCGCGCTGGGTTGTGCCCCGCCCTCGCCAAACAACCGGCACTGATTGCCGCGCATGGTCCGCCACCGCTCGTACTGAGCGGCATCGCCGGACAGGTTGCTCTCGACCCCTCGCAGCCAGAAATTCAGCCAGTCGATGTTCCGATGATAGATGGCGAGTCGATGCGCCGGCTGCCACTTGATGTGATATTCGTCGGGATGCACATACATCTCGACGCTGCGCCCGGCACGATCGAGCGCACTGAAAGTCTCCGCCGAGCCGCCGATGACTTCATGGTCCGCGACGTTCAGCAACAACGGCGCAGTGATGCGATCCGTGTTGTAAACGACGGATAGCGAGCGCCAGCGTTCGCTGTAGGGATCGCCCAACCCCCACTTTTCCCACGCACGCCAGCCGCCGCCTGCCTGTGTCATGAACACATCCGAGGGCACCATGGCCGCGCTGCTGGCGATCGCGACGGTCAGGGCCGGCATGTTGAACAAGGCGTAGTTCGTCGTCTCGGCCCCGAACGACAATCCGGTCAACGCCACGCGCCGCCCGTCGATATCGCCACGCTCCAGGAGTTTGCGCACCAGCGCATCGAGCCCGGCCTGAACGAGCCGTTTTTCCGAGTCGTTCTTACGCAAGGCGCTATTCAATTCACCCGGCACGAGCGTCGCGAGAAGATTGCCATCCATGGGCGCGTCGACACAAAGCACTGCGACCCCCTGCCCGGCCAGCGGCAGGATCGGATATTCGTCGCCGACTCCGCCGCGCAGGAATCCTGAACAGCGATAGGTGACCATCGCGAGCGGCAAGCGCTGGCCGGCGAGATCGTCGCGCCTCACCAGAAAGCCGCGGATGGTCACACTGGGCGAAGCGAGCGCATCGATCTGCGTCACTGTATAACCGCCAGCACGCCGCGCGACGGACTCGTTCGGATCGTACAGCGTTCGCAAAGTGCCGCGCTCCACATCGATCGCGACCAGTCGCGTGGGTTTTCTCAGCTCCTCGTGGAAGCAGACCAGATCACGGCCGCTCAGCGCGCAATCCGGGACCAGCGAGCGCGTCTCCGCTACAAATATCCGACGCACTGCCCCGGAGCGAACATTCCAGGCGTAAAGCGTCTGCGGGCCTGGCAGGATCGACTCCGATCGGACGAACAGCACTTCATCCTTACGCCACAGCGCGGTGCTGAAACGAACGCCCGTACACTCAGGCGCACCACATACAACAGGCTTGCTCGAAGGCGTCAGCGCGGCGACGAGTGTCACCGGAGGATACGTGCCTTGCATCGCTGGATTGCGCGCCTCGAACCAGGCGCGTCGACCTTTATCATCGGTCGCGCGCGGTTCGCGCTCGTTAGCAGGCGTCGGCGTTGACCCTGCACTCGCCTGCTCCGCCGGAATCTCCTGATAGCGCAGCGTGCGCAGGTCCACGCTGAAATTTCGTTCTTGTGCGTCGTGGGTACTCGACTTCCTCGCCATGGTGCGAGCATCCACTCCAAAGTCGCGCGGCACCACCGGTCGTGTCGATATCGGCAGTGAGAAACGCTCATCGAACAAGAACCCCGACAGCCCCTCTCGTTGCAGCTCGGCCTGCGCGCGCTCGGGATCCGGGCCCACGTTCACGACCAGGGAAGCGCCGTCAGTACTCACTTCGATGCGCTGAATCTCACCATTGAAATCCGCCACCTGCTGCGTGGCGCGATCCGCTATCGAAGTGCGCCACAACTCGCTGCGGCCGTTGTGATCTTTTCGATAGAACAGCGCGGCGCCGTCCGGCGACCACAGCGGCTTCGGATGCACGATGTGACCGTTGATGTAGCCGTACAGATTGGGAAGGATCGGATCGCCGGCGTCGGCGAGCTCACGAACCTCGCCGGTCGCTATGGAGACCAGCATCCAGCGCTGCACATAACTGTTGGCACTGGGGTCGCCGCGCCGCGCGACGAAAGCGGCCAGTCGCCCATCGGGCGAGATCGACATCGCCTCGAGATCCGTCAATGTGGCCAGGTCCTCCGCCGTAACTCCGGGCGCAGTTTGCGCCCGGAGTGGCAGCGAGAGACCGCCGACAAACAAGGTGAGCGCCACGATGGCGCCGCGAACGGCGGCCGCCGTGTGCAGCCTGGTTTCCGCTATCCGTCTTGAACCGTGCATCGATGTGACTTCCCGGGTTTGGCACTATGGATGTGCCTCATCAGCTAAGTCGCTTTTCCGCACGGGGTCGGGTACGGGAATGGGTCACTCACCAGATCTTTACGCGCTCTTGCGGTGGCAGATATAACTTATCGGACGGCCGCACATTGAACGCCGCATACCACTCGTCCATGTTGCGCACGGCACCGTTCACACGGAAATACGATGGGCTGTGAGTGTCCGAAAGCACCAGCCTGCGCAGGTACTCGTCGCGATACTTGGCGCGCCAGACCTGCGCCCAGGAGAGGAAGAACCGCTGCTCACCGGAAAGGCCTTCGAGCACAGGCGCGGGCTTGCCGTGCAACGACAGGCGGTAGGCATGCAACGCCATGTTCAAACCGCCCAGATCGCCGATATTCTCGCCGATCGTGATCTCGCCGTTGACGTTCAGGCCTGGCAGCGCTTCGAACGCGGCGTATTGCGCCACCAGTTTTCGGGTCTGCGCGGTGAACGCAGCCTCGTCGGCGCCGGTCCACCAATCGTTCAAGCTGCCGTCGGCGGCGAACTTGCGCCCCTGATCGTCGAAGCCGTGGCCGATCTCGTGGCCGATGACCGCACCGATCGCGCCATAGTTCACCGCATCGTCGGCGTTCGGATCGAAGAACGGCGGCTGCAGAATCGCGGCCGGGAACACGATCTCGTTGTTCAACGGGTTGTAGTACGCATTCACGCGCTGGGGCGTCATGAACCACTCGTTGCGATCGACCGGTTGATCCAGCCGCGCGAGGTCGCGACGCCATTCCCACAACTGGACCCGTTTGACGTTGTCGATCAGATCGCCGCGCCGGACTTCGAGCGTCGAATAGTCCTTCCATTGGTCGGGATAGCCGATTTTGGTGACGAACGTGCTCAACTTCTCCAGCGCGCGCTGGCGCGTGTCATCGCCGAGCCAGCTGGACTGTTCCAGGCGTTGTTTCAATGCCGCGCGCAAATTCGCAACCAATGTTTGCATCTTGGCCTTGGACTCGGCCGGGAAATGTCGCTCCACATACATCCGGCCGGCCAACTCACCGACGCCCTGATTGACGAGCGCCACGCCGCGCTTCCAGCGATCGCGCTGCGCGGGCTGGCCATTCAGCACCTGACCATAGAACGCAAACTGCGCATCGTCGAAACGCTTCGGCAGGTGGTTGGCGTGCCCGCTCAGCAGGTGGAACGTCAGATAGGCCTGCAAGGTCTCGAGCGAGGCGCGCTCGATGAGCTTTGCGACATCGCGGATCGCAGTAGCCGGCCCGAGCACGAACTGCTCTCGCGAGGGAATTTCCAGCGCCTCGAAGAACGCCTGCCATTCGAAACCCGGCGCGTAGGCGAGCAACTGCGCCTTGCTGTATGGGTTGTAGGTCGCATTGGCATCGCGCAAGCGCTCGATGGGCCAGTGCGCTTGCGCGAGCGCCGTTTCGAAAGCCAGGACGTCCCTGGCCTTGGCCGACGCCCCGCTTACATCGCCCAGGGTCAGCATGCGCTCGATGTAGCCGAGATATTGCTCGCGCACTTCCTTGAGCTTCGGGTCGTCCTTCACGTAGTAGTCGCGATTGGGCAAGCCCAGTCCCGACTGACTGATCTTGAGCGAATAGCGATCGGGCTGTTTCGCATCCGGCGTCGCATAGATCCCAAGCGGCGACTGCATGCCCGGGGCACCAAACAGCGCGGCGATGGCCTTCTTGTCGCGCGCCGCCTCGATTCTCGACCGGTCCTTCGCGATCGGCTCGAGCCCCGCCGCCTCGATGGCGGCCTCATCCATGAAGCTTGCATAGTAGTCGCCGACTTGCTGGGACGGCGAACCTTGCGCGCCCCGCGCAGCGGCTGCGGCCTCGATGAGAGCGCGCATCTGCAGTTCCGTATCGTCGGCGAGCTTTTCGAACACCCCGTAGGAAGTCTTGTCCGCGGGAATCTCGAAGCCTGAAAACCATTTGCCGCTGGCATGCGCGAAGAAGTCGTCGCCCGGCTGCACGGCCGGATCGCCGGCAGTGAGATCCAGACCGAACGGACCAATGGCGGCAGTGGCAGCCGCCGTGCGCGGCTGGTCGTTCATGCCGCAGGATGCGATCAGAATGGCGGCGGGCAACGCCAGCCAATGTTTGCTGAGTCGATGTGTCAAGACTGTCAATCCTTGTTGAGATTTGGTGATGAAGCGAACAGCCGTTGCCGGTATCGGACGAGCGCGGACGGCGGCGTTCTGCAGTATTTTTTTGAGCAACGCTACGCCGGCTGGTCCCAGCGCACCGTTGCCTCCAGGCCGCCGTCTCGATGATTGCTCAACTGTACGGTCGCGCCGTTTCTGTCCGCGAGCATGCGGGCGATCGTCAATCCCAGGCCCGCTCCGCCGGTCTCGCGCGAGCGCGATCGGTCCACCCGCACGAAGGGATCGAACACGCGCTCCAGCATCTCCGGCGGCAACCCCGGCCCGTGGTCCCGGACGCGCACCACGACGGACTGTCCGTGACGCTCCGAAGAAACGAGCGCCGAACCGCCATACTTGACCGCGTTCTCCAGCAAGTTGGAAAACAGGCGCCGCGTCGCGAGCGGCCGGACACTCAGCACCGCCCGGCTGCCGCCCACGAAGCTGGCATCGCTGCCGGCATCGACGGCGTCTTCGACCAGACTTTCGAGCAACGAGTCCAGATCCAGGCGCACACGCGGCTCGGCCGTATCCGCGCTACGTGCGAGCTCCAGCCCCTCATCGATCAGCGCCTTCATTTCCCGCAGATCCGTCACCAGTCGCTCGCGCAGCTCCGGGTCGTCGACCCGCTCCATTCGCAAACGCAAGCGCGTCAGCGGCGTTTGCAGATCGTGGGTGATGGCGGCGAGCATTCTGGTGCGCTCGACCAGGTGATCCTGGAGCTGCTTTTGCATGGCGTTGAAGGCTTGAGCGGCCTGCCGCAGCTCGGTCGGGCCGTGCACCGGAAGCGGTGGCCGATCGAGATTCTGTCCGAGCTCGGAAGCCGCATCGGACAACCGGATCAGCGGTCGCGTCGCGAATCGCGCAACCACATAGGCGAGCGTCACGATAGCCAATGCGAGCAGCACGATGCCGGTCGGCTGGAACAAGGGGCTGCGCTCGCGCTCACCCCAGATCGTGCCCAGGCTCAACTTCATGACCTCGCCGTCACTCAGGCGCAGCTCGACGATCCGACACTGCGGTGGCACGGATCGAGTTCTCCTGGGCGGCTGGCTGCGCGTTCCCCAAGCGAGCTCCAGCGCTTGCCGGACCTCTTTGCTCTCCCAGACTTTGCGCAGTTCCTCCGACGCGCGCGCCTCGGAGGAGAAACAGGTTTCCAGAGCGCTGTGGTAAATGCCCGCGTGCGCCGAAACACCGCCACGCGCAGCCAGAACGCTCTCCAGCGCCGCATCTCGTTGCCCAGCCTTCGCATCCGGCGCGAGCTTGATTCCACCCGGGCCGGCGCTGACAAAAAGCTTCGGGCGTATCTCGGCGGGAACGTTATCCAGCAGCACCGAGTACACCTCGATCTGATCGGCGGCGCCCTCGAGCCACTGTCGCTGGAAGTCGCGCTCCGCGATGTAGGAAGTGACGATGGCCGCGAACACCGCCGCCGCCGCCATGCCCAATGCCAGCATCGCGAAGATCCGGCCCGTCATGGACCGGAAGAAGCTCCGCACCCCGCTCATTTCATGCTCACAGCGGCCGCCAGCACATAACCCTCGTTGCGTACCGTCTTGATCAAGGCGGACTCCGCTTGATCGTCGCCGAGCTTGTGGCGCAGACGGCTCACCTGAAGATCGATGGCCCGGTGCTGGGATTCGTAGGGTCGTCCGGTGCTGAGCGACACCAATTGCTCGCGGGTGAGCACCCGGTTGGGATGCGAAATGAACACTCGCAACAGCCGGAACTCGGCCCCCGAGAGCACCACGACCCGCCCGCGCGGATCGATCAAGTGCCGCTTCTGAAGATCCAGGGTCCAGCCGGAGAACTGCGCGACTCCGCCACTGATGGCCTGCAGGTTGGCTGGCAGCGAATGCGTCCGGCGCAGCACGTTACGAATGCGAGCCAGCAACTCGCGAGGCTCGAAGGGTTTCGTGAGGTAGTCATCCGCCCCCATCTCCAGTCCCAGCACGCGGTCGATGGGCTCGCTGCGCGCCGTGAGCATGATCACGGGCGTGCTGGCCCGCGACCGCAGCTCGCGACACAGCGCCAGGCCGTCCTCCCTGGGCAAATTCAGGTCGAGCACGATCAGGTCCGCGTGCTCGCGATCCAGCGTGCGCCGCATCTCCTGACCGTTGCTCGCGGTGCTGACGCTGTAGCCCGCCTTGCTCAATTGCTCGGCCAACATGAGCCGGATGTCGTTGTCATCGTCGACGACCAGCAATCGATGCCCGGAACCCTGCTCACTCATGCGCTCATATTCGCACGCGTTGCGCCGCTTGGCACCAGGGCAATTGTCACCTCATGTGTCGCCCGGATCCGCTTGATACAAAACGTTACACACGGCCGGCGGCTCGACACGTAACGACACATTCCGTGAGTTGAGCACCGGCCGCGGCTCCGGCCACACTGAGCTCAGGCCCGCTCGACCACGCTCATCCCACACGCATGAAGCTCGCATCCTCACTTTCCACTCGCCGCCGAGTCCTTGCAGTGGCCGTCTGTCTGGCACTGGCGAGCGGCGCAACCCTGGGGCTCGCCCGTCCCACCAAGGATCCGACTCTGTTCGCGACGGCGCCCGCCGTCGTCGCCGACATCGAGGAGACCGTGATCGCGGCGGGATTGCTCGAAGCGTCCCGGATGGTGAGCGTCGGCGCGCAGGTGTCCGGCCAGATCCGATCGTTGCATGTCGACCTCGGCGATGAGGTCAAGGCCGGCGATCTCATCGCCGAGATCGACTCCACCACGCAGCAGAACGACGTGCGCGATGCGCGGGCTGCGCTGACGGCGGCTCGGGCGGAGCGAAGCATGGAACTGGCCACATTGAAACGAATGGACCTTGCGTTCGCGCGTCAGAAAATGATGTTGGCCGAGGACGCCACCTCGCAGGCGGAATTCGAGCTCGCCGAAGCGGAGCTCGACGCGACGCGCGCACGGATCGAGGCACTCGATGCGCAGATCGAACAACGCCAGACGCGACTCGATACGACATTGGCGAACCTCGGGTACACGAAGATCCGCGCACCGATGGACGGCGTCGTCGTGGCTGTGGTCGTGAAGGAAGGTCAGACAGTGAACGCGATGCAGGCCGCACCGACTCTGGTCAAGCTCGCGCAACTGGACATGATGACCGTGCACGCGGAAATCTCCGAAGCCGACGTGGTCAAGATCGAGGCGGGACAGCCGGTGTACTTCACCATTCTCGGCAAGCCCGAAAAACGTTTCACTGGAACCCTGCGCACGATCGAACCGGCACCCAAATCCCTGGAAATCGAAACCTCGATGAGCAGCGCGAGCACCGCTGGCAACTCCAACAACGCCATCTACTACAACGCGCTTTTCGAAGTGCCAAACCCCGCTCGCGAGCTGCGCATCTCCATGACGGCGCAGGTGTACATCGTGTTGAACGCCGCGACCGCCGCCCTGACGATCCCTTCGGTGGCACTCGGCGAGCGCACGTCGGACGGGCGTTACACGGTGCGCGTGCTGGATGCACAGAGGGCGCCCAGCATGCGCGCGGTGGAAATCGGTATCAACAATCGCGACGTCGCCCAGGTGATCCACGGTCTGCACGCGGGTGAGCAAGTGATCGTCGGCGAAGCGGCGCCGGGACAGAATCGATCGTCACCGTTCTTGATGTGAGCATGGCTGAACCACTCCTGCAGCTGCGCGCGGTTCGACGCGAATTTCCCGCCGGCAACGAAACCGTCGCGGTGCTCAAGGGCATCGACCTGAGCATCGACGCCGGCCAGATGGTCGCCATCGTCGGTGCCTCCGGCTCGGGCAAGTCCACGCTCATGAACATCCTCGGCTGCCTCGACCGGCCGACCGGCGGCGACTATCTGATTGCCGGACGCTCAACCGCACTGATGAGCGCCGATCAGCTCGCACAACTGCGGCGTGAGCATCTCGGTTTCATCTTTCAGCGATATCACCTGTTGGGCGATCTGACCGCCCTGGGCAACGTCGAGGTGCCGGCGGTCTATGCCGGTCGCACGCGTGCGGAGCGCCACGCGCAAGCACGGCAGCTCCTGTCCCGGCTCGGGCTCGAGGAGCGCATGTTCCACAAGCCATCGCAACTCTCCGGCGGACAGCAACAGCGCGTCAGCATCGCTCGCTCACTGATGAACGGCGGCCATGTGATTCTCGCCGACGAGCCTACCGGCGCGCTCGATAGCCGCTCCGGTGCCGAGGTAATGAAGATTCTCTCCGAGCTGCATTCGGAGGGTCGCACGGTCATTCTCGTGACTCACGATATGGCCATCGCCGAGCACGCCGATCGCATCATCGTGATCCAGGATGGTCAGATCGTGGCGGATCGCCAGCAGCGACCGGCGCGCTCGACTGCGCCCCCAGGAACGCAGCCGCCCGCATCGAGCGCGAACCGCTGGCAGGCCCTCAAGGATCGCTTCGCCGAATCGTTTCGAATGGCGCTGCTTGCCATGGGCGCGCACAAGATGCGCACCTTTCTCACGATGCTGGGCATCATCATCGGCACCGCTTCCGTGGTCCTCGTCGTTGCGCTCGGCAATGCCTCCCAGCAGCGCATCCTCAAGAGCATCAGCTCACTGGGCACGGACACGATCGAGGTATTTCCCGGCGCCGGCTGGGGAGATCTGCGCGCCGGGCGCGTGCAAACATTATTGCCTGCGGACGCCGATGCGTTGAGTCGGCAAAGCTATGTCGACAGCGTGACCCCGGCACTCAACACCCAAGTCACGGCTCGCTACGGCAACCTCTCGGTCAACGCGCAGGTCAATGGCGTGGGCCATTCATACTTCCGCGTCAAGGGCATGACGATCCTGGCGGGCCGCGCGTTCGCAGCGAATGCGCGAAACCTGGAACAAGTGGCGGTCATCGACGAAACGTCAGTCGCCGGTTTACTCGGCCACGACGCCTCGGATCCGATCGGTAAAGTCATCCTGCTCGGCAAGGTCCCCTGCCGCATCGTCGGCGTCGCGCGCCAGGCCTTCGGTCGGTCGCCCGGCAGCAATCTGACGGTGTGGCTGCCGTACGCAACTGTGATGGCCCGCATGCTCGGGCAAGGTCATTTGTCAAACATCACTGTTCGCATCGCCGCCGACACCCCCGTCACGGCCGCCGAACAAGCCGTCACCAGGTTGCTCACGCAGCGGCACGGCCGCAAAGACTTCTTCCTGCAGAATGCAGCGCAAATGCGCGAGACGATCGAGTCGACCACGAAGGCGACGACCCTGCTCATCAGTTCGATCGCCGCGATCGCCCTGATCGTCGGCGGCATCGGTGTGATGAACATCATGCTCGTATCAGTGACCGAACGTACGCGCGAGATCGGCGTCCGCGTCGCGGTCGGTGGACGCCGCAGTGACATCTTGCAGCAGTTCTTGATCGAGGCCGTGCTCGTCTGTCTGCTCGGCGGCATCATCGGCGTCGCGCTGGCACTCGCGGCCGGCGTCGTCGGTCGCCTCTGGGGTGGTTTCGAGATGATCTTTTCGGCCGGATCGATCGTTGCGGCATTCGCCTGCTCGACGCTCATCGGCATCGTGTTCGGCTTTCTGCCCGCTCGCAACGCTGCGAACTTGAATCCCGTGGAGGCTCTGGCGCGCGAATGAATGCGACAGTCCGTATTGCACTCGTCACTCTCGCTGCCGCCGGACTCTCGGCTTGCGTCAGCACGCCAGTGCGCGCGCCACTCGAGGATCTACGCGTTGCAGGTGAGTATGGGTTGGGAAATGCGACCAGGAACACGCCGAGCGTGACGGTCGATGCGACCGCTCTCGCACGTCGCGAGCCCACCGATGAACCGTGGTGGCACAGATCGGGCGACACGCGTCTGGAGCACCTCGTCTCCCGTGTGCTTGCAAGGAACACGGATCTTGTGACTGCCGGGCTGGCGTTACAGCGTGCACAGATCAGCGCGGGCCTGGCTCGCAATGAGCTCATTCCTCAGCCTCAGGCCGGGCTCGACAGTACGTACGGCAGGTCGCTTCAGCAAGGCGCGTCAGGGGCGCGAACCTACGATGCCTCGCTCGGCGTCACTTATCTCATCGATCTTTGGGGCAAGCTGCGTCTGCAACGTGACATCGCTACCTGGGAGGCGCAGGCCACGGCTGAGGATCTACACGGCACCCGACTGGCGCTGATCGGCGCTGCAGCCTCGCTCTATTGGCAGCTCGCTTTTCTGAATCAACGGATCGCGGTCGGCGAGCGGACCCTCGCGGATCTCGAACGCACGTATGTGCTGGCTCGTTCTCAATACAACGCCGGCGCCGTGTCGCGCCTCGACCTGTTCGAAGCCGAGCAGACCCGACAGACCCAACGAGCGGTACAGAGCGAATTCGAGCAACGACGCGTGGAGGTACGCAACGCGCTCACCGTCCTGCTCGATGGCGAGCCCTGGATGGACGAGCCCACCGAGCTGAGCGGCGGGCACGATGTCGACGTCGATCCTGGCCTGCCAGCCGAACTGCTGAGCAGACGTCCCGACCTGCGTGCCGCGGAGCTGCGGCTGCAAGCAAGCCTTGCAAACATCGGCGTCGTGGCCCGGAGTTACTATCCAACGCTCACATTGACTGCCGGCATCGCCGGCGCCAGCTCGCAATTGCGCGACGTGGTGTCCAATCCTATCGCCACGCTCGGCACAGGGCTGACGCTGCCCTTCCTGCGCTGGAATGAGAGATCACTTAGCGTGCAGCTTGCCGGCGCCGATTACGAGATCGCCGCCAACGAGTTCCGCAGCACGCTCTATACAGCCTTCAAAGAAGTGGACGACGCCCTCTCCGCTCGCGTGCAGCTCGCAGCACAGATTCAGAGCCGCGAGGCTTCACTCGACGCCGCGACTCATTCGACTCGATTGTATGAAGTTCGTTACCGAGCCGGCGCCGTCCCTCTGCGACACTGGCTCGACGCCAAGGAGCGCGAGCGCATGGCCGAGCTTGCGCTGGCCGAGGCACGCCTCCAGCAATTGCAGGTGGACATGCAGCTGATGCAGGCACTGGGAAATGGCTGACCCGACGCGGGCCCGGACGTCTATGGCGAACGCGGCCCCAGATCTTTCATGGCTGCGACGATCCACAGGATCAAGTCATCCCGCTGCGGCCCCGACAGTCCATGCTGTTCGCGAATGAGCTGAAAGGCGCTCGTGAAGTGGCGGCGCCGGCTCGCCTCGATGCTGCCGGCGAAATGTTCGCCGGCACCCGCATCCAGCACCAGCGATTCGCGTCGCGCATGATTCGTTTCCGCGACCAGCCGATGATGCAGGAGGGCGCGGCCGAGGATCACCCAGGGCAGATTGACGGCTGAGATCGGGCCGACAATGAGCCGGTGACCGCCGAGCGCGGAGCCCATCAGTCGAACTTTCGCCAGCCGGTTCGATCCCAGCATGGCTCCGAGCCCGCCGACGATCGCGCCGATGCCGGCGCCGAGCAGCAACGAAGCACCGCCTACCGCCGCGTCGATCGCGCCACCGGTCAGCGCGCCCGTGGCGGCGCCGGTCATCGACAGCTGCGTGTTCGACAGACCGAACATCGAGAAGCTGCGTTCAGAAAACAAATCTTCCGTGAGCAGCTCGAACTCCGAGGACTGCAGACGCAAGGCGGTGTGACGATACAGCTCCTGCACGGCGCGTCGAGCGGCGTGCTCGCGCTGTCGAATGCGCTTGCGCAAGCGTTCGGTGAGCTCCTGGCCGAGTTGCACTTGGTCGGCGCCCTCCGGACAAGGCGCGGATTCGCTATCCGACAACACTTCGATGAGCAGGTCCGCGATCTCGGCAGCGGCTCGCCGCTGCCGAGCGTCTCGATCTCTTTGCAGAATGTCGACGGCTTGCTCCAGCGAGCGAGCCCAGGACTGATCGGCTTCCGCGAGCTCGCGAAATGCCCGCAGCAGCTCCAATCGTTTGCTGAAGTCCGCGCGCAACGCGTCGAATACTCGAACGATGGAAAAATACTGATTCAAGGCGCGCCGCCATTCCGCCACGTGATCGCCGGGGCCAATCATATTGATCAGCGCCATGCGCGGTTGTCCGGTCCAACGCAGGATTTCCATTTCCGCTTCGTACTCGGCGCCGTACGGATGCGCACCATCGACGACATAGAGGATGCCGGCCCCCGCGAGGATCGGTCGCAGCAGCTCGCACTCGTCCTGAAAGCGCGCATCGCCTTCATGGCTTGCAACGAACTCGCGCACCACGGCCGGACGTTCGCTGGCGCCACGCTCGTGCGCTTGCAACCATTCGAGCAGCGCGCGCGGCCGCTGAAAGCCGGGCGTGTCGACCAGCTCATAAAGCACGCGGCCGTCGCTCTGCATCTGAAAGCCACGAGCGTGCCGCGTGGTGCCGGGATCCGGCGAGACGACGACCGTTTCGTCCTCCGCCAGCGTGGCGACGATGCTGCTCTTGCCCTTGTTCGGATGGCCGACGATGGCGAACGTCGGGTGCACGCTCACGCGCCGGTCTCCATGTACAACGCCGGATCGCCGACGCGCGCCGTCCAGCGCGACCAGATGGACCGCTGCGATTCGCTCGAAACATCGCCATTGGCGCCGACCGGCACCAGGATCAGTGAGCACTGCGAGCCGACCTTCGCCCGCAACGCCTGGATGAAATCCTGCAGGTCCAGCAGCGGCGCTTCCCAGCCGCGCACGTAAACGATCAAAGCCTCTGGTTGGAGCCCGGCGATTCGTTCGACGACTGCCGCGTCGGCCGCGATCGTTCGATTGCCTGCTGCCATCGCCTCCGTCACGCGCCATCGCAGATGTTCGGCGGTCCAGCGATGCACTTCACCGAGCGGCAAGGCGCCGGACCAGACGACTACCGCGGCATCGCCGCTCATCGCCGGTGCTGGCCGCGCGTCCACATCTGGGAAGACCGCTGCTGTTTCCTTTACGTCCGATCCCAGATGAACGTCGGCGGCACTCATCCGATCCAGCAATGCCCGCACTCGCGGATCATCCAAGAGCAGGTTGCGAGTGGCCGCGCGCAACCGAATCGAAGCGAGCAGCAGCAGACAGCAGCGCGGCAGCAGGCCGTAAGTCAAAAGTGCAGCCAACAGGAAGGGCCACCAGCCGGTCAGCTCAGACGCCGCGACGGCACTCGGCGGCGAGGCAGCCAGGCGAAAAAATCGCGAATGCTCGATCAACTCGGCAGACGGCACCGCGGCCGGCCAGAGCTCGCGCCAGGGGGCGGCCAGCAGCCGGGCCAGCCGATATACATCGGCATCGTCGAGGCGCAGCGTCGTACTCCAGCCAAACGCCAGATCGGTGAATGCGATCAGCACCAACGCGCAGACCAGCGCAGCCACGTTGAACGAGACCGCCGCGCACTGCGACCAGGTCAACATCTGCCAGCGGGCAAAGCGCCCCGCCGCCGGCCCACGAGCTTCGTGCCATACGAGTAAACGCGACCGCTCATCTTTCCGACCTGCCACGCGCCTATACAAAGCCGCGGCCAGAGCACCGGGATTGAGCCCACTCAGCAGACTTTGCAACGCGCCGAGTCCCGGCACCTTCGGCAACATCAAGATGAGCGTCAATGCGATCAGCACGAGTTGCAACACTGCCAGGACGGCGAGCACCGTCACGACATTCACCGGCCAGGTACCGTCATATCGAAACACCGCCGCAGCCGTGCCGGCACCGGCCAGTGCACCGATGAGCAACATCAGGAATGTGATGATTCCGCGCGCTCGCGACAGGTTGGCGGCGAACTCGGCATCCGGCGCGGCGGGCGGCGTGTCGCGTCGAACCGCCAGCCACCAGTGACGCACTCGAGCGATCGGATCGGAACCGGGTAAGGTGGCCGCGATGCTGCGATCCCGCTCCAATCGGTCAGTGAGCGACCGCGTTCCGTCGGCTTCCAACCAAGCAGGAATTTCCAGAGCTTCATGGAATAGCGAGCCAGGCCGCGCGTCGTGCATCGAGCGATGATATCAGGGGTTCAGCGGATCGAGTGCGGCTGCCCCGGGCACGACGTAGGAAGGATGAGTACGCTCTTGAAAAACAGGCAGGTACGCGCTCGGGTGATGATTCAACCGCGCCGGACCTGCGTCACGAATGACGATGATCCGCATGTCGCCGGAGGGGGCGGGTGCATTAGATTGGCACCACCGGTTCATCCCCACCTTCGACCATGAGTCTCATTCATTGCATCTATGCGAGTAGCGCAACCCGCTCGTTCGAGGTTGCGGACATCCCGTCCCTGCTCGAACACGCGCGCGCCAAGAATGCCCGGCTGGGCATCACCGGCATGCTGCTTTACATAGAAGGCAGCATATTCCAGGTCCTCGAAGGCGACGCCGGCTCAGTCGATTCGATCTACACCGCGATCAGTGCAGACCGTCGTCACGCGCGCGTGACTCAAATCATCCGCGAGCCGATCGCCCATCGCGCTTTCGAAGACTGGACCATGGGATTCGAATCGCTCGATCGCGGTCAAGCCTCCCGGCTCCTCGGCGTGAACGACTTTTTCGCCACGGCCTCTTGCCTGGAGCGGATCAATCCCGGTCGCGCGAAGAAACTTCTCTTCGCATTTGCCTCTGGAAGATGGCGCGCGGATCAGACGGGTGTACACGTCGCTCGCGCGCGCGTCGCGTAACGACGTGGTCTCATCGTCAATCAGCTTCGCATTCCAGCCGATTGCCGACATCGAGTCGCGCACTGTGTTTGCCTACGAGGCGCTGGTGCGCGGCCCACGCGGTGAATCGGCACAGCATGTCTTCTCGACTGTGTCCTCGGGACAGCTCGCTGAGTTCGATCACCATGCGAGAATCGCGGCGGTGAATCTTGCAAGTCGGCTGGGATTGAGCGCCAGGATCTCGCTCAATCTGCTGCCGGGTTCGTTGCACGCCTGCCCCGGCAGCCTCGATGAGCTGCTCGGGCGAGCGCAGGAGTCCGGCCTGGCGCTCGATCAGCTGCTCATCGAAGTCACAGAAAGCGAAGCCATCGAGCGACCGGGTGAGTTCATCGATCTGCTCAACCGCTACCGCGTGCATGGATTGCAACTGGCCATCGACGACTTCGGCGCCGGCTACGCGGGCTTGAATCTGTTGGCCGACTTCCAACCCGATCTGGTCAAGCTCGACATGCACCTGGTGCGGGATATCGATCGCGCCGGCCCCCGCCAAGCCATCGCAAAGGGCGTATTGCAGGTCTGCGACGATCTCGGCATCGAAGTGATCGCGGAGGGCGTGGAGACGTTAGGAGAATATCACTGGTTCCGACGGGTCGGCGTTCGGCTGATGCAAGGCTATCTGCTCGCCCGCCCCTGCTTCGAGGCGCTCGAATTGCCGGCATTCCCCGAGCGGCTCGGCGGAACAGAAGTCATGGCGCGGGATCGGTGATGAGTCGCGCGCCATGAGCCGTTCGTGGTGGTCCTGGGAGATACAGCGGCGCTAGCGCCCGCGTCGGGACAACTCCGCGATCTCCTCGTCGGTGATGCCGAGGATGGCCTCCTCGGCCTGATCGAGACCGCCGCCCAAGCCGGCCTCCTCCGAATTGACGATTCGATCGACGCCGATATCGCGGTCGACGACGCCTGGGTCGGCGTCGACTTCCGCACTCAGGCGCTCGCCCGTGCCGGCTCTGTCCGAATCGCCCATTCCATCCAGACCGGCAAGATCCGACCCGGCGTCGGAGCTGTCGCTCGGACCGATGGACAGCCTTTCGGGTCCGGCCGCTATTTCATGCTCCGACAACGGGCCTGAATCGAGCACTTTACGCTTCGCCATCACCCTCTCCTTCCCAGCCAGCGCAAATCCGCAGGCCGCAATGATCAACGCCGCGGCTACGTACCGGTTCCAGGCGCGCAACCGGTTCGCTCGCCGATCTTCAGCTGCCGCCTATCCCAATTGGGCGAAGCATGCGATCGAGCGTCATGGGGTCGGCAGATCATGCGAGGCAAGCTGCGCGTGATTCACTGTTCTAATGACCGCTGCGATCGCCCCGCCGTCCCGCTTCATACAACGACCACGTGCGCCGCTCGGTTTCGTCGATCCAGGTCTCGATGAGGCTGGTCGTGGCGAAATCGCGATAGTCGCCGCACAGATCGTGAACTTCACGCAGGCGGCCGACCATGGCTTTATTGTCTTCGCGCAGCTCCGCCAGCATGTCGGCCGCGTCGACGTAATCCGCATCGTTGTCGCTCACACGTTGCAAACGCGCGATGTGGCCGATCGAACGCAACGTCGGCCCGCCGATCTTGCGAATGCGCTCGGCGATGACGTCGGTCATGGCGAAGATCTGGCTCGCCTGCTCGTCGAACATCAAGTGATAATCCCGGAAATGTGGACCGCTCACGTGCCAATGAAAGTTCTTGGTCTTCATATACAACGCGAACGCATCGGCCAGCACCGCGTTCATCGCGGCTGAGATATCGCGCGTCGCCTCGGGTTGCAGATCGGTCGGCGTGGCCATCGGTGCCTGGCGCCGATGGATGGCGGAATCGTTCTTGACAGCGTCGTTCTTGGCCATGAGCTTGACTCCAGTATTGACTACCCGTTCATTGAACTGCGATCGCTGGTCCGTGGACATTGAGGAAGCCGCGTAACGCCTCGGTACTCCCTGCAGGTCGGCATCAGCTCGACCCTCCGGCGGACGGTGCGTAGCCATTGAGGAAATTTCCTCCTGGCCTGCGCCGTCACTCGCGTGCGAAATACAGGACCGGATCGCCTGTTGCTCGCCGGGCACGAAATTCAGCCCATCGCCCGCCCGGTATCGCGCTCGTCCTCGAACGCCTTGACGATCTCCATCTGCAGGTGGCGTTCGGCGCGCAGCGAGTTGGCAACCAGGCAGCCCTCTTCTGCTTTATTGAGTGCCCGCTCGCAAAGCACAGTGGATGCGTCCGCGGACACCGTGAGCGTCGCGTGAGTGACGACGCGAGTGAACTGCGTGACGCCCTCCCGCCGCTCGAGCGTCGCCTCCACATTGCAATCCAGTTGCGACCACTGCAACTGAGACGCCCGCGCAATGGCACGAAACGTCAGAATGAAACAGCTGGCGACCGCGGCCGCGAGCAGCGACTCCGGCGACCACCGGTCACCTGGACCATCGAACTGCGCCGGAGGCGCCACTGCCAACTGCTCCAGACCGGCGGCCGACACGGACACGTTACCTGCGGCACTCGCAGCCGCCGCGACCGAATAGAGATGAGGAAATGCTTGCATGATTCAACTACCGTTGTGTGGCCTTCTGTGTTCACGCCGCCGCACCATCCAACACTTTCCGGATGTGCGTCGACAGTTCTTCCGCATCCACTGGCTTGTGAAAGACGCGACAGGCGGCAATCGAGGCGCATCGCGGTGTCACCTTCATCGTGTCGCCGCT
This sequence comes from Peristeroidobacter soli, assembly GCF_004138485.1. GTDB lineage: Bacteria > Pseudomonadota > Gammaproteobacteria > Steroidobacterales > Steroidobacteraceae > Steroidobacter > Steroidobacter soli. The sequence continues at coordinate 358,265 of NZ_RYEV01000009.1, forward strand.
CAGCACTATCGCGGGAATCTCGCGATGACGCAGTTCACGCAGCTCTTCGATCAGCTCCGCGCCATTGACCGTCGCATTGAGCTGAAAATCGCTGACGATCACATCCGGGGATTGATCCCATTGGCGCACGATGCTGAGCGCCTCCTCGGGCGAGCCGGCGGACTTCACTTCGTGTCCATCCATCGTGAGAAACAGCGCCGTCGCGTTACGCACGGCAACCTCATCATCCACCAGCAAGATGCGCCCGGCGCGAGCAATGCCCGGCGCGCTCCACACGGGCGGCTTGACCGTCTGCAGGCTCGCGACCGCCGCCTCGAGTTTCAGCGTAAAGGTCGTCCCCTTGCCGAGTCGCGAGCTGACGCCGATGGGAATATCCAGCAGCCTGGTCAATCGGTTCACGATCGACAAGCCCAGACCGAAGCCCTCGCGCGGCTCCTGGTTGCCGACGCGAATCTGATGGAACTCCTCGAAGATGCGCTCGAGCTGATCCTCCGGAATGCCGCGTCCGGTGTCCGACACCTCCAGCGTGACGACCTCGCCGTCACGGCGCGCTCGCACGCAGACGTGCCCCCGGGCCGTGTACCGTATCGCATTGGCGACCAGGTTCTGCACGATCTCACGAAGCAGCGTCGGATCTGTGCGCACCGCTTCGCTGGAGGGCTGCACCTCGAGCTGCAACTGCCTGGCCCGAGCCTGCGGTGAGAACTCGACTTGCAACGATGTCAACAAGCCCTCCAGCGACACATCCTCCACATGAGTCTGAATGACCCCCGACTCGATCATGCTGATGTTCAAGAGCCGGTTGACCAGACAGGACATGGCATCCACTGAGTCTTTCTGCGCGGCGACGATTGCCTGCGCCGGCGCGCTGAGCAGTTGGCCGCTCAATGCGGCGTTCAAGAGGGAGAGCGAATGCAATGGCTGACGCAGATCGTGACTGGCGGCGGACAGAAAACGGGTCTTGCCGGCCGTCGACTCCGCGAGCGTGGCGTTCACCTCGTCGAGCTCGCGCACCGCCTCGGCGCGAGCGGCCATCTCTCGTTGAACCCGGAACAGCATCATCAACAGCAGCAGTACGGCCAGGATGAAAAGGGTCACGATCAGATAGAAATTGCGCTGCAGGCTGGCCTGCTCCTGCTGCTTGCGCTCGATGAGCAATCGCTCCTCTTCCGCCGACAGCGTTGCAAGGGTGCTGAATACATCGTTCATCGTTGCGATACCGTGCCCACGCTGAATGAAGCCGATGGCGGCATCGATGCCGTCGTCGTGCCGCAGTTCCAGGCCACGATCGAGTTGCGCGCGTCGTTCGGCGACCAGCGGCTGCAGGTCTCTGAGGCGCCGCGCTTGTTGATCGTTGTCGGAGATCAGCTGTTGCAGCTCCCGCAACTGACCGTCCAGGCTCGCGGCGCCGGCGTTGTAGGGTTCGAGATAGGCATCCTGTCCGGTCAGCAGAAAGCCCCGCTGTCCCGTTTCCATTTTGAGCAGCGACTGGCTCAACGCGGCCAGGGCCAGGCGCACATCCTGAGTGTGATCGGACAGATCCGAAGTGGCGCGCACCTCATGCACGCTCAGCTGCGCCATCCAAAGAACCACCGCGAGCAACACGACGCTGGCGACGACGCTGGCGGCGTTTTTGCGGCCGAAACCGGCCAATGAAGCGGAGCCCACACGCATGTCGTTCACGCCAACTTGCCAACATCTCCAATAACAACGCGCATCCGCTGCAACGGCGAGGTCTTCCTTGGCCGTCGCTCCGGGGTCGAACCACAGCCTAGCAATGCCCTCGAGAATTGAATTAAGGAGACCCGCCTAGTCGCCTTCGGGTGCGCGCGTCGGTACTGACCGACTGCCAGATGCTCCTCTATAGAACCAGTACTTGGTGAGTTCCGCGGCAGCGACGTACGCGAGGGTGATGATGACCAGTGTGCCGACCACTGTGAGCGGGATCGGCACGAAGCCGAGCGCACCGACGGCAGGCAGATAGGGAATGATCGGTGTCAGCACGGCCAGGATCAGCGTGGAGACCAGCAACACCGTACCCGGCCTGCTCTTGAAGAACGGACGGCGCGTACGGACCACCAGCGCAATCGCCAACTCCGTGAGCAGCGACTCGACGAACCACGCCGTTTGGAACACCTCCGGCGAGGCGTGGAAGATCCACAGCAGCGCGCCGAAACACAGCAGATCGAACAGCGAGCTCAGCAATCCGAACTCGATCATGAAGCGGGCGATGAACCGCATGTCCCAGCGTCTCGGCCGCTCGATCATCTCGCGGTCGACGTTGTCGCCGGCCATGCCCACCGCGGGAATATCCGACAGGAAATTGTTGAGCAGAATCTGGCTCGCGGTGAGCGGCAGGAACGGCAGGAACAGCGAGGCGAGCGCCATGCTGACCATGTTGCCCAGATTCGCGCTGGTCGTGGTCAGCACATACTTGAGCGTATTGGCGAAGGTCCTGCGCCCCTCTTCCACGCCGCGACGGATCACGTCCAGATCGCGTTCGAGCAAGACGAAGTCGGCGGCCTCGCGCGCCACGTCGACGGCCTGCTCGACCGAGAGACTGGTATCGGCGGCATGCATCGCCGGCGCGTCGTTGATGCCGTCGCCCAAAAAGCCGACGACGCGCCCCGCTCGCTTGAGCGCGCGTATGATCCGCTCCTTCTGATTCGGATCGAGCTCGACGAACAGATCGGTGCGCGGCGCCTCGCGCCATAGCGCCGCATCGTCGAGCTGTTCGATCTGACTCCCTGTCAACACGTGCGCGGTGCTCAAGCCGACCAGTCCGGCGACATGCTCCGCGATCAATTTTGCATCGCCGGTGATGAGCTTGATCGTGATGCCGAGCCGGCGCAGACCGTCGATGGCTTGCGAGGCGCCTTCCTTGGGACGATCGAGGAAAGTGAGAAAGCCGGCGAACCGCAGCTCCTGCTCGCAATCACGACCGTACTTCTCGCGCCGCTCGAGCCGCTTGGTGGCGACGGCGAGCACTCTGATGCCGCCCCTTCCCCACTCGCCATAGCGTTCTTCCAACGCGGCACGCGCTTGCCGATCCAGCGCCGAGCCGTCGGCGAGACAGGCGCAAGCATCCAGGACTTCATGGAACGCGCCCTTGGTAACCAGCAGCACCTCGCCGCCACGCTCGACGATCACGCTGACGCGACGGCGCACGAAGTCGAAGGGAATCTCGGCAAGCTTGCTGAATTTTCCCAGATCCGGACCGCAAGCGTTCATGATGGCATCGTCCAGCGGGCTGGCCAGACCTGTTTCCAGCGCCGCGTTGATCGCACCCAGCTCGATGACGGCCTGAGCCTTCGCTCCGTGCGCGTCATAACCGCCTTCGAGACTGATGACGCCCTCGGTCAGAGTGCCAGTCTTGTCCGTACACAGCACATCCATGCTGCCGAGATTCTCGATGGCATTGAGATGCCGCACCAGCACACCCCGGCTCGCGAGCATCTGCGCGCCGCGGGCGAGATTCACGCTCAGGATCGCCGGTAGCAACTCCGGGCTGAGTCCCACGGCCAGGGCAACGGCGAACAGCAACGTTTCCACCACCGGTCGGCCGGCAAGCATATGCGCGACGAACACCACCAACACCATCACCAGCATGGCGACGGTGAGCAAGTAGCCAAACCGCATCACGCCGCGATCGAATTCGGTCTGAGGCGCGCGCCGCTGGAGATGTTTCGCGATGGCACCGAACTGAGTGCCGCCGCCGGTCGCCACCACCACGCAACGCAGGGTGCCGCTGCGAACATTCGTGCCCAGATACACGCTGTTCGAGCGTTTGCTCAGAGGCGTGTCCGCCGGCAACACGCCCGGCCCCTTCTCCACCGGAAAGCTCTCGCCGGTCAGCGCCGATTCGCTGACGAAACAATCGGCGGCCTCGATGACCTGCGCATCCGCCGGTACCAGGCTGCCGGCGGCAAGCAGCATCACATCGCCAGGTACGACTTCGTCGATCGGCAACCACTGTTCCTGCCCGTCGCGAAGCGCTTTGGTCCGCGTCTTGATGCGCGCATTGAGCGCCGCCGCCGCGGTGTGGGCGGAATATTCACGCCGGTAGCCTATGAGCGCACTGGCGCCGAGGATGACGCTCACGATCAGAGCATCCGTCAGCTCACCGGTCGCGGCGGCGATGATCGCCGCGAATAACAACAGCAACAGCAGAGGGCTGGCAAACTGTCTCAGCAGAATATCCAGCCGCGACATCGTTCGTGACGCGCGCAGCTCGTTCCGGCCGTATTGGCGAAGGCGTCGCTCCGCTTCATCGGACGACAGTCCTGATGCGCCGGTACCCAGTTGCTTGCAGACCTGATCCACCGGCTGGTTCCAGCACTCGCGCAGCGCGATGCGAGACGCAGGCGCTTCCGGAGCGAACATCCGTCGTGCCAGATATATCCCTGGCACCATGGGCAGCCAAAAGCTCAGTCCGCGAAACAGCAGCGTCGCGGAGAGCGCCACCGGCAACGGCACACCGATGAGCTGCAAAGTGAGCACCGAACTCGTCTCGAATGTGCCCAGACCGCCGGGCAGGACGCCGAGCGTTCGAAACAGGTTCGAGACCATGAAGCTCGCGAACACCGCGATGACCGACGACGTATGACCCAGCGCGGCGATCAACGCCCAGACAGTCGCCGCATCCAGCAACACGATCGCCGCTTGATACGCGCCCGACTCCAGCAACACCCGCCGATTGCGCGCCAGCTGCGGGTCGGACTCGGCGAGGGATTGAACGATGGGTCGCAACAGTCGCGTGCGTGAAAGTGCGTTCGTGAAATGTCCGCTCGTGCCGGCAAACTTGAACAGCACGAACACCATCGCCGCGCAGCCCGCAAGGAACGCGAGGGCTGCGGCCGTCACGACGCCCCGGACAGCCACCGGCATCGGCAGCAGCATGAGTGCCGTCAGCAACAAGACGGCATACATTGCGAAGTACGATACGAGGCTGATGACGACGATGGCCATGACCGACGGCCTCGCCATGCCTCGCTGTTCGAAATATTTCGACACCGCCGCCGTGCCGCTGATCCCGGCGGACGGCAGCGCCTGGTCGATGAACAGTTTGGCCAGGCTCAGCCTGAAGGCCGTCCTCACCGACAGCGGAAATGCCGCCGGCCTGGCAACGACTCTCCAGATCTGCCCTTGCGCGACGTAGGTCGCCAGCTGCAACAGCACCGCCACGATCAACCAGGATGGACGCGCCTGCGTAGCGATGCGTGCGATCTCTTCGGTCTCGGAGAAATGCAGCGCCGCCACGCTCACGCCAACCACCAGCGCGATCCCCAGGCCCCAGGTCAGCCAGCGACTCGATCCAGTCCCGGCTGCCGCATCGGCCATGACTTCAACCGGTGGCGTACATCGCTGGCATTCGGCCGGCGAGATTCAAGAAGGCCGAAGGATCGGCGTGTGAAGCGAACTCGGTTGCCTGCGCTTTGATCTTGCGCACGGTCTCAATCACCCGACGCGGCGTGCCGAGGTCGCTCCACCCGCAGGCGGGCACTTTGAGCACGCGTAGCGAATCGGGACTGCGTTGGAGGATATCCCGTGAGAAATCGATCGTCGGTGAGCGCGCGTACAGCTCGCTGAGTCGCTGCATCTGTGTCGATGCGGGCGCGCGGGTCACGATATGGCGCATCTCCCCGACCAGATCCGGACAGGTCTGCTCGAAACGTCGCAACAGGGCCTGGCCGTTGGCCGCGAAGATGAATGAATTCCATACACCGCCTCGCGCAATCAGGGCACGAGCGGTTGTGACATCGGGCTTCTCGACAAAGTCGCGGACTGCGCCCACGTCGCCGTTCCAGTCGGCAACGATGTAACCGAGCTCCGGATCCGCCTCTTCAGCGGTCATGCCCAGCAGCAATATGCTGTCGGGGGTGCGAGTGACTTCGCCCATCGCCTGGCGCAAGCTCGCGGCCAACACCAGCTCGTTGCTCACATAGTGATCCGAAGGTAACACCAGGAGGCTGGCGGCAGGATCCCGATGCAGGATCCGTAACAATGGCAAGAGAATTCCCTGCGCCGTGCCGCGGTTGCCGGGTTGACTGATCAAATTGCGCCCGGGAATTCTCAGATCGAGGTGCTGCCACCAGCGCCGGTGATGCTCCGACACGACGATCGCCGTCTGTTCAGGCGACGTCACCAGACTCGAACGGGTCACGGCATCGTGCAACAACGAGCCGCTGTGGCCCAGCGAACAGAACTGTTTGGGGACCGCGATCCCCGATGCCATTCGGGTCAGCGATTGCAAGCGCGTGCCCTCGCCGCCCGCCAGAATCAATGCCCAGTTGTGCCCGGCATCCCAATGAGTTTCCCAGCGCTGTGATGACATCGAGGGTTCCCCCTGGGGTCGCTGTGGTGGATACCGCGAGACTGTCAGCTCCCGCGCCCGTCGACAGCCGTGAACGGCCCTGGGACGTTACGTAGTACACCGGAGTCGGTGCGTGGGTTCGCCGCTGGTTACCAGGACCGGGTCGGCGCAGAGTGCTTCCATGCTGCTGTTCGCCCCCAAGGCATCTTTGGAGCTCGCCACTCGCGTCGCGGATGCACTTGGCGTCTGCTTGTCCCCCAGTGAGGAGCGCGAATTCGACGGCGGCGAGCACAAGATGCGATCGATGATCGACGTACGTAGTGAGGACGTCTTCGTCGTGCACAGCTTGCACGGCGATGCCGCTGCCTCGGCGAACGACAAGCTGTGTCGTCTATTGTTCTTCGCCGGTGCTCTGAAGGACGCCGGCGCTGAACGCGTGACCGCCGTGACTCCGTACCTTGCGTATGCGCGCAAGGATCGGCGCACGCAGCCGCGCGATCCCGTGACCACACGCTATGTGGCCGCGATGATGGAAGCCGCGGGGATCGATCGGACTGTCACCTTGGAAATTCACAATGAGGCGGCGTTCGACAACGCGTTTCGCCACCCTGCCGTGCGTCTCGACGCCGTCGACTCATTTGCTCCCGAGATCGCCAGGGAAGTCCGGGATCAGCCGGTCATCGTGATGTCGCCCGACATCGGCGGCGTCAAACGCGCGCAGCGGCTCGGGGAATGTCTGGCTGGCACGCTGTCACGCGAGATCGATCTCGCATTCATGGAGAAACGACGTGCGAAGGGCGTGCTGTCGGGTGAAACGGTGGTCGGCGATCTCGACGGACGAGCGGTGGTCATCTATGACGACCTGATCGCGAGCGGCTCCACCATTCTGCGAGCGGCCCAGGCGGCTCGACGTGCCGGCGCCCGGTCGGTGCTCGTTGCAGCGGCCCACGCCGCGTTCATCCCGGCCGCCCTGCGATTGTTCGAATCGCACGTTGCCGACCAGATTCTGGTGACTGACTCGGTCTCGCTGCGTCCCGAGTTCACGCCATGGCTGAGCAAGGGGCTGCGCATTTGTTCCATAGCTCCGCTGTTGGCCCGAACCATCGCGGAGCTCCAGGAGGTTCCATGAACACACGATTCGCGCTGTTGGGATGCTTGATCGCCGCCACGCTGGCCGCGTCCGCTCAGGCCGATGAGCAGGTGCCTCGTCACTGGATCGCACGGATCGGCGTGCATCCGGTCGACCCGCAGCCCGACAACCACTCGCAGTTCACGGTCGACAATGCAGCCGGGCTGTCCGCCGGCGCGACGTATCTGTTCACCAAACATTGGGCGGTCGAGCTGTTCTCGGCATTTCCCGCCGGCTTCGACCTTCACGACGCCGACGGAACACGAGTCGCGCGCTTCTCGATGGTTCCATCGAGTGCGACATTGCAGTATCACATCACCGACGCCAGCGGCATCTTTCGCGCCTACGTCGGTGCCGGCCTCTCCTACGCGTATCTCGGCGGCGAGCAGACGAAGGGCTCCCTCGGCGGTCAGACGCTGCGGCTCGACGATTCGACCGGTCTGGCTGCCGCCATCGGTCTGGACATGGACCTCGGCTCGAAATGGTTCGTGAACATCGACGCGCGCTGGATGGATATCGACTCCGCCATGAAGATCGACGGCGCCTCCCACGGCTCGCTCCAGCTCGATCCCTACATGTTCGGCCTGTCCGTGGGCCGACGACTTCGCTAGCGAGAACCTCATGCGAGAGACCACGCCAGCCTCGCCAGACCAAAACGTTCCCGCCCCACGGATGGCCCGCTTCATTACAAAACGACTAACGTCGATGGCGCCACTTGATACATCGGACTGAGGATGTACTATTTGCAACGGCGCTCGCGGACCGACCCCCGCCGCCCGTGGTTGTTCCGGTCGCCAGACGTCGGAGGACGGGCGGATGACGATTCACCAGCAATTGCTCGCGGATTTGGTCGAGTTTGCTCCGGACGCCATGCTCATCGTAGACGCCTCCGGACGGATCCTGTACGCCAATCAGCGCGTCACTCACGTCTTCGGCTATGAGCGGGACGAAATCGTCGATCGCAGTGTCGACATGCTGCTGCCGGAACGTCTGCGGCCAAAGCATGCTCATCACCGTCGCAACTTCGCGGAGGATCCACGTACGCGCCCCATGGGCGCGGGGCTCGACCTGCTGGGCCGTCGCGCCGATGGCAGCGAATTCCCCGTGGAAATCAGCCTCAGCCCGCTGCGCGACGGCCTGGCCGCGGCGGCAATCCGCGATGTCTCCGACCGCAAGCGCGTGGAGCAGGAGTTGATCAACGCCCGCGAGGCCGCCGACCAGGCTCGCGAAGAAGCCGATCGCGCCAACCTGAGCAAGAGTCGTTTTCTAGCAACGGCCAGTCACGATTTGCGCCAGCCGTTGCAAGCGCTCGCGATGCTGCACGGGACACTGTGCCGCGTGGACATGCATCCCAACGGTCGCGAAGTGCTGGCCCAGCAGGGACACGCGATCGACTCGATGAAGCGCTTGCTGAGCGCGCTGCTCGACATCAGCAAGCTGGAGTCGGGTGCGATCAGCCCGCAGCCCACGGATTTTCCCATTCATCAGTTGTTCGAGCTGCTCAGCGCCGAATTCTCGCCGGCGGCGCGCTCCAAAGGTCTGACATTGGTCGTCGAGCCGACGCAGCTGTGTACCCACACCGATCAGTCCCTGCTCGAACAGTTGTTGCGCAACCTGATCTCCAATGCCATCAAGTACACGCGTGCTGGAGCTGTCACTCTGCGAGCCACGCCGATTGCGAGCGGCGTGCGGATCGAGATCTGCGACACCGGCGTGGGCATCCCCACGGATCAACTGGCTTACATCTTCGATGAGTTTTTCCAAGTCGGCGTGGCGAGGAACACGACGCGCGAAGGCTACGGGCTCGGGCTCGCGATCGTGCAGCGAATCGCGAAGCTCCTCGGCCTGCGGATCCACGTCCAATCCGAGCCGGGCAAAGGCTCGGCATTCACATTGGAGTTGCCGCGTGCCGAAACATCGAAGTCGGACTGGCCCATGGACGCATCCGCCTCTGGCAATCACCTCGCGCGCCCCGCCCAGAGCGGCAAGATACTGGTCACCGAGGACGAGCCGAGCGTGCTGCTGGCCACCCGGCTGCTGCTGGAGCTGGAGGGGTATCAGGTCATTTCCGCCAGTAACCGGGAGGAAGCCCTGCAACGAGGTTGCGAACATCCCGACATCGACTTGCTGATCAGCGACTATCATCTGCAGGAAGACCAGACCGGGCTGAATGTCATTTCCGGGGTTCGCCAGCAGCTCGCCAGGAATATTCCGGCCATCCTGGTGACCGGCGACACCTCCAGCGCCATGCGCAAGCTGCCCGGTGACCGGCAGCTGCGGCTCGCCAGCAAACCCATCGACGCGGAGGAGTTGCTCACGTTGATGGACGAGCTGCTGCATACGCCGGACGCTCTCCGGCCTGCTGAGCGCTTACCTTAGCTCGCGACGCTCCTCGCATGCCGCTCGGCCAGCGCAAGGTAGACATGTGCCTTGTCGGCCCAGGGAGCGAGCGAGGCGACCGTTGGATCCAGAATGTGCCACGCCAGGATCTTCGCACGCACCAACGCCCGACAGCTCTGATAGAAATCCAGCAAGCGCCGCGAGCATGCATCGCCGGCCTGGCTTTGACAGGCTGCGATGATCTGCCCGGCGACTTCGGTCGCACCGGCCAACTCGCATTCCAGCCGCAGAAAGGCGAGCTCCTCGGCCGGATCCAGCACGCGCAGCTCGCGAGAGAATTCCAGCGAATCGATGATACAAACGGGCGCGAGACAAATGTGCTCCGGCCGCAGGTCGCCGTGACATTCCACGATTCTGCCGGCCATCGCGCGCTTTGCCAGCTCGGGCCGCAACGAGTCCAGCGCCTCCTCGACAGCCGCGACCGCCGCATTCACCACCGCCAGATCCAGCTGCAACTCCGGCGCGCGCAATGCTTTGCCATCCATCGCCGTCCGCTCGACCAGTCGGCCCAGATAATAGTCCGCGGGCAGGAAATATCGGGGCTGCCGCTCGTAGAAACGGGCAAGCAGCGCTCCGACCTCCGCCAGCGCGCCCGGCGCAACCGCCTTGTCGGCGATCGCGCGCTCCAGCATATGGCGTGAAGGCAATCGCTTCATCCAGACCAGCCAGTCGACGATGTCGCCCTCGCCGTAGACCTTGAGCTGCCCTCGCTCATCGAGCACCAGCGGCACGGCGTCCAGATAGACATCGGGCGCGAGCCGCCGGTTCAGACGCACTTCCTGCAGACAGTTGCGATGACGATCCGCCAGCGAGCGCAGGTCCAACAGCGGGTACGCCGCCGGCTTCTTCATCTTGTACGCGTACTGGCCAACCAGAAACACCCAGGCGAAATGCGTTTCGATCAACTCCACCGCTGCCGCGGGTGCTGGATAGGACGCGACCGAGCACAGCGCTTGCAACTTCCGCGATGTGCTCACCGAACCGCTACGCTCGCCTGTCACGTCCATGCGCGGCCTCAACGCCAGTGAATGGTCTCGATCAACCGCTTGAGACCCTCATCGTGAGGATGGGCCAACATACGTTATAAAACGACCAGCTCCGCGAAGTCCGGCGTCTTGACGACCAGCATGTCGCACGGCAACTGCTCGAGCACCGCCTCGGCTGTACTCCCGACGATCAGGCGTTTCAAACGACGGCGGGAGATGGCCCCCATCGCCATGATGTCGATTCCGTAGGCACGCGTGAGACGGCACAGCACTTCGTCGACGCCCCCCGTTTCCAGATGAATGTTGTCGCCCGGCAGTCGCAAGTCGGAGGTCAGCGCGATGAGCTCCTTGAGTTTCAGCTTGCGCTCCTCTTCCAGCGCCTCGGCGGGAATATCGATCAACAGCGGCGGCACGGTGACCGCCGCCGCCGCGATCATCGCAGCTGGAATGTAGGTATGGATGGCGTGCAGCTCACCGCCGAGCGCCTGCGCAAAGCGGGATGCTTCTTCCAGGATGGAACGATCCAGCAACCTCGGCTTGTCATCCAGGTGGCCGGGATCGAGCGCTGCACCGATGCGATACTTCGACGACCACGGCGTGGGCTTCACCAGCAGCAGTGGCACCGGACAGCCGCGAATCAGCTCCCAGTCGGTGTTCGTCAAGAACGTCCGCTGCGCAACCGTGTGATGATGCGTGTCCTTGATCACGAGCCCGGCGCACGTATGCTTGACCCGTTCGAGCAACGCGACGTGCAGCGGATCGGCAGCGACGACCTCCGTCGTCACATCGATGCCGCGATCTCGCAATGGTGCCGCAAGCGACTCGAGCTGTTCCCGCAAGTCGACTTGAAACGGCGTTCGCGGCGACTCCCGCATGTGCTCCGCATAGCGCAGCTCTCGCGCGACCTTCGTATCGCAAATAAACAAGTCCAGCCTTGCCTCGAATTTTTCCGCGAGCAGAGCCCCTTTGGCAACAGCCGGCTGCTGTTTCGCGGTCGGATCGACGATGACCAGGATGTTTCGAATCGGATTCATGGTCGTTCCTCTTCAGGCAAGCGCGAAGGCTATGCTTCCGATATCGCGGCGCTGACCTGCAGGTCATGCACCACTTCCGTTTCGGCCGCGAGCCAATCTTCCAACTCATGACCCGGCTCGAAGCCGCGCTCCTGCGCACGGAAGTAAGCAGCAGTCGCGATCATTTGATGCCGTTCAACGGCGCGACTGGCCGCTTCACTCGCAGCCATGCGGACGATTTCCGCGTGATCGACCCGAGGCTTACGTCGCGGCGTGATTTTCGGCGCGGACGTTCCGGGCTTGGGGAGATGAAGGCGTTTAGGTTGCGAGCTCATGACGTCACCTGCTGTCGCTTATTTCACCTCGACGGCAATCGACTGCTCCGGCTGGGTCGGCGCCGTCTTCGGGATCCGAACCCTCAGCACCCCGTCCTTGGACTCGGCGCGAATGTTCTTGGCATCGATGTTGTCCGGCAGCGAGAAGCTGCGGGAGAACGTGCCGTAGAAACTCTCGACACGGATCTCGTTCTCGCCCTTCTGTTTCATTTCCTGGCGGCGCTCGCCGGAAATGGTGAGCAGCCCCTGCTCGAACGTGACTTTGACGTCCTCTTTCTTCACTTCCGGCAGCTCGGCTTTGATGACGTACTCGGCGTCGGTCTCGCTGATATCGGCGACCGGGCGCCACGTGCTTTCATCCCCCTCGAAGCGGCGCATCGCGCGCGAGAAGAACGGCGAATATTGCCGGAACATATCTTCGACTTCGCGGAAGGGTTCCCAACGGGTAATGTTCATGTCGCATCTCCGATGAAGTAAGGTTCACTGGTCTGCGCCTGAAATAATTGGCGCGGCACGTCGCGCTCGCCATTCGGGGAACGCCGTAAGCGCTACGGGATCTCTGCGCCCCCGGACGCTCCTGTCACCCCGCGTGGTGCGCCGGCGCCCGCCTGCCCCTGTTGGCGGACAGCTCGCCCCGCCCAGTCGCGAGCCGCGGGCTCGGCGCGAGCTTCGGTACCTTGAAACTGCCTGGCTTGATCACCAGCAGATCGCAAGCAACCCGATCGATGACGCGCTCCGCTGTGTTGCCGACGACGGGATGCGTATCGACGCTTCGAGATACAGCCCCCATGACCAACAGATCTGCGCCGGCGCGGCGCTCGATCGCAGGAATGATGTCTTCGGGCGCACCGGCTTTCACTTCGCACGCGTCGGCGTCCACGCCATGCCGGGTCGCCAGATCCTGCACCGCCTGTCGGGTCCGTTCGACGATCAGTGAGCGAACCGACCGGCTGGAATCCGGGACGTGGCATGCATGAACCAGACTCAGCTGCCCGCCGAACTGCCCGGCAACGACACTGGCCGTATGCACCAGACGTTCATCGAGTGCCGCCGGCTTGTCGTGCGCGTGAAAGGGATCGACCGCGACGAGAATGGTCGGCCGCGGAGCAACCTCCGGCGATCGCACGAACCACACCGGACAGGGGCACTGACGGATCAATTCCCAATCGGTGTTGGCCAGCAACCACCGGGCCAGCCGCCCGTGCCTGTGGCTCGCCGTGAGCAACAGGTCGGGCCTGGTTTTCAAAACCTGACGAACGATGGCTTCATGCGCCGGATAGTCCCAGGTCGCGATGCATTTCGAGTCGCGGGCCCGAGTCAGGTCGACCAATGCTTCCATGCGCTCACGCCGCTGCCGAAGCGCCGAGGCAATGATCTGCGATCGCGATCCCATGGGAACATCGTTGACCGGCTGTGGCAGCATGAAGGAATTGAACAGCACCAGCCGAGCACCGGTGCGAAGTGACAAGGCCACGGCCTTGGTCAATGCGGGCTGATCCTCCGCGAAGGGATCGGCGATGACCACCATCAGCGTCTTCCACGCTCGTTTGCTCATGGTTGCTCCTGTCACGCGCAAGTTACCCGACGATCTGCGCATGGCTGCCGTTGACCACGCCAGCTGCGTTCGCCTCATCGGTGTCCAGATGCAGCTCGAGCCGGAAGTCCGGCGCGACACGCACCGTGACATCGCCGAAGATCAGATCGCGTCCCTCGCTGTCGATCTTCACGCTCACTACCTGGCTGTTGCGGACGCCGAGCTGCCGGGCTTCCTCCGGGTTCATATGAATGTGACGGCGCGCTGTAATGACGCCGCCCGGCAACGTGATCGAACCCGCCGGACCGATCACTTGCAGCCCGGGCGTGTTCGCCACGTCTCCCGAGATACGCAACGGCGCGGCGATACCCAGGGTGCATTCGTCACTTCGCGACAGTTCGATCTGATCCCGATTTCGCGGCGGCCCCATCAGACGCACATGATCGATCCGCCCGCGCGGGCCAACCAGACTCACTGTTTCCTGTGCTGAGAACTGCCCGGTCTGCGACAGCCAGTGACGCACGTGCAGTTCGAATCCATCGCCGAACAGCGCACGCAACGTCGCTGCACTCAGATGCGCATGCCGCGCGGAAACCGCGATCGGAATATTCACCTCAACCCGCTCGCTGGCGTCGTTCCTGACGCTGCTCGTGCTTGACCGCGCCAGTAATGTCGCACATGAACGTCGTGATGACATCGAAGGCGTCATCCATCGCAACGACACCCGCCAGCCCGCCGCGGAGATCCACCACGGGAACGCGGCGGACTCCTGCCAACTGCATGGCTTGCAACACATCGCTCAGGTCTTCAGTCTCATTCGCGACGACCAGATCGCGGCTCATCACGTCATCGACCGTGACCGTGTCTGGATCGACCCGCTGCGCCATGACTTCGACAACCAGATCGCGATCGGTCAGGACACCTATGGGCCGACGCGTGTCGTCGCCAAGCCGATGCACGATCAGAAATCCCACATGATGCTCTCGCATCAATCGTGCCGCGGATGAGATGCTTTCGGTATTGGCAATGGAGACGGCGCCACGTCGACAAACTTCACCGACTTTCATGACATCCTCCACGAGCCAGCGGGCTCTTGGCTACTTCGAGGAGTGTCGATCTGCGCGCCCCTGCGCAACCATGCGGGGAAGGCCGTAAGCGGTACGTGCCGTCACCCGTGGCTCGGGCTTGCGACGGCCGCTGTTTTTTTCACGCCATCAAAGCGGCTGAATCCAGTACTTCGCGCCGCTCGCCCGCAAAAACTCCTCGCACTCGTTCCCACGCAGCATCGCGAGTGTCGTCAATGTGCCAGCTTGCGTGCACGTGTCGGCAGCGACCGTGATTGAATGAGGGGCGTCTGTCACGGGCCAGCCGGTGCGCGCGTCGATGATGTGCGAATAGCGACGACCCCGATGCAACACGAAGCGGCGTGAGTCGCCGCTCGTCGCGAGCCCGCCACGGGTCAGGTGCACGAGTCGCACCGCCTTTCCCGCCTGTCCCGCCGCCTCGATGCCGACTCGCCAGGGCTGTCCATCCTGACGCGGGTTTCGTACCGCCACATCGCCGCCGAAATTGATCAGGCAGCTGGAGCCCGGTGCGATCTGTTCGATCTGGGCCGCCGCCAGATCCACCGCATATTCCTTGCCGATGCCGCCCAGGTCGATCTGCATGCCCGGCCGCAACTGCAGGACCGGTTTGCGCCACTGAACGTGCTGCCATCCGACGCACGTCATCACAGCGTCGATTTCCTCCTGCGAGGGAACGACACTGCCGCCGTCGAACGTCCAGACGGCGCGCAGCACGCCCGAGGTGATATCGAAACGGCCTTCCGACATCCTGGTCAAGGTCTCGGCGAAATCGATCAGGGCGGCGGACTCTTCGTCGAGCACGACCGCGCGTCCCGCGCTCGAGTTGATCGTGTGCACGACGCCGTCCGAGCGGTAGCGGCTGAACTTGAGCTCGATGCGCCAGGCGCAGGCGGCGGCGGCTTCGACGATCCGTCGCGCGACTGCCTCCGGGGCCCGTTCGATCAGCACTTCGCAGGGGCACGCCATCGCCGTGAACCGCCCGATCCACTGCTCCTCGTCGCGGCTCAGCGTGATGGACGAAGGTGACGAAGTCGTGCCCTGCATGGCGAAGCGGCCCGAATGTCACAGCCCGAAGCGGTAGCCGAACTGAGCGATGACTGCCTTCAGGTCCGGATACTGTTCGCGACCGAACTGATTGCCGATCAGTTGCTCGTGCGAGATCGTGCCGTTCTGCTGGTAGTACTCCAGGCGCGCGCTCCACTCGTTACCGGCTGAGGTCTGATGACCGAACTTCGCTCCGACGGTCACGGCATCGAATTCACCCAATCGAAAGTCCGCGGACGCATATGCTGGCAATGCCGCGCCCTGGACCAGACTCGGGCGATAGAAATCCGCCTGTGATTGCATGTAGTAGCGGAGCACCGGCTCGACATAGCTCGCGCTGCCCAAGGGCCAGCGCAGACGCACTTCACCGGTATGCGAATCGATGCCCCAGTCGTCCGTCATGAATCGATACGAGCCATACAGCACCGGCGCGCCGAAAGCGTGTTTCATCTCAGCGTACAGACTCTGCTTGGAGCGCGAATCGGGCCGGCTTTCGTACAGATAGACGCCGGTCGGCCCCGCCACGCCCGGCGCCGGAGCGCGCAGGATCGTGTCGCCCGTAGTACCGTCGACCACACTTAGAATCTTGTAGGGATCGTTCAAATAGCCACTCGACTGGCTATACGAATAGTTCACGCGCAGCACGGTAGTGCGCGACAGAACCTGCGTCACCCCGAACAGCACATCGACGACGTCCTTGCTGTCGCTGTTACGTTTGTTGCTCAGGTCGCCCACGTCCCGCATCTGTGACAACGGCACGGGCGCGCCACCGACCGGATCGATGTCGTCCTGGGAATACGCCAGGCCGGCGCTGATCGTCGTGTTGCGCTTGTTGAAATCGCGCGCCAGCGAAACATTCGCGCCGAGGTGCGTGTAGTCGTACTCGGTGGAGAACCCAAGGCCGGCCGACAACGTGTACAGCCGCGCAAGCGGCTGCGTCCAGCTGGCATTGAGCGCGAATCGCGTGTCGTGGAAGGTGTCGTCGAGGGGCGTCTTGCCGGCGGGCGTCGAGTAGACGGCTTTGCCCGACGGGCTGGTAAAAGTCTGCGGCGTATCGGTGGCGATCGCGCCGCTGGCCGACGCACCTGTCAGCGTGTCCGCGCTCAACGTGAAATTCAGCAACCGCTCGTCGTCGAAGGCCCGCTTCGCACCGATCGTCGCACTGACGTCCTGCACTCGATCGTCATTCTCGCCGTAGTACAGCAGCGCGGTGTCGAACGACCAGCGTCCGGCCTCGTCCGCCATGACCGGCGCCGCGCCGGTGCCCAACAAGGCGCAGGTGGCGGCCGCGAGCCTGGCGGTCAGATTCCTGTCATCGCTCATGCGTGTTCCCTTCTGTGCTCGTCAATTGCAGCCGCAGCCGCCGCCACCAAAGCCGCGTCCGCCGCTGGAGGCTTCTTTGCTGAAATAGATGTGGTCGTCGATGGCGGCATCGACGGGACTTGCATCCAGCGACATCTCCGGTCGCGCCAGCACGTCGCGCTGCCAGGGCTCGACGCCAACGCTCGCGCACCCTTGCAGAGCCAGAGCGGCGATGAACAAACCAAGTAGCTTCATTCCGGTTCTCCCGTTCATGGATTCATTGAGGCTGGACTCGAGACGCGCCGCCGCTTGAGAGCAGACGCTCCAGCTCCGCCTCGCGCCGCTCGCGCATGTCTTTGCGAAAGCCGATGTGGACCTCGACCTGCTGGCCATCCCGCCCGATGACGTATGAGCTGGGCATGCCAGGGACCTGGTAACGCGAGGCGAGCACGCCGTCGGGGTCGTACACGATCTGGAAATCGGCCGGGGTCTGCTGGAGAAAGCGATCCGCCTCGGCGCGCTCCCGATCGACGTTGACGCCGATGACCACCAGACCGCGATCGCGATACCTGGCCTGCATCTCGTTCAGCCATGGGAAGGATTGCCGGCATGGCGCGCACCACGACGCCCAGAAATCGATGACCACGACCTTGCCCCGGAATCGAGCCAGATCGAGCGGTTCAGCGCCCGCCATGGCCAGCGACGGCAGCCAGGCCAGCGCGGCCAACACTATGAATCGGCAAGTATTCGCGTAGATCGCATCGGCACCGAATCGGCTCATGGGTCGCTCGCGGCAAGACTGCATCCGCGTTAGACGCGCCCCTACGGGAAATCAATCGAACGCGCCTCTTCAGAGCTTGCCCACCGCCCGCTCGTTGGCTGTAATCGTCGCGCAGACAGCTTCCGGTCTTCTCATTGCTGGCGCTCCTCGACCACGCTGCGCGCCGACCGGCGTCGCAGATACGCGTAGTACAGAACCGGAATGACCACCAGCGTGAGTGCTGTCGATACCAGGATGCTCGTCGTATCGGGGCCCATAGATCTCGGCAACGAGCGGCGCCTGAACCGGCGGTCCTGGCGGCACTTCCACGACCTGTACGGAAGCGCCGAAGCGCTCGCCGATCGCCGCGAGATCGGCACGCACCGACAGTGCGATCTCGTGGCTCTGGCGCGATCTGAGATGCTTGTCGACCAGATTCACCTGCAGGTCGCCCAGCTCCGGGCTTTCGCGCAGATAGTACTGGCGCACCAGCCCGTTGAAATTGATCGGCGCCGCGGTACCTGCGCCAGCGGACAAAAACCGGTGAAGGCTGCCGCAGCCGCGGCTGGACTGCTCAAAGCGCTGGCGAACGAACAGCGGCTGATGATTCTTTGCAACCTGGTCGAAGGGCCGCTCTCGGTGGGAGAGTTGAATGAGCGCCTCGATCTCAGTCAATCCGCACTATCGCAACATCTGGCCGTGCTGCGCGAGGCAAGCATCGTGGCGACGACGCGGGAGGCTCAGGTCATCCGCTACTCGCTGCCGCCGGGCGTCACGACCGACATCATCAACCTGCTCCACCGCGAATTCTGCGAACGATGAGAGCGACATCGGACTGCCATCTATGGCGCCGGTGATTTCCTCTCCACGGGGATCGAGGCCGCAACGAGGCACTCTCCGGGATTTCCAGCATGCACTCGCGGGATGTTCGTGTGGGCAGGCGTGCTGACGCGAACACAATGGGGTCTGCAACTCCCCCCATCGCCACGCGAGGATCCGCGTCATGTCCCGATTCATGAAAGCCGCTGTGTTCGTCGAGCCCGGTCGGATCGCGCTGGAGCAACGTCCCATCCCCGAGATCGGGCCGTTGGATGCCCTGATCCGGGTGACGACGACGACGATCTGCGGCACCGACGTGCACATCATGAAAGGTGAATATCCGGTCAAGCCGGGTCTGATCGTCGGCCATGAACCGGTCGGCGTGATCGAGAGACTCGGCTCCGCCGTGCAAGGCTATCGCGAAGGACAACGCGTCATCGCGGGTGCCATTACACCCAGCGGCCACAGTCACGCGTGCCTCGCCGGCGATGGCGCGCAGGACGGCGCCGGCACGGCGCACGGCTGGAAACCCATCGGTGGCTGGAAATTCGGCAACACGATCGATGGCTGCCAGGCGGAGTACGTACGAGTCCCCGATGCGATGGCCAATCTCGCACCGGTGCCCGATGAGCTCAGCGACGAGCAGGTCCTGATGTGTCCCGACATCATGTCCACCGGCTTCGGCGGCGCTCAGCGCGGTCGCATCCAGATCGGCGACACGGTGGCAGTGTTCGCCCAAGGCCCGATCGGCCTGTGCGCAAGCGTCGGTGCCCGACTGATGGGTGCAACCACCATCATCGGCGTCGAAACAGTCGCGGCGCGGGCGCAAGTTGCTCAGCGGCTCGGCGTCGACCACATCGTGGATTTCCGGAAGGAAGATCCCGTCGAGGCCATCATGAAACTCACTGGTGGCCGCGGCGTGGATGTCGCGATTGAAGCGCTCGGCACGCAGCCGACGTTCGAAGCCGCGCTACGAGTGCTCAGACCCGGCGGCACGCTCTCGAGCCTGGGCGTTTACTCCAAGGATCTCACGATTCCGCTGGGCGCATTCGCCGCGGGCCTGGGCGATCACACCATCGTCAGCACGCTGTGCCCGGGCGGCAAGGAACGGATGCGGCGCTTGATGCAAGTCATTGCGTCGGGCCGCGCCGATCTGAAGCCGCTCGTCACCCACCGCTTCAAGCTCGACCAGATCGAGCAGGCCTACGAACTGTTCGCGAACCAACGCGACGGTGTGCTGAAAGTCGCCATCACGCCCTAGCCCGGACTCGAGTGGCGCGGATCAATGCGGAATCTGCGCCACTTCTTGCGCGAGTCGATGCTGAAGTTGCGAGACCTTCATCGGCGCCTGTAGCACGTGCTCCAACGTGCGATACGCCAGAGGCAGCCTCGCGAGTTGTTCTGCGCAATACGCGCGAGCTTCTGCCAGCGGCGCCGACGCGCACAGGCGCCGGCCATTCATCATTACTTCGTGCAACAGCGGCTCACCGTCGATGGCCTCATCCTCGCAACCGAGCACGTCCATGCCGAGATAGCCACTCTGATCGTACTGACGAAAGATCTGGCGCGGCCCCGGCCAGGTTTCCTTCCACTGAGACAGCTTCCTGACAGGCCGGCCGGCATACTGTTGCAGCTTGTATGCGCAATCCAGCGATGGGGCGTCTTCCGAGACCACCAGCCTGGTACCCAGACAGAAGCCATCGATCGGCGCCTTGGCTGCGACCATCGCGTCGATGGCATATTCATCCAGGCCGCCGCTGGCGTAGATACGAATGTCCCGACACTTGCCCCGATCGAGCACGGCGCGTACGGCGCACGCCGACTGGGCCAGATCGCCGCTATCGATTCGCACCCCATGAATGCGCAAACCCTCGCTATGCAGGCGATGCGACAGCTCGACCACGCGTTCGGCACCTCGCAGCACGTCGTAGGTATCGATCAGCAGGACGACATTGTCCGGATGGCAACGTGCAAAGTTCTCGAAGGCGTCGGCTTCGAACTCATGCGCTTGCACGAAGGAATGCGCCATGGTTCCCGACATGGGAATGCCATATCGAAACGATGCTTCGACGGTGGCGGTCGCATCCATCCCGGCGATGTAGCTGGCCCGGCTTGCCAGCACCGCTGCCTCCGCGCCATGCGCGCGTCGCATCCCGAAATCGATCAGCTCCGCTTTCGGCGCGGCCAATCGACAACGGGCGGCCTTGGATGCCACCAGTGTTTGATAGTGCAGCAGGCTGAC
The DNA here is from genome assembly GCF_004138485.1 of Peristeroidobacter soli. Classification (GTDB taxonomy): domain Bacteria; phylum Pseudomonadota; class Gammaproteobacteria; order Steroidobacterales; family Steroidobacteraceae; genus Steroidobacter; species Steroidobacter soli. The sequence goes on from NZ_RYEV01000009.1 coordinate 379,227, forward strand.
GATGCGGCTCTCGACCAGTTGCGCCTCGGGCAACGGCGCTTCGACGCGCAGAATCGGCTCGCTTGCGAAGAACACCGTCCCTTCGGGCACCGCGAACACGCGGCCAGTGAAGCGAAACGACGCCAGTCGCTGCAAGGTATCGGCGCTCAAACGGCCGGTCGACTGCAGCCACGCGATCTGCTCCGGCGTGAATCGAACGGTTGCGAGATAGTCGAGCACTTGCTCGAGCCCGGCGGCGACCAGAAAGCTGCGCCGCTCCGGCAGGCGCCTGACGAAAAACTCGAACACCGCCGTCTGCTGCATTCCCAACCGGTAATAGGCATCGAGCATCGAGAGCTGATACCAGTCCGTGAGCAACACCGAAGGCGGATCGTCATGCATCGACATGTTTCGCTCCCGGATTGCCGATCAGGCTGCCGTCGACCGGGACCAGGATTCTGCTGTACATGGCGCGTACTCCGATGGGCTCGAATGACCCCTGGTCCCATGGAATCTAGGCGCGAGCGCGGCCGGAGCGAACTCGGACTTCTCCGGAATGGACACGCACTTTCGCGGGGACGGCGCTGCGGCCCTAAGGAACGCCGCGTAGCTGCCCTCGGGAACGCTCGGGTTTCGCGACCTCTGGCGACGCTCATACTCCAGGCACCGTTCATCAACAGAGCCCGAGCCATGGTGCGTGTTGCGGTCCTGACGAGTGGCGGCGATGCGCCGGGAATGAATGCAGCGATACGAGCCGTCGTGCGCTGTGGCGTGCTGCGCGGCCTGCAGATGCTGGGCGTGCGGCGTGGCTATTCCGGACTGATCGCCGGAGATTTTATTCATCTCGGGCCACGCGAAGTGGGCGGCATCATTCATCAAGCCGGCACTGCGCTGGAAACCAGTCGCTGCGAGGAATTCAAAACCGATGCCGGTCAGCAAGCCGCCGTTCAGCAGCTGCATCATCACGACATCTCGAATCTGATCGTCATCGGCGGCAACGGCTCGCAAGCCGGCAGTCTCGCACTGGCAAATCGGGGCATCCGCGTCATCGGCATTGCCTCGACCATCGACAACGACCTGCCCGGCACGGATGTTTCGATCGGCACGTCGACCGCATTGGACACCGCGCTCGCAGCCATCGATTGCTTGCGAGTCACCGCCGCCTCTCACGAACGGGCATTCATCGTCGAAGTGATGGGACGGCACAGCGGCTACCTCGCCGTGTCGGCCGCGATTGCCGGGGGCGCCGAAGCTGTGATCATTCCTGAGGCGGACACGACGCCCGAGGATCTCGTTCACCAACTGCATACGTCACGCGAGCGCGGTAAGAAACATGCAATCGTGGTGGTCGCGGAAGGCGCGAAATACGACGCAGACGCACTGGTCCGGTATTTCGACCTGCACGCGGCGAAGATCGGCATTCAGTTGCGCATGACGCGGCTCGGCCATGTGCAGCGTGGCGGCACCCCGGGCGCCTTCGATCGAATCCTTGCAAGCCGCTTCGGAGCCGCCGCCATCGAGCTCATCGGCCGAGGGCAAGCCGGCTGCCTGGTCGGCATCCATCGCGGTGAGATCATCCATACACCGCTATCGGAAGTGGCCGGTCACAGTCGGCCGCTGGACCCCACTCTACTCGAGCTGGCGCGAGCTCTGGCAACCTGATCCTCGGAGGTATCGACCATGCAACTGAAAGAACTCTGTGTCCTCGACGTCGCCTGCTGCAAGAAAGGAACGAGCGTTGCCGAGGCCGCGCGACTCATGCGCCAGCATCACACCGGCGATCTCATCGTCACCGACGATAGCGACGGGACCCGGGAGCCGGTCGGCATCGTCACCGATCGCGACATCGTGATGGAGGTGGTCGCCAAAGGTCAGGATCCCGATCGCCTGCAGGTCGGTCAGATCATGGCGAAGCCGATCGTGGTGGCCTCGGGATCGGAAGACATTGCCACCGCCATCGAACGCATGCGTACCCATGGCGTGCGCCGGTTGCCGATCGTGGACGACAACGACGCCGTGCTGGGCATCGTCACGCTGGACGACCTGTACCGGGTGCTTGCGGATCAAACGGCCGCCCTCGCCGCCATCGTCAGCAAGGAACAAACGCGTGAGAACCGGCATCGGCGCTGAGCGTCCAAAACAATTCCGTTCATTCGCATGCCTGACAACAAAACCCGTTTGAGTTTTTACGGCGCGGCAGGGACAGTCACGGGCTCGCGTTACCTGCTGGAGAGCGCCGGCCGACGCATCCTGGTCGACTGCGGTCTGTTCCAAGGCTATAAGCAGCTGCGCCTGCGTAATTGGGCACCGCTGCCCTTCGATCCGCGCACCATAGACGCCGTGATCCTCACTCACGCGCACATCGACCACAGCGGATATCTGCCGGTACTGACGCGCGAAGGCTTTCGCGGCTCGATCTACTGCTCGGAAGCGACCTTCGAGCTCTGCAAGATCCTGCTTCCCGACAGTGCCTACCTGCAGGAGGAAGACGCGCGGTTTGCGAACCGGCATGGAATCTCGAAACACCAACCGGCCCTGCCCCTCTATACCCGGAGCGATGCGAGCGCGTGCTTGCAACAATTTCGCGTCGCAGGGATCGATGACAGCGTTGCACTGGGTGCCCGCAATGCTTTCACATTGCGGCGGGCCGGCCACTTGCTCGGCGCGTGTTTCGTTCGCATCGAATGCGATGGCACCTCGGTAACTTTCACCGGCGATCTGGGACGGCCGAACGATCCTGTTCTGATGGCGCCTGCGGCGCCGCCGGCCACGGACTATCTGGTGACCGAGTCCACCTATGGCGACCGCGAGCATCCGCAGATCGAGCCGGAAGCGGAGCTGGCTCGATATCTCAACCCTGCCATCGCCCGCGGCGCGGTGATCGTCGTACCCGCATTTGCGATCGGCCGCGCGCAAAGCCTGCTGCTGCACATCGCTCGACTGAAACGCGCCGGCCAGATACCCGATATTCCCGTGTTTCTCGACAGCCCGATGGCCATTGACGCGAGCGGCCTGTACCGCCGTTTCATGCTCGAACACCGGCTCGACGCGTCCGATTGCGACCTCATGTGTGGAGCAGCGACATTCGTCAACACGGCGGAACAGTCAAAGACGCTCGATCGGCAACGCGGCCCCATGATCATCGTTTCCGCCAGTGGCATGGCGACGGGCGGCCGCGTCGTTCATCACTTGAAAACCTTCATCGGCAACGAGCGCAATCTGATCCTGCTCACGGGCTTTCAGGCGCCGGGCACGCGCGGCGGATCGCTGGTGAATGGGGCATCGACTCTGCGCATCCATGGGGAAGACTTTCCCGTCCGCGCCGAGGTGCGCCAGCTGCAGGCCAGCTCATCGCACGCCGATGCAAATGAGATGGTCGCATGGCTGAAACGATTCCCCGAGCCACCGCGCAGAACGTTCATCACCCATGGCGAACCCGGCGCGAGCGACGCACTTCGGCAACGAATCGAGCGGCAGCTCAGGTGGTCGACGTTGGTGCCGGAGTACCGGCAAACGGTCGAGCTCGATGCCTGAGCGCCGACGGTCGACCCTTTCATAGCTTGGGGCAAGAGCGCTGCGGCAGCGGATTGTCGCCTTCGCCCTTGATGAAATAGTCGAACCAGGCCAGATCGCGCTGAATGTAGTCGCGCAGCGTGGTCCAGTCGAAGATGCCGTGGCCGTCTTCCGGATGAAGGATCATCTCCACCGGCTTGCAATGAGCGTGCAGGTACGCGAAGTACGGCAGCCCGGAGGTCACGAACTGGCTCGGCATCGGCGTCTCCAATTCCTTCAGACCGAAGCGCAATTGAATTGGGGTATTGACTGTCATCGGGTTCACAGTGGGGAAGGCCTTGTCGAACAGATGTCCTTGGAACAGACCGGCGTACAACCAATAGTTGGTCAGGCGATCGCCGCGATAGGACACCGCGCCGCCGATATTGAAGTCGATCACCGCGTCGTTGGCGGACGCTGCCTTGAAACGATCGGTCACGCTCACGGCAAATGTCGTCACCCATCCGCCGTAGCTCCCGCCGGCGATGCCCAGCTTGTCGGGATCGGCGTAGCCCAGGCGAATCGCCTCGTCGACGCCGGCAAACAAATCGTTGAGCGTGGCCGGTGGCAAGCCTTCCAGCAAAGCCTCTTGATGCGCGCGACCATAGGTCGGATCGCCGCGGGGATTGACCATCAGCACCATGTAGCCGCGCGCGGCGAAGAGCTCCGGCGGCACTTGGTGCCCGCCCGCGAAATGCACCGTGTCGAAACTATTGAGGAATGCCGCGCCCGGACCGCCATGCACGTCCAGAATCAGTGGATAACGCTTGCCCTTCTCATAGTTGGCGGGCTTCAGCAGCCAGCCGGAAATGGTGAAGCGGTCGTCCTTGCTGCGGAATTGCAGCTGCTCCACCGAAGCCACCGCATAGCTCGCGCGAGTGTCGTCCTCGAAGTGCGTCAGACGCACCGGCCTGGCCGACGGCTGTTTCAGGTCCAGAAAGTAAGCCTCGTTGGGCTGATTCACATTGCCCTGGATCAGCGCCATTCTGGCCCCGTCGGCGGACACGCTGAACCTCGACACGTGCATGCCGGCCGGCGTCAGATCGCGCCACTCGCCGGTGGCCGGCGACAGCGCCTTGATGCGTCCGGACGCCTGATCGACCCATTGAAGATAGTAAGTGCCACCGGCACGTTGGTCGGGCGCCGGCGCCACGGCTTGTTTGATTTCGTCGCCGACAAAGATTTCCAGCGTCGTCTGCTGGGCTAGCGGCATCGGCTTGCCGTCCAGGCCAAAGCGTCGCATCGTCAGCGGGACGAGGCGCCACGTCGCACGCCAATCGCTCACGTCGCCGATACCGCCGACGCTGCCGCCCACGGGGGCGACGAAACTACTCTCGTCGGACGTCAGCACTGGCATATGGGCCACGGGCATCTCCGCCGAGGTGGCTACGATCCTGCCAGCCGCCACGTCGTAACGATGCGCGATCCGGCCCGACAGAAAACGCAACCCGGCGAGATCCCCATCGCGGGTCGCCATGATCCACAGCGTTCGCGGCGATTTCCAAGTCAATGCGCCGTCATCCGACATGAAGGTGCTGCCTTTGGCGATCTCCTTGCCACGCGCCGAAGCGATGTCGAACAACACCACGCGGCGCTCGTATATCGGTTTGCTCGCGTTTCGATATAGCGTGGACTGCGACGCCACGATGATGGTCGGCGGCTTTTCCGGCTGTTCGCTCCACAGCGGGCTTTCGCACACCACCGCCATCTGCCGCGCATCCGGGCTCCACGCCAACGTACCGATGCTTTCATTTTGCGAGCAAGGGGTCAGCGTGCTGACTTTCTGCCGGGCGCCGAAGTCGATGATACGCAGTCTGGTCTCTTTCTCTGTCTGCGCGCTGTAGGCCAGCATCTTCCCGTTCGGGGACCACAGCGGCCGGGTTTGCGACACCTCGCCCGGTTCCTCCACGGCGCGGCGCGGCTTGCCGCCCTTGGTGGAGACCAGCCAGAGTGTACTTTCCTTGGCCCAGTACGCCTTGGTGCTCTGGCGTTCGGACACCACCGCGACCTGATCGCCCGCTGGCGATATGGCCACGCCCGACGCGCGTTCGAGCTTGAACAATGCGTCCACGGTGAATGGCGCTGGCGAAGCCACCGGCTGTGCGACAGCCACGGTCGCGGCAAGCAGGCCCATGCAAGCAAGGGGCGCAACGATTCTTTTCACAAGAAACTCCGACGGTCGATGACGAACGGAACGGGCAGGACTGACTCGGTTGGCAAGCAACTTCCGGCTCACCACTTCCGGGTGATTCCCAGCGACAGCCGACGGCCGAAGGGATCGGCATTGGCGCCGTCATAGAAGTTGTCGTTGGCCGCCGTGGAGACCCGCGGGGGCGCTTCATCGAAAAGATTGCTGACGCTGAAAAATAAAGTGAGTCCGCTTGCCGCCGGCTCGCCTTCGGGACCGATGACGTAGGCCAGCGTCACATCGGTGGTGAGATACGAATCCACGGTCTCATGCGGGATCGCCGTGACATTGGTGTAGCTGTCCGCGTAATTCACGAATCCGCTCACCCCCAGAGGTCCCCGGTTCCACGACACACCCACGCGGGCACGCAGATCGAGCGGCCGGTACAACACATCGAGGTCGTCCGAGATCGGCGCTCCCGGCGCGGTCTGGTTGTCGAAACTCAGGATGCGATTGACGTTACAGCTGAAAGTCATCGAGCCCTTCCCCACCGGGCGCGTGTAGCTGGCCATGAAGTCGATACCGCTGGTCTCGGTGGCCGCGATGTTGCGCGTCCGGCCGTCGATGATGGCGTACACGCTGGCGGGGTCGAACGAGGGGCCCACGAAGTTGGTCACGTAGGCGGGCGGGAAGCTGGCGACCAAGGCATTCACGGCGTCGGCGCCCGGCTGGAGCTGCACGAACCGTCCATAGATGTCCGGATTCAACAGGAAGCTGGCGGCACCGAAGGCAACGCTCGCGATCCGATCGTCGAATACGATGTTGTAATAGGTGACATTCGTGTTGAAGCCACGAGCCGCGGGCGGATTCCAGTCGATGCCCACGGTCCAGGATTCTCCGCGCTCGGGCTTCAGGTCCCGCACCGTGCCGTTCAGTTGCACCAGTGTGAGCGGCCCCAGCGTCGGCACGTTGTCGTTGGACAGCAGCAGCGTCTGCGCATTGTGGGCATGCCCCTGTGCCGGCGCCTTGAAAGACGTGCCCCAGGTGGCACGCAGATTCACCCCTTCAGTCGGCGTCAACGCCAGGCCCACCCGCGGATCGGTGGTCGAGCCGATCGCGTCGTAGTCCTCGTAGCGCGCGGCCAACGACAGCTGGCCGGACTCGAATCCCAGGAAAGAGGCGCCAGCGGGAATCAGGGGAATCAGGGCTTCCATGAATGCCGCCCGGGTATCGCGATCCGCCTGCGAATAGGTGCCGGGCCCGGTGGGCGACTGACGCTCATTGCGCCACATCGCACCGACAGCCGCGTGGATCGCGCCCGCCGGCGTGTCGAACAACGAGCCGCTGACCACGGCATCAGCCTCGGTGAAGCGATTCCAATCGCCGAATTCGTACTGTTGACCGAAGGCGGTGGCCCGGATCTGCTCGTCGGTGCGGCCCCAGACACCGGACAGCTCCATGCTCCAGTCGCCGCCCAGCTGCATCGACAACGAGGGCGCGAACGTCAGGTACCGCGTCCGATAACTTTGATACAGATCGGCGAAGAACGGCCGCGTGGTATCACCCGCTCGTTCGTTATAGAAGGTGTCGAGACGTACGCGGGTACGATCGTTGATCTCCTGGTTGAGCGACAGCATCACGGCGTGACGGGTTTCCGGATCGGCCAGCGTGGCCTCCGGAACGGTCTGTCTGGAGTAACTGCGATCGGAATATTTCAGCGGGTTCTGATCGCGATACTCGTACGTCAGCAGCGCCCCGCCCGAGGACCAGTCGTGACCCAGCAATTGAGTGACATTGAGCTGGCTGTAGTCGCTGTGCGCCGCGTTGCCCCACTGCACCGATGTTTCGGCGCCCTCGTAGCGATCGCGCAGGATGAAATTGACGACGCCCGCGATGGCGTCGGAACCGTAAATCGCCGAAGCGCCGTCGGTCACCACTTCCACTCTTTCGATGGCGCCCAGAGGAATCAGACTCACATCGAAGTCTCCGCCCACCGACATTGGCGCCATGCGTCGGCCATTCACCAGGGACAGCGTGCTGCCCACCGCCAGGCCGCGCAGGTTGGCCGTCGTCAGGTTGGAATTGTTGGCCACATTATTGAAACTGACGGACGCACGGCCGCCGACGGCGTTGCGGCCGCCGCCGAAATTCTGCGGCAACGTGCCGAGAAACGTTTCGACGTTCGCCGCGCCGGTTCGCATGATTTCATCGCGCGAGTACTGGGTGCGAGGCGCGGACTTCACCTCCTCGCCTTTGATGTGAGTTCCAGTCACGATGATTTCCTGGAGCTGCCACTCATCCCGGGTGCCGGAGGATTGCGCAGAGTGGTGTTCAGCCGCTGGGCCGGTGTTTTGCGCCAGCCTGAGGGAAGTCGCAGACGCGGCACCCCGCGAAGAGGTTTTCAGCTCGGCCGCTCTTGCGGATGGGTCGATGATGGAGATCGTCTTGGCGTCGATGAACTCGTATTCGAGGTCGCTCCCTTCGAGCAGCCGCTTCAGAGCGACCTCGGGGGTGTACCGCCCCGTGAGAGGTTTTGCAGGCCGCTCGGTGACTTTCTCTCCGGCCGGATAGATCAGCTGCAGCCCGCTCTGTTCGGTGAGCTGGATGAGCGCGCGGGAGAGCGTGGGCGCATCGATGTCGAAGTCGACCGCGGGTAGCCGGTTCGTGTTCGCATCTTGAGGTGCCTGAGAAAGACGAATACCGGATTGATCTGCGCTAGTATCGTTTGCAGAGGCCGCCGTCGTGAGAACCGAGGACACGAGCATCGTCGCCATCGTCGTCACCGGTGTGAGTATTGTTTTGCGCATACGTATTCGAGCTCCCCAATTGTTGTCGACTCGCGCCTGTGCCCAGACTGAGGTCGCTGCAACTAAGAGCGCCGGGCGGACGGCAAAGGGGTAGCCGGGACTATGAAAAAAAAATGCCGCCGGCAGTACCCCTTTGGCCAGCTCCGGGCACTCTTAGTTGCATGGGCCTGAAACCGCGATGAAGTCACCCCCCTCCAATCCGGGACCTGACCCTCCCAGCTTCGCCGCCGAGGTGCAGAAGCTGTACGGCGCGGATTTGTTCTTCTTCCTGCTGTCGCGCCTCAGAAACGAGCAGGACGCCAAGGATGTGGCTCAGGAAATCTATCTGAGGCTGCTGCGCCTGGGTCAGGGTGAGCTGGTGCGGGATCCGCACGCCTACGTGTACTTCGTGGCGAGCCAGGTGCTCGCGCAGTTCCGTATGCGGGCCAGGCACAGTCCGTTGATATACGACTCGACGCTGCCGAAGGATCGGGTGCGGCCGCCCACCGATATCGGTCGGGATGGCGCCGCGGATCGCTGGATGGCGCTGGCGGAAATCGAGGAGCTGTTGAGCGAGCTGCCGCAGATGCATCGCAAGGTCTTTTTGATGAGAAAGATAGACGAGCTGTCCTGGGCCCAGATTGCGGAACGGTTGAGCATTTCGGTGCATACCGTGAAGAAATATCTGTGCGAGGCGAATGCGCGCATCAGTGTGTCGCGCAGAGAAAAGGAGTAGCGCCATGCCCGATCCCAAAAACCTCCGGTTGACCGAGCGCGGCCGTCACGAAGAGCTGCTGAGAGTCGCCGAACAGGCCGCGGCCTGGTTGATAGAGCTGGAGGATGGTGGCCCGCGCGAGCGAGCGGCTTTCGCGAGGTGGTTGGAGGAATCTCCCCTGCACGTCGAGATGTTCCTGCGCGCCAACTCCGTGGATCGGATGATGGAGCTCATGGAGCCCGCCGACGTGAAAGCATTGGCCCAAAGAAATTGGGACGACGTGAACACGGTGACGGAATTCCCGCGTTCGCTCGATCCTCCGCGGCCTGCCTTCGTCGCTGCTCGCCCAAAGAGAGTTTACAAAGCACGGTTTGCCGCCATCGCAGCCGCGGTGCTGGTGCTCGTGGGCAGCACGATGTGGTACGAGATCTTGGGACCAGGGGCCTGGGACGTGCAGCAGACGCACGTCGGCGAACAACGCATCGTGCAGCTCGCGGACGGCTCGATCATCTACGTCAATACCGACAGTCGGCTCGAGGTGCATTACACCGAGGCGGCGCGCTACGTGCGGTTGCGCGACGGCGAAGCGCTCTTCAAAGTCGCACATGACGTGCAGCGACCGTTTCGAGTGCTGGCGGGAGACAGCACCATTCAGGCGATCGGCACCCAGTTCAACGTATATCGCCGCTCGAGCGAAACCAAAGTGGCCGTCGTCGAAGGCATCGTACAGGTCTCCAAAGGCGTCGAAGAATCCGCCGGCGCTCCGCCCGCAAGAGACCTCGAGCGCCTGACCGCGGGCCAGGGCCTCGTCCTCGGCGAGGACGGCGCGCCCAAGAAGCCGGTGGCAGTGAACATCGACCACGCAACGGCATGGCGCCAGCGGCGGCTGGTGTTCGAATGGCAGACGCTGGAAGAGATCGCTGCCGAATTCAATCGCTACAACCGCTCACCCCAAATCCGAGTGGAAGGCGACGAGGTCCGCAAGCGCCGCTTCACGGCCGTGTTCGACGCGGACAATCCGCAAACGCTACTGAAATTTCTGTCGAGGGACGACCATATCCAATTCGCGGCCGAGGGCGACAACTTCGTCATTCGCTCGCGGTAGCACGTCACCGCCCTGAGCACGACGCCGTCGAGAGCTCATATCGAGATTGATGACAAGCGCCCAAGTCCGGCGCTATGCTTCATGGGCAGCAAGAAGCAGCCACAGGTCAGCAGGAGGCAGACAGTGAAGTGTTCCTACGTCCCTCGCATTCGTCATCCCATTCATTCCATCGCGCTCGTCCTCGGCATCAGCGCATCTCTGCTCGCCACGACCGGCGAAGCCACCGACCTCTCGATCGCCGGCACGGCCAATGGCAGCAGTGCCGTCCTGACTGTGTCCGACGGCTATGGTGGAGCGATACGATCCTTCACCTACCGCGGCAAGGAATATATCAACGTCAAGGATCTTGGCAGGGAAATGCAGTCCTCGGTGGCATTCGACTACTACAAGGAGTGCTACAACCCGAATGAAGCGGGCAACAACCTGCACACGCCGAGCCAGTTGCTGTCGTGGTCGAACGCCGGCAACGTGCTGAGCACGTTCACCAACATGGCGTTCTGGTTGGCTCCGGGCCAGCAGGGGGTGTGCGGCGGCGGCGCGAGCAGCGCCGTGAACACCACGGTTCATTCCGGGCTGGTGTTCGAGAAGTCCGTGCAGTTCGGCGCCAATGGCGTGCCGAACGTGCTCGACTATCGAGTGAGATATCACCTCAACGAAAGCCACGGCTACGCCGTTTTCGAGACCTTGACCGCCTACCTCCAGCCGGAATTCGTGGATTTCTTCACCTTCGATCCGCGCACCTCGACCCTGTCGCGCCTCGACATGCCCACGACGTGCTATGACATAGTGAAGTGCCAGTACCAGGGCCTGCCCGTCATCGCTGCCACGTTCCCTGGTCATCATGCGATCGGCATCTATGCTCCAGTGCCGCCGACCGGCAGCTATGGCGCCTACAAGAGATCCCAGCTACACGGCGCCGATAACTTCACCAAATGGAATGCCGTCTATGTCGAGAGCCCGACCACTGCCGGCACGGTTTATGAGCGTCAGCTCAAAGTGCCGTTCGGCACGGTCGAGGAAGTCACGAACGCGATGCGCGCGATCACCGGCGTGCCGCTGATTCCGGTGTTCCGATTCTATGGGCTCAACGATCATTTCCTGACGTTGACGTTCTCCGAGCCCGGCTCGTCCTACGCTTTCGAGAGCACGGCATTCCGTGTCCATGCGAGCCCGCAGGACAGCGGCATGATGGCTCTGTATCGCTGCTATAACGCAGCGGCAGTGGATCACTTCGTCAGCGCCGATCCCAATTGCGAAGGCCGGCTGTTCGAAGGCACCTACGGATATGTTTCTTCCTATGCCCGCCCCGGCTACGAACCCCTGTACCGGTTTTACAAGAACAGTATCTCCAATCATCTGACCACGACCAATTACGCCGAAGGTATCAACAACGGCTATGCCTACGAAGGCGTGCAGGGCTACGCGCCGATGGCGAATTATTGATCGAGCATCCTCGATATCTTGCTCGCGAGCGCATCGAGATCGAAAGGCTTGGTGATCATCGCCATGTTGGCACCGAGAAAATCGGCACGGCTCGCTGCATTCTCGGCGTAGCCCGTGATGAACAGGATGGGCAGCCCGGGGCGGTGTCGACGTGCGACGTCGGCGAGTTGCCGCCCGCCCATCCCAGGCAACCCCACATCGGAAATCATCAGGTCGATGACACGATTCGACGCCAGAATGCCGATCGCGATGTTTGCTTCCTCGGCCTCGATCGCAACATAGCCCAGCTCCTGCAAAACTTCGCACACCAGCATTCGAACCGATGCGTCGTCTTCCACGAGCAGAACTTTCTGACCGCGCCCCTCCGGCGCGGTCGGTTTTTCGGTCGATGGCTCCGGCGACGGGCGCTGCTGTGCCGCCGGCAGACAGATCGATACTGTCGTGCCCACGCCGATCGTACTGACGATGTGAACCTGGCCGCCCGATTGCCGCGCGAAGCCGTAAATCATCGACAATCCGAGGCCCGTTCCCTGGCCGATCGGCTTGGTGGTGAAGAACGGCTCGAACGCCTTCTCGAGGACTTCGGCCGACATGCCGACACCCGTATCCGACACGGCCACGACCACGTACTGGCCGGGCTGTAACTGCTGCGCCGATGCATCGGCTGCATTCAGTTCGACAGCGCTGGTCCGAATCGAAAGGCGGCCACCCTGCGGCATGGCATCGCGCGCGTTGATGACGAGATTGATGATGGCATTCTCGAGTTGATTTGCGTCGGCGACAGCCGGAGGCAACTCCTCGGCGGCGGCAATGTCGATCGAGATATCTTCGCGCACGCTGCGATGGAGCAGTTCCTTCAGAGACAATGTCAACTGATTGACGTCTATGGGCCTCGCGTCCAGCGACTGTCTCCGCGAAAACGCCAGCAACCGTGCAGTGAGACCCGCCGCGCGCTGGGCCGAAGCTGTCGCAGCGTCCATGAAGCGATCCACATCCTCCAGACGCCGGGTCAGAATCCGGCGTTTGATGATGTCGAGCGCCCCCATCACGCCTGTCAGCATATTGTTGAAGTCATGAGCGATGCCGCCGGTCAATTGACCGACGGCTTCCATCTTCTGACTCTGCCGCAGCGAGGCCTCCGCCCGCATGCGGCTCGCCATTTCGGCCTCGAGCGCCGCGGTTCTCTCCTCGACCATGGTTTCCAGCTCGGCCCGGGACCGGGCCAGCAGCTCGCGAGCCGCAACGATATCGTGAATGTCCGTGCACGTGCCAAACCAACGGACGATCTCACCGCTTTCATCTCGCAACGCCTGCGCACGGCCGAGAACCCAGCGATATTCGCCGCTGTGATGCCTGAGCCGATACTCGATGTGGTAAGGCTCGCCGGTGTTCAACGAGCGATGCCACACTGTCCATGCTCGCCCCCGGTCGTCCGGATGAAACATTTTGTTCCATGCTTCACCGTCGGTTGAGCCGTGCGGCGTGCCAGTGAACTCATACCATCGATTGTTATAATAGTCGTGGTAGCCGTCCGGCCACGTCGTCCATATCATCTGATCGATCGAGTTTGCGATCGCCTCGAAGCGACGATTGCTTTCGCGCAGCGCCGATTCGCTCCTGGCCAGCGCATCGTTGCGGATCGCCAGCTGTTGCGCCTGAGCGGCCAGCTCCATCATGCGATCGCGCATATCGAACTGTCGTCGCCTGGCGCGGATGGCCGAGGCCGTCGCACTGAGCAGCGAGTCGAGCGCCAGAGGACGCTCGAGGACGATGGCGTTACTGGTCAGTTCCTGCAACCGGACACGCTGCGCGCTGAGCGAGCCTTCGCGACCGGTTTTTCGGGTGGTGAGGAAAATGAAAGGAATATCCGACCACTCGGGCTGCCGACTCAAGACCTCACTGAGCTCCGCCGCATCCTCCCGCAACGCCTCTTCAGTGATCAGCACCACGCCAGCAAGCCCACTGCGAAGCGCAGCAGCCAGTCCACCCAGTGCCTTGCAATCGCGAGCGGGGTAACCGTGTTTGCACAACAGGTCCGCCACGCTCTGGGCGTCGCGACCGTAGGGCGCACAGATCAATACTTCGCAGTCGCTCGGCGGAACACTATGACTCAAGAGATCGGTCTTCCAACAACGGCTCGCGTTCGCCCATGTATTCGGGCGTGCCGGTGAGCACGCCCCTGAAGTCGACCAGAGGTTCACCGACCCGAACGCCCCGGGCATCGACACGAAACTCGCGAATCGAGTCCTCGTGCGCGCCACCTCGGTGTTTGAGCACCGAGATTGCCTTTCTGATGCGCCCGCCCGCCTCGAAGAAGCGCAACATCAATACCACGTCGGCGATATAGGAGATGTTCAAGTTGGTTTGCATCGACCCGAGCAGCCCCTGTTGAGGGTTGATGAGAAAAGTGGCCACGCCCTGCTGGTTCAGATACGACAGCAACTCGTGCAGCTGCAGGATGAGCTGTTTCTCCTCAGGCATCGCCGCGAGGTAGCCGTTCAAGCTGTCGATGACCAGCAGCCGCACCCCGCGCGACTCCACTTGATGACGTACCCGAGCGGCGAATTCGCCCGGGGACAGCTCCGCGGGATCGATCTGCTCGACCTGGAGCGATCCGGATTTCACGTGCGCCTCGATGTCCATGCCGAACGCTTTCGCACGCGCGAACATCGTCCCGATGCGCTCGTCGAATTCGTAGATTGCCGCAACCTCGCCTCGCAAGCAGGCGGCGTGCAAATACTGGAGGGCTATCGTGGTCTTGCCACATCCCGCCGGCCCCGTCAGCAAGGTGCATGTGCCTCGCAGCGGACCGCCGTTCAACAGAGCGTCCAACTCTTCGACACCGCTGGACACCGCGTCTCCGACGAAGGGAGCGTGATGCGACGAGGCTATCAGTCTCGGAAAAATCTCCAGCCCGCCTTTACGGATGGCGAAGTCGTGATAGCCGGCGACAAAGTCGACCCCTCTGAGTTTCTGGACCTGCAAACGGCGGCGAGCGGCGCCGAATTCGAGCGTTTGCCGCTCCAGGGTGATGACGCCATGACAGATGCTGTGCAGATGCCGATCGATTTCTTCCTGATTCGAAGTCATGTCGTCCACGAGGATCACGGTCATGTTCCGCCCCGCGAAGTACTGCTTGAGCAACAAGACCTGGCGGCGATACCTCAGCGGGTCCTGCGCCAGCAGCCGCATTTCCGAAAGACTATCGAACACCACCCGGGTGGGCCGCACCCGGTCGAGCTCCACCTGGATCAGCCGCATCGTCTCGCCCAGCTGCATTTCCCAAGGATGCAGAATCGATTGATCGCGGCCCTCGCCGAGCACTTCCTCGAGGGCGCTGAGCTCGAAGATATCGATCTGACTCAGATCCCAGTCGTGCGAGGCGCCGACCGCCATCAGCTCCTCTTTGGTTTCGGACAGCGTCACATAAAGGGCACGCTCGCCGTCGGCAATGGCCCTGCGAAGAAACTGCAGGCCCAGCGTCGTCTTGCCGGAACCGGGCGAGCCCTCCAGCAGGTACAATCGATTGGCGGGCAAGCCGCCGTTGAGAATCAGATCGAGGGCAGAATTGCCCGACGGAATCCGCGATAGCGTGTTGGCCAATCGACCTCCACCTCATTCTGAAGTCATGGCTGTCAGCAGTAATGCCTGGACCATGCAAAGCGTTCCAAAATCGATTGCGGCGTCTATCTGTGTAGCGGCGGGCTACGGAATATCATGGCGGTCCTTTGCCCGCCGGAGCATCCATGGAACGGCATGATCTTGCGCCAGGCATTTTCACCATCAGCGACGTCCTGACCGCGGACGAGTGCCAACAGTTGATTGCATTGGCGGAGCAACGAGGCTTCGACACCTCGCCCGATGAGACCCGCGGCAACGATCGGACCATCGTCGACGACGTTGACCTGGCGAAACGGATTTGGAGCCGGGTCGAGCCCCATGCGCCCCGCATGCTGGATGATTGGGTGGCACGAGCTCTCAACGAGCGTTTCCGGATCTATCGATGCGTGCCAGGCCAGCGACTCTCCTGGCGCGGGGATGGCACGTATGCCGCGGCCGACGGTGTAAGCCTGCTGACATTGATGATCCATCTGAACGATGACTATGAAGGAGGCCCGACGCAGTTCGAATCCTCGTCATTGACTGGTAAGCGCGGGATGGCAGTGTTATTTGAGCACCTGCACTCTCCCGAAGGCGCCCCAGTCACGAGTGGCGTCGAGTACGTGCTTCGCTCCGAGGTGGGATATGGCCCGAGTGCCCGCGAAACGCTCGCGGACCGACTGAACATCCTGACGAGGCATTGGCAGTACTACGAGACGTTCTATCGGGAAAGCCTGCACTCTGAGCCGATGGCGGCGTTCGTCCAACGCGTCGCGCCGCTGGCCATCGCGGAAAATATCAGTCCACGAAGCTATCTCGCGTGGCTGGATCTCAGAAAGCCCAATCGTCGACGCTGGGTCCGCTTGTTGTGCAACAGACGCGGCAGCCGCTTTGGGATCACATGGTATAAGGATTCGTGCCGAATCATGCACACCGTCAAGGCCATGGACAGCACTCGCTGGCAACGTCTCGTTGCCTGGCTGGACCTGCAGGATTGAGCTCGCGATCGATGAATCGGCCTGCCACGCCGATGGGCTCAATGCCGCGCGGGCCTATTGATCAGGCAAGCGTTGGCTCGCGTGTCGAGACGACCCCTTGTTCGAGCAACGAAAGAGTCGCCTGAGCATCGGGACGTAGGTAACATGCGCTGCGCCGACGATCAGGCACTCAGGGAATCCCTTAGCATTGGACAAGCAGTTTCGTGAAGACATCGAAGGATTGCGCGCCATCGCGGTCCTCTCGGTCGTCATCTTTCATTTCGGCGTGAAGACCCTGTCCGGAGGATTCGTCGGTGTCGACGTGTTCTTCGTGATCTCCGGCTATCTGATCAGCGGTTTGTTGCTGGCCGAACTGCAGCGCACCGGCTCGATCGATCTGTGGCGCTTCTACGGTCGGCGCGCGCGCCGACTCCTGCCGGTGTCGTTGTTGGTTACGGTAGTCACGCTGGTGATGGCGGCGTTCTTGCTCGCGCCCGCTGAACAATTGTTTGCAACCAAGGGCGCGCTCGCCTCCTCGCTCTACGCCAGCAATTTTTATTTCATGACGCTGCTGGCCGACTACTTCGCCCCCGAAAGCGCCTCGAATCCGTTTCTGCACACCTGGTCGCTGTCGGTCGAGGAACAGTTCTATCTGATCTGGCCCACGCTGTTGCTCCTCGTGTGGCGCTGGCGACCGACAGTGCGCGTCATGGCCGGCACGATCGGTGCGCTCTCGGTGCTCTCCTTCGCGCTGTGCCTGTGGCTCAGCTATCGCAAACAAGATTGGGCGTTCTACGCCTCCCCCACCCGCGCCTGGGAATTCGGGATCGGCGCGCTGTGTGCCTTGAAGCCCGTGACGGACTGGGCACGTCGCTTCCGGGGTGCTGCGCTACTGGGATGGTTGGGCCTCGCCGGGTTGATCGCAACGTTCTTCGGGTTGACGGAGGAAGCGCGCTTTCCGGGTTGGATTGCTCTGGTGCCCGTCGCCGCGACGGCCGCAGTGCTCGTCAGTGGAGCAAGCGGACAATCCGGCAGTCCCGCCACGCTCCTCAAACTGCCCGTGATGCAATGGTTGGGCAAACACTCCTACTCGCTTTATCTGTGGCACTGGCCCATCGTGGTGTACGCGACGATCTTGAACGTCGAAGATCCGCTGCAGCGAATCTTCGTCTGCAGCGTGTTGACGCTGGCGTGTGCCGCCGCGGGATTCAAATTGCTGGAGCATCCTGTCCGAGCCAGCACGTGGCTCGCCGCGCGACCGATGCGTTCGGTCGGTCTCGGCGCGACGCTGACCATCGCAGGCGGCGTGATCGCCTTGGGCACCGGGCAGGCGGCGCTTCGTGCCTCATCGCA
>NZ_RYEV01000010.1 GCF_004138485.1 Peristeroidobacter soli
CAGCGGCCGGAATTGTTTGATCGGCTTCACCGACGTGGCGCCCGTGAAATGCATCTTTGGCGCGAGCGATGCCGCCAAGACCGTGGTGCTGTTCGGGGATTCGCACGCCGATCAGTGGTCCACCCCAGGAGCTGATGCTCGAGCCGATGCTCGAGGGCGCATTGATGAGCCAGGACGTGCCGAGGTCCTCGGATGACGGGTCAAAGCTTCCGGTTGTTGCACCCGACCGCTCCCATCATCTTCGGCTCCGACTGGAGTAGTCGGTAGAACAGGTAGCGAGCGGCAGCGAACCATCGAATCGCCCCTGTCACTTCAATCGCCGCGGCACCGCTCCGGCCTCACCACGCCTCCGCTGATCACGCCGCCGACCACGACCACTCCCCAGGCTTTCCCACCATCGGGCAAGTCGATGAAGGGAGACTGTGCTCGCATAAATGCCCGGATCGCACGCCGCAGTTTGAGCTTCACGGCTCGGCGCCTCGGTGCAAAGCCACCGCGCGATGCCATGGTGGTCCGGAACACGCTTGCGGCAAAGATGGCTTTGCGCAATGGCGTTTTGCGTGCATCGAGATCCGCGAGCCACAGCGCTGCCGTCCGCTCTGCATCCTTGCGCAGCGTAGCGGCACTCTTTTTGACGAGCCAGGCAGGGATCTCCGATAACACCACGGCCAGCTCACTGGAAATCGCCTTGACCAGAAGTGCCTTCAACAACGCCAGGAGCGCATCGATGATCAATTGAGCCTCCGAACGTGTCCCTCATCCATGGACCGCCCGAGATTGGATGACGATCCCCGCCCGCTCGTCGCCTCCTCGGCGAAGCGCAACGGCGGATCGCATCGCGGCCATGCCCGACGAGGATGACATGCAAACCGTCTCCTTGCACCATGGCCGCTTGGCGCAGCAAGGACAGGCGTGACCCGCCCGTCATCGTCTCTGCGCCAATTGAGAATGGGCGCGGAGCGCAGCTGCGAAAGCGAAGCGCTAGTGAGATGTGAGAGCGCGGGCGGCGGAGCAAACTCCGCGGGAGCCTGCCCGTCGCGGCCGGTGAATCGCCCATCCATCCATGCGTCGCTTCCCTCACTTCTGCATAGAGGAGGATCTGCACGGGGCCGAGCTGCCGGGCGGGCTCCGCCGCGACTGACGCGGACCGACACCACAACAAGACGATCGAGAGCACCAGCAACGAACACATTCTGACTACCATCCATTGACCCCTTCTCGCGGCAATTCTCTTGGGCTGTCACATAGGCAGTACCGCGCTTGGCAGCTGGACGCGCGCAAGCTGGGGATGAAATCTCTCCAATACGGCCATATCTGGCACGCCACATTTTCCGCGAAGGCTGACATCGCCTCTTCTGTGAGTCCGTCGCGACGAACCGTGCGCCTGTATCTACAGAGTAGCGAAGCACGCTGATCTTCCGATGAGGCTCACTGTCTTCCGTCAATTCAAAGCGTTCTACGTCCGCAGAGTTCATACACTGTATCTGGACGCCAAAGCGTACGCGCTTTCTTATCCGATTCGTGCCCACGATCGCCTACATGCTCAACCGGATCGCTACTGCAAGATCCTCAACGTTGAAGTGCCCCTGGATCTTCAGCGATGGATACGGCCTCGAGACCGAAGCAAACATAGACGAGAGAGCGTTTCATCGAGCGTGAGTGTGACCAATCGATATCCATACCGCCCGCCCCTTCCGTTCGTATGCGACACACATCTGGTTGTAGACCGGACTCAAAGCGAAGCTCATCCCCGTTGATCCATCGTTCAGTCACAATTATTTTTTCCGCACGGATTTGCGACGCCGAGCTTACTCGATCCCCTTATACTCAACGCTCGCCAGAGAGAACATCTCTCAACTCGTGATATTCAATCGCAAAGCGCGGCATCGAGTGCATGCTTCACACTCACTCGAACCTGCTCACGTTCGGAGGCATCGATGAGGTTTCCACGGATTGGGCTGGGACTGTTTGCCTCGTTCCTGTTTCTTGGGATCACGTTAGCGCACGCGCAGACATCGGCCACGCCGCCAAACATCATCGTTGTGCTCATCGATGAACTGCGCTACGACGAGGTGGACCCGAGCGCACGCCATCCGTTCGTGAAGCTACCGAACATCGACCGACTGGCCAACGAGGGCATGTCATTCAGGCAGTTCTACTCGGTCTCAACGATCTGCTCACCAAACCGAGCCACCTTGCTCACCGGACAGCATCCGGCCATTCACGGCGTCATCGACAATACTGATCGAAGCGCCTTGGGCCGATCCCTGCTCACCTTTCCACTGCTCCTCCAACAAAGCGGCTACGAAACGGCCTACGTCGGCAAATGGCACATGGGCAACGACCCCTCGCCGCGGCCTGGGTTTGATTTCTGGGCGGCCCTCCCCGGCCAGGGCAAGCTGTGGAACCCTGAGATTTGGAAGCAAGGCCGATTGCAGCAGGTGGAAGGGTATGTGACGGACGTACTCACCGATGAAGCGCTCGACTTTGTGCGCAGGCCTCGGAAGCGCCCGTTCCTGCTTTACCTCGCTCACAAAGCCATTCATCCGGACGCACATCAGCTCCCCGATGGATCGGTGGATTTGAGTTACGGCATGCGCTATGAGCCTGCGGCCCGACACTCGGGACGCTACCGAGACGTGCCGATATCCCTGCCGCAGGCGGCCGCAACGCTATCCGAGGACCTCAAAGGCAAGCCCGTTCTCGCCCGAGCACTCGACGCTCGGAATCAACCTGAGATCCAGAAGACGTGGGGCGAACTCCTCGGACTGGATGCTCAGCCCGATACGGTCCGCCGACGCGCCGAAATGCTGCTCTCGATTGACGAGGGGCTCGGACGCGTACTCGATGAGTTGAAGCGGCAGAAGCGTCTCGACAATACGCTCATCATCTTTACCAGCGACAACGGCACGAACTGGGGCGAGCATGGCCTCACGCTGGAGCGCAGGCTCCCGTACGAGCCGGTGATTCATTTGCCCTTGATCGTTTACTACAAACCCTGGATGCGCGAAGGCCGCCGCGTTAACGACAACTTGACGTTGCAGATCGATATCGCGCCCACGGTGCTCGCGGCCGCCGGCCTCCCGCAACCACCGACGATGCAGGGCCATTCCCTTGAGCCGCTACTGACCGCGAAGACGACGCCGTGGCGGGATTCCTTCCTCATCGAGCATGCGCCCGACGAGCGTCCCTTCTCCTGGCTACTCGATCTGTCCTACGTCGCTGTTCGTCAGCAACACCTGAAGCTCATCCATTGGTTGAAATATCCGGAGGAATCAGAACTCTATGATCTTTCAAAGGACCCGGGCGAGCAGCACAACCTCATCAAGTCGCCCGACTACGCGCCTCGCCTACCTGCCTTGCAGGCCGAGCTCAAACGCTTGGTGCTTGAGGCACGCAGCTTGGAGTGATTCGCCGCGCTCACCGGCCCTCCTGCCACAGCCAAGCATCGAGTCGCCTCGTCACGTCCAAATAGAACAACACTGCAACTCTGTGCGGCGCGCTGCCAACGGGCAAGATAGCGCCGCTGCGACCGACGTACGCTGCGCCTTCGGCAACGTGGGCATGGCCGCATCATGCACGTGCCCGGAAGCGGACCATTGACCGTGCCGCACGTTCGACGTAGCAAGGCCAGACAAACGCGCATGCATCCCTTGTTGGGTTGCGTAAGGAGCCTTCATGACGTTGTCCGTAATTGGCGCCGGATTCGGACGAACCGGCACACTGTCGCTCAAGTCCGCCCTCGAGCACCTCGGCTTTGGGCCGTGCTGTCATACATCCGATGAGCACCACTTCAAAGGCGGGCAGGCGTTCTGGGATCGGGTCTTCAATCACGAAACCATCGATTGGGACCAATATTTTGAGGGGTTTTCCTCGATGGTCGACTCGCCGAGCTGCCGCTTCTACCTCGAGCTTGCCGAAAAGTACCCCTCAGCCAAAGTCATTTTGACGTTACGCGAGCCGCAGGCCTGGTTCGAGTCCTATCGAACGACGATCCTGCAGCTGAGCGGCACGTCACAGGGCCGGAAATATTCCGCATTCCTTTTTGGTCGCGAGCTTCCCGATCGAGATTCGATGATCGCGGCCTACGAGCAGCACAACGCCGAGGTCCGGCACCGAATTCCACCCGCGCGCTTGCTCGTGTACGAGGTCAAGCAGGGCTGGGCACCCCTATGTGACTTTCTTGGAGTTCCCGTGCCCGCCCTGCCATTTCCTCACACGAACCAGCGATCGGAGTTCCCAGCGCTGCTCGACAAGATGCTCGGGCGCCTACAGCACTAGAGAAGACGCGGCGGGGACCGGATCGCCTACGTAGCCAGTCCTGACACATCGGCCCGCGCGCCTTGCACGCGCCGGTGTCCCAGCGCACGCCATCGCGGGCGGTAGTGTGCCGCGTGTTGGCCTCGCGCACCCGCCCCCTGCCGGGATGCGCAACGTCTTCGCAACGCGGGTCGCTACCGCCACGCTTGAACCCATGCCGGCGTGTGTCTTCCGATGGAGTGCTCAGATTGAGCAACCTGCGTCGTCATTGCCGCTCGTCCCTTGCTCATGGGTTCTTGAAATTCAAACTTTCCAACACTGAGTTCGCGCGCCGGCGAGAACGCCTGGGACTTGCGGTCGCGCGCAATTCCCAGGCCTGAGCGTGAAGCAACACACGGGCTGTGCAGGTCACGCGTTCTAACCTGGCGCTAACCATGTTGTTATTGACCTCCGGATGCGCACGCGGCGGGGACGCCGCCGTCCGCTGAGCGCGCGAAAGGAGAGTCCAATGACCGAACCCCGCCATGCATCGCTCCCTCGGGACAAGGTACCTGCGGCCTCCCCGAGTACGGCGCAGCGCGCCGAACTCCACGAACACAACCATCGGACTGCCGCCGAGTATCCCGCGCAGGCGCTTATTCACGAGCTCTTCGAAGCGCAGGTGAGGCGTGCGCCCGGGGCGATTGCGACCCTCTATGGTGAGCAAGAACTCACGTACGAACAGCTGAACCGTCGAGCCAATCGCCTCGCCCATCAGCTGCTAGAGCGCGGCGTTCAGCCCGATGATCGAGTGGGCCTCTACACCGAGCGCGGCATCGAGGAAATCATCGGGCTCCTTGCGATCTTGAAAGCAGGCGCCGCATACGTGCCGCTCGATCCGAGCTACCCGCCCGAAAGACTCCACTTCATGCTCGATGACACCTCCCCCGTTGCGATTCTCGCGCCGTCCTCTCTATCGCACCAGGTGACGAGTCTGGCGTCATCGACACCATTGCTGCTCGTGTCGACTGAAGAACCCCAAGCCGCATCCCACGATCCTCACGTACCGAGACTCCATTCTCGACAGTTGGCCTACATCATCCATACCTCAGGGTCGACGGGACGGCCCAAAGGGGTGATGGTGGAGCACCGTAGTGTCGTGCGGCTGGTCATCAACTCCAATTGCGTGCCGGTCGGACCCACCGATTGCATCGCCCATTGCGCAAGCCCCTCCTTCGATGCGACGACTTGGGAGGTTTGGGCCCCGCTGTTAAACGGCGCCCGTTTGCTGATCGTGCCACAGGCCGTGGTGCTGGAGCCTGCGGCCTTGAACGCCGCGCTCGTACGGCATCGGGTGACGGCGCTGTTTCTCACGGTGGGCTTGTTCCACGAATACGTGGACGAACTTGAAGCCGCGTTCAGCGGCCTGCGCTACCTGCTCACGGGTGGGGATGTGACCAATCCTGCGTGCGTGAGGCGCGCCCTGACCAAAGCCACTCCCCCTCAGTGCCTGATCAACGTCTATGGTCCGACGGAGACGACCACGTTCGCGACCGCGTTTGCCATTCCGCCCACGCACCCCGGCATCACGGCACTGCCCATCGGGCGACCTATTACCAATACCAGCGTCTACATCTTGGATCAGCATGGCAGACCTGTACCGATGGGGGGCGTCGGTGAGATCTACATCGGCGGTCCGGGTGTTGCTCGCGGCTATTTGGATCACCCTACGCTCACGACGGAGCGCTTCGTGCTGGACCCTTTCGAGCCGAGCGAGGGCGCACGAATGTACCGCACCGGAGACCTCGGTCAATGGCGTGCCGACGGCAATATCGAGTTCCTGGGCCGCAATGATTTGCAGGTCAAGATCCGAGGCTATCGGATCGAGCCGGGGGAGATCGAGGCGGTCCTACGCAGTCAACACGGCGTGAAGGATGCCCTCGTCGTTGCACGAGAGGACACGCCGGGCGAGAAGCGGCTGGTCGCGTACGTCGTCTCTGAGGATCGGTCCCGTAAAGTCGGCGCAGATACCTTGCGGGCACAGCTGAAGGCGGTGTTGCCCGACCATTTGGTGCCCAGTGCCATCGTGTCGATGCCAAGCCTGCCGTTGACGGTAAATGGAAAACCGGATCGGCGGGCGCTGCCCGCCCCGGTGCTCGCTGACTTTGTGAGCCAGCACTACGAGCCGCCACGCGGAGAGCTGGAGCGGGCGCTGGCAGAGCTCTGGCAGGCGCTGTTGCGGTTGGAGCGCATCGGGCGGCAGGACAACTTCTTCGAGCTCGGCGGAGACTCCCTCACCGTCTTCAAGTTGAGTGCTGCCATCGAACGTCGTTTTGGCATCAAGTTATATGCACACACGATTTTTGGCAGTCCCGCCTTCATCGACATGGTTGCGGCCATTGCGACGGCACGCTCGGCGACGACTGAGGCCGCGGTCGAGCCTGCCGTCGACTTCGAGCACGGTGTGCTGTGATGGCGGCCGGCCCGCACGACGTTCGCGCTGAACTCGACGAACTGCTCGAGTCGTTACAACGAAAGAACGTGCGGCTGTGGGTCGACCAGGGCGACTTACACTATCTGGCCGCACCCGGTGCGCTGACGCACCAAGAGCGCGAGGCGCTGCGCGCGTTCAAGGCGCGCATCGTGACGGAAGTGCGTGAGGGTGGCCTCGCGCTGAGCCCGCCCCCGGGCACGCAGCGGGCGCCGCTCACGCAGCAGCAACGAATCTATCTCGATCGAATGCGGAACGGTCACCTGCAGAGCCGACGAGCTCCGATCCTTTTGCAGATCGAGGGCCGTTTGAACGTAGAGGCCATGCAGTGCTCGGTACGCGCACTGGTACGTCGTCACAGCGTGCTGCGGACCCGACTGATTCAAGTGCGCGAGGAGCCCGAGCAATGGATCGACGATCTCCGCGATCAGTACCTCGAGGTTTTGGATGTCACCGGCATCCCGCAAGACGTCGTCCATCAGACACTGAAGGTGATCATCGATTCACTCTGCAACGAGCGCTGCGATGTGACGGTGGGTCCGTTGTTTGCAGCCAAGCTCATCAAGCTGACACCGACGGTACATGTCCTATTCATCGCCATTCACCACATCATCTTCGATGGCTCGACTCTGGCACTGTTGTTTCGAGAACTATGGTCTTCGTATGGGGACGTGGCGCTCGGGCGCGGTCTCTCGGTGAGCGCGCCCCCGATGCAGAACGCCGACTATGCGCGCTGGCAGCAGCTGCGGCATCACGCATGGATGAGGAACCATCGGCCCTACTGGTTGAAGCATCTCGCCGGCGCTCAGGGGATTCGATGGCCGAGGGACCCGATCGGCGATACCCGTGCAAACGGCTTGGCCTGCGTGAGCCTCCCGTTGGGCCCGACGCTCACGAACCAGTTGCGGGACGCCGCTCAGCACGCCAGAACGCTGCCCGTGATGGCGTTGATCGCCGTCTTCGCGGCAGTCGTTTCGCGAACGTGCGACCAGAAGGATTTCGTGGTGACGACCACGGTGCATGGTCGGGATCTTCCAGAGCACGAAGGGCTCGCAGGCTACTGCTCCCACAGCGTGTATCTGCTGATGCAGCTGCGCACAGATGAACGCTTTTACGACCTTCTGCGGTACGTCACCGACGAATTCCAACGAGCCATGGAGCACAAGGATTTCGGCGGGATCGTGGAGGAGCATCCGCAGTTACGGGCAGGCACGCTGTTTCAGTGGCTACCATGGCAGCGGCTTGAGGAGATCGATGCCTCGCAGGCTCAGGAGGGGCAAAGCGATCAACTTAAAGTGAAGCGCTTTGAGCGGCCTTTTCAGTTCAAGCACGATGCGTACTATCCCGACATCTACGACTTGGTCTGGACCGCCAGCAACACCAAGAACGGCATTCTGGTCCAAATCTTCTATCGATCGGAGATGTTTTCCGCAACCACAGTCGCGCAGTTTGCAAGCGACTTTCTTGCAACCGCCGAGCGATTAGCGGGTGACCTTCATGAGCCGGCGGTGCGGGTCGCCCCGTTCGATGCGGAACGCGTAAGTCTCAGGGAAGCACGGCATTCGTTGCAGAGCGGCGGCTCGTAACGGCGTGCCTCGGCATCGCGCTCGTCGGTGAGTATTTAGGTTGCTCTTGTCCCACGCCGGGACGATCGTAGTCACACACCCCGACCGGAAAGACCGCCTGCAACCTCGCAAGTTGCGCTGAACTCAAGGGGCGCTCGTAGTCGCGCCGATCGATCGGCTTCAATGCGCACTTCAACACATCCCCCGTCACCGGCCCACCGGCGGCCAGTCGAGGGGTTCCATAGGGCGGGTACTGCCGATTGCACTCCCCCGGCTCGGAATAACTCGCCGCCTCAGCGATCCACCGACCATCGGCGGCCCGACATCCCTCCGAAACGTCCTCCGGACGATTGCGCGAGATTCGCTCGGCGGTCGAGCTGAAGCGTTCATCTCGCTCAATGCGGCCGAGCCAATCATCCATGCTGCGTACGAATCGACTTTCTGTTTGAGCATTGTTTGCAAGCAGATTCTGCCTGCCCTGCGCCGTCCACAGAGGAATAAGTTCAGGTCGCGGCAGCACGAGCATGACGTGGTTGGTCGCGGTGCCGCTCGCAGCGAGCAACCGGGCTCGGATCATCATGGAGCCTGCGAGGACGTGGTTGTCCGCTAGGTCATCGGTGTACGTGCGCCAATCGATGATCGGAATATCCCTCAGGCCCCCTCCGCCGGTGAGCACCAGTCCATTGCGATAGGCATTGCGAATCGCAACCACATCTCCCTCCATGCGAGCGCCCGTGATGATGTTGCCGTCGGGGTCATAGCCGCCCATGCGCTCATTGAGCACGACGAAGTGCTCCGCATCGATCTGCCCGCTATTGAAGGCGAGCAAGCCATACTGAACGCCGATGTTATCGAGCGGCCGACGGGCACTGCCCGTACTCGGGTCGCGACCCAGCGCGCTCCATTCACGGGTGTAGTCACATTTGACTCCCGTTGGATTTCGCTGCTTGTCGTAGATCAGTGTTCGATCCATCGACGGATCGCAGTTGTCGGGTCGAACGATTTGCGGCATTCGAGCATAGGACAACCAGGTGTTCTTGCACGTTCGCCAAGTCGCAAATCCCGAGACGGCGCTCTTCTGTTCGTTGCTCCAGGCAAGCGTCGAGGTATTCATCGCATCATCCAGGAGCGCGCAATCCACCGGCATCACCAGCGTCGTCAGCATGTCTGGAAAGCTGCCCATGGTGACGATGCCATCGAGCAAGCCCGGATGGTTCTGGGCGATCAGCAACTGCTGAACGGCGCCGCCGGAGCCACCCTTACCGATCGTGTAGGCGGGCGCGCCATACTGTTTGGTGAAATGCTCCTTCACCATCGACAACGTTTCCGCGGACACCTCGTCATTGCAAAGGTTGATGAACTTATTCAAGGTCGACGTCGCGACCGCGTACCCCAGGGCGATCAGCGGATCCTCCGACATCGCCCCCAGCGTCCCTTGACGGTAGCCGGCGGCGCACCCGCCCCCAAAGACATAGATGAGTCGACCATTCCAGCTTCCCGCCTGACGCGCCCAGGGCGTCGGCAACGGGCTTCCCGGCTGATGAAGAAACTGAATGTCGTAGACGGCGCGGTTGATCGTGCCCAACTCGCGCCGAACGATGTAACTGACGCGTCGCCCATCGCTGGTCAGCGTTTGCGCCACGTCGGCGGGGACGGGTTTGGAGGGATCGTAGATCTTGAATCCTTCCGCCAGCGCGTCCGGCGCGGCGTCGGGCACGTTCGAGCGCTCACCGGAGACGGCCGAGGGGGCCGTCGACTTGTAGTAGTAGTAGATCCGGGTCTGCGCATTGCAATTACGGTCTAGCGCGGGGCCGAGCCCGTTCATCGAGGTTTGGCAAATGAACGGCATCTGGCGCGGCCCCGAGAAGATCGGGCCCTCTTTAGGGTGTCCCGTGAGTTCCAACGACTCGGCGCTCGTGCCATCGATACGAAGCTCAAATCGGTTGCGTCCCGGCTTGATTCCGCTCACGAGTGCGATCAGGGACGCCGAATTCTCGCTGCGACGAAACGCTTGGCTCACATCGCGCCCGTTCAGCATCACACGCCACTGCGGGTCCGACGGCGGCTCCAACTGCACCAAGACATCATCGCCGCTCACTGCATCCGCCGCACTCGAGATAACGCGAAGTGCGCCGGCGTCCGCGCTGAGGCCCCACGCAAGGCAGCAACTCGCCATGGACGAAATCACCATCCTGCGTACCTGCCTGAGCAGCAACGGAGCGGAATGAGGCATGAGCGCGTGAGGGGTCCAGGTAGCAGTGATGCTGAGTAGACCCCCTTACATTGCCGCTTACTCCCCCGGGGGCCCGGCGACACCGTCTGTCCAAGCGTGCGTTCGGGCATCCTGGTCTATCGGGATGCGAACCATATGACCACGGATTTCGCCGAACGCCAGGCAGGTATCCTGGAGCTAATGCTTGAGCCGATGCTCGAAGGCCATCTCACTAGCCAGGAAGCGCCGACATCATCGGATGCGGGCGCCTCGCTCTGATCCGGCTCCGAGCGGTTGGCCCTACGCTGCCGCCAATACCCGTGCCGCCTCGATGAGCGACGAGACCGTCGCTGACGCTCCGCTCACCACTGACGTGTAACCATCGCCCGCACATCCTCCGAGAGCTTCTTCAGGCTCGCCTCGACGGTGTAGAACAGATGGCCGCCCTGATAGTACGACGAGCGCACGCGATCCATCGGCCAGCCAGCCTGTGATATGAGGTAGTCCATGGCACCGATGGTCGTCTGCGTGTCGTAGTAGCCGTTGCCGACGAACACGCGGAACTTCGGGTTTGCTTTCATCACGTCGCGAACCTGCGTGACATACGGCCAGTCACCGAACGGCGATTTGTTGGGGCCCCAGTTCCAGCCGTTCAGGCCGGCGCCGGCGGTGGGCATGCCGGTGAAGTAAGTGCCGATCTCGGGTACCTTGAGCTCCTTATGAAAGTGCTCGATGGCTGCGGGTGAATAGCGAGACGCGTAGCCCGGCAGCTCTTCATCGTGGTTGCCCTGCGCCGCCGGTCGTTTGTAACGCGCATCATTGGTGTCGAGGACATACCCAGGGAATAACATCTGCTGATATTGCACCTTGGTGATCTTCAGATCGCGCTCCAGATACGACTGCGCTGACAGTCCAGTGAACTCCTGGAGCTTCCGGGCAACAGCTTCACGGCGCTCAGGCGCGGCCGTGTTGCCGAGGAACAGCACATTGAGATATTCGCCAGCGCCGTAATCCTGCGCCTCCTTGATGAACTGATCGAACGTCCGGCCTTTGCGATCCGTGACGTTGTGACTCCAGCCTATCGCCGCCAGCGTGGGCAGCGAGACCACGTAGCTCAGAATGTTTGCTGGACGTTGCGCGTACTCGATGATGTTGACCGCCTGGCCGAGCAGCATGATGCCTTCGAGCGGCATGCCGGCCTTCTGCAATTGATCGGCCGCCTCCACCGCCCGCATCGTGCCGTAGCTTTCGCCGACGAGATATTTCGGCGATGACACCCGGCGGTGAGTTCTCGCCCACTGCTGCACGAGATCGGTCAGCTGCCGGCCGTCGGCGACGACGGAGAACTGACTCTCCGGAGCCACGCCTGGTAATGTGCGGCTGAAGCCGGTGTTCGCAGGATCGAAGATCACGACGTCGGCCACATCGAGCGGCGCATAGACGTTGTCGATGACCTTGAAGCTCGCAGGATCGACGCTGATGTCATCCGGGATCGCGACGCGCTTCGGTCCAAATGCGCCCATGTGCAGCGGTGTCGTGGCCACGATGGGACCGCCGTTGAACACGAACAGGACGGGACGCGCGGATGCATCGCTGTCCTTGGCAATGTAAGAGGTTGATACGAGGCGCGCGACGGGCTTGCCGGAGGCGTCCGTGAC
This sequence comes from Peristeroidobacter soli, assembly GCF_004138485.1. Taxonomy (GTDB): domain Bacteria; phylum Pseudomonadota; class Gammaproteobacteria; order Steroidobacterales; family Steroidobacteraceae; genus Steroidobacter; species Steroidobacter soli. Next base: position 12,166 of record NZ_RYEV01000010.1, read on the forward strand.
GTCGAACGGCTCGACGACGGCCTCATACCTGATCCGTTTGCCCCCAAACGTTCCTTTGTGATGGGTAACGATGGGGCCTGGAATATTCACGGCACCAAACGGCGAGGCAGGCGCATCGGCGGACGCATCGATCGAGTAGATGGCGATGGTGAGCGTAGCCATCGCGATGGCGGCAGAAAGGCGCATACGAATCATGAAGAGTGGTCCACCTAAGGAGTGAGCACGGATTTGATGTAGCGATCGCGTAGCTGGCGGTTACGCGCGGCCAGCGATTGCTCGACGCCGCGGATCATCACCATCCGGGCCACGCTCGTCGTTTCCAGCGGGTCGCCGCTCCACAGCACGAGATCCGCGTCCTTCCCCTTCTCGATAGAGCCGAAGCGATCGGCGAACCCGAAGATGCGGGCAGGGTTGAGGGTGATTGCCGCCAGCGCGTCGTGAGGTGAGAGCCCGAAGCGTGCCGTGCGGCCGGCGATGAACCTCGGCGTGCGAATCAGGAACACGATGCGTGCCACGCTGGGTTTGAATGCAATCAGCACGCCGGCATCGTGCAGGATTCTGGCGTTCTCGTAAGTGGCGTTCAGGCTTTTGAAAGTGAAGGCTTGGTTCTCTTCGGCATCGAGCACCACGGGCACCTTGGCGGCCGCGATCTCATCCGCCAGCATCCAGGCCTCGGCGGCGCCGGAGAGAATGATTTTGACGTTCTGCTCGCGAGCCAGCGTGAGGATGTTGTGAATGTCCGGCGCCCGATCGACTTCCACGAGCAATGGCTGGCGTCCTTCGACGACCGGGATCAGCGCCTCCAGATCGGCCCGCGAGAGCGATTGTTCCTCCAGGCGTGCCGCATCGAAACTGCCGCGATTCTTCGCATAGGCTCGGGCATCCGCGAACGCCTGGCGCAGTCGAACTTGCAGTGCGCCCTGCCCGCCGCCCGCGACCGCCTCGCCCTGCTCGCCCGTATCCAGAAACATGGCGGCGTGACGTTTGACCGTGAGGTCGGCGGCATCGCCCAAGTGAATGATCGCGACCTGGCCGCCGAAGATGCGCGTCACATTCGGGCCGCCCGGTGCGTTCGGCGCGACGACCGCCCGCGTGACGCCTTCGATACGCGCCTCGCCGATCTGCGGTGACGTGGGCACGACGTCGTAGGAAACATCGAAGGCGGCGCTCAGAGTGGGGTTGGTCGAGGCGCGGCCGGCATAGCCCGACCCGATCGTGTCGTTGATCGCAAGCGGCGTGACGGTCGCAACCATGCCGGGCGTCAGGATCTGACCCTTGGCGTCGATGACCCGCGCATCGCTGGGCACGGCGACGGACTTTCCGACCGCCACGATCGTTCCATCGCGAACGACGACGGTGCCACCATCAATGTCGCCGGCAGCGCCCATCGTCAGGATGCGAGCGTTGGTGATGGCGATGGTTTCGGCGTGCGCCGTCACCGCCACTACGGACAGCAGCAGTGCTCGAAGCAACATCATGGCGTGCTCCCGAGTCCTTCAGGCGCTGGCCGTGCAGGTGACACCGGGCGTCGCACGTTACCCAGTTCGAAATCAGAGGCAGGCGTTGGCGAGGGCGCTGCGCGGTCGCTGACCAGCACGCCGTCGATGAACACCAGATCCGGCATCGAGTACACACTGAACGGATCGGCGCTCCAGAGCACCACGTCCGCCATCTTGCCGGGCTCGAGCGAGCCGGTTCGATCCGCGACGCCGATGATCCGGGCCGGATTGATCGTGAGCCATCGGACAGCTTCCTCAGGCGTCGTGCCCAGGCCCGCCTCGCGGCCTGCGGTCATTGCGCGCGCCGCCTCGTGATTCAGGTGCTGCAACAACATCACGTTGTCGGAATGCATGGCGGCCACGCCGCCGGCTTTGGCGACGAACGCGGCGTTCTCCATGATGGAGTCGTAGGCTTCCATCTTGTAGCCGGACCAGTCACCGGCCCAGGTCACGACGGCGATCTTCTCCCGCGCCAGCAGCGGTGCGATCTTGAAGGCCTCGGTGGCGTGATGAAACGCGGCGATCTGGAAACCGAACTCGTGCGAGAGGTCGATCATCTGCACCATCTCATCGGCTCGATAACAATGAATGTGAACTTTGATATCGCCACGCAAGGCCGCGCCGACGGTTTCGAGCATCAAGTCGCGCTTGGGTGGGTCTCCCGTCCCGCGTCGATGATAGTCAGCCCACTTCTGCGCGTACTCCGCCGCCGTGATGAACGTGGTGCGATAGCCGAGCATGTTCCCGGCACGCGTGGCGGGTCGTCCGGGACCGCCAGTTGGATTCTCGCCGCAGGCCATCTTCAATCCGGACGGCGCGCTGGGAAATTTCATTCCTTGCGTGCTCGTGGCGCTCACGTTCTTCAGCGTCACGGTGCGGCCGTTAAACAGGGTGCTGGAGCCCGGCAATATTTGTAACGTCGTGACACCAGCCGCACGCGCTCGCTCGAACATCGGATCCTGCGGCCAGATTGCATGCTCGATCCAGATGCCGGCGGCAGTCGGGCCGGTCTCATTCCCGCCTTCGCCATTGGCGGCACCAGGGCTGGAGCCCGAGCCGATGTGGGCGTGTGGATCGATGACGCCCGGCGTGACCCAGCGGCCAGCGGCATCGATCACGCGTGTTCCCTCAGGGATGGCTACGTCACGACCGACGGCCACGATTTTTCCATCACGGATCAGCACCGCGCCGCCGTCGATGCGCGGACCGACCGCCGTCAGCACCGTCGCGTTGATGATCGCAACCGCAGGCGCAGGCGTCGGTTGGTACGTCGATGCGAACGGATCGGGCCGCTGCGCAGGATCCAATCCAGGCGGCACCACACGCGGCGCCATCGCCGCAGATTTCACCGGCGCCGTGGAGCACGCAGTGAGAAATGCGAGTCCGGCAATCGAGCCCGCGAGGGCAATGAACTTACGACTCGACATCAATCTATTTCTTCGCTCCGGCAATGAATGCGCGAACATCTTTAGCGAGGGCCTCGCGTGCCTCGGTGCCCAGGTACGGCATGTGTCCGGATGGATATAGATAGAGCTGCGTCGCGTCCAACGGGATGCCCGCATGTGCGACGGTGTAGTCCGCCGCGCCGAGTGTCGTCACGAGGTCATAGTAGCCGGTGCCCACCATGAGTCGCAGTTGTGGGTTACGCCGCATGGCGACGGCAAGGTCAGTAGCGAAGTTCTTATCCGCGCCACCGCCCGGGCCACGACCGTAGTCCCACGGGCCATTCACTGCGCGGAATGCGATGGGCTGATACTCGTCGGCGATGGAGACGCCAAGGTCCTTGCGTGCATAGAGGTTATAAGCTGCAACGAAGCCCGGCACGTACTGTCCCATCGCGGGATCGTCGGCCACGGGGTCTTTGCCGCTTGCTGCCAGAGGCAGGGTGTAGCGACCGTCGTACATACCCAGCTCCTTGCCCTGATCGGCAAGCAGTGAGCGTGCAAACGCGCTGGCATTGAGGCGCAGATTGTTCTCGCGCACGACCGCAGGCGACAGTCCAATGAGCGCCGCGAGCCGGTTCACGACGGAGTCACGCTGAGCGTCCGTCAATCGTGAGCCCGCATGCAACGCTTGCAGATATTCCTCATTGATGAATTTGTTGGCAGCATCGACCTGCCCTGCCGCCGAGCACCCCGTCACTTTGCCGTGATAGCAAGCCGTCGCTGCGAGCGTCGGCAGCGTGTTGATGTAGCGGCCATCGTCTCCAGCAGATCCGCCCATATCCATCGCCTGGCCGAGCAGAATGACACCGTTGAGGGTTGTGCCCTCCATCGACCCGGTTTCCATCGGCCCGCCGGCGAGCAGCCGTGCGACCACGGCGGCACGAATCGTTCCGTAGCTTTCGGAGAGCAGATACTTCGGCGCGTTCCAGCGATCGTTCTCACGCGTCCAGCGCTGAATCAGCTCCACAGTCACCTTTGCATCCTGCGCCGTGCCGTAGAACTGCTCCGGCTTGCCGTCCGGCAGGATGCGGCTGAAGCCCGTGCCGACCGGATCGATGAGCACGATGTCTGCGGCATCGAGCGGGCTGTCGGGGTTGTCGACGGTGTTGAACGGCGGCACCGTCTCCGGCTTCACCACATCCTTGAAGTCGATACGGCGCGGGCCGACGTAGCCCATGTGCAGCCAGATCGAGGCCGAGCCCGGGCCGCCGTTGAAAACAAACATCACGGGTCGCTGCGCGCCTTTCGGAACATCGCTACGGATGTAACTCGTCGTGAAGATGCTGGCTGTGCGCTTACCGGCAGCATCGGTGATGAAGCGCTCCTCGACGATGGCCGAGTAGCGCAGCTTCTGCCCGCCGAACACACCCTGGTGATTCGAAGCGAAGCGACGGCCGTCCGCGTCGGCACCGTGACTTGCGAGTGGTGCGCTGGCCACGAAAGCCAACAACACCGCAACCTTGCGAGCAAGGGTCAATGGTTTCATTCTAAAAATTTCGCGTGAACGCCCATGTAGTACCGTCGCCGCCGCTCGAAAATGGAATCGACGCGTCGAACCCCAGGCCTTCGAAGTCATCCTTGAAGAGGTAATTGATCACACCGCCCATCGCGTCCGAGCCGTACACGGCCGCACCGCCGCCCGAGCTGTCGCCGTTGAGCGGTGACAGTGGACGCGCCGGTGAAATGAGCCTCGTCCCAGCGGATTCGCCATGGTCGTTGTACGCCTGCGCCAGATTCAGGTTTTTAATGCGGGCTTGACGCCTCTGGCACAAAATTTTGCCACCGGGGTCGCGCATACTCGTTTCCTTTTGGCCGACGCTCCGGGGCGGCGAAGAATCGTTCATGCACGAACCCTCCGGCGGACTCGCGACGCATGCGCGAGGCGCTTGGGGGGGCCGTAGAAGAGGGATATTTCTAAATCGATCTCAGCGCAGCTGGCTGTCCTTGCTGCCGCGGCGGTTGTAGCCGCTGAACGCGCCGTTTTCCTTGTCGTCGGCTTCCTGGCACGGAATACACAGCCGCACGCCGGGGACGGCCTTGCGGCGGGCTTCGGGAATCTCGGCTCCGCAATCGGCGCAATGGGTCAGGCTCGGACCGTTGGGCAACAGGCGCTTGGCGCGCTCCACGGCGTCCTTCACCGTCGCGTCGATCTGATCCTGAACTGCGCCGTCGCCGGCCCACCCTGTCGCCATGGTCACCTCGAAACCGCCTGCCTTCGGCAAGCTCAAGTATGTGGACGAGTGTCATTCATGCAAGTGCCGGGGCAGCAGGTGCATAGGCATCATATTGAGGCGGCTACGCTTCTACGCTGACCTGTAGGAGAGCATTACCTAAGCAAACGGACCACATTCCGTAACAAACCTCATCGCGCTGCCAAAAAACTCTCGCAGGGCCGTTGCCTTTCGAAGTCGCTGGAGTATATTCCGGCCATAGACGCTTGAGCGGACACAGAAATGCCGCCGGGCGGACTGAGTCACTTCTCAGCTATCGCTCGCCGTTGTTGTTGCTGGAACGATCGATTTGATCCTTGGCGCCATCAGCGGCTAACCCATCCGGGAGTCAGTTGAATGAGCAGCGCCTGGGAGAATTTTTTCGCCGCTACGGTTGTGCTTGCCTCCGCCGGGCCGATCAAGCATCGCCTTGCCGAAGCTTTTCGCGAGCACCTTGCCGATCTGGAAGAAGAAGAGCTGCCGCGGGAGATCCGCGACGAATACACCTCTTTGTCCTCCGCCATGTGCTGTGTCCGCCCGATGAAGGGCGAGACGGCCATTCAGGCGACCGTCCGCAAGATGTCCGACACCGAGGCCGGTGGCTGCGCCGTCCGCATCGTCGGCATGCTGGGTGTGCTGGCCCGCCTACAGTCGGCACAGCGTGCACCGAAATTGCGCGCGGTCGGCGAAGACTAGGACCGATCAGTCCAGCTTGAACTCGATGGTGTCCCAGCGGGCCGTGTCCTCGTGACGGGCCTGCCGGCGGATGGCGTCCGCGATGGAGCGCTCGTTCCACTCGATGATCTCGTCGCCGAGCGCTTCCAGCTGCACCGGTACTTTCTCCTTGACCCCGAATTTCTCCAGCACGATCACCGGTTTTTCGAAGCCCTTGGCGCAATTCAACTGAAAGTCGAGCAATTCCCGGTGGCGCTGGTACAAGCCGGCGGGAACGATCACCACCTCTGCGAGATTGATCTGTTTGCGCAGCTCCTCCTTCATCGCCTCGCGCGAGCTGGTGGCGAGCTCCGGATTGCTACAGTTGCGGTAGTAGAAGTTGTGTGAACTCTCCAGATACTCGAACACACGGTGATAATCGTCCGAGGGCTCGAACGCATGACTGACGAACAGTCGCACCGGATTGTGTTGAGAAATGCTGCCCACTTGGCTGGCTCCCGCCGCGATGATGGGCCCATTCTAATCCATAATGCTGCTGTAGAATGCGCTCGGTCCGCTTGCTCCTAAGCCGATGGTTTGAGCTCACGCCAACACGATGCGCTTCGTTCTGTACAACATCCGGTATGCCACCGGTTTCGGCCCGGCCTTCCACCTGCCGGTGCCCGGTGCAGGCTACCTTCGCAGCAACACGCGCGTCCTGAACGGCATCACCGACTGGCTCAAGTCGCTCGATCCGGACCTGGTGGGGCTGATCGAGATCGATACCGGCTCGATCCGCTCCGGGCTGGTCAACCAGGCCAAGCAGATCGCCGATTCGCTCGGCCACTATTCGACCTACCAGTGCAAATACGGCACGGCCTCGATCAACCAGCTGATGCCCATCGTGCGCAAGCAGGGCAACGCGTTCCTCGCGGCGCCCCGGGTCGAGGGCGAGCGCTTCCATTATTTCGAGACCGGCATCAAGCGCCTGATCATCGAGCTGGAGCTCGAGGAATGCGCCATCTTCCTGGTGCATCTGTCGCTGAAGTTCCGCCATCGCCACGACCAGCTGCGCCACCTGCACGAGCTGGTGAAGCGCGCCAGCAAGCCGGTGATCGTGGCCGGCGACTTCAACACCTTCTGGGGCGACCACGAGATCTACCTGTTCATGGAGGCCTCGGGCCTGAAGAGCGCGAACCGCCTGGGGCTGCCCTCCTACCCCAGCCACAAGCCGCGCAAGGAGCTGGACTTCGTGCTGTATTCCAACGGCATCGAAGTGACCCATTTCGAGGTGCCGGACGTGCGTTTTTCCGATCACCGGCCGCTGATCTGCGACTTCAACATCCGACCGCGAACTTGAGGAAGCTCGGATTTTTCGACTTCCCCAACCTCAACGACATGCCACGGGAAGGGATGCTTCGTGGGCCAAGGCCACCATTAAGGAAAAACAGTAATTGGGTGGGGGATTGCATGAACAACAACTGCGGGAGTCGACCATGACCGAAGCCTCGGCCGCTGCCAGCGGCGCCGTCCACTGGCGTTTGGAGACCGAAGCAAACGGCATCGCCTGGCTGATCATCGACAAGGCCAACGCCGCGGTGAACAGCCTGTCGCGCGAGGTGATGGAGGAGCTCGACGCCATCCTCACCGCCCTGTCCCGCACGCCGCCGAAGGCGCTGGTCGTCAGCTCCGCCAAGAACGGCTTCATCGCCGGCGCCGACATCAAAGGCTTCGTCGGCATCAATTCGCCCGAGGCGGCCTATCGGATGATCCGGCAGGGGCAGCAGGTGGTCGACAAGCTCGCCGCGCTCCGCTGCGTCACCGTCGCCGCAATCAATGGATTTGCCCTCGGCGGCGGTCTGGAAGTCGCCCTGGCCTGCCGCTATCGCGTGGCGGCCGATGACCCGTCGGTGACTCTGGGCTTTCCCGAAGTGCAGCTCGGCGTGCATCCAGGCCTGGGCGGCACCGTGCGGGCGGTTCAGCTGGCCGGCCCGATCGCCGCCATGGACCTCATGCTCACCGGCCGGCACATCCGCCCGAAGCAGGCGCTGCAGATGGGGCTGGTCGACAAGCTCGCGCCCGCGGCCCAGCTGCGCGAGGTCGCCCGGCAGGTCGCGCTCAGCCCGCCGCCGGTGAAGACGATGTCGTTCAAGCATCGGCTGCTGAACCTGGGGTTCGTGCGCCCCATCCTGGCCGGGCAGATGCGAGCGCAGGTGGCGAAGCGTGCCCGTCCGGATCACTACCCTGCTCCCTACAAATTGATCGAGCTGTGGCAGGACTACGGCGCCTCGGGCGAACGCGCCTACGAGGCCGAAGCGCGCTCGATGGGCAATCTGCTGTGCACGCCGACCTCACGCAATCTGGTGCGCGTGTTCTTCTTGCAGGAGCGGCTCAAGTCCGCGGGCAAGAGCGGCGGCGAGCCGATCAAACACGTGCACGTCGTCGGCGCGGGCGTGATGGGCGGCGATATCGCTGCGTGGTGCGCGGCTCGCGGACTCACGGTGACGCTGCAGGATCGCGAGGAAAAATACGTCGCGCCCGCCATGGAACGGGCGAGGAAGTTTTTCGAGAAGCGTTATCCGGATCAGACCAAGCGTAATGAAGTGATGAGCCGCTTGACCGCGGACGTCCCGGGCGCGGGCGTACCGCAGGCCGATCTCGTGATCGAGGCCATCTACGAAAATCTCGATGCGAAGCGCGAGCTGTACGCGCGCGTCGAACCGCAGCTGAAACCCACTGCGATCCTCGCGACCAACACGTCGAGCATCGTGCTCGAACAGCTGGCCGAGAAACTCGCGCAACCTCAGCGACTCATCGGTCTGCACTTCTTCAATCCGGTCTCGCGCATGCCGCTGGTCGAAGTCATTCAAGCCGAAAATACCGATCCGAAGCAGGTGCAGGCCGGGCTCGGCTTCGCCCGCCAGATCGACAAGCTGGCCATCGCCTGTCACAGCGCGCCGGGATTTCTGGTGAACCGGGTATTGATGCCTTATTTGAGCGAGGCGGTGCGCGCGGCGCAGGAAGGCATTCCGCTGGCCCTCATCGATCGCGCCGCCGAAGAGTTCGGCATGCCGATGGGCCCGATCGAGCTCGCCGACGTGGTGGGTCTCGATGTGGTCATGAGCGTCGGCAAAGTCTTTTTCGAGACGGGCGCGGACGTGCCGCCGGTGCTCGCGACGCCGTTTGCGCAAAAGAAGTTCGGCAAGAAAACCGGCGAAGGCTTCTATGTGTGGCAGAACGACAAGCCGGTGAAGCCGCCCGCCACGGGCCAGCATGCGCCGGATGATTTGCAGGACCGCTTGCTGCTGCCGCTGCTCAACGAGGCGGTGGCCGTACTGCGGCAGGGGATTGTCGAGGATGCCGATCTGATCGACGCCGGTGTGATCTTCGGCGCGGGCTTCGCGCCCTTCCGGGGCGGTCCCTTGCAATACGCCCGTGCACGCGGTGTCGACGCCGTCATCGCCCGCTTACAAGAGTTACAAAGAGTTCATGGGGACCGATTCGCGCCGGATGAAGGGTGGGATTTAGTGCGCTGATCGCGGCTGGTAGCGCGGCCTTACCGCCAAATCGGCTGTGCTACCATTTCCGGCAGATCTTTCAGGCCCGACGCCGCGTTGCTCGGGCAACCGCCCCCTGCGACATTGGAGACACATGGAGAGCAAGCCGCTCGATCTTGGCCTGCTTCGGTCATTTTCCCCGCTCGACGGATTAAAACCCGAGAATCTGCAGACCTTGGCGCGCAAGACCGTGCTCCGCGAGCTGTCCGTGGGGCGTTTGCTGTTCAAGGAGGGCGACAGCGACAAGCGGACGTTTTACCTGGTTAGCGGCGTCCTCGAGCTGCTGAAGGACGATCGCAGCGTGCAGATATTGCGCGCCGGCTCTCCCGAAGCCCGCAATCCCATCGCCCCTTTCACGCCCCGACGCTACAGCGCGCGTGCCGTGTCCGAGCGCGTCGAATTCATCGTCATCGACAGCGACATGCTCGACATGATGCTGACCTGGGACCAGACCGGCTCCTACGAGGTCGGTGAGCTGAGCAGCGCCAACGAGCAGGCGCCGGCGAGCGACGACTGGATGACGACGCTGCTGCAGACCAAGGCGTTTCATCGCATTCCACCCGCCAACATCCAGGCCATCTTCATGCGCATGCAGCGCCTCGAGGCCAAGGCGGGCGATGTCATCATCAAGCAGGGCGATGATGGCGATTACTTCTATGTGATCGTCAAAGGCAAATGCCTGGTGACGCGCGAGACGCCGCTGAACAAGGCCGGCATCAAGCTCGCCGAGCTCGGCATGGGCGACACCTTCGGCGAAGAGGCGCTGATCGCCGATGCGAAGCGCAACGCGAACATCACCATGCTCACCGATGGCGCGCTGATGCGGCTGGCGAAAGATGATTTCCGCAAGCTGCTCAACGAGCCGATGCTGCATTGGGTCACCTACGATCAGGCCAGGCAGATCGTGGCCCAGGGCGGCAAATGGCTGGACGTGCGTCTGCCGAGCGAGTTCGAGACCTTCCACATGGAAGGCGCGCTCAACCTGCCGCTGTATTTCATTCGTCTGAAGTTGAAGTCGCTGGACCCGAATGTGCACTACGTGGTGGTGTGCGATACGGGCCGGCGCAGCTCGGCGGCGGCATACATCCTCGCGGAGCGCGATTTGAATGCGTCGGTGTTGAAAGGCGGCTTGGGCGCCGCGGATGTGAAGCCCTGAGCATTTGTTGCGAAGTTGCTCGCTTGCTGTAACCGCAGGCGAGGCGCCCGCGTCGATAGCGTTGCGTGATTCGCTCATCCATGTCGGAGGTTGTCCCACCGCATGCGATTTCTGCCTCTCATCTGGTCCGGCATCTGGCGCAAGCCCGCCCGCAGCCTGCTGATCTTTCTTCAGGTCGGCGTCGCGTTCGCGCTGTTCGGCGTGCTTCAGGGCATGAAAACGGGCGTCGAACAGTTGATCGGCGAGGCCCGCGCCGATCTGTTGCTGGTCCATAGCAGCCTGGGGTTCGTCGACTCGCTGCCCATCGGCGCGCTCGGGACCATCGAGTCGGCGCCGGGTGTCAGGGCCGTCGTGCCGGTGGGCCTGTTCGGTGGGATGTATCAGAAGCCCACTCAGCAGATGGGCATCGTCGCGATCCGACCCGACCAGGACTGGCTCTCCGCCTTCACCTACACGGTCGCCCCGCAGGACGTCGCGGCGTTCGAGAAAACCCGCACCGGCACGCTGGTGAGAAAAGCGCTGCTGGAAAAGTATGGCTGGAAGATCGGCGATCGCATTCCGATCGTGACCAACGTTGCGAAGATGGACGGCTCGACCGACTGGACCTTCGACATCGTGGGCACGTACACCGACAGCGACATGGCCGGTGGCACCGACGTGATCCTGATTCAGTACGACTTCTTCGATGAGTCCCGGGCCATCGGCAAGGGCATCATCCATCACTTCAACGTTTCCATCGTCGATCCGAGACAGGCCGCGACGGTGGCCGATGCCATCGACCGGCGCTTCGCCAATTCCTCGCACGCCACGAAAACCGAGTCGTTGCGGGAGCTGGCGCAGGTGCAGATGCAATCGATCGGCGATCTGGGATTTCTGATTCGCGCCATCGTCGGCGCGGTGCTGGTCGCGCTGCTGTTTGCGACCAGCACGATGATGATGCAAACGACCCGCGAGCGGATGCCGGAGCTCGCGGTACTGAAAACCCTCGGCTTCGCGGACCGTGCCTTGTTCGTTTTCATCCTGGCCGAGGCCGCGGTGGTCTGCGTCGCAGCCGCTGCATTCGGACTGGCGCTCGCCCTACTCGCCTTTCCGTTCGCCGCCCGCTTCGTGCCCGGCGTCTCGATGCCGATTGAAGTGGTCGCGATCGGGTTGGGCTGTGCTGCGCTCGTGGCGCTGCTCAGCGCTTCGGTGCCCGCGGCGCGGGCGGCCCGATTGAACATCGTGGCTGCATTGGCCAGCCGGTAGGGGCGTATGAAATTCTTCCGAGAGCTCTTCGCCGTCCTGCGTGTGAACCTGTCGAGCATTCCTCAGCGCGTCGGCTCGGCGCTCACGATCCTCGTCGGTGTGACCTGTGCTGTCGGCGCACTGGTCTCCATGCTTGCGATGGGCACCGGCGCTCGCGAACAGCAGGTGGCCAACATTCGTCCCGACCGCGTCATTCTGACGACCAAGGGCACCCGGTTCGGTCAGGGCAGCATCACCAAGGAAGAAGCCGCCATCATTCTCGGTTTGCCCGGCGTGCGCAGAAACGCTGCGGGCGCGCCGATCGTCATGTTCCAGTCGATGGTGCCCATCGAAGGCCGTCGACGCGCGACGGACAAGCGCATCTACTTTCCGCTCGTGGGTGTCACCGCGACATTGCCTGATCTGGTGCCGGAGATGCACTTCACCGCGGGGCGGCCTTTCAAGTCGGGGCTCTCCGAGCTGGTCGCGACCAATGCGTGCACTCGCCAGTTCGTCGGCTTCGAGCTCGGCGACAAACGGTTGCTTCGCGGTGGCGATTGGACGGTCGTGGGCCTCTTCGATCAAGGTCACGGCCAGGACTGCGTCGTCTATGCCGATGCGAGCACGCTGATGAGCGCCTTCGGCCGCACCACGTATTCATCGGCCGCATTGATGCTGCGTTCACCAGGCGACTTCGATGCACTTCGCGCGGCGGTCTCGAGCGATCCACGGCTGCGACTCGATGCGCGTCGTGAGAAAGAAGCCATCGAAGAGAACTTCAAGCCGCTGAACGCGATTCTGAACTTCGTGAGTTATTTCGTCGGCACGATCATGGCCATCGGCGCGACGCTCGGCGCGGTCAATTCGCTCTACGCCATGGTCGACTCTCGCCAGCGAGAGATCGCGACGTTGCGCGCGATCGGGTTCAAGAGTGGCCCGGTGATTCTGGCTGTGCTGATCGAATCGATGCTGCTCGCCTTGCCGGGCGCGGTGCTGGGCAGCGTGCTCGCGTGGCTGCTGTTCAATGGACTCGCCGCGAGTCCGCTCGGTTACAGCTTTGAGCTTTCGGTGACGGTATCGCTCGCCGTGCTCGGTATCGAGTGGGCGTTGGCGATGGGATTGTTGGGCGGGCTACTGCCCGCGCTACGCGCGGCCCGTCTGCCAGTCGTGACGGCGCTGCGGGCGATTTGAGTTACATCGTATGGGTCGGCTTGTCGCCGCCCAGGGCGCCGGCCAGATAGCTTTCGATCTTGCGCTGGGTGTTGCCGCGGTCCTGCTCGCTGAACTGTACGCCGATGCCGGCGGTGCGCTTGCCCTGCGCGCCCTTGGGCGTCATCCAGATCACGCGGCCGGCGACCGGCAGCTTCTCGTCCTCGCCCATCAGGTTCAGCAGCATGAATACTTCGTCGCCGAGGCGATAGTTGCTGTTGGTCGGAATGAACAGGCCGCCGTTTTTCACGAACGGCATATAGGCCAGGTACAAGGCGCTCTTGTCCTTGATTGTCAGCGTCAGCAAACCGGGTTTGCTGCTGGGTTGACGCATCACCATGCGATCTTTCCGACGAGGCCTTTGGCGTTGACGTTAAGAGGAACTCAGCTCGCGCGTGCCACCGGTGCCTTGGAGGGCGCCAGTGCTTCCAGCAGAGCGATCAGCCAGGATTCCACGGCCAGCTCGCGCTGGAGCGCGGTGCGGGCCAGTTGCGCTTTCAAAGCCCGCGTGCGGTCCACCATGCTGTACAGCGCGCTTATGTTCAACGGCCGCGACGGGCTTGGCAAGTGCGCAGGTCCCCCTGGGAACGTGACCCGATCGTCAGTTCCAGCAATCCCTGTCCGGGCGAGCGCGGACAGCCACAGGTCGAGCCAGATCAGCCGGTCGATGAGTGCGTCATTGCCCCACTCCGCCGCGACCTGGGTCACATCCGTGTCGCCGGCGAACAGATCGCGCAGGGATTTCTGAATGTGCTGGCTGAGCTCATCGAAGCGGCCGTCGGCGTATTCCAGCGCCTTGAGCGGCGCGCCGCCGGCAAATTCCAGCAAGGCCGGCGCGACCGTTTTCCCGGCTTCTTTCTGCAGCCAGGCCATGGCCTCGGCCGTCGAGGGTCGCGCGATGGTGAGCTTCTGACAGCGGCTGCGCACGGTCGGCAGCAGGCCCGAGGGCCGTGAGGTCAGCAGGACCAGCAAGCTCCCCTTCGAGGGCTCCTCCAGCGTCTTGAGCACGCTGTTGGCCGCGCCCGGCGTCATCTGATGGGCCGGCTCGATGATCGCGACCTTGTAGCCCTGGCGGAAGCTGGTCTTGGCGAGCTTCTCGCAGCCGGCGCGCACCAGATCGACCGACAGCTGAGTCTTGTCTTCCTCGGGCGCGATCCAGTGCAGATCGGGATGAGTGCCCGCTTTGATGAGCGCGCAGCTCACGCACGCGCCACACACGTCGAGCACGCCATCGACCGACTTCTCACACAGCACCGCGGCCGACAGCCATGCCGCGAACGACCCGGTGCCGAGGCCTTCGGCGCCCTGCACGAGAATGGCGTGCGGCAGCCGATTGGCCGTCCACGCGTGTTTGAGCTGTGCGATCGCCTCCGAATGCCACGGCAACAGGCGTGGGCTCGGCAACGTTCGCGGCTCGGCTTGTTCCTCTTTCTTTGCCATGACTCGAACTGTAACTGAGAGTTATGAGCGCGGCGCTGGAGATAACTTCAGCAGACGCTCGGCAATGGCCTGTTGAATCGCGACCGTCACCGCTTCCAGGCTCTGCGTGGCGTCGATCACGGCAAAGCGCGTCGACTCCTGACGCGCGCGATCGAGGTATGCCGCTCGCACGCGCTCGAAGAACTCGCGGCGCTCCTGTTCGAAACGATCGCTGCTCCCCGCGGCCGCATTCCGGGCGCTCGCACGCGCGGCGCTGATATCGAGTGGCGCATCGAGCAGCAGCGTCAGATCGGGACGCAACGTTCCCTGCACCATCTGCTCCAGCGTCGCGATGTTCTCGACCGGCAGGTTGCGACCGCCGCCTTGGTAGGCGTACGTCGCATCCGTGAAGCGATCGCAGATGACCCAGGCGCCGCGTGCCAGTGCAGGCCGGATCACGTTCTCGATATGCGTCGAGCGTGCCGCGAACATGAGCAACAGCTCGCACGTGCTCGGCATCGGCTCATCGCTGGTTTCCAGCAGCAGCTCACGAATGCGCTCGGCGCGATGGGTGCCGCCGGGCTCGCGAGTGATCACCACCTCGACGCCCTGCCCGGCGATGAAGTCTTTCAGACGTCCGATCTGCGTGGATTTGCCCACGCCCTCGCCGCCCTCAATGGTGATGAACTGACCTTGCATCATCGATTACTGCGCAGCTTCTGCAGATAACGTTTCACGGCGGCGTTGTGCTCCGCCAGCGTGCGCGAGAAATAATGGCTGCCATCGCCATTGCCGGTCGCGACGAAGAACAATGCCCCGGTGGCCTGCGGCTGCACGGCTGCTCGAATGGAGTCGAGCCCGGGCAAGGCAATGGGCGTCGGCGGCAAGCCCGCGCGGGTGTACGTGTTGTACGGCGTATCCCGCAGCAGATCGGCACGGCGAATGTTGCCGTCGTACGCGTTCATCATGCCATAGATGACCGTGGGATCCGTCTGCAAACGCATGCCCCGTCGCAGTCGCTCGACGAACACGCCGGCGATCTGTGCCCGCTCGGTATCGAGGGCGGTTTCCTTCTCGATGATGGAGGCGAGAATCAGTGCCTCGTAAGGCCCTGCGAGCGGCAGATCCTTGGCGCGCGATTCCCAGGCGGTCTTCACTTCCTGCTGCATGCGTCGAAACGCCATGCCGAGCAGCTCGATGTCGGTGGTGTTGCGCGGGAAGCGATATGTGTCGGGGAAGAACTGCCCTTCTGGATGCAGATCGGGCTGACCGAGCGCGCGCATGATGTCCTCCGGCGAGCGCGCGGCGTACTCGCCGCGGACATCGGGTGACTGCGCGAGCAGCTTGCGAATGTCGGCAAAGGTCGAGCCCTCGATGAACGTGATGCCATGGAGCAGCACGTTGCCGGAGTTGAGCAGATCGAGCAGCCCGATCGGCGTCAGCCCGGGCGTCAGCTGATATTCGCCGGCCTTCAAGGAATGATCGCGCTTGGTGATGCGTGCCCATGCGGTGAAGATCAGCGGCTGATCGAGCAGGTTCTGATCGTTCAGCGTGCTCGCGACCGTGCGCAGCGAGGCGCCCTTGGGCACTTCGAACACCGTGGGTTCGGTCAGCGTGGCGATCGGCGTCTGCAGCCACTGATGCCCCCACCAGGCGAGCGCACCGGTCGCGATCACGCCCAGCAGAATCAACCCAATCAACAGACGGAACAGAATTCGCATTACAACTTGATTCCTTCAGTCGCCTGGCGCTAACGCAGCCGCCAGCCGCGTCGCCATGCTGGTCTCGCTCCACTGCAATGAATCGAGCGACGCCACCGATCGGATGCCGCGCACCGCGTTGGTGATGAACACTTCGCTCGCCGTCTCCAGATCGTGCGGCCACAATGGCTCTTCGCTGACCGCGAGATCGAGCTTCGCGGCGGCCTCGATCACTCGAGCGCGCATCACGCCCCGCACGCCGCTGAAGCGCAGATCCGGCGTGAGCAAGGCGCCCTCGCGCACGATGAACACGTTGGCCGACGTGGCACAGACGACCTCGCCCTCGGTGTCGAGCATCAGACCTTCATCGGCCTCGCCTTCGCGCCACTCACTTTGCGCCAGCACCTGCTCCAGTCGATTCAGATGTTTGATACCGGCCAGCCGGGCGTTGCGTCCGAGACGAATGTCACACCAGCGCAAGCGAAGCGCTCCAGGCGGCGCCGGATTGAAGGGATGCAGCGCCACGACGCGATTGCTCGACATTGCACTGCCGGGGCGATAGCCGCGTCCGCCCGCGCCCCGGGTTACGATGATCTTGAGCACGCCTCGATCGGCACCGGCGGTGACCTGCGCGATCTCACGCAGCAGTGCCGGCCGATCGGGCGGCGCAATTCCCAAACGTGCGCACCCGGTGAACAAACGCTGGCAATGATCGTCGATGAAACGCACGCGACCGTCGACGAGCAACGCGGTTTCGAACAATCCGTCGCCGTATTGAAAGCCGCGATCGTCGGCGGAAATCTGCTGCGAGGGTTGGCCGTTGATGAGCATGGCGAGGCTCATCGGCCGCCACCTTCTGCATCCGATCCCAACGCGCGCAGTACGCCGCGAGCCTTGGCGCGCGTCTCCGCCAGTTCGCGCTCAGGAATCGAATCGGCCACGATGCCGGCACCGGCGCGCAGCGTGAGCCGGTCGCCCGCCACTTCGAGCGTGCGAATCAGGATGTTCGTATCCATGCTGCCGTCGCGGTTCAGATAACCGAACGAGCCGGTGTACGCGCCGCGCGCGACGCCCTCGAGCTCGGCGATGATCTCCATGCAGCGAACCTTGGGGCAGCCGGTGATCGTGCCGCCTGGAAACACCGCGCGCAGCACATCGCCGGGCGTCGCATCGGCGCGCAGCGTGCCGCTCACATTGGAGACGATGTGATGGACGTGCGCATACGACTCGATGGTCATGAACTCGTCGACCTTCACGGTGCCCGCTTCGCAGATTCGCCCCAGGTCATTGCGCTCAAGGTCGATCAACATCACGTGCTCGGCCCGCTCCTTCGGATGAGCGTGCAGCTCGCGTGCGAGATCGACGTCGTCGTCGGCAGTCTGGCCTCGCGGTCGCGTGCCCGCAATGGGGCGCGTGGACACGTGGTTATCGCGCACCGAGACCAGCCGCTCGGGCGATGAGCTGACGATGGTGATGTCCTCGAGCCGCACAATGCCGCTGAACGGCGCCGGATTGGTCTGCCGCAAGCGCTGATACAGATGCTGAGGCGTGATGCCAGAAGTGAGTGTCGCCTGCCAGCTGCGCGAGAGATTCGCCTGATAGATGTCGCCGGCCGCGATGTAGTCGAGCGCGCGCTCGACACTTCGCAGGAATGTATCGGGCGCATCTTCGGTCACCCCGCCCGTTACCAGCGGCACGCTCGGCGGGAGCAGCGCAGGAGCGTGGGCGAGATCGTGCGCCATGCGCGTGAGCAGCGATTCGAACGCGGCCTCGGCAATCAACCACGACTTGCCGCTGTTGCGCTCGTGAATGATCGCGGCCGGCACACGAATCGCCGAAGCAATCGGGCCTGCGGCCGGTGCTGAAAGATGCAGTCGCGGTTCGATCTCTCCGGCGAGCTCATAGCCGAGATAGAGCAGCCAGCCGCCGGTGAACGGCAGCTCGCTGTCGATGCGGGCTTGGCGGCGCTCGCGTTGCCACCAGCGATCGAGCGCCGGAAGAAACTTGTCATCGGTAATGGCGCCCCCCGCTCGCGCCCGAGCATCCTGCTCGGCGCCGGTGCAAGCGCTCAGGGTGCCGTCACGAAGCAATGACAACCGCCCCTGCGGAAACGCAAAGAGAATGTCGAACCGGGTGGACGCGTTGCCCGCGGCGGCGCTCTCGAAGAGCGCCGGATAGCGATCGGGGAACGCGGCGTGCAACGCCAGCAGCGCCGAGGAATCGGCGCTGACGGGTTGGATGAGCGGCGCGCTATCGAACGATATGGACGTGGGCGACTCCGGGCCGCGCACTGATCAGTCGAGCTTCTTGAAGATCAGGCTGCCGTTGGTGCCGCCGAAGCCGAATGAATTCGACAGCGCCACCTTGATCGGCATCTGACGCGCGGTCTTGGGCACGTAGTCGAGATCGCAACCCTCGCCCGGGTTGTCCAGATTGATGGTCGGCGGCGCGACCTGATCGCGAATGGCCAGAATCGAGAAGATCGCTTCCACCACACCGGCGGCACCCAGCAGGTGACCGGTCATGGACTTGGTGGAGCTGACCGCAAGCTTCATCGCGTGATCGCCAAAGGCGCGCTTCATCGCGATGGTCTCGGCACGGTCGCCGAGCTCGGTCGAGGTCGCGTGCGCGTTCAGGTACTGCACTTCGCCCGGGTTGAGCTGCGCATCCTTCAGCGCATTGGTCATCGCCAGGCGTGCGCCCTCGCCGTCTTCCGGCGGCGCGGTCATGTGATGCGCATCGCCGCTCATGCCGAAGCCGACCAGCTCTGCGTAAATGCGAGCACCGCGCTTCTTCGCGTGCTCGTATTCCTCGAGCACGACGGAGCCGGCACCATCGGACAGCACGAAGCCGTCGCGATCTTTGTCCCACGGGCGGCTCGCCGCCTGCGGGTTGTCATTGCGGGTCGACAACGCTCGCGCCTGGCAGAAGCTGCCGAGGCCCAGCGGCGTGGTCGCCATCTCACCGCCGCCGGCGATCATCACATCGGCGTCGCCGTACTGAATCAGGCGCATGGCCAGACCGATCGAATGGGTCGAGGTCGTGCAGGCGGTCACCGTGGCGATGTTCGGCCCGGTGAGCTTGAAATCGATGGACAGGTGACCGGAGATCATATTGATGATGCTGCCGGGCACGAAGAATGGAGAGATGCGCTTCGGGCTCTTGGTCTCCATCCACTTGGTGTGATTCTCCTCGATGGTGTCGAGGCCGCCGATGCCGGCGCCCATCGCCACACCGATGCGTTGCGCGTTCTCGGGCGTCACGACGATGCCCGAATCCTTGATGGCATCGGCCGCGGCCGCATAGCCATAGTGCATGAACGGATCCATGTTTCGCAGCCGTTTCGCCGGCAGATACTTCTCCGCATCGAAGTCCGCCACCGCGCCGTGGAAGCGCACCGGAAATGCGCTCACATCGAAACGGGTGATCGGCACGATGCCGCTCTTGCCTTCGAGCACGTTGCGCCACGCCGTATCGAGCTGCGAGCCGACGGGAGAAACGATGCCCAGACCAGTGATGACGACGCGTCGCTTGGACAAACAGTTACCTCACAAGCGTGACTTCGAAAAACATGGAGGGGACAGAGAGGGGCGATTGGCGGAAGACCGTGGATGGTGCGGCCTTCCTTGATGCTTCAGCGTGGCGCTGCCGAGATGTCGACGGGGGCGCCGACAGCTCGTGTGCGAGGCCCGATCAGGCCTGGTTGCGGCGCTCGGTGATGTAATCGATCGCCTGCTGCACGGTCGTGATCTTCTCCGCGTCCTCGTCCGGGATCTCGGTCTCGAACTCCTCTTCCAGCGCCATCACCAGCTCAACCGTGTCGAGCGAGTCGGCGCCCAGGTCGTCAACGAAGGAAGCGTCGTTGGTGACTTCTTCCTCTTTCACCCCCAACTGTTCGGCGACGATGGCTTTGACCTGCTGTTCAATACTGCTCATTTGTGTACGAGTCCTCTATGAGGTGCTTAAACCCTTCGCTCGAGACCGACCCTTTTTGTTCATGGGTGGGGTCGCACGGGGGGCGTATTCTAAGTTAGAAGCCCGAAAGGGCCAACATTTGCGAAACTTATCGAATTCCGGGGTGACCTGGCCGCTATCAGACCATGTACATGCCACCGTTGACGTGCAGTGTCTCGCCGGTGATATAGCCGGCCTGTGGCGACGCAAGAAACGCCACAGCATGGGCAATATCCTCGACAGAACCCAGTCGCCCCAGCGCAACTTGAGCACTCAGCTGCTGTTGTTGCTCGGCGGGCAGCTTGGCGGTCATATCGGTGGCGATGAAGCCCGGCGCCACCACGTTCACCGTGATGCCGCGCGAACCCACTTCGCGTGCCAGAGATTTGGAAAAGCCGATGATGCCGGCCTTGGCCGCGGCGTAATTGGTCTGCCCGGCGTTGCCCATCACTCCGACCACCGAGGCGATGTTGATGATGCGGCCCCGGCGGGCCTTCATCATGCCGCGCAGGACCGCTTTCGACAGCCGGAACACCGACGCGAGGTTGGTGTTCATGATGTCGTCCCACTCCTCCTGCTTCATGCGCAGGAGCAGGTTGTCACGGGTAATTCCTGCATTGTTCACCAGAATGGTGAGCGCGCCTTCCTTGCCTTCGATGTCTTTGAGCGCGGTTTCGCTGGAAGCGGCGTCGGCGACGTTCAGCACGATGCCGCGACCTTTGTAATTGCCGGCGGCGAGCCACTCGGTGATGCCTTGAGCGCCGGCCTCGGTCGTTGCTGTGCCGATGACGGTCGCACCATTGCGCGCCAGTTGCTCGGCGATCGCGCGACCGATACCGCGCGAAGCGCCGGTCACCAGCGCGATATCCTGCGTCAAACCTTGCTCGCTCATGACTGACTCCGGCAGGCCGTGAGCGCCTGCTGCAAGCTCTCGGGATCTTCGATCGAGAGCATCGCGATGTCCTTGTTCTTCTCGATGCGGCGATTCAGGCCGGTCAGCACGCCCTTCGGGCCGCACTCGACCACCACTCTGGCGCCGCCGGCAAGGATGGCGCGAACCGTTTCGGTCCAGCGCACCGGCTTGACCAACTGCTGCACCAAGGCCTGACGAATGCTGTCCGGTCCCTGATGGGTCTTCACATCGACGGTGTAAATGTCGCGCACTTCGGGCTGCGCGATATTGATGCTGCTCAATTTCTCCGCGAGCCGGTCGGCGGCGGGCTGCATGAGCGCGGTATGCGACGGCACGCTGACCGGCAGCTTCATGGCGCGCTTCGCGCCCTTGCCTTTCAGCACTTCGATCGCGCGATCGACCGCAACCGCGGCGCCGGCGATCACGACCTGTCCGGGAGAATTGAAGTTGGCGGCCTGAACGATTTCGCCCGCCGCGCCACTCTGAGTGGCTTCAGCGCAGGCGGCTTCGACATCGGCATCGTCGACGCCGAGGATGGCGGCCATCGCGCCCTGGCCCGCCGGCACCGCCTGTTGCATGGCCTGGCCACGAAACTGCACCAGGGCCACGGCCGTCTTGAAATCGAGCGCGCCGGAGCAGACCAACGCCGTGTATTCGCCGAGGCTGTGACCGGCCATCGCCGCCGGCAGCGGACCGCCATGCTTGCGCCAGACCCGCCAGGTCGCGACCCCGGCGGTGAGCATCGCCGGCTGTGTCCGCTCGGTGGCACCGAGCTGATCCTCCGGGCCCTGCTGGCACAGCTGCCAGAGGTCATAGCCAAGCACGGACGACGCTTCGGCGAAGGTCTCCAGTACCTGCGGCTCGGCACTCGCCAGCCCGGCCAGCATGCCGACCGACTGCGACCCCTGCCCGGGGAATACAAAGGCAAAACTCATTGAGCTCCTGTGGGTCTTCTGGCCACTTTCGCGGCGGGACCGTCTGAGACCTGTCTCATGCGGCGCGCGATTATATCCATCCGCCCCCAGGTGGCTAGATCCTTGACTTTACGGCCACTTGCCTGTGGGCCTGCACCCACAGGATGAACCCGGCCAGCGCGCCCCCCAGGGCGCCGTACAGATGCGCGTCCACAACGACCGGCAGATCGCCCGACAGCGGCAAGGCGCCCTGCCACTGCTCCCAGGCCAATTTGCCCAGCAAAATCGCACTTAACGGCAGCGCGAGGCGCTTCGATTCATGGCGCCACCAGCCCACTGCGCCGGCCGCCAGCACCCCATGCAGAACCCCGGACAGGCCCACATACCAGCTCAGTTGTGGCTCCCAAAAGACAAACCCGAGATCGATGGCCGCCATGCTGAACAGCGCAATCAGCAGCCAGGCGCGCCAGGAATAGTGGTCGTCGTGCCGGAACAGCGCCGCGATCAGTGCCAGTCCCGCACTGTTCAGGAGCAGATGCTGGGTGCCGCCATGGACCAGATGTCCTGTAATCAGCCGCCAGTATTCTCCCTGCAGTACTGCCTCGCGCTCATACCGCAGCAGCCGTCGTCCGTCTTCGCCAAGTAGCGACAACAGAACCAGCCCGAGGAATACGAGTCCAAGCAGCCACTGTCCCCGGTTGTGGTCATCGGGCATCCATTGTCGGAGCCGACGCGAAAACGACAGGGCGGGCCGGGACAAGCCGTCACTCATTGGTACGATCTGCTTTGTTATGATCCGGCGCCTTACGCATAGCGGTAGAGCTCTCATTATCCACACTCGCCCCTCGCTTGGCCTGAAGCAGCGACACGGCGGCTTCACGCTGCTGGAGCTGCTGGTCGTGCTGGTGATCATCGGCGTGATGGTGGCGATGGCGGCGCTGTCCTTCGGCGTGCTCGGCCGCGACCGTCAGACCGAGGAGGAATCGCGACGCTTCTGGACGGTACTGAAGCAGGCGCGTGAAGAGGCCGAGCTGCAGGTCGAGGACATCGGCATCTTCATGTCCACCGGCGCCTACGAATATATGCGCTTCGATTCCCGCAAGAACGAATGGCAGCCGATCGAGGGCGATGAGTTGTTCATGCAGCGGGAGTTGCCCGCAGGCCTGCGCTTCCGGCTGCGGCTGGAAGCGCGCGAAGTGGTGCTCAAGCCGTCGCTGCCCAATCGCGGCGACAAAGATGAGAACAAGCGCAATCCGCCGCACGTGATGGTGCTCTCGAGCGGCGATGTCAGCCCGTTCGAATTGGAGATCGAGCGCGAAAACCAGCCGGCGCAGTGGCGCGTGACCGCGCTCGCCGACAACGATCTGCGCGTCGAAGTGCGCGATGAGCGCGATCAATGGGGGCCGCTGTTGCAGACCCGGCCGCCTAAAGATGACAAGAAACAGCCCACACGGGTGTCCAGTGCGCGCTGACATCCGCAGACTCACCGCCGGCTTCACGCTGATCGAAGTGCTGGTGGCGCTGATCGTGGTCGGCCTCGGCATGCTCGCAGTCATTCAGACCGTGAGTCAGACCGCGAACAACACCGCCTACATTCGGGACAAGACCATCGCGCACTGGATCGCGATGAATCAGCTCACGCAGGTGCGCCTGCAGCCCAACGCGCCCGCCATCGATAAAACGTCCGATGAAGTGAAGATGGCCGGCCGCGAATGGCGCTGGACCATGGAAGTGAAACAGACGCCGGTCGAGTCGATCCGCCGCATCGAAGTGAACGTGCGTCCCTCCGATGCGCCGGAGAAGAGCTCGATGGCTTACATCACCGGGTTTTATGGCACGGCCGTGGCGCCCGCCGGCATGACCCAGGTGTCCTGGCGTGGAAACAAACAGCCCGGGGGCGGTGGCCGTCAGGGCGAGCGCCGCCGGGATTCGGAGACCGAGCCGCCACCTCAGCAGACGCCGCTCGAGCCCGGTGAGCCGGTGCCCTCGGATCCGGAGCCGCCGCAGACGGAGGATCCGTCCTCATGAACAAAGTGAGCGCGCCCCCGCGCGGTTTCATGACCGGTGGCCGCATGGCACGAGGAAGCGGTCGAGAGTCCGGCTTTACGCTCGTCGAAATCATGGTGGCGATCTTCATCTTCGCCATCGTCAGCGCCATCGCCATGGGCGGCTACAACGAGCTGGTCAAGCAAAGCGACATCGTCGATGCGGGCGCCGCGCGCACGCGAGCCATTCAATCGACCATGCAACGCCTGAACCTGGATTTCACGTCGCTCGAGCCGCGCCCGGTGCGCCAGCCCCTGGGCGACGGTCTCGTGCCCGCGCTGCGTGCCGATGAGAAGAGCGCCGATGCGATCGTCGAGTTCACCCATTCGGGCTGGAGCAATCCGGCCGGCGTGCCCCGCTCCACTCTGCAACGCGTGGCGTATCGGATCGAGGAGAAAAAACTCATCCGCGAGTATTGGCTGGCTCTGGATCGCACCATGACCAGCGAGCCGGAGAGCGCGGTGATGCTCGATGGCGTCAAGACGGTGAAGTTCCGCTTCATGGACGCCAATCGCAGCTGGCACGATCAGTGGCCGCCCCTGGGCTACTCGCCGCAGGATGCACCGTGGCTGCGCCCGATCGCGGTCGAGGTCACGCTCGACCTCGAAGACTGGGGTGAGCTGAAGCGCCTGATGGAGGTGTCCGGATGAAACGCCGGCAACGCGGTGTCGCGCTCATCATGGCGGTGCTCATCGTGGCACTCGCCACCATGCTGGCCGCGGAAGTCGGCTTCCGTGGCTATCTGGACCAGCGCCGCACGGTCAACACGTTCTCGCTCGATCAGGCATTCGAGATCGCGATGGGCGGCGAAGCCTGGGCCTCGGACGCGCTGCGCCGGGACAAGATGCAAGGGGGCAACAAGACCGACGACTTCACCGAAGAGTGGGCCACGCCGATTCCGCCGATTCCTCTGGAAGACGTGGGCGGTGAGTTCGAAGGCCAGCTCGAGGACCTGCAGGGCCGCTTCAACTTGAACGATCTGGTGACATTCGATGAGTCGGGCCAGAGCACCATCAATCAGCAGGCGGTCGAGCGCTTCCAGCGCTTGCTGACGCTGCTCGAGATCGAGCCGAAGTGGGCCGGCTACATCGCCGACTGGATCGACTCGGACAACAATCCCGGTTTTCCCGATGGCGCCGAGGATCCGGTGTACACGAATCTTTCGCCGCCCTACCGCACCGCCAATATGGCGATCACCCGCGCCAGCGAGCTGCTGGCCTTGCCGGAATTCGGCGCCGAGCGCTATCGCAAGCTCGCACCGTTCGTCACGGCTTTGCCGCCGGGCACACACGTCAATCTGTGTACCGCCGCGCCGGAGTTGCTCGATGCAATGATTGGCGACAACCGGGAGTTCACGCTCGGGCGCGAGACCGGCAAGCAGACGCGCGCGCAACGGTGTTTCCCGAGCCAGAGCGAGTTCGAAGCGAGCCTCACGCCGGATCGCAAGCAGGAACTGGAAAACATGCTCGGTGAATCCAGCGACTACTTTCTGGCCACGATCTGGGTCACCCTTGGCACTCAAAGGTTCACCCTGTACAGTTTGTTGTATCGAAGCGGCGGCGCCAACCAGG
Organism: Peristeroidobacter soli; assembly: GCF_004138485.1. Taxonomy (GTDB): domain Bacteria; phylum Pseudomonadota; class Gammaproteobacteria; order Steroidobacterales; family Steroidobacteraceae; genus Steroidobacter; species Steroidobacter soli. The sequence continues at coordinate 37,637 of NZ_RYEV01000010.1, forward strand.
TCCGTCCCATCCTAAGAAGCTACGGAACGCTCTGATGCCGGAAAACCTAGTTGTCCGCTTGCATCCCGTCGCGGCCGCCTCCCAGGGCGAGTCGCAGACGGCACCCCCACAGGCCGAATGGTTGCTCATCGACGGCACCGGCGCCCGCCGAGGCAATGTCTCGTGGGGCTCGCTCAACGATGCCGCCGAACAGTCACGCACCCACAAGACCATCGTGCTGGTGCCGGGCACCGATGTGCTGCTCGCCGAGCCGGTTCTGCCGGTGAAGAGTAGCGGCGCGAAGCTCGCCCAGGTCGTGCCCTTCGCTCTCGAAGAACACCTCGCGGTTGACGTCGAAGACATGCACTTCGCGGTCGGCAAGCGCGGTTCCGCCCCTGGCACACCAGTCGCCGCCGTCGCGCGTGCTCGCATGGATGAGTGGGTCGATCTGCTCAAAGCGGTGGGCCTGTCCACCGACACGATCTACGCCGAGACCAGCGTGCTGCCGACGGTGACGGGCGCGGTCGCCGTGCTCATCGATGGCAAGCGCTTGTATGTGCGTCGTGAGAATCAGCCCGGCACGGTCATCGAGGTCGAGCCGCTGATCGAAGCGTTGCAGATGGCGCTCGCAAGCGGCGAGGAATCCCGCGAGCACGTGACCATCTTCGTCTCCGAAGAAGATTACGAGCGCGAGCGCGAATTGCTCGAAGGCCTGCGCGAGTTCACCGCGAGCCTGCAGTTGAAGCTGCTGCCGGATGGTCCGTTGCCGCTGCTCGCGAGCAACATCTTGAAGAGCGGTGCCGTGAACCTGCTGCAGGGGCCCTACGCCGCCAAGACCAAGCTGAATGTTTCTTTTGCGCCGTGGCGCTATGCCGCGATTCTCGCCGCCGTGTTCGTCGCTGCGCACGTCGGCGTGAAGAGCTGGCAGTACTTCCATTACAAGAAGGTCGAAAGCACGCTCGATGCGCAGATCGCGGAAGTCTTCCAGCAATCGTTACCGGGTGCCCCGGTGCCCGATCCGCTGGAAGCACGTCGTCAGGTCGAGCAGATTCTGGGGCAATTGCGCGGCACCGGCCCGACCAGCGGCATGCTCACGACGCTCGCAATGTTGAGCGAGGCCATGGCGCAGGCCCCCAATACGAATATCGAAGCGCTCTCCTATCGAAACAATGTCACGGATCTGCGCGTGCTCACGCCGTCGGTCGACACGCTCGACAAAATCCGGCAAGTGGCCGGTGAGCGCGGCGTGACCGCCGAGATCCAATCCACCAATCCGCGCGACCAGAAAGTCGAGGGTCGGCTGCAGTTCAAGAAGGCAGGCGCGTGATGCAACCGCTCAAAGATAAATTCAATGCGCTGCAGCCTCGTGAGCGCATCATCGTCATCGGCGGCGCCATTCTGGTGCTCGTCGTCGCGGTATACGTGCTCGCGCTCTCGCCGCTCTATGCCGCGGTGGACAAGCAGGCCAAGCGCGTCGCGCAGAAGGAAGGCGATCTCGCCTGGATGCGCAGCGTGGCCGGCGAAGTCGCCGTGCTGAGTGCAAACGCGCCGAGCCATCCGGGCCCGAGCAACGAATCCATGGTCGTGCTGATCGATCGCGCCGCGCGCGAGTGCGGCCTGGGCTCCTCTCTCACCGGCCAGACGCCGAATGGCGAACGCGGCATCCGCGTGCGTTTGGAAGCGGCCGAGTTCGACAAGCTGATGGTGTGTCTGGGCACGCTTCAGCAGGTGCATTCCGTGGACGTGGAATCCGCCACCATCGATCGCACTGGCAAGCCTGGTCTCGTGAATGCCAACTTGGTCCTGACCCGCGTCGGCGCATAACAACTCTATGAAGCGACTCTGGCCGTTGGTTGTGCTCGGCGTGGGCGCATTCATCCTGTTCGCCGTGGTCACGTTTCCCGCCAGCATCGTGATGGGCTGGCTGGGCTCCTCGGGCGTTCAAGCCGGCGGCGTGTCCGGCACGATCTGGAACGGTCGCGCGCAGGTGTTACAGGTCCAGGGCGCCAACATCGGCAGTGTCGAATGGAAGCTGCATGCCCTGCCCTTGCTCACGCTGCACGCGAATGCGGACGTGAAGGTGACACGCATCGATGGCTTCGCGCAGACCCAGCTCAGCGTGGGACCGACCGGCACCCTCAGTTTGAAATCGCTCGCGGCCTCGCTGCCCTTGAGCGCCTTGCCACCGAGCGCGCTTCCCGGCGGCTGGGCCGGCACCCTCAATGCGCGCTTCGCTCAACTCACCTTGGACAACGGCTGGCCGACCCAGGTGGATGGCACTCTGGAAGTGCTCGATTTGAACGGCCCCGCTCGCAAGCCCGCGAAGGCCGGCAGCTACCGAATCCTGTTCGATCCCGCCGCGTCCAGCGCCGAGGCGTTGAAGGGTGCGATCTCAGATGCCGGCGATGGTCCGCTGCAAGTCAACGGTACGATTCAACTGAAGCCCGATCGCAGCTACGCCGTCTCCGCACGCATCGCCGCCCGCCCCGATGCACCTCGCAATCTGGTGCAGGCGCTGGAGTTCTTGGGGCCTCCGGATGCGGAAGGGCGCCGCGAGTTCAATACTGAAGGCACGCTCTGAGCTTGGCTCAAGCGGCTAGCTCCATTTGCCGCCGGCAACCTTCGCAGGCTCGAGCTTCGACGCGCTCGGCTCCAGGGTTTCGTCCGGGTAGTCGACGATTGGAGCAGCCCCCATTTCGACCGGACATAGTTGCGTAACTTAGGAGCTAGGCTTAAGCCTAGTCATACGCCTATGTCTTACGGTAGTGATCGTGTTGAAGTGTTGAGCGGCGTTCAACGCCGCCGTCGGTATTCGGTCGATCAGAAGATGGCCGTGTTGCAGGAAGCAGCGCAGCCGGGCATGTCGATTTCCTATGTGGCCCGCCGTCATGGTATTGCTCCCAGTCTGATCTTCAACTGGAGGCGGCGGATGAGCGAGGGTGGCAAGGAGGCGGTGCGCGCCGACGATGAAGTCGTCGCCAAGGCCGAGGTGTTGGCCCTACAGAAGCAGATCCGCGAGCTGCAGCGAGTACTGGGCAAGAAGACCTTGGAGAACGAGATTTTGCGTGAGGCGGTGAAGATCGCCCACGAAAAAAAACTCATCTCGCGGCTGCCGTCGTTACCCGAGGACGATACGCCGTGAGGCGCGTTGCTCAGGTCTTGGGCGTGTCTCGATCGCAGCTTAGCCAGCGCCTGAAGGAGCCTGGCAAGTCACGCTCGAGCTACCGCAAGCCCGAGGATGAGGACCTGCTGGTTGAGGTGCGAGCCTTGGTCGACGAGCGACCGACTTACGGCTATCGGCGCATCACGGCATTGCTGAATCGGGCACGTAGAAAAGCCGGAGTCGGCAAGGTCAATCACAAGCGGGTCTATCGGCTGATGTCACGGCACGGACTGCTACTTCAGCGATATACGGGGCGGCCACCAGATCGTGCTCATGAAGGCATCATTCGCACGATCCATCCGAATGCCCGGTGGACCTCCGATGGCTTCCAGATCCCTTGTTCGGATCAGGCCGTGCACGTGGCGTTCTGCCTGGACACCTGCGATCGCGAGGTGATCAGCTGGTGCGCCGGCACTAGCGCCATCAGTGGCCAGATGATCCGAGATCTGATGCTCCAAAGCGTGGAGCGGCGCTTCAAGGCGACAGCGACGCCTCATCCGGTCCAATGGCTATCGGACAATGGCAGCTGCTACCGAGCGCACGAAACCATCGAGTTCGCCACACTGTTGGGCCTGGTGCCGTGCTTCACGCCGCCACGTAGCCCGCAGTCGAATGGAATGGCCGAGGCGTTCGTGAAAACGTTCAAGCGTGACTACGTTCGCGTGAGCGAGACTACGACCGCGAAGTCAGTGCTATCGCAAATCGCGGGATGGTTCGAAGATTACAACGAGAACCATCCCCATCGGGGACTGCGGATGAAGTCACCTCGTGAGTTCATCCGCGGTTATCATCAATCCGCAGCCTGTCCGGTCTGACGGGGGCAACTCCAACGATATCTCGTGCCGGATCAGATGTGAGCTCGCCATCGACTTTCGCGATGCCAGGGAGCGGCACCGTCGCCACGTCCATCGGCGGCTACGGCGAACTATATTTCACACGGTATGCCTTGACCAACCGATGCACCGCCGGAAACGCCTTCGGCGAGCCATCGAGCTGACGTAGCGCAGCGAGTTCATCTGCCGTCACGGGCGCGACGTAAATCGGACTGAGATACGCCGCCGCTACTGCGACATAGCAGCCAGTCGCAGCCGAGGCAAATACCTCCCGCTCCAAATTTCTCAGTGCTTCGCTATCTTCACTCGGAAGCAGCACGCAAGCCGATGGAAACCCGGCAGCATACTCGGGCAGCGCGCGAACTTTCGACAACCACTCGTGCCCCAACGTCTCCAACAGGAACGCACGATTGAGCCTCGAACGCGAGTCTCCCAGCGACACAAATCTGACCGCGCGCCCGGATTCCGTCATCGCCAGGCCGCTCTCCGGCCCGTCGTAAAAATCGAATGCCAGGACTCGCACGTAAGCGCTGACTTGGTCCTGAAGCAGTTGACTCATGACCACTCTCGAATCACTTGAAGAGATCATTCCACATTCTGGCAACGTCCTCCGTCACGGGCTCCGGAAGCTCCACGGTATAGTGATCCGGATCTTTGCCCGTCTTCGTCACGCTGAAGCCGGCGTTCTCCACGTCGCTACATTTTGCACAGCGTACCACCTGGTCCGGGCGCTTGCCTTTCGGGTTGGTGCTGACAGAAACGCCATGAATGTTGACATCAGCGTTCGCTTTGGCATCTTGCGCCTGCTTTTCCAACGTCCTGCGGCTGTCATGCGGACCACGCCGATAAAGTAGCTTGTCGCCCGCCACACGGGTGATCTGCGCGCCGTTCTCCGCTTCTTGCACAACATGAGAGACTTGACTCAGGGCCCTTGCAGCATCGACCGTCTTGTCTGCAGCCCGCGCCGCTTTAATTACCTGTCCCGTACCTGGGATCGGACTCGCCACACCAATAACACTCGCCCCCACATCGATGAGGGCCCCTTGCACACCGACGCCGGTGTAGAGCGCCACACCGAGTTTGCCCACGTCGTACACCAGGAACGCGACATCCAGCGGACTATGCCCATCCGGGTCAACGAACTTGTAGGGATTGTTGTTGGCGTACGCGTACCGGTTCAGGCTGTGCAGGTTGTCGGGGTCGAGCTGTGCCGGGTCGATTCCCAGGAAACGCCCCAGCGTCGGATCGTAGTAGCGCGCCCCCATGTAGCTGAGACCCGTGCTCGCGTCATAGGACTTGCCTGCAAACCACAGCGAGTTGTTGGCAGAGGCCGACGACTGAACGATGCGATCGCCGTAGGGGCGATATGTTTCCTTCCACACCGGATTGCCGTTTACGTCGGTCGCGAGCGCCGGGCTTCCGGCCGCGTCGTTGTGAAAGAACGTGGTCGTCTCACCGGCATATGACGGAGTGAGAGCGCAGAGCGCGATCAGCGCTACGACTGCCGCGCCGAATCTTCTCAGTAACCGCATAAGGGGATTTTTTTCCTTGATCATATGCTTCATTCCCACGGTTAGTTGGACAACAGCAGATCCAACACGGCGGGCAACCAGGCGAGATTGACAACCTTGATCTGGAACACCACGGTATTGCCCGAGTTGCCGGCGTCCCCCGAATAGGTCGCGGTAATGGTATGAGTGCCCAACGCCAGGCCCTGCACATCGATGCTTGCCTGGCCGTTGACCACATAGACCGTGCCGAGCAAATTGCCACCCTCGCTAAAAGTCACCGTACCCGCTGGCGATGTGCCACCCACGTTGACGGTCAGAGTGACCATTTGATTGGCCTGGATCGCAACTGACGACCTCGTCGGCGTAATCGCGGTGGCCGGCAGCTGATCGGACACGCGCTGTGCGATTCGTTTGCCTCCCAGATAGATGTACTCGACCAGTTTGTTGGATTGCGTCGGTGTGTACTCGATCAGCAAATCGCCGTTGGCCGCATAGAACTCATAGGTCGTGGTACCTGATTTGGCCCGCTTCACCCGCTTGGCCAATCCGTCGTAGCCATATTCGATCTTATTGGCTGTCGCGCAGTTGATACAGCGCAAGTTGGGCGCGCCATCGTAGGTGTAGGTCGTACCGGCACTGGCCGCAATGTTGCCGTACGCATCATACGAATACGAAGATACACGACTACCTGAGACGCCACTGAGCCGGTTCTGAGCGTTGTAAGCGTAGGAAAGATCGAAAGACCCGAGGCTTTGACTAGTGATATTGCCCGCGCCGTCGTAGCCCAATGTTCCAGTACCCCACGGGCCCGTTGCGCTGGTCAGGCGATTCAGATTGTCATAGCCGAGAACGCGGTCCATCGTCGCATCGACAGCGTCGCTGACACCGGTCAGGTTGCCGACGCCGTCATAGGCGTACGTGCTGCTGATGTAGTACGTGCCGGCTCGACGCGAATGAAAGCCGCCCGTCCACAGCCTGGAGTTCTGATCATAGTTGGTGACGATGCCATTGGCGTAGTCGACCTGCTTGATCATGCCGGACGGCCAGTAACTGACCGTATTGACGTACCCTGAGACCTGAGTCGGACGACCCAGCACATCGGGAGCATAGCTGACCGTTCGAGTGGAGACCGGATACGTGATCGCAGACAGCTGGTCTCTAGCGTTGTATGCATACACCACTCCGAGCACATTGCCGTCGACCGTCAACGATTCGCTGGTCAGATTGTCGTTCGCGTCGTAGCCCATAACGCGGGTCGCGACAGATGAAGTTACAGTATTGAGCCGACCGGTCTTGTAATAGGTCTGCGACACTGCCGGCGTGCCATCGGAATAGGTGACGCTGTTGAGTCGATTCTGGCCATCGTAACCAAAGTCAGTGCGCACTCCACCGACGATTCTGGCCGTCATGTTCCCGGCCGCGTCACGTTCATAGGTCGTCGCCGCTTCAGGGTGAGTCTCCGAGGTCATGTAGTAGCGGCTGTCATACCCAAACGAGCGAGCAACGCCTGCCTGAGATGCCGCCGTCACGAGATCGACGCTATTGCGCGTTAGCGTGACGTTCGCGGCAGCGTCCGCGGCGACCACACTCATGAGCACTTTACGATCCGGATCCCCATATGCCCGAAAATGATAAGTGGTTACCTTGCTGCGCTCATCCGTTACGGTTGCACTGCCCGCGCCATATGAAAACACCTTGTAACTGTTATCCGCGTTAGTAATCTTCGTCAGCCGATCAACAATGTCGTATTCGTACCGCGTGCCGATTGTAGCCCCGGGATTCGACTCGAATGTCTTGCGACCGAGGGCGTCGTACTCGGAGAGTGTAGCGACGCCTCCGAGCTCAACCCGCGTGGGCCTGCCGTATGCATCATACGTCGTAGTCTCAACCAAGCTGCCGCGGGTGGAAGTCTTCGAATTCTGGGTGTAGACAATCGTCGTGGCATTGCCAATGGGTCGGGTAATCGAGGTCACCCGGCCTAATCCGTCAAAAGCGTAGGAGGTCACTCTACCCTCGCCGTCTGTCAATGACGTGATCTGGCCTGCGTCGCTGACCACTCGCGCGAGGTTTACTCCCTCCGGCTGGATCTCGGTGCGGGGGATTCCACGCTTATAGCTGGAGAATGTATGCACCAACCCGCGCGGAAAAGTAGTGGTGCTGATGTTTCCTTCGGTGTCGTAGGTATAGCTCGTCGAAACGCCGTCCGAGGTGCGCGAAGTGAGGCGCCCGTTGGCGTCGAATGAACGCGTAGTACTGGTGCTCGTGCGTGTTTCATCCTTGAGTCGACTGACGATCCACTTGGTCGTGTCAATGTAGTAGGTCAGGGCCGTGGTACGAGCACCGCCGTTCGGTCCGGATTCCGCCACCGTGCCCGGATTTCCGTAGCCATCGTAGTTCGAGAACTCCGTCGTGTGGGCTGCGCCGTTCACTGTGACCACCTTGCGCGCCAGCACGGGAATCTGCACGGAATAGTCGAAGGTGCTGCCCGAGCGTGCCGCCACCAGCGGCACCCTGGCGAATGTGTACTGCCACTTCAACGTCGTGGCGACCGACGTCCATTCGTTCGTTTCAGTGTAGTTGGTACCGATCTTTCGCTCGATCAGCAGCCCCAACCGCCATGCGCCGCCTCTCGTATACGTGATCGTTGGCGGCCCGCACAGCGCATCTCCCAAGGACGAAGAAAGCGGAACGTCTCTGAATTCGACAGGAACGAAGTACCCCAGGCCGATATGGCGATACTCCTCAACGCCTGCCGGAGTGGTGATCGTGGTGACATCATACTCACCTTCCGCGAGTCCCAGCACATAGGCAAATTGCCAAATTCCATCTGCCGTCGTACGCGTCAGCAGCCGGGGCTCGGTGGTGCTGGGCATGGGCGTGACGTGGCAACTCTCCGGCGGAGACCATAAGCCCACCTCCGGACTTGCCTCATAGTTGTAGACCACTTCGCCGCCGGAGGGCAGACGTACGGCCCTCAGTCGCTTCCAGCCATCGCCCTGCACTGTGAAGTAAGTGGTGAAATACTGGTAGCTCCAGTAAGTGGCGTCGGGGCGAATGGCTTTGTTCAGCGGCCACATGTCACCTGCCGCGTCATACTCGTACTGGTAGATGATGCCGGCGCTCTCGATTTGAGTCAGTCTCGCGACGGTGTCGCTACCGAACGCCTTCGGCGTGTAAGTAAGCACGACCGAGCGCCCATCGCTGGCATCGATCCGTGTTGGAACATAGGGTGGTGGTGACGCTGCCGAGGAACCCTGCGTATCCGAATATTGAATGGTGAGAGTGTTGCCGTTGAGATCGACCACGCGGGTGGCCTGCCACTCGGCGACCTTGTTGCCGAGTGGCCCGACAACCTTTCTGGATCCCATTTCAAACTTCAAGCCCGCCGGCGACACCAGGGTCGGCAGACCGCCTGGACAGGTCATGCGCCAGTTCGATGAGCTGCGCACCTCTCCGGCGGCACCGTGCCACAAGGGTTCCTTCGTGCCATTGATATGGAACAATTGATACTTGCGCGAGGTTGCCACCCAGGCTGTACCGGCACACAATGAATCCGTACTGGGTTGCTCCGTAGCGATCACCACCGGAGCAACATACAGGGTCCACCCCGCTCCCATGGAGCTCTGCGTGCCGCGCACGCGCCCATAGACGCGATTGATCTCGATGCTCAGTCCACCATTGCCCGACAGTTGCAGCTCACGATGCACAAAGGCCAGGTTGCCATTGTGGTAATCGATCTGCTCGGTGGCACCAAGTAACTCGTTGGACCGCTCGACTTGATTCCTCGCTTGATCGAGCGGGATCGGACTTTGCGCCAGCGCGGATTGGGCAAGGCTCAGTGCCAGAAGCAACGCAGCCACCCAACACATTCTGCTGGCGACCATGTCAGCGACTTTAAAGAGATATTGGCTCATTATTTTCTCAACGGCTGATGTCCACCGTGACTCGCGTACGAGCGTCCGCCAGACAGCCCTATTGGCATGGTTGAATTTCAATACAGTACGCGGAGGTGTCGATGTGCCCGTCGCTGTGAGTGCGGGATGATTCGCATTAGTCGCTGCAGCTATTGCTCAGCTGGGCGCGTAGATGCAGGAAACGTTGCAGCCCACTGACTGGTCGATGATCCGTATGCCAACTGTGCGATCTGACATCTGACGGGCGAGCAGAATGGCGTACATTTCTTCGTAGTTAAGCGACGAGCGCCTCAGCGTAATGTATGTATTCGACGCCAAAGTGCAGCCAAGCAACGCCATGTTGCCATGAGCTTCGACACACGTGTCGCCGTCACTGGTGCCGTACGAAGCCTTTATTTTTACGTCGCGGCAAGCCCAGGTGCTGCAATCGGCAGCCGCAGTCGCCATGGCCGACATTGCCAGCAGAACCAGTACTAGCGAACACATTCCCTTCATGTCCAGCTCTCCGAACAGTTGATCAATTTCCAGAGCGGGAACATCAACCAGACCCGGCCCGTCTTCATTGACACTCCAACCGCTCGCGTTGGCGTGCTCAGCCGAGCGGAACTCCTGAGCTCACCGTCCTTAGCTTCGAAGTCACACTGATCTCGTCCCGGAAGATCATCACGGCGCTTCTCATTCGGGTTTCGTTTGGAGAAGTAGGCCATCCAGTGATCATGGACCGCGGGAGTGAGCGACCTGAGAATCTGTTCGGCCGATGCCGCGCCGGTGAGCCACCTCCATGTCTTCATCGCTGATCTTCCCTATCGACAGGCGGGTTGCCTGCGTTCGTCATTGTTGTTGAACATACAATCGCAGCGCCAAAGGATATCTGTCAACGGCGATCATGTTGAACGTGTGCGAAATCAGGGATTCGATGAAACGACGAAACGGCAGCTTCATCGGGACCGTTCTCAGCGAAGCAGTGCTCGGTGAATCCCTGAATTTGTTCCTACGGCGATTGACATGACCACGAACTCGCCGCAAAACTAAGCCGGCTCAACATTAGTTATAACGTTGGCAACCAGGGAAGAAGAACACATGAAATTGTTTCGTTCGTTAGCCGTTTCAATCTTGTTATTGGTCGGCCACGCGGCGCCCGCTCATAGCGAGGCCTCCGCCGTGAATGCGATCATTCAACGCATGCAGATCAACAAGAATCTGGGAAACATGGTGTTCATCCAGCTTGCCACTCCGCCCGTCGACCGAGGCAGCTGCACGGGATCGCCTCCGAACCCGAGCTGGCACTTCCTGTTGCTCCTCGATGATGAGACGGGCGCGGGCAAGAGCATGTACGCACAGCTGTTGGTTGCTTTTGCAGCGGGACAGCCCGTCGACCTTGGAGGCACCGGTCTGTGTCCGTGGGGGACGGTCGAGGAACTGAAGGGAGTCGCTCTTAGAGCGAATTAGCTCAGCTGCACTTCCCGCCACTGCTTCATCAGCGGGAAGTACAGCGCGGCGCGCACCTGCTGACCGGGACGAAACAGTCCCATCAGCCGTGCATAGCGCTGCAGCTGTTCGCGATATCGCCGCACTTCATCGGCGAGAAACTGCTCCAGGCCGCCGCCCTCGTGCGTGCCGGTCTTGAAGTCGACGATCCAGCGCACGCCGTGTTCGTCGACGAACGTACGGTCGATCACACCGGAGACGAGTTCGCCTTGAAATACACCGGTCAAGGCCAGCTCGGACTCCGCGTCGATCAACTGAGATGACAAGCCAAGCAGCCAGCGACCGCGATCGTCGGCGAGCGTCTGAGCCATCGCGGCGACGACGCGTTCGGCGGCCGCCTCGCATCGATCGGGGGGCACGCCGAGCTCGGCCAGCTCGGCACACAACCGAGCGCGGTTCGGCGAGGGAATCGTATGGTCGACACCGGCGCGGACCAGCCGGTCCAGCTCACGGTGTACGAGCGTGCCGATGTGACGAGCGGTTTGCGAGGCCCAATCGAATTCGAGTCGCGGTTCCACATCGCTGACATTCACGGCCTTGGCAGTCACCGGCGCATCCGGCGCAGGCGGTTGCCATTGCGGCGGCAGGCGGCGCACGCGTAGAGCAGGACCGGAAGCGGCTGCGAACAAATCCTGTTGAGGCTTGGTTTGCACCGTCGATTCGAAGTGTGACTTCACCTCGGGCCAGAGCAGACGAAGCATCGAGCCATTCAAGGGCTCGCGGATGGACGCGCCCTCCTCTGTTTCTTTCACGCGGACCCGGCCGAGCAGGTGCAAGACTCGTTTGGCGCGAGTCGCCGCCACATACAGCAATCGGCCGCGCTCTCGGGCGCTACGCTCACGTTCCAGCATCTCGATCCAGCGGTACATGGGATCGGAGTCGGTGCCGGCGGCTTTGATCGGTGCGAAGACGATGCCGCCGTCGTTTCCTGGAATTCGCGTCCAGCGCATCAGCTCGCGGCTCTCACCGCGCAACAGTCGATCCAGCGCCGGCAGGATGACCACGTCGTATTCCAAACCCTTCGACTTGTGGATGGTCATCACTTCCACGCGCGCGCGGTTCTCGGGTCTCGGCCGGGCGAACAAGCGATCCAGCTGTTCTTCCAGGCGCGCGACGTCATCGAGATCGCCGGCGATTTCGATCTGATCGAGTCGCGACAGATACGCGTCGGCATCATCGAGATCCTGCGGCCGATGCAGCGTCGCCGGGCCGCCCAGCGCATTCCACGTTCGCTCGACCCAGTCACGCAGTGACAAGCGGCCACGCTGAGCTTCGGCAGTCTGCAGAATCGAGTGCACGCGAGCCACGCGCTCTCGGCCATCCGCGCTGAGCGCCTCGCTCGACTCCAGCGCCCGAGTCAGCAGCTCGCTAACCGTCGAGTTGCGATTGTTGTTCACGATCGCGTGCAAGTCGTTCAGCGTGAGCCCACTCCATGGCGCGCGCAGCACCGCGAGCCAGGAGGTGCGATCCGCAAGATGCAACAGCGCGCGCGTGAGCGCAGTCAAATCCTGCACGACGGGTCGATCCAACAGCGCCTCGATTTCGATGGCCTGGAAATCGATCGACGCCGCATGCAGCTGACTTGCAATCATGCCGACGTGCGTACGCGCCGTGACCAGCACAGCGACGGTCGTCTCCGGATCTTCGGCGAGACTCTTGCGCACCAGCTTCACGACCTGGCGCGCCTCAGCCAACTCATCCTTCTCGAACGACGGATGCACCTTCACGCCGCCGCGCGTGCTCGACAGCGCCGCGACGCTCGGGCTGTAACGAACTGCGCCCTGCTCCGCATTGTCGGTGGGCGACAGCACGCCCGGGAACACGCGATTCACCCATTCGATGATGGGGCGCGTGGAGCGGAAGTTCGAGGTGAGCTGCAACGGTTCGAGCGGCACATTGCGCAGGCCGTGCCGCTGCAACTGCAGGAACAAACCGACCTCGGCCTGGCGGAAGCGATAGATCGATTGCATCGGGTCGCCCACGCAGAACAGCGTGCGCCCATCGCCTTGCGTCCAGCCCGCCGTCAACCGTTCGAGCAGATCGAGCTGTCCGAACGAGGTGTCCTGAAACTCATCGACCAGCAGATGTTGCAGGCGATAGTCGAACGCGAGCGCAAGATCGGTAGGCTCCTCGCTCGATCCCAACGCCTGCAGCGCTCGCAAGGCGGCTTCGATGTAGTCCGCCTGTCCTTGCGACTGAAACACGATCTGCAACTCGGCGACCGCGACTGGCAGCACCGCGAGCAACGCTTCGAGAATCGCCCACTGATCCATCGAGTACGTCGGCCGCGGCAGACCGCGAAGCGCGTCGAGGTGCGCAATCAGCGTCTCATCGTCGGCAAGCTCGGCCAGCACCGAGAGCATCCGCTCCTTCTCGCGGGGATGCGTGGTCGGAAAGCCGCTCTTCTTCGTGACGGTCTGATACGGCGAGCCATCGCGCTTCAGGAACACACTCGCCAGCGCGAGCCAGGCATCGATGGTGTCGCTCTGCGCGTTCGGACACGCCTGAGCATTCGAGCATGCGTTCAGCAGCAGTCGTTTCTCTTCGTTGACGCCGGCGGCATCGCGCAGATTGGACGCGGCAAATACCGCCAGATCCCAATACTCGCGACGGCGAACGTCGTTGAGCAGTGCGCACAGCGTCGTGAGATGGCGCTGGATCACGTTCTGCAACGTTTGTTCGAGCACCGTGCGCAAGTTGTCGTGAGCGCCTGCGCTGACGATCTGATGCAACCACTGATCGCGCTTGGCGAGCAGCTCGCACAGCAGATCCGCGAGCAGATCGGTGCGATTGCCCAGATGCACGATGAGCGATTCCAAGTGCTCGGCGACCGTTGAGCCCTCGCCCAGTCGCTCGATCAGGCGGCGCGCGGCGGTTTCATACAAGGGCCACGGGTCGCTGGCCGGCTCCAGCGCGGAGCCCGTGCCGGCGAGAATCGGCAAGCGACGCGCGAGCGTCGAGTTGAGCGCGTCGATCGTTTGAATACGCAGGCGCGAGGGATGCTCGGCGAGTTTCCAATTGCGCTCGACGTCGGCGGCACGCACCGCGCGAGCCAGCTCCCACGTCGTGAGCTTGTGCGGCGATTCCGGGGCCGGGGCGCCAGCCGCTTCGATGGACAGCAAGATGCGATTGCGCATTTCCGCCGCGGCTTTGCGCGTGAACGTGATCGCGAGGATTTGTTCCGGATGCTCGACCGTCGCGAGCAATCGCAGATAGCGCTGAGTGAGCAGCTCGGTTTTACCGGAGCCGGCCGGCGCCTGGACGATGAATGAGCGCGTCGGATCGAGCGCGCGCTTGCGGGCGGCAGCGTCGCTACTCATCGTGAAGCTCCGTCTCGTCTTCCTGTGACTGCTCGCTGACGCGGCAGAATGCGCTCAAGTGACAGTACGTGCACTCCTGTGGCGTCAATGGATCGACCACCGCCTGCCCCTCGACGAAGCTCTCCGCCAGGTGCGTGAGTGTCTTGCGCCAGTGATCCACCAGCGATGGCCAATCGGGCGGATGATCGGGCCGCAAGCGCACGTGCCCTGGATAGGCCGAAACACCCTCGCCGATGAACGCACCGTCACTCCATCCGCGATACTCCACCGCGCCCGCCGCTAGCACGACGTATGCGAGGCCACGCAGCGACTCGGCGTGCGCCAATCCATATAACGGCAATTGCGGCCGCAGCGGACGGCCCGGCTTCGTGTCCAGCCATTGCCGGGGTGAATGCGAGTCGCCGAGTTTGTAATCGATCAACAGATAGCCGCCGTTGCCGAGCTCATCGATGCGGTCCGGCTGCAGCGTGATCGACAGGCCGCCAATTGCGTAGGGCTCCGACTTCTCGGTGAGTTGCAGCGCGAACGATGGCCGCTGCTTCTCCACGTCGAGCAACTGCAGAACCTGCTTCGCGACGTTGCTCGCTTCCAGAGCGGCGAGACGCTGGCGATAGCGAATGGTCGGCTGCAACGCCTGCATCGTGTGTCGCTCGGCGCTCGCGCGCACGCGCTCCGCCAATGTTTCCTCAGCGATGGCCATGAGGCCCGCGTGACTTCGCAGCGAGCCCCAGATCTCTTCGAGCACCCGATGCAGGATGATGCCGCGATCGATGGGCTCGACGCCGATGCTTACCGTCGGCAGCTGCTCGGCGCCCAGGCGAATCTGCGCCTGGGCCCGGAACGGACAGCGCGATTGCAGCTCGAGCGTCATCGCGCCGCCTCGCGCCGATTTCACAGTGAGTCGAGGGGCGACTTCATCACGCATCTGTTCGAGCAGTGGACGTTGATCGAATAACGTTCGTCGTAACGGACGCACTGAGGCGATGGCGATATCGCTGCCTTTGACCGTCGGCCACGCCGAGAGCATCGGACTCGGCTGCAACTCAGCTTCGCCCTCCTGTCGCGGCCAGCTCAGCACCACGTGAGCCGCGCTGCTCGTCCACCGCGCGAGCCTCGCTTGCGACAGCTGCATGACGCCTTCTGCCGTCGCTTCAGGAATCTTCGCCGCGCGCTGTAACGCGACCGGCAACAAAGGATCGGGATTGACCGGCTCGGGCAGGCGCGCGGCATCGAGGCCCATGACCCAGGTCGCATCGAACGTCATGCCCGCAACCGTCGCAGGATCGATGACGGTGATCGAGGTGGCCTGCGTCTCCGGCTCGAACGGCGTATCTCTCAATAGTTCCTGCAGTCGAGACAAAGCCGCGGCCGCTGAGAGTGGTGGTGTCACGGCATCGAGCGTGCCGAACTCGGCGAGCGCCGTGTGAAACTTGAGAACGGTTTGATGTTCGACGCTGCTGAGCGAGCGCTCGCCCGGCCAGCTCACCGCACGCAGCCAGGCATGGAAACGTTCGGCCCAGACGCTCGCGCCGGCCGATGACGTATTGCCGCGAATCAGCTCACCGATCGTGCGCGCCGCGAGCGCCAGTTGATCGCACTGGGTCGCTGCGGCCCATCGCTCGAGCTCAAACCAATCCCATCGATCGCGCTGATCCTCGCGCAGACGAAAGTCCGCCATGGCACGACGATCTCTCTCTGCTTCGTTGCCAGCGATGAAGGGAGAACGTAACAAGCGGCCTGCATGCGTCGCCGGGCGATCGTGCAAGGCGAACTGCAACACCAGCATCGCTGCATCGACGACCGGATAGGACGCGAGCGGCGTGGGCGCCGCGATCACGACCGGAATCTTCGCCGACTCCGCCTGAATGTTTCGCTGCCCCGGTGCGAATACATCTTCGAAGACACGCTGCACTTCCGCGCGACGCGACTGCAGGTCGGCAACGACGACGCCCACCGTGCTCTTGCCCGTGGCGATCTGCGCCCGAGCCCATCGCGCGGCCAGTTCCAATTCATCATCAGCATCGCGAGCGGTAACGACCACGACCGAGCGCATGGGCTGCTCTTCGGCTTCGACCTCCGCGATCTTGCCCAACCCGCGCCAACGATCGATGAGTCGTGCAACCGAGGGGGGCAGACTATCGAAGCCCGCGAGCGCCAATGTTTCCTCGGGGACAAAGTTCGCGTCATGCGCCCAGTGCGCCAGACGTGTTTCATCGATCGCCTGCAGCCTCTCGCAGCGGCGAAGGAAGTCGGTGCACCACGCGTGCAAGGCGCGACCCTCGGCGCTGTCGCTATTGTTCAGCGCTGCGAGCGGGATCAGATATTCCTGCATGCGTCGCCAGCTGCGCGCGGCGAGTCGGGCGGCGTTGGAGGGATTGAGCAGGCCCTCGCCCCACTCGCTGTCATTGACCAGCGTGTCCCAGAGGATTCGCGCCTGAGCATTCGTCAGCAAACGCGCGTGATGGGCGTGCGCACCGCTGGCTCGGGCTTCGAGCCATTGCTGAGCGAGCCAGGTCGACCACGGCAGGATGCGCGGCGTGCGCCAGACGGATTGGCCCAGGCTCTGTGCATGCTGGGCATAGCCCAGACGCAAGGCGTGCGCGAGCCTACGGCTCGCGGTGAGGACCGTGACGTTCTGGTCGAGAAGAGAATGGAGCCGCAATGCCCCTTAACTCATGAAGACGTGCGGACGACCTTCAGATCCGGCGCCGCGCGTGACACAGGCTCGGCCCCATCGGCGTAACTGTCCAACAGTTCCTCCATACGGCGGAACACGTCGGCCAGGACCTCGGGCCGCGGCAGATTGGTGATGCGGAAGTGCGTCTTGTAGGGGGTGTTGAAGCTGGTGCCTGGCGCGAGCAGCACGTGTTTGTGCTCGAGCAGGTCCATGGCGAAACGCTGATCGTCGAAGGCCGGCAGCACGCCGTCCTTGATGCCGATGAAGGCATAGATGGCGCCGCGTGGCGCATGCACCTGCAGATATTTGCTCTTCGCGACGCCATCGAGAATGGCCTGACGCGATTCATACAAACGGCCGCCCGGGCGGGTCAGCTCCTGAATGCTCTGATAGCCGCCGAGCGCGGTCTGCACGGCCCACTGGCCGGGCACGTTGCTGCACAAACGCAGCGACGACAGCTTGTCCAGCGCGCTCATATATTCGCGGGCCGATTCGACATCGCCGGAGAACGATACCCAGCCGACGCGATAGCCGCACGCACGATACACCTTGGACAGGCCCGACATGGTCGCGCACAGCGTGTTCTGCACGAGCGTCGCCATCGGCACGAACTTCGCGTCGTCATAGACGATCTGGTCATAGATCTCATCGGAGAACACAACCAGATGATGGCGCTCGGCGATGCGCGCGATCGCTTCCAGCGTCTCGCGTGAGTACACCGCGCCGGTCGGATTGTTTGGATTGATCACGACGATCGCCCGGGTGCGACTGGTAATCAGCGCCTCGATCTCCTCGGGCTTGGGCTCGAAGCCATTCGCCGCGTGACACGGATAGTGCACGGCGCGGCCGCGATTCAGATTCACTGCCGCCGTCCACAGCGGATAATTCGGCATCGGCACCAGCACTTCGTCGTCGGTCGACAACAATGCTCGCAGTACCAGATCGATCAGTTCGCTGACGCCGTTGCCCATGAACACTTCATCGGCGCTCACGCCACGCACGCCGCGGCTCTGCTGCTGCATGACCACGGCTTCGCGGGCCGGAAAGATGCCCTTCTGATGGCTGTAGGCTTCGCTGGCCTTCAGATTCTCGATCATCGCCAGGCGCATGGTTTCGGGCGTGCGGAACCCGAACACGCCGGGATTGCCGATGTTCAGCGGAATGATGTCGTAGCCCCGCCGCTCCATTTCATGGGCGCGACGTGCCAGGTCGCCGCGAATTTCGTATTTCACGTTGGCGAGGCCGGCACTGGGGCGGATGGTACGCATGGCTGGAGTCAATGGACTGTGGAACAGGCCTGCGAAGATAACAGAATCCATGCGCCCGAAGTGCGCACAGGTTCAAGGCCCGGCGGCCAGGACAGCTGCGCTCAATGCTCGGTCAGCAACGAGCCGAAGCCCTCGATCTTGTCCTCGATCCCCGTGCTTCTGAGCGCATGCCAGTAGGTGCAGGTGTTCACCGCCAGCACCGGCTTGCCGAGCCAGCGCTCGGCTTCGGCCGCGATGGCCGCGAACGCCAGGTTCGTCCCCACCTGCAGGATCAGCTCGACGCTGCTGTCATCGACCTCGCGAACGGCCCGGCGCAGACGCTCGGGCGACTCGTGGGCCATCAGCAGCGGGCTGTTGCTCTTCAGGCCGAGCAGGTTCACGACCTCGAAGCCACTGTCAGTAAATGAACGGCGCACCTGGGCATCGCCCGAGGGCATGTATGGCGTGATCACGCTGATCCGTCGGATCCCACCATAGCGCTGGATCGCAGCCTGACAGGCCTGCACGCCCAGGATCACCTTCACCCCGGCCCGCGCCTCCAGATGAGCCTGGACGGCATTGGCATCCATCACGCCCTCCCAGAAGGTCTCGGCGTTCAGCCCGGAAATGACGGCCGAAGGCGAACACGCCATGACGGCGTCCATGGCGCCTTCGATGTTGCTTCGGACCTGCCCCATCATGGCCGCGAATTCGCTTTCGGTCCCGACCGGCGAGTCGGGAATGACAACGCGGGCCATCTGGTTGGTCACACCGCGCGGTCGCATGGCGTCGAACTCCGGCTGTACGATGGTGTTCGTGGCCGGGGCGATCACGCCGAATTTCAGACGGGGAGCAAGGGCATCGGGCATGGCGGGAGCAGTCGTTCTCGTTGATGGCCGGCAGTTTAGCCGGTTGGCGGCCGGGGCCGGCGGTGAGCGCATTCCAGTTCTGGCAACGCGCGGCCGATTTGGCCGCTTTTCCCCTGCGGAACATGGCAGTACGCGACACGTTGTCGATTGACTCACGCGCTACGTTACAGTAGCTTGCCCGCCCGCTGCGGCGGCCTGCAGCCCTTACGTTTTGCGGTAGTTATCGGAGCCTAAGTTGAGCAAGATTCTGGTGGGCCTGAAGCGCGTGGTGGACTACAACGTCCGCGTCCGCGTCAAACCCGACGGCACGGGTGTCGTGACCGACGGCGTCAAAATGAGCATCAATCCTTTCGATGAGATCGCGCTCGAAGAAGCGCTTCGAATCAAAGAGAAAGGTGGCGCGACCGAAGTGGTCGTCGTCAGCATCGGCCCCGCCGATACCCAGCAGCAGCTGCGCACCGGCCTCGCCATGGGCGCCGATCGTGCCATTCTCGTGCAGACCGATACCGCCATCGAACCCCTCGCCGCCGCCAAGGTGTTCCTGAAGCTCATCGAGAAAGAGAATCCGCAGATCGTGTTGCTCGGCAAGCAGGGCATCGACGACGACAACAATCAGACCGGCCAGATGCTGGCCGCGCTGTGGGATCGTCCGCAGGCGACCTTCGCCTCCAAAGTCGAGCTCGACGGCGGCAAGGCCAAGGTCACGCGTGAAGTGGACGCGGGTCTGGAGACCATCGAAGTCGATCTGCCGGCGGTGTTCACCACCGACCTGCGCTTGAACGAGCCGCGTTACGTGAAGCTGCCGGACATCATGAAGGCGAAGAAGAAGCCGCTCGACACGGTCGCGATTGCTTCGCTCGGTGTCGACACGGCGCCGCAGTTCAAGACCACCAAGTACGAGCCGCCCGCGGCGCGTTCCAAAGGCATCATGGTGAAAGATGTGGCCGAGCTCGTCGCGGCCCTGAAGCAGAAGGGGCTCGTCTGATGGCCAAGATTCTCATCGTCGCCGAACATGCCGGCGGCAAGCTCAATCCCTCCACCGCCAAGTGCGTCGCGTGCGCCAGCAAGATCGATGGCGCGCAGATCGATATCGCGGTGTTCGCAACCGACGGCGCTGCTGTCGCCGCTGAAGCTGCGAAGATCCAGGGCGTGAAGACCGTGCTGACGGTGAACAACGCAGCGAACGCCGAGCCGCTCGCCGCCGTGCTCGCCCCGCAGGTCGCCGCGGTCGCTGCGAACTACACGCACGTGTTCGGTCCGTCGACCACGTTCGGCAAGGACCTGATGCCTCGCGTGGCTGCGCTGCTCGGCGTCGGTCAGTTGAGCGACATCGCGGCGGTCGAAGGCGCCTACAAATTCCGTCGTCCAGTGTACGCCGGCAACGCGATCATCAGCGTCGAGGCGCCGCAGGATAAGAAGCTCGTCGCCACCGTTCGTACGGCATCGTTCCAGGCGGCCCCGCAAGGCGGCAGCGCTGGTGTCGAAGCTGCGAATGTTTCTGCATCCCTGCCCTCCCACACTCGCTTCGTGTCCCGCTCGGCGGCCGCAACCGGTCGTCCGGATCTGCAGACGGCGTCGCGCGTCGTGTCGGGTGGTCGTGCGCTCGGCAGCGCGGACAACTTCAAGATCATCTTCGGCCTGGCCGACAAGATGGGCGCGGGTGTCGGTGCCTCTCGTGCGGCCGTGGACGCGGGCTACGCTGCCAACGATCTGCAGGTCGGCCAGACCGGCAAGATCATCGCGCCGGAGCTGTACGTCGCGATCGGCATCTCAGGTGCGATTCAGCACCTGACCGGCATCAAGGATGCGCGCACCATCGTCGCGATCAACAAGGACGCTGAAGCACCGATCTTCGAAGTGGCTGACATTGGCCTGGTGGGCGATCTGTTCACGATCGTGCCGGAATTGGAAAAGGCGCTCGGCTAAAACCCTACCGCCCTTCAAGACAAAGGCCGCCGCGTCATCTCATAACGCGGCGGCCTTTTCTTTTGTGAGCCACGCGTGCGTCCAGAAAAGAAATGGCCGCGCGTAGCGCGGCCAAAAACAAGCAAATTTCTTTAGCCCGCGCCCGCCGGGGCGAGGGCCTTCCGTCAGAGCTGCGTCAACACGTGATCCGCGCTCGACACCTTGAACTCACCCTTCTGCTCGACGTTCACCTGCTTCACCACGCCGTCGTCCACGACCAGCGAGAAACGCTGACCGCGGATTCCCATGCCGAAGCCGGTTGCGTCCATGTCGAGGCCCAGCGCCTTGGTGTAGTCGGCGTTGCCGTCGGCCAGCATCTCAACCTTGCCGTCGGTGTTCTGGGACTTGCCCCAGGCCTTCATCACGAACGCATCGTTCACCGCCATGCAGGCGATGACGTCGATGCCCTTGCCCTTGATGTCGCCGGCCTTCTCGACGAAGCCCGGCAGATGCTTGGCATCGCAGGTAGGCGTGAACGCACCCGGTACCGAGAACAGCACGACCTTGCGACCCTTGAAGAAGTCTTCGGCGCTGACCTTCTGCGGTCCGTCCTTGGTGATCTGCGTGAATGTGCCCGCGGGCATCTTGTCGCCGACTTTGATCATGACCATCCCCTTCGTTGCTGACGTGAATCTGGAATCCGGCATTGTAGTGCCGAATCCCCCTCACACAACCAAGGTTCCGCGCGCGCCGAGAATATGCGAACGCATCAGCGCCGAGCTCCAGTCGCCGTCGCGGGCTTCGAGGGCGCGCACGATTTCCAGATGATGCGAGGCACTGCGGATCAGGTCTTCGTCCTGATAGGTCGTAAATGATTTCAGCATCAACGGCGCTTCGATCAACGAGTGCAGTGCCGAGACCAGTCGCGGGCTGCCGGCGAACTCGTGGATGCGTCGATGGAAGTGGCTGTTGAGATGACCGACCCGCTCGAGATAACCCTCGGGCTTCGCGAGTGTTTCGTGATACTGATCTTCCGCGAGCTGACGCAATTCAGCGATGCCCTCGCCGGTGATGCGACGGGCAGCGCGAGCCGCGCCGTAGGCTTCGAGCATGGCGCGCAATTCATACACGTCGTCGCGATCCTCGAGGGTCCATTCCGTCACGATCGCGCCCTGATGCGGGACGAATTCCAACAATCCTTCCGCGTGGAGTTTTCGCAACGCCTCGCGCACGGGCGTGCGACTCACCCCGGCAACTGCCGCCACTTCCTGTTCAGTGATTCGGGAGGATGCTGGATACACACCGCGCACGATGCGTTCACGTACAGTGTGATACGCCTTGTCCACTGCCTTGGCCATGGTGCTCCTTCAGACATTCGGTGATGGAGGCCCGCAATTGCCAGTGCATATTGATTGAATACGACGGGCCTCGTATGACGCGAGTGTATACGCGCCCCCAAATGCCAAACAGCAATATACGCCCTGGATTCACTAACTTAAGTTAGGGGCGCGAACCCAGCCGAAGTGAGCCTGCTGCGGCGGGGCGGTAGCCGCGGCGGGAAAACCAGCCTGGAAGGCTGATGATCCGATAGTTATCTGGGGGTTACAGCAGGGAAGCCGCCGGCTTTGGAGACCATGCTCGGCACCGGTTTGCCGCGCTGTTCACCGAGCCACTTCGCGGTCTCGATCAGTTTGGTGAGATCGATGCCGGTGTCGTATCCCGAGCGGTTCAACATGTACACCAGATCTTCCGTGCCGACGTTGCCGGTCGCATTTGGTGCGAACGGACAACCGCCGACGCCACCGACGCTGGCATCGAGTATGTTCACACCGGCGAGCACAGCGGCGTATGCATTCGCGACCGCTGTATTCCGTGTGTTGTGAAAGTGACAGCGAATGGCGACATCGCCGACCACGCCTTTCACCTGTTCCACGAGCGCCGAAACTTGACTTGGAACCGCAACACCGATGGTGTCGGCGAGCGCGATTTCGAGCGGGTTGGACTTCGCCAGACGCTCACAGATTTCGACGACGCGAGCTGCCGGCACTTCCCCTTCAAAGGGACAGCCGAACGCGGTCGACAAGGTCACCTGCATGCGCACGCCGGCTTCACGCGCGAGCGGCGCGATTTCTTCGATCGTGTGAATGAGCTCTTCGGTGGTCGCGCCCTGATTGCGCTCGCTGAAGCTGTTGGTTGCGGCGGCAACCAGGCCCATTTCTGTACAACCGGCGGCGAGCGCACGATCGAAGCCTTTGCGATTCAGCACCAGGCCGACGTATTGCACGCCCGGCACCTTCGGCAAGCCAGCGAGCACCGCTTCGGCGTCGGCCATCTGAGGTACGCGCTTGGGATTGACGAAGCTCGCGACTTCGATGCGCTTCAGGCCGGCGGCCACCAGACGCCCGATCAATTCCAGCTTGGTCGCCGTCGACAGAATCTCAGGCTCGCTCTGCAAGCCATCGCGCGGCCCCACATCAACGATTTCAATCTTTCGCGCCATCGCTAAATCTCAACGTCTGAATCTGATCTGCCCTCGCCGCCTGCGGCGGCTGGGCCCAACTGAATATACGTTGCCGCCTGCGGCGGCGACCACTCACTGAATGCTCCCGCCGCCTATGGCGACGGAGCGCCGCTCACTGGATGCTCCCGCCGCCTATGCGACGGAGCGCCACTTACTCGAACGCTCTCGCGCCTATGGCGATGGGCGCCCGCCTACTGGAGCGCTCTCGCCACCTGCGGATCAATGACTCTCGCAGGCGTCGCCGTCAGTGATCGCGCCGAGTGAGGCGCTGCTGACTTCGCGAGCATACTTGGCGAGCACGCCGCGACGTGCGTACGGTGCGGGCGCTTTCCAGTCGGCACGACGCTTCGTCATTTCCTGATCGCTCACTGCGACCTGAATCTCACGCGCGACCGCATCGATGGTGATCTGATCGCCATCGCGGATCAGACCGATCGGTCCGCCGACCGCGGCTTCCGGCGCGATGTGGCCGACGACGAAACCGCGGCTGCCACCAGAGAACCGACCATCGGTGATCAACGCGACTTTGTCAGCGAGACCGGCGCCTGCGATGGCGCTGGTCGGGCTCAGCATCTCACGCATGCCCGGGCCACCCTTCGGGCCTTCGTAGCGAATGACGACCACATCTCCCGCTCCGACCTTGCCATCGAGGATGGCCTGCACCGACGCCTCCTCGCCATCGAACACGCGCGCGCGGCCAGTGAACGACAAGCCTTCCTTGCCGGTAATTTTCGCCACCGAGCCTTCCGGTGCGAGGTTGCCATACAACACCACGAGATGACTGTCGGGCTTGATCGGATCGTTGAACGCCGAAACGATGTCCTGATTCTTCGGATACGGCTTCACGCTCTTCAAGTTCTGCGCGAGCGTCTTGCCAGTGACGGTCAAGCAGTCCCCGTGCAGCAGCCCCTCCTTCAGCAGGATCTTCATCAGCGGCTGAATGCCACCGATGCGCACCAGCTCCGACATCATGTATTTGCCGCTCGGGCGCAGATCGGCGAGCACCGGCACCTTCTTGCCGATGCGGGTGAAGTCATCGAGCTCGAGCTTCACGTTGGCCGCGTGCGCGATGGCGAGCAGATGGAGCACTGCGTTGGTCGAGCCGCCGAGCGCGATGACGGTAGTGATCGCGTTCTCGAACGCTTCGCGCGTCATGATCATCGACGGCACGATGCCCTGCTTGGCAAGCTTCACGACCGCCTTGCCGGCGTTCTTGCAGTCTTCGATCTTCTGTTTCGACACCGCATCCTGCGCGGAGCTGCCAGGCAGGCTCATGCCCATGGCTTCGATCGCCGAGGCCATCGTGTTCGCGGTGTACATGCCGGCGCAGCTGCCGGGGCCGGGGATGGCCTTGCGCTCGATCTCATCCATCTGCTTCTGGGTGATCTTGCCGCTGGTGAGCGCACCGCGTGCCTCGAACACCGAGATGATATCGAGATGGCCCGCGCCCGGACGAATGGTGCCGCCGTACACGAACACTGCCGGGCGATCCAGGCGCGCCAGCGCCATCATGCAGCCGGGCATGTTCTTGTCGCAGCCGCCGATCGCGACCACGCCGTCGAAGCCTTGCGCACCGGAGACGGTCTCGATCGAGTCCGCGATCACTTCGCGTGAGACGAGCGAATAGCGCATGCCGGGCGCGCCATTGGAGATGCCGTCCGATACGGTGATGGTGCCGAACGTCGTGCTCTTGCCGCCGGAGGAGTCCACCGCGGCCGCGGCGGCCTTGGCGAGCTTGTCGATGTGCATGTTGCACGGCGTGAGATTGCTCCAGGTGGAGGCAATGCCGATCGCCGGCTTCTTGAAGTCCGCATCCTTGTAGCCGACGGCACGCAGCATGGCGCGGCTGGGCGCCTGCTTCAGACCATCGACGACCTCACTGGAATAGCGGCGAAAATTGACGGCGGGCTTGGGTGCTTGCTTTTTCGTGGCCATGACAAAGGACGCAACAGGAAGATCGGGCGACGGCCGCCATTGTAGAGGCCGTCGCCGAGGACCGGACAGTTTTTAAATATTTATGACGGCGCTCTTCTGCGCGCCTTTTTTCGAGTGCAAACCGGCGATACGCATGGCCAGCTCCAGCGCCTGCTCATGATTCAGACGTGGATCGACCTGCGATTTATAGGCGCGCGCGAGGTCTGCATCCGTCAGACCTCGAGCGCCACCCGTGCATTCGGTGACGTCCTCACCCGTGAGCTCAAAATGCACACCCCCGAGCCAAGAACCCAGTTCGCGGTGGATTCGGAACGCCGACTCCAGCTCGCTCAAAATGTTTTCGAAGCGCCGTGTCTTCAGGCCTGACGTGGCCGTCTCGGTATTGCCGTGCATGGGATCGCAGATCCACAGCACCGGACTGCCGGTGGCACGCACCGCCTGAATCAAGGGCGGCAGACGCTTGTCGATGTCCTTCGCGCCCATGCGATGGATCAGCACGATCCGGCCGGGCTCGTTGTTCGGGTTCAAGGTGGCGATCAGCCCCTGCACCCACTCCGCGCTCATCGACGGGCCGACCTTGACGCCCAACGGATTGGCGATGCCACGGAAGAATTCGACGTGTGCGCCATCGAGCGCGGCGGTACGCATACCGATCCAGGGCAGGTGCGTGGAGAGGTTGTACCAGCGCTTGGAGCGCGGGATGAAACGCGTCTGTGCCTGCTCCAGCAACAAGTGCAGAGCTTCATGACTCGTGTAGAAACGGGTCGTGGTGCTCTCGTGGATCGGCTGGCCCGAGGCCGCTTCGAAAAAGTCGAGCGATTCGGAAATCGATTGCACGACCTTCTCGTACGCATCCTTCGACGGCGAATGACGCACGAAATCCAGATCCCAGTATTCGGGGTGATGCAGGTCGGCGAAGCCGCCATCGATCAGCGAGCGCACGAAGTTCAGCGTCAGTGCCGAGCGTTCATAGCCACGCAGCAGTAACGACGGGTCGGGGGTGCGCTCCTCCGCCGTGAAGCCGGGACGATTGACGTTCGCGCCCCGGTAGCTCGGCAGCGTCACGCCATCGCGGGTCTCGGTATCCGCCGAACGGGGCTTGGCATACTGCCCGGCCATGCGGCCGACGCGGATCACCGGCTTCTTCAAGCCATAGACCAGCACCAGGCTCATCTGCAGCAGGATCTTCAACTTCTTGGCGATTTTGTCGGACTCGCAGTCCTCGAAGGTCTCGGCGCAGTCGCCGCCCTGGAGCAGGAAGCGCTCACCGCGCTGGGCGGCGGCGATCTGCTCCTTCAGCGCTTCGATCTCCCACGAAACCACCAGCGGCGGCAGGCGCGAGAGCTCGGCGACCACGCTGTCGAGCGCCGCCTGATCGGGATAGGTTGCTTGTTGCTGAGCCTGCCTGGACTGCCAGCTCGAGGGATGCCAATGAATCAGATCGGGAGTACGCGTCATAGCGGGCGGCAGACTAGCACCCGCCCGGTGCGAAGCAAACGGACAGACTGCGAAAATTGCATACAGTCGGGGCAGCCTCTGCCCAAAACTGCCCGATCGCGCCCCAAAAGTTTACAGCGCCGGGTTTCCGGGCCTTTAATGACCTCCTTTGGCCGGGGCCCCGCGGTGCCCGGCTCGCAGGCAAAGGAGCGTCCATGGCCAAGGTTCTGATTCTCGGTGCCGGCAAGATCGGCGCGTTGATCTCCGGGCTGCTGGCGGAGTCCGGGTCGTACGAGGTGCATCTGGGCGACGTGAGCGCCGAGGCCGCCAACGCCGTCGTCAGCGCGCATCGCTTCAAGAACCTGCACGCGCACCATGTTGATGCGGCCAACGCCGATGCGCTTCGGGCCCAACTGACAAACCATCCCGTCGACGCGGTCATTTCTAGCCTGCCCTACTACTGCAACGTCGGCGTCGCCGAAGCCGCCCGCCACTCAGGCACGCACTATTTCGATCTCACCGAGGACGTTGAAGTCACGCGCGCAGTTCGCAGGATCGCCGACGGCGCCTCGCAAGCGTTCGTGCCTCAATGCGGACTGGCGCCCGGGTTCATCTCCATCGCGGCCAATGAGCTGATCGGACACTTCGATGAGCTGCGCGCCGTGAAGCTGCGCGTCGGCGCCCTGCCCCAGCACCCGAACAACGTGTTGAAGTACTCATTGACCTGGTCGACCGAGGGCTTGATCAACGAATACGGCAACCCCTGCGAGGCCATCGTCGATGGCCGCCGCATCGAGGCCGCGCCGCTCGAAGGGCTCGAAGAAATCGAAATCGACGGCACGCTCTATGAATCGTTCAACACCTCGGGCGGCCTGGGCTCGCTCGCCGAAACGTATGGCAGCCGCGTGCAGAGCATGGACTACAAGACCATGCGCTATCCCGGCCACTGCGATCAGATGCGCCTGCTGATGAACGATCTGAAGCTCAATCACGATCGCGGCACGTTGAAGCGCATTCTCGAAAATGCCGTGCCACAGACATTGCAGGACGTGGTCGTCATCTACGTCGCGGTCACCGGCAAACAGGACGGGGAACTGCGCGAGGAGAACTACGTGAACAAGGTCTATCCGCAGGTGATCGCAGGCCGGCTCTGGTCGGCGATTCAAGTGACCACGGCGTCCGGCATCTGCGCGGTCGTCGATCTGGTCGTCAACGGCGGCGGCAAGCATCATGGCTTCGTGCGCCAGGAAGATTTTCGCCTGCAGGACGTGCTGACGAATCGCTTCGGCAAACATTACGCCGCCGTCGGCGGCAAGGAAGTGTCCGGTCACATCGTCGTGAGCGGACAAACCGGACATCAACGCAGGCACTGACATGCGCGACATCTTTGCAGCCCTCGAATTGAATGAAACCAACGCCGGCGCCTGGTCGGGCGATGGCGGCTGGTCGAACGACACCTCGGGTCCGCTGATCGATTCGGTGAACCCCACGAGCGGTGAGCTGCTCGGGCGCGTGCGCGGCGCGACGGTGGCCGATTACGAACGCATCCTCGTCTCCTCGCGCCGCGTGTTCGATCAATGGAAGATCGTGCCGGCGCCGAAACGCGGTGAGGCGATTCGTCTGGTCTCCGAGGAGCTGCGCAAGCACAAGAGCGCGCTCGGCAGCCTGGTCACGCTCGAAGTCGGCAAGATCAAAGCCGAGGGTGACGGCGAAGTGCAGGAGATGATCGACATCGGCGACTTCGCGGTCGGTCAATCGCGCATGCTGTACGGCCAGACGATGCACTCGGAGCGGCCGCTTCATCGCATGTACGAGCAGTGGCATCCGCTGGGCATCATCGGAATCATCAGCGCTTTCAACTTTCCGGTCGCGGTGTGGTCGTGGAACGCGTTCCTCGCGGCAATCTGCGGCGATGTGAGCATCTGGAAGCCCTCGCCCAAGGCGCCGTTGTGTGGCGTCGCCGTGCAGAAGCTCGTGAACCGGGTACTGGAGCGCAGCGGCTTTCCCGGCATCTTTCAGCTGTTGATCGCGGGCAATGAGCTCGCCGAGAAGTTGGTCGAGGATCGTCGCGTGGATCTGGTGTCGTTCACGGGCTCGACCGCGGTCGGTCGCAAGGTCGGTGAGCGCGTCGCGGCCCGTATGGGTAAGAGTCTGCTCGAACTGGGCGGCAACAACGGCATCATCGTCGATGAGTACGCCAATCTGGATCTGGCCGTGCCGTCGATCGTGTTCGGCGCGGTTGGCACGGCCGGCCAGCGATGCACCAGCACGCGTCGTGTGTTCGTGCACGAGTCGCGCTCGAAGGAGTTGGAGCAGCGTCTGCTGCGCGCCTACTCTCAAGTGCGCATCGGCGATCCGTTGAAGTCCGAGACCTTGATGGGCCCGCTCATCGATGAGGCCTCCGTGCAACGTTATCTGCAGGCCGTCGAGAAGGCGCAGCGTGCTGGTGGCACGGTGCTGTGTGGCGGCAAGGCCAAGCCGCCGGGCAACTTCGTCGAGCCCACCATCATTCGTGCGCGCGCCGAGTGGGAGATCGTGCAGACCGAAACGTTCGCGCCGATTCTGTATCTCATCGAGTATCAATCGCTCGACGACGCAATCGCCATGCATAACTCGTCACATCACGGGCTGTCCTCGGCCATCTTCACCGACAACCTGCGCCATGCGGAAAAATTCCTGTCGGCGCTCGGCAGTGACTGCGGTATCGCCAATGTGAACATCGGCACCTCCGGTGCGGAGATTGGCGGCGCATTTGGCGGCGAGAAGGATACGGGCGGCGGCCGTGAGTCCGGCTCCGACAGCTGGAAGGCGTATATGCGACGTCAGACCAACACGATCAACTGGAGCCGCGAATTGCCGCTCGCTCAGGGCATCGACTTCAAGGTGATGGGCTAATCTCCTCTGACACGCGGGCGTGGGCTTGATAGCCTCACGCCCTCGATGGGGTCAATGGGAGAGTTTCGTGTCACGTCCTGAGTTCGCGATCGTCGGCGCCGGTGCGCTCGGTTCCATCCTGGCCGCTCATCTGGTTCGTAGCGGCCGTTCGGTCGCCCTGCTCGCCCGCGGCCAGCGTGCCCAGCAGGTGCGCGAGCAAGGACTGCGCATCAAGGGGCTGAGCGAGATTGCGACGCCCGTCGAGGTGCTCACCGATCCTTCGCAACTTCTCGAGGCCGGCGCGCTCATCATCGCGACCAAGACCCCGGGGTCCGAGCAGACGCTGGCCTCGTTGCGTCACGTGCGCCTCGATCGCGCGCTGTCGATTCAGAATGGCGTGATGAAAGATGAGCTGCTCTCGCAGACCTATGGACGCGAGCGCACGCTCGGCGCGCTCGCCGATACCAGCGGTGAGCTGCTCGCATCAGGCGAGGTGCTGTTCACTCGCAATGTGAATTTGTTTGTCGGCGAGCTGGACGGCTCGATGAGCGAGACGGCGCGCGGCATCGTGAAAGCCATCGACGATGCCGGTGTGCGCTCGACCCTGATGCCTGACATCGTGTCGCGCGAATGGAGCAAGTTCGTGGGATGGATCGGTTTCGTCAGCCTGTCGCTGACCACTCGCGCCGTCACCTGGAAATTCCTGTCCGATCCCGATGCGGCGCTCCTCATCGCGCGACTGGCTCGCGAGCTTGCATCGCTCGCGACGGCACTCGGCGTCATGCTGAGCGACGATCGGGCGATATTGCCACTGAAGTCCGTGCTCGATGGGACCGAAGAACAGGCCATCGCAGCCGTGCAGAAAGCGGGCGCCGATTATCAGGCGAAAGCGCCCGAGCATCGCATGTCCTCGCTGCAGGACCTGCTCGGCGGCCGCCCGCTCGAGATTCACGAGACGTTGGGCTACGCGCTGCGTAAATCCAAGGAGCTGGGCTTGTCGTTGCCGCTGCTGGCGAGCTTCTATTCGTTGGTCAGTGCGATCGATCGGACGCGCGAGCGCTAGTCTGACGCTGGATCACCGCGAGATCTCGATCACGAACGCGGCCGCTGCCAGCACACAGGCGATGGTCCGCACGTGATTCCATCGCGTCCACGGTCCGCGATAGGCGTGCCATTGCGCTTCCAGGTCATCCGCCGACGGTGCAACCCTTGCCAAGGTGTCGTTGAGCGGCACATTGCGCACCATCGTGACGCCGATCGAACCGACCAGATACAACAACGCGCCGGCCACGACCAGCGGTGAATTGAGTCGGCCGATGAGCAGGACCACACACAGCAGCGCCGTGCCCAGGAAGGCTAGAAAGAACAGCGGATTCTGAATGACGCGATTGACGCTGTTCATCGCCGCGACCGCCGCCGCGGGCGACAGACGGTCGAAAGAGCGCATGATCGTGTTCGAGAAGATGAAGAACAGACCGCCGTTGAGCCCGGCGCCCACCGAGGCAAGGATCAACAGCGTGGACCAGAGATGGGCTTTCATGAGTCCTCCGAGGGGCTAGACCTTACTGCAAATCCCCCGGTCCCGGCCACGCCGGGGCGATGCCTCGCAACGGATGCGATAGTCCAAGACTGACACCGGCGTTGGTGCGCCGGGGCCGTCTCGCGCTCGCCGGGAAAATCACTGTCTCAAGCGCTGTTGCCTCACTGCAGGGGTCAAAAAATCTCGCACGCCTCCGAGTTGCCCCTCGTTAAATGCGCGCTTGCCAGCACCGTCGAAGGAGTTTGTGGCCAGTCATGAGTACAGCGGAAGTCACTCAAAGCAGCGAGGCGATAGCGACCCCAGTTGAAATCTCCCATGCCCACGCCACCACATACCGCCCGGACATCGATGGACTACGCGCAGTCGCCGCGCTTGCGGTGGTGGCTGCGCATGCGGGCTGGCTGCATGGAGGCGGGTTCGGGGTCGATATTTTCTTCGTCATCTCGGGATACTTGATCTCCGGAATCATCTTTCGCTCCCTGCGGCAGGGAGAGTTCAGTTTCCTCGATTTTTATGCGCGCCGGGTGAAGCGAATATTTCCGGCACTGATCGTGTTGCTCACGAGTGTCTCGGTGCTCGGCTGGCTCCTCCTGCCGGCAGCGGACCAGGCACGCCTCAGCGAAGATATCGTGGCGGGCGCCGCCTTTGTCCAGAACCTGTGGCTGTACGCGAGCATCGAGGGCCGGTATGCCCTGCCAAGAAGTATTCTGAGCCACTTGTGGACGCTCGGTATCGAGGAGCAGTTCTATCTCTTCTGGCCGCTGTTGCTCGCGGCGACATGGCTGCTGCTTCGAAAGTGGCGATTGCGCTCGATGCTCGCCACCGTCGTGCTCTCGCTCGCCTCTTATGCTTGGGCGCTGTCCTCCGATTTGCCGCAGTGGCTCCTGCCATGGAACCGACTGTGGGAACTGGCGAGCGGTGCCGTTCTCGCCTATCTCCAGTTCGAACCAGGCAGCGGGACGCCGCCCGCCTGGATGGCGCTGTTCCGGCGACCGTCCATCCGTGGTTTGCCGGGGATGCTGGGTGTCATCTGCGCCACCGTCGGCTTGCTCGGGCTCGATGACAAATGGCCGAGTGGCTATGCCTGGGTGCCGGTGCTCGGCGCGTTCCTGATGATCGCCGCGGGGCCGCGGCATTGGTTCAATCGTCACGTACTCGCCGCCCGACCGGTGGTTCTCATCGGGCTGATCAGCTATCCGCTCTATCTCTGGCACTGGTCGCTGTTTACGTTGGCCGCGATCCTGAATGGCCACGCTTCGACGACGGAAGTGAGGCAGCTGCCGCTGCTGTGGAAGGTCGGCGTGGTCCTCGCTTCTCTTGTACTGTCCTATCTCACCTACCGATACGTCGAGCGGCCACTGCGGTCTTCGCGAAACACTCGGGGCGTCGCACTGCTACTGTGTGTCGCTATGGTGGTCTGCGCCAGTCTCGCGTATTCACTCTTGGGTTAGGACGCCTCGGCGGATGCGCTCATTCGCCTTCCCTGCAGCGTCGGCCTCGCCTCCGACCAGAGTCCCTTGGACAATGCGATGGTGTCGCTCATGAATTCGATTGTGACCGCGTCGGCGTCGAAGCGGCACGTCACCACGTCGTGGTTGGGCGTTTCGTAGTAGCGCCACTGCATCTTCAGCGTCTGCGCACCTTCCCAAAACGCAGCGGCTGCCACGCCAAGCGGCCGTCGCTCACCCTGCGCGATGAATTTCGGCGGCGTGCCGGGCATGTCGAGCACATTGTCGATCCACCGGCCGAATCCGCATTGGACTTCCGCGGTGTGCTTGGTGAACTCGAGCTTGAACACGCAGACATCATCGCTAACCCGGAGGGATGCGCGCAGCGCGCCCAGGGTGTTGCTGTCGAGCGTAAAGCTGGCCTGCGCAAGCGAGCTGCCGCGACCCTGGCTCACCGGCGCCGGCACTGCCATCGATGCCAGCGCGTGTTGCAGCGGCACGCTGGCAGGATCGCGCGGCAACGCTCGATCGTGCAGGGCTGGCAGCAGATGCTCCCAGACTTCATCCAACAACCCTTGCATGTTCACCGTGTGGCTCGTCATGACGATGACGGCCTCCTGGTCCGGCAGAACGACACAGAACTGACCGTAGGCCCCATCCGCGCGGTACGCATCATGGCGACAGCGCCAGAGCTGATAGCCGTAGCCTTGATGCCAATCGCTGCTCACCTTTAGTCGAGCGAGCGCCTGCTCGAGCGACTCTCCTTCTTGCGCGACGACGTTCCATGCCGAGGACGACTGCACAGCGCTGCTCGCCCGCTCGATCCATGAGCGCGGCAGGAGCTGACGTCCCTGCCAGGTGCCTCGCTGCAAATGGAGTTGCCCGAATTTCGCAATCGACTCCGAGGTGAGGCTGAGGCCCCATCCCCCGACATTGATGCCGGCGGGGCAGCTTTCCCAATGCTTCCGACGAATGCCCAGCGGCCCGAACAGGCGCGGCTCGAGATAGTCGATCAGGCGTTGTCCGCAGACCTTCTGAACGATCGCCGACAGCATGTATGTCGCGACGTTGTTATAAGCGAACGTGCTGCCGGGGGCGTGCTCGATCGGCACGGCGAAGAACGCTTTCACCCAATCGCGTTCGCGCACGACGAGCTCGCTCGGGTTGCCGGTCTGCCCCACCGACATCGTGAGCAGATGTTCCACAGTCAGCGCCTGCAAGTGCGCCGACACGTGTTCCGGCGCTTGCCGGGGAAAAAAATCGAGCACTCGATCGCCGACCGCGAACCGGCCTTCGGCGACGGCGAATCCGACCGCGGTTGCGGTGAAGCTCTTGCTGATCGAGTTGAGCAACTGCACGGCATCGCGGCGATAGGGCGCCGACCAGCCTTCGGCAATGACGTGTCCCCGCCGGACAAATAGAAAGCTATGCAGCTCGTATCGACCGCGGACCGCGGACAGGAATCGAAGAATCGCAGCGGCGTTCACGCCCTGGGCTTCAGGCGTGCTTCGCGGCAGGGCTTCAACAGTATGCGGTTCAGGTTGAATGGCCATAGAGCAGTGTGCAGGGGTGTCGCACTTGTTATGGACCGCCCGAGCGCCCCCCTTCATCCCCGCACACCGATCGAGGCATCAGGCCGCGCGCTGAACCTCGATGCGAGCGCGCTCGATCTGGTCGGCGATGCGCTTATCGGACACGGGCAACGCGGCCTTGAGGTCCTGCGCGAACAGCGACACGCGGAATTCTTCGATCATCCATTGCAGACGATCGAGTTCCGGATGCGTTTCGCCTCTCGGCGCCTGCGATCGCAGACGCTGATAGGCCTGGGTCGCAGGAGAGATCTGCTTCATCAAGTCGGCGTCGCGTTTCTGATTGCCCGGCGCCTTGTCGAGCCGGCGCGTCAGGGCCTTGAAGTAGCGAGGCAGATGTGGCCACAGCGCGCTCGGAACGCTCGCGGGGAAATCGCCGGGGACCAGCATCTGCAGTTGCGCTTGAACGTCGGTCCGCAGGGGCTGGAATGGCGCGCCTTCGATCGACGCGAGCTTCATGCGTGCGTTGCGCAGCTCACGTAGCGCCGAGGCGGTGTGCTCGATCACCCGATCGGTCACGTCGCCGAAGCGAGCACGATGCTTATCCAGAAGCGCATCGAATTGTGCGGCCGAGCGCGGCAGTGCGCCCTCCTCGCTCAGGAAACATTCGACGAAACACTTTTCCGCCAGCGCCTCGGCGATGGGACGAGCGTTGTTCAACCCTTGAGCCAGCAGCATCAGTTCGGTGCGCTCCGAGCAGCGCTTGCGAGCATATTTGAACTGTTCGGGCAACGTCAGGATGGCGAGGCGCAGGACGCCCAGGCGCAGCATGCCTTCGGCATCGACCAGCGTGGCTGCCTCGGCCACTTCGACGCCGTCACCGCGATCGCGTAGCGTCGGGTACACGGAGAATCGCAGTCCGCGCCGTTGCACCGACTCTTCAACGGCCAGGTCACCGAAGTCCCAGCGCCGGTGCACGCCGCCGGTCGTCGCCGGCTTGTGATCGCTCGACTTTGCTTCGGTCTCGCGCACGGCTCGCTTCAGCGCCGCGAGGTCGCGTCCCTCGGCGAGCGTCTTGCCGTCGAGATCGGCGACGCGGAAGTTCACGCGTAAATGTTCGGGAAGGGGAAGTGCCGCCACCTCCTCCGCCGTGACGTTCGTGCCGCCAACACGAGTGATCCACTCCGCCACCGCGGTATTGAATTCCTTCGACTCATCGATCTCCTCCGCTGCCCGCGCCGCGTGCTCGGGCACGGGAACGAACGCCTTCCGAATCTGCTTCGGCAGACTACGTAGCAGCTGCGTGATGGTCTCGACGCGCCAGCCCGGAATGGGCCGCGAGAAGTCACCGATGACGGCAGAGCTCAGCAGCGGCTTCGGCAACACCACGGTCACGCCATCGCTCACCGAGCCCGGTTCGAAGCGATATTCGAGCGGCAGCTCATTGCCGGTCACCGCCATCACGGGCGGAAACTCCTGCGGCGTGATTTCAGAGGCATCACGACGCGCGATGTCCGCGAGCGTCATCTGTAACTGCTGCGCGTGGCCAGGCGTCCGCAGCCATTTCTCGAGCGCCGAGACTGAATTCACCGTCTCCGGCAGTCGTGACAGATAGAAATCACAGATTGCCTGCTCATCGGCCAGGATGTCGCGACGGCGGACTTTCGCCTCCATCACCTCGACCTGCTGACGCAGCCGACGATTGTGTTTCAGGAAGTCGGCCTTGACGCGCGAGTGCCCTTCGACCAGCGCCTCGCGCACGAATATCTCTTGGGCCTCGCGCGGCGCCACGTTGCCAAGGTTGATTCGGCGACGCGATGAGAGCGTGAGCCCATACAGTGCAACCGATTCGAAGGCCGCGACGAAGCCACGATCTTCCACCCAATGCGGCTCGCTGTAACTGCGCTTGATCAGGTGCGCGCCGGCGGACTCGATCCACTGCGGCTCGATGGCCGCAACCGTGCGTGCGTAGAGCCGCGTCGTTTCCATCAAGTTCGCGGCAACCAGCCACTTCGGCGGCTTGCCCGCAAGCGGCGTGCCTGGCGCGATCACGAAACGCGTGCCACGAGCACCGTCATATTCGCGCTTCTCATCGAGCGCACCGATGTTGCCCAGGAATCCGGTGAGGATGGCCTGGTGCAGATTCGCGTAATCGGCCGGCGCGCTGTTCAGTTTGAGTTCCAGCTCCTTGACCGTCTCACTGAGCTGTCGATGCAGCTCCTGCCATTCACGCGCACGCATGAACGCGATGAAGTTCTCGCGACACCATTTGCGCAGCTGGCTGCCAGATAACTCCACAACCTGCGCCTGATAGGTGTTCCACAGGTTCAGGACGCCTATGAAATCCGAGCGCGAATCCGCGAATGCGGCGTGTTTCTGATCGGCCTGCGTCTGTGCATCGGAGGGCCGCTCGCGCGGATCCTGCGCAGAGAGAAATGATGCAATGACGAGCATTTCCGACAGACAGCTGTGATGACTCGCGGCGAGCAACATGCGCCCGAGCCGCGGGTCCACGGGCAGCGATGAGAGCTGTCGACCGAGACTCGTCACCCGGCGATCGTCATCGACCGCTTTCAATTCCTGCAGCAGCCGATAGCCGTCGTTGATCAAGCGCGTGTCGGGCGGATCGACGAATGGGAAGGCTTCCGGCTCGCCCAGTTCCAGCGCCGCCATCTGCAGAATCACGCTCGCGAGGTTGGTGCGCAAAACTTCCGGCGGCGTGAAGGCTGGACGCAGATTGAACTCATCTTCGGCGTACAGCCGAATGCAGATGCCGGGCGCTTCACGGCCGGAGCGGCCTTTGCGTTGATCCGCGCTCGCCTGTGAGATCGGCTCGATCGGCAGTCGCTGGACCTTGCCACGCACGCTGTAGCGACTGATGCGAGCGAGGCCCGAGTCGACGACGTGTCGGATGCCGGGCACCGTGAGCGATGTTTCAGCGACGTTGGTCGCGAGCACGACGCGACGCTGGCCGTGCTTCTCGAAGATCTTTTCCTGATCGCGCGTCGACAGCCGCGCGTACAGCGGCAGCACTTCGGTGCCGTGCAGGCGAGCTTTCGACAGCGCATCGGCAGCGTCGCGGATCTGTTTCTCACCGGGCAGGAACACCAGCACATCGCCGCGATCGACGCGGTCGAGCTCTTGTACGGCGGCAACGATGCCTTCATCGAGCGACAGTTCGTAGTCGTCCTCATCGGTGCCGGTGAGCGGCCGATAGCGCACTTCCACCGGATAGCTGCGACCGGAGACCTCGATGATCGGCGCGCCACCGAAGAATTCGGCGAAGCGCTGCGGGTCGATGGTGGCCGAGGTGATCACGATGCGCAGGTCCGGCCGCTGCGGCAGCAGACGCTTCAGCACGCCCAGCAGGAAATCGATGTTGAGGCTGCGCTCGTGCGCCTCGTCGATGATCAAGGTGTCATAGCGACGCAGCAGCCGGTCGTTCTCGAGCTCGCGCAGCAGAATGCCGTCGGTCATGAGCTTGATGCGGCAGTCCGGGCCGGTGCGATCGTTGAAGCGCACCTGATAGCCGACGGCGCCGCCGACCGTGGTCTGCAGTTCTTCGGCGAGTCGATTGGCGATGGCGCGGGCCGCGATGCGCCGAGGCTGCGTGTGGCCGATCAAACCAAAGGTGCCACGCCCGGCTTCCATGCAGATCTTCGGCAGCTGCGTCGTCTTGCCGGAGCCGGTCGCGCCACAGACCACGACGAGCTGGCTCGTTTGTAACGCTTTCGCAATCTCTTCGCGATGTGCGGTGATCGGCAACGCGGCGTCGTATTCGACGCGCAAGGGCAATGCCTTGACGCGCTCGACGGTGGCGACGGAAGTTGCGATCGACTGGCGCAGGTTGTCGATGGCGCCGTCGGGTTCTGCGGGGGGATTACGGCGCGCGAACAGGCGATCCAGCTCCCGCGACAGACGCGGCCGGTCGGCGAATCGCGTATGGGGCAACTGGTCGCGCAGCGCTATGAGCGCGGTTGTGTAGGCGGTACTCATCGGCAGCCGGTTTGTATGCGATCAAGCCGGCCGGTTTCAAGTCCGGTCGTCAGACCGGCGCTATTTTCACCTCGATACGCGCGCCGCCCAGGGCCGACTCGTCGATATCGATGATGCCGCCGTTGAGGTTCACCAGCTCTCGAACCACCGACAAGCCGATGCCCTGCCCGGCCACGCGCTCGTCCAGTCGGGCGCCCCGCTCCAGGACTCGGGCGCGCGAGTCGAGCGGAATGCCCGGGCCGTCATCCTCGATCACGATACGCAAGCCATCGCGCCGGGCGGCGGGACTCACGACCCGATCGGCAGTGATGCGCACGGTGGTGCGGGTCCATTTGAAGGCGTTATCGAGTAGATTGCCCGCGATCTCCGTGAGGTCTTCGCGGTCGCCGGTGAACGTCGCGCCTTCCGCGACGGACAGCTCACAGGTAATGCCGCGATCCACGTAAACCTTCAGCAACGCGCCACGCAGGGCCTCCAGCGCATCGCGAACGTCGACGGGCGCTGAGCCGAGGCCACTGCCGCCTGCGGCCGCCGCGCGACGTAGCTGATATTTGACGATGTCATCCATGCGTCCGACCTGCTCATCGAGCTGTCGAACGACCGTGAGCTCGCGACCGCTCTGGGTGCTGAGCAGATTGCGCATGACCGCGAGCGGCGTCTTGAAACTGTGCGCGAGGTTACCGAGCGTGTTCCGATAGCGCGCGAGGCGCTCGCGCTCGCTGCGAAGGAGCGCATTCAAGTTCGTGGTGATGCCGAGCAGCTCGCGCGGATAGCCGCCGCCGAGCTCGGTGAGCACGCCGGCTTCGATCGATTCGATTTCACGCTCGACCCGTCGCAGCGGCGAGAGCAAGCGTCGCAACAGCACCGCCAGCGCGCCGAGCACAATCACCGCCAGCGCGCCGAACCAGCCGAACATGCGGCCGCGCAGACGGCTCAAGTTCGCGTAATACGGCTCGAGACTTTCCGCGACGCTGTAAACGAACGAGCGCGTGACCCGATTACGAAACTGCCACTCGATGCCCATGCTGAAGGACAGCACCGTGGTGCCGTCGGCCCGCTGCAACTCGCCGAAGCGTCGCTCGCCGACCTGGACGTGAGGAAATTCGATGCCGGTGCCGGTGAGCGATTTGGAACGCCAGCTGGGCCGGCCGTCGCTGCGCAGGATCTCGCCATAGAGCCCGGAGCCCGGGTTGTCGAACCTGGGCTCGGCGAGCTGATCGGGACGCAGGCCGCCGCTCGAGTCCTCCTCGGACGCCGACAGCAACGCCACGACTTGCACTTCCAGCCGGTCCTGGATGGCGCGACGGCTCAGGTCCTGGAACACGAAGTCCAGGGCCAGAATGGTGACGCCAAAGAACAGGATCAGCAGGAAGCTGACCGAGACGAGCAGTCGTGTGCTTAACGAACGCGGCTGCATCGTCCTCGCTTGTCAGTTCTCAGGCAGCGGCAGTATCACGCTGAAGGGCGAAACGATAACCCCGGCCGCGCAGCGTCTCGATCGGCTTGATGGTCTCGTCCGGATCGAGCTTGCGGCGCAGCCGACCGATGAACACCTCGATGGTGTTGCTGTCCCGGTCGAAGTCCTGAGCATACAACCGTTCGGTCAGCTCGCTCTTGGAGATCACCTCGCCGGCCCGATGGATCAGATGATCCAGGATGCGGTACTCGAAGCTGGTCAGGTCGACCTTGCGGCCGTTGACCGTGACTTCCTGAGTCCGCGGATCCAGCGACACCGGACCACAACGCAGCACTGGCTGTGCCCAGCCGCCCGAGCGACGCAGTAACGCCTGCACGCGCGCCAGCAGCTCCTCGAAATGGAACGGCTTGGCGACGTAGTCGTCGGCGCCCGCCTGCAGCCCTTCCACCTTGTCCTGCCAGCGATCGCGCGCCGTCAGGATCAGGATGGGAAAGCTCTTGCCTTCGGTGCGCAGCGTTTTGATCAGCTCCAGGCCAGGCAGCTTCGGCAGACCGAGGTCGACCACCGCCAGGTCCAGGGCATATTCCCGCCCGCAGTAGAGTCCTTCCTCGCCATCGGCAGCCGCATCGACCGTGAAGCCGTGCTGCTGCAGTTGTTCGACGATGGATTCACGCAGGGTCTGTTCGTCTTCAACAATTAGGACGCGCATGGATCAGTTCATTGCTCCCGAGTCTGCGTCCACGCTCACGTTCCGTACCTTGCCATCGGCGCTGAGCAGGCGGATGCGATGCTCCACCCTGTCGCCATTGCGAACGGTCTCGGCCCGGACCACCTTGGCTCGAAACCGCCGCTGCGCCATCTCCACCGCCTGTTCGAGCGAAATGCCCGCGGGCTGGGAGCGAAAATCACGACGCTGCCGGCGATCGATCAGCTCCTGGGCAGTGGCGCTCGGTACCGCTGCGACCAGCGATAGCGTAACCAACAACAGGTGCCAGAAAGTGCGCATGGGGGCTAAGTGTACGCACGGCGAGACGCATGTTCACGCCCCGCCGCACAACCTTTGAGAAAACTCCCGTTGAAGATGGAAGTCGTTTGACCGGCCTCCACCTCATTCCGCCACGGCGACGGCCACCCTGACGCGAATGCGCTCACCGGGGTCGTACGGCAGTCGGGTCGTGTATTCACGGCCGTTGTACTCGTAGCTCACCCGGTACCCGTCAACACGCTCTTCGTACCGTTTCTCATATCGGACTTCGCAACGCTGAACTATTTCTTCACGCACCGAAGCTGAACGGCGGGCGCCGGCGTCATAGCCGACCGCGGCACCGACCGTGGCGCCGGCGACGGTGGCCGCATCCCGGCCCCGGCCGCTACCGAACTGGTGACCGATCACGCCGCCGATCAGGCCGCCCACCAGGGTGCGAACGCCGACCTCGGGGTCGGAGATGTGCGGGCGGTCCTCGACGTAGCGGGTTTCGTCGTAGCACTCGCGGTTCGGGGTCTCGACACGGACCTGCCGGACGATGGGCTCGACGTGGGTGACGGGGGCGTAGTCGTACTCGTTGGAGGAGCTGCGCTCATAGCGGGGCGGTCCGGCCAGGGCCATGCCAGCCACCAGGACACCCGCGACAGCCATCGAAACGCGACCGACAGTCATCTTGATCTCTCCAGGAACCCGGCATGGGGAGCGCCGAGCGTGGGAGTCAAATTAGGGCTGAGGCCATGAATGAACCCTGAACCTCGTCAGACAACTTGTGACCGACTGTATCAAGTGTGCAACAACTCATCTCAAGCAGCCGTCCATGGACCCTCGGCCAGCCGTTACGTCCGTGTACCGGCCTGAGCGCGGTTCGAGGCGACGTTAAGTCGCCTCGAAGAGTCATCCGCGCTTAGCCTCATCCCAGAGCTGGTCCATCTCGGCCAGGGTCGCCTGCTGAGGGGTCTTGCCCTGTCTGGCCAGACCACGTTCGACATAACGGAAGCGCCGCTCGAAGCTTGCGTTGGTGCGCTTCAAGGCCTGCTCCGGATCGATCTTCAGGTACCGGCACACGTTCACCACGCAGAAGAGCACGTCGCCGATCTCGGCGGCGAGGCGCTCGTGCTGATGCTCGTGGCCCTGTGCCGACGTATCCGCCTGCAGGCACGCATGCGAGCGCACCTCGGCCTTGAACTCGGCGATCTCCTCATCGAGCTTCTCGACCGCACCGTGCACGTCGGACCATTCGAAGCCCACTTGAGCCGCGCGCTTGCCGAGCTTGTTCGCACGGGTCAGCGCCGGCAAGGCGACGGGCACGTCATCGAGCACGCTCGCCTGTTCTCCGCCGCTGCGCTTCTGCGCGCGCTCACGACGCTTCTGCTCTTCCCAGGCAACGGTCTGCGCCTCGGCATCGGCGATGGACGCATCACCAAACACGTGCGGATGACGACGTTCCATCTTGTCGCAGATGGCGTTCGCCACGTCGTCGAAGTCGAATGCGCCCCGCTCCCTGGCCATCTGCGAATGAAACACGACTTGAAACAACAGATCGCCCAACTCATCGCGTAACGATGGCAGATCGTCGCGCTCGATGGCATCGGCGACTTCATAGGCCTCCTCGACCGTGTACGGCGCGATGGTCTTGAAGTTCTGTTGCAGATCCCAGGGACAGCCGCCGTTCGGATCGCGCAACCGCGCCATGATTTCGAGCAGGCGTTGAATGCCGGACATGTTGGATTACTCCGCTTGTAGCAGTCGATACAGCGACATCAACATGCCGGCCGTGGCGCCCCAGATGTTGTGTTCCTGATAAGGAATGTCGTACACCTGCACGGTCACCGCGCCCAGCTCGCGGGTCCGTGCGCGATGATTGATCGGATCCAGAATGTGACGCAGCGGCACTTCCAGCGCGAAGTCGACTTCGCGACGATCCAGTCGCAGCTCGAAGCCCGGCCGCACGAACGCGACGACCGGTGTCACCCAATAGCCGGAGAGCACCAGTTGCGGCTCGAGATAGCCCGCAAACGTGACGTACTCGCGTCCGACGCCGATCTCCTCCTGCGTCTCGCGCAACGCCGCTTCCAACGGATTCAGATCGGTCGGCTCGATGCGACCGCCCGGAAAGCTGATCTGCCCGGCGTGATTCTTCAGCGTGGAAGCACGCTGGGTGAGCAGCACGGTGAGCCCGGAGTCATGATCGACGATGGGCACGAGCACGGCCGCCGCGATCGGTGAGGCTGGAAAGTACGCGCGAATCGCATCGATGTCGCCGGCGGAAAAGCCCGCGGGCACCGCCGTCGTGGGATCGGGTACTGCACGGGAATCCTTCAGCCGCTCTTCGATGAGCCGCCGCAGGGCGATTCGATCGTTCAACTCAGCCCCCGCCGCCTTGGGCTTTGCCGCCGGCCTTGGTCAGCTCGCGCGGATCCAGATATTTCGACAACTCCTCATCGGAGAGCTGCGTGTGCTCGGCCGCGACGTCCTTGATGGGCCGGCCGGTGGCATAGGCTTGCTTCGCGATCTTCGCCCCCGCCTCGTAACCGATGACGGGATTCAGTGCAGTGACCAGGATCGGATTGCGATTCAGTGCCTCACCGATGCGCTGCTCGTTGACGGTGAACCCCGCGACCGCCGAATCAGCGAGTGAGCGCGCGGCATTCGCGAGCAGATCGATGCTCTGTAACAGGTTATAGGCGATCACCGGCAACATCACGTTGAGCTGGAAATTGCCGGACTGCCCGGCGATGGCGATGGTGGCATCGTTGCCCATCACTTGCGCGGCCACCATGGTGACGGCTTCGGGAATCACCGGATTCACTTTGCCGGGCATGATGCTGCTGCCTGGCTGCAAGGTCGGCAACGAGATCTCACCCAGGCCGGCGAGCGGACCGCTGTTCATCCAGCGAAGATCGTTCGCGATCTTCATCATCGACACCGCCAGGGTGCGCAACTGCCCCGAGAGCTCGACGGCTGCATCCTGCGATGACATCGCCTCGAAGTAGTTCGTGCTCGGCTTCAGCTCGAGCCCGCTCTTCACCGAGAGATAGCGCGAGGCTCGCAGCGCGAAGCGTGGATGCGCATTGACGCCGGTGCCAACCGCGGTGCCACCGAGCGCGATCATTTGCAGTCGAGCTCGAGACTCCATCACACGGGCGCTGCCATGTTCGATTTGCGTGCGCCAGCCGCTCATCTCCTGACCGAACGTCACGGGCATCGCATCCATCAAATGGGTGCGTCCGGTCTTTACGATGTCGCCGACCTCACCGATGCGTCGACTGATGACGGCGCTGAGGTATGCGAGCGCGGGCAGCAGATGCTGTTCGACCGCGAGCAGCGCACTCACGTGAATGGCGGTGGGAATCACGTCGTTCGAGCTCTGGCTCATGTTGACGTGATCGTTGGGGTGCACGGCGATGCCGGCGAATTTCGAGGCCAGGTGTGCGATGACCTCGTTGGCATTCATGTTGCTGCTGGTGCCGGAGCCGGTCTGGAACACGTCCACCGGAAACTGGCGATCGTGCGTGCCCTCGACCACTTCGATCGACGCCTTCTGAATCGCCGCGGCGTGCTTGGCCTCGAGGCCGCCGAGCTCCAGGTTGGCGGTGGCCGCCGCCCACTTGATCAGGCCGAGCGCGCGAATGAAATCGCGCGGCATGCGCAGGCTGCTGATCGGGAAGTTGTCCACGGCGCGCTGCGTTTGCGCGCCCCACAACGCATCGCTGGGGACCTTCAACTCGCCCAGGCTGTCCCGCTCGATGCGAAAGTCGTCGTTCGCCACACTCTCTTCCTCTCACCATGCGCTCGCGCCCGCCTGAAGCGGGCGAACCGATCTGCGGTATGATTCTACGATGAACCACAGTCCCTTGAATGCGATTTCACCCATCGACGGCCGCTATGCTGACAAGGCCGCCGAGCTTCGGCCTCTTTTCAGCGAGCGCGGGCTGATCCGTCAGCGCGTCCGTGTCGAGGCGCTCTGGCTCAAAGCCCTGGCCGCCGAGCCGGGCATCGACGAGCTGCGCGGTCTGCCGGCCGCGGCGCTCACCGTCCTCGATGCGCTCGCCGCCGAGCTGACCGATGCCGAGGCCGCCGAGGTCAAGAAGCTCGAGCGCGAAACCAATCATGACGTGAAGGCGGTCGAGTACTTCGTCAAGAGCAAGCTCGATGATGTGCCGGCGTGGCGCACCCGTCGGGAGTTCGTCCACTTCGCCTGCACCTCCGAAGATATCAACAATCTCAGCTATGCATTGATGCTGAGGGAAGCGCGAGATCTGGTGCTGCTGCCGAGGCTCGACACGCTCATCACCCGTCTGCGGGCCCTGGCGCATTTACATGCGGCCACCCCGATGATGTCGCGCACCCATGGTCAGCCCGCGACGCCGACCACG
The DNA here is from genome assembly GCF_004138485.1 of Peristeroidobacter soli. Classification (GTDB taxonomy): domain Bacteria; phylum Pseudomonadota; class Gammaproteobacteria; order Steroidobacterales; family Steroidobacteraceae; genus Steroidobacter; species Steroidobacter soli. The sequence continues at coordinate 82,601 of NZ_RYEV01000010.1, forward strand.
CTCGGCAAGGAAGTGGCGAACTTCACTTACCGTCTGCGCGAGGCTCGCACGCGTTTCGCAGCCGTCACCATCAGCGGCAAGATCAACGGCGCGGTGGGCAATTTCAATGCGCACGCGGTCGCGTATCCGAACGTCGACTGGCCGCGCCTGGGGCAACGCTTCGTCGAATCGCTGGGGCTGAGCTGGAATCCGTACACGACCCAGATCGAGCCGCACGACTGGATGGCGGAATATTTCGATGCGCTCGCGCGCCTGAACACCGTGCTGGTCTCGCTGTGCCGTGACATGTGGGGCTATATCTCGCTCGGTTATTTCCGTCAGCGCGTGGTGGCGGGCGAAACCGGCTCCTCGACCATGCCGCACAAGGTCAACCCGATCGATTTCGAGAACGGCGAAGGCAATCTCACGTTGTCGATCTCGATGCTTCGTTATCTCTCGGACAAGCTGCCGGTGTCGCGTTGGCAGCGCGATCTCACCGATTCGACGGTGCTGCGAAATGTCGGCGTCGCGGTCAGCCATGCCTTGATCGCCTGGCGCTCCATCGAGCGTGGCCTGGAACGGGTCGATGTGGATGCGAGCCGGCTCGCCGAAGACCTCGATGCGAACTGGGAGCTGCTCGCCGAGCCCATCCAGACCGTGATGCGACGCTATGGCGTCGAGAATGCCTATGAGCAATTGAAGTCCCTGACGCGCGGTCAGCGGGTCGATGCCGCCGCCCTGCGACAGTTTGTGTCCGGCCTCGCCTTGCCGGAATCTGCCAGACAGGCGCTGCTGGAACTTACGCCGGCCCGCTACGTTGGCTATGCAGAGCAATTGGCAAAAAAGGTCTGAGGTCCACTCTGAGACCTTCGTCCAATAGCTTGAAAAGCATCACAAATCATTCTGACTGGGCAGCTATACTCCCGGCATGACCGTGCGCCCCGATCTGACCGTAGCCGCCGTCGTCGAACGCGACGGCCAATTCCTGCTCGTGGAGGAGCGGGTCGGCAATCGCATGGTGTTCAACCAGCCGGCCGGCCACGTCGAGCGCGGCGAGCAGTTCATCGAAGCGGTGATCCGCGAAACGCTCGAAGAGACCGCCTGGACCTTCCGGCCCGAGGCGCTGATCGGCGTTTATCTGTGGGAACAGGTCGAGAAGCAGAAGAGCTTCCTGCGGGTGGTGTATTCGGGCGAGGTGACCCATCACCACGCCGACCGGCAGCTCGATCGCGGCATCGAGCGCGCCCTGTGGCTGGATCGCGAGCAGATCGTGGCCCGCTCCGCCCGGCTGCGCAGCCCGCTGGTGCTCCGGTGCATCGACGATTACCTCGAAGGCAGCCGGCATCCCCTTGATGTCGCGAAAAACGTCGTCAAAGATGGGATTCTGTCCCCGGAAGTGCGCGCGCGTACGCTCGAGCATCCCGCCATCAATCGTTTGATCTGACCGTTCCGCAGTGACCGCTCCTCTCGTGATCGTCGGCATGTCCGGCGGCGTGGACTCGTCCGTCGCCGCGTGGCTGCTGTTGCAACAGGGTTACGAGGTCCAGGGCTTGTTCATGAGCAACTGGGACGAGGACGAAGACGGCTACTGCACCGCTGCCGAGGATTATCAGGATGCGCGCCAGGTCTGCGAGCAACTGCAGATCCCGCTGCACAAGGTGAGCTTCGCCGGCGAGTATCGCGAGCGCGTCTTCAGTTATTTCCTCGAAGAATATCGGCACGGCCGCACGCCCAATCCCGACGTGCTGTGCAATCGTGAGATCAAGTTCGGCGTTTGTTACGACTACGCGCGCCGGCTCGGCGCCGAGTGGGTCGCGACCGGTCATTACGCACGCGTCGAGCACGATGCCTCGCACACGCGCGCCAGGCTGTTACGCGGGCTCGATCCCAACAAGGATCAGAGTTATTTCCTGCACGCGATGCCGGGCGAGGCCCTCGCGCATACCCTCTTTCCGATCGGCGATCTGCAGAAGAGCGAAGTGCGACGGCTCGCTCGCGAACAAACCCTGCCGGTGTTCGACAAGAAAGACAGCACCGGGATTTGTTTCATTGGTGAAAGGCCGTTCGCGCAGTTCCTGGAAACTTACCTGCCCGCTCAGCCCGGTCACATCGAAACGCCCGAGGGACGCCGCGTCGGTCAGCATCGCGGACTCATGTACTACACGCTCGGCCAGCGCCAGGGCTTGGGGATCGGTGGCCGCAACGATGCTGGGGAAGCCCCCTGGTATGTGGCCGACAAGGACCTCGCTCGCAATGTGCTCATTGTCGTGCAAGGTCATGATCATCCAGCGATGCAGCGGACCGAGGCCTGGGGCTCGCAGCTCGCCTGGGTGGCCGGCGCGCCGCCGGCTCAGCGCTTCGATTGCACCGCTAAAGTGCGCTATCGCCAGGCGGATCAGGCATGCAGCGTCGCAGTACTCGCGGACGGCGGCGTTCACGTCCGATTCCACCAGCCGCAACGTGCGGTCACTCCCGGTCAATACGTGGTGTTTTACGTCGGCGAGGTGTGCCTGGGCGGCGGTGTCGTCGACCGGACCGCGTAAAAGATTGCGTTGTCAGCCCGAACTCGCCTGGAATTTGTTCTGGCCTGATTTAATTGTCCAAACAGGGGCTCGATCGTCCCCATAGTTACGCGGCGACCGCTATAATCCCGCCGATTTGTCCCCGGGGTTAGGGATGCCTTCCTTCACAGCCGCGGGGCCAATGAAGCATATGGGGCGCCTTTTGTCCGAGGTGGCGTCCCTGGCGCTGCCAGCGCATGAGCCAGCCGCGCCACTCCCTATCCTCGCGGAGGACGCATGAAAGACTCGTTTAAGGCGCGCACCACGCTCGCTTGCGGCAATCAGAATTTTGAAATCGCCAGCCTCGCAGCCCTGAAAGACCGCAACGTCGCCCGCCTGCCCTATTCGCTCAAAATCCTGTTGGAGAATCTGCTGCGATTCGAAGACGGCGTCAACGTGACGCGCGATGACGTCGAAGCATTGATCAAATGGGATCCGAAGGCCGCGCCTTCCTACGAGATTTCTTTCACGCCCAGCCGCGTGATCATGCAGGATTTCACCGGCGTGCCCGCGATCGTGGATCTGGCCGCCATGCGCGAGGCCATGATCAAGCTCGGCGGCAATCCGGATGAGATCAATCCGCTGTCGCCCGCGGAGCTGGTCATCGACCACTCCGTGCAGGTCGACGCTTACGGCTCGGCGCAGGCCATGGCCGAGAACAATCGCATCGACTTCAGCCGCAACACCGAGCGCTACGCGTTCCTGCGCTGGGGTCAGACCGCGTTCCAGAATTTCAAAGTGGTGCCGCCGAACACCGGCATCGTGCACCAGGTGAACGTCGAACACCTCGCTCGCGTGATCTTCGACAACGAGAAGGACGGCGTGCGCTGGGCTTATCCGGACACGCTGGTCGGCACCGACTCGCACACCACCATGGTCAACGGCCTGGGCGTGCTGGGCTGGGGCGTCGGCGGCATCGAGGCCGAAGCGGCCATGCTCGGTCAGCCGGTCACCATGCTCATTCCGCACGTCATCGGCTTCAAGCTCACCGGCACGCTGCCGGCCGGCACCACCGCGACCGACCTCGTGCTCACCATCACCGAGATGCTGCGCAAGAAGGGCGTGGTCGACAAGTTCGTTGAGTTCTTCGGCGACGGTCTCGCCAACCTGCCGCTCGCCGATCGTTCCACCATCGCCAACATGGCACCGGAATTCGGCAGCACCTGCGGCATCTTCCCGGTCGACGAAGAAACATTGAAATATCTCGAGCTCACCGGCCGTTCGCCCGAGCACATCGCGATGGTGAAGGCATACGCCCAGCACCAGGGCATGTGGCGTAACAATGGCGACCCGCAGGCCGATTACACCGACGTGCTCGAACTGGATCTCGGCACGGTCGAGCCTTCGCTCGCCGGTCCCAAGCGTCCGCAGGATCGCGTGCCGCTGCGGACCGCGAAGCAGACCTATCAGGCGGCTCACAAGAAGATGGCCGAAGAGCGCACGGCGAAGAACCCGAGCGCCAAGGGCACCGCTGCCGCGTCGATGGGTGGCAAGTCGTTCGAAGTGGCCGATGGCGCGGTGCTGATCGCCGCGATCACGAGCTGCACGAACACCTCGAACCCGGCCGTGCTGATCGCCGCGGGCCTGCTCGCCCGCAACGCTCGCAAGCGTGGCCTCACCTCGAAGCCCTGGGTGAAGACGTCGCTGGCGCCCGGCTCGCGCGTGGTCACTGATTACCTCAACAAGGCCGGCCTGAGCGACGATCTCGACGCGCTGGGCTTCTACACCGTGGGCTACGGCTGCACGACCTGTATCGGTAACTCCGGCCCGCTGCGCCAGGAGATCAGCGATGCGGTGAAGGCCGGCGATGTGATCGCCGCCTCCGTGCTGTCCGGCAACCGTAACTTCGAAGGTCGCGTGCATCCGGAAGTGAAGATGAACTTCCTCGCCTCCCCGCCGCTGGTGGTTGCGTACGCGCTCGCCGGCTCCATGACCATCGACCTGACCACCGAGCCGTTGGGCACGGGCAGCGATGGCAAGCCGGTCTATCTGAGGGACATCTGGCCGACGCCGGCCGAGGTGCACGAGTTCATCGCGAAGTCGGTGGACGCGGCGATGTTCAAGAAGGGCTACGCGAGCGTGTTCGCGGGCGATGAGAACTGGAACGCGATCCGCCTGCCGAGCGGCAAGATCTACGCATGGGACGAGAAGTCGACCTACGTGAAGAATCCGCCGTACTTCGTCGGCATGACGATGAAGCCGGGCGCGGTGGCCGACGTGCGTGCCGCCCGTGCGCTCGCGATTCTCGGCGACTCCGTGACGACCGACCACATCTCCCCCGCCGGCGATATTTCCAAGACCAGCCCGGCTGCGAAGTATCTCGTGGCGCAGGGCGTGCAGCCGAAGGACTTCAACTCCTACGGCGCGCGTCGTGGCAATCATGAAGTGATGATGCGCGGTACGTTTGCAAACATTCGTCTGCGCAACCTCCTCGCGCCGGGCACCGAAGGCGGTGTGACCGTGCACGTGCCGAGCGGCGAGCAGATGAGCATTTACGACGCCGCCATGCGCTACAAGCAGGAAGGCACGCCGCTGGTGATCCTGGCGGGCAAGGAATACGGCACGGGCTCCTCGCGTGACTGGGCTGCCAAGGGCACCATGCTCCTGGGCGTGAAGGCCGTCATCGCCGAGAGCTTCGAGCGTATCCATCGCTCCAACCTGATCGGCATGGGCGTGCTGCCGCTGATGTTCAAGGACGGTCAGAACGCGCAGTCGCTCGGCCTCACCGGCAAGGAAAGCTTCGAGATCATCGGCCTGAACGGCGGTGCCGCGAAGATGGTGACCGTGGTCGCCACCCCGGCTTCCGGCGCGCCGATCAAGTTCGAAGTGCGTGTGCGTATCGACACGCCGAAGGAGCGCGAGTACTTCCAGCACGGCGGCATCCTGCACTATGTGCTGCGTCAGCTGGCGTCTTCGAGCAAGGCTGCTTAAACCGATCGAGGAACGATCATGACCGAGCACGTGCGCATTGCCCTCGACGATGGCGTCCTTCGAATCACGCTCGCCCGAGCGGACAAGAAGAACGCGTTGACGCAGGCGATGTACACGTCGCTCGCTCAGGCACTGACCCGGGCCGAGACCGATGCCTCGGTTCGGGTCGTGCTGCTCGAAGCCGAAGGTGATTCATTCACCGCCGGCAACGATCTTGCCGACTTCGCCGCGGTCGCGGCTGGCACGCTCGATCGGAACGCCATGACGACGGTTCGGTTTCTGGATGCGCTCGCTCATGCGCGCAAGCCGCTCGTCGCCGCGGTGACGGGCCTGGCGGTCGGCATCGGTGTCACGATGCTGCTGCATTGTGATTTGGTGTTCGTCGCCGACGATGCGAAGCTGTCGACGCCGTTCGTCAATCTCGCGCTCGTGCCGGAGGCGGCGTCGAGTGTGTTGTTACCTGCGCGTATCGGTTATGCGCGTGCGTATGCGATGTTTGCTTTGGGTGAGCCGGTCGACGGTCGTACGGCGGCATCGATCGGGCTTGCGAACGCGGCGTTGCCTGCGAGCGAAGTGCGAGGCGCGGCACTCGCGGCTGCGAAGAAATTGGCGAGCAAGCCGATGGGCGCGTTGCAGGCGACCAAACAGTTGATGCGCGATGGCGCGGCGATTGCCGCGGTCATGGCGAAAGAAAGTGAGATCTTTGGTGCCCGACTGTCGTCGCCGGAAACGGCGGAAGCGTTGCGTGCGTTTGCTGAGCGGCGTCCGCCGGACTTCAGCAAGTTCGCGGGCTAGTCCGTAACGCCCCTCTCACCTGCCCCCGAAGGGGGGCATGAAACTAATAGTTAGTAGCTCGGCTTGGGCTTTTTCTTGAATGGCTTGCGCGGCGTCGGATGCCGCTGCAAACGAATCGGCAGCGTCGGCTCATCCGGCTCGTCCTCCACCGACCATTTCTCCTTGAACATCTGCATCGCTTCGCTCTGCACGGCCGCGTGACGGTTCGACAGCATGAGCGACGATGGCGAGCAGACGCGCGCGCGGATCAAACCCAAGTCGGCGGCCGCATCGAACAGACTCGGATACCAGCTGCGCCAGGTGGGCAACAGGTCCTCCACCTGCTCTCGCAGGCTGCGTCGGTCCGAAGGCGTTGCGGTTACGGTATCGGTCACAGCGGCCCTTTTACCACAAAGGTTTTTCCGAAAACGACAGTCGGTCTCAAATCGTGTGAATCCCCGATGACGTTCAGTGCGCGCTGGAGCGGGTCACGAACGATTTGCTATCGTGGTCGACCGGCATGATGATCGGCACAAATCTCACGGGAGCGACGAGCATGTCACCGAGCCAGTCCGCGCCACAGCTGCACGGAAGTTGTCTATGCGGGGCGGTCACTTATCAGGTGGGCGGCCCTTTCAACATGATGCTGCATTGTCATTGCTCCATGTGCCGCAAACACCATGGCGCCGCCTTCGCCACCTTTGTCGGGGCGCCGCTGATGAGCTTCAAGTGGTTGAGCGGCGAGGACCAGATCGTCAGTTATGTGTCCTCGGAAAAAGGCCGACGCGACCACTGCAAGCACTGCGGCTCGGTCACGCCAACTTTGCTCGAGCAAATGGATCTGGCGCTGATACCCGCCGGCAATCTCGAGGGCGATCCGGGAATTCGACCGCAGCTCCACGTGTTCGTGGGCTCCAAGGCGCCCTGGTATGCCATCACCGACGACCTGCCTCAGCACGAGGAGTTTCCGCCGGAGTTCGGTGTGGGCGGCGTCGAGCGGCCAGTGGTCGAGCCGCGCGAGGGCGCCGTGCTCGGCAGCTGCCTGTGCAACAGCATCACCTATGAGATCACCGGGAAGGCGCTACGAAGCGCGAACTGTCACTGCTCCCGGTGCCGTCGGGCCCGAAGCGCCGCGCACGCCTCGAATCTGTTCTACAAGCTGGAGGATTTCCGTTTCACCCGGCAGGATGCGGCCATCGGCGATTACCGCGTGCCCGAGGCGAGATTCTTTGGCGTCTCCTGGTGCACGAAATGCGGGGCCGCCGTACCCCGTGTCTCCAAAGAGCGTAACGCGGTGGTCGTGCCGGCTGGAGCGCTGGACACCGATCCAGGTCTCCAGCCGGCGGTGCACATCTATGTCGGTAACAAAGCGTGCTGGTACGAGATCACTGATACGACTCCTCAGTTTGAGACGGCTCCTCCGGTCTGAGGCGATACCAGTCGACGCGGCGCGTGGCCAGCATCACTGCGGCCAGCGCCGCGAACAGAATGATCGAGCCGAGCAGGAGACTGTAGTCCTCGGACAGCACGAGCATATACAGCAGTCCGTACACCAGGCTCATCGCTGCGCCGGCGACCACGCCTCGCCAGGCGCTACGAAGTGCGCCGGCCAGATACAGGCCGATCAATAGCACCAGCGCAGCAGCTGCGGTGACATAGGCGAGTGCGAAAGAAATGTGCTCGGAGAGCGCGATCAGCAGCAGATAAAACATGCTGAGCGCCAGACCGACCAGCAGATACTGCAACGGATGCAGTCGATTGCGGGTCACCTGCTCCCAGGCGAAGAACGTCAGAAACGTGAGCGCGATGAACAGCACCGCGTATTTCACGGCGCGCTCACCACGTTGATAGATATCCACCGGTTGAAACAAGCTGACACCGAACGACGACTGCCGGAGCGCATCGTCCGTCACCTCGCCTTCCTGCCACACCTGCCCGTAGGATCGATTCAGTTCGAGCACCTGCCAGCGCGCACTGAAGCCATTTGCCGTGATCGTTCGCTCGGACGGCAGGAACGCGCCCTGAAACGAGGGATGTGGCCAGTCGGAGCTCATGCTCACCGTGGTCGTGCCACCGAGCGGCAGCAGCGACACCGCGCGGCTGCCCGCGACCACGGTGCCGAAGTCGAAGGCAGCGGTTGGCGACTGTTGCAGCTGACTCAAATCCACGCGAGCCTCGATGCCCATGTGGACGCCGGGTGTCGCGGGGCCGAGCTTCACCGGCTGACCCGCGAACGTCGCATGCTGGATCTCACGCAGGCTGCGCACCGACGAGATTGGCAGACGCAGCCGGCTCTGCGACCACAGGTAGGTCACGCCCGTTTGCTCGAGCTGCGGACGCAGGCTCACAAAATCGAAATCGCCCTGCAGGCGCAGCGTCGACAGGTACACCGGCACTGCGTATATCCCGACATAGCGCGGCTGCGGATCGAGCTTCACCTGCACGGCGCCGTCGAGCTTCGCGGGCATCAGATACACGTCGCGGCGTACGGTGCGCTCGACGTTGTCGATGATGGCTTTGCGCTCGGTGGGCACGATCAGCATCGGTCCGCCGACGGTCAGCTCACCGCCCCACCCTTCGGCCACCCGCTGATACGCCTGCTCGCGCAATCCAGCCCGCTCGGTGACCACGCTGCGGAGCATCTCCAGCGGCATCAGCAGCAACAACACGATCACCCCGATCAACACCGCCTTGAACGTGACCGACCCAGACTCCACGATTCTCATGACTCGCGCCCTCCCATGGGGTTGCCTCAGTGCTTACACTGCGGGCAGCCTGACGGGGCGGGCGGGCAAATCGCCGACGCAATTCGGGCGAATTGTGGAGCAATCCGATGTAATGCCCAGCGCGAAACTCCGGTCTGGTGTTACGAGTCTGATTGAATACAGCGACTCGGGCATCCTGCCACTCGCGCTGTGGCGCCTGGAGAAAAGGCGTGACTTTTCCCCGGCCCCCGCCGCCTGCGCCGGCGGGCACGTCCCTGTGCCTGAGGGTGGCACCGTTCAAGTTTTGCGGAGGAGTTCATGCTGATCCGACGTTCCCGTCCCGGCGACAGTGCCGCTATCCGCCCCTCCGAAATCACCTCGGAGTCGGTGTACCTGGGTCGCCGCAAGCTGTTGCAGGCGGCGTTGATGGCGGGCGTGGCCGGCATCGGCGCTGGTTGGATGAGCGAGGCCGGCGCGGTCTCGGATCTGAAAGTCCAGCGCAACGCCAGGTACAGCCTGAGCGATCCGCCCAACAGCTATCAGGACATCACCACCTACAACAACTTCTACGAGTTCGGCCTGGACAAGAGCGATCCGTCCGAGAACTCCAGCCGTTTCAAGCCCTCCCCGTGGACGGTTGCTGTAAAAGGCGAAGCTGAGAACACCGGCACGTTCGCGCTCGAGGACATTCTCAAACCGCACACCATCGAGGAGCGCATCTATCGCCTGCGTTGCGTGGAAGCATGGTCGATGGTGATTCCGTGGGCGGGCGTGCCGCTCGCCGATGTGCTTAAGCAGTTCAAGCCCACCTCGAAAGCCAAGTACGTCGCCTTCAAGACGGTGCTTCGGCCCGAGGAGATGCCGGGACAACGCATGGCCTCGCTCGACTGGCCGTATGTCGAAGGCCTGCGCATCGATGAGGCGATGCATCCGCTGGCCCTGCTCGCCGTCGGTCTCTATGGCAAGACCCTGCCCAATCAGAACGGTGCGCCGTTGCGTCTGATCACGCCGTGGAAGTACGGCTTCAAGGGCATCAAGTCCATCGTCGAAATCCGCTTCACCGAGCGGCAGCCACCGACCACCTGGAATATCTCGGCGCCACACGAGTACGGCTTCTATGCCAACGTCAATCCCAAGGTCGATCACCCGCGCTGGAGTCAGGCACGCGAGCGCAAGATCGGCGCCGGCCTGTTCGGCTCGCGCGTGCCGACGCTGATGTTCAACGGCTACGAGCAGGAAGTCGCGTCGTTGTATCAGGGCATGGACCTGAAGAAGTACTACTAACAGCTTGAGAACATCGCGGCCCATCGAATGAGTGCCAACAGGCCTAACGCGTTGACGCCTTCCACGGTTGCCATCCGCCGCTTCATCAAGCCCGCGCTCTTCGTGGTGTGCGCGCTGCCCCTGCTGTCGCTGCTGCTCGGCGCGTTCGGGATCGGCGGCGCGTCGCTCGGGGCAAATCCGGTCGAGAAGATTCAGGACACGTTCGGTCAATGGGGCCTGCGCTTTCTGGTCATCACCCTCGCCGTGACGCCCCTCAGAGATTGGTTCGGCGCGCCCTGGATCGTACAGTTACGACGCATGCTCGGCTTGTATGCGTTCTTCTACGTGCTCATGCACTTTCTCACCTGGCTGATCCTCGATCAGGGGTTCTATTGGTCGGGCATCCTGAAAGACATCGGTGAGCGTCCGTTCATCACCATCGGCTTCACTGCATTGTTGTTACTGGTGCCGCTCGCGGTGACCTCGACCAACAAGATGATGCGCCGGCTCGGCAAACGCTGGAAATCCCTGCACCGGCTGATCTATGCGATCTGTTTGCTCGCGGTGTGGCACTACTACTGGCAGGTGAAGGCGGATGTGACCGAGCCGCTGATTTATCTCGCCATCGTACTGGGGCTGTTGGGATGGAGAGTGTGGAAGATGCGGCCTCGGCGTGCATCGGCCGCGATGGCGCGCGAGCCGTCCTGATATGTGAGGGGACCGATCACCAACCGACTTCGATGGCTGCGTACGACTCGATGCAAGCGCGCTCGGCCGCCTTGTCCGGCTTCCACGGCCCGTGCTCCATGCCGAAGATGAAATCGCGCCCCGTCCGCCGCATCCTGGCGAAGATGTGCTCGAGGATGTTGCGATAGTTCATCTCGCCGGTGCCCGGCCACAGCCGGCCCGGCACGTCGCCGATCTGGAAGTAACCGATCTCGCTCCAGACCTGATCGATGCTGGTCATGATGGATCCCTGATTCTGCTGCAAATGGTACATGTCGAACAGGATCTTGCAGGCCGGGCTGTTGACGGCACGGCATAGCTCGTAGGCTTGATCGGCGGTGCGCAGGAACAGATCGGGCGAGTCGGCCAAGGGCTCGATGACCATCACCAGATTCTCGCGCTCGAACACCTCGGCGCCCGCGCGCAGCACGTCGATCGCGTTCGCGGTCTGCAGGCCGATCGGCAATGTCCGATCGAACACGCCCGGGACGACGGTCATCCACCGCGCGTTCACACGCTTTGCGACCGCAACCGCGTCCTGGCAGGCTCGAGCAAATTTCCGGGGATTGTCCTCGTGCCCGGTCGTGAACAACCGGTTCTGGTTGCCGCCCACGGCAACGACGAACACGCCGAGCGACATGCCGAGCTCCCGCAGCGTGCGCGCAATCGTTTCCTGCGTGCTCACCGAACGCTGCATCATCTCGTTGTCTTCGAGGACCGTGAAGCCCTCGCCCGCCAGGAAGGTCAGCTGGTCGACGATGTCCTCACCCGCATGACCCACGAACTGGCCGAGGTGCGGGGCGAACTTCAGCTTGAACTTGCGCTTCGGCGGCGCGGCGCTTAGCGGTCGCATCGCCGCCAATGCAGTGGCGCTCAGTGAGGAGTGCAGCAGGGTGCGACGTGAGATCATGAGGGGCGGCCAGCGAGTTATTTGCTCGCAATAGTACCGGGCCCGTTGCGATCGTTCACCGCCTGCTCGACCGAACCGGGCACGATGAAGCTCACCAGCATTATCATGTCATCTCCCGACAGCGCTTTGCTCAGCGGAACCTGACCCAATCCACCTCGACGGTTTCGACGCCCGCCTGAGCGACGAAAAGATCGTGGACCCCGGCGGGAACTCGATGTGCCGCCGCACGCGCGATGACCCAATCGGTTCCTGCTCCGACGTCGATGCGACCGATCACCGGCCCGTCTGCTCGATCCAGCCGGATCTCGAGAGTGCCCCCGCCGAGCGCCTTCGCGCGCACCTCGATCGCGTTTTGAGCGCCTCGTCCAAAGTCGACTTCGTTGAATCGCACCCACGATTGCGCGGCACCGAAGCGGGTCTTCCAGCCGGCGTGCGGATTGGTTTCGTCCAGGAACGACACCGCGACGTCCGTGCCGCTCGTGGCGCTGTAGCGGTCGATCTGGATCTCGCTCTTGGCCGCGACCCGTCCCACCCCTCGCAGCGTCGGAATGACTCTTCGAATCGTGCCGTCGGCGTCGAAAAACAACCGGTCGGCCCGGATCGCGCGATTCTTGTCGAAAGCTGGCGACAGATCCTTGTCGTGATAGAACAGATACCACTGCCCCTGGTACTCGAGGATGGAATGATGAACCGTCCAGCAGCCACTCTCCGCCTCATCGAGAATGACGCCCGCCGCCGTGAACGGTCCCATGGGCGAGGTGCTCGTTGCGTATTCCAGCCGCTCGGTCTTGTTCGCGACATGCGGATAGGTGAGATAGTAGATGCCATTGCGCTCGAACACGAACGGCCCCTCCTGCAGTCCCTTCTTGGGCAGATTGTCGAACACCACCGGCTCACCCTCGATCTGCAGCATGTCCGGCTTCAGTCTGGCGACGAAGATCCGGTCCAGGGAGTAATACAGATAAGCCTGGCCATCCTTGTCGATCAGCACGGCCGGATCGATTCCCTGCACGCCTTCGATAGGCGTCGGCATGGGCTTGAAGGGCCCGTAGGGCTGATCCGCCACCGCCACGCCGATTCGAAAGCCGCCGGTCTTTGCGATCGCGGGAAAATAGAAATAGTACTTGCCGTCTTTGAAGACGCTGTCCGGTGCCCACATTGCATAGGCGCTCGTATCGACCCATGGCACGTCCGTCTGCTTCAAGATCACGCCGTGATCCTGCCAGTCCGTCAGATTCTCCGAAGAGAATACGTGGTAGTCCTCCATGACGAACCAGTTCGGTTTGCCTTTGTATCCGGGCGGCGCCTTGATGTCGTGCGAGGGATAAACATAGACCTTGCCCTGGAACACGCGCGCCGTCGGGTCCGCCGTGAACTGATCCATGATCAGAGGATTGGTCGCGAAGGCCGACGCGGACTGCAGTAGCCCGGCCACACCGGCGGCGAGAAGATGACGAAGCGGTGGTTTCATGATTTCCTGCGATTGCATCGAATGCGCACCGGAAGGCGACCCGAGTCGTCGGGTCGCCTTCCGTAGCTCGCATCAAAGATCGAAACGCACGCCGAGCCGATATACACGGCCCAGCGCGTCGTAGAGCGCCGGGTTGCTGAAGATCGTCACTTTGGCGGGATCCTCATCGAGCACGTTGTCGACTTTGAAATAGGCGGTCGTGCCCGGCAGCACCTGATAGGAACCGCCAATGTCCAGATACAGCGCGCCATCGACGTGATTGTTGTCGATGGTCGGCCGATCCACGGTGGAGACCGGACAGGTGCCCGGCCGGCACTCGAGGTACTGGTGGCCCAGCACGCCATCGCTGACCCAGCGCTCCTGAATCTGGAACGAGAACCGGTCGGTGTCGTAGCTCTGGATGGCCAGCACCTTCCAATCGGCCTTGGTGTCGATGTTGACCCCGGCGGTATCGATCGCAGCGGTTCCCAAGCCGTTGTCGGTGAGGTATTCGCGAATGTGCGTCGCGAGGCCGCGCACCGTCAACGTACCGGGCAGACCGAACAGCTGCGGCCAGCGATAGCTCGCTTCGATGTCGAAGCCCGAGGTCTCGATCGACGCGAAATTGAACGACTGCACGTTGATGAAGTTCGGTCCGTTCGGGTTGTTCAGGTTGAACGAATTGCAGGTCTGCGGCAGCACGCCCCGGAAACAGAAGTTGACGATGTCGTTGGCGCCGAGGCTCGAGATCACGTCGTCGATCTTGATCTTGTAATAGTCGACCGAGACGCTGAAGTTCGGCAGCCAGGCCGGTTCGGAATACACGAAGCCGAACGAGGTGTTGCGCGCGAGCTCCGGCGTGAGCGCGGGATTGCCGACCTGATTCTGGATCGCCAGCACGTTGATGTTACGGAACGGATCCAGGAAATTCGGCAGCGTCGTCGTGACCGGCGCTGCGAACAATTCGGAAAGATTCGGCGCCCGCGCATCGCGCGAGGTGGTGGCGCGCAGTCGCAAGCCGTCGATGGGAGTATCCCAGGTGCCGCCGACCTTCCAAACGTCGATCGTCCCCGAGGTGCTGTAGTCGGTGACGCGGTAGGCGGCATTCAAGTTGGCGCGCCCGGCGCTCGTCGCATCGAACAGCGGCAGGTCGAACTCCAGATACGCTTCCTTGACGCTGTAATCGCCCTCGCCGTTCTTGTAGTTGCCCGCATACCAGTTGTTACCCGTATCCAGCAGCACTGGATCGGCGGGATACGCGCCGCCAAAAGGCGTCCCCTCGATGCCGGCTTGCGTATTGATGCCGTTGCCATATGCATCGGCGCGCACCCGATACTCCTCCTTTCGATACTCGCCGCCGAATGCGAGCGCGAGCGGCCCGGCCCACAGCTCGACCGGCGTGCCGGAGAAGTTGAGGCTGGCCACTTCCTGGTTCTGGCGCGTGCGCTGATAAGGCCCCTTCGCGGGCATGATGTAGTTGAGCGCTTCGGCCGAGGGCCGCATGCCACCGAAGATGTTGATGGGAACACAACCGTTCGCTCGTGCCGTCGCATCGGCGCACACGATGGAGCCGTTCAACAGGGTCGCGTTGATCGCCTGATTGAAACGACGCGACAGCATGATGCTCTTCACATCGACGTCGCTGAAGTTGACCCCGTGTTCGTAGTAGCCGTTGTAGTGCCAGTCGTCGCCCAGCACCTTCAGACTACCCAAGGCGCCCAACACGAAACGATATTGACGGCGGTCGGTGTACACCTGGGTGCTCGGCAGGATGGCGTTGCTGGTGCCGTACTGGAAGCTGGTGATGGCGTTGGCGGGGTTGCCGTTGGGCGCCGCGCACATCGCCTGGATCGATGCGGGCAGGTAGGGATTGCTGCACTGGATGGTGAGATTCGGCCGGTTCATGCCGTTGATCGGCTGATTGTGAGTCTGAACCTGGGCCAGATTCGTCGTGAGATAGATTTCATCGTCGTCGCCAAAGTCGAAGCCGATCCGGCCGTAGCCGTTGATACGCTCCAGTGAAGACTGCAGCGTGCGGCCGGAGTCGACATTGCCCGACACATCGCCGCCGACACAGAAGCCCGGCAGACAGCCGCTGACGGTGCCGGCGGCATTACGATCGGGCACGCCGTTCGAGCCATACTGGAATTGGAACGGATTGCCGGCTTCGTCGAAGGCCCAACCCTGCAGCGGCCCCGCCGTGATCAGACCGTACTTGGTGTAGTTGTAGGGCTGCGCGTAGTCGATGACGGTGTACTGGGGCGAGCCGTCGTTCAGCACGTTGCGATTGACGAGCGTGCGCTGCGTGAACCAGTCGCGGCCGCCCGCGAGGCCGATGCCGTACGGACCGGGACCCACGCCCTTTTCATCGTGATACTCGACGCTACCCACCACGTGCAGACGGCCGTCGAGAAAACTGCTGCCGGCGGCTACCTGGGCGACGATAGTTTCATCGTCGTCGTAGTTGGTGACCGCACCCTGCACGTTGCCCTTCAGCCCCTCGAAGCGCGTGTTGGTGACGAAGTTGACCACGCCACCCACCGCGTCCGACCCATATGAAGACGATGCGCCGCCATTGACGACGTCGACGCGCTCGACCAGCAACTGCGGAAACAGACTCACATCGGGGACGCCGGTCACGTTCGCCCCGACGACGCGCTGCCCATCGAGCAGCGTCAGCGTGCGGATCGGCCCCAAGCCGCGCAGCGAGAACGAGCTCAGGCCCTGCTGCCCGCTCGAGGTGCTGAACGTGTTGGTCTGCGTGCCGGTGGACCCCTGCAGCGAAGGCAGTTGTGCGACCGTGGTGAAAATGTTGGGCTGCGCATTCGCGGTGAGCTGCTCGGCGCTGATGACCGACGTCGGTGTCGGCGCGTTGTATCCGCTCGACATGATGCGAGTGCCCGTGACCAGAATTTCTTCGAGCCCGACGCCCTGCTCGGCTTGCGCCGGCGTCGTTTGCGCCTGCACGGCGGCGATTGGAATCAGCAGCCCACACGCCGCCAGCGCCTGAGCGCGCGTCGATGTGATTTTCGTCTTGGCAGTACGGCGGTCCTTGCAAAAGTATGTCGTCATGGTTCCCCCTTGCGGGTTTGTGTTATCGGTTTTCATCATGGATCGCGAGTCACGCTCGAGCGCTAGGGCTCGAGCTCGATGACGGCCACCGAGTGCGGCGGTAATTTCAACGAGATCCGGTTGCCGCTCGACTTCGCTTCGAACGACTTGGGCGCTACGGTCGCCGGCGCTTCGAACGTATTCACGCTGTCGACCGTCGGAGCGGATAGAATCTGTCCCGCAGCGCGCCTCGCGCGCGTCGTCAATTCCAGCTGCGCGGGGCCGGTGGGATCGATGTTCGTGATGGCCAGCCAGGTCTTGTCATCCTTGCCCCGCGCGGCGATTGCATCGATCCGCGGCAACTTGATGCTGCCATTCGCGTACGTGCCGGCATCGAACTTCACCGGTAGCAACGTCGCATCCTGAAATGGCACGTACATGCGAAAGACGTGATAGCTCGGGGTCAGCACCAGCTTGTCCCGATCGGTCAGGATCATGGCCTGTAGCACGTTGACCATCTGCGCGACGTTGGCCATGCGCACGCGCTCGGCGTGGCGCGCAAAGATATTGATATTGAGCGCGGCGATGATGGCGTCACGCACGCTGTTCTGCTGCTCGAGGAAGCCTTCCTTGCTGCCCGGCGTCGGTGCGAGCCAGGCGCCCCACTCATCCACGACCAGCGCGATCTTTTTCTCCGGATCGTACTTATCCATGATCGCGCCATGGGTACGCAGCAGATCGTTCATGCGCAGCGTGTAGTCGATGAGTGTTGCGTACTCCTGGACGCCGAAGCCCGTCGCAGCGAATTTCGGCGGCCAGCCCGCGCCGACCGTGTAGTAGTGCAGCGACAGTCCGTCGATGTCCCAGCTCCAGTTGCGCTCCTTCCAGGCTTTCATCACCGCTTCGGTGTAGCCGGTATTCGCGCCGTCCGGTCCAACGGCGATTTTCCGCGTCGGATGCTCGGCGTTGTAATTGCGCGTGTAGCGGGCATAGATGCGAAGCTGAGCCGCATACTCCTCCGGCGTCATCGAGCCGCCGCATCCCCAGCTCTCGTTACCGATGCCCATGAACGAGATGCCGTACGGTTGCGGATGTCCGTTCGCCGCGCGTTGCTTCGCCAACGCCGTCGGTTGAGCCGTCGTCATGTACTCGAACCAGTCCGCCGCCTCCTGTGGCGTGCCCGAGCCGACATTGACCGAGATGTATGCTTCGGCGCCGATCTGCTGTACGAAGTCGAGGAACTCGTGCGTTCCAAAGCTGTTCGGCTCGATCACGCCGCCCCAGTTCGGGTTGAGCGTGGCGGGACGCTCCGCCAATGGACCGATGCCATTGCGCCAGTGATATTCATCCGCGAAGCATCCCCCAGGCCAGCGCACGTTGGGCACGCGCAACTCCCTGAGGGCGGCGACCACGTCGTTGCGAATACCGCGTGTGTTTGGAATGGATGAATCGGGACCGACCCAGACGCCCTCATAAACGCCCCGACCCAGATGCTCTGCGAACTGACCGAAGATCTGGCGATCGATCTTCGCGCCGGGCCGGTCGGTCTCGATCGTCAGCGGGACCGTCTGCGCATGCGCCATACTTGCGGACGCCGATACGCCGATCAGAAATGCCCGGAGCGCGGACTTCAGATTCATTACAACCTCTACTTCAGCACTTAGAAGGGCAGCGGTACGGTTTGCGTGGTCGTGAAGGACTGCGATTGCACGGCCACTCCCGAGTCCGGTTGGCCGGACCCGATGCTCACGCGGTGCTGGCCTGCGAATACCTGCCGCACCCCATCCCGATTGACGAAGCTCAGGTCGCGGGGTGTCAGCTCGAAGGTGATGGTTCGCTGCTCGCCGGGCTGGAGCGCGAAACGCTGCACGCCCCGTAATGCGATTCGTGGCGCGCCTTCGAAGTCCGGCGGATCCAGATAGAGCTGTGCCACTTCCTCGCCCGCTCGGCTGCTCGCGTTTCGCACCGTCGTGGTCACGCGAACCCCACGCTCGGGTGCCCCATCAAGAGCTTGGACATTCACCGCGCCATACTCGAACGTCGAGTAGCTCAAGCCGTAGCCGAACGGGTAAACCGGCGTGCCGGCGAAGTAGCGGTAGGTGCGGCCTTTCATCGAGTAGTCATCGAAGGGCGGCAGATCGGCGACGCTGCGATAGAACGTCAACGGCAATCGCCCCGCTGGATTGGTCTTGCCGGAAATGACGTTGCCGATGGCCAGGCCGCCTGCCTGTCCCGGGTACCAGGCTTCGAGGAGGGCCGATGCATGCGCCTTGGGCCACGACAGGTCGAGCGTGCTGCCGTTCATGAGCACGACGATCAGCGGCTTGCCGAGCGCCTGCGCCTGTTCGAGGAGCCGGCGTTGATCGGCGAGCAGGTCGAGGGATGTTTTGTCGCCGCCGGAGAATCCCTCCAGCTCGACCTTCATCTCCTCGCCTTCCAGATTGGAATTCAGGCCGACGGCAGCGACGATCACGTCCGCTTGCGCGGCCGCGGCACGCAGGTCCGGTTCGGGTTGCGTGGAGATCCGCTTCCACAACACGTCGACGCCCGCCAGCAACAGTGCATCGGCGCTCACGCGAATCGGATAACGCCGCCCCTTCACCAACGCGAGCTCCGTCATCGCCGAGCGCGTCCCCCAGGGCTGGTTTTGATGACGCGCGAGCACCTTCCCATCGAACATCAACTCCGCATTGGGGCCGCCGAGACTGATGCGATAGGTGCCGCTCTCGGGTGGCACGACGAAGCCGGTCCACACCACGCGGTAGTACTCCGACACCTGCGCATGCTCATTCCCGCGCATGGCGATGCCCGGCTCGACGCGAGATAGCGTCGGCTTACTCTTGAACTTGATCTTCCTTGCGTGCTCGGCGAAGTCCGCATGGTTCGCGTAACGCGTCGGCATCTGCTCCGCGACATCGTAGTACTCGGCCAGCAATCCCAGCTCACCGCGAGGGGCACGCAGAGCCGACGTCGGAATCGAGTCCCCATCGGTGATCGATGGCCCCCACGGAACGTGCGTGACCGTGGCCTTCGGCAAGGCACGCCGCAACCCCTCGACCAGCGAGACCGGTGGACTCGAAAGCGCCGATGAATAGTTTCCACGCAGTACCCGCGTCGCATCGGCGTGCGGACCGATGACCGCGATGCGCTCGGTGCCTCGCAACGGCAGGACACCGTCGTTCTTCAGCAGCACCAAGCTCTTCTCCGCGCTCTTCAATGCAAGCGCATCGCGCTCGGGCGTGGTGACAGGCGTGGGCGGAATATCGATCCGCCGTCGTCCCTCGAGTCCCGGCAGATCGCCGTTGCGATAACGAGCGGAAAACAATCGAATCAGCGCCTGATCGATATCGTGCATGCTGACCAGGCCACGCTCGTAGGCCTGGTTGTAGCGGGCGCCGAGGCCATCGATGTCGAACAACGTGGCATTGCTGCACTCGTTATCGACCCCTGCCTTGAGCGCCGCCGCTACACCCGCAGCTGCATCGGGTGCGAACTTGTGATTATCGCTGATGTCCTTCACGGCGTCGCAGTCCGAGACGACGTAGCCGTCGAACTGCCATGCGCCACGCAGGCGATCTTGTAACAACAGATTGCTGACGCAGGCCGGCTCGCCGTTGACGCGGTTGTACGCGCACATGATCGAGCCCGCCTTGCCCTCGACGATCGCCGCGCGAAACGCAGGCAGATAGGTATCTTCGAGATCGTGCGGGCTGACGAACACATTCGCTTCGTGACGCGTCGACTCGGGACCGCTATGGACCGCGAAATGCTTGGGTGAAGCGATCACATCGGGGCGCTCGGGATCGGGGCCCTGCATGCCGCGCACATACGCGACGCCCAGGCGCGCCGTGAGATAGGGATCCTCACCGTATGTTTCCTGTCCACGTCCCCAGCGCGGGTCGCGGAAGATATTGATATTGGGCGACCACGTGTCGAGGCCGGTGCCGATGCGGCCGAGCTTGCCGGTCTTGCGTCCCAACGCATGCAGCGCTCGCACCTCCACGCTGATCGCGGCGGCGACCTCTTGCACCAGGGATTCATCGAACGAAGCCGCCAGACCGATCGGCTCCGGAAAATTCGTGGTGGGCACCGGCCCCAGCGCACCGTGCAAAGACTCGGTCCACCAGTTGTAGGCGGGAATCTTCAGACGCGGAATCGCCGGCGCGGTGTTGAGCAATTGCCCGACCTTCTCATCCAGCGTCAGCTGCTCGACCAGGGCTTTGGCCTTCGCGTCAGCATGCGCACGCAGCGCGCCCTCGCCCGCACTCGACGCCACTGCGTTCATCGCCAGTGCCAGACTCATCAACGAAGCCGAAAGCAAGCGCACGCTCATCGCATTCCCTTTCACTCACGCACCCCGCAACATCTGCATTTCTGGGGGACCATGGTCATCGCTCTCGTCAGGTCCTGGCTTTACGACTCTTGAACAGGCGGGGCGCGAAATCGTTCAAGGCCCGCCGCCAGGTCTGCCACTCGTGATCCGTGCCCTGCGACTCGACGTAAACGTGCTCGATACCCGCGGCATTCAAGCTTTCGTGCAAGCCGCGAATGCCGATGCGAAATCGCTCCGATTCCGCCGTGCCGACGCCGAGCCAGAGCACATGCACTTTGTTTCTAAAAGCGCCGGCGTCGGCAAATACGCCGTTGTAGTCGGTGGCGGGATCGAACTTGCCGCCGCCCGCCGTCAGCAAACCGCCGGCGCCGCTGAAGCCGCCGATGTGAGAGAACAGGTCCAGATGTTTGAGCGTGATGTGAAACGTCTGCATGCCGCCCATCGACAGGCCGGCCATGGCGCGGTTGTCCCGGTCGGTGAGCGTTCGAAACGTCCGGTCGATGAACGGGATCAGCGCTTGAGTGACGTCATCTTCGAACGTGGACGCCATGTCCTGCATCGCCTTGAGCATCGCGGGCGAGCCAAATGCAACGGCGCTCATGTCGGGTGGCGATTCACCCGCACGTCGCGCGTAGCCGTACGCCATGACGACGATCATGGGCTCGGCCCGGCGCGCGGCGATCAGGTTGTCCAGGATGAAGTTCGCGTGCCCCTGCCGGACCCAACCGGTTTCATCCTCGCCGCCGCCGTGCTGCAGATACAGGACGGGATGGCGCGTTTTCGTTTGTGAGTCGTAACCCGGCGGCAGATACACCAGCGCATGCCGCCACGTTCCGGTGACCTTGGAGGCGTACCACACCTCGCGCACCTGGCCGTGGGGAACGTCCTGGATGGAATAGTACGTCGAGCCGGGCTCTGGAATTTCCACTGCGCTCGCATGTCGAGAGCCGCCGAAGAAGGCATGACTGCCTGGATCGGCGACGTCGGCGCCATCGATAACGACGGTGTAGTAGTGCAATCCCGGGACCAGCGGCTCGGTGGTCACCATCCAGAAGCCATCGGGCTGCTTCTGCATGTCCACTTTCGGGCCGCTCCAGAAATTCAATTTGACCTTGCTGGCTTCCGGCGCCTTCACGCGCACCTGGACCCGCCCGGCGTCGTCGACGCGCGGGTACTGAGCATCCCAGACATTCGTGCTCGCTGGCCGGAAGCTCTCGGCCGCCTGCGCCCAACAAACATTCATCGCCAGCGTGCCAACGATCGCCGTCATCCACTTCATGAGTCCCCCAACGTCCTGCAAGAAAATCCCCTGCCGGGCTTGTTTCAGGATCCAGCGAGCTTGCGATTGCGCAAATGCGCCAGTGTCGGTGTAGGCGAGCTGCAGACGACCGCTACGAAACAGACGCAGCACATCGGCGTCATCCAGCTCGCGCAGTGCGTGGCGGCTGACGGTGTACGGACTTCCCAACGCTCGTTGCAACCGTCGCAACGTCGCGCTCGACTGCTGTGCCTCATCGAAGAGCGTGCGTCTTCATCACCGCCAGCGCACCGACGAAGTCGGCACCGACCGTGCTGAAGTCGACCGCGCGGTTGCCTGAAGCCGTCGAGATGCGTCGCCCGTCGTACAGCGTTTCGTTGAAGTCGCCGCCGAAGCCGCGAACCGTGATGCCTTCCGGCTCGCCGCGGGTGCCGGAACGCTGGATCGAAACGCCGGGCACGCGTTGTAAAGACGCGGCGACGTTCGAGTCCGGGAATTTGCCGATGTCCTCGGAGGAAATCACGTCGACGACGCCAGTCGCCTCACGCTTCATGTCCAGGTTGCGCTGTAGCGATTCTATGATACCGTTACCAATCACTTCCTCAAGTTGGCTGGTATTGCCGGATGCCGAGGAAGATTCCTGCGCCAGAATCGGCGTCGGACCTGCTAGCGCTACCAAAATATCGGCGTGTAATACGCCATTCCTGCTGGCGGACTGCATCGATCCGTTCCCCCTTGCGAAGTCCCACCCTGTTATCGGGTGTGGTCTGGAGCCTAATTACACCGCGCCGCGGAGCGCGTCAATACTCGTACAATTTATTGGGTGATATTTTCCGCGCGCGCTCGAAATCTTTCGAAATGTGACCTGGCGCGCGACGATACATGTTTTCAGGAATACAAGCCACTTCATTACTGAAATCCAGTACGGCCGCCCGATCGAGACTTGGATTCGACCCGCCCTGCATGCCGCATCGAGCGTTGCGGTAACCGGTGGCAGTCAATCATCTACAATGAGAAGCATGAATACCCCTCAAAACAAACAACGTAAGTACAGCGCGCCTGCCCTCGAGAAGGGCCTGGACATCCTCGAGCTGCTCGCCGCGCGCAGCACGCCTCTGACGATGTCACAAATGGCCACGGAGCTCGGTCGCTCGCTGGGCGAGCTGTTCCGGATGGTCGAGGCGCTGATACGCCGAGGCTATATCGCTCCGGCCGATGACGGCGAAGGGCTGGAGCTGACCAACAAGTTGTTTGCTCTCGCACTGGCGCGAGCACCCGCCAGGAACCTTCTCGAGCAGGCGCTACCGGAAATGAGAAAGCTGACCCGTGCGATCGGGCAATCCTGCCATCTCGCGGTCGCCAGCGAAGAGCAGATGGTGGTCATCGCGCGCATCGAAGCGCCGGGCAACGAAGGCTATTCCGTGCGGGTCGGCAACCGCCGCCCCCTGGTGGCATCCGCCTCCGGGCTGGTGCTCTATGCGTTTCAACCTCAAACCATTCGTGCGGAATGGCGCGCCCGCCTCGCACGGTCCGTGAGCGGCAAGGCGTGGAAGGCGTTCGAGGAACGCGCGGCCTCCGCTCGTACCAAAAAACACGTGCGCGCGGACAGTGACGTCACTCGTCACATCGTCGATCTGTCGGCGCCCGTCATGTCGGGCGATGAAGTGGCCGCCGCGCTCACCTGCCCTTACATCGAAACGCCGAAGGCGCTGTCTATCAAGGATACGATCGTAGCGATCCGGCGCGCCGCTGCGGAAATCTCCACCAGGCTCAGTCAGCCGACGGCGGTCTGAGGTACGCGCTGGCTTTGATATGTGCAAGCGCTTTTATATTTGAGATATAGGCCGCCGACGACCCGGGTCGCAGCCTGGCCTGACTCCTGCTCAGAATCGATAGCCGAAATACAGCGCGTACAGGCTCTGATTCTTGTCCTTGACGATCGAGCTTGCGGTCGCATCGTCCTGCAGCTGAGCGGCGGTGATGCGTGCGCCGGCGAACCAGGGACCGGTGAACTGATACTGGGCGCCAAACGAGAGTCGTACGACGCTCACGCTGGCCTCGGGCGTGTACGCGGCGAGCCCCGAGCGCGCGGCCTGCTCATCGGTGATGCCGAAGAACGTCTGCATATAGTCCTCATCCGCCCAGGTGACTCCCGGACCACCGGAGAGCGTGAGTCGCGCCGTCGGTCGATAGGAGAACTCGACATCGATGTTCGCCGTCGTCCCCTGCTGTTTATCGGAGACATCCGTCATGGCGCTGGCCCGCAGCGTCAGCCAGCTCGCGATCCGGTAGCTCGAGAACAGCCCCGCCCGAACCGCCGCGTCGATATCGCCCAACCCTCGCAGGCTCTCATCATCCGATTCTTCGCGCGGTTTGGTGGCATCGACGGACACCACCGCGCCCAATCGAAACGACTCGCCTTCGTAGAGATGCGCACCGATGCCGGCAGGTGAGCCTGAGCCCGGCGCACCGCCCAGGAAGAGACGCTTGTAGCGCACGCTCACGACTGGCAGCCCGCGCGTTTCATATTCATCGCTACCGATGTACTCAGGCAGATTCGCCACACCGGCACCCAGCGTAATTTCCCACGGTCCTTTCTTCGGCTCCTCCTCCGCGGCGGTGGCGTTGGTTGCACCTGCCAGGGCCAGTGCTGCGCTGGTGGGCACGAGCCACGGACAGAGTTTGCTTGGCAGTCTCATTCGATCCTCTCCAACGGTTGATGTCGGAGATCATCGAGGAGTCGGTTTTAATAATGCGTTAAGGCGGCGCCGGCCGCTCCTCGATCATGGGGAAACGCACGACGATGCCGAAGCCACGCCCCTCGAGGCCCGGGCCCGTCGAAATATCTGCTGCGTGCGATCGGGCAATACGCGCTACCAGTGACAGCCCGATGCCACTGCCGCTTTCGGCGCTGCCGGCGACGCGATAGAAGCGATCGAATATTCGTCCCCGGTCTGCCTCCGGCACCCCCGGACCGTCATCGAGAACTTCCAGCCGCAGCGTGTTGCCTTCTCGAACGCATCGCACGGCGACGTGACCGCCCCGTCCGGCGTAGCGCAAGGCGTTGTCGAGCACGTTGCTGACCAGAATGCCGATCTCATCCAGATTGCCGCGGACCAGGCCGGGCTCGACGTGTACCGAGATGCTTTGCTCTTTCTGCGTGGCTGTCATCTCAAAATCCTGGATCAACATCGTGATGATGTCGGCAAGCTCGATCGGTGTTTGAGGATCCGCGGGCCGCTCGATGCGTGCCGAATGAAGCAGCTGCTGTGACAATCGTGCGCTTCGCTCCGCTCCACGCATCAACTGATCGAGCACCGGCCGAGCATCCTCCAGTGTCCGCGCCCGTCGTGCCACCTGTGCCTGTCCGAGCAGCACGGCCAACGGCGTGCGCAGTTCATGGGCTGCATCCACGATGAACCGGCGCTCGACGTGCACGGCCTCTTCGAGCCGCGCCAGCAAACGATTGAACGAATCGACCAGCGGACGCACTTCACTGGGCAGGCCGGCAGCGGGCAGCGGCGTCAGGTCGAGCGCCTCTCGCGAGGTCATTGCCGATTGCACCGTCATCACAGGCTGGAACGACCAGCGCACGACCAGCTTCACCGCCAGCCCCACCGCGAGCAGCGCGAGCGAAGAGATGCCAAGCGCGTAGTACAACCCGGTTCTGAGCTCCTCGGTCAGTGCGCTCATTGGCTGACCGGCCTGAACCTGCACCTGATTGCTTGCATCCGAGACGGCGTAGACACGCCACTGCTCGCCCGCCATCTGAAGGGTGGCGAAACCATCGATGAAGTCGGGCTTGAGCGGTGTGGTCGGCGCGCCCCTGCGCCACAGCACCAGCGCCCGACGCTCCTTGCTCCAGACCTGAATCCATCGCTCGGTTTTTTCCAATCGCCCCGGCGCGCCGCTTCTCAAGCTCAGCGTCGAGCGGCTCGACACCTCGCTGATGTCGCTCGGCATGGACAGCAGCGCGGTATTGGCGAGTTCTTCGAGACCCCTGTCCATCGTGCCGCTGCTCGCCTGCGCGAACTGCAGATAGAGATAAACGCCAGCGGCCACCCACGCGCCGATGAAGATGCCGAGCAACGCACTGAACAGGCGACCGCGCAGGGAAGGCATGTCAGCGTTCCGCACCGAGACGATAGCCGTAGCCATGCACGGTCTCGATGAGACTGTCGCCGAGCTTGCGGCGCAGCTGGTGGATATAGACGGCGATCGTGTTGCTCTCGATGGTGGTCGAGCCGCCATAGATCAGATCTTCCAGGTGACTGCGCGGCACGACGCGCCCCTGGCGCTCCATCAATGCCAGCAGCGTGCGGAATTCGTGCATGCTCAGGCGCACGTGCTGATCGCCACGCATGACGATGCGACGTACCGGGTCCACCGAAATGTTTTGATAGTGAAGTACCGGCGCAACCTGCCCGTTCGCCCGCCGCAGGACGGCCCGCAATCGCGCGAGCAGTTCTTCGACCTGAAAAGGCTTGACCAGGTAGTCGTCGGCGCCAGCATCGAGGCCACGAATGCGATCACCGAGTTGGTCACGCGCGGTGATGATCAAGGCGGGCGTGGCATCGTAGCGCGCGCGCATGCCACTCAACACGTCCAGGCCGGAGCCGCAGGGAAGGCCCAGGTCGAGCAGTACCGCCGCGTACCCGTGATCGATCAGGGCCGTCTGAGCGGCGCGCCCATCGCGGGCCACATCCACGTGCCACGAGTCTTGTTGAAGCGCGGCCGCGATGACGTCGCACAGCATGCGATCGTCTTCAACCAGGAGAATGTTCGGCAATCCCATGATTCACTCGGGCGAAAGTCCGATGATATCGGACACGATCCGCCGAGTTGTTAAGGAATTCATTAAGGGCGCGGCACCCTCGTTTACATCGACGTCCGAATCGTCCACAGCTCTGGAAAGAACCGCAGCTCCAGCGCCTTGTTCAAATACGACACCCCGCCCGTGCCACCGGTGCCGCGCTTGTAACCAATGATCCGCTCGACCGTCTTCATGTGACTGAAGCGCCAGAGTTGGAACTTGTGGTCGAGATCCACCAGCTTCTCCGCGAGGTCGTACAGGTCCCAGTTGTCCTCGACGCTGTGATACACGGCGAGCCATGCCGCGGCGACTTGTTTGCTCGGCTGATAGGGCTGTGACCAGTCGCGATCCAGATATTCCTCCGGAATCTCGAATCCGCGCCGGCTCAACAAGCGCAGCGTTTCGTCGTAGATGCTCGGGCTCTGTAACGAGCGCTGCAGCTCCTCATACACTTTCGGGTCGCGACGATGCACCTCGATGGTGTCGGCGTTCTTGTTGCCGATGATGAACTCCAGCATCCGGTACTGCACCGACTGGAATCCCGAGGCGCGGCCGAGCTGATTGCGAAACAGCGAATATTCCGCCGGCGTCATGGTCGCAAGCACATCCCACGACTGCACCAGCTGCTGCTGAATGCGCGATACGCGCGCCAGCATCTTGAACGACGGCCCCAGATCGTCGCGACGAATGTGCTCGCGGGCGGCGGTGAGCTCGTGCAGGCAGAGCTTCATCCACAGCTCCGAGGCCTGGTGGATGATGATGAACAGCATCTCGTCGTGTTCGAACGAGACCGGGCGCTGCGCGCTGAGGATCTGATTCAGGCCGAGGTATTCGCCATAACTCTGGGATTCGCCGAGGTCCCAATGAACCTGTTCATCGGACAAATCGACCGGGCGGCGCGTAGGAGGATCGGAACTGGACATGATGGGAGCGAAACCTGAATGGATGAACGGCAGGTTCCGCGCGGGGCGCGGCGCTGTCAACCCCGGACGGTCCCGGTATACCTGCGTCCCTTCGCGCTACTCGAACATCCAGCCCGGCACCGACTGCCAGCCCTTCAGCAGCTCCCGATCCAGCCGGCGGTAATCCGGCTCGTGGTGCTCCACCAGGGCCCAGAACCGGTTGGAGTGATTCATGTGGCGCGTGTGACAGAGCTCGTGCACGAACAGGTAATGCACCACCGCGGGTTCGAGGAACATCAGGCAGACGTTGAGACTGATGGTGCCGGTCGCGGAGCAACTGCCCCAGCGCGTACGCTGGCGGCGGATTTGTATACGGCTGAAACCCAGGCCCAGCTCGCGGGCGACGACTTTGAGCTGCTGGCCGAACTCATCGTAGGCCAGGTCGGCGAGCCACTGACGCAAGGCCGAGGCGATCGCCGCCTCGTCATGAATCGGTCCGAAGATCCGCAGCACGCCGTCTTCGAACAATTGTGGCCGGATGGAGGTGGAGCGCGTGGCCTGATACTCGACTTTGAAGCTGCGTCCGATCGCCGGCACGTGAATGTCGGTCGGCGGACCCGAAGTGATCGGCGCGCCGACGGCGCTCAGATCTTCGACGCGACGGGAGATCCATTGCCTGTGCGTGCCCACGAATCGTTGCACGGTAATGGGCGGCACGCCCGGCGGCACCACGACTTCGACGCGGCCGCCCGGATACACACGCACCGACATGCGCCGCGCACGCCGACTGACGCGCACGGTCCAACGCTCCGAAGTAGAGTCCCGTGACTCGAACAACTGCAATTGAGCGGACATGAATCGGGGAACGACAGTAACCAGCTCAGCGGGGGCGATTGGCCGCAGTCTGCAACAGCTTTTGCGCCTGTCGGTAGTCTGGCGCAAGCACCAGCGCTCTTTCCAGCACATCGCGGGCTGCGACCATCTCGCCGCGCTTCAGGTAACTTTCACCCAGCAACGTCAGTGCCTCGGCATGCCCCCAATCGGGCTTGCCAGGCTGCGAGGGCGGCGCTGCTTCGAACTTGGCAACCACCGCGCGCCAGCGCTCGATCGCCGCCGGATCGCCCTCGGCATCGGGCGAGCACAAGGCATTGATGAACAGCACGCGGGGATTCTCCGCGCCCAGTGTCATGGCAGTGCGCATGGATTTACTACGCGTACATGCCGTCGAGGACTGTTTCGGCGATCCGGGCTGATATGTGTCACACGCGGCTTCGATGGCGTAGATCTCGGCCATGCGTGGATCCTTCGAGATGGCATCGCGCGCATGCTGAACGCACTGCCTCGCCGCCTTGCTCACGCTCGATTTGGCGACCGACAGGCTACGTTCGCCCAGCAGCTGCGCGAGTTTCCAGTCGCCATAGGCGAGCTGATATGACTTGACGGCCGCGAGGCCCGGCTCGACCTCCAAGCCGCCGAGCTCGGTGATGGTTTCTTCCAGGGCGCGGCTGTCGCCGGTGAAGAAGGCAAACTGCAGTCGCGCCACCAGATCGTCGAACTCGGCGGTCGAGCCGGCGCTCGCCGACGCGCACACCGCCAGCAACAGCGGCAGCAGGATCCGACCCGGTCGAGGTGCCCATGCACTACAATTCATGGCTCTGGAAGATAGCACAAGACATTGAAAATGACGGTTGATCCGGTTCGACTTTCGACCACGTCACCTGCTGCCCCGACGCTGCTGGACATCGGCATCAATCTGGCTCACGACAGCTTCGATCAGGATCGCGACGCTGTCATTCAGCGCGCGGCCGATGCGGGTGTGACTCGCATGCTGATCACGGGCAGCTCGCTTGCGAGCACGCACACCGCGATCGCCCTGGTGCAAAAGCATCCGGCGCAGATGCGCTGTACGGCGGGTGTCCATCCGCATCACGCCGTCGAGCTCGACGCCGCGCAATTGCGGGCGTTCGATGAGCTCGCGCGTCGGAATGAAGTGGTTGCGGTGGGCGAATGCGGGCTGGATTACTTTCGCAACTTCTCGCCGCATGAGGCGCAGATCCAGGCGTTCGAAGCGCAGCTGGAGCTGGCCGCGGGCGTCGGCAAGCCGGTTTTTCTGCATCAACGCGATGCCCATCAGGATTTCATGAGGGTCATGGGCAAGCATCGCGCGCAACTGAGCGGCGGCGTCGCGCATTGTTTTACGGCGGGTCTGGATGAGGCTCGCGCCTATCTCGATCTCGACCTGTACATCGGCATCACCGGCTGGATCTGCGATGAGCGACGCGGCCATCACCTGCGCGAGGTGGTCCGTCACATTCCGGCCGATCGTCTGCTGATCGAAACCGACGCGCCCTATCTGTTGCCGCGTGATTTGCAGCCCAAACCGCAAAGCCGTCGCAACGAGCCCATGTATCTTCCGCACGTACTGGCGGCGATCGCGCAGGCGCGCGGCGACTCGGTGGCGGCTTTGGCTGAGATCACCACCGCCAATGCGTTACGCTTGTTCAATTGGGAGACGTTGGAATGAATAATGAGCAATTGATGCGCTTCGTCGCTGAAGCCTGGGACAAATCCATCGTGCCGGCGCTGTGCGAGTACATCCGCATTCCCAACAAGTCGGCGCATTTCGACAAGGACTGGGAAAAACACGGTCACATGGACGCGGCGGCGGAGCTGATGCGCCAGTGGTGCGAGGCCAATGCCCTGCCCGGCATGAAGACCGAGATCGTGCGTCTGCCCGGTCGCACGCCGCTGCTGTTCATCGACGTGCCCGCCTCGGGCGAGAAAAACAGCTCGGACTGCGTGCTCATGTACGGCCACATGGACAAGCAGCCGGAATTCACCGGCTGGGCGGAAGGCTTGTCGCCGTGGACACCGGTGATTCGTAACGGCCGTTTGTATGGTCGTGGCGGAGCCGACGATGGTTATGCGGTGTTCGGCTCGTTGCTGGCGCTGAAGGCGCTCGCCGACCAGAACATTCCACACGCACGCTGCGTGATCCTCATCGAGGGCAGCGAGGAAAGCGGCAGCCCGGACCTGCCGGCCTATGTCGATGCACTCGCCGATCGCATCGGCGATCCCTCGCTGGTCGTGTGTCTGGATGCCGAGTGCGGCAACTACGATCAGTTCTGGTGTACGACCTCCCTGCGCGGCAATCTCACCGGCACGTTGCGAGTCGATGTGCTTCGTGAAGGCGTGCACTCGGGCATGGCGAGCGGCATCGCGGCCTCGAGCATGCGCATCGCACGCCAGGTGCTCGATCGCGTCGAGGATTCTGCGACCGGTCGCATCAAGCTCGATGCGTTGTTTGCAAAGATCCCCGAAGACCGCGTGCAGCAGGCACAGGCCGCTGCCAAAGCGCTCGGCACCGAGGTGTATCGCAAGCTGCCGATGGTCGAAGGCATGCAGCCGATGGATAAGGATCCGGCGGAACTGCTGTTGAACAGCACCTGGCGGCCGACGCTGTCCACCACGGGCGTCGATGGCATTCCGAGTCTGCCCAACGCCGGCAACGTGCTACGGCCCTATACGGCGTTCAAGCTGTCGTTCCGTATTCCGCCGGGCGTCGATCCGGAGCGCGCGGGGGCCGCGATCAAAGAAGCATTGGAGAAAGATCCGCCGTACGGTGCCAAGGTCCGCTATGAAGCCGATCCGGGCGCGGACGGCTGGAATGCACCCTCCACCGCGCCGTGGCTCGCGGCGGCGATGTCGTCGGCGTCGAAGAATTTCTTCGGCAAGGACGCGATGTACATGGGCGTCGGCGGCACGATCCCGTTCATGGGCATGCTGAACGTGAAATTCCCCAAGACCCAGTTCCTGGTGACCGGCGTGCTCGGCCCGCAGTCGAATGCGCACGGCCCGAATGAGTTTCTGGATATTGAAACGGGTAAGAAAGTGACGGCGTGCGTTGCGCAGGTCGTCGCGGAGCATTACCGCCGCTCATAACGCAGCCATCGGTTTTCTTCCGGGCGCGGCGCGCCGGCCCGGAAGAAGCCAAATCGGTGGGGTGAGGGTCCTTCTCTTCGCCTTACGAAATCGGATTCGCTTCGGCGTGGCGCTTCACGTTCGCCCAAACGTCACCGAAGGCCGCCGTAATGTTTCCGCGCGCCTTGTCGACCGCCGGGAAATCATCCGTCAGGTCATCGATCCGTAACACGTTGCGCGGCTTGCCCTTCGGGAAGTCGCTCTTCAACGTGAACAGCAGGCGCCCTTCCACCGGCACTTCACCGGTCAGCAACCGGACCGCCGCCATCCGGTCGTACAGCGCGTGCTGAGGGTTGGGAAAGGTATAGCGCTGCTTCTTGCCGATCGCCGTCCATTCCAGCATCTGATCGCCGCCGAAGATCGCGCCCGGGCGGTCCAGCAGGTCCGCCACCAGCAGGCCGCGCTGGGTCAGCAGCAGGTAATGCACGTGGATCTGCCCGCCGTTGCCGTTCGGGATCAGCACGTTTTTCAGCATCTCGTAGGCGACGTTGGCGATGGCCGCATCGAGCCCCTTGCGGTAGCGATAGGCGCGGATCAGCACATAGATCCAGACGATGAGCGCGATCACCGCCGCGACAATGGCGGCGGGAATCGCCCAGAACGGAATCTGTTCGGGAAGCTGCTGCATGCGGTCTTAGTGTTGTTGCAATTGCGTCCGTAAAGCTTGCAGCGTGGGCTGAAGTTCCTGTTCCTGTCGCGGCAACGACAGCAGCTTCGCCAGTGCCGGCGGCACAGGCACTTCCTGCCCTGTCTGGGGCTCGACGATGTCGTTGAACTTGGCCGGGTGCGCGGTCGACACGATCACCCAGTGACCGCGCGCACCTCGCGAGAGCATGCGTCGGTAGACCTTGGCGGCCGTGGCGGTGTGCGGGCACCAGATGCGGTTCAACTCGTGCGAATCACGCCGCAGCGTACCGCGGATCTCGATGTCATCGACACTGGAGGCGCCGAGCTGGCCCTGCAGCTCCTCGAACTCCGGGTGCAGCGAGCGCAGCCGTTCCATGTTGCTCGGGTTGCCGACATCCATCGCCGAGGCGAGGGTCGCGACGCTCGCGCGCGGCTGCCATTCGCCCGAGCGCAGGAAGTCCGTGACCGTCTGATTGGCGTTGGTCGCGAGCACGATCTCTCCGATCGGCATTCCGACATGGCGCGCCCAGACGCAAGCCATGGCATTGCCGAGGTTGCCGGTCGGAATGATGTAGTTCGGACGCCGACCGAGGTCTCGCCACAGCTGCAGGCTGGAGGCGGCGTAGTACACCATCTGCGGCAGCAGGCGGCCGATGTTGATGCTGTTCGCCGAGGACAGCTGATGCGATTCCTTGAGGGACGCATCGAGGAACGCCTCTTTCACCATGCGCTGGCATTCGTCGAAGGTGCCGTTTACCGCGAAGGTGCGCACATTGCCGCCCCAGCAGGACAGCTGCTGCGCCTGGCGCTCGGAGACGAGCCCCTTCGGATAGAGCACGACGACATCGACCCACGGCTTGTTGTGGAACGCCGCGGCGACCGCGCCGCCCGTGTCACCCGAGGTCGCGACCAGAATGGTGAGCTTCTTCGGCTCGTTGCGACGAATCCGCTCCATGGTCGCAGCGAGGAAGCGCGCACCGAAATCCTTGAACGCGCAGGTCGGGCCATGGAACAGCTCCAGCACCGAGGCCGGCTGTGGCGCCTGCTCGAGGTTCACCAGCGGCGCCGGGAAGTTGAAGGCTTCGCGGCAGATCGCGCCAAGCTCGCTCGCAAGCGGATCGCCCTCGAAGAACGGTGCGAGCAAGCGCTCGGCAATGTCCGGCAACTCCGTCACGCCGTCGAATTGGCGTGTGTTGAAGTGAGGGAAATCGCCGGGAACATACAACCCGCCGTCGGGCGCGATGCCACGGGCGATCGCTTCGCTCAGCGAAGCGGTCAGTGAGGAATCTCTGGTGCTTATGTAATGCATGGAACGGAAAAGAATTCGTTGAGGCCCGCTACTTTCTGTTCCGTTAGTCCACTACTCTCGCACCCACGGCGTCGAGCGTGGAAATCCACGCATCGCTGTCCATTTGCTCGCCGCGGAAACCCGCCACCATCGCGTCGCGGACGCGCTCGGCATGCTCGTGCTCGCACCACGCGAAGACCGTGGGCCCCGCGCCCGAGATGGAGCAGCCCAGCGCGCCATTGCTCATGGCGCCCTGCTTCACCGCCTGGAAGCCGGGAATCAATACCTGGCGCTGCGGCTCGATGATCACGTCCTCGAGCGACTCGCGAATCAATTGCAGATCGCCGGTGAAACAGCCGGTGATGAAGCCGGAGATATTGGCGGTCTGCCAGATCACATCCGACAGCGACACCGTCTTGCTCAGAATCGAGCGCGCCTCGCGCGTATTCAGAACCATGTGCGGATGAACCAGTACGCAGCGCACCGTCGGCGGCACGGGAATCTGTTTGACGTTCGGATTGTCGATACCAACCGTCAGCACCAGTCCGCCAAACAACGACGGCGCGATGTTGTCGACGTGGCGTGAGCCGCTCGCCACCTGCTCGCCCTTGAGCGCGAACTTCAATTGTTCCAGCAGCGTGAGGGATTTCGGCAGCAACGCATTTGCCGCGACCACGCCCGCCACCGCCGAGGCGGCCGAGCCACCGAGGCCCGAGCCGAGCGGAATGCCCTTCTCGATGGTCAGCTCGATACCGAAATCGAGGTTCAGGTCCTGAACCATGCTCAACACCGCCATGCCGGCCGTGTTCTTCTCGGCATCGAGCGGCAAATTCACCGTCGTACCGGTGATCGCGGTGATCTTCACGCCAGGCATTGCGACGCGACGCGCGGTGACCTTATCGCCGATCGACTGGAAGCTGTGTCCGAGCACATCGAAGCCGACGGCCACATTGCCGATGCTCGCGGGCGCGAACGCCGTTGCCGCCATTCTCAACTGGCTGCTCAAAGCCGTGCTCCCAAATACGCGCACACGCGCAACAGATCGCCGAACACACCCCCCGCGGTCACTTCAGGACCGGCGCCAGGACCCTGCACCACCAGAGGATTCTGGTTGTAACGCGCGGTCAGGAAGCGCACCACGTTGTCGGTCAGATTGATGTTCGCGAAGGTGTGCGAACGCTCCAGCTCGACCAGGCCAACCGACGCCTTGCCGGTGGCCGCATCCAACGAGCCTACGTAACGCAGCACGCGGTCGCGGCTGCGTGCCGCCTTCAGACGCTCGGCCATCGGCGCGTCGAACTCGGGCAGACGATCCAGGAACTCCTGCGAGGAGCACTTCGTGAGCGCCGGCGGCACGAGGCCTTCGAGCTGCACGTCGCCCAGCTCCAGACGCAGCCCCATCTCGCGGCCGAGAATGATGAGCTTGCGCGCGAAGTCGAGACCAGACAGATCGTCGCGCGGATCCGGCTCCGTGTAACCCTTTGCCTTCGCCGTGCGCACGACGGATGAGAAGGGCTCGGAGCCGTCCCACACGTTGAACAGATACGCGAGCGTGCCGGAGAGAATGCCTTCGATCCGCCAGATCTGATCGCCGGTATCGCGCAGATCCCGCAGCGTCTGGATCACCGGCAGGCCGGCGCCGACGGTCGCTTCATACAAATAGTGAGCATTGCCCTGACGACGCGCCTCGTGCAGCCGCGCATACAGCTCGAGCTCCGAGCTGTTCGCCTTCTTGTTCGGCGTCACGATGTGGATGCCGCTTGCGAGCCACGCCGGATAACGCGCGGCAACTTCGGAGCTGGAAGAGCAATCGATGATGATGGCATGCGGCAAATGATGGGCGCGCACGTGCTCGGCGAAGCGCGTGAGATCCGCCTCCTCGCTCTTCGACTTGAACGCCTCGCGCCAGCCATTGAGCGGCACTTCCGCATCCGACAGATGCATCTGTTTGGAGCTCATGATGCCCCGCACGCGCAGATCCAGCTTCAGATCGCGCGACAGGCGCTCGACCTGCGAGGCCATCTGATCGAGCAGCACGCCACCCACGGTGCCCGGCCCAATCAGGCCGATCGAGACCGTGTGCGGCGAGAGATAGAAGCTAGAATGCACCGAGCGCAGCGCGCGCGATGAGTGCTTGCCATCGATGACCGCGGAAATGTTTCTCTCGGAGGCGCCCTGCGCGATCGCGCGCACGCTCACGCCCGCCGAGCCGAGCGCGCCGAATACCTTGGCGGCGACACCGTGCGAGCCGGCCATGCCATCGCCGACGACGGCGAGGATGCTGCAGCCCGTATCGACTTCGACGCTCTGAATCTGCCCTTCACGCAGCTCACGATCGAACGCCTGACGCACGACCGACTCCGCTCGCGCGGCCTCGGCCTCGGGGATCGCGAAGCAGATGGAATGTTCCGAGCTGCCCTGGGAGATCAGGATCACGGAGATGCCATGGTCACGCAGCGCGCCGAACAGGCGATGCGCGGTGCCCGGCACGCCGATCATGCCGGCGCCTTCCAGGTTGATCAGCGCGATCTTGTCGATGCAGGTGATGCCCTTCACCGCGATCTGAGAATTCGGCTTCTCGCAAATCAGCGAGCCGGCCTTCTCGGGGGCGAATGTGTTGCGGATCCAGATCGGGATGTTCTTGCTGACCGCCGGCGCCATGGTCTGCGGATGGATCACCTTGGCGCCGAAGTACGCCAGCTCCATCGCCTCGTTATAAGAGAGCGAGTCGATGACCTTGGCGTCGGGCACGAGGCGCGGATCGGCGGAGAGCACGCCGTCGACGTCGGTCCAGATGTGAATTTCTTCCGCGTTCAACAGCGCGCCGAAGATGGAACCGGAGAAGTCGCTGCCGTTGCGACCGAGGGTGGTCTGCAGACCGTTCGGGTCGCGGGCGACGAAGCCGGTGATGATCAGCGTCGCGGGATCGGCCGGCGTGATGCGGTCCATGTTCGCCTGCGAGACATCCCAGCGCACGGCGGGACCGAGCGGGCCCCACTCGACCGACACCACATCGCGCGCATCGACCCACTGCACCGAGCCGGGACGACGACCGCGATGACGCAGGTAGGCGCTGAACAGGCGCGTCGACCAGATCTCGCCGTAACCGGCGATCAGGTCGCGAACGGTTTGCGATGCCGAGCGGATCAGCTGCACGGTCTGCAGAATGCCGGCGATGTCGCGGCACTCCTGTTCGAGCTTGGCCATGTATTCGACGCGCGCGCCATCGGGCAGCAGCGTGTCGGCAATGACTTGATGCCGATGGCGCAGCTGTTCGATGCGCTCGGCCAGTGTTGTTTCCTGTTTCTCGGCGGCAATGACCAGATTCAGCAGCGCGTCTGTCACGCCGCGGCACGCCGAAAGAACCACGCCCAGTCGCGGATGCGGATCCTGTTCCAGGATCCGAGCCACGCGCTCCATGCAAACCGCATCGGCGACGCTCGAGCCGCCGAATTTATGTACGCGCCAGCGCTCCACTTGTCTCATCTCTTCTAGCTTGAGGATGCCAATCCCGCGCACGCACACCCTCCCGTCTGCCTGACCGGCACAGGATCAGTGGACTTCGAAGGGGCGGCGTATGGGAGGGCGACACTCTACTGACAGCAGAACAATGGCGCAAGCTGCCGTTTGGCCGGCATTTTTTGGCGTCAGGATAACCACTGAAGATCGCGCCGGGGGAGGCCGTAGTCCGGCAAGAGTCGCGCCTTTGCTGGACGTGTCGAAAGGGCCTCGGCCACTTTCGACCATTAAATCAGGTAGACGGGTCGGCGCGGCCGAAAGCCAGCAGCGTGGTGCCATCGTCCTCACCCGCGGCCGCCGGGAACCCTGGCCGCGCGAAGCACAGCGTCTCGCCTGGGTCGGGCTGCGCATTATTGGCTTGTTCGTTGACGTACATGACGCGGGCCGGGCCGACCTGAATGAGGTCGCGATGCCGCAGCGCCCGGCGCAGAATCCGCCGTGAATTGACCACCAGGCCGTTGGTGCTGCCCAGATCGAGCAGCAGGTCCCGGTTGCCATCGCGCACGATGAGCGCGTGATAGCGGCTGATGAACACCGAGTCGATGCGACAGTCGGCTTCCTCGCCGCGGCCCACCAGCACCCGGTCGGACTTCAACGGCACTTCGCGGTCCGGCTCACCCTGCATGGTGATGACCAGCTTGCCGGTGCTCACCGACGGAGCGAGCGATGCGACCTGCTCCAGCACCGTGTTCTCGGCGCGCAACCGGCGGCGGACCCAACCCAGGTCCTCGATGGCCTTATCGAGCGCCGAGGCCGTGACCTGCCCGGCTCCTTCCTCGCGCGCATGCACGAGCGCGCGCTGACACAGCTTATTGATGTTCGCGGGAATGCCGAGGCTGCAGGCGTGAATCTGAGGCAGCAGCGTGTACGGCATCAGCCCGTCGGGATTCGGCGCACCGGCAGCGCGCAGTCGATGCGCGACGTAGGCCGCCGTCTGGTCCTCGGAGAACGCGGCGAGCGAGAACCGGGAGACCGCGCCCGTCATCAGCTCCACCATGCGTGGGGACTCCAGCACCAGATTGAGCGAGGGTTGTCCCAACAACAGCATTTTCAGCACGCGCACGCCGTCATGCTCGATCGCCGCGAGACAGCGCAGCTCTTCGAGCACCGAGGGGTGCATGCTCTGCGCGTTTTCGACGATCAGCAGACACAACCGGCCGGTGCCGGCCTGGTGGGCCAGGAAGCGCTCGAGCAGGCGGCGACGATCCGTCTTGTCGTCATCGCCGAGTGAGAAACCGAACTGCCGCAGGATCTCCAGCAGGAATTCGCGCGGGCCGATGTGCTCGCGCTGGACCGTGGCGACGTTGACCCGCTCATCCAGATCCTTCAGCAAGCGCTTGATCAGCAGGCTCTTGCCGCAGCCGTTGTCGGCCGTGACCACGCCCAGGCGCGATTTGGTCCACAGCGAGTGGCCCATGAACTCCAGCGCCCGCAGGTGCTGGTCGCTCGGGAAGAAGAAGGTTTCGTCCGGGGTATCGACGAACGGCTCGGTCGCGAGACCGAATCCGGTGGAGATGGGCAATACGGCGACGTCGGATGCGGTCATGTATCGGGGCTAAAGTGTCCGTAACTCGCTGACTTAGTTAAAATTGGAGGCATGGCACGCATCCCTCGCGCCGGATCGGACAATAATCCCTGTGACGCTGCAGTACAAGCGATCCTACGGACCATGTATTGCAGAAGTGTGTTCAGCCCTGCCCAATACCCCCATGCGAATCGTCGTCGTTTACGGAAGTCACAAGGCGCAAGGCTGGCGTGACGCCCTCGGCGCGCAGTTGCGCGAGGCTCAGATCGATATCTGGCAGCCCGGATTCACCGAGCCTGCGGACTTCGCGGTCGGCTGGTCGCCGCCGCCGCGCTTCTTCATAGATCAGCCGAAGCTGCGCGCATTCTTCTCGACCGGCGCCGGTGTCGAGCATGTGCTGAACAATCCCAATCTCCCGGCCGAGCTGCCGATCATTCGGGTCGAGGATGCCGGCATGGGCGAGCAGATGGTCGACTACTGCCGGTTCGAGGTGCTGCGATGGATGCAGCGGCGAGACGAGTACGCCGCTCAACAGGCCGCCGGCGTCTGGAAGCCCTTGGATGAGTCGCATCGCGAGCAATGGCCGGTCGGCATCTTCGGGTTGGGCGTGCTCGGTCGTGAGGTGGCGAAGGCGTTCGCCGCGGACGGCTACCCGGTGAATGCCTTTACCCGCTCGAACACCACGCGCGATCCGAACGTGCGTTTGTTCTCCGCAGTGAATGGCGCGGATCAGTTCGCCGCGTTCATGCAGGCCACCCGTGTGCTCATGATTTTCGCGCCACTCACGCCTGCGACCCAGGACAAGTTCGATCGCCACACCCTGCGACTCCTGCCTCGGGGCGCCTATGTGATCAACGTGGCGCGCGGCGGACTCATCGTCGATGAGGGACTGCTCGAACTGCTGGACGACGGGCATCTAAATGGCGCCGCGCTGGACGTGTTTCGACAAGAGCCCCTGCCCGCTCAGCATCGCTACTGGACGCATCCGAAAGTCAGGATGACGCCGCATACCGCCGCCGTGACTCCGATGGGTCCGGCCGCAAAGCAGATGGCAGAGAAGCTGCGACGGTATGCGGCGAATCAGCCGGTCACGGGCCTCGTCGAGCGCGCCCGCGGTTATTGATCAAGTGTCGCCGCCGTCGGGAGGTTGCTGCTGATCATTCGCGTCATTCGCGTGCTGGATCGCAGCCACTTGATCGGGATTGGGCGGCAACACCGGCGCCGTGTTCTGTGGCTTGAACTTGTGATAGCCCACAGCACCCACGGGTGTGATCAACGCATGCGTGTTGCCGTAACTCACACAGCCGCTCATCGCGGCGGCGATGCCAACAATGCCCACGATACTCAACCATCGTACTTTCATCATCATGCGACCCTCGCGGGTGACCTGACTGCTAGTACAACGCATGAAGCTGACTCGGGGCTGACGTTCGCGGGCGTTTTTATGCTGAATCGTGGCTGAATTGTGGGCGACATCACCACGCGCGCTGTCTTCGTTGCCCCACAGGCGCGCAGAAGTTCCGTTCAGCGCGCGCCCCGATCCAAATTTAATCGCTCCACTTTTACACAATGGAACTTATTGCGGTCGGCGCTGTAATCCCAGCGTTCCGCGAGACAGGTCTGCGCATCCTCGCGCCTGATCAGATTCACTGAGTTGGGGTGTCGAGCGCGCACGCGTGTAGATACCGCCGTGCCCGCTTGCACCACCCAGCATCGTCGCTGCAGCTCGGGGTAATGCTCGTGCAGAGGCGCGACGTAGGGAAGATGAATGTGCCCGCCCATGATCACGTCCGCGCCCGCGTTCGACCACGCGGGGATCGCTTCGGCATGCCCGTGCAGCCGGTTGTGAATTTCGCTCCCCCGAATCACATGCACCGGTTGATGGGTGACCACGATTCGCAGCTGATGCGCAGTGGCGGTCGCGAGCCGTTTTGATACTCGAAGGATTTGCTCACGGGACACTTCGCCATCCTTATGCCGGGCAGGCCGCGTCGTGTTCACGGCGATCACCATGACTTCATCGCTCTGCCACTCGGGCTCCAGGTTCGTGCCGAACGCGCGCTCGAAGCCCGCGTACGGATGAAACATTCGCGCGGGAAGATTGAACAATGGAATGTCGTGGTTGCCGGGAATCGCGACGACGGCGGGCGGCGCCAGGCGTGATACGAAGTCACGCGCCGCCTCGAACTGTGCCCGCCTCGCCCGCTGAGTGATGTCGCCCGAGACCACCAGGACCGCTGGCCGAACCTCCTCCGAAAGACGCAACAGCGCCTCGACCACCGCCGGCTGCTCCGTGCCGAAGTGCGGATCGGAAATCTGCAGCAGGGTCATTCGTCAGCCGAGGGCGTCAGCAGCATCAGCGGATGATCCGCGACTCGAAACGTGAGCGGCGGTTTGCACCAGAAGATCTCACCATCCACGGCCACTTTGAGTTGCCGCTGCCGGCCATTCAACAGGCGCACCGTCATGCTCCGGAATGGGAAATCGCGGATGCGCTCATCGTCGCCGAGTCTGCCCAGCATGCCACGCACGCCCAGCCACACCAGCTGAGCGGTCCCCACCGGCTCGACGATCACGGCCGCGAGCCGATGACGCTGGATGTCTTTGGCTTCATCGAGGCCCACCTGCTCCAACTGCAGCGCGTTGTTGCCGACAAAGATGCTCGGCGTGAGCAGGTGCTCGCTGCCCTGCTCGTGCTCGACTTCGACCAGCAACTGCCGGTGCTCGCGTAACAGCGTCTTCAATCCGGCCCACATCGCGACCGAACGGTGCCGTCCGTACTGACGTTTGTAGACTTCCCGATCCTGGAGCAACTCCGGATACAGGCCCAGGC
Source organism: Peristeroidobacter soli (assembly GCF_004138485.1). GTDB lineage: Bacteria > Pseudomonadota > Gammaproteobacteria > Steroidobacterales > Steroidobacteraceae > Steroidobacter > Steroidobacter soli. The sequence goes on from NZ_RYEV01000010.1 coordinate 124,030, forward strand.
TGGCATTCACCAGGAACGCCCGATCGTTCACCAGCCCGACCTGCACGGGCTTGAGCCGGGCGGTGAGCAGCGCGCTGGTCGCCGCCGTGGCATCGAGCGGAATGTCGTGTGCCCGGCTCGAATAGTTGAAGGTGCCTTGCGGAATGATGCCCAACGGCCGCCTCGAGGGCAGCACCGCCTGCACGACCGCATTGATGGTGCCATCGCCGCCCGCCACCACGACCGCACCGTCACTGCGAACCGCCGCGTCCGCCGCCTGCTTCGCAACCCTGCTGAGCTCGCCTGGATTCTCGATCAGCATGAACTCGTGCGGCCGATGCGCGGCGCGCAGGATGGCCTCGATTTGTTGCCGGGCTTCGTGCGCGTCCTTGGAGCCCGAGCCTGCATTGCTGACGATGTGGAGCGGCGCGTCTGGGGCAAGATTGGGGGCGGCGGCCATGGGCGGTGAGGCAGTTGTTGCGGAAGATCGCCCCGGATCAATGCGCGATCCAGGCCCGAAGTTCACAGCGCTGCACGTTCTACGAGGCGAATGTCGGTCGTGGGCCTGCTTCCGCGTCTTCATCGAACAGGACAGAATCAGTGCAGCATGAAACGTTCCGCGGACAAGCCGCTCGAGAAGTACGGGCAGAAGCGCGCTTTTACCAAGACGCCCGAGCCCGCCCCCGCCGTGCCGACGAACCGGCAGGGCCCGCTGCTGTTCATCGTGCAGAAGCATGCGGCGCGTCGTCTGCACTACGATTTCCGGCTGGAGCTGGATGGCGTGCTGAAGTCCTGGGCCGTGCCCAAGGGGCCGTCGCTGCAGCCTGGCGAGCGACGCCTCGCGGTCGAGGTCGAGGATCATCCGTTCGACTATGCGTCGTTCGAAGGCGTCATTCCCGAGAAGAACTATGGCGCCGGCAACGTGATCGTCTGGGACTGTGGCGTGTACTCACCCGATGAAGGCAGCGAGTATTCGTTCGACGATCGTGCGCAGGCCGAAGAGCGCCTGCGCCGTGAATATAAACAAGGCAAGCTGAGCTTCTTCCTGCGCGGCATCAAGCTCAAAGGCTCGTTCGCACTGGTTCGCACCAGTACCGATCAGCAATGGCTGCTGATCAAACACAAGGATCGGTTCATTGGCGGCGACGATCTGCTCGCCCACAACACTTCGGTGCTCACCGGCGACACGCTGGATGATGTGGCCGGGAGCACCAATCGCGAGCGGTTGTCCGCCAAGGAGCTCGCGCCCTCGGGGCCGTTCGAGAAGCTGCCGAATGAAATCGAGCCCATGCTCGCCGAGCCCGGCGACAACCTGGCCTCCGACGATCGCTGGAGCTTCGAGCCGAAGCTGGATGGTTACCGCATCATCGCATTCATCGACGGTGAGTCGGTGCATCTGCAGTCACGCCGCGGTCAGGATTACACCGCGTTGTTTCCCGAGGTGGTCGCGGAACTGAAGGCTCAGTGCGTCGGCTCGATGATCCTGGACGGCGAGATCGTCGCACTCGACGCCGAGGGTCGCCCCTCCTTCAACGCCATCCAGAATCGCGCGCAGATCAAAGGCCCGAAGGAGCTGGCCGAGGCGCAGCGCCAGACCCCGGTCATCTTCATTTGTTTCGACCTGCTGCATTTCGCGGGCATGAATCTGCGTGGCTCGACCTACGAGCAGCGCCGACGCTATCTGTCCCAATGTTTGTTGCCCGGCAGGCATCTGCAACTCATCCACGCCTCCGACAATGGCGAGGAGCTGCACGAAGCCGCGCTCGCCGCGGGCTTCGAGGGTACGGTCGCCAAGCGCAAGGACAGTGCTTATCAAGCCGGCCGCCGCTCGCCGCATTGGTTGAAGTTCAAATCCTTCACGACCCATGAATTCGTCATCGGCGGCTTCACCGCCGGCAAAGGCCAGCGCCGCTCGCTCGGCGCCCTGCTCCTGGGCTTCTGGAACAAAGATCAGCTGCAGTACGTGGGACACGTCGGCTCGGGCTTCAACGACGCCTCGCTCGCAAGCGTCTACAAACAGGTGACGGCGCTCGCCACCAAGACCAATCCGTTCTCGACCCAACCGCCGTTGAATGGACCGGCGACCTGGATCGAGCCGAGGCTGGTGGCGGAAGTGAGTTTCGAAACCTGGACCGCAGAGGGTTACTTACGCGCGCCTGTGTTTCATCGGCTGCGCGATGACGTGGCAGTGGCCAGCGTCACGACGGGCCCGCCAAAGAAGAAAAAGACCAAAGCCAGGGCGACACCGCAGAACGACATCCAGCTGGTGCTCGAACAGCTCCAGAGCCCCTCGAACCGGCTCGATCTCGCCGTGCCTCACGGTAATGGCACGACGAAGATTCGTCTCACCAATCTGGATCGCGAATACTGGCCCGCCGATCCGGACACCAGATCAGCCGCGGTGACCAAGCGCGAATACCTGCGTTACCTCGCCGGCATCTCGCCCTATATGCTGCCGCATTTGCGCGACCGCCCGCTCACCCTGATCCGCATGCCCGAAGGCATCGGCGGCGAGCGATTTTTTCAGAAACATTGGGATCAGGAACGCCCCGAATTCGTCGAGGTCGTCACCACGTTCTCCGAGCATGTCGGTGGCGCGCACGACTACATCCTCGGACACAACCTCGCGACGCTGCTGTGGCTGGGACAGCTCGGCACGTTGGAATTCCATGTCTGGCACTCGCGCGCCAGGGTCGCCAGGGACTGCCTCAGCCAGAGCGATGACTACGCAACTTCGCTCGAATCCATGCAAGCCTCGGTGCTCAATTATCCCGACTATCTGGTGTTCGACATCGACCCCTACATCTATTCGGGGCTCGAAGCCAAAGGCGCGGAACCCGAATACAACAAGAAAGGATTTGCGATGGGCAAGCGCGTCGCGTTCTGGATCAATGACCTGCTCAAGGAGATGTCGTTGCGTGCGGTGGTGAAGACCTCCGGCAAGACCGGCCTGCACGTGTTCGTGCCCATCGAGCGCACCGTGACCTTCGATGGCGCCCGCGAGATTTGTGAAATGGTCGGACGACACATCCTGCAGCAGCATCCACGCGATGTGACGATGGAATGGGCCACCCAGAAACGCACCGGCAAAATTTTCATCGACTACAACATGAACGTGCGTGGTAAGACACTCAACGTGGCGTATTCGCCCCGGGGGGTAGCGGGGGCGCCGGTCTCGATGCCGCTCACCTGGGATGAACTGGAAGCCGCCGAGCCGGGCCACTTCACTTTGCGGAATGTGCTGTCGCGCTTGGAAAAAACCGGGGACCGGTGGCATGATGTTCTCTCGGCGAAACAGAGCCTTGCGAAAGCCTTCAGAAGTAAAGCCCGAAAGTGAGAATCGACCGAGGTTGAAGCCGGTCGAAAAGGTACCCCTCATGGCCATGCGCTCCATCGGTTCATTGACGATTTCGTTCGGTCTGGTCGCGATCCCGGTCAAGCTGTACACCGCGACCCAGACGGCGAATTCCATTTCCTTCAACCTGTTACACAAGGGTTGTGGCTCGCGGCTGAAACAGCAGTACGTCTGTCTCAAGGACGGCCAGACGGTCGAGCGCGACGACATGGTCAAGGGCTACGAGTTCGCCAAGGACCAGTACGTCCAGTTCTCGAACGAAGAAATCAAAGCGATGGAGGAAATCGGCACCCACTCCGTGGACATCGCCGAGTTCGTGCCCATCGAATCCATCGATCCGGTGTATTTCGACAAGACCTACTACCTCGCGCCCGACAAAGGCGGCGCGAAACCCTACGGCTTGTTGAACGAAGCGCTGAAGGACACCAAACGTTGTGCCGTCGCGCGCTGGGCCGCACGCGGCAAGTCCTATCTGGTGGCGCTCCGCCCTGTCGGCGATGTGCTCACGATGCAACAGTTGCACTTCGCGACCGAAGTGCGCGCTGCCACTGAAGTCGATGTGACCAAGCCCGACGTGAAAGCTCAGGAGCTGAAGCTCGCCAAACAATTGATCGAGCAGCAGACCACCGAGAAGTTCGATCCGACCGCGTACGTCGATGACGTGCGTGCCCGCGTCGAAGCGGCGATTCAGAAGAAGGTCGAGGGTCAGGAGATCTCCATTGCCGAAGGCCCGGTCGAGACGGGCGGCAAGGTCATCGATCTCATGGAAGCCCTGCGCGCCAGTCTCACCAAGACCGAAACCGCCAAGGCGAACGTCGCCAAGCTCGGACCACGGAAGGCGCCGAAGAGAGTCGAACAGGCGGAGAAGCCTGCGCGTAAGGCCAGCAAGCGCTGAGGGCTGAGGTGACGCGAACGGCCGGTCGTCCATGAGACGACCCCGTCGCAGTCATCGCCTTGGGCATGCTATCCCGTGCAGACATTCAGTCTCCAAGATGTAGAGCGGGTGCTGCGCCTGTCACCCAGCACCATTCGCGGCCTGATCAAAACCGGCTTCGTGCAGCCCGCGCGGGGCCCGAAGAGACAACTGCGCTTCTCCTTCCAGGACCTCATCGTGCTGCGTGCCGCCCGTGCGCTGCTCGAGGCGAAGATCTCCCGCCGTCGCATCAATCGCTCGCTCGAAGATCTGCGTCGTCACCTGCCGGAGCAAATGCCGCTCTCGGGCCTGAGCATCAGTGCCATCGGCGATCGGGTCGTGGTTCGCGACGGCAAGAACCATTTCCAGGTCGATGACGGTCAGTATGTGCTGGGGCTGGACGTGAGCGTCGAGAACGGCGTCATTCGCGTCGTCGAGCACAAGGAGCCTGCGCCCGAAGCACTGCCCGCCGAGACGGCCGATGATTGGTTCGACAAAGCGCTGCAACTCGAAGAAGCCGATGGTCGAGCCGCTCAGGCTGCGTACGAGCGAGCCGTGGAGCTCGAGCCGGATTACGTGGGCGCGTGGATCAACCTGGGCCGCCTGCTTCATGCGCGTCACGATGAGAAGAAGGCGGAGATCGTTTATCGCCGCGGCTTGCAGGAGTGCGGTGCCAATCCAGTGCTGATGTTCAATCTGGGCGTCGTGCTGGAAGACCTCGGCAAGATCGACGACGCCATCGAAGCGTATCAAGCCGCGATCAGTGAAGATCCAAACATGGCGGACGGACACTTCAACCTGGCGCGATTGTATGAAGCGCAAGGGAAGGAACAACACGCCATTCGTCACCTCGGGCAATACCGACGTCTGGTCAGCACTTCGGACAGTCGCTGACGTCCGAGCCGGTCTCGACGTATTGAGCTGCGTCGCTCAACGGACGAGACCGAGCGACTGCTGCGTGAGCATGGCGATCAACGCTTCCTGGTGCTGCTCGCCTCGCCGCGTTCAGCGCTGAGCGAACTGTTCCCGCATCTCGATCTGAGCCGGTTGCATGCCAAGCCACCGCGATCGGTCCAGCGTCTCACCGAGCTGCAGACGCTGGGCCTGCAACCGCTGACGCAGTGGTCAACGCCGGGCGGTCGGAAGTACGCGCGCTATGGTCGTGCGTCTACGGATGTCGAACCGTCCGCCGAATGAGTGCATGCAACTTACGTAGGTTGCTGGCCGACGTGACAATCCACGACCCCAGGCCAGCCGTTGAAACAAATCCTTCCCGGAACCTTCGCGCACGCTCACGCGTCACAGCATCGGAAGCAGATAAGTTATCGGTGGAATGAAGCTGAGCAACGGTGCTCTAACGCAGGAGCTGGCATCCGAGTCTCTTCCATCGCCGCGTCATCTCGTGAGCGCCATCCCGCAGCATGTGGGGTTGCCCTCCAAGTTCGATAGAGATGCCGGCACGAAGCCCCGCCCTGTGCGGGGCTTCGACTTTATGGCGCCCGCAATTTTCCCATCAGGGCGACGGCGTCTCGACCTCGTATTCAAACGGATCGGTCTGTAGCGGCTTGCTCGGCAGCGGACGCTTCGGCAGCGGCTGATCGCGTTCCGCCGACATCCACAGCATCGAGGCCATGATCACCGCGGCCTGTTTCAAATCTTCCATGCGCAGGTGATCGTAGCTGTCGATGCTGGTGTGATGAATGCGGCTGCTGTAGTCGAGAGGATCCTGCACGAACTGGAAGCCCGGGATGCCGACCGCCGACATTGGTACGTGATCGGTGCCGGACGTCGTCATCGCGACCACCGAGTCAGCGCCCATGCTCGCGAACGGCGCCAGCCAGGTCTTGAGTATCGGCGTGGCCGCGATGTTGCCTTCGGCGAAGATGCCGCGAATCTTTCCCGAGCCGTTGTCGAGATTGAAATAGGCGGCGAGCGCGTTGTAATCCGGACCAGGTGTGACGGGCCAGCGCAGATTCCAGGTCGAATACGCAGGCAGCGCGGCGCGCGCTGGATCCGTCAGCGGCGGACGCGACACCAGATGGCGCTCGGTGTAGTTGAACGAGCCGTACAGGCCCTGCTCTTCACCGTTCCACAACGCGAATCGAATGGTCCGCTTCGGCTTGAGGCCGAGCCTGGTCAGGATGCGAGCCGCTTCCATCACGACCGCGCTGCCCGCCGCGTTGTCCTGCGCGCCGTCGGAGGCGATCCAGCTGTCCAGATGCGCACCGGCCATCACATAACCGGCCTTGGCATCGCGACCGGGCAGATCAGCGAACACGTTATATGCATTCGAATCTTCGTCGTGATAGCGCACCTCGCTGATCAGCTCCAGCGTCGGCACCGCGTCCGTCTTCGCGAGACGCGCGAGCTGACGGTAGTGCTCGGCGGCGAGTTCGAAGCCCGGCAGTTTCGGCGACTGACCGCGACGATGCTGATAGCCCTCGCCGTGCACCAGTCCGCCTTCGCGATACGACTTGCGTACCCACGCGAGCGCGCCTTCGGCCGCGAGGAATTCATCGCGCCTGGCTTCGAAGCGACCACGCTCCAGACGCTTCTCCAGCTCCTCTTCCATCGAAACGACGGGCTGCTTGTACGTGTCGTAGCGGCCGATGTCGTCCCGGCTCAAACGCACGAACGGAGCGACCAGCGGCTCGCCCCCCGTGTCCGGCTGCGTCACGAGCACGATCTGCCCTTTGAGCTTGCCGCGCCATTTCTCGAAGTCGGCGACCTTGGTCATGGGCGCGACCACGATGGTCGCGGTAATTGCGCCATTGGTGGGCGCGGTCCAGGCAACGGGAATCGCGTTGTAAGTCGCGATACGCGGCTTCAGCAACCGCACGCTGGATCTTTCGATGGACCAGCCGCGACCGAACTCGAAGCCCTCGGTGCGCACGTTCTTCAAGCCCCAGGCGCGATATTGCTGCTGAGTCCAGCGCTCGGCCTCGCGCATCTGCGGGGAGTTGGTGAGCCGACCGCCGATACGATCGGTGAGATACGCCGCGGTCAGCGGCAACTCGCTACGATTGAAGCCTTCATCGGCGATCCGGTTGATGGTCGCCAGGTCGGCCTGATCCGCCCCCTGCGCCAACGCGGTCCCGAACACACAAACCAGCGACGCCGCACAGACGCGCCCCACTCTTGCCACCATGCCTTGCTCCGTTGTTGGAATCAGTCACGATCGCAGAGTGTAGCCGTCTCACCGACGCAGTGCGCTTATTACGCGTTAACACCGAGATCTAGAACTCCTCCCACTCGCCGCCACCACCGCCCGCGCGCTTCAGCGGCACGGACTTGGGCGCTGCGGCTCGCGCCGGAGCGGCGGGACGCGAGGGCATGGGGATGACGGGTGCCACGGAGCGGCCGGCGATACGGAAGAATGCGATGGAATCGATCAGCTCGCGAGCCTGCATCTGCATGGCCTTGCTGGCTGCGGCGGCCTCCTCGACGAGCGCGGCGTTCTGCTGAGTGGTCGTGTCCATCTGGGTGACGGCGTGGTTGACCTGCTGGATGCCCGAGGACTGCTCTTCGCTCGCGGCGGAAATTTCGGCAACGATGTCGCTGACACGCTTGATGGCGCCGGTGATCTGATGCAGCGTCTGGCCGGAGGCCTCGACGAGATCCGAGCCGGCTTTGACCTTGCTCACCGAGTCGTTGATGAGATCTTTGATTTCCTTCGCGGCCGTGGCGCTTCGCTGGGCGAGCGAGCGAACCTCGGAGGCGACGACGGCGAAACCACGGCCCTGCTCGCCCGCACGGGCGGCCTCGACGGCGGCGTTCAACGCGAGCAGGTTGGTCTGGAATGCGATCTCGTCGATGACGCCGATGATGTCGGCGATGCGACGGCTGGAGTCGTTGATCTCGGCCATTGCGGAAACCGCGCGAGTGACGACCGAGCCGCCCGACTCCGCCTGATTGCGCGCGCTCAGCGCGAGTGAGTTGGCCTGGCGTGCGCTATCCGCGTTACGGCGCACGGTCGCAGTCATCTGCTCCATGCTGGACGCCGTTTCTTCCAGCGCAGCGGCCTGCTCCTGCGTGCGCTGAGACAAGTCATCGTTACCTTGCGTGAGCTGATCGGCCGCCTCACCCACGGTATTGGCGGCGCTGCGCACGCCATGGACGATCTCACCCAGCTTGCCGTCCATCGACTTCAGCGACTCGAGCAACACGCCCAACTCGTCATGACGTTCGATGAGAACTTCACCGCCCAGCTCGCCCCCGGCGATCTTGCGCGACACCTTCACCGCCTCGGTCAACGAGCGCATGATCGATCTCACCAGCAGCGTCGATAGTACGATGGCTGCGAGAATGCCGAGGCTGGCGAGGCTGATCACCAGAATGCGGTTGCTCTCGTACATGGCCTGCGACTCGTCGCGCATCTTCGCGGCGTTGTCGAACTGAAATTGCAGAGAGCTCGCGATGTTTTCGCTGAACGCGGCAAATGCCGGCTCCAGCTGATCCATACGAAGCTGGTTGGCACGATCCATCTCGCCGGCACGCACCGCGCTGCGGATGGCCTCGATGGCGGTGAGCACGGGCGCCCGCAGATTCAATGTCTCATTGTGAAGCTTGCGGGCACCCTCGGTCGTGATGAGCGCCTCGCGGTCCTCGATGCGCTTGTCGATCTGCTTCATGTCCAGATCGATCTGCCGTTCGGCGGCGGCGAACGAGGCCGGCGTCCGCTGTGCCAGCGCGAGGTCCAGCACCTGCACGATATGCAGCTGCAGCGTGTGGATCTCACCGATCCAGGCCACCGGCTGGGTACGACGCTCGAACATGTAGTTGACGTTGTAATTGATCTTGCTCAAGGCCATCAGGCTCATGAGCGAGATGGCGACCAGCACGGCGACCAGGGCGCCGGTGGTGGCAATGAGGCGGGCTTTGACGCTGAGATTCATGGAGCACTACCGAGACAGAAACACTCGGTGGGCTATCGGCCGCGCGCTCCACTTACTGGAGTCGGCAGCGCCTCGATCAGGGTTTGCCTGCGCGCGCCCTACAGACATTCGAGGCAATCCGCATCGAAACAGTGCGGCGCTAGTCGGGCAGCCGGGTGCGCGCGACGGCAATGATTTTACTTTCGTTACTGTGCGCGTGACCGAGTTCGCACAACTTCGCGTACGCGGCGCTGGCCGTCGCTCCAAAGGGCACACCGATGCCGAGCTTGCGAGCGAGACGCAGCGCGTAGTCGACATCCTTCAGCCGAAGCTGCGGTGTGAACAGGATGTTTCGATCGTGATCGTCGGCGACGATGCGTCGAGCGGTGCGTACCACTTGGGGGCTCGCGGCCTGGCCGGTGGCGAGGGTCTCAGCGACGGAGTGCAGATTCAATCCGGCGCGCTCGGCGAGCGCCATGCCTTCGGCGATCGAGGCGATTTGAATCGCGCCTTGCAGATTGATCATCAGCTTGTAGACGGTGCCCGTGCCCACGGCGCCGAAATGAACCGTTTGTTTCGCCAGCGCATCGAGCACAGGTCGTGCCCGTGCGAGGTCTTCGGCCGCCGCCCCGACGAGCAGCGTCAATTCGCCGGCTGCCGCCATGTCCGGCAAGCCCGTCACCGGAGAATCGATGTAACGAAGCGAACGACGTTCAGCTTCCGCGGCAAGCTCGAGCACCCAGTCGTGCGACAAGGTGGAACACTCGATCACCATCGTGCCGGCCGCGAGCGCGGCGCTGAACGCACCGGTCGCACCCAACCACACCTCGCCAGACGCGGCATCGTCCGCGACCATCGAGAAAATCAGCTCCGCGCCCTGTGCAGCCTCTTTCGGTGAGGGGCAGAACCTCGCGCCCTGCGCTACCAATGACGTGGCACGCTCGGCCGTGCGGTTATAGACGCGCAGCCGGTGCCCGGCGGCGAGCAATCGGTGCGCCATGCCGAGTCCCATTCGGCCCAGGCCCAGGAAAGTTACATTCATCATGTCATCCGTGCGTGAGGCGAGCTGAGAACTCGCCGGCTGCGCCCGCCAGCTCATAGGCCGGCGGGCCGGGCTCGGCGCTGCCGACGACACAGATTTGTGGGGCTCTGGATTTCACGGGGGAAGCTGCCGCGTTCATGTGACGACACTAGCAGACCGCCGGCGCCTTGCTATAGAGCGCGCGACGATTGGCAGAATCGCCGACTCCGGTTTGTCCCTAATTCCGCGCCGTCAGGGGCAGGCGTACGGTCGCCTGTCAGCTCAGCGGCAGAATACGATGCGGGCCCGCGCGTGAACGCTCGAACGACAACCGTCGGTGTCGCGATCGCGATCCACTCGATCGCGGCGAGCGGCAGCGCGCAGGCGGCGGACAACGTCATCATTCGCAACCCGACCTTCGAGCAACTGGCCAGTCTGACGGTCACTTCGGTCACGGGCACGGCGCGCCCCCAATTCACCTCAGCCGCCGCCACCAGCGTCCTGACCGCCGAGGAAATGAACTACATCGGCGTCAGGAATATTCCAGACGCCTTGCGCTATGCCCCAGGCATGCAGGTGTCGCAATTCAACGCGCCCCGCTGGTCCATTTCCTCCCGAGGCTTCAACACCATCACCGTCGACAAACTGCTGGTGCTGGTCGATGGCCGCTCGGTGTACACGCCGCTGTGGTCGGGCACGTATTGGGAACAGCATGCGTGGCTCGATCAGGATCTGGATCGCATCGAGGTCATCAACGGGCCAGCCGGTTCCGTATGGGGCGCCAATGCAATGAACGGCGTCGTAAACATTCTGTCGCGGTCCGCGCGTGACACGCAGGGCATGACGCTGTGGGCGGGCACAGGAACGGAAGAAAAGGCGTTCGGCAGCTTCAGATACGGCGGCACGGCGGGACAGAACGCCTGGTACCGCGCGTACGTCGACTACGCCCAGCACGATGACACCGAGTTGGGCGACGGCAGTCCCACCGGCGACGCATGGGACATGACACGCATCGGTTTTCGATACGACCGTGACGACGAGCTGAATCGAATCTTTGTAAAAGCCGAAGCGCAGTCCGGCCATTTCGACGAGCCCGGCTTCATCCCCTCGCCCACACCGCCTTACCGGACACGCCCGCCCGATGGTTTCAATCGCGGTGGCTTCATCCAGGCGAGCTGGGCACGAAATCTGGCGGAAAGCTCGGAGCTCGCGGTCGGTGCGTGGTACGAACGACTCGAACGCCGGCTGCAGCCCACCGATGAGCAAAGCGACACGGTCGATATCGGCGTTCGTTACAGCCGGCAGGCGGCTCGCATTCACTCGATCATGGCGGGCGCGCTCTATCGTTATATTCAACACGACACCACATCGACGTTCCAGCTGACGTTCACGCCGCCCGATCGCACGCTGCATCAATGGTCGGTGTATCTGCAGGATGAAGTGCAGCTCGCCAGGCAAGTCGGGCTGACGCTCGGCGTACGCGCGGAAGACAACCCATTCACCGGAACCGAATGGCAGCCCGACGTACGCTTGGGCTGGAGTCTCACCGACTCACAGCTGCTCTGGGCCGCGGTGGGCCGCGCGGTGCGCACGCCGACGTTCGCCGATGAGTCGCGAACTTTTGTCAATCAAGTCTTGCCGCCAGGAACGCTCGGCCCGGGAACGCCGCCGGTCATTCGGGAAGTGTTGGGTGCCCGGGATCTCTTATCGGAAACGTTGATCGCCTACCAGGCAGGCTGGCGCGGTCGCTGGAGCAATGGCGCGATGCTGAGCGCCTCGGCGTTCTATAACGATTACGACCGCTTGATCCTCTATGTCCCGCTGCCGCTCGACACCGTGACGCGGGCGCCAGACTTCTGGACGCTCTCGTTGCTGCCAGTCAATAACGGTACTGCGCACGCGCATGGCGCGGAGCTGAGTGGCGCGTGGCAGTCCAGGCCGCGCTGGCGGCTGTTGGGCGAGCTCTCCTACGTGGATCTACAAGTGCTGCCCTCGGAGTCCCTGCTCGCGAAGAACATCACAGGATCGTCGGCACAACTGCAGGCGTCGCTGCGTTCCTACCTGGATCTGGGCAAGGACTGGCAGATCGGTGTCGGCCTGCGCTATGTGGATCAGTTGCCGGCGTTGAATGTCAGGGGCTACGTGGCAGCGGACGTGCGCGTGGCCAAGGCATTGGGTGGCGGTGTGCAGCTTGCGCTGGTGGGCCAGAATCTGTGGGACGACCGGCACGCGGAGTTTCGTACCGCGTCCTTTCCCATCGATCCCTACATCGAGCGCAGCGTATATCTCGCCTTGACGTGGCGCCGGTAGACCATGCGCTGGCTGCGATCGCTAATGTTTCTTTTCGCCGCGCTGCTCGCGGCGCCCGTCCATGCCGAGCCCGAGTACAGCATCAAGGCAGGTTACATTCTGCTGTTCACCCGGTATGTCGAGTGGCCATCGAGCGCCTTCGCCACACCGACCGCACCTATCGTGATCTGCGTGCTGGGTGCCGATCCCTTCGGCACGGTGCTCGATGAAACGATGGCCGGACAGGAGAGCCAGCAGCGGCCGTTGAGCGTGCGCCGTGTGTCTGACGCCGAAGATGCCGAGAACTGTCACGTCGTGTTCATCGCCACCTCGCCGAACGGCCAGCCGATGAGCGAGCGGACGACCCAGTGGCTGCAACTGCTCGCCCATCATCCGGTGCTGATCATCACCGAACATCTGGCCGCTCTGGATCGCGGCGCCATGCTGAGCTTCGTCAGCGAGTTCGAGGGGGGGCAGGCGCGCATTCGCTTCGAAGCGAGCCTGCCCCCGATGCATCGTGCGGGTTTGACCGCGAGCTCACAGATGCTGATCGCAGCTCGTAAGGTTCATCGCCGCCGGCTGCCCGGCGACGAGGAGCCGCAATGAAACTCCCCGTCTTCCGCCATCTGCCACTGCAGCGCCGGCTGCTGTTGCTGGTGGGTTTGGCCGCGGTGGTCTCGTTGTTGCTGGCAGTGGCTGCCGCAGCCATTTATGACTTCAGCACCTATCGGCCGCGAGCCATCGAGGATGCCCGTGCCCAGGCGCAGAGCATCGCCGCCATCGTGACCGCGGCGGTGGAATTTCAGGATGCTCGCACGGCGACGGAATACCTGAGCGCGCTCGGACGCGATCCAAACATCGAGGCACTCGCGATCGTGCTGGAGGACGGCTCCGTCTTCGCCGAATATCACCGTCCCAACACCCAGCGCGTGGATCTCTCGGATGCCAGGATCCAGCAGCGTCTGGTCGGCACGGGACGGATTCTCACTCAATATCACATCGATTCACGCGGTCCGCTCGATGCCGATCTGTGGATTGCCACCGCGTTGACGCCCTTCGCCGACCGCGTCTGGGAATATGCGCCGTTGCTCGGGGCGGTGGCCCTGTCGCTCTTCGCGCTCGCGATGATGCTGTCCATCACGCTTCGTCGTTCCATTTCCGAGCCGGTGCAGGCGCTCGCGGCGACTGCCCGCGACGTGACGCGCCTGCGGGACTATCGACGCCGCGTCGCAAGCGACAGCACCGACGAAGTCGGGCAGCTCGCGCGCGACTTCAACGCGATGCTCGAGACCGTCGAGGAGCGCGAGCGCGCCCTGCGGCACAGCGAGGAAACTGCGCGTCGACAGCTGATCGAGATCGAGGCGATCTATGCCAATGCGCAGGTGGGCCTGTGCGTGATCGATCGCGAGCTTCGCTACGTCCGCATCAACAAGCAGATGATGGAAATGAGTGGCCACGCGGCGGACGCTTTGATCGGCCGCACGATCGCGGCGGCGACACCGGAGCTTGCGACCGTGCTGGTGCCGATCTGCCAGCAGGTGCTGACCACCGGCAAGCCCATTGTCAATGTCGAATACAACAGCGTGGTGCCGTCGACGGAAGAGCCGCGCTATTGGGTCGGCAATCATCACGCCCTGCGCGATCAGGTGGGCAATATCATCGGCGTGAACGTCGCGATCCACGACATCACCGAGCGCAGGCGTGCCAACGAGGAGCGCGCGGCGCTGGAGGGACAGTTGCGTCAGTCGCAGAAGATGGAAGCACTGGGCACGCTCGCGGGCGGCATCGCGCACGATTTCAACAATGTGCTGACCGCGATCTCAGGCAACGCGCAGCTCGCCATCGAAGATCTCGCGCCGGACCATCCCGCGACCGCCTCGTTGTATGAAATCAAGCGGGCCACGGGGCGTGCCAGGGATCTGGTGCGCCGGATCCTGGCCTTCAGCCGTCCGGAACAGAACATTCAACATCTGATCGATCTGCGTCCGGTGGTCGAGGAGGCGCTGCGCCTGTTGCGGGCGACCGTCCCCAGAATGATCGACATTCGCCTGGAGGCCGACGCCCACCCGCCGCAGGTGATGGCCGATGCCACGCAAGTTCATCAAGTGCTGATGAATCTGGGCAAGAACGCCTGCGATGCCATGCTGAGTCATGGCGGCACACTGACGATTCGAGTGGCGGGCGAGCACATCGACTCGGTGCCGGACAGCCCCTCTCCCGATCTACATCCCGGCAGCTATCTGCGCATTTCGGTGGCGGACACCGGCACCGGCATTGCGCCGGAGCTGATCGAGCGCGTGTTCGAGCCGTTCTTCACCACCAAAGGACACGGCGAAGGCACCGGCCTCGGCCTCTCGGTCGTGCACGGCATCGTCCGAGGCCATCACGGCGCCATTCTGGTTCACAGCCAGCCCGGCGCCGGCACGGTATTCGACTTGTATTTCCCCGCCGCCGAACGCGAGGCCAGCGACGCCACCAAATCGTCCTTCGCTACCCCCTCGTCTACCGGCCAGGGCGAGCATGTGCTCTATGTCGACGACGAGGAACAGCTGGTGCACCTGGTCACTCGCATGATGGAGCGCATGGGCTACAGCGTCACCGGCATGACCCGCCCCACCGATGCGATCGATGCCGTGCGCGCCAATCCCCAGGGCTTCGATCTGGTGCTGTCCGATCTCGGCATGCCCGGTATGAGCGGCCTGGACCTGGCCGAAGAACTGCTGAAGCTGCGGCCCGATCTCCCCATCATCATTACTTCAGGCTACGTGCGCGCCGAGGATGCCAGGCGCGCGGAGCAAATCGGCGTGCGGGACGTTGTGATGAAGCCGAATACCGTCGCCGAGATCGGTCAGCTGATTCGTGACCGTCTGGACGCGCTGAAGAAATAGTGTTGGAGCTGAGCATGGCTGGAAGTACCGATCCCAAGCGCACCTGGTTCACGCGTTTCGCCAAATCGACGGCCCGCGCCGCCGGTCACCCCGCTACTTTCTGCGCGGCCCTCGCCATCATCGTGATCTGGGCGGTGAGTGGCCCGGTCTTCGGTTTCAGCGACACCTGGCAACTGGTCATCAACACCGGCACCACCATCATCACCTTCCTGATGGTGTTCCTGATCCAGAACACCCAGAACCGCGATTCGGAGGCCATCCAGGTAAAGCTCGATGAGCTGATCCGCTCCATCGATGGCGCGCACCTCGCGCTGCTCGATCTGGAGGAGCTCGAGGAAGAGGATCTGGCGCGCATCAGCAAGGGCTATCGCGAGCTCGCCCGCCAGGCCCGCAAGGAACTGGACGAAGGCAAATCCGATACCGACGTGCGCGAAGTGGGCGCAACCCGTCGCAAGGAGCTCAGCGAGCGACAACGCTCTCACTCGCGCAAGCGCCGCCACTCGCAACCTCCAAAGAATTAACTCATGTTAGCGGCGACGTCACAGCTGCGATGACAGCGCCGCCGCCGCGTTCTCCATGATCTTCTCGGTGAGCGGCCGATCCCGCCACGTTTGTAGCGTGATCCGCCGCGTTTGTTTCAAGTCCCGCTCGAAGACCTCGGTCAGCGCCTGCGCGAAGGCGGCGTCGTAGACGTTCAGGTTCGCTTCGTCATTCAGACGAAACGAGCGCGTATCGATGTTGGTGGAGCCCACCGAGACCAGCAGGCCGTCGACGATCACGGTCTTGCAATGAAACATCGTCGGCTGGTACTCATGAATCTGCGCCCCCGCCGCCAGCAATCCTCCCCACGAGGCGCGCGATGCTTTGCGCACGATCTCGGTATCGATGTCCTCGCCCGGCACGATGACCCGCACGCGCACGCCCCGCTTGAGCGCATCGATCAGCACCCGTAACGTCAACTCATCGGGCACGAAGTACGACGCCGACACGTCGATGGTCTTCACGGCCGAGGAGAACGCGAGCAGGTACATCAACAGCATGCTGTCGGCGCCGCCCGTCGGTGAGCTCGTGAACACCTGCCCGGCCGCTTCGCCCGCGGCCTCGAGCGATGGGAAATAATCCTCCCCGCGCAGAACGCCACCGGTCGCCTTGATCCAGTTGTCCATGAACGCCGCCTGCATCTGCGCGACCGCGGGGCCTTCGATACGATAGTGCGAGTCGCGCCAGTGCTCCTCGTCCTGGGCGTTCCCCGCCCACAGATCCGCGATGCCGACGCCGCCGGTGAAGCCAATCCTGCCATCGACCACCAGCAGCTTCCGGTGCGTGCGATTGTTCATGCGGACCAGGTGATACCACTCCAGCGGGTGATAGCGCTCGATGCGCACGCCCGCCTCGGCCATTTCGTGGACCAGCACTTCGTCCATCTTCTGGCTGCCCACCCAATCGACCAGCACGTGCACCGGTACCTTGGCATGGGCACGCTCGATCAGCGCATCGGCGAACTCGCGACCGATGTCGCCCGACCAATAGATATAGGTTTCGAAGTTGATGCTGTGGCGTGCGCCGCGGATGGCCGCCAGCATGGCCGGAAATATCTGATCGCCGTTCTCGAAGTGCGCGACCCGATTGCCCTCCAGGATGGGTGGCCCGAGCAGCGTGCTCAGCTCGTGCCGGAATCGTGGATCGTCGGTGCTGTAGCGATGCTCGACCTGCCGCTGGATGCGGCGTTCAGGCTGCACGAAGTTCAGCGCGATGATAGTGAGTGCAGCGGCGAGCAGCGCGCCAGTCACGCCCGCGGCAACGATCTGCCTTCGACTCCAGGTCATGACAACAGAAACGCCGTCGCACCGGCGCCCGGTTCCCCTGGACCGAGTCCGGCGTCTATTTCCGGGAGGTGTCCCGGTTCTTGGCCACGATGGCGCCGAGGAGTAGCAGGAAGGCCACGAGGCGCACCATGTAGATGATGGGGCTGCCCTCGCTTGGCTTGTCCACCAGCAGAAAGGCCATGCGATTGAAGCCTTCGATGGCGAAGGCGGCGGCGAAGGCGAGGAACAACTTGTCGCGCGTCTGGCGATAGAAGCGCCAGAAGAAGCCGGCGGCGGTCAGCGACGCCGTCACGATCACGCCCAGTAAGAAACCCTCGACCATGGGTCACTCGCTCTCGAAGACCAGCCCGTACACCAGCAGCAACATCGCGCCCGCGGCCGTGCTCAACCGCCACATATAGAGACTGTGATCGGCCGGCAGCAGCACCAGGTCCACGAACAACAACCCGTTCGACAGCGTGAGCCCCGCAAAGCACAGCCCGCTCCACAACAGCAGCCGGCTGCGCGAGCGCATGAAGCCTCTCAACAACAGCACTGCGCACATCGCGGTGACGATCGCACCCAGCAGGTATACGAGTTTGGGCAGCATGCTCATCAGTCCTTGTCCTTGAGCCGGAACGCCCGCGCGAAATCGCGCACCGAGCCCGACGCGTTGGAGTGAATGAATCTTGTCAGTTGCACCAGCTGCGTTCGATAGGTCTGTGCCACTCTGTCGAGCAGCGCGCTCTGCTCGGGCGAGCGCGGGAGGTATTGGTATTGCGGTGGGTTCTGCTCGTTACGCGCAATCAGCGAGCGGCGCGTGAGGTCTTCGAGAATGCCGTTGGCCTGCTTCTCCTGGACATAGATGCGGGCCGCCAGCGCCGCGACGGTCCACGCGGTCGTGGGCGACTGAAAGAGCAACAGCAGAGCCTCCAGATGAGGCACTGTGTCGATGCTGTCGAGAAGAAATCTCTCGACCGCTGGATCCATTGCTCCCGCCGTCATCTCCTGTACGTCGACCTTTGCTGCTCTTGCTCGTTATAATCGTGACCCGCTGAACCGGGTGAAATGACTACCTACACAAGAAAGTTCCGGCTGTCAGGAACTTTCTTTCAGGCGTAGGAGTATTCGACGTGTAAGGGTTGCACGTGCCGCATCGAATGGATAGCTTCCGTCCCGCCTCTGTAGCAACAACAACAGATACTTGGCCTTGCGTGCGCAGGTTCGCGATCCCTCGCCTGTCGATCAGGCCCGCCAGTAACTCGGAGCTTTAATGCAACCCCCCGCGAGAGTTCGTCGTCGGATCGCCAAAGCACCTGTGAAAAAAATACCTGCCGCCCGAGCGGCTGCCACTGCCAAGGTCAGCAAGCTGAGCCGGGCCAAAGCCCCGGTCCCGTTCGATCTGAAAAACCTGCTGCTGACTCTGCAGGCGGTTCGCGATGGCAACTTCTCGGTGCGGATCGCCGGCGACCACGAAGGCATCGAAGGCAAGATCGCCGAGACGCTCAACGACATCATTGCTTCGAATCAACGCCTCTCCGAAGAAATGTCCCGCGCCGGCCAGCTGGTCGGCAAGGAAGGCAAGACCCGCCATCGGGTGGGCATCGATCGCCGCTCCGGGGCCTGGGGCGACATGGAAGGCTCCATCAACACCCTGATCGACGACCTGCTCTGGCCGACCACCGAAGTCACCCGCACCATCACCGCGGTCGCCAAGGGCGATCTGTCCCAGACCGTGCGGCTGGAAACCGATGGCCGGCCCTTGAAAGGTGAATTCCTGCGCTCGGCGACCATCGTCAACACGATGATCGAGCAGATGGGCCTGTTCACGTCCGAAGTAACGCGCGTGGCCCGCGAGGTGGGCACCGAAGGCAAGCTCGGCGGCCAGGCCGTGGTGCCGGGCGCTGCCGGCACCTGGAAAGACCTCACTGAGAATGTGAACTCCATGGCCGGCAATCTCACCGGTCAGGTGCGAAACATCGCCGAAGTGGCGACCGCCATCGCAAGCGGCGACTTGTCCCGCAAGATTACCGCCAACGTCCGCGGCGAAATTCAACAGCTGAAGGAAGCCATCAACACGATGGTGGACCAGCTGCGCTCCTTCGCCTCCGAAGTGACGCGCGTGGCCCGGGAAGTGGGCTCCGAAGGCAAGCTCGGCGGTCAGGCGGTCGTGCCGGGCGTCGCCGGGACCTGGAAGGATCTCACCGACTCGGTGAACTCCATGGCCGCGAACCTCACTGGCCAGGTGCGTAACATCGCCGAAGTGACCACCGCCGTGGCGCGCGGTGACTTGTCCCGCAAGATCACGGTGGACGTGAAAGGCGAAATCCTGCAGCTGAAAGAAACCATCAACACGATGGTCGACCAGTTGAACGGCTTCGCCGCCGAAGTGACGCGCGTGGCGCGCGAAGTGGGTACCGAAGGCAAGCTCGGCGGTCAGGCGACCGTGCCCGGCGTCGCAGGCACCTGGAAGGACCTCACGGACTCCGTGAACTCCATGGCCTCGAACCTGACCGGTCAGGTGCGAAACATTTCCGAAGTGACCATCGCGGTCGCGAACGGCGACTTGTCGCGCAAGATCACGGTGGACGTGCGTGGAGAAATTCTGCAGCTGAAGGAAGCCATCAACACGATGGTGGATCAGCTGCGCTCCTTCGCCTCGGAAGTGACGCGCGTGGCTCGCGAGGTGGGCTCCGAAGGCGAGCTTGGCGGTCAGGCCATCGTGCCGGGCGTCGCAGGCACCTGGAAAGACTTGACCGACTCGGTCAACGCGATGGCCAAGAACCTGACCGGTCAGGTTCGTAACATCGCCGAAGTGACCACCGCCGTGGCTCGCGGTGACTTGTCCCGCAAGATCACCGTGGACGTGAAAGGCGAGATTCTTGAGCTCAAGGAAACCATCAATACGATGGTGGACCAGCTGAACGGCTTCGCCGCCGAAGTGACGCGCGTGGCGCGCGAAGTGGGTACCGAAGGCAAGCTCGGTGGCCAGGCCATCGTGCCCGGCATCAGCGGCGTGTGGAAGGATCTCACCGACAACGTGAACTCCATGGCCGGTAACCTGACCGGTCAGGTCCGAAACATTTCCGAAGTGACCATCGCGGTCGCGAACGGCGACTTGTCGCGCAAGATCACGGTGGACGTGCGCGGTGAAATTCTGCAGCTGAAGGAAGCCATCAACACGATGGTGGATCAGCTGCGCTCCTTCGCCTCGGAAGTGACGCGCGTGGCTCGCGAGGTGGGTTCCGAAGGCAAACTCGGCGGCCAGGCGCTCGTGCCGGGCGTCGCGGGCACGTGGAAAGACTTGACCGACTCGGTCAATGCCATGGCCACCAACTTGACCGGTCAGGTTCGTAACATCGCCGAAGTGACCACCGCCGTGGCGCGAGGCGACTTGTCTCGCAAAATCACGGTCGACGTGAAAGGCGAAATCCTGCAGCTGAAAGAAACCATCAACACGATGGTGGACCAGTTGAACGGCTTCGCGGCCGAAGTGACGCGCGTGGCGCGCGAAGTGGGTACCGAAGGCAAGCTCGGCGGTCAGGCCGAAGTGAAAGACGTGTCGGGCGTGTGGAAGGACCTCACCGATAACGTCAACGCGATGGCCTCCAACCTCACCGGCCAGGTCCGAAACATCGCCGACGTGGCGACCGCCATCGCAAGCGGCGACTTGTCGCGCAAGATCACGGTGGACGTGCGCGGCGAAATCCTGCAGCTGAAGGAAACCATCAACACGATGGTGGACCAGCTGCGCTCCTTCGCCTCGGAAGTGACGCGCGTGGCGCGCGAAGTGGGCTCCGAAGGCAAGCTCGGCGGTCAGGCGAACGTGACCGGCGCGGGCGGTACCTGGAAGGATCTCACCGACTCGGTGAACTCCATGGCCGAAAATCTCACCGGCCAGGTGAGAAACATCGCCGAGGTGACCACGGCCGTGGCGCGAGGCGACTTGTCACGCAAGATCACCGTGGACGTGAAAGGTGAAATTCTGCAGCTGAAGGAAACCATCAACACGATGGTCGACCAGCTGAACGGCTTCTCCGCCGAAGTGACGCGCGTGGCCCGCGAGGTGGGCACCGAAGGCAAGCTCGGCGGTCAGGCTGAGGTGAAAGGCATCAGCGGTGTGTGGAAGGACCTCACCGACAACGTGAATTCCATGGCCGGCAACCTGACCGGTCAGGTGCGTAACATCGCGGAAGTCGCGACCGCCATCGCGAACGGCGACTTGTCGCGCAAGATCACCGCCGACGTGAAAGGCGAAATTCTGCAGCTGAAGGAAACCATCAACACGATGGTGGATCAGCTGAACGGCTTCGCCGCCGAAGTGACGCGCGTGGCGCGCGAGGTCGGTACCGAAGGCAAGCTCGGCGGTCAGGCCGAAGTGAAAGACGTGTCGGGCGTGTGGAAGGACCTCACCGATAACGTGAACTCGATGGCCTCGAACCTCACCGGCCAGGTGAGAAACATCGCCGAGGTCGCAACCGCCATCGCGCGTGGCGACTTGTCGCGCAAGATCACGGTCGACGTGCGCGGCGAAATCCTGCAGCTGAAAGAGACCATCAACACGATGGTCGACCAGTTGAACGGCTTCGCCGCCGAAGTGACGCGCGTGGCGCGAGAAGTCGGCACCGAAGGCAAGCTCGGCGGTCAGGCCATCGTGCCGGGCGTCGCGGGCACGTGGAAAGATCTCACGGACAATGTGAATTCCATGGCCTCCAACCTGACCGGCCAGGTGAGAAACATTGCCGAAGTGACGACCGCCGTGGCGCGAGGCGACTTGTCTCGCAAGATCACGGTCGACGTGAAAGGTGAAATCCTGCAGCTGAAAGAAACCATCAACACGATGGTCGACCAGCTGAACTCCTTCTCCGCCGAAGTGACGCGCGTGGCGCGTGAGGTGGGCACCGAAGGCAAGCTCGGCGGTCAGGCCGGCGTGCCGGGCGTGGCCGGCACCTGGAAGGACCTCACCGACAACGTCAACACGATGGCGAACAACCTCACCAACCAGGTGCGCGGCATCGTGAAGGTGGTGACGGCCGTGGCGAACGGCGATCTGCGTCAGCGGCTCACCGTGGAATCCAAGGGTGAAGTCGCGGCGCTCGCCGAAACCATCAACAGCATGACGACCACGCTTGCGACCTTCGCCGATCAGGTGACGAGCGTGGCGCGTGAAGTGGGCGTCGAAGGCCGGCTTGGCGGTCAGGCGAACGTGCCGGGCGCCGCGGGTACCTGGCGAGACCTCACGGCGAACGTGAACCTGCTCGCCGCCAATCTCACCACCCAGGTGCGCGCCATCGCCGAAGTCGCGACCGCGGTGACCAAGGGCGACCTCACCCGCTCCATTCAGGTCGACGCGCGTGGCGAAGTGTCCGAGCTCAAGGACAACATCAACGCCATGATCGGCAACCTGCGCGGCACCACCGAGCGCAACACCGAACAGGACTGGCTCAAGACCAACCTCGCGAAGTTCAGCCGCATGATGCAAGGTCAACGCGACCTCGTGACCATGGGCGAGATTCTGCTGGCGGAGCTCGCGCCGCTGGTCGGCGCGCAGCAGGCCATTCTGTACATCGCCGAGATCGACAACGACGAGAAGGTGCTGAAGGAGTTCGCGACCTACGCCGACGCGAATCGCGGCGAGCGACGCCAGTACGCCCTGCGCGAAGGCTTGGTGGGTCAGTGTGCCGCCGACGGCCGACGCATCCTGCTCGAGAACGTCCCGATCGATTCCATCCACGTGCGCAGCGGCCTGCTCACCGCGCGTGCCCGCAACATCATCGCCCTGCCCATTCTGTACGAAGGCCAGGCGAAGGCCGTCATCGAGCTCGCCTCGCTGCACGAGTACACCGCCTCGCAGCTCGCGTTCCTCGAGCAGCTCGCCGGCTCCGTCGGCGTGGTGCTCAACACCATCGAAGCGACGATGCGTACCGAGGGCCTGCTCAAACAATCGCAAGAGCTCGCCGGCGAATTGCAGACTCAGCAGAAAGAGCTGCAACAGACCAACGAGGAGCTGGCCAACAAGGCGCAACTGCTCGCCGAGCAGAACGCCGAGGTGGAGCGCAAGAACGAGGAAATCGAGCTGGCCCGTCGCGCGCTCGAGGAAAAGGCGACCGAGCTGGCGCTCACGTCGCGTTACAAGTCCGAGTTCCTCGCGAACATGTCGCATGAGCTGCGCACGCCGCTCAACAGCATTCTGATCCTGGGTCAGCAGCTGGCCGAGAACGCCGATCAGAACCTGTCGCCGCGACAGATCGAGTTCGCGAAGACCATTCACGGCGCCGGCACCGACCTGTTGAATCTGATCAGCGACATTCTGGACTTGTCGAAGATCGAGTCCGGCACGGTGACGGTGGAGTCCGAGGATCTGTTGTTCTCGCACCTGCGCGAGACCGTCGAGCGCAACTTCCGTCACGAGGCCGAAGCGCGCGCTCTGCAGTTCACGGCGGATTTCGATCCGGCGCTGGGCCGGCAGATCTCGACCGATCCGAAGCGACTCTTGCAGGTGTTGAAGAACCTGCTGTCGAACGCGTTCAAGTTCACCGCTCAAGGCAGCGTGACCCTGCGCGTGCGCACGGCGCAGTCGGGCTGGAATCCCGATCATCCCGTGCTCAGCCAGGTACAAACGGTCGTCGCGTTCTCGGTCACCGATACCGGCATCGGTATCGCGCCCGAGAAACAACGAATCATTTTCGAGGCGTTCCAACAGGCCGACGCCGGTACCTCGCGCAAGTACGGCGGCACGGGCCTGGGTCTTGCGATCAGCCGCGAGCTGGCGCACCTGCTCGGCGGCGAGCTGCGACTGGTCAGCGCACCGGGCCAGGGCAGCACCTTCACGTTGTATCTGCCGCTGACGTTCGTGGGCTCCGCCTATCGGCAGGCGAAGGCCCTGCCCGGCAGCAGCTCGACCCCAAATACTCCGTTCCAGCCGCTGCCCCTGCCGCTGCGGGCCGAGGAGCTGGTCGACGATCGCAACGATCTGGAATCGAACGATCGGGTGCTGCTGATCATCGAGGACGATCCTCACTACGGCAAGGTGCTGCTCAACCTGGCACGTGACAATGGCTTCAAGGTCATCGTCGCGAAGACCGGCGCCGACGGCCTCGCCCTGGCGCGCAAATATCATCCGACGGCGATCTCGCTCGATGTGTTCCTGCCCGACATGCTGGGCTGGACGGTGCTCAATCAGCTGAAACAAAGCCCGGGCACCCGCCACATCCCGGTACAGATCCTGACCGTCGAGGAGGAGCGTCAGTACAGCCTGGAGCGCGGCGCGTATGCCTTCATGAACAAGCCCGCCACCACGGATGAGCTCGCGGCAGCGCTGCAACGGATTCGTAACTTCGCGGCCGCCAACGTTCGTGAGCTGCTGGTGGTCGAAGACGATCCGGCCGAACAGCTCAGTATCGCCGAGCTCATCGGCTTCGACGATGTGACCATCACGGCGGTCGACAGCGGTGAGCAGGCGCTGCAGGCGATGCGCACCAAGCAATTCGACTGCGTGGTGCTCGACCTGCGCCTGCCCGATGTTTCCGGCTTCGAGCTGCTGGCCGAGATTCAGACCGACGCGAAACTGCGAGAAACCCCGATCGTCGTGTTCACCGGCCGCGACCTGTCGCAGGCCGAGGAACAGGAGCTGCGCACCAAGGCCAAGAGCATCGTGTTGAAGGGCGTGCGCTCCCCGGAGCGGCTGCTCGATGAGACCGCGCTGTTCCTGCATCGGGTGGTCACCAACCTGCCGCCGGCCAAGCAAAAGATGATCGAAGCCCTGCACGAGGGCGATGAGCCGTTGCACGGGCGCAAGGTGCTGGTGGTGGACGATGACGTGCGTAACATCTTCGCGCTGAACAGCGTGCTGGAACGGCGCGGCATGCAGGTGATCAACGCCAGCAATGGCATGGACGCGATCAAACTGGTGGAATCCACCGACGACCTGTCGCTGGTCCTGATGGACGTCATGATGCCCGAGATGGACGGCTATGAGACCATGCGGCGGATCCGCGAGAACACCAAATTCCGGCTGCTGCCCATCATCGCTTTGACCGCCAAGGCCATGAAGGGCGACCGGGAAAAATGCCTGGAAGCGGGGGCATCCGACTATGTTGCGAAACCCGTCGATACAGCACAGCTATTGTCTCTGGTAAGAATGTGGCTGCAGCCGTAGGCGATAAACCCGCCACCGGGCGAACTAATGTGAACGGCATCCCCTTCAACGAACGAGTCAACATCCTGCTGGTCGACGACCAGCCGAGCCGGTTGCTCTCGTATGAATCGGTGCTGGCCGACCTGGGTCAGAACCTGATCAGCGCCCGTTCCGGCGAGGAGGCCCTGCAGCGGCTGCTCGATGACGACTTCGCCGTCATCCTGCTGGACGTGAGCATGCCGGGCATGGACGGCTTCGAAACCGCGGCCATGATCCACGATCACCCGCGCTTCGAGAGCATCCCCATCATCTTCGTCACCGGCGTGCACGACTCGGAGTTCGATGCCTTGAAAGGCTATCGGCTCGGCGCGGTCGATTATGTCTCGATCCCGATCGTGCCCGAGATCCTGCGCAGCAAGGTCTCGGTGCTGGTCGAGCTGTACATGCAGCGCCGGGAACTGCAGCGCCTGAACCGCAGCCTCGCCGAGGCCAACGCCACGTTGCAGGCCGAGAAAGCTCGGGAGCTGGAGCGCGCCAATCACAACCTGGAACAAGCCAACGCCGCCTTGCGCGATGCCGACCGTCACAAGGACGAGTTCATCGCCATCCTGGCGCACGAGCTGAGAAATCCCCTCGCCCCGATCCGGGCGGCGGTCGATGTGATGTCGCTGATGCCGCTGGAACATACCCAGTTGCGCTGGGCCCGCGAGGTGATCGATCGCCAGACGACGCATCTGAGCCGGCTGGTCGATGACCTGCTGGATGTGTCGCGGATCTCTCGTGGCACGATCAAGCTCAACAAGGAGCTGCTCTCCTTGCGCACCATCCTGGATCGCTCGGTGGAAGCGGCGCAGCCCATCATCTCCGCGCATCATCATGAACTGCAGATCGAATGCCTGGCCGAGACCGCGACCGTCCAGGGCGACCCGACGCGCCTGGTCCAGATCCTGAGCAATCTGCTGAACAACGCCGCCAAATATATGCAGGCGAGCGGCACCATCCTGCTTCGTGCCAGCGTCGACGGCGGGCACGCGGTGTTCGCCGTGAAAGACTCAGGCATCGGCCTCACCTCCGAGGCGCTGCCCAAGCTGTTCAATCTGTTCTCGCGCGTGCACGAGGATGAGGGACACTTGCCCAGCGGTCTGGGCATCGGCCTCGCCCTGGTTCGTCAGCTCGTCGAGCTCCATGGTGGCGCGGTCAGCGCCACCAGCCCCGGTCCCAATCGCGGCAGTGAATTCACGGTGCGTCTGCCGTTGTCCGACACCCTCGCCCCGATCGCCACCCTCGGCGAGGCGCCGCCGGCTCAAGCTCAGATGCAGGCCCTGCGAGTGCTGGTCGCGGACGACAATGCCGATGCGTTGGAAAGCCTCGCGCTGCTGCTCGAGGTCTGCGGCCATGAAGTGCGCAAGGCCTCCGACGGACAGGAGACATTGCAGGCCGTGACCGCCTGGCGTCCCGACGTGGCGCTGCTCGACATCGGCATGCCCCTCCTGGATGGCTACGAAGTCGCGCGGCGAATTCGCGGCGAACCTTGGGGCGCGCAATTGTTCCTGGTCGCCGTCAGCGGTTGGGGTCAGAGCGAGGACCGCCAGCGCGCCACCGACGCCGGCTTCGACCTGCACTTCCGCAAGCCCATCGGTTTACCTACCTTGGAAGGGATTCTGGAAAAAGCGCAGCGACTGAATGCCGAAACAGTCGTAAAGTCCGACACCTGAGTCACGCCCCTGCTACTGTCGGCACAGACCTTACACGTGAACGATCTCTCTTTGCTGGAGGACGCGCTGCGTGCGTACCTCAATCGTCGCTGTCGTCGTGCCTATGCGCATGACCTCCGCAACGGCCTGCAAGGCATCTTTGGCGGTGTCGATGCGCTGACCCGGGCGGCGCGCACGACGCTGACCGGCAAGCCCCTTCACGTTCCGCTCGAACAGCTGACCACCTTCGTTCAGCAGGCCATCACCAATCACGAGCGCGGACTGGAACGCGTGATGGAGAGCCTCGCCCCGGAGGCGCAGCCACCCTCGGCCGTTTCGGGCCGCGAACTCCTGATCGAGCTGGCCCGCTTTCTGACCAACGACGCGGCTCGTAACAGCATTCGCATCCGCCACGACTTCTCGGACGATCTGAAGACCACGACGGTGGTCGCACGACTGCGCCTGATCGCACTCGCCCTGCTGACCGACAGCATCGATGCTCTCGCCGGCGGCGGTGAGATTCGGATCGGCGGACAAACCCGCGACGGCCGCGTGCAATTGGATATCACCGACACGCGCATGCAGCCTCCGGAGGTGTCCTTCATGACCAATACGATCGAGCGGCTCGCAGCCGAACTCTCCGGCCACATCGAGAGCAAGCGAGGCGATGGCGGGCACAGGGTGCGGATCGACCTGCCGGCGGTTTGATCACGACGCATCAGGTTCGATCGCCATCCCGCAGGATGCAACGAAATCCGATGTGACTCGTCGAGGTGTCGATCGGGTGCGGGTAGCGCGCCGCCGGTCGATAGCGCTGACAGTAGTTGGCTGCGCACAAATGCGAGCCGCCCTTCAATACTTTGAAGCCGATGCCCGGCACGGCCGGCGTTGAATCGTCGCGCTGCCGGACACAGCAGCTTCCTGAACGTTTCTTTTCGGTGACCGGCGGCGCATGCCAATCGCACGTCCATTCCCAGACGTTGCCGATCATGTCGTACAGCCCGAAGGCATTGGCGGGGAAGCTGCGCACCGGCGAGGTCCGTTCCCAACCATCCAGCATGCGATTCTCATGTGGAAACTCCCCCTGCCAATAGTTCGCCAGCATGCGCCCCTCGGGCGCCAGCTCATCGCCCCACGCAAATTCCGTCTCGAGCCCGCCACGCGCTGCATATTCCCATTCGGCCTCGGTCGGCAGCGACTTGCCGGCCCACGCTGCGTAGGCTTGCGCATCCGCGTAGGCGATGTGCACGACCGGGTGATCTTCCAGTGCCGCGATGGAGCTGCCCTCGCCCAGCGGCTGCAACCAGCTCGCACCCAGAACAAAAGGCCACCACTGTCCGAAATCATCGAGGTCCAGGGCGCCTCGCGGACGCTGGAACACGAATGAACCGGCCCGCGCCATTGACGCAGGCAGGCCGGGATAGTCAGCGGGATCGGGCGGTGTCTGCGCGACCGTGCGATAGCCAGTCGCGGCCACGAATACCGCGAACTCGCGATTGGTCACCGGCGTCTCGTCGATCCAAAAACCCTCGACCCGCCTGCAGCGACGCGGTCGCTCCTCGGCATAGAACCGATCCGAGCCCATGACGAAGTCGCCGCCGGGCAACCGGCGCATGCCAGAAGTGCGTGCGCCGGCCCGGTTCACGTCGTCAGAACGACACACCGAAAGTCGCACCGAAGTAGCGGTTCGCTTCCTTGGGAACCGTCGCCTGCAGATTGTTGGGCGTGACCAGCGCCGTGGTGAGCGTCGCCATGCGTCCCATCGACGTGACGTAATGCTCGTCGAACAGGTTCTTGACGAAAAACGTAACGCGGTAACGCTCACTCGGATCGCGCAGACCAATGCTGGCATCGACGATGGTGTAGCTGTCGTGCACCGTGAGCGGATCCTGCTCGATGACGAAGTTCATCTTCGACTGCGCATTGCCCGCCAGCTGCACGAAGCTGGTCCAACTCGTGCCAGGCACATCGAAGTCATAGCGCGCCGTGAGATTGCCGCGCCACTGCGGTGAGCTTGGCAAGTCGCCGCCGCGGACGTTTTGAATCGGATTCGCGCCCGTCGCCGGACGATAGCAAACATTGATCGGCCGCGAGCCGGTGATGACCGGGGCCGCCGCCTGTGCGGACAGCGGGCAGTTCAGTCCGTCGATATCGACGCTGCTGTCGAGATACGTCACTCCGCCGCTCAGAGACAGGCCGCCGAGAGGACGGAACGCAAACTCCACTTCCACGCCCTGCGTGGTCGAGCTGCCGGCATTGGTGGTCGCGAATCTCACGATGCCGAGGTCCGGATTGCCGCGATTGGCCTGCACCTGCAGGTCTTCATATTCGGCATGAAACAACGCAGTGTTGAGCGAGAGCAGGCCGTCGAACAGCTGCGACTTGAAGCCCAGCTCCCATGACGTGGCTTCCTCGGGCTTGATGGGCTCCTGGTTCTCGAAAATCGTCGCGAACTCCACTTCGTAGCCGGCGCCCTTGTAGCCGGTGGACCAGGTCACATAGGCCTGCGCGGCGTCGCTGAATTCATATTTCAAACCGAGCTTGCCGGTGATCGCCGTGTCGTCGGACTTGCCGGTGCCCGCTGACGGCGTGAACCCCGGCAACGGTAGATCGCCTGCGACCACGCGCTCCGCCGTGCGCCGCCCGTCATAGGTGATCTCTTCATACTGGACGCGCGCGCCGGCGAGCGCGGATAGATTGCCCACGATGTTGAAATCCGCCTGACCGAACAGCGCGACGTTGCGCGTCGTCGTGTTCGCGAGGAAGCCGGCTTGCGAACGATACAAAGAGACGTTGCATGGCTGGCCGAATGCCGCCGGCTCGCCGCCCGGCGCGCAATTGCCGACCCGGCGCTCGAACCTGCGATCCAGATTCAGGTCCAGGAAATACAGGCCTGCCACGTAGTTGAAGCGCTGGTGGCCGGGCGAAGTGAGCCGGAACTCCTGCGTGAACTGCTGAATGTCGATGCTGCCGTCGTTGATGTCGAACCAGCCGTTGGTCACCGGCAGATACAGCGGCACCGGCGTATTGATACGGTCGACCGGCTGATCGTTCTCGACGAAAAAATCCTGGTAGGCGCTCAACGACGTGAGCGTGACTGCGTCCAGCTCATAGTTCGCTTCGAGCGACAGCGTGGTCTGGTCGGTGCTGGAGGTGGCGATGCGATTGTCGGTTTCGAGCCGGTTGTTGAAGCTTGCGACCGTCGGCAACATCAGTTGCGCGAGCAGCGGATTCTCCACCGCGATGATCTGGCTGGAGCAGCACGTGGTTTCGTTCTCGCGATAGTCCGCCATGAACAGCAGATTCAGCCGGTCGGTCGGATCCCATTCCAGCTTGCCGCGAAAGCCCAGATCCTCGTGGCCGTTCACGTCGCGGCCCACGGTGATATTGCGAATGTGGCCGCCCACGTCGTTGTAGTAACCGGTGAGCCTCGCGCCCACGGTGTCGCTGAGCGGCCCGGAAACCGAGCCTCGCACGCGGTATTCATCATCCTCGGCCACCGTCACGTCCATGTTTGCTTCGAACGAGCTGGACGGCCGCTTGGTGACGACGTTCACCACGCCACCGATCGAGTTCTTGCCGAACAGCGTGCCCTGCGGCCCACGCAGCACCTCCACGCGCTCGATGTCGGCGAGATCGGAGAAGCCCTGCGCAGCGCGCGCGAGCACGATGCCATCGACGACCACCGAGACCGAGGGCTCCAGGCCCTGGCCGAACACGGCCGTGCCGATACCACGAATACGAAAGTTTTTATTGGCCGGATGCGCGCCTTCGGTAAACGTGAGCGATGGCGTCATGTTGGTCAGACTCGCGGTGTCGTTGACGCCGGCGCTTGCGAGCTGCTCGCCGGACAACGCGGTAACCGCCACCGGCACGTCCTGAAGACGCTCCTCGCGCTTCTGCGCCGTGACCACAACTTCTTCCAGAGCCGGCTTGTCTTGTGCCGCCGCCGTCATCGCCGCCGCGGACATGAGCGCGCTCGAGAGCGTCCTCATGCGCCGTAACCTGCGACCGTTCCCCGCCAGGTACACGCTCGAATGCTGTTTCATTTCTGTCTCCGGATTGGGTTGAGCTCCCGAGCACAGCGGCGAGCTCCGCAGACAGATCTCGATGGTGTTGGCACTGATCTGGCGGAACGTGAGCTGCGAATCGATGAGCATCTGCTCGAGCGCTGCCGCGATCGTGAACCGCCCGACCAGAGGCGATGCCTCGCGGCCGTCGGCGACATCCGAAAAGAAAATGATCTGGATACCGGACTGTTTGGCGAATGCCTGCAGCGCGCGCGCCAGCGGCTGGCGCTCGATCTGCAGGTCGTGCTCGCGACTGGTGGCATCGTTCGTCGCGGCTGTCGCCACGGGCTGCAGCCAGGCAGCCACGCAAGCCACCGCACCGACCGTGAAACTGGTCTGTCGCGGCATATCCCCCTACCGTCTGTTATCGATCATTCTTCGTCGTCGCCTGTCGTGTCCGGTGAACCCGACTGTTGCGCTCTCCAACCCGTAGAGCGCTACCGTAAAACTTTGGGCCCCTCCCCCGCGTCGGCCAGCGACACCACGTGATGTCCCGCCGCGTTGGTCGTTACCCGCACGCCCGGAATGTTGCTGATGAATATCAGAAACGACGCCGAGTCGTTGGCTTGAAACACGCCAGTGACCGATTGCGCGCGCAGGCGCGGCGACTCGATCAGGATGTGCTGGCGATTGTAACGATTGAACTCCTCGGCGACCTCGCCCAAGCTGCGACTCTCGAATACCAGCTGACGCTGGGTCCACGCAGTCACCGGCGCGATATCCGCAATGTGCTCAGGTTCGCTCATGCCGGCCTCCGTGACCACCAGCCGCTGCGCTTCGATCAGGACTTCCATCGGCGGTGCGGCCGGCGCGGCGGCGGCACGACCTGGCGCTCGATCGCCCTGCGGCGGCTGCTCGGTCATGACCTGCACCTTGCCTTGCACGACCGACACCGTCGTGTGATCGGCGCGCCGGTCGATGTTGAATCGTGTGCCGACCGCACGCACCACGGCCTTGCCGGTGTCGACATCGAAGGGCCGCTGCGGGTCGTGGGCCACCTCGAACAGAGCCTCGCCGCGCGCCAGACGAACGAAGCGGCGCCCATCGGTATATTTCACTTCGATCTCCGAGGCGGTATTCAACGTGATCAGCGAGCCATCGTCCAACAGCACCGAACGCTGCTCGCCGATGTCGGTCCGGAAGCGTTCGGGCAACCACAGCAGCCAGGCCACGACGAGAACGCAGCCGATCGCCGCCATGCTGGCGTACGTGAACATGCGGGTACCTACGAGGCGATTCGGTGCAGGCGCAGGCGCCACCGGCACAGCACGCGGCAAGGGAATGATCTCTGCCGAAGACGCACGCGCCCTGCGGATCAACTCATCGGCCGGTATGTCCGACCACGTGCGCTGTTTCGATTGCAGCGTGCCCATCAGCATGTTCACGCGCAGATAGGCTTCGACGCGCTCGGGCGAGCGACGCACCCAGGCGGAGAAAGCGTCGCGATCCTCTTTCGTGCAGGCCTCTTCATGCAGCACGATCCACCAGTGTGCTGCCTGCTCCGGCATCGTGGCCGCTTCGATCGCATCCGCGGAGGGCAGGCGCTTCATGACGGCACGTCCTGTAGCGCCCGACGAAGGATTTCGTAACCGTGCGCCAGCTGCCGCTTCACCTGCCGCTCGCTGAGGCCGAGGTCACGCGCGATATCCTTGCAGCTGCGGTCATCGCGAAGTCGCAGTAACAAGACAGCGTGCATCATCGGCGCGACGCCGGCCAGTGCCTCGTCGATACGACGCTGCGAGGTGCGCGCGTCCGCCTCCGCTTCCAGATCGATCCGTTCGGCGGCCAGGCTCGTTTCATCGAAGCTCGCGCTGTCGAAGGGCTGCTGCCGCTGTTTCCATTCCGAGATCACATGGCTCGCGACGCTGATCAGATAGGCCTCGGGGTTGTGCACGTCATCCAGATCCCGGGCCCGCAACAGCCGCAGGTAGGTTTCCTGGGCCAGGTCCTCGACGTCCTGTTTGCGGGCGCGGCTGCCCAGGAACCGCAACAAGTTGCGATTCCAGCGCGTCCGCCAGGTCATTAGTAAGGTGCCGTTGCCCATAGTGTCCCGCCCTTGCCTACTGTAGAGCGGAAATCGCGAATTTTGGGCCCCGGCGCTCGACTTGTCAGCGTTTCGGTGCGGCGTCCACCGCGTTCGTGCCCCGCCCGACGACAGGCAGCGGCATGAAGGGCTGGCCCCGATCATGCGCCGACTGCTTGGCGCGGCTGTCGGGCAGAACGTCATCGAGCCGATCGAGTCGATTGGGCTCCACTCGCCATGCCTCCGGATACGGCGCGGCACCGGTGCCTTCCCTATTGCGACGAACGCTGCCGATCGACAGACGCTGCGTGTAGGGGATGGCGTGACGGCCATTGCGGTCGGCCAGTTGCTCGTACAGCGCCTTGCGCAGTTCGATCCTGGCGTCCAGGTACGCCGGATCGTTGATCAGGTTGCGCATCTCCTCCGGATCCTTGCCGACATCGTACAGTTCATCGGTGTCGTAGATGCCGTAGTACTGGATGTACTTGAGGTCGCCGCGCTGGATCGCGAACGTGCCGGGCGTCATGGGGAACGTCCATTCCCAATAGTATTCGTAGACGAAGTCCTGCGGCTGCCAGCGCGCCGCTGGCACGCTGCCGTTGATCAGCGGCCAGGCGCTGCGCCCCTCGAACTGCGGCGGACTCGCGACACCCGCGATGTCGAGGAACGTCGGCGCGAAATCGAGATTGCGGATGCGCCCTTCGTTGGTGACGCCGGCCGGCACCGTGCCCGGTCGATACATGATCATCGGCACGCGCACCGAGGGCTGATAGGCGTTGCGCTTGTCGATGAGGCCATGCTCGCCGATCAGAAAGCCGTTGTCGGCGGTGAACACCACCAGCGTGTCCTGCTCCAGCCGGTTTTTCTTCAGCCACCCGAGCAGCCGACCGACGCCGTCGTCCACTGCCGAGAGCGTCGAATAGTAATAGCGCAGGTACTCCGTCATCTTCATGTCGGAGTTGTAGAAGAAATCGATGCCGTGCCAGGTGTTGCGCTGGTTGTAGACCCACATCGGCTTGCCGGCGTAGTTCTCCGGCGTGTTGGCGGCGCTCGCCGGGATCTTGAACTCGACGTCATCGTACTGATGCGCATGGCGCGGCGCCGGCAGCGGATCGGAATGCACCGCCTTGTGACTCAGATACAGGAAGAACGGTTTGCTCCGGTCGCGCTCCTTGTCGAGCCATTGCAGCGCATAGTCGGTCAGCTCGTCGGTGATATACCCTTTCTGCGGCACTTCCCGACCGTCGACATTGAGCATGTGCGTGCGCCCGGCTTGCACCGCCTCCGGCGACAGACCCGTGGTCGGATAGTACGAGCCCTGGCCCTTGAAGCTGATCCATTTGTCGAAGCCCGGGCGCGGCGCATCCGAGCTCTGCCCCATGTGCCATTTGCCCATGAAGGCGGTTTGATAGCCGGCCTTCTGCAAATAGCTCGGAAAGAAAGTCAGCCCCGCCTCGGAGGCGTCGTTGTTGTCCACGATCGTGTGATTGCGCGCCGTCTGCCCGGTGAGGATGGTGGCGCGACTCGGTGAGCACAGCGCGGAGGTGACGACGGTGTTCGGGAAGTAACTGCCACCGCGCGCCAGTTGGTCGATATTCGGCGTCTTCAGGCCCGGCTGCAGGAATCCCATGCCATCGTAGCGCAGGTCGTCGACCAGGATGAAAATGACATTGGCCGGTGGCGCAGGCTGCGCCGCGTGCGCATTGAAGCTCAGCATGGCGGTAACGCCGAGCATCGCGCCCAGCAGGGTGGTCTTCGTGGATCTGTTCATCGCGTGCCTCGTAACAGCCGCGCCAGATCGAAGATCGGCCGGCGCGGATCGTAGCTGCCTTCGAGCGTCTGGATCAGATACGTCGCGGCATTGTTGAGATATTCATTTCTGTCATCCCCCGCCGTCATCCTGCGCAGGCCGGGCAAGGCGGCGCGTGCGGCGGGACCGATTCGAGTCAGTGCGTTCACTGCCTGCAGTCGCACCGGAATGCTTTCAGTCGGCTCCAGCAGCGACGCAAGCACCGCGACGCTCTCCTCCTTGTCACTCAGCACGGCGCTCGCCTCCGCCGCGACGATGCGCACCTGCTTGGAAGGATCCGAACGCATCGTCGCATCGAGTGCTCCCGCCGCAGGCGCCGCTGTCTCTCCCAGCATGAGCAGTCCCATGGCGGCCCAGTAACGAACGACTTCGTCGCGATCTGCCAGTGCTTTTCGCAGGCTCGCAAGCTTGCGGGGATCGCGACGCGCAGCCGCCTGTGCCACGCGCATCACGCGCCGAATCGGATACGCGCCTTTGACGCGACTGGCCTCGTAGCCTTCGAGCGCCGAGCCTTCGGGAATGAAACCGTTGTCGTTGATGTGGATCATGTGCGCATCGAGCGCCGCGCGCAGGGCCGCGATGCAACCGGCCAGTGCGACATCGCCGATGCGATTGTCGATCTCATCGGGATCCGCGCTCAGATCGTAGAGCTCTTCGTATGCGCGTGCCACGAACGCTCTGCGCTGAACCGGCGTCAGCTCGTCCGCGCGTTCGAGCGCGTCCCAGTCCTGATAACCGCGCGCCAGCCACGCGAAGGCCTGATTCTGCACCG
Organism: Peristeroidobacter soli; assembly: GCF_004138485.1. GTDB lineage: Bacteria > Pseudomonadota > Gammaproteobacteria > Steroidobacterales > Steroidobacteraceae > Steroidobacter > Steroidobacter soli. Next base: position 159,660 of record NZ_RYEV01000010.1, read on the forward strand.
CCGGCAGAAATGGCAAGTAGTTGCGGATGTAGCGATAGCGACCGTCCGTCACGGTGCGCACGAAGTCATAACGCTCATCCATTCGATTGCGCATGCCAAAGGCATAGTGCTGAGGTTGAGTCGCCGCTGGCCCGAGGAACGCCCGCCCGTGCATGGTGGGTGGAATGGCGAGCCCCGCGAGGGAAAGTAACGTCGGCGCGAGATCGACGAAGGTCACCGGCGCATCCAGCGCGGTGCCTGGCGCGGCGGGTGCGAGATGTGCCCACCTGGCCGGCACATGCACGACCAGCGCACAACGCAGCCCCTCCTCGTAACAATAACGCTTGGACCTCGGCAATACGCCGCCGTTATCGGAGTAGTAGAAAACAATGGTGTCCTCCGCATGCCCGGCTGTAGCGAGTTCGGCGAGTTTCTCGCCGACCTGCGCGTCCATCCGCTCCATCAAGTTGTAGTAGCTCGCGTAGTTCTCTCGCAGGCCCGGCGTGTCCGGCAGATACGCGGGAATGCGCACATCCTCGGGCTTGATTCGGCCTGGCGTCGGCTTGAACACCTGCGACTCGTGCGTGGTCTCGAAATTGAACACCGCCATGAACGGTCGCCCTTCCGGACGGTGCCGCCAATGCGCATCACGACTGCTTACATCCCACAGCGTGATGGGATCAGCATCGCAGTTATAGTCGGTCTTGGCGTTATTGGTGCAGTAATACCCGGCCGAGCGTAACAACTCTGGATAGGTCCGCAGCATGGCGGGCAGCTTCGCGACCGCGCGCATGTGATTGGCAGGCGCGCACGCCTCCGAATACAGGCCCGTGAGTATGGTGAAGCGCGATGGCGCGCACACCGGTGCATTCGAATAGACGTTCCGATACAACAATCCCCGGCTCGCCAGCGCATCGATGTTCGGGGTGTGGGCCAGCCGATCGCCGTACGCGTGAATGAACGGGTTGTTGTCTTCGCTCACCAGCCACAGGAAATTGGGGAACGCGCGCTCTCGATCGTCGGCAAAAGAAATATTCGACGCCAGCGCGGCCGCGCCCAGCGCTCCTCGCTTCAGGAACTCCCGACGCGAGGCGGGCATCAATTCGTCCCCTTTGTCGCGGTGGGTTCGGGCGGCGGCACCAGATGGGGCGGCATCGGTGCGCGATCGGCGCTGTCATCGAACCGCTCGCGCACGCGAAAGCGCTCCGGTGCTTCGGCGAGCGGCGGCGTGCTGTATTTGCGCGCCTCGCTCCACCACAGCGCTTTCAGCTCTTCGAGTTTTTCGGGATGACGAGCGGCGAGATCGGTCGTCTCCGAGAAATCGGCTTCGGTGTCATACAGTTCCCATCGGTCGGTCGCGAAGTCCGCAAGCTGCTTATGGACCGCTAGCGCACGCCACCGCCCCGAGGTAATCGCGCGATTGCCACGCAGCTCGAAATACTGCACTGAGCGCGCACTTGGCGCATCGGCCGATTTGAAGCTGGCCTGAATCGACTTGCCAGCGACCGGAATCTCGGCGCGCCCCTCGAGCGACGTTGGAAAACTCGTGCCCGCCGCTTGCGCAAGCGTCGGAGCGATGTCGACGACATCCACATACTGCTTGCGAATCGCGCCACCGTCATGAATGACCTCGGGCCAGGACACGATCAACGGCGTACGCACGCCACCGAGATGCGGCCAGAGTTTGTAGCGCCGGAACGGCGTCACGCCGGCCATCGCCCAGGGCCGCTGATATTCCGACTGTGTCTTGACCGTGCCCAGCTCATCCAGACGCGCCAGCATCTGCTCGGGGCTGAGCGTATTGGGTCGATACAGCTGTTCGAAAGATCCCTTCTGACCCGCTTCGGAGGCCGCGCCATTGTCGGAGAAGAACACGATGAGCGTGTTGTCGTATTGTCCGGCCTTCTTCAGGTGCGCGACCAGGCGGCCGATCTGCTCGTCGGTGTGCGTGATGAATCCCGCGTAGACCGCCATGAAACGGGCGAAGACTTTTTTCTCGGTGTCGGTCAGATCGCTCCAGGCACGATCTCCCGGATTGCGCGGCGGCAGTACGGTAGTTGCCGGCACGATGCCCATTTGTTTCATACGCGCGAGCCGCTCCTCACGCAGCGCATCCCAGCCCTTCTCGTAGACCCCCGCGTACGCATCGGCGTATTGCCTCGGCGCCTGGATGGGCGCGTGCCCGGCGCCATACGCAAGATAAACGAACATCGGCTGTCGCGACTGGCCCGGCCTGGGCGTCAGCGCGGCAATCGCGTGATCGGTGATATCGGTCGAGAAGTGATAGCCGGCGGTCTCCGGCGCGGCGATGCGCCGATTGCCGTCGATGAGATTGGGACGATATTGATCGGTCCAGCCCAGAAAAAATCCATAGAACTCATCGAAGCCGCGCTGCAGAGGCCACGACGCATTGTTGCCAGGCGAGCCGTCCTCGCTTTCAGGGGCGAGATGCCACTTGCCGTAGCCGCGCGTCGCGTAGCCCGCGCGCTGTAACACTTGCGCGATGGTCTGCGCGTTCTGCGGCAACTCACCTCGATCGCGCGTCAGATCGCTCGCGTCGAGTCTGGTGGCTGGCAGATCGGCCATGCGCACGGTTTGCGGATTGCGCCCCGTCATCAGTGCCGCGCGCGTCGGTGAGCACACCGCTTTGGTATCGAACCGGTTGTAACGCAGCCCACTCGCTGCGATGGCGTCGATCGCGGGCGTACGAATTTCCGAGCCGAACGAGCCGATGTCCGAGTAACCCACGTCATCGAGCAGAATGACGATGATGTTCGGCCGTCGATCCTCGGCAGCCGGCGCGGCCGCCGGACACAGTTGGATGAGGAACAGCAAGGCCAGCGATACCACGGCATGACGCATCGATCCCCCGAGCAAACATTCGTTGGTCGGCGCAAATTCGTGCGAGCGGCGTTGGAAGTCAACCCCGGGGGCCCAAAGTTCTCGCACCGGCACTCTTCCCCGTTTGGCCCTGCCGGTTACGCAGGCACGAACAAATATTCCTCGATCCATTTCGGGTCAGCTCAGGGGCAGAACACACATGCAATTCAAGCCGTTTCCGGTACTGATTGCCGCGCTCGGCCTGTCGACCGCGACATCGACGCAGGCCGACGGCCCCTCGATCGAGGCGCGCTGGGCGGAGGCGTCACGACGCGCCGCTGCCACGGTCAAGCAAATGACCGCTGCAGAGAAGACCGTGCTTACTCACGGCATCATGCCGCTGCCGGTTGGACCCAACCCGCCGCCGATTCCTGCCGATGCCATTGCAGGCGCCGGTTATGTATCTGGCATCGATCGACTCGGCGTGCCGGCGCTCAAGGAGTCGGATGCAAGTCTCGGCGTGGCCTACGTGTTCGGGCTGCGCAAGGACGGCGCGACTGCCCTGCCCTCGGGGCTCGCGATGGCCTCGACGTGGAATCCGGAGCTGCTGCGCGAAGGCGGTCGCATGATCGGCTCGGAGGCGCGCGCCAAGGGCTTCAACGTGCTGCTCGCAGGTGGCGTCAACCTGATGCGCGATCCGCGCAATGGTCGCAACTTCGAATACTTCGGCGAAGACCCGTTGCTCGCCGGCACGTTGGCGGGCGCATCGATCGCGGGCATCCAGTCGAACAACATCATTTCCACGATCAAACATTTCGCCCTCAACGGCCAGGAGACCGGCCGCAAGTTCGTGGACGTGAAAATCAGTGAAGGCGCGGCCCGCGAAAGCGACCTGCTCGCTTTTCAGCTCGCCATCGAGCTCGGCCAGCCCGGCTCGGTCATGTGCGCCTACAACCGCGTGCACGGCCAGCAGGCCTGCGGCAGCGACTGGCTGCTCAACAAGGTCTTGAAACGGGACTGGGGGTATCGGGGCTTTGTGATGTCCGATTGGGGCGCGGTCGCGGACCTTCAGGCGGCGCTGCACGGTCTGGATCAACAGTCGGGTGCGCAACTCGATCCGCAGGTGTTCTTCGCAGCGCCGCTTGCCGAAGCGATGAAGCGCGATCCGGCGTACGCCGAACGTGTCGATGACATGAATCAGCGCGTGCTCACGGCGATCTATGCAAATGGTCTGGATTCCAATCCGGCCACTCGCGGCGGCGCCATCGATCTGCAGGCCAATGCGGCCATCGCCGAGACCGTGGCGAAACAAGGCATCGTGTTACTTCGCAATCAGCGCAATGTATTGCCGCTTCGCTCCGCCACCCAGCGGATCGCCGTGATCGGTGGCTATGCCGACGCCGGAGTGATGTCGGGTGCGGGCTCCAGCCAGGTGCAGGGTGAAGGCGGACCGGCGGTCTCGATACCGCTCGGCGGCAGCGGCCCCTTTGCCGCTTTCCTGACTCAGTCCTACCACCGATCGGTGCCTCTCGCCGCAATCAAAGCGTCCGCGAAGCAGGCCGACGTGCGCTTCCGCGATGGGCGCTATGTTTCTGAAGCGGTCATGCAGGCCAAGCAGGCCGACGTCGCCATCGTGTTCGCGACACAGTGGTCGGCCGAAGGCTTCGATCAGCCGGATCTGACGTTGCCCGACGGGCAGGACGCCTTGATCAGCGCCGTGGCCGAAGCAAACCCCAACACCATCGTCGTGCTGGAAACCGGTGGGCCCATTCTGATGCCCTGGCTGGAGCGCACCGCCGCCGTCGTGCAGGCCTGGTATCCCGGCGCGCGTGGCGCTGAAGCGATTGCCGCCGTGTTGTTTGGCGAGGTGAATCCATCGGGTCGACTGCCCGTCACGTTCCCGGCGAGTGAGCGGGATCTGCCGCGCCCGCAACTCGATGGCTTCGACAGTCTCGAGCCGAACTTCATGGGCAGCGCCCCGGATCCGCAGGCCCGCCTCACCGCCGACTATGACATCGAGGGTTCGGACCTCGGCTATCGCTGGAACGCGCGCCGGCACCACGTCGCGCTATTCCCATTCGGCTTTGGGCTCTCGTACACGAGCTTTGTGACATCGGGCTTGAAGACGAACGGCGTGACCGCGAGCTTCGATGTGAAAAACACCGGCGACCGTGCCGGGGCGACCGTGGCGCAGCTCTATCTGGTCTCGCGCGGTGGTGAAGCCAAGCAACGACTGGTCGGCTTCCAGCGCGTCGAGCTCGCCCCGGGTCGGTCTCGCAAAGTCTCGCTCACGATCGATCCTCGTCTGCTCGCCGACTGGCTCGATGGTTCGTGGCAGATCCCGGCGGGCGAGTATCAGTTTGCGCTCGGTGAACACGCCGAAGCCCTGGGCACACAGGTGACGGTGAAAATGAAGCCGTCGCGCTGGTAAGACTGAACCCATGCAGCACCTTTTCGTGCTCGATCAGGGTTGCGGTCGGCGACAGCTTGCCGGAGCACGCGCTTTTCCCGGACTGGAGCATGGCGGGAGTGTCGATCTCCCGGCTTCCTGATCCAGATCAGTTGTCCACCGACTCCCCGCCACGGATCGCTCGCGAATTCCCCCCGGGGAAGGTCGGGGTTGTTTCCTGGACGGACGATGGCACACCGACTTCGGTCTATTTGATCGCAACGACGTTGCAGGTATCGTTCACCCGCATCGCTCCAGGAACCTCGCATGACTCTCAAGAAGCTCCTCACCTCCTTCATCGCCCTCCTCGCATTCGCCGGTGTGGCTGCCGCCGATCAGGCGACACTCACTCAACAAGTGCGCGAGGCAGAGCAGGCCTTCGCCGCTACCATGGCCGCCCGCGATCACGACGCCTTCACACGCCATCTCGCGCAGGACGCCATCTTCTTCGACGGTGAGAAAGCAGCGCGCGGTAAAGCGGCGGTCGCGGCCGCGTGGAAGGCCTACTTCGATGGCCCGAATCCGCCCTTCTCCTGGACACCCGAGAACGTAGAGGTTCTCGACTCCGGCGCGCTTGCTTACAGCAGCGGCCCGGTGTTCGATCCCAAAGGCAAACGGGTTGGAACGTTCAACTCCGTCTGGCGTCGCGAAGCGGACGGCACCTGGCGCGTCGTATTCGACAAGGGCTGCAGTGCCTGTGAGTGTAAGAAGTCGCAGAGCCAGTAGAGGCGCCAGAGACCCGCCGCCTTTCGAGTTCTACCTGTAGCAAGCCTTGAAATCCCCGCTCGCGCCGCCATTCCGCTCGTTATAAAGTAACGACAATGAGCGCGCGGCTTCGGTGGGCGGCACGCGCAGTCGAGAAGCCCACGGCAACTGAAGGAGGTGATCCAAGTGGCACATACATACGTTGGCTCGGCCGCGTCTCTAAAGGCGCTGGTTGGTAGCGAGGCTCATCGGCGTTAGTCGGTACCTCTTGCTGGCCAGGAGGCCCTGGAGAATGCGCGCAGGCTTTCGTCACGCGCGCGACCGAGTCCAATGGATGGACGCTCCGATGCAGTTGCCTCGTGGATGCCCTGGATCCACAGGTGGTTTTGCTCGAGCAGGGATGGCGGAGCTCGCAAGGGCTCCGCCATTTTCTTTGGACCCGCCCTATCTAGTCGCTCGTGACATGAGCAGACTCCGTGGCGTTACCGAGCGCATCGACATTGATCTGCGCACCGAAGGCAACGCATTCATCGCAGATGAAAACGCACGGTGATGTTCCGCGGTTGGCGCATGCGCCTTCAATGAGGCTTCGCACTTCGTCTTGGGATTTACCGCAGAACGTACAAGACAATGGCTCCGGCGCGGCGATTGGAGATGGCTGGCGGGTTCGGCGGGCGGCTTGCCTCGGTTCCCTGGCGAGCTTCGCCGAGAGCGTGTTCCAGTCAGCGAAGCCAAGCTGCTTCGCCACGACTTCGAGACACTCGCCATACGACAGTAAAACGCTTCTGGCAGCGAGCGAGACGCGCAGAGACTTCGCCATTGCTTTGGCGTCTTTGCAGGTAGACATGACTGATCCTCCGTTCGAGACGAACATGATTGATCAGCGCTTGCATTGCTGATCCATTCGCCGTTCGATCAGGGATCAGAGATCGATCTGAGCGCATTCACCGTACTTCCAGGGGAAGCGCAAGCGGCAGGCTGCACCGAGCCCGGACACAACGTACTGCGAGCGAGTCTTCGGTGTCAAATGTCGTCTGCCTGCTCGCTGACCGGATCGAAAGCCAGCGCACCTTCAACGTATCAGGCGTGGTGCTGATGGCGGTACTGTTGCAACTTCATGCGTGCTCGCCGACTCGCCAGCACATTGACGAATTGCGTGATGCGCGCGTCGCGCACCAGAATTCGCAGCTCTTCTCCGTAGATGCGCGATGCCAGCTCGACTGAGGCGCCCGTCTCGCGCGCGATGGTTTCGGCGACCTGCTCGTCGAATACCCTGGCATGGACTGGAGCAAGTGAAAGGGGTTGCATGATCGGGCTTTGCTATGACGACGTCCATAACGTAGCTCCAGGGTCGGTACGATCATATCGGGAACGCCGCTTAAGCCCTCTCGGGAAGACCTCGCGCTACTTCTGGATCAAGGCTCTGTGGTAGCGCCTGGGTGGACCTTGCCCGGTGCATTCCCGCCGAGCAACGCATCTATGGACCGCCCCGAGCCGCGGCCCGCGTCGGTCCATTTCCGAACGAGCGCCAGGCATTCGTCGCTGTTGCGAGCCTCGTCAAACTGCACCAGCCATTCCGGCGATGAGCGGGTCTCGCTGTTCTGGCCGATCAACTTGATCGTCAGGGGCGCCGCGAGCATGCAGGCGACATAGCGGATCTGACTGCCGTACTGAGTGTCTTCCTCGTCGGTGACAGACCGCTGCGCCTTGCCCGGCAGAATCATCCCGTCAGTTCGATACTCCCATGACACGGATGCGCGGCTACTGCATTCCGAGGGACTGGTCGAGCAGGACGCGAACACCAGGCCCACCGGGCCACCGCACTCATTTTCTATTCTCCACCGGGTGAGATCTGCCGGATCGGGATTGAAGGCGACAACGCAGTTTGTAGCGGCCCAGGGATCCGCTGCCGTGAATATGAGACCGGCACTATCGGACGTCGCCGCATCTCTCTTGGCCTCCAATGATGCTCGAGAGGGCTGCGAACTCAGCGCCGACGCCATCTCGATCCCACCGCGATGCTCGGAGTAGCCGTGCGCATCGGATCGGCCCGACGCAGGACTGACGTCACGTTCTGTCCGTGCACGTGATCTGCTCGTTGCCGCCGATGTTTCTTCCCGATCGCGCACCTCCTCTGCTGCTCCGCTGCCCGGTTGCGCAGATGTTCGTATCGGCTCCGACTCGATGCCTGGCAACAGCCCCAGCTTGGGCAGCAACCCCACCGCAAGCACGACTATCGATGCCGCTGCCAGCAGCAGGGTGATACCTATGCTGGTTGCAACCCAGCCGATGCCTCTGTTGCTGTTGCGAATGGAGCTCCACTGGCTGAATAGATAACTGGCCAGGGAGGTCGCGCTGAGGAGCAGAAAAACGACGACCAACGTAGCAGCGTCCACGGGCTCTCCGAGCTGTGACACCGGACTGTGAAGGGGAATATCAAACGCTCCTGCAGTCGCTGCACGCGTACCCGCGCGGATAGCGCAGGAACAACGCAATTCTTCCTGCGACTGGGAACTTGCGAACAACCGGGAGCAATACTGGCATTACCAGTTCGTCACCTCTGTGTTGCTTGTCATGACTCGCGATCGAGGCCAGGTCGAGGCGGAGTTGACCGATATCCTCATGATCGCCGAGCCCCTTTGTCGACCGCTGAAGCGAACGGTGCTGCCCGAGAAATGGGGGCGCTCGATGCGGCGCGGCTAACTCATTGACTACGCGCGCGTTTTTCAGAGCATGAGGCGGGGTGGCGCCGTGTGTCGATTGCCTGGCAATTAGAAAAATGTAAGCTTCATGCTACATATTGAGCAAATCTGTAGCACGAAGCTTTCAAATGCCCACCCCACATCAGCCCCCTGCCAGCACGCGGCGCGCGCTACGAAAGCTCGGGGCCGACATCCACGACGCCCGGCGACGCCGGCGCCTGCCGATGGCGGTCATAGCCGAGCGCGCCTTTACATCGCGATCGACATTGCAACGGGTCGAAGCTGGCGACACGAACGTCAGCATCGGCATCTACGCCAGCGTCCTTCAGGCGCTCGGCCTGCTCGACGGCTTGAGCAAAGTTGCGGACATCGTCAACGACCCGCTCGGCCAGGCTCTCGCCAAAGCTGAGTTGCCCAAGCACGTTCACCTCAAACGTTCGACGCGGAACCTCTCGCGATGACAGACATCGAGGTGCATATCGATGTCGACGGCTGCACATGCTCGGTTGGGCTGGCGAGAAGCAATCGCGTCCGTGGCACAGAGACCATCCTGTTCGAATACGACCAGTCTTGGCTAGAGGCCCCGGACCGGTTCTCATTGGAGCCCGCTCTCGCCTTGACTCGCGGCGCTTTCGCGCCGCCTGCCGGTCGGGCAACTTTCGGATCGATTGGCGATTCTGCACCAGAGGCCTGGGGACGCCGCCTCATGCAGCGAGCGGAGCGCCGTCTCGCCGCACGCGAAGGCCGCGCAGTTCGCACTCTCACAGAAAGTGACTATCTGCTGGGTGTCGCCGACGAGACGCGACTCGGCGCACTTCGATTCCGGAGATTCGGCGAAGAAACATTCCAGGCACCGACCCGTGCTGGCGTGCCCGCATTGATCGAACTCGGCAGGCTGCTGCAGATCACCGAGCGCATTCTCCGCGATGAGGAAACCGACGAAGATCTCCAACTCATTTTCGCTCCCGGATCCTCCCTGGGCGGTGCGCGTCCGAAAGCATCGGTCATCGATCAGCATGGCCGACTTGCCATTGCAAAGTTCCCGAAAGAGACCGACGACTACAGCATGGAGACCTGGGAAGAGATCGCCCTGACATTGGCTGGGCGGGCCGGCATCGTTACTCCTGAACACAGGCTGATCGACGTCGGCGGTAAGGCGGTCATGTTATCGCGGCGTTTCGATCGTCGCGGCGCGATCCGCATTCCCTTTCTATCGGCGATGGCAATGATGAGCATGGAAGATGGGGAGCGTGGTAGCTACCCGGAAATCGTCGATGCACTCGTCCAGCATGGCGCGCGGGGACGAACGGACGCCCATGCTCTGTATCGACGTGTCGTCTTTAACGTGCTGATTTCGAATGTCGACGACCATCTGCGCAATCACGGCTTCCTCTGGGATGGGAAAGCAGGATGGTCGCTCTCCCCGGCCTATGACCTCAATCCCGTGCCGACCGATCTCAAAGCGCGGGTGTTGACGACCAACATCGATCTCGATGAAGGCACCTGTTCGCTCGACCTGTTGGAATCCGCCTCGCAGCTCTTCGGACTCACCTTGCCAGGCGCACGTGCCATCATCAAGGAAGTCGCAACGGCGACCGCGGCTTGGCGCGATACCGCCAAGGCGTGCGGCGCCCGATCGGCCGAGATCCATCGCATGGCCAGCGCTTTCGAGCACGACGATCTCAAACGCGCGCTCGCGCTGTGATGGGAAACACATGAATGAGCACTCGATTGAGAGATTCAGCGTCATGCGTTCCATTGAACACCGAGCACTCCACTGACATCGTCGTGATCGACTCGCCGGCGCGAGCCCGGACGCTGTTCGTCGTGCCGCCTGCTCACTCGAACAAACTGACGATGCTCTGATACTTTTCGATGTACCAGCGGTTTTCGTTGTTGTATCTCGGGATCGCCACCGGATGAACCTCCGTGCCGACGATTTTCCAGACACAGGGACAGGCCACTGACGTGCTGGCGAGCTGCACGGTTGCCGGGCGGCTCAGTTCATCGAGCCGCACCTTCATTCGAGTCAGCGAGCGATAGAGCTTGGTGACATTGCGGGGGCCGCCGTTGTACGCGGCGACCGGGAAGATGCCGAGCACGGCCGGGTTGGTTCGATACGCCTGGCGAATGTCCGAGCGCATGCCGGCCAGTTCCAGATCCAGCAGGCACACAGCCGCTTTCATGGCGTTCAGCAGATTGGTCGCGCCTCGTTCGAAGACCGGGTCGATCTTCGCCCCCGGGCAGCGCCTGACCACCAGCGAATACGTGCCGTTGCCCCGGCGGTTGGTGAATTGCATGGGACCGAGCGCATTCGCGCTGGAGACGCTGTATCGATAGGCCTCCTCCTGCTTCAGTCCGTACTGACTCAGGACCTCATCGAACGCACCGGTCTGCTTTGCCACGTAATCGGCGTCGTCGGTCTGCTCGATGACCGCGAGCGTCGTGACGACCTCCAGAGGAATGGAGTCGGCGAGCAGCGTTCCAGGAAAGGCCGCGCTCGGCACGCGCGCGTGACGCAGCTCCTCGATCGCCTGGCGTGCGGTGGCGGTGAGGAACTCCTTGCCGCCGTTGACGAACGCCGCGTCGAACGTGTCCTCGGTGAATGGCAGATACACGATGGGTTTCGCCGTCTGGGCGACAGCGCGCCACTGCCTGCGTTTGATCAGGTTGTTGTCGAACACAGGGAACTTGCGGCCGTAGACTTTCAGGGGAGCGCCGTCCTGCGAGAAGGCGAACATCAACCGTTCGGCACCGGTGCCTTTCACGTGCTTGGCCTGGATGCCGGGCGTGAGCGATCGAAAAGGCAGGGGCTTGCGCCCAGGCGACCACTTGATCGGCGGCCGCGGCAGCTCGATGTGCGCGACGGACCACTCCTCCTTCGCTTCGTTCCACAGCGCAAAGGCGACGGGGCGACCGCGCAGCACCTGATTCTTACCCTTGCCGGTGAAGAAGTATTGGAGCTCGACGTCGCGAAGCACGGTCTGCGCTTCGGCCACGAGATCGTGGATCACCTGATGACGGTTCAGATTGCGGCCCTGGACGATGACCTCCTCGGGCTTCTCGCCGGGCTGCTCGGGGGCCGGCGCCGTCTCGGCAACGGCGAGCGGGACTTCGCCCTCTTCTTCCTTCGACTCCCCTTTCGAGGTGGGCTCCGCCAGCTCGAGCGACGCCGCCACCTCCGCCGGAGCGATCTGCCCCGCGTCGATCAGCGTCGGTTCCTCTTCACCCGCGGCGCCCCCGGTCATCGCGCATCCCGAACAGATCAGGGACACCAGCACCAGGGCCAGCGCCCCCGTTTTCCTCATGCTCATCGTCCAGTTTCTCGATTCTCGATCGTTGCCTAGCCTCCGATAGTGAATTGGTCGGTGGCCTGAGCGCAATCGGCACTCGGCCGTAACTGTGAACGGGCCGACCTGCCCAACGACGCAATCGAGTTCCTACGCCCTCTGCAGTGGGGCCGGCCTCGAGGCCCGGCCCCACTGCTGCCGCCGGAATTTCAGAAACAGGCCCTCCACGATTTGGGCTTGCCGTCGCTGCCCGGCTCGATCCGGCCGGCCCTGACGAATGCGGCATTCAGATTGATCGTGGCTCGACCGGCAGAAAGCCCCTGGCCTAATGCGTACGCATGACCTTGATCATTCGCGACGCGCCCTCGACATACATTCTGTAGCCGCCGAGCTTGCCGCGCTCGATACGGGCGGAGTAGCTCTTGCCCGACTCGAGGCGCTGCGTGTTCGGCGTGCTCTCGGTCGCCTTCCAGACCTGACCGTCAGCCATGCGAAACAGTCCCATGCCATCGAATCCATAGCTGACATTCTCGATCTTGACGGTCACGTCCTCGATCGTTTCCTGCGGGCGTTTCGTCTTGACCTGCTCGGCGCCGAGACCGGGGGGCGCGACTTCCGGACGCGCGCCACTCACCGCACGCAACTCGCGTTCCAGGCAGGCGATATGCTCGGGTGGGTTGTCAGCATGCTTCGCGCGACAATCGGCGATGGCAGCGCTGGGATCTGCCGCGGCGTGCGCGAGGATGGCAAACAGAAACATGCCCTGAGCCAGGACACAGCGAATCACAGTATTCATCGACTCGATGATGCCCCGTGACCCTGCGACACTCAACATGTCAGGCTGGCACGAGCGCCATCCAGGCTCCCGCCGCGATACATGCGACGCCGGCGATGCGGGCCACCCATCGACCCCACGGCGTCAGCTTCTCCAGCAGAACGAGCAGCGATAGCAGCGCAATCCAGAGCACGTTCATCACGCCGACCACGAACAGCAGTGCCATCAGGATCCAGCAACAGCCGACACAATAGATGCCATGGAGCAGTCCGAGGTGGATGCAGCCGCGACGATTGTTGCGAAACCCGCCGTGACTCATCAGGAATCGAAACGGCGACTGACACTGGGCGAGGCAGGCATCCTTGAGCGGCGTCCATTGGTAGAGGCCCGCGGCAATCAGAACGACCGCTCCCAGCGCGAGACTGGTGCTTGCCATGCGTGCATTCAGCAGCGCCTGCCGCTCCAACAGCCATTGCACCAGCGTCGCCGCCAGAGAAAAGCCGCTCCAGGCCAGCAGATAACCCGCGACGAACCAACCGGTCGCGGCGAACGGCTGGCCCACGAGCGTCTTCTGCCGGGCCACACGGGCATACATCAGAATCATCGGCGCGGCTGAAGGCGCCATCATGCCGATCATCATCACCGCCCACATCAGGAACACGAAGGCGAACTCGACTGCCCTCCAGGGCGCGAGGATCGGCGTCATCATCCCCACGCCGGCGGGCACCATGCGAAACCCGCTCATATCCATGGACTCCATGTCCATGTCCGCGGCGAGCCAGAGCAGATACAGCCAGGCCAGCACGGCGATGCCGACGAGGGCACTCGCAACGACGCGCCGATCCCGTCGCAGCACCCCATCCAGGACGTCGTCGCTCATGTCGCGTTTCGCGACGGCGCTCAGGAAACGTTCGACCAGCGAATGGGCGCGTAGAGACCGTTCCTGCCGGAATTATCCCAATGCATGCCCTGATCGTTGAACGTATTGCCGGGCGCCCCGACGGCCATCGCCATCCGGTCGGCACTCACCGGATGGCCGAGATTTACCCACATTTCCCCGCTCGGATGCATGGTTGGCAGCGGCTCGACCGACATGTGCAAAATGTTTGGAATGTCCGCCGAGCGTGTCTTGCCAGTGATCGCAAAGCTGATGGGGACCTTGGTGACCCCGAGGTTCCTGCTGATCAGCGGCGTGAACGCCGCCATGGGACCGCCGGCCGCGCCGGTGAAGATCGCGGTCAGAGCATCGGTCTGCGCATCGCTGGCGCGCTCATCGATATACGTGGCCTGCGACCAGTCTCCGTCCGCCATGACGCCCGGTGCGTGGAGGATGACCAGAACATTGAGTCCATCGAGCTCAACCTCGCCGTAGCGGCCCCGGTCGATGTGAAAGATCAGCGGGACATTACAAAATCCCTCGGTCGGTCGCGCCGTCAATGGGGCGGCGGCCGACACCAGGCACGGACACACCACGCTGCAACTGCAATTCTCGAAATAATCACCGGAAAGCTGCCATGCGACTGAGTCTGCCATCACTCTCTCCCAGGTCGCCTCTGAATCCGCCTCATCCTACCGCGACTCGGGCTCAAACGACCGTTCCGCGCCCGAGTTACGTATTCTTAAGGTGCCGCAGGAAATACGCCTTCATATAATGCGTTGCACTGTCCCTGCGTGTCACCGTGGGGTCATCGACCGCTGGCATTCTGTCTACTGTTAGTAATGTGGTCAGGGCGCGAACTCCATGGTTCTCGTGCTCAAGCGCATCGCTCGAAGACTGGTGAGCCCATCGCAGTGGTCCTGGCTGAGCTGGTACCGCGGTCGATTCGGAATCCTGCGCGCGCTCACCGGCTATTTCGCCCTGCTGTTGCACCCGGACATTTGTTTCATTTCGGCGGCCGAGGCCGATACGCGCCATCCGATCGCCATTCGCCCGGGCACGGCGGACCAGAGCGTGTTCGATGAAGTGTTCCTGAAACGCGAATACGACATTGATGTCGATTCGCCGACCGTCATCATCGATGCGGGCGCTCACATCGGCCTCGCCACGGTGTTCTTCGCCGAGCGCTTTCGAGACGCAGTGGTGATCGCGATCGAGCCGGAGGCGACCAACTTCGCCGTCCTGTGCAGGAACGTCAGCGCCTATCCACAGGTCCGTGCGATTCGCGCCGGGCTCTGGAGCCGCAGCACGTGGCTGCGAATCGAGAACCCCGACGCCGCGACCTGGAGTTTTCGCGTGCTCGAATCGGAGCAGCCCACGGACCTCCGGGCCGTGTCGATTGCCGATGTGATGCAGCTGCATGGCATCGATCACATCGACATTCTCAAGATGGACATCGAAGGCGCGGAGCTGGAAGTGTTGACTCACAACGCCGGCTGGCTGAGCACGGTGAGCAATCTGTTGATCGAGCTGCACGACCGCTATCGTCCAGGCTGCACGGCGGCGCTCGAAGCGGCCTTGAGCGACTACGACTACGAGCGCTCCAAACACGGCAGTACCGTCATTCTGCAGAACATTCGCCGCAGGTCCGCCGCCATGCTCGCGCTCTCCTAGCTTTGGAGCAGCGTGCCGAGCACCACGATCCCAAGAAGAGAAATCGCGCGACCACTCCATTTGAGTAGGGTCGGGCGCGCAAGCACGACACCGATGGCATGCAAGGTTGCGGTGGTCAGAATCAACCCGAAGATGAAGGGCAGCGTTGAAACGTCGCCGGCCCTCTCCGTCCCGTGCGCGAGACCGTGCACGAGTGCAAACACCGCGGTCGACACGATGAGAGGCGTCGCTCGCAGTGACCGCTTCGAATGCAGCGCCAGTCCGAACGCGATCAGAGATAACGCAAGCCCGATCTCAGTGAACGGCTGAGCCGCGCTGCCCGCGCCGAATGTCGCCCCTGCTGCCATCGCCGTCACAAAACAGGTCGGCAGCCAAAGGCGCATCGCTCCACCGTAGTGCCCTGCCAGCAGGCCGACCGCCAGGATCGCGACGAGATGATCGAGCCCCAAGAGCGGATGCAGTACGCCCGCCATGAAGCTATGCGCTTCACCGCCCGCGTGCGCCATTACCGTGGCCGGCATCAAAGCGCACAGAGAGGACAAGATCAGGCGCGGTGTGCGAGGTGACATGCGTGCCAGCATGCCCGCGATTTCATTGGTCTGCCCTGGGGTAAATGACGTAGGCGGCATCCGTGAGCGGAACCGTATGATGGATAACCAACGGCGTGCGCGAGGAGAACAGATGGCCAAGGCTGAAGTACTGAGGCTGGGCGTTGGCGGCCCGGTCGGCTCGGGTAAGACGGCGCTGGTCGACAGCCTGTGCAAGCGCATGCGCGAGCGCTTCAACATCGCGGTCGTCACCAACGATATCTACACGCGCGAGGATGCCGAATTCCTGATTCGCAGCCAGGCACTGTCGCCGGATCGTATTCGGGGCGTCGAAACCGGGGGGTGCCCGCATACCGCCATCCGCGAAGATGCCTCAATGAACCTCGCGGCCATCGACGATCTGATGCAACAATTCGCCGGGCTGGACATGATCATCGTCGAAAGCGGCGGCGACAATCTCGCGGCCACGTTCAGCCCGGAGCTGTCGGACCTCACGCTCTACGTGATCGACGTGGCCGCCGGCGACAAGATTCCCCGTAAAGGCGGCCCCGGCATCATCCGCTCGGACCTGTTGATCATCAACAAGATCGATCTGGCGCCGCACGTGGGCGCATCGCTCGAAGTGATGGATCGGGACGCACGCAGGATGCGCGGCGAACGTCCCTTCGTCTTTACGAATCTGAAGACGGCCGAAGGATTGGATCGGGTGATCGCGTTCATCGAACGCGAGGGAATGCTGAAGAGCCAGCTCGCTTGAGACCCGAGGCCGATCGTTCTTAGCGAGCCAACGTACGCACCGCCCGAGCGGCGGCGGCCGCGCGATTCTCCACGCCCAGTTTGATGAACACCTGCTCGAGATGCTTGTTCACCGTGCGTGGACTGATGCTCAGGATCTCGCCGATCTCGCGATTCGATTTGCCACGGCTGATCCATAGCAGGACTTCGGCCTCCCGCGTGGTCAGCGATAGTGCCCGTTGCAACAGTTGTTCTTCGCCGCGAGAGCCGACTTCGGCCAACCGAAACAACAATTCATCCGGACCGATATGACTCAGCACGGATATCTCCAGGTGTCGCGAGCCGATAGCCATGGTGACACTGCCGGACGCCTTCGCCCCCTCGCCCCGCAGCTGCATGAGTTGTTCGACCACCGCCGCCGGCAGGCTCGCCGCCTGATCGTTCTGCGCGGGAAACAGCTCAGCGAGCAGTTCTCTGGCCTTGGGCGTCGACCACAACAGGCGGCCGCTGAGATCGGTCGCAAGCAGGAATCGTCCGGTGGCGTCCAGGGCGGCATGCGTGCCATGCGCCATCCTTGCATTGGCCAGATGCACCCGGATACGAGCCAGTAGTTCATCCACGACGAGCGGCTTGGTGACGTAATCGACGCCGCCCGCCGCGAGTCCCTCGACCACGTGCTCGGTATCGCTCAAGCCCGTCATGAAGATGACCGGCAGGTGTGACAACAACTTTTCGCGCTTCAGACGCCGACACGCTTCGAACCCGCCGATCCCCGGCATCACCGCGTCCATCAGCACCAGATCGGGGGTGACCTGATCCACCAGCTCCAGCGCACTGTCGCCGTCGGTGGCGATCAGCACGGTGAATCCGGCCTGATCGAGCGTGTCGGTCAGAAAGCTCAGCGTCTCCGGCGTGTCGTCCACGACCAGCACGGTATCGCGACGCGTGCTTGCATCAGAGGTCATCATTGCGCAGGGTTTCCAGCACGTTCATGTAGCGCTTGAGGTCGAAGTTGGCCACCAGCGCCTGCAGGCGGGCAGTAAACGCTTTGCTCGCGGGATCATCCGCCTCGATCTGGCGCAGCTTCGCCTGAATGCCACGCACGTGTCCGATGCGGCCGAGCTGATACAGATCGTTGATGTGATGTCGCGACTGCAGTGACAGTTCACAGGCTGCGCCAACCTCCTCTTCGGCCTCGCCATCAGCCTGGTAGGTCCATTGCACGCCGAGCAGCGTGCCGAAGCACTCCAGCAGCAGGCGCATATCGACGGGCTTCATCACGAAGCCATCGTGCGTGTAGTCGATGCCCCCGGGGCTGTACTCGTGGGCATTGGCCGACACCATGACGATCTTCATCGATCGCAACGAGGCCGTTTCGCGCAGCTGCTTCGCGACCTCCCATCCCGACAGATCCGGCATCGAGATATCGATCATGGCGAGCGATGGCCGCTGTTCGATGGCTGCGGCGAGACCCGCTCTGCCATTCGACGCCGTGACAATATCGAACCGCAACGGCTGCAGCAGTCGCTGGACCATGTCGAGATGCGCCGGATCATCGTCGATGAGCAGCAGCTTCAAACGCGGTCCCTCGTAGCCCGCGATGTGTCCAGGCACGGTGGATTGATGAACGGCGTGCATGGCCTCGGACAACAGCATCCGCACGGTGAACGTGGTGCCCTCGCCCAGCGTGCTTCGCGCGAGCAGCTCACCACCCATGATCTGCGTCAGCAGCTTGGTGATCGTGAGCCCGAGGCCAATGCCCGGAATCGCGCGCACGGTCGGCGTCTCGCCACGCTCGAAGGGGCGAAACACACGCTCGAGATCGGCCTCGGCGATCCCCACGCCGGTATCGGAGATCTCGAACTCGGCAACCTGATTTCGATAGCGCACCACCAGACTCGCCTGCCCCCGCTCGGTGTACTTGATCGCATTCGAGAGCAGATTGATCAGAATCTGCCGCAGCCGCTTCTGATCGGTATGGACATGCGCCGGCAGGTGCGGCGGGCGCTGGTAGCGAAACTCGATGCCACGATCGGCCGCCTGCAGCCGGAACATATCGACGATCTGATCCAGAAACTCCACCAGCTGCACCTTGTCACGGGTGAGTCGCAGCATTCCGTTTTCGATCCGGGAGATGTCGAGCAGGCCATCGATCAGATTGGTGAGATGCTCGGCGCTGCGACGGATCACACGTGCCGCGTTGTCGGTCGGCCCCGCGGTGCCCCGCTCGAGCAACTGCGCATAGCCGAAGATCGCATTCAGCGGCGAGCGGATCTCGTGACTGATGCCGACGATGTATCGGGTCTTGGCGACGTTGGCGGCTTCGGCGACTTCCTTGGCCTTCTGAAGCGCGGCGTCGGTGCGCTTGTGAGCTTCGATCTCATCCATGAGCATCGCGGTCTGCCGCTGCGACTCCGCCTCCGCGCTGCGCCGGCTTTCGTGCGCCAGCACGATCAGCCATGCGGCCACGCCGGTCAGCATGAACAGGCTCACGAACACCAGCCACAGCGAAGTACCGATCGCCTCGCGATCCGCGCTCGCGACGCCGCTGTACTGATGATAAATGAGGGACAGCAGCAGCCCGATGGCGAGATTGAATACCAGTAGCAGCCCGAAGAAATGTCCGGCGCGCGTGTTCAGCGCCAGTGCGACGCGCTTGGGCAGGATGCTCGCAAAGAAGCCGTACAGCTGATCAGTGAAGCGGCTGTCGGTCTTGCACAGATCGTGACAGCGCGCCTCCAGCGTACAGCACAGCGAACAGATCGGGCCGGAATATGCCGGGCACATCGCCATGTCGTTGCGCCCGAACACGTTCTCGCAGATCGTGCAGCGAATCTCCGGCTCGTCAGGCAATCCTTCGGGTTGACGCGCCAGGTAGTAGCGGCCCTTGGTGCCCCACGCAATCAGGGGGGCCGCGACGAAGGCCACCACCAGCGCGACCAGCGGCGAGAGAATCTGGGGCAGCTGGCCGAACATGCCGAGAAACGCACAGCTCGATGCGACGATCGACAGCAGCAGCGCGCCCACGCCGACGGGATTGATGTCGTAGAGATGAGCGCGCTTGAACTCGATGTACGGCGGGCTGTAGCCCAGCGGCTTGTTGATGACCAGATCGGCGGTCAAGGCACCGATCCAGCCGGCGGCAAAATTGGCATAGATGACCAGAATGCTTTCGATGGCATTGAAGATGCCGGTCTCCATCAGCAACAACGCCAGCAGCACGTTGAAGACCAGCCACACGACCCGGCCCGGATGGCTGTGAGTCAGGCGCGAGAAAAAGTTCGACCACGCAATCGAACCCGCATAGGCATTGGTCACGTTGATCTTCAGCTGACAGACGATGACGAACAGTCCGGTCAGCACCAGCGCGACGGTCGGCGACTGGAACGTCTCGCGAAACGCGAGAAAGTACATGCCGGTGGGCTCATCGGCCTGCGCCGGTGCGACGCCATGGCGAATGGCGAGGAACGCGAGCAACGAGCCCGCGAGCAGCTTGAACCCGCCCATGAACACCCATCCCGGCCCCGACGCGATCAGCGCGGTCCACCACGCCACGCGGTTGCGTCGATCGCGGTTCGGCAGGAACCGCAGATAGTCCACCTGTTCGCCGATCTGTGGCAGCAGCGACAACAGCATGGAGAGCGCCATCCCGAACAACAGCAGGTCCACCGAGCCATCGGCGGAGCCGTGCGTGCCGGGATAGCCCGTCCAGGCTTCAACCTCGGCGGGACTGCGCCAGGCGATGTAGACGATGGGCAGAAACTGCAGCACCAGCCACACCGGCTGGGTCGCCAGCTGCATCTTGCTGATCAGGCTGAATCCATAGATGGCGATGGGAATCACGATCAGCGAGCTGATCAGATGTCCCAGGGCGAGCGGAATGCCGAACAGCATCTGTAACGCGAGCGACATGATGCTCGCTTCGATCGCGAACAGCAGGAACGTGAAAGATGCGTAGATCAGCGAGGTGATCGTCGAGCCCATGTAGCCGAAGCCCGCGCCGCGCGTGAGCAGATCGATGTCCACGCCATAACGGGCCGCGTAGGAGCAGATCGGCAGTCCGATGAGAAACATCAGCACGCAGAACGCCACGACCGCCCAGGCCGTATTGGGAAAGCCATAAGCGATCGTGAGCGCGCCGCCGATTGCCTCGCAGGCCAGAAACGCGATCGGACCGAACGCGGTATTGCCGACGCGGAACGCGGACTTGCGCGCGCGATCTGCCGTGTAGCGCAGCGCATAGTCCTCGAGCGTCTGACTCGCCACCCATTGATTGTATTGACGGCGCTCGCGAACGATCCGTTGTCGTGCAGCCATTGTTTGCTGTTCTGAAATCGATTTCCCCTCGCCGCCGTACCAGCAGAAGCAAGCGATATGCCAGCGACGCTCCGCAGCTGCGATGAGTTCGCGGCGTCGGGTCGGTGCCACTTCGAGGTGCAACGCGCCTCCGCGCCTGCACAGGGTTGGATCATGCCTGGCTCACGCCGGCTGTCTCTACGTCAAACGCCCCAGGGGGAGCGGCACGAGTACGTCAAATGACGCGTACCCCCATCAGCCGAGCGCGCATAGCGTTGGTTGCAAGGAAGTCGACCCCCAGCCCTCTGGCCAGGGCAAACAATCAACCAACGAAGCAGGGAACCGTCCATGCGACTGACATCGATCCACTACCAAACCGCTGCGAGCTTGCGTGCCGCCGCCATCGGCGCCGCGCTGACAGCGGTACCTGTGAGCAGCGCGCTCGCGGCGGAGGTGAATTTACCGCCCGTCTCCGTCGGCGCCGGGGTGCGCTCGAGCTTCACCTACACCAATCCGGATGTCGGCGAGGACATCAGCGATTTCGAGCTGAACAGCGCGCGCATCTACATCAGCGGCAAGGTGACCGAGAACATCAGCCTGATGTTCAACACCGACTACAACGCCGGCGGCGCGACGCCGGAATCCATGCGTGTCATCGACGCCGTCGCGCAGTTCTCGTTCTCGGATCAATTCAACATCTGGGCCGGCCGCTTCCTGCCACCGAGCGACCGCGCCAACCTCTATGGCCCCTACTACGCCAGTCATTGGGGCGTGTACCGCGACGGCGTGCAGGATGGCTATCCCTTCGAGACCGAAGGCCGCGACGACGGCGTGATGTACTGGGGTCAGTTCGGCATCGCCAAGGTCTCCGCCGGCGCCTTCGACGTCCAGGGTCTCACCAAGGGCAGCTCGGATGTGTTGTATGCCGGACGCGTGCAACTGGATTTCTGGGATCCGGAGTCAGGGTATTACCTGAACGGTACTTACTACGGCGAGAAGGATCTGCTCGCGGTCGGTGTCGCCGCTCAGACCGCCGCGGGCGACAACGCCTACTCCGTCGACTTCCTGCTCGAGAAGAAGCTCGGCAACAGTGGCGTCGTCACGGTCGAGGCGGAGTACGCCAGGTACGACGGCCTGGGCGGTTATCCCAGCCCGCTTGCGACCGCCTATGAGTCGAGCGACGGCTACTACCTGCTCGGCGCGTATCTGTTTCCACAGACCGTGGGCATCGGCAAGTTCCAGGTGCTGGCCAAGGTTGGCGAGTCGACCTACGACTACCAGTTCGGCAGCGACGTGGATCAGACCACCACCGAGCTGAACCTGAACTATCTGATCAAGGACTTCAACGCGCGCGTCAGCCTGTTCTACATCGACTCCAGCTTCGATCCCAACCTGGGGCGCGACAACACCCAGATCGGCGTCGGCCTGCAGGTCCAGCTCTAATCGCATCGCTCTCGCGGAGAAAATATTCATGAACAAATTCAAAGTGGGCGGACTGGCGAGCATCGCTGCCGCCGTGGCTCTCCTGGCTGCAACGGCCGCGCAAGCCGCCGACACCATCAAAGTCGGCGTGCTTCATTCGCTGTCGGGCACGATGGCGATCTCGGAAACCACCCTCAAGGACACCGTGCTGATGCTCATCGAGGAGCAGAACAAGAAAGGCGGCATCCTCGGCAAGAAGCTCGAAGCGGTCGTGGTCGACCCCGCCTCCAACTGGCCGCTGTTCGCCGAGAAGGCCGAGCAGTTGCTGGTGAAGGACAAAGTGTCGGTCGTGTTCGGCTGCTGGACGTCCGTCTCGCGCAAGTCGGTGCTGCCGGTGTTCGAGAAGAACAACGGCCTGCTGTTCTATCCGGTGCAGTACGAGGGCGAGGAATCCTCGAAGAATGTGTTCTACACCGGCGCCGCGCCCAATCAACAGGCCATTCCCGCGGTCGACTATCTGATGAACGACGTGGGCGTGAAACGCTGGGTGCTGGCCGGCACCGACTATGTCTATCCGCGCACCACCAACAAGATCCTCGAAGCGTACCTGAAGGCCAAGGGCGTGAAGTCCGAGGACATCATGATCAACTACACGCCCTTCGGTCATTCCGACTGGCAGCGCATCGTCGCGGACATCAAGAAATTCGGCTCAGCGGGGAAAAAGACCGGCGTGGTCTCCACCATCAACGGCGACGCCAACGTGCCTTTCTACAAGGAGCTCGGCAATCAAAAAATATCCGCCGAGGACATTCCGGTGGTGGCCTTCTCGGTCGGCGAAGAAGAGCTCTCGGGCATCGACACCAAGCCGCTGGTCGGACACCTCGCGGCCTGGAACTACTTCATGAGCGTCGACACGCCGGCCAACGCCGAGTTCATCAAGAAGTGGCGCGCCTTCATCAAGAACAACAAGCGCGTCACCAACGATCCGATGGAAGCGCACGTGATCGGTTTCAACATGTGGGTCAAGGCCGTGGAGAAGGCCAAGACCACCGACGTGAACAAGGTCATCGACACCATGGTCGGCATCGAGGTGCCGAACCTGACCGGCGGGGTCGCGAAGATGCTGCCGAATCATCACCTCACCAAGCCGGTGCTGATCGGCGAAGTGCGCGCCGACGGTCAGTTCGACACCGTGTGGCAGACCCAGGGCCTGGTACCGGGCGACGCCTGGTCGGACTTCCTGCCGGGCAGCAAGGACATCGAGGCCGACTGGGTCACGCTCAAGTGCGGCAACTACAACACCAAGACCAAGAAGTGCTCCGGGCAGAACTACGAGTGACGAGTTGGCAGTGACATTCTCGAGTCGCACGATGCAGGCGGTCCCGGGCACACGTCCGGGACCGCGCTTTGTTCCCCCTTCCGGCCTGGGATGGCTGGTTCTCGTCTTGATGATGGGAATGCTCTGGCGGCCGGCGGCGGCTGCTGAAACGCCGAGCTTCGAGCAGGCGCTCAGCGGCCTCGCCACCAGCAACTTCAAGGAGAAGGAGCGCGCCGTGGGCGACGTCATCGCCGTTCGTCACGCGAACACGCGCGTCGTGTTGAACGCACTGCTCGAAGGCAATCTGTACTATCGAAAGTCCGATCGACGCGTGTTCATCGGCACCGCGCAGGACGCGAATCTGCAGCTGCAGGATCCCGTCACGCTGTCTCCGGCCGGTACGACGGAGCCGTCGGAATATTCCAAGATCACGACCAACAATCAGTTGCGCAAGACCTTGAAGAGCGCGCTGGCGAGCTTCGATCTCGCCGACGCCGACCCGCAGGTTCGCCTGGCTGCGGTGAGCGAGATGCTGCGCTCCCTGGACGCGGATGGCGTCTCCATCCTGCGCGCTCGTGAAGGCACCGAGCCGGATGAGGCCGTTCGAGAGGCCATCCGCACCGGCCTTGCCATTGCGGATCTGGACGGCGAGGACGCTGCGATCCGGCTCGCGGCGGTCGAACACCTCAAGGGCAGCTTGAACCCAGAAGTGTTCAACCGGCTGACCGCCATCGTCACGCCGACCGACGCCGGCAGCTATGCGGAACCCGATGAGAAAGTACGCAGCGCTGCGCGGGTCGCGCTTGCCAGCATCGAGCGCTGGCGCAGCTTGTTTGGAACGCTCGAAACATTGTTCTTCGGCATGAGCCTGGGATCGGTGCTCGTGCTCTCCGCCATCGGCCTTGCCATCACGTTCGGCGTCATGGGCGTCATCAACATGGCGCACGGCGAGCTGATGATGCTCGGCGCCTACACCACGTACGTCGTGCAGCTGCTGATGCCTCAGCACATCGGGGCGTCGGTCCTCGTGGCCATTCCTGTCGCGTTCGTCGTGGCCGGCGGCGTCGGCGTCGCGATCGAGCGCGGCATCGTCCGCTTCCTGTACGGGCGCCCGCTGGAAACATTGCTCGCGACGTTCGGCGTGAGCCTGGTGCTCCAGCAGCTCGTGCGCGACATCTTCACCGCCAACAACCGCCCCGTGGAAACACCGCAGTGGATGGCGGGATCGCTGCAAGTCAACGAGGCGCTGTCGATCACTTACAACCGTCTGTATGTCGTGCTGTTCATGGTGATCGTGTTCGTGATCCTGCAGCTGGTGCTGAAGAGGACCTCGCTGGGCCTGAAAGTCCGTGCCGTCGCTCAGAACCGCGCGATGGCGAAATCCATGGGCGTGCGCACCGAATGGGTGGACGCCCTCACCTTCGGGCTCGGCTCGGGCATCGCCGGAGTCGCGGGCGTGGCCTTGAGCCAGCTCACCAACGTCGGTCCCAATCTCGGCCAGAGCTACATCATCGACTCCTTCATGGTCGTCGTGTTCGGCGGTGTGGGCAATCTGTGGGGCACGCTCATCGGTGGCATGTCGCTCGGCGTGGTGAATCAGGTGCTCGAACCCTACGCGGGGGCGGTGCTCGCCAAGATCCTCGTGCTGATCGCGCTGATCCTGTTCATTCAGCGACGCCCACGCGGCCTGTTTCCGCAGAAAGGCCGGGCGGCCGAGGGTTGAGCATGCGGATATCACAGAATCCGGGGACTGCGCTCATCGCCGGCGATCGCGGCACGCAATTGTTTCTTGCGTTGCTGCTCACCGTTGGCGTGGCCGCGCCCATCATGCATCTGGCCTTTCCCGAAGACTCGGCGCTGCATCTGTCCACCTACACGATGACTCTGCTCGGCAAGTACATGACCTATGCCCTGCTCGCCATCGCCGTCGATCTGGTGTGGGGATACTGCGGCATCTTGAGCCTCGGACATGCGGCGTTCTTCGCGCTGGGCGGTTACGCCATGGGCATGTATCTGATGCGACAGATCGGCACACGCGGCGTCTACGGCGATCCGGTGCTGCCGGACTTCATGGTGTTCCTGAACTGGAAAGCGCTGCCCTGGTTCTGGCACGGCTTCGACCTGTTCTGGTTCACCGCCGCCATGATCATCCTCGTGCCGGGACTGCTGGCACTGGCCTTCGGCTGGCTGGCGTTCCGCTCGCGCGTGACCGGCGTGTATCTGTCCATCATCACGCAGGCGCTGACCTATGCGCTGATGCTCGCCTTCTTCCGCAACGACATGGGCTTCGGCGGCAACAACGGTCTGACGGATTTCAAAGAAATCCTCGGTGCCGACATCAACGCCCCGGCAACGCGAGTCGCCCTGTTCGTGGCGTCGGCAATGGCACTTGGCCTCGGCTATCTTTGCTGTCGTTACCTCGTCCTGTCGCGTGCCGGGCGTGTCGTGCAGGCCATTCGGGATGCCGAAAGTCGAACGCGATTCATCGGCTATCGCGTCGAGACGTACAAATTGTGGGTGTTCGCATTCTCCGCGGTGCTCGCGGGCATCGCCGGCGCCTTGTATGTCCCTCAGGTCGGCATCATCAACCCCAGCGAATTCCAGCCGATCAATTCGATCGAGGTTGTGATCTGGGTGGCGGTAGGCGGCCGCGGCACGTTGTATGGCGCGGTGGCCGGTGCACTGATCGTCAACTACGCGAAAACCTACTTCACCGCGGCCATCCCGGAACTGTGGCTGTATGCCTTGGGTGCGATGTTCGTGATCGTCACGTTGTTTCTACCCGGAGGCGTCGTGGGACTCGCCGATCGATTCTCGCTGCGTCGACGCGACGCGCGCACGGTGACCGCATGAACGCCAGCGCCGTGCTTCGTAACGGCTGGCAGAAAGTGTTTGGCGCCGGCGCCCGCAGCGCCCGTCCCATTCCGGGCGACGCCTCGCACGGCACGATCCTGTACCTGGAAGACATCAGCGTCAGCTTCGATGGCTTCAAAGCCCTGAATGCGCTGACGCTGTACATCGATGCGGGCGAGCTTCGCTGCATCATCGGACCGAACGGCGCCGGCAAGACCACGCTGATGGACGTGATCACCGGCAAGACGCGTCCCGATGCAGGCTCGGCCTGGTTCGGCCAGACCACCGATCTGCTGACGCTGACGGAGCCGCAGATCGCCGAAGCCGGGATCGGTCGCAAGTTTCAAAAGCCCACAGTGTTCGAGCAGCACTCCGTCCTGGAGAACCTGGCCCTCGCGGTGGCGGGCAACAAGACGATCTGGACGACGCTCGTCTCCCCGCTCAGTCGCGTGCAACACGAGCGTATCGAAGCGGCGCTCGAGACGATTCATTTGCAGGATCGTCGCGACATGCGCGCCGGCATGCTCTCCCACGGTCAGAAGCAGTGGCTGGAGATCGGCATGTTGCTGGCACAGCAGCCGCAGCTGTTGCTCGTCGATGAGCCCGTCGCCGGGATGACGCCGCAGGAGGTGGAGCGCACGGCCGAGCTGCTGCTGTCCCTGGCAGGCAAACATTCGGTCATGGTGGTCGAGCACGACATGGACTTCGTTCGCTCCATCGCCCGCAAGGTCACGGTGCTGCACGAGGGACACGTGCTCGCGGAGGGCACGATCGATGAGGTCCAGAGCGATCCGCGCGTCGTGGAAGTGTATCTGGGCGAGTGAGATCAATGCAGACCCTGTTGGAAATCCGGCGCCTCAATCAGTTCTATGGCGGCAGTCACATCCTCTGGGACGTGGATTTGAGCATCCACGCAGGCTCGCGCCTGTGTCTCATGGGGCGCAACGGCATGGGCAAGACCACCCTCCTTCGTTGCATCATGGGACTGCTGCCGGCCAGCGGCGAGTTGCTGTACGAAGGTCAAAACATCACCCGCCTCGCCGCCGACCGTCGTGCCACGCTCGGCATCGGCTATGTTCCTCAGGGCCGCGAGATCTTCTCTCAACTCACGGTGGAGGAGAATCTGCGCATCGGTCTGTCCGCGCGTCGTCACAGGCTTCGCGATATTCCGGAGCAGATCTTCGAGCTGTTTCCGGTGCTGAAGAAGATGTTGCGCCGGCGCGGCGGCGACTTGTCGGGCGGCCAGCAACAGCAGCTCGCCATCGGCCGCGCACTGGTCCTCGAGCCGCAGTTGCTGATCCTGGATGAGCCCACCGAAGGCATTCAGCCGAACATCGTGCACGAGATCGGCGACATCATTCTTCGTCTCAACCAAGAGGCGAAACTCACGGTGTTACTGGTCGAGCAGAAACTGCCGTTTGCCCGACGCGTCGCCAGTGAGTTTCGTATTCTCGACAAAGGTCGGGTCGTCGCAGGCGGTGACATCCCGCAGCTGACCGACGATCTCGTGCGACAACACCTCACCGTATGAGCGCCGAGCAAGAAGCGCTCAGCACGCCGGGATGGCGCGCGCACCTCCAACTCACCTTCGCTCGGCCCGCGCAGCGCACCTGCCTCATCGAGCGACAGCATCGAGGCCCGCTGCTCGTGCAGCGGCCGTTCTATCCCGAGGGTGAGGTGTGCCATGCCTACATCGTCCATCCGCCCGGCGGCATCGTCGGCGGCGATGAGCTGCAGCTGGACGTAGACGCACGCGATGCGGCTCACGTCCTGCTGACCACCCCTTCGGCCGCAAAGTTTTATCGCAGCGACGGCCGCACGGCCCGGCAACGGCAAACATTGCGAGCGGACGAGGCGACGCTGGAGTGGCTGCCACAGGAGAGCATCTTCTATCCACAGGCCCGGGTTCGCAGCACGACACGCATCGAACTGGGAGCGCACGCGAGGTTCATCGGTTGGGAGATCGCCTGCCTGGGCCTGCCGGCACGGCATCAACCGTTCGATGCCGGCGAGCTGCGGCTGACGCTGGAACTGTGGAGAAATCGAGCGCCACTGCTGATCGACAGGCTGCGCATCGACGCCGGCAGCCATCGGTGGGGCCTGGGCGGTCACGAGGCAATCGGAACGCTGCTTGCCTGCCCGGCGACGCGCGCGATGGCGGATGCCGTCCGATGTTTACAACCATCCGGGGTCGAGTTGGGCGTCACGCTCGTAGACCAGGCGCTGGTCTGCCGCGCGCTCGCCGCGCAGGCGGAGCCAATCAAACGCGCCTTCGTCGAAAGCTGGCAGCGCCTGCGACCGCCACTGCTCGATCGCCCGGCGGTGCTGCCGAGAATCTGGGCGACCTGAACGAGACACGACATGGAACTGACGCCGAGAGAAAAAGACAAACTGCTGATCTTCACCGCCGCGCTGCTCGCCGAACGGCGCCGGGCCCGTGGCTTGAAATTGAACTACCCCGAGGCCGTGGCGCTGATATCGGCGGCGATTCTGGAAGGCGCCCGTGACGGCAAGAGCGTCGCCGAGCTCATGAGCCATGGCGCGACCCTGCTCACGCGTGAGGATGTGATGGAAGGCATTCCCGAAATGATTCCCGACGTGCAGATCGAGGCCACATTCCCCGACGGCACCAAGCTCGTGACCGTTCATCAGCCCATCCCCTGAAGCTTCCGAGGCGAGCGCGCATGACACCCGGTGAGATGTTTCCTGAGGCGGGCGAGATCGAGCTCAA
Organism: Peristeroidobacter soli; assembly: GCF_004138485.1. GTDB lineage: Bacteria > Pseudomonadota > Gammaproteobacteria > Steroidobacterales > Steroidobacteraceae > Steroidobacter > Steroidobacter soli. The sequence continues at coordinate 188,834 of NZ_RYEV01000010.1, forward strand.
TCGCGGCCGCGCCACGGTCACGGTCAACGTGGCCAACGCCGGCGACCGACCGATCCAGGTCGGCTCGCACTATCACTTCTTCGAGACCAATTCGGCATTGCACTTCGATCGCGCAGCGACACGCGGCTATCGTCTGAACATCGCCTCGGGCACCGCGGTCCGTTTCGAGCCCGGTCAGGAGCGTGAAGTCGAGCTCGTGGCGTACGACGGCGAGCGCGTGGTCTACGGATTCAATCAACGGGTGATGGGAAAGTTATGACCTCCATCAGCCGCTCTGCTTACGCCGAGATGTACGGCCCCACCACCGGGGACCGCGTGCGCCTCGGCGATACCGAATTGATCGTCGAGGTCGAGCGCGATCACACGATCTATGGCGAAGAAGTGAAATTCGGCGGCGGTAAGGTCATTCGCGACGGCATGGGACAGAGCCAGCGCACTGCCGCCGACGTGGTCGACACCATCATCACCAACGCGCTGATCCTCGATCACTGGGGCATCGTCAAAGCCGACATCGGCATCAAGGAGGGCCGCATCGTCCGCATCGGCAAGGGCGGCAATCCGGACGTGCAGCCTGGCGTGGACATCGTGATCGGCGCCGGCACGGAAGTGATCGCGGGCGAAGGGCTCATCGCCACCCCCGGCGCCATCGATTCGCACATCCACTTCATCTGCCCGCAGCAGGTCGAAGACGCCATGATGTCCGGCGTCACCACCATGATCGGCGGCGGCACGGGGCCCGCGACCGGCACCAACGCCACCACCTGCACCTCCGGTCCCTGGCACATCGAGCGCATGTATCAGGCCGTCGAAGCGCTGCCCATCAACTTCGGCCTGCTCGGCAAAGGCAACGCCAGCCTGCCCCGAGCGCTCGAGGAACAGATCGAAGCGGGCGTGATGGGACTGAAGCTGCACGAAGACTGGGGCACGACGCCCGCCGCCATCGACAACTGTCTGGCGGTCGCCGATCGCTACGACGTGCAGGTCGCGATTCATACCGACACGCTGAACGAATCCGGCTTCATCGAGGACACCCTCGCCGCCTTCAAGGGCCGTGCGATTCACACCTATCACACCGAAGGCGCCGGCGGTGGCCACGCACCGGACATCATCAAGGCCTGCGGTGAAGCCAACGTGCTGCCCTCCTCCACCAATCCGACGCGGCCGTATACGGTGAATACCATCGATGAGCATCTGGATATGCTGATGGTGTGCCATCACCTCGACCCGGGCATCGCCGAAGACGTGGCGTTCGCGGAGTCGCGGATCCGACGCGAGACCATTGCCGCTGAAGACATCCTGCACGACCTCGGCGCCTTCTCGATGATCTCCTCGGACTCCCAGGCCATGGGCCGCGTGGGCGAAGTGATAACGCGCACCTGGCAGACCGCGCACAAGATGAAGATACAGCGTGGATCGCTCGCGCCGGACACCGCGCGCAACGACAACTTCCGCGTGCGTCGCTATCTCGCCAAATACACGATCAACCCGGCGCTGACACACGGCGTCGCGCACGAGGTCGGCTCCATCGAAGCGGGCAAGCTGGCCGACATCGTCCTGTGGCGACCGGCCTTCTTCGGCGCCAAGCCTGCGATGATCATCAAGGGCGGCATGATCGTCGCTGCGCCCATGGGTGATCCGAATGCGTCGATTCCCACGCCGCAACCGGTGCACTACCGGCCGATGTTCGGGGCGCTCGGTCGGGCGCGCACGGCCACCTCCGTGAGCTTCGTATCGAGCGTGGCGCTCGAGAACGGCATGGCCGCGCGCCTCAAGCTCGACAAGAGACTGGTCGCCGTCCGTGGCACGCGCACCGTTCGCAAGCGCGACCTGATCCTCAACGACTACCAGCCGAGGATCGACGTGGACTCACAAACCTATGAAGTGCGCGCCGACGGCCTATTGCTGACCTGCGAGCCCGCCACGGTGCTGCCGCTGGCGCAGCGCTATTTTCTTTTCTGATTCGAAGCCGCCTGTGCTCACTATCACCCGCAAACTGTCCGATGCCAGTATCGCCGCCGACCTCGAGCTCGTGCTGCCCTTTCAGCTGCGGACCAAGAGTCGCCTGCGAACCGCGCTCGGCAGTGGTGAAGAAGTCGGATTGATCCTCGAACGTGGCTCGATCCTCCGCGGTGGCGAATTGTTGCTTGCCGACGATGGCCGTATTGTCAAAGTCGTTGCGGAGCCGGAGATCGTTTCGACGGTCCATGCACCCGATCCTTTGGCCTTGTGCCGGGCGAGCTACCACCTGGGCAATCGTCACGTCGCCTTGCAGATTGGCGAGGGCTGGCTTCGTTATCAGCACGATCACGTGCTGGATGAAATGGTCCGCGGCCTCGGCCTCGTCGTCACGGTGGAAGAAGCGCCGTTCGAGCCGGAGGCTGGCGCCTACGGCGGACACTCGCACGCCCCGCTCGCCCCGCATGCGCACGGATAGCACGCGCCTGCTTCGCATCCTGCATCTGGCCAGCCCGGCCTTACCCATCGGCGCATTTCATTTCTCGCAAGGCCTGGAATACGCGGTCGAAGCAGGCTGGGTGCAAGACGAGCACGGCGCGCTCAGCTGGATCTCAGGCGTGGCGCGAAATGCGATTGGCACGCTCGATCTGCCTGTACTACTTCGTCTGTATCGTGCCGCCACCGCAGGCGATGACGACGGCCTGCAACGTTGGGATCAATTTCTCCTGGCGGCACGAGAAACCGAAGAGCTGCGCGCGGAGGACCGCCACATGGGCTCGGCACTCGCGCGCATTCTCAAAGAGCTTGGCGCCTTGAGCTCGAGCCCGAACGCGCCGCCTGGCTATGCTCGGATGTTCGCCGTCGCCTGCGCTCACTGGCAGATCGCTGAGAGCGAAACGTTGCAGGCTTACGCATGGACGTGGACCGAGAATCAGGTACTCGCTGCCGTCAAACTCGTGCCACTCGGCCAGAATGCCGGACAGCGCCTGCTACATGCCCTCGTGCCGCTACTGGAGCAGATTGCGATCCAGGCGCTCGCCATCGACGATGAAGACATCGGCGCCTGCGCGCTCCTGCAAGGGCTCGCGAGTGCTCGCCACGAGCATCAGTACACGCGGCTGTTCAAATCCTGAACCCGCGTTGGATTCGCGCGCGAGAGCTCCTACAGCTCCTGCGCGGATAAGCTCAAACTCTGCCCGCGTCCTCAGCACGGCGTGTTTGATGACCGGCTCGCGCGAATAGAAATCGATCCCGCGCGCATCCGTCAATATCACACCTCAACGAGCGCAGTCCGCGCGCTCAACCGAGATTCGGCCTGATTGCCAGATCGAGCAATTTCCCGCGCCGAAGTACACGGATGCGGATCTCGCGCGCGGCAAGCTCCGCCGTCAGTAACCGATGCAGATGGTCGAGGCCTGCAATCGACGCGCCATCGAAGTCGAGCAGCACATCGCCGCGTTCGAGCTTGGCACTCGCGGCGGCTCCGTCCGACTGAACCTCGAGCACGAGAATGGCCGTCTGCACCTGTCGTTGCAGCGTGCGTTGAATGCGTCGATCGAGTGTGATTGTCTGGCCTGCGAGCCCGAGACGACTCCTGCGCACGCGCCCCTCGCGCATCAGCGTCGCCGCGACGTTCGCTGCGATGTCGATGCCGATCGCGAAACAGATTCCCTGCGCTCCACCGGCGATGGCGGTGTTGATACCGACCACCCGGCAAGCGCCGTCGACCAGCGGACCGCCGGAGTTTCCTGGATTCAGCGGCGCATCGGTTTGAATCACGCTTTCGACGAGTCGCCCCGAGCCGGTTCGCAAGCTGCGACCGAGCGCGCTGACGATTCCAGCAGTTACCGTGGCCTGATAGCCCAGCGGATTGCCGATCGCGACCACGAGTTGCCCGACACGCAATGTCGACGAGGTGCCGAGCGTTGCATATGCGAATCCGCTGCCCGTCAGACGCAGCACCGCGATGTCGGTTTCAGGATCGTCGCCGACGAGCGTGGCACTGACTTCCCGGCCGTCCGTGAGCGTGGCGGTGAGTTGGCTTGCGCTGCCGGCCACGTGACTGTTCGTCAGCAAATATCCATCGGGCGTGTAGAGCACGCCAGAGCCCACACCGAGCGGACGGCCATTCGATGCGCGAGCCGTGATGCTCGCAACGGCCGGGCTCACGCAGTCAAACGCCTGCGCGACGAGCTCAGAGTAGGGATCGAGCGCTTCCGGCTCGATGCGAGGTGCGGGAATCATGGTCCGATGTTCGCGCGCCTCGTGGAGGCAAGCACCTGGCCAGATGACCGGTCTCCCCGGTCATCCGACCGATGGGCACGACCGCTCACTCGCGCGCAGGCTTCTACCCTGATCTCCCGAAGGCCGCGCCATGAACCTAGAACCAAACAGTCTGCAGCTACACTCACAGGCCATCGAAGCGATCGTCGCGGCGGCGAAGACTCGCGTGGTCGCGATTCGAAATGCCAGCCATCGACACGTCACCGGCCTCCTCTGGCAGCCGGATGTGATCGTTGCATCCGAGCAGGCCATCGGCGAGCGCGACGAGTATGAGGTCGTGGCCACCGGCCATTCCTCACGCGCGCAGATCATCGGGCGCGACGCCGGCACGAACATTCTCATCCTGCGAACGAGCGAGCGCATCGACGTGAGCCCGTGGAGCCCGGCAGTACCGGCAATCGGCGGCGTGGCGCTGGCGCTGGCAGCGAACAGTGACGGCACACCGGCCGTGCGCGCCGGCATCGTGCGTAGTGTCGGCGATCGCTGGTTCAGTCGCGCTGGCGGGCGCATCGATCAACGGATCACCCTTGATATTCGGCTCCATCGCACCGAAGAAGGAGGACCTGTCGTCGATGCATCGGGTGCCTTGATCGGCATGTCGACGCTCGGCCGCCCCGGCGAGGTACTCGCAATTCCGACGGCGACGCTGAACCGCGTCGTGCCTCAATTGCTGACGAACGGACGAGTCGCGCGCGGCTGGCTCGGCGTTGCCCTCCAACCGATTGCCGTGCCCGATGCGCTCGTCGACCAGGCCGGCCAACGAGTCGGCATGATGGTCATGTCAGTCGCGGAGCGAGGGCCCGCCGCGACAGCGGGCGTGACCGCGGGCGATATTCTATTGACGGTCGATGGCATCGCCCTGCGAGGCATGCGCCCGCTCGCGGCACGACTGAGTGAGGAAAACATCGGCCAATCCGTAGAGGTCAGACTCATACGCGGCGGACACATCCAAAACCTGGCAACGCAGATCGGAACTCGGCCATAAGCGTCCCGGCGAGCGACGCAATGCCGCTTCTCGTCGGCGTGCTGGCCACGGACGAGACGCGGCGCGCGGTGCTCACAAAGCTCGTCGAAGGCGCTGGTCATCGCGTCGTCGCGACTGCTCAACCGGACGTGCTTGTCTGCGATACGAAACAAGCATCGGCCCCGCGACCGACTCTGCTGTTCAGCGACCAAAGCTCACCCACCGAAAATCGGCTGCCGTGGGATGCCTCCCCGCGCCAGATCGATGCGGCGCTTCGTGCTCTCGCCGCCGGCCTCTCGATCCGACTCGCCCGGTCAGCGTCACGCCGCGGCTTCGAGGAACTCACAGAGTCCGCGGTTCAAAGCATCCTCACGCCGCGCGAGCTCGACGTGATCGACGCCATCGGCGCGGGCCTCAGCAACAAGGCCATTGCGCGCGAGCTCGCGATCTCGCTTCACACCGTCAAATTTCATATCGAGTCGCTGTTACGCAAGCTCGGCGCACGCACCCGGGCAGAGGCCGTCGCCAAGGCGCTGGAACGGCGCAGGAAAGAGACCGTCGAGCTGTGAGCGGCCGCCTGCGCCGGCGAGCCGGCGCTCACCTCAGGCGCAGCGCCTGAATCGCGTTCTCTTTCAGGATCAGCGGCCGCACCTCCGGCTTGAAGCCGGCCTCCGCGAAATCTTTCATCCATCGATCCGGCGTAATCAACGGGTAGTCCGAGCCGAACAGCATCTTGTGCTTGAGCTGGCCATTGGCGTACTGGATCAGCTGCGGCGGAAAATACTTGGGCGACCAGCCCGACAGATCGATATAGACGTTCGGCTTGTGCAGACAGACCGACAGTGCCTCGTCCTGCCACGGCCAGGAGGGATGCGCGATGATGACGTTCATCTCGGGGAAATCCGCCGCGACGTCGTCGAGATGGATCGGGTTGGAATATTTCAGCCGCAGTCCGCCGCCGCCCGGCATTCCGGTGCCGATGCCCGAGTGGCCGCTGTGAAAGATCGCCGGCAGCCGGTGCTCGGCGATCACCTCGTATAGCGGATATGCCAGGCGATCGTTCGGAAAGAAGCCCTGCGCGGTCGGATGGAATTTGAAGCCGCGTATGACACCGTCCTTCAACAGCGCCCTGGCCTCGCGCACGCCCATCTTGCCCTTGTGAGGATCGATGCTGGCGAACGCGATCATCATGTCGGCATTCTCGCGAGCGGCGTCCGCCACTTCTTCGTTGGGAATGCGACGCGCGCCGATCTGATGTTCGGAATCGACCGTGAACATCACCAGTCCGATCTTGCGCTCACGATAGTAGGACACGGTCTCGGCGATGGTCGGCCGGCGGCTGCCGGCCTTGAAATAGACGCTGGCGGCTTTCTCGTACTCCTGCCACACCTCATCTACCGGACAGCGACAGGACACCTCGGCGTGGGTGTGCACGTCGATCGCAATCAGTTCATCGATGTTGAAGGACGTCATGACTGCTTGCTACGCCAGCCCTGGTGATAACCCTCACGGGCATCGCGAGCGTAGGGAACCGGGGCGACTTTCACACGCACTTCGAGCTGCGTATGACGTTCGACCGTGGCCTTGTTCGTGCCGCCGTTCTCCTCTCCCCACAGTAGCGTGAGCTCCTCGCCCACGTTGATGTCCGCATCGACCACACCCAACGACAGTGCGCGGCGCTCGTTGAAGCTGGTGCCGCCAAACATCGAGAAACCCACCACCCTGCCGCCCTTCAGCACCGCATCGTAAGACGAGGAGCCGTAGTTGAAGTTCGGAATGTCCATGTACTTGTAGCTCGGCATCGAGGGATCGAACATGGAACGATAGATCTTCGCCAGATCCTCGGGATGCCATTCGAACGTGACCTTCTTGCGCTGAGGCTCGTGCTGCAATTTATCCAGCGCCTCGCGCCCGACGAAGTCGTGATCGAACTTCACGAACGGGCCGTAGCCCAGCGCATAGGGTGTCAGGTAATAGTCTTCGATGTCGTTGGAGACGAAACTGCCCGCGATGGAACCGGTGGCTTCGTAACCGGTCGCGGGCAACCACTCTCGATATGCCTTCATCTTCTCGCCGGAGTAAACGGCCGGCAGCGGCGACGGAATCCAGCCGGATTCCAGCGTATTGGTCGAGTAGGCACGCGCGCCCACCTGCACCAGACCAAACTCCTCGCCCGCCGCCAGGATCACTTCGCGAATCTCATCGTACTGCTCGTACGGCCCCCACAGCTCCAGGCCCGGCTCGCCCGCCATGCCGTGACGCAGGCACCGTACCGCCTGGCCCTTGATGTTGATGCGATCCATCGAGAAGAACTTCACCTCGGGCAACGGTCCGCCATTCAACTTCGCGAGGATCTGCGCCGCCTTCGGTCCCTGGATCTGGTAGCGATAGTGCCGGCGCGTCACCGCCTTGCCCCGCGGATAGGACGGCGAGCGATCGTCGCGAATCGTGGTGACGTTGAAACCGCCGGTCTCCGCGTGGAACTGCATCCAGTTCACCGTTGGCGCGCGACCGACGAACAGCAGCTCGTCCTTGTCGAGATAGAACAGAATGCCGTCGCCGATCACGTAGCCATCATGGCTGCAGGGAACCATCTGCTTGGCGCGGTTCGGCTGGAAATTGTTGAAGCTGTTGATGGTGAGATAGGAACACAGCTTGAGCGCGTCAGGTCCCTTCACCGTGAACTCGGCCATGTGATGCGTCTGATCGAACAGCACGGCGGTCTCGCGCCAGCCGCGCTGCTCATCGCGCCAGTTGCTGAACTCATACGGGACGACGGGGTAAACATACGCCCCGATCTTCGAGTTACGCAGCAGCTGCACCGGATTGCCTGCCTGCTTCAAGACCCCTTCCAGATTCGTCGGCTTCATCGTCTGGTCTCCACAGTGTGTCCGTCTTTCATTTCATCGCCCACGGCGCGCAGGTGACGCAGCAGTGCCTGCAAACCCACCGAGCGTTTGGCGTCGGCGCGCGTGGTGATACCGATCGGGCGTTCGCTGCCGCGCATGTCGATGGGCAGCACCGACAACATGCCGTGCAGCTCCTCATAGTGAATCTGGTTGCGCGAGAGAATTGAGAGCCGGTCGCTTTCGATCAGCAACGCCCGTAGCGCAACCAGTGCATTGGACTCGATGGCATGCTTCGGCAGCGGCAAACCGGCCGCGAGCATGACCTGCTCGAACGCCTTGCGCGATGGCGCAGCCTTGTACGGCAGCACCCACTCGCAATCGATCACGTCGGCGAGCTTTAGGGACCCAGCCTGAGCGAACGGATGTCCTTTGCGGCCAACCACCGAGAGCAGGTCTTCGAACAGCTTCTCCTGCACGATGTCGCTGCAGGGAATCGGATAGCGCAATACCCCGACCAGCAGATCCACATCCCCGCAGCGCAGGCTCTCGAGCATCGACTCGTACGTGCCTTCCAGAAGCGTGATCTGCAGGTCCGGATATTCCTGCTTCAACCTCGTTACCGCGCGCGGCACGAGCAGCGTGCTCGCGAGCGGCAAGGCGCCGACCACGATGCGGCCGCTGATGGTGCCGAACTGAGCCGCGATGTCGTCGCGCGCCAGTTGCAGCTCATGAAACATCAGCTTCGTTCGCCGGAGCACGATCTCCCCGGCCCGCGTCACCAGCATGCCACGCGCCGTTCTGATGAACAGGTTGGTTTCGACGATGCGTTCCAGCTGACGAATCGTCTGGGTCACCGAGGGCTGTGAGATATCGAGTTCCTGTGCGGCAGCGGTTTCCGTGCCATGAAGATCGATCGCCACCAGGGTTCGCAAGTGTCGACTGGTCACCTTCGCCCCGATGCTCGCGGTCGAGCGGCGCGATACACCGAGGTCGCTCAACTCCTGTTCGATGTGCGTCAGTTGCGCGAAGGCGCGCTGAGTGCGCTCGACGAGAATGGCGCCGACGGTGGTAGGAACCATTCCCTTCGGCGTTCGTGCGAACAGTTCGAGGCCGAGCGCCTGCTCCAGCTCATGAATCGCCCTCGTGACGGCGGGCTGCGTCAGATGCATCAAAGATGCAGCCTTGTGGACGGAGCCGCCTTGCGCGACGGCAACCAGCGCTCGCAGCTGTCTCATGTTCGGATCGATGCGAGCCGGCAACGGCCGCGACTGTTCGCGCACGGCATTCGGATGCAAGAGGATCGAGGCCACTTTGTTGCTCATGGCGCGTTCTCCTTCATCGTCCGGCACGCTCCCGGTCCCAATCGGCAAACGAGCGAACGTTCCGCGCGAGAGTTTCGATGAGCGGTGCGGGCCGCCAGTAGTCGCTGCGATTGTTCATGCGCGCGCCGTAGTGCCCGATGCGATCCAGGACATGCTTGAGGCCCAGGCTGTCGGCATGAAACATCGGACCGCCGAGGTGCCTCGGAAAGCCATAGCCATGTACCCACACCACATCGATGTCGGCCGCGCGCATCGCGACGCCTGATTCGAGCACCTGCGCTCCGACGTTGATGAGTTGCAGCAGGCATCGCTCGACGATTTCAGCAGGCTCGATCGCTCGGCGGACAATCCCGCGCTCCGAGGCCAATGTTTCAATGAGCGTGGCCACCGCCTCATCGGGCAGTGCCTGACGCTCGCCCGGCCGATATCGATAGAAGCCGGCGTGCGTCTTCTGCCCGAGCCGATTCATCGCCGTCAGCGTATCGGCAATCACAAAGTAGGGTTCGGGACGCGTCTCGCGTTTGAACAGCTCGATGCGCGTCTTGGTCCCGACATCGGTGCCGCCCAGATCGCTGACCCGGGCCGGCCCCATCGCAAACCCAAACGACTCCATGGCGCCATCGACCTGATCGGGCGTCGCGCCCTCCAGCATCAACAACTCCGCCTCGCGCCAGTAGCCGTCCAGCATCATCTTGTTGCCGATGAAGCCGAAGGCATCGCCCGCGACGACGCCAATCTTCTTCAACTGCTTGGCCAGCGTCAGCGCCCGCCCGAGCGCTGCCGGATCGGTCGCAGGCGCGCGCACGATCTCCAGCAGTTTCATCACGTGCGCCGGACTGAAGAAATGCAGCCCAACCACGCGCTGCGGATCTCGACAGGGCCGTGACAGCTCGGTGATGGACAACGTCGAGGTATTCGACGCCAGCACCGTCGACGCCGGCGTCAGCGCGGCGATCTTCGACAAGAGGGCCTGCTTGAGCGCGAGGTCCTCGAACACCGCCTCGATCACCACCTCGGCCTCGGCTGCGGCACCGAGGTCGAGCGAGTCCACGATGCGACCCCGTCGGCGCGCCGCCTCTTCATGCGTCAGTCGACCACGCGCCACGCTCGACTCGTAGTTCGAGGCAATCAACGCGAGCCCGCGTTCGAGCCCTTCGGCATGCGCATCGATCAGCGTGACGGCGATACCCGCATCGGCGCACGCCGTCGCGATCCCGCTGCCCATCGTCCCGGCGCCAATGACCGCAACCCTGCTGATCGAGGGCTCCGGCCCGACCCCAGGCACCTTGGATACCTGCCGCTCGGCGAAGAACAGGTGTCGCAACGCCTGGCTCTCCAGCGTCGCGATCGAGCAGTCGGCGATGCGACGTTCGATGGCGAGCCCGGCGTCGAAATCCGAGTGCGTGGCGGCGGTGAGCGCGTCCACCACGAGCTGCTGTGTCTTCCGTCCTTTCAGAGCCCGGGAATGTTTGCTCAGGACGGCGGCAATCCCCGCCTCATCAAAGCCTGTCACATCAACCATGCGAGCCCCGGTCGGACGAGGCGGTGCGCCCTGCCCGATCAGCTGCTCACAAAAGCGCTGTGCTCCCTGCATCAGATCCGCCTCGACGACCGCATCGACCAGCCCGAGCTGCAACGCTACGCCCGCCTCGACGGGAGCGCCAGACACAATCATGTCGAGCGCCGCCACCGCACCGATGACTCGCGGCAAACGTTGCGTGCCGCCGGCCCCGGGAATCAATCCCAGGGCGATTTCCGGAAACCCGAGCTTTGCATCCGCCGTCGCCACTCGATAGTGACAGGCCAGCGCAAGCTCCACACCACCGCCAAGCGCAAGGCCGTGCATCGCTGCGACGACCGGCTTGGTCGACGCCTCGATGGAGGCGAACACCGCCTGCAGGCTCGGCTCTGCCATTGGCCCGTCGAACTCGCCGATATCAGCGCCGGCCGAGAATGTCTTGCCGGCGCAGGCAATGACGATCACCCGCACCGACGCGTCGGCAAGCGCGGCACCGAGGGCATGTGACAGCCCGGCGCGAACCGGGGCTGCCAGCACGTTCACGGGCGGATGGTCGATCAGCAGGAAAGCGATCTGATCCCTGCAACGATACTGAACGGCCTCGGTCGGCATCGATCCGTCGCTCCTCTAGAACTTATAACCTGCCGTCACGCCATACGTGCGCGGCGGCAGATACGTGCCGGTGATGGTGCGTGCCGTGGACGTTACATAGATGCCGGACACGATCATCTCATCCGAAAGATTCTTGCCCCAGAAATTGAGCGTGAACTTGCCGCCGGCGCCGGTGTACAGCAGGTTCGCGTCGTACAGGGTGTAGCCGTCCTGGCCAGTGACCTCGTCATTGAACTCCGTGTAGTACTGTTTGTCCCGGCTCGACACCACGCCCGTCAACGCAAGCGAGGCGCCACTGGTCAGCGGCCACTCGTACGTCGCTGACACCTCCGCGGTCCAATCCGGCGTGTTGCGAGGACGATTGCCGGTCAGGTCCTCCGGCGGCAACGTCGAGCCGCCGGGCCCGAACAGCGCCGGATTGATCGGGTTCTGCGACAGGAACTTGTCGAAACGAATGTGATAATAGGTGCCGGCGAACGACATCTTGAAATGATCGGTCGCGATCCAGCGGGTCTCGAGCTCGACCCCTTTGCCGTCGGTGGTGGCCGCGTTCTCGAGTCGCGCCGCATAGAACGGCGGCGCCGTGATGGCGTAAGTTCGGTCGTACTGTGCGTCCTCGACTTTGTATTTGAACGCGGCGATGTTGAGCATCAGCGAGTCCTTCAACAGCCAGCTCTTCAACCCCGCCTCCACGTTCTGGATGGTCTCGGGATTCACGAGGTTGGGCACGCGCTCGCCCAGGTTCGCGGTGCCGCTCTTGAAGCCTTCGGAGTACGTCGCGTACAGCATGACCGCATCGGCGGGACGCAACTCGATACCGAGCTCCGGAGAGAAGTCGGAATAGTCTCGCGACGCCCGTCGCACCGGATCGTAGATGGCGGCCGGATCCACCGGGCTCGCCACCGCGAAATGATTCTCCATCGTGCGCTTCTCGGCGCTGTACCGAGCACCGGCCTTGATGGAAAACATCTTGGTCAGGTCATACGTGAAGTTCGTGAACAACGCCCACGCATCCACATCGAGCGTGGCTGGCACGATCACGCGAGAACGCGCCGGCTGTCCCACCGGGTCGCGACCCAGCAACACCAGGCTGTCGATGGCCTCGTTGAGGTAATAGGCGGCGGCGATGCCATGCAGCCGGTCGCCGTCATAGATGAGCTGCAGTTCCTGGGAGAACTGATCGTCGCCAATGGCCTGCAGCTGCGTCGTCGAAGTGGGCGCCGGCGGGAAGTTGCCATTGACCGTGTCCGAGACATCGAAGTCCTGGGTCAGCTGATCGTCGAACTCGCGATAGTTGGTCAGCGACTTGAACGAGATCGCATCGCTCATGCGCACCGTCAGCGTCGCGGTGGCCGCCCAGGTCTCGCTTTCGAACGTCGGCCGGAAGTCGCCGCCGGCATTGCGCGAGTGCGGCGACACGTTCGGCAGACCCGTCGCCCGCAGGCTCGGTAGCGGCGGATTGGGAAACATCGGCGCAATGAAGTGCACCGACTTGGTGTGATCGTCTTCCTTGGCGTACTCGCCACTCAACAGCAGATCCACGCCGTCGCCGAACTTGAACTGCAGGTGGCCGCGTGTGCCGATCACGTTGAGATCGTCGATGTCCTTGCCGGTGCCGGTGTGCTTGCCGTAACCGTCGTGATGTTGATAGTGAACGGCGACTCGGCCGAGCACGCTGTCGGTCAGCGGCCCACTCAGCGCGGAGTCCAGGCCGTAGCTCAGATCGCTGCCGCCAACCGACACATTGGTGTATCCGCCAAAGGTCTGCGTTGGCTTCGCGGTCACGAGGTTGATCGATCCGCCGGTGGCATTGCGCCCATACAAGGTGCCCTGCGGGCCGCGCAGCGCTTCGACCCGTTCGAGGTCGAACAGCGAGGCGAACTGCGCCGCCGCCTGCGCGACCACAGCGCCATCGACGTGCAGCGCGACCGACGGATCGATGCCCGCGAACGAGCTGTTCAAACCGACGCCACGAATGAACAGCTTCGCGAATGCGAAATCGTTGCCGAAAGTGACGCCCGGCACGCGGTGCTGCAGGTTCTCGAGGCTCGTAATGTTGCTGCGAAGAAGATCGTCCGCGGATACCGCCGTGACGGCGAGGCTCACATCCTGCAGCGACTGTTCGCGTTTCTGCGCCGTCACGATTATTTCTTCCAGCTCGGCGGCACGCGCCGTCAACGGCAGCGTCAACGTCAATGCCACAGCCATCATCGGAACTCGTCTTGATGAATACACGGCAGCCCCCCTGTCGTATCGACCCTGTTTATTCGACCTCTCTAGCGACTCAGCGCCAGCCGCGGTGGCGCGGCCAGCATCGATCCTCTTAACAACCAGATGGATATCGCGGATAGCGCCGCCCCCAGCGCCATGATCGCGGCGACGCTCGGCCGGCTCGTGCCCGCCGCCATCAGCCAGCCGCCGAGCACCGGCCCCAACATGCCGCCGAAGCGACCGAGGCCGATGGCGAGGCCCGTGCCCGTCGCGCGCAGGTGTGTCGGGAAGACACGAACGAACGTGGCGTAGAACCCGACCGCCGATGAATACAGAAACGCGCCGAGCACGAACGCGACGGCCTTGAGTGCAAACAGGTCGGGTTGCGTGCGGCCGAAGACGGCGAGCGACAGCGCGGTGAACAGCATCGCGCCGCTCGCAAGCGGCTTGAGATGAATGTGACGGGCCAGATAGCCGAGCAGCGCGCCCCCAAGGATTCCGCCCAGATTGGTCCACACCGACACCTCAGCGCCGACACTTGCGGTGAAGCCAAGCGCCGTGACGATGGACGGAATCCAGCCGAGCACGTAGTAGCACGTCATCATGTAAAGGAAATACGCGGCGCAGATCAGCGCCGTCTGCGCGATGAGCTCTTTGTCGAACCCAGCCCAAACATTCATGCGCGGCTGCCGCGAGCGAGCGGGCAGCTCAGAAATGGATGCTCGCCCCATACGGCCAAGAATCGCATTCACGCGGCTCACTGCATCCGGCGAACGTTGGAACACCAGGAACTCGATGGACTCCGGCAAGCGCCACCCCACCACGATGAGGATCAGGGTCGACACCACACCACCAAAGACGAAGACCGATCGCCAGTCGAACTCGGCAAGCAACCACGCCGAGGCCATGCCACCCAGCATGCCGCCCAAGGGATAGCCGATGGTCATGAGACTGACGCAGAAGTCCCGACGCGCGTCGTTGGAATATTCGGCGACCATCGCGTTGATGGACGCGAGCATGCCGCCGATGCCGAGCCCGGTAACGACGCGCCAGAGCGACAGTGCGATGACGTCATCGGCGGTCGCGGACAACAGCATGCCCACCGTCATGAGCATCAGACACAACAGGATGATGGGACGACGTCCCACTGAGTCGGCGAGCGGGGCGAGCAGCAGCGATCCCACCGACATGCCGACGAGGCCCGTGGAGATGACGATGCCGAGCCCGCCCGGCCCCAGGCCCCATTCACGCGCGATGCCGGGACCGGCGAACGTGATCGCGAGAATGTCGAAGCCATCGAGTGCGTTGAGTGCCACGCAAATCGCGACCGCCACGATCTGGAACGAGCTCATGGGCTCGCGACGCAGCTGCGCACTGGGATCGGCTGGCGTCATGTCTTCACCCACCGCTCTCGACGTGCAGAAGAAAACGCGCCTGACGGTGCGCGATACGCCAGCGTCCGTCAGAGCATAGGCGCAGGGTATCCTCGAACTCGCCGACCACTTGCCGGGACTGCGCACGCCGTCCGAAATCGCCGATCTCATGATCCGTGCTGCCGGTCCACAGCAGCACATTGCTGATGGCGTGCGCTTCATCGGGCGCGCGCAGATCGACGACACTGCCGGACACCAGATGACGCGTCAGATAGGACGCTGGCCGGGATCGGTAGGACGCGAGCAATGCGTCGACACCGCACAGTGGCTCCTTGCCGGGCCGCACGACCACCGCATCGCGCGTGAAGAACTGAGCGAAGCCGTCGAGATCGTTGGCGTCGAGTGTGAGCGCGGCCCGACGCACCACGTCGCGACACGCGGACTCGGCCAGCTCTCGTTCGAGCAGCGCGATGGGTCGCTGCCCCACCGCGATATCCCCCTTGCCGCTCAGCCATTCCGCCAACGCGGCCGTCACGGCCCCCGGTTGTTCGAGCGTACTCATGTGACCGCTTTCCTCGATGATGCGCAGACGTGCGCCGCGCACGATCACGGCCATCTGCAAGTGTTGCGATAACGGACTCCAGCTGTCCTGGCGCCCGCAGGCCACGAGCGTCGGACAATCGATCGCGAGCAGTTGCTCCATCGCGTTGGGTCTCGCCAGCAGCGCCCGGATCTGCGCGGCGAAGATGTCTGGCGTCTTGCGCTCGACCATGTCGACGACGGACTCGAACAATGGCGAGTCGAGTCGCTTCGGATGCACCATGCCCTGCGCCCATCGCCTCCCCATGGCACGCATGCCATCGCGACGCGCCTCCTCGAGCAGCGCCATCCGCGATGTCTGTTCTGCTTCGCCCCCGGAGCCGGACAGACGTGGCTGCCAGCCGGAATCGAGCAAGGCGAGCCGCTCGATGCGATGAGGCGCGAGGCGCATCACTTCGAGCGCGACTCGCCCGCCCATCGAATGTCCCGCGAGCGCGAAGGTCGCGGCCGGCGCATCACGCAGGACGGCCTGCGCCATCTCGGTGAGCGAGCTGATCGAACCATGATCCGCCACCCAGATTCGTGCGTGGCTCGCAAGCGCGCGGCGCTGTTCCGACCACACGAACTCATCGCACAGCAAGCCGGGAATCAGCACGAGCGTGGTCATGACAGCACCACCACGCCGGGCTCGTGATGAGCGGCATACAGCTGCTCGACCATTGCCTGGCGCGCAAGGATTACGGCGCGCTGATTGATCGTGCCTTTGTCGGTGATTTCGCCGGCGGCCATCGAAGGCGGCTGTGTCAGCACGAGCGCACGTGTCACGCGCTGTGAGCCACCGCCCGCTCGCTGCGACAATGTCCTCAGCAGCTCGGCGAGCCACGCCTGCACGTCGGAAAGCCGTTCGGCGGCGACACTCGGAAACACCAGCATGCCCAGCTCATCGCGATCCTGCCCGACGAACACCACGTCGTGGAGATATGGAGAGCCGGCCGCCAGCGCCGCCGCACGCATCGCGCCGACATTGACCCAGGTGCCGCTCGACAGCTTGAAATCCTCAGCGATACGACCATCGAAACGCAGCCCGAGCTGAGGCTGTGCCGGATCGATGAATACCGCGGCATCGCCGCTACGGAAGAAACCCTCCTCATCGAACGCCTCGCCACTGAGCTCGGGCTGACGCCAGTAACCCGGTGTGATGCTCGGCCCGCGATAGCGCACTTCGAGCTTCTCCGCGACAGGTGCCAGTTTCACTTCGACACCCGGTGCGGGCAGGCCGATCACGCCCGGCTGCCACGTCGGCAGATGCGCGGAGATGGCGAACGGCGCGGTCTCCGTCATGCCCAGTCCCATGGTCATCGGCGTCTTGCGACCGCGCACCTGGATCGACATCTCATCGATCGCGTCCTGTACCGGTTTCGGCAGACCGGCGCCGGCGGGAAAGATCAATTTCATGCGGCTGAAGAAACGCGTACGCAGCGGCTCGTCACTGCGCATCGCGTCGGCCAGCATTTCCAAGCCTTTCGGCACGGTGTAGTAAACGCTGGAAGCGACCTCGCGAAGATTCGCCACCGTTTGCGCCATGCCCGCGGCCGTGGGCTTGCCGGCATCGATGTAGAGCGAGCCCCCGTGCGCGAGGACCGTTCCCATGTTCGCGTTGCCACCGGCCGTGTGATGCCACGGCAGCCAGTCCACCAGTACCGGCGGTTCCTCTTCGAGAAACGGATAGCACTGCGCATACATGCGCTGGTTGCACGAGAGCATGCGATGCGTGTTGATCACCGCCTTCGGCATGCGCGTGGAGCCGGAGGTGAACATGAACTTCGCGATGGTATCGCCAGTCACGGCCTCGTGAGCGCGCTCGACCGCGTCGCTCGTCTCGCCCATCAGCGCTTCAAACGGTGTGTGATCTCGCGAAGTGAAACGGCCTTCGAGTGCGACCACTTCCGTCTGCGCCGGTACGGCCAGGGAGACCGGACGATCGAACGCTCGTGCATCCTCGGCATATACCAGCCCTGGCGTGAGCAGCGAGATGGCATGCAGGACCCGTCTTGCTTCGGGATCGATGAGCGAATATGCCGGCGACAGCGGCGCGACCGGCACGCCGACATGCATGGCGGCGAAAGTGAGCAGCGCATGCTCGATGCTGTTGCCGGAGAGAATCGCGAGCGGCCGCTCGGCACTCAAGCCCCGTTGCAGCAGGCCGGCGGCGATTCGCTGGATCTGTGCGAAGCCGGCAGAATAGCTGAGCTTGCGCCATTCGCCGAGGGCGTCGCGCTGAGCGAGCCAGATGGCCTCGGGACGTTCCCTTGCCCAGCGAGTGAGATATTCGGTGAAGCGACGCGGATAGGCACGCAGCGGATCGAGGGAACGCAGCAACCAGCATCCATCGATGCGTCGCTCAGCCACTCCTGCGTAGGGACCCAGCCGTGTGTCCACTCCATCCCCGCAAACTGTGATTCGTTATATTCGATCTCGTCGCCTGATTATTGAAATACTCCGGCGCCTCGCGCCAATACCGAACCGCGGCCAAGCGATAAACTTTGTTGATAGAGCGCTAGCCGACCTCGAAACCGCCGTGCTGATCGAGCGTAAACTCACCGTCGCCTACGCGCTGGAGCCATTCACACGTTCGCAAGAAGCCGCCGAACGTGAAGAAGTGCAGTCCGTCATACAGATCGGGCCGCGACACGCCGGCCAGCGTGCGCATGAGCGGCTCCGGCCCGTGATCGCCAATGAGCTTGGCAAGCGACGTCGGCCGGGCACCGAGCGCGCGAATCGAGGGACCGACGCCACAGCGCACGGCGTAGCGAAGCAGCGTCGCGATACTCGCCGGGCCCGACAGGCCGCCGATGAGTCTCGCGGTGACACCGTCGGCGCGCAGGTTCGCGGCCCACTCCAGAAACGGCGGCGCTTCGAAGAAGAACTGTGTGAGCAATGTGACTTCCAGCCCCGCCGCCTGCGCCAGCGTCACCTTCTCTCGCTCCGCCCGACGGATTTCGACCAGCGGCACTTTCGGATGGCCTTCGGGATGGCCCGCCATCGAGATCCGACTCAGTCCGTGGTTGCGAAGCTTTCCTGCATGCAAGACGTCGGCGGCGGCCGAGTACGGCCCCCTTGCCAGCGGATAATCGCCTGCGATCAGCAGAATCTCCGTCACTTCGGCGCGGCTCGCAGCGTCCAGCAGGAACGCATCGAGCGTGCGCTCGCTGTCCAGCAGACGCACCGGCACGTGCGGCACGGGCTCCCATCCCATCTCCCTCACGTCGCGACACGTATCGATCGTCTGCTGCCAGGTTTGTTTCGGCAGATGACTTACGTAAACCTTCTTCCCAGCTGGCAACAGCACGCGTGCCCGAGGCAGCAGCCGCGCGTCCTGGACGTTGATTTCGATGGAACACTCCCTCGCCAGCCGCGCAATGGTGGCGGGATCGACGACGGAGGGCGCCATGGCCTCGACCTTCGGTTGTGTCATGCTCAGGTTGCGTTTTCAGCGAAAGATGACAGTGCGATGGCCGTTCAACAGGATGCGGTGTTCGACGTGCCACTTCACGGCACGTGCCAATACCGCACACTCCACGTCGCGCCCGGCGGCTGCGCAGTCCTCCACGCTCATGGCGTGATCGACGCGAGCCACGTCCTGTTCGATGATCGGCCCTTCATCGAGATCCTGCGTGACATAGTGAGCGGTGGCCCCGATCAGCTTGACGCCACGATCGTGCGCCTGCTGATGCGGTCTCGCTCCCTGAAAGCTCGGCAGGAACGAGTGATGGATGTTGATGGCGCGACCTTCGAGCGCCTGGCACAAAGCCGGCGAGAGAATCTGCATGTACCGCGCCAGCACGACCAGATCGACCTGCGCCTCGCCCACGATCTCCAGCAGCTGTTGCTCCTGGCGCGGTTTGTTCTCCGGGTTCACTGGCAGGTAATGAAACGGAATGTCGTGAGCCGCGGCCAGCCGATAGAAGTCGCGATGGTTCGAGACGATGGCCGGGATCTCGATCGGAAGCGCGCCGATCCGATAGCGATACAGCAGGTCGTTGAGGCAGTGGCCGAAGCGGGAGACCATCAGCACGACCCGCTGCTTGCGCGCGACGTCGTAGCAGTTCCACTGCATGGAAAACTTCTCGGCGATGGGCGTGAACGCCGCCTGCAGAGCCGCCACCGAATGGCCCTGCTCGCTGTCGAAACAGACCCTCATGAAGAATCGCTGCGCCTGGTCGCCGAACTGCGCGCTCTCCACGATGTTGCAGTGGTGCTCGAGCAGGAAGCTCCCCACGGCGGCGACGATGCCCCTGCGGTCCGGGCAGGAAAGCCTGAGGATGTAGCGCGACATGCGGTGGATCTTCTCTCGAGGTCTCCCCCAACGCAGGCTATGCTCCCGCCCCTGGCCCTCATTCGGCAACACGATCTGGTGTATTGTCTCTATCCATGAAACAAATAGAACACGCGCTGGATCTGAACCTGCTCTATGTGCTCGTGGCGCTGGACGACTGCCGCAGCGTCAGCGACACCGCCCTGAAGCTGCATCGTAGCCAGCCCGCCGTGAGCGCCGCCTTGGGCAAGCTGCGTGGCTTCTTCGACGATCCCTTGTTCGTGCGCATCGGTAACAGCATGCAGCCCACCCCTCGCGGCCGGGGCATCGTGGAGTCGGCTCGCGGCATTCTCAGAAGCGTCGGCACCGATATCATCGCCGCGCCGGTCTTCGATCCGGCGGCCCTGACCGGACCGATCTCCCTCGCCATGTCCGATGTGGGCGAAATCGTCTTTCTGCCGAAGCTGCTGAAGAACCTGCGTCGCCTCGCGCCCCAGGCGAGCATCAGTGCGGTCAGCCTGCCGGCGGCCCAGATCGCCGAAGGGCTCGAAGCCGGCAGCGTCGATCTGGCGATGGGCTATTTTCCCGATCTGAAGAAAAACAATTTCTTTCAACAGGTGCTGTTCACGGATGGCTTCGTCGGCCTGTTGCGCGCCGACCATCCGTTGGCGGCGAAAAAACTCACCTTGAAGCAGTTCCTGCAATTGGAGCACGCGGTGGTTCGTGCCGAGAGCCGCAGCCAGGAGGTCATCGAGGGTTACCTCAAGCGCAAACGCATTCAACGCCGCGTCGTGCTGACGACACCCCACTTCGCGAGCGCCCCGGTGCTCGTCGCTCAGTCCGATCTCATGGTGACGGTACCGGAGCCGCTCGGCAACTATCTCTCATCCGCTTCCTCCGAAGTCCGCGTGGTCGGCCTGCCCTTCCCGTCACCGCGAATTCCCCTGCGCCAGTTCTGGCATCGCAAGTTTCATCACGACCCGCGCAGCCGCTGGCTGCGAACGCTGACCGCAGAATTGTTTCAAACGCCGGGCCGCGCCTGACGGGCGCTCGTAGAGCGAGAGGGTGATGTTGCGCACCGCTGTTGCCGGCGGCGGCCCTCGTTGCAGGAGTTTTCATTAGCCGCGCCTCCGCAGTCGCGGCCGATGTCGAACATTCCTCGACAAAACCTGCTCGGCAGGTCGCGAGATGCGCCGCGATGCGGGTGAAGCGGAACAACGCTCGGCAATCCACGTTGTCTCTTGCCTCCCGCAATCAACCTCATCCCAGGTGTTTCATGCCGAAGCGCAAGCCCACAGCGACGCGATCATCCAAGTCATCGGTGCGATCGACCCCGTCGACGCCACCGACCAAGCAAAAGAAGGCCGCGCCCAATCCGGTCAAGTCTTCCTCTCGCGCCACCGTCAGTGGCCCCTCGTTGCAACCGGCCACTGCCCGCGCGATGGAGAACGACGTGCTGGCGAAGAAGGCCGCGGCGACGGCGGAGCTGGCGGCAGCCTTTCCCTACAACCGCGCCAAGTCGGCCGAATTCGATCCCGAGGAAGCGACGAATCCACCCGCGGGGCAGACGCAGACGCCCAGCTTCGAAGGCGTCCTTGCGAGCACGCTCACCGAGGCGAGCGCCTCCGCAAAACTTGGCAATGGCACACCAGCACCGGGCAGCAATCCGACCAATGGCCCGCTCGACCGAGTGCGTGTCGACTCGAGCGGCCAGGCACTCACGACGAATCAAGGCGTGCTGGTCGCCGACAACCAGAACACCCTCAAAGCGGGGCTGCGCGGGCCTTCGCTGCTGGAAGATTTCATCCTCCGCGAAAAGCTTACTCACTTCGACCACGAGCGAATCCCCGAGCGGGTCGTGCATGCCCGCGGCTCAGGCGCCCACGGCTATTTCGAGTGTTACGAGCCGCTCACCCGCTACACCCGCGCCTCGATCTTTGCCGAAAGAGGCAAGCGCACGCCGGTTTTCGTTCGCTTCTCGACCGTCGCCGGCGAGCGCGGCTCCACGGATACGGCCCGCGATGTGCGTGGCTTCGCGGTCAAGTTTTACACCGATGAAGGCAACTGGGATCTGGTGGGCAACAACATCCCGGTCTTCTTCATCCAGGATGCGATGAAATTTCCCGACGTCATCCACGCGGTGAAGCCCGAGCCCCACCACGCCATGCCGCAGGCGGCGAGCGCGCACGACACGTTCTGGGACTTCGTCTCGTTGATGCCCGAATCCATCCACATGCAGATGTGGGTCATGTCCGACCGTGCGATCCCCCGAAGCTATCGAATGATGCAAGGCTTCGGCGTACACACCTTCCGCTTCGTCAATGCCGACGGCGAAGCCACGTTCGTCAAGTTCCATTGGAGCCCGGTCGCGGGCACACATTCGCTCGATTGGGACGAGGCGGTGAAGATCAGCGGTGCCGACCCCGACTTTCATCGTCGCGACCTGTGGGAAGCCATCGAGGCCGGCGCCTACCCGGAATATGAGCTGGGCGTGCAGTTGTTCACCGAGAAGCAGGCGGAAAAGTTCAGCTTCGACGTGCTCGATGCCACCAAGCTCATCCCCGAGGAACTGGTGCCGTTGCTGCCGGTGGGCCGCATGGTGCTCAACCGGAATCCAGACAATTTCTTCGCTGAGACCGAGCAGGTCGCGTTTTGTACCGCGCACATCGTGCCGGGCATCGATTTCTCCAACGACCCGCTGCTGGCCGGACGCATCCATTCGTACGTGGACACGCAGATCACCCGCCTGGGCGGCCCGAACTTCCACGAGATTCCAATCAATGCGCCGGTTGCGCAGATTCACAACAATCAGCGTGATGGCATGCATCGTCAGGCGATTCCCCGCGGTCGGGTCGCCTATGAGCCGAATTCGTTGGGTGGGGGCTGTCCGTTCCAAGCCGGCGCGCGTGGCTTCGTCTCCTTTCCTCAGCCTGTGCAGGAAGACAAGGTTCGAGGCAAGCCCGAGAAATTCGCCGAGCACTACACGCAGGCAACGTTGTTCTGGAACAGTCAGTCGCCGGTGGAAAAGTCGCACATCATTCGAGCATTCCGCTTCGAGCTGACGCGCGTGCAGACCCCTTCCATTCGCGAGCGCGTGGTCTCGATGCTCGCCAACGTCGCGACCGAGCTTGCCGAGGGCGTCGCGACCGGGCTCGGCATCGAAGTTCCGACACCGATGCCCATGGTGGTTCCAAAAATTGCAAAACCCGAGGTGAAGGTATCCACGCCACTGTCTCTATTGGCGCGGCCGGGTGATGGCAGCATCAAGACACGGCGCATCGCCGTCCTGGTGGCCGATGGCGCTCACACGCCATCGATCGTAGCGCTGCATACCACGCTGGGCGGCGCTGGGGCCGTGCCCCGACTCATCGGCGTGCGCCTCGGGACAATCACCGGCGCCGACGAAACAAACGTCGACGTTGAAGTGACGCTGGAGGCAATGCCAGCCGTGCTGTTCGACGGGCTGATCATTCCCGACGGCGCCGCCGCCATCGAGGCCCTCGGTCGATCGGGACATGCGCTGGAATTCGTCAAGGACCAGTATCGCCACTGCAAACCGATTCTGGCGCTGGGCAAAGGCGCTGAATTGCTGGTCCAGGCTCAGATTCCCGAGACGTTGCCGTCGGGCGAACCCGATCCCGGCATTCTGCATTTCGAGACGACGCAGGTCGATGCAGCCGTGGCGGCCTTTGCCGCCGCCCTCGGCAAGCATCGGCACTTCGAGCGTCAAACCGACCCGCCTGTCGTTTAATCATGGAGACCCGCATGGAAAAGTCGCAACTGACAGAGCTTTTGTTACAAGCCTACGAGCACGAGAAAGGCGGTGTCCTGGTCTATGAGACCGCGTTGAAGTGTGTCGTGAATCAGGATCTCGGCCGCGAATGGTCGGAATATCTGGAGCAGACTCGCAAGCACGTGCGCGTGCTCGGCGATGTGCTGACCGCGCTCGAGATCGATCTGTACACCGAGACGCCCGGCCGCCAGGTTGTACGCTATCTCGGTGCCTCACTGGTCCAGGCCATGCAAATGGCGCTCACGTCGGCGCCACGCGAAGCGGCCCAATTGGTGGCCTGCGAGTGCGTCGTCAACGCCGAGACCAAGGATCATCTGGATTGGGAATTGATCGGTCGCTGCCTCGATCAAGTGACGGGCACGCAGCGTGCGGCGCTGGCAAAGGCCTACGAAGAGATCGAAGACGAGGAAGACGAGCACCTCTACCATTCAAAGGGATGGTGTCGTGAGCTCTGGCTGGAATCCCTCGGATTGGATGCTGTGCTGCCGCCGCCGGAGGAGACTCAGCACGTGACTTCCGGTGTGAAAGCCGCCGAGGTGCAGAAACAGCGAACGCAACCCAGGAAGAACTGATCCGGTAGCGAGGGTCGGACGAAGAAGCCGGTCATTCGACTGGCTTCTTCCCTTTGAATCCCGTTCCCGCTCAGACCTCAATCTTCCACGATACCGCGCGCTCGGCATAGCGCGGCTCACGGCGTTCACGGAAAGCCGTCAGAGCCTCTTTCGAATCGGGGTGCCCGCTCATCCTGACGGTGTATCCCTGCTCGAACTCGTAGCCGGCGCGCAAATCCATCCACTCGATGCGATTCAGGATTTGTTTGCCGAGGCGAACGGCGGTCGGGCTCAGTGTGGCAATCCGTTGAGCGAATCGATGCGCCGTGGCATGCAGCTCGCTGCCTTCGCACACCGTGAGCGATGCGCCCGCGGCGGCGAAATCTGCTGCCAGAATGTGCTCCCCCGTGAAGAACATTCGACGCACGAGAGGCTGCGGGGCGATCCGCGCCAGGTGCCTCGCTCCGCCCATGACACCAACAGTCAGCTCCGGCAACGCGAAGCGCGCATCTTTGGTGGCAACGATGAAATCGCAGGACGCGGCGATGGCCAGGCCTGTCCCGAGCGCGGCGCCGTGGACGGCGGCGATCACGGGCAGCGGACATTCCTGAATCGCGAAGAAGGCCTCGCGCACTCGCCACATCCGTTCCGTGCCATTCGCCGGCGTCATCGAAGCGAATTCATCCAGGTCGTTGCCCGCACAGAAATGTGGTCCCACACCGGACAACACGATCGCCCGCAGGTCTCCACCCGCGCGGTCGGGATGAGTAAACAGCTCAGCCAGCTCGATGTACATGTCACGATCCACGCCGTTGACCGGCGGACGATGCATCGCGACGCTCAATACACCCGACTCGATACTCAAACTCAGATACTTGAAACTGGCGTTCATCTGCCTGCCTTGTAATGCGATCTGCAATGGGATGTCGGCGGCTAGTCCGGAAGTTCGAGCAACCGCTTGGCAATGATGTTGAGCTGGATCTCGCTGGTGCCGCCCTCGATGGAGTTGCCCTTCGATCGCAACCAGTGCCGCGTGATGTCCAGTTCGGTGGCCGTGAAAGGTTCGTCTTGCCAGCCGAGCGCACGCGTGCCCATGATTTTCATCATCAGCTCATGGCGCTCCTTGTAGAGCCTGGCGCCGTAATACTTGAATACCGAGGCCATGCTGCCGTCGTCCACGCCGCTCGCCCGGGCCCGCTCATCGATCCTCAGCAGCGTCGCCTGCAGAGCCATCTCATCGATGTCATGCGCGATGAGCTCGGCGCGAATGGCCTCATCAGCGATTCGGCCTGCCGTTTCGCCGAGATACTCTTTGGCAAGCGCCGGCAACGCGACGCTCGCTCCACCGACACCGACGATGTGGCCGATGCGGCTCTGATCGAGCTCGGAGAACCATTTGCGCTCGTATTCGAGCAGCCGTTTGGCAATGCTCCAGCCCTGGTTCGGCCGACCGACCAGCTGATGCTTCGGCACTTTCACGTCGGCCAGGAACACCTGGCAGAACGGCGAGGCACCGCTGATCAGACGGATCGGCGCGACACTGATGCCGGGCGACTGCATATCGATCAACAAAAATCCAATGCCTTCCTGCTTGCGTACGGACGGATCGGTACGCACCAGACAGAACATCCAATCGGACTTGTCGGCATACGACGTCCAGATCTTGCTGCCATTCACCAGATAGTGATCTCCGCGATCCTCCGCGCGCGTCTGCACGGCGGCGAGATCAGAGCCCGCTCCCGGTTCGGAATAGCCCTGGCACCAGCGGATCTCGCCGCGTGCGATGCGCGGCAGATGAAATCGTTTCTGCTCCTCGTTGGCGAACTCCAGCAATGCCGGCCCGAGCATCCATAATGGAAACGCGATGAGCGGCGGACGAGCATCGATGCGATCCAACTCTTCGCGCAGCACCTGCTCGTGGGCCGCATCGAGGCCGGCACCGCCATACTGCTTCGGCCATCGCGGCACGGTCCAGCCCCGCTCCACCATGCGTTCGAGCCAGAGCCTCGCCTCTGGATTGATAAAGCTTTCGTGACGACCGCCCCACACCACCTGTTCCGCCGTCAGCGGCGTACGCATCGACATGGGACAGTTGCATTCCAGCCATGCACGCACTTCGGCTCTGAACGATTCGAGCTCGCTCATGCGGTCTCCTCGACCACATGTCGACGCCACAGCTTTTCGAACAGCGTCTTCGCGGTCATGCCGGCGTGCCAGTGCAAACGTTGGCCGGCAACGGATAGCGGCGGGTCCAAGGCCCTGCCTTCAGCACCTGGCCAGGAATGTCATGCCCGACGAGCGCCGGCAAGCCCGCCGCCACACCGAGCAACCTGATGAGATCGACCCCGGTATTCCATCCCATGCTGTCGAACATGTGCACCAGATCTTCCGTGCAAACGTTCCCCGTCGCGCCGGGAGCAAACGGACATCCGCCCAGGCCGCCGAGCGACGCATCGAAGTAATTCACGCCCACGCG
Source organism: Peristeroidobacter soli (assembly GCF_004138485.1). GTDB lineage: Bacteria > Pseudomonadota > Gammaproteobacteria > Steroidobacterales > Steroidobacteraceae > Steroidobacter > Steroidobacter soli. The sequence goes on from NZ_RYEV01000010.1 coordinate 215,598, forward strand.
CAAGGCAGCGGCTGCATTCGCCAGTCCCATGCCGCGGGTGTTGTGAAAGTGCGCCGTGACCTGCAACTCCGGCCACTGCCGCAGGACGGCGCCGAAGATATCTTCGACTTGCGCCGGATTCGCCATCCCCGTGGTATCGCACAGACTCACCCGTGCGATCCCCATGTCGACGAAGCGCGCCACCAGCTCGAGGACTCGCCGCTTTGGAACGATGCCTTCGAACGGGCAGCCGAAGGCTGTCGACAGTGACGCATTGACCGCGGCGTGCGCCCGTGCGAGGGGGACGATCCTGGCGAACTGTCCGAGTGAATCATCACAGCCCATCGCCAGATTGGCGCGGTTGTGACTTTCACTCGCGGACATCACCAGATTGATCTCATCGACGTTGCACGACAGTGCGCGCTCGCAGCCGCGCAGATTCGGCACCAGCGCGGCGTATTCGACGCCCTCGACTCGCTCGATGCCTCGCATCACTGCTTCGGCATCCGCCAGCATCGGGATGGCTTTGGGTGAGGAGAACGAGGTGACCTCGATCTTGCTCAGACCGCATCGGCTGAGCCGATCGATCAACGCGATCTTCTCCTCGGTGGGCACGAAGCGCTGCTCGATCTGGAAGCCGTCGCGGACCGCCACCTCCTGGATGAAAACGCGCGACCCAGCTGCATTGCTCACTTCGACTTCTCCTCCAAATCAGTCAGCACCTCGGCGGTATGCTCGCCGAGCGTGGGCCCCAGCCAGCGGGTTCGACCGGGCGTTGCACTGAGCTTGGGAACGATGCCGGGAAGCATCACACGCTGCCCATCCGCCAATACGTGCTCCTCGAGCATGCCGCGTGCCTGATAGTGCTCGTCAGCCGCGATGTCGGCCGCTGAATAGATCTTTCCTACCGGGACCTCGGCACGTTCCAGAATCCGCACCACCTCGTCGATGTCGTATCGCGCCGTCCACGCGCCGATGGCCGCGTCCAGCTCGTCATTGCGCCTGACGCGTCCATCGTTGTGGGCGAGCGCCGCATCGGTCGCGAGATCGTCACGACCGATGGCTTGCATGAGACGTCGAAACAATGCATCGCCGTTGCCAGCGATCACGACATGCTGTCCGTCGCGGCACTCATAGGTATTGGAGGGTGAAATGCCCGGCAGACTCGCACCGGATCGCTGCCGTACGAAGCCCTGCGCCGAGAACTCGGGCAGCAGACTTTCCATCACGCCGAACACCGCTTCATACAGCGCGACATCGACGACCTGTCCCTTGCCGCCATTGTTCTTGCGATGGTGAAGCGCCATCAGCGCACCGAGCGCCCCGTACATGGAGGCCAGCGTGTCACCGATGCTCACGCCCGAGCGCACCGGCGGCCGATCCGGAAATCCCGTGACGAACCGCAGCCCACCCATGGCCTCGGCAATCGCGGCGAAGCCCGGCAAATCCCGGCGCGGGCCGGTCTGACCATAGCCCGAGATACGAACCATGATCAGCCCCGGATTGTCGGCCGACAGCGTGTCCCAGCCGAGCCCCCATTTCTCCAGCGTACCGGGCCGGAAGTTCTCCACCAGGATGTCCGCCTCGGCGGCCAGCCGGCGCACGATGCCCCGGCCCTGGTCGCTCTTCAGATCGAGCACCACCGACTTCTTGTTCCGACTCTGCACGTACCACCACAGCGACGTGCCCTGATGCAACTTGCGCCATTTGCGCAGCGGATCGCCCTGCCCCGGCGGCTCGACCTTGATCACGTCTGCACCGAACTGCGCGAACAGTGCGGCGGCGTAAGGACCGGCGATCAGCGATCCCAGCTCGAGAACTTTGACTCCCTGCAATGGCAGTGGCGTGGCTGAGTCAGTGGGGGTCATGCGGCACTTCTCCTAGCGCCGCAACAGCGGCGCGATATGAGCACTATCCATGTATTCGTGCAGCCTGAAAACCTTGCCGTCGCGCACCTGCCCCACCATGCAGGTCGGCGCCTCGATGGTCTGATCCGCCACGGTTCCACGCAGCACATGCCGCTGCACGAACCCCCCCTCGAAACACGTGCGCTCGACGGCGTCGTACTCGAACCCGGTGACGGTGCGATTCAACCACCGCAACATCTTCAGGTTCTCGTCCCGTCCTTGAACGCGCCCGGAATAGTTGTGCCAGATCTGGACTTCCGGGTGGTAGCAGGCGGCGACCGCGTCCGTATCGCCGGCGGCGATAGCGGAGAACAGTCGTTCAGCCAGCGCATCGACTTCGTGGGGACTCATGATTCAACGCTCGCTGAGGACGACGACTGACTTGCCGATCGTGGCTCGACGGGCCGTGGCGATCAGTGCTTGCGGTGCGGACTCGAAATCGAACTCGCGCCCGACTCTCGGCTTGAGCGCACCGCTCGCAAGCAATGTCGCCAGATGTTCACGACATCGCTCGGCCGTCGCCCGATCGTTAGTGCGAAACCAATCGACCTGCATGCCCATGACCGAGCAGTTCTTCAACAGCAGCCGGTTCACCGCCAGCGACGGAATCTCACCGCTGCTGAAACCGAGCACGACGACGCGGCCTCGATTGGCGATGACACGTACGGAATCGCCGAACACCTGACCACCCACCGAGTCGAGCACGATGTCCACGCCGCGTCCGTCGGTCGCCTGCTTGATCGCATCCACGAAGCTGTCGTGGAGATAGTCGATCGCGAGATCGGCGCCGAGCTCCCGACACACGCGCACTTTCTCCGGGCCGCCGGCCGTGACAAATGTTTTGAGTCCAGCGGCACGTGCCAGCTGGATCGCAGCCGCACCCAGTGCACCGGCACCGGCGTGAATCAGTACGCTTTCACCGGCCTGGGCCTGGGCCCGATCGAACAACGCGAACCAAGCGGTCTCGTAACTGATGGTGAGCGCTGCAGCCTCCGCATCCGTCATGCCCGCAGGCACGCGATGAATCTGCGATGCCGGCACCAGACAGAACTCCGCGAGCCCGCCGCTCGGCAGCGCCGTCGGTCCGGCAATCCTCGTATCGATGAATGACTCGAAGCCCGCTGCCGCATCGATGACCTGACCGCAGACCTCCAACCCCGGTGTGAACGGCAGCGACGCGCGCCATTGATAGCCACCCCGGCACAACAGCACATCGGCGAAGTTGATACCGCAGGCACGGACCCTCACGAGCAACTGGCCCGCCGTGACAACCGGTGTCGGCGCGGCGATCAATTGCATCGCTTGCGGCAGCTCTCCCACGGCATGGACCGACCAACTGCGCATCTGCCCCGCCAGATCGATCATTCGGCCCGCGGCAGATCCGCGTCGCGATGCTGTTTCAGGCAGCGGTGGAAATGCTGTAACGGATATTCGTTGCGTCCGATCAGGAACGTCTCATTCGCACCGGAACGCAGCGTGGCCTGAATGCGGTCGGCCGCGAGATAGTCCTCATCGCGAATGACGGCCTGAATATAGTCCGCATACTTGCGCATGCGCTCGCGCTGCCTGTCATCGTTGTCGACCGGCTTGCGGCTCAGAACGGTCATCAGCGTAAGCGACGTGTCCATGGTGTCGCCCGGCAGCACTTGCGAGATCAGCATCTGATCCTGGTAACCGCCAGCGATCGATACGTTCGGATAGATGATGTGCACGGGGAACACCGCGTCGGCGACCGCAGGTAACGCCTCAGGATCGGAGAGTCCGCGCAGGCCTTCGCGCGCAAAGATCAGCCGCTGATGCAAGCCGAACTGATCGCCGAGCATCGTGCCCTTGGTGTCCTTGCCCACCGACGGTCGATGCAATACGTTGAAGTGGTAGCCTTCCATGTACCCGTCGAAGGCCACCTTCCAGTTCGGCCCTGGCAGCGAGCGCCGCTCGGCCACGTGCCAGTCGGCGATCTGCAGCGATTCGAGCACCGGCGCATAAGTGCCCAGCCACGCATCGATGTCCAGCGGCACGCCGGGCGTGAGAACGCCCCAGATGATTCCGGCGCGTTCGACGCAGCTGAGCTGAGTCAGGCCGCGCTCGCGCTTGTCCAGGTCGCCAAATTGCTTCTCCAGGTAGACGCCGACCAGCGCACCTTGCGAGTCGTAGGTCCAGGCGTGATAGGGACAGGCAAACCTCATCGCATGCCCGCAACCGTCGGTGAGCAACTGTGTGCCTCGATGCCGGCATGCGTTCAGAAATGCGCGTGCCACGCCATCCTTGCCTCGGACCAGCAGCAACGGAATTTTGCGAATCGTGAGCGCGCGATAGTCGCCCGGTGCCTTGAGCTCGGCGCTGTAGCCCAGCACCAGCGGACGACGCATGAAGATGGCGTCCATCTCCCGACGCCAGATCGCCTCATCGAGGTAATCCGACACCGGCAATTCCATGGTTGCCTCGGATTGGTCGGTGGTGCGCTCGCTCAGGTGGCGCATCGAACGCTCGACCAGCGTGTTCAGGGTCGCGGTAGTGCTCATCGGGCGGGTCTCGAATGTCTGCTCACTGTTCGGGTCGAATCCATCAATGGCCGTGCAACGTTCCATAGCGATCGCGATGAAAGCGCACATCGCCCAGCAACACGTCGGCGACCGCGGCACGTTTCAGAAACAGGCCGATATCGAACTCATCGGTCATGCCGTTGCCGCCGTACATCTGTATCGCCTCGAGGGCAACCTGCCGAAAAGTGTCGCCCGCCTTGGCCTTGGCGGCGCTGGCGAGCGGAGCGATGCGATCGATCTGGCGCCGGTCGTCCAGCGCGGCGAGCGCGTTCATCACGCAAGAGCGCGACAACTCCACGTCGCAGTACAGCCTGGCGGCCCGATGTTTCAGCGCCTGAAACGAGCCGATAGGCACACCGAACTGATGCCGCTCGCGCAGATAGGTCATCGTCCGGTCGAAACATTCCTGCAGGCTGCCGAGCATCTCGGCGGCAAGGCCGATGCGGCCCGCGTCGAGTATCCGATCGAGCAGATCGGCGCCTGCATCGATGTCGCCGAGCACGTCGTCGGCACTCACCAGAACGTTCTCGAAGAAAACCTCCGCGGCGTTACGTGAATCGATCAGATGCATGCGCCGTACTGACACTCCGCGCGCGGCTCGATCGACCAGAAACAACGTCAATCCCCGCCGCTCCCCGCCGGCGCCCGCCGTCCTCGCCACGACGATGAGCTTGTCCGCGACATGCCCATCCATGACGAACGTCTTGCAGCCATTGAGCCGATAGGCATCGCCGTCTCGACGTGCCGTCATGCTCGAGCCATAGGGCTGATGGTGATGAGACTCCTCCAACGCCAACGCCATGAGGAGCTCGCCGCTGGCGAGCCTGGGCAGCAATTCGCGACGCCGCGCGTCGTTGGTATCGAGATGACATGCGGTGCCGCCGATCCACACCGTCGCGTGCAGTGGGCTCGCCATCAGCGTCCGCCCCGTCTCCTCGGTGATCACCCCAAGACTGCGATACCCGAAATCCAGCCCGCCCAGCTCAGTCGACCAGGGAATCGCCGCCCAGCCCAGCTGCACCATCTCCCGCCAGGTGTCGCGATCGAAACCGTCGGGACTCGCCGAGTCGCGCAGCTGACGCAGCTGTCGCACCGGTGCGCGCTCGGTGCAGAACACCCGCGCGCTTTCGGCCGCCATCAACTGCTCTTCGCTCAACAGCATCGACATGATCGCGCTCGATGGCTACTTCGTGCGCTGGACGGGCTCGAACATTTCCGCCGGATACTCCGGAATGGTCGCAGGCGTGTCGTCGCCGACCAGGCGGTGCGCCTCGGCAATGTCACCGGGCGTCAGGTCGAGCGTCGGCAGGGTGAACTCCACCATGTTCTTGTCCGGATCGAGCGTATAGATCGAGGTGATGAACTCGTGCTTCACCTGGCTCACGCGCAGGCCATGATTCAGCCAGCGCTGTTTCTTTTCTTCGAGCTGCTCGGGCGTATCGACCTGGAACGCGATGTGATTGATCCAGGTCGGCAGACCGAGCCCCGAGGACCACGACGACTGCCATTCGACGCCTTCCAGCTCGGTCAGGTGCAGATCCCACAACGCAAACAGACTGCCGCGGCCGGTGTCGTAGAACACATGCTTGGTCCAGCCGGCGGCCGCTCCGCCCATGGCCTGCCGCTTGACCACTTTCACCAGCGGAAAGCCCATCACCTCGGTGTAGAAGTGATGCGAGACTTTGAAGTTCTTGGGCGCGATGGCGATGTGATGAATCATGAGCGTGCTCCCGAGCGGTCGACGCCGGAACCGAGGTGATGCTTTGCGAGCCAGCCGTTGACCAGGGTAACGGTCTGCTCCAGCTTCGCTTTCTGTCCGGGGCCGCTGAAGTAATGATTGGCGCCCGCGATCATGTGACGTTCCTTGCCGTCGTGGCGGATCGCGGCGTAGATCGCATCGGTGTGTGTCGTCGGGCAGGCATCGTCGGCGCCGTTGACGACGACGAGGATGGGCGTCGTGATGCGTGAGACTGCGTCGACGGCGTCCACCTGCGCGTGGTCGTAGCTCCATTGAGACAACCAGCTGCGCAGCGAGGAATAGCGCGCGAGCGCGGCGGGACTATTGTTGGCTACGCGGGGATCGCCGATGTAGCTGCCGGCCTTGCGCTCGTTCGGATCGATGGAAATATCCAGCCAGCGCGGATCGGCCATCGTGCCGTGGACGACGAACGCGCGTTCGTCCTGCTCGCGCCCCTGTCGGCGCAATGCCTGCAACTGTTCGAGCACCCACGCGGTGATTTTCCGATTGCGCTTGAGCTGTGCGGCTCGGTAGCTCTCCAGGAAGCCGCGATCATAGGGCGGCTGGTGCGGATTCTGCGCATCGTACAGATCCAGCTGCCGGTCGCGACGCTCTGGATCGCGCTCATCGAGAATGGACGCGTCGAGAAAATCGGTGAGCAGGTGATGTCGGCTGCGATGAGATGCGAGCAGCATCAAGGCATCGGCCTTGGGCAATTGAGTATCCACCAGCGGCGTGTACTCATCCGCGGCGGTCCTGACGATCCGGCGCTGCTCCGCCTCGGCCTGATAGCCCGCCATCAAACTGCCGCCACCGCTCCAGCCCGCCAGCACGATCTGCTCGTAGCCCAGACGCTCGCGTGCATCGCGAATGCAGGCCGCGAGATCGAGCAGCAGGTTTTCGAACTGGAGCGCGAAATCGCCGTTGGAGTAACGGTTCGCGCAGCAGATCACGTGATGACCGGCCCGCGCCAGCGCCGGGAACATCGGCAGATAGGCCTGCGAACCGATGGGATGCATGGCGACGATGACGGACTTGGATTCCGCCGGGCCGCGCAGCAGTTGAGCCTGCAACGCGACGTGCTCACCCACCGAGCCATAGACCTCTTTCGCAGCGCCTCGGGGCACCTGATACACGACCAGGTATGGCGTGCGGCTATAGGAAGAAGCTGCGGAATCCTGCGAACTCATCGTGTTCCCACCGACCCTCCGGCGCGCGAGCCAATTCGCGAGCTGCGGTGTCAGGCAGGAGTTTGCGGGACCGGCCGCGGAATCTCGTCGTCAAAAATGACGATTCATGAGATCAGGCCGTGCCGGCGGGCCACCGCGATGGCCTGCGTCCGGCTGTGCACGTCGAGCTTGGTGTTGATATTCCGCATGTGGGTGCGGACCGTGGACTCGGAGATGAACAGGCGCTCGGAGATCGCCCGATTCGACAGGCCCTCGTTCGCAAGCCGCAGGGCTTCGATCTCCTTGGGTGTGAGCAATTCGCTCGGCGCCGGGGTCGTCGTCGGCACGACCGGTTGCGCGGGAGCGCCGCCCAGCAGTCCCTGGGCGAACTCGGCAAGTGCCCGTCCTTCGGGCAAGTCACGACAGCGCTGCAGCCACTCCTCCACCACCGACAACACGGTCGGGCCTTCGTCAAGAAACGTTCGGCGAAAGCCTTCCGGTGCGGCGAGCGACAATGCCTGGCCGATGTGCAGCTGAGCGAGCTTCTTCTGTCCCGTCGCCTGCGCAGCCTCCGCGAGCAGAATACGAAGCTTCAGCACGCGCCGGCGCCGCTGCAGGTATTCGGCCTGTTCCAGCGCCTGATCGAGCCGGGCCATTGCACTCTCAGCCCGTCCACTGCGAATCAGATATCGCAACTCGCCGATCTCCAGCGTATCAGCGTCATTGCCCGCCATGGCGGAGCGCGAGACCCGCGCCCACAGCAGGTCATCCTGGGCCGCTTTGAGCTCGGCCGCGGCAACATCGACATTCCTGTCGCTCAAAGCGAACCGGGCGCGCTCGAGCTTGGCGCTTGCCACCGCGCGCGGCAGCTCCAGACGATGACCCAGATGCTCCAGCTCCTTGGTCAACTGAAAATGCCGTTCCTGGTCGCCGCCGATACCGGCGATGCGTGCCATCAGGACATGTCCGCTGATGATCTGATCGGCGAGCCCGCCATCTTTGATCAGCGGCGCATAGATGTTGAGCAGCCGCTCCGCCTGCCCCAGCTCGCCGGCCTCGTAGAGCGCTTCGGCCATCAGGATGCCGGCCATGGCGTTGGCCTTCACGTTGCGTGACTGTGCTCGTGTATCAGGATTGAGTGCGGCTCGCAGGCGTATGGTGGCATCGCGTAAGCGGCCGCGCATGAGCGCCATCGCCCCTTCGATCGATTCGGTGACTGCAACGCTGAACATGGCGACCGCCGCGGTCTGCGTGCGACGCGCCTCCTCGATGTAAGCCTGCGATTCATCGAAACTGCCGCGAATCATCGAGACCGTCGCGAGCGCAATCAGCAGCATGTGTCGGGAAAAGGCCGCATGCTGAGGCAACAGCGGCAGATTCTGCTTGCCACGCTCATATGCGTCGTCGGGACGATCCATCAGAGACAGCAACAGAGGACGCAGGCCAAGCAGATACTCCGCGAACTCCGCACTGCTCGGGTTGCTTTTCTCGACATCGTCCAGCAGCGTCAGCGCTTCGCGGGGCGAGCGCACGAAGCTCAACACCCATGCATGAATCAGCCGCAGTTGCGGATAGGCGACGAGCGCGGCCGGCGGAATGCTGCCGAACCATCGCGCGAGCATCCGCATTCGCGCGTCCGCCAGCAGTTGAGCCGCATGTTTCGCGAGCAGCGGCACTGCGCGTTCCAGATCTCCGGATTGCAGCGCATGTTCGATGGCTCGCACCGGACGCTGCTGCCGCTCGTACCAATACGATGCGGCCAGATGGATGGCACGGGCGCGCGACGGCTGCTCACGCTCCAACTGCCCCCGCAGAAACTCGGCAAACAGGCTGTGATAACGATAGATATCGCGTTCGCGATCGACCGGAATCAGGAACAGATTGGCACGCTCCAGCCGCTCGATCATCGTCCGGCTGTCGTCGCGTCCGCACACCTCGTTGCACAACGCGGGAGTGAATTCGCTCAGGACGCTGGTCTCCAGCAAAAAACCGCGCAGCTCCTCGGGTTGCCGGCCCAGCACGTCCTCCGCGAGAAAATCCGAGATGGCCGCATCCGACCCCGAGAAGTCCTCGATCAGTCGAGGATCGCCAGTGCCGCGCTCGAGTGCCAGCGAGGCCAGCGACAAGCCCGCCGGCCAGCCTTCGGTGCGCTGATGCAGACGCGCCAGTTGCTCGTCGCTCAACGGCAAGTGTTTCTGACGACGCAGCAGCTCGCTGGCTTCATCGATGGAGAAGCGCAGTTGACCGGGCTCGATATCGAGCAGCTTGCCCTGGGCCCGCAACCGTCCCAGTCCGAGCGCGGGAATGCTTCGCGAGCCGATCACGATCTGCGCGCCGGGCGGCAAATGATCGATCACCTGTCGCACCAGCCCGAGCGCCGCCGGGTTGACCAGCGATTCGAATTCATCGAGGAATAACAGGAATGGCTGGCGATGCGAGCCGATGTGTTCGATGAGCTCGACCAGCGCCGAGTCCGCGCTCGATTCGATGCTGCCCACGTCGAGTGCCGGAATCGCCGCAGCCAAAGCAACGGCCAATGCCGCCAGAAAGCGGCCCACGTCGTTGTCGGCGGCGTCGAGTGTGAGCCAGGCGCACGGCAGGTTACTGCTCACGCAGCGCTGGTAAACCTGTCGCATCACCGTGGTTTTGCCAAACCCCGCCGCTGCACGGATCACGACGATCCGCGCCCCGCCGGCCGCGAAGATCTCATCGCACAGCTGTGAGCGGCTGACCTCGTGCGCCCCCGGCAGCGGCGGCCGGCATTTCAAAGCCAGCACCGGCTGCTGTCGGTCCGCGGTATTCAGCCCGCTGACTGCGGTGAACTGACTCTCGTCTTTCATTATCGCCAGACCATACCCGTTGGCCCCGTTCGTGTTCAACACGGTCGTCATTTTTGACGACGACGGTCACGAGCGTCAGCCGTATGATGTCACTCAACCGCCGGGTAGTGCATTTGCGCACAGGCTCGACCTGGCGTTGCGAAGTCATTGCTGTCATCCGAGGGATGCGTGGATAACGCCCAGCTACATCGAGAATCGCCGCCCGCATCGAATCCTCTCGCCGAGCGGCTGCCCTCGCCCGCCGTCGATTGCCGGATCCTCCGCGATGGCTCGTTCCTGCTCCGATCGCGGCTGCCGCTGATCAAGCCGCGAGCCTCAGTGATCGCGATGCTCGAAGAAGCGGCACAACGCCATCCCGACCGCGCTTTTCTGCGTGCCAAGACCAGCGCGCACGAGTGGGCCGAGCTCACCTTCGGTGACGCCGAGCGGTGCTCACGAAGCATGGCGCAGTGGCTGTTCGATCAAGGCTTGCGACCGCGAGATACCGTGGCCGTGCTCTGTGGAGCCGGCATCGATCACGCCCTCTTTGCGCTGGGAGCGATGCGCATTCACGTCGGTGTGGCTGCGTTGAATCCCATCTATCTGCGCGCTTCCGACTCGCGCCGGCTCGGGCATTGTCTTGCCATCGTGCGGCCCTCCTTGCTGCTGGTCGATGACGAACCCGCAGCCCGAGCGGCGCTGAACGCGCTGGGATTGAACATTCCGCTGCTCTCGATTCGAACCGCGCAGTCGCGGGGACAAGCGCCGTTCGATGAAGCGCTGCAGACGATCCCGAAACAAGATATCGCAACGCTCGAGCGATCCATCCCGCCGGACTGCGCCGCGCGCATCGTGTTTACGTCAGGCTCCACGGGGTTGCCCAAAGCCGTGCCGCAGACCCATCGGATGCTGACCGCATCGATGGCACAGACCGAATCGATGGGATTGTTCGACTTCTCATCGGAGCATCCCCGGCTGCTCGATGGCCTGCCGTGGCATCACATCTTCGGCGGCAACCACAACTTCAACGCCGCCCTGCGCACGGCGGGAACCATCACGCTCGACGATGGCCGCCCGACGCCCGAGCTGTTCGGCCGCACGCTCGAGAACCTCAAGAGCGTCCGGCCTTCCTACATCGCCACCGTCCCACTCACCCTCACTCTGCTGTGCGACGCGCTGGAAACAGATGCCGAGCTGCGCAATCTCCTGTTGCCCGACCTCGAATACCTGCTGTTCGGTGGCGCGGGCCTGCAGAGCAGCGTCGTCTCACGATTGCACAACGTCACGCGCAGCGCTGTCGGCCGCCCGCTGCCTGTGCTCGCGACTTACGGCGCCACCGAGATGCAACTCGTCGGTGCCGTGCATTGGGTGACCACTCGCACCGATCTGCTCGGCGTGCCCGTGCCCGGCACGGAGATCAAGCTCACGCCCGTCGGCAACAAACTGGAGATCCGGGTACGCGGGCCCAGCGTGATGCCGCGCTCGGGTTATCTCGACAACCCGGACGCCACCGAAAAAGTCTTCGACGAAGACGGGTTCTACCGGACCGGCGACACCGCCGTGCTCGCCGAGCCCGATCGGCCCGAAGCGGGGCTGATCTTCGACGGTCGCCTCGCCGAGGAATTCAAGCTTGCCTCCGGCACCTGGGTGTCCGCCGGCACCGTGCGCGAGAATGTTTTGACCGCCTGCTCTCCTCTGCTCCTCGAAGCGGTAGTCTGCGGACTCAACCAGGACGAGCTGGGTCTGCTGGCATGGCTCAATTTCAATGCAGCGGACGCCACCGGTGAGAGCGTGCGCGAGGCGCTGCGTCAGCGCATCCAGCTGCACAACGCTCGCTGGAAAGGCTCCTCCATGCGCATCGGTCGAATGCTTCTGGCCACCAGGCCGCTGGCGACCGCCGATGGTGAGATCACTGATAAAGGCAGCGTGAATATTTCCAAGGTGTGGCAATCGCGCGGTGACGACATCGAAAAGATGTTTGCCAGCGTTCCCGGTGAGGACGTAATGATCTTCGCCCCCGGCGAATGACCCGGCGAGTCGCGCTTCAGTGCGACTCCAGTTCGCGCACCATCGCCCGGTAGTGTGGCAATGCACCCGCCAGCATCCACGTCCCGAATGCCGCGCTACCGGCGCAAACCAGGGCGAGCGCCAGATGAACCAGGTGTGGATCGCGGAACACATAGTCCGTGAGCAATGCCACCAGCGTCGGCGCGACTCCGATACCCAGCACGGACGCCACGAATACATAGATCGAGGCTGCGACACCTCTCATTCGATTGGGGGTAACTGTCTGCAGCGCGGCCGCAGCCAGCGCGAGCGGCAGGTTGTGAAAGAACATTGCACCCACGGCCAGAGCGACGATCGCAACCGGCGTCGGCGCGATGGCAATGCCCGCACACAGAAACGTCACTGCCACGCCCACCATCACTTCCAGACGAAGCGGCGCATCGACATGGCCGCGCGCAGCCAATTGGCGCCCGACCCAGGGCCCCGACAGCACCGCCGCCGAACCGAACAATAGCACCGGCATGCCATACATCAGCCCGACCGATCCCGGGCTCACGGCATGATTTCGCATCAACAATGCCGGGATCCACGCAGCCAAGGCGTAAGTGATGATGGCGAGCGACGATACACCGAAGTAGAAACGTCCGTAGAACGCGCGCCGCGCCATGAAGAAGGTGGATGTCTCACGCAACGTGAAGTGCTCAGCCGCCACGCTGCGAACCGAGTTGGTTCGTGGCGGCTCTTTGAGCGAAGCCAGCAACACCAGGCCCAGCACGATGCCGGGCAAGGCGGTCAGCACGAAGACCAGTTGCCACGCCGACAGGTGCGCGAACACCGGCACCGCTGTAACCAGATCCGCGGAGAAGCTGATGATGGCGCCGCCCGCCACCAGCGCCAGGCCACCGCCGAGCGACGGCGCGATCATGAACAGGCTCATGGCACGTGGCAGACGCTCGCGATCGAAGTAGTCGGCGATCAACGACCATGCAACGGGCGATAGACAGGCTTCGGCGGCGCCCACACCGGCACGAGCCAGAAACAACGACCAGAAGCTGTCCGCGAATCCACAGAGCGCCGAGCAAACGCTCCACGCAATCACGCCAAACACCAGGATGTTCCGGCGATTGCCGCGATCCACCCAGCGACCGAACAACGGTCCGAACGCGACGTACGCCGCCATGAAGGACAGCCCCTGCAACAGGCTGACCTGAGTATCGCCGAGCAACAGATCCCGTTTGATGGGATCGACCAGCAGGTTCAACACCTGCCGGTCGACATACGCGAGCGTGTAAGCGAAGGTGAGCAGGAACAGCGCGTAGGAGGTCCCGGTGCGGAGCGTCGTTCCCGCGCGCTCCGCGCTTTCAGTCACCGCCGCCACTGATCAATAGCGATAAGAGAAGTTGATGCCGTACGTGCGAGGCATGCCGGCATAGCGGATCACGCTGTCCGTGCGGCGGTTCGCAGTGAACCAGTAATACTCGTCCGTGATGTTTCTGCCATAGAGCGTGGCACGCCACTTCTCATCGGCGCTGGCCACCCCGAGTCGCACGTCGACCAGCGTGTAGGCATCGATGTCGAGGCGCGGATCCGGCAGGAAGTCGCCGTTCGTCCCGCTGCGATAGTTGGCGCCGACACCCACGAAACCATCGAGAGCGCTGTTGAGACCGAACGAGTACTCACCATCGGCGCTGATCTGCCACTTCGAGGCGTAGGGAAAGGCTTGTCCCTTCAAGTCCGTCCGCACCGAGCCGCCGAAGACCGTGTAGTTGCCGCCCGGCGAGCCTTCGGTGACTTCGGTATCGAGATAAGTCACGCCCGAGGTCAACCGCAGGCCCGCCACCGGTGCCCAGTCGAGCTGCAACTCCGCGCCCTGCACTTTCGATTTCGGAATGTTGACCAGCGCCTCCAGCGGCCCGAACACAGGCACGATGGTGCGGCCTTTCAACTGCTTGTCGGTGTAGTCGTTATAGAAAATCGCGCCGTTCACCTGCAGCGTGCGCGCGAACAGCGTCGACTTCACGCCAATCTCGTACGCAGTGATCTTCTCCTGATCCACCGGCGCATATTGAGGCGCATTCGTGCCCGGCAGCGTCGGATAGCCGCCGGCCTTGAAGCCTCGGCTGACGTTCGCGTATAGCAACGTGTCGGCCGTGACGTTCCAGTCCAGACCCGTGCGCCAGGAGACATTGCTCTCCGACTTGCTGTCCACCACCATCTGCGGCACCGGCGGCGTATCGGTGCTGAAGGTCACGCACTCTCCCAACGGAATGACTCCGGTATAGCCGAGCGAAGTAGAGAAACCGCGCGCGAAGGTCTGATTGCCCGCGTTGAGCGAGCAACCCTCGAAATCGATGTCGGTATCGGTATAGCGGGCGCCGAGCTGCAGATTCAGGTTCGGCACGAGCTCATAGCTTGCGTTGGCGAACACCGCCGCGCTTTCAAACGTTGTTCGGCCGACCTGCGGCACCACCTCGGTCGGTGGCAGGCCCAGACGCGAGAACGCATGCCCGGAGCTGGACTCCGACAGACGTTGATCGTCCTGCTCGAACGCCTTGTCGCGGCTGTAGTTGACGCCGACGACCCAATTTCCCTTGTCTATCGTGCCCGCCACACGCAGCTCCTGCGTGAAGCTCTCCACCTGCCCGACGATATACAGATCGGCGATGGTCAACGCCGTGCCATCGCCATCCTGGCCGAACTCCTGATCGAAATCCGAGTACGACGTGAGCGACGTGAGCGTCACGAGGTCAGTGATCTCGTAGTCCGCGCGCAGGGTCGACTGCCACAGCTTGTTGTCGCGATCGAGATCGTACTCGCTGTGATACCCCCAGTCGGCCTGGCGAGCATCGCTCGACGCGCGTGGATACGTCGGCAGCCGCGGATCGAGGAATGCCCCTGGCGTCTGCTGGAACGTCTGCACGAACTGCGGCGCCTGGGTCTGCGACTTGTCGATGAAACCATTGATGTTCAACGATAGCGTCAGTGCATCGAGCGGACGCCAGTCGAGAATCATGCGCGCCTGGGTGAAATCCTTGGCACCGAGCGTATCGCCGGGCCGGGTCGAGCTCTTCTGCCAGCCGTCGCTCTGCGAGTGCTTGACCGCGACCCGCGCGCGCAGCGTGTCGGTCAGCGGGCCGCTGATGAAGCCGCCCACATCGTAGCTGCCGAAGTTCCCGGCGCCCGCGTCGAAGCCGGCGTTGAACGTGTCGGTCGGTTTGGCGGCGATGTAATTGATGGCGCCGCCGGTCGCGTTCTGTCCGAACAGCGTACCCTGCGGTCCTTTCAACACCTCGACCCGCTCCAGATCGAACACCGCACCCAACGTGAGCGCCGGAAATGCCAGCGGAACCTCGTCCACATAGACGCCGACGGTGGGCTTGGACGCAAGACTGGTGTCGAAGAAGCCGATGCCGCGGATGAAATAGATGGGCGTGCCGTAACTGCTGTCGGCGTAGGCGAAACCGGGGACGGTCTTCGCAAGCTGCGACATGTCGGAGACCCCCATCGCCTGCAACTGGTCGCCGGAGATCGCGGTGATCGACATCGGCACCGAGTTGATCGATTCGGTGCGCTTTTGCGCAGTCACGATGACTTCCTCGAGTCCCGTGCCGGCATCCTGCGCCACCGATTGATGAGCCATGGCCTGCAACACTGCCAATACGGCCACGTGAGAAGTTCTGATCCCCCGAATCATCATGCCTCCGCAGGAGCTGTCATTTATAAGTCGTAAGGCATGGCGTGCATCCACCCAGCCGTGAGGTCGGAGTATGTCCGCGGGCGGTTGACGAGGCATCGGCAAAACTGACGAGTTTGTCAACGGCGGGGGCTCGTCGGATCTGCCGATGGTCCCTGCACCACTGGTGCGTAGGCTGCGCGGACCACCGGCTCCTCTCTCGACCCATGACTCAAGAATTGCGATTCGACGGACACGTGGTTGCTGTCGCTGGCGGCAGTGCGGGACTCGGGCGTCAATACTGCCTGGATCTTGCGCGCAGTGGTGCGCGAGTGATTGTGGGCGGTCGCGGGCCGAGCACCGAACAGGTCGTCACCGAGCTTCGCGCGCTCGGCGGCGAGGCGGTCGAGTGCATCGCCGATGTTCGCGATGGCGAGCGATTGATCTCCCGTGCCCTCGAGGCATACGGCCGCATCGACGGCCTGATCGTCAACGCCGGCATCGTTCGCGACCGCTCGTTCGCCAGGATGTCGGCCGATGAATGGCGCGAAGTCCTCTCCATCCATGTCGACGGCGCCTTCGCGTGCGTCAAAGCTGCGTGGCCCGTCATGATCGCGCAGGGCGGCGGACGTATCGTATTGACCACCTCCGGCGCCGGCCTGCATGGCAACTTCGGCCAGGCCAATTACGCCGCGGCCAAGGCCGCACTGATCGGATTCATGCGCACCCTGGCCATCGAAGGTGCGACCAGGAACATTTACTGCAACGCTGTAGCCCCGATGGCGCTGACCGCAATGACCGAGAGCGTGTTCGACGAGGAAATGAAATCGACATTGGCCGCGCCGCTGGTCTCACCCTTCGTGCTGGCAATGGTGCACCCCGCCTGTCGTGAGAACGGCTCGATCATCGAGACCGGCGGCGGCTGGGCCTCACGTCTGCGCTGGCAACGGTCACGCGGAATTCGTTTCGAAGAAACTGACTTTGGCGCCGGCGATGTGCTGGCGCGCTGGAACCAGATCACCACATTCGATGACGTGGACTATCCCGACTCGACGAAGGACAGTCTCGACGCCGCGCTCGGCAGGCAATGAGAGAGAGAGATAATATATATCCCGATCCACGGCCTATCGACTTGCTCGATGTGTATGCTGCATTTCGCGCAAGACCCACAGGGAGGATCAGTCATGAGCTTTCGAATCCGCTGCGCGCTCCTCGCCGCGGGCGTGTTCTCTTCGACACTGGCATGCGCCGCGGGCTATGTGTCGAGTGCGCAGGTCGTTGGCGTTCGTGTCGATAGCAACGGCAAAGGGCTGGTCATGTTCGACCGGGCACTGGGCAGCACGCCGGCCAGTTGCGCCATTGCCTACTACGCGAATGCCTTGGCCTTCGACCTCAATACCAATGCCGGCAAAGCCATTCTCGCTTTGGCGCTCGCCGCGAAAGCCTCGGGCGATCCGGTGACTGCCTACGGTCAAGGGACCTGCGCGACGTACGGTCACTCCGTCGAAGATTGGAACTACGGTCAGGCTCAATAGCCCGGGTTGAGCTGCCGAGCGGCCTTCGCTAGTTCGCAACGATGTCTCTCTACCTGCCGTCCCTCAGCCCTGCTCCGCCCCCAGCGGCAGCGACAGAATCCACAGCCCGACGATGGTGTACGCGACCATCAGGACCAGCGTCGGCAGCTGGCTCAGCACCGGCCGGCGGTTAGCAAACATTCGCATCGCGGTGACATGCGCGAGATAGATGCTCACGACGTGCCCACCCAGCAGGACCGCCACCTGGGTGTGCCACACGATGCCCATCTCGAGCGTCGAGGGCTCCACCGGGGCGCCGGCCTCGAGCGGCAGCAGCCGCCAGCCCAATCCCAGCGGATCCGACAGCAGCGCCGGCAATGCCTTCACCTGCATCCACAGGAACGTGAAATAGTGCGTGAAGTGATAGGCGATGGCGATCGGCAGCAGCGAGTAACAGAACTTCAGTGCCAGCGTCTTCAGTGGAATCGCGCTTCTAGTCAGTTGCTTCGCCAGATACAGCACCAGCAGATACAGGCCCAGATACAGAAACGGAAACACCAGCAGCCCCGCCTGCCGGTACAACAGATACCAGTCCATCAGCAGAGTCTGCGCCTTGCTCAGATCGTCTCCCCACAGCGGCTCGAACAGCCACAGCGCGTTCCTCCAGAACAAACCCACCCACAGCACGGTGTCGAGAATCGCATCGTACGTGGTCGAGGACAGCATGAAGAGCACGAACAGCACCAGCGCAATGTGCGACGGCGCTTGTCTCTGCACACTCGCCAACGGTGAGCGCAGACGCGCGCGCCAACCCTGCGAGCCGCGCAGGCGCCGGTATTCGACGGGTGCGAGCGTGCCGATCAAATGGAAATAGACGCTGAAGAAGTCGGCCCTGCGAAACCACTTCGTTGCACCGAATGCGAAACATCCCAGCAGCGTGATCGCGCTGTAGCTCAGCAGCAGCAACGCCGTCGCACGAGGCGTCGGCTTCACGAACAGCTCGATTGCGACCACCGCGACATAGAACCCAACCGCCGGCCAGTAGCCCAGCCGGCGTGGCCACCTCACCCGGCGCGTCGTCAGATTGCAGCCACGGCGTTGCAAGGCCTCGATCACCGTTCGCCACGGGTTGATCAGCGCATACAGGTCGCCGGCCACCAGCGTGAAATACGCGAAGCCCAATAGAAACATCACCCAGAAGAGCGTCATCGCGATGTTCCGGGCAGGATCCTCGCTACCAAACAGTCCCGCGACCAGGGTGAGCACCCATCCGCCCATCGCCACCGCTCGCATCAGACTCAGTGTCAGCGGGCTGAGAACACCCCCACGTCGATGTTGCTCCAAACGCAGCACCGGCGCCTGAGCGGGCGGCGCAGTCACCAGGAAGCCAAGCAAGGAAAAAGTGATCAACAGGGTCGCGACGCACGAGTAAACGTACATCCAGAACGGCACCGGTAGCACATAGACGGTACCGAAAGAATGCGCACCCGCGAGGCTCGGGGCCAGGCAAGCAGGAAACAGCCAGCGATGAGCGTGAAGCGGCAACCTCATTGCGCCTTCACGTCGAGCACCGCCAGTTGACGATGAGCCATCGGACTGTCGGGATCGGCGGGGTTCGCTCGCTCGTGCAGATGAATGGGATAGATACCCGCCGTCTTCGCGACGAACGTGAGCACGACCTCGGCGCCCGCGACGACGACCACATTCTGATCGTAGCCATGCACGTGCACCTCGCCGGCCCGATCGGAGCGAATCCGCAACGTCACGGTTTCGCTCTGCCTCACCGGCAGAACGGTCATCGCCTCATCCGGCTGCGGGGCCGCGATGACAAGATCGAACGTCGGGTTGGGCACAACGTTGAGCCCGGGCTCACCGATCCAGGCGCGCGAGCCAAAGTACAGAACGACCAGGGCGACGAGGGTCGCCGCCGCCCACAACACGAGGCTGCTTCTTGGCGGCCCATTTCGAGACACTGTCGTAACCATCCAGTAAGACCCTCCGCTCCATGACGATCGTCCCGGAAGCTATACGCCTTATCCTGGATTGAACCCCTCAGCAAGCCCGGCCAGCCCCCGGGCTCGCCTCTGGCCCCGGCAGGTCGATGAAATATGGGGTGGGATACGCCCACATATCGGAAAGGAGGCCAACAGCGGTACCCTTGGGACGCGCACTCTTGATGTGCATGTGTGGTGCGCATCCGCAATCCACACTATGATGTGGTCTACGCCGTATCCTCTGGAGCAACCCATGCCGCCGCCCACTCGCGCCCAGGCGAAAAGCGCCACGAACGTCAGCATCCGCCGCGACCTGCTGGAAGCCGCCCGCGCATCGAAGATCAATCTGTCCGCCACGCTTGAGCAGGCATTGATCGAGAAACTACGCGAGGTGCAGCAGTTGCAATGGCGGGAAGAGAACCGTGAATCCATCGAGGCGTATAACCAGCACGTGGAGAAGCACGGTGTGTTCTCTGACGGCAGCCGGAACTTTTGATGACGCAGTTCACGGTGTACAAGAACAAGAATCCGCGCAGCAAGACCACGTACCCGCTGCTGCTGGATGCCCAGGCAGATCTCCTCGATGATCTGCAGACCCGGCTCGTCATTCCTCTGACCAAGGCTCCGACGCTGACGAAAAAGCCTATCGCGCGTCTGACACCGCCCATTACAGTCGCCGGCGAACACTATCTGCTGATGACGCCACAGTTGGCGGGCATCCTGCGCTCGGAACTAGGCGCGGCCGTCGGTAACGTTGCCGATCAACGAAGCGCGATACTTGCTGCGGTAGACTTGCTGATTACAGGCGCGTAGAAGCCCTCATCCGATCGCTCACCCCTCCAGCAGCGCGAACGAATCCTCGATGCGACCGCGATCGGCCACCATACGCTGGTCCTGGCGCTACACGATCGGCTGCTCGTAGAGCATGGAGGCGCGGCGGGTCTGCGTGACGAGTCGCTGCTGAGATCCGCGCTCAGCCCTCCGCTGAATCATATCGTCTACGCCAGCTCGGATACCATCGACTTCGCCGCCAAATACACGACTGGCATCGTGCAGATCATCTGTTCGTCGACGGCAACGAGCGCACTGGCCTCGTTATCGGCGTGATTGTTTCTCGAACTCAATGGCTATCAGTTCACGGCGAGCGAAGAGGCAGCGGCGGAAGCAGTTCTTGACCTGGCCGCACGCGCAATCGACGAAAACGCGTTCTGCGATTTTTTGCGCGCCAACACTGGGTGGGAGCCCGTGTAACAGCACAGCTCACACTCTGCACTACTCCGCGACCTTCGCCCCATCCACGCGGAAACGTAGATAGGGCAGCTGCTCCTGCGCGATGTTGGCGATGCCGGTCTGCGCAGCCGCCTGCTGCCCTGACGGCACGGCGGAGCGAAACACCACGGGCTGTCCCTGTTGAACGATGCGGCCGCTGGCGTCGACCAGCACGGGCGTGACTTGAATGCCGACCAGCGGCGCGGGCGAACGATTCTGGACCACGACCACGACGCGGCCCTGCGGATCGATCTGACCTTGGGTCGCGACGTAGTTGCCTGGATTCTGCGGCAGGTCCATGCGCACGAACTCGGCCGCCGCGCGCTGTCCGATCGAACTTTGCGAGCCCGCGGCCGCCCGGAAATAGTCCATCGCCTTGGCACGGTCGCCGCGATCGCGGGAGATCGTGCCCAAGTAATAAGCCGCCGGCGCAGTGGGCAGCAGCTCGACGCTCTTGGTGAGCCACTCCTCGGCGCGCGCCTTGTTTCCCGCTTGATACTGGGCGACGCCCGCGCCCAGATACGAGCCGAAGTAGTTCGAATTCAGATCGATGGCCTTTTGATAATGAGGCAGCGCCTCCTCGGGCTTCTTCTGAGCGAGCTTCATCTCGCCCAGGAATTCATGGAAGCGCCCTTCGCGTGGCTCGATCTTGATCGCTTCCTGAACCAACGACTCCGCCTTGGTGTATTCCTTCTTGCGCGCGGCGGTCATCGCCTCATCGAACTTCTTGTACGCGGGCTCGATCTTGCGGAACGGCTGCAGGCGTGCCTGATAACGGTCCTTGCCGAGATCGCCGCCGGCGCCCAATCGCTGCGCCGTGGCCTTGTTCTTCGCGACCCGCTCCTCCGACGGCGGATGGGAGGCGAACAGGCCTTCAATGAAGCTCTGGCTCTTGGCGCCGCCCTGCTGAGACAGACGCACGAAGGTTTCCTGTAGCGTGATCGCGCCCTGCGGGTCGTAGCCGGCGAGCTTCATGTACTTCATGCCGTACTCATCGCTCTCCAGCTCCTGGTCGCGACCGTACTTCTGCTGAATCATCTGGGCGCCGACGCCCGCGCCCTGGACCGCGAGATTGGCGACGGTCGAGTCCACATCGCTGATCGCAGCACCGATCTGGGCCGCGGCCAGGCCGACCTGCATGATCGTGCCGCGCTCCTGGGCCTTGGCGCCGTGCCTTGCGGCCGCGTGAACGATCTCGTGGCCGAGCACGGCCGCAAGCTCCGCTTCGTTCTGCAGCTCCGACAAGAGGCCGACGTTCACGGCGATCTTGCCACCGGGCAGCGCCCAGGCGTTGGGCACCGGGTTGTTCAAGACGACGAATTCATAGGGCAGTTGGCGGTCCGAGACGGCCGCCAGTTTCTTGCCCACTTCGTTGATGTAGACGGTGAGATCGGGCAGCACATCGAAGCTGCCGCCCTCGCTCTGCCTGGTCGGCGCGTAGTTCTGCTCGCCGATCTTGATCTCCTGCGCCTCGGAGACGAACTGAATCTCCTTCTTCCCGGTCACCGGGTTGACGCCGCACGCGCTGAGCCAGAGTGCCAGTAAGAGCAAGCACAGAAGCTTTGCGTAGCGCATCGAGGATCCCCGCCGTCAGTGAAGATGGAAGATTCTACGACCCTCCTGGTTCAAGAGCGATCCATGATGCCGATTTGTTCCCAGGACGGGCGCTCAACGCACGCCCTCGGCATACAACTGGCTGACGACCTCGGCGCTCACGGCCTCGTCGTAAATCTTCAGCTGATCGACCAGCCCCATGTACGGCGCATCCCAGAAGTTCACGCCGATGGCGAACTGGCGCTGCTCGGCCGGCGTGAAGACATCCGGGAAGCCGGTCAGCGTGTTGACCAGCGCGCCGTTCAGATACAGCCGCAAGGTGCCGTGATCGACCGACATCACCAGGTGCGACCAGGCACCGGTCGGAATGGATGCGTTGAACGTGCCATCGAACCACGCCGTCCCCGACCACAGCATCGTCGGCTGAGTCGTGCCCGGGCCGCGCGGCACGAGGCTGATCCAGCTCGAGGGCGTGACCCAGCCGAAGAACGCAGTGGTGAATTGAGAGACCGCACTCGGCCGCAGCCACATTGCGATCGAGTAGCTGTGATCGCGCACCAGCCCCTCCGGCAGCCGCACGCCTGCGGCACCATCGAGCATCAGCGCGCTGCCCACCGCGCCGGGCATGAATGACACCGCGCCGCCCGGCTGATCGGCACGCGGCCCCACCACGACGCCCGGACCAAACGCCCCGCGCGAGGCGCTCAGATCGTTCTCGAAGTCATAGGCCGCGATCGGCGACGGTGGCGCCAGCGAGCGGACCGTCACCTCGAACGCCTTCGTCGTCTGCAGGCCGTTCAACGTGATCGTCGCTGTCAAGGTCACATTCACATCCGGCGACTCGCGCCCCGGCCGCGTCACCCGACCCGTCGGACTCAGCACCTCAGGACGTGACGACTCCCACGCGATGACCGACGCATATGGCCCCGTGCGTCGCAGATCGAGATCCGACTGCACGGCGCTCACGTCACCGAGATCCAGAATCTGCGCCGCGGATTGCAACAGCTGCGAACCCGACAGGCGATCGATGTCGAGACCTTTGATTTCAGCGGCGGACAGGCTCGCCTCGTAGATCTTGAGCTCATCGACCAGACCGTCGAACGGCAGATCCCAATAATTCACGCCAAGCGCGAACTTCCCTCGACGCGTGCTGAAGAAATCCGTCAGCGTTCCCGCGCCGAACTTGCGCACGCCGTTCAGATACACCGACACGATCCCGCGATTCACCGAGAGCGCCACGTGCGTCCAGGCATTGGCGGGAATGCGCTCGCCGGCGCTACCATCGAACCACGCCTCGCTGCCGCTCCAGAGCATCGTGTTGCCGTCCCAGCCATGCGGCACGAGACTGATCCAGCGATTTGAGAACGGCACCCCAGCCGCGTCGGTCTGCTCATCGACCGCCCCGAAGAACGCCGGCGTGAATTGCGAGAGCACGCGCGGATTCGCCCAGAAGGACACGGTGTATTCGTAGTTATCGATCACCCCCTCGGGCAGTAGCACGCCTGAGGTGCCATCGAGACTCACGGCCTGGCCCTGCTCGCCCGGTGCGAACGACACCGCGCCCAGATTCCAGAGACGATTGCCGGTCGCGGTGGCGGCGGTGAATCGCCCGAGCTGCTCGCTTAACGAATTCTCGAAGCTGAACTGCGCGACGCGATTGAAGGGCAGTCGCGCCGGCACGGTGACCTGGAACTGGCGCTGCGCGGTCGCACCGTTCAACGTCATCGTCGCGGTGAGCGTGACGATGCGATCGCCCTCGCCCACGTTCGGTCTGATGACCGTGCCGTCGGCTTGAATGACGGACGGATCGCTGGAGGACCACGCGATCGCCGTCGCCCGTGTGCCGCGCGCGGGCAGATCCAGCGTGCCGGCCTTGATGGTCTCGGATAGCGACAGGCTGTCCGAGACATCCTTCAATGCCTGCTTCGTGGTGCGCCTTTCGAGCTTCGAGCCCCAGATCGACACGCCCTTGTTCGACAGCGCGGTGAACACCGGCACGAGCCTGCTCGCCGCTTCGTTCCACTGCCAGGCGAGCCGGCCTTCGTAGAGATCGTCGCTGCCGCTCAGCTGGAGGGTGATGCGATTGGGATCGCCGAAGTAGCGCCGATACTGGCCGGTCACTTCGCCCGAAATGCTGTAGTCCGCATTGAGTGAGATGTAGACGGACTGCTTCGCCTCGCGATTGATGTCCTTGCCCAGATTGATGAACTTGTAGTCGCCCAGCGCATCGTTGGCATCGACGATGTTCTGCCCCTTGATCGGCACGTAGCGGTGCGGTGAAGCCACGAGCCAGCCGTCAGCGTTCACGAACATTTCGTGCACGCGAATCGAATGCGCCTCGCCGCGATTCGGAAAGCGCGTGTGCGTGATCAGGAAATGTTTCTTGGTGGCCGCATCGTAGTACGCCGAATTGTGGCCTGGCGAGAGATAGCCGCGCGCAGTCTCGCGATCGCCCGGCGCCGCGGCGAAATTGAAGCCGCCCATCAGCTTCACGCCATACGGCGCGATGCTGTCCCAGTTGCCCCGCGCCCCGGCCATGTCGCGACCCTCGGCGTCGAGATACGGGCCGTCGGGCGTGCGCGATCGTGAGATACGAATATTGTAGCCGTCGGTGGACACGAAGCCGCCGAAGGAAGTGAACATGTAGTAGTAGCCGCTCTCAGGGCTGTACAGGATGTAGCTGCCTTCGATCGCGCTGTGATCGCCACCCGCCAGGTGTTTGCCATAGCCTTGCCCCGGCAGCGGCTTGCCAGTCGTTTCATCCATCTTCAGGATGAAAATGCCGCCGGAATACGAGCCATAGGTCATCCACAACTTGCCTTGCCTGTCGTAGAAAACATCCGGATCGATGGTGTTCGGATGAATGGTCGCGTCGTAGTCGGTGATGCCTTCGGGTCCATAGCCCGCCGCGATCTCCGCAGCCGACATTCCTGAGCGCAGGAAGATGCCTTGATCGACATACGGACCGTCGATGCGATCCGAGGTCGCGACACCGAGATACGAGCGCGGCCCCGTGCACTCCGCGTTCGGCGGAATGCCGCAGAAGCTGTAATAGAAGTTATATTTTCCGCTCTTGAGCTTGATGACATCCGCCGCCCAGGAGCCCGGCGCGCCGGTCCACTGCGTGCCGTCGGCGGGAATCGTGCTCCACAAGGGATTGGCGGCGTCGACACCGTTTGCAACGAACTGCCAGTTCATCAAGTCGGTGCTGCGCGCAGCGGCGAGATGCGAGCCGAACACATAGAAACTGCCGTCGTCGGCACGAATCACGGAAGGATCGTGTACCGGCAGATCGTTATGGGTAATCGAAGTCACATCGACCGTTGGGTCGGGTGCATCCAACAGGCAGCCGCCCGCGATCAGCAGCACGCCCGCGGCGAGCGCCGTTCTCATCGATTTCATTGTTGATCCCCCGTCTGCTGAGGATCTTTATAACTCAGACAAATAATTCCTGGCAACAGCTATCGCGCCAGGGCCGGCATCGCAGGAGCGGAACGATTCGCTGGCGCTGGCGTTTCAGGGGTTTGAAGGGGGATACGCATGACACCTGCGATGACCCATACCGCGATGGTGACCGCCCTGTTCAAGGACGCGGGCGGTGTCGAACGGGCGTATCACGTCGCGCTCGCACGAGGCTACGCCCAGGATGACATCAACCTCGTGCTGTCGGAGGAAACCCGCCGGCGATCCTTCAACGTCGATCAGGTGGAAACCGAGCTCGCTGACAAGGCCGCGCACAGCACTGAAAAGAAACAACCGGTGGCCGCGAAGCTCGGTGGTCCCGCGGGCGGCACGGCCGCAACCATCGCCCCTGCCCTCGCCGCCATCGGATCGGCAGCGTTGCTCCCGGGCCTGGTGCTGGCCGGCCCCATCGCCATCGCGCTGGCCGCCGGTGGCGCGGTGGCAATCACCGGCGGCCTCATCACCGCGCTCACCAACTGGGGCATTCCTAAAGGTCGTGTCGAAGCGTACGAGTCGCAGATTCGTCAGGGCGGCGTGTTGATCGGCGTGAAAGCCCGCAACGACGCCGACGCGGCCTACCTGCAACACGAGTGGCAGAGCGTCGGCGGCGTGTTGATTCGAGCGTAGCGCCTGTCATCTCAGCTCGAGCGACCCGCGGGTCGCTGAGAGAATGATCGTGCACGAGAGCCGACGTATCGATGGCGGTGACTGATTCGGCGCCAGCACGGCTGCCATGCGTTGGAGCTGACGCCTCCGCCGTGCCGCGAGCCACTGCAGGTAGTCATCATTCCTGATGTTACTCGACCCTCGATTGTGGACCATACGCGCGCAGGGACATCATCGGTATTCAGATACAACGAGCATGGGCATGACCTGCTTCACGGATGTTGACTGTTCAAAGCCGAAAATAAAGATTGCGTGCTGTTTGCTGCTACGTAATCGCACGTAACCCCTACGTCCGAAGATCTCAGGCCCGCATCAGCCCGCACCCGATTTGAGCCCGGCCGGCGCAATCGCGGCGTCATCCTGTGATGCAAGTCTCCCGGCGCGAATCACAGCATGACGATAGTCCGTTTAGCCATGTCAACAGCGGCTCATTCCCTCAGGATATACAGCGATGCCTGGTGCACACAGAGGCAAGACGAGCGCAACCACCTTCGTCGCCGGAGCATCAAATGCCAGGCAATGCGGCACGCACGCTGCCGGCCGGCATTCGACAATTGAGCAGCCGCAGAAGAATGTCATTGATGGCAGCTCACTAGGTATAACGCAGTACCGGGCTACGTCATTACTCCCCTGTTGCTTACTCAACCGGCGGCTCATCCTGTCATCCCGATGTCCGATCCGCCATGACCTCGAATGCGACGAACTCAGCGTCCGCACGCAGCCTCCCATGAGCAACGACATCGCCCCGGCAGCTCATCGTATCCCGGTCATTGACGATACGATCACGACTGGCGATGACTTGCATCGAATATTCTCCGGCAGGGCCTCGTCGCCGGCCGCGAAAGCAGCCAAGAGACCGTGGCGCGACCGATCGCTGACAGCGACCCGGCCTCGTTGATCTCACGTCGAGGAGCGATTTGTGCTGCGTCGAAAAGCCCTGGCGTCTGGAATACTGGCGACCGTCATCCTGCTGATAGGCGCCATTGCATGCGCCGCTCACGTACTCATCGGACGCTTCGATGAAATCGAGCTGGCGCAGACGACCGAGCGCGCGGCGCAGGTTGAGCGCTCGTTTCAGGCCGATCTGGATCAGTTGGCGATGAGCAACCGCGACTATGCCGAGTGGGATGACGCGCAATCCTACATTCTCGACCGACAGCCCACCTTCATTGCCGCGAACTTTTCGGTCGACTCGCTGCGCGGCATGCATGTCGATGCGGTGGTGATCCTGGCGGCGAACGGCACTGCGATCTACTCAGCGTTGCTGTCCGAATCCGCCAGGGAATTGCGGTCACCCGCCCCCCGAACGCTGGTCGACGCCTTCAGCGCCCTTCGGCTCGACGAGTCGGCGCTGCGCAAACTGCCCTCGAGCCGCAGAATCGTGCGCACCTCGCAGGGTCTGACCGCATTCTCCGCCGTCGAGATTCGTCGTTCCGACAAATCCGGCGCAACCGGAGCCGTGATGTTCTTTGCGCGCTTTGTGCGAGCCGATGTCATCGAACGTGTACGGCAAACGAGCCGGCTGCCGGCGGAACTGATCGCGATTCGCGCAGCCGCGACACCAGCGCCCTCCCTCGCCGATTCTCCGCTGCAGGCCTGGCTGGCGGGCTCCCGCGGTGACAGCCCTGTGGACGCGCACGTTACCGGGCCTGGCACCGTCGAGGGCTTCGCCCTCATCAGCGATGTCGCCAATACTCCTGTCGCGTACTTCGTCACTGCCAACAAGCGGGATGTCGGTCGATTGGGACGACAGACGACCTGGGAGCTGATGGGCACGCTGGCTGCGCTCATCGTAGTCGGCAGTGGCGCGCTGCTCGCGATGATTCTGCGTCTGCGGCAGAGCTGGACCGAGCGGGCGGCACTGGAGAGCCGACACCGCAACATCCTCAAACACCTGAACGAAAGCGTCGCGTTGGCGGACCCACAGACCGGCCAGATCGTCGATGCCAACGACGCTCTGCTGCGAGCGGCCGGATACAGTCGCAAAGACCTGCCCTCGCTGAATGTTCGCAAAATCTATCTCGACCTGCCGGAGACGCTCGCCGGTGGCTCGCCGGCTGCGGAGCGCCGGGTGCGAGCGCGCAATGGCTGTGTCCACGAGGAGGAAGTCACGATTACGGATGTCCTCGAAGACGATCGCCCGCTGGTATGCGTGGTCGGCCGGGACTTATCGCAGCGTAAGCAGGCGGAGTTGGCGCTCCAGGAGAACCAGAGCAGGCTGGCACATCTGATAGAGCACGATCCTCTCACCGAGCTGCCGAATCGGAACTACCTGAACTCCCGCCTTCCGGCGCTGATCGAATTCGCCCGAACGCGCGGTCAGTCACTCGCATTGATGCACGTGGACCTCGATCGCTTCAAGAACATCAACGATTCGGGCGGACAAGGCCACGGAGACGCCGTCCTCAAAATCATTGCCCATCGGCTGTGTTCAGCCACGTCCGGGGACGATGCGGTGGTGCGCATAGGCGCAGATGAGTTCGTCGTCGTTGCACCGGGCGTCACCAGTATGAAGGCATCGCGTACGCTGGCCGAGCGCCTGCTGATGAAAATCCGCGAGCCCGTCGAGCTGAACGAGCTGCGCGTCTCGGTGACCGCAAGCCTGGGCGTCTCGATCTTTCCTCGCGACGCAAACGACGGCGAGACCTTGCTGAGAGACGCCGGAATAGCTTTGCAATCGGCCAAGGAAGGCGGACGCGACTGCTATCGCGAGTTCTCTCCGGAGATGACAGCGCAGCTGAGTGAGCACCTGGTGCTCGAAAAAGCGCTGCGCAGAGCGCTGGAAAGCTCACAGATCTGTGTCGAGTTCCAGCCAGTGGTGGATCTGCAGACAGGGCTGCTCGTATCCTTCGAGGCGCTGGCACGCTGGCGCGACCCGGAGCTCGGTGTCGTTTCTCCGGCGCGCTTCATTCCAGTTGCGGAACGCAGCGGCCTCATCGTTCCGATGACCGAGGCGATCGTACGGAAAGTCGTACTGCAGCTGAGCGAGTGGCAGCGCTCGAATCTGCTGCTCGCTCCCGTGGCGGTCAATGTCACGGCTGCCCAGTTCGAGCGCACTCAATTCCCGATTTTCGTTCAGGAAACGACCCTCGAGCACGATGTGGATCCGCGTTGGCTGGCCTTCGAGGTCAACGAATCGGCGTGGCTCCAGAACTCCTCCAAGCACGTGGTCATGATCGACACGCTGCGTCATGAAGGCTCGCGTATCTACATCGACGACTTCGGCACGGGCTTCTCGAACCTCAGCTATCTCAAAACCCTGCCGGTGGACGCCGTGAAGATCGATCAGTCCTTCGTCCGTGGCGTCGCGACCGATGCCAGTGACGCGGCGATCGTCAGCAGCATCATCGCCATGTCTCGCCAACTGAATCTGTCCACGGTGGCCGAAGGCATCGAAACCGAAGTGCAAGCCAACAAGCTGCGGGCACTCGGGTGCCTGTATGGACAAGGTCATTATTTCAGTCGCGCTTTGCCCGCCGAGAGGTGCCGCGCGCTACTGGAACAGTTGTCGGCGGCACAAAGAGTCACTGAAACAGTGACGATGCGCGCCTTCCGAGAAGCCGCCCGCTGAGCGCGATCCCAAGCCTCGAGGACACAATTACCGACTGAGCCGATCCGAGGTGATCATGTCAACGTTCAGCGAAACTCCCCTGACCACCATGCAAGGCTCATACGATTCGTGGTTGGTGGCGCTGTCATTCCTGGTCGCCGTGCTGGTCTCCTACACAGCGGTGAATCTGGCCACGCGAGTATGCGCATTCAGGCACCAGCGCGTCGTCTGGTGGTTGTCCGGTGGCGCGATCGCCATGGGGATCGGGATCTGGTCGACGCACTTCATCGGAATGCTGGCGTTCTCTCTGCCCATCGCCATCAGCTATGACGTTCCAAGAACGCTGGGGTCATTGTTGCTGGCCATTGCCGTTTCCGGCTTCGCGCTCGTCATCGCGAACAGTCAAAGACTCAGCCTGCCACGCCAGGCATGCAGCGCGCTGATGATGGGATTGGGCATCGCGGCCGTGCACTACTCCGGCATGTCCGCGATTCAGATAACTCCCGCCATCACGTACGAGAAAACTCTGGTACTGCTCTCCGTCGGCATCGCCGTCGGCGCATCGTTCATCGCCCTGAAGCTGCTCGTGGGCCTGCGCAGTGCCGCGGGGCCGCGTGCGATCCTCGCTCGAGGCATCGCGGCGCTTTGCATGGGCCTCGGGATTGCCGGGATGCATTACACCGCCATGTTCGCCTCGCGGTTCGCGGCGAACTCGTACTGCTGGGGAAGCGCAACCCCCAACAGCGACTGGCTGGCCGTCACCATCGCAGGCTTCGCCCTGGGAATCCTCCTGGTCACGATGATCCTCGCGTTCTACGATGCGCAGCTGGAAGCGAAGGCACGCCAGCATGCCGCAGCCCTGGAAGAGGCGAACGCAAGACTGCGCGAACAGGCAACTCACGATGCCCTGACGGGCCTGCCCAACCGCGTGCTGCTGGAGGATCGTCTGCGGCAAGCGATCGGACTGGCGGATCGCTCGGGCAAGCGCTTCGCCGCCATGATTCTCGACCTCGATCGATTCAAGCTGATCAACGACTCACTGGGGCATCATGCCGGCGATGAGCTGCTCAGGGAGGTCGCGAAACGGCTGCAGGGACTACTGCGCAAGAGCGACACCCTGGCCCGACTCGGGGGCGATGAGTTCGTCATCGTCATCGAAGATGTCGCCGAGCGAAGCGCGCCACAGACGGTCGCGCAGAAGATCATCGCGGCGATCAACCAACGCTTCCGCGCCTACAACGTCGACGTGCATACCTCGCCGAGCATAGGCATCGCCATCTATCCCGATGATGGACGCGATGGCGCGGCGTTGCTGGCAAAGGCCGACATCGCCATGTACCAGGCCAAGCAAGCCGGTGGGAACAGATATGAGTTCTTCACCGCCGAAATGAATACGCACGCACAGAGGCGAATGATCCTCGAATCCGGCCTGCGTCGCGCGCTGGCCGAAGGCGAGCTCGAACTTCACTATCAGCCCAAGGTGGATG
The DNA here is from genome assembly GCF_004138485.1 of Peristeroidobacter soli. Classification (GTDB taxonomy): domain Bacteria; phylum Pseudomonadota; class Gammaproteobacteria; order Steroidobacterales; family Steroidobacteraceae; genus Steroidobacter; species Steroidobacter soli. The sequence continues at coordinate 246,929 of NZ_RYEV01000010.1, forward strand.
TGCTGAGCGGACGGGTCAACAGCACCGAAGCCCTGGTGCGGTGGCGTGACCCTGACCGCGGCCTGATACCGCCTGCGGAGTTCATTCCGCTCGCCGAGGAAGTCGGCCTCATCCTGCAGATCGGGGATTGGGTGTTGCGCGAGGCGTGCCGGCAGGCCCGTCGCTGGGAGCTCGACGGCTTGCAGCCGGTACGCGTTGCAGTGAACGTCGCTGCCCACCAGTTCCGTCAGCCCAACTTCATCACCAGCGTGCGAGAGGCGCTCGAAGACACCGGGCTCGCGCCCTATTACCTGGAGCTGGAGATCACCGAGAGCGCAGTGATGCACAACGCCGCCGGCTCGGCGGCGGTCCTGGAGCAGCTCAGTCGGCTCGGCGTGCATCTGTCGATCGATGACTTCGGCACGGGATACTCGAGCCTCGCCTACTTGCGCAGCTTCCCTCTGGACAAACTCAAGATCGACCGCAGCTTCATTCGCAGCCTGCCCGACAGCACCGAGAACACCGCAATCGTCAACGCCATCGTGGCCCTCTCCCACAGCCTCAACCTGCATGTGATCGCCGAGGGCGTGGAAACACAGCCGCAGCTGGATTATCTACGCAAGATCGGTTGCGATCAGTATCAGGGCTATCTGTTCAGCGCGCCGGTTCCAGCCGATGCCTTCGCGCAGCTGCTTCGCAGTCGGCAGCCCGAACGCGGCGAAGGAACGTTCGACCCGTTGACGACGATGAGCAGGCTCTACGCCAAAGCGCGCAAGGCACCGCTGAAGTGAGCGGGCAATGGCCTCACTTCGGAAACTAGCTATCTTCATGCGCTCGAACTTGCGATTGACCCGATCTTGCTGATTCATCGCACCGTGCGTACCCTTCCATCCTGCTGTCGGCATCACCTTGTTGACGACAGGGATCACGGATGCACAGCAACTATGGAATCTCGGTCGCTGATGAAGCACCAGACGCGCTGATTGCGACGTCGATTGAAGGCCGAGTGCACTTCTGGAATCGCGGTGCAACGCAGATCTTCGGATACACCAGCGACGAAGCCCACGGAAAACTACTCACCGAATTGACGGTTCCCACGGAACGTATCGAAGAAGAACGATCGTTGACTCGGGGTGCCTGCGCCAGCGGCCGCGCGACCATCGAAACCGTCCGCCGTCACAAAGACGGCTCGTTGCTCTATCTCAGCGTAACAGTGCGTCGGGTAAAGGACCCGTGCGGCGCGAACGACGATTATCTGGTCCGCTGCGAGACGGACATCACCCGCTCCCGCGCCATTCGTGAGTCCCGGCTGGTCGAGGCGCGTTATCGCGATCTTCTGGAATCGATGCCGGATGCCCTGGTGATCATGAACGATACCGGACGCATCATTCTGGTCAACGCACCCGCCGAGAGCGTATTCGAATATACGCGCGCGGAACTGGTCGGCGAGCAGATCGAAGTTCTACTTCCCGAGCGCGCGCGGGGGGCTCACGTGGCGCATCGGGCGAAATATTTCAGCCAATTGCGGACCCGGGAAATGGGCGCGGGGCTACAACTCTACGGTGTCCGCAAGAGCGGCGAGGAATTTCCAGTCGAGATCAGCCTGAGCCCATTGCGCATGGACGACACGGTCATGGTGATGAGCGCGATCCGGGATATCACCGCTCGACGACGCGCCGAGCAAAAGTTCCGCGGGCTGCTCGAGTCCGCGCCGGACTCGATGGTCATCGTCGATCGCGGCGGCAGGATCGTTCTGGTCAATTCGCAGACGCAGAAGCTGTTCGGCTATTCTCGCGACGAGTTGCTCGGGCAAGCCGTGGACATCCTGATCCCCGAGCGCTTCAAGGCGCTGCATCCCCAGCACCGCTCGCGCTATTTCAGCGATCCCAAAGTGCGGCCGATGGGCGCCGGTCTGGAATTGCACGGACGCCGCAAGGACGGCACCGAGTTCCCGGTGGAGATCAGCCTGAGTCCGCTCGAGACCGAGGACGGCACCCTGGTCAGCAGCTCGATCCGCGATATCACCGAGCGCCGGCGCTTCGAGCACACGCTGCAGGAGAAAAACGTCGAGCTGGAACGCGCCAGTCTCGCAAAAGATCGTTTCCTCGCAACCATGAGCCACGAGCTGCGCACGCCGTTGAACGCCATCATCGGTTTCACCGGGACTCTGCTCATGCAGCTGCCGGGGCCGCTGACCGCCGACCAGGACAAGCAGCTGCGCACGGTTCAGTCCAGCGCCAGGCATCTGCTGTCGCTCATCAACGATCTGTTGGACCTGGCGAAGATCGAATCGGGCAAGGTCCATCTCGAGCTGCAGCCGGTGAGGGTTCGCGAAGTGGTCGATGAAGTCTGCAATGCGCTGCGCCCCGCTGCCGAAGGCAAGGGTCTCGCCCTGTACCTGCAACTTCCCGAGGACGAAATCGAGCTACGTACCGATCGCCGCTCGCTCAGCCAGATTCTCATCAATCTCACCAACAACGCGATCAAGTTCACCGAGCGCGGTGAGATACGCCTGGAGGTCCTGCGCCCGGAGAACGGCGGCGCTGGCATTACGCAGTTCAACATCGTCGATACGGGAATCGGCATCGCCGATGCCGACCAGCCCGCGCTGTTTCAGGCATTCACTCGCATCGGTAATGGCCAGCTGCGGGCTGCCGAGAGCACCGGCCTCGGTCTGCACCTGAGCCAGAAGCTCGCGGAATTGCTCGGCGGCGCGATCTCGATGAAGAGCACCTGTGGCGGCGGCAGCTGCTTCACACTTTCACTGCGCGAGCCTGCGGAATGACAGCGACTATCCTGGTCATCGAAGACGATCCGCCGAGCCAGGAGCTGATGGCCTACCTCATCGAAGCCCATGGTCTGGAGGTACGCACCGCAAGTCGCGGCGACCTCGGCGTCGCGCTGGCTCGTAAAACCCCGCCCGATCTCGTGATCTGCGATATCCATCTGCCCGGCCTGGATGGCTACGCCGTCGCGCGAACGCTCAAATCCGACCAGCGGCTGCGGAGCATTCCGCTGCTGGCGGTCACGGCACTCGCTATGGTCGGCGATCGGGAAAAGGTGCTCGCCGAGGGCTTCGATGCTTACCTCACCAAACCCATCGACCCAAGTACGTTTGTTGCCCACATCGAAGCGCTGCTCGGCCGGGCATCGACGGCGCCCGTTGCGCCACCTCGAACGACAACGGCGAATGGCGCACGGCCGCCGGCCTCACAAGGCACTCTCCTGGTTGTGGACGACTCACCGGTGAATCGCGAACTCAAGCGAAGCATCTTCGAACCACACGGCTATCGAGTGATTACAGCAGCGACGGTCAGCGCGGGATTGCACCTGGCGCAGGAGCATCGGCCCAACTTGATCATTGCCGATGTAGGCCTGCCCGACGGTACCGGCCTCGATCTGCTGAAGTATCTGAAGGAGGATGCCAGCGTGCAGGACATTCCGGTCGTCATCATCACATCGACGCACACCGAAACCACGGTAGGCGCTGCTTGCCTGGCGCTCGGCGCGAGCCGCTTTCTCATTCGTCCGCTCGACCCACCTCAGATTCTGGACGAAATCGAGTCCGTTCTGACGCCGCGACGGTAAGCCTATATGGCCGTAGTGCTCGTTGTCGATGACGACCGCTCAGCGCGTGAGCTGATGAAAACGGTGCTCGGCTACGCCGGTCACCAGGTGCATGAGGCGCATGACGGCGCCGAAGCACTGCTGCTCGTACATCAGTCGATGCCAGCCCTGGTCATCGTCGACCTGCTCATGCCGAAAATGGACGGCATGGAGTTTGTCCGGCGACTGCGCCGGCATTCGGCGACGGCGGCCATCCCGGTCGTCTTCTATACAGCCTCTTATCTCGAATCGCAGGCACAACATCTCGCCCGGCTCTGTGGTGTCACTCACTTCATCAGCAAGCCGGCAGAGCCGGAACAGATCTTTTCGGTGGTCAATGCCGCCCTGGGCGAGCGCGATGTGCTGCCGCAGAGGCCTGCCTCTTCCGCGGATCAACAAGACTACCTCGCCGGACTCACCGCCGCGCTATCTCGCAAAGCCGCCCACGTCATCCCTCGCCTGGAGGCGCTGATCGCGCTCGGCTTGAGGCTCGCCTCCGAAAAGGATCCTCATCGCCTGCTACTGGGCTTCTGCGAAGCTGCGCGCAAGATCGTCGGCGCCAAAATCAGTATCGTCGCCATCCGTCACGATGGGGACTCGACGCAGCGCTTCACATTCACCAGCGGATTGGCGCCCACGCTCGAGCAGCAGCTGAGCCCGGGCTTCTGGGATAGCGAGGTACATCGGCAGGTCCGAGCCTCACGTCAGCCGCGCAGGCTCGACTCGTTGCCGCCGGAGCTGCCGCTGCCTGCCGGGCTGGGGCCGCTGCACTGCCTGCTCTGTGCGCCCATTCTATCTCCGCAACGCGCGTACGGTTGGCTCACGCTGCTCGAGAGCACGAACCATGTCGCATTCGATGCAGAAGATGAAGTGCTCGCTCACATCCTCGCCGCGCAGGTTGGCCGGATCTACGAGAACGGCTCGCTGTATGCGGAAATCAAACGCTATGCCGAACGCCTGGAGGTCGAGGTGGCGCAGCGCAAGCAGAGTCAGGACGAGATCGAGCGGCTCAACCGCGATCTCGAGTGCCGCATTCAGCAACGTACCGCGGAGCTGGTCGACCTCAACAAGGAGCTCGAAGCCTTCGGCTACACCGTGTCGCACGAACTTCGCGCACCATTGCGCGCCGTGGTCGGATACTCGACGATGGCTTTGAACAGCGAGGGCGAGAGGCTGAGCGATGAGAGCCGCCGGTGTCTGAAGTCGGTCGTGGAAAGCGGACTGCGCATGAACCGGATGGTGGACGATCTGTTGCAATTCTCGCGCAAAGGTCGCCAGGCATTGCACATCGTGGAAGTCGACATGCACAGCCTGGTTCGAGAAATCTGGGACGAGCTGATCCATGAGACGAACGCGGCGACCCGGCTCGAGCTCGCAAGGATCGATCGGGCGCCCGCGGACCGGGCCATGATCCGTGAGGTATGGATGAATTTACTGTCGAACGCAGTCAAGTACTCACGCAACGCGGCTCAACCGCAGGTCGCAGTCAGCTCGGAAGCCATTGGCGGCATGACCCGGTATTGTGTCAGCGATAACGGTGCCGGCTTCAGCGCCGAGCATGCAAGCAGACTGTTTCGTGTATTCGAGCGATTACATACCCATTCGGAGTTCGAGGGTACCGGTGTCGGTCTGGCCATCGTCGAACGAATCGTGGGCCGTCATGGCGGTCGCGTGTGGGCCGAGTCCCAGCCCGGCCAGGGTGCCAGATTCACCTTCACCTTGCCCCATAGACAGAGCGAGCCTTGCTCTTGAATGCCCTCAAAGGTAGAGCGGAAATTCGACGGTCGCGGTCACACCTTCCGATGCACGAATATCGAGCAAGCCATTGAGCCGGGCGACCAGACTTGCGACCAGCCTCAATCCGAGGAAGCGCGCGTCCTCCACCTCAGGCAGGTGCATGCCTATCCCGTCATCGCTCACCTGCAGCCGGACGGTATTCTCCGAGCTCTCCAAAGAGACCCCGATCGTTCCATGGCGCTGCATCGGAAACGCGTGCTTGATGGCATTGGTGACGAGCTCGTTGACGATGAGACCACAGACGATTGCCCTGCCGACCGGCAGCAGCACGGTTTGGACGTCCAGCCGCACATTGACGCGCTCGCCACCCGGCGCCGCCCAGGCATCGAGGATGGTCGCGATGAGACTGCGCGCATAGTCGCCGAAGGGAATGCTGGAGAATTCTTTCGTCTGATACAGCCTCGAGTGGATCAAGGCGATGCCATCGATGCAGGTCCTGCATTCGCGCAGAACATCGCGGGCGCGCGATGGATCCAGTTGTCTCACGTGCATGTTCAGGAGGCTGGCCACGATCTGCAGGTTGTTCGTGACACGGTCATGCACGATTTGCAGCAGGGCCCCGCGCTGATCGAACTTCACGGTGAGGTCGGCCATCCGTTGCCGCAGGCACTCCATCGATTCCCTGTGTGTAGAGATATCAATCACCGAGCCCAGCATGAACCGGCTGCCGGCAATGGTCAGCGACTTCAGACCGATCTCGATCGGTATCTCGGAGCCGTCCTTGCGCAAGCCGCAGGATTCGATCCGTTGACTCATGCAGCGATCGTCGTCGCTCTTCAACAGCTCTCTGCGGCGTGAGCGATGGCAGGCTCGTAGACGCCTCGGCGCCAGTCGTTCGACGCGTCTGCCGATCAACTCGACACTCGAGTAGCCGAACGTCGCCTCGGTCGCAGCGTTTACAAAGACGACGATGCCCGACGCATCGACCAGAATGATCGCCGTCGGCAGCGCCGCGAGCATGCGCAGGATGGGATCCGCTCCTTCGAATCGACCCTCGAGACCTGAGGAATCGGATCGAGAGACCTGCGCGCCCGTATGCATCTTCATACTCCGTGACATCCGCATCCGTATTCGACCCGCGCTGCCGCCCTTGCCCGCGGACTTTTTACTCCGGAGATCTTCGGAAATATATAAGCAATAGCAGCGAGGCTTCAGCGGCAGACGCGTGCAACAACGGCAGCGGAGGTATCGCCGATTTCCCGGCGCTACCTCCTCTCCTCCGGGACGGGCTCAGGCCAGTCCCATCAGATAGGACTCGTACATCAGCTCGTAGCCCTGCATGCTGCTGTTCGCCGCCGTCAGGATGAAGTCATCGGCGGTGAGCGTGCTCGCGCCGCCCGCCAGATCCACGACCAGCGAGCCGGTGATGGGCGTGTGGCCATCGGCCGACACGAAGCTTCCCAGATCGAGCATCGCGTCCCCCTGCTCATGCAGGTCGCTGTTGAACTGCTCGAGATCCAGGTCCGCAACCGTCAGCTCTCGAGCAATCGAACCGTCCATGACCCGCAGCCAGGACAGATCGATCTTGTCCTCGCCGATGACGAAGTCGAGAATCACCACGTCGCGACTGAACCCACTCTGCGGCGCCACCATGAACACATCGTGACCGAGGCCGCCATACAGTTCGGCTCCGCTCCCCGGCCCGCTTGACTCACCGTTGCCGAACACGACCAACAAGTCGTCTCCGTCGCCGCCGATGAGCGTGTCGTAGCCACCGACGGTCGACAGGACGTCGTCACCGCCGCCGCCTACGAGAATGTCATTGCCGGAGTGGCCGAACAACGTGTCGTTCCCTGCCCCGCCAACGAGTCGCTCGTCGCCATAACCGTCATGCAGCGTCACGCCCATGGTGCTGTCGTATCGATCCGTTCCCACGATCGCATCGTCAGTGAGACGCACGATCGTATCGTCGAACTCGATGGCTTCCGCCTGAATCCGCAGCGCCGTGCCGTCGCTCTCGTCCCACGCATGGATGAAATAGAGCGGCTGATCCTCCAGCAACGAATGGCCCAACTGCTCCAGCTGTGTTTGCTCGTTGTAACGCGCTACGCCCGTCAGCAGCGTGATGCTGTAGTTCGACGCGTCGCCCGCGATCCTCACCAGGTCGAAAGACGACTCGGTGCCGATGAAATAATCGGCGCCGCCGTTGTGACCCGGCTCGTACACCACCGCATCGTCCGACAGATTGGAGAAGGCCTCGTTCGCTGCCGTTCCGGACACGCTGAGCGCCTGTGGAGCCTCCACGAGCGTGAGCGTCGCCATCGCGGAGGCAGATGCATTGTCCGCACGATCCACCACACTCGCGATGACACTGATGCTGCTGGTGTCGCCAAACAACGTTGGATTCACTGTTACGTGGAAACGATTGTTTGCATCGGCCGTCGTCAAATACCCCACTGGATCATAGCCCGGGGCGAGCAGCACGACTTGCACCGAGGTCGAGCCTTCGGCAGTGCCGCTCACTACGAAGCCAGTGCTGGCGTCGTCCTCACGCAAAGTCAGCGAGCTGAAGTCCAGCAGCGGTGCCATCGGCAGCTCCCGATCCACGACCGTGAAGAACGGCGCCGTGAGCTCTGACTGCACCGTCCCCAAAGGATCGGTCAAGCGCGCACTGATCAAATAGGTTCCGTCGTCCGGCAGGATCGACGGCTGCAACGCGGCCCACCCTTGTGAGATGTCCCCGGCGGTCAACGCATGCGTGGCGACAGGATCGTCCGTGCCTCGCATGAACAGCTGCACGATGCAGCCTTCGTAAGCACCCACCTCCGGCAACTCGACGCGGTACGTCAGCAAAGACTCCGTGGTGTTGCCATCGTTCGGCGCGGTCGCAAGCTCCGATTCCTCGAGCGACACGCTGACCAGTCTGCCCAACGGAGGCGTTTCCATGTGCACGGTGACCGCGCCGGTCACCACGCCCTCGCCACCACTGCCCTGCAAGCCGTGGAACGAAGCATTGCCGTCGGAGATGCGATACTCGATCACGACTTCCGACTGCGAAGCACTGTTGTTGCTGTAAGTGATCTGTCGCAGCAGCTCGTTGACGTCCGCCGTCGTCGGAATGTTGCTTCCAAAGCCCGTGAAGTGTAGTTGCAACTGTCCCGCGACATTGGAATACGTGGCGATGACCGCGCCGTTCTTGGTGATCGTTCCATTGTCCTGCCACACCAGCGCCGGCGGCATGAAGCTCTCGGGCGTTTGATGACCGAACACGTCGGCACCGTCGGCGCCGCCTTGTCGCTGCACGCTGATCGTGGCACCGGACCAGTTGCCGCTGCCGCCGTTGAGCGCATCGAGCTCGATGTCGTGCAATGACGCTTCGGGCGCCAGCAGCACTGGCTCGTCGCCCCTCGAATAGTTCACCGAGGGCGTGCCGTCGCCGAGCTCCGGCGGCGTGAACTCGAACTCCGGCGGGCTGCTCATCGACACCGTGCTCCGATAATCGTCCGCGTCACCCGGCCAGCCTTCGCCGTGGCCCTCGCCACCGAAGAACTGGCTGCTCTCCTCGAAATTGAAGTCGACGGTACCGAAGCCCGTTACCGAGCCGGTGTTGACGAAAGTGTAAGCATCGCCGCCATTCCACATACCTTCCGTGGCGCCGTCGCCACCGAAGGTGCCGTTGCCTTCGAGCCGCAGGCCGTTGACGTGAAGTGCGCCGTCGTTCCACACCAGTGCGGCGTCGCCACCGTGGTTGGCCGAGATCCCGCCATCCTGGCCGCGCGTAGTGATGTAGCTCAACTGCACATTCGAAACATACAACGTCGCGCCCGACCCATTGTAGATCCCACCGACCACGGAGGCGGTCTGCAGTGCCTCGACAACGATCCCATCAATGGTGAGATCGGCGAGCGTCGCCACGCCATAGTTGCTCACGCCCGCCGCGTCAGTGCCGCTGTTCACCAGAATTTCAGCGTTCACCGCCGCGATGTTGAATCCCTGCACCACCGCGCCGTCGCCGCCGACATCGGAGCTGATCCTGACCGCCGCGCCGACGAAAGCTCCGTTGTGGACCAGCGTGACTCGATCACCGTCACGAGCGCCGTTGATATAAACGGCGCTATCGATCGTCAGCGCCGACTCCAGCACGATGTTGCGCACATCGCTATCGAAAATGGCATCGCTGAAACCGATGCTCTGTCCATCCTGAGCCAGGGCCAGCGCTTCGCGCAGGCTCAACACACCGTCTTCGCTGTCGACCCGGTCGAGCAGCGTGGTCACGATGTAGTCGTAGCCCACCGCCGGCAGCTCGAGCATCGGCGCATCGTTCACCGAGCGCATGTCGAAAGTGAAGGTGGCCGATTCACTGGTGTCCTCGCCGCCATTGGCCGTACCGCCGTTGTCGCGCACCGAGAAGTCGAAGCTGGTCGAGCCGTAGTAGTTTTCTCCAGGCGTGAACGTGAGCTTGCCCGACGACAGATCCGCCACGCTCACTTCGAAGCCAGCGGTCAGCTGATCGGACGTGATGGCCTCGCCGTCGTAGTACAGAGTGCCATTGTTCGGCAGCGAATCGATCACCACCGCCGCGAGGCTGTCATCTTCCGTATCCGTGATCGCGAAGTCCGGGCTGCTGAAGGTGTAGCTCTGATCCTCATTGATCGTGACGATCTTATCTTCCGTTTCCGGTGCATCGTTCACCGCCGTGATGTTCACGGTGAGCGTGCCGGTTCCGGAGAGTGACTGACCCGAGCCTTGCGAGCCGCTGTTGCCATCAGTGACGGTGTAAGTCAGCTGCACACTCGAATCCGGATCCTCCGAGGAGTTGCTGTACGTCACCTGCTGCAACACGTGGTCCGCATCCGCGCTGGTCGCGACGACGCTGCCCGCCGCGGAGAAATTGATCGAGAGCACGCCGCCCAGCGACGAGTAGGTGCCGATCACACTTTCTTCGCTGCCCACCATCTTGTAGATGCTGCCCGCATCGAAGCGCAGGTCGTTGGCATTGACGAAACCGAACGTGTCATCGCTGTTCGAGAAGTCGGAGCGTTGCAGGCTGATCGACGCGCCGGACCAGTTGCCGGCACCATCGTTCAATGCATCCAGCTCTGGATCGCTCAATGTCACACCAGAGGCCAGCTGCACCGCCGACGCACCCTCGGTATAGGACGCGGTCGCGCCGTTCACGAGGTTCACCGCCGGCGCATCGTTCACTGCGTTCACAGTGATGCTGAGGGTCGCGCTGCTGCTCGTGTTGACGCCGCCACTGGTGGTACCGCCGTTGTCGCGCACCTGGTAGCCGAAGCTGTCCGAGCCGTTGTAGTTCGAAGACGGCGTGTAACGCAGGGAGCCCAGGTTCGCGACCAGGATCACATCGTTCGCCGACACCGGCTGACCGTTGAGCGTGAGCGTGCCGTGGCTGGGCAGCGATGTGATGATCACTGCGTCCAGCGTGTTGCCATCGACATCCGAGAACGGGAAATCCGAAGATGACAGGTACTTCGAGCCGCCCTCGTCCAATGTCAGCGAGCCGCCCGTGGTGCTCGGCGCATCGTTCACCGACGCGATGTTGACGGTGAGCGAGCCGGTCGCGGTCAGTGCACCGGACGGGCCTTGCACGCCGCTGTTGCCATCACTGACCGTGTACGTCAGCTCCACGCTCGACTCGGGAGTGTTCGAGGAATTGCTGTACGTGATCTGTTGCAACACATGGTTGGCATCGGCTGTGGTCGCGACCACAGCGCCGCTCGCCGCGAAGCTGATCGTGAACACACCATTGACCGAGGTGTAGGTGCCGATCACGCTCTCCTCGCCGCCCACCATCTTGTAGATGGTGCCGGCGTCGAAGCGCAGATCGTTGCCATCCACGAAATCGAAGCCGTCCTGGCTGTTCGCCGTGCCGGAGCGCTGCAAAGTGATCGAAGCCCCCGACCAGTTGCCGGCACCGCCGTTCAATGCGTCCAGATCCGGATCGGACAGCGTCGCCGTCGGCGACAGCTGCACCCCTGAGGCGCCCTCGACGTAATTGACCGATGTGGTGGCCTCGATGACCGGTGCCTGGTAGACGAACGGCGGATTCGCCGGCTGCGCCGGATTGTTGCTCCACTCGCTGGCCGTGCCGATCGCGCTGTAGTTATTGGTGGCTGCATAGAATTCGTTGGCTCTGTCGCCCTCACCGAGAATCGGCGGGCCGAACGTGCCGCCCACGTTCACGTAGATCTGAGCGGAACCTGGATTGGCGTACGTGCCGTTGCCGCCGGTAACGACATTGTTCTCGATGTAAAAATCCGTGGCGCGAATGGTCCCGGTGTTGAACACGATGTGGGCCGAGCCACCGGGATCCGCGCTGGTCGCTTGCCAGCCAGTGGCACGGTTGTCCTCGATGTGCACATCCGAGACGTACAGCGTACCGGTGTTGAGCAACGCGGCAACCACGGTGCCGTAGGCCCGGCTGCCAACCTGGTTGTAGTCCTTGATCGTGACGTTGGCCAGTGTGAGCCGACCCTCGTTGTAGATTCCCGGCTCGTAATCCCAGCCAATGGACTGCTGCACGTACGGGTCGCCACTGAGCACCAGCCCTTCGAGGATGGCACCGGTGGCGCCATCCACATCGGCATGGATAGCCGAGAACAACCCGTTGGTGCGCAGCTCGACCTGGGCCGCGCCACCGTTCGGCGCGCCGTTGATGTAGATGGCCTTGGTGATCGACAGCGTGTCGGTCAGCTCGATGGTGATCGGGCCGTTCGCGAGCAACTCCTCGCTGAAGCCGATGCTCTGCCCATTGGCCGCAAGCTCGATGGCCTCGCGCAAGCTCAGCAAACCGTCATTCGCATCGACGACATCCAGTGTCGTGTTGACGACGTAGTCGACGCTCGCCACTGCCGGCAGATCGAGCGTCGGCGCATCGTTCACCGCCGTCACGCTGATGCTCATCGTCGCCGCGCTGCTGGTGTCGCTGCCGCCGTGCGCCGTGCCGCCATCGTCACGCAGCTGATAGCCGAAGCTGTCGGAGCCGTTGTAGTTCGCGTTCGGTGTGTAGAGCAGCGAGCCCACGCTCGATGCCGCGATCTCATCGCCGACCAGCACCGGCTGGCCGTTGAGCGTGAGGCTGCCATGCTCAGGCAACGAGGTGATGATCAATGCCTGCAGGTCATTGTCTTCCGCATCCGTGAATGCGAAGTCCGAGCTCGCGAACGTGTGCGCGCCATCTTCCGCCAGCGTCACGCTGTTGGACTCAGGCTCGGGCGCGTCATTGATGTTGGTGAGGTGCACCGTCACTCTGCCCGAGGTGATACCGGCGCCGCCGCTGCCCTGGTCGCCGCTGTTGCCGTCGTGGACGCCGTAGTAGAGTTTGACGCTCTCGGGCAGATTCTCCGAATCGCTCGCGTAGGTGAAGTGCCGCAGAATGTAGTTCACATCGGCGCTCGTGGGCGGCGTCGTTTCCGACTCGACGCCGAAGTGCACCAGCACGATGCCATTCACGACCTTGACGGTGGCGATGTCATGACCGTCCTTGGAAATCACGCCGCTCTCATCGTCGAGCGAGTAGCCATTGCCCGAGATGAAATCGATGATGTCGTCCGACTCGAATGCAATCGCACCCTCGCCGCCGGCACGACCGAGGGCGAGCGTGGCGCCGCTCCAGTCGCCCTTGCCATCGTTCAATGCATCCAGCTCGGCGTCCGCGACGCTCGCGGTGGGCGCGATCAACACGGCCGCGCCGTTCTCGATGAAGTTCGGCGCGAACGGCTCGAAGCGCTGGCCATAGATGCCGTAGGCGGACCCGTCCTGCAGGTTCGACTGCCAGGTGATCACGATCCCACCATCGCTCAGCACCGTAATGGCCGGCGAGGTCTGCTCATACGTCGTGTACGAGTTCACCAGTACCGCCTCGCTCAACGGCTCGCCGTTGACGCCGAAGCGCTGCGCGTAAATATCCAACGTCGAGTCGACACTGCCCCACGACGTCCAGGTGACCACGAAGCCGCCGGTCGGCAATGCCGTGACCGCCGATTCGTACTGATCGTTGTCCTGATTGCCGTTGACGAGCGTCTGCTCACCGCGCGCGACACCATTGGCATCGTAGCGCTGCATATACACGCCCTTGCCGCTTTCATCGGGGGAGGTCCAGGTGACGACGAAGCCGCCATCCGACAACGCGGCGATCGATGCTTCGACCTGATCGCCCTGCGTCGTGGTGTTGATGCGGAATTCTTCCCCGAGCAGTTCACCGGTGGCGGAGATGCGCTGCGCGAAGATGCCGCGCGAGTTGGTGTCGTCGCTACCCGTCCAGGTCACCACGTACGAGCCGTTCGACAGCGCGACCGCCTGCGAGTCGAACTGATCGAAGTGGGTGGTCGTGTTGATGCGGATCTCGCCACTGGAGTTCGAGCCGTTCTGAATCACGCCGTAGATGCCGAAGCCCGAGCCGTCCTGACCATCGGACGTCCAGGTGGCAATAGTGCCTGTGCTGCTTACCGCCGCCGAGGGCTGGAACTGATCGCCCAATCCGACGGTTTCGAGTGTCGATTCCATGCCAAGAGGCTCACCGTCACGGTCGAAAGCGCGACTGTGCAGATTCGCGCCGCCGACAGTATCGAGGCTGCTCCACAGGACCGCGAAGCCGCCGGTCGGAATCGCCACCACCACCGGATCGAACTGGTCATTCGCGATCTGCTGATTGACCCGCATCTCCTCGCCGATCTTTGCGCCGCTCGCGTCGAACCGCTGAGCGTAGATGCCGTAGCTGTTGTCGATGTCATCCTGTGCTTTGGACATCCACACCACGACAAAGCCGCCATCGGCCAGCGCCGTGATCGAGGGACTCTCCTGATTGCCCGCGGTGAACGTGTTCACCGGGAAGATCGAGCCCGCCGCCTCCGGTCCCACTTCGTGGGAGTACGTCGGCAGCGTGAGCATCGGCGTATCGTTCACCGCGCTCACATCCAGCGTCAGCGTCGCGGTGTTGCTCAAATCGGTGCCACCCACTGCGGTACCGCCGTCATCGCGCACCTGATAGTCCAGGCTGACCGAGCCGTTGTAACCGGCATTCGGCGTGAACACCAACTTGCCGGCCGCGAGATCGGCCGCGGAAATCGAGTAACCGTTGGCGCCCAGGTCATTCAAGGTGAGCGCGGTCTCGTTGAAGTACAGCGTGCCATTCTCCGGCAGCGACGTGATGATCACCGCCGCGAGCTCGTTGCCTTCCGTGTCCGTATAGCTGAAGTCCGTCGCGTAGAGCGTCACGCTCTGACCTTCGTCGAGGTCCACTGTGTTGCCACCGGCGACCGGCGCGTCGTTCACTTCGGTGATGGTGACGGTGAACGTCGCCGATGTGCTGCTGTTCACACCGCCATTGGCGGTGCCGCCATCGTCCTGCACGCGGAAGTCGAAACTCACCGAGCCGCTCTGATTGTCGGCGGGCACGAAGCGCAACAGGCCGCTGCTGATATCCGCAGCGCTCACCGAGAAGCCATTGGTCACATCGGAGGACTCCACGGCCACGTTGTTGTAGTAAAGCGTGCCATTGCCCGGCAGCGAATCGATCAACACGGCCGACAGCTCATCGCCATCGACATCGTTGAAGCTGAAGTCGCTGGCCACAAATGTGTAGGAGTCGCCCTCGGCGATCGTCGTGCTGCCCGCGGCAGTCGACGGTGCATCGTTGACCGCCGTCACCGTCAGATTGAAGGTTGCCGACGCACTGGTGTCGACGCCGCTGTTGCTCGTACCGCCCTCGTCCCGCAGACGGAAATTGAAGCTGGCCGTGCCGCTGGTGCCGGCATCCGGCACGAACACCAGCTTGCCTGCGGCCAGATCCTCGGCGGAAATCACATAGCCGTCGTTGCCCACCTCGAATGAAGTCAGCGGCTGATCGTTGAAGCACAGGGTGCCGCCAGTGGGCAGCGAATCGATGATCAGCTGCTGCAGACCGTCGCTCTCCTCATCGGTGAACGCGAAGTCCGCTGTGCCAAAGGTATGCGCGTTGTCTTCGAGCATGGTCGCGCTGCCGCCGGTGGTCACCGGCGCATCGTTGACCGCAGTGACGTTGACGGTGAAGGTCGCGGACTCGCTGGTATCGACACCGCCGTTGTCGGTGCCACCATCGTCCTGCACGCGGAAGTCGAAGCTGCTGCTGCCATTGGCATTCGCATCCGGGCGGAACACCAACTGACCGTTCGAGAGATCGGCCGCAGAAATGGAGTAGCCGTCGGTGCCGATGTCCTCGAGCGTGATCTCGTGTTCGCCGTGCCACAAGGTGCCACCTTCAGGCAGGGACGTGATGATGACCGCCGCCAGGTCATCGTCTTCGATATCGTTGTAGCCGAAGTCGGACGCCGCGAACGTGTGCTCGCCATCTTCCAGAATGGTGGTGCTGCTGTCGGTCGCCACCGGCGCATCGTTGACCGGCGTAATCGTGACCGTGAACGTGCTCGACTCGCTGATATCGGCGCCACCATTGGCCGTGCCGCCATCATCCTGCACGCGGAAATTGAAGCTGGTGTTGCCGTTGGCATTGGTGTCGGGCTGGAAGACCAGCTTGCCCTCCACCAGGTCCGCCGCGGAAACCGAATAGCCCCCGGTGCCCAGATCGTCGAGCGTGATCTCATGCTCGCCGTACCACAAGGTGCCGCTTTCAGGCAGCGACGCGATGATCACCGCCGCGAAGGCGTCATCTTCGATATCGCTGAAACCGAAGTCGGATGTTTGGAAAGCATACGAGCCGCCTTCGGCGATCGTGGTGCTGCCGGCGCTGGTGCCCGGCGCATCGTTCACCGCGGTGATGTCGAAGGAGAATGTGGCTTCGGCGCTCGTGTCATCGCCACCGTTGGCCGTGCCGCCGTCATCCTGTACGCGGAAATTGAAGCTGGTGCTGCCATTCACGTCCGCGTCCGGACGGAACACCAGCTCGCCGTTCGACAGATCGGCCCCGGAGATCGAATAGCCGTCGGTGCCCAGGTCATCGAGCGTGATCGCATGATCGCCATGCCACAGCGTGCCGCTTTCAGGCAGCGACGTGATGATGACCGCGGCGAGCGAGTTGTCTTCGAGATCCGTGAAATTGAAGTCGGTCGCCGAGAAGGTGTGCTCGCCATCTTCCAGGATGGTCTCGCTGCCGCCAATGCTGGCCGGTGCGTCATTGACGGAGGTCACGCTCACCGTGAACTGCGCCGTCTCGCTGATATCGACACCGCCATTCTCGGTCCCGCCATCGTCCTGCACGCGGAACCCGAAGGTGCTGCTGCCGTTCGCATTCGCGTTCGGCTGAAACACCAGCTGGCCGTCGGTCAAGTCAGCGACGGTGATCGAATAGCCCTCGGTGCCCAGATCGTCGAGTGTGATGGCGTGGTCGCCGTGCCACAGCGTGCCGCCCTCGGGCAGCGACGTGATGATGACCGCCGACAGGTTGTGATCCTCGCTGTCGGTGAAGCCAAAGTCCGACCCCGAGAACGTGTGCGAGCCGTCCTCGAGAATGCTCGTATCGCTGTCGGATGCCTGCGGCGCGTCGTTCACTGCCGTGATGGTGAAATTGAACGTGGCGGCTGCGCTGATATCGGCGCCATCGTTGGCGGTGCCGCCATTATCCTGCACGCGGAAATTGAAGCTGGTGCTGCCATTCACATCCGCGTCGGGGACGAAGCTCAACAGGCCGCTGGCAATATCCTCAGCGGAGATCGAGTACCCGCTGCTGCCGAGATCGTCGATCGTGATCTGATCCTCGCCATACCACAGCGTGCCGCTTTCGGGCAGCGAGTCGATGAGCACGGCCGACAAGGTGTCGCCATCCAGGTCGCTGAAACCGAAATCCGTCAACGAGAACACGTGCGAGCCGTCTTCGAGGATGGTCGCGCTGCCGCCGCTGCTCGCCGGCGCGTCGCTCACTGGGGTGACCTCGAACGTGAAGGTCGCCTCGGTGCTGGTATCCACGCCACCATTGGCCGTGCCGCCATCGTCCTGCAGGCGGAATTGGAAACTGATGTCGCCGTTGACATTCGCCGCGGGCACGAATCGCAATAGCCCTTCCTGCAGATCCGTGGCGGCAATCGAATAGCCTTCACCACTCAGGTCATCGAGCGTGATCTCATGTTCGCCGTGCCACAGCGTGCCGCCCTCGGGCAGCGAGGTAATGATGAGTGCCGCGAGGCTGTCGTCTTCGATATCGTTGAAGCCGAAGTCGGACGCCGAGAACGTGTGCCCGCCATCTTCCAGAACGCTCGTGCTGCCGCCGCCACTCACCGGTGCGTCGTTGACCGGCGTGATGTCGATCGAGAACGTCGCCGTCTCGCTCACATCCACGCCACCATTGAGCGTGCCACCGTTGTCCTGCACCCGATAATCGAAGCTGGAAGCACCGTTCGTGTCTGCATCGGGCACGAACGTCAACATCCCGGCCGCCAGATCGGCCGCGGAGATGGAATAACCCTCCTCGCCCAGATCATCGACGGAGAGCTGGTGTTCGCCGTACCAAAGCGAGCCGCCCTCGGGCAGCGAGGTGATGATCACCGCCGCCAGGGCGTTGCCCTCCAGGTCGGTGAAGCCGAAGTCCTGCGCCGAGAACGCGTGACTCTCGTCTTCCGCGAGGATCAGTGAATTGTCGGTTGCGACCGGTGCATCGTTGACGGATGCAACATTCACGGTCACGGTGTGCGCGGTCGGATCCAGATTGACACCGCCGTTGGCGGTGCCGCCGTCATCGCGAACCTGGAACTGGAAGCTCGCGTAGGCATCGCCGTTCTCACCGGTCGCGGGCACGAAGCGGAACAAGCCGGCCTCGATATCCGAGGCACTGACGTAGAAACCATTCGCCACGTCCTCCGAGGTGATCGCCGTCTCGCCCAGATACAGCGTGCCGGCGCGCGGCAGCGACACGATCTTGATGGCATCGAGGTCATTGGCGCCGCCTGCATGGGCGGCGTCGATCGCATCGGTGAATGGGAAATCGGCGAGCGAGAAGACGTGCGGCAGATTCTCCGCCGTCGTCACGGTCGAATCCTGACCGGTGGGTGCGTCGTTGACCGCGGTGATGGCGATGCCCAGCGTGTCCGACTCCACGACGCCGAGACCGACGTAGTGAACGGAGATGGCCGCACCGAGCACGCCGTTGAACTCCACCGGCGGCCTGATCGAGATCTTGTCGAGCTCGCGGTATTCCAGCGTGTAGCTGCCATCCGCTGCCGGCTGGAGCACCTCGATGCTGAGCGCACCATTGGCACCGCGAACCTCACGTTCCACCGTGACACCGGCGACATCGAACTTCACCGTCACCGTATCGATCTTGTCCGGCGCGCCCTGATAGAGCTTCAGCTCGGGATTGAGCGCGAAAATGAACCGGTCGCCCTCCAGGCGCTGCGCGAAGCTGATGCTCGCATCGACGTTCCGATCGATCACTTCACTCACGTCGCCGCTCGTCAGAGCCTCGATGGCAGCCGCGAGCTCACCGTTCTGCGAGAAGGAAATGTCGCGCTCGTATTGATCACTGATCTGTGCACCGGCGCCCACGCTGGTCAGCAGATCCTGAAAGCCCGCCAATGCGTAACGCGTGACCTGCAAGGCCACGTCACTCACTCCCGATGCGTCGACCAGGGTGTGATTGACGGCGGCGATCGCGCTGGCGAGCGCCGTGAGATCGGCCGCGTTCGATGCGCCGACACCGGTACCCGAGAACGCCGTCTCGAGCACGCGTGCGACATCATCGACAGACGTAAGATCCAGTGAGCCATCGAGCACGCTCTGTGCCATCGCCGTGATCGCGGCATTGGCGGCCGTGACCGCATCGGCCGCACCGGCACCGACCAGCAGCGACTGAATCGAACTGATCGTGTTGAGCACGGACTCCGATTGATCCTCGACGGCGCCGCCGCCGCTCTGCAGGTTCTGCAGTGGATCGAACGTGGTCAGGTTGACACCGCCAGGCAGCGTCACGCCGAGCGCGGTGGCGAGACGCGACTGCGCACCGCTGACAGTCAGCGAGTCGTCCTGCTTCATCATCTCGTCGATCAGCGTCGTGAGCGGCGAAATGACGGTCGAGCCTGCCGGCGCGCGCAGAATCAAGCCGTCGAGCGGCACGTTGGTGAGCGTGTCCACGCCGCCGAATGCCAGCAGCGACGCACCGGTCTGGTCCGACGCGAAGGTGAAGCGGCCCTGGCCGTCGGTGTACACCGGATCGCCATCGGGCAGTCCGTCATGATCCAGATCGAGATAGACCGCGGCGCCTTGCACGTAACCTTTGATCACCTCGCCGGTGATCGTGGTCGGTGGTGGCGGCGGCGGCTCTTCGGTTGGCGGAGCCGGCTGCTTGTCGTCATCACCACGGTTCGCGATTGCAACGGCGGCGCCGGCGCCCCCCAGGCCGAACAGCAACCAGATCAGACCGGAATCATCGTCGTCGCCGGATTGCGCAGCCGGTGCGACGGCCACAGCGCCGCCGCTCGCGCCACCGTCCGCCATCACGATGGCGCCATCATCCTCGTCATCTTCGCTGGCGGCAGCGTTCGTTTGCGCTTCGGCATTCTGCGCGGCGGCCTCCTCGCCTTCGGCAGTTGCCTGCGCGTCATCGTCCTTGATGCGAACGGCGATACGGACCTTACGGGCAGCAATCTCCTCCTTCGTCAGCACGTGCTCGGCAAGCCGGGTCGTGCCTGCGAGCAGTGCGATCTTGTCGCCAGGCTGTGGCGTGACATCGCCCTTTGTGTCATCGGCAGCGCCGTCGTTGGATGAGTCCTTCTGCTTCGGTGCCGGCGCGGAATCATCCTGCGCGGCGCTGACACCGATCAGCAGCAGAGTCATCGGCACCATGGCCATGTGGCGGCGAGACAGATGTCTCACCAGCCGGCGCAGCCGTGTTCCGCCGTCGTGCGCCGTTGCGTTGTCGATTGAGCGCTGTTCCGTTCCGCGATCTTGCATGGTGTTCATTGGCAGTGGCTCTGAGCCCGGTGTCGATATTGAAATCGAATATACCGACGGCCACGCGCGCGCCGGCGCAGATGCTTCCAAATTGGACGCTTCTATCGCCGCGATGCTGCGGCGGATGGATCGCTGCCGAGCGGGTCGGCTGAATCGGAGCAAATTGGAGGTTTATTCGGGGATGCCCCGCTGCTGCGCGCTCGCGCCGGCCCGACCCATCTGGCCGGTACGCAACTCTCTACGTACAGACAGCATTCCCAATGCGTATGCCTACCATTTACAGTTATTCCTATTATGGTACTTATTCTTTTAATCGGTCACGGAGTCACTCTCCGCTGCCGGAACGCCGATCCTCAGCGCTGCGTTTATCATGCCTTGATAGGGACAACATACAGCAGGGATGAACCCGGGCCGGCCCTAACGTGAGCGCTGACATGTTCGAGATCGCGTTCTTGTCCACTGCGCAGATCTCATTGCTACCCGCGGTAGTCATGGCGGTGGCCCTGTTGTGGGGCTGGCGATGGTCGATAGCAACGGCACTGGTCATCTGTGCCATCGCGTTGCTCCTGCAGGACGATCCGTGGCCCACCGCGCTCACCATGCCGTTCGCCGCGGCCGGCGGCCAGCTGCTGCGATGGGGCGCCCGCTGCGTCTCCGCAGCTCTCGTGCAACTGCTCCCCCACCTCTTTCTTTATATACAGTCGCTGCCGGGCACTGCTCTGGACCGGCCTTTGTCGATCGCCGCCACTGCGTTGACGGAAGCAAGCGTCAACGTCGCGCTGGCGAGCGCGTGTCTCATCCTGCTGCCCCAGCGGGGCAGACACACCGGACAACGTGCCCGTGTGCACGCCGGGCACATCGTCTTCACGCTCATCTCCGGAGTCTCTGGGCTCACCGCGCTCGGCCTGCTCGGCGAGCTGCCACCGGGGATGCCTGTCGATGAGAGCTCCATGCGCCTGTGCAGCCTGCTGCTCGCCGCACTCGCGCTCAGCCAGGTCGTGACGTGGCGGGCCACGACGCGACTGATGTCGGTGCAGCGTTGGCTGAGTGGCGACACCAAGACGAGTCCGGCGGTGCCAGCGCTGCTCGAAGAGACGATCTCACCCCTGCTTCGAGAAATGCACCACCTGCGACGGGACATCGCGCACCGTCGCCAGGATCTGCTGGCGGCCGAGCAGGAGATCGAGCAGATGCGACAGGCGGCCGAGGTCGCGCAGCGCGACTTGAAACTGTGCGCTCAGCAGGTTCGCCGCAAGCGGCGTGAGCTCGAAGCGGTCAGAAACCGCTACCGCGTGCTGATGAATCACTGCTCGGATGTCACTCTGTTCGCCACCCGCGAGGGCAAGATCGAGTCCGCCAGCCGCTCCATCGCAACCTTGCTGGGCTATGAGCCGGTGGCGATGAAGGGGCAACGCCTCGGCGTGCTCATTCCGGCGCACCAGACGCTCGAGCATCCGCTCAACCTCACGCAGCTCGAAAAAGTGCGCGCCGGCACGCGGCCCATCGAAACCATACTGCGAACGGCCGAGGGCAAGGAGGTCAGCGCGTACGTCCAGATCACTCCCTACGCTCAGGCCGACGGCGATCGCTACGCCATCCACGTGCGCGATCCCAGTGGCATGCGTGCGGCAATCACCGCGCTGAAACGCGCTCAGAAACTGACCGAATCGGCACAGCGCTCGCGGGATCTGTTCATCGCCACCATGAGTCACGAGTTGCGCACGCCGCTGCATGGGCTCATGGCAACGCTCGAGATGATGCGCGCCGACCAGTCCTCGCCGCAGGAGCTGCAACAGCGGCTGTCGGTCGCCCGGCTGTCGGCGCGCTCGCTGCTCAAGATCGCCAACGACATCCTCGATCTCACCCGTATCAATTCGGGACATTTCACACTCCAGGATGAAGTGTTCTCGCTGGCGCGGCTGCTGCACGAAGTGATCGACGCCTCCCGCGCCCAGGCCGATTCCCTGCACTTGAGTCTCTCGTTGCAGCTGCCGAATACATTGCCGCCCTCGTTCCACGGCGATCCGACGCGCTTGAAGCAGATCATGAACAACCTGATCTCCAATGCGTTGAAGTGCACCACCCGCGGTGGCATCCACTTGAACGTCGCGTACGACGGCCGGCAGATCACCATCGACGTGATCGACACTGGCGAGGGCGTGCCCGTCGACAGACGCCACGCAATCTTCGATCCGTTCGTTCAAGTCGAAACGGCCACCTCGCGCCACGGCGGCACGGGACTGGGATTGCCCATCAGTCGTCGACTGGCGCAGGCGATGGGCGGTGACCTGGTGTTGCTGCGATCGAGCACGGCCGGTTCGGTGTTCCGGCTCACCGTGGCGCTGGGCGCCTCGCACGAGACGCCGCCGGATGAGCAGACTCAACGCATCTTTCGCAATCCACGCGGCCGCATCCTGGTGGTGGAAGACAACAGCACCAATCGGTTCGTGGCCGAAGCGCTGCTGCTCAACCTGCAATGCCCGGCCACCATCGTCGACAACGGCGAGGATGCCTTGCGCCTGATGAGCCAGGAACAGTTCGATCTGATTCTGATGGATTGCCAGATGCCGGGCATGGACGGCTACCAGACCACCCGGCGGCTGCGCGCCATGCTGCCGCATCGAATCCCCATCATTGCCATGACCGCGAACGCGATGGCCGACGACCGGCCGCGCTGCCTCGAGGCGGGGATGGATGATTTCCTGCCCAAGCCATTCGGCCGGGCAGCGCTGCACGACATCCTGTGTAAGTGGCTGCGTCCCGGGGAGCAGCCTCGCGCGCGCGTGGTGCCGGGCGAGCGGCTGTCGAACCTGCCCGACATGGATACCCAGGTGTTCGACGAGCTGCGCCACAGCCTGAATCATCAACGTGCACCGCTACAACGCATTTGCGATTCGTTCGTCGACTCGACCGAGCAGACGCTGTCGCTGCTGGATGGCAGCGAGCGCGACACGCCGAAGCTCAAGAGATATCTGCACAGCCTGCTCGGCAGCGCCGGCATGGTGGGGGCGCGCCGCGTGGAGCATCTCGCGGGTTACCTGCAAACCGTGGTGACCGATGGCGATGAGGCGGGTGCCGCCGCCGCCGCGCCTGCCCTGAGACAATCCATGCAGCGATTCCATCGCGAGTTCCAGCGGCGAATCTCGGAGGACAGCTGAGCCTCGACGCGCCTATGCCCCGCCGTGCTGAGTCACGGGTTGCCAGCGCAGCCCGGTGCCCACGCTGTCGTAACGAACGTCCATGCGAATCGGGTAGACGTCGGCGAGAAAGAAACCGCGCTGGAATTCGAGTGGTGCCCCGTGCGCATCCCGGCTGAGCGAGTCCGTCATCAGAATCGGCGTGCCGACGGCCACATCCAGCAGCGGCGCGGTGTCCGCGTCGGCGGCAACGGCATGAGTCGTATGCGAACCGGTCGCGGGCACATAGCCCAGTTCCTTCAATGCCGTGAGTATCAGCTTGTCAGTGATCCTGGCCCGCGTGAGCTTGCCGGCGACCGCCTCGGGAATATAGCTCGAGGTAACCGAGAAGCAGGTCTTGTCGAACTGCCGCGTCCGTACGATCAACAGTGAACGCGCGCCAAAATCCGGTGCCTCGCGCAATACATAGGCGGGCGTATCGACGCGGGCGAACTTCAGGCATTTGGAACGGGTCGCCTGCGCGAAGCGATCGAGATCGTGAACCAGGCCGGCGAGTCTCTGCCAGCTCGCGGGGTCCCGATCGGAAGCGAGTGCATAGGTGCCGCTGCCGCGCCGACGCACCACCCGGCGTTCGCGCACCATGCGATCGATCGCGCGTCGCACGGTATTGCGCGAAACCTGATACAGCTTCATGAGCTCGTTCTCGGTCGGCAAAGCGGCACCGCTGCGAATGGTGCCCTCGGCAAGGGCCCGGACAAGAAGACTGTATACCTGATGGTACCGGGTGACGCCCGTTCGACGCCCGATCCTGCCGACTCGATTCATAGCTCTCCTGTTGCAGGCTCTTGCAACTCGATGCTTTCGGGCACTTCCATGCGCAAGCGATTCTAGTGGGGACAAGCCTGCCCGTGAAAGTCGCGGCGCGCAATAACATTCACAATGTCGCGGCCGCGCGACGCCGAAGTCGAGTGAGAACCGATCAGGAGAGCTTACGGAAATTGGGCACCTCGGCGATACGAACAAAGGTCCCTTCGATCCGGCTGTCGGGCTTGCCGACGACGCGCGCCACGTATTCTATGCGTTTGCAATCGAGCGAGATCTCGCCGATGCCTTCGGTCTCGTACGGCGCACCGTCGCTGGTCCGCGGCACCTTGCGTCGCTCACCGTGAAATGCCACGAAGGCCCTGAAAAAAATCCGGCTGGCCTCGCGCCGGTAGATGCCCACGAAATGGTACCTTTCGTTGCCGCCGACGATGCGTCGATCGTCCAGCAACACCACTGTGCCGCACTCCCTCCTCCTCCTGGGCATTCCATCGCCGCGGCTCTTCACCATCCACAGGGCTTCAACCACCTACTTCTCCTATATACGCCGAGACGCACGCCGGTCGACCGACCCTTGTTCTTTTCGCGCCTCAGCGAGTCGTGAACTTTAGTGCATAAGCGATTGCGCGTATAGAAAGCTGCCGCGGTGCGAACCTACGTCCTGAATCAGGGACAACTGCCCGCACACTGTCAGTGCACGCGCCGCTGTCGATTGTCATCCGTGGCGCTCGCCAGGGACCGTAGCGTCAACGTCAAGCGCCGCCGCCATTCCGTTACACATTCCTGTAACAAGCCGAAGGTCCACTCGCGCGACAACTGCGAGGTGACGATGGGCTCACCGATGTTCACGCCGCGCCAGCATCCGAGCAGCAGCACGCGGCCGGCATACGTTGGCATGACACGCAGCACATGCCGCTGCTGCAGCTCATCCATGGTCAGGATCAGATCGGCATCATGCATCAGTGCCGGAGTCAGGCGCCGCGTGCGATGCGCTTCGATCTCAAGCAAGCCGTGTTCGAGCGCGATCTCGCGAGCGGCGTCATGCGCCGGGGCGCCCTCTTGGGCATGAAGGCCGGCGGATTGGACGTCGATCAGGTAGCCCGCCCACTCCCGCCGCATCAGGTACTCGGCCAGCGGACTGCGGAAGCGGTTGGCGGAACACACGATCAGAATGCGCAGGGCGTTGCTGTCGGACGGCTTCATGACAAGGCATGTCCTCGAAAGACTTCACCGCGCCAGCGGCCCGGCGGCGGCATGGGCAGCTGCAGGCGACTCAGCAGATCGTCGCGATTCAGCGCCGGACTGAAGTAGTAGCCCTGGCCGATATCGCAACCCAATTGGCGCAGGTACGACAGCTGCTGCTCGGTCTCGATGCCTTCGGCGATGGTCTCCAGGCCAATATCACGTCCCAGCCGGATGATGGCATCGACGATGACCTCGGCCTTGCGACTCACGCCGAGCTGCGCCACGAAGCTGCGATCGATCTTCAGATGGCGCACCGGCAGACGCGTCAGCAAGCTCAGCGACGAATAGCCGGTGCCGAAGTCGTCGAGCGCGAGGCGCACGTTGGCGGCCGCCAGCGCGTTCAACGCACCGACCACATCGTAGGAGTCGGGCAGCGACGCCGACTCGGTCAACTCCAGGTCGAGGCCCGCGCCCGCCGCCTGCCAGGTGTCGCAGATCGACAGCACCCAGCTCAAGAAACCGCGCTCGCGCAGCTGCAAGGGCGAAATGTTGATGGCGACACGCACGACACTCTGGCCATGACGGTGCCAGTAAGCGGAGTCCGAGGCCGCGCATTCGAACAGCCACGCGCCGACCCGATTGATCAGGCCGCTGCTTTCGAGCAGCGGCACGAAGGCCGAGGGTGAGATCCACGACCCGGTGTCGGTACACCATCGCAGCAGTGCCTCGACGCCTTGCAGCTCTCCGGTGGCGAGATGGAACTTCGGCTGATAATGCACCTTCAGCTCATGACGCTCGAGCGCGCGCTGCAGCTGTTGTTCGAGCGGGGACTGCATGGCCGGTGCCCGTTCAACTCGCAAGGGAGAACTGTCTGCATGCATCGCCCGGCCCGCTGTCATCAGCCACCGGCTGATCGTCGAGCACGCTGTACAATACCCACTGCCCGGTCGCCCGGCGCAACCAGGCACCGGTGGCGGCCAGCACGCCGTCGTGATCGTAGAACGCCAGCTTCAGCGTGATCTCCCCGGCTTCCTCGCCCGGGAAGCGAACGCGTTGCGCGACCACGAACCAGATGCGATGCCCGTCGGTCCATGCACGCCACTGCGAGTCCGCATCCGACTTTCTGGCGCGTGCCTGCAGACACAACGGCAATTCATCGAGCGCCTCGATCCCTTGCGCGTCCTCCGGCACATAGCGACGTTCGCGAGCGAACTCCTCCAGCAACGCGCCGAGGCGCCGTGCGTCTCCGCGGGTCATGCAGTGCTTGCTCATCGGCTTCTCCCGCAACCCCGGCTAGTTTCGATCCGCGATGGTGTTGGTCTTCTCGACGTTCCGATCGCCGCTCCACCACGCGAACGCCGCGCCACCCGACAGCGCCAGACCGATGGCGACCGAGAACATGAACAGGTGCAAGCCGCGCTTCGGACGATATTTGCTGAATGCCGGCAGCGTGGCCGGCACCTTGTTGGGCTCGGCGCGCCGTTCCATCGAATTGACCTCGCCGGTGACACAGGCGCCCCGGTGCACGACGATGTACGGAGCGGAGATTCTTCCAGAAACGACGGCCGAAGCACGCAACACGATCTCCTCGGTCGCGATCGCCTCGCCGCTCAACATTCCGGAGATCTCCACGCGGGCCGCCTTCGCGACGCCGTGAAACTCACCGCCGCGGCTGATCGACAGCGAGGAGCATTCGACATCCGCCTCCCCGAGCGCACCATCCACGAAGATGGATCCAGCCGTCTGAAACTTGCCGGAGGTGCGCACACCGAGGCCGATCACGATGTCATCGGTGCGGCTGGTGACGTGTGGATCGACGGGTGCCCTGGCGGCGCTCGTGCTGGTGACGGACTTCGAATCGACGTTAACGGAACTCATGACGGCTCCATCCCGGTACTGAAACATTTCGATGTCGAAATCTTGCCCGGTTCGATCCGCAGCCGCGCGCCAGAAAGATTCGAAACGAAAGCATTCCTGGCGGGCGCCTCTCGATACGTGACCAGCGTGCGACAAGCCTCGGCCCGGCGCCGGAACGCGTCCCAGAACGCCCGCCCGGTCAACGCCCGCCCGCCGCAGGATGGAAAAACGTGCACGCAGTCACGCCCCTGGAGCAGCACCTCGCGAGGATCGACGAGGAATTCCTTCAACATCGCGACCAGGGTGTCACTCAGCGACACACTGTGTACCAGACGCCGGCCCCGCACCGACAGGCTGCCCTGCTCGAGATGCAGATCGCTCAGGCGTAGTGAGATCAATTGCGCGGCCCGCAGCCCACCCGAGATCATCAGCGCCAACATGGCGCGATCTCGGGCAGCGACGGCGCGAGCGCTCTCGCGCTGACGCCGGATCGTGGTCGCCCTGGGCCGCCGCTGCTCGTCCCAGTGCGCGATGCTCTGATGAAGCATCGGATTGTCGTCACGAGCGTGGCTGTCACACAGGAAGGAATAGAAGCGCCGCAGACTGAGCAGCACGCGGGGAACCTTGCGTGCCGTGGCACGACTGCTCACCCACTCTGAAAGGTATCGATGCAACTGCTGGTCGCTGGCGCTCGCGAGGGTGCAGCCCTCGAACTGCTGCAGCCAGCGATCCAGGCCGCGCAGATCGGCGCGATAGTCGGCGCAGGTGTAGATCGAATAGCGGTTCTCGACGAGCAGCACGTCGGTGAACCGGCGCACCAGGTCATCGGACTGACCGAGCCAGGGATCGATGTTCATACCGGCTCAGAACAACGCAACGAGCGCGAACACGATCGCCCACAGGCAGGCGGACAACCCCAGGGCGATCAGGATGCCGCGGGCCGCACTCAGCCCGTCCTCCTGCTGCGGGCCCGGCGGCCTGGCCCGGCGTTGATCCACGTCACATTCCAACCGCTCGCCGGGAAGCTCCAGAGAAATCTGA
Organism: Peristeroidobacter soli; assembly: GCF_004138485.1. Classification (GTDB taxonomy): domain Bacteria; phylum Pseudomonadota; class Gammaproteobacteria; order Steroidobacterales; family Steroidobacteraceae; genus Steroidobacter; species Steroidobacter soli. The sequence continues at coordinate 275,188 of NZ_RYEV01000010.1, forward strand.
TGCGATCGCAGATTCAGGTGGCTCATGGACTCATGCTCCGCTGGATTGTTGTTGCCTGAAGTCATTGTGCGTGCAGTCGCGGCGGGCGGCGCTACAGATGGATGCACTTCGCATGCAACTCACCGCCTGCCGGGACGTTCCGAGGGGCGCACCAGGTCCACCGCGACGTTGCGCAAGTAACGTTGCATCTTCTGGTGTCCGGTATCCGTCAGCTCGATATAGGAACGACGCCGATCGCTGGGATCACGCCTGCGAGCCGCGAGACCGGCGTCGATGAGATCGTCGATGCGTCGTAGCGCGGTAGTGAACGGCGCCTTGGAGGCCACACACAATGCAGTGACCGCGACGCGTCGCCCCGTCAATGCGGCGCGCATCAGCTCCGCCAGAATTCCCCATGCCGGATCGGGCAACAGCGTCTGCCCGAACAGACGCACTCGCGTGCCGTGCAGCCGCTTCAAGAAGCGCAGCGAATCGTATTCCTGGCCGTAGTGAGACAAATGCTCACGCATCGGCGAGGACACCGTCATCGGACCGCGCGTCTTGAACATGGCCCGGCGCACGGATTCGAGCAGGTCGCGAGGCATCACCGGCTTGAACAGGAAATCGATCGCCTCCAGTCGCAGCGCCCCGATGGCCGACTCCATCGACATCTGGCCGCTCACCAGAATGAATTGAATGTTTCGCCGTTCGCCGAACCGGGCGCGAATCTGTCGGATGAGCTCGAGGCCGTCGATGCCCGACAGGTGCAGGTCGCTGATGACGACCTCGATGCTCGAGTGATCGCGCAGCACGGCGGCTACATCGGCGGCCCGCTCGAGCACCATGCAGTGCGCATCGATCTGCAGCAGTACGCGACGGAAGATTCGCAGCGTCCGCAACTCATCGTCCACCACCAGCACGCGCGGCCGCGGCCTCATGCCGAGCTCGTGCTCGCTCAGTGATTCGTCGCTGCTCGGTTGTGTGTCGGGCGTTGCCATGCTGTGACGGCAATCTAACGAGTTTTCCCGGTCCGTCGCAGCGTTTCGAGTGCACGATGAATGCAACTATCCGCTTCGCCATCGCGGATTACCTGCAGCGCGGATGTTTCTTTTCAGCGCTCGCGAGGGGCTTCGATTAGCGTGACCCCATCGTGATTCGTCGGGATCGTCGGGAGAGCAATCATGCGCGATGTACAACTGCAGCTGCGCGAGTTCGGCCGCGCGCTGCGTAACGCGCGAGTTCAACAGCAGTTGAGCGTCGATGACGCCTCCAAGGAGTGCCTGCTATCGGACCGGCAAATCCTTGGACTGGAAGGCGCGGATTTGCGCCCGTTCTATTCGCCGAGATACGCACTTCGCGGCGCGGAGCGTTACGCAAAATATCTTGGCGTGGCCCCGGTGCCGCACGCCTGTATCGCAAGTTTCGGCACCGAGGTCCTGACGGCGACGGCGAGCATCAACGCTCGGTGAGCGCCTCCGACAGGGTCTTGGTGATCGGCTTGGAGAGATATCTCAACACGGTGTTCTCGCCAGTCTTGATCTCCACCGTCGCCGTCATGCCCGGCTGGATTTCGATCCGTTCCTCCGGCCGGCGCTGCTGCATCTCCCCGGCATCCACGCCGACGTGGACCCGGTAATAGGAGACCTCGCCGCGAGGCGACTGCTCGGTGAGCGTATCGGCGCTTATATATGAGACCGCGCCGACGCCCGACCCGTAGATCTTGTAGTCGTAGGCGTCGAACTTGACGCTCGCCGACTGGCCCGGGCGAATGAAGCCGATATCCGCCGGGCGCACCTTGGCTTCCACGATCAGCACGTCGTTGGTGGGAACGATCTGCAGCATCTCATCCCCCGGACGCAGCACCGCCCCGACCGTGGTGAAGCGCACGTTCTTGACGATGCCGTCCGCCGGCGCGGTCAGCTCGGTGCGACTCAACTGATCCTCGCGTTGCATGCGGATCTGCTCCGCGCTGACCAGTTCCTCCTGAGTCTTGGCCAGCTCCGTCTGCAGCTCCTGAAGATACCGGTTGCGACGATTGACGATCTGGCCGCCGACTTCCGCTTCCTGCCGCTGCAGGCGCAGGACCTCCGAGCGGCTCACGTCACCGGTCGCGAGCAGCGGCTGGTTCATCGTCAGCTCCTGACTCACCAGCGAGTGCATCTGTTGCAGCGTGGCCAGCTCGGCGCTCAGCGCGTCGCGGCGCTTTTCATAGAGCGAGGTTTGATTGGCGATGAATTCCCGATACGCACGCAGCGACGGATCGAACGCCAGCGGCCGGTCGTAGAGCTCCGCTTCGATTCGCGCGAGCGCGGTGCGCAGTGCCGCTTCCTTGCCCCGACTCTCATCGACGCCCGCCTTGGCTTTGATGCTGTCGAGTCTGACCAGCAGTTGTCCCTGAGTCACGCGGTCGCCTTCCCGGACACGCAGATCCGTGATGACACCGCCATCGGCGCTCTGCACGACCTGCACCCGGCCGCTGGGAATCACCTGGCCGGTCGCGCGGCTGATCTGGTCGAGCTCCGCCCAGTGTGCCCAGGCGAGAAAGCCGGTCACTGCCAGCAGCGAGACGAAGATCACGAGCCCCGGTGCGGATTCTCGTGCGGTGGACTTGTTCGAGTTCATGCGCTTTGGCCTCCAGCGGCGACGGCCATGGGCGTGGCGGCTGCGACAGCGGAGCGGCGCAACTGCTCGAGCACTTGCGCGGTCGGTCCATCCATCACGATCTTGCCGCCCGCCACCACGATGACGCGCCGGACGAGTTGTAACAGAGACATTTTGTGAGTCACCAGAACCAGGGTGCTGTCGGCGCCAGCGCTGCGATCGAGCGCGGCGAGCACGCGCTTCTCACTATCCTGATCCAAGGCCGCGGTCGGCTCATCGAGCAACAACAGGCCGGGCTTCGCCAGCAGAATGCGAGCGAGGCCGACGAGCTGTCGCTGCCCGCCGGAGACGCCGCTGCCGCCCTCGGCAATCGGCATATCCAGACCTTGCGGATGTGAGGCAATGAACTGCGCCAGGCCCGCCTGTGTCGCGCAGGCCATCAGCGCGTCGTCGCCCGGATTCGGGCGGCCAAGCAGCAGATTGTCGCGCAACGTTCCCTGCACCAGCCGATAGTCCTGAGGCAGATAGGCGACATGCTCGCGCAGCGCGTCTTCGGCGATCTGATTCATGTCCAGACCCGCCAGCAGAATGTTTCCTGACTGTGGCCGGTACAGACCGGCGAGCAGCTTCAACAACGTGCTCTTGCCCGAACCGACCGGCCCCAGGATGGCGATGCGCTCGCCGGGCCGGATCGTCAGGCTGTGCAGGTCCAGGCCACTGCGCGCGCCGGGATAGGCAAAGCGCACCGACTCCAGTGACAGCGCACCGGACAGCGTGGCGGGCCGCAGATAATCCGCGCCGGGCTCTCGATCGACCGGCAGCTTGAGCAGCTGATCCAGGCCGTCCAGCGCGCTGCGAGCGTAACTCCACTGCATGATCAGGCCCGGCAGTTGGGACAGCAGCGGTCCGTTGATTCGGCCCGCGAGCATCGAGCAGGCGATCAGCGAACCCATGGTGATCTCCCCGTCGATGGCCGCCAGGCTGCCGATCGCGATCATGGCGACGTAAGTGATCTGCTGGATGAAGTTGGCGCCGGATTGCGCGAGCGCCGTCCAGCGTCGCACGCGCTCGTCATCGACAGTGACATCGTCGATCAGCTTGTTCCAACGCGCCAGCAACTCCCAATGACCGCGCGTGGCCTTGACGATCTCGCTCGCCGCGATCGCTTCGACCAGCAGACCGTTCTTGCGATAGCTGCTGGCCTGCGCGCGCTTGGTCTCGTTGCGCACGGCCCGTGCGACACCCCACGCCAGCAGCAATACGATCGGCAAGCCGATCAACGGCACCAGCGCGAGGCTGCCGCCGATCAGAAAGACGACGCCAACCATCAGCAGCGCGAACGGCAGGTCCGCGACGAAATAGATGGATGCCGCCGACATGACGGAGCGCACCTGCTCCAATCCGCGCATCTGCGCCGCCAGCGTGCCGACCGATGCCGGTCGTGCGTCGAGTCGCAGCGCCTGCAGTCTCGTAAAGAAATATTCCGACACGTCCGCATCGATCGAGGCGGCCTCGCGCTCCAGAGAGATCGCGCGCAACCAACGCAGCAGGAACTCGATGCCGATCGCGAACAGCACGCCGAACACCAGCACCCATAACGTCGCCATCCCACCTTGAGGAATGACGCGGTCATACACCTGCATGGAGAACAGCGACACGCCCAGCCCGACCAGACTGAGCACCGCCGTCGCGACGGTCGCCTCGACCAGCATGCGCCGGCGCGACAGCAATGCTCGCGCGAAAATCTGGAACGACTGCGAGCGATCGTGGCCCGGCGGCCGGCCCGGAATCGTCAGCCGATAGAACTCGAGCGGGGTGTCATCGAGCGACCAGGTTTGCACGCCGCCCTCGGTCAGGACTCGAACCGTGGTTTGAGTCTGCCACTGATCAGCGATGGCCCAGCCCAGCAACGCATGATGAACCAGCAACGGAAAGTGCTGCGCCTTGGGCAAGTCGCGCAATGCTTCGGGCGCGTTCCAGCCCAACGCTGCGCACAGTCGCGCCAGTGCTTCCCGATCGGCGGCCTCGCCGTCGAGCGAGGCGAGCGGACCGGCCCAATCCGGCGGCAGCTCGACCCGTTGCCTGCGGGCGAGCGCGGCCACGAGTGCTGTCAGTTGTTTCATCGATTCTTCTCCGAGGACTGCACCTCGTCGGGCCGCCACTGGCCGGACAGCAGGAGCAAGCGAACATATGAAGTCACGGCGCCAGCTTCGGCATCGATCTGGGTGAGCTCGGCGGTGGCGGTCTCCCGCACCGAGTTCAACACTTCCGGCCAGGTGCGCCGGCCGGCAGCGAACTGGCGCAGGAACGAATCGGTGACCGACTTCGCGGCGAGCGTGGCATCGCGTCCTGCTTGCGCGCGACGTCGTGCGGTGACGTTTTCTGTCAGCGCCGCGAGAACGATCTGTTGTCGCTCGCGACTCGCGGCATCGATGGCCAGCGAGGCTGCCTGCTCACGCTGCTTCGCCGCCTTGATCGCGGACATACGCGACAGCCCGCCGTCGGCCTGAATCCGAAACACCAGGCCCAGCTCGTCGTCCAGATCGCTGTCGCTGCCCAGATAGTGTTGATAGCGAACGCCCAGCTGCGGCATCAGCGCGCTCTTGCGCAGCGACACCTCGGCTGCGGCGATCTTCGCTTGGGCAGCGATGCGTCGTGCGCTCGGATCAAAATCGAGCGCCGCACGCAGCAGTTCGGCCGGGGTGGCGGCGTTCTGTTCTTCGCGATAATCCAACACTCCGGCGATCCGCAGGCTGTCATCGCCAGTCAGCTCTCTCAAGCGCAGCTGTGCAATTTCGGCTTCGGCTTCTGTCTGCAGAGCGTCGATCTCGGTCTGACGCGTGCGCGACTGGGCAAGCTCCAGATCCGAGGCAGGACTGATTTCCTGATCCACGCGACGACGCATGGAGTCGACCAGTTTGCGGTGCTCGACCAGACTGTCCTCGAGGATTCGGGCACGACGATGCAGCCGCTGCACGTCGATGTACGCCTGGACGGCGCGTTGCGCGAGATCCAGACAGACTTCATCCATGCTTGCCATGGCGGCATCGAGGCGACCGCTGGACTGCCGGATGGAGGCGCTGATCCGCCCACCGGTCCACAACGGCTGCTCCACCGAGATTGCGGCCGAGACATCGCCGCCATTGCGGCGATCGGCGAAGCTCTCGACCGACACCGCGGGAAACCGTGCCCACCGAGAGGCGCTCAGCTCCGAACGAGCGGCGTCGACTTCAGCGCGCGCCGCGCCGGCGCTTGGATGAGTCGCGAGCACTCGCTCAACCAGAGTCACGAGCTCAGGGTTTCCCGGCGCGGTGGCGCCGGCCCGTGGCACGACACCCACCAGCATTGCCGAAGCGACCATGAAGAGACGAGCGAGGAACATCCGATCTCCGAAGCTGCGGTGTGCAGCGAGCGCGCGATCGCATCGGGATCGCGGAGCGGACTCTACAGGGCCGCGCGCAGCGATCCGGTCGAGTCTGATCCGGAATGAATGTAACTAATATCGGCCGCTGCCCTGGAAGTGTGGAGCACCTCACAGTGCGTCCCGGAACACGTTCAAAGCGAAGCAAACACCGCGCGGGCCAGCGCCGCAGGCAGCTCATCGGTTGCAGCCACGAAACGTAATCGTTTCATGCCGAAGACGCTGGCGGCCACTGAGGCGGCCAGGTGATCTCGAACCACCAGCACTTCTCCTTCACAGTGCGGAGCGAGCAGGGTCAGCACGGAACGCAACTGCGCGGCGGCTATTCTGGTGTCGCCTTCGGCGGTCAGGCTCCAGCCCGAGATCACCAGCACCTCGAAACGGTCGATGGGCACGCCGCTGGAGAGAAGTTCCGCGCCGTCGGTGCCGATGATGACGGCTTCGACGGACGAATCGATCAGCAGCGTGTGCGCGTCATCAAAGACACTACCGCGACTGGACCGAATGCGTTGCGCACCGATCCGCAAGCCTGCCCCGCTGCTCGCGCCAACACACACGTTGCGTTGAGCGAGCATGTCCGCCGCTTCCTGCACGATGGCCGCGTCGAGGCCCGCAGTGAGCACCAGCCCGACAGGAAGACGCCCACGCTTTTCGACCAGCTCGTGCATCAGCAGATCGAAGGTTTCCCGCAAGGCCACGCTGCTGATCTGCGGTTGCGCATTGACCTCGCAGATCCCCGCTCCCACCTGCTTCCACGACCGGCTGATGTCCGGCATCAGCAGGTCGATGCCTGCGAGATCCAGTCTCAGTGCCCGCGCCGCGCGCTCGCACAGTCGCGCATTGTCCGGATGCATCTGATCGAAAACCGGTGTGGGCATGCCGCCGGTGGACACATTGGCCGAGCGTCGCAGGCGGACGAAACATCCAGCCGCGGGCACCGACTCGGGCGTCAGCCGCTCGGCGGCAAGCAGCCCCAGCGCCTCCTCATCGAGCTCCAGACGCACCAGCGGGGCCGAAAGATGCCCACCTCGCCGCGGATCGAGATTGACCTGCGCAACCAGCGCGGCCACGGTGTTGACCCCGTCGCCCGTGACCGACCCCGGCACCCGCATCATCGCGGCGATCGCCCGGCCCCGGAATACATAGACGCGATAGTCGCGGCCTTCGAGATGTTTCTCGACCAGCAGATTCGGCGAATGTTTCCTCGCCCTATCGAAGGCCGCGCGCAACTCGCTTTGCGACCTGAGTCCGGCCGACACGCCGACCCCGCCGTCCCGATCGGTGGGCTTCATCACCACGGGATATCCCAGATCCCGGCCTGCCTGGAGGGCCTGCTCCAGCGTTCGCACCGCCTTCTGCGCGGGCACCGGCAGGCCAGCCTGTCGCAACAGCGCATTGGTCACGAATTTGTTTCGCGCGATCCGGGTGGAAATATTGGACGTCGACTGAGTGAACGAGCTGTCGAGCCATTGCGCGCGCCGGCCCCACCCGTATTGATAGATGCCGCCAGGCAGCGGCCTGCAGGGAATGCCCTGTCGATACGCCGCGCTGATGAAGAACCGATTGTTGGCGCCGCCCGGTGCGTGGCGATTCATGCGTTCCAGCAAACGTTTCAGCTCGGCCTGCATGTCCTCGGACAATGACTCGCCCTCGGCTCTGGAGGCGAGCTCATTCAAGTAGCGAGCGGTCCATAGCAAGGCTTCGAGCGCTGCCGCCGGCGCCAGCGACGGCACGGCCAGCAGCCACTGTTTCGACGGCAACGCGAACACACGGGGAGCGCCGGTGTCCGGCAATCCCGAGGCGTCCTGCAATAGTTGAATCGACCGCGTCAGGCACGACAGCACGTCGACCGGCGCTGCGCCGGCATCATTGCCATCCAGAGATAGATGAGAGAGCGATTCGAGCGCACGACCCGCGACCGCACGCCAGAGCGCCGAGTCCTCAAATCCGATGCGGGCCACTACACAGGGAGCGCGCAGCCCATAGACATACCCCGGGAACTGCCGGATGCCACTGACTTCAAGCACGGGCGTCGCCACGAGAGACGCCTGAACTTCCGCCGACGCCACCATGACGTATCCCCATCGACACTGATTCAGAGTTCCGGCGAACGGCGCGGCGCCTTCCACGAGACGCCGCGCCTGCCCCATGATTTCGCAGCGATTAGGCCGGCTGGAAGAAGTCGCTCACGTCGAGCGTACCGGCCACGCCCGTCACCTTGACGATGTAGTCGTCGCTACCGAAGCCGCTGCCTGCCTGATCGCCCAGCGCGATCAGATAGGTGTCATTGCCCCAGTTGAACAGACCCGCCGCATGGGTCGCCGCCGGGCCGCTCTGCTCGAACACGCCGTTGGCCTGGAACAGCGAGTTCACCGCGGCCTGCAGATCCAGGCCCTCGATGTCCACCGCCGAGCCGTCGTTCACGACCGTGTCGATCTGGAGCAGCCGGTCCATTTCAAAATATGAGGTCCAGTCGCTGCCCGGCCCGTCGTACGCTTCCGCTTCGGCGTACATGCCCAGCATCAGATAATCGCTGGTGCCCGGCGCGCCCGCGCCCAGATCCAGACCCACGATGGTGTCCATGGTGTCGAACTGCGACTCGCTGATGGCGTAGTAGTCCCGACCGCCGCCGCCTTCGAGTGTGTCCGACGCTGCGAACAACTCATCGTCGTGATAGCGGTCGCCGAGCAGCACGTCACTCTGATCGCCACCCTTGAGCGAATCGCCGGCGGCGCCGCCCATGAGCATGTTCTCCGAGCTCTTCGAACCGAGCAGTTGCAGACTGGCCTCGGTCTCGAGCGATCCGTTGAGGAACACGTGCGTTGCGCTCACTTCCGTGGCATCGACCGTGAGGTCGAAGCTCGACGCATTGCCGTCGCTCACCGCCCAGCTGTCGTCGATCACCGCAATCACGTCGTAGCTCGCGCCACGATCCTCATCGGTACGCAGCACCAGCTTGTCGATGCCGGCCGAGCCTTCATCGACTTCGAGATTGGTGTCGTATGCCTGCAGGTCACCGTTGCGATCGGCCACCGTGGTGTCCTCGCCATGACCGTACATCGTGATGTCGACCACGACGTTCTGTGCCTGGGTCAATTCCTCGAACTTGATTGCGTTGCTGTCGCTGCTGCTTTGAATGACGGTCACATCGGCTGCACTGACGCTGTTCTCGCCGAACGAGATACCCACCTCGCTGCCCGCGGCCACTGCCACGCTCACCGCGCCGGTGCCATTGCTCTTCAACTCCACCTCAGCCTCATCCGCAGCCGTCAGCGTGAAGTCACCAGAGGAGCCGCTGGCGAGCCGGACCGTGGCGTCCAGGCGATCCTGTGCCGTGACCGTGATGTCGTGGTCGTTGTAGATCTCCATCGAGATCCGCACGTCATCCGCGATGTCGACGGTGAGATCGCGCGCGAACTCATCGCCCACCCGGAACAGCAGGTTGCTGTCCGCGCCGACGATCAGCTGGTCGAAACCGGACTCGAACGCGTCGTCATCGAAGGTGATGGCATCCTCGCCATGGAACTCCAGCTCCTCGACGTTGCTGACGTGACGGAACATGCGCCCCTCGTCGGTCGGCGCCGAACCGCTGGTCACGTCGTCGGCGGCTTCGCGACCGTTGCCGATGATCAGACGGTCTCTGCCCTCGCCGAGATCGACCGTGCTGAGGCTGGACAGGATCACGCCCTTCATGTCGACCACGTCGGCGCCGCCGAGCGTGCTGACCGCGAAGTCATAGTGCTCGCCCTGATCGGCATGCGAGTCGAACACCACCTTGACGTTGGCGGCCGAGCTCGACGTGACGCTCCTGGCCATCACGTCGTCGATGACGATGCTGGCGCCGGCGATGCCGCCCGCCAACGCGATGCTGCCGCGAACGAATTCCCGGTTGTCGTCGTTCTCGTCGGTGTCGATGTAATGACTGAAGTTGTCCTGCACCGTGATCGACAGGTTCTCGTACGCGATCATCGGCTGCGGAGTGAACACGGTGAAGCCGTCCCACGCGCCGTCGATACCCAGATCGAAGTCGCCGGTACCCTTGATCGTCAGCGCCAGCGTATCGTTGTCGGTATCCGCCTCCTCGGCCAGCACCGCGTTGACGGACACATCGATGTCCTGATCGTCCACCGGTGTCGCGCTCTGCATCTGCTCGTGGCCGTCGCTGGCGCTGTCGCTGTCGAAGCCGACATCGACATCATCGCCGCTGTTGCCAATCAGCGTGATCACGCTGCCGTCAACCGCCACGGTGAAGCCGGTCTCGCCGGCCGCCACCACCTGCGCGAGACGGGCCGCGATGTTGTCGGCATCCTCCTGCGCGGTCGCGCCCGACAGATCGTCGGCGGTGACGGTGACGCTGTATTTCACAGCGTCGATCTCGATCGTGATCACATCGCCGATCTGGTGATCGCCCGGTTCGGCACCGATCTGGAAGCGCTCCACCTGGCGATTGCCAGTGGCGGTCACCTCGTTGCCCGAGACCGTGATGTGCTCGCCGAGGCCGGCAGGCAGATTCAGCAGCGTGAACGTGACGGGATCGCCCGCATGGTTGCGTGTATAGGTGCCGTTGACGACCCCCTCTTCCAGCGCCTGCCTCGAACGCAGCGTCACTTCGCTGCTGAGGTTGATCTGCTGCACACCGCTGATCAACGAGAAGTCGGCGGTGATGTCGGCTGCGGTGTTGTCGTCATCGTTGGCGTCGTCGTTGTCATCCTCGTCTTTCACCGGATTCAGGGCGATCAGGTTCAGCGTCTCGAAGCCGCTGATGCCGGCATCGGCTATGCACGTCACTTCGCTCGTGAGGCCTTCGGCCGCGACGGCCACGTCGGCGGCACCGATGGTGCCCTCGAGAATAAAGCTGTCGTCCGTCGCGCCGGCAGCCACGGTCAGTGCCGCATTTTGATCCTGCTGGATCACGGCCTTCAGGCCAGAGGCGACGTTCTCGCGAGTGCCCAGAGCGTCACCCTGCACGATATCGGAGGACCGCACGGTGTAGCTGTAGTCCACACCATTGACGCTGACGCTCACGATCTGGTCGAGCGCATAGTTGCCATCGAACGTCAGGGTGACCCGCTGCGCCTGAGTGCGCGCCACGAGAGCCTCGATGGTGTCCACCGCTTGCACGGTCAACGTATCGTTACCCTCTCCGCCCCGCAGGAAGCCGCCGGAGCGCACCAGGGTGTCGGTCTCCTCATCGTCGCTGCCGGTGATCGTCACGGTGTCGTCGCCGTCCCCCATGTCGATGACGGTTGCGTCGTCGCCACCATGCACATGCACGCGTCCCTCGCCGCCATCGCCGAGTTTGAGCGCGTCGTTGCCCGCGCCGAAGTCGAGCTGCGAGCCGTCGCGAACCGCCGTGCCGATGAACATTGCGTCATTGCCCGCGCCGAACTCGACGCTGGTCGCGCGCAATTCTTCATCGACCCGCACTTTGTTATCGCCGTCACCGAACTGGAGCGTCGAGAAATGCAGATTGGTCTCGACACGGACGGTGTTGTCGCCCGCGCCGAAGCTCACCGTCGCGGATTGCATCTCGCCGCCCACCGACAGTTCGTTGTTGCCGTCGCCGAACTCCAGCGACGCATGGCGAATGCTGCCGCGAACGCCGGCCTCGTTGTCGCCATCGCCGAACGTCACTTTGCCGCCATCGCGGATGTCACCGCCCACGCTGAGCTGATTGTCGCCGCCGCCGAAGCTGACGGTGGCATTGCCACTGATGTCGCCGTCTTCGCCGCGCACTTGCAGCGAGCTATCGCCGTCGCCGAACGTCACCGAAGCGTTGCCTTCGATGTCATCGGTTTCGGCAGTGTTGTCGCCATCGCCGAAAGTCACGGCCGCGTCATCGAGAATCTCGCCGGCGATCAGGCGATTGTTGCCTGCGCCGTTGAAACTCACCGACGCACTGCCGCCGATGCGGCCATATTCGTTCTGCGGCATGAAGCTGTAGAACTCGGTCTCGAGGTCGAGCAGGTTATCGCCGTCGCCGTTGAAGACGATGCTGGCGCTGTCCACCACGCTGGCGGCACGGACCGTGTTGTTGCCGCTCAGGAAGCTGACCGACGCGTCGGCTTCGATATCGCGGTCCACGTCGAGCACGCTGTCGCCGGCCCCGAAGCTCACCTGCGCTGAGGCGCCCACGTCCTCGCCAACGCTCATCGCATTGTTGCCAGTACCGAAGCGGACCGTGCCATGCACGTCGTGCCCCACCGTCAACGTATCGTTACCGTCGCCGAGATCGAAGCTGTCACCGTAAGAAATGTCGCCGCCGTTATCGTCAACGACGACCGTGTCGTCGCCCGCACCGAGGCGCAGGTCCGAGATCTCACTACCGCCCACGCCATTCAGCACCACATTGCCGGCAAAGCCTGTGGCATCGAAGCTGGCACCGGCGATGCGATCCTCGTTGATGGCGACATCGAATGCGGCCGCCTGGCCGGCGATGCCGCCGCTGACCGTCACTCGGGTCACGCCGCCGGCCACGAGCTGCAGCTCGCTGCCTTCATCGACGCCATCATTGACACGCAGGTCGATCGCTTCGATGTTCTCGTCGACCGCCAGCGTGCCGACGAATTCATCGATGGCGAGTTTCAGCTCATCGGCCTCTCCCGACACGACCTGGCTGTCGTAATCGAGGGAGAGGGTGCTGCCGGACACGTCGGTGATCGAGACGGCGGCCAGCGACTGCTGGTCCACGATGGCGAGATCGGCACGCGCGGATTCAACGTTGATTTGCGAGACACGGTCGTCGAAGCCGGTCATGCTCAGCTCGACGCCGCCGTTGCCCTCGGTGGTTCGCAGGTTGACCTGCTCGACATTGCTGACCGTGACGCCGTCCACGGACGTGCCGCCCTGCAGAGTCAGATTGAGCTGATCGCGACCCGCGCCGCCGTCGATCACGTCGCCGGTGTTGTAAGTCAGATGAGAGCCGATGATCGTGTCGTCCCCGATGGTGCCCGTGACATTGTCATGGCCCTCGGTCAGCACGAACGCCGGCGTCAAGGAAACATCGTTGATTTCGACGGAGGCGCTCTGCCCGGCGACGCTGACGGTGAGATTTTCCACCCCCTCCGTCGTGCGATCTGCGGCCAGCGTAATCTGGATCACCGCGCGACCATTCGCATCGACGGTCACCGTGCCGGCGAGCACGCCACCCTGCACGTCGTCGGCGGAGATGCCGGAAATCGTATAGGTGTACTGAGTGCCCGGCGCGACGTTGGTGGTATTCAACGTGAAAGTGACATTGTCGCCCTCATCGACCGAGGCCGCGGAGCGCACCAACTCGAACGTCGCCGGCTTCGGCGCTGGCGGCGCCGGCGGCGCTTCGGCCTTGTTGCCATTGCTGGTGTTGTGCTCGATCGCGGCACCCGCCGCACCGGCGCCAGCGACACCGCCCGCAATCCACCACGCATTGGACAGTGCCGATGATGCCGTGGACGCAACGCCTGTCGACGCCGCCGCCGATGCGCTGGAGCCCGCGGAAGAGACAACCGCGCCGCTGGTCTGCGCCATGCTCACATAGCCAGCGCTCTCTCCTGCAAATCCTGTGTCGAGCACTGCACCCGGCATGGCGAGCTCAGGCGTGGCCGGCGTGATTTCCGGTGCCGCCCCGCCCGGAAATTCAACGGCCACCGGCGTCTCACCCTGCGCCGTTTTCTCGAAGAAGCCTTCGATCAGCACGGATTCGCCAAAGCCCTCGATGATCAGATCGTTGCCATCGGCGCCGCCGCGACGTGCCTTCACGCCTGCGGGCGTGGCGCCGGTCGTGGCATCGACGATCTCCAGACGCTCGCCGTGCTTCAGACGCAGTACCGTGCGCCCCGCGACGGTTGCTTTCTCAATGGATTCCACACGACCGGCAGCATTGCGTATCGAGAGTTGCATAGGAGTTCGCCTTTGAAAAATGATCCAGCCAGAGTCCGTTGGGGCGGCATGGTAGGCAGGCGGATCGGCGAACGTGGGCCGACAAGATTCAGAATGACAGTAACTGCGACTTCCCCACCATTATGCAGCCACCTCGAGACTGGCCACGGGCGTTCGACCCGGAGTCGACCGCAGCGCTCATGACGCAACGACCTGTGCATACATGCGACGCGTGCGCAATGCAGCCGCAACGTAAGCCCGCAGCTCGCGCGGAGCGATGTTCTTGGAAAGCACGATGTCCGCGCCCGAGTCGAGCAGATCGGCACGCACGATGGAACTATCCAGCCGCGTCACCGCGATCACCGGCACGCGCTGCCATTTCTCCTCGGATTTCAGCCAGCGGAAGAACTCATCGCCGCGCATCTCATCCATCATCAAGTCGCAGATGATGATGTCCGGATCGATGGCGGAGAGCCGGTTGCAGACTTCCGAGGCACTGGTTGCGAACGCGATCCGATGACCGTCACCGCCGAGCATCGCGGCCAGGGCGAGCCGTGCGGTCGCGTCGTCGTCGATGATCAGCACCAGGGGAGACGTGAGTTCGGTGCCCGCGCCCGGGTTCAGGGCGCGCACCAGCGCCGAATCGGAAACGGCGGGAGTGGTAGCTTGCAGCATGCGTGTCATCCTCGGGATGTTTCGAACACATGCGCACTGTAACGACCGAGCGCTCCGCGTGTGCGATCTGGCTCACGCAAAGTAGTTGCATCGTGCATGCAAAGCACGATGTTGGTTGCAAGGTGATGGTGACGGAGGGTCAGTTGGCGGGTGGCCGCTGCGCCTTGCCCACCGCGCCGCCCTGCGGGCCGAGCTTGCTCAGATAGCCATTGGCCTGCTCCAGATAATCCGTCACCACCTCGTGCGCCTTCGGTGTCAGCGACACGAAGTCACGCCGGGCATCCTTGGGATCGGGGATGCGCGCCATGTAGCCGCGGGTGGTCAGCTCGTTCACCCGACGCAGCAGCGTGGTCGAAGAAACATTGGAGTTGGAGATCATCAGGCCGGACACCGACAGGCGTTGATGCTGGCGCTCGGCGCGCGCGAGGTCGAGCAGCAGATCCCACGCCACATCGTCGAGCTTGTGCTGGGCATACCGGGTGCGCAGCTCGCGAAGCATTTCAATGGTTTCGATGACTGAGGTCGACGAGGAGGCAGCAGCCTCACGCACCGGCTCCGCCTGCAGCGGCGCGGGTTTCGCTGGCGCCGCTGGCGGCTCTGCGGCCACGGCCAGTCTGCGCAAGCGCTCGGTGAGCTCCTGCGATTGTTCGATCAATCGCGCCACTTCCGGTGACAGCACCTGATCCATCTGATCCTGCGCGGCCCGGGAAATCGCCCGCCGGACCGCATCCAGCAGTTCGGCGGGACGTACCGGTTTGGTGAGGAAGTCGCAGACGCCGAGACGCAACGCCTCCACGGCCGTCTGCAGGGAGGGTTGCGCAGTCAGCAGCACGACGCGCGGCGCCGGCCGGTCCAGCGCCAGGGCATTGATGCGATCGACGAACTGGAAGCCCGTCATGCCCGGCATATAGATGTCGCTGAGCACGACCGAGATGGCTTCGTTGGCGACCACGATCGCCAGTGCCTGCTCGGCGTGGGTCGCGGTATGACATCGATAGCCGGCGGACACCAGCACGCCTTCCAGGATGTGCAACATCGCGGGGTCGTCGTCGAGCAGCAGCACTTGTTCCTTCATAAAGACATCCCCGGTCGATGACGGTATCCGATCACGTGCACCGGCACATGCAATACGCACGCACCGTAATCATTATTGAGTTTCATCGCCCGTCCGTCTCCTGACCAGAGTCTGAGAGTGCGCTCGGGGAAAGCCCGATTCCTGCACTCGCCCCGCGCGCCGACCCTGCCAAGCCGCTCATAATAAATTTCGCGCCGCTTGCCCTTGCCGAAAGTAGAGCAGATCGAACTCGGCAGTAGCAACCGGATGTCCCATTTCTGGCACATATTTCATTCAGCGACCCGACGAACATGGACATATGGAGCCGCGCGCCCGACCGCCGCCATGCCCGCCGATGCACGCATTGAAAAAATTCTTCGCCTGCAGCCGCGCGCAGCAGCCGTCCGTGATCGCGATGCTGACGGGCTCGCTGCTGGCGGTGCCGGTCCTGATCATCGACGCGGCCGCAGTGTTGCCGGCGCAATACCCGCCGCTGCCGCTGGCGTTGATGGCCATCATGATCCTCGGGCTGGTTGCGGGCCGGTGGGTGGCACTGGGCGCCGTTGCGCTCACTTCCATCGACGTGCTGCTGTTCGATGGATCGTGGATCGAGTCCGCACAGCTGCTCGCCGCGGTGATCGCGGCCGAGCTGCTCCGCCACGGCCTGCGGGCGATCCTCGTAACCGCATTCCTGCTGCTGATGACCCTCGCGGCGAGCGCGTTCGCAGCGAGCGGCAAACTGCCGGGCCTGTATTTCATCACGACCAGCCTGATACAGATCAGTGCCGCAGTGGCCATGGCGGCGCTCGCGATGCTGGCGATGCCCCGGCGCAGCCCCTACTTTCCCACCCGCTGCCGCATTCAATGGGACCTGGTGTTGTTCGTGCTCGTGGTCGGCATGGCGAGCGTCGCGGCCTACTCGCTTGCATCATCGAACACCCCACAGTCCGCCCGCCTGCTCGGGCTGATGCTGCTCGCTCACGTGGTTGCGTTCGAGGTCGCCCGGCGCTTTCGCGCCATGGCGCGTGATCGGGACGGCACGCTGCGGCGCTGGCTCTTCCAGAGCTCCCGGCGGGACTCACGCCCTTACAACCGCATGCCGCCGGACGTCACCGCGCAGCTGCTCGGCCTGGCTCGCGAAACCCGCCGCCTCAAGCGCCTCGCCGATCGCGATGAGCTCGAAGTCGCCGCCGCCCGCCAGACATTGCAACGTCAAGGGCGCGAGCTGCAGCAGTCGCAACGAGCGTTGCGAGAGGCGACCGAAGCGCTCTCGCAGATCACTCAGGCGCACGAAGTCATGCAGGCGCGCTGGCAGGCGCTCGTCGAGCGCGCCGGTGACGCGCTACTCGTCACCGACGCGTGCGGGCGCATCGAATATGCGAACCGGGCGGTGGTGCGTCTGCTGGGCACGGATCCCGCCGACTTGCTCGGCACCTCGATCGAGGCACTGATTCCCCCTTACGCCCTGCTGCTGCATCCCTTCAATTTCGTTGCAAACGACGGCGCCCGCCACGGCCAGAGCACGCAGGCACCAGTACGGTGTGCGGGAAACAAGGATCGCGAGCTCGCCATCCGGATCACCGAGTTCGTTGCGACCGGCGCGACCCGGCATGCCATCCAGCTGCGCATCGCCGATCGTACCAAGCAGGCGTTGAGCGCTCTCAGACAGGCGCAGAACGCAGTGGACAGCGCGCGACGCACCCGCAATTCGTTCAACGCCGCCATGAGCCACGAGTTACGCACGCCGCTGCACGGCTTGATCGCGACACTCGACATGCTGCGTGATGAATCGCTCTCATCCCAGGGCACGCAGCGACTCGCGATCGCCAAGGCCTCGGCCCGCTCGCTGCTCAAGATTGCCAACGACATCCTGGATCTGAGCCGCATGGAAGGCGGCGATTTCACGCTCGAACGACAGACCTTCTCGTTCACTCACCTGGTGCAGGAGGCGGTAGAGGAAGCGCGGGCACAGGCAAACTCGCGCGGGCTGCAGCTGCAGACCAACCTGCTCGGCACGTTCCC
Source organism: Peristeroidobacter soli (assembly GCF_004138485.1). Lineage (GTDB taxonomy): Bacteria > Pseudomonadota > Gammaproteobacteria > Steroidobacterales > Steroidobacteraceae > Steroidobacter > Steroidobacter soli. The sequence continues at coordinate 292,797 of NZ_RYEV01000010.1, forward strand.
GCCGGCGTTGCTCGGCGACCGGCAGCGCATCCGTCAGATCGTGGTGAATCTGATCTCGAACGCCCTCAAGTTCACCAACCAGGGCGGCGTGCGCGTCGATGCTCAGTTCGATGGCAGCCATTGCATCATCGATGTCATCGATTCCGGAGAAGGCGTGCCCGAAGACAAGCGCGAGACCATCTTCGAACCGTTCGTGCAGGCTCACGCGTCGGCGAAACATCTCGGCGCGGGCCTGGGTCTGTCCATCTGCCGGCGCTTGAGCGTGGCCATGGGCGGCAGCCTGACGCTGCTGCGGACCGGCCCCGCCGGCTCGACGTTCCGCCTCACGCTGCCCCTGCAGATCTCGGACGAGCCCGCGCCCGAGGACACCAGTCTGCGCATCTTCAACAATCCGCGCGGCCGCATCCTGGTGGTGGAAGACCATCCGGCCAATCAATACGTGGTCAAGAGCATGCTGGATGTGTTGACCTGTCCGGCCACCATCGCGAGCGGCGGCGCGGAGGCGATCGAACTGCTCCGGCACCAGGAGTTCGATCTCATCCTGATGGATTGTCAGATGCCGCGCATGGATGGCTTCGAGACCACGCAGCGCATCCGCAAGCTGCTCACCCGGCACGTGCCCATCATCGCAATGACCGCCAATGCCATGCTCGAGGATCGCAAGCGCTGTCTGGATGCCGGCATGGACGACTTCCTGCCCAAGCCGTTCGGCCGTGGCGCGCTCAACGACATTCTGTGCAAATGGCTGGCGCCCAAGCCGGGCTCCAGAGCCGGTGCGGCCAGCCTCGGGGAGTCGCTCGCGAGCACGGTGCAGAAGCTGCCGGCCATCGAGGCCGAAATCTTCGAGGAGCTGTGGCGCAATCTGCAGTGGCAGCTGCCGCCGATGCGCCGCATCTGTGAGACGTTTCTATCTTCGGTGCGTGAAACGGATGAAATGTTCGACGACGCCGATGGCGCCGCGCTCAAGCGTCAGATCCACACGTTGCTCGGCACCTCCGGCATGATCGGCGCGCGTCAGATCGAACGGATCGCCGCCGATCTGCAGAACGCGGTCAAGGCGCGCAGCTGGGACGACGTGGAAGCGATACGCGCGCCGCTGCAGAAAGCCGCTCGGGAATTCGAGCGGGATTTCGCTCGTCGACTCAACGCTCCGCCGGGCCCGCAGCACCTCTCGCTCGACGCCAGCGAGCTGTGATCCGGCTCAGAGGATGTTCCAGCTGTCCCACAGCCCGTGATCGACACTGGACTGTTGCGGATCGAGGATGAAATCCTCCAGCGCCGGCGGCCGCGGCTGCGATGACCACTGCAGGCTCAGCAAACCTGAGATCTGCTCGCCCGTCCCGGTGACGAAATGAGACAAGTCGATGGACGCACCGTGCTCCTCGATCACCAGCGCAGCCTGCAGATCCTGCGCCTGCAGGATGCGCAGCGACTGATCCTGCTCGCGCACCCGCAGGCCCGACAGGTCGATCGTGTCCACGCCGATCTCGAAGTCGGCGACCGAAACACTCGCCTCGAGTGCACTGCTCGCATCCGGGGCGATCACGAACGTATCGGCACCACCGCCGCCGAGCAGAATATCTCCTCCTCCCTGACTGATGAGCGTGTCGTTCCCCATGCCGCCCACGAGCGTATCGATGCCATCGCCGCCGAAGAGCAGATCCGCCCCCATGCCGCCGACGAAATGATCATCGCCGGCGCCACCGATCAGGGTCGAGCCCTCGTTGCCGGCGACCAGCGCGTCACCGGCGATGCGTATCGCGCCATCGTCGAACAGCAGCCGATCGGCCTGCACCCACAGCTCGTTGTCGCCCGCCAGTTGCACGATTCGCAGCAGCGGCTGATCGGGATCGAGCGCAATGCCCTGCGACTGCAACAGCAGTGCCTGCGCCTCACGGGCCGCCCCTGAAACGAACGTGATGCTGTACTGAGATTGCACCCCGTCGAGTCGCACCGTATCGAAACCCTCACCGCCGATGAAATGATCCTGGCCGCCGTTGCTGCACGGCTCGAATACCGTGGCCTGCTCGTGGGACTGAATGAAATCATCCGCGTCCGTCTCGGAGCCGATCTGCGTGCCGTTGATCACGACGGGTGCCGCGCCGGTCACGAGATGTAATTGTACCAATGCAGGCTGCGATTCGTTGCCATCGCGATCGACGACGACGACTGCCACAGCCACGGTCGCGGCACTCAGAGCGGCCGCATCGATCTGCACATGGAAGCGCCCCTGCAGGTCGGCAACTGCGGAGTAGATCTCCGCTTCGCCCCCCGCCGCGGACAATTCGATCCGCAACGACGCACCAGGCGTGGCCTCGCCCCGCAGGACGAAATCGCCGGCGGCATCCTGTCGCAAGGTCGCCATGGCGCCGATGTCCAACGTCGCCTGATCGGGTCCGGGCACATCGATCGTCGTCACGGTAATCGTGCCGGACGTTGCGCTGATATCGACACCGCCGTGCGCCGAGCCGCCGTCATCGCGTACCTGGAACGTGAATGTGGACGCAGTTCCGCCCGCATCGCCTGCGACATAGACGAGCCTGCCGGCCTCGATATCGGCGCGGCTGATCCACTGCTGTGCCGACACTGCCTCGCCATTCAACTGCAGCTGCCCGGTCGCGGGCAGCGTCATGATACGGATCGCAGACAACTCATCCGCGCCGGCGTTTGAGCCGGCGTCGTTCGCATCGGCGAACGCGAAATCGGTGATCGCGAACACATGCTGTGCGTGCTCGAGCACGCTCAATGCGCTGTCACCGGCGCTGGGCGCGTCGTTGACGGACGTGATATCGACGCTGAGCACCTGCGACTCGCCGCGCTCGATGCCCTCGTAGAACACCGTGACTGCCATGGTCAACGCGCCGTTGAAATCCTCCGGCGGCCGGATATGGATGCTGCTCAGTTCATGGTAGGCAAGCGTATAGGTGCCGTTCGCATCCGGCGTGAGAACCTGCCGCTCGATGCCGTTCGCAGTCGCGACCTCACGTTCGACGATGGCGCCATCGATCAGGAATCGCAGTGTCACATTGCTGACTGTCGCAGACGCGCCATCGACGAACTGCAACTGCGGACGTAGCGCAAACTCGAACTCGCCGCCTTCGGTCCGCACCATGTCTGGCAAGCTGGTGGCGCCCGATTCACTGATCGCGCCGCTCGGATTGGCGATCAGCTCGTCGAACAATGCTGCCAGTGGCGCGCCCTGCCCCGCGCTCAGCATCAGATCCTGCAAGTTGGTCTGCGCGAAGCGCGTTGCCTGCAACGCTTCCTGACCGAGCCCCGATTGCGCATCGAGCACGCCGTTCACCGAAGCGATCGCGCGGCTCAGGGTGAGCAGAGCCGCATCGTCGAATTGTCCGATGTCCCGCGATTCGAAAGCATCGCGCAGCGCCGCCGCGATCACCGTGGCATCGGTGAGATCGACGCCGCCGTTCGCTCCGGCAATCACGCCAGCCAGCGCCGCGAGTGCCGTCTCCCCGCTACTACCGGCATCGACGCCGGCGCCGGTCAGCACCGACTGGATGGACCACAGCGTGCTCATCACCATCTCGCCCGCGTCTTCGACCTGCGCGCCAGCGCCGGTCGCGATGTTTGCAACGGGATCGAAATCCAGCAGGCTCGTCTGGCCGGGCAGCGACAGGCCGAATGCACGGAGCACGGTTTGTTCGGCGTCCTCAGCCGTCATGCCATTGCGGCTCAGCGCGTGCACCAGTGTCGTCAATGGCGTGATCGCACTCGCGCCTTCCGGAGCGCTCAACACGATCGAGTCGAACGAAACATGCGTGAGCGTATCGACGCCACCGACCGCGACGATCGGTCCGTCATAGCCCGCCGGCAACACGAAACGACCATGAGCATCCGTATGCACGGGGGACTGACCGGGGTCGGGCAAGCCATCTCCGTCACGATCGATGAAGACCGCGGCGCCGGAGATATAACCCTTGATCACATAGCCTTCGATCGGCTGTGGCGGCGGCTCTTCCGTTGGCGGCTCCTCAGAGCGCGATGGCGATCTGTGATCATCGTCGTTGCGCGCCAGCGCCACGCCGCCCCCTGCTACTGCGAGCAGCAAGCCGACCTTGCCCGCCGTGCTCCAGCCCGACGAAGCGGCCCCGGACTCGGCAGGATCGCCAGCCGCGCCACCAACTGACGATGAACCGGAGGCCGCGCCCGAAGTCGCTTCTTTCGCGCCGCCGGTCTCAGCCGCCTGCTTTTCCCCGCCTTCTGCGGACTCGGATGATGTGCGCGCAGTCTGCACGGCAACCCGAATCAACCCACCCGCGAGATCCTTCTCGGTGAGCACATGCCTGGCGACGACGCGTCCCGAGGGGGCCGTGACTGCAACCATGTCGCCCACTTTCGGTTCGCTCGTCGCGCGCGATGTCACATTCGAACGATCGGCGTCTCGCGAGTCGCCACGATCCGCATCGTCATCCGACTCGCGCCGCTCATTCGATTGCGCGCGCGCCAGCCAGGGGCCGAGCAGCACCAGCCCCAACGGCAGCAAGCTGCTCGTATATAGCGCGCCGCGACGCCAGGGCGTGCGGCGCTGTCGCGCTCGACTCATGACAGCAACGCCTCCTGCCAGCCGTACGCCTGCAGCGGGTCGAACACGAAATCGCTGTTCGTCAGTCGCAGCCCGTTGATCATGCTCAACGTCAACGAACCGTCGGCGGCGCCCGCCTCCGAGAACAAGGCGCTCAGGTCGATCTGCGCATCGTTCGATGCAACCAGCCCCAGATCGCCGCGATCGAGCTGCCCGCCCACTGCGTTCTGCAAGTGACTCAGGTCCAGCACATCCTGCCCGCGACGGAAGTCGCTGATGATGGCGTCGAGACTCAACGCCGCCTCGCCCGTGAAGTTGTCGATGATGAACTGATCGTTGCCGCTGCCACCCTGCACGGTCAGCGCACGCCCATCGACCGAGCCAATCACCAGATAGTCGTTACCCGCGCCACCGATCACCGTGTCCGCGCCGGCCGTGCTGACGATCAGATCCGCACCGGCCCCGCCCATCAGCAGGTCATCGCCTGCGCCACCGATGATCCTGTCATCGCCGGTACCGCCGTCGACGCTGTTCGCACCGACAGATGCGCGCAGATCGATGAAGTCGTTGCCGGCGCCGCCGTGAATGACGTGGCCACCCAGGTTGCCGACGATGACGTTGTCCAGCTCGTTGCCCCAGATCTCGGTGCTGAACGCGCCGCCCAGATGCAACGAAGTCACCCCTTCGCCGAGCTCGATGCCAGCGATCTGAACGCCCGCGCCACCGCTGATCGTCAAGTTGCTGGTGACAAGCAGCACACCCTCGGTCGAGAAATCAGCGTTGTCCGCGATTTCGAGCCGATAGCCGGACTGCGCCGCCGCGATCGCCTCGCCCAAGGTATCGAAGCCACCGAGACTGTCGCCGTTCGAATCGAAGACTCGCACCGCGTAGTCGCGGAGATCGGTCGACGCCACCTTGTCGTTGTACGCCGTATCGTTCTGACGATACGCCGCCACATCATCGGTGAAGATCAGCCACTCGGTGTTCAGATGGACGTAATCGAACGACTGGTTCGCGTTGTTCGTGACTTTGAGCACGCTCACGTCGGATTGACCGTCGACGCTCGTCGTCACCGTTTCGAACGTGTAGTCCTCGCGCGAGCCGAGGAAGATCGCGTAATCGGTGCCCTCGCCGCCGATCAGATAATCAACCGCCTCGTCCTCTCCGCCGTACAGCAGATCATCACCCTCGCCACCGATCAGAATGTCGGAGCCGGCGCCGCCGCCCAGGAAGTCCGCACCAACGCCACCAGCGATGCGGTCATCGCCCGCGCCGCCGGTCAAGCTGTCGGCACCGCTGCCGCCCGTGATCTGCTGACCATCGCCGATGCCGTTGACAGTCACCGCGCCCGTCGCGCCGCTCGCATCCACATTGCCTGCAAGTGCGCTGACAACAAATGCTGAAGCACCGGTGAGCGTCAGTGTGGACGCGTCATCGAGACCCGTTGCGTCGATTGAAACGACATCGTTGGACGCCGTGCCGGCGATCCGGGTCGCCGCCGAGCCCGTCTTGATGCTGATGGCGTTGTCGTTGGCATCCGCCAGAGTAACGGCCAGTTCACCGGCCAGATCGGTTGCGACCAGGTCACCGACGAGCGAGCCGACTGAGAACGCACTGGCGCCGCTCAGGGTCAGAACGGAATCAGTCGCACCCTCCGCGAGTGCGCCGGCATTGACAGTCACCGTATCGTCCGCGCCGACGCCATCGATGCTCGTATCGGACGCACCGGTCACGATGGTGATCGCATCATCACTCGCATCCGCCGTGGTCACGGACAGTCGGCCCGTCAACGCGGCAGCCGCCACGTTGCCAGCCATCCCCGTCACGGTCACGGCACTGACACCTGCCAACGTCAGTTGTCGCACCTCGAGCTGCGCCGTCGCATCGATGATGATCTCATCGTTGGCACCGCCGCCGGTGACCGAGGTCATGCCGCTGCCAGTCGCAATCTCGATGCGGTCGTCGACCCCATTGTTGGTGGTCGTGACATTGAGTGCCCCGGAGCTCTCCGACGCATCGACGTCACCCACCAGACCGGTCACAGTGAAGCTGCTGTTGCCCGTCAGCGTCAGTGCGACATCGTCGGCGAGCCTGGTGGCGCCAACCGTGATGACGGCCGAATCCGAAGCGATGCGGGTGCGGCCGCTGCCGCTCGTGATGCTGAGATTCTCACCCGTCACGCCCGCAAGCGTGAGCTCGCCCACGTAGGCATTCGCATCGACATCGAGCGACACGCCGTTCAAAGTGACGCTATCGGCGCTGTGTCCCGCTTCCAGCGAAAGATCCGTGTCCGTGACGCTGGTGATATCGACGACGCTCGCGCCGTCGGAACGAAGGCGTACCGTTTCCACACCGCTTACCGTCAGCGACACCTGGTCGTTGTCGCCGAGCGCGACGATCAATGTATCGCTCGCGGCGCCGCCGGTGACCGTCATCGCATCGAGCTGTCCACCGGTCGCGGTGACTTCGTTGCCGAGGTCGGAGAACTCCAGGTTCTCGATGCCCAGGATGGTGGCGACACTGAGATCCACCACACCGCTGCCCATCAGCTTGATGCTGTCGGTGCCGCTTGAGCCACTGTCCGCGATGATGTCACCGGCTTCGATACCCGTGCCGATGACCTCACCGTCTTCGTTTTCGATCTCCGGCAGGATCTCATAACGATCGCTGCCTTCGCCGCCGTCGAGATCGTCCTGGCCGAGCCCGCCGACCAGCACGTCGTCGCCGGCTCCGCCGCGCAACTTGTCATTGCCGTCGCCGCCGGTGAGCCGATCGGCACCGCTGCCGCCTCTCACATAGTTATCGTCGCCGACCACGTCGGTGCCGGCCGAGTACGTGACGCCACCATCGGCGAGTTGCAGGTAATAGCCACCGGCATCCTGGGCGACGGTGTAATTCACTTCGCCGCTGCCCGTGAAGCGCAGCGTCTCCACCTGCACCAGGCTGTCGGTCGCCAGCAACGGGTCGTTGCCTGCATAGATCACGCGGAAGATGGGGCGGGTCAGATCGAAGCCATCCGGATCCATGCCCAGACTCGCGAGCCATTCGGCGATGGTTTCGTTCGACGCGACCGTTTCGCTGTCGGCGCGCGTGATCACATAGTCGGCCGCGTTGCCTGCGAACACGGCCACGTCGTCGCCGCCCTTGCCGATGATGATGTCATTGCCACCCGCACCATTCAGAACGTTGTTACCTTCCGAGCCGATCAGCAGGTCGTCGTACTTGCTGCCGACCACGCCGGTAACGCCGAACAACAGCGCTGCGGAATCCGGATCAGTCTCGCTCGCATGATAGGCAAGACCGTACGCGTCGCCGAGATAGTTGTTCAACTGAGCGCGCAGATCGACGTCCGAGCCTGCGAAGTCGTCCGCGAAGTTCGATCCGAGCGACGCGCCCGCGTCGAGATCGACGACCACGCCGTTGACCGCGGAGGTGAGCGTGATGGTGTTGTCGCCATCGCCACCGTCGACGATGTTCTGACCGCCGCCGTGCGACAGCACGAATGTTTCATTGCCCGAACCGCCGACGATCACGTCGTTGCCGTTACCGCCGGTGTAGGTCCCGTCGCCCGTGTATCCCGAGGCGTTCAGCACCATGCCGGCGCTGCCGCCGCTCACGTTGAGCTGGCCGTTGCCGCTGATCGTGAGTTGGGTCCGGCCGGCGTCACCGGTGACTTGCAGGCTCATCCCCTGCGCACCATCGAGCACGACCGATGCATCCTTGCTGATGGCGCCCTGCGCGCCCTGGTAGTCTCCGGCGCCGAAGGTCACCGAGTCGCCTTCGAGCACCAGCGCGTCGAGCGCGTTCTGCAGGGCATCGCCGCCCTGGCCGGGCGCCACCTGAATATTCAACGACGACAGGTCCAGGCTCGGATCGGAAACATCGAGATAGCGATCCTCACCTGCGAAATACAAACGTTCGATGCCATAGAGCCGGTCGGTTCCATCCAGCGCGCCCCCCGTCGAGGTCACGGTGATCGCACCGCTCGCATCGCGGCCGAAGACGTAGTCGGACTGCGATCCGCTGAACACCGCGGTGTCGACACCGGCGCCGCCATAGAGATGGTCATCGCCAATGCCGCCCGTCAGCCGGTCGTTGCCGCCGCCCGAGCGAATGATGTCGTTGCCTGCGGTACCGTCGAGCACGTCATCACCCGCGCTTCCCACCAGCAGGTTGTCGGCGGAGGATGCGAACGTCACATCGATCGACTTCACCGGCCCGTTGGTCGAGGTGGTGCCATACAGGTTCAAGGGCAACGATGCGCCGAGCGAGCCATCGAGCGACGCTGGCAACGCACCGTCGGCGTAGACGCCCGTCACGGTCTGACCGAGGAAGGTATTGCCGCTGATCGTGATCGCGGTCGCGTTGTCGTAGCTGGCGGTGCCGCCTTCGAGCGAGACGCCATAGTGACCGCCCTGGAAGATATTGCCCGTGACGTGAGCATTCTCCGCCGCGGCGCCCGGCTCCAGCCGCACGCCCGCTTCGGTGGTGACGAATCGATTCGAGCCGATGGACAAGTCGCCGAACGACTGCGCCTCGATGCCGGTGGCGCCCGAGATTGCGTTGTTCGCAATGACGGCATCGTCGACGCCGATCAATTGCACCGCAGTGTTCGCGCCGCCGTTCACGATGCTGTTGCGGAGCGTGAAGCCGTCCGCTTCGCCCGAGCCCGCGAGAATCGACCCGGCCAGGGAAATGCCGTCGAAAGTGACATTGCTTGCCGCAACTTCGAGCACGCCGCCGAAGACTCGAATGACTGCTTCCGCCCCGCGAACGGCAGAGTCGCCCGCCAGCCCGCTGTTCGGACCCCGCAAGGTGATCGAGGAGCCGATGCGACCCTCGAAGCTCGCATCGAGGTTCAGCACATAGTCACCGGCACGCAGCTCGATCACATCGCCGTCCTGAGCCACCGTCAGTGCCTGCTCCAGATCGGTGTACAGCGCCTTGAGCTGTCCGTTCGCGTCGAACACACGAATGCCGGCGCTCAGATCCAGACTGCCCGAGGCGAACTGCAATGTTTCAACGTTGGTGAGCGTGTCGACGCCGTCGGCGCCGCCGTTCCTGTGAGTGACGATGACGGTTGCGCCCTGGAACTGGATGCCGTACTCGGAAAGATCGCCGCTGAAGTGCGCGGTGTCGTGACCCTCGCCGCCGTCGATCGTGTCATCGCCGGCACCGCCGGTGAGCGCATCATCGCCGGCGCCGCCGCGCAGAATGTCGTTGCCGGCGCCGCCATCGAGCACGTCATTGCCCGCACCGCCTTCCAGCGTGTCGTTACCGAGTCCGCCATTCAACGAATCATTGCCATCGCCGCCGCGCAGGACGTCGATGCCATCGCCACCATCGAGCATGTCGTTACCGGCGCCGCCTTCCAGCGTGTCGTTGCCGAGTCCGCCGCTCAACGTATCATCGCCATCGCCGCCACGCAGGACGTCGGTACCGGCGCCGCCCACGAGAACGTCGTCGCCCCGCGTGCCCGTCAATGTGTCGTTGCCGGCGCCGCCGAGGATGTGCACCTCGCTCGAATTGACGCCCGTATCGATCAGCGAGCCCGAGCCCGCCACCGACAGCGTTGCCTCCGAGAGATTGTTGAAGGCACCGAAACTGTCGCTGGTGAGATAGTTGCTGACGCGCACGCCCTCGATGACCACGTCCGGGCCGGCATTGTGCTTGCCAGGCTCGCCGAGCTGCACGCCGGTACCGGTGCCGTCGATGGTGCCGTTGCGCACGATCAGGTCACCCACGTAAATGCCTGGATTGTTCGCGTAGCTGCCATCATCACGCGCCTTGATCGAAATCGCCGCGTCGTTGGCCGTCGCGGTGCCGCCGACCTGGGTGAAGATGAAGCCTTCGATGACGATATTGGCGTAGCTGCCGTACTTTAGGTTGATGTCGATGCCATTGCCGGGCAGGTTCTCCTGCGCGTTCTGGCCGACCTGGCTCATGGTGATGTCGCGAATGACGCTGTCGCTCAACGCCTCGACATAGATGCCCTTGGTCGCGATGTTGCTGAAGTCGCCACCATCGATGGTGATGTCGCGGAACAGCGCGTCGCCGGCGGGATCGATGTCGAAGCTGATGCCGACATCGGCGTTGCTGATGTTCACATCCAGAATCGCGAGCCCGTCCACCCGCGCCGAGCTGTTGTTGGTCCCGCCGGTCGCATTCAGGCCTGAGATGCCGGTGTCGACGTTGGTAATGACCAGCGAATCCAGCGTCAGATTGCTCAACGTCTGCGCCGCCTCGGCCATGCCGATACCGACCGTGAAGCCGCTGATCGTGACGCCGGTGATGCTCACGTTGCTCGCGGCGATGGTGATGCCTACGCCGCCGCTGCCGACGATGGTGGCACCCGGCTCACCGACAATGGTGACGCCGCTTGCAATCGTGACACCGCCCGCATGCTGGCCAGCGGCGAGCACGATGGTGTCGCCGTCCAGCGCGGCTGCAAGCGCGGCTTGCAGCGATGTGAAGTCACCATTGCCGGACGCATCGACGATGAATGTCGCCGGCGACCTCAGCTCGGCAGCATCAACCGTGGTGTCGGCGAACTGCACGAGCTCGACGCCGGTAAAGGTATCGGTGCCGTCGGGCGAGCCTCCGCGATTGTCCGTCACCGTGTAGGTCCCGCTGTCGCGGTCGTAGCTCACGGTGTAATCGGCGCGATTGCCCGAGTACACGACGGTATCGGTGCCCGCGCCGCCTGCGATGGTGTCGTTGCCGGCACCTGCGTGGATCACATCATCGCCCGCACCGGCCACGATGGTGTCATCGCCGGCACCTGCGTAGATCACATCGTCGCCTGCGCCGCCTGACAACACATCATTACCGGCCGAGCCGGAGATCGTGTCGTTGCCACCCGTTCCTTCGATTACGAACGCACCGTCGATCGAGTTGTCGGTCGTCGTGAGATTGCCCGCGTTGGCGATGACCACGCCATTGCTGCCGCCGTCGGCGACGGTGACGTTCTCGAGCGTCAGCCCATCGAGCGTTGCCGGATTCGTGGTGTAGCTGCTGTCGCCCTCATAGCCACGTGCCGCTATCTTGATGCCGGTGCCCGCACCGGTGCCGTCGAGCCCCGAGCCGGCGAAGCTCGAATCCCGAATGACGATATTGACGTAATCGCCGTACTTCAGGTTGATGTCGAAGCCGGCGTTGTATTGATAGTTGGGATCGACGCCACTGCCATTCACCGTCACGTTCTGGAACAGCGCATCGGACAGCTTCTCGGTGTAGAAGCCCTTCTGAGTGTTGTCGTTGAACGTGGTGTTCGAGAACCCGACGTGGCTCACGTGGCTTTCGCCGCTCAGGCCGCGGTCGGAATACCAGCCGATGTTGTTGCCATCGAAATGACTGTCGGCGACGGTGAGATGATCCACAGACGCCGTGCTGGGCACCTTGACGCCAACACCGTTGCCGCTCGCGGTCACTGTCTGCAGCGTAAGATAGCTCACATTCTGCAGATTCAGTCCGTACGCGAAGCCGCTGAAAGTGAGGTTCTCGATGACCAGCTCATCACCGGCTTCACCGCTCGCGCCGCTGCCGATCGCGAGGCCGCTGCCCGTGCCGCTGCCCTGAACCGTCACGTCGCCCAAGCCCTTCAGGTGCACGAACTTGCCGAGACTCAACGACTCAGCGTACGTGCCGGAGGCGATCAGCACCGTATCGCCGCGGTCGGCGGCGGCAATCGCTGCCTGGATGGAACCAAAGCCTTCGCCCGCCTGATCGACCAGCACATACACGACACCGTCGACCTGCACTTTGTCGACCCCCTCCAGCACGACCGAGGCGTCGCCATTGGACACGACCCACTCGCCGTCGCTGAAATCAATCGACCAGCCCGCGCCATACACGTCGCGGCCCGACGTGTCCGCGCGCAAGGTGATGTCGTCGTAGAGATAGGTCTCGCTTTGCCCGGAGCCATTGTGGCTGTGGACCATCACGGTATCGACCTTCGTGACATCGAACCCGTCCGCTCCCCACACCGCCGCGCCGTCGGCAGCCGTGTAGACGGTTTCACCGTTTATCTCGAAGCGCATCTCGCCCGCACCGGGTGGGGTCACGATGGCGAGATCGACCCAGCCGTCGCCAGCGTGATTGACATAGGCGCTCCACTGACCGGAGCCGTCGTGCCCGCCGTTCGCGTCGGGGCCGTCGTCGAGCCAGATGCGAAAGCCCCCTGTGAACTGCGTCCCATCCGTGGCCGTCGCGCCAAGCGTCGCGGCCCGGTCCGCATCGACATATTCAAACGCGGTGAACCAGCCGGCGCCGCCGATGGAGTTCTCCGCATTCTGCATCTGTACCCATACGCCGCTGGTCTGCGCCACGCCGTCGCTCGAAAACTCCGGATCGATATAGAAGCGGGCTTCGACGGCCGCGCCGTTGCTGAGATCCACGTCCCATCGCTCGGTGGAGCTCGGCAGGTATTTCACGCCCTGATAGGCCCGCGAGCCGGTGGTGACGCCGGCGCCATTGGTGTTGAAGGCAAGCACGCTGTTGCTCTCATCCGTCGGATCGCTGACGACCGTGAGCGATGCCAGCGCCGTGCGATCCGATTTCCAACCGGCGTTGGCGACGCCGGCGAGGGTGGCATCGGAGCTCGCACCGTCCAGACTGAAGACGGACGCGTCGTAGCTCAAATCCCGGAACAGGAAACCGCTCACACCCTCGGCTTGCACCACCTGACCGCGCAGCCAGGTTTGCTCCGGGCCCGCGCCGAGCAGCGTGAGATTGCTGGTCTCGATCGGAAAAAACCCTTCGTACGATCCCGGCGCCAGCTCGATGGTGTCGCCGTCGACCGCGGCCGCGAGGGCGACCTGGAGCTCTAACGAATTGGTGACCGTGACCGACATGCTTCTATCCTCGATGCGCTGGTGAAACTCACAGTGGCAGCGAGAATGATCGATCAATCGCGAAGCGCCGGCGGTTCAGATGCGTTCAGGATGAATGTTATTCGAGCGCGCGAGCGGATCTTTCCCTCCCCTCGGGTCGCTCGTGCCCGCATTGCATTCACTTTGGATGCGATTGAGCAGGCGCGCGACCGCGCCCTTAGGCCAAGCTACGCCTACCCCAGCTCCACCTCATCCGTCATCCACCTAACAGCGACCCACATGCCATTCCGTGATCTGCGCCGGCACTTAGCCAACATCCATCGCATTCTCGACCGGGTTCAGCCGAGCCGCAGCGGCCAGGACGGCACCGCCATCGCCACGGGGCTGAGTCAGTCGTTGAGCTCGCTGGCGAAAGCCGCGCGTGTGCAAGGCCTCACCACTTACTGTTCCCTGTCCTTGCACGTTCTGGAGCAACTCGCCTCCGCCAGGCGCACCGGCTATCTGCCCGTCGATACGCGAGCCGTACTGCACGACTGGATGCGGCTGTCGTGGACCTATTTGATCGCGCCCGCAAATCCGGCGCATGCCGCCGAACTGATCGAGCACATGGGCAGTCGACGCTGGGAGCGGCCGGTCTGTCACATTCAACGACAGGCGCTGCTCGAGAGCTTGAAGATGGAGGCGTTGCAGCTGGCGCTGTTACACAAAGGTTACGCGCGCCCCTCAGCGCTCCACTCCATGTGTCAGAGCTAGCATTCGAGGCGTGAGCCACCATGCGGCTGCGCCCAGCACCAGCAGCGTGATGGACATCGCGAAGAACAAGGGGCGCAACCCCCAGGTGTAACCCAGCGTGCCGATGTAGCCGGTCATCCAGGTCCCGATACCGATCGTGAGATACCAGCCGCCGATGAACACCGCCGACAGCGCGCGGGGCGCGAGCCGGCTGGTCAAGGCGATCTGATTGGGCCACACCAGCACATCGCCGACACCGAAGAGCACATAGACCAGCGCCATCCACAGCCACGACAGTTTCGAGCCTTCGTTCGAAGTCACCATGCCGGCCAGACACGCCAGCAGCAGATAGGCCGCGCCGATGACCAGCAAGCCCCAGGCGAGCTTGACGGGCGCGCTCGGGTTGCGGCCGCGCCGTTCGAGCGTGTTCCAGAGCCGGATGGCGCAAGGGGTGAGGATCACGAAAGAAAGGGTCGCGACGTTGACCAGCCAGGTGCTCGGTATGGTCCAGCCCAACAGCCCTCGATCCAGGTGCGTGTCGACGAACAGCAGCAACAGGCCACCGGCTTGAAAGAATGCCGCCGCGTACAGCGCGGTGAGCAGACCCTGCCAGAGAATGACTTTGATACGATCCCATTCGGGCCGGGTCAGCCGGCGCAACGTGGCTACCCCTGCCCCCTGGCTCACCGGAGTCACGCCGATATCACCGAGATAGGCGCGCTGCTTCCACAAGTAGACAGTCAGGCTCAGCAGCATGCCGAGCGCGGCGGCCGCAAAGCCCCAGTGCCACCCCATTCGTTCGCCGAGAAAACCGACCACGGCTGTGCCAAGGATGCACCCCACATACACGGCCGCGAAGAACAGGCCGAAAGCGCTATCGCGACGGCGATCGCCTGCGACGAAGAAATGACTGACGATGGAAGAAATCGTCGGCTTGATGAGTCCGGTGCCGATCAGCACCAGCAGCAGTCCGCCGAAGAACGAAACCGACGTGAGCCGGTAGACCACCTTCGCCGCACCCAGCGTGATTCCCCGCTCCCCGGCCGCGACGGCCATCTGCTGCCACTGCTCGGCTGACAGCGTCCAGTGACCCAAGGGCACGTTCGCAGCCAACCAGAGCGCGCGAAACATTTCATCGGAAACCGGCGTGGAGAACTTGCCGACCAGCCAGGGCATGAGGGCCGGACCGGCGAGACACAGATGTCCCGCTGCAATCATCAATCCACCGAGAAGAATGCAGCGGCGCTCGCCCCAATAGTTGTTGGCAATCCAGCCGCCGAGCAGCGGCCCGGCAAACGCCGCGCCCACATAGGCACCGTACAACTTGATTGCATCCACCTCGGTCCAGCCGAATCCGCCCCGTTCCACACCCGCCGTCAGGAACAGCACGAAGATGGCCATCAGGCCCCAGTAACTGAACCGCTCCCACAGCTCAGTGCCTGCCACCAGCAAGACACCCTTGGGATATCCCCACAGCAGCGGTTGCGTCGCCACGGCTTCCTCACGAACCATCACGACCACGCGGGCGCTAGTCGATCACGATCAGCCGGCGGGGCAAGGTGCAGAATGTTTGCGCACCTTCATCAGTGACGCGGAGGGTCTCGCTGAAAACGTACCCTTCCTGCTTCTCCCAGATCCCGAGAATCAAATGCACCGTCGAGTCTGCGCGCAGCTCGCGCGGATCGTCGCGTTGCAGACTGTAGCTGCCCTCCGTCCAATCGATGCCGATGCCGTAGCCGATTCTCGACTCCTTGCGCACGCCGCGCCCAGCAAACGCTTTCCAGAATGCCGCGTAAACATCCGAGCATCGGGCGCCGGTTCGTAACGCCGGCAGCGTCGCCTCGAAGCTGTCTCGAACGATGCTGTCGATCTCGAGCAGCCGAGCCGGCGGCTTGCCGAGAAACACCGTGCGAGCAACCGCGGCACAATAGCGATAACGAAATGCGCCAAGCTCGAAGTTCGTCTGCGAATTCGGCGCATAGACGCGGTTCGACCAATTGAGATGAGGCGCGCTCGCGAACGGCGTCACTGGCATCGTCACCGCATCGAACGGTGCCGTGCCGGGCTTGCCTGGCAAGCCGCTGCACAACTTCCCGACGATCGTCCCTCCAACCTCGCTCTCCGGCACACCGACCGCGATCCGGTCGATGCCGGCCAGCAACGCCTGCTCACCGATACGAGCCGCATCGGTCATGACATCGAGTTCCGCCGGTGATTTCACCGCGCGTATCTCGCTCAACCAACCGCCCGCATCGACCAGCTCCATGTCTCCCAGCGCCTCCGTCAGCGCCGCATGGGCATCGACGCCCAGACCCGGTCCGTTACGTTCGAAGGCCAGACGGGTCGCCCGAGTCCGGCTGCGAATGATGCGAGCGATCTCGCGCCAGACCGGCAGCAGGCTCAGTCCCAGCACGCGCTCGTCGTAGGCTTCGATGTTCCGATCGGCGACCCAGGTGGTTGCCGTGGCACACGGCACGTCCATCTCGCGCAGGATCATGATCGGTTCGGCGTCCTGCAGCGTCACCAGCATTCCTTGAGGAATGTAAGCGGAGTTGCCCTGGTAGCCGGTGAGATAACTGATGTTCGACTGACTGATCACGAACAGCGCTTCGACCCCGGCACGCGACATCTTCTGCTTTACGGCGCTCAATCGAGCCCGAAACTCCGCCACCGCAAACGGCAGGTCCAGCGTCGCACGTGAAAGTTCGTCGTTGCCATGATTCATGCTCATGCCCTCACCGCTGCTGATTCAACAAAGTGGTCGCGCGATCCAATCGATCGCAGTATTCGCTCAGCACGCCGGTCGTGCTCTTAAGCTGCCGTTGCGCCTCATCCCACCGCCCCGCTTCACCCGGCTCACGGATGGCCGGCAGCGTCTTCACGCCGTAGCCGCTCAGCGCTCCGGAGGCGTAGATCGCGTGCTTGTACCAATCCCTGCCGGGCAATCCTCCCGGCATCGTGAGCGCCTGCTCCATTCCCTGCAGCAGCGCATTGAGCTGGCGACGTCTCGCATCGGGCAGCGTCGAGCCCGATGAGACATGAGCAAGATGGGCAGCGTCATAGCGCTCCGCGCTCGCTTTCAAGCGCGTCACTACGGCATCGAGCGCGGCGAAATCGATCTCTGGAACCTCCGCTTCACGCTCCGGTGGCAGCACACGCCGGAGCGGATCGGCCGCCAGCACGAACGATCCATCCTCCAGCAGTTCGTTCAACGCGAGCGCCGTCTCGCGTTTGTCCTTGACCAGCGCTTGCAGCTCTTGCAGATATCCTCGAACGGCATCCGCGAAACCGACGAACGACACTGGAACGATCTCGGCCTCGGCGACTCGCAGGACGATTCTGCCAACGGTCTGTGCCTCGGCGATGCCATAGGAGAAATCGGGATCGCCAAATCTCACATAGTGTTCGAACGTGTCGTAGTTCGAATGGTAGATGCCGTCGTGCTCGCCTTCGCCGCCGTATTCGACGTTCAGCGAGGCGATTCCCAGATGCTGCAGGAAGGCCGCGAAATCCGAGCCGCCGCCGAGGGCGTAAATTGGCAGATCCGCTCCGAGCTTCGCCTGCCGAGCGATGCGCTTGCTCTCCTCACTGGCACCGGGCCGCTGCCCCTCCACTCTCATCGACGCCCGCAGGCGCTCGTAGACGCTTGCTTTCGTCTGCGGATCGATCACCTCACGCGCGACATCGCTCACCAGGGCTTGTAGCGAATGACTGCCCGCCGCGTTGAGAAAGCCACGCGTGTTGGCATCCGAGTTGAGATACAGAATCGCCTTTCGTCGCAGCTCATCGGCGTTGGCTTCGGCCCATTCCGTGGAGCCCAGCAGGCTGGGCTCCTCGCCATCCCAACTGGCAAAGACCAGGGTCCGCCGCGGTCGCCAGCCTTGTTTCAGCAACGTGCCGATGGCCTTTGCCTCCGCCATCATCGCCACGTGCCCGGACAGCGGATCCCACGCACCGTAGGTCCATGCATCGCGATGGTTGCCACGGATCACCCACTGATCCGGGCTGTCACGCCCGGGGATCGTTGCTATGACGTTGTGTAGTGTCTGCAAGCGCCACTGCGAAACGATTTTCAGATGGACCTGCGCTGGACCCGGACCAAGGTGATAAGTCAGCGGCAAGCCGCCGCGCCAGGCCGTCGGCGCCACGGGTCCCGCGAGCGCTTCGAGCAGCGGCTGCGCATCCGCATAGGAGATGGGCATGACGGGGATCTTCAGCACGGATCGAGCATCGGCCACATCCAAACGCCGTGCGTGCTTGGTCGCACCGACGCCAGGCGTCAAGGGATCACCGGGATACAGCGACGTGTCCAGCACTGAGCCACGCTGCACGCCGCTTTGCGGACGCCACGCGCCCTCGGGATACACATCCCCTTCCCCGTAGCCGTCGTCTCGTGGATCGGAATAAATCAAACATCCGATCGCGCCATGCTCGTAAGCGAGCTTGGGTTTCAGGCCGCGCCAGCCCCCGCCGTAGCGAGCGATGACGATCTTTCCTTTGACGTCGACACCGCGGCGAGCCAGCTCGCGATAATCATCGGGCATTCCGTAGTTCACATAGACCAGCGGCGCGGTGACGTCGCCGTCGCCGCCATAGATGGCATAGGGCTGCAATGTATCGGTGCGCTGTGACGTTGCATCGCCCGCGACGGCCGGCTCCTGCAAGCTCGCCACGAATTTGCGAGGTGCGATCAGCGCCAGCGAGTGCTCCTTCAGCGTCGGATAGAGCACGTCGAATGTCTCGATCCTGGCACGCCAGCCCCACTGTTGGAACCGATCGCGAACCCAGCGGGCATTCTGCAGATTGTGGGCCGCTCCGACATGATTCGGTTCGGCCGACATCCGTTGCAACCATTGGCGCAGATCGGCTGCGTTCAGCTGCGTATCGAAGCGCTGCTCGAGCGCTCGCTGGCGCGCGGCAGCCTCGGTGTGAAATCCAAGCATCGCTTGTGCCGGCACCTCACTGGCAGCCGCGGTCCACGACACTATCGAGGCCAGCGCCGCAGACAGCAGCAGACGAGAGCAAAATCTCATGGCGTGGCTTCCTGAAAACGTTCCTCGATCCAGTTGCTCCAGCGCCGGTAGATATCCCGCTGGTGCACCGGATCCTCCGGCCAGTGTCCCGCGATCGGATAGACGATGAACTGGGTCCTGACGCCGTTGTCCTGTAGCGCGTGATACAGCTTGTACGATTGAGAAATGGTCACGCGCGGATCGCCGCTGATTCCCAGAATCAATGTCGGTGAGCGGATTCGATGTGCATAGGCCAGCGGCGACTGTCGCCAGTAGTTGGCCGCGTTGTCGTGCAGCCACGGCGAGCCGTTCAGGCCATGACCGAACCAGACATTCTCATCCGATAAGTTGTATTGATCGACCAGATCGGTCACGGCCGCACCCGCCACCGCCGCACGCCAGACCGGGTAATGCGCCGCCAGCCACACAGTCATGAAGCCGCCATAGGACCAGCCGGACACCGCCATCCTTGCCGTGTCGACGATGCCCTGTGACTGGAGCATCGTCACGCCCGCCATGACGTCCCGCCCCGGACCGTCGCCCAGATCGTTGATGATGGCCGCTTGAAACTTCGCGCCGTTGCTCGCGCTGCCTCGGTAGTTGGGCCGGAACACCAGCCAGCCGCGCGCGGCCAGCAATTGCGAAAACGCGCCTTCGAAATCGCCCAGCGCCACCGTCGACGCCGACATCGGCCCGCCATGCACGAGCAACACCAGCGGATATTTCTTGCCGCGCTCGAAGCCTGGCGGATAGTTGAGCACGCCCTGCTGCTCGAACCCCTCGAGCGTCCAGCGCACCGTTTCGACCTTGCCGAGATCGAGCGCCGCGAGCGCATCGTTGAACCCCGTCACGCGTCTGGGCGTGGCGTCGATCGAGGACATGAAGTACAACTCACGCCCCCGCAGCGACTCGCTGCCGATGAATGCCAGCATTCCCTGCCGACTCGCAGTGAGCGAGTCCACCTGCGCAATGGCGCCGAGATCGACCTGGCGAGGCGAGCCCGCCCACGGTTGCACCCACAACGTCGTGCGCGTTTCCTGCAGGGCCGACAGCACTGCGCGCCTGCCGGGCAACCACACCGGTTCGGGCCACAGATCGAGATCGAGCGCGGGCGCCAGGTCGCGACTCTTGCCGCCGGACGTGGCAATCAGATATTTGCCCAGTGGACGATAGTCAGGCTCGGCACCGCGCGGCCGCCCGTAACAAATCAAGGTATCGTCCTGCGGCGGATTCCAGAGTCGCTTGACTGCGCTTTCGCCCGTCGCCGGCGCAGCCACGACGGTTCGCTGACTGCCGTCGCTCAAGCTGAGAACATGGAGCGATGAACGCAGGTTCACCGCCATGTGAGCGCTGGGCTGACTGATGAACGCGATGGAACGGCCGCCATCCTGCCACTGCAGGCCGGTAACGCTGGCTGCGCCCGAGGTCAGCTGTCTGGCGCCGCCGCCCTCGGCATCGATCAGCCAGAGCTGAGCAGGACGCGGTGCCGCCGTCGTCAGATATTCGCTGTCGCCGGCCTCGAACGATTTGTTGTGGCGCTCCTCACCATCGCGCTCGACGCCCTCATCCAAACTCAGGAACGCCAGCGAGGTACCGTCCGGGCTCCAGCGAAAATCGTTCACACCACCGCTCGCCGCCGTGATCGCGCGTGCCACGGATGTCGAAGCCCCGATGGCCATCACATATATCTGTGATCCGCCGTCGCTGGCTGCGTCGAGCCACGCCAGCCGATCGCCGCTCGGTGACCATCGCGGCGCGCTGACATTCGTTCGGCCGGGCGCCAGCTCCCGGTACGCCCCCGTATCGATGCTCACCAACAGCAGCGACCGAAGATGACGATTGTCCACGAAATCCTGTCGCGAGATCACGAGCGCGACCTGCTTGCCGTCGGGAGAGATCCTGGCCTCCGAGAGCTCGACCTGGGCCCCCAGATCCGGCAGTGAGATCGGACGGCTGTGCGCCGGCGTCACTGCGGCAACGAGCAACAACACGACGCCGAGCCAGCTCAACGAAAATCGCGAGCTCGATATTGGAATCATCAGCCAGACTCCCCTTGCAGGACCCGACACTTTCTTTGTTGCTCGCTCAACGAGCCCCGATACGCAGCGGAGTGCCGCCAGAACAGCAGACCACCGAGACACCACAGCACCATGCATCCCCACTGCAGCTTGCCGCCGGCGCCGGCCAACGCCGACACCACCGAGCTGATCAGCAAGCCGATCGACAATGCCAGGGCCAATCGCGGCAAGGTGAGTCCGCCCGGCACGCGATAAGGACGATCGATCCGCGGCTGCTCACGTCGCAGTTTGATCAGTCCAGCGCACACCAGCGAGAACACTGCGAGCAGCGGGATTGCCGCCATGTCCACGATCGGTCCGAGCGCTTTGCGTCCGAGCGCCCCCATCGACAGCGCCAGCAGCGATACGAACAGCGTGGCGCGCGCTGGGGCCTCGAAGAGCCGCAGCGTTGCGCCAGCGTGCGCCATTCCCTGGAGGATGCGAGCGCCTGACAGCAGGCAGGCATTCCATCCGGTGAGTACACCGCTCACTCCTGCAACGATGACCAGCACGGCAAGCCATGGCTGCTGCAGTCCCGCGCGAAAGGCTTCGAACACCGGCAGCTCCGCCTCACCGAGCGCCGCGCGCTCCAGAGATACACTCGCCGATACGATGGCGCCGCCATAAAACAAAAAGGCCGCCAGCGTGGCGATCGTCACGACACTGCCGATCGCGCGCAGCGGCGTGCCCGCTCGTCGATCTCGCACCGCCTGCGGCAGGACATCGAACCCCGAGAAGAAGAACGGCGTCACGATGGCGACCGACAGAATGCTCAGCCAGGCGCTGGAGGCAGTGCCGGTCGCGAACAGCGGATCGAGCCGCTCCACTCGCCCGAAGCAGGCCGCGCCGGCGAACAGGACCAGGCCGATGACGATCTTCGCGACGACGAATCCATCCTGAAACAGCGCGCGTGCTCCGACCCCTCGCAGGTTGACCGCCGTGATCGCAATCAGACCGGTCGCTCCGATCAGCAGATCGCCCCAGCGGACCGGACCGATCGCGGTCGCATACGCCACCGGGCCGTGCGTTTGTGGAATCAGCGCCTGGATCAGCCAGGCGAGCGTGACGAAATACCAGCCGCAAGTCGCCGCGTAGTTGAAGACGAGCAACCATCCCGCCGCCGCCGAGACACGCTCACCGAACGCCTCGAAGACATAAGCCATCGAGCCATTGGCGTCGGGATACATCGTCATCATCTCCGCGAAGCACAGCCCGATCAGCCACATCACCAGGGCGCCGATGCCGAATGCGACCAGCGCGCCGAGCGGCCCGGCTTCGATCACCCACAGGCCCGTGGCCACGATCCACGCGACACCGATGATCGTGCCGAACAGCACGGTGAACAGCTGAAACAGGCCGAGCCCGGTCGCAGCAACCGGAGAGCCAGGCGCACGCAGCGAGTCGCGTCTACGCATCGAGAACGGTGCTGTCGCTGGTCGACATCAGCCGGCGGATCGAAGCGCCAGAATCCGGCGTGCCTCATCGATCGTCGCCAGCTCGTAGCCCAGGTGCGTGACGATCTCGCGGGCCCGCTCGACCAATTGGCCGTTGGTCGCGAACACGCCGCGCTTCAGATACAGGTTGTCCTCCAGGCCCACCCGCACGTGTCCTCCGAGCATCGCCACCTGCGCCACCATCGGCATCTCGAGCGGACCGATGCCGAGCGCGCCCCACTCCGCATCGGGTGGCAACAGACTCTTCATGTACTGCACGGTGCCGGTATCGGCGGGTGCGCCCCACAGCACCCCCAGCACGAATTGAAACAACGGCGGTCCGTCGATCAAGCCTTCCTTGATCAGTTGCTGACCAAACAGGATATCGCCCGCGGCAAACACCTCCAGCTCCGGCTTGATCCGCAGCTGCTGCATCTGAGTCGCCATCGCGCGCAAGGTGCGGGTGGTATTCAGATAAACGGAGTCCACGCCGCCTTCGCTCTGATTGCTGGTCGTGAGATCCAGCGATGCCATGTCCGGCAAGCAGTCGCGCATGTGCTCCATCCGCTCCTCGACCGAGGCGATATCGCTCTCCGGCAACGCGCGCCCTTCGTAAGCCGGGTCGGGCATGAAATGCGCGCCCATGCCGCCGGTGAGATTGATGATGATGCGGCTGCCCGACTGCCGGATGCGGTCGACCACCTCTCGATAGAGCGCGGGGTCGCGGCTCGCCGATCCCGTCTTCGGATCCCGCACATGGATGTGCGCGATCGCGGCGCCGGCCTTGCACGCCTCGATCGCGGCATCGGCGATCTGCGCGGGCGTGACGGGAAATGCCGGATGCTTGCGATTGAACTCGCCGCCGCCGGTCACCGCGCAGGTGAGGATCACTTTCTTGTTGCGTTTCATCTAACCTTCCCATTCCACATTGCCGTCGACCTCCACGATCTGCCCGGTGACGTGTCTGGCCGTGTCCGCGGCCAGATAGACGACCATCGCCGCGACATCGCGCATCGACACCAGCGTGCGCATCGACGTGAATTCGAGATCCTTCCGCAGCACTTCCTCGAAGCTCTCCCCCTGCGCGGCCGCGACCTCTCGCAGCACTCGACGCAGTCGCTCGTTATCCATGCCGCCGGGCCGGACGACATTCGAGCGAACGCCGAACGGCCCCAGCTCCCGCGCCAGCGACATCGACAGCGCTTCGAGTGCGGCCTTCGATACGAGGTACGGCGCTCGCGACACTGGAATCGTGCGAACAGATACCGTGGAGATGTTCACGATCAGTCCCGCGCGGGCACGCTTCATCTCACCGGCGACGAGCCGAACGCAACGCGCCGCGCCCATGAAATTTGCCTGCAGGCTCTCCAACCAGTCCGCATCGGACAGCTCCTCGACACACGCTCGGGCGCCGGCGATTCCAACGTTGTTCACGAGCACGGCAACGGGATCTCCCCACGCAGCCAGCTCCGGCTCCAGACGCGTCATTGCCTTCGGGTCCGCGACGTCGATGCAGGAATGTTTCAACCGGCTCGGATCCCAGGCACTGGCGAACTCGGCGAGGCGCGCAGCATCGATGTCACAAACATGCACTCTCGCGCCACGATCGAGAAACTGTGTGGCGATCTCACGCCCCAGGCCGCCACCGCCGCCGGTGATCAGCACCAGCGGAGAGTCCGGCAGGCTCGGTGCGAAGTAACTCATCGATGTCACGGTGACTGCCTCCCGTCTTTGAGGTAGCGGTCATACCAGCTCACATACCGCTGCAGCAGGTCGCGCTCGAAGCTCGGCCGTTCGATCATGTGATGCTCGCCCGGATAGAGGACCAGCTGCGTGGGCACCCGCAACGACTTCAGCGCCTGATACATCTGCTCGCTGCCCGCGACGGGCACGTTGAAATCCCGGGCGCCGCTGACGAAGAGCGTGGGCGTTCGAACGCGGTCCGCCTGAAACAACGGACGTGAGATCCTCATCCAGACCTCCGGGCTGCGCCACGGCGCGCCGAACTCCAGCTCATTGACGTATGCGTACAGGTCCGTGCCGTAGAGTGAAATCTTGCTGCCCCAGCCCGCGCCACTCACGGCCGCCCTGAAGCGTGGATCGCTGACGATGAGATAGTTGGTCAGAATCCCGCCGAAGCTCCAGCCGCCGACCCCCAGACGATCCGGATCGGCAATCCCGAGCGAGACCGCGTGGTCGACGCCTTCGAGCAGGTCGGCGACGTCGCGCTCGCCCCAGCGCGCGAAAGTGCGATGAGCGAACTCGATGCCGCGGCCACGGCTGCCGCGATAGTTTATTTGGAGAACGGCATAGCCCTGCGCCGCCAGCACCTGGCGCGCGTCATAGGCGGGGTCGTAGTTGAACCCATGCTCGTCCTGGAGATAGGGGCCGCCATGAATCCACAGCACCGTGGGGTAGCGCACACCGCGCCGGTATCCGACCGGTTTCGTCACCAGCCCATGGATCTTCTGCCCGTCCGAGGCGACGAACTCGATCGGCTCGCTGTAGGAGAGTTCGACCTCGCGCAGCCAGCTCTCGTTGTGACGACTCAGAGCGCGCAGCACGCCACGTTCGAGTGCGTAGACTTCCGGCGGCTCACGGTCCGCCGTCGCAATCACCGCGATTCTGCCCTTCGCTTCGGTGAACGATAGAATCTTGCGCGGCCCTTCATACAACCGTTGCCACGCGCCGTCGCCGCGACTCACGCGCACCGGGTAGCGCGTTCTGTCATCGATGATCAGGCCGTAAATCGAGCGGCCGTCGCTGCCGACCGCCGTGTTGTCGATATCACGATCCAGCCGCGACAGCGGCAACGTCACCGCACCATCGGTTGCCGAAGCTACCGCCAGTTGCAGCTGATCGAACAGGCCGTACTGTGGCTCGCCACCGCGCCGGAACACGAGATCGCGACCATCCGCGCTCCAGGCGATCGGTCCCTCGTCCGTGCCGGGAAACTCGGCGCGGCGCGTCGGCAACGAACCCGGCTGAGCGTCAGCTACATAGAGATCCGTGTAGTCGGATCGATCTGCATCGGCGTCGCGATTGCTGAAGAAAGCAATCTTGGCGCCATCCGGCGACCAGGCCGGTTCGGACTCTTCGAACTCGCCGCCGCGGGTCAGCGCCGCTGCTGCCCCCGTCTGGAGGTCGTATATATAGATTCGCGTCGGATTGACGGCGTTGTGGAGATACCCATCGCCGGCATCGGTCTTGAATCGATAGCGGTCGATGACCCAGGGCATGAGCTGCTTCGGCGCCGGCGGCTGATACTCCAACGCCACGCGTTTGCCATCCGGCGCCCACGCATAGCCGGAGATTCCCCCGGGGAGATCGGTGATGCGACGAGCTTCGCCGGCGTGCTGCCGATCCAGCAGCCACAGCTGCGCATCGCCGGTGGTTGCATCCGCCTGCAGGAAACTGATCCATCGTCCATCCGGACTCCAGCGAGGCGAAGATGCGCCCGCGCAGGTCAGCTGCTCGGCGGCACCACCGCTCCAGCTCACGCGCCACACGCTGCTCCGTCGCGCATCCACAGTCAGGTCCGGAATCGTGACCGTGTAGAGCACGGACGTGCCATCGGGAGAGATCTGAGCGTCCGCAACTCGTCCGTAGTGGTTCAGATCGTCAATGGCGAGCGGCCGTGCGTGCGCATTCGGGGTCGCGAACGAGAGTGCCACGACGCTCAGTAGTATCGTCCACCCTCGGCTCATTGGGTCACTCCGTGCTCGGCACTCAGATAGCGATCGAACCAGGCAACGCTGCGCTCCATGAAATCCAGCTGATGCGCTCGCTGCGTGATGTAATGCCCCTGGCGCGGGTAGATCACCAGTTCCACGGGCACGCCGGCCCACTTCAACGCGGCATGAAACTCCAGCGCCTGGGTCACCGGACAGGAAACATCGCGCTCACCGTGCAACAGCAACACCGGCGTGCGCGCCTTGCGAATCTGGTAGAGCGGAGAACGATTCAGATACAGATCGAAGTTTTCGTAGAGCGGCGCGTCCCAATGCGACAGCTGCTCGTGCATTCGGGTGTCGCTGGAGCCCGCTTCGCTGATCCAGTTGTAGATGCCGCTGGCGGCCACGGCCGCCTTGAAGCGATGACTTCCCCAGGTCGCGCCCCAGGCGGCCGCGTAGCCGCCCCAGCTCATGCCGTAGATGCCGGCACGCTGCGCATCCGCGAGGCCGAGAGCGATGAGATGATCGAGCCCCGACTCGATGTCTTCCCACTCGCGTCCCATGAGATCGCGACGATTGCCGCGAATGAAATCGGTGCCCCGGCCGCTGCTGCCCCGGTAGTTCGGATACAGAACCAGGTAGCCGCGCGCGGCCAGCAGTTGCCCCACGTTGGTGGCTTCCTGCTGACCGAAGCCATTCCAGCCGTTCTGCGCACTCATCTCCGAGCCGCCGTGCACATGAAGGATCGTCGGATAGCGCACGCCGGGTTTGAAGCCCACCGGCTTGACGATCACACCCTCGATGAGCGTGCCGTCTTTGCTACGCCAGCGCGTCGATTCCTGCGCACCGAGCGTGAGACCGCCGAGCGGCGGATTGGAATACGTCAGTCGTTTCAGCCCGCCGCGGCCATCGAGACGGCCGATGAATATTTCCTCCGGATGCGTGGGCGAGCTGGCAACGACCGCGAAGGTTGCGGCGTTGTTGCTGAAAGTGAGTCGGCCGCGAAGGATCTGCGGTGCAGCCACCACCGGCTGCATGCTCCCGGACCTCAGATCGAGCAGCCGCATCGCGCTCTGCACGCCCTCCTCCGCGATCAGCGCCAACGTGCCGGGCCGGCCCGGAATCGGCACCACATCGATCACCGTGCCGGCATAGCCCTGCGTCAGATTCTTCGGCGCCGATGCGCCATCGACCGCGGCCAGAAACAAGCTGCCGTCGCGAGGATCCGTGACATCGATCGAACCGAGCCAGGTCACGTTCCGCCCATCGGAGGTCCAACCGACCGATCCCATCATTCCCTGCGTCCTTGCGAGTGCTTTGGGTGTGCCGCCCACGGCGTCGATCACATAAGGCAGCGAATGCAGGCAACGGTCATCGTCGGTGGTGCCGGTCGAGGCGACGAGTGCAAACGCATCGCCCGCGGGCGACCAGGCAAAATTCCAGATGTTCAGATCCGTCGGAGTGATCGTGGTTACATCACCGGATTCGACGGCCACGACGCGCAGCCTGGCGCGTGCCGACGGCGCATCGACCACCACCCAATCGCGGCCGTCCTCTCGCGCGCGCCGCTGCGCTTCGCTCTCTTCATCGCTCGCCAGGAAGGCGATCCGCCGCCCATCGGGAGACCACTGCAGATCGTTCGCGCCTCCCTGCCCCCGAGTGAGCACGACAATCGGTCCCCATCCGCCGGAATGTTTGCTGCGGATGTATATCTGTCTTGCGGCCCCGGACTCTGGGCGGGCGAGCCAGGCCAGCGTCCGGCCGTCCGGCGACCATCTCGGCATCGCCGGACTGACGCCGCCGTCCGCCCATTCGACGGGCGCGCCGCCGTTGCTATCGATCAGCCAGAGGCTGCCGAGTTGGACGCTCCGGCCATCGTCCGATGAATGGTTCTCCAGCCGATAGGCGACCTCCGCTCCCGAGGGCGACAGCGCCGCATCCGCCACGGTTCGCAGCTCGAGTGAGAGCGCCGGCGTCAGCACGGCGGCACTCGCGTCGATGCAGGCCAGCAGTAGCGAAAGTAGAGCGGCACTTCTCATGGATGCTTCTCGAGCGCGAGAGCCGGCGTTCCGGGCCTCGGTGAGGCCCGGTACCGTGCAGGAGGTGAGATGCAGCGGTTGTTAGAACTTGACCGTCGCGGAGGCCACCACCGTGCGTGGATTGCCGCGGTAGAAGTACTGGCTCGACCAGTAGGCCTCGTCGAAAACATTCTCGACATTCAGGCGCATCGTGACCGGGCGCTCAAAGGCGTTGAAGGCGTAGCTGGCACCGAGATCGAACCTCGTCCAGCTCGGCGCCTCGACGTTGCCCAGGTACACGGAGCCCGACATATAGAACGGACTCGCATAGGTGCCTCGCGCGCTCAGCGCCAGCCCCGGCAGGAAGGACAGGCTCCAGTCCCCGCCCAAAGTCACATTCACCTTGGAAACACCGTCCGCGCGCCGGCCGGAGTTGGCGGGATCTTCGGTCTTGGTCAACTCGGCATCGAGCAACATGACGCCGCCCAGCAGGCGAACGCCGGGCTGCGGCTCACCGAAGATGCCGATCTCCAGGCCGCGATTGCGCTGCTCGCCATCGAGGCTGTAAATCATGGTCTGCTGATCGATGAGCCCCTGCGGGCGAGCGATCTGGAACACAGCGAAGGTCGCGCCGAAGCTGCCGCGATCCAGCTTCACGCCCGCCTCGATCTGCTTGGATCGATACGGCGCGAAGACCTGCCCGGCATTCAGCGCCGGTGCCTGCGCCGTCGGCCCGCGCGCCAGCCCTTCCATATAGTTCGCATAGATCGACACCGCCTTGATCGGACGGAACACCACGCCGGCCGACGGACTCAACGCCTGCTCGTCGTAGGCGCTGATCTGCGCGCCGGTGCCGGGGTCGAACTCGTCGTTCTTCACCTGTTGCAGACGTGCGCCGAGCGTCAGTTGGACTTTGCCGTCCAGCATCGACAACGTATCCGCCAGCGAGACGCCGGTGAGCGTCGTGTCCAGAATTTTCGGCGGCCGCGGGAAGCCCTGCAGGTCCGGCGCCGGAATGAAGTTCGGCGTATAGATGTTCGATGGATTGGTCGGCACCATCGCCGAGCCATCGATGCTGCCGTCATAGAAACTGAGCTCGTCGCGTTTCACCTCGGTGCGAGTCGCGGCGAGCGCGAGCTGATGGCCGACCCGCCCGGTGTCGAACGAAAAACGCAGCCCCGCCTCGCTCGACGCCCCGGCCACCTTGAATGCCTTGCCCCAGAAGTTCTCGTCGAAGTCGCCGGCGCTGTTCAACGAAGTGCCGTAACTCAATACATACGATCCTTCCGTCCGGCCGAAGCCGGTGGCGATGTAACCAAAGACATTGCTGCCGAACTGATATTCGGCGCGTGCCACGCCATACACCGAATGCTCCTGCAGACCGAGCCAGGGCTGCAGGAAACGCTTGCCCGCCGGGGGCGCGCGAGGCGGCGTGGTCAGCGACTCACCGAGATAACTGTCGCCATCCACGCCGCGATAGTCGCGATGCTGATATCCAAAGTCAGCCGTCACTTGCAGACCGCCCTGATTGAAATCGATGCCAATGGCGGCGTCCTCCGCCTCCTTCGACAAGCCCTGCAAAGCGCCGTCGCCGTCCCGATACACGCCATTGACGCGAACGCCGAGCTGCTGCTCGTCGCCGAAGCGACGGCCGGCATCGACGTGCGCGCCGACCTGCGCATCCGAAACAAACATCGTCGTCAGCGCCAGCAACGGCTCGACGTCTGCTCGCTTCGGCGCGAGGTTGATCGAACCGCCGATGGATCCCACCGGTGACATGCCGCCGAGCAGCGTGCTCGGCCCCTTGATCAACTCCACGCGCTCGACCGTCTCGACAGCCACCTGATCCCACGGCGCCACGCCGTACAGGCCATCGAACGCAACGTCCTCGGTGCCTACGGTGAAGCCGCGAATATCGAACACGTCATAGGTTTGTGACTCTGAGCCTGCGGCCCGCACGGAGGCGTCCGAAGTAATCACTTGCACCAGGCCGCGGGCGCCCACATCCTGGATAAAGCTGGACGTGAAGCCCGTCGTGCTCAACGGGGTGTCCATGATGTCGCGGTTGCCCAGCAGTCCCAACCGGCTGCCTCGTGCTACCTGTCCGCCGCCGTATTCTTCGGGAAGTTTCTCGCTGGTGACGACGACGGTTTCCAGACTCGCCTCAGCCAGCGCTCGCGCGGCCTTGTCGCTCTGGGTGTCGCTCTCCGAGCCGAGCGCGACATACGACGATCTGCGGTAACCGTTCTGGCTGGTTCGCTGCGAGTCCGCCTTCGCGGCAGTCGTGATCAATAGCGCGCCCGACGTTTCATCTTCACGAAAGACCAGCGGCGTACCTCGTAGCAGCCTCGCCACGGCCTCTTGTGGGGTGAGCTCCCCGCTGACGCCCTCGGTGTGCAGCCCCTTCACCAGGTCCGTCGGATAAAAGAACTCGACGCCACTTTGCTCCGCCAACGTTCGCAACGCCACCGCCAGATCGCCCGCGGGAACGTCGATGGAGCGACGCTCCAATTCGCTCGCGCCAGCGGCGAGCGCCGCGGAACAAATCAAACCAACGAGCATCGTCCGACCCGACTGGAAACTCTGCATGTGCGCTCCCCGATAGCGGCTCTTGTAACGGCCTCTCATCAATTAAGACGAGCGGCCGGAACAAACACGGTATCGGTCGGCACGAAGTTTCCGACTAGGGATCCAGCACGTGGATGGTGTGTCCACGCCGCTCGATGACCACTGGAAAGTTCTTGCCGAGCAGCCTGATGAAGGCGTCGACGTTGTTGGAGCGAAAGTTGCCGTCGATCTTCAAGCCGGCGAGCCCGGCGCTCTCGATGACGATCTTGTCGTCGTTGTAACGATTGAATTCCGCCGCCGCGTCGGCCAGCGACGTGCTCTGGAACATCAGGAATCCAGCACGCCAGCTCAGATACTGAGTGACGTCGTTCAACGACTTCTTCTGCACCAGCACGCCTTGACGATCGCCACTGGCGATGCTGCCAGCACCGAGCAGTGACGCCGGCGGCCCGAGCGCGCCGGCCGGGGACTGCGACTCCATGCGCACCAGCCCTTCGCTGACGACCACACGAATGTCCTGGTTCTCCCGCCGCACCGAAAAGCGCGTTCCCACCGCGACCACCCGCCGCTCACCCACGATCACCACGAACGGCCGGCTGGGATCTTTCGCGACCTCGACGAACACTTCGCCACGCCGTAGTTGAATACGCCGTTCGCGTTCCTCGAATGCGACCTGCACCTCGCTGTCGGTGTTGAGCGTGATGCGCGATCCGTCGGCCAGGGAAACCAGCCGCATGCCGCCAACTTCCGTTCGATAGGTGGATCGTTGTGGCAGCAACGCCCAGGTGGCCGCGACTATCGCCAGCACCACGCTCGCCGCCAGCGCGCCCCGCCAAAGGCCGCCGCGCCTGGGCTGCACCACTGGCGCCGCATCGGCGGCGGGGCCCGTCCATGACGGTTGACCGGTCATCGCACCTGCATTCAGCGCCTTCAACCGGGCCGCCTCGCGCCATGCGTGCTCGAGTCTCAGGAACACCACACGGCGAGCGCTCGAGATTTCCAGCCAGGCCGACAACGCCTGCTGGTCCGACTCGGTCCAGTCACCGGCATCGCGCTTGAAGAGCCACCCGGCAGCCGCATTTTCCAGCTGTTCTCTACTTTCCATGAGCTGACTCACTCGTCACGTTGCGCTGCTGCTCGCCCGGCCCGGTCTGCGCTCCGCCATAGAACAGCTCGGCCAGCCGTCGAATGCCCTTCAAAGCATGCTTCTGCACGGTGGCCACCGCAATGTCGAGCCGCGAGCCGATTTCCTGCTGCGACAACCCTTCGACCCGCTGCAGCCAGAGGACTTCCCGGCATTGTCGTGGCAGCCCGTTCAACGCCACGGAAAGATGCTGGAGCTGTTGTCGGGCGGTGAGGCGTCGTTCCGGCGACAGCGGATCGATCAGCACATTCAATGCATCCAGGTCCTCGATCAGCTCGATGGATACGATCCGGCTGCGCCGGGCACGATCGATCATCAGGTGACGGGCCGTGGTGAACAGAAACGATCGCGGCGACTGCGGCAGCGCCCCCGCGGCCGACTCATATATCCGCACGTAAACGTCGTGGCAGATGTCGGGCACGTCGCTCGGGTTGGGCCAGGCTCTAAGCACGTAACGGCGCAGCGCCGCCTCGTGGCACAGAATCTCTCGCACGAACCACTCATTCACGCCCTCGACCATCGGCAGACAGTACACCGGGGCGCCGACCCGGAGAAGGAGGTCGGAACTTTCTTTACGGGGCCATACCGTGTATGCGCCCGCCAATCGTCTTACTTTAGATAGGCACGCCGCATCGACGCGCCAGTGCGCCCAGAAATCACTTCCGTACCGGCAGCGGCACCTCTTCGTGGGCCGGCTTGTAGAGGCGGCCTTCCTGCAACATCAGTCGTCCATTGACGAAGGCCGTGCGCACCTTGCGAAGCGCACTGAAATCCTCATCGGGATTGCCTTCAATCACGATGATGTCGGCGAGCTTGCCGGTCTCGATCGTGCCCAGCCGATCGGCCATGTGCAGAATCTCGGCGCTGGTCCGGGTGGCCGCGACCAGTGCTTCGGTCCTGGTGAACCCGACCTGCGTGAACGACTCGAGCTCATCGATATAGGCGCCGGGCATGTAGTCGGGACCATTGACGATGAGATCGAGGCCGATGCCCATCTTCACGCCCGCGCGACGCAGCTTTCTCGCCATCTCCACGATGGTGTCTTCGTTGAGCTCGAAGCGCCGCGAGGTGGAGCCGAAATAGCCGCCGCTGTTTCGTTGAATGATGCGATAGGTGACGAGCGTCGGCACCGAGGCGATGCCGCGCTTGGCCATGAGCGCGATGGCCTTGTCACTGCGCGGCAGCGGGTGTTCGACCGAGTCGACGCCCGCCTTGATCGCCATGTCGATATATTGGGTCTCCGCATCGACGGTCACCGGCAGCCCGAGCGAATGTGCCTCATCGACCGCAGCGTTGACCTCGTCCTGGGAATATTCGCTCGCGAGCTTGATCAGATCCGCGCCCTTCGCGAACTGGATCCGCACCGCCTCGCGCCACTGATCGGGACCGGAGGCAACCCGCACCATCGAATTGGGATTGCCGTTGGGCACTTCCGGATAGGCCGCGGTCACCGCGTGCAACGCGCCGTGCCCACCGGTTCCCGTGATCAACTGGCCGGCCGTGAAGATGCGCGGGCCCTGGATTTCACCCGAGGCCTGCAATCGCTTGAGAATGAACGGCGAATCGCCGTGAGAGGCGACATCACGCACGCTCGTGACACCGGCCTGCAGATGAATGGCCATGCGTCGTAAGCCGCGCATCACGGATTCGGCGCCGCTGGTGTTGCCGTTCGTGTAGATGGTCATGTCGGCCGCGTCGACATAGGTCAGATGCGTGTGCAGGTCGATGAGACCTGGCATCACGGTCTTGCCGGTCACGTCATAGACGACCGCATCCGCCGGCCAGTTGCGCTCACCGGGATTCAGGATCGCCGTGATCGACTTGCCCTGGACCACGATCGTCGCCGGTCGCGCCGGTGCGCCGGTGCCATCGAACAGCCGGCCGCCTACCAGGACAAACGAGCCCTTGGGGGCGTTGAAGTCGGCCGGCACCGGAATGCGCAGTCCGTCATCGGACGTCGGCACCGAGTGCGGCAGCCACTGATCGCGGTTGTAGATGGGCCGGGCCTGCGGCCCGCCGTCCTGAGCGGCGACCGTCGTCGCGATCAACGGAACCACGCACAGCAGTCGACGCAACCAGGTGATCATTCGGCGCTTCCTTTTTGTCATCGAGCGCGAAGCCGCGTGGCTTGCGTCCCAGGCTCGATTCTAGGCAGCGCACCTGCGAGCGTCACTAATATCCCTAATGTGGCTCATAAGAGATTTTGAAGGGGTCACTGCGCGTGCGACTGCGCGCGCACCTGGCGCACCACCTCATCCACGGCACTGATGACCGCATCCGCCCGATCAAATTGAATGTAGTGCCCGGAATCGAACAGCAGCTGCTGGCGGCCCTGACTCGACCAGCCGGCCTGATCGTCATGCAGACGTTTCCAGATCGCTTGCATTTTCAGCGCATCGGCTCGCGTCATTCCGAGCGCGCCGAGTACGGCATCCGGCAGCGGCCGCATCGCCGTCAGCACGACGAGGGGGCGCGCGCCCAAGGCGCGAAACGTGCCCACGTCATTCAGCGTGCGCTCCATGCCGGCCGCCTCACTCATCGCCGCGCGCATCGACTGGCTCGCGTAGGCCTTCGACATCGCAGCGGTCTGCGCAGGAATGTTTGCTACGCCGGGCTCCTCACCGAGCAGGTGGGTCCAGCCGGTCCAGGTCAGTTTGGATAGCAGTACGACGACGGGCGGCGCAACCTGCGTCAGCTGAGTCAATCCCGCCGCCCTGAGCTCGCGGTTCTGATCCGGATGCGATCCATCCACCAGCACCAGGCCGGCAACCTGCTCGCCAAACTTTCTGGTGTAGTCCAGAACGTAGACGGCGCCGAGCGAGTGCGCCACGAGAACATACGGCCCTTGCTCGCCGCTCGCTGCGAGCGTGGCATGCAGGTCCTCGGCGATGACATCCGCGTGCTGTGGCTCGTCCTTCGGTTCGCTCCACATGATGCCCGCGCGATCATAGGCGCAGGCACGCGTCAGCGAGGCGACCGAGTCGTGCACGGCACTCCAGGCCAATGAGCCGTTGGTATCGAGACCGGCCTCGAATACGACGGTCGGCGCGCCCTCGCCGCGACAATCCAGATGAATCCGCCGATCGCCGATCTCGACCATCGCGCCGCGCGGCGGGAATTCAGCGCGGGCGCGATGCCGCGCATACGCCTCATAACCGGTGCCCGTCACCAGCAGCAGAACGATGAGAACGACGATCCCGAGACCTGAACGCTTCAACCAATGACGCATGCTGGACTTCCGCCGCTATTCGAATTCAGAAGCTCACGTCGAAGGACAGGCCGGTGACGCGAGGCTCCAGGGGTAAGGACTGGATCCCGAAAATCAGACTCGGATCGAGCGCACTCTGCAGCGCCGACTGCGACAGGTAGGCGCGCTTGTCGGTCACATTGCGGACGAACAGATTCACCGTCCACTGCCCGCTCGACACGCCGGCACGGACATCGCCCAGGGTGTAAGCAGGATCGCGCGTGTTCGGACCGTCGGTGGAGAGCGTCACGACGTTCTTCTCACCGACATAGCGGACACCTGCACCGATACGAGCGCTCAGCCGATCGCCAAGCGGCCAGGTGTAATCGGCGTTGAGGGCGCCCGACCACTCGGGCACGCCAGGCAGTTGCTGGCCGGTGAGCAGCCCGCCCGGCACATCGGGCAACAACTCAGTCAGACGCGCCCGTGTGTAAGCGGCGTTGTAACCGAGCGTGAGTCCGGCGACGGGTCGGAACGATCCCTCCAGCTCGACACCCCGGCTATAAGCATCGCCGGCGTTGGCGAGGAACGCACAGCTGCAGGCCTCGTTCACGATCGCCTGCTGGATGTCCCGCCAGTCGATATCGAACACACTGACATTGAGCAACGCCCGGCCGTCGAGGAAGGTCGATTTCAGGCCGAGCTCGTAACTGATCAGCGTGTCGGAATCGACGCTCGGCACGGCGCCCGCCAGAGCCACGTTCGGGCCACCGGGGCGATAGCCCGTCGCGACCTTGGCATAGAGCATGGCGTCGTCGCTGAATCGAAACCGGCTGGAGATCGACCAGGTCGTGACACTCTCCGATGCGGTATCCGATACGGGTGGAGCATTGCCAAGCACCAGCCCGCCGAGCTGCTGAGTGAACTTCTGTTCGTTGTGCGCGTAGCGAACGCCGCCGGTGACATCGAGCACTTCAGTGAGGTTGACGGTCACGCTGCCGAAGCCCGCGTATTCCTCGAACGTCGATGGCAGCGAGCCCACGAGGACGGGGCTCAGCGGTGGCTCGGTCAACTCACGATAGTCGGTGTCGAAGATCCTGGCCCGCTGCTGGTTGGTGCTGGTCTCATCGGTATAGAAAACGCCGGCCAGCCATTCGATGCGCTTGCCCGAGGCGGAGGCGATGCGCAGCTCCTGAGTGAGCTTCTTCAGATCCAGATCGACCCGATAGTCGCTATATCCCGGCGGCAGATCCGCCAGGACAGGCACCAGTCCGTAGCTGCTGGTCGTGTCCTGCAGCCGATGCGTGATGGCGCGCGACCAACTCGTCGCGGAGGTGACGGTGAGCTCTCGTGGGGCATCCCAAACCACCGTCGCGGAGTAATAGTCGACGTTCTTCGAGAACGGTTGCAGAAACGCGTTGGCTCCCGCCATCTCCCCGAGTGTCGGCTCGCCACGAAGCAGCTCGACGGCGTCATCGGTATAAGTGCTCAACTGATCCAATGTCACCGCAGCGTTGTCATCGGAGGCAATGCGGTTCCAGATGCCGCCCAGATTCACACGCACGCTCGCGAGCGGCTCCCACGTCAAAGCGAGCCGGCCCCCATACTGACGTCCCGTGTTCGAATTGGCAGCACCGAGAAAAACGTTGTCCGTATAGCCCTGGTAGTGCTTGTCGTAGAGACTCGCGCGCAGCGCCAGCTGATCTGCGATGAGGGGAACATTGACGGCGGCACGTCCTGCGTAGCCGATTCGCCCGCCATGGTCGGCGCTGCTGGCTTCGCCACCGAATTGCGCGCTGAAGGCCGTCGGGTCTGCCTGCTTCAATACATACTTGAGCAAGCCGCCCATGGCGCCCGCGCCATAGAGCGTGCCTTGCGGACCGCGCAGCACTTCCAGGCGATCCAGGTCGTACGGCATGAGGTCCAGCGCGAAGAGCGTGGCGACGGCATAGTTACCGCTCGCACCCAGCGGCGTGTCGTCGATGTAATAGCCGATGACAGAGCCGGGGCCGACGGCGGCGATGCCGCGCAGAGTGACGGAGGCCTGCCCGGGCGACCCGCCGCCTTGAACGGCGAGGCCAGGGGCGTACTGCGCATAGTCGGCGAGCTGACTCAGCCCGAGTTCGGACAACGCCTCGCCTTTGATGGCCGTGACCGATGCTGGCACCTCCTGCAGACGCTCCGCGCGCTTCTGAGCCGTCACCACGATCTCTTCGAGACCGGCAGCCTCCTGCGCGAGCGCTCCTTGTGCCCTCGCCCGATGTTCCGCAGCATCGCGAGCCTGTTCGACCTGAGCGATCCGCAACCGGTCGCCCTGCCCCGTCGCGGTGACCGCGGGCGCGCCGCTCTTTGGCGGGTCCTGCTTCTGCCTGGATGGATCTCTCGACGCGGCGGTCGGCGCGAGCACGACGGTGGCTTCGTTCAGGAATTCGTGTTTGATGCCGGTGCCTCGAAGCAACCGTGTCAGTGCCTCATCCGCCGTCATCACCTCATCGATGGGCGGCGCCACGCGTCCTGAAATCAATGGCGGATCGAACAGGATATTGAGGTTCGCCTGGCTGCCCACCGATCGCAGCGAATCCGCCAGTGGCTGACTCGGCAGATCGAATCGCAGCCTCGCCTCCGCCTGCGCGAGCGACGCCATACAAATGAGCGTCGTCGACAACG
Organism: Peristeroidobacter soli; assembly: GCF_004138485.1. Taxonomy (GTDB): domain Bacteria; phylum Pseudomonadota; class Gammaproteobacteria; order Steroidobacterales; family Steroidobacteraceae; genus Steroidobacter; species Steroidobacter soli. The sequence goes on from NZ_RYEV01000010.1 coordinate 330,663, forward strand.
CCGAAGCCAACGTGAATTGCAGAGTGCCGCGCATGCTGTGTCCCCGGGCAGTCCCTGCCGTTGTTATGAAGTAAGTCCTTATCGGTTTAGACACGGCAGAACGCAGCAAACCTCATTCGGCATCGCCGATGCTCGCGAGGATGGATGCGTGCTAGCGGGCGGAGCTCTGCGCGCCGGGACCGCTGAGCGTGATCTCGCGATCCTCGTGATCCACATGCAGACCATAGGTTCGGGCCAGCGCCCCGGCAAAGTTCGCTGAATCTCCAGCGCGAAAGATTCCGCTGATCCGAATGTGCGCGACGCTCGGATCCTCGATGATGAGCCGGGCTACGCTGTAACGATTCATCTCCTTCACCGCATCGACGAGCGGCGTGTCATCGAATGCCACTTGCCCGCGCTGCCACGCGGTCACGCGATCCAGCCGGGGGCGATCGATGGTGGCGGGTTCACTGGTCGCGAACGTGAGACGCTGGCCGGGCGCGAGCATCACCACCTCACCGGCGCTCGCCGGCGGCTCGACTCGCTCGGTCGTGCGTGCCGGCGCGTCGGCGGCGCGAGCATTCACAGACGAGACGGCCACTTTGCCCTCCACCAGCGTCACGGCGAGATTGCGATCCTCGCGTCTGACCAGGAACACGGTGCCGAGCGCCCTCACCTGCCGATCGCCACTCCTGACGATGAAGGGCCACCGCGGATTCTTCGCCACCTCGAACAAGGCCTCGCCCTGCTGGAGCTCAATTTCGCGCTGCTCGGGCGTGTAGCGAACGACTGCACGTGTATTGGTGTTCAGATACATCCGCGTGCCGTCCTCGAGAGCCAGCGTGCGTTGCTCACCCACCGCAGTCACGACCGCATCGGTACGCAGATACAACACGGTGCCGATCACGGTGATCGCCGCAACGACGGCCGCCGCAAGCGCCGCTTTGGAAACGCTGATGGTGAATCCCGCGAGCCCCCGCCTCGGCGTATGCTCCATCGGCCTGCGGTTGAGTCTCGCGGATTTCTCCCAGGTATCCGTGAGAAGCTCGAAGGCAGCCGCATGCTCCGCAGATTCGGCGAGCCAGCGACGCAGGCCTGCTTCCACTTCCTGCGTTCGGTTCGGTCCATGCAGCCGCGCAACCCACGCCGCAGCCTGCGCCCGGACGCTCGCGGATGGCATCGGTGAGGCTTTCAACTCGTGCGTGCTCATGGCAGCTCGTTGACGCCCGACAGGACCGCGAGCGCGCTGGCCATGTGCTTCTCGACGGCACTGATGCTGATGCCCATCTGCCGCGCGATCTGGGCGTAGCTCAAGCCATCGAGCCGCTGCATGAAAAAGATCTCCCGGGTGCGCGGATTCACGGCGTCGAGCGCGTCGCGCATTCTCTTCAGGCATTCCTCGGCGGCGAGCATTTCCTCGGGCAGCGGACGCGTATCGAGAATGTCCGTGAAGCTCTCGACCGCCTCCTCGCAATACAGCTCAGGATGCGCATCGCGTCTCGCGTTGGCGGCCAGGCGCAGCACCGTACGAACCAGGAACCCCTCCGGCCTGCGCACGTCCCCACCCTTCTCACAATATTCCTGCATCCTCAGGAACGCCTCCTGAATCAGGTCCTCCGACTCAGCATGGGTTCGACCCCGGCGCAGCAGCAGCCGTTGCAGGCGAGAGAAATAGCGCGGCAGATGCCTCATCACAGTACGATGACACGGCGGCCTGCGGAGTCAACCCACACGGCCCCATCTGAAGAATAACGACGCCATTGCTGGTTCAATGGCGCCGCCCGCTGAGGTATTTCGCTCCGTCGCGTGTCTGACTATTGAATGGGGATTTCTTTTGTCTCCTCGGAGGGCCGCGGCAGCCCGTCAGAAATCGAGCGCCACTGAGCCAATGATGGTGCGTGGCTGTCCGACCGTGATTCGCGTGGTGTTGCCAGCCGCGGGGAAATAGCGCTCATCGAGCACGTTCTTGACGTTCAAGCCGAAGCGCAGCTGCGAATCCCCTGGCACTCCGAACGATGCGTTCTTGAGGTAGTACCACAGGCTCAGGTCGACGACGGTGTAATCTCCGAGCGACCAGGTGTTGCTGGTATCGCCGAAACGGTCGGAAGTGTAATCGACACCCGCGCCCGCGCCGAGGCCAGCGAGCTTGCCGTCGCGTACTTCGTAGCTGGCCCACAAACGCACGGTGTGTTCGGCGACGCCCGGCAGCGCATTGCCTTTGAAGGCGTTGAAGTCGCCGAGGATTTCGCTATCGGTGTAGGCGTAGGAGCCAACGAAATTCAAGCCCGGCAGCGGTTCGCCGGTGGCCGAGAGCTCCGCGCCGCGCGAGCGCACTTTGCCCACGAGGTCGAGCACGCCGGTGCCATTGAGCTCGGCGATGTTGTCCTTCTCCAACTCATAGACCGATGCGGTGAGAATCAAGCGACGCTCGAGGAACTCCCCTTTCGCGCCGAGCTCGTACTGGGTCGAGGATTCCGGCGCGAACGTTCGTCCCGTCGTCGGATCCACCTGTGACACCGGATTGAAGCCTTCGCTGTAGCTCACATAGAGCGAGGTGGTCGCCGTCGGTTGATACAACAAACCGGTCTGCGGCGTGAACTCAGTCTTCTTGTCGAGCCTGGTCAGCGTGCCCGCGGCCAGATTCACGCCCCGTGTCTCATCGTAGCGCCCACCCAGCAGCAACGTGAGATTGTCCACCAGGCTGACCTGATCCTGCAGGTACACGCCAAAGGATGAACTGTCCTCGCGGCGCGGATCGCCGGCGCCGGTGAGATTGCGCGAGATCAGCCCATAGACGGGATTGAAGATGTTGAACCCGCCGGCGCTCGAGCCCGTGAAGAAACGTCGATCGATATCCTCGTCGCGGAAGTCCGAGCCGACCGCGAGGCGATGCTCGATCGGGCCGGTGGCGAAGGTGCCCTCGAGCTGCGCGTTGGCGTTGTATGAGAGCACTTCGCGATCCAGCGTGGCATCGAGCTGTCGAGTCAGATTGCCGGCGGCATTGACGCTGACCGGCCGCACCTGGACATCGAATTCATCTTCGCTGCGGTAGAGCAGATTCACACTGCCGCGCCAGTTGTCGCTGAACTGGTGCTGCAGGCGGCTTTCCACCAGATGCACCTTGGAATCGCGCTCCTCGAACCGCTCACCGAAGCGGCGACTCAGCGGAATATTGCCCGGAATGTAGCGCCCGCCGCGGCCGTCCGGAAGACTCACGAATCCGCGATCCACGGGACGATGGTCCGTGAAGTACTCGTAGGTGAGCAGCAACGCGGTGCGCTCGGTGAGATCCCAGCGCAGCGACGGGGAGATGAACTCGCGCTCGATCTCATAGAAATCGCGGAACGTGTCGGTGCGCTCCAGCGAGCCATTCAAGCGAAACGCCACCGTCTGTGCGTCGTTCACCGGACCGGTGAGATCGATCGTACCGAGTTTCTTACCGTACTCATCGAACACCAGCTGCGCGTAACCGCGCCGCTGGTAGCTCGGCTTCTTGGTGTTGATGTTGACCAGCCCGCCGGGCTCGATCTGGCCGAACAGCACCGAGGCCGGACCTTTGATGATCTCCAGCGCTTCGATGTTCTGGGTCGGCGGTTGATTGCTGGTGACCGCGCTCAACCGCATGCCGTTGCGAAAGATCGAGTCGCGCCGAAAGCCGCGAATCAGAAAGTCGGTGAGCGTGCCGCCAAAGCCATCGCCTTCGGTGAGACCGGCGACGTTGCGTAACGCCTCGCCGAGACTCGACACCTGCTGATCGAGCAGCACCTGCTCCGGAATCACCTGCAGGCTGCGCGGCGTGGTGAGCAGGTCCTGTTCGATTCTGCCGATGGTCGCGGTGCGCGCGGCATACCGATCCTGCCTCGTGCCGAAGACCACGACCTCCTGAAGTGTGTCGTCGTCCGCCGCGGCCTTCTCAGCCGCCATGCCGTCCGATGCAGGCATGAGTGCGGCGAGCACGGCCGCAGCCGTCATGGTACGTGTGCGTGGATACATTGCCTCTCCCGAAGTGCCAGTTTGTTATGAGCATCCACGCAATTAACGAACGAGCCGGCGAGAGCTGAACCTCGCCGCTCGGGTTCAGAGATCCCGGCGTCGTTCGTTTCAGGAAGAGAATGTCAGAAGGTCAATGTGACGCTGCCGAGCACGCTGCGGGGCCGGCCCACTTCGACGCGCAGATCGCCGCCGCTGGAGGGAAAGTAATGTTCATCGAACAGGTTCTTGACGGCCAGCTGCAGCCGCGCCTGCCCGAGCTGCGCCCCCGACGGGCGTCGCAGCGGCAGGTTGTACCAAAGGCTCGCATTCACCAGGGTGTACGCGCCCAGCGACCAGGTGTTGGCGTTGTTGCCGTAGCGATCGCCGGAACAGAACACGCCGGCGCCGACGCCGAGTCCATGCCAGCGACCGTCGTGAGGCTCGTAGCTCGCCCAGAAATTGAACGTATAGTCGGCGGTATTCTGCGGACGGCGACCGCGCAGGCTGCCGTACAGAATGTCCATGTCCGAGCGGGAATAGCCTGCGATGACGTTGGCGCCTCGCCACGGCTGACCGGCGAGTGTGATTTCCACGCCGCGAGCGCGAAAATCCGCGGAGTCCACCGCATCGCTGCCCACTGCGATGTGCCGGCTTTCGATATCGAACAGCGCCAGTGAAACGCTCAAGCGATCGTCCGCCGCTTGCGATTTGACGCCGAGCTCGATTTGCCACGACTGTCGCGGCGTATCCAGCGCCGTCTGAGTTTCGGTGACGAGCAGGTTAGGCTCGAATGCCTCGGCGTAGTTCACCCAGAGCGAGGTTCGCGGACCGGGCCGAAGCACGAGGCCCGCGTGTGGCGAGACGACATCGATATCGCCGGTGTTCGCCGAGCGCGCGCCGAAGACCGAGGCCGAATACACCCGCTCCCCTCGCAGGCCGAGCAACAGCGAGATCCACGGCGCCGGCGTGAAGTAGTCCTGAACGTAAGCGCCATGATCACGCTCGCGCGACGCGACTGCGCTGACATCGGTCAGCTCCGGCGATAGCTGACCGTATACGGGAGCAAAAATATCGAAGCCGGCCAGCGTCGCGCCCGTGGCGAACCGCCGGTCCTGGTCGAGATATCGAAAGTCGAAGCCCGCGCTGAGCCGGTGCTCCATCGCACCGTGGGTGAGCGCTCCGACCAGCGACGCCCGCCCATACCAGGCGCGAGTGCTCCGATCGAGTGAGCCATCGACGCGACGACTGAGCATCCCTTGGGCAGTGACTTCGACGGGCCGCACCTGCAGGTCGTCGGCCTCGCTACGTTCATGCAAGAGACCGAACTGCGCCTGCCACTTCTCGGCGATGTCGTGCGTCACGTCCGCCTGCAGGAAATGCAGTTTCAGATCGAGCTGTTCGAACGGCTCGCCCAGGCGCCGGCCCCGCGGCAGATCCGGTATGTAACGACCGCCACTCGCATCCGGCAACGTCAGCAATCCTCGATCGACGGGCCGCGACTCGTTGCGGTACTCGTAACTTGCTTCCACACGCGTGCGTGGGCCGGTCTGCCAACGCGACGCCAGGGCAAGCACGCCCTGCTCCAGCTGCGTGAAATCACGGAACGACGCCGCCTCGTGCCAGGAAAGATTCACTCGCATCGTCGCGTCCTGCTCGTGAATTGGAAAGGAGCTGTCGAGCAAGGCGAATCTGGTGTCGTAGGAGCCCATGCGCCCCTCGAGGATGGTGCGTGGCTGCGCCGATGGCTTCTTGGTGATGACGTTCACCACCCCGCCCGGCGGCAGCTGACCGAACGCAATCGACGCAGGCCCCTTGATGACTTCGATGCGCTCGACGTTGACGGTGTTGATGCGAAAGATGCTGCCGCGCCTGAAACCATCGCGATACACGGAGTTGCGCCGAAAGCCGCGCACCAGGAAATCGTCGTTGGTGCCGCCGAAGCCATCGCTGAAAGTCACGCCGGTGACGTTCTGCAGGGCTTCCGTCAGATCCAGCGCCTTCTGATCGAGCAGCACCTGTTCCGGAATGATCTCCACCGTGCGCGGCAACTCCAGAAAGCTCAATGGAAAGCCGGTCAGCGTCGTCGTGGCCTCGATGTCATAGCGACGCGGGTCCACGCCCAGGACGATCACCTCCTCCACGCTGTCGCGTCGCGCCGATGCGCCTGCCGGTGATGCCGGCGACACGTTGCGCCTGGCGGCCTCGAATATTCGAACACTGCGCCGGTCGATCTCGAACGACAGCCCCGTGCCCGAGAGCAGCGCATCGAGTGCGGCGGACGCGGACATCTGGCCATGAACGCCGTGGGTACGGGCCTTCGCTATCCGCGGGTCCGTATAGACGACCTGCAGGTGCGTTCGTTGCGAGAAGGCGATCAACGCATTACGCAACGATCCAGCCGCGACATCGAAAAGGTACTGCTGCTCGGATTGCGCGGCAGACGCGCAGCTTGTGTGGACGAGACTCAGCGGGCCCCAGAGAATCAGTACCAGCAGCGTGCGCATTGTCGTGCCATCACCTCCTCAACCCGGTGGAGCAAGGCCGCTCAGATACACGATGCCCTTGGCGGCGTCGCGCGAAATGCGAACCGGCAATGCATGTTCGATGGCCGCGAGCGCCGCGTCCGGATCATGAGCATCGAACACACCATACACACGCAGCTTCTCCAGCGCCGCGTCCGTGATCACCAGTTGCTGGTCCGTATAGCGCCCCAGCTTCCGAATGACTTCGCTCAGTGGCGCGCCATCGAAGATCAGCTGGCCGTCGCGCCAGGCCGCGACATCCTCCGGGCTGCCAAGCATGCTCAGGCGCAGGCTCGCCTCCTCGCCCGTCTGCTCCGGCGCGGCGCTGTAAGAGACTTCTTCTCCGGCACGCGCGATCACCTTGCGCAGCGTCCGGCTGACCGGATCGTGCCGTGTCACCTCGATCACACCTTCGACGACGGCGATGCGAACGAAAGCATCATGAACATCGACTTCGAAGACCGTACCGATGGCGCGCACTTCGCCATTCGCCGCGCTGACGATGAAAGGCCGATCAGGATCGTGCGCGACGGAGAACAGCGCCTCGCCGGAGCGCAACTGGATGTCACGACGTTTCGCTGTGAGTTTCACATCCATGCTCGAGCGTGCATCGAGATGGACCTGCGAGCCATCGCTCAGCTCGATCAGCTGCGGACTGCCCATTTCCGTGGCGTAGTGTTCGACGAGCGGTGTGCGGTTGATGAACACGACAGCGACGGCGAGCACGATGACTGCGGCCAGCCCCCATCCCAAAGCCATGCGATGCCACGGTGACGCGGGCGCACGCGCTTCGACGCGCGCCGGCGACGTACCCGCCGCGAAGGGCGATGGCGGCGTCATATCCCCCACCAGATCCCACAATGCTTCCAGCTCGCGATAACGCAGGTATTGGTCGGGATGCTCGCTGGCCCATTTCTCGAACAGCGCGACATCGCGTGGCTGCACCTCGCCCGAGTGCATGATGCTGAACCACTCATCGGCCTTGTCGACCGCGCGCGCTGCGTGGCGAATCGCTTCGTTGCGCATATCCGTATCCTCAGTCCTCGAGCGGCGCGAGCAGCTTGCTCTTGAGACAGGCCATCGCATGCGCCAGATGCTTGTGCACCATGCGGGTCGATATGTTCAGCCGGCCGGCGATCTGCGACACGGCCAGGTTTTCGTAACGACGTAAATAGAATACCTCGCGGCATTTCACCGGCAGCGCGTCGTAGGCTTCCATGAAAACGCCATACAGTTGCCGGTAGTTGAGCTCTTCTTCCTGGGTCGGCGCCGGGCTTTCGTGATCCTGTTCGCGGATCACGGCGGTCGGATCGATCACCTTCAACCGGTCCCGCCGCAGCCGGTCCAGCGCCAGGTTGTTGGCGATCTGAAACAAATAAGCGCGCGGATGCTCCAGCGTCTGCGGCGCCGGCATCGCCAGCAGCTTGAGCAGCGCTTCCTGGGCAAGGTCGCTGGCGGTTTCCTCACAACGCACCTTGGTGAAGATGAAGCGTTGCAGCGACGCCTGATGGGTCTGCGCCAGTCGCGACATGAACAGCGCTTTCGCCTGCTCGCGGTCCCAGACCAAGGTCATCTCGTTGGTTGCCGACTTGCCCATGGCACCTTAAACGAACCAGCGGCGCGGATGTGAACCTCCGCTCGTCACGGCGCGGGGCCCCGGACGCTCAGCCAGCGCTGGAACCAGTCCAGGGCGCCCTGCTGGGAAGTACGGCGCTCCCAGGGGCGGGTCAGCACGTGCACGCCATTGGGCAGATAGCTCATCTCGACCGGCCGGGCCAGGCTGCGAAGGCCGGCGTAGAGTTCCCAACTCGCCAGCAAGGAGGTGGGCCCGATGGCTTCCAGTCGCACGGGGCTGTGGATGGCGTCGATATTGAACGTCGGCTGCGAGTTGCGCCAGCGCTCCAGGCAGGCGCCGAAAGGCGCGCAACCGATCAGGGCTTCGTACTCCTGCCGCCGGCCACGGCCGGGCGCATTGAATCCCAGCAGATAGCTCACATAGCCCATGTCGAGCGGGTCGGCGACGACCGCCGCCGCGAACGGCACGGACGAATGCGCCAACGTGTATTGCACGTAGTAGCCCGAGCGACTGAATCCCATCAGGCCGACCCGCGCGGTGTCGATTGGAAAGCGGCTGCTCAGCGCACCGACCGCCGCCTCGAACCCGGCCTGGTGGGCTTGCGCTTCCGCCGGTGTGTTGCGCTCATCGAAGTGATCCTCCATTTGCAGAACGAACATGTCGCGCGCCGCGAGTGCCCGGGCTGCATAGCCGGTCGTGAATGGCTCCCCGGTGAGCGAATGGGAACCATCGAGCAGGAAGCGCTCGGGCCAGAAGCCGTGACTCTGGATGACCAGGGGATATCGTTTGCCGGGCATCGCGCTCACTGGACGGAGCAGACCGCCTTTCCAGACGCGCCCGCGCGCGTCGGTCCACTCGATGACCTCGGCGGTGCGCGGCAAGCGCTCGCGAAACGAGGGATTCAGGTCAGTCAGGCGGGCGCGACGGCCGCTGCGACAGTCGGTTGCCACGACATCCGGCGGCGTATTCAAACGCTCCTCGATGGCGAGCTCGAACCTGCCATCGCAGGCGGGGGATTCGATCCGGCGCCACCCGCCGGCGCGCGCTCGAAAGCGCCGTGCCGGAAGCGCACCGTCGATGCTGGATCGATGCAGGAGCAACGTGTCGTTGGCGGGCCGGCTCACGGCCGCGACGCGCTCGAAACGCTCGGTGCTCCAGTAGGAGGACAAGGGGGCGATGCGCTGTTGCAGGTTCCCCGAGCGGTCCACCTCCACGATGGCCGCGGATAAGCTCAATGCGGGGGCCAACAGCGTATTCACCAGAACGATGCTGCTCGAGTCGCGGCTCCATAGCGCCGCAGGCGCCGGATTCGCTTCAACCAGCTCCCCGGTCGGCGCATCGACGAGCGTCGTGACCGCGCCGGTGCGCACATCGATCAGCACGAAATGGGCGATCCACGGCGGCGGCGTCTCTGCATCAACCATATCCGCCGCCGATAATCGACGAATGGCGCGTGGATAAGCGTAGTCCGCCCAGGCCTTCGACCACTTCCGATACGGCCTGATCGCAACCGCATGATTACCATCCGGGGAGAGCCACACGCCGCGCGTTGACGGCAGCAAGGCGACTGGCACCTCGCTGACTGCAATCTCACGACCACTGCCCAAGTCTCGTACCCGCGTGACATAGGGGGCGCTGAGGCTGGCTTGCATGTTGACGGCCATGGCGGCAAACACGCTTTGGTCGGTGAGTCGAAACCCCTGCCGTCGTTTGCTGTCGATGTCGGGATCGGGAACCGCGATGCGTGAGGTGTATATGACGGTGTCGCCGACGATGTCATAGGACCAGACGCCACCGGGAACTTCCACCAGCGTGTCGATCCGGCCGGTCGATACGTCGCACGCATATAAACGTGGCGGTCCGGACGGGCCCTCGGCACGGAACGCGATGCGCCGGCTGTCCGCGAGCCAGCGCACATCGGCAATCGCAGGTTCATTCGTCGCCGAGGAGAATTGCGCTACGCGTGTGGACTCCGGTGGCGCGCCCCGGGCGCTCAACCACGCCCGGATCTGCTGCGTCGAGTACACGTCGATCGCGAAGTCGTTGTCACCGCTCTGAAGGTTGCCTCGGGCGGTGACAATCAACACGCGCTGACCGTCCGGGGAGAACTGGAATTCGCCGCCGGGCTCCGGAGCCACGATGCGGCGCATTTCGATGGAGTCGGCGACGGTAAAGCGACCGTCCAGGGTCGATGCTGCGTGACTCTCGCTCGCCCACGCCAGCACGGCGAGAAAAACTATCGATAGCTGTCGCACGTGCATTCAACCCTCCGGTCGCAAGGGGCGAGAACCCGTAAACGAGCGGGGCGAGGCAATCGGAACCGCGACGCGTCCACGTTCAGCAACGCGCGGCTGGTTCGTTTTACTGGAACCGCGCTTCGTCGCGCCATCGCAAAGGTTCTTCATGCGTCAGTCCACAGTGAGCGCCGCCCTGCTGCTGTCGTGGTCCCTCTCATTGCCTGCAACGAACGTCGTTGCGCGGACCCTCATCGACGAGAGTCCGGTGCAGCCGTTCGCGCAGCGTACGCTCGCGTTCTCCACCGAATCGGGAACGTGGCTGTCGCTCGATGTCTTTGCGGACGGCCGGGGCCTGGTGTTCGATCTGCTCGGCGATCTGTACCTGTTGCCGATGTCGGGGGGCAAGGCCACCCCGCTCACGCGCGGACCGGCATTCGACAGCCAGCCCTCGCTATCTCCGGATGGCCGCTGGGTCGCATTCATCAGCGATCGCGACGGCGCGGAGAATCTATGGATCGCCCGCACCGACGGCTCCGCTTCACGACAACTGACTCACGACGAATGGGGCATGTTCGCCTCGCCCGCGTGGCATCCGAACGGCAAGTCCGTCGTGGTGTCGCGCACGCTGCGCGGCTATCGCACCGGCTACGAGCTCGTCGAGTTCGATCTGACCGGCAAGGAGCTCGCCCGGCATTCCACCGTCAATCAGACCGAGGATGCGCGCAGCGAAATCAGTGCCGTTGGCGCGAGCTTCGACAACGAGGGCAAGTTTCTTTATTACGCGCGGCGTATCGGCCGGCATCCGCGCAACGTTTCCTTTCCGATCTGGGCCATTCATCGCGTGGATCTGAAGAACGGCGAGGATGTCCGTATCGTGACGGAGCCCGGCAGCGCGTTCCGCCCTCGCCTGTCCGGCGACGGACGCTGGCTCGCCTATGCGACGCGCCTGTCGGGGCCCGATGGCCCCACGGCATTGAAGCTGATGGATCTCACGAGCCACGGCAGTCGCGTGTTGCTCTCCAACCTGGATCGCGACGATCAGGAGAGCGAGGACTTCAATCGCGACATCCTGCCGGGTTTCAGCTTCACCCCCGACAGCACCGCGATCGTGCTGGCCACCGGCGGCAAGCTACGACGCCTGCCGCTCGCTGGCGGGGCGCCCACCGACATTGCGTTTCGAGCCGATGTGAGCCTCACGCTTGCGAATCCCGGCGTGCAAGGCGAGCGGCCTGAGCTGACGGACAGCCATCCGGTGCGATTGTTTCAATCGCTCGATCCGGCGCCGGACGGCACGTCGGTCGTGCTCTCCGCGCTCGGCAGTCTCTATCTCCACGACACTCGCGCCATGACGGTTCGCAAGCTGGCGACGCCGACGAACGCGTTTCACCCGCGCTGGTCCATCGATGGCCACAGCCTGCTGTATGTGAGCTGGAATCCCAACGAAGGCGGCGCGCTGTGGCGGCTGAATGTCACGGCGCCCGACGCCGCGCCCGTCAAGATCACCCGCGAGTCCGCCTACTACGCCTGGCCTGTGCAATGGCCGGACGGCAGCATCGTGGTTCAGAAAACCAGCACACGCAATCAGTTGCTGAACGTGCAAAAGTCGGGTGCGCCGGTGAGGGGCCTGCAACTCGTCCGGATCTCGCCCGATGATGGCGCGGAACAAGTGCTGACCGACGCTCCGCCAAAGGCTCGCTTCTACTATCCGCAACTGGGCAAGGCACATCGGATCGAAGGCGATACGCGCGTGTTCTTCCATGCGCACGATGGACTGATGGCGTTCGCCCCGGAAACTCGCCAGGTGACGCCGGTGTTCTCGCTGGAGCAGCCGTTCGATGAGTATATGAGGCGCACGCCGCGGCCCGCCGATGACATCCGGGTCAGCCCGCGCGGCGACTTCTACGTCGCCAAAATCGCCGAGCAGCTCTATCTCGTGCCAAGAAGCGCCGACAAGGAACCGCTGCGACTCACCGTTGCGGACGGCGCACGCAAACTCACTCGCTATGGCGTGGATCAGATGGAATGGTCCCGCGATGGTCGCACCGTGTACTGGTCGCTCGGGAACGAGCTCTCCATGCTCGAGGTCGGCGCCCTGAATGCCCGAGCGCTCCCGGCCAGCGAGCAACTGCGCAAGTCCGTTCGCTCCAGCCGCGTGGACATTCCCCTGCCGCGTCCCGACTCGGCGTCATCGCAAAAACTCGTGCTCAAAGGCGCGACGATCCTGCCGATGACCGGTGCTGCCGCGATCAAAGGTCATGCCATCGTCATCGCCGGCAATCGCATCGCAGCCATCGTGCCGGAGCAGGAAGCGGCACGCATCAGTGACGCGCGCTTCGTCGATGTCTCCGGCAAGTACATCCTGCCCGGCTTCATCGATTTGCATGCGCACTGGTCCGTGCTGAGCCGCGACGGCATCGCCGCCGGTCCCGTGTCGCCGTTCCTCGCCAATCTGGCGTACGGTGTCACTGCAACCCGCGATCCGCAGAGTTTCACAACCGATCTGTTCGCCTATGCCGACCTCGTGGAGAGCGGCGCGCTGCTGGCGCCTCGCCTGTTCACGACGGGTCCGGCGATTCAGTCCGATATTCACTTCGAATCGCCCCAGGATGTACGTGACGTCATCACTCGCTTCCGTGATTACTATCGAACCAATACCGTCAAGTTCTATCTCGCCGGCAATCGCGGCCAGCGACGGATGTTCATCACCGAAGCGAACCGCCTGGGCATGCGCGTGACCTCGGAGTCCGCGCGAAATTTCAAATGGGATTTCACGATGGTGCTCGACGGCGCCGATGGCCAGGAGCATCCAATCCCGCACGCCCCGCTCTACCAGGACGTCGTGGAAGTCTATGCACGCAGCGGCATCGTCTACACCCCAGTGATGGCGATGACGCCGGCAACCTATTCGCCGCTCAACCTGTGGACGCTGCAGTTCAAGCCCGAGGACCATCCTCGGGTGGTCCGCTTCGTTTCGCCCAACATCGTGAAGGGCGCAGCCGCGATGCTGGATACCGATGCCGACGGTGTTAGAACGACAGTGCATCCGGTATCGCAGGCGGCCGCTGCTCGCGCCATCGTCGAAGCCGGCGGTCACGTCGGCGTCGGTGCCCATGCGCTGCGCCACCTGCAGGGGCTGCGCTTCCACTGGGAGATGTGGACGCTGCACGCCGATGGCCAGGGGATGTCGGCTCAACAAGTGTTGACCGCAGCCACGCGCACCGCAGCCCAAACGCTCGGCCTGGAACGTCAGCTGGGCACACTCGAAGCCGGCAAGCTCGCGGACCTGGTCGTACTCGAACGCAACCCGCTCGACGACTTGCGCAACACCGCCAGTGTGCTCTACACGATCAGCGATGGCAGGTTGCTCAATAGTGCAACATTGGAACAGCTGTGGCCTGCCAGCGCTCCAGCCCCCCGATTGTGGTGGCACGACACGCGCGCCGAAGGAATCGTCACGCAGTAACTCTGCGCGCGCGAAGATAGGACTCGCCGTAAACGAATTGCCCCACCGCAGGTCTTGTCGCCGCTCTTGAGCTGAATGGAGCCGCGCGGGTTGGTATGGCTCGATTGTTCAATCGTGTCCGAGAGTTTTCTATCTTCTCGGGGTACCCCGTCCAACCATGATGAGCGAGCGCGGTGCCTGCGAATGCGACGGTGCACGCCGCGCAAATTTACATCATCGACAATGGATCACTCCTGGACCGGGCACGCTGCCGGACGACTGTCCGCGACGCTCAGCTCGAAGCGCGACGACGAACGCGAGTCGCCACCGTTGCGCCGATGAGTCCCATCATCATCAACGCCAGTGTCTCTGGCTCCGGGACGGTGGTCGTGCCTGCCGCGTTGTTGTAACTGATGCTGTTGACGATGGAATAACCATCGTTGCCGGCGAGCAGGACCCGGCTGATATTGCCCGCCTCGGAGCTCAGTTCGAGCGACTGCTGCCCCCGCTGATCGATGATGAGCCGCGGCATCAGTGACAACAGATTGCCAGCCGCATCGAACGCCCACGCCCACGGCGAGTCCGTCTCCTGGGTAGAATAGAACTGAATGAAATCCGTGGCGCGCTCGAACGTCACTTCCAGCAGGTGCTGAGGCTGCGAGTAACAATCGGCGTGAAGCTGCTGCAGACAGTTGCCGATGAGCCCCGCATTCGAATTCCAAGAGCTGAACGCCTTGCCATTGGCCTTCTGCCAACCAAACATCGTCGTCCCCAGCGCGTCGCACCCTCGCGCTCCTGGCGTGCACCCGTGCGCATACACCGCGCTCGACTGCCGGCCGGCTTCGGTAAACGTCACATGCGAGAGCGTGATGCCCTCATACGTATCGCCGACTTCGGTGCCCGAAACATAGGCCCCTGCGTCGATGGTGATCGGAACAGCCCACACCCCTTGCGCCGCGAGCAGGGTGCACAGTCCGAACATCGCAAGCCACGATTGTCTGATCATTGTCGATCCTTATGGGCGAATTTCCGTCGCACGGGGTGAGTTCTATGTACCCCGCGGCAACGCCTGCGAGGGATCGTGACGAGGGGCAGTGGTGCCAGCCCCGCTCCGACACGGCGGATCTAATCAACTCCCGACGGATGACTTCCGGCCGACGCTCGAGGAGCAGAAGCGATTCGAGCTGATGTCCCCGCCGGAGAGTGTCTCGAGCACCCTAGCTTCGCTCCCGACTATCCAATGGCTCCGGGCTGCGCTCGCCCGATCCAGGCCGAGGCCCGTTCGTAAGCATGGCCCACCTGGAGCACGGCCAGGTCGGCATGTTTCGGCCCGATGATCTGCATCCCCATCGGCAGATGGCTCGCACCCCCGAATCCCGCCGGCACCGACAGCGCCGGCAGACCCGCCATCGTGACCGGAAAGGTCACTTCCATCCAACGGTGATAGCTGTCCATGGTCCGGCCCGCGATCTGCGCCGGCCAGCGCAGATCGGCGTCGAACGGAAAGACCTGCGCGCTCGGCAGGATCAGGAAATCGAACCGCTCGAATGCCTGGCGGAAAGCCTCGTAAATACGGGTGCGGCCCACTTGTGCCTCGGTGATCTGACGGGCGCTGAGCTTGCGATAGCCCTCAACCTCCCAGATCGCTTCCGGCTTCATCTGGCTGATCCGATCGGGCTCATCCGCGAGCGGCAGCAGGTCGGCGCCCACCGACCAATGGCGCAGCGTCACAGCGGTTCGCCACATCGCATCCGCCGGCTCGGCGAGTGTGGCCGCCTCCACTGACATGCCGATGTCGCGAAACGCCCCGAGCGCTTTTTCGCAGGTATCGAGCACGCCTGGTTCCATCGGCAACGCGCCGCCCAAATCGCCCAGCCATCCGATCCGCTTTCCCTTCCATTCGCGGTCCAACGGCTTCGCGAACACGCCGGGATCGTCCTCGAGCGAAAAAGGCGCGCGCGGGTCCGCTCCCGCCTGCACCGACAACAGCAGCGCGGCATCGCGCACCGTTCTCGCCATCGGACCTGAGGTCGCGAAGGTCTGGCCGAACACATCCGTCGATGGCGCCGACGGCACCCGTCCGAAGGAGGGACGGAAACCGAACACGTTGTTCCAGGCCGCCGGATTGCGCAGCGAGCCACCGAAATCGCTGCCGTCGGCAAGCGGCATCATTCGCAATGCCAGCGCCACCGCGGCGCCGCCCGAACTGCCACCGGCCGACTTGCACGGGTCATAGGCGTTGCGTGTCACGCCGAAGACCGGATTGAAACTATGCGAGCCCAACGCGAACTCCGGCACATTGGTCTTGCCGGTGAAGATCGCCCCCGCCGCTCGCATGCGCGCAACGACGAGTGAATCCGTGGTCGCGATATTGTTTCGAAACAACGGCGACCCTTGCGTATGCGCGATCCCTCGCGCCGCCGCCGTGTCCTTCACCGCATGCGCAAAGCCGTGCAACGGCCCACGAAACCGGCCCTTCGCCGCATCTTCATCCTGCGCAGCCGCCTCTCGCAGCAGCAGCTCGCCATCCACGCGCGACACGATGGCATTGAATCGTGGATTGAGTGCGTCAACGCGCGCCAGATGCGCCGTCATCACTTCCCGGCTGGACAGATCGCGCCGCCGGATCGCCCCCGCCAGCTCGACGGCGGTCATCGCGAGAATGTCGCTGCCCTCGTTCATCCGGCCTGCCTCCGCGCTGATCGCTCGAGTAGCGATCGTCGCCGCAGGGACGGCCAGAAGCAACTCGCGACGTGTCATCTTCATTCCCCCGCGGTCTGTGGAGCTTCATTCCAGAACCATTGCGCCGCCAGCGGCTGCCGGCGCGGCCATACTTCATCGAGCGTGTCGGCATCGTACAACCGGCCGTTCTTCATGACGAAGCGCAGCGATTGCGTGTTGAGGATGTCGGCGAGCGGGTCCCGATCGAGGATCAACAGGTCCGCGAACTTGCCCGTCTCGAGGCTGCCAAGCTCGGCAGCGCGTCCGATCACCTCGCTCGAGCCGATCGTCGCCGCGCGCAGCACTTCATGCGGAGTCGCGCCGCCGGACGCATAAGCCTCCAGCTCCCAGTGATAGTCGATGCCCTGCAATTCACCGTGGCTACCGATACCGACGAGCCCGCCCGCGCGTTGAATCGCGAGCGCGTCTGTCGCGAGCGATGGATAGACCTGATCCTGCGGACGCGACCATTTGCGAGTGCGCGTTTTCGCATCGATCTCACCGTCAGGCACGAAGCGCCGCAACTTTGGCTGATCCTGCGGCACGTGACGAATGATCATTTCGGCATAGGCCGGCCGTGCGCCATAGGCGACGCCGAGCGTCGGTGTATAAGCGGTCCGCGTCTGCGCGAACAACTGGATCACGTCCTTGCGCAGAGGCGAGATCGGCAAGGCGTGCTCGTTGCCGGCGAAGCCATCGAGTGCGTGCGTCAGATCCAGGCGCAGATCGCTCGCGCCTTCGGTGGTCGGCATCATGCCCAGCGCACTCGCGCCCTGGATCATCAGCTGCCGCTCCTTGCGACCGCCCACCATGTACGACTTGATGTTGCGCGTCCGGTAATAGTCGCGATAGCGCGTGAGCACGTTGCGTGCGTCGGCGTCGGAATTGATCTCGCTGTTCACGAACACACCCGGCCCGGTGGAATACGCGCGTGGCCCCAGCATCAACCCCGCATCGATCATGTCCTGATAAGCGAAGACATCGACCGTGAACGGCTGCACATCGAGCCCGGAGGTCACGCCATAGGCCAGATTCGCGAGCAGGCTCCAATGATTCGGCTCAGGAATCTCGCGCCGGATCTCGAACCAGTGCGCGTGCGTGTCGATGAAGCCTGGCACGATGAACTTTCCAGAAACGTCGCGCACCGTCGCGCCGACGGGAATCGGCACGGTCCCTTGGGCTCCCACGGCGGCGATCCTGTCATTCTCGACGACGATGTCGGCACCGCGAAGCACTTCATCGCCGCGCATCGTAATCACCGTCGCGCCCCTCAAAACAACCGTGCCTCGCGGCACGTCGCGCGGCAGCTCCACGACGGCATCGTAGCGCTCGGCCGTTTTTTCCGGCTCCGCGAGGCTGCTCAATGAAATGCGTCGGAACGAAGCGCCCACGGACCACGTGATCGTGCGCCCACCATCGGCCCAGCTGAAATAATCCGCGCCAATGGCGGTGAGCTTCACCACCGGCGTCGTCGGGCTCTTGAGATTCACGACGGGGGGCGCAGTCCCCGTGACCGGCGGCACGGCGACCAGATAGAGCTGGGAGGCCGAGCGTGCCAGGGCCCAACGTCCGTCGGGACTCAAACGAACATCGTCGGCGGCGCCCGGCGCTTCCACATATTGAGAGAGATGGCGCACTTCGATCGAGACGACGCGGCGAGGCTCCGCCGACGGCTCACTCAGGGATAGCGTCTTCACGCCTTCGGACGAATAGAAACGAATCAGATTCGGATCGGCCCCGACATCGAGCAGCCGCGCACCGTAGGCATGCGCAATGAGCTGCGACTCCCCGCCAGCCGCCGGCAGCCGAATGATGTCGGTCGCACGGCTCGGATCGGTCTCCGTCCGCGTGCGCAGGCGATCGTAATGACTGGCGCGCAGCGCCAGCACGCGCTTGCCATCAGCAGAGAACAACGGCTCGGTATAGAACGCCGGCGCCTGGGTCAATTGCCTGCGAGCGCCACCCCCACTCGCGGGCTGGGTCCAGATCTGACCACCATCGCGAGCGGTCCAGGTCACGAACACGATACTGCGACCATCAGGCGACCACGATGGCTGATAGCCAGCGCCGAGCGCGCGAGGCCGGGCAGCTTGCTTCAGCTCCAGTCGATACAACTGACCCAGCGCCGAGAACACGAGGGACTTCCCATCGGGCGACTGGCGCGGCGTCTGGATCACCCGGACACGCACCGGCCCGGTCTCCTCACGCTGCTCGATGCGCGTTTGCGGGCCGACGTCGAGCTCGACCCGCGCGGTGAAAGGAATATCGCTCAGCGCTCGAGTCCGCAGCTCGAGCCGACGGATCTTGCCGCCGACGCTGAGGATCAGCGAACGATCGTCGTGCGAGAACGTATAGCGCGGCAACAGGTTCGCGTAATAGCCACCGTTGTAGCCGTCGCGATCGATCGGATACAGCAACCACTGATCTTCGCCTGTCGCGAGCTCACGAATGCGCAGTCCGGTTTCGTTCCGATACCGGCTGGCGTACACGAGGCGCTCTCCGTCATGCGACAACGCCGGCTGCATCGCCCCGCCCGCGGCGCGAATGATCTGCTCATCCTTGCCGGTGCGCAGATCGCGGCGGGTGATCGACCAGTGCGGCGGCTCCTTGTCCGTCCAGGTCGTGCCGATCTTCGAGCAGAAATAGAGATAGCGTCCGTCCGGCGAGGCCACCGCGCCCAGCACGTTGCGTCGGGCATCGAAGGACTCCGTGCCGTTCGGCTTCGCTTTGGTGATCTGCACTCCCCTGCCGCCGTCCTTGTGGAACATGAACACTTCGAACGCGAGCGTCGAATGCACCATCCGCGAGGCATAGATATATTCACCGTCCGCGGACCAGCTCGGCGATGTCCAGACGACCGCGCCCTCGTCGCGAGAGAGCTGCCGGGGATTGCTGCCATCCGTGGCGGCGATCCACAAATTGCTGGCACCGGAGCGGTCGCTCACGAACGCGATGTGCCGGCCGTCCGGAGAGAACACGGGATTGGCATCGAATGCCAATCCCGTCATGAACGGCCGCGCGCTGCCGCCCAAGCCATCGATCGCGTAGATGTCGCCCAGCAAGTCGAACAGAATCGTCTTGTCATCCGGCGCGACGTCCAGCGCCATCCACGTTCCCTCGTCCGTGACGAAGTCGACCTGCCGCGTGGCCGTCAATGGCAACGCATTCGACGCCGCAGCCCAGACACCCAGGCATGCGGCCAGCGCCGCTTTGATCACTGATTGAAATTCCAATTCAACGTGATGCCGAACGTGCGCGGACGAGTGATGAACTCATTGCGGCCGCTGCCGGTCGCGGAAATGCCATAGCCGAAACTGACAGCGCGCCGGTCCGTCAGATTGGTGACGAACAGGCCCAGATCGAGGCGCCCCAGATCGAAGTTGGTGCGCACGTCGAACTGGTTGTACCCGGCCACGCGAACGTACGGCTGCTGCAAGGTTTCCGGCGCATCCGACAGGTAGCGATGCGACAGGATCACGCTCGGCGAGAGCACCGTATCGAAGTTGTATGTCAGCGTGTTGGAGATCTGCCATTCCGAGGCGCCCGGCAGCTGCGTGCCATCGAGCAGCGGCGGCGAGGCGATGGTGACGGTTTGCGTCAGCTCGGAATCCAGGTAAGTCACATTGGTGGTGAGGGTCATCGGGTCGATCGGGCGAATCGCGGCCGCCAGCTCCACGCCGCGACTGCGCGCCGTGCCTGCATTGGTGCCGTAGGTGAGATTGTCGGGACGAACCAGCCGCACCTGGATGTCCTTCCAATCGATGTAGAACACGCTCGCATCGAGCTGGAACATGCCATCCATGAGCACGCTGTGCGAGCCGAGCTCGTAGTTCCACAGCTCATCGGACTCCCAGCTGCTCGGCGTGTCGAACCCCGGCAGGTCCGCCACGGTATTCGGATTGCCGAAACGAAATCCCTTGGACGCGAGCGCGTAGATCGTGTGATCCGAGGTCGGACGGTACGCCAGCGAGATCTTCGGCACGAAGCCATCGTCCATGGCCTCACGCTCGGGAATGAACAACGGGCCGGTCGGTGCCTGGATGCCGTAACGCTCGAGTCGCAACGCATAGCGCGTGTCGAACAGTCGACCGCCGAGCGTCAAGGTCCAGTCCTGAGCGAACGTCAGGCTGGCTTCGCCGAACAGCGCCTTCTCGTAGCCGTTGCGGAAGCTGTAGCCGCGGTTGAACATGTCGCCTTGAAGCAGCGCCGGGTTGTAGCGCGCGGCGAGAGCCGCTGCCCCACCCGGCGCGATCGACAGCGTCGCGACCTTGGACTCGGTGTCCGAATACATCGCACCGAACACCCACTTCAGCAGGCCGCCGTCCTTGGACGACAGCCGCGCCTCGATGGTTTGCATGGTGGTGGTGAAATCCTCACGCGACAGCACGCCATTGGGCACGAAGGTGCGCACGGCGCTCGACGCCGTCACGTCGCTGTCGAGGACGTGATCTTTGTCATGGGTGGATGCGAGCACGGTGAGATTGGCGAAGCTCACATCCTGATCCAGACGCAGCGAGTGCAGCTCGATGTTGTATTCCGACGGCGCGGGGAAATGCGTCGAGCGGTGATACCGCCCGTACGTGCTCTGCACCGCCTGGAAATCGTCGAGCTGGTTCTCCTGGTACAGGCTCAGCAACGACAGCCGGGTCGTCTCAGTGGGCGAGAAGACGATGGAGGCACGCACGCCGTTGACTTCAGTATCGTTCGCGTCTTCGACACCGGTGCCGACGTTGCTGATGTAACCGGCGTCGTAGCGCGTCGACCCGACCACGCGCACCGCCAGCTTGTCCGTGATCAGCGGCAGATTGAACATCGCCTTGGCGGTGTAGCTCAGATCGCCCCCGGAATGATCGATGCTGCGCACGGTGGTCTCGGTCGCCGCGTCGAACTGCGCGGGATCGGCGGTCTTGACGATGTAGTTGACGGCGCCGCCGAGCGAGGATGAGCCGAACAGCGTGCCCTGCGGTCCGCGCAGCACCTCGACGCGATCGAGATCGAACGTGTCGATGTCTGGAATGCCTGACGCATAGCTCGGCTCGGCCAGCGGCACTTCGTTGATGAAATAACCGGTGGGTCCCTGTCCCTGGTCGACGCCGGCAGTCGTGCCGATGCCGCGGATGGTCACGGTCGACTGTCCCGAGGTGCCCTCGTTGAATACGACGCCGGGCAGTCGCCCCAGATAGTCCGCGTTGCTCTGTGCGCCGATGGCCGAGAGCTGAACTCCGGTGGTTGCCGACGCAGCGCCCGCCAGATCGCGCAGGCGCTCCTTACGTTTGGTTGCGGTGACGACGATTTCCTCGAGGCGCGTCGTATTGCTCGCCTCCCCGCGCCCATCGCCGACGGGATCCGCTGCCTGAGACAGGCGCAGCCGGCTGCCAGAGGACATCGAAATCGCAGACACCTTTTGCGGCCCGTACGCCGTGGCCGGCGCCGCTTTGTCGGAGATCAATAGCGCGCCGCTTTCCCCCACCAGCAACTTGAGGCTGGTGCCCTCGAGCAACTTCATCACCGCCTGCTCCGGGGTGTACTCGCCCTGTACCCCGTTGGTATGCACCCCCTTCAACCGATCCGCGGAGTACATGAACTCCGCGCCGGATTGTTCGGCGAGCCGTTGCAGAGCGGAGGTGAGCTCGCCCGCCGGAATATCCACCTTGCGCGGTGTGTCCGCCATGACCGGCGCGCACAGCGCCATCGAGCACGCGGCCGCCAGCAGAGTCGAACGTACAGTCCAGGTTTTCAGCATGCCTTCTCCCCATGCGACGTAATTTTTGTGTCGCTCGAGTACTGGAGACGAAGAGCTCCGATTATTCCTGCGGCAGGCCCGCGCGACGAACGAACCTCGAAAATCCTGCAGCTTTGGCCGCACGGCGCGATTGAGTTAATGTGACCGCTTCGCCTCACGGAAAGCGGACTGTGTTTATAACCTCCGAGCTGGATCGCTGGTTCGCACGGGAGATCCTGCCCCACGAAGCAGCACTCACGCGCTACCTGCATCGCGCGCGTCAGCGTCCGGCCGACGTTCCGGATTTGCGGCAGGAGGTCTACGTCCGCGTGTACGAGAGCGCCGCTCGGCAGCTCCCCACCTCGCCCCGGGCATTCCTGTTCCAGACCGCCCGCAATCTGATCGTCGACCGGGCCCGTCGTGAGCGCATCGTTTCCATCGATTACACGCAGGATCTGGACTCGTTGAACGTCTTGATAGATGAAATTTCTCCGGAGCAGCGCTTGAGCGCGCGACAGGAGCTGAAACAACTGTCGACCGCGCTCGATCAGCTCTCGGACGATTGTCGCAGGGTGATCTGGTTGCGGCGGGTCGAGGGCCTGTCGCAAAAGGAGGCTGCAGAGCGGTTGAGCTTACCGGAGGGTACGCTGGAAAGTCATCTGTGCCGCGGGATACGTGCACTGATGAAAGTGGTGTTGGGCGGCGGGACGCCGGACCGGCCACGAGCGAATGCGAGAGGGTTGGACAATGAAACCAAGCATGGATAGCGACGCGCCGGAGAGCGAGCGCATCGAGGAAGCGGCGGCACGCTGGTTCGCGCGCCAGCACGGCGGCGCCTGGACCGATGCCGATCAGACGCAGTTCGATGCGTGGCTCGATGCATCGGCTGCGCATCGAATTCACTACCTGCGTGTCGTTACGACGTGGGATCAGTCCGCGCGCATGAAGGCGCTGAGCGCAGGGGTCTCTCCAGGCGACATTCCGCCGCGGGACTCCTGGGGAGATCAACGTTTTCCCGGCAGATCGACGGCGCAGGCGGAATCAACCGGCGACGCGCTCGCGAGCGCCAGCAAACCGACGCGCCACAACCCGCGGCACTGGCGCTTCGCGGCGGCCGCGATAGCCGCGGTGGCATTGGGAATATATCTGCTGATCGTCGCCCCGTGGCTCGCAGCGGATCGCTACACCACCGCGCTCGGCGACGTGGAGAGCGTGTCGCTCAGCGATGGCTCGAAGATCACGCTCAATACCGATACCAGCCTCCGCGTCTCCTTCTCCGATCGCGAGCGCACCATCACGCTCGACCGAGGCGAGGCTTTCTTCGATGTCGCGAAGGACAAGGCACGCCCGTTCGTGGTGTATGCCGGCAACAAGCGCGTAATGGCGGTGGGAACGCGATTCTCGGTGCGCCGCGAGCGCGATGACATTCAGGTCGTGGTCGCCGAGGGACGCGTGAATCTCGCGGACGACAGCGCCCCCAGGCCCGCCAACTTCCTGGACGCGGGCGCCGTTGCCCGCACCTCGAATGCCGACGTGCTGGTGCGCCCCGACGCCGGCACCGAGATCGAGAAATTGCTGAGCTGGCGCCGCGGCTACCTCTATTTCGACAACGTCCCGCTGGCCGATGCCGTCGCGGAATTCAATCGCTACAACACCCGCAAGATCCTGATCGAGGACGCCGGGATCGCCACGCTGCGCATCGGCGGCAATTTTCGATCCACCAATATCGACGCGTTCCTGGACCTGATGCAAAGTGGTTTTCCGATCGCGGTGGAGGATGCAGGCGATCGTATCGTTCTGAAGGCCCGGTAGGCATCGATTCCGTCGCCGCCGCATCCGTGACTGCTCGGCATTTCGCCCGGGAGCACACCACTTTCGCGATCTGGTCATCAAAGCAGCGCCAGAAGCGCGGCGTGCCGTAGAACCCCGCACGCCGCGCAAATTCAAGTCATCGATCGATCACTCCGAGGGCTCCTCGACCGGGCACGTCGCCGGGCGCTTGAAGTGAACGACGTTGACGGTCGCATAACCCTCGCCAGTGCCCGCGATCCACAGGCGTTTGATATTGGCGGTCGCGGAGGTCACCTTCACGACCTGATGGCCGTACTGGGTGCTGGCACCATAGTTCTGGAGCGTGGTGAACTGCTTCGTGACAGTCACGACGTTGCCGGCGGCGTCGAACGCGAGAACGTTGGGCCGGTCGTTACCGTACGTGGAATCGAACTGGATGAAATCCGTCTCCGCATCGAAGCTCAGTTCCAGCAGGTGCTGTGGCACGCCCGCACAGCGCGAGAATGCGGGGTTGGTCAGGCAGGTCTGAACCGTGGTCATGTTATCGGACGTCCAGTTCCTGCTGTAGCCCGTGGCGGTCGGCCAGGCGAACGCGGCGAGGCCAAGACCGTCACAGAATGAGTTGGGCGCAGTCCCACAGCTCGAGGGGTAGACGGGCGTGGACACGTAGCCGCCACTGGCCCAGGTGATGTGAGAGAGCGTGACATGCTCGAAGACATTGCTGATATCGGTCCCTACCGAATAGAGATCCGCGTCGATGGTCGTGATGTCGGCACGTGCAGTTGCAGTCGCCATGAGCCCGATCAGCGCACTCAGGGCAACCCAGGATCCGTTGGTCATGATTGCTTTCCTTTTTTTGAATCGTCAAACGATGGATCAGACGGGGCGGCGTCCGCCCTCACTCCAAGGGCTCCTCGACCGGGCAGGTCGTCGCCGGACGCTGGAAGTGGACGATGTTGACCATCGAGCTGCGGGCGCTGTCGCCCGCGATCCAGAGGCGTTTGATATTGGCGGTCGCGGACGTCACGGTCAGCAGCTGATGGCCGAACAGATTGCTGCCGGTGAAGTTCAGCAGGTAGGTCACCTGCGTGGTCAGTGTCACGACGTTGCCGGCGGCGTCGAAGGCGAGTACGGCGGGATTGTTGTTTCTGTAGGTGGCATCGAACTGGATGAAATCCGTCTCCGTATCGAAGCTCAGTTCCAGAATGTGTTGAGCCGCGCTCGAGCAGCCCGCATACCTCGGGTCCACGAGGCAGGTCTGGACCGTCGTCATGTTATCCACGGTGAAGCTGCCGAGATGGGCCAGGCCCAGCGAGTTGCAGAATGGGTTGGTGCCGGATCCACCACAGCTCGCGGAATGAACCGGGGTGGACTGGTAGGTCCCACTGGCCCAGGTGAGGTGAGAGAGCGTGACGCCCTCGAAGACATTGCTGACATCGGTGCCCGGCGCATAGGGGTCCGCGTCGATGGTCGTGTAATCGGCATGTGCCGCCGACGTTGCCATGAGTCCGATCAATGCACTCACTGCAACCCAGGGAGATCCGTTCGTCATTGTTTTCATCCTTTGTTGGGAATAGCCCGGCGCAGCTGTAGCAACTTCGATGCCAGCCCCAAAAAAGCATGACGCAACAGGCCCCTACCCCGCGCGACAAATGCATCACAGCCAACTTATGTAAACGGCGGCGACTCTCGGCTTGAAGCGCGACGACGAACGCGAGTCGCGACGGTTGCGCCGATGAGCCCCATCATCATCAACGCCAGTGTCTCAGGCTCCGGGACGGTGGTCGTGCCTGCCGCGTTGTTGTAACTGATGCTGTTGACGACGGAATAACCATCGTTGCCGGCGAGCAGGACCCGGCTGATATTGCCCGCCTCGGAGCTCAGTTCGAGTGACTGTGGCGCGCTCGAACGTCACTTCCAGCAGATGCTGAGGCTGCGAATAACAATCGGCGTGAAGCTGCTGCAGACAGTTGCCGAATGCCCTTATACGTATCGCCGACTTCGGTGCCCGAAACATAGGCCGCCGCGTCGATGGTGATTGGAACAGCCCACGCCCCTTGCGTGCTGCTGTTCCACGGCTACGGACTGGGCCTGTACGGCGAGCTGTCACGCCAGTGCTATCTCGTCGTGCCGCTGATCTGGGCCGCGCTGCTGCTGTGGTCGAAGCCGTGGCTGGAGCATCACGCGTACGGACCGCTCGAATGGCTGTGGCGTGCGCTCACCCGCGGCAAGCCGCCTGCGATGGCGAAGCCGGCGCTGGAAACGCCGCGCTGATCAGATCGCGCTTTGCCGATCCAGGCGCCGTAGCACGTGGGGCGCCAGCTTCTCTTCGAGCGCGCTGGTGCGGGCGGCATCGCGTTTGGGCATGAATACGGAGAGCCCGAAGCTCACATCGCCCTTGCGAACGGCGAGCCCATCGCCCCACCACAACGCCTCGTCGCCAAACTTGCGCGGCTGAGGTTTATTGGCAATGACGCCTTTGTCGGCGGACTCGTGAAACGCCTGCAAAAACTTCCTGGCCATGTCGCGACCGGCCGGCCAGCGCTGCGCGTTCAAGATCACGAAGCGACGCCCCCGGGCCGGCGCCGTCTGATCGGGCGCCTTGCCGGGCTCGATGGTCCAGAAACAGGTCGATGAGTATTGCCCGTCACGCGACATTCCCTCGTCCTGCCGACGGCCGCTGTCGACGGGCAATCCGATCGCGGCGCTGATCTCAGCTGAGGTCAGCAGCTCGCACGCGTTGATCTCGAGCGGTGGCGGCGGCTCCGCCGCCGGGGCTGCGGAGAATATTGCCATCGCTACTGTCGCGACCAGCGCACGCTTCATCAGGCGACGTGCTCATGAGCCGAAAGCACCGAGGACAGGCTCTCCCCGCAACGCTTCAGTGAGATGCCATGCATCGTCGCCTTGTTACGGATCGCCGAGCGCGTCCGGCGCAACGTGACACAAATCGTATCGAGCGATGCACCGGCCACGGCCAGTTGCCGTAACTGACGGATTTCCTCGGTCGACCAGGTATTGATCGGAATCGATCGGCGCAGGGTGGGATTGATCATGCCGCTCCTCGAGCCGGCACCTCGGAACTGGGCGGCACCGGCAGGCCTTGAACGACTCGCATGCACACGCGCGCGGTATCGGCGATCACGATCCAGAGAATCAGCGTCAGCACGATTGCCAGCACGGCATCGAGGCGTTGGTTGAAGATCAGCTGTGGCGCGACCGCGGCTTGTTCCGGGGTCAAGGTGCCAGCAGCCAGTTTCGATGCGATCTGATCGGCAGCGGCCAGAAAGCCGATTCTCACATCGTCGGAGACGACCTTTTGCCAGGTCGCGACGGTGGTCACGAGCGTCAGCCATGCCAGCGGCACGCCCGTCACCCACGCGTATTTCAGTTTGCCCTGCTTCACCAGGATGCCCGTGCAGATACATAGCGCGATGCCGGCGAGCAGCTGGTTGGAAATGCCGAACAGCGGCCACAGGATGTTGATGCCCCCGTTCGGATCGATCACGCCGATGTACAGGAAGTACCCCCAGCCCGCGACGATCAGTCCGCTCGAAATCAGCACCGAGGGATACCACGACGTTTGACCGAGCTTCGGCCAGATGTGGCCCAGCGCATCCTGGAGCATGAAGCGGCCCACGCGCGTGCCGGCATCGAGCGTCGTAAGAATGAACACCGCCTCGAACATGATCGCGAAGTGATACCACAGCGCCAGCATGCTCTGACCGAAGGTCGAGGCGAAGATGCTCGCCATGCCCACCGCCAGCGACGGCGCGCCGCCGGTGCGAGCAAACAACGTCGACTCGCCCATTTCCTTCGCCAGGAACGCCATCTGATCGACGGTGACCGGGAAGCCCCAGCTCGTGATGGTCGCGACCGCCGCCTCCGGCGTCGCGCCGACCGCGCCCGGTCCGCTATTGATCGCGAAGAACACGCCCGGCTCGAGCAGGGTCGCGGCAATCATCGCCATGATGGCGACCGCGGACTCCAGCATCATGCTGCCGTAGCCGATCAGACGGATATCGGCTTCATTGGTGATGAGCTTCGGTGTCGTGCCGCTGGAGACCAGCGCGTGGAAGCCCGAGATGGCGCCGCACGCGATGGTGATGAACACGAACGGAAACAGCGCGCCGCCGAAGATGGGACCGGAGCCGTCGATGAACTGGGTCAGCGCCGGCATATGAATGTCCGGACGCATCACGATGACCGAGATCGCAAGCAGCGTCACTGTGCCGAGCTTCAGGAACGTCGAGAGATAGTCGCGCGGCGCGAGCAGCAGCCACACCGGCAGTACGGCGGCGATGAAGCCGTAGCCGATCACAAACCAGGCGAGGGTCAGCGCATCGAGATCGAAGAACTGACGAATCGTGGGATGACTGTCGACCCAGCCGCCGCCGCCCACCGCCAGCAGCAACAGCACGACACCGATGATCGAGGCTTCCAGCACGCGGCCCGGGCGGATGTCCTTCATGTAAATGCCGACCAGCAGTGCGATCGGAATGGTCGCGAACACGGTCGAGGTGCCCCAGGGGCTGTGGCGCATGGCGTTCACCACCACGAGGCCGAGCACCGCGATCAGGATCACCATGATGACGAGCGTGCCGATCATCGCAGCGAAGCCGCCGACCGGGCCCATCTCATCCTTCGCCATCTGCCCCAGGCTGCGACCGTTACGACGCGTCGAGAGGAACAGCACGGTCATGTCCTGCACGCAGCCACCGAGCACCGCGCCGACCAGGATCCAGATCGTGCCCGGCAGATAGCCGAACTGCGCGGCGAGCGTCGGGCCGATCAGGGGACCGGGGCCTGCGATCGCGGCGAAGTGATGACCGAACACGATCCATTTGTTGGTCGGCACATAGTCACGACCGTCATTGAGCCGGACCGCGGGCGTGACCCGCGAGGAATCCAGCACCAGCACCGAGGCTGCGACCCAGGCGCTGTAGAGACGATAGCCGATCGCGTAGACGCACGCGGCGGCGACGAGGAGCCACATCGCGTTGATGGACTCGCCCCGATGAACCGCGAGTCCACCGATGGCGAACGCGCCCACGACGGCGACCAGCAGCCAACCCAACTTCTTCATTCGACCCCCGCCATCGAGTCGCGGACGCTGCGCGCCGCGACCCGAGATTTCATCCGCAGTTGTTCACGACCGCCGCGAACGCATGCCTTCCAACGTTTCCTGAGCTGCTAGACCCGTCCCGTTGCTGGACCTCGTCCCTTTGCTGGACGCAGTCCCCTGCTGCTGGACGCAGTCCCTTTGCTGGACGCAGTCCCCTCAGCGCTGTTTGGCTACTTGCGCTTCGGTGACTTCGCCGCCGACGTTGCCCCAGGAGTTGCGCATGTAGCTTGCGATGTGCGCGACTTCTTCATCCGCGAGCTTCTCGCCGAAGTTGCCCGGCATGTCCTTCCAGCGCTTCGGCTCCGGCAGTTTCGCGAGGTGCGGTCCGTAGAGAATGACGTTGATGAGCGAGGCGGGATTGCTCGCCTGCACCATCGGATTGCCGACCAGCTTCGCGCCCGCATCGCCACTCAGCGCACCGAGACCGGTGGGCTGGTGGCAGGTGCCGCAGTGGAGGTTGTAGAGCGCCTGGCCGGACTTCATCACGTCCTCGCCCGCGGGCTTGCCGACCTTGCCTTCATTCGCCGGCAGGCTCTTCAGATACGTGGCCATCGCCAGCGTGTCCGCCTCGGACAGGTGACGCGTGCTGTTCATGATGACTTCATTCATCGGGCCGTGCGTTTCGCTGAACGAGTTGCGACCGGTCTTCAGATACGCCGCGACCTCTTCCACCGGCCAGGGCCCGAGGCCGTTCTTCGCGTTGGTGAGATTCGGCGCCGACCACGGACGCACGTCGCCCGTCATGACCTTGTCGGTGTACTCACCGCCGGTGTACGCCATGCTGGTCTTTTCCGCGCCCATGAAATTGCGGGGTGAATGACAGGCCGAGCAGTGTCCCAGTCCTTCGACCAGATACGCGCCGCGATTCCACTCGGGCGACTGCGCGCTGTTGGCCTGGAAGCGGCCTTCGTCGAAGAACATCGTCTTCCAGATTCCGAGTGCCCAGCGCTGGTTGAACGGGAAGCCCATCTCGTTCTCCGGCGGCTTGTTGTTCACCGGCTTCACGATCTTCAGGTACGCGTACAACGCCGCCACATCCTCATCGGTGAGCTTCGTGTAAGCCGTATACGGGAACGCCGGATACAGATGCGCGCCATCCGCTCGCACGCCTTCGCGAACCGCACGAGCGAACTGCTCCTCGGTCCACTTACCGATGCCGGTCTCCGGATCCGGAGTGATGTTCGTGGAATAGAGTTTGCCGAAAGGCGTCTCGAACGCGAGACCGCCCGCGAATGCCTGTCCACCGGCCGCGGTGTGACAGCTCACGCAGTTGCCGGCGCGGGCGAGATAGCGACCGCGCTCAACGAGCGAGTTGCCTTGATCGCCGGTGGTGGGCGCGGTGCTGTCGGCGCGCGTGGTATCGGCAATCGAGAGCGCCGCGACGCAGGCCGCACCAAACGTGAGGCCGAGCGTGACCCAGGTGGCGGCAACGCGTGAGCGTTCGCCGCCTGCAGTGTTCAATGTCGTCATTTGTTATTTAAGTCCGGTGCCTGGCGCGTTACGGTTTGAGCTGGGCCCGGATCTCACCGCCCTTGTGAGCGGCGCTGTGCACGTTGACGTAGAGCTGGCCGGCTTTGAAGGCCTTGTACTGATCCTCGGTGAGCTTCGCGCCCTCGGGCGTCGACCAGGAACCATCGGCGCCCTTGGTGAGCGTGATCACCGGCGGGCCGTTCTTGCCGGCCTCGGCCAGATGGATGTGAGCGGCGACGCCCTCGATGCCCGTGGTCTTCACGTGGCCCGTGACCGACAGGTCCTTGGCGATCGTGATCGTGCCTTCGCCCTTCGCGTCCGTCATCACGGCCGGCACTTCCTCGGCGCCCGTGAGCGTGACTTTCACATCTTCGGCGCGGGCCGACAGGCTCAACGCGACGCCCATTACGAGCAAGGCGCCACCGAACACTTTCGCGGCTCGATTCTTAGTCATGAGATCCCCCTCAATCGTGCTGCTGTAGTCAACCCTCGCAGGCTGCAAGCCTTTGCTGGCTGCAAGCCTTTGCTGGCTGCGAGCCCTTGCGGGTCGTTGTGACGGTACCGTCGCGCGATACCGTTCTTACCGGGAAAAGCGTACTCCTGCGGCAGGGCAGGAACTTCGCGGAAATGCGTCCCCAGCTCGTGCCTTGCGCATGATGTATGCGTGAGGCACGGAGCTGGCGGCGGAGCGCATGCGCGCGCTCAGACTTTCAGCGGCAGCGAGGTCGTCGACTTCACTTCCCACGCCGCCACGAAGGAATTCACTTCGCGGATGTTGGGCACGGTGGAGAGCTTGCCGAAATAAAACTTCTCGTAAGCCTCCATGTCGCGCACCACCACGCGCAGCAGGAAGTCGTAGGCGCCCAGGATCACGTGACATTCGAGCACTTCGGGGAAGCTGCGAATGTATTCGGTGAATTCCTGCAGGCTCTGCTGGTCGTTGCGGATGACCTTCACCTGCACGAACAGCTGGGTGAGCAGGTTCAGCTTGCGGCGATCGAGCATCGCCACGATGCGGGTGATATAGCCTTCTTCCTTCAGGCGTTGGATGCGCCGGTAACACGGCGATTGCGACAGCCCGACCGAGTCTGCGATTTCGGCGGCTGAGTGCGAGGCGTCCTCCTGAAGCGCACGCAAGATTTTCAGATCGATCTTGTCCAGACCTTCCATCATTCCCCCTCTCGATACTTTCGGCGTGCCCGTATGTGCTGGTCGGGCGCTACCTTCAACTAGCCATGTCTTAGGACGATTTTGTGCGTTGGGCGTTCTCGGTGCGTTTACTTATCAACCTCGGCGACTTTGGTGACGTAGTGATGCACGCAATCTGCGACAGTTGCAAGACGCTAACGACGTTCTAGGGAATTTATGAAGAAGGTTTCAGCAAATGGACGAACACGCCCGCCGCGCGAGGCGCGGCGGTGTTGCGCTTCAAGGAAAATTTCGTTGCTAGATATGCAACGGCCACGCAGTCGTGGTTTTTATTTCCGAGGCCGCGACGTAGGAAGTGACCTCGAGAATGTGCGGCACGCGGGATAATTTCTCGAAGTAAAAGCTCTCGTAGGCCTCCATGTCCTTGGCCACCACCCGTAGCAGGAAGTCGAAGACGCCGAGCACGACGTGGCATTCCATGACTTCCGGAAACGCGCGGATCGCCTCGGAGAATTCGGCGAGGCTGGCCCGATCGTTCTTCATGACCTTGACCTGCACGAACAGCTGCGCGCGCAGACCGAGCTTCTGGCGATCCAGCAGCGCCACGATCTTGGTGATGTAACCGTCGTCCTTCAGTCGCTGGATGCGACGCCAGCATGGTGACTGCGACAGGCCGACCGCTTCGGCAACCTCCGCCGCCGACAGCGATGCGTCCTGTTGCAGGACTGACAGGATCTTGTAGTCGATTTTGTCCAGACCGCCGTTGCTCATGGCGCTACGTTCCTCAGCAGCCATTAAACATGCAGTGCGTGGCCGAGCCCGGCCAGCGACGCCTCAAAAAATGCCTCGGAGAGGGTCGGGTGTGCATGAATTACTCCCGCCACATCCTCGAGCGTCGCGCCCATCTCCAGCGCGAGCGCAAACTCACCGGAGAGCTCCGAGACGTGCGCGCCGACTGCCTGGATGCCGAGCAGACGCCGATCGTGCTTGCGTGCCACGATGCGGACGAACCCGCCCGCCTCGCCCGCTTCCATCGACAACGCCCGGCCGTTGGCAGCGAAGGGGAACTGCGAGGTGATCACCTCGATGTCGCCTGCGCCGGCATCGCTCGGCGATAAGCCGACGCTGATGATCTCTGGCTCGGTGAAACACACGGCCGGGATCGCGACCGGATCGAAACGACGGCGATGGCCCGCGATGAGTTCAGCCACCATCTCGCCCTGCGCCGCCGCCTTGTGCTCGAGCATGGGCTCGCCGACCAGATCGCCGATCGCCCAGACGTTGCGCATCGAGGTGCGGCACTGATCGTCGACGTGCACGAAACGCCCGCTCATATCGACGCCCATGTTTTCCAGGCCCCAGCCGGCGGTGCGAGGGCGGCGCCCGACGGTGACCAGCACCTGCTCGGCCTGCAACGCCAGTGAGCGTCCCTCCTGCGTCTTCGCGAACAGCGAGCCTGCCTCGAAGCCGATGACGGTCGTGCCCAGATGCACCGGCACGCCATTCTTCTCGAGCCAGCGCGCCACCGGTTTGACCAGTGCGCTGTCATAGAGCGGCAGGATGCGGTCCTGGGCCTCTAGAATTGTCACCTCTGCGCCCAGCTTCCGGAATGCAGAACCGAGCTCGAGGCCGATGTAACCTCCGCCGATGACGGCGAGGCTGCGAGGCAGGGTCTGCAACGACAATGCGTCGGTCGAGGAAATGATCGGCCCGCCGAACGGCAGCCCCGGCAATGCCACGGGCTCGGAGCCTGTGGCGAGCACGACGTGCTCGGCGGTGATGCCGATCTGACCGCCGCTCGTCTGCACGACACACGACTTCGCATCGACGAAGTTCGCCCAACCTGAGATCACCTGCACTTTGGCGCGCTTGAGCAAGCCCGCGACGCCTTCGTTCAGCCGATTCACGACGCCGTCTTTCCACTTCACGGTCTCAGCGAGATTCAGGCTCGGCGGTGCGCTCAGAGAAATGCCGAGCGTGCCGCCCTGCTTCGCGGCGTCGCGTACCATGGTGAATTTCTCCGCCGCATGAATCATCGCCTTCGAGGGGATGCAGCCGCGGATCAGGCACGTGCCGCCCAACCGATCCGCTTCCACCAGCGTGACCTGCACGCCGAGCTGCGCCGCTCGAAGCGCAGTGACATAGCCACCGGGACCGCCGCCTACGACCAACAGCCGGGTCTTGATTGCTTCGCTCATGGGATCACCGGACGAAAATGGTGGCGGGCTGCTCGAGCACCGAGCGCAGCCGTTGGATGAATTCGGCGGCCTCGGCGCCGTCGATGACGCGATGGTCGAACGAGGACGACAGATTCATCATCTTGCGAATCACGATCTGGCCGTCGCGCACCACCGGGCGTTCGATGATCTTGTTCGGACCGATGATGGCGACCTCGGGACGATTGATAACGGGCGTCGCGGAGACCCCGCCCAACGGCCCCAGGCTCGTGATCGTGATCGTCGAACCGGTGAGTTGCTCGCGGGAGGCCTTGCCGTCGCGGGTGAGCGTTGCCAGTTGGCCGACTTCACTCGCGCAGTCCCAGAGGTCGCGTGCTTCGGCATGTTTGATCACGGCGACCAGCAGACCGCGCAGGGTTTGCACGGCCATGCCGATGTGCACTGGGGCGCTGCGATGAATGACGCCGGCCTCATCGTCGTAGGTCGCGTTCATCTGCGGGAACTCACGCAGCACCCGGACGAGTGCGCGCATGAGAAATGGCAGCAGCGTGAGCTTCGGCTGCTCTTTTGCCCGAGTCGCGTTCAGATGAGCGCGCAGTTCCTCGAGCTCGGTCACATCGACTTCCTCGACGTAGGTGAAGTGAGGAATGTGACGTTTCGCCGCCTGCATGCGCTCGGCAATCTGCCGGCGCAGGCCGATGACGGGGATGTCTTCGCCGCCCTCGAGCCTGGTGTAGAGATAACCATTGCCACCGCCCTGGCTCGGTTCGGCCTGGCCGATGCGAGACGGACCGCCCTCGCCGGACTCCTGCGCGAGGTAGGTGTCGAGATCAGCGTGCAGGATGCGGCCTGTCGGGCCGGTGCCACGCACGAACTGCAGTTTGATGCCGAGCTCTTCGGCTCGACGACGAACCGCGGGCGAAGCGGCCGGGCGCTCGCCCCGCCGCGGCTGGGTATTGAGGCCGTGGCTACGGCTGAAACCGGAGACGGCGTTCGCCGTCGAATCGCCGCTACGGCTGGCGCCTGCGGCTGCCTTAGATTTCCAGTCAGCGTTGCGGCTGGCACCAGCGGCGCCGGAATGCGCGCCCGCCACGCCCGCGCTGGAATCGCCGCTGCGGCTGACGCCTGCGGCTGCATCTGTTCTCACATCAGCCCTGCGACTCACAGCTGCGCCGCCTGCCCCAACGTTCGAGTTGCGGTCTGCGCCAGCTGCGCCGCCGACTCCAGAATCCGCGCTGCGCGATAGCGCATGCGCGGCGCCGGAGGCAGCCTGGCCACTGCCGTTTGTTCTACCGGCGGTGGTCGCCAGCGCGACTGGACCCGTGCCGGTGCGACGCTGCTCGTTGCTCGCCTGGTTGGCAGATGCGACGGCTGCAACCTGCTCGGCGGGCTGTTGTGCGCTTGACGTTTGTTTGTTTTGATCCGACGAAGCGCCGGAGGTCTCGAGCACCACGAGCACCGAGCCCACCGCGGCCTTCTCGCCCGCCTTGCCCGCGATGCTCTGCACGACGCCTGCGACCGGCGAGGTCAACTCCACCGTCGCCTTGTCCGTCATCATGTCGACGAGCGGCTGATCTTCTTCGACGCGATCGCCGACCTTCACGCGCCACTCGGCGATCTCCGCCTCGGCGGTGCCTTCGCCCACATCGGGCAGTTTGAAGCTGTACTGTCCCATCGCTTATGCCTCCATCGCCTGGCGCATGGCGGCCGCCACGCGCGCGGGGCCGGGGAAGTACTGCCATTCGAACGCGTGCGGATAGGGAATATCCCAACCCGTGACCCGCTCCACCGGCGCTTCCAGCTGATAGAAACATTCGCGCTGAACCAGCGCCGCGAGCTCCGCACCGAACCCGCTCGTCTTGGTCGCCTCGTGAACGACGATGCAGCGGCCGGTCTTGTGGACCGAGGTCATGATCGTCTCCACATCGAGCGGAATCAGGCTGCGCAGATCGATCACCTCGGCATCGACGCCACTCTCAGCGGCGGCGGCGAGCGCGACGTGAACCATCGTGCCGTACGCAAGAATGGTCACATCCTCCCCCGGACGCACGATCGACGCCTGACCGAGCGGCACGCGGTAATAGTCCTCCGGCACCTCGGCGGCCGGATGCGCCGACCAGGGCTTCACCGCCACGTCGTGCCGACCGTCGAACGGCCCGGTGTAGAGCCGCTTCGGCTCCAGGAAGATCACCGGATCATCGTCCTCGATCGAGCTGATCAGCAGGCCCTTGGCGTCGTACGGCGTCGAGGGAATCACGACCTTCAAACCCACCACGTGCGTGAACAGGCCTTCGGGACTCTGACTGTGCGTCTGTCCGCCGAAGATGCCGCCGCCGTAGGGCGTGCGCACGACCATGGGCACGCTGAAGTCCCCGGCGGATCGATACCGGATGCGCGCAGCCTCGGAGGTGAGCTGATCGAACGCCGGATAGATGTAATCCGCGAACTGGATCTCCACCACCGGGCGCATGCCATAAGCCCCCATGCCGATGGCGGCACCGACGATGCCGCCTTCGGCGATCGGTGTATCGAAACAACGGTGCTTGCCAAATTTCTTTTGTAATCCGTCGGTGGCGCGGAACACGCCGCCGAAGTAGCCCACATCCTCGCCGAACACGACCACCTGCGGGTCGCGGGTCATCATCGTGACCATGGCCGAGTTGATGGCCTGAATCATGTTCATCGTCGCCATGATCTAGAATCCCGCCTCCTGGCGCTGCTTCAGCAGCCGCGGATCGGGCTCCTTGAACACGCCTTCGAACATCGTCCTGGGGCTCGGGGTCTGGTTGTTTCCATGCACGCCCTGGGCCTCCGCTTCCCTCTGAATGTTGCGCACTTCCTGTGTCACTTCCTCCTGAAGCGCCGCATGTTTCTCTTCACTCCATTCGCCACGCACGATCAGGTGCTGCTTGAGTCTCGCAATGGGATCACCCAGCGGCCACTTGCTGCCTTCATCGGCCGGGCGATACCGACTCGGATCGTCGCTCGTGGAGTGCGCCTCGGCGCGATAGGTGAACAGCTCGATCATCGTCGCGCCATGATTGGAACGAGCGCGTTGAGCCGCCCACTTCGTCGCTGCATACACGGCGAGGAAATCGTTGCCATCGACCCGCAGGGCCGGCAGGCCGTAGCCCACGGCTCGTGCCGCGAACGGCGCTTCATCGCCGCCTGCGATGCCCTGGAACGAGGAGATCGCCCACTGGTTGTTGACGACGTTGAGAATGACCGGCGCTCGGTATACAGATGCAAACGTCAGCGCGTAATGGAAATCGCCTTCCGCCGTCGTGCCATCGCCAATCCAGCTCGCGGCGATCCGCGTGTCGCCGCTCAACGCCGAGCCCATGGCCCAGCCGACCGCCTGAATGAACTGCGTGCCCAGGTTGCCGGAGACCGTGAAGTAGTTGTGCTCGCGGCTGGAATACATCACCGGCATCTGCCGGCCGAGCAGCGGATCGAGCAGGTTCGAATACACCTGCCCCATCATCTTCACGATCGGATAGCCACGCGCGATCAGCAGGCCCTGCGAGCGATAGCTGCCAAAGAGCATATCGGCGGCATCGAGCGCCGCCGCCTGCGCCGCCGACACCGCTTCCTCGCCAGTGCTGCGCACGTAAAAGGAACATTTGCCCTGGCGCTGCGCGCGATACATGCGCTCATCGAACACCCGCGTCAGCATCATCGTGCGCAGGCCCGACAGCAGCGTCGCGCTCGAAATCTCCGGCACCCACGGACCGACCGCCCGGCCTTCGTCATCGAGCACGCGAATCAGCTCGTAGGCGAGATCGTGGATGGAGCGTGGCTCGGCATCGAGCGCCGGCCGGCGCACGGCGCCGGGCGCCGAGAGACGAAGCTTACTGAAGTTGACCGGCTCGCCGGGACGGGCGACGGGCTCGGGAATTCTGAGCGTCAGTGGCGCGTTGCGCGCCGGTCTGAGCGCCACCGCCTGACGATCCAGGCGGGGTGAATGCAGCATGACGGCCCCCTGAACAACATTCGTTGTCTACTTGTATTGGGCCAGTCTAGCGAGCGCGTCGCGGTTATTTCTTATCCAAATTCACGTCTCGAACATGCCTTCGCGCATGATCGTGGCAAGCATGGGTGCGCAGGTGTGAAAATTCCTGCGCACCCTCGAACCTCACTGCTTCGAGACCAGTTCCTTCTGTTCCGGCTGCTGCACGTAGACCTGCGTGAACTTCACTTTCACGGCCGAGGAAATCGCGGTGTTCTGGCCGGTCTTCGGATCGGGATAGCCATCGGCCAGACGCATCATCGCCTTGTACTGCGAGGGCGAGGAGAGCTGACCGTAGCTGTGATGATGCGTCGACCAGGAGGTATTCAAGTGATGGTTGAAGGCCTTCACATCGACGAAGCCGGCCATCAACCCTTCCGCCGCTTCCGGATCGAGCTTCAGCTTCAATTCGAAGCCACGGAACACGTGATATCCGCTGGTGCCGAATGTCACGCCCCACGGCAGCATCACACGGTCGGCGGCCTCGGTGATGAGCACGCCATCGACGATCTTGCCCTTCAGCTTGCTCACATATTCCTTGCCCCAGCGCAGATCGACCCGCTGCGTGCCGCCCGGAATGAAGCCTTCTCCCGTCGCATCCTGCAGCAGACCGTCGCTGCCACGATACGTCGTGACGACCACGGAATCGTCATTCTTCAGATCGTCCACTTCGGTCAGCTCGATCACGATGCGGGCATCGTCGTAGCTGCGCATGAACAGATTTTCGAAGTGATTGATCGTGCCCATGGTGCGGTAATGGCCGATGCAGCCGATCACGCGATACAGCTGATTGTCGATGCCCTTCTCGCCCTCGGGACTGGTAAAATCCTCGGGGCCGATCTTGCCGTCGAGGTTCAGGCCGTAGGAAACATTGCCCTGCGCCTCCTTGAACACAAACGATTCAGGCGCCGTGGTCGGATGCCACTGCTCGCCCTCGCGCTTCAACTGCGCATCGACGATGGAACGTTTCTTACCGTCGTCGAACAGTTTCTTGAACTGCTCGCGCGGACCGTCATTGAAGCCCTGCGGGCATTCGGTCTTCGCCCCTTCGGTCTCGTACACGGCCCAGTACTTGTGGGTCAGCACGTAACCGATGCGGCGGTCTTTCAACGCACCCCCGCCTTCCTGCAGCGGCGCAGGCTGCGCGCTCGCGGTGCCCAGGGCCACGGTGACCGAGGCGGCCAGCAGCGAGCCGGCGATGCTCATCGTTCGAACAGCATTGCTCTTCATATCAGCTCCTAGTCTCGCCGGCCCGGTCAGCGATCGTTCGCCGTGCGGCCGAGGTTGTTGTTGCGATAGTCGTCTCGCACCCAGAACGCCCGGAATCCGTTGCGCTGGCCGTTGAACTCGCCGTAGTTGTCGCCATTGGCGTCACCGGGCTTCAAATCCTCGCCATAGGTGTACACGGGACGACCGCGATAGGCCCACACCTGCATCGAGCCGGCATCGCCCTGTTTCGCCCACTTGCCCGTCTTCGGATCGATGGTCACGACCGTCCACAGACTGCTCTCGCTCTTCGCGCCCGCAGCGGCCTTCACGTACGGGAAGGTCGCGTTACAGACAGTTGCATCGAAGTTGCCGCAGATGGCCATGCGATAGACCTGTGGCGAGTCCGGGTGATCGCAGGTCTGCTGATCCATCGCATCGTCGTTGCACTGATACAGATAGAGCGTCTTGCCCTCTTTATCCGCGAGCACCTGACCGATGCGCGAATCCTGCACCGTGAACTCCGCCGGCGGCAGCAGCGCACGCTGCGTATAGACGTTGTGCCAGCCCGGAATGTCGCTGCCCGTCACCGCACGTGCCTTCTTCTCGTGCACGTAGGTGTAGAGCGGCGCGCCGCGATAGGCCCATTGTTTGATACCGGGCGAGCGCTCGACCACGCTCCAATCGCCCTTGGTCTTCGCGGTCTGCGGCGCAATCACCGGATCCCAATCAGCGAGGCACTTGCCGGTGCAGTTGGACTTGCCCGCCGTATCGGCATCCGAGGCATACACGGAGAAGCCTTTGTAGGTCGTGATCATGTGACCGGTGCGAAACGGCACCACGTCGAGCTCAGGCGGCACATCGGGCGGCGGACCGATCGGCTGACGCACGATGCCCTGGGCACCGCCGGCCAATGCATTGGTGCCACCGTACACATCGCCCGCCTTCTTATCGAGCGATGAGGTGTAGACGGGATAGCCGTCATACGCCCACTGGCTCTGACCGTTCTTGCGCTTGGCGATCGTCCACTTGCCGACAGGCTTCGCATCCGCCGGCGCCAGCACCGCCGGCCACAACTGCTCGCAGCTCTTGCGCGTCTCGGGCTCGGGCAACAGGAAGCCCGGCGGATACGGACTCATGTAGCCGGTCGTTTCTTTGTAGATCGTGTCATCGCAGGTCGCGACGCCGCTGTTGCGACGATCGCCTGCGTTGCCGTTACGAAGATTGCCGAGCGGCCAGGTGTAGAGGGTCTTGCCCTCGGCGGTCGCGAACACCGGGCCTTCGAGCTCGGTCTCGATGACCTGGATGCCCGGCGGCATCGGCACCTTCACATACGATTCCTGATCTTTGGCGTCTTTCGCCTGCCAGTACGGGCCGCTCGCGGCCAGCGTCGCCTGGCTGGCGCCGGCGCCGATGAGCAGCGCCGCCGATAGCAACCATCGAAGTCTATTCATCTCAACCATCCCCCTAAGCCTCAATCGAGCTTCCTCCGCACGACGTAACCGACGAGGTGGGGAGAAGCGTAGGCGAGCCTCAATCGAGCCTCCTGCCCACAACGTCATCGACGAGGTGGGCAGGAGCGCCGGCGCATCAGCTCATGCGAGATACGAGGATCTCGCCGACTTCCTGCGACGTGTTGTTGCTGTTCACGCCCCACGATGGCTTGTCCACGCCCATCAGCTTCAGCGCGGTGTAGCCGACGCGACAGCCGGTGGTGCCCTTGCCGTCGATGTGCAGACCGGTGCGCACCGCGCCACCGCAGCGCCCGGCGGTGAAGACCGGAATGTGATCGAGGCTGTGCACGCGGGCGTAACCGTGGTCGGTCGTCGCCATGATGAACACGTTGTCGAGTAGCGTGCCGTTGCCTTCCTTCACCTTGGTGAAGGCATCGACGAAGTACGCCCACGACTCCATCGCCCGACGCGTGAACCACGACGCGGTCGGCTGATAGCCGATGTGCATGTCGACCGGCTCCTCGTGCGTGGTCGTATGGTGCGGCTTCTCGTAGCCCGGCTTGATGGTCGAGGAGTTCGCGTTGGTGTACGCCATGTTGAAGACGCGCGTCTGATCGCACGCAAGCGCCATCACCAGCAGCTCCGTCATCATCTTGTGACGAATCGCGATCGCCTCGGCCTCCTGGCCCATGGCCGGATCGACAGTGATCTCGCCCGGACGCACGCACGCTTCGATCGGCTCGGGCTTCTCCAGGCGCTGCTGGAACTGCTGCTCCAGGTGACGCAGGCCGGTGAAGTACTGATCCAGACGCGCGCGGTCATCGGCCGGCACGGTCTGCATCAGGCTCTTGGTCTGATCCATCACGCCGGAGAGCACGCTCCGACGCACCATGATGCGCGGGTCGGGGTTGAACGTCTTGGCATTCGGATCCGGGAAGTCCGGGCCGAACAGGCGGGTATAGAACTGCAGCGGCGACCACTCGGGCGAGTTCGGCGTGTTGCTGTTCTCATAGCTGTAGGTGTTGCGCACGTCGCCGGTCGCGGTCGCGGTCAGCGACTTGAAGCGCGTGCCGCCGCCGATCTGGTTCGCGATCGTGACATCGATGGTCTCACCCGGAATGTCCTTGGTGTCCTTCGGCGCGGAGCCCGTGCGGGCGATGACCCAGCCGGTGTAATGACACAGGTTCTGATAGTTGTCGCGGAACGCCTGGGTATTGGTGATCAGGTTGATGTGCTTCTTGATCGGCTCGAGCGCACTGATCTCCTCGGGCAGATCGAAATCGGCACCGTACTTCTTCGGTACGAACACGCTCGAGTTCATGCCGAGGCCCCAACCCCAGGTGCCGAAGCGCACCGGCATCGGCTTGCCGTCGGCGAGCGCGGTGCCATTGGTGTTGAGCATGCAATTCAACAACGGCAGCGCGACGTTCACCGCGGCGCCACCGACCATTCCTCGCAACACTGTCCGTCTGGTCAACTTGCTCATGGATGATCTCTCCGGAAGCCGCAATCAGTTCTTGTCGAGGCCGGTCAGGGCCGCAGTCGTTTGTACGGGCGTCGCAGGCGCCGCGGTGTCGACGGTGGTCGTCGGCGGCACCATCGGCAGCGTCTCCTCGATGACGATTTCCTCGGTCGGCGCACGGCCCTCGCTCGTGCTCACTTTCTTCGCATCCGTCACGTGCTGGAAGGCATCGGACATCACGATCGTGCGCA
Organism: Peristeroidobacter soli; assembly: GCF_004138485.1. Lineage (GTDB taxonomy): Bacteria > Pseudomonadota > Gammaproteobacteria > Steroidobacterales > Steroidobacteraceae > Steroidobacter > Steroidobacter soli. The sequence goes on from NZ_RYEV01000010.1 coordinate 372,928, forward strand.
ACACGTCGGGGAGCTTGTAGCCGGCTTTCTGGAACTCGGCCGTGTAGTACTTCAGCAGCGGCCGATCGGAGGGCTTCGCGGCGCCACCCGAGCCGTAGCTGTACAGGCGATCGACCAGGCAGCTCGGCAGCGCCGGGTTGTCGTGCAGCGCCTTGCCCAGACCCACCACATCGGTGAAGTGCACGCCGTCGAGCTCACCGTTCGTATCGATCGTCGCGCCGTTCTCCGCCGTGCGGAAGCGACCCGCGCCATCGAAGCTCTCGAGCGCAAGCCCCATCGGATCGGTGATCTTGTGGCAGCCGGCGCACGCGGGATCCTCCAGGTGCACGGCGACGCGCTCGCGCTGGGTCTTGTAGTGCGCATCCGGATTGTTGAGCTTGCCGAAGTCGACATTCGGCGGTGGTGGCGGCACGACCTGGCAGAGGATGCGCTCACGCAGCGCGCGACCGCGCAGCGTCGGCGAGCTGCGACCGGGGTGGGCACGCAGCGCGACGAAGCTCACCTGCGTCAGCAGGCCCTGTCGCGGGCTGTCTTCGGGGAACGTATATTCCGTCCAGCCTCGCGAGGCTGGGATCTGATACAGCGGCGCGAGGGCCGGCGACATGAACGTATCGCGCGTGGTGTACAGCTCGCGATAGTCCTCCTGCTTGTGAATCAGGTGATCGACGATGGTACGCATCGTCTGCTCACGCGCGTCGGCGGCGGTTGCACCGGTGAAGAACGGATACACCGTCGGATCCTTCGAGAGCGCATCGAAGTCATCGAAGCCGAGCATGTCATCGAAGAACGCGCGCATGCCGTCTTCGAGGCGCGGGCTCGCGAGCATCGCGTCCACGACCTTCTGCATGCCACGCTCGCTGTCGAGCTCGCCCTTCTCGGCGGCGGTGAGCACCATATCGTCGGGACCTGCGTTCCACAGGAAGAAGGACAGGCGCGAGGCGAGCGAGTACGCATCGAGCTTGCGGGTGCCCTGCTTGTTCGGCTTCTCATCGCTCGTCTCGACGATGAACAGCACATCGGGGCTGATCAGCATGGACTCGAGCGTGAGCTCGACGCCGGCGTAGAAATCCTTCAGCTGATCGGCGGCCTGATTGGCCTCGGTCACGTACTTGTTCAACTGCTCATCGGAGAGCTTCTGACGATGCAGGAGCCGGCCGGTCTGCGCGAAGAACTGCGTGGCGCACTCGGCATCCGCCTTCTTTTCATCGGCGGGCGTGCACGGGATGAGATAGTTGCGACGCTCCGGGGAGACGACCTGGGCGGCGATGCTGCTCGCGGCGCGCTGGAATGTTTCGATCTTGCCCGCGGTCACGCCGGCCAGCGCCGCGCCGTTCGAGAGCAGACCGTCGGTCCGACGCAGCGGCGGGAACTTCATGTCCATGTTCACGCTGGAACCGAACACGTTCGCGACCGTATTCAAATACTGCTGGGTGGTGATGATACGCACGCGCGGCGGCGTACCTGGATTCTCGGGCTCGTCCTTGCTCGCGCAGCCGGCCAACAGCAGGCTGGTCAGGGCCACGGTGCCCATCGCACGGATACATGACTTCACTCAACGTCCCCCTATCGATCATCAGCGACGGAACGGTATCCAGTGCGTACTGGAGCTAGACCTGTTCTATCCGCTGGTCAGAATGTACGCCTAAGGCGCTACATGAACTTTGTTTTTTTCGCCGCGAATGTGGAAATTTTCCGTCCGGTGTCAGGCGTTTACCCTGCGTTTCGGAGCTACATTACGAGGCTGTCAGCTGGCGCGCTTTGGACCGCCTCCCGGGGCAGGTAGTTCCACTGTGCGGCCCGGCCATCTCAGGTCTCCGGCAGCCTGCCGTCGAGCTCGAGGTATACACGAGCGATGGCGAGCGGTGCCTGCGAGCTGCGCAGGGCCCAGTCATTGTAGGGCCCCCAGTTCGCGTGCTCGGCGGCCGGACAGTTCGCGGCCGATTCGCAGGCGTACCCGGCAGCACGCAGCCGTTTCGCCTCCTCGATGACATACGCGAGGGCCTGCCTCGCCTCGTCCAGCTCGCGCTTCATGATGGGCGCATCGTCGATGAAGCCGTGACCCGGAATCACCCAGGTGGCATTCAAGTACACCGACTTGCGGATCGTCGCCAGCCACTCGGTAGGATAGGCAGAGCGCATCGCCGGGAAGACATCTCTTAAATAGATTTCACCCAGGAACAACACCCCGGCCTGGGGCAGCCAGGCGACCAGATCGCCGCCGGTGTGGCCGCGACCCAGATTCAGAATTTCGATTTGCGCGGCCCCCAGTCGCAGCGAGCGCTGCTCGGAGACCAGCATGGTCGGCGGATTGGCATCCTTGGCGAGATGCTGTTTCGAGGCCGGCGAGCCGATGAAGACGACGTTGGGATAAGCCGCCTTGAAGGCCGAGTTACCGCCCACGTGGTCGGTGTGGTCCGAGGCGATCACCACATATTTGATGGGCTCGTCGGTGAGCTTTTTGATGTTCTCGATCATCGCTTTCGTCTGGGGCACATCGCCCTGCCCGTCCACGACCACGACGCCATCGCCCGTGATCACGATCAGACTCACCGTGTTGACGATCGCGCCCTGCTGGTCCGGTGAGTGCAGCCCTTCATAGGCGTACACGTTGGCTTCGAGCTCTCGCCAGCGTGGAAAATCTTTCGGTGTGAGCTTGCGTTTGGAAATATCCGCCGAATGCGTCTCGACGCCCGGCTTCTCGCTGCTTTGGGCAGCCGGCGACAGCAGCACCGCCCACCCCAGTAACGGCAGCGCGAGCCTACTCGCTTGTCTCATGTCATCCCCCAAGCGGAGGCGGGCCTGCGTTGGGCCCGCCCCGCTGGTTTCTCGTCGTTAGAACTGGAAGCGCATGCCGGCGTGGAACATCCGACCGAAGCGGTCGTAGACCGTCACGTTCGACTGGCCCTGGTAGAAGCCGGCGCCGCGGCCGCCCGCGACCTTGGCCGGATCCTCATCCAGCAGGTTCTCGACCACGAAGTACAGCTCGCCTAAGTTCTCCAACTTGTAGTTGAACGCGAGGTCGAAGTACTGCGCGGAGTCGATGTGGTTCATGCCCGTGCCGATCGTGCTGTAACCGGCCGGCAGTGCCGTGCCGGTCGGGCAGTTCGCATCGCACTCGATGAACGCGTTGTTGTACACGCCCGAGCTGATCCCACGCATCGTCAACGTCACCTGCACCGGATCGATGTCGTAGCCCGCCGAGAGCAGGTAGCGATACTTCGGCGCGGTCAGCGCCGAGGAGTCGAGGCTGATACCGGCGTCGTCCGAGTTCACACCCTTACCGTTCACCACGAGCCCTTCGCTGGTCACGGTCTCGAGCTTGTCGATGAACGAGGCCATCGCACGCAGCGACACGTTGCCCGGGCCGACCGGGAAGTTGTAGGTCGCATCCACGTCGATGCCGCTGGCCGTCTGACCGATGATGTTGAGCGGCTGGCTCGTGATCACGGCGATCTGGTTGGTGACCGGGTCGCGCGTGATGAGCGAGCACAGATCCGCCTGGCTGCGCAGATAGCAACCATCGATGATCTGACGCGAGCCCAAGGTCGCGATCGAGTCTTCGACATCGATCTTGTAGTAGTCGACAGACATCGTGAAGCCCGGCAGGAAGCGCGGCGAGAGCACGACGCCGATACCGGTCGTGTCGGCCTGTTCCGGCTTCAGATCCGGGTTGCCGTTGGTCCGGCTCAACATGAAGTACGTCGGATTGCCCGGCAGACCGCGGTCGATGTTGTTACCCGTGCCCGAAGCGCCACGGTTGTACAGCTCGCCCAGGCCCGGTGCACGAATGTCGCGCGACTGGGTGAAGCGGAAGCGCACATCCTGAATCGGTGTCCAGGTCGCGCCCGCCTTCCAGGTCGTCACTTCGCCGGAGGTGCTGTAGTCCGTGTAGCGAACCGCGCCGTTGAAGTCCAGCTGCTCCGCGCCCGGCACGTCCTTCAGCAACGGGAAGACCGTTTCCAGGAACGCTTCGGTCACATCGTACTCACCGATCGTCGCGTGATAGTTACCGGCGAAGAACGCATTCGCTTCATCGAGCGCGCTCGCCTCACCGTCCACCGACTCCTTGCGATGCTCGATACCGAACGCCGTCGAGACGGGGCCGGCCCAGTTGTCGAACGGCTCACCGCTCATGCTGGCCGCCCACACCTGCTGCTTCAGCGTCAGGTCGGAGTGGCCGGTGTCGGTGATGTAGTCGATGACCTGCGCGGAGTTCACGCCGAGGCCCATCGGGTTGTAGGGACGGCAGTTGGGATCGACCGTGACGACGAGCGTCGCCGGATTGCGCGGACCGCAAACGACGTTGCCCGTGGCCGGATCGATCATCGCGTTGATCGCGGCGTTGTAGTTCGCGTTGACGCGGTTGGTCGGCGTCCAGGACTCGACGCCCTGCTCGCTGTGCGTATAGGCGGCATCCCAGTTCCAGTCGCGGCTGCCGATCGGGAAGCTGCCCTCGAAGCCGAGCACGCCACGCTTCAATTCACGCTCGTTGATACCCTGCAGGTAGTGCATGTCGCCATTGAACGTGCCGACTTCGAAACGATCGATGCCGTTCGCCGTCATCGCGGCCTGCACCGATTCGGGGATGAACGGGTTGCCGGAATAGATAAAGACGCCGCCATTGTTCAGGATCGGCACGACCTGCGTGTTGTGCGACTTGGTCTTCGCATACTGCAGCTCGACGTAGCCGTTGATGTTGTCGGTGATGTCGACGCTCGCACGACCGAAGAGGCTGCGACGCTGCAGCGGCAGCGCGATCGTCGTCGCCCGATCGATACGGGAGGCTTCCCAATCGCCGCCCGACATCGTCGGGCCGTTCACGAGCGGACCAAACTGGAACGGAATCGGCTGGCCGCCGTCGACGAACTGCGTGCCGCGCAGACCGCAGCCTGCGACCTGGCTGATCGTGGTGCCGGCGATGCGCTGGCAGCTCAGGATCAAACCGCCGTAGGTGCCGTTCGCGACACCGGCGTTGTGGACCGTGAGCAGCTGCGGCACCGTGGGATTCGTGATCGCGTTGTAGGCGGGGTTGTTCATCATCTGGAACGAATCATTCGCCCAGGAGCGGTCGTTGCCGATGATGCCCTTGTCATCGGCGTACTCACCGCTGAAGAGCAGATGCAAGCGATCGTCGAAGAGCTTGGTACCGGTCGTGAGCGTGAGCTTGTAGTTCTGACCGTCACCGGCTTCGGTGATGCCGCCATCGACATTGCCCTTCACGCCCGTGAAGTCTTTATCGAGGATGAAGTTCACGACGCCCGCGAGCGCGTCCGAGCCGTACACGGCCGAGGCACCGCCCGTCACGACTTCCACTCGCTGCACGAGGCCGCTCGGAATGGAGTTCACGTCCACCGCGGAGGCGTTGCCACCGGTGCCCAGGGCGGATGCGACCATGCGCTTGCCGTCCTGGAGCACGAGGGTCCGGTTGCCGCCCAAGCCACGCAGATTCAGCACGTTCACACCGGCGGTGCCGGAGCTGATGTTCGAGGAGCGATTACGCGGGGTCTGGCTGTTCGCGAACGCAGGCAGACGGTTCACGGAATCGGCGATCGTCGTGGTCGCCATCTTGTTCAAGTCTTCCGCGCCGAGGACGGACACGGGCGTCGGTGCTTCATAACCGTCGACACGCGCGATGCGCGAGCCGGTGACGGTGATGGCTTCGAGCGTGTCGCTCGCGGCGGCGGTATCGGAGGACGCGGCACCGGTTTGCGATTGTGGCTCAGGCTGCGGACCGGCCTGCGCCATCTGCGCGGTGGCCTGCTCGGCGTCCTGCGCCATTGCGCTCATTGCAACGAAACTGGTCAGCGCGAGCAACGCGCTCGCCGGTCCCAATGCCCGTCTCACGGCTACCGACAGCGGGCGTGCGCCCGAACGTGCTGCGCTTCGATCGTTCATCGTCATATTCCCCCTTTTAGGAAAATTATTCTCCTGCGTCGCTCGCGGCGGATGGCTCCGCCGAGCTCGCAGCTGATGAGTCACGTGGATGAGGCAGTGGGCCACATTGCCCGCCGATGCTTCATTTCGCGGGACATCCTACGCGCGTCGGGTCGCAGGAATTTACTGATAATGTGTGCCCGAAAAAGGGGTCGCAGCATGAATCGAGCGCGGAAGCGCGAGTTGGCGACAGTAGTTTGCGCCCTTCGCAAGGCCGCGCTCGTACGCGGCGTTTTCACCACGGCGATCGTTGCATCAAAGCGGTTGAAGTCGAGCGCAACGACGCGCTACTTTGAAGACGAGCGCGCACCCACGTGTTCGCTTCGATTCCGACACCAATGTCATCACGAGCGCGCGCGTTCGTTCGGGGGATTTAAAGATCATGCCTTCCACGTCGATGGCCCAAACAATTTCCAACTGCCTGCGAGCCGCCTCGATGGTCGGCCTCGCCTTCGCCGCGAGCTCCACGCTCGCCGATGCACCGACACAACGTCTCAATCCCGTGATCGGATTGATCGAGCAAGGCAAGCCCGTGATGGGCCTGTACGCGCCGAGCAATCGCAAGCCACCGGGCGCCGCGGCCGATGCGCCGGCACCGAAGAGAACACCGGCGGAGCTCGCGAAGGAAACGGTGAGCTACCAGCTCTCCGATTTCGTTTTCGATGGCAGCATGGAATACAAATTCGATGAGACGCTGCCGGTCTTCACCGACTTCGCCACCGCGCTGAACGCCGAGAGCCATCTCGACAAGAAGCCGTACCCGCACATCGCCTATCCGATGATCCTGAAGATCCACGAGATCGCACCCGATCCGGAGCTCGCCGCCAGGCACATCGGTCAGCAGCTCGATCTGGGCGTCTCCGGCATCATGTTCGTCGGCGTCGAGAGCCCCGAGGAAGTGAAGCGCGGGATCGCGGCCATGCGCTATCCGTCTCAAGGCGGCACACGCGCGGACTCGGTGGGCGCAGGCCCGAAGTACTGGGGCTTGAGCGAGAAGGAGTATCGCGCGAAGGCGGACCTGTGGCCGCTGAACCCGAAGGGCGAATTGATCAACTGGGTCGTGGTCGAGAGCAAAGAAGGCTTGAAGAACGTCCGCGACATCGCCGCCGTCAAAGGCATCGGCGTGCTGTGGCCCGGCGCGGGCACGCTGCGTCAGGTGTTCTCCACCACCGGTGCCGACGGCAAGCGCGTGGTCGATGAGCAGGCCTGGGAAGGCGCCATTCAGTCGGTGCTGTCCGCCTGCAAGGAGTTCAAGGTTCCCTGCGGTATCCCGACCACCCCGGACCAGATCGAGATGCGCATGAAGCAAGGTTTCAGCGTGTTCGTGATGAACTGGGGCGAGGCTGGCTTCAAGACCATCGAGGTGGGCCGCAAGGCCGCCGGCCGCAGCTAAACGCCTCGACGCTCCCCACACTCCGGTGGTCGCATCCGGCCACCGGAAGGTGCCGCTCATGCCCTTGCTGCCAAGGGTCAATCGATCCCCGGCCGGCTACTCTCCGTCGCTCAGCCGAGATCAGGGTCGATCCTCTGCATGAGCCACAACGACAATACCGACACTCAGCCAGTCACTCAGCTGTTAGTACAATGGCATCAGGGCGATGAGCATGCGCTAGCGCGCCTCACCGCCCTGCTCTATGACGATCTTCGTCGGCTGGCGCAAGGCTACTTACGGCGCGAGCGCGCCGATCACACCATCCAGAAAACCGCCCTGGTCCACGAGGCGTTCGCCCGCCTCGTCGATCAGCAGGCGGTCGACTGGCAGGGGCGCTCACATTTCTTTGCACTCGCCTCGCGACTCATGCGCGGCATTCTGGTCGATCACGCGCGCGCTCGCCTGGCGGACAAACGCGGCGGCGGCGCGCGAGCGGTGAGCCTCGATCAGCTGGTGGGGGGCTCTGCGGAGGAAGAGGGACCGGCGCTCGATCGCACGACACCGACGGCGCTTCAACACCTCGATGGTCATACCCAGGAAGATGTCTCGGCAATCGACGAGGCGCTCGCCCGTCTCGAGGAGATCGATCCGCGTCAGGCGCAGATCGTCGAGATGCGCTACTTCGGCGGGCTCACCATCGAACAGACGGCGGACGCCATGGGCATTTCGGACGCCACCGTCAAACGCGAATGGATGCACGCCCGCGCGTGGCTGCGCTGTGAGCTGGGAAAGAATCATTGATGCGCTCTGAGCAATGGCATCGGGCGAAGGACGTCTTCAACGCGGCGGTGGAGCTGCCCGCCCGCGAGCGCGAGCTGTTCATTCGTCGTGCGTGCGATGAGGACCTCGCGCTTCGTCGCGATGTCGAAGCGCTGCTGAAGGCCCACGAGAGCGCCGACAGTTTCATCGAGCGGCCCGCCGCCCAGCGCGCGGGGCTCGCCTCCCCGCCCATCGACTGGATCGGCCGGCGCTTCGGGCCGTATCGGATCGTCGGGGAGGTTGAGCGCGGCGGCATGAGCGAGGTGTATCGCGCGGTTCGTGACGACAACCAGTATCAGAAAGACGTCGCGATCAAGTTCCTGCGACACGGCTTCGATTCGGAGTCACTGCTCCGACGCTTCCGCGCCGAGCGACAGATCCTCGCGCAGCTCAATCATCCGCACATCGCGCACCTGGTCGATGGCGGCACGACCGAGAGCGGCATGCCGTACCTCGTCATGGAGTACATCCAGGGACAGCCCATCGATGTTTACTGCGAGCAGAAGAAGCTCGGCATTCGCGAGCGAGTGGATCTGGTGCGCACGCTGTGCGGGGCCGTGCATTACGTGCATCAACATCTGATGGTGCACGGGGATCTGAAATGTAACAACGTGCTCGTGACCGAGCGCGGCGTGCTGAAGCTGCTCGACTTCGGGATTGCAAAGTTGCTGAATCCGCCGCCGGCGCTGGGTGGCGTCGGTGGCGTGGGCGGCGATCGGTTCACGAGCGGCTACATCGCGCTGACGCCCGACTACGCAAGCCCCGAGCAACTGCTCGGTGAGCCCATCACGACCGCAAGTGATGTCTATTCGCTGGGCGTGTTGTTATATCGACTGCTCGCGGGCCGCCTGCCCTTTCACCTGCGCAGCGCCCTGATGCCCGAGGAGATCAAGGAGCTGTGTGAGCTGGTGCCCGAGCCACCGAGCGTGATGGCCCGTCGCAGCGGTGACGCGTATCGCGCCCTGTCGCGGCACCTGCCGGGCGATCTCGACAGCATCATCCTGAAGGCGATCGCGAAGGCGCCGGAGGATCGCTATGGATCGGTCGAGCAGCTCTCCGAAGATCTGCTCAACTATCTGCGCGGATTCCCCGTGCGCGCTCATCGCGATGGCGCCGCCTATCGCGCGAGGAAGTTCCTGGCTCGCAATCGGCTCGCGAGTGCCGCGATGGCCTCGTTCGTGATCGCGATGGCCAGCGGTATTGCGACCACGCTGTGGCTCGCGCACCTCGCCGATGGCGAGCGCCTGCGCGCCTCGCGTCACTTCGAGATCGTGCGGAAGTTCGCGACCAGTTACATGACAGAGGTGCACGGCGCGATCGAAAACCTCCCCGGCTCCATCACCGCGCGCAAACTGTTGATCGATACCTCACTCAAGCATCTCTCGGAGCTCGCCAAGGAAGACACCCGCGACAATCCGATTCTGCGTCGAGATCTCGCAAGCGCGTATGAGAAAATTGGTGACATCCAGGGACGGATGGGGGATGCCAACCTGGGCGATACCCCCGGCGCGCTCGCGAGCTATCGAATCGCCATCCGCACGCGCGAGTCCCTGCTCGCCCAGGAAGGCGGCGGCATCGAGCTGCAGCGGGATCTGCTTCGAGCCCATGGAAAGCTCGCGGAGCTGCTGACGGTCGCCAACGAAACGCAGGCCGCCAGCGAGCAGTTTCGTGAGATCAACCGCCTCGCCCTGGCGCTCGCGAGCGCGCCCGGGGCGACCGCGGATGATCGCCGCGCGCTCGGCAACGCGTACCTTTCCTATGGCTGGCACAACGCGCTCTTGGGAAACCTGGAGGACGGACTGGCACTGATGCGCCTGGCGGCCGAGCGCTATCGCGAGCTGCTCGAGGTCGATCCGAGCGATGCTCGCCTCCATCACAACCTCGCCCTGAGCCAGCATCGCATCGGCTACGTGCTCATCGAGCGCGCCGGGCGTGCCGAGGAAGCTGCGGAGCACCTCACGACGGCGCTTGCGATGTGGCGCGCCATGGACGCGGCCACGCCCAATCGCCCCGACCTCTCTCGGGCGCAGGCGTATACGTCGATCGCTCTGGGCGCAGCGCGACTGAAGCTAAATCAACCGACGGAGGCGATGCCATTGTTCGAGGAGGCCTATCGCAGGTTCGATGCGTTCCGTGTGGCGGACACGGGCGATTTCGAGGCCCCGATCACAGCGGCCCACGCGCTGGGACAACTCTCGGAGGCGCTGCTCGCGATCGATGAGCCGCGGGAGGCGCTGTCGCGCCTGACCGTCGCCGACAGCTTACTTCGCAATCGGATCCCGAGCGCCGATCGTGAGTTGCTCGAGACGCACTACTACGAAGGCTTGGTGTATCTGCAGCTCGGCAGGACGCATGCACGGCTCGCCGCCGTCGGCGGGCCGTTGCCGAAGCCCGAGCACCGGCGTCTCGCGCGCAGTTGGTTGAGCAGGACGATCGAATCGATGAAGCGCGCCTCGGGGGACACGGCGCATGGCAGCCGCGCGAAAGCGCGGTTGCGCGAAGCGGAGCGGCAGCTCGAGGAATTGCAGAGTCCGGCCATGACCTGATCGCCCGGATCTCACGATGCTGCAACGTGACGTTTCAGCCGGGTCTGGCCGGGTGTGGGGATTTCCTGATGGTATTTCTCGCTCGACACTACGAGACTTTCCCTTCCCGATACTGCGGCGCTAAAACTCTTCCATCATCCGTGACCAGGATCGTCTACCAGGATACCGACGAGTTCGCCGACGCGCTGCGAGGCACGGTCGGCTGTTTCATTCGCACCGCGCCCTCCGAACTGAACTGGTGGATCGACGGCATCGAGCTCGCCACCGGCACGATGCAGCACCTGCACACCGGCGGCCCATTCACCTTCGCCGGCCGCGGCAAGCCCGGCACGCTGACGTTTCAGGTGCCCCTCACGAACCTCGGCACCGTCCGGGTCAATGGCCAGATTCTCGATGCCGACTCCTTCGTGATCCTGCGCGAGGACCGGCCGTTTCTGTGGTCGGTGAGTGATGCGAGTCAGTGGGCGAGCGTGTCCGTGCCGCTGCATCACAGCTTGGCCACCTCGGCGCTCGCCAGCGCCGGCGCGAACGGGACGGTGCGTCGGCGCACCTCCCCTCAGATCCTCGACAGTGTGAAACAGCTGATCGATGCCGCCCGATTCATGGACACCGCCGCCGCCGATGGCGAGATCTCCTCGGCGCTCATCCATGCGTTGAGGCAGAGCGTTCCTGCGGATCCCGGGCCGAAGATCGGACGGCCGCAGTTGTCGCGGTCGGTGGTGATTTCATCGGCGCTCGCGTTCATGAATGCGCATGAGGGGCAGCCAGTGTTCATCGATGATCTGTGTCGGGCGACTCAGGTGAGCGAGCGGGCGTTGAGGAACATGTTTCATGAGTTCTTTGGCGTGGGGCCGATGCGGTTGCTGAAAGTCAGGCAACTGCATGAGATTCGGGCAGCGCTGTTAAGAACGCAGCCGCAGCTGGATACGGTGACGCATATTGCGGCGAGGTTCGGGGTGTTTGATCCGAGTCTGCTCGCGAGGAATTATAAGGTGCTGTTTGGGGAGTCGCCGTCGCGAACGTTGAGGCAGGCGCCGGGCGGGACGCAGGAAAAGATGCGGGTTGGGTGGTTGAAGGTTGCGTCGCGGATATTTCTGGATGAGGATTCGGGGGCGATGTAGCCGAGACTCACCACCTCATCGGCGACCCCGCCATGGCTCCACAGCCGAACGCTTCCGTTTGCAAGCGCGCGCACCGGCCCTCAGAGCGCAGGTGACGGCGCCATTGACCTGGACGTCTGCTTTGACGCCACGACCGCGGCAGCTGAGTGCCAGAGGCACGTACGTGACTAACCTTTGACACCGCCATTTCTCACCTCAAGAACGTCGATGATCTGAATCACAAATCGTTGCTGCGTCTTCGACAATGCCAGAAGACGCTCGGCGTGCCGCGCTGCCCGCGGTGACAGCCGCTGCGGTGGAGAGCGAACGGGTTTCGACAACTGGGTCAACTCCTCGAGCCCCATGCCGAATACCCTCGCGAGCTTCCCCAGCATCAGCACAGAGACACGCCGATCGCCAATCTCATAGGCAAATATCGCTTGCTGAGATACGCCCACCCGTTGAGCCAGCTCCGCCTGGGTGTAGCCTTTGGACTTTCGGACGACGGCGATACGCGCGCCAAGCTCCGTGAAATAGTGCCTGGAGCTCGTCGGCAACTTTTTGGGGCGATCGCCTGGATCCACCGCTCGCTTCGTCATCACTAATCTGCGACCGACCGGGTCCCACTGTGAGGAGTCATAACCCGTCGCCGCACCGATCTTTGCAAAGTGCGGCGACGTGTTGGCGAGATCCATGGCCCCGAGCGTGAACGTCACGTGCGGGCCCGCGGCATAGGACACATTCAAGTCCCACAGCTGCTGCGAGCCGATGCGCGATCCGTCCAAGTCGTGATAAGCCGGAATCAAGCGCAGGAACGTCGTCGCCTCCCACGGCCCGCGCTGCCATCCCAACGAAGCCACCGCTCGCCAGGCCGTGATCGTGCCCTGCTCCGAGGCGAGCCCCACCCGATCGGTCATCGGCGCATCGGCGGCCGGTGAATCGGAATACTCGAAGCGATCGATCCAGGTGAAGTCCACCTGCGGCGTGAACGCGCCGCCCGCGGTCTCAAATCGCTTGCGAATACTGAAATCCCAACCCTGGGTAAAGAGACGTCCCACGTTGACCTGTGAGGTGTTCACGAACGTGATGCGCCCGGGACGGCCTGCCGCCACGTCCTCCGCGGTCGGCTCGTCACGACCCACCCGGTCCGGCCACTGGGCTTCCGCCGCGAGCAAGAACGGAACCGGCAAGACTGCGATGCGATCCCACAGCCGGATCGAGAAATAGTTGAGCGACACCGAGAACGCCTCGGGTGTCGCGTACGTCAGTTTGATGTGCGTGCTCTTGCCCGTCGTCGGCCGCAAGGCAGGATTGCCGCCCGAGCGAAGCAGCACGGTGGCCGCCTCCTCCCGCGCCGGATCGTAGATTTGAACGGGAATCTCGACGGTGGGTAACTTCAATTCAAACAGCGAGGGCGGCCGATACTGTTGGGCCAGGTTTGCATCGATCATGAGCTGATCGATCACGCGCCACTGAATCTCGCCGTGCGCGCGGGTGACGGTTTGCCCATCACTGAAGCCATCGTGTCTCACGCCCGCCAGCGCGGTGAGCTCGCGCACGCCCGGCATGCCGTTCTCCGGATGCACGAGCGGCACCGTGAGATGCGCAAACCGGCCATGCACGTCGCGCTCGACGCGCCCGACCATTGCGTCGAACTGCATCGCCTCGCGCCGCGCTTCGAGCCCGAGCTGCAGATGCGCGCGAAAGATCGGACCCGCGAGGCTACCGACGAGATGCGTGCCTGACGAAGAGAATCGCTGCTTCATCGGGTCGGCCCAGATGGTTGCAGGCGCATCGGCGCCCGGTCGCCTCGCGAACACATCCAGCGCGAGATCCGCATCGCTCGCCTCGAGCGCCGCCTGCATGCCGCCGGGATCGAGCGTGTGGTCGACCCACGCCTCCGCCGTCTCTCGCGAACGAATTGCCGCGAGATCGACCTCCCACGGTCCCACCGGCCCGCGCACGGAAAACACACCGCGCCCCAACTCCGAGTCGATGTGCTGGGCCATCGAGGGCGCACCGGTGAGGGGCGCATCGATCCACACGCGCGCATCGAAGGGATTGCCGGGGAGATCTTTGCTGACCTCGCCGGAGACGATCGCGGGAAAGTATTGATAGGCGGTTTTGCGCTGGGTCGACAACAGATCCGCGGCGAACTCGAGGCCTCGCCATTCATAGTCGGCTGCGCCGACGGCACTCGCGCGCGTGCCCGAAGGCGCCAAGGACTGATAGCTCGACAAACTGACGCGTTGCGGCTCCCCGGGGGTCAATTCCGAGATCGAGAGCGTGTCCGAGACGCGGGGTGCAGGCACGCCCGCGAACGGCGTCGGCAGGCCCGGCAAGTTCGCGCCATCGATCGAGTAAATCGCAAAGGCATTGCGGAAGTCCATGCCGCCAAACCGCGTATAGTCTTGTTCGCGCGACAGTGGACGGGTGTTGCCGAGCAGCCCGCCCAACTCGAACCAATCGAACAACGCCGCAAAGCCGCCGGCGTCCCCTCGATGCCCTGCGCTCAGCGTGGTTCGTCGCTCCTCGGCGCCGCCGTCAGCGAAGCCGTATCGCAGCTCCACGGCGCCCTCGAGTTCGCGCCGGGTGACGATGTCGATCGTGCCCGCGATTGCATCCGCCCCCGCCCGCATCGAGGCGGAGTCCAACCGAAGATCGACGTGCTCGACCGCGGGCAGCGGAATCGTATTGAGATCAAAGGCGGAGGAGGACACGTTGTTCGCACTCGGGAGCGTGCGCCGGCCGTTGATAGTGACGAGATGCGTATCTCGGCCGAGGCCTCGAAAATCCGCGTACTGCGCGCCGCTTGCAATGTATCCGTCCGGGCGGGAATATCCGCTGATCGCGAGGTATCGAAAGAACTGCGGCAACGTCGTCGCGCCGGTCGATTCGATTTGTTTGCGGGTGAATCTCAGGTTGCCGGGACTGTCGCGATCGACGATCGGTGCGCCCTCGACGGTCATCTCACCACCCGAGACGGGCTCGATGCGGACCGGGCAGAAACACTGGCGCCCATAGAGGTAGTGTCGCGTGGATGCCAACGCCGCCGCGTCACCTGAGTCGAGCACGAGGACATACGGACCATCGCGTCGGTGACGCATGCCCGAGCCGAGTTGCGCCTCGATTCGTTGCAGCACCTCCTCCGGACTCAGGCGCCCCGCGATCGGCCCGACCAGCGTCCGCCCTTCGTCCAAGTCGCTCGCCCAATACTCGATGGGTAGGTCGTCAAATTTCGAGCTGAGCGCGCTCAAGGCTTCGACGAGCGGCGCGCGGGGGATCCGAATCTCGCGCTCGGCGACCCAAGGATGGTCCAGCATGTAGACGGGCGGTTCGCCCGGTCGCTCGATCACGCTCCCGGAGGCGGCGCAGATCGGTGCAGTGAGTTTGCGCCACGCTTCTTGCGCCGTGAATCGGCCCACGACGGGACCGACGATCAAGTCCCGGCACGACTCGAAGGCCCGATGACCGATATAGGTGTCACGGCCGATACGCTTGGCGAAAGCTTGGGTGGCATTTCGAAGCGGCAGTGCCGGGATGTCGAAATCGAACGTGTCGTTCCGATCGGCGGCCGGCACTGAAACCTCAGCCGCGTTCGTCACTCCCCCGCCGAACAGCAGCGTCACCCCGAGGACTCCTGCCACCTACCACGTGTCCATTGTTGCGAAGACCGGCCGGCCATAGGTCTTTTCGCTTGCACTTCGAAATGGATCAACGAGCCCTGTCCCGAGTGGACGACGCTATTCACGATCACGACCTGGCGCGTCTCACTCGACGACGGCGAGCGCTATCATGTGCCCTCGCCCAGCCGGTATTCACGACAAACCAGGCTGGCATCGAAACCGTAATTGGCCCCGCCTCGCGCCTAGTCCGCCGGCCGCTCCATCGAGACGAGCGGGTTCAGCACGCCTTCGGAAGAAAACAATATGGCATGCATGATCGATTGCATGTCCGGCGCACCAGGGCTCATAGCCTGAACCGTTTTGCCGGAGTCTCTCGAGCAGGGCTGTACGCCGGCCCGTTACGAGCGGATTCCGCTCGCCCAGTCGCTGTGGTGCACGATTTCCTCCGTTGAGACCCACCCAGTTTCCTGGGTTGGGGACCACCTGATTTCCTGAGTTCGGGACCACCGGATTTCCTCGGTTGGGGACCACCTGGCGGAGCGCTTTTCGAGGCGCCGCC
>NZ_RYEV01000011.1 GCF_004138485.1 Peristeroidobacter soli
GTGGCTCCAATACGCCGATCAGCCAGTGGCTCCATTATGGCGATCACGCCGTGGCTCCATTACGCCGATCATCCACTGGCTCCTATATGCCGATCACTAGATGGCTCCAATATGCCGGTCGGTGACACCTCCATCGCCCCCCGGTGTCCGCTCGAGATTCGCTGTCTGTCGGACCCAACGCATATGCTCTGCGCGCGAGTCGACGGCGTTCGGCATCCGTGAATCGCAGGCGTCGACCGCCGAGGCGCTCCTTCAGCAGCCGATTCTCTTCCTTGAGGTACTCGATCACATCGAGCTGCCGGCGATTAATCCAGCGAGCAAGCAGAGTCAGGAGGAATTGCAGTGGCTGGATGGGGGGAAACATCCGGGCAAGTATGGCCCGTTACGAACCATGGGACCCGCGGACTGTCGAATCTCAAAGCCGGAGCAGGTGACAACTCTGGCGAGTGTCGACCCCCGTTATCAGGCGCTGAGGAGCTCGCGGATCAGCGAAAGTAACTCGTCCGCGTTGATGGGTTTGCTGGTGATGCGCAACCGCTGATCGTGCTGCAGGTTGCGCACTACCGAGGACGTGTCGCCCGTCATCAGGATGGTCCGGAGATTCGTCTCGAGTTGCCCCCGTATCGCTGCGATCACCTGGGCGCCCGTCTCCTGATTCGTGAGATGGTAGTCGGTCACCAGCAACTCGATGTCAGTGTGTTCCTCGGCTTGCCGAAGCGCTTCGGCGATCGAGCCGGCCGTGGTCACACGATAACCCTCGAGGACCAGCAGCAGACTGGTGGCCGTGCGCACGCCCGGGTCGTCCTCGACCAGCAGGATGTGCGCCAGGGCTGCGGGCTGTTCTGCGATGATCTCGGAACGCTCCGACACATGATCGTCCGCATCCGTTCGCCTGCCTCTGGGCAATTGCAGCGAGAATGTCGAACCTCTGCCGAGCTCGGATTGAACTTCCAGCTTGAGGCCGAGCAGGTTTACGATCCGGTGCACGATGCTCAGTCCGAGGCCATATCCTTCGCGCGCGGTGTTGGTGGGGACACCAACCTGGTAGAACTCATCATAGATATGCGTCAGCGCATTCTCCGACATCCCGATACCCGTATCGAGGACTTCCAGGCGCACGAATGCCTGGTCGTGCAGGCACCGCAACTGCACGAAACCGTGTCGAGTGTATTTGATCGCGTTGGATACCAGATTTCGCAGCACCTGCTCGATGAGCGATGGGTCGGACTGCACGCAGTCGGCACATGTATCCACGCGTAGCTGCAGACCCTTTTCCGCGGCCAGATTGGCAAACTCATTACGCAGCTCGGCAAAGATCGCGGCAACGGTGAAGTCGGTCACTTCCGGCTTGATGGCGCCGGATTCGAGCTTGCTGATGTCGAGGAGCGCGTTCAACAGGCGCGACATCGCGCCGATGGCCTGCTCCTGTTGCGCCAGGGCTTTGGCGGGCTCGGGATCTTTCACCATCCGGCGCAGCGCTCCGTTCAGCAGCGCGAGAGTTTGCAACGGTTGGCGAAGATCGTGGCTCGCGGTGGCGAGAAAACGGCTCTTCGTTTGATTTGCGCGCTCGGCTGCTTCCCGTGTGTCCAGCAGCTGCAGCTCGATCGCGCGGCGATCCGTTACGTCGTGGATCGTGGCGGCTCGCAGCTCATCCTTTCCGACGATCGGGCTCAAGCTGATCTCGATGGAAAACTCCGTACCGTCCTTACGCAGGGCGAACAGATCGAGGCCCCAGCCTTCGGAGATTCGCACGTTCTCGGCGCCGTTCCGGGGATGCGCGATGTGGTGTTTGCGACAGCGTTGTGCCAGGAGGACGTCGACGGGCCGGCCGGAGATCTCGTTCAGCGCATAGCCGAAGAGCGATGAAACGCGGCGATTCGCAAATACAATTGCCTCGCAGGCGTCGATGATCACCATTGCATCCGGAGCGGAATCGAAAGCGCTGCCCGCGATATCGGAGGAAAGCATAGGCCACCAATTGTTGGAGCAATACCAGCGGCTGGTTTCTCCCTGTCGTCTGACAGGGAACACGGGGGCATGCGACGCCCACGCAGAAGCCGCTCCCGGCAGTCGCTGCAAGGTCACGATTAGTCGTCAGTATGCACCGGAGGCGTGGTTGGTCTGTGCGTTGGCGTACGTACGCAGCGAGTCACGCTATATTCCCGACCCGAGTTCTCGCCGGCCATTCGTAGTTGGGGGCCGGCAGGCAGCCTCTACCTAGCGAACAAGCGGTATCCGCGAGTTCAAATCAACCGCGGAAGCGCAAATCGCCGCCGGTCTGGGCATCGCCTATCGTTCCATTCCGATCCAGGGAGCGCAGTCACTGACGGAGGAGAACGCTCGCACGCTGGACGCAGCGCTCGCGGAGGTCGGGCCTCACGTCGCTGGAAGCTTCAGTTCGCGAGCTGCTCGAAACGCGCGCGCAGTCGAACAGGCCGTAAGCGGACCAACTCGGCATCGAGTGCACCGGCGACAACGCTAGGTGCCCACCGCGCCGATCACTTTCGCGAGGCGTCGCCGAACTTCTCCGGCCGTCGCGGCAAGCGCTGGATTTCCAGTGCGCTCCATGGCAACCACTGGATCGACGCTAGCGATCTCCACCTGCTTCTCGGGTGTCTCGCGCACGATGACATTGCAGGGTAGGAGCACGCCAAGCTTGTTTTCCAGCGCGAGCGCTTCGTGGGCGAATGTGGGATTGCACGCGCCGACGATCCGATATTTGGGAATATCAGCGCCGATCTTGTTCTTCAGCGTCGCTTGCACGTCGATGTCGGTCAGGACCCCGAAACCTTCCTGCTTCAGTTGCTCGACGACCGCGGCGAGCACGCTTTCGAACGATCCCGTGACGGTCTTCGCGATGTAGTAGCTCATAAGTACCTCTCAACGTTCGCAGAATTCCCGGTGCAGCAGGCCGATGATCTCGGTCGCTACGCCCGCGGGCAGTGCATATCGAATGCTCTGCGATTCTCGCGTGGTCGCGACGATCTGCGCCTCGCGCAATACCGCAAGGTGTTGCGAAAGGGCGGATTGGCTCAAGGCGACGCGCCCATTCAGCTCGCTCACCGACAGCGGGCCCTCGATGAGCGTACACAGGATCATCAATCGTTGCTCATTCGCCAGTGCCTTGAGCAATGCGGCAGCCCGAGCGGCATGCGGCTCGATGTCCTGCGCTGCGCCGGGGCGCAATGCACCTGTCTTCTTTCGCGGTTTGCTTGCCAATGTCTGCTCGAGTCTACGATCGGGTGGATAGATAATAAATCAGTGTGTTCTAAATTAGCAAGTGATAATGTAATGGCTCGGCAGAACTGACCGATCTTGCTAAGGGGATGTTCTGTACGGCTAGCCGGGGTTCCGGATACGGCAGAAGGTCGCCGCGCCGTTTAATGCTCTGGCTCGATCTCAATGACTACAAACCCGTTGCAAAGGTGCCCTATGGTGATCGATCGCATCGTGCTCGCGTTCGCGGGCCTCATGGTCCTGACCAGCTTGTCGCTCGCGTACTGGGTCAGCCCGTACTGGCTGATACTCGCGGCATTCGTCGGCTTGAATCTGTTTCAAGCGGCATTCACCGGCTTCTGTCCACTGGCAATGGTGTTGAAGAAGCTGGGCTATCGGCCCGGCGCGGCGTTCTAAAGTCATGCGTCGCCTCACACCATTCGTGGCGGCTGGATTGGCGTTGCTATCAGTCGGCTGCTCGCACGAAGAGCCCGAGCGCGCGGGCGCATCGGTACCGGTGCTGGAAACGGTAGTGATATCGCCGCGCCCCACGCCGATAGAGCGGCTCCTGGACGGCACCGTCGAGGCAGTGAATCAGGGGACGGTGGCGGCGCAAACCTCCGGGCGCGTGACCGAGATTCTGTATGACGTGAACGATTTTGTGCCGGCGGGCGCCGTCATCATGCGTTTGCGGGCGACGGAACAGCAATCAGGCTTGAAGCAGGCGGAGGCGGCGCTGCAAGAGGCCCGGGCGCGCGAGCTGGAAGCACAGACGAGATACAAACGTGTCGCCGACATGTATGAGCGCCAGGTGGTGCCTAAAGCCACGTTCGATGAGGCCACGGCTGCTCGCGACTCCACAGTGGCTCGCCTGGCGGCGGCGCGTGCGGCATTGGATACGGCGAAAGAGGGCGTCAGCTACACGGAGATTCGAGCGCCATACGCGGGCGTCGTGACCAAACGACTCGTCGAGCCCGGGGAATCCGTACATCCGGGCACACCGTTGATGAGCGGATTGTCGTTGCAGTATCTGCGCGTCTCGGTGGACGTGCCCCAGTCCAGCATCGATGCGATCCGACGTATCAAACAAGCCGCGGTTTATATCGACGGCCGTCGCGTCGAGGTCAGTAAGCTGACCGTCTTTCCCGAAGCCGCCAAGCCGTCGAACACGTTTCGCGCGCGATTGGAACTGCCGGAGAACGCCGCCGATCTGTATCCCGGGATGTTCGTCAAAGTGGGCTTCGTCACCGGCGAGGCTCGACGTTTGTTGGCGCCACTGAGCTCAGTGGTCGAGCGCGGTGAGGTCACAGCATTGTACATCGTGAACGACGACGGCCGCGCCTCGCTGCGTCAGGTGCGATTGGGTCATAAGTTCGAGAAAGACGTTGAAGTGCTTGCGGGGCTCGCCGAGGGTGAGCGGGTTGCTCTGGATCCGGTGGCCGCGATGAAGCAGCTGCGGCGTGCCGAGGACCTCGATTCATGAGCGAGGAACTCGGGTTCAGCGGGCGGATCGCGCGTCGATTCCTTGGCAATCAGCTGACGCCGCTGCTCGCATTGGCGGCGCTGTTGCTTGGAGTGTTCGCGGTTCTGGTCACGCCCAGAGAGGAAGAGCCGCAGATCGATGTGACTTTCGCGAACGTGTTCGTGCCGTTCCCCGGCGCTTCGGCCGTGCAAGTCGAAAGTCTGGTAGCGACGCCGATGGAGCAGGTGCTCGGGGAAATTGCCGGCGTGGAGCACATTACGTCGATGTCGCGTCCGGGCATGGCCGTGCTCGGCGTGCAGTTCAAAGTGGGCGAGCCGCGCACGGAGGCCATCGTACGCCTGTATAACGCCATCTATTCCAATCAGGACTGGCGGCCGGCGAACGCTGGCATCCTGCCTGCGCTGGTCAAGCCCAAAGGCATCGACGATGTGCCGATCGTCACTCTGACCTTGTGGACCGCCGACCCGCAGCGTGGCAGTCATGAGCTCGGGCTCGTGGCGCGCTCGATTCAAACCGAGCTCAAACGTGTTGCCGGCACTCGTAACATCTATGCGATCGGCAGCCCGCGGAACACCGTGCGAGTCGAGCTCGATGCACAGAAGCTGGCGGGCTATGACCTCACGGTCGGCGAGCTGACCGCGGCCCTGCAGGCAACAAATATTGTTCAGCACATCGGCTCCGTGGTCGGCGACGATCGCGTATCGGTGGTGGACGCCGGGCAATTCCTCGCAGGGCAGGAAGACGTTGCGTCGCTCGTAGTCACCGCGCGCGACGGCCGACCGGTTTATCTGAGCGACGTCGCCGACGTGAGCCAGGGCGCCGAGCAACCGGTTTCGTATGTTTCTTTCGGCACCGGTCCCGGAGCGGCGTCGCGCGGCCTGCCGGAAGTCGAGCATGCGCCGGCCGTCACCATTGCGATCTCCAAACAGCCGGGAGCCAATGCGATCGACGTCGCCGACGAGGTTCTGCGTCGCGTCGAGGGATTGAAGGGAACATTCATTCCGGAAGGCGTGGAAGTCACCGTAACGCGCAACTATGGCGTGACCGCAAATGACAAAGCACAAAAGCTGATTCAGAAGTTGCTGTTCGCGACCGCGTCGGTGGTGCTGCTGGTGGTGCTGGCCATGGGACGGCGCGAGGCGCTGGTCGTCGGCGCGGCCGTCATCGTCACCCTGGCGGCCACGCTGTTCGCCTCGTGGGCTTGGGGATTCACGATCAATCGTGTCTCGTTGTTCGCCCTGATCTTTTCCATCGGCATCCTGGTGGACGACGCCATCGTGGTGGTGGAAAACATTCATCGACACATGCGCCTCGACGCCGGTCCGCTCACGGAGTTGATTCCAAGAGCGGTGGACGAGGTCGGCGGTCCAACCATCCTGGCCACGCTGACCGTCATCGCGGCGTTGCTGCCGATGGCGTTCGTCAGCGGTTTGATGGGCCCCTACATGAGCCCGATTCCCATCAATTCGAGCATGGGCATGCTGATCTCACTCGCGGTGGCGTTGGTGTTCACGCCATGGCTGTGCCGCAAGTTGCTCAGTGGACATGCCGAGCGTTCGGCGGAAGAGGACAGCGGGTTGCATCGATTGTTCACCCGACTGTTGCGCCCATTCCTGGATGCTGAAAACGGTCGGCGCCAGCGACATCGATTGTACGGGGGCGTCGCCGTCGCCATCGTGCTCGCGGTCGCGCTGGCAGGAGTGCGTCTGGTGGTGCTGAAGATGCTGCCCTTCGACAACAAGTCCGAGTTTCAGGTGGTGTTGAATCTGCCGGAGGGCACGACGCTCGAGACGACCGCGCGCGTGCTCGACGAGCTCGCACATCGGATCGATCAGGTGCCGGAAGTGAGCGACTATCAGGCTTACGCCGGGACCGCAGCGCCGATCAACTTCAACGGATTGGTGCGGCAATATTATTTGCGGGAAAGCCCGGAACTGGGCGATCTGCAGGTGAATCTGGTCGACAAACATGAGCGCGACCGGCAGAGCCACGAGATTGCGCGGGCCGTGCGAGCGGATCTCACCGCCATCGGCGAGCGCTTCGGCGCATCGGTACAGGTGGTGGAAGTCCCGCCCGGGCCGCCGGTGCAAGCGCCGCTGGTGGCGGAAATCTACGGGCCGAGCTACGAAGCACAGCGACACGTGGCTTCGGAGGTGCGCAAGCTCTTCGCAGCCACGCCAGACATCGTCGACGTCGACGACAGCCTGGAGACACCCGCTCGACGTTTCGTGGTGACCGTGGATCGTCAGAAGGCGGCGCTGCTCGGCGTATCACAAGAGCAGATCGTCCAGACCCTGGCAACGGCGCTGCACGGCGCCGATACAACTTATATCCATGCCGGCCACGAGCGGCAGCCCATTCCGGTGCGCCTGGAGCTGCCGATCGCGGACAAGGCCAGTCTCGGCTCGATGACGGCGTTGCAGGTTCGTAGTGCCAGCGGCATCGCGATCCCGCTATCGGAGCTGGTGCGGATACAGACGACGGAGTGGGACGGCGCCATTTATCACAAGGATCTGCTGCCAGTCGTGTATGTCACGGGCGATATGGCGGGGCGGCTGGACAGTCCGCTGTACGGCATGTTCTCGATGGTCGGCAGCATCTCACGCGAGCCACCCGGCGGCGCGCCGATCGCGCAGTACTTCATCAGGCAGCCCGACGATCCACTCGCGACCGCGGTCAAATGGGATGGCGAGTGGCAGATCACCTATGAAACATTCCGCGACATGGGGCTGGCGTACTCGGTCGGGTTGATCTGCATCTACCTGCTGGTGGTCGCGCAGTTCGGCTCTTATTTTCTGCCGCTGATCATCATGGCGCCCATCCCTTTGACCATCATCGGCGTCATGCCCGGGCACGCCCTGCTGGGCGCGCAGTTCACCGCGACTTCCATGATCGGCATGATCGCGCTGGCCGGCATCATCGTGCGCAACTCAATATTGTTGGTGGACTTCATCGATGCCGAGGTGCGCACCGGCCGCACGTTGGAGGATGCAGTCATGCGGGCCGGCGCGGTGCGGGCCAAGCCGATCGCACTGACCGCACTCGCGGCCATGATCGGCGCGTTCTTCATCCTCGACGATCCTATCTTCAGCGGGCTCGCGGTATCGCTGATCTTCGGCATCCTGGTGTCGACCGCGCTTACGTTGATCCTGATTCCAGTCCTGTACTACGCGTATCTGCGGCGTCGAACGTTGCAAGGAGCATGACCATGGCACACGTGATCGTGATTGGGGCTGGCATCGGCGGCGTGCCCGCAGCGTACGAATTGCGCAAGAAACTCGGCAAACAGCACGCGGTCACGTTGATCGGCGCCTCGCCGTACTTCGAGTTTACCCCGTCGAATCCATGGGTCGCCGTGGGCTGGCGTCAATGCGAGCAGACACGTGTCGCCTTACAAGAGCCGTTGCAAGCCAAAGGCGTGCAATGGATTGCCGAACGCGTCGATCGCATCGATGCGGATACCCGGCGCTTGCAACTGAGCGGCGGTCGCGAGCTCGACTACGATTATCTGGTGATCGCCACCGGACCGAAGCTGGCGTTCGACGAAGTCCCGGGACTTGGGCCTGCCGGTTTCACGCAATCGGTCTGCACGCAGGAGCATGCGGCGCAGACGTGGCAGAAGTATCAGGAGTTCATCAAGGATCCCGGGGCGATCGTGATCGGCGCTGCCGCCGGCGCGAGCTGCTTCGGGCCGGCGTATGAATTCGCGATGATCGTGGATGCCGACCTGCGCAAACGCAAGCTGCGCGATCGGGTGCCGATCACGTTCGTCACGAGCGAGCCGTATATCGGACACATGGGGCTCGGTGGCGTCGGCGACAGCAAAGGACTGATGGAATCGGAGCTGCGCCAGCGCCATATCAAGTGGCTGACCAACGCCAAGATCACGCGCGTCGAGAGTGGTTCGATCCTGGCCGTCGAGCACGACGAAGACGGCAAGCCGAAGAAGGAGCACGAAGTACCGTTCAAGTACGCCATGGTGATCCCGGCGTTCAAAGGTGTGGACGCGGTCGCTGCCGTGCCGGGATTGTGCAATCCACGCGGTTTCGTGCTGATCGATATGCAGCAGCGCTCGACGAAGTATCCAAACATTTTCTCCGCAGGCGTCTGTGTGGCGATCCCACCCGTGGAGGCGACACCGGTACCCACCGGCGCGCCCAAGACAGGTTACATGATCGAGTCGATGGTCAGCGCGCTGGTCGAGAACATCGCGGCGGATATCGACGGCAAATCCGCCACAGCCCAAGCGACCTGGAATGCCGTCTGCCTCGCCGACTTTGGAGACACGGGCGCGGCCTTCGTCGCGTTGCCGGAGATCCCACCGCGCAACGTCACGTGGGCTGGCGTGGGGAAGTGGGTGCATCTGGCGAAGATTGCCTTCGAAAAGTATTTCCTGCGCAAGGTCCGCACCGGCTCGGTGACGCCGATCTATGAGCGGTATGTGCTGAAGCTGTTGGGCATCGTTGCGCTCAAGGAGCGTCCTCAATGAGATGGCCGGCGCGAGCGGGGAGCGTATTTCTCGCCATGGCGGCGGCGTCGGTCTGCATGTCATCTTCGGCGGAATCGCTATCCGAAGCATGGCAGATGGGACTGAGCAGAAACATGGAATTCGCAGCCGTTGCGGCGGAGGCGGAGAGCGCTCGTGCCGCCGAAAGCGCGGCGCGTGCCGAACGGTGGCCGTCATTGACCGCTGCCGCCAGTTACACGCAATTCGATAACGCTCCGCAGCTCGACATCGTCGCGGCAGGGATGGCGTTGCAGGCTCCGATCTTTCCAGGTCAGTCCTACGCATCCGGTGGCGTACAGTTGAAGTTGCCCTTGTACACGAGCGGTCGCCTCTCGGCGCAGATCGGCGCCGCACATAAAGTGGCGATGGGCGCGGCGGATTCCGAGGCGGCCGCGCGCTCCGGCTTACGCATGGCGATCGCGACGGCCTATGTGAACGTGCTCCGGTCGCAGCGCCTGCTGCAAGCGGCGCAGTCATCGGTGACGAGTCTGAAGGCTCATGCGAGCGACGTGAAGCTCATGGTCGAGCGTGAGTTGGTGACCCGCAGCGACTTGTTGGCGGCGCAAGTGGCCCTGGCAAATGCGGAACAGCTGCGCGTGCAGGCTGACAACGGCGTGGCGTTGGCCTACGCAGGCTACAACCGGCTCGTTGGCGAACCGAGCGAGCGCACGCCGGAGCTCGACGCCGTGTTGCCCATCGAGCGGGCGCTCAGCGAACAACCACTGGATCAACTGATTCAGAGCGCGCTGAATTCACGCAGTGAAATTTCGGCGCTGGGCGCCCAGGCCGATGCGTTGTCGCTGCAGTCGGATGCACAGCGCGCCCTATTGCTGCCGCAGCTGGCGCTGTCCGGCGGCTATACCTATGTCGAGAACGAGATCCTCGACCGGCAAAGCTTCGCGGCGGTCGGCATCGGCGTGAGCTGGAATCTTTTCGACGGTGGCGTGGTGCGTAATCGCAGCGAATCGCTGCGGCGTGCCAGTCGCGCGGCTCAGCACCGGCTCGATGATTTGCGATCCCAAGTACAGCTCGAGGTTCGGCAAGCCTGGTTGGATGTGCGTGCGGCTCAGGCAAGAATCGCCGCACTACGAGAAGCCAGAGCGCAGGCCGAAGAGAATCTGCGCATGTCGCGGGAGCTTTACGGCGGCGAGCTTGGCACCAATACGCAGGTCTTGGACGCCGTCACTTTGCAGATCACCGCGACCAGCAATCACGACAATGCGGTGCTGGACGAAGCGCTGTCACTGCTGGCGTTGGAGCGCGCGGTGGGCAGGTTATGAGCGCGGCACACGGCGATGATTGGCGCAGCTGGCTGCGACGGAAGATCGGCTGGTTGCTGCTGGTCAAACTGCTCGGCTTGCTGTTGCTGCGCTCGATGTTCTTCTCCGGCGAGCATCGCCAGAGCGTCGATGAGGACAGCCTGGCGCAGCGCCTGGCGATCGAGCAAGCCAACAACCAACGAGAAGCGAGGTCACCGTGATCGATTTCGAAGTCGTCAATCTGTCGCGCCTGCAGTTCGCGCTGACCGCGCTGTATCACTTCCTGTTCGTGCCGCTGACGCTCGGGCTGTCGATGATCCTGGTGATCATGGAGGCCACATACGTGATGACCGGCAAGGTCATCTGGAAACAGATGACGCAGTTCTGGGGCGTGCTGTTTGGGATCAACTTCGCCATGGGCGTTGCGACCGGCATCACCATGGAGTTTCAGTTCGGCACCAACTGGGCCTATTACTCGCACTACGTCGGCGACATTTTCGGCGCGCCGCTCGCGATCGAAGGACTGATGGCGTTCTTTCTGGAGTCCACGTTCGTCGGGCTGTTCTTCTTCGGCTGGAACCGGCTGTCGAAAGTGGGGCATCTGATCGTCACCGGGCTGGTGGCGCTCGGTTCGAGCCTGTCTGCGCTGTGGATTCTGATCGCGAATGCCTGGATGCAGAATCCGATCGGCGCGGAGTTCAATTACGAAACCATGCGAATGGAGCTCACCTCGTTCGGCGCGGTGATCTTCAATCCGGTCGCGCAGGCGAAATTCGTCCACACGGTTGCCGCAGGCTATGTGGTCGGGTCGATCTTCGTGCTCTCGATCAGCGCGTGGTATCTGCTGCGCGGTCGTAACGTCGAGGTCGCACGGCGCTCGCTCGCGGTGGCCGCGAGTTTCGGCCTCGCGTGCTCGCTGTCGGTGGTAGTGCTGGGCGACGAGTCCGGCTACGTCGCCAGCGAGAACCAGAAGATGAAGATCGCCGCAATCGAAGCGGCGTGGCACACGGAGCCGGCGCCGGCCGGATTCACATTGTTCGGCGTGCCCGATGTGGCCGAGCGGCGCACGCATGCGGAAGTGAAGGTGCCGTGGCTGCTCGGGCTGATCGCGACGCGCTCTATCGACGGTGAGGTCGCTGGAATCACGGAACTCGTGGAGCACGCCAAGCAGCGCGTGCGTAATGGCATGCAAGCGCACGGCGCCTTGCAAAGACTGCGAGCCGATCCAAACGACAGCGTGGCGCGTGCCGAGTTCGACAAGCATCGGAGCGATCTCGGCTACGGATTGCTTCTGCTGCGCTATACAACCGATCCTGCCAAGGCCGACGAGGCCCTGATCGAGCGCGCGGCCTGGTCGACCGTGCCCAATGTTCCGGTGCTGTTCTGGAGCTTCCGGATCATGGTGGCGCTGGGCTTCTTTTTCATTTTCCTGTTCGGCGCGACCTTCTATCTGGCCTCGCGCCATCGCCTCGATCGCCACCGCTGGTTCCTGCGACTGGCATTTTTCAGCTTGCCCTTGCCCTGGATCGCCGCCGAGCTGGGTTGGATCGTGGCCGAATACGGTCGACAGCCGTGGGCGATCGATGGACTGTTGCCGACGTTTCTCGGTGTCTCCACGACGTCGGCGGCCAACGTCTGGATGTCGCTGCTGGGCTTCGTCGTGTTCTACACCACGCTCGCTGTCGTCGATATTTATCTAATGCTCCGAGTGGTGCGTCGAGGGCCGGACGGGCTCGGCTACTGGCCGCAACCGTCATCCACTTCCCAACCTGCGCCGGCCGCGGCCGCCGTTTCCTGAAGGTGCCGCCATGTTCGACTATGAAACATTGCGTCTGATCTGGTGGGCGATTCTCGGCGTGTTGCTCATCGGCTTCGCGGTGATGGACGGCTTCGATCTCGGCGTCGGCGCGATCTTTCGTTTCGTCGGCCGCAACGATGAGGAGCGCCGCGTGCTGCTGGAGACCGTGGAGCCGGTGTGGGAGGGCAACCAGGTCTGGTTCATTCTGGGCGGCGGTGCTGCGTTCGCGGCGTGGCCATTGCTGTACGCCGCGGCGTTCTCGGGGCTATATCTGGCACTGTTCCTGGTGTTGATCGCGCTCATCTTGCGGCCGGTGGGTTTCACTTTCCGAGGTCACGTAGATGATGCGCGCTGGCGCAATGTCTGGGACTGGGCGCTGTTCGTCGGCGGCGCCGCGCCGGCGCTGCTGTTCGGTGTCGCCTTCGGCAATCTGTTGCTGGGCATTCCATTTCATTTCGATGAGTTGAGGCGGCCCGTGTACACGGCGGGCTTCTTCAACCTGCTGCATCCGTTCGCATTGTTGGCCGGGATCGTCAGCCTGAGCATGCTCGTGATGCACGGTGCGACGTATGCCGCGCTGAAGATCGACCGTTCCCTGGCTTCGCGGGCCGCGGCGGTCGGCAGGGTAGGGGCGCTGGTGTTGATCGTCGCGTTCGTAATGGCCGGGTTCTGGATCGCCACCGGCATCGACGGGCATCGGATCGTGTCCGAGATCAACACCGCCGGACCTTCCAACCCGGTGGCGAAAGGCGTCGAGTTGATACGCGGTGGCTGGCTTGAGAACTATCGCGCGCACGCGTCGTTATGGATCGTTCCCGGACTGGCGTTGGCGATGGCGCTCGTGACCGAGCGCCTGCTGAACCGCGGACGTTACGGTTTGGCATTCCTGAGCAGCGCGCTAGCAGTGGCGGGGGTGATTCTCACCGCGGGCATCGCGATGTTTCCTTTCCTCATGCCATCCTCGATCCAGCCGGGTCACGGGCTGACGATTTGGGATGCCTCCAGCAGCGCGAAGACGTTGGGAATCATGCTGGTGGCGGTCATCGTGTTCTTGCCGATCGTGCTGGCGTATACGAGTTGGGTGTTTCGCACGTTACGCGGCGAGGTAACGCTCGAGCACGTGCGGCGTCAGTCCGGACTCTACTGATCCATTAAGTGAAGAGGCAGTCCTATGTGGTACTTCTCCTGGATTCTCGGCTTGGGCTTGGCCCTGGTGTTCGGCGTGCTCAATGCCATGTGGTATGAGTTCGGTGAGCGCGACGAGCAGCATGGCTTTGGGCCCGAGGCATAGGGGGATTGATCATGCATCCCTATCCCCATGTGTATCGAGTGAGTGCCAAGGCCGTGCTGAGCGGCAATGTCACGGTCGAATCGCCCGGCCTGCCGCCGTTGCAGACTGCGCCGCCGGTGGAGTTCGATGGCCCCGGCGATGCCTGGTCGCCCGAGACGTTGCTCTGTGGCGCCATCGCGGATTGTTTCATCCTGACTTTCCGGGCGGTCGCGCGCGCCGCGAAGTTCGAGTGGTCGAAGTTAGAATGTCACGTCGACGGAACCCTGGAGCGCGTCGAGGGCGTAGCGCAGTTCACGAAGTATGCCGTCCATGTCACGCTCACGCTGGCAGGGAACGGGGATGAGGCGAAAGCCAAATCTCTGCTGGAGCGCTCGGAGCGCGGCTGCTTGATCTCGAACTCCGTGCGGGGTGAACGCACCTTATATATGGAGGTGCTGTCCGAGGTGTGATTCATATTTATCATGCACGGTCGATGCCGGTGGATGCGCTCGGGCTCGAACGGCTACTACTTCGCATCAGCGACGGCTGTGTGCGAGCGGGCGTCCACAGCTGAATGAGCAACCTTCTGGACGTGGCTGCCCTCCTTGGAGCGATACTGCTGGGCTATCTGCTCTACCTCGTGCTGTTCGAACGCGGCGTATTCTACAAAACCAGCACAGCGCTCCATGGGCTGAGCGAATCGCAGCGCCTGCGGCTGCTCAGCGCCGTGTTGGGGACGCCAGCACAGCGCATCGATTCGATTCGCGTCCTTCGAGAGGGCGCCGACCTCTATGACGCTCAGTTTGCCGCGATGGCTGCGGCGAAACACTCCGTTCACCTCGAAGTGTATATCTACTATCCGGGGCGGATTGCGGAGGCCTATCTTGCTGCCCTCTGCGAGCGCGCCAGATGTGGGGTGCGCGTGCGTGTGGTGATCGATGCGATCGGCAGTCTGCGCCGTGCCGGGCGCCGTCGGTACGGCGTGCTTCTCGAGGCAGGGGTCGAGATCTTTGAATACAACTCGGCGAGTTATCGAACGTCATCAGTGAGATGTCGTAGTCCCTCAGCTAAGAGGGAACACGTGCCTCATGCGCGGATGTCCCGGTTCGTTACGCGATGAGAGGCACTAGTATCTTCGACAGCAATCGCAGTCGTCGGGCGGACCGCCATGTATCGGAAAATACTCGTCGCAGTCGATGGCAGCACGACCTCGCTGCGGGGGCTGGATGAAGCGATGCGCGTAGCGAAGGCGACCGGGGGATGCCTCGGAGGAGATCATCGCTCAGGCCAAGGACTGGCCCGCGGACTTGATCGTACTCGGAACACACGGCCGCCGTGGACTGACGCGACTGGTCATGGGCAGCGACGCGGAGCGAGTGTTGCGGCGATCGCCGGTTCCGGTATTGATGGTTCGAGGAAATTGGCTAGACCGCGGCGAGCCTGTTCTGTCTGAATCCAGGAGATTGAATCATGAGTAAGTCACAAATTGCGTCTGGACCGATCCAGGTCCTGATGGCGGCAATCATGTTCGCCGGCGCTGCATTCGCAGCAGAAGTGCCACCGGCCGCCGACCCGGTTCCATCCAAGGAAGTGCGTGCGAAGATGGCGGCAGCGCACGAGGCGATGGCGGCCTGCTTACGCTCCGATAAGAGCGTTGCCGATTGCCGTAACGAAATGCAGACGACCTGCAGGAAGATGCACGGCGATGGCTGCATGATGATGAGCATGGGAATGCATGATCACATGCAGAAGTAATAGCCCAGGTGGCGTCGCCTTACCGCGGATGGGACGCCAGTTGCTGCAAGGAAAGTGAAACCTCATGCAGCAGATCGGTGTCGCGACAAGGCATGCCCTCATCCTCGGCGGTCGCGATCTCCACGGCGTCGTATTGCCAGTGGCGCAGGATGTCGATCTTCTGAGCGTCCGGCAATGAGTCACATTTCAATAGCGCTGCGGGCGAGCCAAACGTCGAGCCCGGATCGAGCTGCGGCTCTTCAATGTTCGGCTGGCCGCCGTCGTTTCGATCGGCGGGCATGCCAGTTGAGTCGGGCTCGCCGCAGTGTTCGAGGATGTGGCGCCGGGCGGCATCGCGCAGTTGGATCGTCGCTGCGAAGGCATTGCGTGCGCCAGGTGGTTTGATTGGAGCGCCGACATGAACGGCGACAGGTCCGCGTCGTGGTAGCCACTGGCCATCGCGAAGTAGGGCACGGGCACCGTGTAGCGCAACCGGAACGATGGGCTGGTCAGCTTCAACTGCCGCGGCAAATGCCCCCAGATGGAATGCCAACAAGCCAGGCACGGCAACGAATGTTCCTTCGGGAAAGATAATGCACGACTCGCCTTGTGACGCCAGCGTCGCCAATCGATGCGCATCTTCGACGCCGGCACGAACATCGAAGCGTTCGACAAACACAACGCCGAACCGGCGCAGGAAGGTGCCGACAATCGGCACGCGAGCGAGCTCGCGTTTGGCGACGAAGCGGCAGGCCTGCGGAAGGGCCGCCATGAGTAGCACGCCGTCGAGATAGCTGGCGTGATTCGCCACGATGATTGCACCTTTTGCTTCAGCAGCAGCGTCGAGCCGATGGACGGTGAGCCGGACGCCGGCCATGCGGAGGAACGAGCGAGCTGCGCGATGGCCTATCGACCAGATTGTTTGTGCCGGCAGTGGCAGAAGGGAGAGCAGGAACGTAGTGCCGCCGAGCAAGCCGAACACCGCCCAGAAATACGCGCCGTACAGAAGATCCAATACTCGGTGAACGGCGCGTTGTGACATGGGACGCGCGGTGCTCAACGCGAGATGCAGCAGCTGCACTCCCGTGCCGTGCTGGTGCATCGGTCCATAGTGCTTCGATTCGTAAATTTCGCGGCTGGCCGCCCGGCGAATCTTGCCGCTCGAGGTCTTGAGGACAGTGTGGGGGGCTGCTAACGCGACGTCGTCGGGCGGTTCGCCGAGCAGCCCGAGTGTAGTTGCAATGATCGACTGTCGCAGGCTCTCACGATCCTCGGCGCGCTGTAGATGCGTCTCGGCGAGCACGATGACGCGCTCGGTGCCAGTAGCGGTATCCGTGCTACCGAATACTGCGACACAACCTTTGCGCACACCCGGGATGGCGCCGATCGCAGACTCCAACTCATCCGGGTGAATGTGGCGGCCGGCACGAATGATGATGTCCTTGATGCGGCCGGTGACGTAAATTTCGCCGCCTGTCATGTAGGCACGATCGCCGCTATCCAACCAGTCATCGTGTATTAGCTTCGCAGTCGCCTCTGGGTTTCGGTAGTAGGCTTGGGTAGCGGACGGCCCGCGAAACTCCAAGCGGCCCTCGTGACGTTCCCCCACAGGCCGGCCGGCGTCGTTGACGATGCGAACATCGTGCCGTGCGAGGGGGCGGCCGCACGACACGAAGGACAGTGTGTTGGCGCCTGCGATGACAGGAGCCGCGATGCCTTGTCGCACGAACGATTCGCGGTCGATCACATCGATCAGCGGACCGCGTTCCAGAGGTGGCACAGTCAGGCCGACCGAGCATTCCGCAAGACCGTAAACCGGAGTCAAAGCACTCCGACGTAAGCCACATCGCGCGAACCTGCTCTGAAATTTCACGAGCGTGTCCGGCATGACCGCTTCCGCGCCGTTCATGGCAATACGCCATGTGCTCAGGTCCAATCCGGCGAGGTCCCGATCAGTCACGCGTTTCAGGCATAGCTCGTACGCAAAGTTGGGCGCGGCAGAGAGCGTCCCCCGGTGCCGATGGATTGCTTCCAGCCAGCGCAGCGGACGGGAGAGGAAGGAGATCGGCGACATCACGACCAGCGGCAGGCCGTGATACAGCGTTCCAAGCCATGCGCCAATCAGTCCCATGTCGTGATACAGCGGCAGCCAACTCACGAACACATCTTCCCGTCGCACCGCGAGCGCGTTTCCTAACGCTGTGATGTTGGAGAGCACGTTGGCGTGGCTCAGCACGACGCCTTTGGGCTGCCCGGTGCTGCCCGATGTGTACTGGAGCAGGGCAGTCGAGCCGTGGTCTACATCGACGTGTATCGGTTCAGCGTGCGCGCATCGCAGTTCATCGGCGGTCGCAATTCCGTGCAGCGACGGCACATGCATGCGCAGAACGGCCGCGAGCCGGTGCATCGCCGCTGTAGTAATGAGAGTGTCGGCCATAGCATTTGTGAGAATCCCCGCGTGCCTGCGCACATGCTCTTCGATCTGGCTCAGTCGATTGGGAGGATAAAGCGGCACAGGCACCGCGCCCGCGAGCAGAACTCCGAAGAACGAGCCAAAGTAGTCGCGACCCGTTGGCAGCATCAACGCGACAGTGTCGCCGCGCCGGACTCCTTGATGTTGAAGGCCGCCGGCCACCGCGCAGGCGTCGTTCCACAGTTGTTCGTAAGTGATGGTCTCCTCACCGGTATCCAGGCACACCGTGATTTGCGGGAAGTCGGGATGATGCTCACGATGCCAGCGAAGCACCTGCCCAAGAGTGTCGATGTTCGCTGGAGGCGAGGCGACCGGATAGGGCGCCGGCGTGCGTTCAGCGGGCTGACGCGAGAGCGCTTCGAGAGACTGAGCTCCTTTAAGCGCGGCGGCGATATCACCCAGCGTTTCGGCGGTCTCGAACAACGAGTCGGGCAATCGAACGCGCAACTCTTGCTCGATGCGCGCGAACAACTCTACGCGAGCGAGACTGTCGAGGCCGAGGTCATGATCGAGTGTGCTGTCGAGGGTTAACGGCAGCGAATCGGCTTCCACCTGATGGAGATCTCGCAGGGTTGCTCGCGCGATCTCAACCAGAGGCTCGGGCACATGCACTACGGCCGCGCTCATAACTAATGAAGGCGTGGCGGCCGCGCGCGTGCTGGGGCCTCGTTCCACCACGATGGCTGTGGTGACGGTGTCCAGCGCGCAGGTTCGAGCGCGGGAGCTGGCAATTGGGGCTCGCTCATCGTTGAGTCGTCGGGTTCTGGCTGCGGGGGCTCGCCAGCGAACAGCGGGAAGATTCTTTGCTTGCCCATGACGTTACTCCTTTGACGTGCCAGTGCATGAGCGTAGGGGGTTTGTCGAAATAAACTACCGGGGGATCCCATGCGCTACTAAGTTGGAGTACGTGGGGCTTTTTCCACTCGGTCAAGCATCCTTCATGATGGTCTTGCGCCTCCAGTACCTAGTCACTCACGGGAAGACACGCTGCACCGGACGATCCGGGCGCGCAGCATCGACTCACGGACCTAACTCAACGGGAGCGCCGCAATGATCAACAAAGTACTGGTTCCGATCGATGGCAGTCCAACCTCGATGCGCGGCCTTGCCGAAGCTGTAGCGTTGGTAAGGCAAGTGAACGGCACACTGCGGATACTGCATGTAGTGGACGAGTTGCTGATGAGCGACGTCCCGTTGGGTACGGATTACTACAACAAATGGGTCGAAGGGGTGCGCGCTCGCGGCCAAAAGGTCATCCGCGACGCTCAAACGTTTTGCCGTGCGAAAGATGTCGATGCGGAGGCGGTGCTCGCCGAGACGATGGGCAAGCGCGCGGCCGATGCCATTATCGACCAAGCTAAGCAATGGCCCGCTGACATTATCGTGATGGGTACACACGGACGGCGAGGGATCACTCGCGTACTGATGGGGAGTGATGCAGAGCTAGTGCTCCGGTCTGCCGCAGTTCCGGTAATGCTGGTGCGCGAACATCCCGAATCAACCTGGACTCCGGGAGCTGCGCCGGTGTAGCGGATCGAACACTTATTACCTCGACGTAGTGACCCTGGGCGGAATTTCCCGGAGCGCGGTCAAACAGGCATTCGTCGGTAGTACGGCGGAGTGCGCTCTCGAGCGGCTACCATGCGATGCGCTGGTCGTCAAAACGTAGAGGTGAATGGATCGCCGAGGACCATTGATTATGCAGCCTGCTAACACCCGATACATATTGTGGTTCGAGAGCTTGAGCCGAGGCGATGTAGCGCGGGTCGGAGGCAAGAATGCCTCGCTCGGTGAGATGGTTCAGCGACTCACGTCGAAGGGTGTGCGTACGCCGGAAGGATTTGCCACGAGCGCCGATGCGTATCGCGCCTACGTCGAGGAAAACGCCATTGCGAGCGCTCTTGCGACAAGGCTGCAGGCACTGAAGGCAGGCAAGGTGAGCTTGCACGACACAGGCGAAGCTGTGCGCCGCCTGTTTCTCGACGGTGAGTTCCCCAAGCCGATCGCAGAGTCGATCACAGAGGCCTATAGAAAATTATCAGCCCGTTGCGAGCAAGGCGAGGCGAGTGTGGCGGTTCGCTCGAGCGCTACGGCCGAGGACCTGCCGGACGCCAGTTTCGCCGGCCAACAGGAGACGTTTCTCAACGTGCGCGGCGAGCGAGAGCTGCTCGATGCCTGTCGTCGTTGCTACGCCTCGTTGTTCACGGATCGAGCGATCTCATACCGCGAGGCTAAAGGCTTTGACCACTTGCAGGTCGCACTCTCGATCGGCGTACAGCGCATGGTGCGCTCCGATATCGCAAGCTCGGGTGTAATGTTCTCGATCGATACCGAAACAGGGTTCCCGCGCGCCGCAGTGATCAATGCAGCGTGGGGCCTGGGCGAGACGGTCGTGCAGGGCTCCGTCGACCCGGACAAGTACGTCGTGTTCAAGCCGCTGCTCGAGAACGAGCGGCTGCAGCCGATCATCGAAAAGACGCTCGGGAGCAAGCAGCGCAAGATGATCTATGCAAGCGGTGGAAGCGCACGCACCGTCACTGTCGAGACGACACAGAAGGAACGTCGTTCGTACGTGCTTTCCAATGAGGAGATCCTGCAACTCGGCCGCTGGGCGGTGCTCGTGGAGAATCACTACGGCTGCCCCATGGACATGGAATGGGCAAAGGATGGTGAAACTGGCGAGCTATACATGGTGCAGGCACGACCGGAGACGGTGCAGTCAACGCGCGGCGCCGGCACGCTCAAGACGTTTCGCTTGCAGAGGCGGAGCAAAGTTCTCATCACCGGTTCAGCCGTCGGCGAGGCGATCGCAACCGGAGTCGCGTGTCTTATTCGTAGCGCAGATGAGATAGACCGCTTCAAGGACGGCGCGATTCTCGTTACCGAAATGACCGACCCCGATTGGGTGCCTGTCATGAAACGCGCCGCGGGCATCATCACCGATCACGGCGGCACGACCAGCCACGCTGCGATCGTCAGCCGCGAGCTCGGTGTGCCTGCGATTGTCGGCACGGGTCGCGCGACTGAGCTGCTGCGCGATGGCGATGCTCTGACGCTGTCGTGCGCTGAGGGCGAGCAGGGTGTCGTATATGAGGGCGCACTGCCGTTCGAAACGCAGCAGGTGGATCTCACCACCATTCCCCAGACACGGACCGCAATGATGGTGAACATTGCGAGCCCCGCCGCGGCGTTTCGTTGGTGGCGTCTTCCCGCGAAGGGCGTGGGACTGGCGCGCCTTGAATTCATCGTGAGCAATTCGATCCGTGTGCATCCAATGGCGCTGGTGGAGCCGCAGCGCGTGGCAGATCCGGCCGCGCGGCGCGAGATCGACGCGCTCACCCGCGGCTATCAAGATCCGACGGACTTTTTCGTCGACAAGCTTGCGCTCGGCATCGCAAAGATCGCCGCGCCGTTTTACCCCCATCCAGTGATCGTGCGCTTGAGCGACTTCAAAACGAATGAGTACGCCGATTTGCTCGGCGGTGCGGCGTTCGAGCCGAAAGAGGAAAACCCGATGATTGGCTGGCGCGGGGCATCGCGGTATTACGACGAGCGCTATCGCGCAGGTTTTGCGCTCGAGTGCCGGGCCTTGCGCAAGGTGCGCCAGGATATCGGCTTCGACAACGTGATCATCATGGTTCCATTCTGTCGGACGCTCGATGAGGCCGATCGAGTACTGGCAGAGATGGCGAAGGGCGGGCTCACCCGCGGGCGGGATGGTCTGCAGGTCTACATGATGTGCGAGGTTCCATCGAACGTGATCCTCGCGAAAGAGTTTGCAAGTCGCTTCGATGGATTCTCGATCGGTTCCAACGATCTCACGCAGCTGGTGCTCGGTGTCGATCGCGACTCCGCCGACCTCGCCCGCCTGTTCGATGAGCGTAACGAAGCGGTCAAGAGATTCGTCGGCGCGGCTATCTCGGAGGCGCATGCGACCGGGATCAAGATCGGGATCTGCGGTCAGGCGCCGAGCAACTATCCGGAGTTCGCGGCCTATCTGGTCGAGTGCGGCATCGATTCGATCTCGCTGAATCCGGACAGCTTCGTGACCACGACGCGACGCGTAGCGCAGGTGGAGCAGCAGAAGAATAAAGCGCCCGAGGCGATCGCGACTTGAGGAGCCAGTGGTCCTTCAAGCCGAACATCCCGCCACTTCATGGTTTGGCCGCCAGGCCCCCGACTCGGGTCGCACGCGTTGGCTGTCCTGGCTGGCCGGCGTGGCATTGGTTGGCGCGCTCGGCATTGCGGTAGTCCATTTCTCGGAAGCGGAGGAGATCGCTCGACTTGCCCAAGGCGCGCAGCCCTGGTGGCTGTTGCTTGCCTTCGCCTTGCAAATCGGGACGTATTTTGCGCAGGGTGAAATCTGGCGCGCAATCGGCAATGCCGCTGGCTTCGCATTGACTCATGCGGCGGCTGCCCGACTGAGTCTCGCAAAGTTGTTTGTCGACCAGGCGCTGCCCTCGGCCGGGATTAGCGGCACTGCCGCCGTCGCGAAGCATCTCGAGCAGGCCGGCATGGCGAAACCCGCGGTGATGGCGGGCGTTGCGATCAACCTCACTTCCTACTTCACTATTTATGTAGTGCTGCTGCTGGCTGCCGTATTCCTCTTGCCGATATCAGGCCCGGCAGGCAGGGCCGTGATGCTCGCGGCTGCCGTATTCGTCGCGTGCGCCGTTGCGTTGATTGTCTTGATGTTCTTGCTCCCTGGACGAGTGGGCTCGCGCTTGCCCCAACAGCTGGGGCACATTCATCCGCTCAAGAGTTTGCTCGCTTCATTCGAAGCGGCGGACACTGTCATGGTTCGCAACCGGCGGCTGTTCCTGGTGGCCTGTGCCGGCCAGGCAGCAATCATGTTGCTCGATGCCGCGACCGTTTGGGTCCTGATCAAGGCACTCGGCGTAACCGCGACCGCATCGGCGGTCTTCGCGAGTTTCATGATCTCGAATGTCTTTCGTTCGATCGGCATTTTGCCCGGCGGGCTGGGCGCGTTCGAGACGAGTTCGGTCGTCACCTTGCAGCTGGTGACTGTCCCGTTGCCCGTCGCGCTGTCCGCGACGCTGCTGTTTCGCGGCTTGAGCTTCTGGCTGCCGATGATCCCCGGCATGTGGCTGTCGCGCCGGATCTTCGGTCGCCGACCTGGCGGTTCCGCTGCTACGAACGCCGGCGACTATTGGTCGCTGACAGTGGATGATTTACTGCGACAGCTGGGCACTACGCGAAGCGGACTTGCGTCGGCGCAGGCGGCTGAGCGTCTGGCGAGATTTGGGCCGAATGAGCTGCGGAAACAAAAACCGCTGTCGCGTCTGGCGGTGCTATTACGCCAGCTTGCAAGCCCCTTGTTGTTGCTGCTGGTGTTTGCGGTGGTCGTGGCAGCTGCATCGGGGGATCTGACGAACGCCACCATCGTGCTCACGATTCTGTGTGTGAGCGTATTCATTGGTTACAGCCGGGAATACAGCGCACATGCCGCGGCCGCAGCGCTGCGCGAGCGAGTCAAGATACGAGCAAGCGTGCTACGGGACGGCCAGGCGCAGTCGGTGCCGACGGAAGAGGTCGTGCCGGGAGATGTCGTCCTGCTGTCGGCAGGAAATCTCGTGCCGGCGGATGCGCTGGTGTTCGAGGCTGCCGATGGATTCGTCAGCGAGTCCGTGCTCACCGGAGAAAGCTTTCCGGTCGAGAAGGAACCCGGTGTGATCGCGGCCGATGCGCCGCTCGGCAAGCGCCCGAACTGCGTTTATCTCGGTACAAACGTTCGCAGCGGAAACCTGCGCTGTGTGGTCGTCGCGACCGGTGCGGCGACCCAGTTCGGCGCAATCGCGCAGCGCCTCGCCTTGCGGCCTCCGCAGACGGAATTTGATCGTGGGATACGAAGCTTTGGCTATTGGCTCACCAGCGCCATGCTGGTGATGGTGCTGCTGGTTTTCGCAGCGCATATGTTGGCCGGCCGGCCCGTCGTCGAGACGCTGCTGTTCGCCATTGCACTGGCGGTGGGCTTGAGTCCCGAACTGTTGCCTGCGATCCTGAGTGTGAATCTGGCGCGTGGTGCACAGATGATGGCACGCCATGGCGTGCTCGTGCGGCATCTGAACGCGATCGAGAATCTCGGCAGCATGGACGTGCTGTGTACCGATAAGACAGGCACGCTCACCGAAGGCGTCATCAATCTGGAGGGTGGGTACGACGCCACCGGCATGGCATCGCCCGCAGTCGTGGAGTTGGGCGCGATCAATGCGGCGCTCGAGACCGGGATCGCAATCCCCCTCGACGATGCGATCCTGGCGACTCGCAAGCCCGATCTCACTAACGTGGAAAAGCGTGGGGAGATACCGTTCGATTTTGTCCGCAAGCGAGTCAGCGTCTTGATCGAGCGGGACGGCCGCGTGCAACTGATCAGCAAAGGAGCTTTTGAGCACGTGCTCGATGCCTGCACGACGCTCGCCACCGGCGTAGCGCTCAACGAGGGTGAACGCGCCGGTCTCGTGCAGCGCTACGCAATCTGGAGCAGCCAGGGGATTCGCGTGCTCGCTGTCGCGACACGGTACATCGAGAAGAAGGAAAAATATGACCGCAACGATGAGCATGATCTCGCCTTCGAGGGCTTTCTAACATTCATGGATCGGCCCAAGGAGGGCGCAGCCAAAGCCCTCTCGGAGCTGGCTGCCCTCGGCGTCTGCGTAAAGCTCATCACCGGCGATAGCAAGCTCGTAGCTCAGCACGTTGCGGGATTGGTTGGCATGCGTCACGAGCGGGTGCTCACCGGCATGCAACTGGATGAGTTGCACGATGAAGCTTTGTGGCGCGAGGCGGAGCGCACCGATTTGTTCGTCGAGGTCGACCCAAATCAGAAGGAGCGCATCATCCTGTCGCTCAAGAAGATGGGACACGTCGTCGGCTTTCTGGGGGATGGGGTGAACGATGCGCCGGCGATGCACGCGGCCGATACGAGTCTGTCGGTCGAGTACGCGGTTGACGTGGCTCGGGAGGCCGCCGACTTCGTGCTGCTGGAGCGGGACCTGGATGTCATCCGACGCGGTGTGGAAGAAGGCCGGCGGACATTCGCAAATACACTCAAATACGTGCTGACAACGACCAGCGCCAATCTCGGCAACATGATCAGCATGGCGGTCGCGTCGGTGTTCTTGCCGTTCTTGCCGCTGACTGCCGGGCAAATCCTGCTCAACAATTTTCTCTCCGACATCCCAGCAGTGGGAATCGCAGATGACAGCGTCGATCGCGAACTGGTGGAGCGCCCGCGGCGGTGGGACATCCGCTTCATCGGCCGGTTCATGCTGGAGTTCGGATTGTTGAGCTCCGTGTTCGATTTCCTGACGTTCGGCGCGCTCCTCTATATATTCCACGCCTCGCCGGAAATGTTCCGCACGGCGTGGTTCATCGAATCGCTGCTGACCGAGTTGGTGATTGCGCTCGTCGTGCGCACGCGGCGGACCTTCTTCCACAGCCGGCCAGGAAATACACTGTTGGTTTCAACGCTGGTGCTCATAGTGCTGACGCTGGCGATTCCTTATCTGCCATTCGCGCCTGCCCTTGGGTTCATGCCGTTACCTGCGGCGCTCGTCATGACGGTAATTGCCATTACCGGGTTCTACGTTCTGGCGGCGGAGACCACGAAGCACTGGTTCTATCGCTTGGCGGACTGAGCGCGCTGCTGGGATTCTGGGTCCTCGACCTCGTGTTCCGCTGCAGCCATGTCAACAACCACCACGGACACCGTCGAACTGCACGCATTGCATTCCTTGCCCGGAAAACATGCATTCGTGTGCTCTGCGTAGCCAGCCAGGAAATGCCCTGTGTCGTAGACGCAAGCGCCCGTGACCAGGAGCATGGAGCTGGGCGTGCTCGGGCAGAGTTCTCGACTATCGAACAACTGCACGAGGCTAAGCATTACATCCATGCGCGGATGCGAGTTGGACGGGAGGGACCTTCGTGCGAATTTCACAAATCATTGCTGTTGTCGCGCTTGCATCAGTTACAGCTTGCGCCGGTCAAACATCACGCCGGGAGGTGTCCCAGATGTCCGGCAAGGAGATGTATGGGCGGCTGTGTACGAGCTGTCACGGGGTGGGAGGAAGAGGCAATGGCCCAATGGCTCCGATGCTGAAGGTGGAAGTGCCCGACCTGACCGGAATCGCGCAGCGCCATGGCGGCGAATTTCCGGCGGAGCAGGTGAGGCGCACCATCGACGGACGATTCGAGCGTCCGGCCCATGGGCTGCCGTACATGCCGGTCTGGGGCTGGAAATTCTATGATGCCGAAGCCTCGAATGACGCGGAGGCGCGTGCGCTCGCCGACTCACTGATCGATCGCCTGGTCGTGTATCTTGGCTCGATACAGGAAGACTGAACTCTGCGGCCGGATTGGCCAGTGCCGGCTTGACACTCGACGGGGGAGGAGCGAATGAAGAAAGGGAAGCGTCGAGCTTTACCCGACAGCGCCGAACAGGGCACCCGCAGCGCTCGTCACGGCCATGGCCATCGCTCCCCACAAGGTCACGCGCCACGCGCCAACCGATAGACGAGCGCCGCCGATGTTAGCGGCGAGTGCACCCAGCATCGCCAGCAATCCCACAGAGACTGCCGACACCGCCCAGCTCACAACAGGCTCAGGCGCGAGCATCACAACGATCAATGGAAACATCGCGCCCACTGCGAAGCTCGCTGCCGATGAC
Source organism: Peristeroidobacter soli (assembly GCF_004138485.1). Taxonomy (GTDB): domain Bacteria; phylum Pseudomonadota; class Gammaproteobacteria; order Steroidobacterales; family Steroidobacteraceae; genus Steroidobacter; species Steroidobacter soli. The sequence goes on from NZ_RYEV01000011.1 coordinate 26,427, forward strand.
AGAGCGGCCTGGACGGGCCGAGCGGTGAGCGTTTCGGCAAGGCCCAACTCATCGCGCGCATGGGCACCAAGTGCATCGTGCGCCATGAGTTGCTCAGCGACTTGCCGCGCCAATTCGGGTGTCAGGCCTCGGCGGATATAGATGCCAGCCAGTTCACGCCCCTCGGCTGCGTAGTCAGTAGCCAATTCCTGGCGCTCGCGGGCTAGATCGGCTTTTTCCGTGTCCGCCTGTGAGCTCACGGAAACATATTCACCTGCCGCCATTGAGGCTGCACCGGCGATGAGTCCAGCGACGCCTGCGGTGAGAACGCCTCGCATATCAGAGCCAGCGGCCGCCACGCCCAGAATCAGGCTGGCCGTGGAAATCAATCCATCGTTGGCGCCGAGCACTGCCGCTCGCAGCCAGCCAATGCGCTGCGTCCGGTGTCGTTCGGTATGTCTTCGCACCTCGGGGCTCCTTTGAAATATACGTCGTCTGCCAGGTTATATCGTAGTTGGCGCTTCGCGCGGGAAGCGACAGGTTTCTGCGCGGGGCGCGGAAGTCTCGAAGCGCGACGGGTCCGAGTAATTCGCACAGGCTCTAAAGATGAGATTCGTGAGCTGCGCTCGCCGCTGCCGAAGGCTCGACAAGCAATCCGGTCCTCCGCGTAACGTCTCCGGAATTCCCACGTGGAGCAGGCGGCGGCTCGCGATTAGGCAGGTTCTCGGCGTTCTTGGCGGGAATCCCTAATAACCCCGCGCGGTGCGAGACGACACTCTGAAAACTTCAATGCCAAGCGGCGAGGCCCGCACCTCATGAATGCCGGGAGCGCGGATCATCCGCTCGTCACAGTGCAACTGGACGCCGGTGCCATCCAGGGCCGGCTGCAGCTGTCGCGTGCCTTCGGGATTTTGGTGGCGACGCTCGGCGCGAGTGTGTTACTCGGCTGGTGGTTGCGCATTCCCATCGTGACCACCGTTCTCCCCGGGCTCGTATCGATGAAGGCGAATACGGCACTTGGCTTTGTGATGACTGGTATCGCCTTGGCACTCGCGCCCTGGAGCAGCCGAGGTGCCGCTCACGTCGCGCGTATCTGCGCGTCGATTACGATGGCGATGGCGTCGCTTACGCTGCTCGAATACGGCAGGGGTGTCGATCTTGGCATCGACAATCTTCTGATCACCGGTCTGAACTACCAGCCGCCGCCGACCCGCATGTCGCTCGCTACCGCCGTGGCGTTTGTGGCAGCGAGCCTGCCGGTGCTGCTGCTGTCGCGCACTCCCCGCAACAGCCCGCTCATTCGTGACATCGCCGCCATGGCCAGCGCTATCGTCGTCATCATAGGCACAGTCGGACTGATTGGTTACGCCATTGATATCGACGTGCTGTACTCATGGGCCGCATTCGGTACGGTGGCGATGCACACTGCGGCGGCGTTCTGTCTGCTGGGAAGCGGCTTGTGGTTGATCCGAACTCGTTGGCGTGCGCCGCGCGCCGAGGAGGTACGCATCGCCCGGCGCGCGAGCGGGCTCATTGCGTTGGCTGCGTGCGCGCTCGGCATCGCCGCCCTCGTCTCGAACGCGAACAGCTTGAAAAGTATGTTGGCGCAAGGATTGGAGTCGACGCTTCATGCGCGCGCCGCACAGATCCGCACCTCCATGACGCTGCGAGCGAATCGCGCTTCGGTGCTAGCAAATCGGCACGACTTGCTCCGGTGGGTACGGCTCCTGGCGGCCGATCCGACGCGCTCGGATCTTCGCGGCGCCATCCGTGAGGAGGCCCAGAGCCATGCTGCGGGCGATGTTACATCCATTATTGTGATGGATGGTGCCGGTCGCGAGCTGGTCAGCATTGGCAATCCGATGGAGCGCGACGCGCAGGGTTTGCATGCCACGGCCGATATTCCAACCACGCTCGCGTGGAATCGGGGCATCCACGTTCGACACGAAGTGCCGTTGGACGACGAGCTGGGGCCGCTCGGCACGCTCGTAATGGAGCAGTACATGCCTGAAGCCACTCGCGGCCTGCTCGGTTTGGCGGAGGCATTCGGAAAATCGTCGCGCCTGATGTTGTGCGACAGGCAGCGGCGCGGCATCGATTGTTTCCACGTCAACACAACGATTCCGGCGGTGCTGTTGAAGGATACGGATCCGTTGACGCAGCCGGCGAATCGGGCGTTCAGCGGACAGCACGGGGTCACGAGCAGCTTCGCTGCGGGACGGCGGCTGACGGTCGGCTACGCTCCGATCGAGCCGTTTGGACTGGTTGTTTTGCTGAGCGTCGACTCGACGGAAATCTATCGACCCCTCGGGCGGCAGCTGCAGTGGGTGCTGGCGCTGGTCATGGCGACCTCGTTCGCGGGTTATTTCCTGGTGAGGACATGGGTGCGACCGCTCGCCGTGAGCTTGGAACAACGGGTTCAGGCCCGGACGGCGCAGTTGGCTAAGACCAATGGGCGATTGGCACTCAGCGAGCAGCGATTCCGCACGCTGTTCGAAGCAACGCCTGTCGCGATGGTAGTCACTGACGCCGCGGGACGGATCGCGCTGGTCAATGCCGCGACCGAGGCGTTGTTTGGTTATGAGCGTAGCGAGCTGCTGGGCCAATCCATCCAGATCCTGGTACCGCGTGATCTGCGTGCGAAGCATGAAACGCTCTGCCGCGAGTTCATACGCGAAGCCAGTACGCGCCAGATGGGGAGCGGCCAGGAGCTGCATGGACTGCGCAAAGACGGCTCTGAGTTCGTAGTCGAAATCGGACTGAGCCCGGCGCAAGCCGATGGCGGCATGACGGTGCTTGCGACGATCGTCGATCAAAGTGAGCGCTTGCGCCAGTCAGCCGTGCTGAGAAATGTGAATGCGGCGCTCAAGCGCAGCAATCTGGAGCTGGAACGGTTCGCATACGTTGCCTCACATGACCTGCAGACACCGATGCGCGGCGTCGCCAGCTTCGCTGAGTTGCTGAGCTCGAAGTATGCCGACAAGCTGGATACTCAGGCGCGCGATTGGCTGCGGCGCATAATCGACTCGATCGATCAGTTGCAGCGACTGATCCGCGACTTGCTGGAGTACTCCCGCATCGGCGCGGAAGTGCAGCCGCTGGAGCGCGTCCAGCTTCGCGACGTTTTCAATCAGGTGCTGGGTCTGCTCGAGAGCACGATACGTGATACCGGCGCGCAGGTCACGTGCGGTGAGCTGCCGACGGTCATGGGACATCGTTCGCCGCTTGTGGAGCTGCTGCTCAACCTCATCGATAACGCGATCAAATACCATGGACCTGAGTCGCCGCGCGTGTACGTTTCAGCCGAACGCGTCGGTGGGGAATGGCAGGTCACCGTCCAGGACAACGGTATCGGCATCGCGCCTCGCTATCACGAGCGCATCTTCGAAATATTTACGCGGCTGCACGGACCGCATGAGTTTCGTGGGACGGGCATTGGTCTTGCCGCTTGCCGTCGCATCGTTCACCGGCACGGTGGCCGCATCTGGGTGGACTCGGATGCAGGTCTAGGCAGCGTGTTCCGTTTTACCCTTCCGGAGTTGAGCGATGAGTAGCACTCTCGTGGCATGCGGCCGGCCCGTGGATATCCTGCTGGTCGAGGACAACGACAACGATGCGGAGCTGATGCGGCTGGCATTCCAGGACGCCAAGCTGCTGGTGAGGGTGCATCGCGTTTCTGACGGAGAGGCATGCATGGCGTTTCTGCGCAAGCAGACGCCGTTTGAAAACGCCCCGGAACCGGACTTGGTCTTTCTCGACTTGAACATGCCGCGCATGGACGGACGCGAGGTCATGCAGGAACTAAATAAGGACGAGCGACTCAGGCATTTTCCCGTCATCGTCATGACCAGCTCCGACGCCGATGCCGATGTGCTTGCTTCATACAAGCTGCGGTGCAGCTCCTATGTCGTCAAGCCGATCGGTTTCGAGAACTTTGCGCAAATTATCCGCTCGCTCAGCAACTACTGGTTCACGGTCGTGGTTCTGCCGACCACGGGGAGCCCGGGCACGGTCACATGAGGTGTGACAATGCAGTACTCACTCAGCGGCATCGAGCGTGCGCCAGATCTGGTACTGAGCGCTGAAGTCCTGGCCGTACAGCGTGGTGCTGACAGCGCGCTGTAACGAAGTAGGTCAGTGCCTCCGGCGCGATCGGGTAGTACCAGACGCGCTCGGTCCGGCCTTTAATGGAGATGATGGGCTCGCCGATGCCGAATGAGGCTCCCCGGCCGCGCTGGAGCGAGAACAAACGATCGTCAGCTGCGATCTCGAGTCTTGCGCCGCTCGCCGGCAACTTTGAGTTCTCACTCACGGTCGACCACGCGCGCGCCACCAGATACGTCCGCCGCTCGCCCCTAGTATCCAACAATTCGAACGGCTCGCTTCAGTCGAGGACGGAAGGCGCTCGATGAGTCGTATCTCGCTATGCTGACGAAGATGCTTCGCTCCATCCAGCCGCTGCAGTTCCTCCTGACGCTGGCTGGATCGAGCGCCGGCAGCTCGAGGCGATCGAGTACCTAAAGAGGAAAATCGGTTGCTGAAGGGGAGCGGCTCGGCGACCGACGCCTTCGATTCACGATGCCGAACGCCGTTGACTCGCACGCAGAGCGTATGCGTTGGGTCGCAAAGCGCTCAGCGAACTCGACACGTTGATCGCATGAGACCCAAGGCAATGCCCGGCGAGCTGCACCACGCGTACTCGCTGGCGCGTGCGCGATGCAGATCGGCAGATCGGCAGATCGGGGCCGCAGGCTATCCGCGGCGAAGGCGTCGGCGTCGACGATTGCCGTCATGCCGGCAAGTCAGTTGCCGGTAGCAGAGCGTTTTTGGTTGTCAGTGCAACAATCCCCAGAGAATGTCTTGCTCATGGCCGTAACCGGCCGCCCCCAGGAGATCGACCACGGCGGGTGCGAACTGAGCAGCGACTGACGGTGCGATGCCGAGACGCACCAGTACCGATTCGTATTCGCCGACATTGTCGATCGGCTTCGTCACGATTCCGCTCTGCTTGACATCTTGCATGATGCGCTCTGCATTTGGGATGCGCTCGGAAAGATCGTCGAACTCGGGCTTGGCAAGCCGTTCGCGGGAAAACACCAGCAGAGCACCGAGGGCGCCGCGCACCTGATGCTCGCTGAGGCCGAAACGTTCCTGCAGGGCTGGAACGAGGCTCCACGCGCGCTGCGCGAGGACAGGTCCATTCGCTGTGAGACACGCAATTAGGGTGGCGAGCATTGCGGCTCGCCAAAAATGCAAGCGACTTCCGCGTGTGTGCATTCGCATTTCCGGACGGAATGTGGATCGCCACTCGAGGATTCGTTTTAGTATGGAAATTCCATCGCCACGATGCGTATGCAGGGCACGTGCTTTCACGCGCCGAACGAAGCCATACGCGTGTGCTCTGTACTCTCGTTGGTGCTTGTTCAGCGCTGCGTTGCCACCCAGACCGTGGATCAATGAGTCAGTTGGCTGCGCTTCACGCTTGGCGTTCTTTTTCCGTGCGCTCCGCCCGCGAGACAAGAGGACCTTGGGCCATCCGCGAAAAGTCCAATCGTGCGAGTGCCGTAGCCTGCGTACGTTGATCTTTTTCTGAGTTTCTCGTGCCCTGTCGAGGGCTGCGACGAGCGGGAGAATGGCCATGGCACGCAATGCAGAGCAGGCGCGACTCGACGAGGCACGCGACAAAGATGGTGCCTGGAAGCGATGGGGTCCCTACCTCAGCGAGCGCCAATGGGGAACCGTGCGAGAGGACTACAGCGACAACGGTAACGCGTGGGACTACTTCACCCATGAGCAGTCGCGCTCTCGGGCCTACCGCTGGGGTGAGGACGGACTCGCCGGGATCTCGGATGACAAGCAAAGGCTTTGCTTTGCGCTCGCGCTCTGGAACGGCAAGGACCCGATCGTCAAGGAACGCCTGTTCGGTCTCACCAACAGCGAAGGCAATCACGGCGAGGACGTGAAGGAATACTACTTCTACCTCGATAGCACTCCGACGCACTCGTACATGAAATATCTGTACAAGTACCCGCAATCCGAATATCCGTATGAGCAGCTCGTGGCCCGGAACAGACAGCGCGGTAGGCAGGATCTGGAGTACGAACTGCTCGATACGGGCATCTTCGACGCGGACCGCTACTTCGATGTCTTCGTGGAGTACGCCAAAGCGGATCCGCAGGACATCCTGATCCGGATCACTATCGCGAACCGTGGCCCTGAGGCGGCAACACTGCATGTGCTGCCAACGCTCTGGTTCCGCAATACCTGGAGCGTCGGACCGCATGCATCGCGACCGATACTGAGAAACGCGGGCGGCGAGTCGGGCATGCCGGCGATCCTGGCCTCGCATGATGCGCTCGGCGAACGCGAGCTGTACTGTGAAGGCGCTCCCACTCTGCTATTCACGGAGAATGAGACCAATAACAAACGCCTCTTCGGCGGCAACAACGCCACGCCGTATGTGAAGGACGCATTCAACGAATACGTCGTCCATCAGCAGCGTGATGCGGTGAACCCCGACGGCATGGGCACCAAGTCGGCCGCGCACTACATGCTGACCGTGGGAGGGCAGGAGAGTGCGGTGATTCGACTACGTCTCACCGACCCGAGCCGGCGAGCGGGCGAGCTGTTCGGAACGGCCTTCGATGCGGTGTTCACGGACAGGCTGCAAGAGGCGGATGAGTTCTATAAATCCATCACGCCACCGTCCGCCACTCGGGACGAGGCGCGTGTGCTGCGTCAGGCGCTCGCCGGCATGCTCTGGAGCAAGCAGTACTACTTCTTCGACGCCAACCTGTGGCTGGAGGAGCATCGGGCCAATCCGTTGCATGCGCAGGAGCGCGCAATGCGCAATCGCGAGTGGTATCACATGGTGAACGACAATGTGATATCGATGCCGGACAAATGGGAATATCCCTGGTACGCGGCCTGGGACCTGGCGTTTCACTGTGTGGCGCTGGCCGCGGTCGATCCGGATTTTGCACGGACGCAGCTCGATCTGATGCTGCGTGAGATTTATATGCACCCGAGCGGGCAGATCCCCGCGTACGAATGGAACTTCAGCGACGTCAATCCGCCCGTGCACGCGTGGGCCACTCTATTCATCCATCGCGTCGAGATGGCCCTTGGCCACGCGCCGGACATGGACTTCCTCAAGCGCGCTTTCAACAAGCTGACGCTCAATTTCAGCTGGTGGGTGAATCGCAAGGACCGCTTCGGCAAGAACGTCTTCGAGGGCGGCTTCCTCGGGCTCGACAACATCGGCGTGTTCGACCGTAGCGCGCCGCTGCCGACCGGCGGCAATCTCGAGCAGGCCGACGGCACGGCATGGGTCGCGCTCTTCTGCCAGAACATGATGGAGCTGGCCGTGGAGCTCGCCGGCCAGGATCCGAGCTACGAGGATATGTGTCTCAAATTCGTGGAGCATTTTCTCTGGATCGCCTCGGGCATGAACCGCACCGGGACTGGTGGGATGTGGGATGAGGAGGATGGGTTCTATTACGACGTGCTGAGATTGCCCGATGGCAGCGCGCAGCGACTGAAGGTGCGCTCGATCGTGGGCCTGCTGCCGGTTTGTGCCACAACCGTTATCGAAGGGTGGCAGCGCGAGCGCATGCCGCGGGTGGTGGCGGCGATGAGCGAACGCGTCAAGCGCATGCCTGAACTGATGCAGAGTGTGCACGCGACCGGCGCAGGGCACCTGGGCGTCGCCGGCCGCGGCATTTTTGCGCTCGTCAATGAGCAGCGGCTACGCCGCATCCTCACACGCATGCTCGATGAGCAGGAGTTTCTGAGCCCATACGGTCTGCGCGCGCTGTCACGCTACCACTACGAGCATCCGTTCACATTCGATGTTGGCTGGCAACACTTCTCGGTGGGCTATCTCCCCGCGGAGTCCGATTCGGGCATGTTTGGCGGCAACTCGAATTGGCGTGGTCCGATCTGGATGCCCGTCAACGCGCTGCTCATCCGGGCGCTGCTGCAGTACTACCTCTACTACGGCGACAGCTTCCAGATCGAATGCCCGACCGGATCGGGCCACAAAATGAACCTATTCGAGGTGAGCATGGAGTTGTCGCGGCGTCTGGCACGCATCTTCCTGCGCGACGCGAACGGTCGCCGCCCGGTGTTCGGAGGGTCGGAGAAATTCCAGACAGATCCGCAATGGCGCGACCACATTCTCTTCTACGAGTATTTCCACGGTGATAACGGCGCGGGCCTCGGCGCAAGCCATCAGACGGGATGGACGGGCGTCGTCGCCCGTCTGATCCAGATGTACGGCATGTTCGACTCGCGCAAACTACTGGAGGCGGGCACGAAGGGAGCGTTCGGCCACCGCGCGGCGGGGTGAGTTGTGAGTGAGTGGCCGAAGCACCCTTCGATTTATGAGATCAATACGTGGGTGTGGCTCGCGGAATTGAGTCGCAAGGCGGATCGCTCTCTGACGCTCGCCTCGGTCCCCGACGTGGAGTGGGACACGATCTCTGAACTCGGCTTCGATGCGGTCTGGCTCATGGGAGTGTGGGAGCGCAGTCCCACAGGCATTGAAATTGCGAATCGCAACGAAGCGCTGCGCGCGGATTTCCAGCGAGCCTTGCCGGACTTTCGTGTCGCGGACAATGTCGGTTCACCATATTGCGTGCGCCGCTATGTCGTCGATGCGCAGCTTGGCGGCCGTGAAGGGCTGGCAACGGCGCGCCAGGCGCTGGCGCGCCGTGGTCTGCGCCTCGTGCTCGACTTCGTGCCGAATCATGTCGCCTGCGATCATCCTTGGGTGAGCGAGCATCCGGAGTACTTTATTCGAGGCACAGCGCAGGACCGCGCGCGCGATCCGTCCTCCTTCGTCGAGCGTGACGGGCAGGTGCTCGCATGTGGCCGCGACCCTTATTTTCCGGCCTGGCCGGACGTACTGCAGGTCAACGCGTTCGTACCGTCGCTGCGCGCTGCCGCCATCGAAACGTTGCACGAAATCGCAAATCAGAGCGATGCCGTGCGCTGCGACATGGCGATGCTCATGCTCAACTCCGTTTTCGAGCGCACGTGGGGAGCGCGCGCTGGCCAGCCGCCGCAGAAGGATTACTGGAGAGAGGTGATTCCCGCGGTGCGCGCGGAGCATCCCGGCTTCAAGCTCATTGCTGAAGCCTATTGGGACCTCGAATGGGAACTGCAGCAGCAGGGCTTCGACTATTGCTACGACAAACGGCTCTACGACCGCCTCGAGCACGGCGATGTCGAGGCCGTGCGGTTGCATCTGTGCGCAGACCTGGCGTATCAGGCCAAGCTACTCCGGTTCCTCGAGAATCACGATGAGCCACGGGCGGCTTCGACATTTGAACCGCGCAAGGCACGCGCGGTTGCGGTTACGGCGTTGACGTTGCCCGGCGCAATGCTCGTGCACGAGGGACAGATCGAGGGCCGGCGTGTGCGCGTTCCTGTCTTTCTTGGGAGGCGACCGGATGAACGTCCGGACGAAGCGCTGAGCGACTTCTATCACAAGTTGCTGCGTGCGATCGCGGATGATGCAGTCCGCAACGGCGAGTGGCGGCTGTGCGAACGAACCGGCTGGCCGGACAATGCGAGCTTCCAGAACATACTGGCATGGTACTGGCGAGGAAGGAACACGCGTTACGTCATCGTCGTCAATCTCTCCGGTGCGCAGTCGCAGGCCAACATCCGATTGTCATGGGAGGATGCGCCCGGACATCGATGGCGCCTCGACGATCAGTTGAGCGGGCAGATGTTCGAGCGGGACGGCCTTGACGCCGCGGGCCCCGGCCTTTTCGTGGACTTGCCGCCGTGGGGAAGCCACCTCCTGCGGGTGCGGCCCGCGTGAGGGTGCATGTCACGGGAACCCTGTGTATTGCAGGCGACTTCGAGCGTCCTTCTGCGCATACCCCCTGGGCCTAACCGCGCCTGAGAATGCCGAACGCGTAACTGCCAAAGTGGAAGTTCTTCGCGTCCCGCGTGTTAGCTGTTGGCGAGGAACGGATCTCGATGTTGCAATCGTCGATAAAGCAAGTGGTGAATCGATTGATCTCATCGACATCATTCGCATCCTGCGAGCAGTGCAGCGGTGTGTCTCGCTTCCCCGGCCGTCCTCTCGAACATCGACATGTATATGGGGGCAAGAAGCTCGTATGAACCGCGGATCATCGATCAAGGGCGGCTTTTGGGCGACCACACTTGTCGTCTTCGTCGGCTGTTCGAGCGGATCTGCGCTTGCGGCCGAGCATCTCAATCCCGACGCCGACGAGATTCTGCGGGCCATGTCAAAATTTCTCGCGGGTACCAAGGCCTTCAGCGTGTCAGCGGACGTAAGTAACGAGATCATCACGCAGGAAGGTCAGAAGCTGCAGTTGAACAGTTACGCAACTGTGATCGTCGAGCGCCCGTCGCGGATCCATGTGGTTCGACAAGGCAAGTTTGCCGACGCCGCGTTGATCTACGATGGGAACAAGCTGACGATGTTCGGCAAGACGTTGAACATCTACGCTCAAATGGATGTTGCGGGCACCATCGACAATGCGATCGCTGCGGTCGAAAGCCGCACTGGATTGGATTTTCCGGGGGCTGATCTCCTGTTCTCCGATCCTTATGCAGTGCTGGCGTCGGGAATAAGCAGTAGCGGCTACTACGGCAAGGCATATGTGCAGGGCGTCGAGTGCCATCACCTGGCATTTCGCAAAGACAACGTCGATTGGCAGGTGTGGGTCATGACCGGCGATCGGCCGTTGCCCGTGAAGTACGTGATCACGACCAAGTGGATGACCGGCGCGCCGCAGTACAGTATGCAATTCAGCCACTGGAACACCAGGCCGGCGATCACTCCTGGAGAGTTCACATTTGTCCCTCCGAAAGGTGCAAGGAAGGTCGATACGCTGCCGGTTGACGAAGCCGGAGAGGTCACCGCAACGGAGGAGGGCAAATGAAGAGGAGATCGACGTTGGTGATGCTGGCGACGGGGCTTTTGTTCGCCGTCATCTGTATGGAACCAAGAGGCGCGTTCGAATACATATCACCGATAGCGTATGCTCATGCCGTCGTCGGCCGGCCGGCGACGCCAGCAAGCGTGGCAGGCGTGGCCCGGCGCACTACGAGGCGCACCATTTACAGAACATCCATGTACGTCGCTTCGCTGCCGCCTTCCTGCACCGTCGTCGTAATAGAAGGCACCAGCCTGCACCAATGCGGTGGAACCTACTATCAGGCCTCTGGTAGTCAGTATGTGGTCGTGAAAGTCGACTGATCCTGCGGACGCGTTGGATTACTTGCCCGGTCGCCATCCGTCGCAGAATGAAGCGGATGTGAGTGTGCACCGTGAACAGACTGACCTCGATCCTCGCGGCTATGGTACTGACCGGCTGCGCCAGTGTCGGCCCCCGCACAGTCGAAATGGATCGATTCGACTACAGCACCGCCATTGCGGACTCATGGAAGCAACAGACGCTGCTCAATATCGTGAAGATTCGCTATGTGGACCTGCCGGTGTTCGTGGACGTCTCGTCCATCGTCGCCGGGTATTCGCTGCAGACCGGCGTCTCGGTGAGCGGCGTACTGTCGTCCGAGCGGGCCGTGCAGGGCGATTATGCGTCGCTCGGTGGGCAAGCCATTTACACGGATCGACCGACGATCACGTACCTGCCGATGACCGGGGAGAAGTTTCTGCGCGGATTGATTACGCCCATCGATCCGAAGAATATCTTCTTCATGCTTCAGTCCGGGTACGCCGCGGATTTCATTCTGTCGCTGTGTGTCGAGTCCTTGAACGGCGTGCGCAATCGAACAGCTTCGGCAGGCTCGGTGAGCGAGGCTGACCCCGATTTCGTGCGGGCGCTGCAGTTGATGCGCGAGGTGCAGCTGGCCGGCGGCGTCGGCATGCGCGTGGAGGAAGATCAGGCCAAGCGCTCAACCGCTGTTCTGTTCTTCCAGCGAGACGACCTGTCTGCAGAAATGAGAGAGAAAACGGCTGAGGTGAGGCGGCTGCTGAAGCTGCCCGAAGGACTGCAGAAATTCGTGCTGTCGTATTCGCCGATGCGAGGCGCTGAGGGCGAGCTTGCAGTGAACAGCCGGTCCCTGTTGCAGATACTGCAGGCACTTGCGAGTTACGTCGAGGTGCCCGATCAGGATCTGCACCAAGGGTTTGCTACGCCATCCTTCGAGCACGCCGACGAGGGCATGCGTGGGATCGGGCGGATTCGTAGTGGGCTCGAAAAGCCGCAGGCTGCGTATGTCTCGGTTCAGTACCGCGGAAAATGGTTCTGGGTGGATGATAACGACTGGAGGGCAAAGCGAGCGATCACGGCCGTCGTGTTCTTCTTCACGCTGGCCGACACTGGCGCCCCGGAACGGTTGCCCTTGGTGACGATTCCGGCGCAGTAGCCGACCGCCCTCCAAGAGTCCGCGGTGCGTCCGCAACAAACATTGCGGCGGCCGCAGCGTCGCGGGTTTACGTCGTCACGTGCCCTACCTACGCATCGTACCGACGGGACGCGAGTACTAAAACTGGCTTCTGCCGGCGATCCACATTTCGGTGCAGATCCAATGCAGCACATCCGGGAGGCGGTTGCGGCCCGCGAATGCCGAACGCCACGCTTCGCTCGATGACTCTGCAGGAGCTTCTACCAATGACACGAACCGCCCCTGCTCGTAAGCACCACTCGCTGGACTACGACGAGCCCGAGGCCGCGCCAGGAGCGCATGTGAAGAGACCATCTATCTGCATGGTCGCGGGCTTTATCGCGGCGTTATTCACCGTGACCGTTCAGGCGCAGACGCAGGTGAAGAAGCCGAATATCGTCATCATCCTCGCCGATGACATGGGTTTCGCCGACATGGGCGCGTTTGGCGGCGAGATCAAGACACCCAACCTCGACTCGCTTGCGAACGAAGGCATGCGCTTCACGAACTTCTATACACACGCAAGCTGCTCGCCAACCCGATCGATGTTGTTGAGCGGCGTCGATACGCATTTGAATGGCCTGGGCAACATGGACGAGTGGACCGCGCCCAACCAGCGTGGCGTTCCCGGCTACGAAGGCTACCTCAACGACCGCGTGGTGACGCTCCCACAGCTGCTGAAGGACGCGGGCTACCACACGTACATGGTTGGCAAATGGCATCTGGGCAAGGCGCCGTCGCAGATCCCGGCTGCGCGCGGATTCGAGCGTGACTTCTCGCTGCTCGACGGCGCGGGCAGCTACTGGGACATGACGAATTTCACGAACGCATCCCCGAAGTCGGTGTTCACCGAGGATGGGCGCTATCTGAGGCGGCTGCCGAAGGACTACTACGCGACCAAGACATACACCGATAAGCTGATCAAATTCATCGATGACAACCACGGCGATGGCAAACCCTTCTTTGCCTACGTCGCGCATCAAGCACCGCATGATCCATATCATCTGCCGCGGGATTGGCGTAATCGTCACGTTGGCACGTACGACCAGGGTTGGGATGCCATGCGCCAGGCAAGGCTGAAGCGGCAGATCGATCTGGGCATCATGCCCGCAGGCACATCGCTCTCCGAGCGCATGTGGTTCGTGCCTGATCCGACGTTGCTTGCTCCGGCGACTCGAAGCGTCCTCGGCAAGAAAATGGAACTCTATACCGGCATGGTGGAGAACCTCGACTTCCATGTCGGCCGGCTCATCGACCACCTCAAGAAGATCGGCGAATACGAGAACACGATATTCATCGTGTTCGGCGACAACGGCGCGGAGGGGAGCGATCTGTTCGCCATGATCTCGGGCACGCCGGGTACGCGCGACTACCTGTTCGCGGCAATCAACTGGTCGCAGACCAATCCGAACGCCTGGGGCGATCCGGGATCGTACGTCGCTTACGGGCCGATGTGGGCACAGGTGTCCATGACACCCTTCAGCCAATACAAGGGGTGGCTCGCCGAAGGCGGCATCCGTAACGCGCTCATCGTTAGCGGCCCCGTGGTGAAGCGGCCCAAGGGAAGTATCAATCACGGGCTCCTGCACGTCGCGGATCTCATGCCGACGCTGCTGGAAATTGGTGGCGCCAGCTATCCAAAGACACACGAGGGGCACGAACTGCCGCCGCTCATGGGGAAGTCCTGGGGGCGGGTGCTCGCGGGCCAGGAGGAATCGCCGCGAACGGACCAGGATTATCTCGCGTGGGAATTGTTCGGCAATCGAGCGGTGCGGCAAGGCGAGTGGAAGCTGCGCTGGCAATTCAGGCCATTGGGTAAGGGCGATTGGGAGTTGTTCGACCTCAAGTCCGATCCCGCCGAGCGCAAGGACCTCGCCGCGGAGCGTCCCGAAAAAGTGAAGGCGATGGTCGAGCTCTGGGACAGCTATGTGCGCGCCGACAACGTGGTGCTACCGAATCGCTCCGTGTTCGAGACGCTATATGACCAGCTTCCCCCGCGCGTTCCGGACGACCCGGGATACCCGCCGCTTACGAGCAAGCGGCAATTCGTGCCTCCAAAGGACATGATGGCCGATCCGAAGCCCTGAGCGTTGTCGACTCAATTGGCATCACGGTTGACTGCGGAATTGCGCGGGAGGTCCGATGAGAGCGGTGATCTGGTTGCGATGGTCGGTTGCAACGATGCTCACCATCGGATTGCTCGGCGCAATGCAAGCTCAGGCTCAGGTCCCGGCGCGTTTCTATTGGAAGACTTTATCGGGCGCCAATGCGGTGCCACTCATTTTCGAGTCGATCAGTGGCAACACGAACCCTTTCGACCCTTCTCACACCGTGACAGCTGGCGCGAACTTCGATGCCACGCTGGCGATGGCAGGCTATGCGCGCACCTTCACTTTGCTCGATCGCTCAGCCTTGGCTGCGGTCATCTTGCCCATGGGGCGGATCTCCGGCTCGGTCACCGCGGCTGGCAATTCAGTCACGCAATCGGCCGATGGGTTCGGCGACCCGATGATCGAGTTTGTCGTCAATCTTCTGGGCCCGCCGGCGCAGAAGAACCTTCCCGACGTCTTGCGTTATGAGCCGGGATTCTCCGTGGACTTGCTCGCCGACCTGGCAGTGCCGGTTGGCGAGTACGACAGCAGCCAGCAGCTGAATATCGGACAGAACCGCTGGTATGGACGCCTGGGCCTGCCGGTGATCTGGCAACTCGGCGCATGGGTGCCGGGCCGGCGTACGACCCTGGAGTTCCTGCCCGGTGTGTGGCTGTTCGGGTCCAACGACGACTACGTTGGGCAGTCGTTGAAGACCGATGCGCTGTTCCAGCTGGACGCGCACCTGACACACGACTTCACCGAGCACGCCTGGGGATCGCTCGACGCCGCCTGGTACAGCGGCGGCAAAGCGAGCATCAACGGTGTGTCGGGAGAGAAGCTCGACAACTTCGGCCTCGGACTCACTCTCGGTTACCAGATCAACGACAACCTGAACCTCACTTTCGGCTACAAGTCGACGCTGAACGATGAGGCGCCGGACGACCTCCGCATGGATGGTTTCATGATCACGCTGGTGCTCGGTTGGCATCCGCTCCTGGAAGGCGCGCGACGGCTGCACGGCGAGAAGTAACTTCACCGCAGAGGCAAGAGGCAATGGGAATTTCCCGAGCCAGGAGACTCAGACCATGAAGATGGAGCAGGTCAGCGCCAATTGTTTTGCCGTCTTGAATGAAAAGAACCTCGTGTGCGATGCCAATTCGGGCCTCATCAATCTCGGTGGCGGCGTGGTCATCGATACGCAGTCCGATCTCGCCCATGCGCGTCAGATGATCGAGATATTCGGCAAGGTCTGGCCGGGCATACCGAAACGCGTGATCAACACTCACGAAGACGCCGATCATGTGTGGGGGAACCAGCTCTTCAAAGGCGCCGAGATCATTGCCCAGCGCAGGGCGGCGGAACGCATGAAGCACGTCGCCGACCCGCAGGAAACGCAGCAGTTGCTCAAGGCGGCGAATGGCTCGCTGTCCAGCCTGCTGCTCAAGATGCTTCATCCCGGCGCGCTGGCCATCGCCAAACAGTTGGCGCGGGACTACAACTTCGATGGCATCGAGCTCGCGCTGCCAACGACCGTGTTCGATGAGCGCTGCGAGCTCAATCTCGACGGTACGCCGGTTCACCTCATCTTCGTGGGGCCATGCCACCAGGCCGGAGACACGATCGTGCACGTGCCGGAGGAGGGCGTGCTGTTCGCTGGCGACGTGCTCTTCCGCCTGTGCACCCCCATGGGCTGGACCGGCACCTACGCAAAATGGATCGAGACGCTCGATCTCATCATCTCGCTCCAGCCAAAAATCGTGGTGCCCGGACATGGGCCGGTGTGCGGGCTCGACGCGGTGGCGCAGATGAAGGCCTACCTCGAATACATGCGCAGCGAATCCAAGCGCTGCTTCGAGAAAGGGCTGACTTCCCTGCAGGCGTCCGAGCAGATCGACCTCGGACCGTATGGCACATGGCGTGCCCCGGCACGTCTCTATCTGAATGTCGAGCGGGCCTATCGGGAATTCCGCCATGAACCGTCGGACAAACCTTGGGATTCGGCGAAGAGCTTCGACGCCATTTACAGAGTCGCTAAAGCGCGCGGCATCGAGGTTGAGTTCTGAGCTGGTCAACCTGGCAGGACGACGTTGGCTGTGGCCGACGCTGTTGATGATCGAGTTGTTGGACAGTACGCCCTGATAATCAATTCGCCCCAGGCACGGTGCGGGTACGTAAAGAGTTCGCTTTCAGCGCGACGCGCGGCTTGCGGCGTCGATCGCCTTGCGCATATCGGGCATGGCGCCTTCGATGGCCTTGTCGATGCATTTTCTCTTGGTGTCGCCTTCGGCGGCGACGGGATATTTCTGCTCCAGCTCGGTGCAGGCGGAATACGCTGCATCTCGGATGCGAGTATCGAGAACCTTCTCGCCTGAGGCTGTTGCCAGGCTGATGTCTGTATAGCTGACCACACGTTTAGCCGTGACAACCTGAGTCTTCTCGCCGCGATCACCGCGCGCGGCCTCGACTGTGATCCCCTCTCTCGTCTGTATCCCAGGAGGCGGGGCGACATACGCAGGCCCGCGTTGCTCGGCGGCGTCGATTGCTTTCTGCGCATCGGCCATAGCGCTTGCAACAGCATCATCGATACATTTCTGAGTGGTGTCGCCCTCAGCCGCGATCTGATACTTCTGGTCCAACTCGCTGCAGGCGGAAGTTGCCGCATCCCGGATGCGAGTCTTGAATACCTGCACGCCCGAGGGCGTCGTGAGGCTCAGACCGGCATAACTCACTAGGCGCTTTGTCGAGACAGTTCTGGTCTCGGCGCCAATTGCGGAACGGCCGAGGCTCGTGGCTTTCACAATGATCTCCTCCTGGGCGGCGTGCTCCTGTGCGGTTACCGCGCAGGGTATTGCGGTCATCGCAAAAGCAAGCGCCACGGAGGCGAGCGTTGGAGGTTGGCAAGTATGGCTGCGCATGGAGAGTTCCCGCATCGGACGATCACTGAGCTCATGATTGCCATGACGCTCGACTGAGACTCTCAACGTGACAAACATGAGGTTGCGCCGGCTGCCGATCGAGCCACATTCGTACCGAGGGCAGGCTGCGGATCACGCCACCTCGATCGTCAGTTCTGAGATGTGTCTTCTCGGCATCGTTCGACGACTTTCGCTCGGCCCATGCCGGCTGCCCCCTCTACATACAGACCCATGCTGCGGCTCATTACACGATCGATAGAACGTCGGGAGTGAGTGGGATGTCACAGCATTTGAATCGCAGCAGAGCTGGTTACGGTCGCGTATTGCTCCCAGGCGTGTTCTTGTGCGTGCTGAGCGCCGAGGTCAGTACAGCGCAACTCGACGATGCCTATTTGTTTCACGACTCGCACTTTCACCTGACGAACTACGTGCAGAAGGGCACGGACATTCGCGACTATCTCGCAATCATGGGCGACAAGATCGGCCGCTCGACGCTGTTTGGCATTCCCTTGCAGCAAACCTGGTCACACGAGAACTCCGGCGATTTCGCCCCGACGTATTACCTGCAATCCGACGCGCCGTTGTATTACTACTCGTTCACGGACGCGTACATCGCGATGGCCTACCGCTCGCTGACACCGGAACAGCAACAGCGACTCGACCCGATGATCACGGGATTCAACCCGGCGGACATGTACGGCGTCGATCATATTAGGCGCGTGCTCGAAACATTTCCCGGCGTGTTCACCGGCATCGGTGAATTCACGATTCACAAAGAGTTCGTCTCCTCGAAGGTGGCCGGCGAGATTGCGAGCCTGGCCGACCCGGCGCTCGACCGCATCCTGGACTTTGCCGCCGAAGTCGGACTGGTCGTGATCCTTCACAGCGACATCGACATGCCCTTTGCCAAGGTCAACGAGGAGCCGGTGTTCTTGTCGCAGATGAAGTTGCTACTGCGCCGCCATCCGAAGGCGACGATCATTTGGGCGCATACGGGCCTGGGACGCGTCGTCCATCCGGTGCAGGTGCAAGCCGTCGCGGGTTCAGCCGAGCGCGATGCCAATCACCTCGAGATCATCTCCGGCATGATCGAGGACCCGACACTGCGGCATGTTTACTTCGACATCTCATGGGACGAGGTCGCGAAGTACGCGGTCTCCTCGCCGGAGGTCGAACGCAGGACGGCTGCGGCGTTCAACAAGTACTCGGATCGCTTTCTGTTCGGCACGGACAATGTCGCGCCTCAGGATCAAGCAACCCAGCTGCGGGTCTTTCACATGTGGGATCCGGTGTTCGCGCGGCTGACGCCAGCAGCCAGCCGCGCCATTCGAAAAGGCAACTACGAACGACTCTTCGATGCAGCTCGCCAACGTGTGCGCGCGTGGGAAAAGGCGAACGTCAAATGATGGCTGTGGCGAATCGAGCTTGGCTAACGGTGGCCAGTCTCGCCGCGCCGATTTGGGCGTTCGCTCAGGCGCCGGCGTCAATCGGCACCGAAGAGCGGCAAAGTATCGAGAAGCAGTTGATCGAGCTGCGTGAAATGCGACGGGACATGGTCCGCCGCATGCAGGATTGGGATGAGCGTATCGCCGCGCTCGAGACCGAGCTTCAGGCCGCGTTGCCGGAATCCGCCGCTCAGCGCTCGCCAGGTGCTCCGGTCTCCACGATCGGCGAGCCACCGACGGAAGGCAACGTTGCGCAAAAGGATCGCTGGGGTGCATTCGAACCTGGTCGGGGCTTCGTGCTCGCCCGCACCGAGCTGGGTGAGGTCGACTTCAGCGTCTTCAGCTATGTGCGCTACCTCAATCAGCGCGCGCTCGACCACGACTACACTGATGCGTTCGGCCGCACGACGCGACTCGATCTGCGCAACGACATTCAGTTTCAGAAAGTGACGCTGAACTTCAAGGGTTGGTTCATCGATCCCGACTTTCGCTACCTCTTCTACACCTGGACTTCGAACACCAGCCAAGGAGATCCCGCGCAAGTCGTCGTTGCGGGAAACTTGAGCTACACGTTCAACGAGCATCTGTCGCTCGCCGCGGGAATCGGTGCGTTGCCGACGACGCGCTCGACGAATTCCACGTTTCCGAATTGGCTCAAGAACGATCACCGAACGATTGCGGACGAGTTCTTCCGTGGCTCATATACGACTGGCGTATGGGCCTCAGGTACGATCGTTCCCGGACTTCGCTATCGCGCGATGATCGGCAACAATCTGAGCCAGCTCGGAGTCAACGCCGCGCAGTTGGACGACAGCTTCAACACAGCATCCGCGGCGGTGTGGTGGATGCCCACGACCGGCGAATACGGTCCCGGTGCGGGTCTCGGCGATTTCGAGCAGCATGAGCGCCCCGCAACTCTGCTCGGCGCTCACTTCACTCACAGCCGCGAGGATGCGCAGGCGCAGCCGGGGACGGAAGGTTTCGAGAATTCGCAGCTGCGCCTGTCGGATGGCACGCTGATCTTCAGCCGTGATCCGTTCGGCACGGGCGGCGTCATTCGCAAGGCGACTTACGAGATGCTGGCGCTCAACTCCGGCGTCAAGTACCGCGGCTGGTCGCTGGAGGGCGAGTTCTACTACCGCTGGCTCGATGACTTCCTGACCGTTGGGCCGATCCCGGTCTCCGAACTCACCGATTACGGCTTTCAAGTGCAAGGATCGACTATGCTATTGCCGCGGAGGCTGCAGGCCTATGCGGCGTACTCGAAGATTTTCGGCGACTACGGCGAGCCCTGGGATGTGAGCGTCGGCGTGAACTGGTTCCCGTTCGAGCGCAAGGAAACGCACTTCAGCGTTCAAGCTCTCTACTTGAAGGACTCACCGGTCGGGTACAGCAGCGTGCCGTTCGCCGTCGGCGGCAACGGCTGGGTGCTCTCGACCGACGCCATCGTGAACTTCTAGCTTGCAACGCTCGCCATTGCGAAGAACTGCGCGAGCTGATCGACGGCCAAGCGAGCGAGGACAGTGTGGCGTAAGGTTTCCATCGTATGCTGCGTCAACATGAGGCCTCCGATGTTAGTTGTAATACTCTGCGCCACGTACATTGGGATGCTTGGGCAGATCGAGCGGTTCAGGCGCCGCCGCTGAGTGCTGGTCACGCCCGGTCTTCAAGATCGACAGCACACTCTTGCGAGTGGGACTTTGTAACTTCACCGCTACGGCGCTCGCTGCCTCGAGTCGCGCCTGTCCGTACTGCCGTGACAGCGACAGCAGTCCCAGACACGCCCGATAACCCTGCTCCGGGTGGGGCTTGCTCTTCAATAGATGCTCAACGACTGCGCCGGTGTGGTTCAGGCCAACCGAATACTCGCTGGATTGCACCACGAGTACTCGTTGGCGCGCGCGTGAACAAGATCGACTCGGCCAAGAGCGGTCTGGCTGAGATAGTTGCGGACCACAACCGACAGTCCGACCGGTTCGGCGAGAACGAGATCGCGTTCATGTCGGAGCGAGGCAGGTTCTATATCGCGTCCGTGTCTGAAACGGGTTGGCCCTATATTCAACATCGCGTGGGCCGAGGCGATTTCTCGGGGGCATCGACGATCGCACGCTCTCGTTCGCCGACTATCGCGGGAACCGCCAATACATCGGCACGGGCAGCTTCATGGCGAACGAGCAAGAGATTGCCGAGGCTGTCCAGCCGGCTGCGTCGTATCCGTGCATGATGACTCGCGCCATGCATGAGGACTGCTCGAGCCTCGAATGTTACTTTTTACTCACGGCTGGAGCGCTGATCTCGTCTCGGCTCAACGTCTGCGGATCGTCACCGCCTCGCCGTCATTCCCCACCACGATTTCCGGGTCGTGCCGCAGGAATTCCAGCAGCGCCTGTGGGTCGTCGGCATTGAAGACGCCGTTGAGTTCGCGTTGCGCGACTTGCGGATCATCGATACGGATCTGCATGCGATTGAAGCGATTGAACTCGCTGGCGACGCTGCTCAGCGAGGCGCCCCGAAAATCCAACTTGCGCTGACGCCAGGCGATCTGGCGCGCCACCTCATCCGCCGAGTGTAGCGCCACACGGCCATCGTTGCGAATATCCGCAACCTGGCCAGCGGCCAACAACTGTGCCGCGCCATTCTTCGGAGAGATCCGTACGATGCCTTCCACAACGGCAACGGTGGTCATCTCATGGCGGCGATAAACGTTGAATTCGGTACCGACGGCCTGAATGACCGCGTGTTCGGTGATGACGCGAAAGGGACGGCTCGCGTCGTGCTCGACGGAGAACAGCGCTTCGCCGTCGAGCAGACGGACGTCTCTCGTCGCCGCCGAAAGATCCACCTCGATACGTGAGCGCGCATTCAATTCGATCCGCGACGCATCCTGAAGCTTGATCGTGCGTTGTTCGCCGATTGCAGTTGTGTAGCGCGGCGTCAGCAGTGCGCCGGCGATCAGCCAGGTGAGCAATGCCACGGCGGCAAGCCCTGCGGCAAGGCGCAGCTTGGAGAAATGCGTCGGCAATTTCTCCGGCATCGAAGCGGGCGGCCTCGTGACTGAGGCCGAGGCGGATGCATTCAACGCCACGATGTTGGAAGCTTCCTCTGCCGACCATTCACCGATGAGCCGGCCGGCGTCGATGCTGCTTGCCCCCTTCAGTGCGTCCAGTTCCTGGTAGGCGGCCGAGACCAGCAGAAAGTTCTCCACATGAAGCGGTGACTGCGACAGCCAGGCCGAGAACTCCGCTTTGCATCCGGCGGTCGGCTCCGCTTCCAGTCGAATCAGCCAGCCGGCTGCGTCTTCGGTGATCTGTCGTACGTCCATGTGGTTATGCCTTTGGTCCGGTGTTGTCGAATTCGTGCTTGAACTGGGCGACCGCACGAATCAGGTAGGTGTAGACGGTCGCCTTGCTCAGGTTCAGTCGCTGCGCGATCTCCTCCGGGGAGAGGCCGTCGCGCTTTCTCAGTAGCAGCACGATCTGATAGCTCTTGGGCAAGCGCCGCAGGACGGTGTCGATCTGCTGTGCCGTGCTGATGCGTTCGCTCACCTCATCCCGCCAGACATCATCCGAGCGCTCGGCGAGCCCGTCGGCGACTTCGGAGTCGAAGGTCACGTGGTTGCGGCGCTGGCGGACATGAAACTCGTAAACGAGATTGGACGCCAGCCGGTAGAGCAGCGCCTGCGGCTCCCGGATGGTTTCCTGGGCCGAGATCTGCAGGAAACGCAGGTAGGCGTCCTGCGAAATGTCATCGGCGTCGCGCGGGTTGCGCAGCCGAAACACCAGGAATCGATGTAGTCGCTCACGGTACTGCTCGAAGGCCGATTGCGCGGCGGCGCGTACGGACTCATTCTCATCGAAGCGGATGGGACTCATGCCTCAGGAGAAGACGCTAGGTTCCTGGACAGTGAGACTGTCCGGGCACGATACTTTAGGGACAGAATTTTATTTCGATCTCTAAAGTACCCGCCCCGCACAGTCTACTCGACCAAGAGCGGTCAACATTACACCGCCATGGGGAGTCGACGATGAAAGTTCTGCATTCGGGCATTCTGGCACCATGCATGGTGGCGACCTGTCTTCTGGCCGGGCCGTCAGGAGCGGCGACCAACCAAGTGCCGGCGCCAAGGATTGCGCTGAACATACCGGCTCAGCCGCTGAGCGACGCGTTGAACGTCCTGGCGCATCAGTCCAATGTCCAGGTGGTTTTCTATAGCGATGTAGGGCAGGGGCTGGCGGCCGAGAAGCTGGAAGGCTCGTTCACGGTCCGCGAAGCGCTCGAGCAGTTACTGGCAAAGACCGAGCTCACGTATGAGTTCGTCAACGATGATGTAGTCCGCATCCTGCCGAAGCAGACCACCGGTAACGCGATGCGCCGGATCTCGCAGGTCACGGAGCATGAGACTGCGCGCGCTGGGGGCGCCGCCGCCCTGAACATCGACGAGGGCGTCGAGGAAGTCCTGGTCTTCGGTACGCTCGAGAATCGGCTGAGTGCCGGCTCCAAATCGGGGTTGTCGCTGCGAGAAACGCCGAAGTCCGTGACCTTGGTGACCCGCGAGCGCATCGAGGCGCAAAACCTGACATCGCTCAACGATGCGCTCAACCAGACCACTGGTGTCACGTTGAGCAGCTTCACCTCGGTCAGCACTTTCTTTTTCTCGCGCGGATTTCGAGTGCAGACCCTGCAGTTCGATGGCGGCGCGCCTGCCTACGATGGCGGTTATGGGTTGTTCCTCACGCCGGATACGGCGGTCTACGATCACATCGAGATGCTACGCGGTGTCGATGGCATGTACAGCGGTGCCGGCGAGCCGGGCGGCGTCATCAACCTGGTGCGAAAGCGCGCCAAGTCGATCCCACAAAGCAAAGTCAGTCTGTCCGCCGGCAGTTGGAATCGCTATCGCGGCGAATTCGATCTGACCGGTCCGATCACCGAGGATGGCCGCCTGCGTGGCCGCGTGGTCGCGGCCTACGAAGACAAGGACTATTTCTACGATCGGGGCGAATCGAACAAGTCGGTGTTCTTCGCCACCGGTGAGTACGACCTTACCCCGAGCACGCTGCTGATCGCCGGGGCGAGCTACGAGCGTCGCAAGGAAGATGGCTATTTCACCTGGGGCTTCCCGCGCTACACCGACGGCCGGGCGCTGAACCTGCCGACCAGCACGGCGTTCAACCCGAAGTGGGCGCATTGGTATTTCACCAACCAGGAAGTGTTTCTACGCGCCGAACAGAAGTACGGCGACACGGGCGTCATCAAACTGAACATGACGCGCTTCGCGCAGAAGAGCGAGAACCGTCAGTTCATCAACTACGGCGGCGTCGAACCGATCACTCGCACCGGCACCATCAGCTATGGCGGCGGGACGGACTACGACTCGGCGGAGAATCTGGTCGACCTGTCGTTCAACGGCACGCTCTCGCTGTTCGGGCTCGAGCATCGATATACGTTCGGTGCGGATTATTCGCAGGTCGACGGCGGTGGCCAGAAGGACTTCGATCTGCCGGGTTACGGCTATCCGGGCCCCGCGGTCGATGTATTCAATTTCGATCCTGGCGCCTACCCGGAACCCACCGCGGTCCTCTCGGGGTACTACCCGGAGAACGGTCAAACGCAGAACGGTTTCTATGCCACGGTGGGCGTGCAGTTGGCCGAGCCGCTGCGCTTGACGCTGGGCGGTCGCTACGGCGAATACCGTTTCAAGCGGATTTATCGATCCGTGGCGCCTGATGGAACGTTCGGTGCGCCCGGCACCCTGCGTTATGACGACAGCAAGTTCATTCCCAGCGTGGCGTTGAGTTTTAACTTTGCCGAGGATTGGTCGGCCTACGCGAGCTTTGCTGAAACGTTCAAGCCGCAGGGGAACTTGCTGCGCGCCTCCGGCGGTTCGCTGGATCCGATCACCGGCGACAGTCTCGAGCTGGGTATCAAAGGTGAGATCGCAGGCGTCCTCAATGCGTCGGCGGCGGTCTATCGCATGACGCGCAATGGGCAGGGGGTGAGGGATCCCGCCTTCCCGCCGACGCCGGGAAATAACGGTTCGAGCTGCTGCTACGTGCAGCAGGCAGACATTACCAGTGAGGGTGTCGATCTCGAAGTCAGCGGCACGGTGGCCCGCGGCTGGCAGCTGTTTGCCGGCTACACCTTTAACAGCAACCGTTACGAGGGCGACAGCAGAGGGTTGTACTCCGCGGGCGCGTACTTCCTCAACATGACGCCGAAGCACATGATGAAGATGTGGACGACGTGGCAGCTGCCGGGGGAACTGTCGCGTTGGACCGTCAACGGTGGCGTGCTGGCACAGACCGAAAGTTACGTAACGGGGACCGCGCTGACCACGCCTGGCGGTACGACTTACGCACCGTACCGGTTTGCCCAGAGCAGCTATGCGATCGTGAACGCATCCGTGCAGTACGAGATCAGCGATCGCTGGTCCGTGGGCCTGTACGGCGACAACTTATCCAACAAGACGTACTACCAGACGCTGGGCCTGCCTTCTTCGGAAAATGTTTACGGCACACCGCGCAGCTACATGCTGACCCTGCGGGGCAACTGGTAGGCAGCCGCGATTCCTGAGGCGAAGTCAAACAGTCGGGCGGCATTGGCCGCCCGGCTCATTCCATTGCGGAAGGTGCTATGAAATCCTGGCTGGGATCGTTTGTTTCCATCGCATTGGGCTCGGCCTTGCTGAGCCACGGTGCGCTGGCGGATCGCTTCGACGGCGTGCGGGAGGCGGTCCGCCGCCACATGCAGGAGAAAAAGGTGCCGGGTCTGGCCGTGGCGGCCTGGCGGGACGGCAAGATTCTTTGGGAGGAGGGGTTTGGCTGGGCGGATGTGGAGAATCGCGTGGCCGCCACTGAGCACACGATGTTCTGTCTTGCGTCGGTATCGAAGACATTGACGGCCGTCGGTGTGATGACGCTGGTGGAGGCGGGCAAGGTCGATCTCGACCGGCCGGCCAACGACTATCTCGGGCCGGACAAAATGAAATCCTGGATCGGCGATCCGAACGCGGCGACCGTGCGCCGACTCGCCAATCACACCGCGGGGCTCACCGGTAGCAGCCAGTTCTTCTATGGCGAGGAAGCCAGGCAACTGCCGTCGATGAGTCAGACCATCAGTCGTTACGGCATCCTCGTGGCGCCGGCAGGAGAGCGTTATCGATACTCCAACATCGGTTACGGCATCCTGGGTCATCTGATCGCGCAAGTGTCTGGAAAGAGCTATGGGGACTACATGCGCCAGGATGTGTTTCTGCCGTTGGGAATGACACATTCCTCGTTGAATCTCGCGCCGGGGCTCGAGAAACATCAGGCCGTGCGCTATGACTTCGACCGGAAGCCACTGCCGTTCTACGAATCCGCCGAGCCGGCATCGGCGTCGATCTATTCCAGCGTGCACGATCTGGCGCGCTTCGGACTGTTCTTTCTCAACAATCGGCAGGCGGATCAGGCTGCCATCCTGAGCGCGCGGTCGATCGCGCAGATGACCGGGCAATTGGTCCCGCAGAATGCGCCTGTCGGCTCGGAGACCGCGAAATCCTACGGCGTAGGCTGGATGGTGTCGCAGGAAGGCGGCTATGAAGTTATCTGGCACGAAGGCTCGACCTCCGGTGTCGGCACGGCGCTGTATCTGGTTCCCGGGAAGAAGGCTGGCGTGGCGATTCTGTCGAATGCCGATGGCGGCGCGTCCGGCCTTCACTCCATCGTGCTCAAGAGCCTGTTGCCTGAGTGGCGCGAGCGAACACCGATCGACAGCGCCGCACCCGTCCCCTCCGCGCCATCTCAGCCGAGCGCGCAGTTGACGGGCAAATGGCGAGGCATCGTGCAGACCTATGAGGGCGAGCAGCCCATCCAGTTGCAGATCCTCGGCACGGGTGATGTGCACATCCGTGTGGGCGGGCCGCCGAAATTCGCCGGCCGCAGCACGTTGCAGCAGGAGGCTCTGCTCAATGATGTCACTTTCAACAATGGCGCCCTGACCGGCACGTCGCTCGCGAGCATTGCGACGTCGGATACGCAGCGTCACCCATCGACCTTGTCGTTGCACCTGCAACTGCGAGGCGACGTGCTCAATGGATATGTAAGTGCGGAGTCGATCTACGAGGGTCGGTGGGGCTATTCATTGCCGTACTGGGCGGAGCTCAGGAAACAATAGGTGCGACTGTCACTTGCTGGCTGCCGACCAACTAGATTGATAGGGCCATCAGAACGCTTCAGCAAGCGATTCTGCAGCCCCTGTAGAGCGCCGGGAGAGAGTCGGTGGAATGCTCAACTTCTATCATCGAGAAGCGGCTTGACGACGGAATTTTCAGATACTACGCGGTCGAGGGCTTCAACTCGATCTGGGGCTACTTGAAGTCTGCCGCCCTCAAGGCCGGCGTCATCGCTCCGGGCCAGCGTGTCACGCTGCAGGGCTTGAAGCGTCGAGGTGTAACAGACACTAAAGGATGAAAATTCAGCGAGAAAGGGTGCAGATTCGGCGTCCAATTTTATAGAGGCTTTCGCGTGTACTCCTCGAGCGCTCGTCCGGATTGGATGGAGGAAGAGTTTCACTGATTTATCGGCGATACCCGCTCACGCCATGGAAAAGCGGCCAAACCGCAAGTGATGGGATTCTCGAGCAGTGCGACGGCCTGCTCATTGAAAGTAAGGGGAGTTGCCTTACATTTGGAGCCTTAAGTGCTCTGAAGGAGGGTTCCCCAATGTCGTCGCTTACCGTGACAACGAAGGGCCAGGTCACGCTCAAGCGGGACCTGCTGCAGCACCTTGGCGTCAAGCCAGGGGAGAAGGTCGATCTTGAAAAACTGCCAGGTGGAGAGCTTCGGGTGCGCGCGGCGCGGCCGGTCGGCAGCATCGACGGCTTCCTCGGACTGCTCGCGGGCAAGACGGACAAGGTCGCCACCATCGAGGAAATGAACGAGGCCGCCGCTGCCGGCTGGGCGGGCGAGCGGTGAAGGTCACTGTCGATACCAATGTGCTCATCCGCGGTGTCGTGCGCGACGACACCAAGCAGGCCCGCGCCGCCGACAAGGTACTGAAGCAGGCATCGCTGATCGCGGTCTCGCTGCCGTGCCTGTGCGAATTCGTCTGGGTGCTGCGTCGGGTGTACGGCTTCGACGCCGCAACGATCGCCGTCGCGATGCGCGCATTGCTCGATACCGCGAACGTGGTCATGAACCGTCCAGCCATCGAAGCCGGACTTGCACTGCTGGCGGCTGGCGGCGACTTCGCCGACGGCGTGATGGCCTATGAGGGCGCCTGGCTTGGTGGCGACACCTTGGTGTCCTTCGACAAGAAGGCGATCGCGTTGTTGAAGAAGCAGGGCCAGGCCGTGCAACTGCTGTCCTGAGCGCGGACGACGGACTGATCGACAGCGATCTCACTGCCGCTGCTTATATCAGCCAGCCTGTGGCCGCGAGACGATCAATTCGCCCCACACAGGCGATGTGCGAAGGCGGGGGCATTGCCAATGTGACTATCGTTGAGGCGCTGTGACGCGGAGTACGTAACGGACCGATATGATCGAGTGCGATCGCTCACAGGCGAAGCCGCAATGAGCGCCGGGAATGTCGGCAGCTCGGCGGTTCGCGAAGGCTTCGAATTCGACGTGCCACGGCTGCACGCATGGATGTGCGACCATGTAGAGGACTATCAAGGCCCTCTACGTGTCGAACAGTTCGCCGGAGGGCAATCCACCCTACTTATCGACTGATCACCCCGGACCGCAATTACGTCCTGCGGCGCAAGCCGCCCGGGCAGCTGATCAAGGGCGCGCACGCGGTGGAGCGTGAAGCGCGCGTGCTGAGGGCGCTCGCGAGCGTCGACTTTCCGGTCGCGAAGGTCCATGGACTGTGCACCGACGATTCGGTCATCGGTACTTGGTTCTACGTGATGGAGATGGTCGAGGGGCGTATCTTCTGGGATACCGCGCTCCCGCAAGTCGATCGCAGCCAGCGGGCCGCCTGTTTCGATGCCATGAATGCGACTATCGCTCGCCTGCACGGGCTGGACCACGAGACATTGGGACTGCGCGATTACGGACGGCCGGGCAACTATTTCGCGCGGCAGATTACCCGCTGGAGCCGACAGTACCAGAATGATGACGCTGCCGGTCGCGATCCGAACCTCGATCGGCTCGTCGAATGGTTGCCCGCGAATATTCCATCCGGAGAACAGACATGCCTGGTGCACGGTGACTTTCGGGTCGACAACCTGATCTTTCATCCCACCGAGCCACGGGTGCTCGCCGTGCTCGACTGGGAGCTATCGACTCTCGGTCATCCCCTCGCCGATTTCACTTACCACTCGATGATGTATCGCATGCCGCCGCACATCGTCACGGGGCTCGCGGGCAGGGATCTCGGCGCATTGGGACTTCCCACGGAATCGGACTACGTCGCTGCGTACTGCCGGCGTACCGGGCGAGCTGCCATCGCCGACTATGGGTTCTACATGGCATTCAACTTTTTCCGCCTGGCAGCGATCATCCACGGGATCAAGGGACGAATGATCCGCGGTACCGCGTCCTCTGCTCAGGCGAAGCGGCGCGTCGAGGTGCTGCCGGAGCTTGCGGCCCTGGCGTGGCGGCAGGCCAGCGGTTCAGAGCCTGTGTGATGGCTCGGTACGTGATCGTGGAGGAGACGGAGAGCGTGTCGTTCGCAAAATTCGATCCTGCCCTCGGTCGCGTAATGTCCATGTATGGACTCCAGATGCAAGCCTTCTACTGCCGCGTCGGGCCTGGGCGGTAACGATTGACAAAATGAGCTGTTGCGGGGAGGGCGGCACTATCGGACTTCAGTGCCGCCCCTTGCTTCAACGCGAGTTGCGATCAGCGCGTCATCCTAAACCGCAGGTGGTTTCCAGCCTCACTGCCGTGCGATCGCGTCCTCGATGAGAGGTTTCAGCGTCCGCTCGATCTCCGTGCCGAGACCCCGGTCGGAGCGCAGGTCGTCCAGTTGCATCCCTAAGATCGCGTAGTAGCCGGCGGTACGGTCGAGCCACGGTGTGAAGCCAAACACGCCGGGTGAGGAGATACTCGTGCAACCGGTCGCGGGCGTGGGGCATTCGAGCCAGGCTGTGAGGCCGTAGCGGGCTTCGCTACGAGGCGAAGTGCCGATGACGGCGTTCGGGTACGGCTCGATCGACTGAGTGTCGAAGATGCTCGCCGCCAGCAGCTGCGATCCTTGCCACCGGCCTTTGTCGAAGACGAAATGCAGCACGCGCTCGTAGTCGTTCATCGAAGCGCGCATGCCGCCGGCGAGTAGCGGGTTGGTCGGCCGCGTATCGCGCCCCTGACGGGGCGCGGCGTAGTAAGCAAATTCCGGAGCCAACTGCAGGGGCTTGTGAAGCTGCTCGGCGAAGATGTCGTTCCAGTCGCTGCCCACTGCGACTTCAGCCATGAGACCGGCGACGTGCAGGTGCGTGCTGCCGTAATCGAACCGGCTGCCCGGCGCACCGAGCAGGTCGCGCTGGCGGATCTGCTCCACGCAGTCGACAAGCGCGATGTCGGGCTGGTACGTGCAGGCATGTTCCGGCTCGAGGCCGGATGTAAACGAGAGCAGATGACGCAGCGTGATCTCGCCCTTCGTGCCGGTCCAGCCCAGCAGCTCGCCGGTCGTGGAGTCGAGCGACAGATAGCCCGCATCGATGAGCCTGAATATCGTGACGCCGGAAACGAGTTTGGACGCCGAAGCGATCGGCACGCGCCGATCGGCGGAGAAGTCGCCATACATGCGCTCGAACACCTTGGTGCCCTCGCGATCGTACACAGCGAGACCCATCGGCACTTGGTGTGTCGTATAAGCAGCGCGAGCTGCATTGTCCACCTCCACGAATGCGGCGGGAACGGAAGGCTCCGACGGCGAGTTGTCGTCGCTGCCGCATGCGGCGAGCAACAAGATCGAAGATGTGAGTAACAGGCGACTCGCGGAGAAATTCTGCATCGATGAAACCATCCAAGTGTTGAACGAGCTGCATAGAACGCGAGGGCGAGCAGTACGTTGACTGCGCGTCACGGTCACGGCGCAACTCGCAGCAATCCTGCAATATTTGCTACTCGTGTGCGGTGATTCGATCACGACAGTTCGACGGTAAGGGGCTCGGGATGTCTGGCGCATGTCATGAATGTGGAGCGACGCTCCCGGAAGGCGGAACGTGTCGCGATCTCTTCCATGCGCTCTTGCTGCTGGAATCGCAGATGCGCGGTGGGCCCGGAGAAACATCGCATTTTCTGGCCGTCAGCGGCTACGTCCTGCAGCATCCGGAGGGAATGAATTACACCGCGGAGGCGCTTGCCGGGTCGCGCCGCTGCGTGGCCGACCGCCTTGCGGGGATCGTCACGATGGAACAGATCCGCAACGACGTGCGACGTGCGGTGGACGGTTCGAAGCGGGTGACTCGACGCAGCGGCGATCCAATCATCCGGTGGCAAGTCTCGGCTTGGCCCATGAATGTCGCGCACGTGTTGGCCGGCGGCGCGGAGGGCTATGCCAGCCGCGTCGAAGCGTGGGCGCGTTCGATCGTTCTGGCTTTGGATCAGGCGGGCGCTGATGCGGCTCGGCGCTGACTCCAGCGACGCAATCGGCTCGATGCGGGCACGATCGGCCGAACAAATGCGACGGTCGCGCGGGCTCGGAGCGGGGGCCACGCTTCGCGCGCGGAATAGAATGGCTCGGCGAGAAGTGCAACACGCAACCTTCACCATACATGGGACTCGGAAATGGATCGCAGAACTGCTATCTCGATGGTGGGGCTCGGCCTGGCTGCGACAGGGACCAGCGTCGCCGAAACCACTCCGTCCAGCGGCGGAATCAAATTGGTGATGCTCTACGGTCATCCACCGGACCCGGCAGAATTCGACAAATACTACCTTGGCGTACACATGCCGTTGGTCGCCGCCATCAAAGGTTTCCGACGAATGGAGGCGGCCAAATGTTTGCCGCAGGCCGATGGCTCACCGCCCGCGTTCTACAGAACCTTCGAGATGTGGTTCGATAGTCCCGAACATATGGCCGCGGTGCTCGCCACACCCGAAGGAATGAAGGTGCGAGCCGACGTTGCCAATTTCACCACCGGAACGACCGTCACACGACTCGTTTGCAAATTGGATCGATGGTGAGACAGGCCGAGTCCATCGCTGGAGCGCACGCCTGCGGCAGGGCCGGCGTGCTCGATGAGCAGACCGATTCGCCTCCAATGGCGACGCTCGATCGGGCTAAGTAATGGCTTTACTGTGCGTATGCCGGGAAGGCGGGCAGCTTGCGGATGTCCGCCTCCTCGTGCTGAATCACGACGAGGGCACGCAGATTCTTGGCGATGCCTTTGAATCGATCCAGCGAGGCGAGTGACTCCGAGCGGTCGGTGTTGAAGATGGGCACGCCGTTGGCTGCGTAGTTCTCCTCGAAGTGCGCCACGTCGCCTGACAATAGAACGTAACCTTGCCTCGGCAACTTTACCAACAAGCCGTGGTGCCCCGGCGTGTGCCCCGGCAAGTCGAGCATCACGACGCTCTGATCGCCAAACACATCTTTGTCGCCCGTGACTTCTTCCAGCTTGCCTGCGCCCGTGAGCCAATGGGCGAGCGGCTTCGCTCGCGCGCTGCCCGGCACTCGAAGCGCAGTGATATCGCCTTTGCCCATCAGCAGCGTTGCCTGCGGGAACAGCGCCGCCTGGCCGGTGTGGTCGTAGTGATAGTGGCTGATGCCTATGATCTCGATCTGCTTCGGATCGATGCCGAGCTTGTTCAGCTGCTGCGGCAACGCCTGGCTCAGACTCTCACCCGTCGCGCCTGGGCCTCGCAACGGCTTGCCGAGTGCATCCGTCGAGATGCCGGTGTCCCAAAGCATGTACCGCTCACCGTGCTTGATGAGATAGCAGCTCGCGGCTAGCTGCTTAGACTTGCCGACGTACGCGTAGGTGTCGGAGAAGATGTTCAGGTCATCCTCCTGAATCACACCGCAGTCCAGACGCCACAGCTGAATCGTCATCGGCGGTTCGGCCGGCGCCGCGGCGGAGAAGAAGAGCAGGATTGCGGCAAGCGATTTTGCGAATCTCGGGCGCATCAGTGAAACCGGTAGCTTTCGAGTATGTAGCGAATGATAGCCGGAACTATCGTCCTCCGGCGATTCCATGACGTCACCTGTCCCGGGTCGTCGGAACCGTTGTTTCTCGTGCTCTCTCGTCGACTTAACTTCCGCTCCGACGGTGCTAATAAAAAATATCGTTTCGCACAGGAAAACTTCAATCTGGCGAATCCCATCGTCGTCAGGTTCCACGCAACCGTAACATGGCACACAGGCCACTCGGCGTGTTCGGTATCAGCCGCAACTCGCCGCCGTGCTGATGAGCCACGCGATCGACGATGGGCAACCCAAGGCCGCTGCCGCCGTGCTTTAGGCTGCGCGCAAAGGGTTGTCGCACACGGTCGGCCTCCTCGGGCGACAGGCCCGCGCCCTGGTCGCACACTTCGATTGTCCACGAGTCTTGCGTCCGAGTCAGACACAAGCTGAACGGCGGCGCGCCATGACGCTGGGCATTGGCGAGCAAGTTGCTGACAGCGCGCAGCAGCGCCATCGGTCGGCCGTGCATCGACGCGGTATCTGGCGCAAAGATGATCCAGTCGCCATTTGCTGCGGTCACGGCGTTGCGGCAGATGTCCGCCAGATTCACTGCTTCGCTGGCCTCGTCGCGACCGTCGCGAGCATAGTCGATGAACTGCGTGAGGATGGCGTCGATCTCCTCGACGTCGCGGCCAATGCCGGCGCGCAGCTCCGGGTCGGTGTCCGGCAACAGCTCGATGGCGTATTGCAGTCGTGTCAGTGGGGTTCGCAGATCATGTGAGATGCCGGCCAGCATCATCGAACGATCCTCGGCCGCGTTGCGTACTTCCTCGCTGGCAGCTGCCAGAGCCTGCGCGAGTTCCGCGACCTCGCGAGACGAGGCGGCGAGCCCCGCGGGCGGAGGCTCTCCACGACTGATGCGAGGTGCTGCTTGCGCGAGTTGTCGCAGCGGCAGGACCAGCCGTCGCGCGTAATATGCAGCCGCGAGCCACACGAGCGGTACGCTGCCAGCCAGCAGCAGTACGGAGAACCGACGTACTAGCTTGCCTGCCCTTGGATATCCCAAGGACATCCAGACGGGCGGAGTCGTATCCAGTTCGAACCAGATCGCTTGCGTGCCGTCGGCCTGCCCCATTTGTATGACCCGCTGTTCCTCCGATCGCTGCTGGGCCTGATCGATGATCTCTCGCATGAACGGTCCAAGGCGCTGCGTGGATCGTTCCGGCGGCGTTTCGCTGACCTGCAGTCCCGCTTCACGCAACGTTTCCAGCATTCGTGCGCGCGGCTGGTGCCTGTCCAGTTCTTCGATTACATCGGCGAACCCATCTATGGCGCGCAGTAATTGCGCGGCGGCAGGACGCGTGACCAGTTCACGGCCGAGCAGCACCGCTAGCATCGCCGCGCCAATCAGCGTAAATGCAATCACGAGCGCCAGCTGAGCGAAAACTCCGCGCGATAGGGGAGTCATGGCGCTTCTCCCGGCGGCACGTACACGTAGCCCGTGCCCCATACCGTTTGAATCAGGCGTGGATTGCGCAGATCTTCTTCGAGCAGCCGTCTCAGCCGCGCGATCGTGACGTCGATACTGCGCTCGAACGCATCATGTTCGCGGCCGTGTGCCAGACTCATCAGCCTGTCGCGGCTGAGCGGCTGGCGCGGATAACGCAACAGCGCTGCGAGCACGGAGAATTCGCCGGAGGTCAGCCGCACGTGTTGGCCATTGCGCAGCAGCTGGCGCGTACCCAGGTCGAGCTGAAATTCTCCGAAACGAATTTCGCCGCCTTCGGGTTTGGGCGCACCGGGCACCGGCCGCGTCCTGCGCAGGACCGCCTTGATGCGCGCGACGAGCTCACGAGGATTGACCGGCTTCGGCAGATAATCATCGGCGCCGATCTCCAGGCCGACGATACGGTCGATCTCGTCGCCCTTTGCGGTCAACATGACGATCGGCGTGACATCGCCCTGGCCACGCAGCCGGCGACAGACCTGCAGCCCGTCTTCTTCCGGCAGCATCAGATCCAACACGATCAGATCGTAATGGCCGCGGTCCATTTGCTGCCGCATCTGGATGGCATCCGCGGCGCCTTTGGCTTCGAAGCCCTGCGACTGCAAATAGCGCAGCAGCAGTTCGCGCAGCCGCGCATCGTCGTCGACCAGCAGGATTCGTGCGGCCACATCGTTCATGCGATCACTATCGCGATTGCGAGCGGCCATGGCAAACGGCGCGGGCGGCAAATTTGTAAATAAATGTTTCGGCGGCCCAAGCTCGCAACAACTGCTGACAAAACGCTGCTGCGCATTCGCCACGGCCACCCTATCTTGTCTTTCACACCGGTTGCCCGAATTCAACGGCGAGTCGGTGCCGCCAAATCATCCAGCCCAAAGACTACTTATAGGGAGTGCATCGATGACCGCCTTCAAAGGTGTTCTTGTCGCAATGGTTGCGGTCGCGGCGATGGGCGCCGCAGGCCCGGTAGCAGCCCAGGCTCGAGAGCGACAGCTGACCGAGGAGCAGCGAGCCCAGATCGAGGCACGGCTCGCGGAAGTTCGCAAACGCCTCGATCTATCGGCCGAGCAGGAAGCGAAACTCGAGCCCATCCTCCGCGACAGCTTTGCAAAAAGGCTCGCCCTGCTGGATTCGTATGGACTGAGCCGGGACGGCGCAGAGCGGCCGAGCTTGCGACAGATGCAAGCCCTGGGCGGCGAAATGGCTGATATCAGGGAAGCCACGGAGAAGCAGGTCGCGACCGTGCTCGATCAACGCCAGATGGCCGAGTTCAGGAAGATTCAGGATGAAATGCGTGAGCAGATTCGGGCGCGCATCCGAGAGCGGAAGCGGTAGAGCGGGAATGCCAGTCGTGACAGCAAGCACACAAACTCATCTCGCGCCGGCGCTCGCAAGGTTCGTGCTCGCGAGCTGTTGCATGCTGGCGCCCGTTTGTTTCTCCGTGGCCAAGGCCGCATCGGATCAAGGGGAGGAGACAAACGGGGCCGAATGGAGCGACAGCAGATGGCTCGACGATCTGGCGACGCTCAAGGCCGAGCTCGAAGCGAGCTATCCGAACTTGCTGTGGAAAGCGTCGCACGAGAGTGACGTGGATCTGCCGGCGCTCGCATCGGCCGCCGAGAGCGCGATCCGGCGCGCGACCACCGATGAGGAAGCGTTCGAGGCAATCGCTGCGCTGATCGACGGCATCGGCGACGGTCATCTCTACGTCGCCGACGTGGAACGTTCCGCGGATCAGCCCCCGAGCGAGGCCAGGGAGCTTTTCCATGATGCGGCTTCCGCCTGCGCCTCGATCGGTTACATCGATTTCGACGGCGACGCCTATTCGCTCCCCTTCGAAGCGGCGGGGAGCTTCGAGCTGATTCGCGGCACTCCGGCATCGGGTTTCAGGACGGGCATCGTCACAACGGCGTCGGGACCGAAAATCGCGGTGCTGCGCGTTGCCTCCTTCCTATCCGTCAATCTCGTGGAGGCCTGCGAGGCATCCTTCATGAAGGTCTCGGTGCAGGCCGGGCGTGGGGGCGGACGTGCAGACTGGCCGCGCTGGTGTTCGGCGAATTGCCTGACCCGGCTCAGAGACGAAACCATTGCCCGGAGCATCGCCTTCCTACGGCGGGATCTGGAGGTGGCGTGGCATCGGGGCGCCCGGATGTTGCTCGTCGACCTCGGCCAGAATCCCGGCGGCGAAGGTTGGGCCTGGGATCTGGCGCAATCGCTCGCACGAACCCCGCTCGACGCCCCGGTGCTCGGCGTCGTCGCGGACGGCCGCCTCGATCGGTATCTCTCTATCGAGACCGATGAGCTGCACGAAACGGCACACGACGCCCGCAACGACCTGGCAACTCGCGAGGCGGCGCTTGCCGCCCACGACGCGCTGCTGCAGTTTCGTGTCGATGCGACGAGCAGCGAGCCGTGCGACCTGTCATGGGCTTGGACGGAGAAGCGAGCGTGGTCGGTGGATGCCTTCTGGCAATGCGGCCGCGTCGCTCGCCTGCCGTTCGACGCCAGCGGCGAACTGCTACTCGACGGGAGGGTGATCGCTCCTGGAAAGGGAGTACTGCGGCGACTCGAGATTGCCGTCGATAAGATCGGATGGCGCGGCTCCTTGGGCGTCTATGTCGATCGCGACAGCGCGTCCGCGGCCGAGCTTTTCGCGGGATATCTTCAGGACTCCAATGCCGCGGTCGTCATCGGCGAGCAGACGCTCGGCGCCGGTTGCGGCTTCATCGGCTATCAAAGATCGAACATCGTGCTGCCGGCCTCCGGCTTGAAGGTCGTCGTGCCTGATTGCGTCATCCTCAGAAAAGATGGGAGCAACAGCGCCGCAGGCGTGCGTCCCGACATATCTATCGACAGGTCTTATGCGGAGAATCCTGCATTGTTTGCTGCCCGCGTCGTCAAGGCGGCCGCCCCGAGGCGTTGATCGGCGCCGTGCCGGGTTGCGATGCGGTTGCCGCTGACGCGCAACGCGTTCGAATCGCGACAAACTTGTCACTCCTAGCCCAAGATCTCTGCAATCTAATCTATCGCACGAACGACGACCGACCGGTCGTCGAGATGGAACGCAGAGACTTATGAACAGCAAGTGGTTTCGCTCCCTGATCGCAATTGCCTTCACAGTTCCCGCGGCCGCGGCAGACACAGAGCGGGAGACGGCGCTCGAAGCCATGCCGGCACAGCTCGAAACGCGGTTCGCGCTGAGCGCACTGCCGCCGGCCTTGCGCGAGCAGGCAACGGTCTATCTGCTCGATCCCAAGTCAGGATATCGCCTCACCCGGCAGGGAACCAATGGCCTGGCCTGTCTGGTCGAGCGGACCGCTTGGGAACTGGCGGATTTCCGGAACGACATCTACATCCCGCTGTGCTACGACGCCGCGGGCGTTGACGCCCATTTCAAAGTGCTCAGGGATACCGCCACTCTGCGCGCGCAGGGATTCGGCCCCGCCGCCCTCAAGGCCGAAATCGAGAAGCGCTATCAGAATAAAACATACCGTGCGCCCCAGAAGCCCGGTCTGTCCTACATGATCGCACCGATCATGCGCACGATCGGACCGCCGGATTTGCAGGTGCGCACCATGGCGATGCCGCACTTGATGTTCTACGCGCCGTTCGTCACCAACGAAGACATCGGTGCGCAGCCCAACCTCGCCGATCCCTCCAGCCTTGCCTGGCCTTTCATCGACCGCCAGGGCAATGCCGAGCAGAGCTACATGATCCAGATGATCGGCGAAGCCGAGAAGGCCCAGATCCTGACGCGCGAAAAGGCGCTCGTCGATGCGCTCTGCGCCTATCGTGCGGTGCTGTGCCTGACGCACACGCACTGATCCGCTTCCGGCTCAAAGATGTTGCCGGAACCATTGCGAGATCCGGGCCCGCAACGGATCGCCCGACGGAGAATCGGCCCAAGCGTGCGCCACGTCGGGAACCAGCGCGAGCTGCAGGCGGGAGGGGGCGGCAGCGCGCTCGTATAGAGGTAGCAGCGAATCGTAAAGATCGCTGGCGGTCCGCGGCGGCAGCATCTGGTCACGCTCGCCATGAATGATCAACAAGGCCGGTGGCGGGTTTCCCGCAGTGATGTCCGCAGCCCGTTTCACTGCATCGGAGCGGTCGGCCAGCGCCCTCGACGCAGGTGTCCAAATATATGGCTGCTGCACGGCTCGTTCGAACGCGGCAACGCTTGCGGACAGGCCCGTAGAAGCGTTGAGCGTGACGGCGGCTTTGATGTTCACTTTCCTGTCGGCGAGTGCCAGCAGCGTCGATGCGCCACCGGCGGAGAAGCCGAACAGACCCACTCCATCCTGCGGGTCGAGACAACCTGCGTCGCCAAGAGCGTGCACGACGTTTGCCAACTCCTCGGCTGCGCCCATCACGACAGGTGCAAAGACGAGCGTGCCCACATCCTTCTTCTGTCGCTCGGCGATCTCATCCATGCCGCGGGCATGCATCCTTGCACCGAACATCGGCAGGCCGAGATAGACCTTGATTGCGGGCACATCATCGAGCGGCAATGCCGTCATGAGCGCCTGCTCGCTGGCCGGAGGCCCGAATCCGTGCCAAAGGATGATCGGCGGCAGCGTCGTCTTCATCGGCAGGCGCACGATGGCCGGCACATCCGCCAGCGTGGTCTCGATCGTTCGCTGCTCGCTGCGCGAGGCTCTGCAGTTCAACGGCGATGCAGTGACGGAGGCGGCATTCGACGCGTGCGCCGTGGTCCAGCAAGCACAGCACCACAGCCCGATCAGAATTTTCCGCAACACTATCGTTCGATTCATTGGCGACGCGCTCTTAAGTAGAAGCGGCCCTCCTCCCGGCGGCGGGAGGAGGGCCGATGAGGGGACGATTTGCAGCCCGCCACCTCGAAGTAACACTCAGAAATCGATAGTTACCAGTCCGAAGATCTGACGTCCCATCGCGTCGTACACCTGCGGCCAGGTGTTGCCGTTACATGGACCGGTCGGGCAACTGGTCGAGCCATTCAACGGCGGATCCTTGTCGAGCAGGTTGTTCACGCCCAGGCGCAGCGTATAGCGATCCGCCAGCGTCATCGAGCCGATGAGATCGAAATAACTGCGGCTACCCAGGCGCGAGTCGGTGGGCAGCTTACCGTCCACCTGCCCGAGGAACGACAGGAACTCATTGCTGTCCTCGGCATCGCGCTTTACTTCGTCGAAATACCGCCAGCTCAGTGTCACGTCGATGCCCGCCCACGGTGTGCGCCAGGTCGCATCGAATTTGTGACGCCATTCGGGCGCCGGCACGAGACACACCGAGCCGTAGAGTCCCGCGCAGTCATAGGTGACGCCTTGCTGCGGCGTGAACTCCAGCGAATCGAGGAGCGTGCCGACGAAATCCAAGCCGAGCCGCCCGGCGGCGCCGATGTCGAACGCGTAGGACACGTCGAAGTCGATGCCCGAGGTGCTGATCTCGCCGATGTTCTCGAATGTATCCATCACGTAACCGTCCACCGACTGCCACAGCGAACCGTCGCCGTCACGCCGGATGCGGCCGCAAGTCACCGGATCGCCGGTACGCGCGCACATGAGCAACGTGAAATCGGCATTGGGATTCTGAATGGCGTCCTCGATGTTGATTTCGAAGTAGTCGATGTTGACACGCAGTCCGGGCACGGCCTGCGGCTGGAACGCCAGGCCGAAGGAGACCGTGTCCGCCGTTTCCGGCTGCAGGTCGGGATTGCCGCCGATCAGGCCGTTGTACTGGGACGAGGAATTGTTCTGGATGTTGCCGTACTGAGCCGCGGTCACGCCGGTCCTTGCACATTGCTCGAACGATGCGCCCGGCAATTCGCCGGCGGCGACATCGCTAGCGCAGATGTCGATCGTTCCATCCAGGCCCACTGCCTGCACGCCATACAACTCCGTGATATTGGGCACTCGCACCGAACGCTGATAGCTGGCACGAGCGCGGATATCGCGGATCGGCGACCACTCCAGGCCCATCTTGTACGTGTCGGTGCTGAAGTCGAGATCGTAGTCGGAGTACCGATAACCCGCCTCGGCAGACAGGCTGTGTGCGAACGACTTGCCTTGGATCAAAGGCATCCGTGCTTCGGCGAAGATGTCACGTGACGTGTAGCTGCCCTGCACTGGCGTGGTCGGCCCGCCCTGGCCGGCGCCGTCGCCGGCTTGCAGTGGCAGATCCGGCGTGAGCTCCGATTCCTCCTGACGCCATTCCACGCCGAAGTTCATGATCAGGCCCGAATCGGCGGAGGGCAGCTTGACGCCGTAGCCGGTGAGATCGCCAGTCACTGACGCGTTCAGGATGCGCTCGGTGTTCGTGCCGCGCGAGACCAGCGGGATCTGCAGATATGCGATCTGCTCCGGCGTGACCCCGTTCAGCTGGAACGGATTGTACGGAACGCAGGCGGGATCGATGCCGTTGATGGCCGAACGGCATACCACATTGCCGTTCGCATCGCGCACAACGTCGAGCGAGCGAGCAATGCGAGTGATCGAAAAATCGTTGGTCTGCAGCGACGACAGCTCCGTCTGGCCGAACTGGCCGAAGGCATCGTACGACCACGCATCGCTCAGTTCGCCGCGCATGCCGACCACGGCGCGGAAGGCCTCGTGCGAGATGTCACTTTGCCGCGGCCCGCCCTCGACGTTGCGCTTGCCGATTCTCAGGTTGACGGTATCGGTGGAGTCCGGCGCCGTCGACAGGCCGAACTGCTGGCAGAACACTTGCTGCTCGTCGGCGGTGAAATAGGGATGGTTGCAGGGCACGGCGAATTCCTGATTGAAGATGCCGCTGGGCGCGATCTGCGCCACCGAGCGGTCCTTCATGAACATGAACTCGCTGTACACCTCCTGCGACTCGCTCATGTTCAGGTTCATGAACAGCCCGGCCGTATAGCGCTCGTCCGGACGCTGATAGAAATTCAGCGGTTGGAAATTGTAGGCGTCGGTGGCTCCGGCATAGCGCCGCAGTCCGCCGGTGTTGGCATCCAATATCATGTTGTCGGCCAGCTCGCCGGTGAGCGGACTGCGAACCTGCATACGCGTCGGGGTGGTGGTGGAGGAGCCGCCGCAGGTGAACAGATCGCCGGAACTGAAATTACATGCGCTGTAGTCGAAATCTCTCTGCAATACCGCATCGACGTCGCGGTAGGTCGCATAGAAGGTGGCATTGCCGCGGTCATCGGCGAAGTTCGATCCCATCACGAACGAGAAATCGCGCGTATAGCCCGTCGTCACGTTGTCGTCCGGCAGGGCGTAGCCCTTGGCACGCACGATATCCGCAACGGGATTGTCGTTCTTATGCTGGTTGAAGCTGTAGTTGCCTTCGATCTTCACGCCCTCGAAACGAGTGTTCATGATGAAGTTCACGACGCCCGCAACCGCATCGGCGCCGTACACGGATGAGGCGCCGCCGGTCAGCACTTCCACGCGCTCGATCAGCGAGCGCGGAATCTGGTTGAGGTCGGGCGCGCCGGAATTCACGCCCGGTGAGCTATCCGGATTGCCGGGCATGAGGCGCCGGCCGTTGATGAGCACCAGCGTGCGCTTGGCGTTCAGGCCGCGCAGGTCGACCGTTGCAGTGCCGGTCGAGCCGTTGGAGATGCTCGAGCCCTGGGCCGCCATTGCTTGCGGCAGCTGATTGAGGATGTCCTCGACGCGCACCTTGCCCGTGACCTGGATGTCTTCGGAGCTGATGGCCGTGACCGGACTGATGCTGGTCATGTTTGGTGTCGAGATGCGCGAGCCGGTGACGACGACTTCCTGTATGGATTCGTCCGCGGCTAGGACCGCAGGCGCAGCGAGCGCGGCCAAGCTGGCCGATAGCACGCCACGCACTGCCATTGAGATCGCAGTGCTGTTCATGTCGATGAGTTCTCCCGGATGTTTTAGTTTGCGAGCAGCCGACGCCCGAAGCGGTGCGCCGTTAGTGAAATCGGCAAGCCCACGCAGACCATGTGGATGAGCAGGCCCTCGAGAACCTGCGCCGGCGGTGGGCTTTGGATGGGACTTGCGGAGAGCGGCACGACGACGTACGTCATGACCACGAAGACGACGATGCCGTACGCGGCGCCGGCCACGAGAAAATGACGAATCAGGAACTCAAGGCGACGGCTGGCCAGCACGAACACCAATGCGATCATGCTCATGATCATGTAATGCAGCAGCACTCCAAACCAGGCGGTCACGACGTCACCGGAAAAGGCGTACGTGCCTAGCAGTCCGCTTGCGATGCTCTGCAGGACGCGCATCGCTGGAACGTCGCGCAGTGCCCAGACGATGATCGCGGCAAGAATGTCCATGGTGCCCGCGACAGCCGTGCCCACGAACACCGGACGCGCCAACGAATCGGATCCGCAGTCCGGCACGTCCACCGACGTTTGCTCCAATACCTTTCCATCCGCCATCGCGCTTTGTTCCCTGGGGTGTAGCGAAGGCGCAGATGGTTCACCATCGTAGTGACTCGCGTGCGCATGTTTGGCT
The DNA here is from genome assembly GCF_004138485.1 of Peristeroidobacter soli. Classification (GTDB taxonomy): domain Bacteria; phylum Pseudomonadota; class Gammaproteobacteria; order Steroidobacterales; family Steroidobacteraceae; genus Steroidobacter; species Steroidobacter soli. Next base: position 69,277 of record NZ_RYEV01000011.1, read on the forward strand.
GATGATCAGCGCGGTTGGGTAAGTTACTCGCGCGGGATCTTGGCAACTCTCGCTGTCGACGATCATGTTCTATTCATTGCGCCTCACTGTGGTGCAACTGTCGCGATCGGCACGCATCAGGCGCACTGGTAGCGCGCGTCGATGGAAACATAACTCAGCAAACAAATGACAAGCGTGGCTGTCGGAATGTGACGAACTTTGAACGGATGATAATCGGCAGCTGTAGTCAGCGATCAGGCATGACAGAGGAAGTACTGCGCCGTGCGCGTGTGGCTCGAGAATCGAGCTTACAAACAATCGCTCCGTTGAACGGCCGAAACAGCCTCATGGCGGCCTCCAATCGTTGCCAAGTCCCGTTCGCCCGCGCCTGCGGTCAAGGACGCTTGGGTTACTGGCTTCGGGCCGCGAGGTCTTCGATGAAATCGACGAGCAGCGTGTGGAATCGATCGGGTTGGTCGATGAAGACCGCATGGCCTGCGTCCTCGACGATCTCGAAGCGCGCGTCCTCGATCTATCTGGACATCTCGCGCTGAGCCTCGATCTCGCTCGAATCCGCGGCGGCAATGATCAATGCAGGCCGATTGAAGCGCGCCAGGGTCGGACGGCGGTCGTGTTTGGCGACGGCAGCGGCGGCGCCACTGCCGATGGCGGAGTCCACGAGCACATAGCCGAGGATCGATTCGCCACCGAAGGCTGCGGCGTAAGCGGCCACGTCCTGCACGCCTTGTGACCAGCCGACCAGCACGATATTGGCGAGCCGGAGAGAACGAATGACTTCGTGCAAGTCCTTCGCGCGCTGTTCCGGCGTATTGGATTTGACAGTGATTGTCGAGTCGCCCTGAGATCTCGGGTCGATAGAAACGACGCGGGCCCGTGAGGCAAGAGCCGTCATCTGGTCGCGCCAGACGGCAGTGGAGGTGGACCAGCCCGGGACGAACAGGACGGTCGTCGTTGCGCGGGGGACGCCGCCTTCGACGTAATGAATTCGAACCCCGTCTCCCACATCGACATCGCCAGTACGTGAGGAGGACTGCGTCTGCGCGAGCGATAACGTCGAGCATCCCAGGCAGAAAGTCCAAAGCAATGTTTTCAATATGCGGGCAGCCGTGGCTGAGAGAAAAACAGCGGCAGGCGCACGGCAACACGCGCTCCACCCGTTGGGGCATCGGTGATGGCGATCGTGCCGCCATGCGCCTCCACGAGATTGCGGGCCACTGCAAGACCGAGGCCCGCGCCGCCGGTTTGCCGGTTGCGCGAAGCTTCGAGCCGTACGAAAGGCTCGAGCATGGCTTCGCGCTGCTCCGGAGGAATGCCCGCGCCCGCATCGTCGATCGTCAGCAACATCGTGCGCTCGGCGCTCACCACTTGGACATGAGCGACCTGGCCGTACTTCAAAGCATTCTCGATGAGATTGGCGACCACGCGCCGCAGCGCGAGCCGATCGCCGAGCACAGCGGCATCTGCATCTTTCAGCGCCATTTCCAGATCGACCGCCTGGCCGGCGGCGCGCCGGTCGTCGACTTCCGCCCGCACGATCTGATGGAACTCCACGAGCTCCTCGTCCAGCTCGTTGGCGCCGGCGCGGCTGGCAAGGAGCGCATCGTCGAGCAGCTTGATCATGTCGGCGATATCCGCGATGGCTCGATCGCGCTCGAGGCCCGCGGGCATGTGATCGATGCGCAGGCGCAGGCGAGTCGCGAACGTTCGCACGTCGTGCGAGATCCCGCCGATCATGCCCATGCGCGCGCGTAACAGATGCGACAAACGATCCTGCAGACGGTTGAACGCCCTGATGAGCGCCCGTACTTCCGGCGCGCCGGAGCGCTCTTCGGGCAACAGCACGGGCGAGCCAGCGAGATCGGTACGATCGACCGCCGCGGACAGGCGCATGAGAGGCTTCGTCTCCCGATGCATGATGATGAGCGCGATCAGTCCGATCAGCGAACCGAGCAGACCCGACACGAATCCGACCGGCAGCCCGAAAATATTGGCCACCGAGAGGCTGCGGGCCTCGATGATCAATGTCTCGCCGGTGAGCAGCCCGACGCGTATTTCCAGGTCGACCGGAACAATGAAGGACCGTCCCGAGATGCCTCGCGGTTGGCCGCTCTCACTGGCAAGCACCACGCTGACGGGGCGTTCTCCAAGCGCAGCCAGATGATCTTGCAAGCCGCGCGCGTTGAGTCGCGTTACGAGCTGACGGGAAGTCGTGGCGATGTGCATCCCGGATTCGATTCGGGCTTGGAAGATTTGCGAACGCAGCGCGCGCAGTAGCAGTGTCCGCTCATCGCCACTCGTGCGCTCGACCAGCTCGACCACTGCGGCCACCTGGCCGGGCAACGGCCGCGGATCGCCTTGGTCCGCGTTCGCCGACAAATAGAAGAGAGCGATCGACCCGATCCAGGCCGCGGTCAGGCTCAGCACGACGATCAGGCCGGTGCGAGCCGCAAAGGTCAGTCGCATCACGTCAGCAGCCTCACGTGGGCGGTGAACAGATAGCCGCCGTTGCGCACGGTGGCGATCAAGTTGGAGCCCGGGCTCGCCGCTTCGAGCTTGCGCCGCAGGCGCGATATCAAGGTATCGATGGTTCGATCGAAAGGGTCGGTGGCGCGGCCGCGCGCCGAATCGAGAATCTGATCGCGGGTCAGCACACGGCGCGGCCGCTGCACCAGGCAGGCGAGGATGTCGAACTCGCCGCTCGTCAGTTTGACCGTCGCCATGCGCTCATCGAGCAGTTGCCGGGCGTCGAGGTCGATGACGAAGTTGCCGAACGCGAAGCGCCGGTCGCGCTGCTTGGCGGGAGGCATGTGGCTCCTGCGCAAAGCCGCCCGTACTCGCGCCAGCAGCTCGCGTGGTCCGAACGGTTTGACCAGGTAGTCGTCGGCGCCCATTTCGAGTCCCACCACTCGGTCGATCTCCGCGCTCTTGGCGGTGAGCATCAGAATAGGCAACGTGTCCTGCGCGCGCAGCCGCCTGCAGATCGACAGCCCGTCCTCACCGGGCAGCATCAGGTCCAATATCACCAAATCCGGCCGCATGCGCGCCAGGATCGCGTCCATTGCCGGCGCATCCGCGGCGGCTTCGACCACGAAACCTTCCTGGCGCATGAGGTCGCTGATCAGCTGCCTGATCTCGGGGTCGTCCTCGACGATCAGCAGATTCGCGGCGTTGGAAGTCATATCAGAGCCTTGTACGAGTACCTCGGTCGAGTATCAAGGACTGCAGGGCGGTTATCGACAAATCGCCGTGAGCGGTCGACATATCGACACAAAACGTCGCGGCCCGGTAAACCGGCGCCGCACTGGCTCGTGCAATCTGCGGCGAACCAGGGTTGCCGGGAACGTCCTCGTGAGCCAGCAAACGAACCCCGAGAGCATCGTCGCTCAGCATTTCGCAAGTCGCGCCGTGGCCGCCGCGCGCCCCCAGATCCGCCCGCCTCGGGATCGGAAATTCGTGGAAGCCGTCGCTCGCGGCATGTCGATACTGCAGGCATTCGGCCAGCGCGGCGGCCCGCTGAGCAATTCCGACCTGCATGAGCTGACCGGCTTGTCGAAACCCACCGTGACGCGTCTGACGCATACGCTGGTGGTGCTCGGTTATCTGCGGCGTACGAAGAACAATCGCTGCCTGCTGAGCCCGGGCTTGATGACGCTCGTGCGGCCGCTCAGCGATGCGGCCGCTGCACGACTACCTGTCGTCGGTCTCAATGCCGTCGCGTGCGCCGGGCCCTGGTGTATCGCGGTGGTAGAGCCGGCCAACGATACATTGGTGGTCACCGGGAGCTTCAGCAGTTACCAGGCCGGCACGCCGGCTTGTCCCATCGGCACACGGCTCGATCTGTCCCTCACGTCGGCCGGCCACGCCTTTCTCGCGTCCCTGCCGCTCGATGCAAGTCACATTCATATGAACGATCCGGACTGCCCGAAGATTGAAATTATCGGCGCGGCGCGCGCGCAGTTGCTTGCCAAAGGTTTCTGCTTCGAGGCCAACGGCTGGCGCCGCGGCGTTGCGACCGTTGCCGTGCCCGTGCCCGGGCAGCTGTTCGCGCGGCGCGTGGTCATGGGCGCCGCCAGCGACGAGCCCACGACGCGGGAGCGATTGACCAAGGAACTTGTGCCTGCGATCAAGAGCCTCTTCTCATGAACCAAGCGAATGACCTGAGAAATTGTTGGCGCGTTGTCGTGATGGCCATCGCGCTGCTGGCGCGCATGCGTTGCACAGTGAGGCTCGCTGCTTGTTTCGTGGCCGTGCTCGTGGCATGTGCTCAACCGCAGCTGGCGGGTGCGAGCACGACAGTTCGTGCTCCGATCAGGACAGCCGCGGCGTCCCCGCAGCCGCGGCCCGCCGAGCATTCCGGCAAGACAATCTACGACAAGAACTGCGCGGCCTGTCACGACAACGCCGCGGCGACCCGGGCACCGGGACTCGATACGCTCAAGGGGATGCGTCGCGAAGCCATTTCCTACGCGCTCACGCAGGGAAGAATGCAGGTGCAGGCATCGCAGCTGACGGCGGACGAGCGCGCGGCGGTGATCGATTTTCTCGCCGGGAAGGCGCCGACACAGGATGATTGGAGTGCGCCGATGTCTTGCGGGCCGGAACGGGGGCGCATGAATCTGGACGCTCCGCCCACCATCGCGGGCTTCGGGTTCGATCCGCGCAATCACCGTCGTTTGAGCGCGGCGCAGGGCGGGCTTGCGACCACGGATTTCCGCAAGCTCGAGCTTGCCTGGGTGATGGCATTTCCCAAGGCCACCTCCATGCGGTCTCAGCCCGCGGTCGTCGGCACGAATCTGTTTCTGGCCGTGGCCGACTCGTCCCAGCTGTTCGCGATCGACATCGCAGGACCTCCCTGTGTGCGCTGGGTCTATCGGCACGACGCTCCGTTGCGCACCAGCGTTGCGTTCGGCGAGTTGACCGCAGCCAAGCGCAAGGTTCTGGTGTTCGGCGACATCGCCGCCAACGTTCACATGGTGGATGCCGCCACGGGCGAGCGCATCTGGATGCAGCATGTGGGATTGCATCGGCTGTCGCTGACGACCGGCACGCCTGTTCTTCACGCGGATCGCGTCTACGTACCGATCTCACAGTACGAGATCATGCTGGGGGCGAATCGCGATCACGAGTGTTGCAAGACGCATGGCGCGGTGACGGCGCTCGATGCCCGCACCGGTGCGAAGATCTGGACCACGCACACGATGCAAGAAGCACGGCCCGTGCGTGATCGTGGCGACGGCAAAATGATCTGGGGCCCTTCGGGAGCGCCGATCTGGACATCGCCGGCAATCGACGCGAAGCGCGGCGTGCTGTATGTCGGTACCGGCGAGGCAACTTCGGAGCCGGCTGCGCCTACGACCGATGCGATTCTCGCGATCGATCTAGATGACGGCTCGATCCGCTGGAGCTTCCAGGCGACTGCCAATGACATCTTTCTCGCCGGGTGCGTGTTCGATCGCACCGCGCCGAACTGCCCGAAGAACGGCGTGTTTCGGGATGTGGATTTCGGCGCCTCCGTGGTGATTGCACAGCGCGCCGACGGTTCGGATCTGCTGCTGGCCGGTCAGAAGTCAGGAACGCTCTGGGCGCTCGATCCGGATCAACGCGGCAAGGTGCTGTGGCGGCGGGACTTCGGCGAGGGTTCGCCGCTCGGCGGCATACATTGGGGAATCGCAACGGACGGCGAGCGCGTCTTCGCCCCGATAAATTGGCCCTACGGCGTGGCGCGCGGCGCCGACGCGACCCAGCATCCCGGTCTGCACGCGGTGAAGGTGGAGACGGGCGAAGTGCTGTGGACATTCGAGTCCAAGGCAGATTGCAGCGGCGAGCGAGCTGAACGTATCCGAGCTTGCGCCAGCAGCATGGGGTTCTCCGCCGCGCCGGTAGTAATCGACGGCGCCGTCGTGCAAGGCGGCGTGGACGGGATGCTGCGCGCCTTCGACGCGAGAACCGGTGAAGTGCTGTTCGCGTTCGACACGGCACGCCCGTTTCAAACCATCAACGGCGTGCAGGGGCGCGGCGGATCGATCGACAACGCTTCTATCGTCGCGGCCAACGGCTATCTCTTGGTGAGCTCTGGCTATGGAATGTTCGGACAGATGCCCGGCAACGTGCTGCTGGCGTTCGTGCCGAAAGCATCGCGTTAGCGGCGGCCGTAGCAGTGCCGCGCGTATCGTCAGTCCCTGCACCGGGCGGTTCCGGAATGAATCGGCCAGGCCGAACCCTTCAGACACGGGTTCGCGAGAGCATCCTCCAGGCGATTCTCAGCGGCTCGATCCGTCCTGGACAGAGGCTGTCCATCCCGATGCTCGCGGACACGCTCGGCGTCAGCGCCACACCGGTTCGCGAGGCATTGAGCTCGCTGGCCGGCGATGGGATTCTGCATTTGTTTCCAGGGGGCGTGGTGATCGTTCCCGTGATCACGCGCGCGCAGCTGGAGCAATGGCTGTGGCTGCGTCGAGTCATCGAGTGCCGGTTGGTCGAGCGCGGGCTCGAGCGCAAGACGCCGGCCGATGCGGAGGCGATCGCAGACCTGGCGAGCAGCGTGGCGCGCAACCAGCTCGATCCAGCCCTTTGCGTGGAGATCGCCGCCGCCGTGGTCGACCGCATCGTCACGCTCGCCGATCTCCCAGTCATGGAGAACAATCTGCGCAGAGTGCGCGTTCGTTGCGCGGCCACGCTGGCCGACGGCCAGCGACATGCCGGCGCCGAAGCCTCGATCAGTTTCGCCACCGCCATCGCTCGGGCATTGCTTGCCGGGAACGACAGCGATGCGCGCATCAGTCATTGCCACTATCTCGACAGCACCGATGCCGCCGCGCACTCGATCATGGACGCTGCAGAGACGACATCCGGATTGGCCGACTCGACAATATGGAGTACCAGGTGAACCACGTGCGCGTCTTTGCTGATCTACGCATCATCGCCGCGGTTGCATCCTTTCTGCTGGGCAGTTGTACGCTGTCGCCGCCGCGGGCGTCCGATGCGACGCTCGAAGTCGCAGCTCGCCCCGGAAGACCGAATGTAATCGTCATTCTCGCTGACGACCTGGGCTACGCCGACATCTCCTCATATGGCGTCAAGCGGATCGCGACACCGAACATCGATCGTATCGGCGCGGAGGGCGTGACGTTCACGGATGCCTATGCAGCCGCACCGGTCTGCTCGCCTTCTCGCGCCGCGCTGATGACGGGCAGATATCCCGCTCGCTACGGATTCGAGTTCAACAACGGACCGCCGGCACGCGACGCTCGGGAAAACCTCGGCCTCGACGCCGGCGAGATCACGATCGCAGACGCGCTCAGGGGGCGGGGCTACCACACAGGCCTCGTGGGGAAATGGCATCTCGGCGCCAACGACGATTTCTATCCGACCAAGCGCGGTTTCGACGAGTTCGTCGGCTTTCTGGCCGGCGCCACCAATTACATCGACCCGCGGCTGCCTGGCGTGCATTACGCACAGCCGACGGGATCGAGTCTTGCGCCGACGCTGATCCGCGAGCGCAGTCCACAGTTGCGGATCATCGAGGGCGCCGATCGGACGGTGGTGAACAACGAGCACGAGTATCTGACAGAGTACTTCGCGCGCCGCGGCGTCGAGTACATCGAGCGCAATGCCAGGTCGGACGATCCGTACTTTCTGTATCTCGCCTTCAACGCGCCTCACGATCCACTGATCGTGACCCAGAAGTACTACGACCGTTTTGCGCACATCGCCGAGGAGGAGAACCGGATCTATGCCGCGATGGTCTCCGCTCTGGACGATGCGGTCGGCGAGATCCTCGATGCAGTGGCCCGTTCCGGGGAAGCGGAGGACACGATCGTCTATTTCATATCCGACAACGGGTGCGCTGCTTATCTGGGGCGCATCTGCGCTTGCGAGCCGCTGCGCGGGGGGAAGCTCAGTCATTACGAAGGCGGGATGCGCGTGCCGATGATGATGCGTTGGCCCGCACGGATCCAGGCAGGGCAGGTCGAGCGCCGCATGGTCTCGCTCATGGACCTGTTCCCGACCACGCTGATCGCCGGCGGCGGCGAGCTGCCGAAGGATCGCGTTTACGACGGCGTCGATCTGATGCCCTATCTCACCGCGCAGAGGGCGGGCAATCCGCACGAGTCGTTGATGTGGCGACGTTCGCCGCTCGTGTCGATTCGCCAGGGCGAGTGGAAGCTGTGGAAGAGTCTAACAGGCGAATTCACACTGCTGTTCAATCTGCAGACGGATCCGAACGAGACCACGAATCTTGCCGAGCGCGAGCCGGCCCGAGTGAAAGCGCTGGAAGAGGCGATCGCCGAGTGGGCGAAGGATCTGCAGGATCCGCGCTGGCCGTCGCAGCCGCTCAAGAGCTACTCGGTCTGCGGCACGCCTTTTACTCTGCCGATTTGAGCATCGTGCGGCTGCGCCGCGATTGCATCGAGTGGATCGATCGTTGAGGACCGGCCGACCGGAGCAAGGTGTTCCGGTCGCCGGTCGCCAGTTGCGGGTTGACTTACTGTGCAGAGCCCGTCAGCCAGGCTTTACGGATCAGGCGCCCACACGCGGACGAGGCAGCGCCAGCCCCTTGACTGAGGTCGGCGCGCGCCAGGATTCCGTAGTAGGTTCTCGAGGAGTCGATCCAGGGATAAAAGCCCGCCAGCCCGGGGCTGCTATACGCGGGATCTCCGCCGCCGGCCAGCCACTGCGGATCGCTCTCGACCCAGTGTCCGATCGAGTATTGCAAGGCTTCGTTGCTCGGAGAGTCCATGGCGCTCGCGCAATTCACTCGGCCACTGACGGGATCTGTCGGACCCGTGTAGGTGCACACGGCATGAGAGCCAAGCGCGCCGCCGGACAGCAGTAGCGTACCGTTGAGGATCTTGCGCAGGAACTTCGCATAATCGGCGGCGCTGGACTTGCCGCCGCCGGCGAGATCGGTGCGGGAATAAGTGAAGGTCCAGTCGTTGCCCAGATAGTTATGGATCTCGGCCGCAAGTTGATCGGCGGTCTTGCCGGAGAGACCGAGATCCACCGCGGCATGTTTCTGGAAGTGACCCGACGCGTAGAAGAACTTGTCGATGGCGGCGGTATCGCGCGTGCTCATGCTCGAATGGCACGCACCAACAGTGAGCTGCAACAGGCAGGCTTTGGTGTCGGTGTAACCGTCGCGCATGCGCAGGGCGCGCAGGTCGTTGTCGTTGAGAATGCCGTTGCGACGCTGATAGACGTACGCGCCATAGACCCACTTGCTCGCGGAGTACACGTTCATCTGCGTTGTGGCTGTGGGTGGCGAGGAGCCGCGCGTGCCGCCCGCGAGCTTGGCATTGCGATCGCCGATCTCCCAGTAGAAGCTGGGTAGAGCGGTGCACGCCGCGTTGCTGGTTGCGGTCGTGGCCGCGGCCTGCGCTCGTTGCTGATTCGTCTGTGCGATGCTCGGCGGCGCGCCGCTGTAGAGCGCGATGCCCCAGGCGACCGCGGCTCCGAACGAGCCGCGTAGCTTCGTGAGTGCATGGTTGTCTTTCATGATCGATCCCCCTGATCCGCATCTGAGATGGCGGCGGACGCAGCTGCGGAGACTGCGTCACCGTTGGAAAGCTGGTATTCGCAGTGGCCTGGATCTCCCGGGCAATCGATCGTGAGGTCCGGCTCGGACGCTCCGGCACGTCCGAGTCGGATCGGAAGCTCGCGAGGCGTCAGGTTCTCTTGCCGGTGAAGGTGCCTTGCATGGCGTCCCCGAGCGAGACTTTGCCCTGGATCGTGTCGCCCTCGACGGTGCCGGTGTAGACGATCTCGTAGTCCATTCCCTGGGCGTTCACCTTGAAGCTCAGTTGCAGGTTCTTGCCTTTGATCGTGCCGCTCACCGGCGCCTCGCCGAACTGGCCCTGGTAGGTTCCGGTGACCGCCGAGCCGTTCTGCGCGAGATCGAAATGCGGTGTGCCGGTGCCCATCTGCGTCTCGACGGTGAGCTCCCATCGGCCCGCGACATTCACGTCGGCGGCCGACACGGCGCCCGGCAGGCAGGCGCAAGCGAGCAGGGCGATGAACGATCTACGCAGCGAATTCATGAATCTTGATCTCCGAGTACAAAAGGAATCGAACACATCATCGTGGCTTGAGATATAGGTCGAACCATTCCAGCGCCAGCTGATGCGCCTGCGGCCAGGCTTGCAGGTAGACGCCGTAATGCGTGATGCCGGGCACGATCACCAGATCCTTCGGGCCGTTGTAACGTCGGTACGCGAGAATGCCCTGCTGGTCGTTGTCGAACAGTTCCTCATGCTCCGCGACGACGATGCGCATGGGAATGTCGCCGGCATCGTTGATGTGATCCACCGGAGCGTAGTTGGCGAAACGCGCGTAGATAGGCGCGCCGCGCAGATTGCCCAGCACGCGCAGGCCGGGCTCGGGATAGCCGATCTCACCGCGTGCCCGCTTCGTGGCATCGATGTAGGCTTCGCGCGTTCTGCCGAGTTCACGCGCGTCGAAGGCCCCCACCTGGCTGTACACCGCCTTGATGCGGTGATCGCGCGTCGCCAGCTCCGCGACGAAGCCTCCCGACTGGCTGCTGCCCCAGACGCCGATGCGGCTGGTATCCACTCGCGGTTCCCCGTGCAGCCAGTGCAGGGCGTTCTGCCAATCCGCGACCATATCGATCGGGTCGACGACTTCGCGCACCTCCAGAACTTCGGCGCTGAAGGTGCGATCGTCTCCTGCCGGGCGCTGCGCCGTCGGTTTCGCAAGGATGATGCGCGAGTCGCTCTCGCCCCAGCCGCGATAATCGAACGTCACGACCAGATAGCCCGCTTGCGCGAAGCCGAGCGCGTCGCGACGCAATGCAGAGGCCGTGCCGCCCCAGCCATGCGCCATCAGAATCGTGGGCAGTTTCTCGCCTCGAGCGGCACTGGATACGTACACCGTGCCGGACATCCGTGTGCCTTCACTCCATATGTTCGCCTTGCGCTCGCTGACCTCGGCCGAAGCAGCCTCGGGGCGTGCTGCTTCCTGCTTTGCATTCAGCACAGGCGCAAACAGCACCGCATACAGCACCGCGGCCGTCGTGCACACGAATCGAAAGCTCAACATCGTCACATCTCTCCTGGTATGGCGGGCGCGGCAGCTGCGCATGCCGCTCAATGCCCGAAACGGAACTGCACTTCGAGCCCGTAGAGGCGCGGTGGCCTCAAGCTTGCCTCGATGGAGCGCACACCCCATGACGACTCGGTTGCGCTGACGCGTTCGGTGCTCTCGTCATCGAAGACATTTCTCACAAAAGCGATCAACGTGTAGTTGCGCTCGGGATGGCTCCACAACGCCCGCAAGCTGGTCTCGTCGTAGGACGGTGCGAGGTGGTGCTCGCGCGAGAACACCTCGTAGTAGGTTTCGCTGCGATAGATCCAGGAGCCAGAGAGCGTCAGCGCGCCGGCCGGCATGCGCCACGTGTAGTCCGCACTGAATGCGATCTTGTTTTCTGGCGAGCCCGGCAGACTGTCGCCGTTTATGCTCTGACCTCGCTGCGCGGCAGGTTCGCTGCTGCACGGCCGCGCGTCGGCGGCGGCCGCGCGTACGTCGGCATTGTCGATGAAGCAGCGCGAGTCATCGATCTCGGTGTCGAGATAGCTGTAGCTCAGCTGCAATTGCAGCGCATCCGTCGCCGCCCACAACGCCTCGAGCTCGACGCCTCGTGACACGGCGTTCTCGAGGTTGAAGAAGCGCGTCTCGTTGAGATTGCTGGCCGGATCGCGGACCGTCGAAGGGTATTGCGCGTCCTCATAGTCGTAATGGAACAACGACAGGTTGGCGACCAGGCGGTTCGCGAAGGTCTTCTTCAAACCGATCTCGTATGCATCGATGAACTCGGGCTCGGTATAGCCGGTCAGCCCCGGGGCGAACTGGCCGGCGTTGAAGCCTCCGCTCTTGTATCCGCGCGTGTACTTCGCGAATGCGAGCGTGTCGGCTGCGGGCGTCCATTGAATCGCAGCCGTGCCAGTCGTGCCGTGCCATTTGCCGGTGAGGTGGTTGCGTCGATCGATTTCGGGAACCGTCGTGCCGTCGACCACGGAGCTGGCATAGAACGCGTACGGTACGCCCGGAGCACCAAACAAAATGCGAGAGCGGTATTCCTCGGCGTCCTTTCGATCCTCGGTGTAGCGCGCACCGACCGTCAGTTTCCACGCGTCGCTCAGGCTGTATCCGAGCTCGCCGAAGACAGCTCGCGCATCGGCGTCCAGGAAGGCCCCGGAGACTTGCAGATTGCGATCCGGATTGGTGGGGCCCTCCTCCGGATTGAAGCGGTTCGCGGCACTCGGCGCCGCGACGCGCGGGTTGGTCAGCTCGGGCTGCAATGGCGCACGCACGCCCTGGAACTGATTCACCTGCTCATGATACTGGTAGAGGCCGAGTATCCATTGCAGCGGCCCGGTGCGGGTGGAGATCAAGTTGATCTCGTTGCTGTAGTACTCCTTGTCCTCCAGGTAGAAGGACTCCAGCTGCGGGAAGATCGTGAATGTCACACCGGGCGTGGTCGGCGGGGTGGGCGGCCTGGTGGTGTAGGGCCCGCGGTCGATGCCGTCGAAATCATCGTCGAGCCGGTATGTGTAGCCCTGGTATCCGCCGGTGTACTTGATGTCCGCCCAGCCCGTGTGGCCGACCAGTTCGAGCACGTAAGTGTGCGAGCCGTCGAGCGTTGCCACGGATGGAGTGTCGGTGTCGTACAGCCGCGCATTGTTGACGCCCGGATTGGTATCGCCGAACGCAGGCGTCACCGGCTGCGTCGGCGTACCGTTGAACGTGGCGTTGGGAAACAAGCCGCTGAAGTAGACGGGAGCGATGTCGTAGGGAGTGATCAGAACCTCGGAGCGCCCGTCGCGATCCCATTCGGCTTGCGAATATTTCAACCAGCCTTCGATGCTCTCGCCGATATCGAATTCGAGCTGCCCCTCCACGTAGCGGTCGTCTTGCACGCCGCCTTCGCCGCGGCCGCCATCCACGTCCTGGTAGAATCCCTCGCCTTGACCGCCGCTGGTTCCCGCCACTCTGAAACGCAACCACTCCGCGACCGGGCCGGACAGGGCCGCGCCAAATAGCTGAGTGTCGTAGTTGCCGACCGTGGCGTGCACCTCGCCCGCGAAAGTATCGGTCGGCCGCTTCGAGATGATATTGATGGCTCCGCCGATCGAATTGCGTCCGTAGAGCGTTCCCTGCGGCCCGCGCAGCACTTCGATGCGATCGACCAGGATCGGATGCTTGCCTGCTTCGGCGGTGCTCGATGTGTAGAAGCCGTCGGAGTAGTTGGCGAGGCCCGGGTCCGAGCCGTAGTTGTTGGTGAGGCGTCCGACGCCGCGCACGCTCATGCGGCCGAGCCCCTGCGAGAAATTCAGCCCCGGAGTGAAGTCACTCAGGTCCGGTACGCTGAGCACGCCTCTGAGATCGCGCGTCTCGGCGGTGTATGCGGAGATCGCCACCGGCACTTGCTGCAGGCTCTCGGCGCGCTTCTGCGCGGTGACGACGACTTCCTCTACGACCATCATCTGTCTGGACGTTGTTTGCTCCGCCGCGAACGTCTCCGAGACACTCGTCGCGCCGATGCCGAGCAGACTACATGCTGCGCCGGACAGCAGGCTCCGCTGTTGCCGTTTCATGCTCCCCCCCCAAATGTCAGCAAATGTCGAGCGAATGTTTTTTGTTGATCGATCAAGTAGGCTTCCGAGAGTTTCGAAGCTAAGCTCCCATGCCATCCGCGGAAACACAAAATATCGTTTCGCACCGAGAAATCGCCGTCCTCAAGAGGTAACCCGAGCCATGGATCGACGCAGTTTTATGATCGCAACAATGCTGGCCGGCGCCGCCGGGCTGCAGCCACGAGGGGCCGAAGCTGTCGCCAGCGATCGCCGGCTGCCGCTCGAGGAGGCGGCTGCCGAAGCGTGGTTGTATGGTTTGATGCTGATCGAGAACGCGCAGGCGCGGCAGAGAATGCTGGCGATGATGCGTCCCAATCATCTGTTGCATCGACAGGCGCTGCTCACTCCGCGGACTCAGACGGTCACCACGCCGAACAACGACACGTTGTACTCGGTCGCATGGATCGATCTTTCCGCCGGCCCGGTCTCGCTGACGTTGCCGGAAGTGGGCGAGCGCTATGTCAGCTATCAGTTCATGGACATGTATGGCAACAACTTCGCCGTGCTCGGCTCGCGCACTACCGGTGGCGGCGCGTGCACGTTGACGATCACCGGACCCGCCGACGCGTCGCGCGATTCGCTCGCGCTGCGCTCGCCGACACGCTGGGTCTGGCTGTTGGCGCGTTTGCTGATCGATGGACCGGATGATCTCGCCGCGGCGAGCGCCATTCAGAAAGGCATGTCGATCGCGGGTCCGACCGTACCTCCGCCGCCGCGCTTCGCGCAGCGCTCCGATCCGTGGCCGGAATATTTCGCATCGGTGCAGCGGTTGCTCGCGGAGAACCCGCCGCCCATCGCCGATCTTGCGTTCTTCAAGCGTGTCGAGGCCCTCGGCCTCGGACCCGTCAAAGGTTTCGATCCCGGTCGATTCTCGGCGGCGGAGGGCAAAGCGATCGAAGCAGGTATTGGCGCTGCGCGCGCTCAGTTGACGGCCACGGGAGAGTCGGGGCGGATCGCCAACGGTTGGCTCTATCCGAAAGCGACGCTCGGCAACTTCGGGCAGGACTACAGGTTCCGTGCGCAGATCGCGCTGACCGCGCTTGCAGCGCTGCCTCCTCAGGAGGCCATGTACATGCGGCCGATCGCTCCGGGTGGCGCGTACGACCTGCCGAGCGACGTGCGTTGGCGAATGCGCTTCGAGGCGAGCCAGTTGCCGCCGGTCGATGCGTTCTGGTCGTTGACCATGTACCAGGTCAATGGCGATGGCCAGTACTTCTTCTTCGACAATCCGCTGAACCGCTACTCGATCGGCGATCGCACGCCCCGTCTCAAGCGCGGCACGGACGGCTCGCTCGATATCTGGATTTCTCGCGACGATCCGGGCGGCGAGCGTACCGCCAACTGGTTGCCGGCGCCGCCGACCGAAAAGTTCTCCATCATGTTGAGAGCGTATCTGCCGCGTCCCGCCCTGCTGGAGGGGCGTTACCTGCTACCGCCGCTCATGCGCGGATGACACGCGCCTGGCACGCGGCGCTCATGTCTCGACCGCATGTGCGCGATATGTTGGGGCGAAGCGGTCGACAAAGTGACACAAATCGTCGCGCGTCAGTCAACCGCTGTCGCCATGAGTCGTTCAAGTTCATGCCGAAGCGCGCGCAATAGCAGTTCCAGGTGATCAGTGCATGCTTTCACAAGCACAAATCGAGTCGTTCGTACAGGAGGGATTCGTTCGCATCGAAGACGCTTTCCCGAAGGGCGTGGCAGAAGCAGGTCGCCGGATCCTGTGGGCGCACACCGGCTGCGACCCCGACGAGCCGGCGACGTGGACGCGGCCCGTGGTGCGCCTTGGCGGTTATTCCGATCCGCCGTTTGTTCAGGCGGTGAATACGCCGGTACTGCGCGATGCATTCGACAAACTCGTCGGGAGCGGCCGATGGTTGCCGCGAGAAAGCCTGGGTACGTTTCCTATTCGCTTTCCATCGCCGGTTGATCCTGGCGACGCCGGGTGGCATGTCGATGCGAGCTTCGGCACCGAAACCCCTGACTTCATGTCCTGGCGCGCCAACATCCATTCGAAGGGACGCGCGCTTCTCATGTTATTTCTGTTCTCCGACGTGGGCGACGAGGACGCGCCCACGCGCATCAGGATCGGGTCGCACTTCGACATCGCCCGGCAACTCGCCCCGGCCGGCGAGGACGGCCTGTCGTTGAGAGAGCTGGCCGCCAACGGCTTCGAGGAATCGGCGGGAAGGCGCGAGGCGCTCGCGACAGGACGCGCGGGCACCGTCTATCTATGTCACCCCTTCCTTGTCCACGCAGCGCAGCCGCATCGAGGCAGGCAGCCTCGTTTCATAGCGCAACCGCCTCTACACGGCGCCGAAGAGTTTCGTCTGCACCGGCCGGATGGTGCGTACTCTCCAGCAGAGCGAGCGATTCGGTATGCGCTCGGCGACTTGCCGTCCAATCCTACGAAGGCATGAACAACCTGCCGTGAACGCGCGGATGGAATAGCAGCCATTGCGACCACGGAGTGCAACCCGGCCAATGGCCGGTCGCGTCTAAACGTGAGGAATGCGCCACCTGCTCTAGCGGAGACCATAGTGATCGGCACTCGCACCACGATACTAATGACATTGTTCTGCATCGTGTCGACGCCGCAATGGAGTCATGCTTCCCCCTCGCCGAACGACGCCTTTCGAGACATTCGAAAGATCGCCACGGAGCATGGCATCGAGCAACAAGAGATTGTGAACATCGGCGGCGTCCCACAGTGGATTTCGATCCGAGCGCGCGATCGGAGTGCACCTATCCTTCTGGTGGTGCACGGAGGGCCCGGATTTACGCTCTCGGCGGTCAGTGACTACTACATGCGCGACTGGGAAGAGTTCTTCACGGTCGTGCAGTGGGATCAGCGTGGCGCGGGAAAGAGTTATCGACGCGAGGATCGGCAGTCGCTTGCGGCAACTCTGACGATCGACCGCTTGGTCCGGGATACGGAGGAATTGATCGAGCTCGTAGGCAAGCGGTTCAAACGCGACCGGGTGTTCCTGCTGGCGCATTCCTTCGGCACCATTCTCGGCGTGAAGGTTGCGCAAAGGCGTCCGGATCTGCTCTACGCTTACGTCGGAATGGGTCAGTTCGTTGACGCCGCACGCAGCGAGGCGCTCGGATACGAGGCAACTCTGGCGGATGCGCGTGCTGAAAGGAACACCGAGGCGATCTCGCAGCTGGAGGCGATCGCGCCGTTCCCGGATGCCACTCACCCCGAGCGCAACCTGCAGAACCTCGCGGTCGAGCGCCGCTGGCTAGCGCACTATGGCGGCTACTTCAAAGCCGGCGGCGCAGGCCGGCACCATGCAGTCGCTCAACTCAGCCCCACGTATACAGCAGCCGACCTTCAGGCTCGCCAGGAAGCGCACGATTTCATTCTCCAATCGATGTGGGGCGAGCTCGGCGGGGTCGACTTGAACAATGACATCCAGTTCGACGTGCCTGTCATCATCATGCAAGGTCGCCACGACCGAGGCACGTCATCGGTGCTCGTGAAGGAATGGCATGACGCGCTGAAGGTGCCCTACAAGAAACTCATCTGGTTCGAGGAATCCTCGCACATGGTGTACGAGGAAGAGCCTGGCAAGCTGCTGGTGGCACTCGTCAATGAAGTGCTGCCCCTGGCCCGGCCGCGGTGATCGATGCGTCGTTAAATGCGCGCCGCATTTGAGTTTGCCAGGACATAGTCCGCGGTCTGATCGACCGTGAGCTTGGAGTTATCGATCCACAGGCCCAGCCCGCGAAGCTCGGCGGTCAACGTTTCATGCAGTTGAAGCCAAATGCCACCAACGTGCTTCTCCGGGCGTGTCCGATCACGTTGCAAGGCGGTGTCCACACCAGGCGCGAGCGTCACCAGGCGCACGTCGCATGCGCTCAAGTGTTCCCGGTATTCCTCCACTCGGGCTCTGTTGACCAACACGTAGTCGATTATCGCCACGAAGTCCTCCTCGGCGAAGGAACGCGCGAGCAGGCATTGGTTGCGAACGTTTAGATGGATTTGCCGGTGCTCTTCAGTCTGCGGCAAGGCGCCAGGCGGCACGGAGCCTGAAATAATGAAGCCTTGCAGGCAATCTCCTTCAATATGCGTCGCGCGCTCTAAGCGCGCGGCCAAGGCGCGCGCGAGCGTGGATTTTCCGGCTCCCGGGATACCGTTGATGATCCAAATTTCGCCCTTCATCGTGCGATGCTATTCCATGACTTGGCTGGATACGCGTCGACCTTGGGCGAGCATCGCGTCCCGATCGGCCAAGCGTGTCAAAGTCGAGCCGATCGCGCTCTAGTGTTGTGGCGGATCTCGCCGCGCCACCACGGCACGCCGGGCGATACGCGAGCTAAAGACCCGCCAGCCAACGTCCCCGGGAGGAATCGCTGGCCCTGAAGACGCACTGAGTGACGGTGGTAATCGAGCAGTCCACCCCGTACCTCACCAGCCGGCGGATCGTCGGCTTCTTCAAGAAGACCTCTGAATGTGGGTGAATTGATATTGAAAGTCAGAAGTCGAGGGTTGGGCGTGGTGCTCAAGGTCTTTCGTGGCACCCATTGGGGAGGGCGGTAGTGCGTAAACGGATGTTCCGTCTCGTCGGATTGCGCGCGGTCGACACCACTTATTCCACGCACCCATGTCGCCTTCCTTGACTGCTGCGCGCGCCGTGATGCGCGGGCCCCCGTTGGCAACTCGCAGGAAGACATACTTGCGTTTCGTGGCTCGTGCACGTTGCGCGGCGACCTGAAGTACACTCGGTACTAGGACACTAGGGAGTGGTACGGTTTCCAGAAGAACCCGAACGAGATGCGCAACCGGGATTGGTTGATCCTGATAGCTCATCTCATGGTCACGACAGTCAGGATCGTGATCCCGGGCGGTGTCCGCGCAGTCATCGCCGAATCCCTAGTTGCTGATTCTGAATCGTCCTCGAAAGAAGGCGCCGAGGCTACACACATTGGACCACATCGTGCTGGGACTGAGCGCGATGCTCGTTTCGCCGCAACGTATGTTGAAAGTCGCAGTGGCCCTCAGGCCCGCGACGTTGTTGCGCTTTCACCGCGCGCTGGTCCGCGCAAGTATCAATGGCTGTTTTCACTGGGTCACTACATATCGCTCCTCGTATCCCACCGCCTCTCGCAGCTGCTGCCGCGTCCACTCCGCTGTCGGATGCGCTGTCACATTAAAGTGAATCAGTCGACGGCTGTGATGTTCGATGACGACGAGCACGAGCGCGGAAAGCGCACGTCATGGTCGACGTTTCGCAAGGCGCACTGGGACAGCATAGCGGCCACGGACTTCTTCACGGTCGAGGTCTTCACGCTGCGCGGATTGGTGACATACTACGTTCT
Organism: Peristeroidobacter soli; assembly: GCF_004138485.1. GTDB lineage: Bacteria > Pseudomonadota > Gammaproteobacteria > Steroidobacterales > Steroidobacteraceae > Steroidobacter > Steroidobacter soli. The sequence goes on from NZ_RYEV01000011.1 coordinate 88,251, forward strand.
GTTTGTGGTCGACTTGGCGAGTCGGGCCGTGAAGATTGCGGGAGTCACCTCTCACCCAGACGAAGTCTGGATGATGCAGATGGTGCGCAATCTCACCGATGCCGAGGAACCCTTCCTTCGGCACACGCGGTTCCTGATCATGGATCGAGATACGAAATATTCCGCAGCCTTCCGCGCGGCACTGACCAGGGAGCGAATCGAGCCGATCCGACTGCCGCCGCGATCACCAAATTTGAACGCGTATGCAGAGAGATTCGTACGTTCGGTGAAGACGGGAGTGTACCGGGCGGATGGTCTTCTTCAGCAGATCATCGCTTGAACGCGCGCTGACGCAGTACGTGGCGCACTATCACGAAGAGCGTAATCATCAGGGGCTGCAGAATCGTCTGTTGAAGCGTGCCGATCGTCCTATTCGTCGAGGTGGTCGAGTACAGCGCCGGGAGAGGCTGGGTGGAATGCTCAGCTTCTATCATCGAGAGGCGGCCTGACGACCTAATTTTCGGACAGGGCAGACTTGTGCAAGCGAAACGGATCGGCGACGCCCTGGATGAGTCGCTGCATGATGTCGGTCTCCCGGTTCTCGATGATCTGCAGCAGCCCGTTCGCGCCATGCATTGGCTCGAAGGCCCGGTAGCCGCGTTCGACGAATCCATGCAGATCCATGACGCCCAACATCCGCGCGGGCACGCGGGCCACGCGCAGCGCCGTGCCCAGCGCCGGAATGGCGAGCATTGAGTCGAGATCACGGCCAGCCGCGAGAATGAGGGCGATCTGTCGGCGGCGATCTTCGAAGCGATCGGCGACGCGATAAGCCGCGGGATAGGTTTCAAAGTCTGGTGGCGTATTCTTCAACGCATCCAACACGGAGACATCGAGTGCGTAGGTCAGCAGCTCGAGCTCAAGGGCGCGGCTCACTGCGTGCAGCCCCCGTGCTGGTAAGAGCCGTGCCCATTGGCCGACCACTTTGTGAAGATCGCGGTCGCGTTGAGTGTGGTCATGTGGCCCGTAGAGGTCCGTGACGAAGAATTCGAGCGCGGCACGGTATCTGCGCTGCGCGGCGCAGTCGGAGTATGTTCGTCGTAGGCGCTCGACTTGAAAGCGCTGCAGAGCTCGCAAGCGCTCGCGCCGTAGTGGATCGCGGTCGATCTGGGCCCGATGACGCGCGAGGCACTCGATGATCAGCTGTGCGGGTTCCGCCATGGAAGTCCCTGCCGGAGTGGGCTCGAGAGTCAAAGATATTGCCGAGCGCGAGCAAGGTGCTTCGTGACCCTCGCGTAGATGGTTAGTGGAACTGGCAGCGATGAGACCCCGGGTGGAGCGGATCGCATTGCGCCAGTGAAGATCGAGCTCACGCCGCTCCGGTGTATTACGTAAGCCTTCACGGCCGTTCCCGGGTGTTCAGCGTCGCCGGAGCTGACACTCTCATCTGCATCCATCGCCGCGACTGCAGGGGTAACTTCGATGTCACAAGAGCGCCGAGGGACTTACTGGGACGCCGGACACAACTGGGCGTTGATTCTGGCGGGAGGCGAGGGTACGCGGCTGCAATCGCTCACTCGGATGGCGTCGGGCATTGCAGTACCCAAGCAGTTTTGCTCGCTGGGTCACAGTGGCTCGCTATTGCACGATGCCGTGACTCGCGCAAGTCTGGTCACATCGCCCGAGCGAATCACCGTTGCGGTGTCGGAGCATCACCGCCGCTGGTGGCAGAGCCTGGACCTGAGAATTCCGGCGCGCAACCTGATCAGCCAACCCAGTAACCGTGGGACCACGCATGGCATTCTTCTGCCGTTGCTGCGAATCCTGCATTGGGATCCGGAGGCGAGCCTCCTGGTTCTGCCTTCCGATCATTACGTGAGTAACGAGCTCGTATTGGCGGCCAGTCTGCGTGAAGCGATGAGCGACGTCATTCGTACGCCCGAAGGGATCCTGCTACTCGGTATGACCGCCGACGAGGCGGATCCCGAGCTTGGATACATTGTGGCCGAGAGTGCCGCTGACGTGAGCGCCGTCCGAGAATTCATCGAGAAGCCGGATGCAGCCACGGCGCGAGAACTGATCGCTCGCGGTGGCGTGTGGAACTCCTTTATCTTCGCCGCTAACGGGCAAAGTCTGCTGCGCCGTTTCGAGCAGTCGTGTCCCGATCTGGTCGACGAGATGCGGCACATCGTCGCTTCCGTGCCGGCCTCGGCGCAGATGCCTCGACTCGCCGAAGTGTACGCACGTTCGCCCACCATCGATTTCTCACGAGACATTCTGCAGCGCTCAATCGACTTGCTGCGCGTGCTGAGAGTACCCGCATGCGGGTGGAGCGATCTGGGCACGCCCCACCGGGTCATCGAAACAGTGCAGCGGATGAAAGCGCAGGCGAGCGCACTTGCCTCCGGGCACGCTGATCCATCCGCTTTCCTCAACCTGGCAGGCCGCACACCGGCGATGTACGCCACCTGGTGAGTGCACTTATCACACTAATGGAGGTCGTCATGAACACGTTCATCATGTTGACGAAACTCGGCAGCGGCATTGCGCGGACCGGAACCATGCTGGAGGAACTCGAGCGTTCCGCCGTCGACAAGATCCGGGAGCAATGTCCGAATGTACGCTGGTTGCACAGCTATGCTGTGCTCGGCCGTCCCGATTACGTTGACGTCTTCAGCGCTCCTGATGTCGAAACTGCGATAAAGGTTTCGGCTCTCGTGCGCACCTTCGGCGCCGCCGACACCGAGATCTGGCCGGCACTGGAATGGGAGCATTTCAAGGCCGTCTCTCGCTCGCTGCATACGTAACTGGCGACGTAACTTGTAGGCGCGGTCCGTCGGTTGCATCCACCCCGTGACAGGTGTGACATGCGGAATGAAAAGCACGCCAGCCTAAGAAGGTGGATTCGTCGACTTTGCCATCGACGACTCGATAAGGAGCTTTGTCGCCGCCCTGCGGCTCGGCGGCCTGAGCGTGCGTCGATGCAACCAGTGCGCCTGCGGCGAACAAGGTGAGCCGCCGGGTCATTGCGATCATGGTGCACCTCCTCAAGAAAACTCGCGGATCTTCGGCTCATTCAACGCGATGGTCATGACTGGATTATTCGAAGCATTCACGGAGCCACGGCATAGCGTGCAGGGTGCATGGCGCAGTCGTATCCAGTCTGGAGAAGGCACGCATCATCCTTCAATCCAGTTAATTTCTGGTGGATTGCGCTCGTGCGCGTCAGGCCAATGTTTCGGATGGCCGACAATGATCGGGGCGACGACCGGATAGTGCGCCGGCAATCCAAGTTCATCCTTCGTCGCCGGTACATTCAGCCACGGCCGGGCAAGGCCGATCCAGCACGTGCCCAGGTTTTTCTTACGCGCCGCCAGCATCAAATTTTGCGCGGCCAGGCAGCAGTCCTCCGCGGACTGCGTCGAGTCGTCCGTGGCGAGGATGATCACCAGGGCGGGCGCATGATGGAAGAGTGAATAGCCGGGCGGCTCCAGCATGGGAGCAAGCTCGCCGAGTTCCTCCCTGTGATGTTCAAGTAGCCATTGTCTCGCGCTCTCGGCGTACCCCGCGATTCGGTCGCGGTCGTGCAGAACTGCGAATGACCAAGGCTGACGATTGCGAGCGCTCGGCGCCTGGATGGCCGCATCGATCAGTTCGTGAATGGACTCGCGCGATACCGGCGCATCGGTGTAATCACGAACGGCTCGCCGAGCCGCGATAGCACGCAAGACATCCATAGCATCGTCCTCGTGTCGAGTAGCCGGAAGCCAGCATCGTCGGCGCTGCTCGTCGGCCTGAGAATCCGAGGAACCGGCAAACAGATCTGGAAAGCACCTAGTGGACCGCGTGAGCGCAAGGCGGAGTGCGACGACGAAGGCAGCATGCGAGATGTTGCTATTCGTTACGCGCATGTCCCCATGCACGCAGCGCGATTTCAGGAAAACACTGGTGCTCATCGACCGCACCGCTGAAGAGGCGAAGGCCATGAGCAAACAGAAATCTCCGCAGAGCGCGAAACACGCCCGGCACAAGCGATCCGCGACTCGAAGTGAATCGGCGTCGACCGAATCCGATCAGTCCCCGCCGTCAGGATTCTCCATCGCTGAGGCGGCAAGACAGAAAATGGTCGCCGAGGCCGCCTTCTATCGGGCCCAGAAACGTGGCTTTGCCCCGGGACGCGAGCTCGATGACTGGTTGGCGGCCGAGGCCGAAATCAGCGCTTACTTCCTGGAGCAGGAGCCCGCTGCGGCTGAGTTGCATTGAGATGCAGCGCGAAAAACTTCGCAATACTGTTTGCGCGCGCGAGCAGGTCCGTCACTTCTTCGTCGGTCGTTTGTGTGAACTCCTCGTACCACTGACCAACGGCGTAGAAGCCGATCGGTGCGCCCAGGCAGACCACTTGGTCCGCTTCGTTCCTCAGCAGCTCATAAGCCTCCATGGATGCTACCGGCAGCGCGACGATCACCTTCTTGGCGTTGAGCTTGTGGGCTGCACGCACGGCGGCGCGCATGGTCGCGCCGGTGGCGGCGCCATCGTCCACGAGGAGGACGGGTCGATCTTTGGCGATGAGCGGCAAATGACCGCCGCGAAATGCCCGTTCGCGACGTTCGAGCTCGATTCGTTCGGCCGCGGCTGTGCGCTCGATGTCTCCGGAGCAAATCGACCAATGCCCCGGTCCACGCATTGTTTGGTCGCTCTGAGAACCCCCGATGAATTCGTTGTCGCGTCGATGTGTCGAATGCCAAGGCTATGTACAGGATGTGGATTGGCCGATCGCTTCGCCTGACGATCAGTAAGGCGTGATTTGCGCGCCGGCGGCGGAGCTCTCGATCCGGAACGTTCCCAGGCTGTCGAGAAACATCACCAACGATTGCGGATCGTCGGCATCGAAGGTGCCGGTGATGCGTTTGTCCCGAACGTCGGCGCCGTTCAGTTCCAGGCGATACGGGCTGTAGCGTGCGAACTCGTTGGCGATGTCTTCCAGCCGATCCTCGCGAAACACCAGTCGGCGGCTCTGCCATGACATGACGCGGGCGATGTCGGTGCTCTCCTGCTTCTCGATACCGCGATCGCGAGACACATCGGCACCTTGGCCGGCGCGAATCCGCACTCGCGCATTCGACGTGTCCTCGACAGTGGTGCTCGCTTGAATATCAGCGGCGTCGCGGGTCACTTGAACCACGCCTTCGAGGACGGACACCACGGTGCGGCCGGACGCCTGACGATAGACGTTGAACTGCGTTCCCACTGCTTGAATGACAGCATCGGGGGTGTGGACCCGAAATGGCCGCTGGGTGTCGTGCTGGACGTCGAATACGGCTTCGCCTTCCAGCAACTCCAGGTCGCGAGCGTCCGCCGAATAACGGACAACGAACTTGGAGCGCGCATTCATTTGCACTCGCGAGCCGTCCTCCAAGCGAATGGTCCGTTGCTCGCCGGTGTGCGTCGTATATGTGTTGAGCCGGTCGATGGTCCACGGAACGATCAATACCGCGCCGAGTGCGAGCATGCAGATCGCGGCGGCTGCGGCCATCCGACCGCGGCGACGTGCAAGGTCGGCGGTGACTTTCGGTCGCTCATCGATCGTCGCGTGCAGCTGCGTGACTTCCGCGCTGGGCGGTGCTTGTAATGCTGCTGCGATGAGGCGCTCGACTTCGTCGGAATTGCTGGTACGTTCACGAGCGAAGGAGGCACAGATCGTCGAGGCGAGCAGGAACTCTTCGATGTGCGCCGGCGAGCGCTTCAACCACTGCACGAAATCGACGCGCTTGCCGGCGTCGCTGTGGGGTAGTTCGCATAGCCATTGCGCGGCCTGCTGCGCAATGATGTCCCGCGATGCGTCCTCTAAAGGCTTCATTAGGCTCGCGTCCTGTTCTGGCTGATCAATTGTGTTCGACAGTAATGCAGGGTCCGGTACAGATACTTGCGCACGGTGTGCAGCGAGATCCCCAACCGGGCCGCGATTTCCTCGTGCGGCAAGTCGTGGCGCACGGCGAGCAGGAACACCGAGCGCTGCATGGCTGGCAGCGTGGCTAGTACCGCCTCCAACTGCTGCTCGCGATCGTTCTGCTCGTAGAGTTGTTCCGCCGTCGGCGCGTCGTCCGGCAGCAGCGATTCCAGTTCCGTGACCGTGGTCGAATCGAACTGCACCGGACTGCGACGTTGATGCAGGCGGAACTCGTGCAACACGTTGAAGGCGACGCGATAGACGTAGTTCTCCGGCGATTGCACCAGTTCGCGATCGGCGAACCGCAACAGCCGCAGGTAAACCTCCTGCGCCAGATCCTCGGCGGCCTGTCGATGCGACAGCCGGCTCAGTAGGTACCGGTACAGGCCACCTCCGAACTGCTCGGCCACAAGCGCTGCGAAGCGCGGGGACCGGCGCCGTTCGGCAGGGTCGCCGGCCGGCGGGGTCGAGGAGGATTCGTTGGGCGGAGCCATACCTCTATATAGAGCGGTTGCGAGGTCAAAAGTAGGTACAACCTTTTCTGTCCTGTGTTCTTCATGTTTCCGGGGCGCAGGCGTACCTAGTTCGCCAGCCGTCCGAGGTCTATCCGGTTAGCGGACCGTCGTGGTGCCGGGGCCGTCTCACTATAAAACCGGGGAGTTCATCAATGGCCTTACATTCAGGCGTAGTCACGACTGTCACGGTGCTGGCGCTGGCCGGCGCGCTCGGTGCGCAAGGCGCCGAGACGGCGACCAAATTCGACATCTCGCCGCAACCCATTGGCGACGCGCTCAACCAGTTCGCGCGCCAGACCGGCTTGCAGGTGGTCATCGATCCGCAGGAAGGGCGGGGGGTGGTCGCACGCGAGGTGGTCGGTTCGTTCACGCCGAGCGAGGCGCTGGCGAAGCTGCTCGCAAATACCGGGCTCACGTTCTCGTTCCTCAATGAGCGCACAGTGTCGGTGCGGCGGGATCCGGCGGCGCGCATCAGCGACGCTACGCAGGAAACAGTGATCGTCACCGGCACGACCATCAACGATCCCATCCTAAGCTCGCGCACCGGCGACACGCTCCGAGATCGGCCGCAGTCCGTGACGATCGTGACGCGCGAGCGCTTGGATGCGCAGAATCTCAACACGCTGACGGCCGCGCTGGAGCAGACCACGGGCGTGACGATCACGACCACGTCGCTGACGCAGAAGGATTTTTATTCGCGTGGCTTTCGCATCGAGAGCATCCAGATCGACGGCGGCGCGCCGATCACCAACGGCTTTGGCTTTCGCCAGTTGCCCGACCTCGCGATCTACGAGCAGGTCGAAGTGACGCGCAGCCCCGATGCGCTATTCTCCGGCAACAGCGAGCCGAGCGGCAGCATCCAGCTGATTCGCAAGCGGCCCACCGCGGACCACCAGGTGGAGCTCGCGTTGCTCGCGGGACGATGGGATCAGTTTCGCGCGCAGCTCGACGTCTCCGGCCCGATTGGCTTCGATGGCAAGCTGCGTGGCCGCACCGTCGTCGTGAGCGAGCGCAACGACCTGATCTACGACATCGGCCGTCAGTCGCAAAACACGCTGTACGGCGTGCTCGAGGCGGATCTCACCGACAGCTCGCGCTTGCTGGTCGGTCTCACCTACGAGGACAACGAAGGTCCGCACGTGGGCTTCGGCTTCCCTCGCTTCCGGGATGGCGGCGATCTGCACTTGCCGCGCGAAACAGTGCTCTCGCCTTCATGGGCCCACGAGGAAGCGCAGACGACAACGGTGTTCGCGACGCTCGATCAGCGTCTGAGCGAGCGTTGGTCGTTGCGGGTCAATGTCACGCGCAGCGATCAGGAGCGCGTCGATAGCAATATGTATGCCTACGGCGCGGTGAATCGCGCTACCGGCCTGATTCCGAACATGTACAGCAGCGAGACCCATCTCGAACCGGTGCAAACGCTGGCGGACGTGACCCTGAAAGGCACCTTCGACCTGTTCGGGCGAACCCATCGCTTGGCCGTGGGTTGGGATTGGCAGGAAGTGGCAAGCGGCGGCGTGGCCTGGTTCTATCCCGGTGCCACCAACATCAGTGCATTCAACTTCGATCCCGACAGCATTCCGCGTCCGAGGCGGAGCGCGAATCCCGACATGTTCATCGACTGGAATCAGAAACAGGACGGTGTCTACGCCAGCCTGAAGCTGAGTGTGAGCGACCCGCTGAACATCGTGCTGGGCGCCCGGCGCAGTAACTACCAAACCAACTACAACGAGGGCGATCCGGTCACCGGCGACAGCTATTACTTGTACAGCTATCGCGATCGCAACGTCGTCACGCCGTACGCCGGCTTCACCTATGACTTCAATCGCGATTGGGTGATGTACGGCAGCTTCTCCGAGTCGTATCAATCGCAGTCGAATCGCCTGCAAGGCCCGCTGCCGGGCACGCCGCTCGATCCCAAGACCGGCAACGGTTTCGAGATCGGCGTAAAGGGGGGGCTGTTGGAAGGTCGCGCGGCGACGCAGATCGCGGTCTACCAGATCACGCAGAAGAACGCGTTCGTCCAGGATGGCAGCTATCCACCGAGCAGCACGCAGAGCGGTGCGAATTGCTGTTACTTGGGCGACGGCGAAGTAGAAAGCCGCGGCGTGGACGTGGAGGTCAACGGCCGCTTGCTCAGGAACTGGGATGTGTTCCTCGGCTACACGTACAACACCAACGAGTTCAAGGCCGGTTACGCCAACAACGGCGCAGCGTACATGGCGCAAACCCCGAAGCACTTGTTCAAGCTGTGGACCACGGTGACGTTGCCCGGAATGCTGGACAGCTGGAAGCTCAGTGCCGGTGTCAACGCCCAATCGCGCACTTACGTTGCCGGTAGCGTGTCGCTGTACGACTCGAACGGTGCCTACGTGGGCAGCGCGCCCTACGACTTCGAGCAGGGGGGCTACGCGCTGGTGAATGCTCGCGCCGAATATCAGATCAACGAGTCGTGGTCGGCCGCGTTCAATATCAACAACGCCACCGATAAAACCTACTACCAGAGCGTCGGCTCGGCGTTCATGTCGAACTGGTACGGCGAACCTCGCAACTACATCCTGTCGGTTCGCTTCAAGCACTGAGGCCAATGCCATGGTGAATTTTTCTCGCCGTACGGGCTTGCTCGCGGCGGCCGGGGTCGCGCTCGCTCCAAAAATGCTGGTGGCGGCGTCGACCCCGACGCCGCCGGTGCCCGGCAAACTGGAATCGGTCATCGACGCCTTGTTTCATGAGCACGTGGCTGTGGGCGAGCCTGGAGCGGCGATCGGCTTGTATCGAGGCGGCCATGTGCTGTTCGCCAAGGGCTACGGCGTGGCCGATCTGGATAGCAGCACGCCGGTGACGCCGACGACGCAGTTCAACGTCGCGAGTGTTTCCAAGCAGTTCACCGCGTTCGCCATCGCGTTGCTGGCGAGTGAAGGCAAGATCGATCTGGATGCCGAGGTGCATCGCTACCTGCCGTGGGTGCCCGATTTTGGGCACCCGATCACGGTGCGGCAGCTGGTTCATCACACCAATGGTTTGCGGGACTCGTACACATTGGTGGAGGTCAGCGGGCGCGATACGCGAGATGTCTTTACGCAGCGGCAGGTGATCGAGCTGGTCAAACTCCAGCGCGAGCTGAATTTCGAGCCGGGGACTGCGCATTCTTATAACAATACCGGCTACACGTTGCTGGCGGAGATCGTCGCCACGGTCTCCGGCAAGTCGTTGCGGCAGTTCACGACGGAGCGCATGTTCGCGCCGCTCGGCATGCAGCGTACGTTCTTCGGCGACGATGTGGAGGAGATCGTTCCGGAGCGCGCGACCTCATACGAGAAACGCCCGGATGGGCGGTGGCAACGAACCCTGCTGACCACGGAATCGGTCGGCCACAGCGGGCTGGTGACGAATGTCACGGACCTGGCGCAGTGGTCGGATAACTTCTTCCGTCCGCGCGTGGGCGACCGATCGTTGCTCGACCTGGTCTGCACGAGCGGCACGCTGCGCGATGGTCGCAAGGCCAACTATGCGTTCGGGCTCACTCCCGGAGAGATCCACGGGCGCAAGATCGTGAGTCATTCCGGCGGCGACGGCAGTTTCACCACTTACTTCACGTTTTATCCCGATCACGATCTGGGCGTGGTGGTGCTGGCGAATCGTGCCCTGGACGTGGGCGGTCTGGCGCACACCGCGGCCGAGGTGTTTCTATCCGGGAAATCGGAGAAGTCCGCCGCGACGAATGCGCCCAAGGCTCACGTTCTGAAGAAAGCCACGCTCGAACGTTTGCCGGGCATGTACATCCATCCGACCTCGCCGTCGGTCACGCTGGAGCGTCGAGGCGACGCGTTGTATGGCTGGTTCGGCGTGGAGCCGGCGGCCGCGGCGCGCGTCAAAGCCGACGGTACTTTCAGTGTCGGTAACTGGTCGCATTTCCGCATCGTTACCGGCGAGGGTGGTGCCATCACTGCGTTGGAAAGTATCTATGGCATCAGCATGCGGCCGCGCTTGTTCAAGCGTGTGCAGCCCGAATCCGTCACTGATCTATCGGCTTACGCGGGCGATTACTACAGCGACGAATTGGAAACGAAGTACCGTTTCACCGCCGAGGGGGGCGATCTGGTGATGCGCCACATCTGGCGTCCCGATCCCATCATGCTCGTGCCGGTAACGCGCGAGCATTTCAATGCACGCAGCGGTTGGGCGCCGCACGTCGTGACGTTCGAGCGCGATGCTCGCGGCGAAGTCGTGGCCGCGAGAATGAGCGGTGCGCGGGCTGACAACATGCGCTTCGAGCGGCGTACCAAAACATGAAACGTTGGGGAGTGCTGCTGCTGGCGTGTATGAGCGTGGCTCACGGCGCCGATCGGTTCGACGCCGCGCGTGCTCGCATTCACGCCAAGATCGAGAACGACGGCGTTCCCTCTGTCGCTGTCGCCGTCGCCAAGGACGGCAGGGTATTGTGGGAGGAGGGCTTCGGTTGGGCGGATCGTGAACAGCGCGTCGCCGCCGATCCGCACACCGTGTATCTGCTCGCGTCCATCAGCAAGACGTTCACCGGCGTCGGGCTCATGAACTTGGTGCAACAGGGCAAGATCACGTTGGATGCGCCGATCAATGACTATCTGGGCTCGGCCAGGCTGCATTCGTGGTTCGCGGATGCCGATGCTGTCACCGTGCGGCAGATGGCGAATCACACTTCGGGTCTCGCGCCAACCGAACAGTTCTTCTACGGCGAGCGCGAAGCCACGCTCGTGCGGCCAACGGATCTCACGATCGCGCGCTATGGCAATGTGATTCGTACGCCAGGCGCGCGCTTCGAGTACAACAACTTCGGCTATGGCGTGCTGGGGCAGGTCATCGCTCAGGTGTCCGGCCAGCCGTTCGCCGACTACATGCGTCGGCAAGTATTCCAACCGTTGAATCTGACCCGGACCGTGGTGAGCTCCAACGGCGCGCCATTACCCAACACAGCGATCTTGTATGGCCCGCAAGACGAACGCATTCCGCGGCTTGCGTTCGATGAGCCGGCGTTCGTCGGCATCCAGTCCAGTGCCCACGATCTGGTGCGCTTCGGAATGTTCCTGCTCGGTCAGCGTGTGCCTGGTCAGCGTACTTTGCTCGACGCGGCGACATTGAGTGAGATGCGACGGATGACCTCTCATGGCGAGGGCATCGAAGACGACTACGGCGTCGGTCTCTACACCATGGACACGTACGAAGGCGGCCCCGTGGGCGTCGGCCATGGCGGCTCGATGTCGGGATCGCACACCAATCTGTTCCTGCTGCCGGAGGAAGGACTGGTCATTGCGGTGCTGACCAATCGGTTCGCCTCGGCGCCCGCTGACGTTCGTAACGAGATCCTGCGCGCGCTGTATCCGAAGTGGCGAGGCAAGACGTTACCGCCAACACCGGAAGCCTCAAAGCCACCGAGTCAGCCGCCGGCACAGTGGCAAGGAGAATGGGCGGGGACGCTATCGACCTATGAAGGCGACAAGCGAGTGGCGCTGCGAGTGCAGCCCGATGGTGACGTGCACCTTCGCATCGAGAATCAGCCCTGGGCCTTGGTGGATCGCGCCAGCTTTCGCGACGGCTCGCTGCAGGGCCTGACTTCAGCATTCGTCCCCACGTCAGACGCGGCTCGACGGCGTCACACCACGAGCTTGCGACTCCACAGCGAGGGGGATCGTCTGGTCGGTGTGGCGATCGCCAACAGCGGCCCGTTCGACGGCGCCGACCCGTACTTCGTATTCGCGCTGAACTATCGAGTGGAGCTGCGCCGGGCGGCCGCCGTTGAAGGGCTGAAATGAGCATACCGCTGACCCCTGTTTATAAGGACGTCTTCCAGGGGCGACGCTTTCTGAGCCGTGTCGCGGTGGAGCGAGGTGCCGGCGGCCGAGTGAGCGCCTTGCTTGCCAGCAGCAGTCTGGAGCGGAATATCCGCTTCGACAAAGTGCGTTAGGTGCAGTCGTGCACAATCGTCTACCAATGCTTGCCGCATGGCTCGCGCTCGGCCTTGGTCTGCAGGCGGAGTCGGTTGCCGCGGAGGAAGTGAATTTCTCCACCGATGAAGGCACCTGGATGTCCGTCGACGTGACACGCGACGGCCGTGCGCTGCTGTTCGATATGCTCGGTGATATCTATCGGCTGGATTCCGGCGGTGGCTCAGCTCAGCCGCTGATCAGCGGCCCGGCGTTCGATACTCAGCCGGTGCTCTCGCCAGCGGGCGTGCAGATCGCATTCATCAGCGATCGCAGTGGCAGCGAGAACGTTTGGATTGCCGATGTGACCGGCGCGAATGCGCGTGCTTTGAGCGATGATCTCGACGCGGTATTCGTCGCGCCTGTATGGTCCGCCGATGGGCGCGATATCTATGTCACTCGCTTCGATTCGCGCAGCCGTCTCGATGCCAAGACCAAGGCGCAATTGTGGCGATTGTCAGTGTCGGGCGGCAAGGGTGAGCCGGCAGTGGCAGCCGCTGCGGACAACGCGCCGGTATTCGCTGCTTCGGTCTCGGCGGATGGCCGTTTTCTGTACGGAACCGCGGCCGGCGGTCGTGGCAAGTACGACATCGTTCGGCTCGATCTGACGACGAACGAGTCCATCGTTCTCATCAGCGGCCGAGCCTACGCGAGCGGCGTGATGCAACCGGTCGTGTCCCCCGATGGCGCCGTGTTGATCTATGCCGTCGATGTCGGCGGTCGTACCGAGTTGCGGGTGCGCGAGCTCCGTAGTGGCGACGATCGAGTGTTGATCCCTGCCATCGAGACTTCGTTTGCCAAGCAAACGCCCGCATTTCAGGGGCTGCTGCCGCGGTTCGCGTTCACGCCCGATTCCAAAGCGTTGGTCATCGCTTTCGGCGGCCGCATTCGTCGCATCGAGTTGGCAAGTGGCGAGGCACGGATCGTTCCTTTCACCGCCACTGTGCAAGCGCAAGTGACCGCCAGTCCGCGGCCGTTGCTACGTGACGAAGCCGGTCCCGTGCGTGCTCGCATCATCCAAGCTCCGCAATTGTCGCCTGACGGAAAGCAAGTCGCGTTCAGCGCCTTCGGCAAACTTTATGTGGCGAGCCTGCCGCGTGGTAAAGCCAGGCGGCTGACAGACACTGCGCTCATCGAAGCAGGCGTCACCGAGAATCAACCGAGCTGGTCGGCGGATGGGCGTTGGATCGTTTACGCGAGCTGGTCGCGCCGTGATGGCGGGCATATCTGGAAAGTGCCAAGCACTGGCGACAGCGCGCCGGAACAGCTGACGCAATTGCCCGGCTACTATCGCAAGCCAACCCTGACGCCGGATGGACGGTCCGTGATCGCGTTGTACTCGGCGACGTACGATCAGCTCAACCTGCTGGTGCCGCGCGGAGGAAGTCCGGAACGCCCTGGCGCTCAGCAACTCGTTCGCCTGTTGAGCAGCGGCGAGCGCGAAGTGTTGGCGAATCTGCCGCCGACCGCGAGGCGAGCGGACCATGGGCGATTGCATTTCATGCCCGACCGGCGCTCGCTGCTGGCCTACACCAGCAAGGGCTTGATGCAGGTCCCTGTCGACGGCGGGCCGCCGCGCAAGGTGTTGGAAGTTCAGGCTGTCGATGTCCTGCATTCGCAGACTGCCGTGGACGAGTTGGAAGTCAGTCCCGATGGTCGATGGGCGCTGGTGCTACAGGGCTCGCAGTTGCATCTGCTGGCGATGCCGTCGGTCGAATTGCCGGAGCCGATCGATCTGGCGTCGCCACCGGGCTGGCATCGTCAGATCACCGAGATCGGTGCCGATGAATTCGGCTGGTCGGCGAATGGCAAGGAAATATTCTGGTCGGTGGGCACGAGTCTGTTTCGGGCCCCGCTGGATCGGTTGCTGCAACCGCCTGCGGCGACTCTTTCTGCGACCGACGAGGATTGTGCCGATACCCGCTTCGCGCGAGTCGATCTCGATGTATCCATCGCCCGCGACCGGCCGAGCACGCAGATGCTGCTGCGAGGAGCGAAGGTCGCCACCATGCGTGGTGATGAGATCATCGCCAGGGCCGATGTCTTGATCCGAGGCAATCGGATTGCCGCGGTCGGCCCGATGGGCAGCGTCGCAACGCCAGCGACCGCCATCATTCACGACTTCGCCGGCAAGACCATTACGCCGGGATTCGCCGATACGCACGCTCACTACTGGCGAATCGGCCGGCAGGTGCTCGACTACGACAGCTGGGAGCACCGGATTGCCTTGGCCTACGGCATCACTACGTCGATCGATCCGCAGTCGTTCACCAACGACATGTTCGTTTACCAGGACTTGATGGATGCCGGCGTGATGCGGGGGCCGCGGGCCTATACGACCGGGCCGGGCATCTTCGATGCCAATCGCATCGGTTCGGTGCGCCAGGCCAGCTGTATTCTGCGGCGCTATCGCGATCACTATCGAACGCCGATCGTGAAGTCCTACATGATCGGGAACCGCGCGCAGCGACAGCAGATGGCGCAGGCCGCACGCAAGTTGCAGATGATGTTGATCGCGGAGAACTGGGGCGTACCTCGCTACGCGCTCACTCAGGCGATGGATGGTTTCGCCACCAATGAGCATGCCTCCGACGCTATCGATTACTACAACGATGTCGCCCAGCTCTACGCCCGGACCGGCATTGGCTATTCGCCCACGACATTGATCGGTGGCGCCGCGGGACTGCCCGGCATCAATTACTTTCTTGCCCGACGCGACCTGCTGACGAATGCCAAGCTCAACTACTTTACGCCCTCGCTGGTCGTGAACGAGCGTCTGCGCAGTGTGACGTGGCAGCCCGACGACTGGTTCATCGGCAGCCGTCTCGCCGCCAGTGCCAGCAAGATATTCCGTGCCGGCGGCAACGTCGGTGTCGGCGGGCACAGCGAGGTGCAAGGCCTCGGTTATCACTGGGAACTGCAAACAATGGCCATGGGCGGCCTCACGCCCCATGAGGTGCTGCAGATGGCGACGCGTGGTTCGGCGACCGTCATCGGGCGCAGCGCCGAAGTGGGTACGATCGAGCCCGGCAAATACGCCGACTTGATCGTGTTCGAGCGCGACCCGCTGCTGGACATCGCCGCTACGGAAACGATCTCGCATGTCATGAAAAACGGGCGGCTGTATCGGGCCGACACGTTGCGAGAGATGAATACTCCGCTGACTTCCCGCCGCTGATTCGTCAAGAGGTCGATGTCGATGAAATATGTATCCGCGTGCGCCTGCGCGTTGCTCGCCTGTGCGTCGGCCGCCGGCGCCGATCGATTCGGTGGGGTGCGTGAGGCGATCCGTGCCCGCATGGTCGAGCACACCGTGCCTGGAGTGGCGATTGCCGTGTGGAAGGATGGCGAGGTGCTATGGGAGGAGGGTTTCGGTTGGGCCGATGTCGAGAATCGTATTCCGGCCAGCGGGCATACGATGTTCAATCTCGCCTCGTTGTCGAAGACTTTCACCGCGGTGGGGCTGATGACGTTGGTGCAGGCGGGGAAAGTCGATCTGGACCAGCCGGCCAACTTGTCCATGGCGGAATGCTGATCACGCGGCAGTCGGTGTGTGGAAGAGGCCGGAGCAGTCCAATCGCCATGCAAAGTGATTGAGATTCGCAGGCTGATCTGCAATCGTGCCGCATTGCTCGACAGGCGTCCGACCATTCAGTCCAGCATGAACGCGTCGCTGGTTGTAATAGAGGGCGAAACGATCCAGCTTGCGATAGAGGTCGAGGCCGTTCCAGAAAAAGGTTTGGTCGAGATATTCGCGCCGGAGGTTCCGATGAGGTGGGTGAGTAGGCCGGTGGCTTCCGCCGGCCTACTCACCCAGCCAGTCAAGGCAACGTGCCGCTCAATGCCTACCATCCGCATCTCGGACGATGAGATCACAGTGGACATCACGGGCTCTGCGCCACAGCAGGTCGGGCCGGTGAACTCGCCGCTACCTTCGACGGCGTTGGCCGTCTGTGATGAAGATGATGATCGCGCCCAACTGCGATGACAACGCAGGCTTCCTCCGTCCGCGCTCCGGCCTGAGCCGATGCGCGAGTGGCCTGCGGCGCGTTTGGCCCGGCGTAAATGGCCACTTCATCCAACGGCAAATGGGTCATTTGGCTCAAATGATACCAGCTGCATCCATGAATCCGATCCCGGTCTATCCGGTGGGCACTTTAACGGCGCGCACTCCGTAGAGAACCGGCGAGCGAAGAGGCCGGCACATATCCCGCAGCAAATAGCAGGTAGAGTGGAGGTGGATTTTTATCGACAAATAAAGCCAGTGCCGCTATGCTTCCTTTCAGTTCGATCAGGAGGCGGTTCCCAGCATGAATTCCACCCCGCAAGGAAGGCCAGGCGCGCGTCGCGATACGGGCTTTTGGTTTTCCACTTCGAATGTCGTCGCGGCAGAGCTCGCCGCAGCTCGGGGCTTCGGCTACGCGGTGCTGGACCTGGAGCACGGGGCGTTCGATCAGAGCGGCCTCGATCTGTTTATTCCGCTGTGTCGTGCGCTGGGACTGCGCGTGATGGCGAAGGTGCTCGGGCCGCAGGCGGAGGCGATTCAGCAGGCGCTGGATTTCGGTGCCGACGCAGTCATCGTGCCGCATATACTGGGAATCGAGCACGCACGCGCAGTTTGCGCTCATGCCTCGTATCCACCGCGAGGCGATCGCAGTTATGCAGCGGGTCGCATCGTCGGTTATGGCAAACCGCCGGCGGGCTTTTTCACGGCGGAAAATCAACGGGTCCTCTGTCTGCCGATGATCGAGTCGGCGCAGGCGTTGGCGGATGTCGAACGCATTCTCGCTTTGGACACCGTCGATGGGCTGTTCGTCGGCCCGACGGACCTCGCACTGTCGCGAGGTCGTAGCGAATACGTTTTCAATGCGGACGACCAACGCGACATCGAGCGCATTGCTTCCGCTGCGCGTGTGGCGGGCAAGCCGTGGGTGCTCCCCGCCTGGTCGCCCGCCGAGCGCAGCTTTGCGGCCGCTCACGGTGCTAGCTGGACCGTGGTGCTCGATGAGCGCGGCGCGTTCGTCAGCGGATTGGATGCTTTCCTGGATCGTCTGGAGCAGGAGCGAGCGGCATGACTGCCTTTCCGACGATCAGATTGGCGGGTGGTCCGCTGGAGCGGGGCGTGCAGCACGGCCGGCAGGCGGCCGATCGAATTGCACTGGCGCTCGATCTGTATCGCACTGAGTTCGCACACAAAGGCGTGGAATGGGACGAGGCGCTCGCGCTTGCGAGTGAGTTCCTGACACACATGCGAGCGTACGATGCCGAACTCGTCACCGAGCTCGAAGGTATCGCGCAGGGCGCGCGGCAGGCGTTGCCTGCCATCGTGATCATCAACGCCCGCACCGAGATCATGTATTGGAAGGCCGGCAAGCAAAAAGCACGAGAGCCGCTGGCGGCGGCCGACGAATGTACCAGCGCCGTCGCAACGCCGGATGTGACACTCGACCAACGCATGCTGCACGCGATGAATTGGGATTGGCAGGTCGACTGCGCGGATCTGATCGTCGTGCTCAATATCGCCGCTACGGATCAATCGCCGGCGATTCTGACGAGCGTCGAGGCTGGTCAGCTCGCGCGTCACGGCTTCAACGGTGCCGGTATCGCCATTACGATCAATGGGCTGCATAGTAGCCAGGACTACGGTCGCTTCGGCATTCCCAGCCCGATGATCCGTCGGCGCATGCTGATGAGCACGCGACTGTCGATGGCGATGTATGCGCTGAACAATGCTCCGCGTGCGTTTTCGCATTACGTGGCCGTGAGCCATGCGGGCGGCGAGGCGTTCGGCATCGAGGCGACGCCCGACGACTTGTTCATTCTCTCACCGCGCAACGGCATCCTGGCGCATGCCAATCATTTCCAGAGCCCGATCGCGCAGCTCAAGCTCACCGATCTGAACATCGCGCGACTGCCGGAGACCCTGTACCGCGAGCGACGCGTTACACGACAGCTGGAAAAGGCGGCGGGCTCCATCACCGTCGATACGCTGAAGTCGGCGCTGGCGGATTCCTACGGCTCGCCCGATGCCGTGTGTCGCAGTCCGTCGCAGCGGCCCGGCGGCATGATTACCGGCACTGTCTATACTCTGGTGATGGACGCCGGTGCAAAATCCATGTGGCTGGCGCCTCGGCCTTATCTTGGCGCGCACTATACCGAGTATCGTCTGGATGCTTAGAGCGGGCAGGCATGGGTGGCGAGCATGCGCTCCCCTCATGTTCATGTGGGGTTGCCTGTGCTTCGCGGGGCCTGGCGGGGCGGCGGCGAATGCCGAGCCGATCCTGCGTGTCGCGCTCGCCAGCGATCTTCGCAGCACCAATCCCGGCATCAATCGCGACTCCGTCACCGATTGGGTGATGACGCATGTTGTCGAGGGATTGGTCGCGACCAATGCCGAGCTTGCGCCGGCGCCCATGCTCGCCGAATCGTGGAGCGTCTCGGACGACGGCCGCGAGTACACGTTCCGCCTGCGCCCGGACGTGAAGTTCCAGAACGGCGCCACGCTTCGTGCCGCACACGTCGTGTGGAGCTGGCGTCGCATGCTCGATCCGCAGACGCGCTGGCCCTGCCGCTCTTGGTACGACGGCAATGGCGATTCGGGCGTCCGCATCGATGCGATACAAGCAGTCGACGAGCACACAGTGCGTTTCCGCCTGCGCGAGCCGGATCCGCTGTTCTTGTATCGGCTGGCAGACGTTCAATGCCACGTGGCGATCATTCATCCGGAATCGCTGGATGCGAACGGCAACTGGCGCTGGCCGATTGGTACCGGTCCGTATCGACTCAAAGAGTGGCGTCGCGGCCGTTACGTCGAGCTGGAACGCTTCGATGGTTATTCGCTCGCGGCTCAGCCCGCCAGTGGATTCGCCGGTCGCAAGGAAGCATTCGTACGCAACGTTCGACTGGTCGTCATTCCGGATGCGAGCTCGGCCAAGCTCGCCGTTCTTTCCGGTGAGATCGACATCTGGCCGCTGACAGCTGCCGAGGCTCTGCCCGAACTGCGCCGTGATTCACACGTCGACCTGCTTCAGGAAGCATCGCGCGATTGGAGCGTCCTGCTGATGCAGAACCGCAGCGGTGTGATGAGCAACCCGGCGCTCCGAGCTGCAATCGCAAGCGCGCTCGACCCGGAGTTGATCTCGCAATCGACCATGCATGCGAGCCGGCCTTTGCGTCCGTACGGCGTGCCGGCGGAAGAAATCGCACCCGACATCCTGGCGCGAATCCCGCCGGCATATCAGCCCCAACGAACGCAGGAGTTGTTGCGGCAGGCGGGATACAAAGGCGAGCTCATCGAAATCGATGTCAGTCGCGAGACTGGCAGCTACTTCAACGACGCCATCGTCGTGCATGCACTGCTGGTGCGCGCCGGCATCAATGCACGAGTACGCAGCATGGATTGGGCGACCCAGTTCAAGCGCTACCTCGGCCATGAGTACCAGCTGAGCCTGTTTGGTTACACGGGACGTGCGACGGGGCCGATGATGTACTCGGTGTTCGTCTGCGATCCCGTGAAGCGCGTCAACTGCGTCGTACATACGCCGCGTGCCTTGGCCATCATGGGTGAGCTGAACACGTCCTCGCCACAGCGATGGCCCGTGCTGATGGGCGAGCTCGAGATGGAAATCGCGCACGACCGATCCATCATCGGGCTGTATGCGCCGCTGCGAATCACCACTGTGCGTCGTTCAGTTGTCGGCTACGAAACCTGGGCGCTGGGCATGCCTAGATTTTGGGGCGTAAGAGTGGACGCTCCGGGGCAAACCACTGCCGTCGCCAAACGGCTCGCAAGGGTCTCGGCCGCTTCCGGCCAGGGAACGTGGCCATGATGCTGACCTTCATACTCAGGCGCGTCGCTCAGGGGCTGCTCACGCTTGCGATTGCAGGCACCGCGGTGTTCCTGTTGATCCGAGTGATTCCGGGCGATCCCGCGCAGATGCTGGTGGGCGATGTCGGCGATCCCGCAATGGTTGCTGCCACGCGCGCGAGTCTGGGGCTGGATCGACCACTGCCCGAGCAATGGCTGCTGTTCGCGAGCGATCTGGCGAATGGCGATCTGGGCACGTCCATCATGACCGGTCAGCAGGTGCGAGAAGTCATCATGCAGGCGTTTCCCGTCACTGCTTCGGTGGTGCTGCTGGCGACTGCGATTGCGGCCTTGATCGGCATCCCCGCGGGCATGTGGGCCGCGTGGCGTCAGGGGCGAGCGGCCGACTATCTGCTGGTCGGTATCACCTCGGTGTTGCTGTCGGTGCCGACGTTCTGGTCGGGATTGATCGTGCTGGTCATCTTCTCGGTGAAGCTCGGCTGGCTGCCTGCCTTGGGCTATGTGCCGCTGGGCGAAGATCTGCGAGCGGGCTTGATTGCTTTGATCATGCCCGTGGGTGTGCTCGTGCTGGCGGAGCTGGCGACCCTTGCGAGGATGATGCGCTCTTCGACACTCGAAGTTCTGCGCCTCGACTACATCACCAGCGCGCAGGCGCGCGGCGTTGCTCCTTGGGCGGTGCTGCTACGTCACGTGTTTCGCAACGCCTTCGCGCCAACGATGACGACACTCGGCTTGATGCTGGGACATCTGCTGGGTGGCGTGGTGGTCATCGAAAAAATCTTCGGCCTGCCCGGCATCGGCCGCCTGCTGGTGGACTCGATCGTGCAGCGTGACTATCCGATCGTGCAGGGTTGTCTGTTGTTCGTCGCCTTCATTTTCGTGATCGTGAATCTGATCGTCGACCTGCTGTACGCGGCGCTCGATCCGCGAGTCAGGGTTTGATCATGCGCGGCTTCAAACTCGGCATGGCTGGAACGGGCGGCGCGCTGCTCCTTGGGTTCATGGTGCTGCTGACACTGGCTGGGCTGGTGGTCATGCCGCACGATCCGATCGCATTGGATTTCACGCAGCGCCTGGCGGCGCCGTCCGCCGCGCATTGGCTGGGTACCGACCAGTTCGGCCGCGACGTGCTCAGTCGCGTCATGCTCGGCGGGCGGGGCAGTTTGCTGGTCGCCTCGCTCACTGTGCTGCTGACGGTGGCCATCGGTCTGCCTTTCGGCGCACTGGTCGCATACGTCGGCGGTTGGTTCGAGCGGTTGAGCATGACCGTACTCGATGCATTGCTGGCGTTCCCGAGTTTGCTGATCGCGCTCGGCATCATGGCCGTGATCGGTCCGTCGACCTCCGGCGTGGTCATGGCGCTGACGATCGCGTACACGCCGGGCGTCGTGCGAGTGACGCGTTCGGTCGCTTTGAGCTTGCGAGAAACGGGCTTCGTGCAGGCGAGCGAAGTGTTGGGCTGGTCCACCGCGCACGTCGTATGCCGGCATGTCATTCCGAATTGCATCGCGCCGATCGCCGTGATGGGAGCTTCGCTGTTCGCAGCGGCGCTGCTCGCCGAGAGTGCGCTCAGCTTTCTAGGTGTTGGCTTGCCACCGCCCGCGCCCACGTGGGGCGGCATGCTTGCGGATGGCCGGCCATTCCTCTCGGAGGCGTCGTGGTTGTCGCTGTTCCCCGGGCTTGCGATCGCTGTCTCGCTGCTCGGCTGCAACTTGCTCGGCGATGCCTTGCGCGACCGGCTCGATCCCCGCATGCGTTCGGCGGGAGGATCGACATGAGCGCGGCGCTGGCGAAGCTGGTGAACATTAGTGACGTGTCGGTGGTTGCCTCCGGTCAAGGCCGCGTCATCCTGGACAATGTTTCTATCGATGTCGACGCAGGCGAAGTCGTCGCGATCGTCGGCGAGTCGGGTTCCGGCAAGAGCACGCTGGCGCGCGCCACTATCGGTCTGCTGCCGCGGGGTGTGCATGTGAGCGCCGGCCGAATCGAGGTGGCCGGTGTCGAGCCTGCGTTGCTCGACGAGCGCGAGTTGCGAAGCCTGCGCGGTCGAACGACCGGCATGGTGTTTCAGGAGCCGATGAGCGCGCTCAATCCGACCATGCCGGTGGGCCAGCAACTCACCGAAGTGTGTCGCACTCACTTGGGAATGAGCCGTGGCGAGGCCGACGAGCGGGCGGCAACGATGCTCGAGCGAGTCCGCATCCGCGATCCGAAAGCGGCGCTCCGTCGCTACCCGCACGAGTTCTCCGGAGGCATGCGCCAACGGCTCATGCTTGCGGCGGCGTTACTTCATCAGCCGAAACTCTTGATCGCCGACGAGCCGACGACCGCGCTCGATGTCATTGTGCAGCGTGAAGTGCTGGAGCTGATGACGGAGCTGGTGCGTGAAATAGGAGCAGCGCTGATGCTGGTTACTCACGACCTGGCGGTGGTCGCGGCGTATGCGCAACGGGTCGCGGTGCTCGATGCTGGTCGCAGAGTCGATTGGGGCCCGGTCGCCGACGTAGTTTTGAATCCTCGTGAAGCGCACGTGGAGCGGCTGCTTGCAGCGCTGCCAACCGGCCGTCGCGGCAATATGCAGAAGACTGGCGCGACCGCGCCGCCTGTGCTCGAGATCGAGCAGTTGTGTGTGACTTATCCAGGTCGGCGCAAGTTGCCCTGGTCGCCGCGCGTGGATCGTGTAGCCCTGCAATCGGTGACGCTGAATGTCGACGCCGGCGAAACGCTGGCGGTGGTCGGGGAGTCGGGCTCGGGCAAAAGCTCACTGGCGCGCGTTCTGGTGAGATTGCTGCGTCCGGCGTCCGGTTGCGTGAAGTTTGCCGGCCACGACCTGGCGCAGGTCCGTGGCGCCAAGTTGCGCGAGCTGCGGCGCGAGTTGCAAATCGTTTTCCAGGATCCGGCATCGGCGCTCGATCCACGCATGAGCATATTCGAGGTCGTCGCCGAGGGACTGGCGCCGAGTGCGCTAGGAGATCGTGCAGAGGCGCGGCGGCGTGTGGCGGCTCTGCTGCTCGAAGTCGGTTTGGAAGAGCGCTTTCTGGAAATGTTGCCCCACCAGCTTTCCGGTGGTCAGCGCCAGCGAGTGTGTATCGCGCGCGCGCTGGCGGCGCAGCCTCGCGTGCTCGTGGCCGACGAAGCCGTGTCCGCCCTGGACTTGTCGGTGCAGTCGCGAATCCTGGCATTGATCGAACGCTTGCAACTCAAGCACGGCTTCGCATGCATTTTCGTAACTCACAACCTGGCTGTCGCCGAGCGCATCGCCGATCGCGTAGTCGTGCTGTATCGAGGCGAACTGGTCGAGTGCGGAACCACGGCCGAGGTGCTCGATCGGCCTTCTCACCCCTATACGCGAGCGTTGCTTGCGGCCTCCTTGGAGCTGGGACCGATCGCACCCGGCAAGTATGGGCTTCGCGCACGCGCCGCCCATGCCGCCACACCGACCGATTCGATTATTTCCTAGAGAGCATTCCGATGAAGGCCGTTCTACTGCAATTCAACTCCAGCGACGACAAGCAGGCCAACCTGGCGATGGCGGAGCAGTTGATTCGCGCCGTGGCCAAGGCCGAGCGGCCCGAGCTTATCGTGTTGCCCGAAATCTGGACGTACCAGGGTGGCAATCCAGCAGGCGCGCGCGCGGCGGCTGAGTTGGCGGGTGAAGGAGTGGCGTGGCGCATGCTCTCGTCACTGGCACGCGAGTTAGGTTGCGTCATTCATGGCGGCAGCATCAACGAAAGCGCCGACGGCCGCATGTACAACACCTCTTTCGTGTTCGACATCGGCGGCAATCAGGTGGCGCGCTATCGGAAGATCCACCTGTTCGACATGATCGGCTCCGACGCTTCCGTGTACAAAGAATCGGCGCTCTACTCGCGTGGCGCGGAGCTCGCGACATTCAGCGTCGGCGAGTTCTCGTTCGGCTGCGCCATCTGTTACGACCTGCGCTTCCCCGAGTTGTTTGCCACGCTCGCGCAAAGGGGCGTCGACGCTATCGTCGTCCCCGCGGCGTTCACTCTCGCAACCGGGCTCGCGCATTGGGAAGTGCTGTGCCGGGCCCGAGCCATCGAAACACAAACCTATCTCTTGGCCGCGAATCAGAGCGGTCCTTACGCGGTAGGGAATGAAGTGCGCGCGAACTTCGGCAACTCGATGGTAGTGAGCCCGTGGGGTCAGGTGGTTGCGCGCGCTGAGGATGGCATCGGCTACATCGCAGCGACGTTGCAGCTCACATCGGTTCTGGATGTGCGTAACAGGATGCCAGTCGCTCACCACCGCGTGCCTTTCGGGTGACCGGCGGAGCAGATGATGAACGCCACACGAGCGCTATATAACGCGCACAAGTGGGTGGGGCTCGGCATCACCCTATGGCTGGTGCTGACCGTGCTTGCGGGTGCAACGTGGACTATTAGAAACACGCTCGATGCGTCCGCCGGCTCAACCGATTCGGCTGGCGAATGCGTGTACCCCGCTGACGAGGCATGGCAACAGCCATTGCGCGCGGCGGGGGAGAGGATCGTTCGCATCGACGGCTACGACGAAACATTCCAGCGGGTGCGTGTCACCACGATCGACTCGAAAGGCACCGAGCGGATCCTTCATGTCGAGCGATGCTCGGGATCGGTCGAAGTGGAGTCGGCGGGCTGGCAGGCAATCGTCGCTGCCGCCATTTGGATCCACGGCAGTCTGGTGCCTGGGCCGATCGGCCGCCCATTGATTGCGCTACTCGGAGTGCTCACCGTTGGATTGATCGTAGTCGGCATCGCGCTATGGTGGCTGCGGGGTGGCGGTACGCTGCGCAAGGCGTTGACGATCACTTCTTCGAGGCAAGGCCTGGTCCGGCTGCGCAGCTGGCATCGAGTCGGCGGCGCCCTGACCGCGGCTCTGCTTTTATTGATCGTTGCATCCGGCATCTTCCTCGCATGCGCGACCTGGCTCTTGAAATGGCCGGCGGTGAGTTCACATTGCGTGGCTGGCCAGCCGCTCTCGGATCTGGCTCCTCACCTGAATGAAATCTTGCGCGTTACGCGAGAGCGCGTGAGTGATGGCGAAGTTCGCAAGGTGCGGCTCGACGCAGCCAATTGTCTCGCTCGTGTCGAGGTTCTCTCACGCTCTGTCACTCCCGCGGCTCTGACCGATCGTCTGTGGATCGATCCGCGCGAGCAGCGTGTCGTCGCGCACGCGCGCGGCGGGGAGGCCGCTCTCGGTCAGAGAGTGTGGGCATGGGCTTCCGTCATTCATACCGGCGAGCTGTATGGGCCTTACGGCTGGTTGCTGACGCTGCTCGCTGGGGCGCTGCTGCTGGCTTTCTCGGGCACCGGGTTATGGATGTATCTATGGGCGAGGCGGATGTTGAATCGCCCCAAGCAGAGGTGATGTACGCATGCTTTGCAGCTGCCTGGTGTTCGGCGCCGACGGCAAGATGCAGAGGCAGGGCCACATCCTGTGGCGTTGGGCGGCGCATGCGCTGGTTACCGTCGGAGAACCGGTGATCCTTGTGACGATAGCGTCAGAGCGGATGCTCGCCGACTGCGGGGGCGGCGGGGTACGATAGGAAGCGTTAGCCACAGGTGCATAGCCCTTCATGTCCTCAGCAAAGTCAGCTGCCGCCGCTGCGCCGAAAACGGCCCCCAGGCCGTCGTCGCGCGCCGGCAAGAAGAAACTGCCGGTCAAGAAAGGTCGGGATGTCCTGCAGGGCCGTCTGGCCCGTCAGATTCTGCAGCACATGCGCGATGCGAACTTGAAGATCGGCGACGCTCTGACGGAGCGCACGCTGGCGAATCAATTCGGCGTATCCCGCTCGCCGGTTCGTAATGCGCTGAAACTGTTGACCGAACAGAAGGCGATCAAGTTCGAGCCGGCCACCGGCTACCAGGTTGCGCTGGATGCCTCGGCGCTCGAGGCGCAGCTGGCCGATGTGCCGGATACTGCCGCCGACACGCTCTACATGACGATTCTGCGCGACCGCTTCGCCGGTCGGATCGACCGGCTGATCGGCGAGTCCGAGCTCAAGCGTCGCTATAACGTGTCGAGCGGCCTGCTGATGGACGTGCTACTGCGCATGTTCGACGAAGGGCTGATCCGCCGCAGCCAGGGGCACGGCTGGCTGTTCACTCCGATGGTCAACACCGTCGAGGGCTATCGCGCCAGCTACGAATTTCGCCTGGCCCTGGAGCCGGCGGCCATGCAATCGTCGCGCTACAGGATCGACCCGCAGCAGTTCGAGCGGCTCTACGCTGAGCAGATGAAGCTGCTCAAGGGCGAGATGGGCGATCTCACCGGACGTGAGTTCTTCGAGTACAACACGCGCTTCCACGAAACCCTGGTGGAGTTTTCGCAGAATGAGTTCCTGTTGCAGGCCATCCGCCAGCACAACCAGCTGCGCCGCGTAGTGGAGTACGAATCGTTCTTTCAACGTGCCCGTGTCGCCGAATCGGCGCGCGAGCACCTCGAGGTGCTGGATGCTCTCAAGAAGGGCGACCTCGAATGGGCCGGCACCTTGATGCGCCGGCATCTTCAGGTCGCCGGCCAGACCCTCTCCGCTTTCGGAGCCGCCGGAGCCGCGTCCGCGGCCAAGGGCTGATCTCGGCGCGGGCCAGCCAGCCCGCGCCATTCTCCAGATTCGTTGCACGGATTCGCGCAGGCAGGGGCGCAACGGCATTGTTTTGCCGGTTGGTCGAGTTCAAAGAAGTT
The DNA here is from genome assembly GCF_004138485.1 of Peristeroidobacter soli. Taxonomy (GTDB): domain Bacteria; phylum Pseudomonadota; class Gammaproteobacteria; order Steroidobacterales; family Steroidobacteraceae; genus Steroidobacter; species Steroidobacter soli. The sequence goes on from NZ_RYEV01000011.1 coordinate 115,167, forward strand.
ATGCCACCGCTATGACTTCTTGGGCTGGACTGGGTCTTGCGGACGAAAAGGCAATCGTCGGCATTATCACGGAGGAGTCAGCGGCAGATATTTGACGCGTTCCTGTTGCATGTGGTTTTCTTTTTAATCATTATACCACCCACGCCATGTGCGTTTTGGGGTGCCGGCTAATGACAAAAGATAGGAGACGGGACATGCATAGGTTCATTAGGCTTGATCTGCCCTTGGTGTCGGCGCTCGCTCTGGTCAGCGTGCCGGCGTTTGCCGCGGATGAGGATCCGGCGGTCGAAGAAGTCATCGTGCACGCCTCTCGCGTGGGCATGAGCGCGAAGTCGCTGCCGAACAAAATCGAAGTCTTCCAGGAAGATGAAGTACGGCTACAGCAGACGCTGGCCGTCACGCCGACCGAGCTGCTCTCGAATCTGGTGCCGAGCTTCGCGCCGAGCCGTCAGAAACTCAGCGGCAGCGGCGAAACGTTTCGAGGCCGCACGCCGCTGTACCTGATCGACGGTGTGCCGCAATCCACGCCGCTGCGCCCGGGCGGACGCGAAGGCGTCACCATCGATCTGGAAGTGATCGAACGCGTCGAAGTCATCTTCGGCGCCAATGCCATCCAGGGTCTCGGCGGCACCGGCGGCATGATCAACTACATCACGATCAGCCCGCCCCGCAGCGGCGAGCTGCATCAGCGCGCGTCCGTGACCGTGTCCAACAACGACGATTTCGACAGCGACGGCCTGGGCTGGCGCGCGCACTATCTGGCGGCACAGAAATTCGGGCAGTTCGACCTGACGGCGGCGGTCTCCTATGAAGAGCGCGGCATCATGTTCGACGCCAACGACCAGACCATCGGCATCGAGAACATGGACGGCGACATCGCCGACTCCTACAGCCGCAACTTTTTCGTCAAGTCGGGCTGGGAGCCGGATGAGAACCAGCGCCTGCAGTTCATGGTGAGCGATTTCTATCTGGAGCAGAACGGCAACTACGTGCGCATCGACGGCGATCGCACCACGGGGCGGCCCTCCATTTCCGTCGAGGGCGATCCGTTCGGCGCGCTGCCGTTCAACGACGTGCTGACCATGTCGCTCGATTACACGCATCGGGACTTCCTGGGCGGATCGTTCGCCGCGCAGGCCTATTACCAGGATTTCCAGTCGCTGTTCGGCGGAGAGATCGTCGCTTCGTTCCAGGATCCGCAGATCGCGCCGCTGGGAACGTTGTTCGATCAGTCGCAGAACAACTCGGAGAAGTACGGCACGCGGCTCACCTATGGTCGGCAGCACATCGCCGGCACGCCGGTCGACTTGATCGTGGGTTACGACTTCCTGCGCGACCTCACATCACAGCCGCTGGTCGTGACCGGTCGTGTGTCCGTGCCGCCGACCACGTTCTATAACCACGCCGGGTTCGCGCAGCTCAACTACAAGCCGTTCGACTGGCTGTCATTGAGCGGGGGCGCGCGTTATGAGTACGCCGAGCTCGAAGTGCCCAGCTATGTCACCCGCGCCGGCAATCGTCGCGATTATCAGCGTGTCCCGGTGGAAGGCGGCAAACGCGATTTCGATGAAGTGCTCTACAACTACGGCGTGGTTCTCAATCCGACCGACGCACTGAGCTTCTATGCATCGTACGCGCAGGCTTATTCGATGCCCGATGTGGGCCGCGTGCTGCGCTCCGTGTCGACGTTCGGAAGCTCGGTGGATACGCTGCTCGACATCGGTCCGCTGGTGACCATCAATCGTGAGATCGGCGGCTCGTACAAGATCGACCTGGGCGAGTTTCGAGTGGCGCGCTTCGAGTCCACGTCCGACTATGGCCAGCGCCTGCTGCCGCGGACCGATGGCACCTTCGATCTGGCGCGTCAGGCCACCGAGACCAGCGGCTGGGAATTCTCGCTGAAGATGGAGCCGATCTCATGGCTGGCGTTCTCGGTCGACTATTCCATGCTGGATGGCGAATACGACAGCAACAATGACGGCCGGCTGGACTCGGATCTCGGCGCGAGCGAAGTGGGAGCGAATCGTTGGCTGGTCGGAGTCGAGTTCAGGCCGCCGGGCATCTTCAGTGGACGCCTGCAGGCGTCCAAGTATGAAGACCGTGACTTCCGCAACGCCACCGGCGCCCTGACGGCGAGCTTCGACGGCTACACGACGGTGGATGCGAGTGTCGCGGCGGCGTTCAAGTGGGCGACGATCAGCCTGTCCGTGAGCAACCTGCTCGATGAGCAATACATCACATACTTCAGCCAGGCGGCGACGACGGCGAACTCGCTGTACTACGCAGGCCGCGGCCGGACGATCACGCTGCGCACGGCCACGTCGTTCTGAGTGTTGCCCAGCATGAGGAAATCGCATTTTCGCAGCCGGTTCGCACTGGCGCTGATGGTCGCTGTGCCATCAGCGGCTTCGCTGGGTGGCGCGCTCGATACATTCACTCCGGTACAGCCGGAGATCTTCGCGACACCCGGCGCTTTTTCCAGCGCCTGGGCGGATTTCGACTCGGATGCGGATGCGGACCTGGCGGTGAGTTTTCGCAGCGGTGAAGTGCGCCTGTATCGCAACGATCACGGCTCGTTCAAGAACGTGGGCGGACAGCTGGGTTTGCCGGCGAGCGGGCCGGAAGCGCGCTCGCTGGCGTGGGGCGACTTCGACGGCGATGGCGATGCGGACCTGTACATCGGCGCGAAGGATCGCAGCTATCTCTTCAGAAACGAGCGCGGCGCCGGCTTCAAGGAGGTGACGGCGGAGCTCGGCATCAAACAGCGCGCCATCAACAGTCGGCAGGCGAGCTGGATCGACTACGACAATGATGGCGATCTGGACCTGCACGTCGCCAATCGTGCCGGACCAAATGTGCTGTTTCGCAACGATGGCAGTCGCTTCGTCGAGACGGCCGAGGCGGTGGGCCTCGCCGACCGAAGGCGCACCGTGGGCGCCTGCTGGTTCGACATGGATCAGGATGGCGATCTCGACGTGTTCCTCGCCAACCAAAATGGGGACGCCGACGCGCTTTATCGCAACGACGCCGGCAGGTTCATCGACGTCGCAGCGTCGCTGGGCGTCGCCAGTCCCGGGCGCGATTCATCCCAAGGCGGTGTGGGTTGCACCGTCGGCGACTACGACAACGACGGCGACTTCGATCTGTTTGTCGCGATGTACGGCATGAGCCGGTTGTATCGCAACGACGGCGGAGTTTTCAAAGACGTGGCTATGGACGTGGGCATCGTCGTCGACGGGCACGCGGTGGCCGCGAGCTGGGGCGACTATGACAACGACGGCGACCTGGATCTGTATGTCACCGATTATCACAAGGAGGGCGAAGTCTCGCGGCCCGCGTCGCACTTGTTTCGCAACGACGCCGGCAAGTTCGTGAGTGTCCTCGAACAAGACGACCTCATCAATGCCGCGGATCACGGCGTGCAGTGGGCGGACTACGACAACGACGGCGATCTCGATGTTTCGTTGACTCAAGGCTATTCGGCGGATGCCGGCGCGCCGGTGTTTCGCAATGAGCTCAATCGACGAGCGCGCGACCGTTCCATGCGAGTGGCAGTGCTCGACCGGCGCGGTCGCGCTGCACGAGTCGGGGCCGAGGTGCGAGTGTTCAATGACGCAGGTCGCCTGCTTGGCGCGCAGCTTGTTTCCAGCGGTGATGGCTACGGTGCGCAGAGTGCGCTGCCAGTGCGCTTTGTGTTGGTCGATGCCAAGCGGGTGACGGTTGAGGTGACGTATCTCACCTCGCATGGGCGCGTTCAGCAGCGCGTCGAGAAGTTGAGGCCCGCGCAGTGGATGAATCGCTTGGTCCAGGTCCGCGAACCGTAACAGCCAATCACTTCGAGAGGTCGAGCATGCCGAAATTTCTATGCGCAGCACTGGCGTCGCTGGTTGCAATGCTGGCGTTCACCGCTCCCAGTGCCGCGCGCGAAGAGGTGAGCCCGTACGATGGCAGCGCCGTCATCGTCGAGCACAACGTGATGGTGCCTATGCGCGACGGCGTGCGTCTCGCAACCGATGTTTATCGCCCCGCCGCCGAGGGCAAGTATCCGGTGATTCTCACCCGCGATCCGTACGACAACGGCTCCGATGACAACTCGGTCGCTGAAGGTCATGCATGGGCCAAGCGCGGTTACGTGTTCCTGCATCAGGATGTGCGCGGTCGATACGACTCGGAAGGCAGCTTCTATACGTACTCTTCAGAGGTGGCGGACGGCTACGACGCTCAGCAGTGGGCGGGGTCGCAGCCCTGGTCGAGCGGCAAGGTGGGCATGCTTGGCGGTTCCTATCTCGCCTCGGCACAATGGTTGAGCGCGCATTTGCGGGCGCCCGCGCTGGTCGCCATCGCGCCGCGAATGACTCCATACAACTACTACAAAGACGTCGCATATCCGGGCGGCGCGCTGTCGCTGTCGTCACGCATCGACTGGGCTGCACTCATGGCGGGCCACACCAACCAGACACGCAACTACGATTGGAATCGAGTGCTCCGGCATCTGCCGCTTACCACCATGGATCGTGCGCTGGGTCGTGACATGCCGCACTGGCGCGATTGGATCGCGCACCCGAGTTACGATTCTTTCTGGAAGGCGCTGGACGTGGAGTCGCGCGCCAGTGAGATGGATGTGCCGGCGTACAGCATCGCGGGCTGGTACGACGTGTTCCTGCGCGGCAATCTCACGAGTTTTGCAGATATGCGCACCAAGGCGCGCAGTGAGCGTGCCCGCAAGAATCAGAAGCTCATCATCGGCCCGTGGCCGCACGCCGAATTTCCCACGCAGAAGCTGGGCGACCTGGATTTCGGCGCCGACTCCGTGGTCAAGTTCGAAACCCTGCACCAGCGTTGGTTCGATTACTGGCTCAAGGGTGAGAACACCGGCGTGACGAGCGAGGCGCCCGTGCGGCTGTTCGTCATGGGTGAGAATCGCTGGCGCGACGAGCAGGAGTGGCCGCTGGCTCGTACGCAGTACACGAAGTTCTACCTGCGCAGCGCGGGCAAGGCGAACGGTCGCGACGGTAACGGTCGTTTGGAACGAGCAGCGCCCGGTGCTAGCGAGCCGACGGACAATTATGTCTACGATCCGGAAAACCCGGTGCCGACCATCGGCGGCAACTTGATGTTCAAGCCATTGCCGGCAGGACCATTCGATCAGTCGGCGCTCGACGGCCGCGACGATGTGCTGATGTTTGTTACCGCGCCGCTGGACAAAGAGCTGGAAGTGACCGGCCCCATCCTGGTGACGCTCTATGCCGCGTCCACCGCGCGCGACACCGATTTCACCGCCAAGCTGCTCGACGTACATCCTGACGGCAAGGCGTACAACCTGGCCGACGGCATCATTCGCGCTCGGTATCGCAAGTCCTTCGAGCAGGAGAGCTTGATCGAGCCGGGCGCGGTGAACGAATACACCATCGACCTGTGGGCGACCAGCAATGTCTTCAAGAAGGGTCATCGCATCCGCATCGATGTGTCGAGCAGCAATTTCCCACGCTTCGATCGCAATCCCAACACCGGCAAGCCGTTCGGCACCGACACGAGCACGCAGCCGGCGACGCAGACCATCTATCACAACAAGCGTTATCCGTCGCACGTGACACTGCCGCTGATTCCCAGGTAACCCATGTCGGCGCAATCACAAGCCGTATCCGCAACGGCGCCCGCCGGCGAGCGCAGCAGCACGATCCGGTCGATTCTCGGCGCGTCGTCCGGGAATCTGGTCGAGTGGTACGACTGGTATACCTACGCCGCGATGTCGCTCTACTTCGCGGACTCGTTCTTTCCCGGTTCGAACCGTACCGCGCAGTTGCTGAACACTGCGGCCATCTTCGGTATCGGCTTTCTGGTGCGACCGCTCGGCGGCTGGCTGATGGGCAGTTATGCAGATCGTTATGGACGCAAGGAGGCGCTCACGTTGTCCGTCATGATCATGTGTGCCGGATCGTTGATCATCGCGCTCACGCCCAAGTATGAAACGATCGGCGTCGCGGCTCCTGTCATCCTGGTGATCGCGCGGCTGCTCCAGGGGCTCAGTGTCGGGGGCGAATATGGCGCCAGCGCAACGTATCTATCCGAAGTGGCCTCGTCGAATCGACGAGGGTTCTACTCGAGCTTCCAGTACGTGACTCTGATCATGGGCCAGTTGCTCGCGCTGGGCACGCTGATGCTGCTGCAATTCGTGTTGCTGACGCCGGAGCAGTTGAACGATTGGGGTTGGCGCATTCCGTTCGTCATTGGCGCGGCCTGTGCACTGGTAGCGCTTTATATCCGCCGCAACCTGGTCGAGACGGAGTCCTTTACGCACGCCAAGCCGCGAGCCCCGGATGTGAGTGTACTGCGCACGCTGCTGGGGTATCCACGGCAGATCGCGATCGTCATCGGGCTCACCATGGGTGGCACCCTGGCGTTCTATACGTTCACCACCTATACGCAGAAGTTTCTGGTGAACACCTCGGGCATGAGCAAAGAACAATCGACGCTGATCCTGGCGGCGGCGCTGTTCGTGTTCATGTGCCTGCAGCCGATGTTCGGCGCACTTTCCGACCGCATTGGACGTCGGCCGTTGCTGATTGGGTTCGGCGTGCTGGGCACGTTGCTGACAGTGCCGGCGTTATCGACGCTTGCGACGACGAGCTCGCCGTTGAGCGCCTTTCTGCTGATCGTCGGCATGCTGACCGTCATCTCGGGCTACACATCGATCAATGCTGTGGTGAAGGCCGAGCTGTTTCCGGTCGAGATCCGCGCGCTAGGCGTCGCGCTACCCTATGCGATCGCCGTTTCCATCTTTGGCGGCAGTGCCGAGTATGTCGCGCTGTGGCTGAAGAATCTGGGCCACGAAGAGGCGTTCTACGGCTACGTCGCGGCCTGCATATTCGTCTCGCTGCTGGTCTATCTGACCATGCCGGAGACGCGCAAGGTGAAACTATGAGCAACGTTGAACGCCCGGCGTTGAACCACTACGAGCGCGGCGAGACTGCCTATAACGCGTGCCAGTCCGATCAGCGCTTCGGTTACTACCTTTACGTGCCGACGCACTTCTCGTTCGAGACCGCGACGAGTTACTCGCTGGTGGTGATGGTTCACGGCACGGAACGCATGCCGCAGGCTTATGTCAGCAAGTTCGCTGCGTTCGCCGAGGAGCATCGCTGCATCGTGCTGGCGCCGTTGTTTCCTGTGGGCATCATCGAGCCGCGCGAGCTCAACAACTACAAGTTCATCAAGTTCCACGATATTCGCTACGACTTGCTGCTGCTGTCCATGGTCGAGGAGGTCGAAGCGCGCTATGGCATCGATGCCGAGCGCTTCCTGCTGCACGGATTTTCCGGCGGCGGGCATTTCGCGCATCGTTTCTTTTATCTGCATCCGCGACGGCTGCTGGGGGTTTCCATCGGCGCGCCTGGGATGGTGACGCTGCTCGATGAGGGCCAGGACTGGCACTGCGGCGTGCGGGACTTCGAGCAGCAGTTCGGAGTGCGGCTGGACTATCCGTCGATGCGCGAGGTTGCCGTGCAGACCGTCATCGGCGCCGAGGATACCGAAACTTGGGAGATCACGATCGAGCCTGGCAGTCGGCTGTGGATGGAAGGCGTCAATGATGCCGGCCGCACCCGGCTCGACCGCATTGCCTCGCTGCGCGCCAGTCTGGAGCGCGCTGGAATCAGCGTGCGTCACGATGTCGTGCCCGGAGTTGCACATCGCGGCTACTACGTTCTCGAACCGGTTAAAGAGTTCTTCGCTGCCATGCTGGCGCGGGGCGCGAGATGACCATGTTAGATGCAGGCGGCGTGCGCGAGCCGCCCAGAACGCTGGGCGGTCTGTTGCGAAACATCGGTCCCGGCGTCGTCGTGGCGGGATCGGTAGTAGGCGCGGGAGAGTTGCTGGTGGCGCCGCGCGTCGGCGCTGAACTCGGCTTCGAGCTGCTATGGGCGGTGGTCTTCGCCTGCTTCGCCAAATTTTTCATCCAGCTCGAGCTCGGGCGCCAGTGCATCCTGCACAACCGTACCACCATTCAACTCTTGGATCTGATGCCGGGCTGGCGTCTGCGCGGCACGTCCTGGCTCGTTTGGTTGTGCATCGTCGGTTACTTTTCGGTGACGCTGACTCTGATCGGCATTCTCGGCTCCATCGCGGGGTTGATGGTTGTGGTCGTACCTGCGGTTTCCGAGTACGTGTGGGCTGTCGCCGCTTTCCTGCTCATGGTGCTGCTGTTGTGGCGGGGCCTGTACAGGGATCTCGAAACGATGGTCATGGTGATGGTGGCTGTGTTCAGCCTGATCGTCGTCGGTTGTTTGTTGATGCTCTCTGGCACGCAGTACGCCATCAGTGCGGCAGAGCTGGCTTCAGGGTTTCGCTTCGCCATGCCGGAGAGCGGCGCCTTCGTGGCGTTGGCGCTGATGGGTGCGGTCGGCACCACCGCGGTGGAACTGTTCATGTATCCGTACTGGATCAAGGAAAAAGGCTATCCGCAGTTCGTTGGACCGCGCGAAGACACTCCCGAGTGGCGCGATCGTTATCGCGGCTGGATGCGAGTGCTGACTACCGATGCGTTGGTGTGTACAGGGGTGGCGTTGGCGGTGACGTGCGCTTACTACCTTCTCGGCGCGTCGGTGCTGGCGCGTCTGAAGGTTCTTCCTGAAGGCATGCGAGTGGTGGAGCAGGTCTCGATGATTTTCACCGAGACGTTCGGCGGCTGGGCCTATGCGTTGTTCATGTTCGGCGCGTTCTGCACGCTGTTCTCCTCGCTGCTGGTGTGTGCCGCGTCGGCCGGGCGAATCACCGTGGACTTTCTGCACCAGGTCGGAGTGCTGGATCAGCGTGCGGACGACGCCAAGCTGTCGCGTTACCTGCAGGTCGGCTTCCCGCTGCTATGGCTGCTGTTCATCCTGGTCGATCTGCGCACGCTGGACTTCATTCTGAAGGGTGCCAACGCCAACAACTTTTTCCTGATCCCGCTGGCGTACGGGGTACTGCACATGGCGATGAGCACCGCGAAGCGCGAGCGTATGCCTGTACTGGTGGAGCTGGCACTGCTGATTACCATCTGGGCGGTACTGAATTTCACGGCGACCAATCTGTTCAATATGCTCGTGGCCTGAAGCTCGCGGCTGGAGAGAGGATGAGACGCGTCAATGTATGGCAGGCAGCGTGCTTGGCAGCCATGCTCATGGCGAGCGCCCAAGCTGCGCAGCCATGGTCCGTGGAAGCTGCGCACGGCCCGACCATGAACTTCGACATCACGCTCGATGAAGCCACGTGGATGTCGCTCGACGTCTCGCCCGACGGTGCGACGTTGGTATTCGATTTGCTTGGCGATCTGTACACGCTGCCCATCGCCGGTGGCGAAGCAAAGCGCATCACTCGCGGCCCCGCGTTCGACATGCAGCCGCGTTTCTCGCCCGATGGCCGGCGCATCGTTTTCATCTCCGATCGCGATGGCGGCAACCAGGTCTGGACGATCCAAGTCGATGGCCAGAATCCGCGCGCGGTGACGAACGACGCCAGTGCGACCTTTGCTTCGCCCGAATGGATGCCGGATGGCAAGAGAATCGTCGCGAGTCGTCACGGCGATTGGCAGGCCAACACTGCTTTCGATCTGTATTTGCTCGGGCTCGACGGCGCCGCGACCAAACTCGTCGATAAGGAGAAGGACGCACTCGGTGCGGCTGTATCGCCCGATGGTCGCTGGATCTATTTCAATCGCACCCGTGGCGAGGGTGGTGCAAGCATTGAGCGGTTGAGCCCTGGCGGTGGGGTGAGTGAGCCATTGGCTCAGGGCTATGGTGGGGCGGTGCGGCCCGCGCTGAGTCCCGACGGCCGCTGGCTCGCGTTTGCTCGTCGCTTCGATACGGAGCCTCGGCAGCGCATGGTCTTGCGCGACCTGGCGACCGGCGCGGAGAGAGAGCTCGACGTCGCGCTCGATTGGGATCAGCAAGGCAATCCGTTGCGCGATGTGGATATGCTGCCGGGATATACATTCACGCCGGACAGCTCGGCCATTCTCTATGCGGCGCGCGGCAAGATACGGCGCTACGATCTCAAGCGCGCCGCGTCGACGGTGATACCGTTCAGCGCGCGCTTCGAGCAGCAGATCCAGCAGAGACTTGCGGTGAAGTCTCGGATCGATGATGGACCGGTGCGGCTCAAGTTGCTGCGTTGGACGCACGAGAGCCCGGATCGTAAAGCCTTGTATTTCAGCGCCGCCGGCAGGAACTATCGCTACGACGTTGCAACGGCCGTGGCTCGACCCATCGGCGACGGCCCGGGCCTGGAATACTCGCCGGCGGTTTCACCGGATGGCCGCTGGCTTGCTTACGTCGCGTGGTCGGATCGAGAAGGCGCGCACATCTATAAGACTTCGACAGTCGATGACCGGCCGATCCGCCTCACACAACAGGCGGGCCACTACGAGCATCTCGCCTGGTCGCCCGACGGCAGCAAGCTGGTGTTCCTGCAGAGTTCGGGCGGCGAGTTGCGCGGCGAAGCCAATCTCGAAGAAAACATGCTCAAGAGCGTGCGCTGGCTGGCGACGAGCTCCAGCGGTCCGACGCATTTTGTCGTAGCAGTTCGCTCGCGCGGCGATCGGCGCCAGGAGATGCGACCGAGCTTCGACGGGCGCGGCGAGCGCATCTACTTCTCCGAAACCCCGGTGAAGCGTCAACCCACGACGTTGTTCTCGATTCGCCTGGATGGCTCCGAGCGACGTGCGCTGATGCGATTCGATTTTGCCGACGATCTGATGCCCTCGCCGGATGGCAAGTGGGTGGCGTTCACCGAACAGTTCGAGGTCTATCTCAAACCGCTGTCCGATGCCGCTGCCGCGCCAGCGGTCAAGTTGAGCGAAGAGGGCGGATATTTCGTCAACTGGACTCATGACGGGTCCGCCGTGACCTGGGGTTGGGGGCCGGAATATTTCCGCATGCCTCTGGATGTCATACAGCGGCAGGGCGAAAAGCCTGCGCGCACGGCGGTTTCACTCAGCGAGCCCCGAGCCGGTGCAAAAGGCCAGTTGCTGTTGAAAGGCGCGCGCATCATCTCGATGGGTACACAGGGCGTGATCGAAAGCGGCGACATTTTGGTCGATAACAATCGAATCAAGGCAGTCGCGCCAAGCGGAGCAATCGCCGCGCCGATGGCCAAAGTCATCGACGTGACGGGCAAGACGATCCTGCCGGGGTTGATCGATGCCCACGCACACTACCGTGAAAATCGTAACGCCGAGATCTTCGTCGAAAACGATTGGGGCTATGTGGCGCAACTGGCCTACGGCGTGACCACCGTGCGCGATCCGTCGGCGCGTTCGCAGTCCGTTTTCACTCAAGCGGAAATGATCGAGATGGGCCGCTCGATCGGGCCGCGCGTGTATAGCAGCGGCCAGCCGATTTACTTTGCCCAGACTGCGTTCTCGCGATCCGTGCGGGATCTCGACGATGCGCGCATGCAGGTGCGACGTCTGAAGAAACTCGGGGCCACTTCGATCAAACAGTACACGTTACCCCGCCGCGACCAGCGGCAATGGCTGGTACAGGCCGCGCGGGAGCAGGGGATGCCCATCATTCCGGAGGGCGCGCAGAAAATCGCGTTCGACCTGACGCTGCTGATGGACGGTTATTCGACGCTGGAACACGCCATCAAGACAGACCATCTCTACGCCGACGTGCGTTCGCTGATCACGGCCACCGGGACGTATTACGTGCCGACGTTGATCGTCGGGCCGAACGGCTCCGCCGAAGATTATTTCCTTCAGCATAGCGACGTGTTCCGGGATGCGCAGCTGCTGCGCTTTACTCCCTATGAAGAAATCGCCGTCAACGCACGCCATCGGGAGCTGCGGCCCGATGAAGATTTCTTCTTCATGCGCCTAGCGGAGAGCACCGCGCGGGTGGCGCACGAAGGAGGCAAGATTGCGCTCGGCGCTCATGGCAATCGACAGGGACTGGGCGCGCATTGGGAACTTTGGGCCATGGCCATGGGCGGTCTCTCGCCACTGGAAACTCTGCGCGCCGCGACGCTGACCGCCGCCGAAGCGCTCGGTCTGGACGAGGACATCGGCTCGTTGGAGGTCGGCAAGATTGCAGACCTCGTCGTACTGGATCAGAACCCGCTGGCCGACATCCGCAACAGCAAAGAGGTGCGTTACGTGATGAAGGACGGCGTGGTGTGGGACGCTCGGACCATGGATGAGGTCTGGCCGCGGCACAAGCCGTTCACCGGATTTTATTGGCGACGGTGATTGTGCCGAGTGCCGCGGCCAAGCGCGGCGAGTTCAGCTCTTACGATGTGCTCCAGGCGGGGACTGTGGTCCGCAACAATTCGATCGTGCTCTCGGGAGTGGCCAGCTTGCGTGACTATGGCATGATTCGGGCGTGGTAAGCGCGTTACGCATGATCGCCAGTCTGGCCTGGGACCTGCTCCAGTGGTGCGGGCTCTTGCTTCGACCGCTCGAGTCGTTAGAGGCGGAGAATCTGTTTCTACGTCGCCAGCTGGCGCTGTATCGGGAACGCGGTATCAAGCCAAAACGGGTCGATGCGGCGACCCGAGTGACACTGACGTTCCTGTCGCGCTGGTTCGATTGGCGATCTGCATTGATCGTCGTTCGGCCTGAAACGCTGATCCGGGTCAAGAGCGCATCGCGAACGAATTGCTGTTGAAGCTTGGTCTTCAAGTGTCGCCACGCACGATGGCCAAGTACATGCCGCGACCCGCGCCAGCCGGCCGCGCGGAGATCAACGATGGTCAACCTTCCTGCGCAATCACGCACGAGCCATCATCGCGTGTGATTTCTGTGTCGCGGTGACCAGCACGTTCCGAGTCCTGTACGTGCTCGTCGTCATCGAACATCATAGCCGTCGACTGATTCATTTTAACGTGACAGCGTATCCGACCGCGCAATGGACGCGGCAGCAGCTGCGAGAGTTGCGCCTTGAAGCGCAACAGGTTCAGTGGCCTGAGATGGCCACCGTGGCAAAGCCTAGCCAGCAGCCACGTATCGAGTCTTGCGTGGGCGGGGGTAACACCGACTGCGAAGCGTAGACAGAAAGTGTGCAGGCCGGAACGAAAGTGAACGGAAGAGTTAACCTCGAAATTGATCGATCGAAGCAGCCGACCCTCTCTCTCAAAGGGGAAGGCAGAAACGCGCACGGCTCGTCAGTGGCGAGAGCCGGATGTTGCTTCCGGGGTTCGTATCCACGGCATGTATGCAAAGGACTTGTTGGGAACAAGGGAGAGCCTGTGAGTTCAGGTGGAGCTTGTAAGGTCGAACGAGCCCGCAAAGCGAGGACGATCTGATGGCTCACAGGCAGTCAGACTGGCTGATAGTACTCTGCGGTGGGGAGAGCCCACTACACGGGGAAGCGGCCGGCGGAAGTCGAAGTGTTCTGGGGAAACATGAGCCTCATTCAATGGGGGGAACGGACCACTATGCAACGAGTGGAGCATCCAGTCATGACAACGGGACTAGAACGCATAGCAGCGAAAGCTCGGGAAGACGGGAAGCTGAAATTCACCTCGCTCGCGCATCACGTGACGGAGGAGCTTCTATGGGAAAGTCTTTGTCACATTCCCAAGGACTCTGCGCCGGGTAGTGATGGGCAGACGGTGGAGGAAGCGAAGGAGACCTTCAAGCAATGGGCGCCGGAGATGCTCTGTGCGATCTATGAACGGAGGTACCGACCGCCGCCGATCCTACGGGTGTTCATACCGAAGCCCGGAAAGAAAGAGAAGCGGCCGCTGGGAATTCCGTGTGTGGCCGACAGAGCGCTACAGCGCAGCGTAGCTGCAGTCTTGAGTGCGATCTACGAACAGGAGTTCTTGCGATGTTCGTTCGGAGGTCGCCCCAGACTGGGTGCGCACCATGCGTTGGCGACCCTGGGTGAAATACTCGCGGGGGTGCCGGCGATCGGCTGCGTGCTCGATGCGGATTTGAAGAACTTCTTCGGGAGTTTAGACCACGGATGTCTACTCCGCTTTCTCGAAGAACGAGTCGGAGATCCACGAATCATTTGTCTGGTTCGACGCTGGCTGAAGGCCGGCATCTTGGAGAAGGGTGAGTTGACGCCGAACGAGCAAGGCACGCCGCAAGGTGGTTCGATCAGTGTGTTGCTAAGTAATCTGTACCTGCATCGGGTTCTAGACCTTTGGTTTGAAAAACAAGTCAGACCTCGGTTACGAGGCGAGGCTTGTCTGGTGAGGTACATTGATGACTTCGTAATTTGCTTCCAGTTCAAGGAAGACGCCGATCGAGTCCATGCGGTTCTGAGCAAGCGGCTGAACAAGTATGCGCTAGCTTTGGAGCCGAGCAAGACCAAGCTGATCCAGTTTGGGCGATTTGCGCAGCAGGCAGCTCGCGTGCAGGGCAAGCGTCCCGAGACGTTTTCCTTCTTGGGTTTTACCCATTACGGCACGCATAATCGCAACGGCAACTACAAGGTTGGCCGAAAGACGGAGAAGTCTCGACTTCGCCGCACTTTGGTGAACCTCAAGGAGCTTATGCGTGACATCCGGCACTGGTCGCTTAAGGATCAGGTCGGTCGGCTCAACCAATCTCTTCGTGGCCACTACGCGTATTACGGATTAGCCGGCAACTGGCGATCCCTTCACAAGGTCTATCGCTTTGTGGAGCGGTACTGGCACAAGATGCTCTGCAGTCGGAGTTGGGCTGCGAAGATCACGTGGGATGTCTTTCATCGGTTGAGAGACTTGTTTCCGTTACGGCGTCCGAAGATCTACCTGACTTATCAGGAGATGCAAGCATGCGCTGTGCTGTGAAATCCACATCGCCTTCTGACGAGCGTAGTGCGGGAAATCTGCACGCTACGTTCTGTGGGAGCCAGGAGCGGGTGACCGCTCCTGGCGACCCGGTGCGGTGGGATACGAGGAGGGATACAAATACCTGCTGCACGATCGCGACAGCATCTTCTCGGCCGAGGTGGATGAGTCCATCCGGCGGTTGGAGCCGCGCGTATTGAAGAGTCCACCGAGAAGTCCAAAAGCGAACGCCCTCTGTGAACGCGTTCTGGGAACCCTTCGCCGGGAGTGTTTGGACTGGCTCATTCCGCTCTCGGAAGCGCATCTACGTCAGACGCTGAAATCGTGGGTGGCGCATTGCAATCGCGGACGTCCTCACTCAGCCTTGGGCCCAGGGGTTCCCGACCCTCTCGCGAACTCGACCGTGCCGTTGTCGAAGTCGCGGCATCGGCTCGATGATTTTCGTTTGGTTCAGGCCAACCCAATACTCGATGGATTGCACCACGAGTACTCGCTAATGCGCGCTTGAAGTGTATTGGCCGCCCGCGCACAGGCCCAATCGAGAATTTGCGGACCACAGAGGATTTTTGCGTAACCAATGACATCGCCAAATTGGGACGAGGCGGTTCTCCGTCTGACCGGTGGCCGTGGCGTCGATCACGTGCTCGAAGTCGGTGGCGATGGAACGATCCAGCAATCGATCCGCGCCACCAAGGACGGCGGGCGGATCGCCTCGATCGGCAACCTCAGCGGTGGCTTCACCCGGGTCAGGCGTGCGGAGCGCGGCGTGGAGGTTACCCCTATCGCTGTCGGCTCGCGCCAAATGAATTCGGATTTGATGCGCGCGATCGACATGCATCGCCAGATGCCGGTGATCGACAGTACTTTCCCGTTTGCCGACCTGAAGAGGGCGCTTGGCTATATGGAGGCCGGCAAGCACTTCGGCAAGATCGTCATCACTTTCTAGATACGGCAAAGCGGAGCAGGGTCTATGTACTAAGAGAGCTCATGAATGGCAATCGTCGCTCCGGTGCCACCTTTTTTTGCAGGCCGCGCCCGGTGAGCATGCACCAAGTCGCAGTGGGCACACGGAATCTATAAGTTGTACCTATAAGGGCATGCGCAATCGCGAGCTTAATCCCCAACGGCTTTGCGCCTACCATTGGTAGTGATGATCGCGTTGAGGAACATGCCCATGAAACCGTCCAATTCAAGACCTACCGTCGTGGCTGCGCTGCTTGCGATTACCGCGGGGCAAGCCGGCGCGGCGGACTACAAGAAGAATCCATTTACTCTGGTCTACGATGGCGCCATCGTTGAAAACGTTTCGGGCCACGTCAATATCCATCCCGTTACGTACAAACTCAACGGTCTGGAAATCCGGGCAAACGTTTATACCCCTGCGAGTTACGATCCTGCGAAGAAATATCCGACAGTTGTCGTTGCTCACCCGAACGGCGGCGTGAAGGAGCAGGTCGCGGGTCTGTATGCCCAACGCCTGGCGGAACAGGGCTACATCACGATTACTGCGGACGCGGCTTACCAAGGTGCGAGTGGCGGTGAGCCGCGGAACGTGGACAAGCCAGCCTATCGCATTGAGGATATTCATGGCATGGCGGATTTCATCACCCGTTATCCCGGGGTCGATAGCGCTCGATTGGGGTTGTTTGGCATCTGCGGGGGAGGCGGCTACTCACTGAAGGCTGCGCAATCCGACAAGCGCTTCAACGCGATCGCGACCTTGAGCATGTTCAATTCCGGGCGAGTCCGACGCAATGGCTACATGGATTCGCAACTGGACACGATCCAGCAACGTCTGCAGCAGGCTTCCGCGGCCCGCGCCCAGGAATCGGCCGGGGGAGAAGTACTCTATGCCGGCGATGCCAACCTGACGGATGAGCAGATTGCCAGATTGCCGTTCGATCTATATCGGCAAGGGTACGAGTACTACTGGAAAACGCACGCGCATCCCAACGCGACCTTCAAGTACACCATGAGCAGCTTGCTGGACCTGATGAGCTTCGACGCTACCGACCAGATCGAATTGATCGACAAGCCCTTGCTGATGATGGCAGGTAGCAAGGCGGACAGTCTGTACATGAGCGAGGATGCGTTTGCCAAAGCCACTGGAACGAAGGACAAGGAGCTGTTCAAGATCGATGGCGCCACGCATATCGAAACCTACTGGGTGCCGCAGTATGTGAACCTGGCGATGGAAAAACTGACGGCCTTCTACGCGAGGACCCTCTGACTTCAAGGGCGCGTGCGGTCAACGGCCCGGCGCGCCAAGATACTGCGAATCGCTGACCTTCTCGAGCCACTCCACCGTTTGGCCGCCGGCATGTTCCTGGATGGCGATATGTGTCATCGGCGTCGTACTGGTCGCACCATGCCAATGCTTCACGCCGGCAGGGATCTGGACGACATCGCCTTCGCGCATCTCCTGAACAGGTCCGCCCCATTGCTGCACCCAGCCGGTACCCGATGTCACGATCAACGTCTGGCCTAGGGGATGCGTATGCCACGCCGTGCGGGCACCGGGCTCGAATGTGACGGACCCCGCCGAAACGCGCGCAGGTTCCATAGGCGCGGACAGGCGTTGCAGCCTGGCGGAGCCTGTGAATCGATCGGCGGGCGTAGGCTGCGCCTGAATGTCAGTGCTTCGTGTGATACGCACCGTCGATGCTTTTTGTGGCGCGCTGTTCGTCGTCGTGTCACGCGGGGCGGGTTTCGCGGCGCGGGTTCGCAGCGTATCCTCGAGCAGCCGGGACGCCTTGTCCGCTTGCTGTTTGTCGACGTCCGCGGCGATCACGGAAAGGATATTTCGGAGCTGCGCCTCGCTCAATCCTACATTCAGTCCAACGTTGAAGTGACTTCGCAGCTGGGACTCGACGCCTTGGAGTGCCGCCAGTGCCGAGATAGTCGCGATTTCCCGGCTCTGAAAATCGAGATTGTCGCGGCCGAAAATATCTCCGAACAGATGGGAACGCAGGAACTCATCGATCACCGGAACGAATTTGGCATAGCCGGCAGGGGTGGTACTGCCGGTAAGTTGTGTACGAATCTCGGTTCCGAGTTCGAGGCTGCTCTTGTCCGCAGGCAGCGGATTCGGCGCCGCGCCCACCGGATCTTTCTTTCCCTGCAGTTGGCGTTGTTGCAGGACCTGCTCAAACGTATTGATACCGTTCAGGCTGCGAGGAAACCCGGCGTACGCGTACATCTGTACCAGGATTTCCTTGATCTCGTTGATGGTGAGGCCCGCGTCCAGTGCTTCATTCAAGGCCGTCCTCAACTTGGGAATGTCGCCGCTCGCGGTGAAAGCGGCGACGGTGACAATGTTTGCCTGCCTGTCGCTCAGCGCCTCGGTCTTCGCTTGGCTCGTGCTCGTGAATAGAGCGAACGACATGAGGGCCACTTGCCGGATCGCGGCAAGCAGCCAAGTTCTGACGCTCTTGCCGCCGCTTACTTCACGATGTTGAGCCGTAACCTGCATCATTTGCTTCTCGCACTGGGTTTGCCGGCATGCTCATCGAGCCATTGCAGGATGAAATCGGCGATCTGAAGGCTGTTCTTGTCCTGCATGATCATGTGCGTGTTGCCGCGAATGCCGCGCTCGGCCGGGTCCAACATTTGCGCTTGGCCGCCGGCCGCTTTCAGACGACCGATGAGTGCCTGGCAGCCTTCAAAGCGCTGCTGCCACGTCGGTAGCGAGGGCATGCCGGTGGGGTTGGTGCGATGATCGCCGAAGACGACCAAAAGCGGCACGGTCGACAGCGCCTTGATCTGGTCATCGGTGTAGTTGGCGGGGCAGGCACCAGGCTCGACGAGTACCATTGCTTTGGTCACGGCAGGGTTGAGCAACGCCGCCGCCAGAGGAAACGATCCGGATTGTGAGTGGCTCATCAAGACCGTACCCTTCAGTTGAGTGGCGAGTTCGGAGAGCGCTTTGATCGTGGGTGTGGGCGTGGGAAGTCCTCGATTCAAATCCGGCACGGCCTGCTTCGCCAACTCATCGACAGCGGCTATTGGAAACTGAGTGTCCGGAAATGGCGCCCCGGCTTTCGTTCCGAAGCGGAAATTGGGCCAGACGGCCTCGTCGCTGAAGCGCAGAAACTCAGGTTGATTGGCGGGAGGAGTCGAGCCAGCACGTGCATTGTTGAAGATTGCCTGATTGAAGCCGGATCGCCCGCGGCCAACCTGATCCGGTACATACACTGGATGGCCCTTGCGCACGAAGTACTCGTCCCACCCCATCCGACCGTCCGGTGTGGTCTCCCATGTCTTGCCGGTCAGCGTCGCGCCGTGAATCATCACGACCGGAGGACTACGATCATTCTGGGGCACCATATAGCGCACATACATCTGATTGACGGTGATGTGTCCTCCGGGGCCGAGGTTGCCAAGCTCGCCTTGAGTTTGTTCAACCTTCTCGCCACCGATGTAGAAGCTGCCTTGTGCTTTCAGCACCAGCGGTGCGCTCGCGGTCTGCACATCCTGGAGAGCCTGAGCCCGCACCGGGGTGGTTCCCAGAACGGCTGCAACGCCGGCACCACACCACATCGCAGTCCGGAAAAACTTCCACAAGCGCTGAGTTTGCAAGTTCATGCTCATTATCGTGCTGTCGTTAGGTCGCAAGTTGGGGGAGGTGTTTGATCGGCATGTGGCGGTGAGTCGAAGTAACAGGTCAGGTGAGAATCTACAGGCCGGTCATCTTCAGCGCCGCCTCCGGCAATCTCTCACCCTGGATCTGAATGTTTGCCAGCGTCGCACGAATCTCGCGAAGCTCCTCTGCGGTGAGTTCGAGCTCGGCGGCGCCGATGTTCTCTTCCACCCGGTGCAGTTTGGTAGTGCCGGGAATCGGTACGATCCAAGGCTTTTGCGCGAGCAGCCAGGCGAGAGCGACTTGGGCCGGGGTTGCTCTTTTGCGAGTTGCAATGTTCTTCACCATTTCTACGAGCGTTTCGTTGGCCTTGCGCGCCTCGGGGGAGAAACGCGGTACCTGGTTGCGAAAATCGTTCGCGTCGAACTTCGTGTTCGAATCGATCTTGCCGGTTAGAAACCCGGCGCCCAGCGGACTGAAGGGCACCAGTCCAATGCCGAGCTCTTCCAGCACATCCAGGAGTCCCACCTCCGGGCCTCTCCAGAACAGAGAGTATTCGCTCTGCACCGCGGTGATGGGTTGCACTGCATGGGCGCGACGGATGGTTTGTATCCCTGGCTCCGACAGGCCAAAGTGCTTCACCTTGCCGGCCGCAATCAAATCCTTGACGGCACCCGCGACGTCCTCGATCGGCACCAATGGATCGACCCGATGCTGGTAGAAGAGATCGATACGATCGGTCCGCAGTCGTTTCAGCGCGGCATCGGCGACGGCTTTGATGTGCTCTGGCCGGCTATTGGTGTTGCCGCTGCGTGTGCCGGTCCGTTGATCGATGTCGAAGCCAAATTTCGTGCCGATCACGACCTGGTCGCGAATGGGTTCGAGCGCTTCGCCGACCAATGCCTCGTTCACGAACGGCCCGTAGGATTCAGCTGTGTCGAAGAACGTGATTCCACGATCATTGGCGGCGCGGATGAGCTTGATCATCTCTTGCTTGTCGGCCGGTGGCCCATAGCCCCAGGTCATGCTCATGCAGCCGAGGCCGAGGGCAGAGACTTCAAGGTTTCCAAGCTTGCGAGTGCGCATATCGAGACTCCTCGGCGGCAGTTTCCGCCACAGCAGCTGGCGCCCTGCCATTTGGGGAGGGCGCTCCAATCGCTTGCAGGGGAGTGAATATAGAACTCCCACCTCGCCGCGATAAGATGCTCTAATCGGCATGTAGTCATTAGCTGAGCTAATCAATGCCGCACGAACACTTCAATGATCTCGCCTCGTTCACCGTCGTTGCGCGTGAACGTAGCTTTACCAAGGCAGCAGCCAAGCTGGGGGTGTCGCAATCGGCGCTGAGTCAGACGATACGTACGCTCGAACGGCGCTTGGGATTGCCTTTGCTCATACGCACGACTCGCAGCGTCGCACCTACCGAGGCAGGGGAGCGATTGCTGCAAACCATCGCACCCCGGTTTGAAGAAATAGAAACGGCTCTGGCATCGTTGAGTGAACTAAGGGACAAGCCCGCCGGCGCGATTCGTATTACCGCGGGCGAGCACGCTGCGCACTCTGTGCTTCAGCCGGCATTGAAGAAGATCCTTCCCAAGCACCCAGACATCAAAGTCGAGATCGTCGTCGATTTTGGTTTGGTGGATATCGTGGCTGAGCGTTATGACGCGGGCGTGCGTCTCGGCGAGCAGGTGGCGAAGGACATGATTGCAGTTCGTATCGGTCCCGACATGCGTATGGCGGTCGTAGGGGCGCCGTCGTATTTCAAACGTTATCCCATCCCGAAGACGCCGCAGGATCTCACCGCTCACAATTGCATAAGTATCCGGCTACCTACCTACGGAGGACTCTTTCCCTGGGATCTGGAGAAAGCAGGGCGAGAAGTGAAGGTTCGTGTCGAGGGACAGTTGATCTTCAACAACGCGGCGCTTCGACTCGCGTCCGTGTTGCAAGGCCTGGGGCTCGCCTACATGCCCGAAGACCAAGTGCTGAAACACATCGACGATGGGCGGTTGATTCGTGTGTTGGACGATTGGTGCCCACCGTTTCCCGGATATCACCTTTACTATCCGAGCAGGCGGCATTCTTCGGCGGCTCTCACTCTATTGGTTGAGGCGCTACGTTTCCGCGGTTGATCCCTTTCGAACTGCAGTACTTTCATGAGGTCTGCTTATAGGATTTAGCGAGTCCCACCGGCTAGTCGTGTCCTGTCTGCGTGACTACAGTCGTCGGTGATGAATCTTGGCTCATTTGAGACAGCAGGAGATGCGAGATGGCTTCGTCGAATGATCCGACGCGACGCGCTGTGATGACGGCACTTGCCGGAATCTCGCTGGGTGGGGCTTCCCTGACCGCCGTTGGTGGCGAGGCGCGTGTGTCTTCGCGTACGCTGGTTGCCTATTTCTCACGCTCCGGCAATACGCGAGTCGTAGCCGGACTGATTCGGCGGACGCTCAACGCGGATCTATTCGAGATCCAGCCGGCCACGCCGTATCCAGAGGATTATCTCGAGACTGTCGAGCAGGCGCGCCAAGAACGCGACAGCGACCACGAGCCCGCATTGGCCGCCAGCGTAGCGAGGATCGCAAACTACGACACGGTATTTCTCGGGTTTCCGATCTGGGGAGAAACAACACCGCCGGTCATTCGATCGTTTCTCTCCGCCCACGATCTTTCGGACAAGCCGCTGATCCCGTTCATAACACATGGTGGGTATGGGCTCGGAAACAGCCGTGCCGTTCTGGCCAGACGCGCACCGCGCGCTGAACTGCGCCAAGGCTTTTCGATGCAAGCCGACCAAGAGCGGCAGACCATGAATCTGGTGAATGACTGGATGAAGAGCGTCAACGTCACTCGCTGAGCCCGGCGATGGCAGGACGCCAGCAACGCATGGAGCCAATCGGGCGCATAACCCATCGCAGCCGCGATACCTCACTGTTGGCTTCGCGCTATGCCGATATAGGAACGATGTTCCTAAACGACTTGCTGAGTTGCTGCGGGTCGCGCTATATTCCAGTGAACATATCGAAAACAACACCTGGGAGTGATTGGTGCGTTTCAACTTTGTGCTCGCCGCGGCGTCGGCTCTGTTGTCGGCATCTGCGGTTTCCGCCGAGGAGTCGGCAACACATGGCCACCGCGTCGACGTTGGCGGTGGGCGAGTCCTCGACGAAGTGATGGTGACTGCTCGCCGCCGAGAGGAGAGTCTGCAGGCTGTTCCCGCAGCGATTTCAGCGATCAGTGGCGATCTGCTGGATAGCTCATATACGGTGAATACGCAGTCGCTCAGTCAGCTCGTTCCAGCCCTCTACTACAACTCTGCCAATCCAAGGAACACGGCGTACACCATTCGTGGTCTGGGCTCGAACACGCTCTCCATCAGCGCCGCTAACGATGGTATCGAACCCGGTGTCGGTTTCTATGTCGACCAGGTCTATCACGGGCGCCCAGCGACTGCGTCGTTCGATTTCACTGACATCGAGCGGGTAGAGGTGCTGCGCGGTCCGCAGGGAACTTTGTTCGGCAAGAACACGACGGCGGGCGCGATTCATATCATCAGCCGTGAGCCCACCTTTGAACCGGAGGCCAATGGCGAAATCTCTTTTGGCGACTACGACTTCAAGCAAGCCAAAGGTGCCGTATCCGGCCCGCTAGTTGGTGACGTCGTGGCGGGGCGCATCTCGGCGCAGATCACCCAGCGCGACGGTCTGATTCACAATGTCAGAACCGGAAAGGATCTGAACGAACTCGACAACTATGCCGTACGGGGCCAGCTCCTGTTCGTGCCCACTGAAGATCTCAGGCTGCGTCTCATCGCCGACGTGTCCGATCTCGATTCGGCCTGTTGCACGCAGAATTTCCTTCGAGTCGGTCAGAGCCAACGCAGCGCCGCCCGTCAATTTCCCGCGTTAGCCGCTGGGCTGGCTTACGCACCGCCGAGTACGGACGTCTATGACCGCTTGACCGATATCGATGCCAATCTGCGCATCAACACGCAGGATGGCGGCATCTCTCTGATCGCCGACTGGAACTTGGGCGCGACGATGCTCACATCGGTGACTGCCTGGCGTTACTGGGATTGGGATGTCGCGAACGACCGCGACTACACCGGTATTCCGATCCAGATGGTTCAGAGGATCCCCTCGCGGCAGGACCAATACAGTCAGGAGATTCGTCTGGCCTCGACGGGCGATGGACCGCTGAGCTATGTCGGCGGACTCTACTTCTTCCGGCAGGAAATCTCTGGCCGCCCCACGAGTATCTACGGATCCGAAGCTGCGTATTGGCTGCTCAATCAATCGAACTTCACAGTGCCGATTCCGCGCAACTTGCTGGATGGGTATGGGCAAGTCGGTAACTCGACCTTCGAGATGAAGAGCTACGCGGCATTTGGTGAGGTGAACTACAAGTTCACCGAGCGTCTGACCGCGACACTGGGTCTGCGCTACACCGAAGAGGACAAGGAAGGCCGCTATGCGACACAAGTGTTCGGCGGACTGGATCTGACCGGGCTCGCGCCCGCGGTAGCCGCGGAACTCAATCGTGCCAAGCTTTCGATCTTCCGCCCCCAGAATTACACCGCCGAGGATGATGGCGGCAGCCTCTCCGGGCGCACCAATCTCGCGTATCAGGTCACGGATGGATTGCTTGCCTATGCGAGCTTTGCATATGGCTACAAGTCCGGCGGCCTGAACATGTCAGGACTGCCGCTGGACGCGCAGAATCAGCCGGCGCTTGCAACCGCTGTTATCGAAGACGAAAAAAACATTACATACGAAATCGGCTTCAAATCCACGCTGCTCGATGGCCGGGCGATCTTGAATCTTGCGGCCTATCGGACGGTGGTCGAGGACTATCAAGCGAACATTGTTTCCAGTTTGGAGACGGCGGCCATTCGTTCGTATCCTGCCAATGTCCCGGAGGTCCGCGTGCAGGGCGTCGAGGCGGACATTGGCGCCGTGCTGTTCGAAGGCTTCACTGTGCGTGCTTCGCTCGCGTACGCCGAGGGCGAGAACACCGACTATCCTGCCGGACCATGTCCGCTCGAGGTGCAGACCGCCGCCACCGTGGCCTGCGATCTCACTGGAGTGAAGCTCGCGGGGCTGTCCGAGTGGGCGGGGTCGCTCGGATTCGACTACCAATTCCCGCTGAGCGCCGGCGATGTTCTCGTCCATGTGGATTCGAGCGCTCGATCTAGCTACAACAGCGACACCTCCGCGTCACGCTACACGCGCATCGCTGGGTACGGCGTCACCAATGCTAGCGTCGGGTATCGATTTTCCAGCGGATGGGAAGTCGATGTGTTCGCTCGCAACTTGTTCGACAAAGACTACATCTCCGCGCTCACGATCCAGACCGGCAACTCCGGCCTGGTCCTGGGGCAGCCCAGCGATCCTCGTATCGTGGGAGTGACCATGCGAATTTCATTCTGACATTCATCGGGAGTCCGGATGAGCGTAATCAGGGCGTCGGCACTGACAACTTATGGTGTCAGTGCCGACGGACTTCACGTTCGACTTCACGTTCGCGATCACGCGGGTGCGCCAGCTACGATGGAGCTGCCGACGACGGCACTTAACGAGCTAATGATGACCTTGCCCCGCATGCTTCGTCGGGCGCTGCAAAATCAGTTCAACGATCCCACTCTCCGTCTGGTGCACGATCTCGCTGAGTATCGAGTAGAGCGGGTCGCCGGCGACGATCGGCTGATTCTGACGCTGCGCACGCCGGACAAGTTCGAAGTATCTTTCGCGATCAGCGACGAAGAGCTCTCCGCTCTTGCTGCTGCCATCGATACTGACGCCTCGCGAGGACTGTCGCAGCTCATGTGAGTCGAGTCAGCGCCCTTATTACTATCATCGTCTGGCCGCGGAATCTCGATCGGCTCGCATCACTCGCGCTTCTTCAGGCCCGCGCCCTCGATGCCGGCGAGCGCGCAAAGCTCGTCGTTATCTGACAAGTCGCCGGTCACTCCGACGGCGCCAAGCACCTTTCCGTCAGCCGAGGCCACGATGATACCGCCGGCGGCAGGAATGAGTCCGCCTGCTGCCAGCGGACCGACCGCTGCGATGAAGGCGGGACGCTCAAGCGCCATCTCGGCGATCTTTCGGGAAGAGACTCCCAGGGCAAGCGCTCCTGCCGCTTTGCCGATCGCGATCTGCGGCCGCGCATTCGATGACGCATCCTGCCTCTGGAGCGAGATCAGATGACCGCCAGAATCGAGGACCGCAACAGTGAGAGGTTTCAGGCCCAGCGCAGCGCCCTTCTTAAAAGACTCAGCAATGATGCGATTGGCTAACTCGAGGCTGATGGACATGGGTGACTCCGAATTTGACTGAGAGATGCTCGCTGACGGCGCGACCGCGGCGACGTGGGCCGATATGAATGTTCGTCGATTCAACATGAACTGCAATTTCCGCCGTTGTTCAAAGGGGTAGGCGCGGCACCGAATTCCGTCGGGGATTCGTCCATGCAGCGACGTCGTCAGAGCCGCGGCCTCGCGGCTAGAGTGTTCTCATATGCGAACGGATGCGTGCCGGGCCAGAAGCGATAGAGTAGGTTGATTTCGAATGCTCTTCCACTATGGGAACGACGGTGCTAAATTTCGACCAACCCCAACCCGGCAGTCTCACCGTCAATGCTCACTAGGAGCGCCTATGGAACTCACTAAAGCTCGCGATCCGCGCGGTCAGGTCGTCGACGACGAAGCAAGCATCGCACTCATCGACAATCCGGACTCGACGGAGGAGATCCCCACGATCGATTTCGGGCCGTATCTGGACGGCTCGCCCGGCGGGCGCGAAGCGGTCGCGGCGAAGTTGCGCGAAGTCACCATGACCGTCGGCTTTTTCTACCTGAAGAACCACGGCATTCCGCAGGATGTGATCGACAACGTCTTTGCCGCATCGAAGCGCTTCCATGCCTTACCGATCGAAGAGAAAGAGAAGGTGTCCTTCAGCGACCGCGAAGGATTCAAGTCGGGATATATCGGCTTTCCGAAGGAACAGCTGAAGGTAAACAACGTTGGCCTGGTTGCGGGTGCCAAGCCGAACATCCTCGAGCAATACACGGTTCATCTCGAAGGCAGCGGCAATGAGAATCGCTGGCCGCAGAATTCCCCGGGCTTCAAAGAGGCCGTGGACAAGTATCATCGCGCCATAGATAAGCTGGCCCGTAGCTTTCTGCCGCTGTGGTCGATCTCGTTGAAGCTGCCTCTGGACTATTTCGATCGCTGGTTCTCGAACCCGCATCTCCAGCTCTCGTTGTTGCACTACCCGCCGCAAACGCAGACGGGCAATCGGCAGTACGGGATTCAACCTCATACCGACAACGCGATGATGACTTTCTTGGCGCAGGACAACGTGACGGGCTTGGCCGTCCGCATGCCGTCGGGACGCTGGCGTGCGGTGGAGCCGCGCCCCGGATGCTTGCTTGTCAACACGGGAAATTCGCTCGTTCGCTGGACCAACGAGGAATACCTCTCCACCAAGCATCGCGTGATCAACACCAACACGGTGGATCGCTATTCGATCCCGGTGTTCTTCGGCCCGAGCGACGACACGGTGCTGGACGTACTGCCCCCGTGCAAGAGCACGGACAAGCCCGCTCTGTACGAACCGATTACCTACGGTCAGTTGCGCCGTTGGTACTACAACAAGCCGAAGAAAGACGCTTGAGCCGAACATTACAAAAATAAGATGGCTGCCACGCGGCGGTGGCCTGCATGTCATGCTCGGAATTTTTGGGGTTCGAGCCACGCCTGCAGCCTCCGCCGATGTGTCTCGCCGTCCCGTTTCATGCCGGTGCCTCTGTCAACCGACAGCCAGGTGGGCACTTAGCCGCAAAGAGCTAAGCCTCAGTCTGCTTAGCTGTCGAATTGAGGCAGGCGAGGACGATTGCTACGGGGGCATTGTTAAGGAATGCGGACATGTCGAAGGTTGGCGCGTTCGTGGCTTCTGTCGCGAGGGTTGTAGACCGATGGCGTTGGTTGGCGAGATCGCATGCTGCGCAGGGCTTGCAACTGGCTCTGGTCTGCTTGAGTGTTTTCACCGGTGTGGCGGTAGCGGGGCATCAGGTGCCCGATCTCGGCGGCGCTCATGTTGATGCACGATCAAAACATCAGCGGGTCGTCAGGACGCAGGCCGGATATATCAAAGGATTTGTCGAAAACGGGGCCGAGCAGTTCCTGGGGGTTCCGTATGCCAAGCCGCCTGTTGGCGAATTACGTTGGGCCAATCCAGTAGCGCTCGAGCCGTGGCCGGAAGTGCGCGATGCAACCGCGTACGCAAGTCCGTGTCCTCAGCAGAAGACGCTCGGCAATTTCTCAATGCCCAGTGTCAATGAAGATTGTCTGTACTTGAACGTCTATGTGCCGCGGCGAGGCCGCAAGCATCCCGTCATGGTCTGGCTGCACGGAGGCGGATCGGTGGGGCACGGCAACGGTTACGACGGCAGCGTTCTCGCAAGAGAGCAGGGTGTCCTTGTGGTCACCCTGAACCATCGAATCGGCGCGTTGGGTGACCTTGTTCATCCTGCCTTCGACAATGGCGGGGCCACGACGCTCTATGAGTTGCGGGATCAGCAATTCGCGCTGAAGTGGATCAAGGACAACATAGCCGTATTTGGTGGCGATCCTGACAATGTGACGCTTTTCGGAGAGTCGATCGGCGGCGCTTCCATTCAACTGCACATGGTATCTCCCACGGCGAAGGGTCTCTTCCATAAGGCTATCTTTCAGAGCGGTCCATCCCGTTACTACCACCCTCTGGTGCCGCTGGCCGAGGCCGAAGCGCGCGCTAAGGTGTTTGCGACGGCAGTCGGCTGCACCGATCAATCAGCGGAATGTCTGCGTAACGTGCCCGTGAGCGCCATTCTCGAGGCCCAGGGCTCGTACGGTGGCGCGTGCTGTGCGACGTTTCCCGTTGACGATGGCCATGTATTGACCTCGACTGTCTACGAGGCGATTCGATCCGGACAGTTCAATCGAGTTCCATTTCTTGATGTGACGAATCGGGATGAGCACCGCTGGTTTCTGGCGCTCACCGAGGTGAGCACGAGCCACTCCATCGCTGCCGATGAATATCCGGCGCGACTTCAGGCGGCTTTCGGCGCCGATGCCGCAATCGTGCAGGCGGCGTACCCGTTGAGCCAGTTCGACTCACCCAGTGGTGCTCTCGCCGCTGCCCAGGGGGATCGTGGCTATCCGTGTCAAGTACGAAACTTCGACGTGGACGCATCGAAGTATGTTCGGGTGTACGCCGCCGAGTTCAACGATCCGACTTCGGCGGAAGCGGTGCTGCCGGCCGTCTCCTTCCCTTATCTCTCGGCACACACTCATGAGATTCCGTACATCTTCCCCGGTTGGAAGGGCGCCGCATCGGATCCACTGCCGCCATTGAATCGCCAACAGCAGAAACTGGCGAGGCAAATGCGCGAGCTGTGGGCGACGTTCGCGGAGACAGGTGAGCTGCGTGACTATCCTGCGCTGACCAAGAGTCGTGAAGCCGTGATCTCCCTGGAGATTCCGAGGCTTCGCGTCATCACGGATTTCAGCGAAACGCACCGCTGTCAGCTGTGGAATTCGATCCGAAACTGGACGCCGGTGCCATAACGATTCATGAGTGTCGGATGCATCGCGCGCCGCAAAGACTTGCGGACCGGATCGTCAATGTCTTGGAGCAACATGCAGATGCCCTCTATTCGATGTTGGGTCGGAGCCTCAATCAAAAGTGTGCTGGCCGCGGTGCTGTTCACGAGCATTACGGTCCACGCGGAGGATGGTCGGAAAGAGGGTGATCGTCCGATCGTTAAACTTCAGTCCGGCCGGATCCAGGGCTTCATCGAGAACGAGGCTGCCAAATTCCTGGGGGTTCCGTATGCCAAGCCTCCCGTCGGAGCGTTGCGCTGGGCGGAGCCGGTGGCGATGGACCCGTGGGAGGGCGTGAGAGACGCAACTCGCGAAGGAAACATTTGTCCCCAATCGAACGAGTTGGGCACGGATTCCTTGTTCAAGGCCGATGAGGACTGCCTCTATCTGAATATTTTCGCCCCGAGGCGTGGCCGAGGGCATCCGGTGTTGCTGTGGCTCCATGGCGGCGGAGCGGTGGGGCACGGTAACGGTCTCGATGGCAGTGCGCTTGCCCGGGAGCAGGGCATCGTCGTGGTCGCGATGAATTTTCGGATCGGTGCGCTGGGGCGCTTGATTCATCCCGCATTGAACGGAGGCGGAGCGACGGCTCTTTATGAGCTACGCGATCAACAGTTCGCGCTGCAATGGATCAGGGACAATATTGCGAGCTTCGGTGGAGATGCAAATAACGTAACTCTTGCCGGGCACTCAGCAGGTGGGGCTGACGTCCATACACATTTGATCTCTCCGCTGGCAAAGGGGCTTTTCCATAGAGCGATCTTCGAGAGTGGGACCTCGGCATATTTCAATCGGTTGACCTCGCTGTCAGACGCCGAGGAGCGCGGCAGGTCCTTTGCTGTTGCGGCTGGATGTCCAGATCAGACGGCTTCGTGTCTGAGGAAGTTGCCAGTAAGCACGATTCTCAAAGCGCAAGGCTCATTTGCTGGGTCGTGCTGCTTTACCTTGCCTATAAACGACGGTCACATTGTTTCATCGACGGTGCACGATGCGGTCCGGTCGGGCCAGTTCAACCGTGTGCCCATTCTTGATGTCACGACGCGTGACGAATACCGCTGGTTTGCTGCTCTCAGCGAGATCAAGACCGGTCATGTGATGACGGCGCAGGAATATCCGGCCAGTATACAAGCGGCGTTCGGTGCCGATGCTCCAGCGGTATTGGCAGCCTATCCGCTCGGCGATTTCGACTCTCCGGGTGGAGCGCTCGGCACGGCAAGGGGGGACTACATACACTCGTGCCAAGCGCGCAGTTTTGATGTGGACGCGTCCAAGTTCGTTCCGGTGTACGCTGTGGAGTTCAGCGATCGCAACTCGCCGCAAGACATGTTGCCGCCGGTTTCATTTCCGTACCTTGCATCTCATGGGCATGACCTTGGCTACCTTTTCCCCGGATCGAAGCGAAGAGCTGCGCTGCCTCCGATGCCGCTGAACGCCGACCAGGAAGTGTTGGCGAGGAGAATGCGCCAGCTTTGGGGGCACTTCATAACTACGGGGTCGCTGCCGCCGGAGATGCCGAGGGTGACCAAGAACCAAATCGCAGTGGTGTCGCTGGACATTCCGGAAATCCGCGTAGTCGACGATTTCCGCGTGGCCCATAAGTGCGATCTATGGGATTCGCTTCGTAAGTGGTCTGCTGTCCAGTGAACATTGACATCGGCGGCCGAACGCTAGATTCATAAACAATCCGATGAGACCGGCTGCTGCCGGCATCGTCCGCCGATAGTTGCTCCGGTAACTTCGTCATCCGGGCCTCTGTTCGCCCGGTTTTCTCGGCTTTTCACGTGCCTCGCTGTCAACCCGGCAGTCGCCCCGCGTCCGCATTGCATTCGAAGCGTGTGCCTAAGACCGCTCGTGATATGTGGCCAACGCAGCTTGCTTGCGACCCTCTCTGTGGCGCAGTATCGGATATACGAACGACGTTCGCAAAAAGCGTCGCGTTCGCATTGGGGGATGAGATTCCATTAAAACAATGGGAGGCAGAACATGAGTAATCGAAAGCGAGCCGCACGAGTAGCCGGTCCAGAACGGTGCAAAGGCGCACTGTCCGCGACGGCAATCTCCGGTGGTATGGCGTTTTGCGCAGTCGTTGGTCTTGCGAATGCGGCAGAGCCGTCTGAATCCGCAGATGTTCCGAAGCTCGATGAGGTCGTGGTAACGGGCAGCCGTATCACCCGTGACGGGTTCGAGGCACCGACGCCGGTTGCGGTTACGAGCGCTGAGGATATTCTGCGCAACGCACCGCATAGCATTGCGGACTTGCTGAACAAGCAACCGGTATTTGCAAACAGCGTCACAAATCGATTTAGCAGCAGAGGCGGCGTGGGTGGTGCCGCGGCGGGCGTCAGCAGCCTGAATCTGCGTGGTATCGGTGCAAACCGGACGCTGGTGCTGCTCGATGGCGTGCGTATGGCTGCCGGGTCGATTGACGGCTTTTACAGCAATGGTGGTGCTGTGAACACCAACGTGATCCCTGACTCATTGGTCGAGCGAGTGGACGTCGTCACAGGCGGCGCGTCTGCGCCGTACGGTTCGGATGCGGTGGCCGGCATCGTGAATTACATTCTCGACAAAGATTTTACGGGTCTGAAGGGATCGGCTCAGATGGGTGCGACCACTCGGGGCGATGACGACCAATACTCGGCCTCGCTCGCGGGCGGTATGCCTTTCGCCGATAGCCGTGGGCACATCCTGCTCAGCGTTTCTTACGACAATATCGACGGCATCCCCGACGGGAGAACGCGGGAGTGGGTGCGTGAAGGCTGGGGGCGCATGCTCAATCCGGCCTACACGGCGACGAACGGGCAGCCCTATTACCTCGTGCGACCCAATGTCGGAACCTCCGTGGCTGCCACTGGGGGACTCATCTCATCGGGCCCGCTTCGAGGAATCACCTTTGGCGAGGGCGGCGTGCCTCGCCAGTTCAACTATGGGTTGAACGATGGTACCTCGATGTCGGGCGGCGATTGGGAGCTGGGTACGACGGAGTTCGCCAACGCGAGTCTCGACCTGGCGATGAAACGCACCAGTCTGTTCGGGCGCGTGAGCTACAACATCACCGATCGTGCTGAAGTTTATCTGCAAGTCATGGACACGGATTCCGACGCGTGGACCGCGTGCTGCACGAGGGCGCTGCGAAACGTCAGTATCTCGAATCAGAATCCCTTTGTGCCGGCGAGCGTACTGAGTCAGATGCAAGCGGCTGGTGTGACATCGTTCCCGCTCGGTGTGTACTTTGGTGAGCAGGGGTCAGTGGGCTCCACGATCCGCCGGGCTTTCAGTCAATACATCGTTGGTACGCGCGGTGAGTTCGATCTGTTCAGTTCGCCTTGGTCGTGGGATGTCTATGCCACGGAGAGTATCAACCGAACGACCGGCAAGCCCGAGAACACTTCGATTACCGGCAATCTCATGTTGGCGCTGGACGCGGTGCGTGATCCGGTGACCGGCAATCCAATCTGTCGTTCGACGCTGACCAACCCAGGCAATGGTTGCGCGCCGTGGAATCCCATGGGCATTGGCGTGGTTTCTCAAGCCGCCCGCGACTATGTTTATCAGGACGTGAGCTGGATGCGGCAGGATCTGACGCAGCGTGTGGCGTCCGCTTCGCTTCGCGGCGAGCCGTTCTCGTCGTGGGCCGGCCCGGTGTCGCTTGCTGTGGGCGCTGAATATCGACGGGAGGAGGTCGAGACCACGACGACGGCACTCGATCACGCCGGCGGATTCTACGGTGGTAACTATAGAGACGTTGACGGCCACTACGACGTCAAAGAGGCCTTCCTGGAGACCGTCATTCCGTTGGCCAAGGACATGAGCTGGGCACAGTCGCTGGATTTCAACGGTGCTGTTCGCGCAACCGAGTACAGCACTTCGGGCTCCGCGTTTACCTGGAAGGTGGGTGCGACATATACGCCGGTGGATGACATCCGCTTCCGCGTCACCCGTTCATTGGATATTCGTTCGCCAAACATGGGTGAATTGTTCAATGCTGGCGCGACAGCGATCGCTAGCGGCACGCGTGATCCCTTCAATGGCAATCAGACCGTGATTGTCATCTCGACGAATGTCACCAATCCAAACCTGCAGCCCGAGGAGGCCGATACATTTGGTTTCGGTATGGTGTTACGGCCGAGGTTCCTGCCAAAATTGACCGCGTCCATCGACTATTACTCCATCGACCTGCAGAAGGCGATCAGCTCGCTCTCCTCGCAGGAGATCCTGAATCTCTGTTATCAGGGAAATCAGGAGATGTGTGCGGCATTTCGGCGCGATCCGGATGGTACGGTTCGCTTGAATGGCATGCCGATCAACGTCTCTGCTCTGAAGACGGAAGGCGTCGACGTAGAGATGAGCTACACCCAGCCCCTCTCGGAGCTTTTCGACGGCTGGCGGGGAAATTTCACTGCTCGGTTGCTTGCGACTCGAATCATGGATTTGACGACGACGCGGCCCAGCGGCGAAAAACTGCAGGGTGCTGGCGTGACGGGTGGCGGAATGTACCCGATCGTCATTGCGCCGGACTGGCGTTACTCATTGACGCTGGGCTACCAAAGCGATGCCTTCTCGATCTCGGCGACGGGTCGTGGTTTCAGTGACGGTGTGATGAATAGTCAGTGGATCGAATGCTCATCGGGCTGCCCGACGGCGGTGAATCCGCACTATACGATCGAAGACAACACCGTGCCCGGTGCCTTCTATGTGGATCTTTCGCTGAGCTACCGTCCGCAAACATTTGCGTCCGCGTTCAATCCCGAGATCTTTGTAGCAGTGGACAATGTCAACGACAAGAATCCTAAGGGATATGAGGTGCTGGGCTATGCGCCTGGTTTCCACGATACCTTGGGCCGCTTGTATCGTGCCGGCGTCCGTTTCAAGATGTAATCGATGATGATGAGTGGCGCGACATGGTTGTCCATGTCGCGCCCTCGCTGCCAATTCTAGTTGTCGCGCGAAGAACTGATAGATTACGGCGCTCGAGGCAACTGTTTCGAGCAAGATTCTGGTGGGCTTGAAGCGCGCGGCGGACTAAAACATCGGCCCTGCCGACACTCAGCAGCAGCTTGTACTGGTTTCGCCATGGGCGCCGATCGCGCCAGCCACGTGCAGACAGATGCCCGGTTGAGCCGCTCGCCGCCGCCAGGATCTCCGCAGATCGTGTTGCTCGGTAGGCCGACGGCATTGGCAGAGTGAAACGAACCATCATGGTCGTGGATCCGGGGGCCGCAATTCACCCACGGGTCGATCAGAGCCGTGTGACATCCGATTGAAATTCATCGAGAGGCGTGCGCGATATGAATCGCTTCACTATGAATGTGTTGCTCACGTTCCTGTGTGTCCCTGGGTTGCTGCCCGGACCCGCCATTGGGGATGGCTGGGCAGACGCCAGGCGCGATCCCGAAAAGGTGAGAATCATGAGAGATAAGGCTGTTGTTCTGGTCGTCGGCGCAAGCGGAAGCATTGGCAGGCCGGTCGTCTCGGAAGCGCTCAGGAAAGGGTACGAGACCCGAGCGTTGGTGCGCGACCCGGCCCAGGCGAGCTTGTTTCCCGATGGCGTGCAGATCGTCGTTGGCGACCTGACCCGGGCTGAAACGCTGCACGAGGCAGTCACCGGTGTCACCGGCATCATCTTCACTCAAGGCGTGAATGGGAACGATCCGAAAGGTGCCGAGCAGGTGAACTACGGCGCGGTACGCAATGTTCTGAGCGTGCTAAAAGTGCCGGCGCGAATCGCCCTGATGACCGCTGTCGGCGTCACGAAGCCCAGCGTCGGGCACGACTGGAAACGTCGCGGGGAACGGTTCGTGCGCGCCAGCGGTCTGCCTTACACCATCGTGCGGCCCGGCTGGTTTGACTACAATGCGCCCGACCAGCAGCGCCTAGTAATGCGCCAAGGCGACACGCACTGGGCAGGATCTCCTGCCGACGGGGTGGTTGCCCGCGCACAGATCGCCCAGATCCTGGTCGCCTCGCTGAGCTCGCCCGCCGCGAACCGCAAGACCTTTGAGCTGGTCGCCGAACGAGGTGCTGCGCAAACTGATCTGGAGCCGCTTTTTGCAGCACTCCTCGCCGATCCCGCAGATAGCGACGACGGCCTCCGGGACCAGGATAATCTGCCGCTCGCCAAGGAACCCTCCAGGGTCGTTGGCGACTTAGGTGCGATCCGCGGAAAGTTCAAGGATTGAAGAACCATCGAGGATCTGCTGGCTGGCTGGATGCATGACCTGGTCATCCTCGCTGGAGGCGTCATGGCGAGCATTCTGAAGGGGGATCGAGTAATATCCCGCCATGATCCCATCGGCTTGACCATCGATGGTCAAACCTGAGGATCGGGCAACTCGAAAGCTGCCGCCATGTAAGTGATCCGGTACGGGCGGTTGAGCCGGGAAGCTTCAACTCACTGAATGTCGGGAGCAGCATGAGTAGCGCACGCCTAACTGTCGTTTCAAAGGTGAAAGAAGGCGAGCGCCCGACAAAGCGAGCGACGGGGGCCGTAAAAGTTCGCCGCAGTGGCCCGCGTTCGGTGACTCGGCTACTCAATGTACTTCGTGTGTTGGCCTTGTCCGAGGAAAGCGTAAGCCTTGCGCAGCTCAGTCTTGCCATCGGTACGCCAAAGACCAGCCTCCTTGCATTGCTCCGAACATTGGTTGAGGCGGGCTATGTAGTGCAGCGTGAGGCGGGATATACGCTTGGGACTGAGACATTTGCGCTAGGCTCCACCATCATTGGTCGGCGCAAGCTGGGTCAACTGGCGTGGTCGGTGTTGCAGAAGCTTGCCGAGCAAAGCGGAGAGACGGCGCTGCTGGCAGAGCTCTCTTCCGACGCGGAACATGCGATCTACATTGATCGGGCCGAAGGTAGTCGGGCCGTCCGCTTCGTTGCGAGCGTTGGCGACCGCCGGCCGCTCTATAGCTCTGCTTGCGGTCGAATACTACTGGCCTTTCAGAGTGAGCAGTTTCGCAAAGACTACCTTGCGAGAGCTAAGCTGATGCCACTGAATCCAAAAAAGAAGCTCGGACGCAGTGAACTCGAGGGCATCATCCGCGAGATTCGCCAGTCGAATCTCACAATCACCGATGACGATATTACTGAGGGCGTGGTGGGCATCGGTGCCCCGATCTTCGGTCTCGGAGGGGAAGTCGTTGCGGCGCTAGCGATAGGCGTGCCGGTCGAGCGAGTCAATAAGGGCACTGAGAGGTTGTCGCGCCTCGTAAGAAGCGGTGCCGAGGAAATTTCCGAGATTCTTGGGCGTACACACACAGACCAGAGCGAGCAGGAATCCGACTAACGTTGGAGAGTCCCGGCTGCACCTGGACGTGATCATTCATGGTCAAGGGTCGGCGGGCTCTTGATGCAGCGAGCTCATGAATAGCGCTGCGCGTTCGGCCAGGCTCTAGGCGGCACCTGGGATGGACAGTCCGCGGTTGTTGCGGTACGTCGAGCGTCTGGCTCTCCTCTAATCAAGTCGATTGCTGGTTCGGTCACGACTCGACCCGTCTGTGACTCTCTATTCGCATCGGCAAATGCGTCCTCTCAACCTTCGTTGACGAACATTCGAACCCGTCCGGCGCGTGGCTCTATCTGTTCGGCATGCCCGGTGGCAAGCACGCCAGCCATGGGTACCCGCTCGTTAAACAAGCAGCATTCGTAGAGAACTTGTCGAGATGCGGACCAGCAGAGCTCGCGCGTACGACGAAAGCTGTGCTTTGAACAGGCATCTTGGTTGGTGCTCGGCCGAGCGGGAACGCCATACCCATATTCGACTATCGTTCTAAAAAGTGTACACTGCTCTTTGCAACGAGAGGTGATCGACGAGGCGTTCGGGGGAACTGTTTTGAGCAAGATTCTGGTGGGCCTGAAGCGCGTGGTGGACTACAACGTCCGCGTCCGCGTCAAACCCGACGGCACGGGTGTCGTAACCGACGGCGTCAAAATGAGCATCAATCCTTTCGATGAGATCGCGCTCGAAGAAGCGCTTCGCATCAAGGAGCAAGGCGCAACCACTGAGATTACAGAGGTAATCGTGGTGAGCATTGGCCCCGCCGACACCCAGCAACAGCTTCGCACCGGTCTCGCGATGGGCGCCGATCGCGCCATCCTCGTGCAGACCGATTCGCCGGTCGAGCCGCTCGCTGCCGCCAAGATCTTTCTGCAGCTCGTCGAGAAAGAAAGCCCGCAGATCGTGTTGCTCGGCAAGCAGGGCATCGACGACGACAACAACCAGACCGGCCAGATGCTGGCCGCGCTGTGGGATCGTCCGCAGGCCACGTTCGCCTCGAAGGTCGAACTGGAAGGCGGCAAGGCCAAAGTCACCCGTGAAGTGGACGCGGGCCTCGAGACCATCGAAGTCGATCTGCCGGCGGTGTTCACCACCGACCTGCGCTTGAACGAGCCGCGCTACGTGAAGCTGCCGGACATCATGAAGGCGAAGAAGAAGCCACTCGACACGGTGGTGATCGACTCGCTCGGCGTCGACACGGCGCCGCAGTTCAAGACCACCAAGTACGAGCCGCCCGCGGCCCGTTCCAAAGGCATCATGGTGAAAGATGTGGCCGAGCTCGTCGCGGCCCTGAAGCAGAAGGGGCTCGCCTGAGGAAATGAGTATGGTGGCCAAGATTCTCATCGTCGCCGAACATGCCGGCGGCAAGCTCAATCCCTCCACCGCCAAGTGCGTGGCCTGCGCAAGCTCGATCGATGGCGCGCAGATCGACATCGCGGTGTTCGCGACCGACGGCGCTGCTGTCGCCGCCGAAGCTGCAAAGATCCAGGGCGTGAAGACCGTGTTGACGGTCAACAACGCCGCGAATGCCGAGCCGCTCGCCGCCGTGCTCGCCCCGCAAGTGGTCGCCGTCGCCGCGAACTACACGCACGTGTTCGGTCCGTCGACCACGTTCGGCAAGGACTTGATGCCGCGAGTGGCCGCGCTGCTCGGCGTCGGTCAGTTGAGCGACATCGCCGCGGTCGAAGGCGCCTACAAGTTCCGTCGTCCGGTGTACGCCGGCAACGCAATCATCACCGTCGAAGCACCTCAGGATAAGAAACTCGTCGCAACCGTTCGTACCGCCTCGTTCCAGGCGGCAGCGCAAGGCGGCAGCGCGGGCGTTGAAGTGGCGAATGTTTCTGCGTCGCTGCCGTCTCACACTCGCTTCGTGTCTCGCTCGGCGGCCGCTACCGGCCGTCCGGATCTGCAGACGGCGGCCCGAGTCGTGTCGGGTGGTCGCGCGCTCGGCAGCGCGGATAACTTCAAGATCATCTTCAGCCTTGCCGACAAGATCGGCGCCGCAGTGGGGGCTTCGCGTGCCGCGGTGGACGCAGGCTATGCGGCTAACGAACTGCAGGTCGGTCAGACCGGCAAGATCATCGCGCCGGAACTCTACGTCGCCGTCGGTATCTCAGGCGCGATTCAGCACCTGACCGGCATCAAGGACGCGCGCACCATCGTCGCGATCAACAAGGACACCGAAGCGCCGATCTTCGAAGTGGCTGACATTGGCCTGGTGGGCGATCTGTTCACTGTCTTACCGGAGCTGGAGAGGGTAGCAGGGTAGTGGCTCGCGGGAAGGCAACCTTCCTCTGAGGAGTGCTCGGATGCCAGCGAAGTATCGAGGACCGAGATGAACGCTAGTCGATTCAGCATGAACGATATGTACCAATGTTGAGGTGCGATATGGCGGGTGGAATGAAAATCATAGTCACGGCACTGTGTGCGCTATCGATTACAGGGCCGGTGGCAGGGGCGGAGAGGAGGGTGCGCGTCGGAACGCCGACTCCCACCGGGCCGGGCACGGCGAGATTGACGGCAGGTATTGAACTGGGCTACTTCAAGGAGGAGGGGCTCGATCTCGAACTACTCGAGTTTCCTACCACCGTTCCCATCATGAAAGCTGTTGCCGCGAAAGAGGTAGATATTGGCGGCGGCGGAGTGTTTCCCCTCGTTGTGTCCAGCCAGTACGGGAAGGAGCGTCTGCCTATCAAGTTCTTTTACAACCACATACGCAAGTTCGGTTTCGAGATTGTCGTACCTCCGGAGAGTCCGCTACACAGCATTGCGGATCTGAAGGGAAAGCGACTCGGAATACTTTCTTTGACCGCTCCCTATGCTCCGGTCACTCGGGTCGTGCTGAAGGAGAACGGACTTTCAGCCAGCGATGTCGAGCTCGTAGCGGTGGGAGAGAACCGAGCCAGCTTCGATCTCTTGACGAGTGGCAAGATCGACGCGTACGAAACATTCATTGGCAACAGTTCCAAGTATGAGGGCGAAGGCAAGAAGCTCAAACGTCTGCCTTACAGCGACAGAATCAAGAACCTGCTGACATATAGTTACTATGCCCACAACGATACCTTTGCAAATCAACCCGAGGTTCTCATCGGCTTCGGGCGTGGAATCGCGAAGAGTCTGATAACCTGCAATATTGCCCCGGAGTGGTGCGTCAAGACGTTGTGGAAATACTATCCGCACCTGAAGCCCGCACCCCATGAGATGGAAGACGGACTGAAGCGGCAGGTGTATACCCTGATGTCGACGATGCCCGGGTCCTTCGCCTTCCCTCCAGGTCCGCGGCATTTCGGTCAGTACCCAGAGAACTCATTCGAGAACCTGATCGACGTGCTCTATGAGGGGGGCGAGCTGACGACGCGCAATGTCAACAAGACGGCGCTGTACACCAATGAGTTCGTCGATGAGATCAACAAGTTCGACGTGAGTGCGATCGAAACGAGGGCGCTGGAGCTCAGCAGGTCCGCTCGGTAGCCTGTCGATAGGTGCGGTCACTCAGGCGCGGCGCTGAGCAATTCAAGCTCGGCGCTGCGATGAGGTGGCTCGCGTGCGTTTTACCGGAGCATCAGAGCGTAGCGGGCAGCTGAGGATAGCGACTCCGCGGGAATGTGCTGGCTCAGTCAGCGAAAGTTGGGTGCACGCTTTTCTAAGAACGCGTCCACGGCTTCGCTGTGATCCGGTGTCTTATGCGCTATGGCCTGGAATGCTGCGGAGAGCTCGAGCACTGTGTCCAGGCGTGAGTGAAGCGCTTCTCGCATCAGCCGCTTTGTCAGTCTCACGCCATGGCTGGCGTGCTGGGCGATGCGCCCGGCCAATTCCTTCGCAGCGCTCATCAACTGATCGTGCGGCACGATGCGAGAGACCAGCTGGAATGCCAGGGCCTGCTGAGCGTCGATCATATCGCCGGTGAATGCGAGCTCGGCCGCTCGCGACATTCCGATGACACGAGGAAGTAGCCAGGCACCGCCGTCGCCAGGAATGATTCCGAGCTTGATAAAACTCTCGGCAAACTTGGCGTGCTCCGAGGCGATTCGGATGTCGCACATACAGGCAAGATCCAGGCCCGCGCCAATCGCGTGGCCGTTGACCGCAGCGATGACTGGGACCTCGAGATTGAACAAGCCGAGTGTCAGCTGTTGAATCCCGCGTCGGTAGTCGTGACGGATGTCCATTTCCGTGACTTCCGGCGAAGCCTGTCGCTTCATTTCCCGTATGTCGCCCCCTGCCGAGAACGAGGGGCCGTTCCCAGTCAGGATCACGCATCGCACTCTGCGATCGTCGTGGATGCGATCGATCGCCACGAGAAACTCCGCCACAGCCGTGTTGCCTGTGAGCGGGTTGCGCTTCTCCGGCTGATTCATGGTCAGTGTGACCACCGGACCGTCTCGTTCGTAAATCAGAAAGTCCGACATCGCAGGAGGCTCTCGGAAGGCGGCAGCGCCAGGCGGTTAGAAGCGAGCCTGGCGTTCGGCAGAGACGCCGAACTGCTTCTCCAAGGCCTGCACTTCTTCCAGGCCGAGCAGAGTGAAGAATTCGCGAAAGGTGGCGATTTCGCCGACGAGGTTCTTCGCCGACCCATCCGCCTTGAGCGTGTCGAGCGTACGGCTGGCGGCTTTGACGGCGGCCAGCAGCGTGAAGATCGGGTAAATCGCAATCTTGAAGCCGAGCTGGGCGATTTCGTCCTTGTGCAAGAAGGGTGTCTTGCCGCTGGACGCCATGTTGAAGATTGCAGGGCAGGAGAATGCTTTTGGAATGCGCGCGATCTGCTCCATCTCAGTAGGCGCTTCGACAAATATGGCATCAGCGCCCGCATCCGCGTAGGTCTTCGCGCGCTTGAGTGCAGCTTCAAATCCTTCGACTGCGAGCGCATCCGTTCGGGCGATGATCATGAAATCTGGATCGGTGCGCGCGGCCATGGCTGCGCGAATCTTGGCCACCATTTCTTCCACAGGGACGATCGCCTTGCCAGAGAAGTGCCCGCAGCGCTTGGGTAGCATCTGATCCTCGATATGGATGGCAGCGACGCCTGCTTGCTCGAAGCGACGGACGGTTCGCATGACATTCATCACGCCACCGAATCCGTCGTCGGCATCCGAGATCAGCGGCAGGCCGGAGGCCGCAGCAATATTCTGTGCGTTCTCCGCCATTTCGGTCAGCGTAATGACGCCCGTATCCGGTTGCCCGAGTCGGATGGCGCAGGTGCCCGCACCCGACATATAAATAGCGTCGAAACCTTTCTGGGCGACGAGTCGGGCGGTGACTGCGTCGGAGGCGCCCGGCGCCATCAAGAGGTTACCCGAAGCAAGCAGCTGCCGGAGTCGTGTCGTTGCCTTAGTCACTGTTTTGCCTTTGCTTTGCCAGGTTCGATCAAGCCGAGCTTTTCCAGCAGGGAAAATACGCCGCCTTCCATCATCAGGGAGCGCAGCTCCACCGGAATCGGCGTGATCGGCAGGCTCGTGCCGGTCTGTTCGTTGGTTACCAACCAGTTATCGATGTCCACTTGCGCAACCTGGCCTTCTGCGAACAGCTCGTGGATGCCAGGGCACTCCATGGCAACGAAGCCGAAGTTCACAGCATTGCGAAAGAACAGGCCATTCAACGATTCGGCGAGCATGCACGAGAGTCCAACATTCTTGAGCGAGCGCGCCGCGGGCCGGCTCGAGCCCATGCCGAAGTTGCGGCCACCGATGAGCACATCGCCTCGCTGAACTTCGTTGACCCAACCGGGCCGATTGGCCTGAAAGACCGCGCGAGCTTGAGCTTCCGGGCTCGCGTAAGTCACCTCGCTGGGCACCATAAGATCCGTGTTGATGTTGTCTCCAAACGTCCAGACTTTGCCGCGAATCATTGCAGCGCTCCGGGATGGATGATTTTGCCTGCAATGGCCGAGGCAGCGACTGTCGCAGGGGAGGCCATGAAGATGCGCGCGGTGTTGTCTCCCATGCGGCCTTTGAAATTGCGCGTGCTGGCCGTGATGCAGGTTTCGTTCGGCCCCAGCACTCCCATGTGGCCGCCGTAGCAGGCTCCACAGGTGGCGGGGGTAACAACGGCGCCGGCGGCAATCAATGTTTGCAGATAGCCCGCCTTGGCTGCCGCCTGCAACACAGCTTGGGAGCTCGGCGTGATCAGGAAGCGAACGCCCGGCGCCACGTGCTTACCGGCGACCACGCGTGCGGCTTCGGAGAGATCGTCCAGAGTGCCGTTGGCACAGGAGCCGATGAACGCCTGATCGATCTTCTCACCCTCGACTTCTGAGATCGGGCGGGAGTTGTTGATGACGGTGTCGGGCAGCGCGACCAGCGGCTCGAGTTGATCGAGATCGATGGTATGGCGGGCCCGGTACTTGGCATCCGGGCTCGCCACGACCGGTACGAAGGAGCGGTCCGTG
This sequence comes from Peristeroidobacter soli, assembly GCF_004138485.1. GTDB lineage: Bacteria > Pseudomonadota > Gammaproteobacteria > Steroidobacterales > Steroidobacteraceae > Steroidobacter > Steroidobacter soli. The sequence goes on from NZ_RYEV01000011.1 coordinate 157,807, forward strand.
CGCTCTCTCATATAATTAATGAGCAGCTCATCGGGTTCGAAGGTCACAAACTCCGCGCTCAGCTCTGCTCCCATCGCCGCCATCGTGCGTCGAGCATTCATGCTCAGTGTCGACATGCCAGGGCCGCCATATTCGATGTTCTGACCGGCATGCTCTCCAAAGCGATTGGCGATATGGAGAAACACATCTTTCGCGGATACGCCCGGGCGCAGCTTGCCGACGAGGTCGTAGCGCACCGTCTCGCCGACTTGGAACCAAGTCTTGCCGGTCGTCAACGCATAGATCATGTCGGGATACCCGATGCCTCGCGCAGCCGTATTGAAAGCACCGCTGGCGCAGGTATGGGAGTCAGAACAGACGAGCACGGTCCCTGGCAGCGCATAGCCTTTGTCCGCTACGACTGCATGGCTGATGCCTTGATCCGGGCCGACGTCGTGAAAGCGCTTGATGCCGAACTTCTTGACGAACTCGCGGCCGTAGTGGTGCGCCTCGGCTGCGGCCTGGTCCGGCGCTGGAACGACGTGGTCGTAGATGACGGCAACGTTTTCCGGGGCGTGAACCTTGAGGACCTCTTTGCGCAGAGTCTTGAAGAAGCTCGTGTCCAGCATCACGACGGTGTCGACGTTCACCACGACAAAGTCGCCGGGGCTAACCGCCGCTCTACCACTCGCCCGCGCGAGAATGGCTTCGGCAATCGTCATACCCATCAGCTCACCTCTTCGCGCTGCGCCTGAATGGTAGGCGTCGTCGGTAACGATGCCACAATTTCGTGCTGGTGTTCATTGACTCGCGGTGGCCGCCGTCGGTACGTCGGTTTCGATCGGCTCATTTTGATGGGGGAGGCCACGCCTCGGTAGCCATCGAGCCCGACAATCATCTCTCGATGAACCGTGTGCGGATGCTCGATAGCTTCCTTGATGTTCTGCACGGGGCCACAGGGGACGCCGGCTTTGTTCAGCCGCTCGCAAATCTCGTGCACGTCCAAGCATGCCAATTTTGTTTCGATCAGCGCTTTCATGGCATCGCGATTTTGGGTGCGCCTCTCGTTGGAGGCAAAGCGCGAATCGGCAGCAAGCTCCGCGGCGCCGATCGCCTGGCACAGGCTTTCGAACTGACCGTTGTTGCCGACCGCGAGAAAAATAGAGCCGTTCTTGGTTATAAAGCGATCATAAGGCGTGATGTTGGGATGCGCGCTCCCGGCCGGTTTGGCGATCTGGCCCGATCGCAAGAAATTAGCGATGAACGGATGCAGCAGGCTCAAGCCATTATCGAACAACGAGGACTCGATGACCTGGCCCTTGCCCGAGATATCTCGATCTCGCAAGGCCAGCATGATGCCCAGGGCGGCATTGATGCCGGTGACCAGGTCGATGATTGGAATGCCGAGGCGTAGTGGCGCCCCGTCGCGTTCGCCGTTCACGCTCATCAGCCCAGTCAGCCCCTGCGCTACGGCATCATACCCCGGCAAGCCGCCCAAGGGGCCGTCCTCGCCAAATCCGGTGATCCAGCAATGCACCAAGCGAGGAAACTGCTTTTGTAACAGGGTCGGATGCAATCCCCAGCGGCGCAATGAGCTGAGCTTGAAGTTTTGTACGAGTACGTCCGACTGCTCGAGCAACTCGAACACGACGCGTTGACCGGCGGGCGAATTGAGATTGAGTGCGATGCTGCGTTTGTTGCGGTTCGCGCCTTCAAAGTAGGCGGCGGACCCCTCATTGAAGGGGGGGCCCCAGGTCCGTGTTTCGTCCCCGTCAGGCGGCTCGACTTTGATGACGTCGGCGCCGTGATCGCCGAGGATCTGCGTGCAATAGGGCCCACCGAGTACGCGACTGAGGTCGAGGACCTTGATGCCGTGTAATGCGCCTGTGTTCTGTTCGTTCACGCGCGGATTCCTTAACTAGCTATCAATGCTCGTGGTCAGTAGGACTTGGGCAGATCGAGCGCCTTCTCGGAGATGAAGTTCATGATCATCTGCGGGCTGACCGGCGCAATGCGAGCGATGAAGCATTCTCTGAGGTAGCGTTCGACGTGATATTCCTTCGAATAGCCCATTCCGCCATGTGTCATTACCGCGTTCTGACATGCTTCGAATGACGCCTCGGCAGCCAGGAATTTGGCGCTGTTCGCTTCGACACCGCACGGTCGGTCCGCGTCGTACAGCGAGGCTGCTCGTTCCATCATGAGTTCGGCCGCAGCGAGATTCATCCAGCAACGCGCAAGAGGATGTTGAATCCCCTGGTTCTGTCCGATCGGGCGCCCGAACACCACGCGTTCGGCTGCGTATCGTGATGCTTTGCGTAGAGCGGCGTAGCCAAGTCCAATCGCTTCGGCTGCAATCAAGATGCGTTCTGGATTGAAGCCGTGCAGGATCTGTCGAAAGCCGTTGCCCTCTTGGCCGATCAGATCCTCGGCAGGCACCTTCCAGTTTTCGAAGAACAGCATGTTCGAATCGACGGCGTGACGGCCGAGCTTGTCGATCTCACGTATTTCGACTGCCGCGCGGTCCAGGTCGGTATAGAACAGACTCAATCCTTCCGTCGGCTGCTTCACCTGATCCAGCGGCGTCGTTCGAACCAGGATCAGCGCTTTGTTCGCTACTTGAGCGGTCGAGATCCAAATCTTGGATCCGGTCAATCGATAGTGGTCGCCGTCGCGAACGGCGCGGCTCTGCAATTTCGTCGTATCGAGTCCGGAATTGGGTTCGGTGACCGCGAAGCAGGCCTTCTCGCGGCCGGCAATCAAAGGACGAAGCATGCGCTGCTTCTGTGCGTCGGTGCCGAAACGCACCACCGGCTGCAGACCGAAAATGTTCATGTGAATGGCGGATGCGCCGCTCATGCCCGCGCCGGACTGCGCAATCGTGCGCATCATGATCGCCGCTTCACGGATGCCAAGCCCGGCCCCGCCATAGGCCTCAGGCATCGCAATGCCGAGCCATCCGGCATCGGCAACGGCGCGGTAGAATTCTTCTGGAAATTCCCCCGAGGCATCGTGCGCTCGCCAGTAGTCGTCGCCGAACTTGCTGCACAGTTGCTCGATCGGCTGGACGATGTCGGATCGGTTCGACTCAGGGCTGATGGAATCTAACATCGGTGAGTACAGTTACCATTTCAGTGCGTGCGCATTCTAGCACGACGTTCTCCATACCGACATAGCGAAATCGGAGCGTCGCGTTGTCTTCGCAAGCCGGAATGGTGACCAGATAGCGCGTAGGCCTTCCACCGGCGCGCGATCAAATCATCAATCGATACTGGTTCTGTGAGCGCAGTAATAAGTAGTCGAGTTGCTGCGCCATCGTGCCATTTTACAACGTGACAATTGCGGCGAAATGGGCTGGAAAGCGCAGGGTCTGGATAGCGATGGCCAATTGTTTTCTATGCGCTCTCGAACAGTCCCGCGCGAATGACAAGATGAGCGCCGGGGCGATACTTATTAATAGGTCATCGGCGCGAGGCGAGCATCCTGCTCGTCTGACTTTGCATCACACGTGCTGCCGATACCCGCAAGCGCTACGCCAAATGCTGGTCGCATTGAGCCATCGGACGACAAGTCCCATGATCGTTTCCCGGTACGGGTATGGGAATGATATTCGGATCTTGACAACCGACTGGTGGAGCGAAGATGCTACTGGGGCACGACAGGCCGAGGTCGCGGCGCTCGTCTGCAAGGGCGGGAGCGGGGGATCTCTGTGGATTGTCGTGGCGCCTGTGCCGCTGGATGGCCCCACTCTTTATCGAGCGCGCCTATCCGGGAGCGCACCTGATCGGATTGATGGCGCTCCGGTCACTAGAACGCAGGATAGGCCAGTCATCACCGATCGAATTCGCCAGCTATTGCGCGTCCCGTCATCACCACTCGGCGACTGTTGTCCACCTGTCTCCCGGGCGATCGAGGGGCGGCATGGCTGCATCGAATCGCCGATTCACCTGGCCTTTTACAAATTCACCCATTGATCACCAAGGTGCGGTTATGACGTTTCCCAGCTTTGTTCATGGTCACACGCTTCGCGCCAACAACATACGTCAACACTACCTTCGCTTCGGAGGAAAGGGCTCGCCGCTCATTCTGGTCCCTGGGATCATGACGCCGGGGCCGATCTGGGATTTCGTTGCCGCCCGTCTTGGCTCGGTTTACGACACGTACTTGATCGATGTTCGTGGGCGGGGCCTGTCGGAGTCGGCGGACGATCTGGACTATAGCCTCGACGCCTACGCGGACGATGTCGCCGGTTTGGCCGGAGCGCTGGGCTTCGAGAAGTACACGATCGTCGGCCACTCGATGGGGGCACGAATCGCGTTGCGCGCGGCTGCGAGGCATGGAGCCTCGATTGATCAGATCGTCATGATCGATCCGCCCGTGAGCGGACCGGGACGGCGGCGCTATCCGGTGCCGATCGAGCGAGTGCTCGAGAGGTTGGCCAAAGCCAAGAGGGGCGAGTTGTGGGAGTTCACCAAGGACGATCCCTACTGGAGCGAACATTCCAAGAGAGTGCGCGCCGAGTGGACGCACACCTGCAACGAGGTTGCGGTGGTGACGACCCATCGTAACTTCCATGACGAAGACATCTTTCAAAACTTTGCCACGGTCAAAGTGAGGACTTCGCTCATGGTGGCGACCCGTGGCGGGACGATCGAGGCGCAGGATATTGAAGATATCAAGGCCCTGATGCCGTCGATCGTGGTCGATCACGTCGAGGGGGGGCACATGATTCCGTTCGAGAACGAGCCTGGCTTCTTCACGAGTCTGGGGCGGTTGCTCGGTACCAAGCTCTAATCCTGTCAGTGTCCCAAAGTTGGTAAGAATGCGATGAACCTTCAAGATTTCGGCGATGCCAGCGACTTCGCGCTCCTGATCTGCGATCTGCAGAATGATTTCTTGCACCCCGACGGCGTGTACGCAAAGTCGGGGATCGCCGCTGCCCACGTGAGCGCAGTGACACCGCGAGTGCGTCGCGTTGCTGAAGCGGTGCGTCGAGCGGGCGGTGTCGTGGTGGGCACCATGTTCACTTTGGTTCCGGGTCGGGATGGCGAACCGCTGATCGCGGAGCATCTGAAGAAAATGCGGCCTTTCCTCGGCAAAGGTCATTTTGCGCCCGGCAGTTGGGGGCAGGCGATGCTCGAGGAGCTGGGGCGGTTCGACGGCACGGTGGAGAAGATCGCGTACTCGGCGTTCTACCAAACGCGACTGGAGTGGCTGTTGCGCCGGCTCGGTGTGAAGCGATTGGCGATAGCCGGCATCGTGACGCAAGGTGGCGTAGCGTCCACGCTCAGAGATGCAGCCGTACGTGACTACCCAATCATCCTCCTCGAGGACGGCTGTGCAAGCTTCGAGATTCCGACTCATCAAGCCGCGGTGACATCGCTTAGCGGGACGGCCACGGTGATGTCCTGCGATGATCTGGTCGACAAGCTTCGGGGCACACCGGCCAAGTGATTCAGGCACCCCGGTCGCGGTGAACGATGCAACTCAATCGTCGAGCGCTGTTGAAGTGCGCCGGAGCCACTGCCGTGTTCGGCATGGCTGAAGGCTCGCCGCTCGATGCGTCGCCGGTACCGCCGATTTCGGTGGTTCGCACCGGCGTGCTCGACATCGCCTATCATGAGTATGGTGATCGGGACGCGTTTCCGGTCATCCTGCTGCATGGGTTTCCGGACGATGCGCATGCCTATCAAGAGGTGGCGCCGGCGCTGGCCAGGCAAGGATTGCGGGCGTTTGCCGTGTATCTGCGAGGCTTTGCGCCGACGAAGTTTGTGAACGCTGATGCGCCACGCACGGCGCAACAAGCTGCGATTGCCCAGGACGTTCTCGACTTCGCGGATGCATTGGGATTGCGTCGCTTCGTGGTGTGCGGTTACGACTGGGGCTGTCGGGCTGCCGGCATCGTCTCCGCACTCCATCCCGATCGCGTGCGCGCTGCCGTGCTGATGGGCGGATACACCATCCAGAATACGGTTACCCCCGGGCCGGTGTGGGATCCGGCCACGTTGAAGATGGCGTGGTTCCAGTGGTATTTCAACACGGATGCCGGTGTGAGAGGACTTCGCGAGAAGCGCCGGGACATCTGCCGCTTCCTATGGAAGGACTGGTCGCCGGCCTGGCAGTTCTCGGAAGAGACATTCAATGCCGCGGCAAAAGCTTTCGATAGCCCGGATTTCGTCGATTGTGTCATCCACTCCTATCGGCATCGAAGCATGAATGCGTCGGGTGAGGCTCGCTTCGAGACCACGGAGCTGCAACTGTCGAGGCGGCCGAAGATCGGCGTCCCCGCGGTCATTCTGCATGGTGCAGATTCAGGATTCGGTCGAGCTGCCGGCGAAACAACGCCCCAACAACGCGCCGATTTCCCCAAACTCGTTGCCCGGCGCCTGATAACTGGGGCGGGGCACTTCGTGCCGCGCGAGAGGCCGGCCGAAGTCGTGGCCGCTGTGCTGGAGGCGTACGCCAGCTCGACCTAGTTGGCGGTCAGCTCTGACTGCTCATCGGGAAGATGAGGTGGGCTATGACTACTACGCACACTTGGTCGTCTACCGGGCACCTCCGAGCGTGAAGTAAAAGGTTGCGCCCGCACCGGGCGCGCTTTCGACCCATATCCGACCATCATGCCGCGTGATGATTCGCTGTACGGTGGCAAGGCCGATGCCGGTACCGGAAAATCCCACAGCGCTGTCCAATCGATTAAACGGCGTGAACAGCCGCGCTGCGCGTTGCATGTCGAAGCCGACGCCGTTGTCGCGGACAAAGAACGTTGGGTTGCCGTGACCATATCGTACGCCGAACTCGATCCGGGGCTGATCGCGCGCGGACGTAAACTTCCAGGCATTCCCAAGAAGATTCTCCAGCGCGATACCCAACAGTACGCGGTCGCCTGTTGCAGTCATCTCTTCAGCGATCACGATATCGACATTCCGGTGCGGCTCTGAGCGCGCCAGCTCGGTCGTGATGCCACGGGCGAGTGCGCTCAGGTTCACGCGCGTCGAAGAGAGCTGTCCCTTCGAGGCACGCGAAAATTTGAGCAGTGTGTCGATGATCTCGCCCATGCGGTGCGCACCCTCACGTACGCGGTTCAGATATCGCTGACCGTCGGCGTCGAGCTGTGCGCCGTAGTGTTCAACGAGCATGTTGCCGAACCCGTTGATTGTGCGTAGGGGAGCACGCAAATCGTGCGAAACGGTGTACGCGAAGCTCTCGAGCTCGCGATTGGCCAGCGACAGCTCTTCGGTACGTGCGGCAACTCGTTGTTCGAGCTCGGCATTGAGGCGCTGCAGTTCCTCCTGTGTCGACTTGATGGCAGTGATATCTGCCAGCAGGGTCACGACCTGACTAACGCGCCCATCGGCGTGGCGAGCGAAGGGCGCGCTGCGCCAGAGATACCAGGCCCAAGTGCCATCGGCGCGGCGAAATCGACATTCCAACTCGCCGATTGCATCGTCTGGGAGATCACGAAGCGATTTCCGATACGCGATACCGCGCTCACGATCCTCGGGGTGCCTCAGCGCATCGGCCGAAGCAATGGAGGACTCCTCGCTATCGTCGTCATATCCCAGTAGCTCACGAAGCCTTGGATTGCCGTAGATCCAGCGTCCCTGGTCGAGATCGAAAAGACAAATGTGGTACGGCGCGACCTCCACAATCTTGTGAATGAATTGGGCGCTTTCCGCCTGGACCTGCTCGGCGCGCTTGCGTGCGGAGATATCGCGAATGAAGCCAAAGCCACGGGTAGGCCGCCCAGATTCGTCCAGCTCCAGCACCCCGATGCAACTGACCCATACGGTTGCTCCGTCCGGCCGGACGATCCGAAACTCGATATCGATGCGCCGGATCCGCTCGCCCGGATTTACCGGGCCCGCGCTGGCCGCCTCAACCAGGCTTCGATCGTCAGGGTGAACGACTTGCGCCAGGAACGCTTCGGTGTCGAGGGGGCCAGCGTCCTTCTCTCGGCCAAAGAGGTCATAGACTTCTGATGACCACTGCTGAAGGCTGTTGGCCACATCCCATTCCCACATGCCGCCTCGCAGGGCCTCAAGTACCAGCCGCAGTCGTTCCTCGGTCGTGGATTGACGCGCATTCGCCGCCCCTCGCGGATCGGGCGCGCAATCGTCGGTTTTCGTCGTCCTGCTGCGCACGAAGATCTCGCATGTCGCGGCAGAGGCAAGTCGCGTGTTGATTCCGGTTCATCCGTGCTCCGCACTCGCGCCTCGAAGCCGCGACACAGAAGCCGCCAAGCGACTGCCGATCGGCCGTGATGAGCGGCACGCCGCGGTGAACAACAGCGAGCAGATCCCTGGTCTCGTGGCTTTCGTGGTTGAGCGCCGATGCTTCCCGCGTCAGTGATCACGACACGCTTTCCGCAACCAACGAACTGCGCGCACCAGAAATCCCGAGTGCCTCTCCCGCAATGAGGCCAGGGCTCGATCAGGCCTCGTATGCTCTTCAGGAACTGTCACGAGCGAGCCGTAGCGGATCAGCAATCACGGTGGAAGAGTGCGACCTGCGTATTCCGTTCGATTCGACCCTACGCCCCCAGGGATCGCGCCGCAACCCGTGTCAAGGTTTCTTGGTGCGTCGCGGCCTTGCAGAGGGCGGCGTCTCATGCTGGGTTGGACTCACAGGCGGTCGATCTTGGTCAACCTTCGAGTACCTCCATCCAAGACCCTGTCGCGAGTTCGCTCATGCCGTGTCGTGGTCTTGATTGCGTCGCTGTCTTGCGTCTACGATTTCAATATGTGAACTAAGTGCCCATTATTGAACCGTTCACATATGAGAACAGAGGTTCTCAACGGTAGCCGTCGCGGCTGTGTGCAGATTCGCTGCATCGAGGGTCGGCACGGCTAGCAAAAAATCGTCATCACGAAGGATGAGGTGCAGCGGATGAAAACGATTCTGTGGAGCGTGAGGCTCGGCTTGGCACTCGCCGTTGGCACCGTGCAAGCAACTGCCGCCGCGGCAAGCTCTGAGGAGACGCATGACCATCCTGTGCAGCTTGGGCTCGAGCAAGGCCGCATCGCATACGTCATCACAGCAAGAAACTGGGCGGTGTATCATCGGACGCCGGATGCCAAAGGCGAATGTCCCCGAGGGTTCAACGACGGCCCGCGCGAGCAGTTCTCGCAGCTGTTTCCAAATGATGGCACGAAACGGACGCTCCTCGAAACGCAACTCATGCGCGAGGGACGGCAATGGTTTCCTTCTCCTGAACCTGAGCCGTTCAAGTTCAAAGAGCTTGCAGGAAAAGTTTCGTACGGCCTGAATCTGGATGGCCAGGTGAAGGACAACGACTTCGTCAGCCCACAAGGAGAGGCGGGCATCGACAACCAACTGTATCGCGCGATCGGATGCATCGCTGCATACCGCGAACACGACGGCACGAGCAAGAGCAGCCGCAACGAGACTCTGCGACGTTATAACTACAACCGCTTCATCATCGAGATCTCCGACGTCGATAGCTTGATCGATGATGATCGAGTGACCGTGAAGAGTTATCGCGGTTTGGATCCATTGATGACCGACGCTTCCGGCGAAGCTTTCTTGCCGGGCGGTACGCAGGAAATCGATGAGCGTTGGGGCGGCTTTGCCCGCGCAACTTGGACCGGTCGCATCGTCCAGGGGGTCCTGCATACCGAGCCCGCCGATCTGACGCTGCCGGCCGCTGGCAGCTTCGGTACCACGGACAACTACTCGCTCAAAGCGTATCGCTTCCGGCTCGCGCTGACGCCGGAACATGCCGAGGGCGTCATGGCCGGCTACGTGGACGTCGAAGAGTTCATTCATCATGTAAACATGACGGCGACGTCGCTACAGAGCTACGGCCAGCTTTCCTCACCTTCCCTGTATCGCGCGCTGCGACGGTTCGCCGATGGCTATCCGGATCCAACGTCAGGCGAGATGACTGCGATTTCATCTGCATTGGAGGTCGAGTTCGTACGCGTGTATCTCGTCGAGCCGTCGACGCCGGCGAAACAGAGTTCGCGCGTGTCTCGCGCACACTGAACGCCTTAGTCTCTTGCGTGGTGCGAGACTGATCCCTTCATCAATTGCCGGCAGTAGTGCGCGACCGTAGTGCGTTCTTGTTTCCAACCGCCCTGAGCGAGTGCAGGGCAGCTGCAACTATGAGCAAGCGTGTCTTCGGCACCACAAATTCCCTACGTCGCGCCGCTCGCGGCCGCACTGGCCGTTGCAATATGCGCACGTCGATCTGAATGGTGCCGCGAAGCTCTTGACGCTTTGGTTACACCAAGATCAGAATGGCGTTCGCAAATAGGCACGCTAGCGCACGAGGCGATTGTAGATGCAAGTTGGCAAGCGCGTGGGTCCGAAACGCAAGATCTGGTTATTGTCGGGCGCGGTCGTCGGCATCGCTGCGGTGCTGGGGCTGGTAGTTCACTTCCTGCCTTCTTCCGGCTACTCGGGCGAGATCCGGGGCACCGAGCCAAAGATGCGGTTGATGTCGAAAGAGCAGTACATCAACACGCTCACCCATATTTTCGGTAGCAACCTGCGCATCGATGCCCGCTTTGCGCCGATGAGCCGCAAGGACGGCCTGCTCGCCAACGGGGCGGCGGTCGCCAACCTGGACGCCGGAAAGCTCGACCAGTTTCGGCGTACCGCCACCCTGGTGGCGTCGGCTGTAACGGGGCCGGAGTACCGAGACTTCCTGATCCCGTGTCAGCCAAAGGATGAGAAGGCGGCGGACGCGGCCTGCGCCAGTCAGTTCCTATCTTCCGTTGGCCGGTTGCTTTACCGGAGGCCGCTGACCGATGAGCAGACCAACGTTCTGGTGCAGGTGGCTGGCGTTGGCGCGGAGCGGCTCGGCGGCTTCTATTCGGGTCTGGCCATTGCACTGGAAGGAATGCTCATCAGCCCGGACTTTCTCTTCATCTCGGATAGCTACGAACCGGACCCGGACAACAAGGGCAGGTTCCGCTACGACGCATATTCGATGGCGCAGCGATTCAGTTTCCTGCTGTGGAATGCCGGACCGGACGACGCTTTGCTGAAGGCTGCCGAGAGCGGCGAGATCCAGACGCGCAAGGGGCGGGAGCGAGTCGTCGACATGATGCTCGCGAGTCCGCGGTTCGAGGTCGGCACGCGCGCGTTCTTCGACGACCTGTTGGACTTCGAGGTCTTCGACACATTGTTCAAAGACCCGCAGATCTATCCGTCCATCACTGGCGCAACTATCGTCGATGCACGGGAGCAGACGCTGCGAACCATCGTCAATCATCTCGTGACGCAGAAGAAAAGCTACCTGGATCTCTACACGACGCGTGAGACTTTCATCTCTCCCGCGCTTGCCGTGGTGTACGGAGCGCCTGCAGTGCAGGGCTGGACTGCGTATGAGTTTCCCGAAGACTCCGGTCGCGCGGGAATTCTCACGCATCTGAGCTTCCTCACCAGCCATGCGCATCCCGGACGCAGCTCGCCGACTCGACGTGGCAAGGCAGTGCGCGAGCTGCTGCTCTGTCAAACCGTTCCGAATGCCCCGCCGAACGTGGATTTCTCGGCGTTGAACAATCCCAACCCGGCACATCGTACCCAGCGCGATAGAGTCAAAGCGCACTTGGAAAATCCGGTGTGCGCAGGCTGTCACAAGATTATGGATCCGATCGGGCTGACGATGGAGCTGTTCGACGGCGCTGGCGTCTATCGCACGAGTGAGAGAGGAAACCCCATCGACGCTTCCGGCGATCTCGACGGGACCGCATTCAAGGATACCGTCGGGCTTGCGCAGGCTTTGCACGACAACCCGGCATTACCGAGCTGCTTCGTGCGTCGCATGTACAGCTACGCAACGGGCGGGCCCACAACTCATGACGATGGTCCCTATCTGGATTACTTGAACAAAACATTCGGCGAGGAAGGATATCGGCTGCCGGAGCTGCTGCGAACGATTGTACTCAGCCCGGCATTCTCGCAGGCCATTCCGACCGAGCCAGCGGGGGATGAGATTTCGGAGCCCGGTAAGGCCGGCAACTTGACGGCAAATGCGCTTCAACACGAGGGGTCGCGATGAGTAATTGGAGCAGGCGCCGCGTCCTGCGCGGCATTGTGAATGGCGGCGTTGTTTCGGTCGGTCTGCCGTTGCTGAATTGCTTCCTCAACGATAACGGTACAGCGCATGCTGATGGCAGACCGCTGCCGGTGCGCTTCGGCACATGGTTCTGGGGTTGCGGCATGAGTGCCAAGGTGTTCGTGCCGACGAAGTTTGGTACGAACTACGATCTGCCCGAGGAGATCAAGGCGTTCAAACCCATTCAGCAGCATATGAACATGCTGACCAACTACACGGCGTTTCTGGATGGAAACGAGAACCTTTGCCACTTTTCCGGTTGGGTCGCGACGCGCGCGGGGCATGCGCCAAAGTCGCGCGAGGACCGCCCGGGCGAGACCATCGATATCACTATCGCGAATCAGATCGGTCGTACCTCGCGTTTCAAGACGCTGACTGCCACCGCGACCGGAGAGCCGCGGACCACGGTGAGCTATGAAGGTGTCAATTCACCAACCATGCCGGAGTACACGGCTCTGCACCTGTACCAGCGGATCTTCGGCTCTGAATTCCAAGACCCCAACGCGCCGACGTTTACGCCAAGCCCGGCGGTGATGGTGCGTAAGAGCGTGCTGTCGGGAGTCATGGACGATGTCAAGAAATTGAATCGCCGCGTGGGCGCCGAAGATCGGGCGCGACTCGATCAATACTTTACGAGCTTGCGTCATCTCGAGCAGCAGTTCGATCAGCAATTACAGCGTCCAGATCCCATTGCGGCGTGCAAGGCTCCGCCTGTGATCAAAGACGATGTGCCGGCAGGGCGTGACTTCGAGCTCGTGGCGCGCAGACACAAGATCATGTCGGAGCTGATGGCCATGGCCGTGGCTTGCGACCAAACGCGGGTTTTCAACCTCGCCTATTCCGCGCCATTCGCCGACACGGTGCGAGCCGGATATGAAAAGCCGCATCACTCGGCGACTCACGAGGAAGGAATCGACGAAGAACGAGGCTATCAGCCTGAGGTGTCGTGGTTCACGCGACGCGCGATGGATGGCTGGGTGGAGCTGGTGCAAGCCTTCGCGAATGTGAAGGAAGGCGATGGGACGTTGTTGGATAACTGTTTCATCATGGGCAATTCCGATCACGGACTCGCACGTATCCACTCTCTGGATGGCATGGCGATGTTTACTGCCGGCAGGGCCGGCGGACAGCTCAAGACGGGGTTGCACATCGATGGCGCCGGCAGCCCGACGACGCGTCTGAGCTACACAGCGCTACGCCTCATGGGCGTCAATGCCAACTCCTTTGGCTCAAAGAGCAACGCGACTTCGAAAGAGATCTCGGAGATCGTCGCCTAGTCCTTGGCTTTATTAGAGACTGCAATGCGTCGACTTGCTCATATCAATACTCTGATGACCTGTGCCGCGCTCGTTTGCGGAGTCATGGCGCATGCGGGACCGAACAGTGACTACCGCCCGCCGGTCAAGGAATTCGAGGAATATAAACCCGAGCCGCTGCCGCCGGGCTTCAGCGTTCAGCTGACGGACGTGGACGGTCCCGTGTTCGCCGACCCGCGGGGGTTGACTCTATACACGTGGCCACTCGAAACATTGCGCAATGGCGAAGCCGGGGAGCACCCGGATCAGCCCACCTGCGACAACACGCGCTACACGGAAAATACCGGCTACATGACGCCTTATCCCAAGGGCCTCGTGCTGCCTGATTTGCCCATTCGTGCGACCTGTGCAGATGTATGGCGGCCGGTGACTGCGGATGCTGGGGCGAAGCCAGTTGGCAAGTTCTCGGTCGTCACGCGCAAGGATGGCACCAAGCAGTGGGCGTATGAGCGATATGCGTTGTATACGTCCAGTCTGGATACCAAGGCGGGGCAGGTGAACGGTGGTACTCGGCGGGAGCGTCGTTACGACGCGCCAGTGCTTCGCCGGCCGATCGGACCTGCTTCCAATGTTCCGCCGGCGTTCGATGTCAAACCGCACGCGACCGGGCGCCTCATCGTGACCGGCGACAGTCACTCTGTGTACACCTGGGATGGCGATGAACCGAACAAGTCGAATTGTCGCGCCCAGTGCAGTGATGAATGGACTGCGGTGATTGCCGGAGAACTGGTCGTGGCGAAGGGAGATTGGGGGATCATCGAGCGCTCGCCTGGCGTGAAGCAATGGACGTTCCGAGGCAAGCCGCTCTACACGCGAGTGCTGGATCGCCGTCTTCGAAGTCTCGAGGGCAGCGATGTTCAGGGATGGCACAACGTGTACACGCAAAAGAATCCGGAACCGCCCGCCGGCTTTACGGTGCAGAGCGCCCGAATCGGTCAAGTGCTCGCCGATAGTGCCGGTCGAACCTTGTATGTTTACAACTGCGGCGAAGATACGGTCGATCAGCTCGCCTGCGATCATCCAACCACGACCCAGGCTTATCGTCTCGCAGTGTGTGGCAACTTCGATGCCGAGCGTTGCAACAAGACCTGGCCCTACGTGCCCGCGCCGGAAAACGCCGTGAGCGGCAATCTGATCTGGGGCACTGCGTGGATCGATCCCAAATCCGGCAAGCTTGCCGAAGCCAAAGCGGCGGGGGCGGTGCACGTGTGGACGTTCCGTGATCGGCCGGTCTACACGTTTGCTCAGGATACGAAACCCGGCGATGCGTACGGCGATGCATGGGGCGAGTTCTGGGGCAACCGCAACGGCTTCAAAGCTTTCTGGCTGCGCGATGATTTCACGAGTGCGGGTCGGGCCGGCGGCAACGCCGACTGATCGGGGCCTCGCAAGGTTTGGAGTTTAGAATGCAACAGGTAAAGACGTCCGTGCTGCGCGCCGCGCTTGCTTTCGCTTTGGGGGCTGGCGTATTCCAAAGTGCCGCCGCGGCCGAAAGTTCGCGGGTCGATCCGCTCAAGCCGCTGATGCTCACGAGCGACGGTCGGCTTGCTTACATCATTACGACGCGGCACTGGGCGGTTTATCCGGGCAAGGATCTCAAGACGGAGTGTCCCAAAGGCACTAACGACGGACCCCGGGAGCAGTTTGAGAAGCAGTTTCCGACTAACGGTGCCAAGCGGACGCTGGTGGATACACAGCTCATGCGCGAAGGTCGTCAATGGTTTCCTTCGACCGAGCGCGAGCCGTTCGAGTTCAAGGAGGTCGCTGGCAAGGTCTCCTATGGCATGGACCTCGATGGCCAGGTGAAGCCCACCGATTTCGTCGGCCCCGACGGCGAGAAGGGCATCGACAACCAGCTGTTCCGTGCGATCGGCTGTATTTCTTCCTATCGTCCACCAGGCGGGCACTGGCGCACCAGTGAGACCCAGACGCTGCGTCGCTACAACTACAACCGGTTCGTGATCGAGATCACAGGCGTCGACAGCTTGGAAAACGACGCGCAGGTGACTGTCAAAAGCTATCGCTCGCTGGATCCTCTGATGACCGATGCCAGCGGTGAGTCGTTCACTCCGGGCGCGCCACAAGAGATCGATGAGCGCTGGGGCGCTTTTGCTCAATCGACCTGGACTGGTAAGATCGTCAATGGCGTTCTCATCACCGATCCTGCGGATTTGGTGATGCCTACGGCGATGAGTTTCGGTACGACCGCAAACCACGAGCTCAGGGGCGTGCGTTTCAAACTGACCCTGACGCCGGAGAGCGCCAAGGGCTTCATGGCCGGGTATGCGGGTGTCGATGACTTCATCAGGCACTTGAATGTGTCATCCGCCACTGCCATTCAGAGCTATGGACAGCTGTCCTCGCCGTCGCTGTATCGAGCAATGCATCGCCTGGCGGACGGCTATCCCGATCCGAAGACCGGCGAGATGACGGCGATCTCGTCGGCATTGGAAGTGGAGTTCACGCGCGTCTTCCTGACACGCGGCAGTGCGACCACCGGCGAGAATCCGCAGTTGTCGCAAGTCAAGTCAGGCACGAAAAAGTAGCGAACGTTCGTAGCGCGTGTTTGCCCCGAGCGCCTGCTCGGGGCGGTTCGCTTCCACCCGTTTCCAGCTCTATCCTCCGGGCTCCGTTACCGGTTCGGTGAGCGAGGCTGCCGTCGTTTGAGCGGCAGGCGAGAAGGTCGCTGGGCGCTCGAGCATGCGTTGTATGATCGGCGATCCGGGGCCGCGATGGAGCGCCTTGAGGCGTTCGAACAGGCTTGCGTCATCCTTGGTGACGCGGCTGGTGTGCCGGATGTACTCGAGCCATGTCGCTGTCTCATAGCGCTCGATCCAGATCTCACGATTGGCGAGATCGCGCAATAGCGTGACGTTGCGTGCGCCGTCGCGCCGTCGGATGCGTTGTCGCTCGGCCATCAAGCTGAGAAACTCGCCGACATCCGCCTCCTGGATACGATATTGAACGGACACCACCACCGGACCGGTGCGAAAGTCGACCGGCACATCGGTCTCGGGTTGGTGCGATGGCCAGAGCGGATCGAGGTTGAGAGACCTCACTTCCGATACCGGTAGCCAATGGCCGACGACGGCATTCGAGAGTATGACGCAGGCAGCGGTTAACAATGCGAGCTGGAGGCCGCCATGTCCGGCGAGCGCGCCGAGCGCCCAACTGCCCATAGCCATGCCGCCATAGGTCGCCATCTGATAAATCGACAATGCGCGAGCGACGACCCAGCGCGGCGTAGCCATTTGGACCGCGACGTTGTAAGTCGATAGCGCGAGCACCCATGACGCCCCCGTCAAGACCAAGGCAAACATCGTGAGCCACAGATGACTGCTGAGGCCTATCACCGCCGCGGCGGATGCGCAGCTGATGCTTGCTGTTCGCACCACTCCTTCTGTTGAGAGTCTCAGCCGGAGCGGCGCGCTGCATAGTCCGCCAGCCATCGCGCCCAGGCCGAATGCACCCGACAGCAATCCATAGGTAAAGGGACCGCCCCCGAGAAGATGTTTGGCCACGACGGGCATCAACGCCATCGTGGCGCTTGCGCCAAAACCAAACAATGCCCCGCGAGCCAAGACGGTGCAGATCGCCGGTGACATGCTGACGTAGCGGATTCCTGCAGCGACGGCCATGCCGAGAGGTTCGCGTGGCAGCGTTTTTGATTCGGTAGTGCGACGCCAGCGGGCCAGCACACCGACGAGACCGATCTTGCCGAGCGCATTTACCGCGAAGGCGGCTGCTGGACCGGCGCTTGCCACAATGATTCCGCCGATCGCGGGGCCGACACTGCGAGCCATGTTGTATCCCATGCTGTTGAGCGCAACTGCACTCGGTAGCTGGGAGCGCGGAACGATATCGCCGACCGACGCGCCCCACGCTGGGTAGTAGAAGGCGCCGCCACAGCCGATCAGGAACGTCAGCGACAGCAGCAGCCAGGGTGTGAGTACTCCCGCCCAAGTGCATACGGACAGGATGCAGGACATCACCACCATGAACGCTTGAGACGCCAGCAGCATCTTGCGGCGCTCGATGTTGTCGGCCATCGCGCCGGCAAACAGGGACAGCAGCATGATGGGCAGTGCCACCGCAGTTTGTACCAGCGCCACCATATCGGCAGTGCCGACAATCGACAGCATCATCCAAGATGCGCCGACTGACTGGATCAGGCCGCCGAGGTCCGAAACCAGGGACGCGGCCCACAGAGAGCGATACGTCCGCATTCTTAGGGGCGCGAACGCCGATTCAGTACCGGATGCTTCGCCCGGAGTTGCCTTGGATTCGTTGGTCACAGAGAAGTCTCGAGCCGTGCGCTGCATGACTATGTCGATTCGGCGCGAGTGCGAGTGAAGCAAATCTGTCGAGTAGCGGAACTCGTCGTAGGATTGCGCTCGTGGCACGGCCTGTCAATAAAAAGAATAATATACGGATATGAGAACGGCAGGGGCTGCGCCAGGTGTGCTTCGTCATGAGTAAACGCGACACGTTCGGGTTTGTGACTACCGATCTGGCGAGACGGTACGTTGCGCGGTTCGAGCAGCGCGCCGCTGAGTTTTCCCTCACGCTCGGGGATTGCAAGGTGCTTGCACACCTGGATCGCAGTGAAGGCATCAATCAAATCGAGCTCTGCAAACTGACCGCGATCCATCCCATGATGATGGTGCGCATCCTGGATCGCATGGAGGCGAGCCGGCTGATCGAGCGGCAGAAAGATCCGCAGGATCGTCGCGCGAAGCGCCTGTTCTTGACCAAGAAAGCGCAACCCTTACTGGCGCAGATCGCGAAGCTCAGTGAGCAGGTACGCGCCGAAGTCTTTGCGGGCGTTGATCCAGCGGACGCGGAGGTGTTCATGCGCACCCTGCTGAAGTTGTATCGAAACCTTCTTGCCTTTGAGGATGAGCAGACGGCTGCGGCGTCGAGTGCTTCGCAACCGGCGAGAGCTGAAGGCCGGGTGCAGCGGACCTCGAGGTAAGCAACGACGTTGTGCCTCAGTGGAAGAATGTGGCGCCTAGAGCTTGGAGAATGCGGCGTCGAGACGCGCGTCCGCGGCAGCTAGTTGTTCGTTCTTTTCTCGTAGCCAGCCACGATCGGTTTCCAGCTGCAGGGCGAGTTCGCGAAGCATTGCCGCCACTTCGGCGGGCTGCGGTCCGCCATAGCCGCGGCTCGACATGACCATGTTCTCTGGCCGTAGGACTCGCTTGAACTCGGCTTCGTTGAATGCCGCCCGCAAGCGAGGCAAGTGATATTTCGCAGCCGCGTCGGCGTAGATCCGCTTGAAATCTCCGAAGGCAATCTCCGTGGGGCGCAGTTTGCGATCACGGCCGAACTGCACGACTGCGGCCGCGACATGATGTGCGTCCCGGAACGGCACGTCGGCGAGTCGTTGCAAAGCGTTAGCAAGTTCGGTCGCCACGGCATAGTCGCTGAGAACTTCGTCCAGAGCGCGGGGTTCGTCAAATTGCAACACTGAAAAGATCCTTGCCACGCTTCGCATCATCGCAGCCGTGTCTGTCAATGCCTCGTTCGGGCCGGAAAACATCAGATCGGTGTCTCCCGCGGACGCCTTGTGGGCACCAAACATGTACGACACGCTGCGCCCGAGCACAGTGCTCGCTTGAGCGCGTGTTTCGTTGATCATGGTCGGATTCAACTTCTGCGGCATGATGCTGCTCCCGACTGTCAGTTCTCGCGGCAGCGTGAGCCACGGATGGGTCATCCGATATTGATCCTCGAGATCCGACATGAGCTCGCTGGTCGTCATGGCCATAGCGGAAGTTGCGCCGGTGATGCGCATGCTGGCTTCGAGCGTGGCAAGCTGCACGGCATCGAAGGAATTGCGAATCGGTGCTTCGAAACCCAGCAGATCGGCGAGTCGCTGGCGATTGATGAGGTAGCTCGACGTTCCCAGTGCAGCCGCGCCTAGCGGTGACTGATTGATGTTTAGGTACGTGTCCGCCAGTAAGGTGGCGTGCCGCTCGAAGACGCTCAGATAGCCGGCGATGTAGTGACCCAATGACGTTGGCTGCGCCTGCACGCCCAATGTATAAGCTGGGACGATTGCTTGGGCATGAGCTTCGTCGAAGCGGAGCAGTGTCGCGCGTGCCTCGAGAAGCTCCTGATATGAGTTCAGTATCAGATCGCGCTGCTGGAGTCGCAGGTTGGTCCGGCCGGTGTCGATGGTGCTTCGGCCAGTGTGCAAGCGTGAGACGTCGGGGCCGCCAATCTCCAGCAGACGAGGCTCGATGGATACATAGAGGCCGCTGCGGCGGAAGTTCGGCTCGCGCGACTCCGCGTGTAGTTTCTCAATCGCCGCAGCGATGGTCGCCGCTTGTTTCGGTTCGATGATGTCTTCTTCGAGCAGCATGACGGCCGAGGCGCGGTTCATTCGATCCAGCCACTCGAACGGATCGCGCGCCTCGCGAGCCTGCAGTCGCGGTGCCAGGCCGAGCAGCATTAGCAGGCACGTCGCGGTTCTCATCGAAGATCGAAGCATTGGGGTTTCCTCCGCGACTGCCTGGCCGGACAACTGCCCTCAGGTCTGGGCAGTGTCTCTACCGTCAGCGCTGTCGGCTCACGTCCGCCGGCTCGACGGCGCTGGCCCGGTTGCCCCAATTGTTTCTCACATAGCTGAGTAAGTCTGCGACTTCCTGATCCGACAGCTTGTCGGCGTAGGGTTCCATCGTTTTCCAACGTCGTGCCTGCCATTCCGATGACGGCGCCTCATGGGGCAGCTCGGGGGCATGCAGAGTTGCATTGATCAGCGAGGCAGGATCGGGGGCCAGCACAATGGAGCTGCCTGCCAGTGGCGGCGCAGTCGTGTCCGAGCCCAGTCCTGTCGGCAAATGGCATGTGCCGCAGTGGATGGAGTACAGCAAGTCGCCTTTACGCAGGGTTTCGGCACTGGGTGTTTTGCTCACGCTCTGCTCCCGGGCGGGCAGGGACTTCAAATACACCGCCATGGCGCGCACATCGCTTTGTGACATATGGCGGGTGCTATTGAGGATGACTTCGTTCATCGGCCCAAATACGCCCGCGCGAGCGCTGACGCCGAAGTGCAGGTAAGAGGCTACTTCGTCGACTGACCACGCACCCAATCCGCTCGGTGCAGTTGTGAGATTCGTCGTGGACCATGCGCGAAGCTTGCCTGCGGAAGGATGTGTTTGGCCACCGCCCGTGAGCGCCATTGCGTTGTCTTCAGCGCCGAGAAAGTTTCTCGGAGAATGGCAGGCTCCGCAATGGCCGAGCCCCTGCACTAGATAGGCGCCGCGATTCCATTCGGCAGATTGGCTGGCGTCCTGTTGATAGCTGCCCGTCTCGAAGAAGAGCGCCTTCCATACGCCGAGTAGCCAGCGTTGGTTGAATGGGAATCGCATATCGTTCTCGGGCGGCCGATAGTTGACGGCATCGACTGTCTTGAGGAAGGCCCATAGAGCTGTGGCGTCGGCGTCCGTGATTTTCGTGAAGGCCGTATAGGGAAAGGCGGGGTACAGGTGGCTGCCATCGGCCCGAATGCCTTCGCGCAGCGCGCTGATGAACTGCTCTTCGGTCCAGCCGCCGATGCCTGTCTTGGCATCGGACGTGATGTTCGTCGAATAGATCGTACCGAAGTCGGTGTGAAACGCGACTCCGCCGGAAAACGGGGCGCCGCCATTTCGCGTGTGACAACTGGTGCAGTTGCCGGCTGTGGCGAGATAGCGGCCGCGCTCCACTGGATCCGCAGCTTGATCGACATCGGCGATCGCGGTGGTCGCGGCCAAGCTCAGCAGGTTGGTTACGATCGCCAACCAGCCAAGAGCATATTGTTTGAAATGACGCGTGCGCAGCGGCTGTGCCGAATGGTAGGGGGCCGTCATGTCTCTATCAGCCAGCGGCGGTGTTCGGAGTTGCGGCACGCGCTGTCCAGGATCTGCAATAGCCCCCCGGATTGACCGGGCCTCCATTGAACATGTCACATTTGCCGCAGGCCTCGCCTGAGGCGGGGGCGTGAAAGAAGGCGCATCCGGCACAGACGCTTTGCGGGTTGCTGGATTGCTCGACGTAGCCCACGGCTTTTCGAGTGGAGAGCTCGGTAGGACCGAGTTTGGACGGGTCGGCGCAAGCCTGCGTGGCGCCAGTGGTTTTGGAGCCGCCGCCGCAGGCGCTCAACGTCGCTGCCACTGCTACACCGGCGGACAAGTGCAGTCCGCGTTCCAACAAAGCTCGTCGAGTGATGCGCCAGTTCATGAAGTCACCTGTGTCATGTCAAACCCCGATGAAGTGCCAGGCAGCTAGTGGTCGGCGCGGCCGCAGGCGCCCACCCTGTCCTGGCTGATTGTTGTTCCGGAAACGCTTCCCGCTGCTGTGAGCGCGAGAGCGTGGGCTGCGCTGCATTCACAGTGCCCCTTCGCGAAGCAACGATCCGCAGCATTCGAGGCGTGTGAGGCGCGCCGGCAATGGCCTGGAGCGCTCCTATCGATCTGCGCTTCGCCGTCACGTCGATGTCGTGGGAATTTCCCCAAAGTAGATCGATGCTTGTGCGGTTATGAGAATGTCATTCCCATCTTGGTGAGTCAAGTTACACACCGTTCATTTGTGGGGTGGCATTCTGATATGAGCACGTAAGATCGCGACCGAGGCTGAGGCTGCCCGCGCCGATGCCCTGAGCGATCGGCCCGCCGAAGGCGCACATTGATGTACGTGGCTTCAGCTGGTTACTAGATCAATCGGCGCGGCAGCGAAGGTCTTGATGCTGTCGCCAGCATTGCGACGTTGCGCCGATGCCAGAGTTGGCGGCGTTGGAAGAACGCTTACTGGGGCATGCTCGCATGCTATGCGAGGGAGCTACGCCGATCCGCGCACTCGGGAGCGGTGCTGGTCGTGAGTCGGCGCTATCGTTTGAGGGCGGGGCAGTCGGAGGCCTGTTGAGGCCTCCGAGATGGGAGTGGGCGTCGCCCGCGCCCTTTATTCTTCCTCTATATGCCCGAGGATGCGTGAAATTTCCTTGGCTCCGCTCTTCACCAATTTCGACATCATGGCTGCGTTCTGCTGGCCGCGGATGACCGGCGCGCCAATGGATAGCGCGGCAACGACTTCGCCGCCGCGTCCGAAGACCGGCGAGCCGAAGCCCATCACGCCCTCGCTGACATCTTCGTTGGTCGTCGTGAGGTAGGACTTGCGCGCGTCTTGAATCAAGCCTTCCAGCTCACTGCGAGTCATTTTCTTTTTCTTCGGGTTGATCGGCTCGAGCTTGGTCTTGGCGAGATAATCCTTGCGGAACTCGTCGCTTTGAAATGCAAGCAGCACGCGACCACCGGCAGAGCTGTAGAGCGGGCGGCGCTCGCCGACGTTGGCGATGAAGCGGATTGCACGTGTGCTTTCTGCTTTGTCGATATACACGGCATAGGCTGCATCCGACGACAGCTCGGCCAGAAGAATGGTTTCGCCGCTTTGCTCCGCGAGCTTTTGCAGCACCGGCCGGGCGAGTTGACCAAGCTTGCGCTGACCGATGATGACCGAACCGAGGGCGAATGCCTCGGGCCCGAGGGCGTAGCCGGCCTCCCGCTGCACCACATACCCGGCTTCAACGAGGGTACGCAACAGGGCAAGCAAGCTCGTTTTAGGTGTCCGAATCGCCAGACTGAGCTGTGCGAGGCTCGAACTCTCTTCCGACATTGCAAGTACGCGAAGCACATTCAGCAATCGGGTCACCGAACGGGGACCGCTGCGTCGGACCTTTTCAACGCCGCGCCCGCGTTTGGCGGGACGCTGCCCTTCGGGCGCACTGACGACATTCAAGCGTGCGCTGCTCATCGAACCACTCCGCTTAGTTCCATCATTAGTAGTTCCGTCCTCTGGCGGTTGAGTTGCCTGAGATCTCATAAATCTGGACCGATTAGCCAGTTTACACGAATTTCCGGAGTTACAAGGTCGCAACCGTTGACGACTGACTGACGGTTGGCATAGCCGACTGAGGCCAGGAGGCCGCCGACGATGGGGTGTAAACCGGTCGCGCCCCCTCGCCGACCTCTAATCAAGAAAAGAATATCATTCCCATAGGCGCACACGCTACAATTGTTCGATCTAAATCGCGACTTTTCCCACCCGCTCATGCCGGTGCGAAGTCGCAATGTCGGTGGAGTGCTCGCTCGGCCTGAGTGCGTCATCGCTGACCGCTCAACGGTACGGACTTTCCGTCTTCGCGCAACACCACTGTCGCTGACCCATGTGCAAGACGAGGAACCGCAGACCGTGCGAGCCGCATTACAAAGAGTTCTGACCCTCGGTCTTGGAATGGCCGTACTAGCGTCGGCTGCCGCGCACGCCGACGCCAAGAAGCTTACCGACATCGTGATCGGCCTGCCCAGCAGCGCCAGTCTGAATTATTCGATGTTCACGGCGGCGATGGAGTTGGGCTACTTCGAGCAGGAAGGCCTTTCGGTTCGTCTCCAAGAGCTGCAGGGAGGGGCGGTGGTGATGTCGCAAGTCGTCACCAAGTCCATCCCGATCGGCACCGGGACGGCAGATCCCCTGATGATCGCCAATCAACCCGGCAGAAGCCGACTGCCGCTCAAGTTTTTCTACAATCAGACACGCGAGTACAACTGGGAGTTCGTGGTTCCGGAAAGCAGTCCGATTCGAGCCATTGCCGATCTGAAAGGGAGAAGAATCGGCGTAGGGGCACTGACCAACTCGCACATGCCTGTGTCGCGAATGATCCTGAAGGATAGCGGCTTACAACTGAACCGGGACTATCGATTCATCGCGATCGGCTCCGCCGGCCCCGCGTTCAGTGCGTTGCTGAACGGTCAAGTCGACGCCTACATCACGTTCACAACCAACATTGCCCGGTTCGAAAGCTCGCCAGAGGGGCGCCAGCTCCGCTCGCTGCCCATCGGCGACAGGTTCAAAGGATTATTTCAGAACGGATTCTTCGCTCATGAAGACGTGATCAAGAACACTCCGCAGCTGCTGATCGGCTTTGGTCGCGCATCCGCCAAGGCAACCATCTTCTGCCAGCAGGCGATGGAGTTCTGTCTGCAGAGTTACTGGAGACATTTCCCGAACCTGAAACCTCGCGACAGTGACGCGCAGAGTGAGCACCGTCTGGTGGAGTCCCTCAAAGCACCCTGGAATGCCTACTTTGCGTTTCCACAGGGGCAGGTGCGTCGCTTTGGGGAATATCCGCAGGCGGGCTGGCAGGCACTGATGGAGATTCTGTTCGCGGGCGGTGAGATCGCTTCGAAATACGATCCGGCCACGTTATACACGAACGAACTGGTCGCACGAATCAACGATTTTGATGCCGCGGCGATTGAGAAGCAGGCGCTGAGCTACCGCAAATAAGCTTCGACCGGCGCGGCTGGGGCGGTTGTTGACCGCTTTACTTGCTTCCACTACAGTCGGAAATGCGAATATCGTGCGTATTCGTGTTCCTGTGCTGCTGGTGACATGACATTGCCATCCGTTTCGATCGACGACAAATACCGCCTCGATGCTCGACGCATCTACTTATCCGGCACGCAGGCGCTGGTGCGTCTACCTTTGCTACAGCGAGCACGCGACCGTGCGCAGGGCCTGAACACAGCAGGGTTTATCTCGGGCTATCGCGGGTCGCCGCTGGGAATGTATGACCAGGCTCTGTGGCGTGCGCAGAAATTCTTGAGGGAGAACGACATCAGTTTCGTGCCGGGCCTCAACGAAGACCTGGCAGCCACATCGGTCTGGGGAACCCAGCAAGTGGGATTATCGCCAGGCGCCAAAGTGCAAGGCGTATTCGCCATTTGGTATGGAAAGGGACCGGGCGTGGATCGATCGCTCGATGCACTCAAGCATGCCAATGCCGCCGGAACCTCACCCTACGGAGGCGTCATCGCCATCGCGGGCGACGATCATGGCGCCCAATCTTCTACACTGCCCCATCAGAGCGAACAGGTGTTCGCCGCGGCATCGATGCCCGTCGTCAACCCGGCGACATTGCAGGAATACCTCGACTACGGTCTGTATGGATTTGCGTTGTCGCGCTATTCCGGTTGCTGGGTGGGATTCAAGGCAACCGCCGAGATCGTGGAGAGCTCGGCCTCCATTGTCAGCGATCCCGAGCGCATCGACATCGTTATCCCCGGTGACTTCGAGCGGCCAGTGGGGGGACTGGGTATCCGCTGGCCCGATCCGCCGCTCGAGAAAGAGCGACGGTTGCATGGGCCGAAGATGGATGCCGTCGCCGCCTTCGCGCGCGCCAACGATCTGGACCGCGTCGTGCTCGGGGGGAGCTCTGCCTGGCTCGGCATTGTGACGACGGGCAAAGCCTACCTCGATGTGTGTCAGGCGCTGTCCGATCTGGGTATCGACCACCAGCGGGCGTGTGAGCTCGGATTGCGGGTCTATAAGATCGGGCTGGTCTGGCCGATCGAACAGACCAAGGCGCTGCGCTTCGCGGACGGTCTGCAAGAGATCCTGGTTGTCGAGGAAAAAGGAGATTTTCTGGAAGCGCAGCTCACGCGTCTGCTCTATAACCTCAGCGCGAGTCGCCGCCCCGCGATTGTCGGCAAGCGCGACGAAACTGGCGCAAGGTTACTGCCCAGCGAAGGCGAGTTGACGCGTACGATGATTGCGGTCGCTGTGGTAGCTCGCCTGCATAAGCTGGAGCATCGCGACGCGCAGTTGGAGAATCGGCTTGCACGACTAAAGACATTCGAGCAGGCGCTACCATCGGCTGGCGCAGGTGCGCAGCGCACGCCGTTTTTCTGCTCCGGTTGTCCCCACAACAGCTCGACGAAGGTGCCCGAGGGCAGCCGGGCGATGGCTGGGATCGGTTGCCATGGGATGGCGGTATATGTGCCGAGCCGGCGCACGACAATGATGTCGCACATGGGTGGGGAAGGTGCGAGCTGGATCGGCGAAGCTCCGTTCACGAGCGAGCCTCACATATTTCAGAATCTCGGCGACGGTACGTACGCTCATTCCGGCATCCTGGCGCTGCGCGCCGCGGCGGCGGCCGGCGTCAACATTACCTACAAAATTCTCTATAACGATGCCGTTGCGATGACTGGCGGTCAGCCCGTGGAGGGGCAGCTCACGCTGGTGCAGATTGCACATCAGGTTGCGGCGGAAGGTGCGAAGCGCATCGCCATCGTCAGCGATGAGCCTGATAAATATCCAGCGACGAGCGCTTTCCCGACGCTCACCACCATTCATCATCGCCGCGATCTCGATGCCGTTCAGCGCGAG
The DNA here is from genome assembly GCF_004138485.1 of Peristeroidobacter soli. Lineage (GTDB taxonomy): Bacteria > Pseudomonadota > Gammaproteobacteria > Steroidobacterales > Steroidobacteraceae > Steroidobacter > Steroidobacter soli. Next base: position 184,399 of record NZ_RYEV01000011.1, read on the forward strand.
CTGCGCGAGATCAAGGGGTTGACGGTACTGATCTATGATCAGACCTGCGCGGCTGAAAAACGTCGGCGCCGCAAGCGCGGGTTGCATCCGGATCCGGCTCGACGCGTCATCATCAATGAAGCGGTCTGCGAGGGATGCGGCGATTGCTCCGTTGCGTCGAACTGCATTTCGGTCCAGCCCGTGGAGACCGAGTTTGGTCGCAAGCGCCGTATCGATCAGTCTCAATGCAATAAGGATTTCGCCTGCGTCGAGGGTTTCTGTCCCAGCTTCGTGACTGTTCATGGTGGCAAGCCCAGGCGCGCCGCGAGTTCGGTCAATGCGATCGCTGCGGACTCGGTAGACGATCTGCCGCTTCCGCGAGCGACGATGTCGGCCGACAGGTACAACATTCTTGTCACCGGAATCGGCGGGACCGGCGTCATTACCGTCGGTGCGCTGATCGCGATGGCTGCGCACTTGGAAGGTAAGGGTTGCTCAGTGCTCGATGTCACCGGGTTGGCGCAGAAAAATGGCGCGGTCACCAGTCATATTCGCATCGCAGCCCGGCCGGATGACATCACCGCAGCACGCATTCCCACCGGCGGCGCCGATCTGATTCTTGGCTGCGACATCGTCGTCTCCGCGAGTCCGGCGGCCGTGGCCAGAATCAACCGCGGGCATACCGTGGCCATCATCAATACAGATACCCAGCCCACCGCAAGCTTGGTGATGAATCCGGATGGCGAGCTCGATATCGGTGCCAAGCGGGAGATCCTGCGTGGTGCGATCGGGGACACCAAGCTGGACTTCATCGCTGCAACCAGCATCGCAACGGCGTTGCTGGGGGACGCCATTGCGGCCAATACCTTCCTGCTGGGCTTCGCTTATCAAAAAGGAGGCATTCCGCTCGCTGCCGAGTCGCTCCTGCGTGCCATCGAGCTCAACGAAGTGAGCGTCGCTGCAAACAAGCAGGCCTTCGCATGGGGACGATTGGCGGCACATGATGTGACGAAAGTCGGGGAAGTCGTCAGATCGCGCCTGCCGGTGGAGCGATGGCAGCCGAAGACGCTGGACGAATTGATTGCTCGACGGGCCGAGTTTCTCACCAGCTACCAGAACGACGCTTGGGCTGATCGCTACCGTCGCGTTGTCGCAGCGGTGCGGGAAGCTGAGCAACGAGCGGCGCCGGGGCAGGAGTCACTGGCAGCAGCGGTTGCGCACAACTTGTTCAAGTTGATGGCATATAAAGATGAGTACGAGGTGGCGCGTCTGCATTCCAGTGCAGCCTTTCGGGAGGCCATCGCCAGACAATTCGACGGTGATGTGCGCCTGAGCTTTCATCTCGCCGCGCCAATGCTGGCTGGCATCGATAAGGTAACCGGCCATCCTCGTAAGCGCGAATACGGCGCTTGGATGATGAGTGCGTTTCGCGTGCTTGCGAAGCTCCGGTTTCTTCGCGGCACCGTGCTGGATCCCTTTGGCCGAAGCGAAGAGCGACGTGCCGAACGCCGGCTCATAGATGAGTACGAGCAGCGCCTGCTGACACGGACCGCGAAATTTTCTGCTGCGCAGCTGCCGATCCTCGTGCAGCTCGCGAAGCTCCCCGAGATGATCCGAGGTTATGGGCACGTGAAAGCCAAGGCCATGCAGCGGGCCGCCACGGAACTCGTACGGCTGGAGCGGGAGCTCGAGCAGCCCGAGTCAGCATCCTAGTCCGGACGTGACTTTGCGGGCGGGCTCTGCTAATCCAGCAGGCGCTCGAGCTCGGACAGCACGGCGGCGCCCATGTCCGTCGTGGACAGGCTTTCGCCGCCCATGGCGATATCTCGCGTGCGCGCGCCTGCCGCTAGGGCGTTGGCAATCGCTTGTTCCAAGAGGTCAGCATCGTGGCGGCGGCCTAGTGAGAAACGCAGTAGCATTGCCACGCTGTAGATCGAGCCGAGCGGATTGGCGATAGATTGCCCCGCAATGTCAGGCGCGCTGCCGTGAACGGGTTCGTACAACGCGGCACGCCGGCCATCTTCGCGTAATGGCCCGAGCGACGCGGACGGCAGCATGCCCAGCGAGCCCGTTACCATCGCGGCACAATCGGAAAGAATGTCGCCGAATAGATTGTCTGTGAGAATGACGTCGAATTGCTTCGGGGCGCGGACCAGTTGCATTGCGCAGTTGTCGGCCAACATGTGGTTCAGTTCGATATCGGGATACTCACTATCGCGAACAGCCTGGACCTCCTCTCTCCAAAGCCTCCCGGCCTCCATGACATTTTCCTTCGCGACGGAGCACACGCGGCTGTTGCGCGTGCGTGCCAGGTCGAAGGCGGCGCGTGTCACTTTTCGAATCTGAGTGCTGGTGTATTGATGGGTATTCGTACCGAGTCGTTCGCCATTCGCCAGCACTTCGATACCGCGTGGCTGGCCGAAATAGATGCCGCCGACGAGTTCACGAACGATCACCAAGTCCACGCCGTCGATGACTCGGGCCTTGAGGGAGGACGTCTCGTGCAGCTCGGGTACGGGCTTGATGGGGCGCAGATTGGCGAATAGATCCAGCTCCCGACGCACAGCGAGCAGATTGCCGGCTTTGCGAGCGGCCGCGGGGATGGCGTCGAACTCCGGACCGCCGGTCGCGCCGAACAGAATCGCGTCTGCGTCGCGCATGGCCGCAAAGGCAGCCTCCGTCAATACCTTGCCGTGTCGGTTATATGCACTCGCTCCATACTCCACATCCACCAGCTCGAAGGGCAGGGCGCGCTTGTCGATGATCCGAGCGAGGATACGGCGCCCTTCCGCGGTGACCTCTGGGCCTACGCCGTCCCCACCGGCGATCACGATCGTGCGTCGGCCAGCGACAGTCATGTCGGCACCCATGACTGGAAGTCCGATGAGGTGCACGCTGGCGCACGCTGACAGGTGAGGTGATTCATTGTCGTCGTCCGCAAATCCAGCTCAACGCTGGTGCGCATTTAAGCACAAAGGTCTCAAAAGCGACATGGCCGGGGTTGCCCAATCAAACATAAATTTCCCAAGATCCGCAAATTCTCGCGCCGACTGGAGTCGCGACAGCCGAATGGCGCTCACCGGCCTTGATTGCCCGACCGCTTTGGGTCTAGGATCGAATATGTGAACGAAGTACGCATTTAAGCGAACTCGATATCCGGACACCGATCTACGAATCGGAACAGGTGGGTGGAGGCATGAAGAGCGAAATGTCCGGGCGTGGTTCGACGCTGCCATGCGTCGCTGACAACATCTCCGAGACCAGCGACAACGACGCCGCTTCTCTGTTTTTTTCCCGATCGTGCCGTCGTTCGACCGACCGCCGGCGACTCTGGCGCCGGAGCTTCGTTTAGGCGCGATCGTTTTATCGTCGGCGGCCGCCTCGCGGTGTCGATATCGTCCATAGCGAACCTCCGTCACACCTGGCGGGGAGGGGAGAGAAGTCGAATGACTCCAGACAGGAACGAGTTGTCCAGCATCAAGACCAAGGTGGTCTACGGCCTGGGCTCGGTCGCCTTCGGCATCAAGGACAATGGCTTCAACATCATCCTGCTGCTCTTCTATAACCAGGTGATCGGATTGCCGGCCTATCTGGTGAGCGGGGCCATCGCGATGGTACTGGTGGTGGAGGGCATTCTCGATCCGATCATCGGGCAGGTATCCGATAACTTCCGCTCCAGATGGGGACGGCGACATCCCTTCATGTACGCATCGGCGCTTCCTGTCGCGCTGTCATATCTGATGCTTTGGAATCCTCCGGAGATGTCACAGTCCGCGACTCTGGCATACCTCGTTTGTGTTGCTCTCGTGGTACGAACGTTCATCAGCTTCTACGAGATTCCGAGCGCGGCCTTGGTGCCCGAGCTCACGGACGATTACGACAAGAGAACCTCGTTCCTCGCATTCCGTAGCTGCTTTGCCTGGTATGGCGGGCTCACGATGTCGTTCCTGTCGTTCCGCGTGTTCCTCGTCCCGGACGCAGAGCACCCCGTCGGACAGCTCAACGAGGCGGGCTATCACCTCTATGGCATGACTGCTGCGGCCATCATGTTCGTCGTCATCATGGTGTCGGCGCTCGGGACTCACAAGTTCATTCCCTTGTTCCGGCAGCCAGTGAAGCGTGAGCTGACATTGAAGCAGTACGGCGACGAGTTGCTGACGACGTTGAAGAACCGGAGCTTCCTGATCGTCATGGCAAGCTCGATGCTTGCTTACATATCCATGGGTTTGACCCACGGCCTGTGGGTGTACTTCATGAGCTACTTCTGGGAGCTCAGTAACGTCGGAATGTCGATGATGACGCTCTCATGGTTCGTGGCTGTGTTCGCGGCCTTCTTCCTTGCACCCAGAGTGTCGCACTGGATCGGCAAGAGAAACGGAGTCATGGTGCTATATCCGCTGGGATTTGCGATTACCACGCTGCCGCTGGTCTTGCGCCTCGTCGGGCTGTTTCCCGACAATGGGTCGGATGCAATGTTGCCGCTATTGCTGATATTCACTGGTGCCGGCGCAATCCTGACCAGCGCGAGCTGGATTCTCACGCCGTCGATGCTCGCCGACGTGGTCGAGGAGAGCGAGCTGAAGACGGGGCGGCGCTCGGAAGGGGTTTTCTTTGCCGGTTCGGCCTTCTTGCAGAAGTCGATGTCGGGCATGGGTGTCTTCGTCTCCGGATTGATTCTGACGTTGGTGGGGTTTCCTCAAGGGGCGAAGCCGGGTCTGGTCGACCCCGAGGTCCTGCGCAATCTGACGCTCGTCTTCGTGATCCTGGTGTCGCTGTTACATTTGGGAGCCGTTCTGATCATCCGCTCCTACAAGATCACTCGCGCAAGTCATGCTGAGAATGTGCGTCGCTTGGCGGCGAGAGCGGCATTAACCGGCGGACGAAATGCGGCCGCGGGCGATGAGAATGCACCCGCTGCCGCTCCAGCGAATACCCGCGTCGAACCTACATAAGGTCGCTTCGAGACTCACGTCAAAGAAACATTCGATAGCATTTCAAGCGCGGCGCGATGGGAACATCGCGTCGCGTTTTTTTTCCACGAAATGTTTGGAAAGACGCTGCGGCTGTAAACCAGGATCCCAAAAAAATGTGTTCCGGCACTTCGAACCCTATTTCCACTATGAGAACGTAGTGCTAAATTCCGAATCAGCCTCCAGACGTTGAGGCATCTGACAATCGCTGCATCCAGCAGGAGCGCTTATGGCACTTACCCAGACTCGTGATCCGCGCGGCCAGATACTCGATGACGATGCGAGCATCGCGCTGATCGACAACCCCGATTCCACCGAGGAAATCCCGACGCTCGATTTCGGGCCCTATCTGGACGGGCGCCCGGGCGGTCGCGAGGCAGTCGCTGCCCACCTGCGTGAAATCACGATGACGGTCGGCTTCTTCTACTTGAAGAATCATGGGATTCCGCAAAGCCTCATCGATGCGGTCTTCGCCGAGTCCAAACGCTTCCACGCCATTCCGCTGGAAAAGAAAGCCGAGCTGTCGTTCGTCGATACCGACGGGTTCAAGTCGGGCTACATCGGCTTTGCGACGGAGAAGCGCAAGGTCAATGTCAATATCGTCGCGGACACAAAACCGAACATCTACGAGCAGATCACCGTGCAGCGCGAGGGCGCGGGCAATATCAATCGTTGGCCTGAGCTGCCGGGCTTCAAGGAAACGGTGAACGAGTATCACCGCGCGATCGAGAAGTTGGCTCGATCGTTCCTGCCGCTGTGGTCGACATCCCTGAAGTTGCCGCTCGACTTCTTCGATCGCTGGTTCGTGAATCCGCACCTGCAGCTGTCTCTGCTGCACTATCCGCCACAGAAGGAAGTTGGCAATCGACAGTACGGAATTGCGCCTCACACCGACAACGCGATGATGACGTTCCTGGCGCAAGAGAACATTCCGGGTCTCGCCGTGCGAATGCCGTCCGGACGATGGCGGGCGGTCGATATCGTCCCCGGTACGCTATTGGTCAATACGGGTAACGCGTTGGTGCGATGGACCAATGAACTGTACCTGTCGACCAAGCACCGTGTGATCAATACCAGCAATGTGGATCGCTACTCGATCCCGGTCTTCTTCGGCCCTCAGGACGATACCGTGCTCGAAGTGCTGCCGCCCTGCAAGAGCGAGGATCAGCCGTCGCTGTACGAACCTGTAACTTACGGCGATCTGCGTCGTTGGTACTACAACAAGCCAAAGACCTGACCGCGTTGGAATAACAAGTTTTCGAGTGGGGAAGCGGATGCGAGTGGCTGTGGGGAGCTTCGGGCGAATCCTGGACCTGGCAGGGTTCTGGGCAGGCTCGAAGCTCTTCGCCCACGTCTGCCCGTGTCGCTCGCGTGCAAGCAGGTCTCCGATCGTGACGACTGAGCCTGGCCGCTCTATCTGATGGTTTGCAGGAGCTTCAGTCCAAACACGGAACGTCATCGTATGTTCGAGATGTGAGAGCGCAGTCGAAGTCCGAATCGGTTGTATGCCAGTGCCCGAGGCACTTCCCCTTGACCACTAAGAGTCGCTTAAGACGAGGGAGGACATCTATGCTTACATCACGCACCATGTTGCCGATAGCCGATAGAGCCCGGAGTTGGTCGAAACTATTCGTCCGACTGTCCGCTTCGCTCGGTGTGTTGCTCGCGGTAACGGCCACGCAAATTTCCACTAGCGATGCAAAACCCGGCGGCCGGGACATCGAGAAGGATCGCTGGCACGGGCATTCCCCGCCACTGGTACAGGTCGAGTCGGGTGTAATCAAAGGTGTCAACGACGGTGACACCCTCCGATTCCTGGGAATCCCGTACGCCAAACCACCGGTTGGAGAATTGCGCTGGGCGAATCCAGTCAAGCCAGATCGTTGGAATGGCGTGAGAGATGCCACTCACTACGCGAGCTTTTGTCCTCAGGTAAAAGAGCTCGGCGACTTCGCCGCGCCCAGTACGGATGAGGATTGTCTCTATCTCAATGTGTTTGCACCCAAGCATGCGCGTAAGCGCCCGGTCATGGTCTGGCTCCATGGCGGCGGGTCCGTCGGTCACAGCAACGGGCACGACGGTAGCGCGCTCGCGAGCGAGCAGGATGTTGTCGTCGTCACGCTCAATTTCCGTCTCGGGGCGTTGGGGGATCTGGTTCATCCTGCGCTGGATGGCGAAGGTGCCACGACTCTCTATGAGCTGCGCGATCAGCAATTCGCTCTGAAGTGGGTCAAGAAGAACATCGAGAATTTCGGCGGCGATCCGAATAACGTGACGCTGTTCGGCGAGTCCACCGGCGGTGCCGCGGTTCAGTTGCAAGTGATTTCGCCGACCGCAAAGGGACTGTTCCACAAGGCGATCTTCCAAAGCGGGCCGTCGCGTTACTTCAATCGCGCCGTGCCCTTGGCTGAGGCTCGGACGCGCGGCCAGGCATTCGCAACAGCGGTGGGATGTCCTGATCAGACGGCCGAATGCCTGCGAAGCGTGCCGGTGAGTGCGATCCTGGAAGCGCAGGGTTACTTCGCGACCACCTGTTGCTCGACGTTCCCGATCGTCGATGGCCACGTGCTCACCTCGTCTGTATACGATGCCATCAGGTCGGGTCAGTTCAACAAGGTGCCGTTCCTCGATGTCACCAACCGGGACGAGTATCGGTGGTTCGTCGCCTTCACCGAGATCAGCACGGGTCATGCCCTGACGCCCGAGGAGTATCCAGCGCGACTTGCGTCATCGTTTGGCGCCAATGCCGGTGCCGTCGGTGCTGCCTATCCGCTGAGCGATTTCGACTCGCCGAGTGGCGCGCTAGGCGCGGCGCAGGGCGATAGGGCGTATCCATGCCAGGTGCGCAATTTCGACATCGATGCGTCCAAGTTCGTACGTGTGTATGCGGCCGAGTTCAACGACCCGACATCACCGGAGAATGTTTTTCCGGCCGTGTCTTTCCCATACCTTGCCTCTCACACTCATGAGATTCCTTACATCTTCCCGCTGTGGAACGGCGCCTCGCCGAACCCAGCGCTACCGCTGAATCGCCAGCAAGAGAAGTTGGCGAGGGAGATGCGCAAGCTCTGGGCCACATTCGCGGAGAAGGGGGCATTACCATCGAATCTGCCGCCGCTCACCCGAGCCAAGCAGCGCGTCATCTCGTTGGAGATCCCGCGCGTTCGAGTGATCTCGGATTTCAGCGAGACTCATCGGTGCGAGCTGTGGAATTCGATTCGTAGCTGGACGCCGGTGGAGTAGTTCAGAATGGCGGCCGGCGCACGCTTCGACTGGGAGCGTGCGCCGGGCTTGCGAGCAGGCTCATCGAACCGGCGCCCAGTTTCGGATGGCGTTCCAAAGCTCGCAATGGTGCGCCTTGCTGAAGTCGTCGATGACCCGGATGCCGTCGAGCTGCAACGAGATCACCGATTCGTTGTTTTCGGTTAGGGGCGGCAGATCATCCAGACTTCCCTTGCGGGCGAAACCGGCCCAGATACGGCGCATGTTCATCGCCAGCTTCTCCTGTTGGCGATTCAGCGGCGGCGCCGCGTCAGCCGCGCCGCCACTCCATCCGGGAAAAATGTAGGGGATCTCGTGAGTGTGTGCTGCGAGATAGGGAAAGGAGACATTTGGAAGTGAAATTTCCGGAGACGTGGGGTCATTGAACTCGGCCGCATAGACCCGTACGTATCTTGATGCGTCGATGTCGAAGTTTCGGACCTGGCAGGCGTATCCCTGATCTCCCTGAGCAGCCGCCAATGCTCCACTGGGTGAGTCGAAATCGCTCAGTGGATAGGTGCGCTCAACGGCAGCGGCATGGGCGCCGAAAGATGCTTGCAGCCGCAATGGGTACTCATCAGGTTCGAGCCGACGTCCGGTGTCGAGCTCGGTATGTGCCACAAACCATCGATGTTCGTCTCGATTGGTCACATCGAGAATCGGCACCCGATTGAACTGACCCGATCTGATGGCATCGTAAGCCGTCAAGGTCAGTATGTGACCGTCATTGATCGGCGGCGCGTAACAGCAGGCGCCTGCAAACGGGCCCTGTGCCGCCAGGATGACATCTACCGGCACGTTTCGCAGGCAAGCAGCCGATTGGTCGGGGCAGCCGATGGTCTGCGCGAAAGACATTCCGCGCTCTCGAGCTTCTGCCAACGGTACCAGTCGATCGAAATAGCGCGATGGACCACTTTGGAAGATGGCTCTATGGAACAGTCCCTTCGCAGCCGGGGAGATCATATGCATCTGGATGGCGACGCCTCCCATGGATTCGCCAAAGAGGGTGACGTTGTTCGGATCGCCGCCGAAGTGCCCGATGTTCTGCTTCACCCATGTCAACGCGAACTGTTGATCGCGGAGCCTGTAGAGCGTCGTTGATCCGCCGCCGTCCAGGGCTGGATGCACCAAGCCTCCGAGCGCGCCCAGGCGGAAGTTGACGGTCACGACAATGACATTCTGCTCACTTGCCAAGGCGCTGCCGTCATAGCCGTTGCTGTGTCCGACCGCGGTTGCCCCGTGAAACCAGACCATCACCGGCAATTGCTGTCCCTTCCTTGGGGCGAACACATTCAAATAGAGGCAGTCTTCGTTGCCGCCGTTGGCTGCAAAATTACCTAGCACTTTCTCTTGCGGGCAGAAGTTGCCGTAACTGGTGGCGTCTCTCACGCCCGTCCAGCGATCTGCTGCGACCGGATTCGCCCAGCGCAGTTTTCCGACGGGCGGCTTGGCGTAGGGAATCCCTAAATACTTTACGGCCCCATCCGTGAGCATCCCTTCGACGAGCCCTGTCTGCGTCTTGGCTATCCGATGCGTACTCGATGCCTGATCGTTCGGGAGCGCCTCGGGGCAAACCGACTGAGCAATGAGCAATGCTGCCATCAAGGATGACCGAGGTCCCGGGCATCGCAGAGGTGTCGTGGGGGAAGCCGACAGCATCGAATTGTGCATAGACGGGCCTTTCAACGGCGCCCGAGCAAGCATGCGAGATCGGTCGCGGACGCTAAAAAAGCAGGACAGGCCGGGGGGCAACCCATCCTGTTGGGAAAGCTCAAATCGATGGCTGCGGAAGACTTGCGCGCGCGCCCGCGCGGGCAGGTCTAGACGGCTACCGAGGTAGCGTCGTAGCTGTACAGCCAATCGCGCAGGTCGAGTTGTCTCGCCGACTCTGTGTCGATGTACTTGCTCGCTTTTTCCGGGTCCGCGAGATCGGGATGGTGCAGGCGGTGCTGATTCGCGCCCGAGGCCTCCACGATTTCGGTGGTCCGCGGTATGCGCAGCTCTGCATAACGCTTCAATGCGGCTTGCACTTGATCCCCATGCTGCTGCAGACAGCGGGCCAGCACGTAGCCATCCTCGATGGCCATATTGGCGCCGAAGCCGAGATAGGGCAGCGTCGGATGACACGCATCTCCCAACAAGGTCACACGACCGACTGACCACTCCTTCATGGGCGGACGGAGGAATAGCGCCCACTTGTAAGGCGTGTCGATGTTGCGAATCAGGGTCTGGATCTGCTCGTGCCAACCGGCGAAGTCGGCGCTGATTTCTGCCAGGCTGCCTTTCTCGATCCACGACTCCACCTGCCAGTCGTTGCGCTCGATGTGTCCCACGATATTGATGAGCTGACCACGGCGGATCGGGTAGCAGACGAAGTGACCGTTAGGAGCCATCCAGTTCTGTGTGCCGCGCAGCCGGTCCTTTTCGGGGAGGCAGTCCATCGGAACGATGCCTCGCCACGAGATGCAGCCGGTAAATTTCGCCGGCGTTTCACCGAACATCTGCCGGCGAACTCGTGAGTGCAGGCCGTCGGCACCGATCAGCGCATCGCCGGAGAACGTTCTGCCGTCTTCGAGAATGACCGTAGCGGAGCGCTCGGACTGTTCGAAGCCGCGGACTCGCGCATTGAGGTGAATGGCGTCGGGCTTCTTGCTCCGAACGGCTTTGACCAGGATATCGTGCAGGTCGGCCCTGTGGATGTAGATGTTCGCGAAGCCGTAGCGTTCGACCAGATAAGAAGTTAACGTCGGCGTGGAGGCCCGATATCCCGTGTTCCACACCAGCATTTCCCGCCCTTGAGGCAGGACCCAGACAGACTCGATCTGTTCTTTCAGGCCCAGTGCGAACAGCACCCGCAGCCCGGTGGGGCTGATCTGTACGCCGGCGCCGACCTCGCCCAACTGCGCGGTCTGTTCGAAGACTTCGACGTCCAGCCCCTTGTCGAGACAGGCCAATGCCGCCGTCAGCCCACCGATGCCTGCGCCAGCGATCAGAACGCGCTTCTTGACTCCCATGCCCCACACCAGCTGAAAAATTGTGTTGCAAGCATCCGCGCTCGTTCGCTGCGTTGTCAAGATGAGAATGACATTCCCATAGCCGTACGCGCTATACTGTCCCGACTGGTAGATGTGCTCGCTTCAGGCGAGTGCGACAGGAGCTGATTGTGACCCACCATGCATCCTTCGATTCGACGGCCCCGGTCCTCGGTCAGCCGGTTCCGCGGCGTGAAGACGAGCGTCTTCTGACCGGGCGCGGCCGCTTTGTGGACGATTTGAAGCTGCCGGGCATGGTGCACATGGCGGTTCTGCGCAGCCCGGTCGGTCACGCAAGAATCCGCAGCATCGACAAGACGGCTGCGCGTGCAGCGCCGGGTGTGTTGGCGGTGATCAGCGCAGAGGATGTGGAGGGCTACGCCCATCACATGCCCGTGTCGGACACGTGGGTGATGCCGGGCTACAACCGATTTCTGCAGTGGCCGATTGCAAAAGATTTCGTGCGTTTTGTCGGCGAACCGATCGTGGCGGTGGTGGCCGAAACGCGCAGCCTGGCCGAGGACGCCTGCGGTTTGGTGGAAATCGATTTCGAAGTGCTCGATGCGGTCACGAATATCGATGAAGCGTTGACTGACAAAGTCGTGCTGCACGAATCGGTCGGCACCAACCTCGCATGTCACTATGTCGTCGGGCGCGGGGACGCGGACCAGGCATTTCAGAATCCTCACTACACGCGCAAAGAAGTCTTCCGGGTTCATCGTCACACGGGCATGGCGCTCGAGACGCGTGGCTATGTGGCTCAGTGGGACCCGGTTGCCGGCAAGATGACCTGCTGGGGAGCAAACAAGCGGCCGTGGCAGACGCGGGACACGCTGGCTTCGATGCTCAAGCTGAACCGGGAAGATGTCACGCTGATCGAGAACGACACCGGCGGCAATTTCGGCACTCGCGGACATTTCTATCCCGAGAATCTAATGGTGGCGTTTCTGGCCATGCGCCTGGGACGACCCGTGAAGTTCATCGAGGATCGGCGCGAGAACATGATGGCCACCAACCATTCGCGCGAGCTCAGCGCCGAACTCGAAATTGCCGTCAACCAGGATGGCAAGATTGCGGGCCTGCGTGCGCGCGTGTTCTGCGATCTCGGCGCCTATGCGACGGGTGGCGGCTCGGCCGTGCCGCCGGCAAAGACCGTGCAGTTCATTCCGGGGCCTTACAAGATCGATAACTATAAGTGTGAGCTGAGTGTGCTCGTCACTTGCAAGACTCCGGTCGGCGCTTTCCGTGGTCCTGGCCGCTATGAGGCTGGGTTCTTCATCGAGCGGCTGCTAGACATCGTTGCGAAAGATCTGGGTTTGGACCCGATCGAGTTTCGCAAGAACAATCTCATCCGCGCGGAGGACATGCCGTACAACGGCGGTGTGCTGGTCCCTTATCTGGGCGAAAGCCCCTACGATACCGGCGACTATTTGGAAACATTCGAGCGCGCGCTCAAGCTGTTCGACTACGATGCGCTGAAAGCCAAATCGGGAAAAATGATCGACGGCAAGCTGCACGGGGTTGCGGCGTCCGCCTACGTCGATTCCACCGGCATGGGGCCTTCCGAAGAAGCACGAATCGTCGTCAAGTCGCCCAAGCAGATTGAGCTGTTCGTCGGCACCTCCGCCAACGGGCAGGGAGTCGAAACGACGATGGCGCAAGTGGCGGCTAATCAGCTTGGGGTGCCTTACGATCTGATACAGGTATTCGCCGGCAGCACCAACTACGTTGCCAACGGCAACGGGCACGGCCACAGCCGCGCAGCTGTACAGGGCGGAAGCGCGGTGTTCATCGCAGTAAACAATCTGATCAAACAGTTGCTGGATGCCGCAGCGTTGCGTTTCAACGAACCGGCGGAGCATCTCGAGTATCGCAATGGCGCCGTTTTCCGCAAAAAGGAACAGGTGCCGCTGGCCACGTTCGATGAGTTGGTCCGGGTCGTTGCAACCGACCTTGGCCGTGAAGATCTGCTGCAAGCGGCAGGAAAATATGTCAACAGTGCGCTGACCTACAGCTACGGGGCGCAGGTCGCTCACGTCACCGTGGATCCAGAAACCGCCGTCGTCGAAGTGGAGCGCTTCTTGACGGTGGAGGATGTCGGGCGGGCATTGAATCCGCTCATCGTCCACGGTCAGTCGATCGGCGCGGCGGTTCAGGGGCTGAGCGGAACGTTTCTGGACGAGTTCGTCTACGACGCTTCCGGTCAACTCCTGACCGGAAGCTTTGCGGACTACCTGGTCGCCACGAGCACGGATTTTCCGAGCGTCGAGGCCGAGACCCTGCAGAATGCCCCAGCGAAATCCAACCCGCTCGGCGCGAAGGGGGCGGGCGAGGGGGCTATTTCCACAACGGGTGCGGTGCTGGCCAATGCCGTCTCCAATGCACTCTCATCGCTGAACGTACAGGTCTACGACTTGCCCATATCACCGAACAATCTGTCCCGCTTGATACGACAAGCCAAGGCGGGCGGTTCCAATCGACCCGAGACTGGCGCTGGGGCGAAGTTCGGGATTCGGCACGATTCCGTGTAAGTGCCCGCTGGGCGTCATGGGTAGCCGGCATTCCTGACGGCCGGCATTCCACGCGCGATCAATTCTCAATCGGAGCATTCGAATGGCCGCTGTCCCGCAGGGCGCGCTCAATCTTCGCGATTCCAGTTTGTTTTGCCAGCAGGCCTTTGTCGGTGGCCGTTGGGTGCAGGCCGCGGGCAATGCGGTGAAGCAGGTTTTCAATCCGGCTAACGGTCGGCTGATCGGCACAGTGCCCAACTGCGGAGCCCTGGAAGCGCGCGAAGCGATCGAAGCAGCAAACAAGCAACTGCCGCACTGGCGCGCGCGCACCGCGAAGGACCGTGCCCAACTCTTGCGCAAATGGTTCGATCTGATCCTGGCAAATCAGGAAGATCTCGCGGTGCTCATGACGATCGAGCAAGGTAAACCGCTAGTTGAAAGCCGTGGTGAGATTGCATCCGCTGCGGCATTCATCGAATGGTTCGCCGAGGAGGGCAAGCGCGCTTACGGCGACGTCATTCCAACTCACGCAACGGACAAACGCCTGTTAGTGCTGAAGCAGTCGATCGGCGTCACAGCTGCGATTACGCCGTGGAATTTTCCGACTGCGATGATCGCGCGCAAGCTTGGCCCGGCGCTGGCGGCCGGGTGCACGATGGTCATCAAGCCATCCGAGCTGACTCCGTTTTCGGCGCTCGCCTTGTGCGTTCTCGCCGAGCGCGCTGGCTTGCCCCCCGGCGTTGTTTCTGTCGTCACTGGCGATCCGGAGCCGATCGGCGGCGAGTTCACCAGCAATCCTCTGGTACGGAAAGTGAGTTTCACGGGCTCCACGGCGGTGGGAAAACTGCTGATGTCGCAGTGTGCAGGCACGGTAAAGCGAGTTTCCCTCGAGTTGGGCGGCAACGCACCGTTCATCGTGTTCGACGACGCGGACCTGGATGCAGCCATCAACGGTGTCATCGCATCGAAGTACCGGAATGCCGGTCAGACGTGCGTGTGTGCCAATCGAATCTATGTTCAGAGCGGCATCTACGAACGCTTCGCCGAGCGCCTGGCGGACCGCGTGTCCAGGATGAAGATAGGCGATGGCTTGGAATCGGGCACTGTCATCGGACCGCTGATTGGTGAGCAGGCCGTCGCAAAGGTCGAACAACACGTGCGGGATGCTGTCAGCAAGGGCGCCACCACATTGGTGGGCGGCAAGCGCTTCGAATGCGACGGCTACTTCTATATGCCGACGGTGTTGACCGGCGTGAAATCCGACATGCTCGTCATGCGCGAGGAGATATTCGGGCCGGTGGCGCCGCTCGTGAAATTCGAAACGGAGGCAGAAGTCATCGCGCTGGCGAATTCCACAGAGTTCGGCTTGGCCTCGTATTTCTATAGCCGAGACATCTCGCGTGTGTGGCGCGTGGCGGAGGCGCTGGAGAGCGGCATGGTCGGGATCAACGAAGGAATTATCTCTACCGAGGTGGCGCCTTTTGGTGGCGTAAAGCAGAGCGGCATCGGTCGCGAAGGCTCCCGGTACGGCATCGAGGATTACCTGGAAATCAAGTATTTGTGTATCGGTGGAGTGAGTGGATGAGATAGGGCGCGGCCGGTTCACGCTCTGCCCTTGACTCGCCGAAAGGAGAATGTCATTTTCATACTCGCACGCATGGTGGCGTGCCCCGGATCCAGAGGTTGAACGCGGCGTAAGGCCCGAATCCGGACGAGGGGGCGCCTGGCAACGGCCGACTGACGGTTTGGGGTAAGTGACTTGGCCAACATGATCGATGTGGAAATGCTGCGCGTCTTCACGGCGGAGCTGGAGCTTTGCAAGGTCCAGCCCGGAGAGACGGTCGCCGTGTTGACGGCAGCCGGCGCCATGAACGACTACGCGCAGACGTTCATGATTGCGGCGAGTAGCCTCGGCGCCACGGTCTTTCACGTCGACATCATGGATCATGCGACGGCGAACCGGGCCGGTGTCTACGGCAAGACGCCGCTGGCGGGCAATCGCGCGGCCATCGATGCACTGAAGTCCGCCGATATGGTCATCGACCTGATGGGAATGCTGTTCTCCGCCGAACAGATCGAAATCCAAAGCGCTGGAACCCGCGTTTTGCGCGTGGGCGAGCCCATGCATATTTTGAAGCAAATGTTTCCGACCACTGACCACCGGCGGCGCGTGGAGTTGGGCGAACAGATGATCAAGAACGCACGAGAGCTGCGCGTGACTTCAGCGGCCGGTACAGATCTGCGCTACCGTCTTCAGCAATATCCGGTAGTGACTCAATATGGTTACACTGACACGCCGGGCCGCTGGGATCACTTTCCCTCGGCATTTGTTTTTACGCAGGGCAACGATGGCGAGATCGACGGTACCGTGGTGGTGCAGCCGGGCGACATCCTGTGTGCCTTCAAACGTTACATTCAGGACCCGGTGAAGCTGACGGTGAAGGAAGGCCGAGTTACGGCGATCGAAGGCAATGGCATCGACGCCGCGCTGCTCCGAGACTACATCGAGAGTTTTCAGGATCCGCGCGCTTACGCCATTTCTCACATCGGTTGGGGCATGCACGAGCGGGCCACCTGGTATCACATGCTCGCGACTCCCCGGTTGCGCGAGGAGCGGATCATGAATGCGCTTTCCTACTATGGAAACGTATTGTTCTCGACCGGGCCGAACACCGAAGTCGGCGGCACCAACGACACGCCCTGTCATCTCGACATTCCCATGCGCAAGTGCAGCCTGTATCTCGACGATCGGCCGATCGTCGCAGCCGGAAAGATCGTGATTCCGGAGCTCGCGGCGGCAGGGATGTAGTCCGCACGCCCATGACCGGTCTCGAGGAACTCGTCTCTATTTTAAGCGTCGATCGGATCGAACAAGGCACCTTTCGCGGCCGTCAGCCCCTGGAAAAGCCGCACCGCGTCTTCGGCGGGCAAGTGATTGCTCAGTCCATCGCTGCCGCGTATCGAACGGTGGAGGCGCGCACGCTGCACTCACTGCAATGTTACTTCGTGCGGGCGGGAAACTCGTCGTTACCGATCGACTTTCACGTCGAAGCGCTTCGGGACGGTAAGAGCTTCTCGGTGCGCCGCGTGCTGGCGTCGCAAGCTGGCGAGGCCATATTCTCGTTGCACTGCTCGTTCCATGAGGGCGAGGGCGGCGCGGAGCATCAGTTGGCGATGCCGGACGTCGCTCCGCCGGAACGACTGCCCGATCGCCAGCAGATGGTCGAAAAATTTCAGGGCCGATTGCCGCCGGTCCTGGAGCGACTGTTGCGTGAGGATCGTCCTATAGAGTTTCGCCCTGTCGACCTCGATTCGATGGTGACGCGCAGGATGGACGGCGACGGTCGGTACTTATGGATCCGCGCGAAAGGCGCTCTGCCGGACGGCTTACCGCTGCATCAGTCGATTCTCGCCTATGCCTCGGACATGTCGCTGATCGACGTAGCCTTGCACAAGCATGGTCGCGGTCTGTTCGATGGATCGCACCAGAGCGCAAGCCTCGATCATGTCATGTGGTTTCACCGCCCGTTTCGCGCCGACGAGTGGCTGCTTTACTGTCAGGACAGTCCGAGCATGGCGTTTTCCCGAGGCTTCACGCGTGGCTCGATCTTTTCGAGGAGTGGGGCGCTCGTGGCATCCGTGAGTCAAGAGGGGCTGTTGCGGGCAAGCCGTCAACCGCCAGCCGCCGGAGCACATTGAAATGCAAACTACCGCCGCCCGTCCCTGGACGATCGCATTCCCCTGGGTTGCTCGCTGGCATGAGCCGATCAAGGTCACGACACTCGCCGATCTGCTAAATGCAGCGGTAGCGCGGTCGGGCGAGAAGCGCGCGGTCACCTATAGTGCGACTACACTGACTTATCGCGAGCTTGCTGCGGACGTCGATCGGCTGGCCACCGGGTTGCGCCGGCTTGGCATCGGGCGGGGCGATGCTGTCGCGCTCTATCTCCCCAATACACTGTTCCATCCCATCTCGTTCTTTGCGGTGACCAAACTCGGGGCGCACGTGGTGCACCTGAGCCCACTCGACGCACCACGCGAGATTGCTCACAAGATGAAGGACGCAGGCGCGAAAGCGCTGGTGACGACAAATCATGCGAATTTGCTGACCACCGCGCAAAAACTCCTGGAGCAGGGAACCATCGAGCAACTCCTCGTCGGTGATGATGCTCATTGGGGCGGCGACCCCGCCGTCGTTCCCGTGCCGCGAAGTTCACGAATCACACCGCTGCTCGAGCTATTCGTGGAGCCGACGGGCGAGCCGTGGCCGGCGTTATCTCCCGATGATCTGGCCGTTCTTCAATATACCGGCGGCACGACGGGACTGCCGAAGGGCGCGATGCTGACGCATGCGAACCTGACTGCCGCTGTTTCCATGTATCACGGCATCAATCCCGCGCCCGACTTCAAAGCGGGTGAGGAGCGGGTGATCTGCGTGGCTCCGCTGTTTCATATCTTCGGCCTGTCCGGAATCATGCTTTCGCATCTCGCCCACGGCAACGAGATCGTGCTGTTCCCTCGCTTTGACGCAGAGGCCATCGTTCGTGAGATCGAAATCAACAGGGCGAGCATCATGCCCGGCGTGCCGACGATGTGGATCGCCATCGCGAACCTGCCGGATATCGATAAGCGCGATCTGAGCGCCCTCAAGGATGCTCGCTCGGGCGGCGCTCCGATGCCGAGCGACGTCCAGCGGCGGCTCGAACAGAAGATTGGCAGACGCATTCTCGGCGGATGGGGGATGACGGAGACCTCGCCGGCCGGAACTCGGCTGGTCCCCGAAGAGCCGAGCAGGCCGGGGCTCATCGGTATTCCCTATCCTGGCATCGACATGCGGATCGTGGCTCTCGATGACTCCTCTCGCGAGCTGGGGGTCGGCGAGGTTGGCGAAATCGCCGTGCGCGGACCCAATGTTTTCAAAGGATACTGGAACCGGCCCGAGGTGAATGCCGAAGCCTTTGCGGCGGGCTATTTCCTCACCGGCGACATCGGCAGCATCGATGAGAAGGGTCAGTTCACGATCGTCGATCGCAAGAAGAACATGATCATTTCCTCGGGGTTCAACGTGTATCCCGCAGCCATCGAGAACGCCATTTACGAACATCCCGGCGTGCGGGAGGTCATCGTCATCGGCGTCTTCGATCTCTATCGCGGACAGGCGGCCAAGGCGTTTATCACTCTCAAGCCGGGCGCGCGCGAGCTGCCGATCGATGAGCTGCGCGAGTTTCTGAAGGATCGGCTGGGGCGGCACGAAATGCCTGCGGCGGTCGAGTATCGCGACTCCTTGCCGCGCAGTCCGGCCGGCAAACTGCTCGCAAAAGTGCTGATCGACGAGGAGAGCGCCAAGTTGGCGCAAGCCTCGGCGCAGGTCATCTGACATCGGCAATTCTGATTCAATTTGTACAAGGCAATACCTATGAGACTTTGCGAAGGCCGCGTGGCCATCGTCACCGGTGCGGGTCGTGGTGTGGGGCGCGCCCACGCTTTGCTGCTCGCGGAACACGGAGCAAAGGTTGTCGTCAACGATCTCGGCGCCAGCGTCGATGGCACTGGCAACGATCTTTCCCCCGCCAACGAGGTGGTGGCGCTGATCAAAAGCGCCGGCGGCGAAGCGGTCGCGAATGGCGATGACATCTCGAGTTGGGCCGGGGCGAAGCGCATGATCGATCAAGCGGTCGATACGTTCGGAACCCTGGACGTGCTGGTGAACAATGCCGGCATCCTGCGCGATCGGATGTTCGTCAACATGAGCGAAGAGGAATGGGACGCCGTCGTCAAAGTTCACCTCAAAGGTACGTTCGCGCCGTGCCGCCATGCGGTGGACTACTGGCGCGCGAAGAGCAAGGAGATCGGCAAACCTGTCAACGCCCGAATCATCAACACCAGCTCGACCTCCGGTGTGTTCGGCAACGTGGGGCAATCGAACTATGGCGCGGCCAAGGCTGGCATCGCTGCGCTTACTGTGATTCTTGCTCGAGAGCTCGCACGCATCGGAGTGACTGTCAACGCGATCGCGCCAAGTGCGGTGACGCGGATGACCGAAGGGTTGCGTGAGCGAACCGAGGAGCAGAAGGCGGCCGGCGACCCAAAGTGGATAGCGCCCGTCGTGACTTACCTCGCGAGTGCAGACTCCCAAGAGATCACGGGACGAGTGATCCAGATCGGCATGGGAATTTTCTCGGTCATGGAAGGTTGGCACCGCGGGCCGGAGCATGCGCCGTTGCTCGATCCGGTCGAGCTCGGCCCCGTCTTGAAAGATATGGCGGCGAAGGCGCGTCGCAATGCCGGCATGGATGGTAAGGACCTCGACTGATGACCAAGGTCCGTTTTCCCGTCGAAGCTACACACATAGTGATGTTCGCGCGCGCCATCGGCGAAACCAATCCTGTGTACTTTGAAGCAGAAGCGGCCGAGCGATCCGAAGCCGGCGGTCTGATCGCGCCGCCTACTTTCACCGAGGCCGCGGCGCAGTTCGATCCCGACTATCGGTTGCGCCCGAAGCCCGGAGTGAAATGGTTTGGCTCCGGAGCGACGCCGAGCGGTATCGAGAGCGGGCCGCCGTCCGCCACGAGTCTGCATGCCGAACAGGAGTACACCTATGTCCGGCCGATCCGGCCAGGCGAGGTGTTGACGCGACAGACTAAAGATGGCGCGGTGTGGGAGAAGGCCAGTAGACGCGGCGGGAAGCTGGTCTTTCGCGAACGGATCCATGAGTTCCGCGACGAGGGCGGCGCGCTGGTCGTTACGGCGCGTGCCGTCCTCGTCACGCCGGTGTCGAGTAGCGAGTCCTGAAGTTTCTCTGTCTGCCAGTCCAATTACAGAATACGCATGGCCCTCAAAGCATCGCAACTCAAGGTCGCGGACGTTTATAGCGAGTGTGTGGTCGAGAATCTGACGCGGACTCAGATCGTGCAATACGCGGGCGCCTCCGGGGACTACAACCCCATTCATTCCGATGAGGTTTACGCGGTCTACGCGGGTCATAAGGGAGTATTTGCCCACGGCATGCTCACCATGGGACTGACCGGCAGAATGCTCACGAACTATGTAGGCGATGCCAGACTGGTGAAATTCGGGGTCCGGTTCCTGAGCCAGGTCTGGCCGGGAGATACGTTGACCGCGACCGCCACCGTCACCGAGCTCAACAAGGTTGGAGACCAGGATTTCGTGGAGCTCGCCATTGCCACGGTCAATCAGGAAGGTAAGGAAGTCCTGACGGGTCATGCAACTGCGCGCATCGATCCGTAGTAGCGGGCCCGGCATCCCCCGACGGCAGGTGGCGAGGGCTTGACCGCTACCGTTGGGCGCACTAAGGTCGAATATGTGCACGGCGTGCTATTATTAGACCCGCGACGAGATCTGTATCCCGGTTGGAATGAAGCGAGAGAACTCATGAGCAATGCCGCAAAACTTCGGTCGTTGTTGGCCAGTGGCAAGATGATCGTGGCCCCGGGTGCCCTCGATGGGATTACGGCACGCACAATTATGCAGGCGGGGTTTCCGGCCGTTTATATGACAGGCGCGGGAACTGCGATGTCACTCGGTTACCCGGACTATGGGTTGACAACGATGACCGAAATGGTCGCCAACGCTACCCGCATCGTCAATTCCATCGATGTGCCGTTGATCAGTGACAGCGACACGGGTTTCGGCAACGAGCTGAATGTGTTCCGCACCGTGCAGGAGTTCGAGCGCGCGGGGGTTGCTGCGATTCACATCGAAGATCAGGTGTTCCCGAAGAAGTGCGGCCACCTCGACAACAAGGAAATGGTGAGTCGCGAGGACTACATCGCAAAGATTCGAGCTGCCGCCGCTGCGCGTAAGTCGAAGGACTTCTGTGTCATTGCGCGAACCGATTCGCGGGCCGTACTGGGCTTCGATGAAGCGGTGGAGCGCGCCAATCTGGCTCTTGCCAACGGTGCCGATGTTGCGTTCGTCGAGGCGCCGCAGAGCATGGCGGAGATCGAGGCCGTGCCGAAGCGCGTCAAAGGGCCGTGCCTGCTGAATATTGTCCGCGGCGGCAAAACGCCGGAGATCGACCTGAAGACGGCGGAGGCCCTCGGATACGCGATTGCCATCGTGCCGGGGCTACTGTTGGTCGGCATCATTCAAACCTGCGATCGCTTGCTGGCCGATCTCAAAGAAGACAAGTTTCCGCCCATCACCAGTGCGCCGGTTAGAACCTTCGCTCGTTTCGGTGCCGCCGAGTGGGATGAGCGACGCACGGCTTTCCGAGCCCCGCTCAAATCTCCCACCGAGTGAACGCTGCCATGACTGCTGCGACCATGTTCGAGAAGATCTGGCGGCGTCACATCGTCGTCGATCGAGATGACGGCTACACGCTGCTCTATATCGATCGGCATCTGATGCACGATGGCTCGGCCATGGGCTTCGCAAAGTTGCGCGAACGGAATATCAAGGTCAGGCGGCCGGAGCGGTCGTTCGCTACTCCCGACCACTATGTTCGCAGCGACAGTGGGCGCATCGACGATATCGTCGATCCACGGCACAAACGAATGATCGAGCAGATCGGCGAGAACACGACTGCTCATCGTGTGACGCTATTTGGTTTGGGGGATGCCCGGCAAGGTATTGCTCATGTCGTCGGCCCCGAGCAGGGGATTACTCAGCCGGGGTTGACGTTGGTGTGCGGCGACTCGCACACATCGACCCACGGTGCGCTCGGCGCGTTGGCATTTGGCATCGGGACATCCGAGGTTGCTCACGTGATGGCGACTCAGTGTCTTTGGCAGCGCAAGCCGAAGGCCATGCGCGTCACCGTCGATGGGCAACTCGGCGTTGGTGTCACTGCGAAGGACGTGATCCTGGCCGTTATTGGCAAGATCGGCGCGGCGGGCGCGGTGGGCCACGTCATCGAATATGCGGGCAGCGCAATTCGTAGCCTGAGCATCGAAGGGCGACTGACTGTCTGCAACATGTCGATCGAAGCCGGTGCGAGAGCCGGCATGGTGGCGCCGGACGATAAGACAATCGCCTATCTTGAGGGCCGTCCGTTCGCGCCCAAGGGGGCCGATTGGAACGCAGCGGTGGAGTTGTGGCGGACGTTACCCAGTGACGCTGAAGCAGTGTTCGATCGGGAAGTGAGGTTGTCCGCCGCCGATGTGGAGCCGATGATGACGTGGGGAACCAGCCCCGAGGATGCGTTGCCGATCAGTGCTCGCGTTCCCGACCCCGCCTCGGTTGCGGATAGCGCGAAGCAGGAAGCGATGCAAAGAGCCCTGGATTACATGGGGCTGACGCCAGGCACTCGCTTGGATGAGTTGCCGGTTGATCGCGTCTTCATCGGCTCGTGCACCAACAGCCGCATCGAGGATCTGCGCGATGCTGCCCGCATCGTGCGCGGTCGCAAGGCGACCGTGCCGGCGTGGGTCGTGGCAGGCTCGGGGCTGATCAAGCGCCAGGCCGAGGCCGAGGGGCTCGATCAGATCTTTCGCGAGGCCAATTTCGAGTGGCGTGAGCAGCCGGGCTGCTCGATGTGTGTCGGCATGAATGGCGACATAGGCAAGCCGGGACAACGGATCGCTTCGACTTCGAATCGCAACTTCGTCGGTCGGCAAGGGCCGGGTGTGCGCACCCACCTTGTCAGCCCTGCGATGGCCGCCGCCGCGGCCATCACGGGACACTTTACCGACGTGCGCCAGCTACCGGTGTAGGAGTCGTCATGCAGCCCTTTACCACGCTCGAGGCCATCGCGGTCCCGCTCGATCAGCCGAACGTCGACACCGATCAAATCGTCCCGGCGCGTTTTCTCAGAGAACCGCGTCAGATTCAGGCGGAGATCTATTTTTACGATCTGCGCTATGACGACGAGGGACGGCCGCGTCCCGAGTTCGTGCTCAATCAGCCATCCTACAACGGCGCCCGCATCATGGTCGCGGACCGAAATTTCGGCTGCGGATCGTCACGTGAGTGTGCGGTCACAGTGCTGCTCGACAACGGCTTTCGCACAGTCATTGCCCCAAGCTTCAGTGACATTTTCTTCAACAACTGCTTCCAAAATGGTGTGCTGCCGATTCGGCTCGACGCCGACCGGGTGAAACAGATCCGCGAGATGCTGCATTTCTCGCCCGGTGCACGCATCGCGATCGATCTGGCGAATCAGACCGTACTCGGTCCGGATGGCAAGACCGATCACTTCGCGGTCGATTCGTTCCGCAAGGATTGTCTGCTCAAGGGGGTCGATGACATCAATCTCACGTTGAGCTACGAAGGCGACATCGCGGCTTTCGAGGCGCGTCAGCGTGAGACGATGGCTTGGCTCGGTTAGTTTCCCATCGTAGCGAACGCGCGCTGACATCCTGAGATGTTTTGATTGCAACGGTTAAGTGAGTGAATTCATGGTTGATGCTGTCATCGTCTCCACTGCGCGCACGCCTATCGGCAAAGCTTTTCGAGGTGCTCTGAACGATACTGACGGCGCGACGCTCGGTGGCCACGTCATCGCAGAGGCGATTGCGCGTGCGCACCTCGATCCCGCGCAAATCGAGGATGTTGTGATGGGCTGCGCGATCCAGCAAGGAACGACTGGCGGCAACGTGGCACGCAAGGCCTTGTTACGTGCCGGTGTACCAGTCGGGGCCGCCGCGGCGACCGTGGATCGGCAGTGTTCGTCAGGGTTGCAGGCGATCGCCATGGTGGCCCGCTCCATCGCGTTTGACGGCGTCGAGATTGCAGTCGCGGGCGGTCTGGAGTCCGTCAGCCTCGTGCAAAACGAACACCGTAATACCTTTCGTGTGGTCGATCCGGCGCTGATGGAACTCAAGCCCGATGTCTACATGAATATGATCGATACCGCGGAGGTCGTGGCCGAGCGCTATAAGATCTCGAGGGAAAGCCAGGACGAGTATGGATTGGAAAGCCAACGGCGCACCGCGGCGGCTTTGGAGGCCGGGCGTTTCAGCGATGAGATCGCGCCCATCAACGTGCGGAAGAGCGTTCTCGATAAAGCGACGAACGAGATTTCCTACCAGCACGTGACACTGTCGCAGGATGAAGGGCCTCGTCGGACCGACGCCGCCGGGCTGGCTGCGTTGAAGCCGGTGCGCGAGGGGAAAACAGTCACGGCCGGCAATGCCAGCCAACTCTCCGACGGCGCCAGCGCCTGCGTGGTCATGAGCGATGCACGCGCCGCTGACGTGGGCCTGAAGCCGCTGGGTATCTTTCGCGGATTCGTTGCCGCGGGATGCGAGCCAGATGAAATGGGCATCGGCCCCGTGGTGGCCGTGCCGCGACTGCTGAAACGGCACCGCTTGACGGTCGATGACATCGATCTGTGGGAGCTGAACGAGGCGTTTGCCGTGCAGGTGATCTACTGCCGCGATCGTTTGGGGATCGACCCGAACAAGCTCAATGTCAATGGGGGAGCGATTGCGCTCGGCCATCCCTACGGAATGTCCGGTGCCCGGCTGGCCGGCCATGCGCTGATCGAAGGGCGGCGTCGCAAGGCCAGGTTTGCAGTCGTTACGATGTGCGTGGGCGGTGGCATGGGCGCGGCGGCGCTGCTCGAGATCGTCCATTGACGCCCGTTCAGCGCGACTACCTGACAGGATGAGATGATGGATCTTAGCTTTAGCAAAGAAGAAATCGCGTTCCGCGAAGAAGTACGTGCCTTCTTCCGAGCCGCCGTTCCTGCGACGACTCGAGTCAAACTGATCGAGGGCCGAGAGCTGAGTCGGGAGGAGATCGTAGCCTGGCAACGCGCGCTCAACGCCAGGGGCTGGGCGGTTCCGTCGTGGCCGAAGGAATGGGGCGGAACGGGGTGGACGGCCGTGCAGCACTACATCTTCCGAGAGGAGATGCAACTCACACCCGCGCCACCGCAACTGGGGTTCGGAATCAATATGCTCGGCCCGGTGCTTTACAACTTCGGCAACGAAGTACAGAAGAAACGCTTCCTGCCGCGCATTGCCAACCTCGATGATTGGTGGTGCCAGGGATTCTCCGAGCCGGGCGCTGGATCCGACCTCGCAGCGGTCAAGACCACGGCGAAGCTCGAAGGCGACGTCTATGTCGTGAACGGGCAGAAGACCTGGACCACCTTCGCACAACACGCGAATTGGATCTTCTGTCTGGTGCGTACCGATACGACGGTCAAGAAACAAGCCGGCATCTCGTTCCTGCTCATCGAGATGAATACGCCCGGCATCACGGTGCGGCCGATCCAGACGATCGACGGCGGACACGAGATCAACGAAGTGTTCTTCGACGATGTGAGGGTGCCGGCCGAGAATCTGGTGGGAGAGCCCAACAAGGGTTGGGACTACGCCAAGTTCCTGTTGGGCCATGAGCGTTCGAGCATCGCTCGCGTCGGCATGTCCAAGGAGCGCGTTCGTCGCATCAGGGAATTAGCTGCGAAGACGTTGGCAGGCGGACGGCCGCTCATCGAGGATGGGCGATTCCGCGAAAAGCTCACGGCGTTGGAGGTGGAGCTGAAGGCCCTGGAGATCAACCAGCTGCGAGTCGTAGCTGCCGAGTCGAGCGCGGAGAAGGGCAAGTTCAATCCGGCTTCGGCCATCCTGAAGATTGTGGGCTCCGAGATCCAGCAAAAGACCACGGAACTGATGTTGGAAGTGGTTGGTCCGTTTGCCGCACCTTACGCGACAGAGTGCGGCGATGACGGCGGCAGTTGGATGGGGCAGGTCGCGCCTACTTATTTCAACAAGCGCAGCGTGACCATCTACGGCGGCACCAACGAAATTCAGCGCGGCATCATCGCCAAGGCAGTGCTGGGGTTGTGAGGGACGCTCGCCGCCGCGGGCGGTTTTCGTCTGTTTTCGGCGGATCGATCGGTAACCTGGTGGAGTGGTACGACTGGTATACCTATTCCGCCTTCGCGATCTACTTCGCACATGTGTTCTTTCCCGACGGCAATCAGACTGCGAAGCTGCTGAACGTCGCGGCCATCTTCGCGGTCGGCTTTCTGGTGCGTCCCGTAGGTGGCTGGATCATGGGGCGATATGCGGACAGGCGCGGCCGCAAGGCGGCGTTGACGCTGTCCGTGAACCTGATGTGTATCGGATCGTTGATCATTGCCGTGACACCGGGCTACGCGACCATTGGCCTCGCTGCACCGACCCTATTGGTATTTGCGCGAGTGCTGCAAGGATTCAGCGTAGGTGGCGAGTATGGGACGAGCGCCACCTATATGAGTGAGATAGCAACCCCGGAGCAGCGCGGATTCTATTCCGGCATTCTGTACATGACGCTCGTCATGGGGCAGTTGCTCGCGCTGGCGGTGCTGCTGCTGTTGCAGTTCGTGTTTCTGGATGCCGAACAACTCAGTTCCTGGGGCTGGCGGATACCCTTCCTGATCGGAGCGGCGGCAGCGCTGGTGGCGTTATATCTGCGCCGCAATCTCCAGGAGACCGAGTCCTTCGAGCAGGGGAAAAAGCGAGCGGGCGAGGCAGGGCATCTGCAGCTCTTGCTGCGTTACCCGCGTGAGACGTTCACCGTCGTCGGTCTTACGATGGGGGGCACGCTGTACTTCTATGTGTTCAGCAACTACATGCAGAAGTACCTGGTGAACACGGTCGGATTGACCGCCGGCGAGTCCACGCTCGTCTCCGCGGGAAGTCTGTTCATCTTCATGTTGCTTCAACCGTTGATGGGGGCGATTTCCGATAGCGTCGGACGCCGGCCCATGTTGATCGTCTTCGGCGTGCTGGCCCTCTTCTCGACGGTGCCGCTGCTCTCGACATTGGAGCGCACGCATGACGCCTGGACGGCTTTCTTTCTGATCATGACGGCCCTGCTGATCTCGTCGCTGTACAGTTCCATCAGCGCAGTGGTCAAGGCCGAGCTGTTTCCGGTCGAGATCCGCGCTCTCGGTGTCGGATTGCCGTATGCCATCGCGGTATCTCTGTTCGGCGGCACGGCGGAGTACATTGCCCTGTGGTTCAAGAGTATCGGGCACGAGACGTGGTTCTATTGGTATGTCACCGGATGCGTCGCTATCTCGCTGTCGGTCTATGTCTGTATGCGTGATACGCAGAAGACGTCGAGGATCTAGCACGACAGACGTGTCGTCCTTCGAACCTGATCTGGACTCATGGGCTGCCCTTGCGGGGGCAAGAGAGGCGGGGTAGAAGACATCATGGAAATGTATTCGGCTGCAGGGGAGAAAGCTCTGCCTGACACAACGGTGTCGGTGCGAGAGCTGTTCGGCCTCGACACTCTTCTGCGCGTGCCCGCGTTTTCGCAGGTGAGCGAACACGTGCCGGATATCGACACCGCGTACCGCTTCGACAACGACACCACCCTCGCCATATTGGCGGGCTTTGCGCACAACCGGCGCGTTCTCGTGCAGGGCTTCCATGGCACCGGCAAGTCCACCCACATCGAGCAGATCGCCGCTCGGTTGAATTGGCCTTGTCTGCGCGTCAATCTGGATAGTCATATCAGCCGTATCGATCTCATCGGCAGGGATGTGATCGTCGTGAAGGATGGCAAGCAGGTGACGGAATACCGCGAGGGCTTACTGCCGTGGGCGCTTCAGCACGCCTGCGCACTCGTGTTCGACGAGTACGATGCCGGTCGGCCCGATGTGATGTTCGTGATCCAGCGAGTCCTGGAAGTGGAAGGCAAGCTCACCTTGCTCGATCAGAATCGCGTCATCCGGCCTCATCCGGCATTCCGCCTGTTCGCGACGGCTAACACCGTGGGGCTCGGCGACACCACCGGCCTGTACCACGGCACGCAGTTGATCAACCAGGCGCAGCTGGATCGCTGGAACATCGTCGCGACGCTCAATTACCTGCGGGAAGATGAAGAAGTTGCCATCGTCCTGGCCAAGGTGCCCTCGCTCGTTCAGCGACGCGATCTGGTGCGAGCCATGGTGGCGTTGGCGGGACTGACGCGCCAGAGCTTTGCCCAGGGAGATATCGCGACGGTCATGTCGCCGCGCACGGTCATTTCCTGGGCCGAGAACGTCGAGATCTTCGGTGACGCGGCTACCGCATTTCGCGTGTCGTTCTTCAATCGCTGTGATGAAGGGGATCGACCCGCCATCGCCGAGCTGTTTCAGCGTTGCTTCGATACGGAGCTAGCTGCGAGCGCCGTGCAGAGTTGACGAGGAGTCATCGCATATAGCACGTGGCAGTTGCGAGCGATCATGACCTTCGATCTTAACGTGGAGATATTCGAGCGTGCGACGACGCTTGCCGTTCGGTCGATCGCGCGGCAGCCAGAAGTGGCGGTGACATTTGCCGCGGAACCCGTCGGCGTGGCTCAAGGGCAGGTGAATCTCCCGCCTGTCTCTCGTCCTCCGTCTCGGACTGACATTGTTGTCATTCGCGGTATGGCGGATGCCTGTGCACTTCGTCTTCGTTACCACGACCCGCAGATCCATGCACGATACGTGCGTGGAGATACTTTGGCTCGCGCGGCATTCGAGGCGCTCGAGCAATCGCGCTGCGAATCTCTGGGAGCACGGCGCTTTTCGGGTGTCGCTCACAATCTCAAGTACGTTCTTCAG
Source organism: Peristeroidobacter soli (assembly GCF_004138485.1). Classification (GTDB taxonomy): domain Bacteria; phylum Pseudomonadota; class Gammaproteobacteria; order Steroidobacterales; family Steroidobacteraceae; genus Steroidobacter; species Steroidobacter soli. The sequence goes on from NZ_RYEV01000011.1 coordinate 213,644, forward strand.
GAGCATTGCAGGCAGCGCGCTCTTGATCGAGCTCGGTCCAGAGCCGAGGTGCCGTTGCTCGATGCGCTTCGCGTCATTGCCTTCCAAGTCTTCACTGGGGAAGTCTCGTCGTCGCCCGCCAAGCGCGCTGCCTCACTGTGGCGGGAATGGCTCGACGATCGAGTGGCGCCATCGCCCTTGGGGCACTTGCCCAAGCTCCTTCATGACCAGGCGGCATTCGCAGCCGAAGCGTATCGGCTTCTCGAGTCGATGGGGCTGGATACCTCGCGGATCGAGAATGCCGATGACCGCACGAGTGAAGAGCAGAATTTCTTCGGTGCCGATCAACCGTCTCTCGATCCTGTGAATGCCGATGTTGCGAGGACGCCGGACGGTGGCTTCGTTAGTGAAGCGCAGGCGTTGGGGGAGCGCGCAGTCGAGCAGCAGCCATCGATCGAGGACGCAGATGGCGACTCGTTCGCTCATGAGCCGGCTGCGCCGGGCCATCAGGGAGAGTCCGTCGGCGGACCCCGCACGAGTTATCGTGCCTTTACCACACGATATGACGAGATCGTCGCGGCCGCCGAGCTTTGTGACGGCCGCGAGTTGCTGCAGCTTCGACAGCAGCTCGATCAACAGCTGCGTCCTATCGAATCGGTGACCGCGCGTCTGGCGAATCGCCTGCTGCGTCAGCTGATGGCCCAACGAGCGTACAGTTGGGATTTCGAAGTCGAGGAGGGTGTCCTCGATGCGGGGCGTTTGGCGCGTATCGTGGCCGCTCCGCTATATCATCTGCCTTACAAACGTGAGAAGCAGATCGACTACCGCGATACCGTGGTGAGTCTGTTGATCGACAACTCGGGTTCCATGAGTCGGCGGCCCATTGCGCTCGCCGCCCTTTCCGCGGAGTTGCTCGCGCGTACGCTCGAGCGCGGCGGTATCAAGGTCGAGATTCTGGGGTTTACGACTACCGCGCGTAAAGGCGGGCGGTCACGCGATGATTGGCGGAAGCGTGGCGAGCCACGCCTTCCCGGACGGCTGAACGATCTACGACACATCGTCTATAAATCAGCCGATGAGCCCTGGCGACGAGCACGGCGCAACCTTGGATTGATGCTTCGTGAGGGGCTGCTGAAGGAGAATATCGATGGCGAGGCGTTGTTGTGGGCGCATCGGCGGCTCATCGCCCGACCCGAGCAACGACGGATCCTGATGATGATCTCCGATGGCGCGCCGGTCGATGACGCAACGCTCTGCGTCAACCCCGGCAACTATTTGCAGGAGCATCTTCGCGCGGTCATCGGCTGGATCGAGGCGCAGTCCGATATCGAGCTGATGGCGATCGGCATCGGTCATGACGTCTCGCGTTACTACAAACGGGCTGTAACCATCAGGGATGTGGAGCGACTTCCCCTGGTGCTGCTGGAGCAGCTCATCGAGCTGTTCGACGAGCGCCGCTCAGGTCGCAACGCCCGCCGACACCTCAAGAAGTAGGCGGCTGGTAGGCCGAGCCTTTGAACACGAAAGCATGCACCTGCGAGACGATGGCAAGCGCAATGGACTCCGGTGTTCGACCGCCGAGCGCAAATCCCACCGGGCTATGCAAGCGAGAACGCAGTCGCTGCGCCAGATTGCCAAGATCATTCATCAACTGCTGGCGCCGCCGGGCCGGGCCGAGCAGGCCGACGTAAGGAATATTGGCATGCGCGAGCGTTCGCAAGTGAACCAAGTCCGACGGTAGATGGTGACTCATCACGACCGCAGCCGAGAAGCTCGCGAGATCGATGTTCTCGCCGACGCGATCGGTCGGGGTGAGCACAACGTTCTCGGCAGCGGGAAAATGCGATGCCTGGGCATAGGCTGGACGGTGGTCTGCAAGTGTGACTTTCCATCCCAGGCGCGCGGCGAAATCGACGACGGGGATGGCATCGGGCCCGGCGCCGAGCAGCAGCAGACGTGGCGGAAGCCATAACGGCAGCGCGAACAGTTTCCACGAAGGAGAGATTGAGCTCGCCCACCCCGTCTCGGCGCGCTCCGCGGCGTCCTGTAACGCGAAGTGAACCTGATCTCCTTGTGTTCCATTGGGAACCACGACGGTTCCGACGGGCGTATTCGTGTCCGCTGATTCGGTGACGATGCCGACAGCGGTCCGGGTGTGACTGAGCAGTGCCTGGCTGAGGTGTGCCAGAGGCTGCCATTGTGTGTCCGGCCCGACCCGCAGCAGCAACACTTCCATGGCTCCTTCGCATCCCAGTCCGATGCCCCACAGTGCATCGTCCGTCCCGCGCGTATCGTATGTCACGAGCTTGGGCTCGCCGGTGTCTATCACTCGTCGGGCATGATGCCCGAGGTCGCCTTCGAGGCAGCCGCCTGAAATCAACCCGGCATACTCTCCGCTGGCCGCGATGAGAATGAGCGCCCCTGGTTTGCGGTACGTCGAGCCGATGGTGTTTATGAGCACGCCCAGCGCAACGGCGCGGCCGGCATCGCGTTCACGCTCGAACAGAGGCAGCAGAGGATCCAGGGGGGCGTTATGCATTGCCGGTTACCAGACCGATCACAAAAGGGCGCGACGATTATGCGGCGAGCGGACCGCCCAGCGCTGCCAGTCGCTTCAGGTGGAAGTCCGCGTCCCCGAACGTGCTATCGATCATCGTCAGGCGTTTGAAGTAGTGTCCGATGCGCGCCTCCATGGTCAGACCGATGCCGCCATGAAGCTGGACGGATTGTTGACCGATGAACCTGGCCGATCGCCCGATTTGCACCTTGGCGGACGCCACGGCTTTGCTTCGCTCGCCGGGCTCCAGTTCGGTGGCCATGGCGGCGTACATGGCGATGCCGCGGGCCTGTTCGAGCGCGACGAACATATCCGCGGCTCGGTGCTGTAAGGCTTGGAACGATCCGATGGCCGCGCCGAACTGCCGACGGGTCTTGAGATATTCCACCGTGATTTTCAGTGCCTCGTCCATGGCGCCGACGGCCTCGCAACACAATGCAATCCGGGCTTCATCGACCACCCGTTCGATCATTGGAAGCGCATTTTCCGGATTGCCAATAACAGCATCCGGGCCGACCTCGACACCTGCAAAGGAGATGTCGGCGGCGCGCATCGAATCCTGGGTCGAATAGCCTTTGACCGTGACGCCCGGTGCGTCGGCAGGCACGAGAAACGCGCCGATGCCTTTGTGGTCGCGATGAGAACCAGCCGTGCGCGCGGTGACTACCAGTGTCGAGGCGCTATCCCCGTGCCACACTACATACTTCTGGCCGTCGAGGATGTAGCCGGCGCCCGTGCGCTTTGCTGTGCTGGTCACGTCATTGAGATCGTCGCGCGAGTGCTTCTCGAGCTGAGCGAACGCCATGGTTTTCGAGCCGTCGATGAGGCTCGGCACGTAAGCCGCACGCTGTGCATCCGTCCCGCCGTGCCTCAGAAATCCGCCAGCCACCACGATGGAGGTGAGGTAGGGCTCCAGGCACAGTGCCCGGCCCAGCGCCTCCATGATGATCATCGTCTCGATGGGCCCGGCGCCGATGCCGCCATCCGCCTCGGCGAAAGGGGCCGCGAGCAGTCCCTGGTCGGCAAACTGCTTCCACACCGGCTCGCTCCAGCCCTTCGGTTGTGCCGCCGCAGCTTTGCGTTGTGTAAAGCCATACTGATCGCTCAGCAGACTCTCGACGCTGTCCTTGAGCAGGCGCTGCTCGTCGGTGAAATCAAAATCCATTGCGCAGCTCCCGATTGCCGGCTCGATATGACATTAGTTTCATTTTCGCCGTCGAGGGCGCTTCTCGGGTAAGACCGACGAGGTGCGTGGTGGGCATCTTCGTGCCTGGGAAAGTTGGTGCAGGGGCCATTACGACGTCAATCATGGACTAAGCTCGGTCTGAGATTCAGGTCATCCAGGCAATGAGGAGCGGGAGTGCAGTGCTGAAAACAGCACGATGTGCACATAGTGGACCATAGAGCCGTCGGTCACGACGGTCAAGTGGCGTAGCTTTCGGGTGCTGCGAATCGGTGCACGGCCCGGTCGCGGGCGTCAGCGGACCGGCGAGAGGAGTAGGGATTCGCGATGATTTTCCGGCCGGAATTCGCTGGGCAATCCACTCTCCCGGAGCGCGTCCACGGCGGCCTTGACCGCCGTGTCGATCCGCCCTAGCATCGAATATGTGAACAGCGTGCTGAATATCGTCATCCCCGTGAGCCCCGGCGTCGCCTCGACGGCGCAGTCGAAAGTGCACGTCTGCGACGATCACGACTCAATTGAAGGGGAGGTCGAAGGCGTGCGTGGTGTGTGCGAGGCGGGTAGCCGCCGATGAAGATCCATTCCCGCACCGATGCGAGCGCACCCTTGGTGGGTCAGCCGGTCCTGCGCCGCGAAGACGCCAGATTCCTCACCGGTCGCGGTTGCTATGTCGACGACCTCAAATTGCCAGGTATGGTGCACGCGGCGGTGTTGCGCAGTACCTTGGCGCATGGCCGAGTGAACAAGATCGATACTCGGGCGGCACTGGCACACCCCGGCGTGCTCGCGGTGATCACTGCCAAAGATCTCGAAGGCGTGGCCTCCAAAATTCCGATGCCCGAGTACATGACGTTACCGGGCTATGAGCGATACCTCCAATGGCCGATCGCGACCGATACCGTGCGCTACGTCGGTGAGCCGATTGCCATCGTCGTCGCCGAGAATCGCTACATCGCTGAAGACGCGCTGGAGCTCATCGATTTGAACATCGAGGAGCGTCCGGCGGTCACTACGATCGATCAGGCGCTGCGTAACGAAGTGCTGGTGCACGAGCAAGCAGGCACAAATCTCGCATCAAACTACTATGTGAAGCGAGGAGACGTCGACGCCGCGTTCGCCTCTGCGTACTACACGCGTAAGGAGATCCTTCGTTGTCACCGGCACACGGGGATGCCGCTGGAAACCCGCGGCTACCTGGCTCAGTGGGATGAGTCAACGGGTGTGCTCACGTGTTGGGGAGCTTCAGCGATCCCACGCAGAACGCGCGATCGGCTCGCCGAGATGCTGCGGATGGACCGCGAAAAGATTGTCTATGTCGAGAACGACACCGGCGGCAATTTCGGTGTGCGCGGTCATTTCTATCCGGAAGATCTGCTCATCGCGTTCCTGGCGATGAAGTTGAAACGGCCCGTCAAATACATCGAGGATCGACGCGAGCACATTCTCGCTACCAAGCACTCGCGCGAGCAGAGCTGCGAAGTCGAGCTGGCGATCAACCAGGACGGCACGATCGCGGGCATGCGTGCCCGCTTGTTCACCGATCTTGGTGCATATGCGGGCGGCGGCGGCGGCGCGGTCGTGCCGGCAAAGACCGCACAGTTCATTCCCGGACCGTACAAGATCGACAATTACGCCTGCGAAGTGAACGTCGTCGTCACGAACAAGACACCCATTGGCACCTACCGAGGGCCAGGGCGGTACGAAGGCTATTTCTTTTGTGAGCGCATTTTCGACCTCGCGTGCGCCGATCTGGGACTGGATCCGATCGAGTTCCGGCGCAAGAATCTCATTCGCGCCGAACAGATGCCCTACAACGGTGGCAAGCTCGTGCCGTTCTCCCCGGAGAGCGACTATGACACCGGCGACTACCATCGAACGCTCACTCGCGCGCTGGAGCTCTTCGACTACGACAACCTCAAGTCGAAGTCCGGCACGTTGATCGACGGCAAGTGGCATGGCGTGGCGGTGTGCTGCTACCTGGACTCGACGGGCATGGGGCCGTCGGAGGATGCCCGCTGTGTCGTCAAGTCGCCAACCGAGGTCGAGGTGTACGTCGGATCGTCGAGCTCGGGCCAGGGCTTGGAAACGAGCATGGCCCAGATCGCTGCCGACCAACTCGGCCTGCCCTACGATTCCTTCCGTATATTTCATGGCAGCACCCACTATGTCGAAAACGGCAATGGCCATGGTCATAGTCGTAATGCCGTGCAGGGTGGCAGTGCTGTCTTCATCGCCGCGAACAATCTGATCGCTGAAATCCTGAGCCTGGCATCGCTTCGCTACAACGAAGCGCGAGACAACCTCGAGTACCGCGGCGGCGCGATCTTTCGGAAGGGTGAGTCCGAGCCGGTTGCGACATTCGAGCAGCTCGTACAGTCCGCTCAAGCGACCGATACGATCGACCGACTGCAGGCAACCGGAACCTACAAGAACAGCGCCCTCACTTATAGTTACGGCGCGCAGGCCGCTCATGTGGCCGTCGACCCGGAGACCGCCATGGTCGACGTGGTCCGCTTCCTGACCGTCGAGGATATCGGCAGGGCCATCAATCCGATGATCGTCCATGGGCAGACCATCGGTGCCTCGCTGCAAGGCTTGAGCGGCACCTTCCTGGAAGAGTTCGTGTACGACGAGACAGGGCAGATCCTCACCGGCAGTCTCGCCGATTATCTGGTTGCCACGGCAACGGACTTTCCGAGCCTCGAGGCCGAAACGCTCGAGGAAGCGCGTTCGAAACTCAACCCGCTGGGTGTCAAGGGTGCGGGGGAGGGGGGCATCTCGGCGACCGGAGCGGTGCTGGCAAATGCGGTGTCGAATGCGCTCGCGTCCATCGGTGTGCGAGTCAATGACTTGCCTATCTCGCCCAATAATCTGTCGCGCTTGATTCGTGATGCCAAGGCGTCCAAAGCCACTGGAGCGCCGGTGGGCGAAAGCGTCAGACTCAGCATCAGTCATGGAATCTGACTGTTATCGAACCACCATGTCCGCTGGCCGTGACATGCTTGGAGACAAAAAGGCAGCTTTGTGAAAGTGATGACCATACCTTCTCGCGATGTCAGACCCAGTGCGTCGCCTGGGCAACCCGCAATGGCGGCCGCGGGGGCGAGTGAGATCCTGCGTGTCGATGATATGTCGGTGGTCTATCCGAGCAGCCGAGGACCGATCTCGGCCGTCTCGAATCTATCGATGAGTATGAACGCCGGCGAGTTCGTGTCCATTCTCGGGCCCTCGGGTTGTGGCAAGTCGACTCTGCTGAACGTACTTGCCGGTTTGCAGAAGGCATCCAGTGGGCAGGCGTCGCTGTTCGGTAAGCCCGTTGACGGTCAACCCCACCGAAACATCGGCATCGTATTTCAGCAGGCCAGGCTGTTGCCATGGCTGACGGTGCTCGAGAACATTTTCATTCCTATCGATGCCATGCGACTGAAGCGGGCAGACTACCTCGACCGCGCGCATGCCCTGTTGAAGCTCGTGGGCTTGCCGAAGTTTGCCAAGCACTATCCGGATGAGTTGTCCGGAGGAATGCAGCAGCGCGTCGGGTTGGCCAGGTCAATGATCCACGATCCAAAACTGATTCTGATGGATGAGCCCTTCGCTGCGCTCGATGCCATGACACGCGAGCGTATGTCGGTTGAATTGCAGGAGATCCTTGGTAAGAGCAAGCAGAGCGTATTGTTCATTACGCACAGTATTCCCGAAGCCGTGTTTCTTTCGGATCGGGTCCTCATGATGTCCTCATCGCCGGGACGGTTCATCGAGGAAGTCCATGTGCCACTCAAGCGGCCGCGCGCCCTCGACGCCATGGCTTCTGGTGAGTTTGCGGAACTGTGCGGTCGCCTGCGCAAGCTGTACAAGCACTGAGGTCAGATGTAATGAGTGACTCCACTAACACGGTCGCACTTACTGCGCATAATCAGACGACGCCATCGTTCTACAGCTTCGAACGGATCTCCTCGGTCCTGTATCCGACGATCACGCTGGCCGCGCTCCTGATCATCTGGCAGACATCGGTCGCATACTTCAATGTCCCGCAGTACATCTTTCCGAGCCTGACCGACGTGCTGCGCGAGCTATGGGTTGGTTTCGTCGATGGCGGTACGCTGTATCCTCATCTTGCCTACACGCTGAAGTCGGCATTGACGGGATATCTCCTCGGCTGCGGTGCCGCTATCGTCGTAGGAGCGCTGCTTGCCGAATCGCGTGCGTTCGAGAAGTTCGTCTATCCGCTCATCATCGGCCTGCAGTCGACACCGAAGATTGCGATCGCGCCCTTGTTGATGGTGTGGTTGGGTTACGGTTTGTCCTCCAAGATCGCAATGGTGGCCATGATGTGCTTCTTCCCGTTGTTCGTGAACACGGTGCAGGGCATCCGTCAGACCGATCCCGCGTTGTTGAACATGATGCGGGCGTTCTCGGCGCCGACCTGGCTGACGTTCTTTCGCGTCAAGATGTTTGCCGCGACGTCGAACATCTTCGCGGGCTTGCAGATCACCATCGTGTTCGCGTTTATCGGTGCCATCGTGAGTGAGTTCCTGGGCTCCTCCGAAGGCCTGGGTTATTTGATTCAGTCCGCGATGGCGAATTTCAACACGCCAGTGATGTTCGCAGCGATCGTCACGCTGATCGCGCTGTCTTTGATAGGAACCGCTTTCGTCCAGTGGGTACACCGTAAGGTCGCCTTTTGGGACCGCACGATGCGGAACAAAGGCCGCTGAGCTCATTTCAATACGGAACGCCGGATAACGTTGGTCGGAGTTGCACATGGCACAAGTTGACGTCGATATGCTGCGCGTCTTCACCGCGGAGCTCGAGCTCTGCAAAGTAAAAGCAGGCGAAAGTGTAGCGGTGCTCAGTGCCGGAACGGCGAAGGGTGAAATCGCCCAGACATTCATGATCGCGGCGCAGAAGCTCGGTGCAGCCGTGTTTCATGTGAACATCCCGGATCTCGCGACGGCAAATGCCGCCGGCGTGGTGGGGCGATCGCCATTGGCGGGAAATCGCCGTGCGGTCGAGGCGCTCAAGTCAGCCAATATGGTCATTGATTTGTTGGGAATGCTGTTCTCGGCGGAGCAGCTCGAGTTGCAGGCGGCGGGCGTTCGCATCCTGCTCGTCGTGGAGCCGTTGCACATCCTGAAGCAGATGTTTCCAACGGTCGAGCATCGTCGGCGCGTCGAAGCGGCTGAGAAGCTGCTCAAGAAGGCTCGCGAGCTGCGCGTGACTTCTGCGGCAGGTACCGATGTCCGCTATCGATTGCAGCAGTATCCGGTGATGACCCAGTACGGGTACACCGATACGCCGGGCCGGTGGGATCATTGGCCTTCGGCATTCCTGTTCACCAACGGCAACGATGGGGAAGTGGACGGAACGGTGGTGCTTGCGCCGGGCGACATCCTGTGCGCCTTCAAGCGCTACGTTCAAGAGCCGGTGACGCTTACCATCGAGAGGGGTTTCATCACGCGCATCGACGGCAAAGGCATGGATGCGGCGCTCATCCGGGACTACATGGAGAGCTTCCGCGATCCCCGCGCTTATGCGATTTCGCACATCGGGTGGGGCATGCATGAGCGGGCGACGTGGTATCACATGCTCGCGACCCAGCGGCTGCAGGAGGAGCGCATCATGAACGCGCTCTCGTTCTACGGAAACGTGCTGTTCTCTACCGGTCCGAATACCGAGTTGGGCGGCACCAACGACACGGCCTGCCATCTGGATATTCCACTGCGCAATTGCAATCTGTTTCTCGATGGAGAGCAGATCCTCGACACCGGCAAGATCGCGGTGCCTGAACTCAGAGCCGCCGGTTGGCAGTGATCACGGGAGCGTTCGAGAATGCAGAATGACGAATCCAAGGTCGGCGGCAGGTCGGTTGTGAGAGCCGTCGCCGGGCTTTTCCTGACGGCTTGGCTTGGAAGTGCGCAGGCCGCCGAAACGCAGGTCGTCTTCGCCACACCGACCAACGCCGGCATCAATCTTGCCAACCTCACGGCGGCCATGGAACTTGGCTATTTCGAGAAGGAGGGCATCAAGGTCAAGATTCAGGAGTTCCAGGGCAGCGCCATCGTGATGTCGCAAGTGGCCGTGAAGTCGATCCTCATCGGCGGCGGTGGCGGAGAGCCCCTGATCGTCGCGAACCAGCCCGGGAAGTCGCCGTTGCCGCTGAAATTCTTCTACAACAGTCTGCGCGACAACATCTGGCAGTTCGTCGTGCCAGCGAGCAGCAAGGTCAATACGATCGCGGATTTGAAGGGCAAGAAAATCGGCGTGAGCTCTCTGGCGAATGCTCACGTACCGATCAGTCGTCTGATTCTGAAGCAGAACGGCATCGGCCCGAACGATGCGCAGCTGATTGCCATCGGTGCCGGCGGTGCTGCGTTCCAGGCATTGATCGATGGTCGCGTCGACGCCTACAACACCTACAATGGAAACATCGCGCTGTACGAGGCCAATGGCACCACACCGTTGAAACGGCTGGCGTTGCCGCCCCAGCTTGCCGCCCTCTTTTCATTAGGCTATTTCGCTCACGAAGACACGCTGAAGAAGCAGCCGCAAGTACTGGCAGGTTTTGGCCGCGGCGCCGCGAAAGGCACCCTGGTATGCAAGCATGCCGCGGAGTGGTGCGTGAAGACGTTCTGGAAGTACTACCCGAACCTGAAGCCACGCGATGACTCCGCCAAGGAGCTGGCGCGTCAGGTTCACGTCCTCGAAGCGAACATGAAATCCTACCTCGCGTTTCCGCCGGGGCAGCCTCAGCGTTTGGGGGAATTTCCTCCGGACGCTTGGAAATCCTTGGTGAACATTCTGTACGCCGGCGGCGTGTTGAAGGACGCGAGCGTCGATCCGCGGACCTTCTTTACGAACGATCTGGTGGGGCAGATTAATAACTTCGATGCAGCGGCGATCGAGTCGATGGCTGCAGGGCTCAAATAACTATGACTAGATCCGCTCTCACCACGCGCGTGTTACGCCTGACAGCAGGAGGGTTCGCATGAAGCCCGCTGCCTTTGAGTACATAGCACCTGTCACGGTGGAGGAAGCCCTGGAGGCGCTGGGTGGCAGCGGCAAGGATGCTCGGGTTCTGGGCGGTGGCCAAAGCCTCGTTCCGATGATGAACTTCCGTCTGGCGCAGCCGGAACTGCTGATCGACCTCAATCGCATTTCGGAGTTGGCGGGCATCGCGATCCGTGAAGATGGAGTCGTGCGCATTGGTGCGATGACCCGTCATCGCACGGTGGAGCTCTCTCCGGAGATTCGCGAGTGTCTGCCGCTGTTGCACGAGGCGATGCCATACATCGCACACGTTCAGATCCGTAACCGCGGCACGATCGGTGGCAGCCTGGCTCACGCCGACCCGGCGGCGGAATGGCCGGCGCTGTGCTTTGCTCTCGATGCCACTATCGTTGCGAGATCGTCTTCCGGCAGCCGTGAAATTCCAGCCACGGAGTTTCCTCTCGGCATCCTGACAACGGCGCTGGAACCGGATGAGATCATTGCCGAGGTGTTGTTCCCGCACCAGCCGGCGGGGCGGCGCTATGGATTCCAGGAGATCTCGCGGCGTCGAGGCGACTTCGCTCTGACCGGTGTGGCCTGCACACTCGATCTCAATGCGGATGGCGTTGTCGATGCGTCTCGCATTGCCATCTTTGGTGTCGACGATATTCCTTTGCTCTCAGCGGAAGCAGTGGATGCCCTCACCGGCAATACCATGACGGATGTGCTCGCACGGGAGGCGGGGCGAGCTGCGGCAGCAGCTATCAATCCGCGCTCGGATCTGCACGCTTCGTCCGAGTATCGAACTCAGCTGATCGAAACATTGGTGTACCGCGCCTTGAAGCAGGCTGCGGGAGCCGACCTACTGAAGGACGTTGCATGACGCGCCTTGTCGATATCGCCCTGACCGTAAATGGTAAACCAGTCACTGGCAAAGTTGAGCCGCGGCGTACGTTGGCCGACTTCCTGCGTGACGATCTGGATATGACCGGCACTCACGTCGGCTGCGAACACGGGGTCTGTGGAGCCTGCACGATCCTGGTGAACGGCGCGTCGATGCGTTCGTGCTTGATGTTCGCCGTCCAAGTCGACGGCGCCGAACTCAACACGGTGGAAGGGCTGGCGGTAGATGGCAAGCTGACGCCGTTACAGGACGCGTTCCATCGTCATCACGCCTTGCAGTGCGGCTTCTGTACGCCCGGCCTGCTGATGACGGCCGAGGCGTTTTTGAAAGAGAACCCGTCGCCGACGGCCGATGAAGTTCGTGACGCCATCTCAGGAAATATTTGTCGCTGCACGGGATACATCCCCATCGTCGAGGCCATTCTCGACGCCGCCGAGCAGCTGAAAAAGACGGACGCAGCCTAACTCATGCCTATCTGGATCACTATCAGGAGAGCGTCGTGACCAACCCCTGGGACGGCTTCATCCCCGAGGAAACCCTCGATCTGTATCGACGCGCCGGATTTGCCAAGGAATTACAGCCGGGTCGCAAGCCCGCGCTGCTGGTGATCGATACCCAGTACGCCACGACCGGTGAGCATCCCATGCCGATCATGGATGCGATTGCGTATCACCCTTTGAATTGCGGTGAGTTCGCCTGGAAGGCCATTCCCCATATCGTGAGGATCATAGCGGCGTTTCGCGAGCACGGGTTGCCGGTCATCTATCCGCACATGGCGGGAAGACCCTACAGTGGCAATCACGCGCGCATCCCGAAGGTCGCGCGCAATCCGCGACACTACGAGTTCGTCAAGGATCTCGCTCCGCAGGAGGGCGACATCCTGCTGCCCAAGACCTCGCCGAGCGCATTCTTCGGCACCCCGCTCATTCAGTACTTGCATGTGCTGCAAGTCGATACGTTGTTCATGGTGGGCAACACGACGAGTGGCTGTATTCGGGCGTCGGTCGCCGACGGTGCGTCGTACGATTACAAAGTGATCGTCCCGCATGAAGGATGTTACGACCGGGCGCCGATCTGTCACGCGGTGAACCTATTCGACATCGCCAGCAAGTATGCGGCGGTCGTGTCCACGACCGAGGCGGTCAGCATGCTGAAATCGATCGTCGATGCGCAGCAGCCGGCGGCCGCGGCGTCGTGATCGAGCAACGAGATAACAAGAGATGACTGCTAAACCAACTATTCTGATCGCGGGTGCCGGACTGGGCGGCTTGACCGCCGCTATCGCCCTGGCTCAATCGGGCTTCAAGGTGCAGGTGTTCGAGCAAGCCCAGCAATTGGGCGAGATTGGCGCCGGTGTGCGCATCCATCCGAATGGATTTCGCGCCCTGGCCGGGCTGGGCCTGAAAGAGGCGATACTGAAGGATTGTTACACGCCTAAGTGTCGGGAGATTCGAGTCTGGAATACCGGCTACTGTGCGTCGGCGCCGTTCTCCGTGGACGCCGTCGTTTCCCGGTATGGATATCCGGGCATCGCCATGCATCGAGCAGACTTGCACGCGGTCCTGGTAAATGCTCTCGAAGCTTTACAGCCGGGCGCGGTCCAGGTCAGCTCCAAAGTCGCGGGGTTCGAGCAGACGAACGACGGCGTGCAGTTGTCTCTCGCGGATGGTCGTCGGTACAAGGCGGATGTACTTGTCGGCGCGGATGGGCTTCATTCGGTAATCCGCAAGCAGCTCTTTGGTGCATCGAAGGCGGAGTTTACCGGCACCATCTCCTGGCGCGGAATCATTCCCGTCGACAGTTTGCCGGAGGGGGCACGCACGTTCTGCGGCCAGGGCTGGATGGGGCTGAATGGCCACTGGGTGGTCTATCGCATCCGACGAGGTGAGTTGATCAATATCGTCGGGCACATCGATCGCGACGACTGGCAGGTTGAATCCTGGACGGAGTTGGGCACCACCGAGGAGATGCAGGCCGACTTCAAGGGTTGGCATCCTCACATCCAGGCGCTGATCCGAAACATCGACAAGCCTTACAAGTGGGCATTGTTCCTTCACCCCACGATGCCGCAGTGGACCGAGGGACGTGTGACGCTGCTCGGCGATGCATGTCATCCCACGCTGCCATATCTGGGCGCGGGCGCAAACATGGCGATCGAGGATGGCGTGATACTGGCTCGTTGTCTCGACCGCTACGATCCCATCACGGCGTTGAAGCGCTACGAGGAGTTGCGAATTCCGCGTACCACGCAGATCGTCAACGCCTCCGCTGCCAATCGCTCACGCTATCACCATCCGGATCTCGGTGATCCCGACAAAGCCCGGATTCACATCGATCGCATTGCATCGAATCTGAACGACTCGGATGCCTGGGTCTACGGCTACGACGCGGCCACTGTTCCCATCTGACCGCGAGTTCGAGCGATGAGCGATGAGTCGATGCGGCCCTATCACGGGGCCGCCGGCGGCTGGGATGCACTTGTCTCCACACGCCGGGCCCTCAAAGAACAGGGGGCGCCAGCGACCGGGGCACGCGCGCTGCTGAAGGCGAATCAACCCGACGGGTTCGATTGTCCCGGCTGTGCCTGGCCGGATCCGAAGCACACGTCATCCTTCGAGTTTTGCGAGAACGGTGCGAAGGCCGTCGCTTGGGAGACGACATCGCGCACGATCGCCCAAGACTTTTTCGCCGCACACTCTGTTTCGCAACTACGGGCGCAGTCGGATCACTGGCTCGAGTCGCAAGGCCGACTGGGAATCCCACTCAGATACGATTCGCGCACCGACCACTATGTGCCCATCGAGTGGGCGGATGCGTATGCCTTGATCGGCGAGCATCTAAGATCGCTGACGACGCCACACGCGGCGGCGTTCTATACGTCGGGTCGCACCAGCAACGAAGCGGCATTCCTGTATCAACTGTTCGCTCGGGAGTACGGCACGAACAACATGCCGGATTGCTCCAACCTGTGCCACGAAGCCACCAGCGTCGGATTGCCGAAGTCGATCGGTGTGGGCAAAGGCACCGTGCAGTTGAGTGACTTCGATCAGACTCAGCTCATCTTGAGCTTCGGGCACAACCCGGGCACCAATCATCCACGGATGCTCGCCACACTACGTGACGTCGCAAGGCGAGGTGTACCCATCGTGGTGTTCAATCCGATGCGGGAGCGCGGTCTTGAACGCTTCCGCTCGCCGCAGCATCCCGCGGAGATGTTGACCGGCACGGCAACGAATCTGGCGACACACTATTTCCAGCCGAGAGTCGGTAGCGATTCGTCCGTTTTGCAAGGAATCATGAAGCGGCTGCTCGAGATGGAACGGGAGGGCGTGGCTGGCAGTGTCGATCGGGCATTTATCGGCGAGCACACTGTGGGGTTCGAGGCTCTCTCTGAGCAATTGCGCACAGTCGATTGGCAACAGATATTGAACGACACCGGATTGAGCCGCGAGGACTTCGATACCATCGCGCAGCTCTACGCCGGCTCCAACTGCACGATCGCCGCGTACGGGATGGGTATCACGCAGCATCGGCACGGAACGCAGAACGTGCAGCAGCTCGCAAACCTGTTGCTGATGAAAGGAAATATCGGAACGGCGGGGGCGGGGATCTGCCCGGTGCGTGGTCATAGCAATGTGCAAGGCGACCGGACGATGGGCATCGACGAGCGTCCAGCGCCCCGACTGCTCGATCGAATCAAGGAGGTGTTCGGTTTCGAGCCGCCCCGCGCCGACGGTTGCTCCGTCGTCGAGTGCATCGAGCAGATCCTGCGAGGTGACGTTCAGGTGCTGATTTCGATGGGGGGGAATTTTGCGGTGGCGGCACCAGACACCGTGCGGACCTATGACGCGATGTCTCGCTTGAGGCTGACCGTCGGAGTGCACACCAAGCTCAATCGTAGTCACTTGCTGCATCGGGGCGAGGCGCTGATCCTACCGGCGCTGGCTCGAGCGGATCTCGACGTTCAGCGCAGCGGCATCCAGTGCGTGACGGTCGAAGACTCGATGTCGATGGTGCATGCCTCGCGCGGCTTCAAAGCGCCGCCGACCCAACAGACGCGGTCGGAGCCAGCCATCGTGGCGGGAATTGCGGCGGCCTCGCTGCCTCACAGCCGCATTCGCTGGCGCGACCTGGCGGATGACTACCGAGCGATCCGTCGCTTGATCGAACAGGTGATTCCCGGGTTCGAGGACTTCGAGGAGCGAGTGAAGAAACCAGGAGGTTTCCACTTACCTAACGCGGCTGCGCAGCGTCGCTGGCTCACGCCGAGTGGCAAGGCACAGTTCAGTCCGGCCTCCGTCGATTCGTCACGGGTGTCCGCGGAGTTCCCGCTCATGTTGGCCACTATTCGGTCTCACGATCAATACAACACTACGGTGTACGCCATGAACGATCGCTATCGCGGCGTGCATGGGCGTCGCGATGTTGTCTTCATGCATGAGGATGATATGCGCGCGCGCGGGCTGACAACGGGAGATGCAATACGCCTCAGGGGCGTGCATGCAGAGCTCAGCGGATTCGTTGTGGTGGCTTACGCAATTTCGCGCGGCTCGTGTGCGGCCTATTTCCCCGAGGCAAATGGGCTCATTTCGCTCGATGATTTCGACGAGCAGAGTCATACGCCGGCGTACAAGTCCATTCCGATTCAGATCATTCGCGCCCGGAGCTGAGTCACGTGCGGGACTCTGCCGAAGCGTTGCGGAGTGCGAGGATGCGGCCGCCGAGCTGATTCACCACCAATCCCATCAGTACCGCTGCCGTGCCGAGCCATTGCTGAGGGAGTGGCCATTCATCGAAGAACATCCAAGCTGACCACAGCCCCACCACCGGCACCAGCAGCGAAAATGGTGTGACGCGCCCTGCGGGATGACGCTGTAGCAGCTGAGTCCAAAGACTGTAGGCCAGCAGTGTAGAGAGCCACGCTAGAAATAGGACCGCAAGCACAGTCGGCGTCTGCATACCGGAGATCTGCCGCAACACGGTTTTCGGCCCATCCATCCACAGTGCCAGCACTGCGAAGGGCAGGATCGGGAAGACGCCGCTCCAGACGATGAACGGCAACGGATCGTAGTCGGCTATGCGACTCGCCAGGCGCGCAACCAGGTTGGAGACGGCCCACATGAACGCCGCCGAGAGCGTGAGCACGAAACCGACGAGCGACATCTGCCCCGGACCGTCGCCGTGAGCGGTGGCAATCAGTACCAAGCCAGCCAGTGCCACCAGCAGCCCGAGTCCTTGCGACCAGCGTGCGCGTTCGCCCAGTACTGGCGCTGCCAGCAGCAGTGTAAAGAAGGCTTGTGTTTGCATGACCACGGAGGCCATTCCCGCGGTCATGCCCATTTGCAGGCCCAGGAACAGAAAAGCGAATTGGCCGAAGCCTTGTGCCAGGCCATAGGCCGCCATATAGCGCCAGGGAAGTTTCGGGACTCGCACGATCAGCAGAAGAGGGAGCGCAGCGGCGGCAAAGCGTAGTGCGCCCAGGAGCATTGGGCCGATGTCATGCAGGCCGATCTTCATTACCACGAAGTTCAAACCCCAGATCACTACGACTGCCAGCGCGCGTAGAAGGTCGCCGCGAGACAGAGGCGAAGCATTCATAAGTGTCTTGATCGTTCAGCTGATGGGAACTAGTATTCGAATATAGGCACATCGTACGCATTATTGAAGCATACTCGTGCCAAAATACATCGCGCTGGGGATCGCGGCGCTGTTCGCGAAAGTCGCCAAAGGATAAATGAAGACATGTCGGGTCGCAGATTTCCACGCGTGGCGAGAGTCTCGGTTGCGACCCTCTGTGCGGTTGCCTTCGCGGGGAATGTAATGGCCAAGCCCAAACCATTGCGCCTTGGAACTCCGACGCCAGCGAGCGTTTATTCCGCAAATCTCATCGCCGCGCTCGAGCTCGGATATTTCCTGGAAGAGGGCATCGATCTGAAGCTCCAGCAGTTCCCGACCACGGTTCCCGTGATGCAAGCGGTGGCTGCGCGGACCATCGACATCGGTGGCGGGGGCGTGTTTCCTCTGGTCGTTGCCAATCAGCCCGGCAAGGATCACATGCTGCTGCGGTTCTTTTACAACTCGTTGCGGAAGTTCTCGTTCGAGATCGTCACCCGCCCGGACCGCCCATTCAATAGTATTGCCGACTTGAAAGGGAAGAAGCTGGGCGTGCTGTCATTAACCGCTCCATACACGCCGATCACCCGAGTGGTGTTGAAAGAGAACGGTCTGAAGCCGACCGATATTCAGCTGGTGGCCGTCGGCGAGAATCGCAATGCTTTCGCGCTGCTGGAGCGCGGCGAGATCGATGCCTATGAGACATTCATAGGTAACAGTGCGCTGTTCGAAGGCGAGGGCGGAAAGCTCAAAAGACTGCCGTACAGCGACCGTATCAACAATCTGCTGACGTATAGCTACTACGCTCACGAAGAGACGCTGAAGCAGGATCCTGCTGTGCTGGCTCGCTTCGGACGAGCGGTTGCCAAAGGCGTGCTTACTTGCAATATCGCGCCTGAGTGGTGTGTGAAGACTGTCTGGAAACACTATCCGCACCTGAAGCCCGCGCCGGAGGCATGGGACACGGAGATGACGCGTCAAGTCCGTCTGCTCCGGACGAACATGGCGGCGTATATGGCGTTCCCGTCCGATCAGCCGCGCCGATTCGGCGAGTATCCCCAGGATGCTTTCCAAAACCTGATCGATATCCTCAAGGAAGGTGGCGAACTGCCCGCGGCGGATATCGATCCGAACCTGTTCTATACCAATAGTCTGGTGGCTCAGATCAATGACTTCGATCCTGCTCGCATCGAGGCCAAGGCCCGCGATCTGAACTAGCGGGCATGCGCTAACCGGAGGCGATGTCAGTGTGCGGGCTCGCCGTCCGCAAAATGGGTGCCGGTCACCTTGAGTACCAATTTCAGCATGACCGTGTTGGCGCACAGGGTGGTCAGCTCCACGCAGATCGCGCGATCGAAACGAGCCGCCATACTGTCGAACACGTTATCCGTGACCCTTCCTGTCTTCAACAGCTGCGAGCAGAAGTCGTAGACGATCGCTTCGTCCTGCGTCATGCCCGTGGGGCGTCGGCCTTCCAATAAGGCCTTGATCTTGTCGTTCGTCAGTCCGCTGTCACGAACGTTGTCGCCGCGGAGAAAGATTTCAGCGTCGGCTGCTTTGTGGCGCGCGGCGGTCATCACCACCGCCATCAGTCGCAGCGGTTCCGGTAAGCGCAGGTTGAAGCGAAGATATTCCCACAACGGTTGTAGCAGCCGGGCTACGTCAGGCGAATAGAGCAGGGCGGCGTAAGGATCGCTGAGGCCCCCCGCCCGTTGCTTCGCAATTTCTTCTGCCACCTCGTGCTGACGCGGAGTCATCTGCACGGGCGTAAGGCGCGGATAGCGCATGAAGATGCTCCCTTACTCGGCCTGGTCTGGAAATGGGCGGCTTGCCACTGGCGCCGCGCTCACATTGAACACCCAACCGAGCGTTCCGTAGTGAGCGTAGATCGCGATCAGATCGATGATCACGGATTTTCCGAAGCGTTGTTCCACGCGATCGAAAATCGCATCCGAGACCTCGCCGGTATCGTTGAACTCGGTGAAGAAGTCATAGATGAGAGCTTCGTCGTCGTCGAGCTTCGGTGGTCTGCGCCGGTTGGCCAGCGCCTCCATCGACTCCTTGGCGATGCCGTTGGCGGGTTTGCCCCAGCGTGCCTCATCTCTTTTTGCGCTGCCGCCTGCCTCGGCAAGACGGGCATGAGCGCTGAAGACGCCAGGAGAGTTCATGTGACGTGCCGCGATAGCAATCGTCCATTCCCGCAGTTTTGGCGGAACGTTGGTGCTGTATCGGCAATGCTCACCCAGCATCTGCTGTCGATCGAGGATGCCGGGCGCATAGGACAGAGGCACGAAAGGCCCCACCAGTCCGCCATCCCGACGCTCGTTGACCGCTTCAGCGACTCGCCGCTGCTCGAAGTACATTTCTTCGGGCTTCAGCTTGGGAAAGCGCGGCTCAGCAGAATTCCCGGCGGGCTGGCTCGGGCTGCCTTGCGCACTACTGTCGGGAGCCGAAAGCGAAAGTCCGGCGAGTGCCGTTCCTGAAGCAATGAGTGCGTCGCGTCGCGAGAGGGACATGCGGCTCCACCTTGATCCGAGTTGCAGACACATGAACCAGATTTATAAATGAGAACGCGGTTCACATATGGGAGCATAAGCCGAGGGGGAGCTTTGGGCAAGGCCGCGATTGGACGGTCATCGATTCTGAGCCGCGGGTGCATGACTCGCGTCGAGTTCTACATATCTTCTGAGCTGCGAGAAAGGAGAGACACTGTGTCAAGGCGTGGTACTTCTGGTCGAGCGAAGGGTGTGGTGGCTGTTCTGTGTTCGGTTGCAATTGCCGCCCGGTAGCCGCGGCACAAAACATTACGTGTCGGACGCCCACACCAACCGGCGTCGGTACGGCCAGAATGACCGCCGGCATGGAGCTCAATGACTTGCGGAGGAGGGCTCGTGCTCCAGCTGCACGCATTCCCAACCACCGTGCCTGTAATGCAGGCAGTCATCGACAAGAAGATAGATATCGGTGGCGGTGGAGTGGCGGCGCGGGCCAGCAGCGGCCCCTCTGGAGTTCTCTACAATCACATTCGCGAGTTTGATTTTGAGATCGTGGTGCCTCCCGAGAGTCCGTTGAAAAGTATTTCGGACTTGAAGGGCAGTAAGCTCGGCATTCTCTCTGGCTGCTCCCTATGCTCCGATCACTCGCGTGGTGCTGAAGGAGAGCGGTCTGACGCCCGCCGATGTCCAGCTCGTTCCGGTCGGGGAGAATCGAGGCAGGTTCGATCGGTTCATGGAAGGCCAGATCGATGCCTATGAGACATTCGCAGGAAGCAGCGCCCGCTACGAGGCTGAGGGGAAGAAGCTGAAGCGGCTACCTTACAGCGAGCGCGTGGCAACCTTCTGACTTACAGCTATTACGCGCACGACGATACATTCAAACAGGAGCCGCAAGTGCTGGTCGGCTTCGGCCGAGCGATTGCAAAGAGTCTCCTCACCTGCAGCCTCGCGCCGCATTGGTGTATCCAGACGCTGTGGAAATGCTATCCGCATCTCAAGCCGAAGCCCGAAGAGATGGAGGTTCAGTTCGCCCGCCAGGTGTACATGCTGCAGTCGACGATTGGGGATACTTCTCCTTTGCGCCGGGCCAGCCCAGGCGCTTCGGTGAGTATCCGGACGATGTGTTCCAGAAGTTGATCGTCCTTCTTCACGAAGGCGGCGAGATCGCCGGCGCCGATATCGATCAAGGTGCCTTCTACACCAATCAGTTTGTCGGCGAGATCAATGATTTCGACGCCGCGGCCGTCGAGTCCAGAGCCGAGCGCTCGAATAATCAGGTTCTCAGTCCCCCATCGATGCAGGAGGAAATCCTTCTGCATCGAGGCCGCACGCATTACGTTTGTCGCGGCAGTGTGCCGGGCCGCGTGTGCGGGGCGGGCGGCGCGACTCGGCAACTCTCCGACAAATCGTAGCCATGATTGAGACGTGAGACCGTCCGGTCCCACTGACATCCTTACTCGCGTGATCCGCGGCAAGTTCAGGCACACGCCGATCCTTTTGCGCGGCGCTAGCTGCACTGGCCGCCTGTTGCGCGATCGTCATTTGTCATGTCATTTGAGACCGGCGCTTGCTTGTCGCCGGGTTTCCGTTCTAGGATCGAATATGTGAACGCGGTGCGCAATTGAGTAAATTCGCATATGCGAATGTGTTGTGGATAATTAGACGGGGAGATGCGTGATGCCTGTTCGAAAGCACGATGAGTTGGCCGCAAAGCGCAGACAGCGCAGCGCTGCGATGACCACGACCGCGATTTCAGGCACCTTGTTGCTGTGCGCTGCAGCAGGTGTCGCAAATGCGTCGGAGGCATCCGAGACCGCTGAGCCCGCGGCAGCGTCTAGTCTCGACGAGGTGGTCGTGACCGGTACGCGTATCGTTCGCGACGGATTCGAAGCGCCGACGCCGGTGACCGTACTCAACGCCGAGGACATTCATCGCGACGCCCCGCAGAACATCGCGGATTTCCTGAATAAGCAGCCAGCGTTCGCCAACAGCGTCAGCAACCGATTCAGCAGCAGGGGCGGCGTCAGCGGCGCCGGATCGGGCGTCAGCAACGTGAACCTGCGCGGTATCGGTGCAAATCGGACACTGGTGCTCCTCGATGGTGTCCGTATCGTGGCGGGCTCGATCGGTGGTTTCTACAGCAACGGTGGTGCTGTCAACACTAATGTGATTCCCGACTCGTTGATCGAGCGCATCGATGTGGTCACCGGCGGTGCTTCGGCGCCTTACGGCTCGGACGCGGTGGCCGGCATCGTAAACTTCATTCTCGACAAGGATTTCACCGGTCTCAAGGGCTCGGCTCAGGGCGGCGCGACCTCCGAGGGCGATGACGAGCAGTACTCGGCGTCTTTGGCAGGCGGTATGCCGTTTGCCGATGGCCGCGGCCACGTTCTGGTCAGTGCTGCCTACGACAAGATCGACGGCATCGAGGACGGCGCAGCTCGCGACTGGATGCGTGAGGGTTGGGGGCGAATGGTCAATCCGGCCTACACGGCGACGAATGGGCAGCCGTACTATTTGCTTCGGCCCAATGTGGGTAGTGCCACTGCCGCGGCCGGCGGACTGATTCCGTCTGGTCCGCTCCGAGGGACTACCTTCGGCGCGGGTGGCGTGCCTCGGGCCTTTAACTACGGGATGAGCGATGGCTCGCTGATGTCGGGCGGTGACTGGGAGTTGGGGTCTCAGGGTTTCGCCGATGCGAGCCTGGACTTGGAGCTCGAGCGTCGGACCTTGTTCACGCGCGTGAGCTACCAGGTCACTGACGATGCCGAAGTCTATCTGCAGATCATGGATGCCGATGCGGATTCCTCGGGTGCCTGTTGCGCGATGACGCGCCGGAACATCACCATCTCCAATCAGAATCCCTTCATACCGGCCAGTGTGCTCAGCCAGATGCAAGCAGCGGGCGTCACCTCCTTTCCGCTCAGCATATACATGAAAGAGCAGGGACCGACCGGCGTCGACATCAGCCGCGCCTTTAGTCAGTACGTATTGGGCACGCGCGGCAGCTTCGGCATGTTTGGGTCGTCGTGGTCCTGGGACGTGTATGCGACCGAGAGCACGTCCAGATCCACCGCCAAGCCCGAGAACGACATCATCAACGGCAATCTGACCCTGGCCCTGGATGCCGTACGGGATCCGGTCAGTGGCAGCCCGATCTGTCGCTCGACACTGACCAATCCCGGTAACGGTTGCGTGCCCTGGAACCCGATGGGCATCGGCATGAATTCGCAGGCCGCGATCGATTACGTTTATCAGGATCGCAGCTGGATGCGCCAAGACCTTACGCAGCGTGTGGCGGCAGCCTCGATTCACGGCGAGCCATTCTCGACCTGGGCGGGGCCGGTGTCGCTCGCGTTAGGTGCCGAGTACCGTCGGGAGGAAGTTGAGACTTGGACGACCGCGCTCGATGAGGCGTCGGCGTTCTACGTCGGTAACTACAAAGCGACCAACGGACATTACAACATCAAGGAAGCCTTCCTGGAGACGGTCGTGCCCCTGGCAAAAGACACGGCCTGGGCGCGGTCTCTGGACTTCAACGGCGCCGTACGTGCCACGGATTACAGCACATCGGGGTCGGTCGTTACCTGGAAGTTGGGTGCGACCTACAAACCCATCGACGACATCCGCTTCCGTGTGACTCGTTCGTTGGATATTCGCTCTCCCAACATGGGCGAGCTGTTCAATGCCGGATTGACGGCGGTCACCAACGGCCAGCGCGATCCTTTCCAGGGCAATCAGACCGTGACGGTCCTTTCGACACAGATCGGCAATCCCGAGCTGAAGCCGGAAGAGGCGGACACCTTCGGTATCGGTGTCGTGTTGCAGCCGAGATTCCTGCCGAACCTGTCCGCGTCGATCGACTACTATTCCATCGATCTTGAAGGAGCAATTACCTCGGTCACGACTCAGGACTTGCTGGACCTGTGCTACGCGGGCAATCAGGAGCTGTGCGGTTTCATTCAGCGCGATCCGAATGGCACCGTTCGCGCCACTTTGAAGCCGATCAATGCCGCCGCCTTGAAGACCGAGGGCATCGACACTGAAATCAGCTACGTGCAGCCGCTCTCTGAGCTGTTCCAAGGCTGGACGGGTAGTTTGACGGCGCGCGCGCTGGTTACACGAGTGATGGATCTGACCACTATCAGGCCTGATGGCACCAAGCTGCAGGGTGCCGGCGTCACGGGTGGTGCGATGTACCCGATCGTGATTGCACCGGATTGGCGTTACTCGTTGACGCTTGCCTACAACACCGATGCGTTGTCCATTTCGGCGACCGGTCGTGGTTTCAGCGATGGCGAGATGAACTCGCAGTGGATCGAATGCACTTCCGGCTGCCCGGCCGCAGTGATCCCGAACTACACGATCGACAACAACACGCTTCCTGGTGCGATCTATCTGGACTTGTCGATGAGTTATCGTCCGCAGACTTTTGCGAGCGCCTTCTCTCCGGAGATCTTCCTGGCGATCGACAACGTCAATGACAAGAATCCGATCGGCTATGAGGTCCTGGATTACGCGCCGGGCTTCCACGAAACCCTGGGTCGGGTGTACCGCGCGGGTATCCGGTTCAAGATGTAGTTGACGCGTTTTCGGAACAAACGGTTGAATGCGCGACATGGCAGGCATGTCGCGCGAGCTATAATAGAGAACGAACTATGGCGATGCAGATGAGCGGTGAGGTTGCGCTTCCGGCGACACGCGAAACCGTGTGGGAAAAGCTCAACGATCCTGAGGTGCTGAAAGCGTGCATCCCGGGCTGCGAGGAACTCGACGTAGTGTCGGAGACCGAGTTCGTCGCCGTCGCGACCAATAAGATCGGCCCGATCAAGGCCCGCTTCAAGGGGCGGGTACATCTGAGCGACATGAACCCGCCGTTCGGCTATCGTCTCGCGGGGGAGGGAGAGGGGGGCATCGCCGGATTTGCCAGGATGAGTGCGAACGTCAAGCTGGACGAAGCAGAGACTGGCACGGTGCTCTGTTACGACGTCGATGCGCAGTTCGGCGGACGTATGGCCCAGTTGGGCTCGCGGCTGGTCCAGAGTGCTGCCAAGAAGCTGGCCGATGATTTCTTCAATCGGTTTGCGGCCGTCATTCGAGACGGTGGTATCGAGGTGGTGAACGGGTAGTGAGCCGCCGTGCAGGAACACTATTCGCAACGTATCACCGCAGCGATGCACGCCTTGAGTCAGGACATGACGCGGCCAGTGCGAATGGACACATTGGCTCGCGCGACCGGGATGTCGTTGACGAACTTCTACAAGTACTTCAAGGCGGTGACCCTGGTCACTCCGTTGCAGTACCAGAAGCGATTGCGATTGATCGAAGCTCGTCAACTGTTGATGGCGGGGGCGACCACGGTGGAAAGCGTGGCTCTCAAAATGGGCTACAAGAGTCCTTCGCAGTTCAGCCGCGAGTACTCGCGGATGTTCGGCGCCCCGCCGAAGCGAGACGTCACCCAAAGCAGGGACGACTGCGATGAGGTAGCAGGCGTTGAAGCGTCCAGTTGAAGCGAGCTTCACCCGATGGGCCTGATGCAATGGAGCGTAGCGTCGCCGCCCGACATTCATGAGCTGAACTAATAAGGGCTATTGCAAATTGCCCGCTAGTGGCCGCGAGCTTCGCCGACTATAGTCATTCATCCCTGGATGGCCGTGCCGATGGATTGTGCTGAAGTTCATCCTCTGCCCCATTTGGAGATGGCCATGCAAAAGCGAAGACTCGGCAATTCGGGACTGGAAGTGTCGGCGATCGGCTTGGGGTGTATGGGGCTGAGCCACGGTTATGGTCCTGCCACTGACAAGCAGCAGGCTATTGCGTTGTTGCGTGCCGCAGTCGACCGGGGCGTGACGTTGTTCGACACCGCTCAGGCCTACGGTCCGTACACCAATGAGGAACTCGTCGGTGAGGCGCTGGCTCCCGTACGTCACCGCGTCGTCATTGCAACGAAGTTCGGCTTTACCTTTGGAGATGACGGTAAGCAGCAGGTGCTCGACAGCACGCCAGAGCAAATCAAGCGAAGCGTCGAGGCCTCCCTAAAAAGATTGAAGACGGACGTGATCGATCTGCTGTACCAGCACCGCGTCGATCCCGACGTCCCGATCGAAGAGGTGGCCGGCGCGGTACGCGAGCTTATCTACGAAGGAAAGGTACGTCACTTCGGCTTGTCCGAGGCAGGTGTGCAGACGATCCGTCGAGCACATGCGGTCCAGCCCGTGACGGCGCTACAGAGTGAATACTCGCTGTGGTGGAGAGAACCTGAAAGCGAGGTCCTGCCGACGATCGAGGAGCTCGGCATCGGTTTTGTTCCTTTTAGCCCTCTGGGTAAGGGCTTTCTGACCGGTGCCATCGATCAGAATACGCAGTTTGACAGCTCCGACTTTCGCAACGTCGTGCCACGCTTTGCGGCGGAGGCGCGCAGGGCAAATCAGGCGCTGGTCGATAGGCTTGGCGAGATCGCGAAACAACGGCACGCCACCTCGGCGCAAATCGCCATCGCCTGGCTGCTTGCACAGAAACCATGGATCGTACCCATTCCCGGTACCACGAAGCTGCGGCGCCTCGAGGAGAACCTTATCGCTGCGCAGATCGAGCTGACGGCGGGCGACTTGAGAGATATCGCAGAGGTACTCGGCACAATTCCAGTGCAGGGAGCTCGCTATCCCGCGCACCTTCAGGCTAGAGTCGGTCGTTAAGTTTGCTGGCGCGTTGTCGCCTGCTTCGGTGGCAGGCTGCTGCGCCGATGCCTTCTGGGGAAGGCACGACTCATGGTGCGAACTTGTGCGTGGCGAAATGCCGATCACGCGGCAGTCGGCGTGTGGAAGAGGCCGGAGCAGTCCAATCGCCATGCAAAGTGATTGAGATTCGCGGGCTGATCTGCAATCGTGCCGCATTGCTCGACAGGCGTCCGACCATTCAGTCCAGCATGAACGCGTCGCTGGTTGTAATAGAGGGCGAAACAATCCAGCTTGCGATGGAGGTCGAGGCCGTTCCAGAAGAAGGTTTGGTCGAGATATTCGCGCCGGAGGGTTCCGATGAGGCGTTCGATAAACGGCTGAGAGCGAGGCGCGAAGGGGACAGATTTGAGTTCCTCGATGTCGAGCACCCGCAGGTTGGCTCGCCAGCGATGAAATCGAAACAGCGGGTCATGATCGGAGCTGAGTTGCTTGGGAAGTGGCTGACCGCACCGGGCCTCATTGAACATGTGACAGACGCTGATGCCAGCGATATGCGCGGGTTCGACGCCGAATCCGACGATACGACGCGAGAAGACGTCCATCACGACCATCACCCAGAAGCTCTTGAGCAGGATCGACTCGCAGCGAAACAGGTCGACGCTCCATAGGCTGTCGCGGGCTTCAGCGATAACAGAGAGCCACGACGGACCGTTGCCTCCAGACTTTGGAGTAGGGTGCGTCGCCAGAATCCGGCGCACCACGTCCTTGTCGATTTCCAGGCCGAAGGCGTGCGAAATCTGCTGGGCAATGCGCGGACAGCCGAAGCGTGGATTGAGGCGCTTGATCTCAAGGATGACGGCGATCAGTTCGTTGGGCGGTCCCTTGGGGCCGGGCCGACGCCGGGCGCTCGCTGAAAACAGCCATTGATACTTGCGCCGGATCAGCGCTCGGTGAAAGCGCAACAGTGTCGCGGGCCTGTGTGTGGCGAATTCGAATTTATCGCATAGGTACCGCGACGATCCAAGTCTTGCGCCGCCGACTCGGATCGCTAGCATGGTTGGATGCGTGACCTGGCTATTCTCGCCATTCATCTCATCGCGACGATCGCCAGGCTGCTGCTGCCCGGCGGTGCGCGATCGATCGTCTCGGAATCGCTGTTGCTGAAACACCAGCTCTTGATTCTGAATCGGTCAGGTGCCCGAGCACCGAATCTGCGACCGATCGACCGCATCATCGCCAGTCTCTGCGCGGGCCTGATGCGTCCCTCTCGTCTGCTGCGCTCGGCCATTGTGCTGAAGCCATCGACGCTCATGGCGTTCCACCGCGCCTTGGTGAATCGAAAATACCGCCTGCTCTTTGCGCCAAGACGGCGACGCAAGCCCGGCCCGAAAGGGCCGAGCTCAGAACTGATCGCAGCGATCGTCGAAATGAAGCGGCGGAACCCATGCTTCGGCTGCCGGCGCATCGCTCAACAGATCGCCTTCGTATTCGGTGTCGAGATCGACAAGGATGTGGTGCGACGTGTACTCGCCAAACACAGTCGACCGACCCGCGGCTCTAACGGCCCGTCCTGGCTTACCCTGCTCGGACATACCAAGGACAGCCTCTGGAGCGTGGATCTCTTTCGTTGTGAATCTCTGAGCGTGAAAACGCACTGGGTGATGGTCGTGATGGATCAGTTTACTCGCCGCATCGTCGGCTTCGCCGTGCAACCCGGCGTGGTCGATGGTCCGGCCTTGTGCCGAATGTTCAATCAGGTCATCGCGGGCGCACCCACACTGCCACAATGTCTCAGCAGCGACCACGATCCGCTATTTCAGTTTCATCGCTGGCGGGCCAATTTGCGCAAACTTGAGGTAAGCGAGATCAAGACCGTGCCGCATGTGCCACTATCGCATCCATTTGTTGAGCGAGTGATCGGAACGGTGCGTCGAGAGCTGCTGGATCGGGAGCCCGAGATCTCGAACGGAAGCTGCGGCACTTCCGTGATTACTACAATCACGGCCGGGTTCATGCGTCATTGAAGGGCGTCACTCCGATCTGCTCAACCGATCGCAACGTGATCGCTCTCGACGATTACCAATGGCGATCACACTGTCGCGGGTTGTATCAGCTGCCTGCGGCCGCGTGACGATTAATTCGCCACACACAGGCTACGGAATCGCCTGCTGAAGTGTTCCGCTGGCCCTATCAATCCAAGCGGTCGAGTGGCGCGCCGGGAGAGACTTGGCGGAATGCTCAGCTTCTATCATCGCGAAGCGGCTGACGGAGTTTTTAGATACTACGTGTCTCGAGACCGTGCCGAGGATCGGCACTCGGCCGCACGGGCATCCGAACCGATCGAAAGATGGGGCGATGCAGCCGCATTCCGCGCTACTTATGGCGCATGACATCGATTCCTACGACGCGGCCCTCGCCGGCCTGGCTGCCGCTTGACTCGGATCGCGGCTTTCAAGAGCTGGTGGGGCCGATTTTTCGCGACTCCAGCCTGACGCCGGACGACCCCGAGCCGCTGCGCCTTGGCTTCAGGGTGGCTGCAAAGCACTGCAATTCCGCCGGCGTTTGTCACGGAGGCATGCTTGCGACCTTCATGGATCAGGCGCTGGGGATGTCGATCGCCGCATCGATCGACGCTCCACCCTTTACGCCGACCCTCAATCTCAGTATCGATTTCATCCAGGCTGCGTACGTCGATCAGTGGCTGGAGAGTCGAGTGCGGATCATTCATCGGACCAAGGGAACGGGCTATTGCGATTGCACCGTCGATGGGCCGCAAGGGCTGATTGCGCGAGCGCACGCGGTGTTCCGGCTGTCAAGGACCGCATCGAGTGAGCGTTGATCGGCAGGTTGTTAGCCAAAGGATTGGGGTCAGCGCCCGCGGGGCTAAGTATAACGAAACCGCTGCTTGACAAAGGTTCGCCGGCCGAGAGCCGGCGAAGATCGATAAGAACTGAAGTCCGAAGTGAGGCGTTGGAGGGGATGATGACCAGTCGAGTATCCAAGAGACTCTCGTTGCAGGGTCTGCGCAGGGCGCTGCTGGCGACCACTGTGCCCGCGGTTGCACTGTCATCGGGCCACGCCGTGGCTCAGGAAGCACAAGTCACGGCACCGCCGCTCGAAGAAGTGGTGGTTTCGGCTCGCATGCGCAGTGAAACCTTGATCTCCGTCCCCGTCGCCGTGACCGCGCTCAGCGCCGAGGACCTCGCCCGTTATGGGGCCACATCGCTCAGCCACATGGCCGAACAAGCGCCCACCGTCTTCATTTCGAAGACCGGCAGCGGGACGGGCGGCATCGTCAGCATTCGAGGCATAGGCACCACACCGAACAACGGCGGCTTCGAGTCGTCCGTGTCGGTCAATATCGATGGGGTGCAGGTCAGCCGCGGGCGAATCGCCACGCAGAGTTTCTTCGATCTGCAACAGGTCGAAATCCTGAAGGGACCGCAGGCGCTGTTCTTTGGCAAGAACAGTCCGGCCGGCGTCATCTCGCTGGTCAGCAACGGTCCGACCGACACCTGGGAAGGTTACGGCAAGGTTGGCTATGAGTTCGTCGGGGACGAAAGCTCGGTTGAAGGCGCCGTTTCGGGCCCGCTGTCGGATACGTTGGGACTGCGCGTCGCCGCGCGCGTGCGCGAGATGGATGGCTATCTGCGCAACCGAGCGCAACCCGTGGCCAGCAACCCCTTTCCAGCCGATCCAAGTCCATTGCCGGGCGCATCGTTCGAACGGCCAGGAGAGCAGGAGGCGCTGGGCCGGGTCACGCTCAAATGGCGACCGGGCGACCGCGTCGATGCGGCGCTCAAGTTGTATGTCAGCCGTTATCGCGACGATGGTCCCGCGGCCGCGGGCGGGCAACTTGTTTCCTGCGGAACCTCGGCCGCGCCCGAGACCGGTGGACAGTTCGATCCGTACGGGGATTGCAAACCGGACGACCGGACGTCCAACGGAACGTTGCCGGCGCAGGCGAGTGCCGGATTCCCATTGGCACGACGCGAAGACGGTAAACCATATGGTCTGTACAACGGTACGCTCGTCTCGGTACCGGTCAATATCCAGCTCACCGATGCGCTGACACTGAATTCCGTCACGGGCTACTACGACGGCAACGCCCAGTATTTCGACAACTATGGCGCCGACGTGTGGGCGCAAAAGGGCTCCGCCGAATCCGATCACTATCGTACGTTCAGCCAGGAGCTGCGCTTGAGCTCGGACTGGGACGGCTTCTTCAACTTCATGGTCGGTGCCTACTACCAGGACACGGCACTGGATTTCAGAAATGTTTCCAAAGTGTTTGCGGTTGGGGCCGATCCGGTCACCGGCACTTACTACAACTGGGACAAAGTCGCCACCACCGACGGTGAAACGCTGTCTGCATTCGGGCAGGTGAGGCTGAATCTCACGGAGCAGTTGGAATTGTCCGGCGGCGTGCGCTGGACCGATGAGAAGAAGGATTCGACGGTGCATTTCGCCTACGCGCATCCGGTGCTGCTGGCGCGAAATGTGCTGTCCCTGAATACCGTCGAACCGAAGTTCAGCGACACCAACTTCTCGCCGGAGGCGACGTTGGCTTTCCACCCCAGCACCGAATCGACCGTCTATGTCGCCTACAAGACCGGCTATAAGTCGGGCGGGGCGAACTTGAGCGCGCTCGTTACACCCGCCACGACAGATGCCTCGATGGTGTTTGGTCCGGAGGAGGTCAAGGGCGTCGAATTCGGGGCCAAGGGCCAGCTCTTCGAGCGGCGCTTGCTGCTCGAACTGTCGGCCTACCGGTATGATTACGAAGATCTGCAAGTGAACGTGTACGACACCATCGCGAGCACGTTTGTAGTGACCAACGCGGCACGCGTGAATCAGAAGGGCGTCGAGACGAAGGCGCGCTGGACGGTGAGCGATGAGTTCTCGCTGCGTGGCGCGGTTTCCTATAACAAGAATCGCTTCACGGACTATCAGGCGCAGTGCTACGCGCAACAGACGGCCGCTCAGGGATGCGTCGGCGGCGTGCGGCAGAATCTCGCCGGCCGGGCGACGGCCCGCTCGCCGGACTGGTCGGGCAACGTGGGAGCGACGCTCGATGTGCCGATGGGCAATGCTCTGAGCTTTGGCCTCGCCGCCGATGCCTATTACACCGGCAAGTACTACAGCTCGGAAACGCAAGCCCCTGGAGCGTTGCAAGAATCCTTCTGGCGATTCGACGCATCGGCGCGGGTCGTGGCGGACGCCTGGGAGCTGGCGTTGTTGGGCCGAAATCTCTCGAACGAGTTCTACATCGTGTATGCGACCGACAAACCAGGCACCAGTACCAGTCAACAGTACGGGACGGTGTCCCGGGGTCGGGAAGTCTGGCTGGAAGCGACCTACCGCTTCTGAGCAGCGAGGAGAAGGTTCGTTGACCGACACAAGCGAGCTGCGGGAGGTTGAAGTCGTCGCGCACAGGTTCTTCGACGCGCTAGCGCTCGGCAAGCTGGCGCTCGTGGAGCAATGCTTGTGCGAGGACTTCACCGCTTGGCACAACTTCGACGACATCAAGCAGACGCGCGGCGAGCATCTGAAGACGCTCGCGTGGCTCTGCCGATCGATTCATGAGTTGAGATTCGAAGACGTGCACAGGTCCGTCTACGGCGGCGGCTTTTCGCAACGGCATGTGCTGCGCGGGCAATTGCATGGCCAGCCGTTTCAGCTGTTCGCATGCATCGTCGGTGAGGTCGAAGGAGGACTCATCAAACGGACGTTCGAGTACGTCGATTCGGCGCAACTGGCGCCGATGTTTCAGCGGCGGACAAAGCAGGAACAGACGTCATGAGTCGAGTGGAAGCGACAGCCTATACGCGTCTTCCTTACCTGGTCGTTTACCAGGAGGCCGTCCCCGGTGCGGTCAAGGACGTCTACGGATCGGTAGGGGAGCACATCGCATTGCAAGCGCAGCTGATGCGCGGTGAAGCCGACTCCGACACGGTCGTCATCTCCATGCATCAGATCGGTTCGCAGGCTTACCTGCCGATTTTCTCGGGGCTCGCGCGGCAAGGGCACCACGTGATCTGCTGCGCGAATCGTTACACCAACGGTGACTTTGCGTTGCAGACCGAGAATGTGTTGGCGGACCTCGCGGCCTGCGTTCGGGATGCGAAGCAGCGCATGGGTTACAAGAAGGTCGTGCTCGCCGGCTGGAGCGGCGGAGGCAGTCTGATCGCCGGCTATCAAGCGGAAGCGACCGATCGCAGAATCACGGCCAATGCCGCGGGCGAGCCTTGCTCGTTGGCGCAAGCGGAGCTGCCCAAGGCGGATGCGGTCATGCTGCTCGCTCCGCATCGAAGCCGGCACCACTTGCTGACCGAGTTTCTGGATCCTTCGATCGTCGATGAGCAGGATCCCGGAATGCGCGATCCGGAGTTGTATCTTTTCGATCCGGCACGCTCGCCCAAGCCGCCCTTCGATCCGGCGTTCGTGGCGCGCTACCGCTCGGCTCAAGTGGCGCGCAATCGCAAGATCACCGCCTGGGTCCAGGAGCAGCTCACAGCCTTGCGCGCCAAGGGACAGCCGCGAGCGGAACGAGCATTCATCGTTCACGGCACGATGGCCGATCCGCGCTGGCTGGACCTGACGATGGATCCCAATGAACGTGCGCTCGGTTCATACATCGGTCCGCCTCATCAGGCGAACGATGGACTGGCCGCGTTGGCGCGTTACACATCGCTGCGCAGCTGGCTCTCGCAATGGAGTCTCGATCATGCGCAGGTCGACGCGGTGGATGCCGCCGCACGCATCGACGTGCCGACGCTGGTCATTGTCAACGGCGCCGATGACGCCTGTCCGACCACACACACGGACGCAATATTCAATGCCATTCGTCATCGGCAGAAACAACGGCACGTCATTGCTGGTGCGAACCACTACTACAGCGGCTCGGGCCAGAAGCCCTGCCTCGCCAAAGCTCTCGAACACATCGGCGCCTGGCTGCGGCCGCAGGGGCTCGCTTCGGCACACCGATCGGATACAGCATCATGATTCATCACCTTGCCATTGCTCCTCGCGACTTCAAGGTTGCGCACAAGTTCTACACCGAAGCCATGGGCTTCAAGCTGGCGAAGGTCGTCAAGCGCCAGGCGCTCGGCGGCGCGGCCGCCGGATGGACCAAACATGTCTTCTACGAGACCGGGCGAGGCGGATTGTTCGCGCTCTGGGATCTGCATCTGGCGGAACTCGAGGGCAAGTCGTGGAAAGCTTCGTGGTCGTCCGGCTTGGGGCTGCCGACCTGGATCAACCATGTCGCGTTTCTGGTGGATAGTCCCGCGGAGCTCGAGGCAAAGAAGCAGCGCTGGCTGGACTACGGTCTGCGGGTCAGCCAGGTGAAACACGAATTCATCACGTCGATCTACACGTTGGACCCGGACAAGAACCTGGTCGAGTTCACCGTGGCCACCGGTCCGATCACGGAGGAGGATCGCGCCGAAGCGCTCCGCTTGCTCGAGGACGATTCACCCGCGACCATCCCGGAGTATCCCTCCGAGATGTTCGAGCCGTCGGCGAGGTAGTCATGAGCACCGAGCGCATCGAGGGCGGCTTGCTGGATGCCGCCACCCAACAATGTCCCTATCGCTTCTATGCGCAGTTGCGTGCGCAAGCGCCCGTCTATTTCGACCCGGATGTGAATGCCTACATTGTTTCGTCGTACGCGCTGATCACGCGAGTGCTGGCCGATAGCAAAACGTTCTCGAACCTGCCGCAGTCGGAGGAGGCGGCGCAGCGCGCGAACTCGCCGATCGTCAGCAAGATTCTCAAGGAGGAGGGGTATGGCCGCTTCAAGCGAACCATCGTCAATAACGATCCGCCCAGTCACACGCGCTACCGGAAATTGGTGAACACGGCGTTTCTGCCGTCGCGAATCCGGTCGATGGAGGCGTACATCGGCACGGTGGTGGACCAGCTGATTGGCCGCCTCGATGGCGGCGAGGTCCGCGATGTCGTGACCGAATTCGCCATCCCGATGCCGCTGTACATCATCTCCGATCAGTTGGGCGTGCCGCGGCAGGAGTTCGATCGTTTCAAGTCGTGGAGCGATGCCTGGTTGGCCAGCCTCGGCCTGCTCGGCGACGAGGATGAGCTGGTCAGGGCCGCGCGACTCGTGGTCGAGATGCAGCACTACATGGTAGCCCGCATCCAGGAGCGCCGCGTGGAGCCGCGCGATGACATGCTGAGCGATCTGGTGAGTGCGTCGTTCGAGGAAGAAGGCAGCGAGCCGCGATCGCTGACGGATCGCGAGGTACTGTCCATCGTCGAGCAGATCCTGATCGCTGGCAACGAGTCGACGACCAATGCAATTGCCGGGGGGCTGCTGCTGCTGGCGCGGGACGTCGATCTGCAATCACGCCTGCGCGCTTCCCCGGAGTTGATTCCGGCCTTCGTCGAGGAATGTCTCCGCGTGGAATCGCCTGTTCAGGGGCTGTATCGGCACGTGACCGCGGACACTACGCTGGGCGGGGTCGAGCTCGAAAAGGGTGCCGTGATCATGGTGCGCTATGCCTCCGGCAATCGTGACGAGGCCAAGTTCGGCAATGCCGATGCCGTCGATCTCGACCGATCGAACCGGCGCGCCCACATCGCGTTCGGTTCGGGAGTGCACTATTGCGTCGGGCAGGATCTTGCCCGGGCCGAGCTCAGGATCGCCTTCGCGGCACTGCTGAAACGCTTCCAGCGCATGGAGCTGGCGGTGCCGGCCGCCGAGATCCAGTATCAACGCAGCGTCGCGCTCCGAGGGCCGGCTGCTCTCCCCATGCGCTTCAATCAGGTCACTGGCCCGGGCCGATAACGTTCGCTTGCAAGCGCCGGCCTACAGCGCGGCGGGCCTACCACCCATCCCATTCTTCAGCTACGTTCATGCCCATCGAAAGTATGGCCCATTCTTGTGATTGGCCCGCCACGATGAGCGGCATGGCAAGCGTGGTGATGATCGATGGGGATTTGACGCCAGTTGACTCGACACCTGGCGCACCGGTGGCTTGCTCGATGCGATTGTTCAGTTCGATAGTTCGCGAACGGTTACTACGACGGTTCGACGATGCCCGGGTCTCGCTGATCGTCGGCCCGCCCATGTCCGGCAAAACGGAACTGCTGCGGCAGCTGGCCGGCCACGGCGAAGCGTCGGGCGAGACGGTGTCGTGGTATGACGAATCGGCGCGGCGCCTGTACGGCGACGCGCAGCGGTGGATGGCCTCGCAATCGTCGGCGGCTGCAGGCACGGCGGGCCTGTTGTTGCTCATCGATGATTTCAACTCGATCGAGAGCACGACCGGGATCGAGCCGCTCGTCAAAGCAGCCTGCGGCCATGGCAGCCGTTGCCGACTGGTGCTGGCGGGGCGCCGACAGCCGCGCCGCTGGATGGCGGGCGCCCGGCTCAAGGGCCTGCTCGCGGAAATCGACAGCGACGATCTGGCATTCGATCAACAGGAAGCGGCGGCCTTCCTCGGGCTGGGCGAAGCGGAACGGAACTCGGCCGCTTTCAGATCGGTGCTGCGCAAGACCGACGGCTGGATCGGCGGGTTGTGTTATGTCGGGCAGATGATGGAGCGTGGCCTGGATCTGTCCGAAACGGCGCGGCAACTGGATGGGCGCGACGAGGTGTTTCGTTCCTTCCTCGAAGAAGAAGTGCTGCCCGATCTGGACGCGCAGCAGATCGAGTTTCTACAACGAATCGCGCCGTTTCCCATGTTGACGAGGAAACTCGCCGACTCGGTGATCGACGTGCCCAATGCCGGCGCCTATCTGGTCGACATCGCGCGCAACTGCGGCTTTGTCCGGCCTTTGAACGGCCGGCTCGGCGTCTACCGGATCAATCCTTTGATACGCAGCTGCTTCGAGGCGACGCTGCGGGAAGAGCGGCCCGAGCTGTGGACCAGCGAGCTATCCGCGGCCGCGGCTCGCCATCTCACCGAGCACGACGAGCTGGCAGCCGCGGAATGTTTGCTCAAGCTCGGCGAGTACGAGGCGGCGGCAACGATTCTGGGGCGATGTGCCGACCAGGCATTCTCGATGCAAGGTCAAACGCAACGTTTCTTCGCGCTGGTGCGCCAGCTGCCGCCGGACGAACATCCGAGTTTCGATCGCACCTTCTGGATGGCCCGAGGCGCGGCGGTTGCGGGCGCTTTCGACTTCGCGTCGCGCCTGATCTCGCAGCTGGACCCCGCCAGCGAAACCGTGCACGGGCGTTCCGATCGCATGGACGTGCTGCGAATTCTCGTGGCACTGGGCTTCGATGATTTCGAAGAGGTCTGCCGTCGTGCGCAGCCTCTGTTGCGCAGTGTCTCGCGCGGCACGCCGTTGGACCGGGTGATGGTGGCTATTTCGCTGGCGCAGGCGAGTGCGGCGATGCTCGATTGGAAAGGTAGCGTGCAGGCGCTCAGCACCGCACGTGCCGAGACTCAGCGCGTCGAAGCTGTCTACTGCCGCACCTGGGTCTCGGTAATGTTCGCGCTGCGTTATTTGCAGGAAGGCCAACTCAGTGACGCCGTGACGGAACTCGAGAACACGCTGGGATCGGAGCAGGTGACGGGACCGATTCGTCGCACCTGTGAGCTCGTCATGGCGGAATGCCGGCGTCTGCAGGGCGATCTGCCGGAGGCGCAGCGGCTGGTCGATCGCAGCTTGCAACTCGGCGCTCGCCACGGCGTGCCGGAAACGGCGATCGTCGCCGCCGAAGTGAGTTCCCGCCTGGTGTTTCATCGCCACGGAGCGCTCGATGCGATCGAGCATCTACGCAAGTTCGAGAAAGCGCTGGCTCCCTCGTTCGGCGAGCGAGCCCGGCGCATGGTGCGATTGCTGAGAGTGCAGATGATGCTGCGGGCGGCAACGGCCGAGGACCTGCGTCTGGTCGAGCGCGAATTGCGGGAGATCGAAACGGAGCGTGCCACGGGGCGGTCCTGGTGCCGACAGATGGACGAGAAGCAACGACTGTTGCAGAGCCGATATCTCATTCAGTGCGACGACGCCAAGGCGGCCGTTGCCTTGCTACAGCCGATTATTTCCTCCGCCAGGCAAGTCGGGCGGCTGCCGGTCTGGGGCGAAGCGTCGTTGCTCAAGGCGGTCGCTCTGGCGAAAGAGGGCAAGAGCGACGCTGCGTTGAAAGCCGTCATCAACGTCGTCGAAGTGCTCGAGCCCACGGGATGCCGGCAGATCGTGTCGGATGAAGCGGCGTTGTTGACCACGCTGTCAGCCGCGCTGTCGCGGTACTTGAGCAATGCAGGCACCGGGCTCGACGCGGGAGTGCGTGCGGCGCTCGAGAGGTTGCTGGGCGCCATGGGCGTCTCGGTCGGTGAACTCGTTGCTCAGCCGATCGTCGCCGAGCAGACGAGCGTCAACATCGAACTGACCGAAACCGAGGCGCGCGTGCTGAAGCTCGCGGCATCGGGACTGCGGAACGCGGAAATCGCCAAGCGGATGGTGACGTCGCTGCACACGATCAAGTGGCACCTGCATAACGTGTTCTCAAAAATGGGCGTAAACAATCGAACCATGGCCATCAAGCGGGCGAACGACTTGCGCCTGCTGTAACTACGGTGGTTCCGCTGGAGAGGAATGTGGACTTCAAATACATACAAGTGCAGGTCGACGAGGCTGGCATTCTCAACGCAGTGATGAATCGTCCGCCGGTCAACGGCGTGCATCGCGAGATGTACCTCGAGCTGGCCGAAGTCTTTGCACATCCGGATCGCATCGATCCCGGCGTCCGGGTCGTCGTGTTGTCCGGCGCGGGGACGCATTTTTGCGCGGGC
This sequence comes from Peristeroidobacter soli, assembly GCF_004138485.1. Taxonomy (GTDB): domain Bacteria; phylum Pseudomonadota; class Gammaproteobacteria; order Steroidobacterales; family Steroidobacteraceae; genus Steroidobacter; species Steroidobacter soli. The sequence goes on from NZ_RYEV01000011.1 coordinate 251,804, forward strand.
AACGACCTGGACGAGTTCGCTTCGATGACCCCGGAGAATGGCGTCGAACGAATGTGGCGCGTGCGAGAAGCGTTCTTCGCGATCCAGGAGTGCCCGGTGCCGGTCATCGGCGCGGTTCACGGTGTTGCATTGGGCACGGGCCTGGCGATCGCGGCATCCTGCGATTTCGTGATCGCAGCCAAAGACGCTCGATTCGGGCTGCCCGAGCTGACGGTGGGCGTGATGGGGGGAGCGCGCCATCTCGCACGCATCGCGCCTCAACCATTGGTACGTCGCATGTTCTTCACGGGCGATCATCTGCGCGCTGCCGATCTGGCCGCCGCTGGAGGTTCACTCGTGGTTTGCGAGCCCGAGCAACTGTTGGCCGAAGCGCAGCGCTACGCGCACCGCATCGCTCGCCTCAGTCCCACGGCTGTGCGGCTGGGAAAGCAGATCTTGAATCGCATCGAAACGATGGACATTCGCTCGGGCTATGAGTTCGAACAGTCGTTCACCGTCCGCATGAGCGGCCATCCGGACTCGAAGGAAGCACTGAGCGCGTTCCGCGAGAAGCGGTCGCCGCGGTATGTCGAGCGGTCCGCCGCTTGGGTCATCGACGCTTGATCGGCGCTGCCAAGAGCATGGGATGTCCCGCCGCTCACAGCGCCACCCGTTCCTATACTTTGGAGCGGGGACGGGGTGCGGTGGAGCACGCATGATCCGAGCAGGTTCCGGACGCACGGATCACTGACGGATACGGCGAAGTGAAAGCACTGGTTGTCAACAAAGTGGGCGTCGATCCGACGATGGGCTGGGCATGCAGGCCTGTGCCCACCCCGGGCGAGGGTGAGTTGTTGGTGGAAGTGCACGCCGTCACCTTGTCATGGGGCGACGTGATTCAGGCGGGCGGTGCCTATGTCGGTGGACCGGTGCCGCCGTTCACTCCGGGGCACGACTTCTCAGGCAAGGTTGTCGGCGTGGGTGCCCAGGTCGACGCAGATAGGCTCGGCACTCGAGTGTTCGGTCTGTTGCCGGCCGGCGGATCGCTGGCGGAGTTCATCGTGGTGCCAGCGGCCGACGTCGATGAAATTCCCGGCGCGCTCGACTATGTGGGCGCGGCGGCGATTCCCGCCTCGTTTCTAACTGCCGACGCTGCGTTGAATATGACGAAGCCGCTATCGAGCGATGACGTGGTGATCGTCCATGCGGGCGCCGGCGGGCTCGGCAGCGCCGCGTTGCAGTTGTGTAGAGCCGCGCGTGTGAAGCTGCTGATTGCAACCGCCGGCACCGGTGAGCGAGGGCAGTTTGCTCGCGAACTGGGTGCCGATCATGTCGCCACCTATGAAAATTTCGCGGAGGTCGTCGGCGATCTGACTGGCGGGCGCGGTGCGGACCTCATCCTGGATTCAATTGGCGGCACCGTCTTCGATCGCAGCATCGCCGCGCTGGCGCCATTCGGTCGATTGGTCAGCGTTGGCGCCACCTCGGCGGAGGCAGCGGGTCGGTTGCGCCTTTCGGAGTTGTGGCGCAAGTCGATCACTGTCGCGGGGCTGCATCTATCGCGCTGGGCGGCCGAGCGCCCGGCGCGCGTGATCGAAATTCGTCAGCGCATCCTGAATCTCCTGCAGCGAAATGAAATTCGGCCGCTGGTCGGTGAGGTCTACGGCGCCGAGCGTTTTCAGGATGCGTACCGCGCGCTCGCGTCGCGTCAGGTTCGTGGCCGCGCGGCTATCTTGATGAGGCAACAATGACACCGTTGGAAGAAATAGCGATCGACCGCGAACGGCTGATCGAGATGGCACGACACAATATCGCGCACGTGAAAGCGGACAGCATCGAGCAGGCCGAGGAGATCGCCAAGGTCCCGTCGGATCACTACACGGATGCCGCGCGCTGGAATGCCGAGCGTGATCGCGTGTTCAAGGAACTTCCCCTGGTGCTCGCTCTGTCCACGGAGTTGGCGAATCCCGGTGACTATCGGGCGTTGAATGTGCTCGAGGTTCCGGTGCTGTTGGTTCGTGACGCGGACGGCGTCGCTCGCGCCTTCGTGAACATGTGCTCGCATCGTGGCGCCCGCCTGGTCGAGGAGGGCGCAGGGAACGCCACGCGATTTTCGTGCCCGTATCACGGTTGGACCTACACTCGCGCCGGCGATTTGTTCGGGGTCGCTTCCCCGAAGGATTTCGGCGTCATCGACAAGCGCTGTTATGGCCTGACGCGACTGCCGACCTTCGAGCGCGCCGGCCTGATCTGGGTGGTGCTGAATCCAGCCTCGACGCTCGACTTCGATGGCTTTCTGAGTGGTTACGCTGCCTCGCTCGGTGCTTTCGGCTTCGAGCACTGGCACGTGTTCGGTCGCAAGCAGCTGAGCAGCGCCAATTGGAAGCTCACCTATGACGGCTATCTGGATTTCTATCATCTGCCGGTGCTGCACAAGCTGACGTTCAAGGCGAAGTTCTCGAATCGCGCGTTGTCGTACCAGTGGGGGCCGCATCAGCGCGTGGTCACACCGGATCCGACCTTGCTGAAGCTGGAGACAGCCGCGCCGGAGGCGTGGGATCTGAAACATATGCTGAAGGGCGTCTGGACGATCTTTCCGAACGTGGCGTTCATTTCGGTGGATGGACGTGGCACCGCGATGATGATGTCGCAGATCTTCCCCGGCGGCAGCGTTGGGGAATCCTTCAGCCAACATACGTTCATCACCGAGCGCGAACTCACGACCGAGGAGGAGCGCCGAGCGGCGGAGGAGCAATTCTCGTTTCTGGTGAAGGTCCTGCGCGAAGAAGACTATCCGGCGTGTCGCGGCATCCAGGCGAACTTGCTCAGCGGCGCCCGCGATCACGTGTTGTTCGGTCGTAACGAGATGGCGGGCCAGGTGTTCCACCGCTGGCTCGACCGGTTGGTGCAAGCCGATGGCGGCGAGGCGCGCAATGCACTGTTCCGTTGAGAGAACGCGGCGATGTCACTAATTCTCGATGAGGAGCAGCAGCTACTGCAAACGAGCGCGCGTGGTTTCTTTTCGGCTCGCGCTCCGATCTCGCAGCTGCGCGCCCTGCGAGACGAGAACGTTACCGACTGCTTCGACCGGGCGACCTGGTCGCAAATGGTGGAACTCGGCTGGGCTGGCATTCCGTGGCCCGAGCGCTTCGGCGGCCTCGCGTTCGGCTTCAAGGGACTGGGTGTCATCACGGAACAGTCCGGGCGTTGCCTGACCGCGAGCCCGCTCATCTCATCGATCTGGCTGTGTGGCGCGGCGATTTTGCTCGCGGGTTCGGAGACACAAAAGCTCCACTATCTGCCCTCGATCGCCAATGGCCGACACCTGTTGGCGATGGCATTCGAAGAGCGCTTGCGGCATGCCCCCGGCGAGATCGATCTGCTCGCCCGTCGGACGTCGCATGGCTTCGTGCTCAGCGGTGGCAAGCGCTTCGTCCTCGACGGCATCTCGGCGGACACGATCATCGTCGCGGCGCGGATCTGCAATAGTGCTTGCGACACCGGCGGAATCAGTTTGTTTCTGGTTCCTCGCGACACGCCCGGAGTGACGGCTGTTAGCACTCGCATCCTGGATTCGAGAAACGTGGCGAGCATCGACTTCATCGATGTCCAAGTGCCGGACTCGGCCTTGCTCGGTGCGGTGGGACAGGGTCCGGAGCTGCTGGATGCAGCCCTGGATATCGCCAGGATCGGCCTCGCGGCGGAGATGTTGGGCAGTGCGCAGGAGTGCTTCGAGCGAACGGTTCAGCATTTGAAGGACCGGCGTCAGTTCGGCGTCGCGCTCGGCAGCTTTCAGAGTCTGAAACATCGGGCGGCACAGATGTTCTGTCAGCTGGAGTTGTCCCGCTCGGTGGTGCTGGAGGCGCTCACGGCGCTCGATGAGGATCGAGGTCGCCCGGAGATCGCCAAGCTCGCCAGTCTGGCGAAGGCGCGGTTGGGCGCTACGTTTCATCGGGTTACCCGTGAGGCGGTGCAGATGCACGGCGGAATTGCGATGACCGATGAGTTCGACATCGGTCTGTTCATCAAGCGCGCCGCCGTGGCAGATCAAACATTCGGGGATGTGGATTATCACGTGCGGCGCTACGCGGAGCTGGAAGGATACTGAGGATGAACGAAGCGAAGGAGTTTGTTCCATCCGAAGCATCCGCGGAGAGCCCAGCCTCGGCGGAAGAATTCAGAAGCAGCGTGCGACGCTGGCTGGAGGAGAATTGTCCCCAGGCATTGCGAGGCGGCGGCGTGATGTATCACGGCGGTCGAAAGGAGTCTGTCGATCCGCTGGTGCTGCAATGGTTCGATGCCTGTTATTCGCGCGGCTGGACCGTGCCGACCTGGCCACGCGCGTATGGCGGCGCTGGCCTCGATGCGGAACACGCACGCATTCTGCGCGAAGAAATGGATTCGATCGGTGCACCGCTGCCATTGAACGGGCAGGGCGTGACGGTGATCGGGCCGGCGATCCTGGAGATAGGAACACCGGAACAGAAGCTCCGTCATCTGCCGCGAATCGCCCGCGGCGAGGCTCGGTGGTGCCAGGGATTCTCTGAGCCCAACGCAGGCTCGGATCTTGCGGCGCTGACGACGTCCGCGAGACTCGACGGCGATGACTACATCGTGAACGGTTCGAAGACCTGGACCACGCACGGGGAGTTGTCCGACTGGATGTTCTGCCTGGTGCGCACCGACGCCACCGCGCCGAAGCGCAACGGCATCAGCGTGTTGTTGCTGTCCATGGATGCAGCGGGTGTGAGCACCAAGCCGATCGTGCTCATCTCGGGCCGGTCGGTGTTCTGTGAATGTTTCTTTACCGATGTCAGGGTTGCCGCGGCGGATCTGCTCGGGCGTCGCAATGAAGGCTGGACGACAGCGAGGCGAATTCTCGAACATGAGCGCTCTTCGGAGTCGCGCCCGGGAGGGATCATCGGTTCGGGGCCGGGCAGCGGCTCGGGTGGGGATGGCCGCACTCTATCGATGCTGGCCAGGGAGTATGGCGCCGGACCCGACGGACGCATGAGAGATCCTCTGGTGCGGCAACGGATCGCCGAGGTTGAGATGGAGCAGCGCGCGCTCGCGCTGACGCAGCGACGTGCCGACGAAGAGCGGGCTCGCTCCGGCAAAGGCGTGCCGAGCGAAGAAACGTCGATGTTCAAATATCTGTCCACGGAGCTGACTTCGCGCCGCATGGAGACCTATCTGAACATCATGGGTTTCCAGGGGCTCGGCTGGGAAGGCGACTCGTACACGCCGCAGGAGTTGCAGGCCACCCGCTATTGGCTGTACTCGAAGGCGTTTACCATCGCTGGCGGTTGCTCGGAGGTGCAGCTGGACATCATCGCCAATCGCATCCTGGGACTGCCCAAGTGAGCGACGAGTTCGATTACATCATCGTGGGAGCGGGCTCCGCCGGCTGCGCGCTGGCCAGCCGTCTCTCGGAGAATCCAGACCACCGTGTGCTGCTCATCGAAGCGGGACCCAAAGACAGCAGTCCGCTCATTTCGATGCCCAAGGGGCTGGGCAAGCTGCTCGCCGATCCCAGCTATGCCTGGCATTTCAAAGCGCGGCGACCCGCGCCGGAAGGAAAGCCTGTTGCGGAGATCTGGGCGAAAGGCAAGACACTCGGCGGATCGAGCGCGGTCAACGCGATGGTTTATACGCGCGGTCATCCCGACGACTACGCAGCTTGGGCTGACGCGACGGGCGGCGCCTGGACGTGGAACGACATGCGTACCGCGTTCATGGCGATCGAAGACCATCAGCTGGGTCCGGGCGCCTCGCGCGGTGTCGGAGGACCGGTGCGCATTGAAGCAGGCAGCTCCAATGACGAAGTCGTCGAGGCGATGATTCGCGCCGGCGAGATGCTCGGCTTGCGGCGCAAGCAGGATCTCAACGACGAGCAACAGGAAGGTGTGGGCTATTACTGCCACACGATTCGACGCGGTCGGCGAGTGAGCGCCGCGCATGCTTTCCTCAAGCGGGCGAGGGGGCGCGCCAATCTCGCGATCGTTACAGACACTCAGGTCGAGAAGGTGCTGTTGCAGGATCGTCGTGCCGTCGGCGTCGTTGCGAGAAGAGACGGAGAGGAAGTTCACTATCGCTGTCGCGCGGAAGTGATCCTCGCGGCGGGGATCGTCATGACGCCCGTACTACTGCAAGTCTCGGGCATCGGGCCCGCTGAAACATTGCGCCGGGCAGGGGTCGGTGTGCTGGTCGACTCGCCCTCGGTCGGCAGACGATTGCAGGATCATGTCGGCATGAGCCTGCAGTATCGGCTGGAGAATAGTTTCGGATTGAACCGGCAACTGCACGGCCTGCGGCTGGCCGGCGCAGTCATCCAATACTATCTGAGCCGTACCGGCGTACTTTCCAAAGGGCTCTATGAAGTCGGCGCGTTTGCTCGCACCGATGCCCGCGCAAACCGGCCCGACGCACAAATCTACTTGAGCCCGTTCACGTTCGAGCGCGACAGCAAGGGACTGCCGGCGCCCGTGAAAGGCTTGGAGCGCGAGCCGGGCTTGACGATCTATGGTCAATTCCTTCAGCCCACTTCAGAAGGCAGCATCGAGATCACTGCGCCGGAAGCGAGCGCGTCGCCCTCGATCGAGATCGATTGGTTCGCGACCGAGCACGACGTGCGTGGCATGATTCGTGTTCTCGACTATATGCAACGGTTCGTCCGGCAGCCTGCCCTACAACGCTACGTCGGCGCGCAGCTGTCACCGAACATTCCAGCGCGCGAGCCCGATCAAGCACTGAACTTCCTGCGTCGGATTGCTTCGTGCGGTCAGCACGCCGTGGGTGCTTGCCGGATGGGAACCGATGCGAGCGCCGTGCTGGATCCGCAGCTTCGAGTGCGAGGCGTGGAGCGTTTGCGAGTCGTCGATTGTTCAGCGATGCCGGGCGTGGTGTCGAGCAATACCAATGGGGCTGCGATGGCGTTCGGCTGGCGCAGCGCGCGGATCATCGAGAAGGGACTTTGAAACGCCGCCTCGAGGCGGCGTGTGCAAAGTTCTCGAACGGGGGAACAGAGATGAAGTTGACCAATGCCTGGACGTTTCGGGCGATGCCCGCGGAACTACGCCAGCGCTATCTGCGGGACGGCTGGTGGGATGAGAGCACGCTCGGCGAGCTGCTGTTGGAATGGCTTGCCGCCGAACCCGAGCTGAGCTTTAACGTCTGGTCCACGCGGCAATCGAGCAGTATCCGCTTTGGGGAGATGCGCGATCGGGTGCTGCGCCTGGCGAGTGGTCTGCGACGGCAAGGCGTTGGGCGAGGCGATGCCATCTGCGTCTACCTACCAAACTCCGTCGACGCGGCCGTCAGTGTCATGGCGGTGATCGTGGCAGGCGCCATCGTCGTGCCGATCGCACCGTTCTACGGCCTGTTGGAACTCAAATACATCTTGGGTCGATCCGCGGCGCGGATGCTCATCACCACCGAAGCGCCCGTTGGCGGACGGCTCGATGCGATTCAAGAGATGAGGGCCGACTTTCCGGCGCTGATCGATGTGCGCGTGATCGGAGAGACCGTGCCGCCAGGCATGAATTCGTATGAAGCGCTGTTCGATCCGATGCCGCCCGCCGTGATCTCGAAGGCAGATCCGGACGACGTGGTCATCATCGGCTTCACGTCCGGAACGACCGCGAGCCCGAAGGGGGTCGTCCATTGTCACCGCTCGCTATGCTCTGAACTGCGCCACCATCTGGATCGACTTCCCTGGCCGAGCGGTGCGCAACTGGTCGGAGGCCCGATCGCCCATTTCACGGGCATGCTGTGCGGCATGTTTCTTCCCATGTTCAAGCGCCGCTCGGTGCATCTGATCGATGGTTGGGACGCCGGGCTCGTGCTGGATGTCATGCGCAAGCACAAGGTGGGGACGGGCACAGGCACGCCGTTCTTCCTGACATCCATCATGAATCATCCGCAGTTCGTTCCGGAGGACGTGCGCAATGTCGGAGCGGTTTTTCTGGGCGCGGCCACCGTGCCCGCGTCGTTCGCCGAAGGGCTCGGCGCAATGGGCGTGGTTGCCGCACGCACCTATGGGTCGACCGAACAACCCACAATTTTTGGCGGCATGCCGACCGATCCCGCCGACAAGCGGCATCGAACCGATGGTGCCTTGCTGGCCGGCGTCGAGGTCAAGTTGCTGGACGAGCTGGGCAACGAAGTGCCCGTTGGAGCAGAGGGGGAAGTCGTGTGCCGCGGCCCGGACCTGTGCGCCGGGTATATCGATGAGGAAATGAATCGGACGCAGTTCGATGACGAAGGTTGGTTTCGCACCGGCGACGTGGCGGTGCGAGACGCCGATGGCTTCTACACCATTACCGATCGAATCAAGGATGTGATCATTCGCAACGGCGTCAAGATCGGTGCCTCTGAAGTGGAACAAGTGCTGCTGCGGTTTCCAGGACTGATCGAGTGCGCTGTCGTGGCCGCACCGGATGAGCGGACTGGCGAGCGCGGTCACGCGTTCTTGCGACTGAAGCCGGGTGCCGAGGCACCGAGCCTCGAGAACTTGCGCGTTCTTCTGGAGCAGTCGGGCCTGGCGCGGCAGAAATGGCCGGAGAACATCGAGGTGGTCGAAAACTTTCCTCGGACGCCCGCCGGCAAAGTCAAGAAGGCGGAGCTTCGTGACGAACTGCGGCGGCGTCATGCAGAGCGGACCGCGGTGAAGACTGCGTAAGGAGTCGGTGTTACGAGTTGACGCGCTCGAGCGCGTCTCGAAAGGGGGCCAACGCAAACACCAGTAGAGCCGCGGCCATGGGTCCCAACACGGCCGCTCCCACGCAAAGCGAATACCGAATGCCCTGTTGTTCAGCGCCGAACAGCCGATCGGTCATGAGTGCTATCACCAGCGGCCCGAGGCCCAGCCCGACGACCACGGCGATGAAGTGATATAGCGCCGAGATCAGTCCGCGCATGCGATTCGGCGTGATGATCTGTATCGAGGCGCTGACGATTCCCCAAGGACTTCCGATGAACAGGGAACACAGCCCGGCAAGAAACAACGCCCACTCGGCTGAATCGGTCAGCATAGCCGCCGCGCCGGTCAGGCCGCCGAGCAAGGCACAGGCGAGGGTGATGCGTAGCACGGCATCGGTATACCCGCGACTTTGCAGGACTTCGGCAAGTCGAGCGGTCGCCCAGTAGCCGATGCTCATGAATACGATGATGGCCAACCCGAACCTGAGCCCGACCTCGCCAGGCTGCCAATCGTGAACTCGAATGAAGAAGACAGGGATCCATGACAGCCACGCATTGAGCAATGCCGACAGTGCCGACAATCCGGCGAAGTAGAGCACGAAGAATCGACGTCGTTGTGCGAGAAATCGTATCGCCCGGCGTAGCGGAGGTGGGGCGTCGGATTTGCTCGCGCCGTGACGCGCGGGCTCGCGAACGGTGGTTTTAAGCAGGATCGCAATTGGGATGCCCGGCAGCCCGACGAGCAGCAGTACGCATTGCCACGGTTGCAGCTCTCCGAACAGGGGCAGCACCACAGTGTGCGATTGTGAGATCAGACCGATGACATAGCCACCGAAGATCATCGCCAGCCCGCTCCCCATGGAAACGCCGAGGTAATAAACGCTGATTGCCCTGCCGATGCGCTCTTCGGGGAAGCTGTCCGAAAGCAGAGAATACGCGGCGGGCGATAGCGTCGCCTCGCCGATGCCCACGCCGAGCCGCGCGAGAAACAACTGGCCGTAGGTGCTGGCTAGAGCGCACAGAGCCGTCATCGTGCTCCAGACGGCCACGCCCGCGGATGCGATGTTGGTCCGCGAATACGTATCGACGAGTCTACCGAACGGGATGCCGAACACCGTGTAGAGAGTTACGAAGGCGAGCCCGTGAAGCAGGCTGAACTGGGTGTCCGTGATCGAAAAATGAGCTCGGATCGGTTCGACCAGCAGGCTCATGATTTGACGATCCACGAAAGAGGACGTGTAGGCCAGCAGCAGCACGAAGACCGTCCACCATCCGCGAGCCGGACTCGGCCACGCCGGCGAGCCGATCTGCTCCGAAAACTTCGTCGCGTTGGACACCGCGGTGTTGGGTTCTGCGCTTACAAGGCCGGTCTTCTGCTGCAACGTCAGTTCCCCTGGTGGTCCCGTCACCCATTCCTAAGTCTTCTTATATTGACCTGCGCTGCGCGCAGAGGACCGACCGAAAGCATGGGGCGTATCGGCGTCGCTTGCGTAGCATTGCCACGAGTTGTTCAGGATCTTGTTTGGTTTCGAACTACACCCATGACCCTCCCGACCGCAGCGATACCCAACTCACCGACGCTTTTCATCACGACCCGGGCGGGGGACATAAGATCCGTGAGAGGCATGATCGGCCATTCCGTGATGGAGAGCATTCGGGACGCGCAGATCGAAGAAATCCAGGCGATCTGCGGTGGGGCCTGCGCCTGCTGTACGTGCCATGTGCTGGTGGATGCCGAGCAGGTCGAACTGCTGCCACCCTTGTCCGCGGAGGAGGATGCCTTGCTCGATGGATCCAGTGTGCGCACCCTGATGTCGCGCTTGTCGTGTCAGCTCGAGGTGACGGAGAAACTCGATGGGCTGCGATTGACCATTGCGCCGGAGGAGTGAGACGTCATGCAGGCGCTGGACGTTCTCATCGTGGGCTCCGGTCATGCGGGCGCTCAGACAGCGATTGCCTTGCGCAATGAAGGCTTTGCTGGAACCGTCGGCATTCTCGGCAAGGAGTTGGATCTGCCCTATGAGCGTCCGCCGCTGTCCAAGGAGTATCTGCTAGGAAACAAAGAGCGCGACCGACTGCTGATTCGACCCGCCAGCTACTGGCAGCAACAGCGTGTGGAAATGATATTGGGCAGGCGGGTAGATTGCGTCCGCCCCGATGAGCGTTACCTCTGCGATAGCGACGGACGCAAGATACGATACCAGCGACTCGTCTGGGCTGCCGGGGGTGTGCCTCGAACTCTGAGCTGTCCTGGAGCGGAACTGTCAGGTGTTCACGTCGTGCGAAGCCGTGCGGACGTCGACGGAATTCGCGACGCGCTGGCATCGACATCGAAGGTCGTCGTGGCGGGCGGCGGTTATATCGGGCTCGAGGTTGCGGCCTCGCTGGTCAAGCTCGGTAAGCAGGTGGTAGTGATCGAAGCGACAGAGCGCGTCCTGGCTCGCGTGGCCGGACCCAAACTCTCGTCCTTCTTCGAGGCAGCGCATCGTTCTTGCGGTGTGGAGATCCGCACTCGCTCTCAGATTGTGGCGGTCGCCGGCGAGAACGGGCGCGTGAGCGGCGTCCATTTACACAATGGAGATATCATTGCCGCGCAGATGTTGATCGTCGGCATCGGTATCGTGCCCGCCGTCGCTCCGCTACTGGATTGTGGGGCGGAGGGAGGCAACGGCGTTGCAGTCGATGAGCACTGTAGAACCAGTCTGCCGGACATCTATGCAGTGGGCGATTGCGCTCTGCACGTGAATCGTCATGCTCGCAACACGGCGTTGCGTATTGAGTCTGTGCAGAACGCCGTGGATCAGGCCAACGTGGCGGCGAAAGCGATCGTGGGCAAGCCGGTGGCTTACGACGCGACACCCTGGTTCTGGTCCAATCAGTATGAGCTTCGATTGCAAACGATCGGCTTGTCCGCGGGCCATGATGCAGAAGTGGTGCGGGGCGACCCCGCCACGAGCACTTTTTCAGTAGTCTATCTGCGTCAGGGAAAAGTGATTGCGCTGGATTGTGTGAACGCGCCCAGGGATTACGTGCAAGGTCGCAAGCTCGTTGCTGAAGGCATCGCGTGCGACCAGGCCTTGCTCGGCGACGCCAGTGTGTCATTGAAGTCCTTCTGCGCATGACACCGCCGCAAGGAGATTGTGTGACTGATAGCAAGCCGACGAACGCGACCCCGCTGCCGTTGCAAGGCGTGAGGGTGCTGGAACTGGGATCTCTGATCGCCGGTCCGTATGCGTCGGCGCTGTTTGCGCAGTTCGGCGCGGATGTGATCAAGATCGAGCCGCCGGGGCACGGCGATCCATTGCGCAAATGGCGCAAGCTGCATCGGGGCACGTCGTTGTGGTGGTACGTGCAAAGCCGGAACAAGAAGTCCGTGGTGCTCGACCTCAAGAGTGACGAGGGACGCGAGATCGTGCGCAAGCTCGCGGCGGAGGCCGACATCCTGGTCGAGAATTTTCGGCCGGGCACATTGGAGAAATGGGGCCTCGGTTGGGAGACGTTGTCGGCCGGCAATCCCGGACTGATCATGCTGCGCATCTCAGGCTATGGCCAAACCGGTCCGCGGCGGGATTTGCCGGGATTCGCCGCCATCGCCGAGGCCATGGGCGGCCTGCGATTCGTTACTGGATTTGCCGATCGTCCGCCGGTGCGATCGGGCGTCAGCATCGGCGATACGTTGGCGTCGATGTACGGCGCGCTCGGTGCGCTGATGGCGCTTCACCATCGAAATATCAACGGCGGTAAAGGGCAGGTGGTCGATGTGGCGTTGTACGAAGCTGTCTTCGGCGTCATGGAGAGCCTGCTGCCGGAATACTCGGCGCAAGGTTTCGTGAGACAGCGTTCCGGTGCCAGCCTGCCGGGCATTTCGCCCTCGAATACTTACGAATGCAGCGATGGTCAGCACGTCGTGATCGCCGGCAACGGTGACGCGTTGTTCCGTCGGCTGATGCAAGCCATCGGGCGCGACGATCTCGCGACCGATCCCGGGCTGGCTCACAACGATGGCCGCGTGCAACGTAACGATGAGTTGGATGCCGCCATCGGCGCGTGGACGGCACGACACGATATCGATGAAGTCGTGCGCGTACTCGAACGCGCCGAGGTTCCGGTCGGCAAGATCTATTCGGCAGCCGATATCGCCGCCGACGAGCACTATCGAGCGCGCGAGATGTTGGAGGAGCACGTGCTGGCGGACGGACAGCGAGTCACGCTGCCGGGCATCGTTCCCAAACTCAGCGCCACTCCGGGACGGACCCGTTGGCTCGGCCCTGCGCTGGGTGAGCACACCTCGGCAGTGCTGGGGAGTCTCGCCGCCGGTAAGAAGGAGCGCTCGAAGTGAATACGACCGATCGCCAGCGTCTGTTCATCCAGGACGTGGCCGTACGCGATGGCTTTCAGATCGAGCCGCGTTTCGTGCCCACCGAGCAAAAGATCGCGCTCATCGATCGGCTCGGCCGTTGCGGGCTCGCCAAGATCGAAGTCACTTCGTTCTCTTCGCCGAAAGCGATCCCTATGCTCGCCGACGCTGAGGTTGTCATGCGAGGGATTGCGCGTATCGAGGGTGTCGAGTACGCCGCGCTGGTTCCGAACTTACGCGGCTGCGAGCGGGCACTGGCGTGCAACGTCGATGAGATCAACTTGGTGATGTCGGCGAGTGAAAGCCACAACCGCGCGAATCTCGGCATGAGTTGCGAGGATTCGCTTCGGCAATTCGCCAAGATCCTCCCCCTTGCTCATGGAGCCACGGCAATCAATGCGTCGTTGTCGACGGCGTTTGGTTGTCCCTTCGAAGGCAGCGTGCCGGCGGGGAGGGTGATGGATCTTATCGCGCGCTTGACGGACATGGGGATTGCGCGAGTCAGTCTGTGCGATACCACTGGAATGGCGAATCCAGCGCAGGTCGAGGATATCTTCGGTTCCGTCCTGCGCATGTGGCCGACGTTGCAGGTCACAGCGCACTTCCACAACACGCGGGGCATGGGATTGGCCAATGCAGTCGCGGCGCTGAATGCAGGCGTGCGGCATTTCGACGCGTCGCTGGGCGGGCTTGGCGGATGTCCGTTTGCGCCGGGCGCGACGGGCAACGTTTGCACGGAAGATCTCGTGCACATGTTCGACAGCATGGGATGGAACACCGGAGTGGATCTCACCGAGCTGCTCGAAGTGGCGGCCGCGCTGCCCATCATCGTCGGGCATGACGTGCCGGGGCAGGTCCTCAAGGCCGGACCTTGGACCCGGCGCCATGCTTTGCCGCCGACGCAAGGCTCGCCGGCGATGAGTCCATCGAATGTTTGCGCCGGAGTCCGCGCCTGACCGGCACCACGCTGTTCGAGACACCTGTACGTGGCGAATTTGTCTCGCCTTGGCGCGATGTCAGGCGGGTTGGGCAAGCGCACGATCGACGGCCGTCACGAGGCGCGGATCGTCGGCAGCAATATCCGGCTCGAAACGTTCGATAACACGGCCATCCCGGCCGATCGGAAATTTCTCGAAATTCCACAGTACCTCTGGCGCCGAATTGGGCTCGATGCCGCAATTGCGGAGCCGATCGCGGGTGCGCCCGCGATGACCTGATTGAATATTCGGCACAAAGCCGGACCATCGACCACCGGGTTGCACGGCGAGCCGACGATGCGGCGAGTCAGCTGCCTGCGGCTGCGTGACGCTCGATTCGCCACACGCAGGCAACTGGAGCGATTGCTGGGTAATAAGACGGCGGAGTGCGAGATTCTGCGTGAGGCGCTGGAGCGGGGTTGAGCGGCTCGTTTGTTTAACCGGCCTGGCGGGCAGGCTCATGCCCCTCGCTGCTCCGTTCATTGCTCTCCGAGCCCAGTGCGGACTGCGCATCGAAGGTCCCATCGAGTTCTCGAGCGAGATGCTCGCTCAGCGCGATGAGTTCATGCGGTCCGCTGGGCACGAGCGCACGCGCCGGGTGATCCCCAACCCGAACAGTGTTCGAGCGGGCGGCACCGGAGTGAGGCGAGCACTCGCGGATGTCGGCCGCATTCGAACTGAAGAATCAGCGAGGCCCCGTCCGACCCGTCGAGTTTCCAGTTGACCATCGTCACCGCGGCGACCAGGCCGAGGTAGTCACGCTGAGCTACCGTGGAACCGCGTGATGGCGCGGTGATCGCCACAGCGAGCGGCAACTCCAACTCTGTTCCGCAGGCTCGCGCTTGCAAAATTGTTGCGTCGACCGGCCGCCGAACTCGTTTTTGCCGAAACGAATTTTATAGAGGCGGGAATTTCGTAGTCGCGCCGAGCTCGTAACTCGGCGAATTCAAACGGAAAAAGTGGTGGGCCGCATAGGACTCGAACCTATAACCAACTGATTAAGAGTCACCTCCGGCGAGCCGGGAAATCAAGCATTTAAGCGCAGGAATTTTATAGAAACATGCCCAAAGAGCCCGTAAGATGGGCGGATTTGATGATTCATTTTATAGAAGCTGCGGGGCTCGCTGATCGAGGCTCGGTCCGATAGCGAGGGCTGAGTTTCGCCGAATTGACGGCGATATAGCTCGCTCGACGGTAGACGGAGTTTCGCCGCCCATCAGCCAGCCGTAAGTCAGGCCGCAGGGACTCTTCTCCGATGTCGTCACGATAATCGGATAGCTCGACGCTTCGAGCGGCAAAACGCATTCGTGTCTCTTCAGTAGTGTCGCCTTCCTTGCGCACCAGCCACCCATCAGGATCAAGATGCAGGTTCACTCCAATGGAGAGAACGTTTGCACCCCCGGCTCAGCGGAGCCCCAGACACTCTTCGGTTTCCGCGCAACATTCGTCAGTGACAGTTACAGAAATTCGGGCTATGCATTCACGCACGCCAGGCCATCAGGACTTGCTGCGCAGGCGTATGCCAGTCTCGATAACGTTGCCAGCGCGGTGAGGGCGGCCAATCAGAAAAGGGTTTTACCAGGCGAAACTAGGGTTACGCCCCCACCGGCTGTTCAATGTGAAAAAAGTTTATCGGCATCAAACGGCACATCGTCGCGGAGGATGTAATAACAGGCACGCGCCAACTTATGTGCGATTGCTCGTATCGCCACGATGCGGCTGCGCTGGCGGCTCTTGCACTCATAGTAGTGACGGGCCTGCGGTAGATAGCGCACGGCGAAGTGTGCCGCTTCGTGAAATGCCCAAGACAGATAGGCATTGCCGTTCTTGCGGTTGCCGTCTCCCTTCTTCTTTCCGTTGCTCAGCGCGCAGCTCTGCACGCATCGACAGTACGAGGCAAACTGGCCCACCCGCGTAAAACGACGGATATCACCAACCTCGAGGCCAATGGTCCATGCCAGGATCGGTCCGATGCCATTCACTGTTTGGAGGCGCCTGTACGCCGGGGCGTCCTTCAGCTCCTGCCTCACCATCGTCTCAATGCGCCAGATCTGCTGCGTCAACGCTTCAATGATCACGCGATGCGCATCGATGACCAGCGCAATCTGCGGCTCGGTGACCACCGGCCAGGGCTGTTGCTTCGTGCCGATCATCACCGCGCTCGATACCTTTATGTTCAACTCGCGCGCATAACAGCTCTTCGCGGCCAGCACATTCATCGTTCGCTGCCTCACTAGTCGGCAGCGATGCCGCAGCAAATCTCGAACTGCTCGCTGGCTCCTTGGGTAGATATAGCCACAGGGCAAGATGCCCAAGCGCAACTGCGCTAGATGAAATGCATCATCGCAGTCGTCCCGGTGTTTCAGCCCCTCGTACTGGCGTACCGCCGAGGTATTGACCAGCTTGACGCGGTAGCCTGCCTGCATCAGGCCGTCCACCAGCCAATACCAGTTGAAGGTCGACTCCACCGCAATCGCCGCCAGCGCTTCCCGATACGGCGCCAGAACCGCCAAGGTTACCGACAGATCGTTCGCCAGCCGCTGCTCTACCAGACGCTCGTCATGCTCATTGATGAGCGTCAACCAATGATTGTTGGAGTGCAGATCGATACCGCAGTACAGTTTCATCGTCAGCTCCTCCAGGTGCTGGAAACACCTGCTTGCCTACTCACGCTTGCCGAGATCGAAGCTACCACTTCGGTCTCGGAGAGGAGCTGGCTGGAGGAGCATCAGAATGGCGGCGAAACTCAATGCGATCGGATTCTTGATGAGATGGACTCCTCCTGCTGGCAGTACGGCATCGATATGCCAAGCTGATGGTTGCGTTTCCCAGCTGAAGCTCAACAGAAGGAGTCCGCCATGTATGCTACGACGGTAGGTGTGGACCTGGCAAAGAACCGCTTCGAAGTTGCCGTTGCCGACGAGCAGTTCCGAGTGGGACGACGTGAACGACTGACACGGGCTCGGTTTTCTCAGTTCTTTAGCAATCATCCACCCAGCCTGATTGTGATGGAGGCGTGCGGTTCCGCGCACTACTGGGCGCGCACTTTCCAAGCGCGCGGTCATGAAGTTCGGCTGCTGCCGGCACAGTATGTACGCGCCTACGTCCGGCGCAATAAAACCGATGCAGCCGATGCAGCCGCACTGATCGAAGCGTCAAGATGTACCGAATTCGCCCCGTGCCCATCAAGTCGATCGATCAGCAGGTGCTGCAACAGTTACACCGCATTCGCGAGCAGTGGAAACACACTCGCACGGCGCGGATCAATCAACTGCGCGGCTGCCTGCGCGAGTTCGGCCTCGCCATCCCGGTCGGTGCTCGTCGTGGCATCGCCGCCGTGCGCGAGGCACTGGAATGCGCCGACAATGCGCTGCCCGATGTGCTCCGACCGGTGGTGCTCGAGCTACTGCAGGAGATTGCGGAACTCGAACAGCGTCTGAAGCAGATCGAGCGCCTGCTCAGTGATCTGACACACGAGGATCCGGTCGTGCGCGAGTTGTTGAAGATCCCCGGCATCGGGCTATTGAGCGCGACCGCATTGCGTGGTGCTCTCAACAGCGTACAACGCTTTCCTTCCGGCCGGCATTTCGCTTCTTGGCTAGGCGTTACGGCTCGTGAGCATTCCTCAGGGGAACGACGACGTTTGGGCGCGATCAGCAAGCGGGGCGACGTATACCTACGAACTTTGCTCATCCACGGAGCGCGCTCGGTGCTGCAGGCCGCGAAACAATCCGTCCAGGCAGGGCGGTCCTTGGATCGACTGCGCACCTGGGCACTGGATACCGAGCGGCGCTGCGGTCATAACAAGGCGATCGTTGCTCTAGCGAACAAGATGGCCCGCATCATCTGGGCGACCTGGAAGCATCAGCGATCTTACGATGGCAACTGGCAACTTCGATCCAGTGCACGGAGCTAATTGATTCAAGATTTCCCAACTTCAACGCGAGGCTGCACTTGATGCGATTGCATTCATGATCAAGCGGATCGGCAGCTGGCGCGACAAAGTCGATAATGTCCATGGCCCATTACGAGGCCTTGTTTTTGATTGGCTCCGCGCCGGCGACTTTCATGATGTCCAGGGCGATCCAACGTCGAACGTGTTCCGCCCATCAACAGGACGAATACACGGTTGCAGCCGATGTCCGCTTTCTGATCAAAGCTCCATCAAGAAGGCTTGCATCTGGAGTCCAGACATGCACATTAAGGTTCGCGTTCGTGTCCTCTGTGTGATTGTTACATCGGTTGGGCCACGGCGAGTGGGGTAAGCTGGAGACGCACCTGCTTCCGCAACCAAAGCACATTGAGAGCGACGTGCACGATCGTGGCAGCAATCGATAGATACCATATGTGCTCGAGCTTGTAGCCGGGTTGTGAAGTGAGCCAAATTGCCGGCACGGCGTACACGATAAGACGCATGGCCGAACTCAGCAGGGAAGGCAGCGTGTTGCCCAGCGCCTGAAAGACGCCCGAGCAAACCAATGACACGGCGTTTAGCACGCAGTTCCACGAAATGAATTGCAAGAATTGAGCGCCAACGCGCACGACTTCGGGCTCGGGTGAGAAGAAGCGCACCATCGCTTCAGGCCGCCATTGACACAACAGCATCGCAGCCAACATGAGAGCTATCGATTGGATGAAGGCGACGCGGAACGTTTCTCGCACTCGTGCTATCTGTCGCGCGCCGAAATTCTGGCCGGCCACCGGTGCAACGGCGACGGCTATCGCCATCGCAGGCAAGAATATTCCCCCCATGATACGCGAGCCGATGCCGAAGCCAGCCTGCGCTGCCGGACCGAAGTCTCTGATTGCCCACAACGTAGTGCTGACATAGCCAAAGATCAGCAAGAGATCGCCACCCGCAGGCAACCCGATGGTGAGTATGCGCTTCCACACAGCGAAGCGCGGCTGCCACCGTTCCGGATGAAACGACACATATCTCCCCATCCGATTGAAGTACACCCAGAGCAATACCACACCGCTGAGCACGGCAATTGAACTGGCGAGCCCCGCCCCAGCCACACCCATCGCGTAGCTCGTACCCCAGCCGGCGATCAGTACTGGCGCCAGAACTGCGTTCAGGAGCACCGTAGCTACTTGCACGATCATTGCAGGCTTCACGATGCCCGTTCCGATCAACGCCGAGCGTATCGAGACCAGCGCGAACTGCAGCGCCAGGCCCGGCAGGAACCAGAACAAATATTTGCGACCTTGCATGACGGTCGCCTCGTCCGCAGCCATCGAGCTCAAATACGGAACCGCGAGTGTGTACCCAAGCAGCAATGCCAAAGCTCCGAGAATCGCGGCGACCAGCAACGACTGATTGAAGATTAGATTGGCATCCTGCTGGTCCTTGCGTCCGGCCGCGTGTGAAATCAATGCCACGGTACCGACGCCCAGAGCCTGGGTCAGCGCAAGGGTGATCAACATGATGTTGCTTGCGGCACTGACCCCAGCAACGGCGGCATCGCCCAGCCCGGCGACGAAATACAGATCGACGAAGACATACAGCGTTTGGAACAGCATACTCGCGCCCATGGGCACCGCCATGGAGATGATATGACGAGCGATTGAGCCCTGAGTGAGATCCTTCATGTGATGAATCGTACGAAGTTCACCTGCGGCGACCGCAGCGGGGGCGTTCACCGGAAAGGATGTTGGTGCGTGAAGCTTTTGGCTCCTGAGCTCAAGTGGAGCCCTGATTGAAGCGGCCGCGGGCTCGTATGTGACCCACTTTCAGAGCATGAGCAATCCCGCATCTCACCTGACAACGCGATTCTCTATCGTGCAGGTTATGGCCGGCCAGCTGATCCGGCGGCAAACGACCTTGCATGTGCACGACAGAACTGAAGGGCCGTCTGCTGGAGCAAGAGATAGGCCCCTCAATGAGCTCGTATCTCGCAGGGATCTACCTCGATCTTGGACTTCGGGCGCCCTGGTGCGGCCTGCCGCCATGGCGCCGCACTTCGAGGATGCGGCATCACGTCAGCCGCAGAAAGAAGCGCGCTTCGCCGCTCGGTGAATTCCGACGAAAATACCTGCACTGTCTTCGCGTATTGATATTCGTTGCATCCAGTTCCCTTTGATCGACCTCAGACAGAGAGCGGAAAATGTCGCGACAGTATCGGTGCCCGGTAGAAATTTCTCTTGACCCTCGTTTCGTTAGCGGTTCGCCAGGCTCAGACGCTCTTGCTGGCAGAACACCTCCTCGAACTGCCCGCTGGTTTCGATCTTCCGACCATCGCGACCAAGCATCTGCCGCCCAGTCGTTGTCGCTTCATCGTCTGTATCGCTTACTCCAGTGGTGGCTGATTTGGAGCGGCATTGTCCGCGCGCGGATAGATCGGAAGGACGCGTCGGGGCTTACCTCTGAGCGGCCCCGTCTCGCTTCTTTTGGGCGCTGCTGAGCGTGCCTAGAACCCTCCTGCAGCGGCAGCTCAGTGGGAGTGACGACCTGCAGCCGAGCCATCCGCCGCTGCAGGGGCAACAAGCTCTTGTTTGCCGGTCACTCCATCGAGTTATTCACTCTCGACGGGCTCATCGTTGGGTCTGAATGTCGTGTGACCTGCTGGCGCTTTCTCATCCTTCCGAAATGGGCGAGTTCGCTGGTGCCGATGCAGAAAACGTCGAGAGCCCGCGCTAGCGCCGAGTTCGCTGCAGCGAGTTGACGGACGGCAGCCAGCGTCGCTGGCTTTCCCTAAGAGTCATCCGTGATAGGCAACGACATCCCCGAGCTCCGATCCCACGGCGCGATGAAACTGGAAACTCCAAAAAACCATGTCAAATAACGAAGAAAAATCGCACGTTCCATCCGACCAGGGGCGCCGGAATTTCGTCAGGGGAGTTGCACTTGCCGCGGCGACTACGCCAGCGATCCTCATGCTGCCGGCGCTTGGTGCCGCGGCGATGCAGCAGCCTGCTTCGGGTTGTACCGATGTCTCGCCGCCCATGAAGGACGTTAGAGGCAAAGTGGCTTTCATCACGGGAGGGTCGAGTGGCGTTGGTCTTGGCGTTGCGAGGGCCTTCGCAGAGGCGGGAATGCACGTCGCAATTGGTTATCGAACCAAGGAACACCTTGACGATGCCATGAGCTACCTTGAGGAAACTCGTAGCCGCATCCACGCGATCCGGGTCGACGTTACTGATCGTCCAGGGATGGAACAGGCTGCAGCGGAAACGGTGCGAGTCTTTGGGAAGATACATGTCCTGGTCAACAACGCAGGCGTGAACTTGCCCATTCCATTCAAAAAAATTACCTACAATGACTGGGACTGGGTGATGGGAGTCAACTTGACTGGCGTCTTCAATGGTCTACATGCCTTCCTCCCGTACATCCAGGCTCACGCTGATGGCGGTCAAATCATCACGACCTCGTCTTTGTTTGGGCTCATCAGTGCGGCCAATCAATGTGCCTATTCCGCCTCCAAGTACGCCGTGGTGGGCCTGATGGAAGCATTGCGGTCCGAGTTCATCGGGTCTAATGTCGGCGTGTCCGTGTTCTGCCCTGGGCTTGTCACTTCAAATGTATTTGAGTCAGCCCGCAATCGTCCAAGCAGTCTGTCGGATACGGGGTTCTCACCCGATCAAGAAACGAAGGACCGCCAGCAAAAGATGCGGCACGATCCGGAGTACGCCATGCCGGCGTTGGAGGCGGGGCAGTTGGTGTTGCGCGGCATGCGTCGCAACGATCTTTATATTCTGACGCATCCCGAATACGAGCGGGTCTTGCGCGACAGGAGCGAAGCACTCATCGCCTCAATACCCAAAGACTTGAGACCGACACAGACAAGGCTGATGGCGGCACGTTCGGGCTTCGAGCAGTCAGTCTACACTGTCGAGCGGGATCGGATGCTCTGTGGGAAGTCGGAGCGAAACGAATGAGTTCATCGAAAGTCTTCTCAAAACAACGACTGTTGTTCTCATTTGGGATTTCTTTGCTGTTGACGTCCATCCACCCGGTGATCTCGCAGGCCAGTTCAACGGCCATTCCCCGAGCGGTTTGTGGTCCTCGAGATCGGACCGAGAGCGTACAGGGCCAAACGACGTTAGCTGAGCGCTTCAGCCCCGGGCCAGCCAAACCCTATAGCTGTAACCTGGAACTCGTTGGTCAGTATGAGGGTGAAGGTGCCGGGTTTGACCTTGAGGTTTTGGGACATTGCGCTTACTACGCGACCGCTCCCAGTTCTCAGCTGCGCAGTCCTGGCGTCGTTGTCTTGGACGTCTCCGACTCTGGCCATCCGAAGATGGCCACCCACCTGACCAGTCCCGCCATGTTGGATGCTGGCGAATCTCTGGTGATCAATCACGCACGCCAGTTTCTCCTCGCGAGCACGCCACCCAGAACCACCAATGCGCCGTTTGAGATCTACGATCTATCCGCCGATTGCAGTCATCCTGTCTTGAAGAGCACCGTTGCTCTTCCAAACCTGTTTGCTCATGTAGGACAGTTCGATGCCGAGGGCCGAACGTTTTACGGGGTAAAAGGACTATATGGTGTTCCAGCCGACAAGAAGGTGCCTGCTCCATCCGCAGTCTTCGCCCTAGATGCTGAGGATCCTGAAAAACTGGCCGTACTATCGGTTTGGACACCGGAGGACGGTTCTTGGCAGACACACGGCGTCAATATCAGTAAGAATGGTCGTCGGGCATATGTGACTCTACAGCGCCAGACTCGCGCAGCTCAGATTCCGAATGGGTTGCTCATTATGGACACCAGCGAAATTCAGGATCGAAAGCCGCATCCACAGTTTCGACTTCTCGGGTCACTATTCTGGGAAGACACCCACTTTGCGCAGTTTGCATTGCCGATCACCGTCGCAGGTAAGCCCCATTTGATCTACACCGATCTCTTGGGTCGCCTTGAGGGATCTGGGTCTTCAGAAAAAACCAACGCCTGCGGTTCAGACGAGCCGAGCTATGGCGTTGCACGAATCATCGACATCAGCGATGAAAGAAATCCAAAACTGGTCTCGAAGCTTCTGCTCGAAGTGCACGACCCAAAAAACTGCTCGAACGTCATGAACGATCCGACGAGCGCTCTTGGATACGGTAGTTTAGGTTGTGACGCCGATGATCCTGAGAATGCCAAGCTATTGGTTTGCGGCTATAACGAAGCCGGCTTGAGGGTTTTCGACATCCGCAACCCGACGCACCCTCGCGAAGTCGCCTACTACAAACCGCCCGCTAGAAGAACACAGAGCCGCCCCGGCTCACTGCTGCGCTTCAAAGCGGGATTGGATTACACCGCCGATCAAGTGGTCGTTCCAAAATTTCGAAGCGGCACGCAGGAGATTTGGTTCCTCAGCTTCGATAACGGCTTCCAGGTCGTGCGCTTCACGGACGCTTTCAAGGCTGCAAACAAAGAACTCTTTCAGAACTAGCAATTGATCGCTGCTAAAACGGTAACAACCATGGCAGGCGCGCAGTCCGAGTACGACGCCGTCATCGTCGGCTCCGGTGCTGGCGGAGGTATCGCCAGCTACGTGCTCACGCGGCGTGGATTGAAAGTGCTCCTACTCGAAGCTGGACGCGATTACACGGCCGAATCAGAAACGCCGATGTTTCAAGTCGAAGCTGACGCGCCCCTAAACGGCGCCTCGACGCCAGACAAGCCGCTCGGCTTCTTCGATGCCGCCATCGGCGGTGGATGGGATCTCCCCGACGAACCCTACACGGTCGCGCCGCGAACTCAATTTCACTGGTGGCGTTCGCGCATGGTTGGAGGACGCACCAACCATTGGGGTCGTGTCACGCTGCGCTATGGACCGTATGACTTTCAGACTCACCGCCGGACGGGTCTCGGTGTCGACTGGCCGATCGGCTACGAAGACCTGGCCCCCTACTACGACCGTGTCGAGAAGCTGATCGGCGTCTTCGGAGAACGTGAAAACATCGAGAACAGTCCAGATTCCTCGCCAGGCGTGCTGCTGCCCCCCCTGCGATGCACGCGCACGAGGTCTGGGTACAGAGCGTCCTGGCGAAGCGCTTCGGAATTCGAACCGTACCGATTCATAGTGCCGTCCTGACGCGGCCTCTGAACGGCCGCCCGGCCTGCCTGTATGCAACGCCGTGCCGTAGGGGTTGCGCCATCGGCGCTTTCTTTCAAACGCCGACCGTGCTGCTGCCGCCCGCCCTCGCTACGGGGCGATTGGAGATTCGCACACATTCCATGGTCTACGAGGTTCCTCTTGATCAGCACGGTCGGGCCAC
Source organism: Peristeroidobacter soli (assembly GCF_004138485.1). Classification (GTDB taxonomy): domain Bacteria; phylum Pseudomonadota; class Gammaproteobacteria; order Steroidobacterales; family Steroidobacteraceae; genus Steroidobacter; species Steroidobacter soli. The sequence continues at coordinate 276,023 of NZ_RYEV01000011.1, forward strand.
CGGCGTGCGTTACATTGACAAGACCAATGGCAGTCGGCACCTCGTTCGCGCACGCGCCGTGGTCCTGGCCGCCAGCAGTTGTGAGACCGCGCGTATTCTGCTGAATTCGACATCCAACGCATTTCCGGACGGACTCGCGAACAGCTCCGGCCAAGTTGGACGTCATCTGACTGATACTGCGCGATTTCCCAGTTGAGGACCACCCGATTTCCCGAGTTGGGGACCACCTTGTGAGGTCACTGGCGGAGCAGAAGTGGGCGATTCTTACGCGACGTGTTTCTTGCTGGCAAGTTTCCGGGCCTTG
>NZ_RYEV01000012.1 GCF_004138485.1 Peristeroidobacter soli
TCGTCCCGGCAGCTTTGCGGCACAGGGACGGGGCCGCAACAGCAGGGCTCACCATGGACGTGCGCCAAGGAGCGCACTGCGCGACGGGCGGCGCCCGGTGCCGGGACGAGGTAGGTCACTCCCGCCGCCGCGAACCACCGACGCCTCCGAATCCGGCTCCGAATCCGCCTCCGAGCCGAGGCTACCGAACCCCCTGAGCCTTAACCATCGCCTCCTGCGCCTCCTGATTCTTCCCTCGCGCACGCAGCGACTCCGCAATCAAACTCCAAGCCGCCGAATTCGCTCTGGGTGCATTCACAGACAGAGCCGCCGCCTTGCGCCCCATATTCTCCGCCTGAACGTAGTTGCCTTCGGCCTGCCGAACTTTGCCCAGCTCGATCCACAGCAACGGATTCGCCGGCTCAATCCGCAGCGCCCGTTCAATGGACGAAGCCGCGACCGGATAATTCTTCGACTGCAATTGCAGCTGCGCCTGACTCACCAGCGCCTTGGAAGCCGCGCTCAACACCGGTTCACGAACCACCGGCGCGGGCGGCGCAGGTTGCTCGCTGGGTTGTTCCGGCGGTTGGGCCGGGCGGGTTTCCACCGGCGGTTCCGTGGGGGAAGGAACGGGCGCGGGAGGGGCGGGGGCTCGGTAAGGAGGAGGGACTGCGCAGGCCGCAACGGCGAGCAGGGCCACGAGCGTGGGAAGTTTTCGCTGCCAGGTAATCACGAGATTGTCAGACCGTCACCAATTGAAAAAATGTTCGCCGTGGCTGAACCGATTCAGCTTCCCCATCGTCATTGCCGAGTGACGCCCCGCCACCACTCCTTCGCCTTCTCGCCAATTTCACCGAACACGTTGGAGCTGCACGAGGGCTGCATCTGCAGCTCGGTCCCCTTCGGCACGGCGATGGCGATGGGTTCCTCGCCGCAGTCCGGCCGGGCGCCCAGGCCGGTTGGGAATTCTATCCAGGTTTCCTCCAGGCTTTCCGGCAACGGCGCGCTCCAGGAAGTTGTTCCGATGTTGGCCATCAGGCGGGACCAGACCGGCAACGAGCCGGCCGAGCCGGTGAGCCCGGTCGATGTGTTGTCGTCATGGCCGATCCACACCACCGCCAGGTGGCTGCCGGAGAAGCCGGCGAACCAGCTGTCACGATAATCCGAAGACGTGCCCGACTTACCCGCCACCACCACATCCGGCGGAAGCACGGCGCGTGCGCCGCGGCCGCTGCCGTGCTGGATGACCTCGACCATCATTCGATTGACCTGATACACCGCGTCCGGACTCGCGACCGGCGTGACTTCCAGTGCGAACGACTTCAGTGGCTCACCCTGCGCATCGAGCACCGAGCGTACCGCTCGCAGTGGCGTGCTGAAGCCGCCGTTCGCGAACGCGTTGTAGAGCTGCGCCACTTCCAGCGGAGAAACATCGAGCGAGCCGAGCAACACCGACGGCAACTGCGGCGGCTCCTTCTCCAGACCCAGCGCCACGAACTCCCGCGTGACTTTCGGCAAGCCCACCGACAAGCCGAGGTTCACCGTCGCGAGATTCATCGACTGCGCCAACGCGCGCACCAGCGGCACCGGACCATAGAACTGCTCTTTGGCAATATTCCTTGGCTCCCACAGCTGACCGTTCGCCAGCTTCACCGACACCGGGCCGTCTTCGATGATGGACGCGGCGTTGTACTGGCCGCTTTCGATCGCCGCCAGATAGATCACCGGTTTCACCAGCGAGCCGATCGAGCGCTTCGCATCCAGCGCGCGATTGAAACCGGCGAAGCCTGCCTGCCGGCCGCCGACCATCGCCACCACTTCGCCGTTCTGCGGAGCTGTGACGACGACCACACCTTCCAGCGGCACCTTCGATTTGGTCTTGCGCGTCTTGTCGAGTCGATCCAGCTCTTGAGTCAGCGCCTTTTCCGCCTGCGTCTGCACCGTCGGATCGAGCGTCGAGAAAATCCGCAGGCCGGCCTCGGTCAGATCTTCTTCGCGATAGTCACGCCGCAAGGTGCGTCGAACCAGATCGAGGAACGCGGGGTAGTAACCACCACCGGCTTGCGTGCTGGAACTCACGATGCCGAGCGGACGCTTCGCCGCCTTCTTCGCCATGTCCGGTGCGATGACGCCGTGTTCGGCCATCAGCTTCAACACCATGTCGCGTCGCTCGCGTGCACGCTCCGGATGACGGCGCGGGTCGTAATAGGAAGGGCCGCGCACGATCGCAACTAACAACGCGACTTCATGCAACTGCAATTCCGCCAGCGGCTTGCCGAAATAGAACTGACTGGCGAGACCGAAGCCGTGGATCGCGCGACGACCGTCCTGGCCGAGATAGATTTCATTGATGTACGCATTCATCAAGTCCGACTTGCTGAAATGCACTTCCAGCAACATCGCCATCATCGCTTCTTCGAGCTTGCGGCCGATGGTGCGGCGGTTGTCGAGGAAGTAGCTCTTCACCAGCTGCTGAGTCAGCGTCGAGCCGCCTTGCTCGATCGCGCCCGCGCGCAAATTCACAAACGCGGCGCGCAGGATGGCCGTGGGATTGATGCCCCAATGAGTGTCGAACTTGCGGTCCTCGACCACTTTCAGAGCGGAGGGCAACAGCTGCGAGACTTCCTCCGGCGTGACCACGACGCGATCTTCACCATGAATGGGGAAGATACTGCCGATCAGCAACGGGTCGAGACGGAAGATCGGCACTTCCTCATTGCGGCCGTTGCGCATGTCCTCGATGGCATTGCCGTTGGTCTTGAGGGTCAGCAGCTGCGGTTCTTGCAGCGCGTCCGAAAATTGGAAACGACGATTGATCAGATCGATGCGCGTGCCCTGGCGGCTGTAGCTGCCGGGGTGCTGAGGTTTGTCGACGCGCTGGTAACCGAGCCGTTGCAAATCCTGCTCGAGCGTGTCGGCGCTGGAGGCCAGGCCAACATACAGCTCGGTCGGTTGGGCATACACCTGCGCGGGCAAGGTCCAGCGGCGTCCCTCGAACTGACTGGTCACTTTGCGATCGAGCGTGAACACCCAGAGGGTGAAAGCGATCGCCGCGATGCCGAAGGCGAGGGCGATGCCGGCAAAAATCCGCTTACGATGTTTTTTCAGTGCTCTCATCTCGAATCTGTGTCATCCAGTGCAGGACCAGTGCCATCAGCTTGCGGCAGGATTCGGGCAAACCGATGGCAAAGGGCGACGCATGCTACATTGCCGTCGCCGTTTGCGCCGAAAACTCGCCGATCCTGGCCACCGCGAATCATGCATGAATCATGAAATTCCCCTGGTCCTGAACGTCGCGGTCGCGCTCGGCATCGCGGTGGCCGGCGGCTTTCTTGCCAGCTGGCTGCGGCAGTCGCCGATCTTCGGCTACCTGCTGGCCGGCGTGGCCATTGGACCGTTCACCCCAGGATTCGTTGGCAACCGCGAAAACATCGCGCTGCTGGCCGATGTAGGCGTGATCTTTCTGATGTTCGGCCTGGGCGTGGCGTTCTCGCTCAAAGACCTGGCCCGCGTGCGGGCCATCGCCACGGTCGGCACCTCGGTGCAGGTGATATTGACCATTCTGGGCGGCACGCTGGCGGGCATGGCCATGGGCTGGGGCGTGCTGGCCGGCACCGTGTTCGGTGTCGCGCTCGCGGCCAGCAGCTCCATGGTGATTTTGAAAACATTGCTGGACCGAGGTGAGATCGCCTCCAGTCACGGCCGCTTGCTGCTGTCGATGGCGATCGTGCAGGACCTGATCATCGTGGTGTTGATCGTGGTGCTGCCGCAGCTGGTGTCGTCGCAGACCGGCGCATCGCCGACCGATGTGGCCATCGAAGTCGGCATCACCATTCTGAAGGCGACGGTGTTCATCGGCGTGTCGCTGGCCATCGGCTTGCGGGCGGTGCCATGGCTGATGGGACACATCTCCCGGATGCGCTCGTCCGAATTGTTCATCGTCACCGCCGCCGTGTTGGCGTTGGGCGCGGCGAGTGTCAGCCAGTTGCTCGGCCTGTCGCCCGCGCTGGGCGCGTTCGTGGCCGGGCTGCTGCTGTCGGAGAGCGAGTTCGATCATCGCGTGATATCCGAGGTCGTGCCGGTGCGCGACCTGTTCGCGACGCTGTTTTTCGTGTCGGTGGGCATGTTGATCGATCTCAGTTTCATCGTCGCCAACTGGCCGGCGGTGCTGGCGGTCGCCGCGTTTACCGTGCTGCTCAAATTCTCGGCCACCGCGATCGGCATCCTGCCATTCCGCTTGACGGCCCGGACCGCCGCCTTCACCGCGCTCGGCATGATCCCGGTCGGCGAGCTCAATTTCGTGCTGGCGCAGATCGGCCTGCAGACTCAGGCTCTTTCGCCGCAGATCTACAATCTGATTCTGACCTCGGCGCTGGTCACCATCGTGCTGACGCCCTCGGCGTTCGCGGTCTCGCCCAAGCTCGGCGAGTTCATGTTGCATAATCGCTGGCTGCGCCGTTGGTTCGATACGGGCACCGGCGCGAGCGGCGAGGGGGCGCAACTGGAAGCTCATGCCATCGTCATCGGCTATGGCCGGGTGGGCCAGAGCGTCGCTCGCGGGTTGCGGGACGCGGGGATCAGCGTTGCCGTCATCGATTCCAGATTGTCACGGGTGCGCGATGGCGTCGCCGATGGATTGCCTGCGATTTACGGAAACGCATTCTCGCCTACCGTGCTCGAAGCTGCTCATGTCGCCAATGCCCGACTGGCGGTCGTCGCCCTGCCCGATTTCGCTCCGGCCCGCGCGGCCATCAACCAGCTGCGGCACCTCAATCCTGCAGTCGTTATAGCAGCCCGAGCTGAGCAGTCGGTGAACGAACCGGCGCTGCGAGCGGCGGGCGCGCACCTGGTGATCGTGCCGGAGTTGGCAGGAGCCACGGCGTTGTTACATGGCGCCTTGGACATGTTGGGCGCGGCGCGCTGAGGTTGCTCAGCGGCGCCAGAACGAAGGCGTCGCGATCACCAGCAGCGGGAAGATTTCCAGACGCCCGAGCAGCATCGCGATCACGCACAGCCATTTCATGGGCTCGGAGATCGAACGGAAGTTCGACGACACTTCGCCCAAGCCCACGCCGTAGTTGTTGATGCACGAAGCGATCGCGGAGAACGCGGTCACGTGGTCCGCGCCCATCATCATCATCAACACCATCAGCACCGCGAACAGAATCATGTAGGCGGCGAAGAAGCCCCACACCGAATCGATGATGCGCCAGTCGACCGGCTTGCTGCCGATACGCACCGGAATTTCGGCGCTGGGATGAATCAGTCGCTGCACTTCGCGCTGGCCCTGTTTCCAGATCAGCAACCAGCGGATCACTTTCATGCCGCCCGAGGTTGAACCCGCCGAGCCGCTGATGAAGGTCGCGAGCAGCAGAATCACCGGGATGGCGCCGGGCCATACGGAGTAGTCGGTCGTGAAGAACCCTGTACCGGTCTGCGCCGAAATCGCCGTGAACACCGACTGCCGGATCGCCGTGTCAGTCGTATAGACACCTTTGACGAGCAGCATGCCCAGCGTCAGCAGGAACAAACACGTCACCAGGAACAGGAAGGCGCGAAACTCAGGATCGCGGAAATAATCCTGCGGACGTCGATAGCGCCACACGAAGAAGTGCAGTGCGAAGTTCACGGCGCCGAGGAACATGAATAACGACGCCACGATTTCGACGGCCACATTGTCGAAATAGCCGAGGCTCAAGTCGTGAGTCGAGTGACCGCCAGCCGAGACAGTCGAGAAGGCGTGTGCGATTGCGTCGAACGGCGACATGCCCGCCAGCCAATAACAAGCCGCGCAAAGCACTGTGAGCGTCACATAGATCACCCACAGCGCCTTCGCCGTCTCGGTGATGCGTGGCGTGAGTCGCACGTCTTTCGCGGGACGCGGGCTCTCCGCTTTCAACAATTGCATGCCACCGACGCCTAGCATGGGCAGCAGGGCAACCGCCAACACGACGATACCGAGGCCGCCGAGCCATTGGATCTGCTGGCGGAAATACAAAATGGAAATCGGCAGCTCTTCGAGGCCGACCAGCACCGTCGCGCCGGTGGTCGTGAATCCCGAGACAGCTTCGAACACGGCGTCGGTCAGATCCAGATCCGGCCGATCGGAAATCAGCAGCGGCACCGCGCCCGCCAGGCCGAGCACGATCCAGAACATCGAGACGACCAGGAATCCGTCCCGCACCCGCAGCTCGCGATGCGCCTTGCGCGCCGGCCACCAGACGAGCGCGCCCACGATCAACATGCCGCAGAACGAATCGAAGAACGGCTGCCAGTGACCGTCGCCGAAATACAGCGACACGCCGACGGGCGGGAGCATGGTCACGCTGAACAGCATCAGCAGCTGACCGATGATGCGCTGGACGGTGAGGAAGTTCATCGGGCGTGCCGGCGCGGCACATCGAACAGGCGCTCGACCGCTTCGACATGGCGGCGGTCGGTGAGGAACAGGATCACGTGGTCGTCGCGCTGGATCATGGTGTCGTGGTGCGCGATCAAGACCTGGTCGCCGCGGGCGATGGCGGCGATCGTGGTTCCCTCGGGCAACGGAATGTTTTCGATTCGTTTGCCAATGACCCGGCCTTCACCCTGCACGCCGTGCACGATGACTTCGAGCGCCTCGGCCGCGCCGCGTCTGAGTGAGTGCACGCGAACCACGTCGCCACGCCGCACGTGAGCCAGCAGCGAGCCGATCGTGACCTGCTGCGGCGACAAGGCGATATCGATGGAACCGCTCTGCATGAGCTCGGCATAGGCCGGGCGGTTGATCAGTGCCATCACCTTGTGACAGCCCAGTCGCTTCGCCAGCATCGCCGACAGAATGTTGGCTTCTTCGGCGTTGGTGACGGCGACGAACACGTCGGCGCTGTCGATGTTCTCTTCGAGCAGCAACTCTTCATCGGCGGCGTCGCCGCTCAGCACGATGGTGTTACTCAGCTGTTCCGACACCCGCCGGGCCCGGCGAGGATCGCGCTCGATCAGTTTGACCTGATGATTCACTTCCAGTGTTTGCGCGAGACGGAAACCGATGTTGCCGCCGCCCGCGATGACTACCCGGCGTACCGGATCTTCGGCCCGCTGCATCTCGTTCATCACCAGGCGAATATCTTCGCGCGCGGCGATGAAGAATACTTCGTCGCCATGCTGGATGACCGTGTCGCCCTCGGGCTTGATGCTCTGGCCTTCACGATAGATCGCCGCGACCCGCGCATCGCGCCCCTCGATGTGCGTCGGCAGCTGTTTCAGTTGCTGACCGACCAGCGCCCCGCCTTGCAAGGCCTTCACGCCGACCAGACGGATGCGGCCATCGGCGAAGTCCAGCACCTGCAGGGCGCCGGGATACTTGATCAAGTGCACGACATGCTCGGTCACCAGCTGCTCGGGGCTGATCGGCACGTCGACGGCGAAGGCGCGGTCCTCGTTCGAGAACAGCTTGGTATGCCGGGTGAAATCGGCCGAGCGGATGCGGGCGATGCGCGTCGAGTCCTTGTTGAACAGGCTCCACGCGATCTGACAGGCGACCATGTTCACTTCATCGCTGTTGGTCAGCGCGATGAAGATGTCGGCGTCGCGGGCGCCGGCGGCTTCGAGCACGCTCGGTTGCGTGCCGCTGCCGACCAGGGTGCGAATGTCGAGGCGGTCCTGCAGATCGCGCAGCAGCTCGTCGTTCACATCGACGACCGTGACTTCATTCGCAGCTTCGCGCGCCAGATGGTTGGCGGCGGTGCGACCCACCTGTCCGGCGCCGAGGATGATTATTTTCATACCGGTTCCAGGTTCGCGAACGCCAGCATCAGCCACTTCCGGCCCTGGCGCTCGAAGTTCACGTGCACGCGCGCATGCGTCCCGTCGCCTTCCAGCTCGAGCACGGTGCCTTCACCGTACTTGCCATGACGCACGCGCTGACCGAGCCGCACGCCGCCAAAAGTGGCCGCCTCTTCGTGCACTCGCCCCCCCATGCCACTGCGGCGAGGCGTGTAGATCGGTCGCGAGATCTGGATGCGCGGGCGGATCTCTTCGAGCAGCTCCGCCGGGATTTCCTTGATGAACCGCGACGGCGTGCCGTAGCTATCCACGCCGTGCAAGCGGCGTTGCTCGGCATAAGTGAGATACAGCTGTTTCATCGCGCGCGTCGTGCCGACGTAACAGAGGCGGCGCTCTTCCTCGAGCCCGTCGATATCGCTGATCGAGCGCTGATGCGGGAACAAGCCGTCTTCCATGCCGCACATGAACACGATGGGGAATTCGAGGCCTTTGGCCGAATGCAGCGTCATCATCTGCACGGCGTCGTCGCCAGCACCGGCCTGCTCCTCGCCGGACTCCAACACGGCGTGCGCGAGGAAGTTGGCGAGCGGTGAAACCTCGATCTCACCCTCGGGCTCATAACCACGCGCTGCGGAGACCAATTCGTTCAAGTTGTCGACGCGAGCTTCGCCACGATCGCCTTTCTCTTGCTGATAGTGCGTGATCAGGCCGCTGGTATGAATCACGTGATCGACCTGTTCGTGCAACGGCAGCGTGCGCGTTTGCTGGTCGAGCTGCTCGATCATCAGCATGAACGCGTGTAACGCCTGGCCACCGCGGGCACCAAGTTCTTTGATGCTTGCGCCGGCGGCTTCCCACATCGAAGTGGCGTTGGCACGTGCGTAGTTGCGGACGACATCCAGCGTCTTGTTGCCGATGCCGCGCGTCGGCAGGTTCACGATGCGTTCGAACGATGCGTCGTCGGTCCGGTTGTGCATCAATCGGAGATAGCCGAGCGCATCTTTGATTTCGGCGCGTTCGAAGAATCGCAAACCGCCGTACACGCGATATGGAATGCGATGGGTGAGCAACGCTTCTTCAAGCGTTCTCGACTGCGCGTTCGAGCGGTACAGGATCGCGCATTCACTGCGCAGGCCGCCTTTCATCACATACTCGCGAATGCGGTTGACGATGAAGTCGGCCTCGTCGCGCTCGTTGAACGCCGCATAGAGCCGGATCGGATCGCCTTGCTCGCCGCTGGTCCACAGATTCTTGCCGAGACGACCGCCGTTGTTGGAGATCAGCGCGTTGGCGGCCGCGAGAATGTTGCCGGTGGAGCGATAGTTCTGCTCCAGTCGAAACATCTGCACGTTGGGATAGTCGCGCCGGTACTGATGCAGGTTTTCCACGCGAGCGCCGCGCCAGCGATAGATCGACTGGTCGTCGTCGCCGACCGCGAACGGCAAGCCGTTGGGGCCGGCGAGCAGCTTCAGCCACGAATACTGAATCGTATTGGTGTCTTGAAACTCATCGATCAGCACATGGCGGAAGCGCTGGCGATAGTGGTCGAGCAGCGCGGCGTTGTCGCGGAACAGCTCATAAGCGCGTAACAGCAGCTCGGCGAAGTCCACGACACCGGCGCGGTCGCACTGCTCCTGATACAACTCATACAACTTGATGAACTGGCGCCGGGTCGGATCGCCGTCATCCTTGATCTGTTTGGCACGCAGGCCTTCGTCCTTGCGGGCGTTGATGAACCACATGATCTCTTTCGGGACCCAGCGCTCCTCATCGAGGCTCTGCGCCCTGAGCACGCGGCGGATGGCGCGGAGCTGATCGTCGGAGTCCATGATCTGGAAGCTCTGCGGCAGGTTGGTGTCGCGCCAGTGGATGCGCAGCAGGCGATGCGCGATGCCGTGGAAGGTGCCGATCCACAGGGGGGCACTCGGCACGCCGAGCATGGATTCGATGCGCGCGCGCATCTCGCCGGCGGCCTTGTTGGTAAAGGTCACCGCCAGGATGCTGTGCGGAGAGGAGCCTTCAACCTCCACCAGCCAGGCGACGCGGTGGGTCAGCACCCGCGTTTTGCCACTGCCGGCACCGGCCAGGACCAGAGTCGGCGCCAGCGGAGCCGCGACGGCGGCGCGCTGAGCGTCGTTAAGTCCTTCAAGTAAATCAGAAACGTCCAGAGTCAATCCTCGCGTGAGCCGAGCTTACGTCGGGTACCAGCCACCCCCAGGCACATGGAAGTGCCCGACGCCGTAGGCGGCGAGCGCAGCGGGAAAAGTCGCGCCTTTGCCCGTCTGCGCCACAGCGCGAGTGGCAGGATGCCCGAGTCGCTGCATAACAAGCATGCCCGAGTCGCCGTATTACAATCCCGCGCATTCTAGCAGGCTGGCCGTTTCTATATGCTGTGCGCCCAGCTGGGTTCGCCGGGGAGGCGTGCATGCGTGTTTGGCGCGGGATGTTACTTTCCCATTGCGCGGTTTTGCTGACTTTGGCGGGATGCTCCAAGACACCGGAGCCCGTGGCTCCGCCTGCGCCCACGGCGGACACGGATACGTCCAGTTTTCCGTCCGAGGCTTCCGCGACATCCGAGCCACCCGCGGAATCGGGCCTCGCCATCAAGCGGGGTATCGTCACACTGTCCGCCGAGCGCGCCAGCTTCCGTCCGTGCGGCGAGCAGAGCGACTTGCTGTTGGTCGATCAGACCGACGGCGTGCTCAAGCGCGAGTTCGCCGGCGAGAAAGATGCGGACGGCGCCGATCAGGTGCCGAAGCTGTACATCGAGGCGTACGGCGAGCGCTCCATCGATCAACCCGCGCCCGCGGGCTTCGCTGGAGGCTTTACGTTGGAAGAAGTGCTGTACGCCACGCCCGACCAGACGCGTAGCTGCGATTCACCGCCGCAGGATTACATCGTCGCCGCGCGGGGCAACGAGCCGTTCTGGAGTGCCGAGGTCACCGAAGCGGCGTTGGTCTGGCGCCAGGCCGAGGAACCGAAAGAAATCTCCATCGCCGCGCCACAGACGCAGGATGCCGAGGGTGCCGTCAGCTACGCGGCTGCCAACAACGATCACAAGATCGAACTGCTGATCGAAGCTCAGGCGTGCCGCGATGACATGTCGGGCGAGTACTTCGCGTACGCCGCCAAAGCCCTGCTGAATGGCAAGCAGTACACCGGTTGCGCGCGCGTCGGCAGCCGGACGTTCTAACGTTCCCGCAGAGAAAAATCGTTGGTCGCGCCCGCGAAGCGTCGCGGGCGATGCCGTCGATACAACGAACGAAACGCCAGGCCGATCGTCAGCGCGAGTAGCGGATCGGTGATGGATGCGTGCTCCGCGGGCAGCCAGATTTGCAGTACTTCGACGACGGTGGCGATGGTGAGCATCACGCCGAACGCAAAGTCGGTGGATGCACCCCACTCCCGCACCACCCACAGCAAGGCCCCATAAAGAAACAATTTACCGAACACCGGCACCCAGTCCACCGTGGTCAGGTCCCAGCCGGAGTCGACCAGCGCCAGGAACGGCCAGAAATCGAACTGCGCGGCGTGCGGCGAGAAGTTGAACGGCGCCAGCTCTTCGATGATCAACAACGCGACGACCGCGAGAACCAGCGATGCGCGCCTCGGCCGCGGACGCAACCGATGCATGAGTACCACCATCGGCAGCAACAACAACAGCGCCAGCAGTTCGGCGGGCACAAACGCCTGATTCGCGACGATCAGCCGGCCAATCAGTACCGCGGCCATCAGCAACAACAATGTCTCCAAGCGCCGCGGACGGCTCACCATGGCGGCGACCGCCTGATTCACGACCAGCCAGCACGTGAGAAAGATCAGCACGGTGACGAAGTCGAATGTCGGATCGAACAGCGGCCGCAGCGCCGCCTTCAGTTTGCCCAGATCGAACTGCGGCACGAACGGCGCGAATCGCCACGCGAGCCACAAGCCGATCAGCAGTATTGCGCCCGGATCGCGCGTTTGTTTCTCGACGCGCGACGGTACATGCATCAAGTGACTGAGAGCGGCCCAGCCCATGCCGCCAAAGGCGCCGAGCAACGTTCCGCCGGAGTTCAACGCGAGATCCGCGAGGCTCGGCACGCGCTTCGAGACATACACCTGCGCGACTTCGATCCCCAGGGATAACACCGAGCCGAGCAGCCACGCGAGCGTCACGGCCGGGCCCTGACGCAGTCTCTCGTTCAGCCACAGAAAGAGGCAGAACCCGAGCGGCAGATACAGCAGCACATTGGAGATGCGATCGCCGCGGCCAGCGCGCGCCCACGACAGCTGACTGAGCGCGCCGAGCAGGTCGCTCTGCACGTCGGGCTTGAGATTGAAGGGATACAGCGAGCCGTACAGGATCAGCGCTATGACTGCTGCCGTCAGCCAGGGAATCGAGCTTCGTGGTGTGCGCGCCGGAGCCACGATGCGAGCGTAGGACTAAGTCAGCCGAATAGTCACATAGTGATCGATCAGCAAGGCAGCGAACAGCAGTGCCAGGTAGGTGATCGAGTAACCGAAGGTCTGCATGGGCAGACGGGCGTCCTGGCGCACCTTCAATTGCAAGGCGCGGAACAGGAAACGTGCGCCGAGGATCAGCGCTGCCGCGAGATAGATCAGGCCGCTCATGCCGGTGAGGTAGGGCAGCAGCGTCACGATCACGAGCAGGATCGTGTACAGCAGAATATGCAGCCGCGTGAAGTCACTGCTGTACGCGACCGGCAGCATCGGAATGCCAGCCTTCGCATATTCATCGCGCCGTGCAATCGCCAGCGCCCAGAAGTGCGGCGGCGTCCAGGTAAAGATGATCAGGAACAGCAGCAGCGCGTGCGGATCGACGGAGCCCGTCACGGCGGTCCAGCCGAGGACCGGCGGAGCCGCACCGGCCGCGCCACCGATGACGATGTTCTGCGGAGTCGCGTGTTTGAGCCACACCGTGTAGATCACCGCGTAACCGATCAGCGAGCAGAACGTGAGTACGGCTGTCAGCGCATTCACACAGCCCCACAACAGGACCATCGACAGCACCGCCAGCACCAGCGCGTAGCTCAATGCCTGACGCTCGGTGACATGACCGGTGGGCAGCGGGCGATTGCGAGTGCGCGCCATCTGCTCGTCGAAGCGGCGATCCAGCACATGATTGATCGCCGCCGCCGCGGACGCCGCCAGGGCGATGCCCAGCGTACCGAAAATCAGCGCATTGGCCGGCGGCCAGCTCGGTGCCGCCAGGAACATGCCGGCAATGGCCGTGAACATGATCAGCATCACCACGCGGGGCTTGCCCAGCTCGTAGTAATCGCGCCAGGAGGCGGCAGGCTGAAATGAAGAAGTTTGCACGGCGGACATAGGCGAGACGGCGGTGACCAGCGCTGGATTCTACAGGCAACGGAAAGTCTGTGCGTCGACTGTGCCGGGCAGGCGCTGGGGCCGTCCTAGCGTAACAATCGGTTCATGCGCACTGTCGCCAGCAGCAACAGCGCGGCCACACCGTTATGTGCAGTGGCCAGCACCAGCGGCAGCGCGCGCATGACCATGATCGGACCGAGGATGAGCTGCGCGATCAGCACCAACCCAAGCAACAGGCCGCCGGTGCGCACGGCCGGCGTGGTGCCTCGTCGCCAGGCGAGGAAGCTCAACGCGCCCAGAATGATCGCCGCGGCAATCGCGCCTAGCCGATGCACGAAGTGGATGGCCACGCGCGCCGGGTGATCCAGCACGCCGCCTTCGTAGTCGATGCCCAGGCCTCGCCACAGCACGAACGCGTCTTTCACGTCCATGTGGGGCCAGTAGCTGTTCTGACAGGTCGGAAAATCCGGGCAGGCGAGGGCGGCGTAATTGCTGCTCGTCCAGCCGCCGAGCATGATCTGCAGCGCCAGCACCGCCAGGCCGATGCCGGCCAGCTTGCGTAATCCGGCATTGGCCGGGCTCCAGCGCTCGGGCGCCCTGCTCGGCGACATCGCCAGCCAGGCCAGCAGCGACAGCGTCGACAGACCGCCGATCAGGTGGAGCACGACGATCAGCGGCTTGAGCAGCAGCGTGACCGTCCACATCCCGAGCAGTCCTTGGAAAATCACCAGAGCCACCAGTGCGAGCGGCAATGCCACGGGTTGCTCGGGATCCTTGCGATTGGCAATCGCCAGACCGGCCAGCACCAGGATCAGAAAGCCCAGGCCCGAGGCGAAGTACCGATGCACCATCTCCTTGATGGCCTTGTGGTACTCGAGCGGCCGGTGCGGGAACGCCTGGTTGACGGTGTCGATGTTCTCGGCCGCGCTGCCGGCGCTCCAGTGACCGTAACAGCCCGGCCAGTCCGGGCAGCCCAGGCCCGCGGCGCTCAGGCGCACCCAGGCGCCGAGCACGACCACGACCAGCGCGAGCAGCACGCCGGCCAGCGCCAGGCGGCGAAACAGAAGCAAACGTGGAGTCATGAAACTGCTGGGTTTCCAGGCGTACTTTGGCGGGGCGCAATCATAAGCGCCCCGACGCCGGTTTTGTGTCGGTTGGGCGATTTGCCGCCCTCGCTTACGACTATTTCACGAACGACGCCACGCGGGTCAGGAAGGTGTAATCGCCCTCGATGGCCATCAGCCCGATCAGGATCAGCAGCGCCAGCGGCGGCACCAGGATGGCCAGCTTCAGCGCCAGCCGCTCCCAGGCCATGTGCATGAAGATGGCCACGATGAAGCTGGCCTTGATCAGCATGAACACGATGATCAAGGTCCAGCGCAGGGCGCCTTGCAGCCGGAAATAATCGACCATGTAGGAAAACGCGCTGAAGACGAACAGCAGGCCCCAGATCAACAAATACAACTTGATGGGGTGCTGCTGACCCTCCGCATGGGTGCCATGCGCCGCTGCGTGCGTGGGCGAATGATCCGCGGAGAGGTCCGTCGCAGGGATATCGTGCTGTCTTACCGCCATGCCGCTCACCATAGGTAGAAGAAGGCGAAAATGAATACCCACACCAGATCGACGAAGTGCCAGTACAGGCCGGCGATCTCGACGGTCTCGTAAGTGCCTTTGCGATCGTAGAAGCCGCTCAACACACGGGAGGCGACCACGCTGAGATAAATCACGCCGCCGGTCACGTGCATGCCGTGGAAGCCGGTGATCATGAAGAACGACGAGCCGAACTGCGCCGCGCCCATCGGATTGCCCCAGGGCCGCACGCCTTCATGAACGATCAGCTTGGTCCATTCGAACGCCTGCATGCCGACGAAACACAGGCCCAGCGCCGCCGTTGCGAACATCAGTTGAGCGGTGCGCTTGCGATCGCGCCGATAGCCGAAGTTCACGGCCATGGCCATCGTGCCGCTGCTGGTGATCAGCACCATGGTCATGATTGCGATCAGCAGCAACGGAATGTCATGACCGCCGACCGTGAGTGCGAAGACCTCGGCGGTGTTGGGCCACGGGGCCGTCGTCGACATGCGGACGTTCATGTACGACGTGAGGAAACACGAAAAGATAAAAGTGTCCGAGAGCAGGAAGATCCACATCATCGCCTTGCCCCACGGCACCGGGAAAGCCTGCTTGTCCGCGGACCAGTCCGCGGTCACGCCTTTGAAACCGGGTTCCAAGGTGGCGGGTTCGTGGCTCATGCTTTTCTCTCGCTCACGTCGATAACAACACAGCGAACAGCCCCAGCCAGACCAGCAACAGGTAGTGCCAGTAGACCGAGGTGAGCTCGACGCTCAGACGCACGTCGATCAGCTCCACGTCTTTACGCAATGAGCGCGCCAGTGTGCGCGCCCACACAAACAGTCCGCCTAGCAGGTGCAGGCCGTGCACGGCGGTGAGCACATAGAAGAATGCGACCGCGGGGTTCAGCGGGGAGAACAGTGGTGAATAACGGAGCTCTCGCCAGGCGAGCCACTGTCCTATCAGAAACGCGAATGTGAGCAGGCCTGCGGCAAACAGACGCACTCTGGTTTGTTGAACCTGGCTGCGAGCCACCGCGGAACGCGCCGATTGCATGGCGACGCTGCCGAAGATCAGCAGCACGGTGTTGAACCAGAGAATGGAAGGGTCGCGAATCGATTGCCAATCGGTGGCCGGCAGCGTGCCGTGGCCCGCGTGCTCGCCCATGCGCATGTAATAAGCAGAGAGAAACAAACAGAACAGCGAGGTGACGACCGCGAGGAAGATCCACAAGCCGATGCGCTTCGCCGAAACATTAAAGCCCTGCTTGTCCAACACACCCGCCGCAGTGACTTCCCACGGCTTCGCTCGCAACTTCATAACGAGCACCGCCCAAACAGCGATGCCCGTAGCGAGTGCGGCGTATGCAACGGTCAGGCTCACGTCGGCACTCCATGCTCACGCCCGACCGGCGTCTTCTCCGAATGCGGCACGTTCTGCGGAATGAAGTCCTCGGGTGCGCCCGGCACGCTGTAGTCATACGCCCAGCGATGCACCTCGGGCAGATCCTTACCCCAGTTGCCATGCTTCGGCGGCGTATCAGGGGTCTGCCACTCCAGCGTCGTGGCTCGCCACGGATTCGGATCCGCGACCGGCCCCTTGAAGTACGAATGAATCAAGTTGTAGAGGAACACTAATTGCGTGGCCGCGACGATCATGGCCGAGATCGAGATCCACTCATTGGCCTCATGCACCGAGGGCGGAATGAACTGAATCGCGTCGGTGTAGCCGTAGTAACGACGCGGCACCCCCAGGATTCCCATGTAGTGCATCGGCAAGAAGATCGCGTAGGCGCCGAGGAACGTCATCCAGAAATGAAACTTGCCGAGCCGCTCATCGAACATGCGGCCGGTGATCTTGGGATACCAGTGATAGATCGATCCGAACACCACCAGAATCGGCGACACCCCCATCACCATATGGAAGTGCGCGACCACGAAGTAGGTGCCTGACAGCGGCACGTCGACGGTCACGTTGCCCAGAAACAAGCCCGTCAGACCGCCGTTGATGAACGTAAAGATGAAGCCGATGGCGAACAGCATCGGCACGGTGAGATGCACGTCGCCGCGCCAGAGGGTCAGCACCCAGTTATAGACTTTGATGGCCGTCGGCACCGCGATGATCAGCGTCGTGGTCGCGAAGAAGAAGCCGAAGTATGGATTCATGCCGCTCACGTACATGTGATGCGCCCACACGACGAAGCTCAGACAGCCGATCGCGAGGATCGCCCACACCATCATGCGATAGCCGAAGATGTTACGACGGGCGTGCGTGCTGAGCAGATCGGACACGATGCCGAAAGCCGGCAGCGCGACGATATAAACCTCGGGATGACCGAAGAACCAGAACAGATGCTGGAACAGCAGCGGGCTGCCGCCGGTGTGCACGGTCCTCTCGCCCATCGACGACACGGCGGGCATGAAGAAGCTGGTGCCGACCAGCGAGTCCAGCGCCATCATGATCGCGGAAACAAACAATGCCGGGAACGCCAGCAAGCCGAGGATCGAGGCCATGAAGATGCCCCACACCGACAGCGGCATACGCATGAACGTCATGCCACGGCAGCGGGCCTGCAACACCGTCGTCACGTAGTTGAGGCCGCCCATGGTGAACGCGACGATGAAGATCGCCAGCGACGCCAGCATGCAAATGATGCCCCAGCTGGCACCTGGTGTGCCCGGTAGCACCGCTTGCGGTGGATAGAGCGTCCATCCCGCGCCAGTCGGTCCACCGGGCACGAAGAAGCCGGCGCACAACACCAGCACCGCGAGCAGATAGAACCAGAAGCTGAGCATGTTCAAGTACGGGAACACCATGTCCCGCGCGCCCAGCATGAGCGGAATGAGATAGTTGCCGAAGCCGCCGAGGAACAGCGCCGTCAGCAGGTAGATCACCATGATCATGCCGTGCATGGTGATGTACTGGTAATAGTCCTGCGGCGCGATGATGTGGAACGTATCTGGAAAGCCCAGCTGCAGCCGCATCAACACCGACATGGTCAGCGCCACCAGACCGATGGAGATCGCCACCAGTGCGTACTGGACGGCGATGACTTTGTGGTCCTGGCTCCAGATGTACTTACGAATAAAACTCTGCGGATCGTGCAGGGCGTGTTCGTGATCGCGATCGGCGATTGCTACAAAAGCCATCGACACACACTCCTTCTACATGTTCTAGAGAGCCTTCTATAAGGTCCGGATGTAATCGAGCACGTCGGCGACGGCCTGATCGTCGGCGAGTACCTTTGCCATCGAGCGCATCTGCGAGCCGTGGAAGTCCTGTGGATGAGTGCCGCGAATGCCGGCGCGGAAGTGTTCGAGCTGGCGCGCCATGTACCAATCGCTCATGTTCGACAAGCGCGGTGCGTTGGTGGACCAGACGCCCTTCGCATTGGCGCCGTGGCAGGAAGTGCAGGTTTCATACAGCTTCTTGCCGCGCACCGGATCGCCGACCACGCTGGCCGCCGGCCGGACTTCAGGCAGGGTCTTGATATAAGCGACGACGTTGCGAACGGCGGTGTCGTCGGCGAGCATGGACGCGAACGGAATCATCTGTTTCGCGAACGTGTCCTGATCGTTCGAGCCGCGTACCCCGTCTTTGAAACTGTGGATCTGGCGCATCAGATACCAGTCGGCCTGTCCACTCAGCTTCGGCGCATTCAGCTCGCGATTGCCTTCCGCCTGCGCGCCGTGACATGCGGAGCACGCAGTGAATAACGCCTGGCCCGCAGCAGGATCGCCCTTGGTCGCCGCGAGCGTTTTCTGGAAGGTCGGCTGAGTGCTGAGCCATTTGTCGAAATCGTCCTGCGTATCCACGACGACGCGGCCGCGCATCGCGAAGTGAGCGACGCCACAGAGTTGCTCACAAAGGACGTCGAACTCACCGGTGCGCGTGGGCGTAACCCAGAAATGCGTGACCATGCCCGGCACCATGTCCATCTTCACGCGAAACTGCGGCACGGCGAATTGATGATTCACATCCTTCGCGCGCAATAACACCTTCACCGGCTTGTCGATGGGTAGATGCAGCTGCGGATTCTGGATCAGCACGTCGTCCTGACCGACGGGGTCATTCGGATCCATGCCGAAGGGATTGTCGACACTGATCAGATTGGCGTCGGAGGCGCCGAGCCGGCCGTCTTTGCCGGGGAATCTATAGGCCCAGGCCCATTGCTGGCCGAGCACTTCGACCACCGATGCATCTTCCGGCACGGTGACGAACTTGGCCCACACCGACAGGCCCGGTGCGAGCATCGCCGCGATGCCGACGGAGGTGATGCCGGTCAGCCACCATTCGAGTTTTTTATTCTCCGGCTCGTAGTGAGCTCGATTGCCCTTGCGATGCCGGTAACGAATGATGCACCAGGCCAGGAACAGATTCACCGCGACGAACACGATACCCGTGACCCAGAAGGTCACGTCGACGGTCGAATCCACCATGGTCCAGTTGGACGCGATGGGCGTGAACCACCACGGGCTCAGGAAATGGAACAACACGGTGGCCACGACGAGCACGATCAGCGCGATCGCTATGAGCATGGGCGGCTCCTCTCTTCGATTCCCTGAAGAGCAATTATTGTTGTTGTGTCTTCAGGTTCTGGTGGCGGCTCTTTGGGTGACCCGGTCGACTCCGGTGAATGGATTGACGCAATGGGAATCGATGGCGACCATGTCGGCGTCCGAGTGACGCTCGTCCATCATCTTGCGCACCGTTGCTTCCTGGTTCCTGGCGACGTAGACCAGGATCAGATATTTGCCGGCCGCGATATCGTCGTGGAACCGGGCCAGCTTCTTGTTCTCGGTGGCGATGCCGGTCAGGCCGCCTTCCCACGCACCGAACAACGTCGCGGCGCCGACCAGCAGCGCATAGACCAGCGTCGGGATTTCGAAGTCGGGGCCCAGGGGTTTGAAGTACATCAGCAGCGAGATGCCGATCAAACCGGCCACGCAACCGAGCGCGGCGCCGATGAAACCGTCGCGGACAATGTCCAGGGTTTCTAAATAGTTCGAGGAATGGATGTGCTGCTTCTTGAGACCCGACTCGTCCTTGGAGATCACGTGCAGATAGAAATCTTCGACGCCCACTTCATGCAGATCATCGGACACGTCCTGAGTGCTCTTCAGCGTCGACGCGAGATAGTAGATGCATTTCATGGCAAATCCCCCGGGGGCTGCAGAACTGATCAACCGTTACGCAATACCTCTTTATTCAAATCCGGTCTGCACGCGATGAAATGCCGTGGCGCACTCCTTCGCTAGCGGCACGACTATGTCACAGTTATCCGATATGCGACAGCTTCAGTAATTTCTTCAGGTCGTCCAGCAGACCCTTCTGCGGTGCATCAGGATCGTACTTCATCATCAGATTGCCCAGCGGGTCCACCAGATAAATGCGCCCCAGCCCGGTTACCTGGGCTGTATCCGGAAATGTTTCTAATAATGTCTGGCCCGCGGGATTGTCGATGCGTCCGAGCAACAGGCCGGTGTGTTCAGCGTCGAGATAAGCCTGGTCACAGCAGTTGCCGGAAATTAGAAACACCCGTTGGACCCGTTCCATCTTGTCGCCGAGCGCCAGTCTCGTTTGACGCATCAACGTAAGGGCTTCCCGACAGCGGGCATCGCAGGCGCCATCGCCGATGAACACCATGCTCCACTTGCCGCGCAGCGCATTGGCTGCAAGCGGTTGATCCGTTGCGCCAGGCAGTTCCACTTCAGGCAGCGGGACGGCGGGGCTGATCAGATCGCCCTTGTTGGTGGTGCCCGCCGGCCGAATGCCGACGCCGTAATAAAGCAGGAAGGCCAGAGCGAGCGGCGCGAAGAAGGCGCCGATCAGGATCCACATTTGTTTACGCGACCGCGAGCCCTGGGAGGTTTGTTCAACGGGGCGATTCATCTGTTGCCTTCTTGGTACGGAAACTGGTGATAACGAAAAGAATGATGGCGGCGACCGCGAACGCGAACCACTGCACGGCATAGCCGATGTGTCGTTCCGGCATGAAGCCGAGATGGACTTCCCAGATGCGCTCGTAGCCGTCGGGTTGTGAAGCATCGAGCAGCAGCAATCCAGGAATGAGCGCGTGCCCCAACTGCTGTTCCAGAGCCGACTGCTCCGGAAAGCTGAGCACACGCGGCCACGGAGTCTTGGGATCGACCGGCGGCGCTGCCAGCTGGATGCCGGCTCGAGGCAGCTCGTCGATCGTGCCGGTGATCGTTCGCGGGTCATTGACTACCGGAATGTCCGGCAACTCACTGCGCGTCTTGCCCAGCGGCAACCAACCTCGGTCGACGAGCAGCCAACCGGCCGATGTTTCGAAAGGGGTGAGCACCCGAAAACCCGGCTGGCCCGTGTGCGACGGCATGTTATCCAGCAATATCTGGTGAGCCGGGTCGAAATGACCGGACACCTTGGCGCGTTGATAGCGCGGCAGGTTCGCGGCGTTCTGCGTGGTGATTTCGACCTGCGTCTGCTGTGCCTTGGCGTACTGATCGAGCAGCGCCTGCTTC
Source organism: Peristeroidobacter soli (assembly GCF_004138485.1). Taxonomy (GTDB): domain Bacteria; phylum Pseudomonadota; class Gammaproteobacteria; order Steroidobacterales; family Steroidobacteraceae; genus Steroidobacter; species Steroidobacter soli. The sequence goes on from NZ_RYEV01000012.1 coordinate 21,153, forward strand.
TCATCGGCGCGGCCCAGCTGCCAGAATCCGAGCCAGATAAAGAACGCCACGCCAAACACAGTCAGCGCCGCGCCGAACATGCTCGGGCGCCAGACTCGGGTTCGCGGCGTTGTATGGGAAGAGCTCACGATATACTGCTTGCGATCCGCGTTTGCCGGATCAGGAGAGTCCCATGGTCAAATTCGTCATCATCGCCTGCCTGGTCGCCATCGTGCTCAGCATGGCGTCCAGCCTGTTCTATCTGGTCACCGACAAGGGCTCATCGAAGAAGATGGTCAACGCGCTGTCCGTGCGCGTCGGTCTGTCCGTGCTGCTGTTCGTGCTCCTGCTGCTGGCCTGGTCGCAGGGTTTGATCACGCCGAAGGGCATGTAAAGCAAAAGGGCCGCCGCTTCAACTGAACGCGGCGGCCCCGGTAAGTCGCGGTACGACTCGTCGATTGCTTACAGCCAGTACACGAACACGAACAGGCCCAGCCACACCACGTCGACGAAGTGCCAGTACCAGGCCACGCCTTCGAACGCGAAGTGATGCGTCGGCGTGAAGTGGCCCTTCAAGCAGCGGAACCAGATCACCGTCAGCATGATCGCGCCCATGGTCACGTGGAAACCGTGGAAGCCGGTCAGCATGAAGAACGTCGAACCGTAGATGCCCGAGGTCAGCTTCAGGTTGTAGTGCTGATACGCCTCGATGTACTCGTGCGCCTGCAGGTACACGAACAGGAAGCCCAGCAGGATGGTCAGGCCGAGGAAGATGTTCAGCACGGCGCGATTGCCCGCCTTGATGGCGTGGTGCGCGATGGTGATCGTGACACCCGAGGTCAGCAGGATCGCGGTGTTGATGGCCGGCAGACCGAACGCGGGAATCACGTCGAAGTCGCCACCCACGTTACCCGGGCCGTCGGTCGGCCACGCAGCTTCGTAGTTGTCGCCACGGATGATCTTGGTCAGCGCGCGCGTGCCTTCGCCACCCAGCCACGGCACGGAGAAGTTACGGGCGTACCACAGCGCGCCGAAGAACGCCGCGAAGAACATGACCTCGGAGAAGATGAACCACATCATGCCCATGCGGAACGAGCGATCCACCGCGTCGTTGTACATGCGGGCTTCGCTTTCCTTGATCACGGCGCCGAACCAGCCGGCGAACATGAACAGCAGGATGCCGAAGCCGACCGTCATCACCCACGGGCCGGCCTGAGCGTGGTTGAGCCACAGCGCGCCTCCGCCGACGGTCGTGAACAGCGCGATCGAGCCGATCAGCGGCCACGGGCTACTGTGCGGGACGTAATACTTATCGGACGGCGCGTGCGTGGTCTGTGCGTGGGCCATAGTTATCTGCCACTGAAGTTCAAAACAATTCAGTAAAAAGTCAGCTCGTGCTCTTCGCGTCGTACATGACGTACGAGAGCGTCAAGCGATCGATGTTCACCGGCAGCTTCGGATCGACGATGAAGCGCACCGTGAGCTCTCGCTCCTGTTGCGCGTCGAACGGCTGCGGCGTGAAACAGAAACATTCGGTCTTGTGGAAGTACTTGGTCGCTTGCAACGGTGCGATGCTGGGGATGGCCTGGGCCACCACCGCCTGCGAGCGCAGATTGCGTGCGTAGAACTTCGCTTCGGTCAACTTGCCGGGATGCACTTCGATGGATCCGACTTCGGGCCGGAATTCCCAGTCGCCGATCGACGGCGCATCCCCCATCAGCTCGATGGTCACGGTCCGGTTCACATCTTCCGGCGCGGTGAAAGTACTCGCCTGCACCAGCTTGGTCCGGTCGCCATAACCGGTGACGTCGCAAATCACGTTGTACAGAGGCACCAGCGCGAAGCCGAACGCGAAGCTGCCGGCAGCAAAGATCCACAGCTGCCGGGTCAGCGAGCGATTCGCTTGGTTGAGGGATGCGTCCGTCATGATCGCTGGTCTGCTCAGTGGGAGCGCAACACCGCCATGGCGATGAAACCGAAATAGAACGTCGCGGCCAGCAGCACGCACCAGAGGAGCGTGCGCTGGATGCCACGTTTACGGTCGGGATCGCGAATCTCGGTAGCCATTACTTCACTTCAGGCGCGGTTTCGAAGCTGTGATACGGCGGCGGCGAGCTCAACGTCCACTCCAGGCCCTGCGGACGGCCGCTGTCCCAAACCTTGTCGGTCGCCTTCTCGCCGCCACGGATGCAGGCGAACACGATGTAGGCGAACAGCAGCTGCGACAGACCGAAGCCGAAGCCGCCGATGGAGGAAATCATGTTCCAGTCGGCGAACTGCGTGGAGTAGTCCGGGATACGACGCGGCATGCCGGCCAGACCCAGGAAGTGCTGCGGGAAGAACAGCACGTTCACGAAGATGGTCGACAGCCAGAAGTGCGCCTTGGCCAGCTTCATGTTGTACATGTGACCGGTCCACTTCGGCAGCCAGTAGTAAGCGGCGGCCATCAGCGAGAACACCGCGCCCGGCACCAGCACGTAGTGGAAGTGCGCCACCACGAAGTAGGTGTCGTGATACTGGAAGTCCGCCGGCACGATCGCGAGCATCAGGCCCGAGAAACCGCCGATCGTGAACAGGAACAGGAAGGAGATCGCGAACAGCATCGGCGGTTCGAAGCTGAGCGAGCCCTTGAACATGGTCGCGGTCCAGTTGAACACCTTCACGCCGGTCGGCACCGCGATCAGCATGGTCGCGAGCATGAAGAACATCTGACCGGCCAGCGGCATGCCCACCGTGAACATGTGGTGCGCCCACACGATGAACGACAGGAAGGCGATCGAGGCGGTCGCGTACACCATCGCGTCGTAGCCGAACAGCGGCTTGCGCGAGAAGGTCGGGATGATCTCCGAGATGATGCCGAAGGCCGGCAGAATCATGATGTACACCTCGGGATGACCGAAGAACCAGAAGATGTGCTGGAACATCACCGGGTCGCCGCCACCGGCGGCTTCGAAGAACGTGGTGCCGAAGTAATGATCCGTGAGCAACATCGTCACGGCACCGGCGAGCACCGGCATCACGGCGATCAGCAGGTACGCGGTGATCAGCCAGGTCCACACGAAGATCGGCATCTTCAGCAGCGACATGCCGGGCGCGCGCATGTTCATGATGGTCACGATCACGTTGATGGCGCCCATGATCGAGGACGCGCCCATCAGGTGAACCGCGAAGATCAGCATCGGGAAGGCTTCGCCGGTCTGCTGCGACAACGGCGGATACATGGTCCAGCCGCCGGCGGGCGCGCCGCCCGGCACGAACAGCGTGCCGATCAGCATCGTGAACGCGAACGGCAGGATCCAGAAGCTGAAGTTGTTCATGCGCGGCAACGCCATGTCCGGCGCGCCGACCTGCAGCGGGATCATCCAGTTCGCCAGACCGACGAACGCCGGCATGACGGCGCCGAAGATCATGATCAGCGCGTGCATGGTGGTCATCTGGTTGAAGAAGATCGGATCGACCAGCTGCATGCCCGGCTTGAACAGCTCGGCGCGAATGATCATCGCCATCGCGCCGCCGATGAAGAACATCAGCAGGCTGAACAGCATGTACATCGTGCCGATGTCTTTGTGATTGGTCGCGAACAGCCAGCGACCGATGCCCTTGGCGGGGCCGTGATCGTCATGGTGGTCGTGAGCAGCGTGAGCGTCGTGTGCGTGTGCCATGGTTCTTTACTCCGCGGCAGCGGCCGTTACCGGCGCTGCATTCTCAACTTGGGCGGCAGCAGCGGCGGGAGTACCGCCACCTTGCTGCTCGGCGAGCCAGCTGTCGTACTCGGCCTGCGACTTCACATGCACGACCACCGGCATGAAGCCGTGGTCGCGACCGCACAGCTCGGCGCACTGGCCGCGATAGATTCCGGGCTCATCGGCGCGGAACCACAATTCATTCACGAAGCCCGGGATGGCGTCCTTCTTCATGCCGAAGGCCGGCACCCACCAGGCGTGGATCACGTCGTTCGAAGTGAGCAGCACGCGCACCTTCGCGTTGACCGGCACGACCAGCGGCTTGTCGACTTCGAGCAGGTAGTTGGGCACCGTCGAGGGATCGACGCCCGAACCGGTCTGGCGGGCGGCATCGCTGTCGCGGGCCAGCGTGGAGAAGAACTTCACCTTCTGATCGAGGTACTCGTACTCCCACTTCCACTGGTAGCCGGTGACCTTGATGGTGAGGTTCGAGTTGCGCGTGTCCTCGATCTTCACCAGCGTGGCGGCGGCCGGGATGGCCATGCCGACCAGGATGGCGACCGGAATGATGGTCCAGATGATCTCGGCCTTGGTGCTGTGATCGAAGTTGGCCGGCACCGCGCCCTGCGAGTGACGGAACTTCACGATCGAATAGATCATCACACCGAACACCGCGCAGGCGATCAGCACGCAGATCCAGAAGATCATCATGTGCAGGCCGTGGATGTCGCGACTCAGCTCGGTCACGCCGACCGGCATGTTGAGTTCCCATGCCGCCAGCGCCGCCCCGGTGGGCAACAACGCTGCCCCCAACATCCCGGCGGCATATTTAACGATCTTCATTGGCCCTAATGCTCCCAAGTGCTTCGTTCTGCCCGCGTCCGCGCATCGCGCCCGCAGTTCAACGCCGCGCTACCTCATAGCGCGGGCGTTTCGTTCATATTCCCCACCAGCTGCTGTAGACGCACCGCGAGGCTGCGGCGCTCGTCCTCTGTGAGAAACCTGCCCACCTCGCAGGCGTGACCACGCGACTCCAACATGAGTCGGCTGGGATGTAGCGCCGCCGGCGGGGCGTGGAGTGTAACCCTCGACCAATGTCTAGGAAATACCGATGACTGCACGCCGCGCCGGTCCCAGTGTCTGATGATCACCGAGTCCTGGCTGACAGTAATGGTTTCCCGCTCCTGCCCTGAACGCATGGAGGCATGGACCGCCCAGGCCAGCAGGCCGATTTCCAGGCCGGCGAACGGCAGGATGGGCCAGAAGCCCTGGGCGGTAAACATCAGAGCGACGGCGAAGGTGGGGGCCGCCACCAGGGCGACGAAGATGCGCGCGGTCTTGGGAGTCAGCGACCTGTGTGGCATGAGCTCGAGTACCCGTTCCGCGGGAGCGGCGTCCGGGGTCGGGCGAGGCGGCGGCAGGTCGGCCCGAGCATTCATCGTGTAGATACTGTTGTCAAAGCGTCAGATCTTCGTTGCTGCAATTACCGAGTGATTGCAAAAAACTTAACGTTTCCGGGCGGTGATGCTGGTCACCGGCACCCGAAATTCGCCCTCGGTCCGAGCCCGGGGACGAAGTTCGCCGGCCCACGCATGACCGTAGACCACTTCTACCGAGACCGGTAGTACGGCCTGCCCTGGGGCCGGCTGGACGGCGCTCCGGAGCGAATCGAGCTGGCCTTTGGAGGTCAGTCCGCGCGCCCGGCCATGGGCCAGATTGGTCGATCCGCTCGCCGTCAGCTCCGACAGCAACGCGTCGAGGTGGGGGTAGGTTACGGTCAGCCGCTCGGTGTCCATGACGGGCTCGGCCAGCCCCGCGCGCATCAGCGCATCCCCCAGGTCGTGCATGTCGATAAAGCGATGAACGTGGGGGTGGGCGTCGATTTTGCGCCAACCGTCGCGCAATTCGCGCAAAGTGTCCGGGCCGAGGGTGGCGAAAGTCAGCAGCCCGCCCGGCTGCAGGACCCGGCGGATTTCCTGGAACACGGCGTCGGGATCGTGGCACCACTCCAGCATCAGGTTGCTGAAGACCAGCTGCGCGCTGCCGTCCTTGATGGGGAGCCGGTGTGCGTCGGCGGCGATCCGATGGAACCGGCGCAGCCAGCCTTGCCGCTTGTCGGCCTCGACCAGCATGGCCGGCGACACATCGATCGCGACGACCTCGGCACTTTTATAGCGTTGCTTGAGCGCCTTGCTCGCGTGACCCGTGCCGGCGCCGAGGTCCAGCACGACCTTCGGCTGGACCTTCACGTAGTCCAGTCGCTCCAGCAACCGATTGCGGATCTCCGTCGCGACGCCGGCTGCGGCGTCGTAAGTTTTCGCGGCCTGGTCGAAAGAACGTCTTACACGGGCGGGGTCGAGGTAATACTCATCGGGCATGCGCGAAGGATATCGCGCTTTGCGCTCGTGCCCCTCACCGCGGCTCATTCCGGGCCGGCGCGCAACGACAATTACTTAAATGTGTTGTGTCGCTGAGCCACGGCGCCATCAGCTCGCGATGAGCTGCTCATCCTCATGCCGACGCGAGCAGCTCGGCGCGCTGTGCTGCTCGGCCAGCGGCTCGGCCGTGATGCCAAGCTTTGCGAACAGCTGACGATCCTTGTCCTCTTCCGGATTTTCAGTCGTCAACAACTTGTCGCCGTAGAAAATCGAGTTCGCGCCCGCGAGGAATGCCAGCGCCTGCGTTTCGTCGCTCATGCCGGAGCGACCGGCCGACAAGCGCACATGTGCCTTGGGCATCAGCAACCGCGCGACTGCAATCACGCGCACGAAATCCAGCGCATCCGGCTTCTCCGCGCCGTACAGCGGCGTGCCTTGCACCTGCATGAGCTGATTGATCGGCACGCTGTCCGGATGTTGAGGCAGCGTCGCCAGCGTATGGAGCAGCTCAGCGCGATCCTGTTCCTTCTCGCCCAGGCCGAGAATGCCGCCACAACACACGTTGATACCCGCGTTGCGCACGGCCTCGAGCGTGTCGAGACGATCCTGATAGGTGCGCGTCGTGATCACCTTCTTATAGTGGGACTCGGACGTGTCGAGATTGTGGTTGTAGTAATCCAGGCCCGCGTCCTTCAGCTGATGCGCCTGGTCCGGCGTCAGCATGCCGAGCGTCACGCACGTTTCCATTCCCATCGCGCGCACGCCCTTGATCATCTCCACGATCTGCGCGAGCTGCTTCGGCTTCGGGCTGCGATACGCCGCACCCATGCAGAAGCGAGTTGCGCCGTTCGCCTTCGCCGCGCGCGCCTTTTCCATCACGTCGCCGAGATCCATCAGCGGCTCGGATTTCAGGCCGGTCTCGAAGCGAATGCTCTGCGAGCAATACGAGCAGTCTTCCGGGCAGGCGCCGGTCTTGATCGACAGCAGCGTGCTGATCTGCACCTGGTTGGGATCGAAGTACAGCCGGTGCACGCGCTGCGCGTGATACATGAGATCGGAGAACGGCAACGCGAACAGCTCGCGCACCTCGTCCAGCGTCCAGTCGGTGCGCACGGCACCCAGGCGATCGACCAGCGTAGCGTTGCGAACGGCTTCGGAACGGGTCATTTCCACGACAAACCTCACTTATTCGGACAACTGCGCACGACTCGGCGGCTTCATGCTGTCCGTTGAGCGTCACGCAGGGTCGGCCCGCCGGGCCGAATGCTGGCGGGAAGTATTCGTGGCGGCCGGGAAGCCTGTCAACCGATGTTGGGAACCGCAGTCGACATTATCAGCCGGTCCTGTGCAGCCGTGCGGGCTCGGCAATTTGGTATTCGGCCCATCAGGCGCTTGGCGGGTGCGGCCGCGCGTTGCCTTTGGCCGGCCCAATGCGCGCTTTGTGGGCAAGCCGGTCTGCCGGCTTGCCCTGACCGTTCGGACCCCGAGCCAATCGATCTCTGCGCTGGTTGCGACGCCGATCTGCCGCTGAACGATAACGCCTGCGAGCATTGCGCCGAGCCTCTGCAGTCAAATCGCTCCAAGGTCGCGCTGTGTGGGCGCTGCTTACAGCAGCCGCCGGTGTTCGACGCCTGCGTCGCGCCGTTTCGTTATGCGTTTCCGGTCGATCGCATGGTTCAGGGGCTGAAGTATCGACGCGAGCTGGTTTACGGGCGGGTCATGGGGCAGCTGTTGGCCCGGCATCTTTCGCGCCGTGAGACCCGGCCGGAGCTGGTCATTCCCGTGCCGCTCGGTCTGGCTCGTTACCGCGAGCGCGGGTTCAATCAGGCGCGTGAGCTGGCGCTGCCAGTGTGCAAGTCGCTCGGGCTGACCTTGAACAGTCATTTGGTGTCGCGTCGTCGCGAGACTCAGGAGCAAGCGTCGCTGGATCGGAAGGAGCGCCTCACGAATACACAGCATGCGTTCGCATTGACGGGGCCGCTGGTCGCGCGGCATGTCGCGATTGTCGATGATGTCGTTACGACGGGCAGTACCGTAAACGAGATTTCCAAACTGTTGCGCTCGGCGGGCGCGGAGTGGATCGAAGTGTGGGCGGTGGCGCGGGCGGAGCGGAAGTGACTCGAACGTCCCGCGGCAGGCGGAGACGCGCAAATCTCATCTCTCATCGAAACGTGTATTCGAGCAGGATGCCGATGAACACCGACATGCCGAAGTAGTTGTTGTTCAGGAACGCCTTGAAACAATCCTCGGGCCGGCGCTTGCGAATCAACAGCTGCTCATACAGAGCGAACATCGCCGCGAACGCCAGTCCCAAGCCGTACCACAAGCCCAGTTCAAGCTCGCGTCCGATCAGCCACAGGCCCAGCAAGGTCATCAGTTGCATGATGCCGATGATGAATCGATCGGCGTCACCAAACAGCAGTGCGCTCGAGCGGATGCCGAGCTTCCTGTCGTCCTCGCGATCCACCATTGCGTACATCGTGTCATACGCAACCGTCCACAACAGGCCCGCCATGAACATCACCCACGCCATCCGGGGTGGCCATTCTCCCGTTTGCGCGGTGAATGCCATCGGGACGGACCAGGTGAATGCGATGCCCAGATACATCTGTGGCAGCGGGAAGAAACGTTTGAAGAACGGATAGGTGAGCACGAGCACGCCGCCCGCGATCGTCAGCAACTGCGTGCGTTGATTGAGGGTGAGCGCCAGGCCCAGCGCGATCAGACCCAGTCCTGCGCATAGAGCGAGCGCTTCTATGGGGTCGACGGCGCCTGTGACCAGCGGACGGTCTTTTGTTCGTTTCACATGACCGTCGAAGTTTCGATCCGCGAAATCGTTGATGGCACAGCCGGCGGAGCGGGTGAGCACGGTGCCCAGGACGAAGACGATGAATACGTGCGGATCAGGCTTGCCGCCGGAGGAGAGCCAGAGCGCCCACAGCACTGGCCATAGCAATAGCCAGATGCCGATCGGTTTATTCAGCCTGGTCAGCGCGGCGTACGCATTCAACTTCGCTGCTGCGCCCGGAAGGACTTCGGCGACGAAGGCGGTGGTCGCGATTCTGTGACCCAACCACCGAAAGCGATCGCGCACCGGCGACCCTGGTCGGCTGGGCTGAAGTTGTTCGATATCAGGCGGGGCGATGGGCGCGGCCGCCGAACTCGACGCGGATGATGGCGGCGGCGATGCAGCCATCATCGCGACCGTCTTCACGTAGTCCCTCGGCACCGCCGGTGTCTTGGCAGCCTCAGCCTGAGCAGCCCAGCCCGAGCTCGAGGCAGACGTCGTCGCCGCCGCCTTCGCCGGCTCGGTGTGAGATGACGACGCCGCGTGCGCCGGCGTCGCGGCCGCCTTTACCGGTTCGCTGTGAGACGACGATGCCGCATGCGCCGGCGATGTCACTGGCGCCTTCGCCGGTTCGCTGTGAGCTGACGACGCTGTATGCGCTGGCGGTGTCGCCACCGCCTTCACCGGCTCGTTGTGAGACGACGAAGCTGTATGCGCCGGCGATGTCGTTGGCGTCTTCGCCGGCTCGTTGGGAGACGACGATGCCGTATGAGCCGGCGATGTCGTTGGCGTCTTCACCGGCTCGTTGTGAGACGACGAAGCTGTATGCGCCGGCGATGTCGTTGGCGTCTTCACCGGCTCGTTATGAGGCGACGACTGCGCATTCGATGGCGGCGTCGCACTCGGCTGTGCCGGTGTGACCGGCGGTCGCGTGAGCGCTTGACGGGCGGGTGTCGTGCTCGACGGCTTCGATCCCTTCGCTGTCTCAATTCGCGGCGGTGGTGTCGCTGGTCCGGCGCCGGACGACGTCGATGGCTTCGCGCCTGGCTGGCTTGTTGACGGCGGCGGCGCAGGCGACATCTTCGCCGCGTCCGTCTGCGATGACGGCAATGTCGCCGCAGGAGGCAAAGGTGATTTCGCGGCCTCGCCGCGGGCCGAGGTGGGCTCAGTCGCAATCGGCGTCGCTGGGGGCCGCGTCAGATCCGCGCCTCGCTTGGCCTGAGTCGGCGCAGGCGGCGAAACGGGGGGCAGCGACGCCGGCGGCATCGCATGCATCGGCTGAGTCTTTTCCGGCTGGTGCGCCTCAGGCGGCGACGTCTTCGCAGCCTCCGGAATCGGCGGCGCTAACGATGCCGGCGGAATGATGTGGAGCGGCTGTGTCTTCTCGTGGCTATGCTTCGGTTCTTCAGGCGCGGCCTGCTTCAGCATATCCATTTGCGCAGGCGGCGGCTTCGGCGCGGCTGGCATCGCGTCCAGCGGCTGCGTCTTATCCGGGTGATGCGCGTTCTGTGAATCTGCCACGAACCTAACCGTTTAAACCTTCCCGAACCTTTCGCCCTGCCCGATCCAGCGCCGTAACAGCGGCGCTATGTTGGCCTCATTTTCCTCGAGCATCAATTCCGCCACTTCCTGAACTTTCGGCAGCAAATCCGCGTCTCGAACCAGCTCCGCGACCCGCATCTGCATCAGGCCGGTCTGCTTGGTCCCGAGCAGCTCGCCGGGCCCGCGCAGTTCCAGGTCGCGGCGGGAAATCTCGAAACCATCATTGGTGGCCCGCATGACGGACAAACGCTCACGTGCCACTTCCGACAGCGGCGTTCGATACAGCAACACACACGTGCTCTCCGCCGCACCTCGGCCGACGCGGCCGCGCAGCTGATGGAGCTGAGCCAGGCCCATGCGTTCAGCATTCTCGATGACCATCAAACTCGCATTCGGCACGTCGACGCCGACCTCGATGACCGTGGTCGCGACCAGCAGATCGATCGCGCCTTCCTTGAAGCGCGCCATGACCGCATCTTTCTCTTTCGACGACATGCGGCCGTGAACCAGCCCGACCTTCAATTCCTGCAAGGCCTCTGTCAACACGGTCATCGTATCTTCAGCCGCCTGCGCCTCCAGCTGATCGGACTCCTCGATGAGTGGGCACACCCAATAGGCCTGCCGCTTCTGTCGACACGCATCGCGAATTCTCAACACGACTTCATCGCGACGATTCTCGGGCAGCGCGACCGTCTTCACCGGCGTGCGCCCGGGCGGCAGCTCGTCGATCACGGATACATCCAGATCGGCGTAGGCCGTCATCGCCAGCGTTCGCGGAATCGGCGTGGCGGTCATGATGAGTTGATGTGGATAGCGCCCCGAGGCGAGGCCTTTTTCCCTGAGCAGCAAACGTTGATGGACGCCGAAGCGATGCTGTTCGTCGACGATGACCAGGCCGAGCCGTCGAAACTCCACTTCCTGTTGGAATAACGCGTGCGTGCCGATCGCGAGCTTCACTTCGCCCGACGCCAGATCCGCCAACGATCTTGCTCTCGCCGCGGCCGTGCGTTTGCCGGTGATCAACGCTGGATAGAGCTCGAGCGGTTCGAGCCAGTTCGTGAAATTGCGAGCATGTTGCTCGGCGAGCAATTCGGTCGGCGCCATCACCGCAACTTGAAAGCCCGCTTCAACCGCGCGCAAGGCCGCCATCGCGGCGACCAAGGTCTTACCGCAACCCACGTCACCTTGAACCAGACGAAGCATCGGGCTCGACTGCGATAGATCACGCTCGATATCGCGCCACGCCCGCGTCTGCGCGCCGGTCGGTTTGAACGGCAGTGTGGCGAGGAAACGATCGATCAGCGGCTCGCCGACGGTGAATTGCCAGCCCGGATCGCGCTGAATCTCACGTCGCAGCAGTCGCAAGCTCAGCTGATGAGCGAGCAGCTCTTCGAAAGCGAGACGACGTTGCATCGGATGCTGGCCGAGCGCCAGCAACTCCAGATCCGCATCCGGCGGCGGGCGATGAACGTACTGAAGCGCTTCTCTCAGCGGCGGCAGCTGCAATTGCGCGAGCACGGCCGGTGGCACCCAGTCCTGCACACTGCGATTCGCGAATTCTCTCAGCGCCATCGTCGTGAGCTGACGCAGGCGGCCTTGTTGTACGCCCTCGGTCAACGGATAGATGGGCGTGAGCACATCTTCATTCGTCGCCACCGCATCGCTGGCGACGCGTCGATATTCCGGATGAATGATCTCGAGCCCGCTCGGCCCGCGTTTCACTTCACCGAAGCACCGCAGCCGGGTGCCGCGAGTCATTTGCTCGTGCTGAGAGTTGCTGAAGTGGAAGAAGCGGAGTGTCAGCCAGCCGGAGCCGTCGCCGATTCGGCAGAGCAACTGCCGTCGCCCGCGAAAGGCGATTTCCGCAAGCTGCACTTCGCCTTCGACGACGGCGCGATCGCCGTGGCTCAACGAACCGATAGGAATGACCTGCGTGCGGTCTTCGTACCGCAGAGGCAACAGGAACAGCAGATCCTGAATCGTCGTGATGCCCAGCTTCGCCAGCTTGGCCGCGAGCGCATCACCAACCCCACGCAGCGCCGTGACCGGACGAATCTCCGGCGACATCGCGGCCGCAGGCACGTCAGCGCCTCGAGGCCGTTTGCTGTTGGAAGGGGAAGGGCTCATTCACTGCAAGTGTACGGTAGCTGCAGTTCTCGCCGAAGAGGACCAAGAGGTTTTCCACGAGGGAGGAAGTTGTCACCGACATTTCAGCGGTGGCCGTTACCGCCAACACATCGGCGGTGGCCGTCGGGGGGAAGTGTTCTCCCGGCAATTGGATCCGTCCAGGGATGGCGGTCCTATAGCAGCCACAAGGGCTCGGCGGGGCCTTTCGGCGAAGCACGGCTTCGCTCCGCCGAGCGGGTGTACATGGATGTGCACCCTGGGCTTGCCCGGAGCAGGACTGAGCAGGGCAATGTGCAGCAGGGCGCCCGCGACAGCGAAGCGTGCGCAGGCGTGTGTCGCGGTGCCGGGAGAACACTTCCCCCCGACAGTCGCCGCGAGCCACTGACGCCTTCTTAGTCGAGCTCGACGATACAGTCGATCTCAACGTTCGCATTCTTAGGCAGAGCAGCTACCTGCACCGTCACGCGAGATGGATACGGCTCCGAGAAATACTCCGCCATGATCTTGTTCAACGTCGGGAAGATGCCGAAGTCGAGGATGAACACAGTCGCGCGCGTGACCTGCGAGAAGTTGCCGCCGGCCGCGGTGACGATGGCTTTCAGGTTGTCGAACACGCGACGGATCTCGACTTCGATCGAGCTGTTCTGCAGTTCGCCGGTGGTCGGATCGAGCGCGATCTGGCCGGACACGTAGACGGTCTTGCCGACCTTCACGGCCTGAGAATAGGTGCCGATGGCCTTGGGAGCGTTCGGAGTCGAAATGATTTCGCGCGCCATGATGAAACCAACCGTTGCTGACGAGGAGCGAGGATGTTACGCGATGACGCGCGTTACGCGGAGCACTTCCGGCATCTTGCGCAGGTTCTTGATCACGTGCGCCAGGTGCTTACGGTCGCGGACCTGCAGATCGAAGATCAGCGTCGACGCGTCGCCGTCGCGCTCGTCGACCGCGACGTGTTCGATGTTGGTCTCGGTCGTCGCGATATTCGAGGCAATCGCCGCGAGCACACCCATGCGATTCGCCACGTCGATGCGCACTTCCACATTGAACAGGCGATCCACGTCGGAGCGCCATGTGACCGTGAGCCACTTGTCCGGCTGCTTGCGATAGTTGCGTAGATTGCCGCACGCCTCGCGATGGATCACGACGCCACGGCCGCTCGACAGGTAGGCCATGATCGGATCGTTCGGGATCGGGAAACAGCAGCGCGCATAACTGACCACCATGCCTTCGGTGCCGGCGATCGCAAGCGGCTCGGCTTGCGTGGTCGGTTCCGTTGGCGAAGTGCCATCCGCAGGCAACAAGCGACGTGCGACCAGGGCGGCCAACCGTTCGCCGAGGCCGATCTTCTCGAACAGCTCGTCCGGCGTCTTGAGATTGAGCTCCACGGCCGCCGCCTGCAGGCGCTCCTCGGGGATCTTCTTCAGCACCAGCGACAGGTCCTGCAGCGCCTGGCTCAGCATGCGCTTGCCCAGCTCGATCGCCTCGCCGTGCTTCAAGCCCTTCAAGTAGTGACGAATCGCCGCGCGCGCCTTCGCGGTCACGACGAAGTTCACCCAGGCGGGATTCGGTGTCGCGCCCTTCGCGGTGATGATCTCCACCGTCTGACCGTTACGCAGCGGGGTGCGTAGAGGCACGAGGCGTCGATCCACTTTCGCGGCCACGCAGTGATTGCCGATGTCCGTGTGCACGGAATAGGCGAAGTCCACCGCAGTGGCATTGCGCGGCAAGCGACGGATCTCGCCGCGCGGCGTGAACACGTACACCTTGTCCGGGAACAGGTCGAGCTTGACGCTCTCCATGAATTCCTCGGCCGAGTTGCCGCTATGGGGCATCTCCATCAGGTGCTGTAGCCACTCACTTGCGCGATCGCGATACGCGCGACCCGCGTCGGAGGAATCCTCGCCGGTCTTGTATTGCCAATGCGCGGCGATGCCCGACTCGGCGATGCGATGCATGTCCTCGGTGCGGATCTGCACTTCGATGGGCATGCCGTTCGGGCCGAACAGCGTCGTATGCAGCGACTGATAGCCGTTGATGCGCGGGATCGCGATGTAGTCCTTGAAGCGTCCCGGCATCGGTCGATACAAGCCGTGCACGACACCGAGCGCGCGATAACAGGTATCGATCGAGTCCACGACGATACGGAAGCCGAACATGTCGACGATGGACGCCAGCGGCACGCGCTTACGACGCATCTTCTGATAGATGCTGTAGAGATGTTTCTCGCGGCCCTCGACGCGGCCCTTCACCTGCGCCTTCTCGAGCGCGGTGCGCACGTTGTCTGCGATCTTGCCGACGAACTGCTTCTGATTGCCGCGCGCTTTCTTCAGCGCCTTTTCGATGATGCGATAACGGCCCGGGTACAGCGCCTTGAAACCGAGCTCTTCCAGCTCGGACTTCACGGTGTGAATGCCGAGGCGATTGGCGATCGGCGCGTAGATCTCGAGTGTCTCGCGGGCGACGGTGCGGCGTTTGGCCGGCGGCACCGAGCCGAGCGTGCGCATGTTGTGCGTGCGGTCGGCGAGCTTGACCATGATCACGCGAATGTCGCGGACCATGGCGAGCAGCATCTTGCGGAAGCTCTCGGCCTGCGCCTCGGCGCGCGAGCGAAACTGAATGTGATCCAGCTTCGAGACGCCATCGACCAGTTCCGCGACATCGGCGCCGAAGCGCTCGGCGATATCGTCCTTGGCCGTGGGCGTGTCCTCGATCACGTCGTGCAGGATGGCGGCGACGATGGTCGGCGCATCCATGTGCAGGTCGGCGAGGATGTGAGCGACCGCGACCGGATGCGCGATGTAGGGCTCGCCGCTCAGGCGCTTTTGGCCCTCGTGGGCCTCGGCGCCGAATTCGTAAGCGTCGCGGATCCGGTCGACCTGCGCGGGCGGCAGGTAGGTCTCCAGCTTATTGAGCAGCTGGTTGACCCCTATCGAGCGTCTTCCGGTAGGTAACAGGTTGAGGATGGAAGACGCGTAGTCCATAGGCTAAAGCTGGGGACTTTCGAGCGCGACGTCAATCTCCGAGGCCGAGATGAGGGGCACGCAGCTCGCCCGACATGCCGTTCATGTCCGGCTCGGGCATCAGTTCCGGCTGCGGGCGCTGCTCGGCTTCCTCGAGGATCTCGGGACCGATGTGGCCGGCGGCGATTTCGCGCAGGGCGACCACAGTCGGTTTGTCGTTCTCCCACTCCACCGTCGCCTCGGCGCCGTTGGCCAGCTTGCGGGCGCGGCGGGCGGCCACCAGCACCAGCTGGAACAGGTTCGGGATGTTGTGGAGCGAGTCTTCGACGGTAATACGGGCCATGAAAACCTCTGGCGAACACGCAAAACTGGGGGGATTGAGGGGCAGTATACCGCCAGGCAGTGCCCGAAACAGTCCTTTCGGGTACCATACCGCGCCCCGCCGGCCGGGGTCCCTAAGATTTTCTGGCAACAGTACGCCGGTAAGAAGCGGAGAGAGTGGGTTATGACGTTTCGATTGAGCCCGGTAACGGTCATCGGTCTGGGCTTGCTTGCTGCTGTGTCCGCGTCGACCGCGAGCGCGGCAGACGCCGCCAAGGGCAAAGTTCTGGCCTATACCTGCCATGGTTGCCATGGCGTGCCGGACTATAAGAACGCGTACCCCAACTATCGTGTGCCAAAACTGGGCGGCCAGAACGAGGCATACCTGGTCAGTGCGCTGAATGCCTATGCCAAGGGCGAGCGTCCGCATCCCACCATGCACGCGCAGGCCGCGACGCTGACCGATGAAGAGAAGGCCGATATCGCCGCGTTCCTGCACGGGGACGGCGGCATTCCGAGCAAGGAAGTCGTCGGCACGCCGCCGCCGGCCACGCAGACCTGCGTCGCCTGCCACGGCGCGGACGGCAACAAGACGGTCGCTCCGGACTATCCGAAGCTGGCCAGCCAGCCGGCCGATTACATCGTGCACGCGCTCAAGGACTACAAGAGCGGCAAGCGCAAGAATCCGATCATGGCCGGCATCATCAGCGGCGTGGACGAAAAGGATTTCCAGGCCCTGGCCGACTTCTTCTCCAAGCAGCAGGCACTGTGCACCACCGATCAGATCCGCAAGACCGGCAAGTGCCAGACCGAGTAAGCGTAGGCTTGCCGGGTTGATTCTTTCGATTTGACGAGCGCGCGGAGGCCGCCGGTTATGCAGAGCTTTCGCGCGTTTCGCATTCATCAGGAAGGCGGCAAGATCGTTTCTAGAATGGAGACGATCGGCCTGAACGACCTTGCCGAGGGTGAGGTCGTCGTCAAAGTCCGCTACTCCACCATCAACTACAAAGACGCGCTCGCCGCGACCGGCGCCGGCAAGATCCTGCGGCGTTATCCGCTGGTCGGCGGCATCGATCTGTCGGGCGAGGTGGTCTCTTCCAGCGATCCGCAGTTTCAGCCCGGCCAGAAAGTGCTGGTCACGGGCAGCGAGCTGTCCGAGACGCGCGATGGCGGTTACGCCGAGTACGCCCGCTTGAAAAGCGATTCGGTGGTGCCGATTCCTGCCGGATTGGATGAGTTCCAGGCCATGGCGCTCGGCACCGCGGGTTACACCGCCGCGCTCGCCATTCATCGCATGGAACAGAACGGACAAACGCCGGAGGGCGGCGAGATCGTTGTAACAGGCGCGACGGGTGGCGTCGGCAGCATCGCCGTCGACATGCTGGCTGCGCGCGGCTACGAGGTCGTTGCCGTTACAGGCAAGCAATCTTCCGTCGACTACTTGCAGCGGATCGGCGCCGCGCGCGTGCTGCTCAGAGATCAAATCGACACTGGCAAGCGCCCATTGGAAGAAGCGCAGTTCGCCGGCGCCATCGACAACGTCGGCGGCGAATTGCTCACCTGGCTGACGCGCACGGTCAAATTCTGGGGCAACATCGCCAGCATCGGTCTGGCCGCCAGCCCCGAGCTGAAGACCACCGTCATGCCGTTCATCTTGCGCGGAGTGAATTTGCTCGGCATCAACTCTGTATACACGCCGCGACCGCTGCGTTTGCAGGTGTGGCAGCGGCTCGCGACCGATCTGAAGCCGCGGCATCTCGACAGCATCGTGACCAGCACGATCCCGTTCGAGCAACTGCCGGGCGCGTTCGACGCTTACTTGAAAGCGGGTGTGACCGGTCGCACCGTCGTGCGCATCGCGGGCTGAGCGGCGGCGCATGAGCGATCCCACTCTCATTGCCGGTGCGGCTCAGCTGGGTATCGAGCTGAGCGAGCTTCAGGCGCAACAGCTGATCCGTCTGCTCGACGAGCTGGACGACTGGAATCAGCGCATGAATTTGACCGCGATCAAAGAGCGCGGCGCGCAGATCACCAAGCATTTGCTGGACAGCCTGTCCGTGCAGCCGTTCGTGCAGGGCGAGCGGGTGCTCGATGTAGGCACCGGCGCGGGTTTTCCCGGCATGCCGCTGGCGATCGTGAATCCCACCAAGCAGTTCGTGCTGCTGGACTCCACCGCCAAGAAGCTCAAGTTCATAGATCACACCGCTGGGTTGCTGGAGTTGCCCAATGTGCAAACCGTGCATACCCGAGCGGAAAATTTCCGCCCGGCGCAACGATTCGATATCGTGTTGTCGCGCGCCGTCGGCCCGGTAGAGCAATTCGTGAAATGGGCCGGCCATCTGGTTGTCGGCGGCGGGCGACTGCTGGCGATGAAGGGCCGGCACCCCGAGGCCGAGCTCGGCAAGTTGCCCAGTGGCTGGAAACTCGCGGCGGTCCATC
Source organism: Peristeroidobacter soli (assembly GCF_004138485.1). Classification (GTDB taxonomy): domain Bacteria; phylum Pseudomonadota; class Gammaproteobacteria; order Steroidobacterales; family Steroidobacteraceae; genus Steroidobacter; species Steroidobacter soli. The sequence goes on from NZ_RYEV01000012.1 coordinate 39,373, forward strand.
GACTTAACGTGCCCACTCTGGACGAAGAGCGGCATCTTGTGGAAATCTGCCGCAGCCACGACCGGCCCTAGCGCTGCGACCTGGCGTTCCTGCCCTCGAGTTCAGTAGCAGAATCAGCGTTGTGCCGATTGCGTGACTCACTAACGGACTGGTCCCATTCAAACATCCATGCATCGCATTCTCGCCATCACCAACCAGAAAGGCGGCGTCGGCAAGACCACGACGAGCGTCAATCTGGCCGCATCGCTGGCGGCGACCAAGCGGCGCGTGCTGTTGATCGATATCGATCCGCAGGGCAATGCCACCATGGGCTGCGGCATCGACAAGCGCGCCGTAGAGCGGTCAACGACCGATGTGCTGCTCGGTGAGAGCGATGCGGCGTCGGCGATGCTGCCGGTGGAGTACGCGGATTTCAAAGTGATGCCGGCCAACCAGGATCTGGTGGCGGCCGACGTCGAGATGATGGGCAAGCCCGGTTGCGAGTCCCGCCTGCGGGACGCCCTGCAGCCGGTCATGGATCAGTTCGACATCGTGCTGATCGATTGCCCGCCGGCGCTGAACATGCTGACGGTGAACGCACTGGTCGCGGCCGAAGGCGTGCTGATCCCGATGCAATGTGAGTATTACGCGCTGGAGGGGCTCACCGCTTTGGTCAACACGATCGAACAGATCAAGGCCGGTCCCAATCCCAAGCTCGAGATCGGCGGCATCCTGCGCACCATGTACGACCCGCGTAACAATCTGGCGAACGAAGTGTCGGCGCAGCTGATCGAGCACTTCGGCGACAAGGTGTTCCGCTCCATCATTCCCCGCAACGTGCGGCTCGCGGAAGCCCCCAGCTTCGGCAAGCCGGCATTGCACTACGATAAAGAATCGCGCGGCGCGCTCGCCTATCTGGCGCTGGCCGGCGAAATGATTCGTCGAGAGGAAGAAACATTCAATGTGGCGCCGCCTGCCGCTAACGCGGTCGCGTCATAGTGACGAACCATGACAATGGCGACTAAACAACCCCGTCTCAGCCGTGGGCTCGGTGCCCTGCTCGGGCAGCCCGCCGCGGCGGCTGTGTCTCCCGCTACCGCTGCCGTGGTGACGGCGCTACGTCCGGTCGATGAGGAGTTGCGCAAACTGCCGGTGGATTTGTTACAGCGGGGCAAGTACCAGCCGCGTATCGATCTGCGGCAGGAAACATTGCAGGAGCTGGCCGATTCGATCAAAGCGCAAGGCGTGGTGCAGCCCATCGTCGTGCGTCCGATCAATGCCGATGGGTCGTACGCAAACAATCCGTCCGACAACCCGGCCGAGCAGCATTACGAAATCATCGCCGGCGAGCGTCGCTGGCGCGCGGCGCAGCTCGCGGGCCTGCATGAGATTCCGGCGGTCATTCGCCGCGTGCCCGATGAAGCCGCCATCGCCATGGCGCTCATCGAAAACATCCAGCGCGAAAATCTGAATGCGATGGAAGAGGCGCGCGCCCTGCAACGCCTGATCACTGAATTCGAGATGACGCATGCGACGGCGGCCGAAGCCGTCGGTCGTTCGCGCTCCGCGGTGAGCAATCTCCTGCGCCTGCTCGAGCTGGGCGAAGACGCGAGCAGGCTGGTCGAGCATCGCGAGCTGGACATGGGTCATGCGCGCGCGTTGCTCACGATCGAAAACAAACGTCAGCAGGCCGAGCTGGCCTCGCAGGTCGCGAAGCAGAAGCTGTCGGTTCGTGAGACCGAAGCGCTGGTGAAACGATTGGCGTCGCAGCCGGCGGCGAGCTCGCATGAAGCCGCGTCGCGACCCGATCCGAATATCCGCAAACTGGAGGCGGACCTGAGCGAGAAGCTCGGCGCCAAAGTGCAGGTCCAGCATGCCTCCTCCGGCAAGGGCAAGCTGGTGATCAGCTATCACACGCTGGAAGAGCTCGACGGCATTCTCGAGCACATCCGCTAGGGTCGGAGCCCGCTCAAGCCCGCCAACGCAGTACCAGGTAAGGTCATGATTCGGCGTTTCAGGGAAGTCTGCTGGCCGGAGGTCCGTTCAAGATGCGAACGGCGCCAGTGCTGAACGGCGCGGCGCCGCGCACCCCGATCGCTACAATTTCGTGTGCGTTGCTGCTGCTGGCATTCATCACGGTCTGTTGTGGGGCCGCGCACGCCGAACTGGTGATCGACGGCCACATCGACGAGCCGGAGTGGCAGAGCGCGATCAGCTGCAAGGACTGGCAACGTACCTTGCCGTTCGCGCGCGATGAGCCCCGCTACGGCAACGAGCTGCACATTCTTTCCACCGAGCGTGGACTGGCCGCGGCCTTCATTCTCGATCAACCGCCCGGCGAACGACGCATCAAGCCGCGCACGCCGCGCGACTCGGAGCGTTTGATCGGCGACACCGTCTCGCTGATGGTGGACTTCGACGCCAACGCGCAGATCGGTTACGAATTCACCGTCGGCCTGGGCGGCGGCATTCGCGACGGCCTGATCACCAATCAAAACAAATTCGATCGCGACTGGGACGGCGCCTGGCAGCACGCCGTGTACGAAACCGAGCAGCAATGGTTCGTCGAGATCTTCATTCCCTGGTCCAGCATCAGTATGCGCGACTCGCGGGCCGACACGCGCACCATCGGCGTGTATGGCACGCGCTATCTGTTCGAGCGTGGCGAACGTTATTCCTGCCCGGGCATCACCAGCGAAGCGGCGGTGTTTCTGTCCGACTTCCAGCGCATGAAGATCTCGCAGCATGCGCCGGTCACCAACCTGGACATCGTGCCGTACGGGACCGCGATCGCCGATTTCATCGACGACCGCACACGCTTCAAAGCCGGCGCCGACATCAATTGGAAAGCCTCGCCGAGCCTGTGGCTGTCGGCGACGCTCAATCCCGACTTCGGGCAGGTGGAGAGCGACGAGCTGGTGGTGGATTTCTCGGCGGTGGAAACCGTGTTCACCGACAAGCGGCCGTTCTTCAGCGAGAACCAGGGCATCTTCGATCTGCGCACGCCGGCGAACGGACAGCTCGTTTACACGCGACGCATCGGCGCGGCCACCGACGATGGCCGGTCCGCTTCAGCGGATATCGATGCGGCGCTGAAGCTCACCGGCACGGCAGGCCAGGTGGTCTATGGCGGCTTCGTCGCGCAGGAAGACGAGTATCACGACGGCCCCGGTCGCCTGTTCGCGGCCACTCGCGTTGCTTTGCCAATGGAACATGCGCGCATCGGCTATCTCGGCACCTGGGCGGATCGACCCGCTCTGGATCGCGACGCCCTGGTGAACGCCGTCGACTATGAGCTCGCGCCCAGTGAGGACTGGCGCATCAGCGGTCAGGTCATCCGCTCCGACATCGGCACGAGCGGCATGAATATCATGAACATGAGTCTGGCACGCGGCACTGAGGTCCGTCGCTCCGAAGTGAACACGCACGGTTACGAGTCGTGGTTGCAGGCCGACTTCAATCGCAGCTCGCCGCTGACGCATACGTTGAAGCTGCTGTACATCGACGACACGTTCGACATGAACGATCTCGGTTACATGGAACGTAACGCGCTCAAGCAGATCGAGTGGGAAACGAACTATCGGGTTGCCAGCGACGGCGGACGCGTGAGCGGTGAAACGCAGCGACTCTATACGTTCTACCGCGAGAACACGGACGGGCAACGTTTGCAATCGCGCTTCGCATTGTCGCGCGATGTGAGTTACGCGAGCGCGTGGAAAGCATTCGAGGAACTGCGCTACGTCACCAGCGGTGTGGACGATATGCTTTCACGCGGCAACGGTCCGGTGCGATTGGACGATCGCGTGTCCGCCTACATGGATATCACCACGCCGCGCTATGGCGACTGGCAATTCACGTTGGGCCTGTATGCGTTCCAGCAGGGTGTGAAGGATTACTCGGGCTGGGTGCAATTCCTGGCCGCCTGGTATCCCACCGAGAAGCTGACCTTGCGGGTGGATCTGTTGCCGCAGTACTCCTCGGACTGGCTGCTCTGGGAAGAAGGCAATCTGTTCGGCTCCTATCGCGCCGAGCGACTCGACTACGACTTCCGCCTGGACTGGATTCCCGCGCCGCGCCACGAGTTGCGCGTGAAATGGCAATGGATCGGCATCGATGCCGAGCTTCGGCGCGCTTATCGCACGGATCCGGCGGGCAACCTGATGCGGACCAGCGATGCGGTCGCGCCCTTCACCGTCAACAATCTCGGTCTGCAGATCCGGTATCGGTACGAGATCGGTCCCATGTCCGAACTGTTTCTGGTTTACGCGCGCGGCGGCTACAATTTCATCGACGATGACGAGCGCGGCGTGAGCGAGTTGTTTCGCGATATGACCGAGGTCCGGGACGCGGATCAGTTCCTGATCAAGCTCCGATACAAGTTGTAAATCTGGCCTGATCCGTGACGAGCCAAAGAGGTGTAGATGACCGCTGATGTCAAGACGTCAGCGCGAAAAGTCACCACTGCACGGCGACAGCGCAGGCCAATAGTCATAATTCGCGACAAGACAGGCTGGATCTTCCTTGTAGCACTGCAAAACGCTGCGTATAATTCGGCGCCGTTTCCAGCCGGGCGGTAATCCAATACGTGTCTGATACCGTGCGCGTGCGCGGCAAGCGCCTGGCGTTGAAATTCGCCGCGACACAGCTGGCATGCACGGGTCTGGCAGCACTCGTGTTTTTGATGTTGAGCGGCTGGAACGCGGCCCGCTCGGCGGTCGCGGGCGGTCTGATCATCGCGTTGGGGACTCTCGTGTTCGCATGGCGGTTGTTCGCCACAGACTGGCCGGCGGCCAGCGCGGCGCGCGGGTTCTTCGCGGGTGAAGTGTTGAAGTGGATTTGGGTGGTCGGCGCGTTTGCGCTGGCATTGACCCGCGGCGGCATGGAACCGCTGCCCCTGCTGATCGGCCTGGTGGCCAGTCAGTGCGGGTTCTGGGTTGCGATGGGAATCTTCAAATAGTCGTTTTAGGTGAGGTGGGGTTGATGGCTGAGCATGGTGGTCCGGAGACCATGACCGATTACATCAAGCACCATCTCCATCATTTGGAGATGCCGGTTGGTGAAGGCCGGTTCATGGTGCTGCACCTCGACAGCATCTTCTTCAAGCTGCTGTGCGCGGCTATCTTCCTGTGGCTGTTCCTGCGGGTGGCGCGGCGCGCGACCACCGGCGTTCCCGGCAAATTCCAATGCTTCATCGAGATGGTCGTCGAGTTCGTCGACACCTCGGTGAAAGAAACCTTTCATGGCAAGAGCAAGCTGATCGCGCCGCTGGCGCTGACCATCTTCTGCCTGACGTTCCTGATGAACTTCCTGGACATGATCCCGGTGGACTGGCTGCCGGCGCTGGCGGGCGCGGCGCACGTTCCTTACCTGCGCGTGGTGCCGACGGCCGACCTCAACACCACGTTGGCCATGTCGCTGACCGTGTTCCTGTTGATCCAATACTTCGGCGTCAAGCACAAGGGCCTCGGCACGTTCTTCGGCGAGATGCTGACGGCCCCGTTCCATGCGCCGAACACCATCGGCAAGATCCTGCTGGCGCCGGCCAACCTGCTGCTGCGCCTGATCGAAGAAGCAGTGCGCCCGATTTCGCTGGCACTGCGACTGTTCGGCAACATGTATGCTGGCGAGCTGATCTTCATCCTGATCGCCTGCATGACGCTCGGTGCGAGCCTGTCCAGCGGCATGACCTACGTCATGGCGCCGCTGCAGTTCGTGGCCGGCTTCGTCTGGACCGCGTTCCATATCCTGATCATCACGCTGCAAGCATTCATTTTCATGATGCTGACCATCGTGTACCTCAGCATGGCCGCCGAGCATCACTGATTCGTTTCGATTGTCCGATTACTAACTAGTTTTACTGCACGCACCGGAGATTCAAATGGAGAACATCACTCAGATTGCCGACGTCATGAGCTTCACCGTGATTGCCGCGGGTCTGCTCATCGGCCTCGGCGCGCTTGGCACCGCGATTGGCTTCGCGTTGCTCGGCGGCAAGTTCCTGGAAGGCTCGGCTCGTCAGCCGGAGCTGACCGGCATGCTGCAGACGAAGATGTTCATCGTCGCCGGCTTGCTGGACGCGATCCCCATCATCGGCGTCGCCATCGCTCTGCTGTTGATCTTCGCGAATCCGTTCATCGGTCAGCTCGGCGGCTGATTGCCGTTCCACGGTCGATCGGCGCCAGGCGGTGTTCTCATCGTTCTGGGGGCCGCCACAAGTGAATCGGAGTAAGCATGGATCCCACAATAACCATCGTCGTCCAGGGTATCGCGTTCTTCGCGGTGGCCTGGCTGGTCATGAAGTTCGGCTGGCCGAACATCATCGCGGCGATCGAAGATCGGCAGAAGAAGATTGCCGAGGGTCTCGCGGCTGCCGAGAAAGGCGAGAAGAGCCTGGCGGAAGCCAAGAACTCGGCCAACGACATCATCAAGGAAGCGCATGCGCGCGCCGCGAAGATCGTCGAACAGGCCAATCGCCGCTCGACCGAAGTGGCCGAGGAAGCACGTGGCGTAGCCTCGGCGGAAGCCGAGCGCATCGTCGCGGGCGCCCGCCAGGAAGCCGCGTTGGAATCGGGTCGCGCCCGTGAGCAGTTGCGCAAGGAAGCCGCCGGTCTGGCGGTGTTCGGTGCCAGCAAGCTGCTCGGTCGTGAGATCGATGCCAAGGCCCACGCCGACTTGCTCGACAAGCTGGCGCTGGAGATCGAGCGCGGTTGACGCGCCCAGTCTTCAGTAAGAACAGCGAAACGGAGCACTTTTAATGGCCGAGAAAGCCACCATCGCCCGCCCCTACGCCAAGGCCGCGTTCGAGTCGGCGCGTCAACATCACGCGCTGGAACGCTGGACCAAGGTGCTGGCAACCGCCTCGTCGGTGGTGCAGGACGAGCGCGTTGCCTCGCTGCTGTCGAGTCCGCGGGTCACGCCGGAGCAACTCTCCGGTTTGATCGCGGATATCGTCGGTGGCGATCTGGACGAGCAGACCCGCAATTTCCTGGCCACGCTGGCCAGCAATCGCCGCCTGGCGTTCTTGCCGGAAATCGCCTCGATGTACGAGGCGTTGCGGGCTGAAGCCGAGAACACCGCCGACGTGCAGGTGATTTCGGCGGTGGCACTGGACGAGGCGCAGCAACAGCGCCTCGCCTCAGCCCTGAAGAAACGTTTGCAGCGCGAAGTGCGCTTGCATCTCGAAGTCGACGCATCGCTGATCGGTGGCGCCATCGTGCGCGCGGGCGATTTCGTCATCGATGGATCGCTGAAGGCGCGCCTCGACCGGTTGGCGGTCGAGATGACTCACTGACGCCCCGAATACACGAATTGACCGAGGATTGAGCATGGCCATCAAGGCATCTGAAATCAGCGATCTGATCAAGTCACGCATCGAGAAGTTCTCGAGCGCCACCGAAGAAGCGAACATCGGTACGGTAGTGACCGTGACCGACGGCATCGTGCGCGTGCACGGCCTCGCCGACGTGAAGTACGGCGAAATGCTGGAGTTCCCCGGCGGCAGCTTCGGCCTCGCGCTGAACCTGGAGCAGGACTCGGTCGGCGCCGTGGTGCTGGGTGAGTACAAGCACATCGTCGAAGGCGACACGGTGAAGACCACCGGCCGCATTCTCGAAGTGCCGGTCGGCGAAGGCCTGCTGGGTCGCGTCGTCGACGCCCTCGGCAACCCGATCGACGGCAAGGGGCCGATCCAGGCCGTGCGCAACGCCCCGATCGAGCGCGTCGCGCCGGGCGTGTTCTTCCGTAAGTCCGTCAGCCAGCCGGTGCAAACCGGTTACAAGGCCGTCGACTCGATGGTGCCCGTCGGCCGCGGTCAGCGCGAGCTGATCATCGGCGACCGTCAGACCGGCAAGACCGCGCTGGCCATCGACACCATCATCAACCAAAAGAACTCCGGCATTAAGTGTATCTACGTCGCCATCGGCCAGAAGCAGAGCTCGATCGCGAACGTGGTGCGCAAGCTGGAAGAGCACGACGCGATGAAGCACACGATCATCGTGGCCGCCTCCGCTTCGACGCCCGCCTCGATGCAGTACCTCGCGCCGTACTCCGGCTGCGCCATGGGCGAGTACTTCATGGACCAGGGCGAAGACGCGTTGATCATTTATGACGACTTGACCAAGCAGGCGTGGGCGTATCGCCAGATCTCCCTGCTGCTGCGTCGTCCGCCGGGCCGCGAAGCGTATCCGGGCGACGTGTTCTACCTGCACTCGCGCCTGCTCGAGCGTTCGGCTCGCGTCAACGAAGAGTATGTCGAGAAGGCCACCGGCGGCCGCGTGAAGGGCAAGACCGGTTCGCTGACGGGTCTGCCCATCATCGAAACCCAGGCCGGTGACGTGACGGCGTTCGTGCCGACCAACGTCATCTCCATCACCGACGGCCAGATCTTCCTGGAAGGCGATCTGTTCAACGCCGGCATTCGTCCCGCCATGAACGCGGGCGTGTCGGTGTCGCGCGTCGGTGGCGCCGCGCAGACCAAGATCATCTCGAAGTTGGGCGGCGGTATTCGTCTCGCCCTCGCGCAGTACCGTGAGCTCGCGGCGTTCTCGCAGTTCGCTTCCGACCTCGACGAGTCGACCCGCCGCTCGCTGGAGCGCGGTCAGCGCGTCACCGAGTTGATGAAGCAGAAGCAGTACGCGCCGATGTCGGTCGCGGAAATGGCGCTGTCCATCTACGCCGTGAACAACGGCTACATGGACAAGGTCGAGCTGAAGAAGATCGGCGCGTTCGAAGCGGGCCTGCAGGGCTTCGCCAAGACCAACTACAAGGCGGCCGTCGACGGCATCAACAGCAACCCGGTGCTGTCGCCGGAGAATGAAGCCGCGTTGAAGAAGATCTGCTCTGAGTTCGCGACTTCGGGCAGCTACTGAGCTACGCACTGAGAACGTAAATGCCAGGCGTAAAAGAGATCCGGATCAAGATTGCGAGCTTCAAGAGCACGCAAAAGATCACCAAGGCCATGGAAATGGTGGCCGCGAGCAAGATGCGCAAGGCGCAGGAGCGCATGCGCGCCACCCGCCCGTACGCCGAAAAGATCCGCACGGTGATCGGTCACTTGCGCCTGGCGAATCCGGATTACAAACATCCGTTCATGATCGAGCGCGACGTGAATGCCGTCGGCTTCATCATCATCACCACCGATCGCGGTCTGTGCGGCGGCCTGAACGTCAACCTGTTCAAGGCCACGCTGGCCGCGATCCGCGACTGGCAGAAGCAGGGCAAGAAGGTGTCGGTGTGCCTGATCGGCTCGAAGGGCGTGCAGTTCTTCCGCCGGCTCGGTGGCGTCGAAACCCTGGCGACGGTCACGCACCTGGGCGACCGCCCGCACGTGAACGACCTGATCGGTACCGTGAAGGTGATGCTGGACCAGTACCAGGAAGGCAAGCTCGACCGCCTGTTCCTGGTCAATAACGAATTCGTCAACACGATGAGCCAGAAGCCCGTCGTGCGCCAGCTGCTGCCGGTGGTCACCGAGGACAGCGACAAGCTGCAGAAGCTGTGGGATTACATTTACGAGCCGTCCGCGAGCGAGCTGCTCGAGGGCGTGTTGATGCGCTACATCGAATCGCAGGTCTATCAGGGCGCGGTGGAAAACGTCGCTTCCGAAATGGCCGCGCGCATGGTCGCGATGAAGAGCGCCACCGACAACGCCGGCAAGCTCATCGAGGAACTGCAGCTGATCTACAACAAGGCTCGCCAGGCGGCGATCACCAAAGAGATCAGCGAAATCGTCGGCGGCGCGGCGGCGGTTTAAGAAAGAATTTTTGAGGAACTGACACATGGCAAGCGGCAAGATTGTCCAGATCATCGGTGCGGTCATCGACGTGGAATTCCCGCGCGACCATATCCCCAAGGTGTATGAAGCGCTGAAGCTCGAAGACGTCGATCTGACGCTCGAAGTGCAGCAGCAGCTCGGCGACGGCGTCGTGCGCACCATCGCCATGGGCGTGTCGGAAGGTTTGAAGCGCGGCCTGAAGGTCAAGGCCACGGGCGCGCCGATCTCCGTGCCGGTGGGCAAGGGCACGCTCGGTCGCATCATGGACGTGCTGGGCGCCCCGCAAGACGAGCAGGGCCCGGTGCAGACCAAGGAGCTGATGCCGATTCACCGCGCCGCGCCGTCTTACGACGAGCAAGCCGGCGGCCAGGACCTGCTGGTCACGGGCATCAAGGTGATCGACCTGCTCATTCCGTTCGCCAAGGGCGGTAAGGTCGGCCTGTTCGGCGGCGCCGGCGTGGGCAAGACCGTCAACATGCTCGAGCTCATCAACAACATCGCGAAACAGCACTCGGGTCTGTCCGTGTTCGCCGGCGTCGGCGAGCGTACTCGCGAAGGTAACGACTTCTATCACGAGATGATCGAGTCGGGCGTCATCGACACCAACGACCTCACCAACTCCAAGGTGGCGATGGTGTACGGTCAGATGAACGAGCCGCCAGGCAACCGCCTGCGCGTCGCGCTGACCGGTCTGACCATGGCCGAATATTTCCGCGACGAAAAGAACGAGGCCGGCAAGGGCCGCGACGTGCTGCTGTTCATCGACAACATCTACCGTTACACGCTGGCCGGCACCGAAGTGTCCGCGCTGCTCGGCCGTATGCCTTCGGCCGTGGGTTACCAGCCGACGCTGGCCGAGGAAATGGGCGTGCTCCAGGAGCGCATCACTTCCACGAAGACCGGCTCGATCACGTCGATTCAGGCCGTGTACGTGCCCGCCGACGACTTGACCGACCCGTCGCCGGCCACCACGTTCGCGCACTTGGACGCGACCGTCGTGTTGTCCCGTCAGATCGCGTCGCTGGGTATCTACCCGGCCGTGGATCCGCTGGACTCCACCAGCCGTCAGCTCGATCCGCTGGTCATCGGCGAAGAGCACTACAACGTCGCCCGCGGCGTGCAGGCAGTGCTCCAGCGCTACAAGGAACTGCAGGACATCATCGCGATTCTGGGTATGGACGAGCTGTCGGAAGACGACAAGCGCACCGTGTCCCGCGCTCGTAAGATCCAGCGCTTCCTGTCGCAGCCGTTCAACGTCGCCAAGGTGTTCACCGGTCAGGACGGCAAGATCGTCCCGCTCAAGGACACCATCCGCGGCTTCAAGGGCATCCTCGACGGCGAGTACGACAACCTGCCCGAGCAGGCGTTCTACATGGTCGGCGCCATCGAAGAAGCCGTCGCCAAGGCGAAGACCCTCCAGTAAGAAACATTCGGTTCGCGGGCGCCGCCCTTTCCGGCGGCGCTGGCGATCCCAAGCAACGGATTCAGAGCGGACATGGCCACAATTCACGTCGATATCGTCAGCGCCGAAGGCCAGATCTTCTCGGGCGAAGCCGCTATGGTTTTCGCGCCGGCCGCCATGGGCGAGATCGGTATCGCGCCTCGTCACGCGCCGTTGCTGACGACGCTCAAGCCGGGCGAAGTCCGCGTGCAGCTGCCGGGCGGTGAAGAGCAGTTCTTTTTCGTCGGCGGTGGCGCCATCGAAATCCAGCCCCACCTCGTCACCGTGCTCGCCGACACCGCTCTGCGCGCCAAGGACATCGACGAAGCCGCCGCCATCCAGGCCAAGCAGCGCGCCGAAGAAGCATTGAAAAATACCGCCGACAAGGTCGATGCCGCCAAGTTGCAGGTCGAACTTGCAATGGCCGCCGCGCAGATCAAGGCGCTCGAGAAGCTGCGGAAGATCAAGCAGTAACCCGCCGGGGCGATGCCCGGCTCGACTGAGGCACTCATGTCCACTCTCGAGCGCGCAATCGCCATCGCCGCCGAGGGTCACGCCGGCCAACTCGACAAGGCCGGCCAGCCGTACATCCTTCATCCAATCCGGGTGATGCTCCGGGTGAGCGGCGCGAGCGAAAGAATCGCGGCCATCCTTCACGACGTCCTCGAGGACACGCCCATCACTCTCGCTCAGCTCGCCAGCGAAGGATTCAGCCAGGAAATTCTGGAAGCCGTCGACGCTCTCACCAAGCGCCCCGGCGAGACCAGGCTCGAAGCCGCCAGGCGTGCTGCCGCGAATCCCATCGCTCGTGTGGTCAAGCTGGCCGACAACGCCGAGAACATGGACCTCTCGCGGATCAGCAACCCGACGCAGAGGGATTACGATCGTTTGGAGGAATACCAACGAGTCCGCGAGATCCTGCTCGCCTGAACGATCTGCTCGATCAGACAACAAACAGCGCACGCCGCGACCACTGCGAACCAGACAACCAGCTCCGCAATGATGCTCGCGAGCGGCGCGCCACCGACCGCGCGCTTCCAGGCAGCTGAGTCACGGCTTGAAATCATGATCGCGCGCCAGCACCGCCGCCTGCGTGCGCGACTCGACCTCGAGCTTCTCGAAGATCCGCGACACGATGTTTCTAACCGTCTTCTCGCTGATGTGCAGATGGTCCGCGATCTGCGCGTTGGTGTGGCCGCTGGCGACGCCACCTAAAACGTCGCGCTCGCGAGCCGTGAGCTCAGCAAAGCGGTCGCTTTTGTTTTCCTGAGTTCGCGCCGCGCCGGCGCGGCCGGTAAATTCCAGCACGACCTCTTTGAATTGCGCCCACGCCGGTTCGTGCTCGAGCAACACATGATTGCGCGATTCGAGCTGCACGAATTCCGCATTGGGAATTTCAGCCGCCAGTTCGCGGCTGGCATTCATCGGCGTGACCTGATCCTCGACCGGATGAATCACCAGCGTCGGGACTTGCAATTGCGGCAGCAGCTCGCGAACGTCGACTTCCGAACGAGCCAGCATCAGATGCGCGGCAATTTCAGGAGTGGTGGTGCGACGGCACAGCTCGTTGAACCAGTCGAGCTGCTCCGAACTGGCGTCGGGCACGAAGCGCGAAGTAAACACCTGACGAAATGCGACGGTGTCCGTACCCCAGCCGAGGCGGATCAATTCAACGATCGCCTGGAAACGTCGCAAACCCTGCGGGTCGCCGCGTTTCGCCCAACCCGTCGCGTAGCCGCCATAAAGAATCAAATGCGACACGCGCTCGGGGTGACGAACTGCATACGCGATACAAGCGGACGCCCCTTGTGAGATGCCGAGCAAGGTCATCGGCTCGTCGCATTGCGCCGCATCGACCACTGCTTCCAGATCGTCGATCCAGCGCGACAGCGAGACCTCCGGCACTTCCCACTGCGACATGCCGCAGCCCCGCTCGTCGTAACGAATGAACCGGAAATGCCCGGCGAAGAACTCGAGCCAATGGCGCCAGACCGGGCTTTCCAGATCGTACTGCAGGTGGGTGAGCCAGTTCGCCGCCTTGATCAGGGGCGGGCCGTTGCCGGCCGAGGCCCACGCGAGCCGCACGCCGTCGCTGGACCTCACGTACCGGATGGACTGACGAATCGTCTGCTGCCCCATACGCGCCTTCTCGCGGGCCGGGACAAATGTCCCCGCTGCTGCGACGGATGATGCCTGCGTTCGGGACATCCTTCATCTGTTTCGCGGCGCCCGCTGGACCGATGCTACGTCGACCAGCGGCGGTGATGACATTTCACGATGCGTTCACGGCCAGGCCAACAGCGTGCTCACGCCGCCCCGCTAATTTCCAGGCACATCGAATCAACCCTTGGAGGAGTCATGAAACGCACCCTGGTTCTGCTGTACGGCGTGGCCTGTTACGCCGTGTTTTTCGCGACATTTCTATATGCCATTGCCTTCCTGGGCAATTTTCTGATCCCCAACCCGATCGACGCCGCCAACAGCATCGGCACCGGCCAGGCGATCGCGGTGAATATCGGCTTGCTGGCCATTTTCGCGCTTCAGCACAGCATCATGGCCCGCCCGGCCTTCAAGCGCTGGTGGACCCGATTCGTGCCGGTCGCCGCCGAGCGCAGCACTTATGTGCTGTTCTCCAGCCTCGCCCTGATCCTGCTGTTCGCTCTGTGGCAACCCATCGGTGCCGTGATCTGGCAGGTCGACAGCCCGCTCGGCAAGGAATTGCTCTACGCCGGGTACGCCGCCGGCTGGGTGCTGCTGCTGCTCTCGACCTTCCTGATCAATCATTTCGATTTGTTCGGCTTGCGTCAGTCCTGGTTGTATTTTCGCGGCCGTCCCTATACGGAGATCGCGTTTCGTACGCCGAGTCTCTACAAAGTCGTGCGCCATCCGCTCTATGTGGGCTGGCTGCTCACTTTCTGGTGCACGCCGACGATGACGGCCGCGCATCTGTTGTTCGCGGTCATGACCACCGCTTACATCCTGATCGCAATCCAGTTCGAAGAGCGCGATCTGACGCGGGCCTTCCCCGAGTACGCGAGCTATCGTCAGAAAGTGCCGGCGCTCGTTCCGTTCACCAAGGGCCGCCGGGCCACCGGTCTGGCCAGCGGCATCCGACACTCGTAATTCCCATGAAGCTTTCCAGCGCGGACGAGCGCTATATGGAGGAACGGGCCCTGGCCATCGCGCTAGCGATGGCCAGCACCGCTGAGGAGCAGGCGAGAATCGATCGTCTGGTGATGCTTCGTGCCGCGCTCATGACTCATCGTCAGGCGCAATCGACGCAAGCTGCTGAGCTTGGACGCTCTCGAGAAGAACTGGATGCGAGCGTGAAGCAGCTGTACATGGCGCAGGGAACTTCGGAAGACGTTCTGCGAGTGCATGCTCGGACCTGCTTCGTGCGTGAGATGCAGGCCCACGAAGTGTCATTCGCTCGTGCCTGGATCGATGCGATCGGCGACCCGGACTTTGCCGATCAGCTGCGGCTCACCACGACCACCACGACTTCTTCCTGGCCGCCACGGACTGACGACCGAAATCGGTGAACGGAAAAATCGATCGCGCTTTCAGGTGCTGCACGATCTCCGCCGACTGGCCTCGCAGGCACCAATTCAATTCCTCTTCCGTGATGCCAATGCAGAGCAAGACCCCTGCTTTGCGTCCCTCGATCTCGAAACGACCGTACTCCTCGAACAGCAGCGCCGCGATCCCCGAGCCGTCCGGTGCGATGGGACCGATGTCCATCGTCTCTCCCGGCTCGAGCGGCCGTTCGAGCGTGTGATACGCCAGCCGACTGATCAGATTCGGTCCCCACGTCTCGTTGCTTCGATGGCAGATCGCCAACTCATAGTTGCCCAAGCTCGACCGCGCCTGACCCTCCGCACCGATCAACTCCGCCGTGACACTGAGCACCCCGGGCGCATGATTGCGAAAGTACAGAACGTCCGCCGCGCCACCCTCGGCCGCGCCGAAGGAAAACGGCACCGGCGCGTGGCCGACGGTGCTGTCCGCCTTGCCGAAGATTCTCTCGAGCGCACGCAAACGCGCATTCCACCAGTACTGGTGCTCGTCCATGTCACGAGAAGGCATGGTGTTCATCGGGAAATGCGCCGCTCGACCCGTTATCGGAATTGTTCTCGGGGGGTGAGTGTATCCTGAATGAGCGTCGATTCGAGCAGGCGCTCGGTGGCGGTGATCGCGCCCGATGAGAAGCGCTGGGAGCGTAGTGCTCATGATTCGGACCAGCGAAATATTCGAGAGAATTTCATGATGGGGACTATATAAGTAAGGCTCAGTAGCGTCATGGCCCGAAGCGCGAGCCAATGGAGCTCAGTCATGGAAAATCGCGAGCGGCTTTGGACCGACATGCACGAGTCCTATCTGGGCCGGAAACCGTATTCGCTGGTGCCACTGAAGGATCGGTTGGCCGCCATCTGCTTGACCCTGCGGGACGCGCCGTGGGCCACGGGCCTTTTTCCGACGTGGTCGATGGCGCAGCTGGGTATCGCGACATCGCCCGATTACCGGGATTGGAGGCGCCGGTCGGTCCAGTTTTCGTGCGACAAGCAACGCCGGCTCGTCGTCACATTTATCGTGGGCTCTCGCGCTAGGGCATCGGAAGTCCTTCCCGGTGCGGGGATCGAGGAGGAGTTGCAAAGACTCGCTGCGTGGTTGCGGTCGGACGAGCCAGCTCCGTAGGCGCGAGGACGCATGCGCGCTAGGATGGACGCATGAAACTCGGCTTCGAACACACCTACGCCACGCTCCCGCCTCGCTTCTATGCACGCGTAGAGCCGGCGAAGGTGGCTGCGCCCGAAACGCTTCTCTTCAATCGCGAACTCGCCGCTGAGCTGCGAATAGACCCTGGCATGGACAGCCAGCAAGCGGCCGCCTTGTTCTCCGGCAATGAACTGGCGGAGGATTCGACGCCGATTGCCATGGCGTATGCCGGCCATCAATTCGGCGGGTTCGTGCCGCAGCTCGGGGACGGGCGGGCTATTCTTCTTGGCGAGATTCGCGACATCCACGGCGTTCTTCGCGACGTTCAGCTGAAGGGCTCGGGTCGCACACCGTTCTCGCGCGGGGGGGATGGGCGTGCGGCTGTCGGGCCGATGCTTCGTGAGTATTTGATCAGCGAGGCAATGCATGCCTTGCGTATTCCGACCACGCGATCACTCGCCGTCGTGACGACCGGCGAGCAGGTCTATCGAACAGAAATATTGCCGGGTGCAGTACTGACACGAGTCGCCGCGAGTCACATCCGAGTTGGAACGTTTCAATACTTCGCCGCACGCGGCGACCAGGAAGGGCTGAAGGCGTTATTGGACTACGTGATCGAGCGCCACTATCCGGAAGCCAGAAACGCCGACGTACCCGCGCTCGCCGCGCTCAAGGCGATCACAGCCCGCCAGGCCGCGTTGATCGCCGACTGGATGCGTGTTGGTTTCATTCACGGGGTCATGAACACGGACAACATGGCACTGTCGGGCGAAACCATCGATTACGGTCCGTGCGCCTTCATGGATCGATACGATCCCCAAACGGTTTTCAGCTCCATCGACCTCGGCGGCCGATATTCCTATACGAACCAGCCCGGCATCGCGCAATGGAATCTGGCGCGCCTGGCCGAAACGTTACTACCGCTCATCGATTCAGACCAAGCGAAGTCCATCGAGCTGGCGACCGAAGTCATCGAAGGCTTCATGGCGCCATTCGAAGCAGCTTTCCTCGACCACATGCGCCGAAAGATCGGACTCACTTCCGCCGAAGACGGCGACGCCGACCTGATCTCTCTTCTGCTCGCGGCCATGCAGAAGGCACAGGCTGATTTCACACTGACGTTCAGCAATCTATCGCGAGCCGCTCAAGGCGAAAGCGACGACGGCGCACTCCGAGAGATGTTCACTACGCCCGCGGATATCGACGGCTGGCTCCAAGCCTGGCGCGCACGACTGGTACTCGATCCGCAATCCCCCGCGGAACGAGCCGAAACGATGCGCCTCGCCAGTCCCGAATTCATCCCTCGCAATCATCTCGTCGAAGCAGCGCTGCAAGCCGCAACGGCGGGCGACATGCAACCGTTCCATCGCTTACTAAGCATCGTGCAGCGCCCGTACGATCGACAGCCGGACGCGGCCGAATACACCCAGCCGCCACCACCGTCGGACGAGAAGTACAAAACGTTCTGCGGGACTTGAAGTTGCGGTCAGGCCGCGTCTTGCGCCGGAATCGATTCCGGGGTCGAGCGAGTTGCTGCCGACTTCGACATCGCATCGTTGCTCCGACGGCTTCGCTCAGCCTGGCCGAGGAGTTCGAGCGCGGCGGGACCATCTTCGTCGCCGGCGAAGAACGCCAGGCCGAGAGAGAGGCGAATGCCGTTAGCCGCCGAGCTCAGGCCCCAGTGGACGAAGGCATTGCGAATCGTTTGTTCCATGGCGCTGACCTCGCTCGGGCCGCTCTCCGGCATGACGACGACCAGGCGACAGGTATTCGCCGGGGCGGGCAGGCGTACGACCCAATCCAGCTTCTTTCGCATGGCGTCGTGCGCGGCGCCGAGGAGTGTGTCTGAAACGGAGCCTGTCGTTGTGTGTTGATTGAATGCGGCGGCGTCGGCCGCGTCGAGGCCGATGCTCAGCAGCTGCAAGGTTTTCTTGGAACGTCCCGATTGAACGATCTCCGCACGAAGTCGGCCCACGAGATGACGTGCGGTGTGCGCGCCATTCTCGAGATCGACCGTAGCCGGCTCATGCCCGCGACCGGTCCGTGAAGACTGACGACGACGAATCGCCGTTACGCCCGCTTGCACCCGACCGACCAGTTCGCCGAGCGCGTTCGCGCGCATCAGGTACTGGTCCACACCCATGCAATAGCCCTGCTCTTGAAAGCGGACGTCCGAGACGTCGGTGAGCATGATGATGTAGACAGGCGCGAGCGACAGAATGCGCAGGCGAGCGACGAACTCGATGCCATCGACCGCTGGCACCGCGCTGTCGGTGACCACGACTGGAAACCACTCACGAGCAAACATCGTGAGCGCTTCAATGCCGTCGGCCGCGGCGGCCACTTCGAAGCCCTGGAGCTTCAGCAGCGCAGACGCCGACTCGCGCATGCCTTCATCGGCATCCACGATCAGGACGCGGCGTGGCGGCGAAAAATCGGGCGAGGCGCTCATGGTAACGACGTTGTTATGTGAGATGCGCCTACGGTACTCCCCCGACGAGCCCGAGCGTTAATTCGCTCACCGTTTCTGTGAGGCGGATCCCGATCCGAGTGCGAAGCAGCGCACAAATCGCCGCGGAACTCAGGCCGCGAGCGAGTGGCGCTCGAATGTTTGTTCCGTTTCGAAGGCTGCTGCATGTCCTTGCACCGGTGGGTTGCCAACATCGAATACGCCAATGGCGGCGCTCAGTTCCTCGCCGCGCTCCTTGAGATTGCCGGCGGTGGCGGCCATGGAGCGCACCAGCTCGCCGTTGCTCTGGGTCATCGCGTCCATCTTTTGCAATGACTGGTCAACCTGCCGCAGCCCGCCCGTTTCATGAGCGAACGAGGCTTGCAGCTTGTCCATGATGCTCGCGATGCCACGCACGCCCGCGACCAGCTCGGTCATCGTGGCGCCGGCCTCGTCGACCAGCGTGCTGCCGGCATTGACGTTGTCGACGGAGTTCTCGATGAGCTGCTTGATCTCCTTGGCGGCAGTGGCGCTGCGCTGAGCGAGATTGCGCACTTCGGAGGCGACGACAGCGAAGCCGCGGCCATGTTCGCCGGCGCGCGCCGCTTCGACCGCCGCGTTCAATGCGAGCAGGTTGGTCTGGAACGCGATCTCGTCGATGACACTGATGATGTCCACGATCTTGCGCGACGAGCCGCTGATCTCGCCCATGGTCGTCACGACGCGCGACACCACATCGCCGCCCTTGGCCGCGATCGTGACCGCCGAATCCACGAGCCGGTTCGCCTCGCGGGCCTGCTCGGCGTTACGAGTCACGATGTCGCCCAGCTGCCGGACGGCGCTGCCGGTCTCGGACAATGCTTCGATCTGGGTTCGGTTGCGATCGGCCAATTCTTCGCTGTCGTTCGCGCTTTCACGCGCGGTACTGGCGACGAGCTGCGTGCCATTGGCCAGTGCGGCGATAGTGTCGCGCAAACGAGTGATCACGTCGGTCAACGCACGGCCAGCCGTGCTGACCGCCACATCGTCAGACTCACGCAGATCGATGGTTCCCTGGCGGTCCATGCTTTCCACGAGCCGCTGCAGTTCCGCTGCTTGCAGACTCTCGGCGCGCAACAGATGCGCGAGATAGGAGAGCACGACGGTCTCGGCAATCACATACGACGCGTGCGTCAACACGATGCCGAAGCTCGGCTTGGTGAAGCACATCACGCCGTAGCCCAGCTCCTGAAAATAGTAGAACGACAGGTGATGAACCGCCGCGACACCGGCGGCCATGACCACGGGGCGCCAGTCGCGATAGCACAGCAGGAACGCGAGCAGCACGAAAATGCCGAAGTGCAATTCAGTCAGGCCATACGCCTGATGGATGTTGAGCGCGGAAAAGACCATCAGCGACGTCGCCACGCTCATGCGGGTCAGCAACGAGCCGGGATAGATGAACGCAAACGCGCCCGGGATCAGCGCGGCGGGCACGCCAACCAGGAACGCCCACTGCCAGGTATCGTATTTCGGGGCCAGCGCGAAGGTCAGGATCGACAGACCGGCGAGCACGCCGACCATCAGGCGGTCAGCGCGGACGTGAGTCTCATGCATCGCGGAGCGGGGCGGGACGGCTGTCATCGCGGAGTACGCAGACCAAGATGGGTTAGTCCCTATGTCGGTCCGGGCGGGGCGGGATTGAGCCCGCAAACTACGGGATTCCCCTTGCCGATCACGACGTGCCTCTCAGAATGCAGCGTTCCGGGCACCTGAAAGGGGGTCGCTCGCCCGTGACGCGCGCGGCGCCGGTGCATGCCGCCGCACTCATATCCTTATAACTTGATCCAGTTCACAGTCCTCCTAATCTGCGGCATGTGGCGCGGCTGGTCCCGCGCGCTGACCTGGCCTTCCCCTCAAGAGGAGTCACTCCCATGCCGGCCCGCCGTTCCTTGTTGCTCTCGAGCAGCGTGATCGCCTGTCTCATCGCTGCCCAGACCGTTTCCGCCCAGACCGCCGAGCCGGCCAGGTCCGCGGGCGATGAAATTCTCGATTACGTGATCGTCACGGGCTCGCAAGTGTCGCTGCCGCCCGATTACGCCGGCGGCCAGGTGGCGCGCGGTGGACGCGTCGGTTTGTTCGGCAACCTCGACGTGATGGATACGCCGTTCAACAGCACCAACTTCACCGCCGAATTCATGCGCAACCTGCAGGCGCGCAGCGTCGCCGACGTGGTCCAGAGCGATCCCGGCGTGCGCGTCGCTCGGGGCTTCGGCAACTTCCAGGAGCTCTACGTGGTGCGCGGGTTCCCCGTGTACTCCGACGATATGGGCTACAACGGTTTGTATGGTTTGCTGCCGCGTCAGTATGTCGCCGCTGAATTTCTGGAACGCGTCGAAGTGTTCCGTGGCGCCAACAGCTTCCTCAACGGTGCCGCGCCGAACGGCAGCGGCGTCGGCGGCTCGTTCAATCTGGTGCCGAAGCGCGCGCCCGACCAGGATCTGAATCGCGTGACCTTGGGCTACGAAAACGCTGGCCAGGGCTACGCCGCCGCCGACTTCGGGCGTCGCTTCGGTGGCGACGACAGCTTCGGCATTCGCGCCAACGCCGTGCGTCGCGACGGTGAAATGTCCATCGAAGATCAGGAACGTCAGCTCACGATGTTCTCGCTCGGCGTCGACTATCGTGGCGACAAGGCGCGCTTCTCGGCCGACTTCGGCTGGCAGGATCACAACATCGACGCGCCTCGCCCGAGCGTGACGCCGTCGACCACCGCCATTCCGCGCGTGCCCGATGCGTCGAAGAACTACGCGCAGCACTGGACCTACAGCGGCGAGAAGGACTTCTTCGGCGTGGCGCGTGGCGAATACGACATCACCGACAAGATCGACGTGTGGGCCGCCGTGGGTTTGCGTGACAGCGAAGAGCACAACGCGCTCGCGAATCCGACGTTCAGCCCGACGCCTGCGCTGCCGAATCGCGTCACCACGTATCTGTTCGAGAATTACCGCGAAGATCTGGTGCTCACCGGCGATACCGGCGTTCGTTTCGAATTCGACACCGGCCCGGTCGGCCATCGGGTCAGCGTGTCGGGCTCGTACTACGATCTGGATTCGAAGAACGCCTATGTCATGGCGCTGCCGACCACCAGCATCGTCACCGATCTGGTCAATCCGGTGCAGGCCCCGCTCCCGGCCGGCACGTTCTTCGGCGGCGTGATCTCTCATCCGCGTACCACCACCGAGATCACGACGAAGAGCGTCGCGGCCGCCGACACGCTGTCGTTCGCCGACGATCGTCTGTTGGTGACGCTGGGTGCGCGCTACCAGGTGATGGAGCAGCACACCTTCAACTACAACACCGGCGCCGAGAATTGCACGACGCCCACGTCGGGCGGTGCGCGTGTTTGCGGTTATGACGAGAGCGTCGTGACGCCAGTCGCTGCGGTCGTGTTCAAGATCGCCGATCAGTTCTCGCTGTACGCGAACTACGCCGAAGGCCTGCTACAGGGAACTGCAGTGGCGACCACCATCAGCACGCCGAGCGGCGTGGTGACGCCCATCAATGGCGGTCAGGCGCTGGATCCCTTCGTATCGACACAGTACGAAGTGGGCGCCAAGTACGACGGCGGCACGATCGGCGGCACGTTGGCACTGTTCCGCGTGAATCAGCCGAGCGCGATTCTCGCTGGCAATGTGGTGCGCGACGATGGTGAGCAGCTCAACCAGGGCATCGAGTTCAGCGTGTACGGCCAAGCGGCGGAAAGCCTGCGTGTGCTCGGCGGCGTGACCTATCTCGACACCGAATACCGCAAGACGCAGTTCGGTGTGAACGAAGGCAACACGGTCATCGGCGTGCCCGAAATTCAGGCGAATGCCGGTGTCGAATGGGATGTGCCCAAGCTGAGCGGCTTGAGCGTCGACGGTCGCGTCGTCTACACCGGCTCGCAGGAAGCGAATGCGGCGAACTCGCTGAGCATCCCATCGTGGACGCGTCTGGATCTGGGTGCGCGCTACCAGTGGATGCTGGACGCGACCAAGACCCTGACGTTCCGTGCCCGCGTCGATAACGTCACCGACAAGAACTATTGGGCGTCGGTAGGTGGCTCGGCCGGGTCGAACTACCTCGTGCTCGGCTCGCCGCGCACGTTCGTGATCTCGGCCTCGCTCGACTTCTAACTTCGATGCCATGCGGCCGCCGTACTTCGCGGCGGCCGCTTCTCTCCCGACGCGGGGGCGCTCACAATAGGCTTCGGAATATTCGCTGGCGGACGTTGCGCATGAAAGAGCCTGTGAAGGCTGCCGCTGTTGGCTTCTGCCTGGCATTGCTGTCGCTCGCGGCGCCGGCGCATGAAGACGAAATGATGTTCCCCATGCTCGCCCAGGGCATGGTGTCCGAAGCGGGCGCCGCATCCAACCTGCTCCGGCCCAGGCAGCCAGCGGGTCAAACGCTGCCGCTGCAGTCGACGCGGCAAATCAAATTCGATACCGACGAAGGCACCTGGTTGTCCGTCGACGTGGCGCCGGTCGGCGATCGCATCGTGTTCGATTTGCTGGGTGACATTTACACCCTGGATGCGGGCGGCGGAAAAGCCACCGCGATCACGCGCGGCATGGCGTTCGACACGCAGCCCACCTATTCACCCGACGGCGCGTGGATCGCGTTCGTGAGCGATCGCTCCGGCGCGGAGAATGTCTGGATCATGCGGCCGGATGGCTCCGACGCTCGCCAGGTCAGTCTGGGCGGCGACGATAGTGTGCTCGTGTCGCCGGCATGGAGCGCCGATGGCAAGTCGATCTATGTGAGCCGTTTCCTGTGGAGTGCCGACAGCTATCAGCTCTGGCGCTACGATTTGGACGGCACCGAAACATTGATCGTGCCGATCAAGGCGCCCGGCCAGCCGCGCGACAAAGGTCAAAGCTCGCTCGGCGCCGTCGCCTCGCCGGACGGCAAATACATTTACTTCGCTCGTCGCAACGGGACCTCGGACGATCACAAGGTCAGCGACTGGTCGCTGGTTCGTCGTGACATAGAGAATGGCACCGAAACCGTCCTCGTGCCGACAGCGGCCGGGCGGGGGCGAGCGACTGGCGCATACTTCCGTCCCGCGCTGTCGCCAGACGGCAAGCTGCTGGCCTACGCCACGCGCTTCGAAGGCCAGACCGGTCTGCGACTGCGCAACCTGGCAACCAACGAAGATCGCTGGCTGGCGTTCCCGATCGAGCATGACCAGATTCATGCGCAGAGCTGGCAGGACCTCGTGCCGCGCTATGCATTCACCCGCGACGGCCGGGCGGTGATTCTCAGCCGCAACGGCAAGCTGGAGAAACAACCCATCGATGGCGGCGCGGGCACCGCCATTCCATTTACAGCAACCGTCGATGTCGAGCTGGGTCCGTTGACGCGCGTCGCCGTCAAACAAGAAACCGGGCCCGTGCGTGCGCGTCTGATACAAACACCGGAGCAATCGCCTGACGGCAAGCAGGTGGCGTTCTCGTCGCTCGGACAGGTCTACGTCATGCCGCTCACGCACGGCGCGAAACCGAAGCGGCTGACTTCGAGCGAGACGCCTGAGTTTCATCCCAGCTGGTCGCCGGATGGCAAGCACATCACCTTCATCACCTGGACCGCGAAACAGGCCGGCCAGGTGTGGATTGCCGACGCGAACGGCGGCACGCCGCGACCAGTCACAACGGTTGCCGGCTATTACTCACATCCGGTCTTCACGCCCGACGGTAGTTCGGTGCTGGTCGTGCGATCGGAGAACGACGCGCGCTTACGCAGCTCGATGGAGTTCGGTCAGCACGTTCGGGACGCCGCACTGATCTCGTTGCCCGTCGTGGGCGGCGTCGAGAAGATCGTCGCGACCGGTACGTTCGGCGGCAAGCCACATTTCGCGGCCGGCCCGAATCTGGTGTATGTGCGACAAGCCGCGGGCTTGAGCAGCATTGACCTCGTTAGCGGCGAGATCAAACCCGCGGTGAATGTGCAGGGGCCGAACTGGTACTTCGCCGAGAGTCTGGCTCAAGTCGATGACAGCCGATTGAGTCCCGACGGCAAGTGGGTGCTGGCCATCATTGCTCAGCAAGCTCACGTCGTTGCCGCGCCGAGGCCGGAAGAGACGGTCGATTTGTTGAATCCCGGTCGCGAGCATCGACGCATCACCGACGTAGGCGCGGACTTCATCGAGTGGAGTCGTGATGGCAAGTCGGTCACCTGGGCAGTGGGCTCGACGTTCTATCGTCGCGCGTTCGCCGATATCAGGCTCAACGCCGCCAGCAGCCCGAGTTGGAATGCTGATGTTCCCAAGCGGGGCATTGATTCATTTCCCGCCGTCGTCGAGGTGCCGCGCGATGATCCTCGCGGCAGCCTGGTGCTACGGGGAGCTCGTGTGATCACGATGCGCGACTCGGAAGTGATCGAGAACGCGGATGTGTGGATCCGCGACGGACGCATCGCTGCTGTCGGTCCGAAGGGTTCGCTGAAGCTGCCGGCGAACATCGACATTCGCGATGTCACAGGCAAGACCATCGTGCCGGGCTTCATCGATGTGCACGATCACGTGGCCGACATCCGCCGCGATGTGATTGCGATGGAGAGCTGGGGGTTGCGCGCGCGCCTGGCTTATGGAGTTACGATCTCGTTCGATCCTTCCACGCTCAGCATCGATATGTTCGCGTATCAGGATCTGGGCGATGCCGGGATTCTGGTGGGTTCGCGAGTGCCGAGCACGGGCACCGCGATGTTTTCATTCAACCGTCTGTCGTCGGTCGATGAGGCGCGTGCGCTGCTGACTCGCTATCGCGATCACTACCGCACGCGCAACGTGAAGCAATATCTCATCGGCAACCGACAGCAACGCCAATGGTTGATTCAGGCGGCGCAAGAGTTCGGCGTGATGCCGACGACCGAAGGCTCGCTGTCGCTGAAGCTGGATCTGACCCAGATCATGGATGGGTACTCCGGCAGCGAGCACGCCTTGCCGACGCCGCTTTATAACGACGTCATCCAGTTCGTGGCGCGCAGTGGCACCAGTTACGACGCCACGTTGCAAATCAAGAACGGCGGCCCCGGCGCGCAGGACAACTTCGTCATTCGCGACCGTCCCTTCACCGATGAGAAGTATCGTCGGTTCCGGCCGTACTACATCGCCGCTCAGCAGGCGTTGTCCCGCGAATGGACCGATCCGTCCACCCTGCTTTATCCGCGCATCGGTGGCGACGTGGCCCGCATTCAGCGCGCCGGTGGTGTCGCGGCGATTGGCTCGCATGGTGAGATTCAAGGGCCCGGGTTTCATTGGGAGCTGGAGGCGCATGTCGAAGGCGGCATGACGCCGCTCGAAGCGTTGCGTGCCGGCACCCTCGGGGGCGCGCAGGCGATCGGTCGAGCCGCTGAGTTCGGCAGCCTCGAGCCGGGCAAGTTCGCGGACCTGGTCGTCCTCGACGCGGACCCGCGGCAGGATATCCGCCGCACTCGCGATATCGCGCTGGTCATGAAGAACGGCCGGTTGTATGAGGCCGCCACCCTGGATGAACTGTGGCCTCGGCCCCGCCCGCTGGCAGCGCCCTGGTTCGCTACGGAGAACCCATCGTCCAGTGCTGGGCAGGAGGCCGAATGCCGTGGGTGCAGGGATGCGCAGGACCGGCCTGACAAGTAGAGAATCAGTCCCTGGCGGCCACGGGCGCAACTCCCGATAATGCGGCCTGATCCGGCCGCTTCGGCCTGCAACCAACCAGTCGCCATGCCCTTGTCCATCGTCATCCTGGCCGCCGGCCAGGGCAAACGCATGAAATCGGACCTGCCCAAGGTCCTGCAGCCTCTGGCCGCCCGCCCCATCCTGTCCCATGTATTGGACACTGCGAAACAGTTAAAGGCGGATGCCATTCACATCGTGTATGGCCATGGCGGCGAACAGGTGCAGAAGGCGCTGGCGGCCGAGCCCGTGAGCTGGGTCCTGCAGGCCGAGCAGCTCGGTACCGGTCATGCGGTCGCGCAGGCGATGCCGTCCATCCCGGACGATCACGACGTACTCATTCTGTATGGCGATGTGCCGCTGGTTCGTCAGCCGACCTTGCAAACATTGCTCGAGCAATGCAGCGCCAAGGCCATGGGCGTGCTCACGGTCGTGCTCGCCGATCCGACCGGCTATGGCCGGGTGGTTCGTGATAACGCCGGCAACGTCGTGCGCATCGTCGAGCAGAAGGATGCGAACACCAAGGAGCGCGCCATCGGTGAGATCAACACCGGTCTGATGGCCGTGCCCGCGGCGTCGTTGCGCAAGTGGCTCGCCGAGCTGAAGAACGACAACTCGCAGGGCGAGTATTACCTCACCGACATCATCGTGATGGCCGTGCGCGCCGGCATGAAAGTCAATGCGGTGATCGCACCGACCGAAATGGAAGTCCTAGGTGTGAATGACAAAGTTCAGCTGGCGCAGCTCGAAGGCGCGCTGCGAGCCGAGCGGGCCCGTGAATTGATGATCAACGGCGTGACGCTGGCCGATCCCGCGCGTATCGATATTCGCGGCAAAGTCACTGTCGGCCGCGATGTTTTCATCGACGTGAACGCGGTGTTGGTCGGCGACGTCCACCTCGGCGATCGCGTGCGCATCGGACCGAATTGTTATTTGAAGGACTGCCGTATCGACGCCGACACGGAGATTCATCCGAACTGCGTCGTCGATCGCGCCGTGGTCGGGCCGCGTAACATCATCGGGCCGTTCGCCCGCCTGCGACCGGAGAGCGTCCTGCACGGCGACGTGCACATCGGCAACTTCGTCGAAGTGAAAAAGAGCGAGATCGGTCAGGGCAGCAAGGCCAATCACCTGACCTACCTGGGCGACGCCAGCGTCGGTAGCAATGTCAACGTCGGCGCCGGCACGGTAACCGTCAATTATGACGGCGTGAATAAACACCGCACCGAAATCGGCGACGGCGCCTTCGTCGGCTCCGGCTCCATGCTGATCGCCCCGATCAAGATCGGTCCGAACGCCAATACCGGCGCCGGTTCGACCCTCAGCAAGGACGCCCCGGAAGGCAAGCTGACCCTGGCCCGCGCTCGACAGGTGACCATCGACGGCTGGAAACGCCCCCAGAAAAAGCCCAAGGAATAGGGGTGAGGGGCGTCGGCCAGCGGCCTTAAGGTCGCTTCCCGCCCGAGTGCCGACCTGTGAGACTTTCCGCAGCCCCAGGGAACCCCGGTCGGCTACACTCTCTTTTTATAAACCTGCGGCTAAAACGGACCCCTATCTCCCATGTGCGGTATCGTCGGCGCGATTGCGGATCGCAACATCGTTCCCATCCTGATCGAAGGCCTGCGGCGTCTGGAATATCGCGGCTATGACTCGGCCGGTCTGGCCATTCTGAACGGTACCGGCCACCTGCGCCGACTGCGCACTGTCGGCAAAGTCCGCAAGCTGCAGGATGCCCTCGCCGAGACTCCGGTCGAAGGCCACCTGGGCATCGCGCATACCCGTTGGGCTACCCATGGCGTGCCGTCCGAGCGTAACGCCCACCCCCATATCTCGCGGGATGGCATCGCCATCGTTCACAACGGCATCATCGAAAACCACGAAGAGCTGCGTGAGGAGCTGACCAAGCTCGGCTATCAGTTCACCTCCGAGACCGACACCGAAGTGATCGCGCATCGCATTCACTTCCACAAGCAGAAGCTCGGCGACATTTTCCGCGCCGTGCGCGCCACGGTCGCCGAGTTGGAAGGCGCGTATGCGCTCGCCGTCGTTTCCGAAGATGCGCCCGACAGCATGATCCTCGCTCGCGCGGGTTGTCCGGTCGTGATTGGCGTCGGTAACAACGAACATTTCGTCGCCTCCGACGTCGCCGCGCTGTTGCCGGTGACGCGCAATTTCATCTTCCTCAACGAAGGCGACGTGGCCGAGATCCGCCGCACCAGCGTGCGCATTCTCGATCACGAAGGAAACAACGCCCTGCGCGAAGTTCACGAAAGCCAGTTGTCCGCCGATGCGGCCGAGAAGGGCGAGTTCGCGCATTACATGCTCAAGGAAATTCATGAGCAGCCGCGCGCCATCGCGCAGACGCTGGAAGAACGCGTCGCCGGCGGCAAGCTGCTCGAAGCCGCGTTCGGACCGCTCGCGACCGAAGTGTTCCGTCGTTGCGAAGCCGTGCAGATCGTCGCGTGCGGTACCAGCTATCACGCTGGCGCCGTGGCCAAGTACTACATCGAGCAGATCGCGCGTCTGCCGTGCTGGGTCGAGATCGCGAGCGAATATCGCTATCGCAATCCGGTCGTGCCCAAGAACACGTTGTTTGTTTCCATTTCGCAGTCGGGCGAGACCGCCGACACGCTGGCCGCGCTGCGCATGGCCAAGCAGTCGGGCTATCTCTCGACCTTGTCGATTTGTAACGTCCCGGAAAGCTCGCTGGTTCGCGAGTCCGAGCTGGTGCTGCTGACTCGCGCCGGCCCGGAAATCGGTGTCGCTTCGACCAAGGCATTCACGACGCAGCTGTGCGCGCTCGGCATGCTGGTCATTGCGCTCGCCAAGTTCCACGGCACCGATCCGGAGCGCGAGCGCGGCCTCGTGCAGCGTCTGATCGAAATCCCGAGCCTGATCGAGAAGACCCTGCATCTCGACGAGACCATCAAGAAGCTCGCCGAACGCTTCGCCGACAAGCATCACGCGTTGTTCCTCGGTCGCGGTCAGATGCACCCGATCGCGATGGAAGGCGCGCTGAAGCTCAAAGAGATTTCATACATTCACGCCGAAGCCTATCCCGCCGGCGAGTTGAAGCATGGCCCGCTCGCGCTGGTCGACGCCGACATGCCGGTGATCGCCGTCGCTCCGAACAACGACCTGCTGGAGAAGTTGAAATCCAACCTGCAGGAAGTGCGGGCGCGTGGCGGTGAGTTGTATGTATTCGCCGACCCGGACTCGGGCTTCCAGCCGTCCGAAGGCGTCACTGTCATCACCATGCCCAAACACGTCAGCCACTTCCAGGCTTCCGCTGTTTATACCGTGCCGCTGCAACTGCTGGCGTATCACTGCGCCATCCTGAAGGGCACGGATGTGGATCAGCCGCGGAATCTGGCGAAGTCAGTGACGGTGGAATAATCACCCGTAGTCGGTGTCCTGCGTGGCCGGCGGCGCCGTCCGACGGCCACTCGGATGGCGGCCGATTGTATGGCCGCCGGTCTCGTGCCACTGTGGCTCAACCCCAGGCTGCGGAGATACCGTCATGAGCCGCCCTTCCAAAATCGCCCTGCTGATGTTGTTGTCCGTCGCGTCGACCGCGTTCGCCATGGACCAGACACCACAACCCCCGCCGAGCTCGACCGATCCGAGCAGCGCGTCGACTCCGCATCAGCAGCAGTCGATGCACGAGCAGATGATGAAGGACTGCATGAAGAAAGAGCATCAGAAGGACTCATCCAGGTCCAAGGATCAGCTCAAGAAATATTGCCAGGAGCAGATGAAGATGCAGGAGCAGCCGAACGGCTGACTTGGCACCAATGGCGACGTCCGGAGCTGAGCGATCCGGGCGTCAGGTGCCCGGTGTGCTCAATCGCAAGCTGGCACTTCGCAACCCCTCCAGAATGCTCGCGGCAACGGCATCTGGAAATTTCTTGGGAATCAGGGCTGCGACCGTGTCGATGACCCGCGGGGTCGAATCGACCAACTCGTCGATCACTGTCTGGAAAACGGCCGACATGCCGGTCTTGCGAGCGGTTTCCAGCCAGTGTCGATACACAATCGAATCCCAAAGGTAGTGCCGATTCTTACCGTCCACGGCCATCGCCATTTTCACTTTCTTCGGCGAGAGCTTGCCGGTGGAGGTTCCCGGCACGGGATACGCCGACAGAATGTCGTATCTCGGGGTGAGACGATAGGCGCCGGCGGGTTCCAGGAAGATACTGAAGTTTTTCGCATGGCCATCGATAGCGCACAGCATCCAGAACAGCAGCTGCGTCTTGAAGAAGTCCTTGCGGTCGTTCTGTGCATTCGATGAGCCCAGCAACAGATCCATGATGACTCGTATGCCCGGTCCGCCATCGACTTCGTATTTCTGATCGCTGGGCAAACCGGTCGCCTGGCACATGTCCTCCTGCGGCAGGCGGATGATCCATGAACGATCCGAGGAGAAGCGGCGGTCGAAGCGCTCCACGACGAGAGCTCGATATTCGTCAAACGTCTCTATCCAGCAGTTCGAGACGGGCACGCCGTAGGCTTTCAGAATCTGTGCGCACAGCCATTCGTTTTCGACAGAGGTCGTCAGGTCGATACCGCCGCCGCCGGTTCCAAGGGGGAGTTTGAGAATGTGTGTCGTAGGTGTCGTGCCCTTGGCACGCATCCATTGCCCTTTGAGTCGCAGCAGCGCTGTTTTCTCCTGAGCGCCGGCCAGTGAGATTCTGAAATCATCGTCCTCGGCGTGGCTGCCCGGTGGGGCACGCAGCATCATCGAGAGTTGCTGCGAGACTTGAGTCGGAGATAGCGGCTCCGCAGTAATGGTCCGAACATCGGGAGGAGCGCTGTCTTCTGGCAACAGCTGAATTGCGCCCACGCAATCGCGGCCGATTTCCATCAACAGATCGAAAGCACCGGTGGTGGCGGTCTCGAAGCGCCGTTGCAGTCGCTGACGAATACGTTGATTGTCGGGAAGCAGGTTGTCGAAGAAGGCGGCGACCCGAGGTCCTTTGAACGGCTCGGGCTGCAGCACCATCGATAGCGACAGAGGACGAGCATCCGCAGTGGCGAGCCATTCCTCCGCATACACGAATTCATCCGGGCGGCCAGGACGAGAGGTCCATGTTCCTACGCGCTCTCCATTCATCCAGACGCCAAGGTCGCGGCGTGATGAGGGGCGCGGCACGAGTTACCACTCCCTCGAGCTTTGATCGCGCGCGGGCACGTCTCCGTGGTTGTTGTCACGGATCACCAGCTCGAGGCCCAGCGCTGAAAGCATCTTATAAAGAGTCTCCACGCTGGTTTTCGCGCCAATGTTCTCTAAAGATGAGACGGTTTTTTGCTTCACGCCGACGCTAGATGCCGCTTCTGTTTGCGACAGCCCCCGTCGAATGCGGGCGCTTTTGAGGGCGGCGCCGAGCTGGGCCGGAGTTCTCGCGACAACGTCCATCTAAGGGCTCCTCTAAGGTATAGCTGCAATTTATACCCTATGGGATATATATGCAATTATACCCCGTGAGGGATAACTTGGAAATATACCCTATAAGGGTGCGAGTGATGCCTAGCACTTCGGCTACAGCCCGCCGGACGGCGCGCCATCCAGCAGCTTCTGTTCCCGCGACAATCTCACCGCATCTCTGCGAGAGTTCACGCCGAGCTTCTCGTAGAGAGACTTCAAATGATATTTCACCGTGTTCGGTGAGATCTTCAGCAGCCGGGCGATTTCCTTGTTGGTGAATCCCTGGTCCAGATGCCTGAGCGTCGACAGCTCCGGCCCGCTCAGCAAGGTCGACTCGCGACTCTGCGCCGAATGTCGTTCCAACGATTTGCGCAACCGGCGCAGGAAATTTTCGCGGAAGCGATCCGTGTGACGCATCGTGCTCTGACGGGCGTCGACGGTGGCGGAGAGACTGATGAAGCGCCAGCAATCCAGGAAAGGTCCGATGAACCCCTGGAACATCGACATGCTCACCGCTTCATCGAAGCGGGCCGTCGCGCGCTCCGGCTCTTTCGCCAACCGATGGGCGTGCGCGGCCAGGATGCATACTGTGATCAACAGCCGGCCGTGACCGTGCTGTCGAGCCCAGCGCTCGGTGCTCTCGATTTCAGACAGCGCGTCGACAGGATTGCCGCTGCACAGATGAATCTTCGCAAGACACACCGACGCCGCCAACGCGACATGCCGGTAAGCAGGAATCTCTTCCTGCATCGCCGCCGCCATGTCGCGAATGCCGATCTCCTGCGCGCGCTGACTGGCGGATTCATTCCGGCCGGCGTGAATCAGCGCCTCGACTTGGTAAATATCCGCCAGCATCTGCAGTTGTTTCAGATGACGCCGATCGGCGATCGTCCGCATCCCCGCGATCAAACGTTCCGCTTCCGCGGGGCTCTTGCCGAACGCCGCCCGAATGGCGGTGCAGAACCCGGAGGCGTAGATCTCGAACCAGCCGTCCGACTGTTCCATATGAGGCAGCGCCCAATCGAGCAGCGCCAGCGCTTCGTCGATGGCATCGCGCTCGAACAGCGTCTCCGCTTGATACACGGCGCAGTTCGCGGCCAGGTCGGAGCGTGGGCCGTAAGCGCGATGGATGTCGGCGGCAGCTTCTTTCAAGACTCCCTGAGCTTCATCCAGCCGACCCTGGGCCAGTCGGATTCGAGCTTCGAGCAGACGAGCAAACATCTCGCCATACAGCGATCCGAGCGCCCGATGATGCTCCTGCGCACGGCGTGTCGGCTCGAGCGCACGCTCCAGCCAGCCGCAATCGCAATACCGTTCACCCAACGATTCGCATACATTGGCGAGCATCAGGTGATCGTTCGATGGCAGACTCAGAATCAGCGCTTCCTTGGCGAGCAGGTCTTCGCGCTTCACCGGCGCGTTCTCGTACTCCGAGAGCACTTCGCCGACCAGGTTCACTTCCGTCCAGAGATCCGGCGGCAGGCTGGCGCGGTCCACGGAATTCCGGAACAGATCGTAGCTGGTGCGTGCCGTCGTCATTTCGCCTTGCTTGATCAGGCGATACACATTTGCCAGCGTGAGGCGGGGATAGCGCGCGATGGTCGCGCTGGAAACATGAGTGAGGCCCGCGAGCAGCGTCTCCATTCTGCCTTCCGGAATCATGCGCCAGCCGCCGGCATCGTCGAGAATGACGGCCAGAAACTCTTCGTCCGCCGCGCCGATGGCATGAGCCACCGCTTCCGCCATCTGGCCATGCGAGCTGAACCAATTCGCGGCCTCACGATGCAGCTGGCGAAACAACGCCGGATCACGGCGGACCAGCCGGTCGCGCAGGATCTGAGCGAACAGCTGGTGATAGCGATAGGTCACATGCTGCGCGTCCAGCGGCATCAGAAACAGATGCTGCTTTTCCAACTGTTCCAGCATCATCTGGCCGTCGGTACGCGCGCACAGCAGATTGACCAGATCGCCGTTCAAGCGCTCGA
Organism: Peristeroidobacter soli; assembly: GCF_004138485.1. Classification (GTDB taxonomy): domain Bacteria; phylum Pseudomonadota; class Gammaproteobacteria; order Steroidobacterales; family Steroidobacteraceae; genus Steroidobacter; species Steroidobacter soli. Next base: position 72,812 of record NZ_RYEV01000012.1, read on the forward strand.
GAATCGCGGTCCGCGTGATGATGTTCTCTATCTCCGGCGGCAGGCTCGCCAGCACCTGCTCGGACAGATAGCTCGCCAGTTCCCACGCCGGCCCGGAGAAATTGGCGATCAGGTCGGCGCGATCGCAGCCTTTGCGCAACGACAAAGCAGTCATCTGGAGTGCGATGGGCCAGCCTTCAGTGCGCTTCACGAGTCTCGCGATGTCGTCGCCGGCGAGCTGCTCGGACGCCGCGCGGTTCAGCAGCACCTGCGCTTCGTCGAGCGTGAACTTGAGATCGTCGACGCCGATCTCGACCAGATCCTCATTCGCCGCGAGTACCGCCTGCCCGAGCTTGGGATAATCGCGCGAGGCAATCACCACGTGCAGCCGTGCGGGCGCGAGCTTGATCAAGCCGCGCATGAAATGAAGCACATCCTCGCTTTCGGCGCGATGGAAGTCGTCGAGGATCAGGACCGTGTCGCGTTCGGCGAGCGACAGTCGGTTCACGATGGCGGACAGCGCGGCGCGGGTCGGCATGCTTTCGCCGCTGCTGCCGCCGCCGATTGCAACCATCAGGTACTCGGCGAACCGGGCCGCGTCGGACTCCTCTTCTTCCAGTGTGAGCCAGGCGACCTCGATGCCGCGTTCCGCCAGCAGCCGATGCCACTGAGACAGCAAGCTGGTCTTGCCGTAGCCGGCGGGCGCGTGCAGGAGAGTGAGCCGACGGGAGGTCACGTCGGCCAGGCGTCGAATCAGCAGATCGCGCGGCACGTGCTGGCTCGGTCGAGCCGACGGCGCGGTCTTGGTGAGTATCGGATCACCGAGGCTGTTCACGGGATGCCATGGTAAAGGTCGGAACTCGGCCGAGCATAGCAAATCAATTGCGTCAGCCACCGTTCCGATCCGACTGCCCACCGGCACCGGAAGTCCTACCCGTCTTAGCGCCAGGCGGGTGGACCCGTCCACGTAGACTCCCCGTCCATGCGATTGGGTATCGATGTAGGGGGCACGAATACGGACGCCGTTCTGGTTTCAGGACGGACCGTATTGGGCTCGGCAAAGCGGCCGACCACCGGCGACGTCAGCAGCGGCATTGTGAGCGCAACTCGCGCCGTGCTCGATGCTGCCGCCGTCCAGGCGTCGCAGATCGAAGGCGTGATGATAGGCACCACGCACTTCGTCAATGCACTGGTCGAGCGCAAAGGGTTGCTCGGCGTCGGCGTATTGCGCCTGGCGGGAGCAGCCGGCGAAGCACTGCCACCGATGAGTGGCTGGCCCGAGGATCTGAAGCGTTGTATCGGCGGCGTGAGCTTTCAGCTGCCCGGCGGCTACGAGTTCGACGGTCAGGAGAACACGGCGTTCAATGAGAATGCGGTGCGTAACGCGGCTCTGCAATTGCGCCGGAAGGGACTGCAGTCCGTGGCCATTTCGTGCGTGTTTTCGCCCATCAATCGATCGATGGAGCAGCGGGCGGCGGCGCTCGTCAAGGAAGTCGCACCGGAGATCTCCATCACGGTGTCGAGCGCATTGGGACGCATCGGCTTTCTGGAACGTGAGAACGCGACCATCCTGAATGCCTCGCTGTCGCGAATGGCGCGGCACGTGATGGCTTCGTTCACCAGCGCGTTTTCGGATATGGGCATTCGCGCGCCGCTCTATGTCAGCCAGAACGACGGCACATTGATCTCCGCCAAGTACGCCGCGCAGTATCCGGTACTCACCTTGGGCTCCGGCCCGACCAACAGCATGCGAGGCGCGGCCTTTCTGACTGGCATTCAAGATGCGATCGTGATGGATGTGGGCGGCACGACGACGGATATCGGCGCACTGGTGAATGGGTTCCCGCGCGAATCTTCCATCGCGGTCAACATCGGCGGGGTGCGTACGAACTTCCGCATGCCCGACATCCTGTCGATTGGATTGGGGGGTGGCACACGGATCGATCTGGACGACGACGGCCGGCTGCTCGCGATCGGTCCGGATTCGGTGGGCTATCGATTGTCGGAAGAAGGCTGTTTATTCGGCGGATCGACGCTCACCGCCAGCGATATCGCGGTGAAAGCCGGGCTGGCGCGCTTCGGCAGTCCCGAGAAAATCCCGGCGCTCCGTGACGGCGTGACCGAACAAATCCTCGCGCGCTTCCGCGCCATCTTCGAAGACGGCATCGATCGCATGAAGACCGCGGCGGCCGATGTGCCCGTCGTGCTCGTCGGCGGCGGCAGCATGCTGGTCCCGTCTGAATTGAAAGGCGCATCGAAAGTGGTCAAGCCCGAGCACGCGTCGGTGGCGAATGCGGTGGGCGCTGCCATTGCTCAGGTTGGCGCGGAAGTCGACCGCATCGTGGCTTACGACAGTCAGGATCGCGACCAGGCGCTCCAGGAGATCGAGCGGGAAGCGGCGGAGCGGGCGATTGCCGCTGGCGCCGACGCGAGTACGGTGCGACTCGTCGATGTCGAAGAAACGTATCTTTCCTATCTTCCCGGCAACACCGTGCAGCTGCGCGCCAAGGTGGTAGGAGATCTGGGGGTGAGTGCCGCATGAACGCATCCCCCAAACTCAAAGGCAAGACGCTGACGCTCGAGGACGTCGCCGACCTGGCGCGTGGTTGTGCATTCCTCGGCTCGGGCGGTGGTGGCGATCCGCACACCGCGTTCATGGAGATCGAGGCGGCGCTGGCGGATGGCGATGTCGTCGAGCTCATCGATGTGGCGTCGTTGCCAGACGATGCATTCCTCGCACCGTGCGGTTGGATCGGCGCGCCTACGATCTCAGCGGAGAAACTTCCGAGCGGACGCGAGGCGTTGCAGGGCCTGCGCAAGTTGGAATCGATCTCTGGCCGACGGGTGGATGCGGTACTGCCTGTCGAAGTCGGCGGCAGCAATGGCCTCGCGGCGCTCGTGCTTGCGCTCAGAGCCGGCGTTCCGGTCGTGGACTGCGACGGCATGGGTCGCGCCTTCCCCGAATCGCAAATGGTGATCTTCAACATCCGCGGCCAGCAGGCGTGTCCCGCCATCCTCACCGACGACAAGGGCAATTGCGTCGTGCTGGAGACCGTCGACAACGTGAGCGAGGAGCGCCTGGCTCGCTCGGTCGCGGTCACGCTCGGCGGCTCATGTCATCTCATTGAATACTCCGCCTTCGCTCGTGAAATGAAGGCGAACGCGCTACGAGGCACGATCTCCGATGCGCTCGCCATCGGCAGCAGTATTCGCATCGCGCGCGAGGCCGGGCACGATCCTTTCGAAGCGCTGTTTAAAACGCTCAAGTCTTCCAGACAGTTCGGCAAGGCCGGCGTGCTGTTCGACGGCAAGATCGTCGATCTGAAACGCGAGACCCGCAACGGCTTCTCGGTCGGCCGCGCGGTGATCGATGCGTTCGGCGGCGGGCAGCGCATGGAAGTGGAATTCAAGAACGAGAATCTGATCGCGCGCTTGAACGGTGAAGTGCGCGCGCTGGTGCCCGACATCATCAGCATTCTCGATCGCGAGACCGCCGAGACCATCGTTACCGAATGTCTGAAATACGGTCAGCGCGTGAAGGTCGTCGGTGCGAGCGCTCCGCAAGCACTGTGTTCGCCACAGTCCCTGGCCGTGCTGGGGCCCGCTGCTTTCGGCTTTGCCGGACCCTATCGCTCGATCGCCGAGCTCAACGGATGGACCTGAGGTTCCTGTCGACCCATGGTTAGTGCCGTCAACGAACCCAAGACCACCGAGCACTTCGCCAACGCGCCGGTGCCGGAGAGCGAAACCGTCGGCGGCTGGCGGGTCGCGCTCATCCTGATCGGGTTCGCGATCTCGCTGCCCAGCTTTCTCAGCAGCGCGCAAATCTCGGCTGCGCTGGGCATGCGCGATGCGGTGTTGGTGGGATTCGTCGCTGGACTGATCCTGTGCGCGATGGGCTGCCTCACTTCTTTGGTCAGCGTGCGAACGCGGCTCACCACTTATCTGCTGGTACAGCGATCCTTCGGCATCCGGGGCGCCGCGCTGGTGAACATCGCGATCGCATTCGTGCACTTCGGCTGGTTCGGCGTGAACGCAGCGTTCTTTGGCGACGCGATGGTCGCGGGCACGCAGGAAGTCCTGGGGGTCTCGGGTCCGTTCGCGGCGTTCGTGATCGTCGGCGGCTTGCTCATGGCGATCACGACGATCTACGGTTTTCGCGCACTCGACCGGTTGGCATTGTTCGCTGTGCCCATTCTTGCATTGATCCTGGGCGCGGTAGTGGTCATGGCGGTGCGTCGCTATGGTGTCGTATCCGCGCCCGATCCGACGCCACCCGAGCCGATGACCTTTGGAATCGCGCTGTCCGCGCTGATCGGCGGCAACATGCTCACCGTCGCGGCGATGCCCGATCTCACGCGCTATATCCGTTCAGCTCGCGAATCCATCCTGGGCATGGTGCTGTCATTTCCTGTGGCGACGCCGCTGCTCACATTGGCCGCCGCCATTCCTGTGCTGGCGACCGGTGAGATCGACATCATGAAGCTGATCATCGGCTTCGGGCTCGGCGTGCCGGCGCTGCTGGTGCTGATTCTGTCCACCTGGACCATCAATTCCGCGAATCTGTATTCAGCCAGCCTCAGTCTGACCGCGACGTTCCCTCGTGTTCCGCAGTGGAAGTTCACGATGGTCGCTGGCCTGCTGGGTTCGTTGATCGCGGTGGGCGGCATTCTGGACGCGTTCGTGTCGTTCCTGTTGCTACTCGGCGCCATCATTCCGCCGATCGCGGCCATCTATGTGATCGACGCCTTCCGCTCGAACAGCACGCGAGCGCCCGTGCACTGGCCGGCCATCGTGACCTGGGTTGTATCGGCCGGCATCGCGTTGCTCGCCAATTCCGGTTTCTTCACGTTGACCACGGTGCCCGCGCTCGACGCAACGCTCGCCGCGTCATTGATTTACGGCATTTGGTCGCGACGCGGACGGGTATGAGGGACGCCTGCGCGGGTAGTTCCTGACGGGCGGTGGGTAGTGGGCTAGCCACCGTCGGCTTCGAGCCCTAGCTTCCATTGCAACGCTGGCGATATTTCCAAAGATCAGCATGGGGAGTGAAGGATGAACAAGATTTCCATGGCCGTTGCCTGTGCGCTGGCGCTCGCTTCGGCACAACGTGCGCACGCCGCCGACGCAGAAACGCTCGAGGAAGTGACGGTCCTCGCGGATCGTGCCGGCGCCGCGACCAAGACAGACACGCTGATCGTCGAGATTCCGCAATCCATCAGCGTCGTCACCGCCGAGCAGATCATGGAACGCGGCGCGACGAGTTATCAGGAAGTGTTTCGTTATTCCGCCGGCGTGGCCACCGAGTTGTCCGGCGGCGACACGCGGTCGGATTACTTCGCGGCGCGCGGCTTTGCTCTGAAGCAGTATCTCGACGGCCTGAACAAAACGCCGAAGGGGCTGTATGGCTCGACCACCGAAGTCTTTACCCTCGAACGAGCGGAAGTGCTGCGCGGCCCGTCGGCCGTGTTGTACGGCGCCGGCAGCTCGGGCGGTTTGTTGAACGCGGTCAGCAAACGACCGCAGTTCACGATGGGCGGCGAGATCGGCGTGCAGTTCGGCAACTGGGATCGCAAGCAACTCCAGGTGGATCTCACCGGTCCGTTGGGTGAGGACTTCGCGGCACGTTTCGTCGGCGTCGTGCGCAACGGCGATCTGATGTGGGAAGGCCAGGCGAACGACAAATACGTCGCCATGCCGTCGTTCACCTGGAAGCCGGGCGAGAACACCGACGTGACGCTGATCGGCCTGTATCAGAAGGAAGACATGGGCACGCAGACCTATCTGCCCATGTCCAAGACGCTGCAGGCCAGCGCCAGCAATCCGAAGATTCCCATCGATTTCTTTGTCGGTGAGCCGGACTTCAATCACATGAAGACCGACCAGTACGCCATTACCCTGCTGGTGAATCATCGCTTCAACGATCTGGTGGCGGTGTCGAGCAACACGCGTTACCTGGATCAGACGGTGGACTACGGCGAGGTCTATCCGACCTTCAACTATGGCGTCGATACATTCATCGATCCGCAGCGGACCACGCTGACGCGCGCGTTCTATCTGCTCGATGACTCCTACACCATCGTCAATTCCGACAATCATGCCCAGCTCGATTTCCAGACCGGCCCGCTGAGCCACAAGATCCTGGTCGGCATCGACTACACGCTGTTCGAGCAGGACCGTCGCGAAGGCTATTCGTGCGTCTTCTACTATCCGGGCTGCTTCGAGCAGATGACGATCCCGCTGAACGTCTACAATCCGGTGTACGGGCAGTCGTTCAATTACGGCTACAGCAATGGGTTCGACAGCCGCAGCACCCAGCTCGGCGTCTATCTGCAGGATCAGATGAAAGTCGGCGAGCGCGTTTCGTTCGTGCTCGGTGTGCGCCGTGATCGCGCCACTTCCGAAGCCACGCTCAGCCCGAAGGACACGATCGACGCGACCACGTTCAAGGTCGGTGTGATCGCCGAAGTGTTCAAGGGCTTCTCGCCGTTCGCGAGCTACTCCGAATCGTTCTCGCCGATCTTCGGTGGCGACTTCTACGGCAATCCCTACAAGCCGCAGGAAGGCGAGCAGTACGAAGCCGGCATCAAGTGGCAGCCGTTCCGGAACAGCCTGATCACCGCGACCTACTTCGATATCGAGGACAGCAACTTCCTCACCAGCGATCCGAGCAACCTGCAGAACTTCATCCAGAGCGGCGTGATCGGTTCCAAGGGCGTCGAGCTGGAGGCGGAAGTCAGCTTCGACATGGGCCTGCGCGTCAACGCCAGCTGGAGCTACACCAATGCGGAAGTGCTCGAAGGCACCTCGTCGCATCCGGCGGGCGACCGCATCGAAGATCTGCCGAATCATCTGGCTTCGTTGTGGTTGAGCCAGATGCTGTACGTCAACAACGACCTCACGATGCGCTTCGGTGCCGGCGTGCGACGCGTGGGTGACAAACTGGATTACTACCAGATCCAGAAGACGCCAGCCGTCACGCTGGTGGATGCCAGCGCCGAGGCGACTTATAAAGACTGGAGCCTGTCGCTCAACGTGAACAACGTGTCCGACAAGGAGTACTACGCCACTTGCGCCGCGTGGGCCGTGCCGTTCGAAGGGATGTGCACGCCGGGACAGACGCGCAGCATCCTCGGCACCGTGAGCAAGAAATTCTGAGATCGGGAGACAGCGTGGATCGAATGCATTCGATGAGCAAGAGTGAGCGCGCACCGGGGCGCCTCGCTCGCGGCATGACGCCACGGCTGGTGGCCTTAGCGATAGTGGCACTTGCTACGGCGTGCTCGAAGCAAACGCCTCAGCCGGCAGCCGAAAGCGCGGCGGAACTGGTGTTCAAGAACGGGACCATCTACACCGTCGATGCCAGCAAGCCGACGGCGACCTCCATCGCAGTTCGTGGCGGCAAGATCGCCGCCGTCGGTGCCGATGCGGATACCGCTGCACTGATCGGTGCGCAGACCAAGATCGTCGATCTGCAAGGCCGGCTGATGTTGCCGGCCTTTCACGATGCGCACACTCATCCTGTGTGGGGCGGCTTGAGTCATGCCGGCTGCAATCTCTACGACGGTAACTCGCCTGAGGACTATCAGAAAATCATCGCGAAGTGCGCGACCGACGAACCCGGCGACGGGTGGATCTATGGCTCGGGTTGGAAAGACGGTTTGTTTCCTCCCGATGGCGTGCCCGACAAAAAGCTACTGGACGCGGTCGTGCCGAACCGGCCGGTGGCTTTCACGAACGTCGGCGGACACGGCATCTGGGTGAATTCCAAAGCCCTAGAGGTCGCGGGCATCACGCGGGACACCCAGGATCCGCCGAACGGTCGCATCGATCGTGACAAGAAAGGCGAGCCCATCGGGTCGTTCCAGGAAGCGGCGGTGGAGCTGATCGTCAAAAAACTCCCGCCGCCCTCGGACAAGGCTCGCGAGCAAGCGCTGGGCTACGCACGCGACTATTTCAACAGCAACGGCATCGTCGGCTGGCATGACGCCCTCGTGCCGATCTCCGGCGATGAGCCCGGCCAGGCGATTCCGCCCGGCGTTCCACAGACCTACGCCGCGATGGCGAAGAACGGCACGCTGAAGGGTCACGTTCGCCTGGCGCTCGCGTGGGACAAGAAACGCGGTGTCGAGCAGGTTCCAGATCTGATTGCCGCTGCCGAGAAGCTTGCCGCCGCGGGTGTGCCTGCGAGATCGGTGAAGTTTCTGCTGGACGGCGTGCCGGCACAGCGCACGGCGGCGCTGATCGAACCGTACTCCGACATGCCCGGATTCAAAGGCGATCTGCACATCGATCCGGCGGTGTTGAAAGACGCAGTCACTCGTCTCGATGCCGCCGATTTTCAGATTCACATCCATGCGATCGGCGATCAAGCGGTGCGGACCGCGCTGGATTCGTTCGCCGCGGCTCGCGAGAAGAACGGCGCGAAGGACCATCGGCATCTGCTGTCGCATGTGAATCTGATCTCCAAAGACGATCTGCCGCGATTCAAGGACCTTGGTGTCGTCGTCATCTTCCAGCCGTTGTGGGCTTGCATGGATGACTACATGGTGTTGGTACGCGATCGCGTCGGGCCGGCGCGTATGGAGCATATGTATCCGGTCAGGAGCCTGCTGAACGCTGGAGGAAGGGTTGCGTATGGATCGGACTGGCCGGTCGCTTCCGCCAATCCGCTGGAAGGCATCGAAGTTGCGTTGACGCGGCTGGCTCCGGGCTCGACCGATGGCGAGCTGTTGGCGCCCGAAGAGCGGGTCACGCTGCAACAAGCCATCGAGAGCTACACCATCGATTCAGCGTATGCCATGCATCTGGAGGATCGCAGCGGCTCGCTGGTGGTGGGCAAGAGCGCCGATCTGGTCGTGCTCGATCATGATCTGTTCAAGATTCCCGCCAACCAGATCGCCAGTACCAAAGTGCTGCTGACGATGTTTGCTGGCGCAGCGGTGCATGGCGATCTGAATGCCGTGTCCGCGCCTGTCGGGGAATAGACCATGGGCGCGGACCAACTGGTCGAGTATCGCAAGCTCTTTATCGGTGGCGCGTGGGTCGCGCCGGAAGAGGGCGGGATGCTGGAGAGCATCGACCCGTCGACCGGCAGACCCTGGGCCTTGGTTGCGTATGGTGGCGCGAAGGATATCGACAAAGCGGTAGCCGCCGCGCGCAAGGCCTTCGGCCCGTGGAGTCGGATGCCGGGTCATGAACGTGCCGCGTTGATGCGCCGGTTCGCCGATCTGTATCGCGAGCGAGCGCCCGAGCTCGCAGTGCTGGAGACGCGCGATAACGGACGCGCGCTCCGTGAATCGCGGGTCGATATTGGCGGTCACGCCACCGCGTATCACTGGTACGCGTCGATGGCGGACAAGAATTCTGGCCGAACCATTCCGATCGACGACAGCGTGCACGCATTCACGACGCGCGTGCCGGTTGGTGTCGTCGGTGCGATTACGCCATGGAATGTGCCGATGATGGCGGCGATGTGGAAACTCGGTCCGGCACTCGCCGCGGGCTGCACGATTGTGTTGAAGCCAGCCGAGCAAACGCCTGTGACGTCGTTGGAGCTGGGCAAACTGTTCGAGCAAGCCGGCTTTCCGCCGGGTGTCGTAAACATCGTGCCGGGCTACGGCAAAGGCGGCGCGGGCGAACGGCTCGTTCAACATCCGGACGTGAACAAGATCGCATTCACCGGCGAAGGCGCGACGGCTCAATCCATTCTGCGCGCCGGTGCGGATACGCTCAAACGGTTTACCTTCGAGCTCGGCGGCAAGGCACCGCACATCATCTTCGCCGATGCCGACATCGAGCAGGCGCTGAATGCCGCGACCGGTTCGGCGTGGGCACTGTGCGGCCAGAGCTGCGCCTTGGGCTCGCGCGTTCTGGTTGAGCGGCCTGTTTATGATCAAGTCGTCGCTGAGTTTTCACGTCGCGCGAAGCGGGTGCGTGTCGGCATGCCATTGTTGGAAAGCACGCATATGGGGCCGCAGGCGCATTCCGAGCAGCTCACGAAGACGCTTTCATACATCGATATCGGTCGCAATGAAGGCGCTGAGCTGGTGGCCGGCGGCCGCCGCTTGAGCGAGGGCGAGCTCGCCGACGGCTATTTCATCGAGCCAACGGTGTTCGCCAACGTTCGCAACGACATGCGTATCGCTCGCGAAGAAATCTTCGGTCCGGTGGCGGCGCTCATTCCCTTCGATGGCGAAGAGGAAGCCATTGCGATGGCCAATGACAGTTCCTATGGACTCGCCGCCGGGTTGTGGACCCGAGATGTCGGCCGGTCGCTGCGGGTTTCATCGCGCATCGAAGCGGGCATCGTCTGGGTCAACACGTATCGCTTCATTCGCTGGTCGACGCCTTACGGCGGCTTCAAGGCCAGCGGTTGGGGACGTGAGAACGGCCTGGAGGGGTTCGATGCGTATCTGGAAACACGCACGACTGTCATCAGCACCGCCGGCCGGTTTCCGGACGCCTACGCTCAATAGAAGTCGATCGGTCAGGGGGATTCATGCGCCTTGCAGGCAAACTCGCCGTCATCACCGCGGCGGCATCGGGAATGGGACGCGCGGGCGTCGAGTTATTTTTGCGTGAAGGCGCCAAGGTCGCGGCGGTCGATATCAACGCGGGCGCGCTCGCCGATCTCGCGGCGCTGATGAGGCAGCAAGGTCACACCATCGAGACCGTTCAGGCTGACCTGTCGCGCACGGAAGAGGCGCGTCGCTCGATCAATGAGGCTGCCGCCAAGCTGGGTGGCATCGATGTGCTGTGGGCGCATGCCGGTATTCCTGGACCCGCCAGCGTCGAAGCTCTGGATCTCACCGAGTACGATCGAGCAATCACGTTGAATGTGACTTCCGCGGTGCTCGGTGCTGGTGAAGTCATCGGGCATATGCGCAAGCGCGGTGGCGGATCGCTGATCTTTACTGCGTCGGTGTCCGGCCTGGTGGGTTCGATGTTCAGCCCGATCTATTCGGCGGCGAAGTTCGCGGTGGTCGGCTTGACCAAATCCCTGGCGCTGCGTTTCGCGGCCGACAAGGTGCGCGTCAATGTCGTGTGTCCCGGGCTTGCGGATACGCCGATGAAGAGCGGTTTCACCGGTCGCTCCGGCGATCCCGCGGAGGCGGCCGCCAATCAAGCGCGGCTGCTCGCCAACGTGCCGATGGGCCGGCTTTGCAAGGCCGAGGAAGTGGCGCACGCCGCGTTGTGGCTCGCGTCGGACGACGCGTCATTTGTGACGGGCGTGGCGCTTCCCATCGACGGGGGATTCACGGCGCGCTGATGAATGGATAGGGCAGCGACAAGAGCGGCATTGCTGGCGCAGCTCGCGGTCGCACTGGCTGCGGCGTTCTTCGCATCGGCGCATGCCGCCGAGCCGCTCAAGATCGGCGTGTTGGCGCCCATCACGGGCGCGACGGCGGCGGACGGCGCGCGTCTGGTCAAAGCACATCAGCTCGCGGTCAAAGAGATCAATGCCGGTGGTGGCATTGCAGGTTTAGAGGGCGCGAAGGTCGAGCTCCTGATCGCCGACACTCAATCGAAACCTGAGGTCGGCCGACACGCCGCCGAGCGTTTGATCGCACGCGATGAAGTCAGCGCGTTGCTCGGGGCCTGGGCGTCGGCGGTGACGATGCCTTCGATGCAAGTGGCCGAGCGTTATCGCACGCCCTTCATTGTGACCAGTGCCGTCACCGATTCGATCACCGAGCGCAATCTGCAGTTCGTATTCAGAGTCTCACCCAAGGGCAGTTGGGCCGCGCGGGATGTCGGCAGCTTCATCAACTATCTGCGCGGCAAGGGCGTGGCGATCGACAAGGTTGCGCTTGCCTACGAGGACGGGCCTTTCGGCCAGGCGGTGTCGAAGGGTTACAAGAAGGGGTTGCCCGCGCAGGGCATTCACATCGTCGGCGAGGAAACGTTTCGCACCGGCTCGCCCGACATGTCCACTCAGGCCGCCAAACTGAAGGCCACGGGCGCGGATCTGCTGCTGATCGTTTGTTACGTCGACGATGAGGTCGTGCTGCTTCGTGCGCTCGCGGCTCAGCGATACAAGCCGAGGGTGCTGGGCTATGGCGGAGGACACGTGCATCCGACCTTGTTGCAGCTCGGGCCGATGGTCGAAGGCGCGTTCGGCATCGTTGAATGGATGCCCGATTTGAAGAAGGCGGCCACCGAGCATTTCGCGGAGGCCTACCAGGCCGCATACGGTGAAATGCCTTTGAGCAACGCCGCGCAGGCCTATGCCGCAACCTGGGCCATTGCGCTCGCGGCCGACGCGGGGCGAAGTCGCGATCCCATCAAACTTCGTGATTCGTTGCGGGCTTTGCGTCTCGATAGCGGTCCGGCTTCGTTGCTGCCCAATGACGCGCTGGCTTTCGACGCAGCCGGCCAGAACAACGTCGGCAACGTTATCTCACAAGTCATCGGCGGACGGTTCGTCACCATCTGGCCCGAAGCCGTCGCCGGCCAATCGCTCAGGTTGGCACACTGATGTCGCTCGATATCTTCCTGCAGGCCATTGTCAGCGGCCTCGCGAACGCGGCGATGTACGCGCTGATCGCGGTGGGACTGACGCTGGTGTTCGGCGTCATGCGCATCATCAACTTCGCGCACGGCGAGTTTCTGATGATCGCGATGTACGCGGGATATTTCGCGTGGTCGTTATTGGGTATCGATCCGATCGTCGCGATCGTGCTGGTGACGCCGGTGCTGATGATTCTGGGCACACTGTTATACAGCGGCGTCATGCGCTTCGCGCTGCGGGTGCCGGAGATCAATCAGATGGCCGTGACGCTCGGGCTGTCGATGCTGTTCCAGCATCTGGCATTGGTTGCGTTCACCGGCGACAACATGCTCGTGACCCAAGCTCGCGCCGTCGCAGGTGTGGAGCTTGGGCCTGTCGTCGTGCAGGTCAATCAGCTGATTGCCTGTGGGATCTCGATGGCTTTGCTCGCCACGCTCTACCTGGTTCTGCAACGGACCGACTTCGGTTTGATCATGCGTGCGGTCGCGCAGTCGCGCGATGGCGCGGCGTTGTCTGGCATCGATGTCACCGGTGTTTATAAATGGGCGATGGCGGTGGGCATCGGCACGCTCGGCGTGGCCGGGCCGCTGCTGGTTTCCATTCTGTATGTGAACCCGCATGTCGGAGCGTTGTTCACGCTCAAGGCGTTCGTCATCGTCATCCTCGGCGGACTCGGCAATTTCACCGGCGCGCTGCTTGGCGCGTTGATCGTCGGATTGGCTGAGAGCATCGCCGGCGCGTGGTTCTCCGCTTCGGTCGCGGCCGCCGTGCCGTTCGTGATCCTGATCTTGATATTGCTGACGCGGCCGGAAGGGTTGATGAACCGGAGCCGCCGGGCATGAGCAGCTTTCGCACTGTGACGATGGTGACCGCCGTTCTGTTGGTCGTCTTCGCGGCGGTGAGCGGCAATCGTTACTACCTGGATATTTTCATCTTCACCTGTTTCTACGGGACGCTCGCCGTCTGTTGGAACATGATGGCCGGGCTGACGGGTCTGATGTCGCTCGGTCATGCGTTGTTCGTGGGGCTCGGTGCATACAGCGTTGCGTGGGGCGTGTCTGTTCATGGGTGGTCGCCGCTCGTGACGTGGCCGATGGGGATGGGGCTCGCCGTGGCTGCGGCATTCGTCATCGGCATGCTCTGCTTTCGTTATGGGCTGCGCGGCTACTTCTTTGCCATCGCGACGCTGGCGTTTGGCGAGGTCGCGTTCTTCATGGTCTCGGCGACGGAAACATTGGGTCGCTCGGACGGCATGATCATGCCGATTTCCTCGACGGATATTCCGGGGCAGTTGCAGTTCTTCGAGAAGTGGCCGTACGCGCTGATCATCATGACCATTCTGATCGGCACCATTGGCGTCGGCGAGGCGCTGATGAGGTCGCGCACCGGCTACTACTGGCGAGCGCTGCGCGACAATGAGCAGGCGGCGGAAGCGCTGGGAGTGAATGCCCGGGCATTCAAGCTGCGCTGTTTCATGCTCAGCGCCGGGATTTCCGCACTCTGCGGCGCGTTCTATGCGAACTATGTTGCTTTCGTCGATCCGCGCTCGGTGCTCGGCGTCGAGCTGTCGATTCAGATGTTGGTGTATTCGATCGTGGGGGGCATGTCGCTACTGTGGGGGCCCCTGGTCGGCGCGGCGGTCCTCGTGCCTTTCAGCATTCTGCTGCGGGATTACAGTGCGATGCCGGGCGGCGATATCGTCGTCTACGCGGTGCTGCTCGCCGTGCTCGCGTTGTTGTTGCCGCAGGGAATCGCAGGCTGGTTCGTTTCGAAGTGGCGGACGTGATTCCATGACGCCGCTGCTCGAAGTGCAGGGTCTGAGCAAGTCCTTCGGGGGCTTGCACGCGCTCAGCGACGTCAGTTTCGACGTCGCCGCGGGTGAGATATTTGCAGTCATCGGTCCGAACGGCGCGGGCAAGACGACGCTGTTCAATTGCCTCGCCGGCGCGGCAGCGCCTACGAGCGGGACGATTCGTCTCGGAGGGGAGCGTATCGATGGTCGGGCGCCGCACGAGATCTGTCATCGAGGGCTCGCGCGAACGTTTCAGCTGGTCAAGCCGTTTCGTGGCATGACGGTGTTGGAGAATGTGAAGGTCGCGGCCTTTTCACGGCACCCATCGGCGAAACAGGCAACCACTGCGGCGCAGGCGGTACTCGATCGTGTCGGCATGGCAGAGCTGGCGGCGGTTGATGCCGAAACGTTGAACGTCGCGCAGTTGCGCCAGCTCGAGATTGCCCGAGCGCTGGCAACGCAGCCGCAGTTGCTGCTCCTCGATGAAATGCTGGCGGGATTGACGGCGACCGAGTCAGCCGCGATGTGCGAGCGGATCCGGCAGTTGCCTCGCGAAGGCATCGCGGTCATTGTCGTCGAACATTCGATCCCGGTAGTGACCAGTCTTTGTTCGCGAGCCGTCGTGTTGTGCTTTGGGAAAGTGCTCAGGCGAGGCGCGACTCGCGAGGTGATCGCCGATCCGCGCGTGCAGGAAGCCTATCTGGGCAACGCGCAGACATGAGTGCACTTCGGCTGAAGAATGTCTGCACCGGTTACGGTCATATCAACGTGGTGCGGAATATCGATCTCGGTATCGCGTCGGGTCAGCGAGTCGCGCTCGTCGGATCGAATGGCGCGGGTAAGAGTACGGTCGTGCGGGCAATCAACGGTCTACTGCCGTTGCGCGAGGGCGACCTTGAATGGAATGGCGCCTCCATCGGCTCCCTGGGTGCATCCCAGCGCACGCGAGCGGGCATCGCGACGGTGCCGGAAGGACGACTGCTATTTCCGGAATGCACCGTGCTCGAGAATCTGCTCGCTGCCGCGACGTTCGGCGATGCCAAGGTGCATCGAGCACAGACCCTGGAGACGGTGTTCGAGTTGTTTCCTCGACTGCGCGAGCGCGCCAGGCAAACGGCCGGCACACTGTCCGGTGGCGAGCAACAGATGGTTGCAATCGGTCGTGCGCTGATGACCCGGCCGCGGCTGTTGATTCTCGACGAGCCGTCGATTGGCCTCGCGCCAAAAGTCGTCGCGGAGATCTTCGATGTGCTGGCCCGCCTGGCGCAGAGTGGATTCAGCTTGCTGCTCGTCGAGCAGAACGTGCAGTTGAGCCTGCGCTCGACCGACTATGCGTACGTGCTGCGCGAGGGGCAGATCGTGTTCGCCGGCGAAAGTGGCGAGCTGTTGGATCATCCCGAGGTCAGGCGCGCGTACCTGGGTGATTGAGCTGGCCGGCGCACTACATTGCTCGCGTGTTCGCCACTTCCATTTGCGATAGAAACGACGCGGGATCCAGCACGAAGTGCGCAGCTCGCGATTCCGCAGCGGCCCGCAACAGCTGCTCCACGTCCGATGGCACGACGCTTTCTGTTTCAACCACCAGAATGGCGAGGCCCAGCTCCCGTGCCATGTGAATCACTTGCTGCAAGAGAGTCATGTTCGGCTCGCGCAGATCGAAGTGCACGACGACTGAAGTCACCTTGCCCTTACGGCGCGACAACTGGATGCCGTCGCTGCGCTCGCTGCCCCATAGGGTGAGATCCGGATACCAGGATTTCCGCTTGCTCAGGGCGCCGCCCAGGACTTCTTCGAGATCCGGGCGCCGATAGGCCCCCCATGCCGTCGCGGGATCGAAGCCGTGCTCGGCAAACAGCGACTGCACATCGCCGCCGCCATCGAGCCAACCCTGCGGCAGAAGCGCTATTGTGAACTGCCAGACGGCCACGGCGCGAACGTCACTTCTTGCACTGATCCGGATCCTTGCTCGCCTGTTTCAAGTAGGCGATCACATCCTTGCGATCCTGTTCCTGAGTGAACCCGGGGAAGCCCATGATCGTGCCCGGCAGCGCCTGGTACGGCGCGGCCAGGAATTCGTCCAGGGTCTTCTCGTCCCAGACCAGGCCCGATGAGCGCATGGCTTCGGAATACGGGAAGCCGGGCACGGTGCCGGCCTTGCGACCGAACAGGCCACAGTGCATCGGTGCGTTCTCGGTGCTGGCCGAGAGCGAGTGGCAGGCGGCGCACTCCTTGGTGTACAGCTCGCGACCGCGAGTCGGGTCGCCGCCTCCGCCGCCGGAGCTGCAGGCCGTCACGGCCAGCGATAGAACACCCGCAAGGATCCAGGTCCCATTCAACTTCGGCGAATACATTCAGACACCTACCGTCTCCCCCGACGGCGGCGGAGTATATCCAACCTGGCCAAGTTGTCCCGGCCGGGCAACGGTGCGGGCGTTTGCGGCCTCGTTGGTCCATAATGCCCCGTTTCGGCCAACTGCCTTTCAGGCCCTGTCATGCAAATTACTCAAGACGCTGTCGCACTGATCCATTACACGCTGACCGACGATGAAGGCAAAACCATCGACAGCTCGGCCGGCGGCGAGCCGCTCGCCTACATCCATGGCAACGGCAATCTGATCCCGGGCCTGGAGCGCGAGTTGGAAGGTAAGGGCGAAGGCGACAAGCTGGACGTGAAAATCACGCCCGCCGACGGTTACGGCGAATTCGACAAGGCCCTGATTCAGCAGGTGCCGCGTCGGGCGCTCAAGGGCGTCGGCAATCTGCACGTCGGCATGCAGTTGCATGCTCAATCGGAGCAGGGTGTGCGCGCGGTGACCATCACCCACATTCAGGGCGACATGGTGACGCTCGACGGCAACCATCCGCTCGCCGGCAAGAACCTCAACTTCCAGGTGGAAATCGTCGGCGTCCGTGCCGCGACCGAGGAAGAACTGGCACACGGCCACGTGCATGGCCCGGGCGGCCATCACCACTGATCACGACCGGCGTGCGCACTATCGACGTGCGTACGCCGAAGATCTTGCACAGCCGCCGGGCGCGGCCTGCCGACATTTCCTGGTCATATCCGCACCGTAGAATGGCGCCGCCTCGGTGGCACACTCCATGCTTGCACAAGGAGTGCTCACTTTCGGTTCGAGGAAATGCCGATGGAAATCACCCCTGATTCCTCACCCGCCAAGCGCACTCGCGCCAAGCCCAAAGTCTCCAAAGATGCAGTCGAAGCGAAGCCGGCCGCGGCAAAAAAACCGCGCGCTGCTCGCAAATCACCGACAGCCAAGACCGCGCAGGCGGAGATGGCCATCGTCGCCGCCACTCTCGAGCCGATGCCCGAAGATGTAGGCAGCATGATCGCCACGGCTGCTTATTACCTGGCCGCCGCGCGGAATTTCATGCCCGGCCACGAGCTGGACGACTGGCTGGAAGCCGAGCGCGTCGTTCACGCCAAGCTGTACGGCTGACGTCTGCACTCATTTCATCGCGCGCGTCTTTGGGAGTAGGCTGGTCCTCCTATAAGAAGGAGGCCCGCGATGCTGCGCGTAAGTTACCTGCTTGCCTTCAAGAACAAGTCCGTGTGGACCATAGGTCCCGATGAGCCGGTGCTGGCAGCCATTCAACTGATGGCCGACAAGCACATCGGCGCGCTGCCAGTGGTGCGCGACCAGGAGCTGGTCGGCATCGTGTCGGAGCGTGATTACGCCCGGAAAGTGATTCTGCTGGGCCGCTCCAGCTCCGATACCCCGGTCTGGCAGATCATGAGCTCACCGGTGACCACGGTGACCGTCGATGAGGGCGTCCACCGTTGCATGGAACTGATGACGGAGCTGCGCATCCGCCACCTGCCGGTCGTGGAAAAAAACCGGCTGGTGGGGATGGTCTCGATCGGCGACTGCGTGAAGGCCGTGATCGAAGAACAGCAGCAGACCATCACCCAGCTGGAGCGGTATATCGCTGGGTGAGAACCCATCCCCTGGCCCCCTCCCGATTCGGGAGGGGGAACAGGATTTTTTTCTTCTGGAATGTTTCGATCAGCCCTGGGCGGTCGCGACGGGCATCGCGTCGTCCAGCAGGCCGCGCTGCAGGGCGCGGTTCACGGCGCTCAGCACGGCGAGCAGTGAGGCGGTCACGATGTTCTCGTGATAGCCGACGCCGAACAGCGTGGCGCGAGCGGGCGTGGTGATTTCGACGAACGCCATGGCCTTCGCGCCGCTGCCCGTGCCCACCGAATGCTCTTCATACGACAGCACGTCGAAGCGCAGACCCAGCGCGTCGACGATGGCGTCGATCGGGCCGTTGCCTTCGCCGTGCAGCAGGGCGCCCTGGCCATTGCACTTCAGTTTCAGCGACAGTCGCTCGACTTCGTGCTGATCGCGCAGGGAAGTGAGTTGGTGCCCGCCATAAACATACGAGCCGTTGTCGCCGAGGAATTCCTGCTGGAACAGTGCCCAGATCTGCTCGGATGACAGTTCCTTGCCGGTCGCGTCGGTGACAGCCTGCACGACCTGGCTGAACTCGATCTGCAAACGGCGCGGCATGGTGATGCCGTAGTCGCGCTCGAGCAGATAAGCGATGCCGCCCTTGCCCGACTGACTGTTGACGCGAATGACCGACTCGTAAGTGCGGCCCACGTCGCGCGGGTCGATCGGCAAATACGGAATCTCCCAAATGTCGCCTTCGCGGCGAGCGGCGAACCCTTTCTTGATCGCGTCCTGATGCGAGCCCGAGAACGCGGTGAACACCAGGTCGCCGACGTACGGATGACGCGGATGAATCGGCAGCTGATTGCAATGTTCGGCAATGCGCGCCGCTTCGTTGATGTTCGAGAAGTCCAGGCCCGGATGAACGCCCTGCGTGTACATGTTCAACGCCAGCGTCACGACGTCGACGTTGCCGGTGCGTTCGCCGTTACCGAACAACGTGCCTTCGACACGGTCGGCGCCGGCCATCATGCCCAGCTCGGCGGCCGCGACACCGGTGCCGCGATCGTTGTGAGGATGCAGGGACAGGAGGATGCAATCGCGGTTCTTCACATGACGCAGGAACCACTCGATCTGGTCGGCATAAATATTCGGCGTTGCCATCTCCACCGTAGCCGGCAGATTGATGATGACTCTGCGTTCCGGCGTCGGCTGTAACACCGCGTTCACGGCGTCGCAGATCTCAACGGCGAAGTCCAGTTCCGTGCCGGTGAAGCTTTCGGGGCTGTACTCGAAACGCCAGTCGGTTTCCGGATGGCGCTCGGCATGCTCGCGTACACACTGTGCTGCTTTGACGGCGATATCGGTGATGCCGGCGCGGTCCAGGCCGAACACCACGCGCCGCTGCACAGTGGAGGTGGAATTGTAGAAATGAACGATGGCGCGCCGGGCGCCTTTGAGCGCCTCGTAGGTGCGGGCGATCAGCTCGGGGCGACACTGCACCAGGACCTGAATGGTGACGTCGTCCGGAATCAGGTTCTGCTCGATGAGCTCGCGACAGAAGTCGAAGTCGGTCTGGGAGGCGGCCGGAAAGCCCACTTCAATTTCCTTGAAGCCGGTCTTCACCAGCAGATCGAACATGCGGCGTTTGCGGGCGCCGTCCATGGGTTCGATCAGGGCCTGGTTGCCATCGCGCAGGTCGACGCTGCACCACAGGGGGGGCGCGCTGATGACTTTGCTCGGCCAGGTGCGGTCGGGCAGCGGGATGGGGGCGAATGAACGATATTTGCTCGAGGGTTCCTGCATCATGGTTCCGTTTCCTATATCGCAGCTGGCAATGACCTTGTCAGCCGCTGAAAGCGAATCGAATTACGGGACTTATTTTTTAGCGCCGATCCCGGGTCTCATTTCAGAGGGGGAGGCGAGGGTGTGATGTGTGCGTCTAGCGACGCAGGTGCAGGCGCGCACGCAGCAGCCCACTGCCGGGGGGCAGAGCAGACATTTGCTGGTTCGTACGCATGTGCATGAATCTAGCAGGGCGCTGAAGCGAAACGCAAGGAGTTCCTGCGGCAATCCGCTACGGGGGTCACGTACAGTAGGGGAACTGCTCCCCGGGGCCTTGGGTTGATTGGATATGGTGCAACGGACCTTAACCCTGTTGACTCTGCTGGTGGCGGCTCTGGCGGCCGCTCCGGCGGCGGGTCAGGAGGGGCCGTTCCAGATCGTCTGGGTGGTCGTGGGCGAGGCGTCGAGCGGTTCCGGCAAGGCTCCGGCGCATGCCGGACGGCAATTGTTCATGGCTTCCGACCTGGTCTCCAAGAGCCTCGCCAATGTCAGAGTGGAACAGGTCGACGTCGAGCCCGTCGTCAATGAGCTGGCGCTCGGTCAGCGCCTGTGCGTGGCCAGGATGAATATCCGGACGTTGGGGCCGGGCAAGCAGTTGATCGGCGGCGCGCCGCTCTCGATCTCGATAAGACAGGATCACAAACAGCGCCTGGGCCTGAGCCGGAGCAAACGGGATATCTGTTTGCAACCGAGCGCGGCGGGTGAATATCCGGTGCGTCTCACAAGTATGTTACCGGCGCGTGATGGCACCACGCGCGGCGCGCAAGTGTACTTGCGGGTAAAAGCGAACGATCAAACCAACCAGCCGTCGGCCGCCGACCTCCCTGACGCTCGTTAGAGACATTGCCCAAGGTACACGGATGTACTTCGCCGCCACGGGCGGCGGCGGAGAGGAAAAACCACGCTTTTTCCTCGGAGCATGACCGTCGTGACAGGATGCCCGATCGGTCATTGTCCATTAGTGCCGGGCCCAAATTTCACGCGTTCTTCACGCGTGCAATCACTTTGTCGTCACGAGCCGGCGGCAAAGTCTCCACCATGAAAACCAGACACTCATTGCACGACTGCATCGCCGCGCCTTCGGTTGCTGAAGCCGAGCTCATGCCGCGTGCCTGGAGCCGCTCTGGACAGGTTTTACAACTGTGGAGTACGACTCGTGAATATTCATACCAGGCTCGTTGGCGCTCTCGATGCCATTATTCTTTGTACCCTCGTGGGCGTGATGGTGGCGATGATGCTCGTGTTGCTGGGACCACCGCGCAGCAGCGACTCGCATGAGTTGCTGGGCAAGCGGGCGACGGTGACGATCGAGCAGATCGCGTAACGGAGGATCAGCGCAGCGACAGGGTTTTCAGCCAGTCGCGCCCGCGATCGCCGTAAACAAGGAAGTGCGGATTCAGCAGATCCGCTTTGGTGTTGTAACGCAGGCGCTCACCGTTCGTTTTGACGACCACGCCGCCGGCGGCCTCGACGACCGCTTGCGCGGCCGCCGTGTCCCATTCGCTGGTCGGACCGAAGCGCGGATAGAAATCCGCGCTGCCTTCGGCGATCAGGCAGAACTTCAATGAGCTGCCGACGGCGACCAGCTCATAGGGCGCCAGCTTCGGCAGATATTGATCGAGCGTGTCGCCGCGATGTGAGCGGCTGCCGACGATGCGTAATGGGCTGTCGGCGGGCGAACGAACTCGCAGCGGCTCCGCTGCCTGCGCATCGACTTGCTTGATGGCGCCGATGCCGACCGCGCCGGTGTACGTGGTACTCGTGACGGGCACGTGCACGACGCCGAGCACAGGCACGTGATCTTCGATCAACGCGATGTTGACCGTGAATTCGCCATTGCGCGACACGAACTCCTTGGTGCCGTCGAGCGGATCGACCAGCCAGTAGCGGGTCCATTTCTGCCGCTGCTCGTAGGAGATATCGGCGGCTTCCTCGGACAGCACCGGCAGCTCCGGTGTCAGTGCTCGCAATCCCTTCGAAATGATCTCGTGCGAGCGCAGATCCGCGACGGTGAGCGGCGACTGATCGGTCTTGTGGGTGACTTCGAACTGTTCGCCGTACACGCTCAGGATCGCGTCGCCAGCCTGTTGCGCCAGCTTGACGACGTTCGCCAACAGTTCTGCTCGAGTCACGGCGGTTTCCTTACAGGCCGGACAACTCGTCCGCCGGATACAGCATACCGGCGTCGCGCAGCCGATTCATGATCTCCTCAGCCGCGGCCTCCGGAGAAGACAGTGCGGTGCGCAGATGAATCTCGGGATGCTCCGGCGCCTCATACGGCGACGTGATGCCGGTGAAGTTTTGCAGCTCGCCGCGACGCGCCTTCTTGTACAGGCCCTTCGGGTCGCGCTTCTCGGCTTCTTCCAGCGGCGTATCGACGAACACTTCGAAGAACTCGCCCTGCTGCATCAGGTCGCGCGCCAGACGTCGTTCCGAACGGAACGGCGAGATGAACGACACGAGCACGATCAATCCCGCGTCCACCATGAGCTTGGACACTTCAGCGACGCGACGGATGTTCTCGACGCGGTCCGCATCCGTGAAGCCCAGGTCCTTGTTCAGGCCATGGCGCACGTTGTCGCCATCGAGCGTGTACGTGTGTCGACCGAGCGAATGCAGGCGTTTCTCGACCAGATTTGCGATCGTCGACTTGCCGGCACCCGACAAGCCCGTGAACCAGAGCACGCAGGCACGCTGTCCCTTCAAGCCCGCGCGCGCATGTTTGTTCACATCGAGTGCCTGCCAATGGATGTTCTCGGCGCGACGCAGAGCGAAGCTCAGCAGGCCGGCACCGACCGTATCATTGGAGATCTTGTCGATCAGGATGAAACCGCCGGTCTCGCGATTGTCCGTGTACGGATCGAACGCGACGGCGCGGTCCAGGCTCAGATTGCACACGCCGATTTCGTTGAGCTCCAGCTGTTTCGCGGCCAGATGCTCCAGCGTGTTGACGTTCACCTTGTATTTCGGCGTCGTGATGCTGCCGGTGACGGTGCGCGAGCCGAGTTTGATCAGATACGGGCGGCCGGGAAGCATCGCTTCCTCGTGCATCCAGATGATGGTTGCCTGAAATTGATCGGCGACCGCCGGCGGCGAGGCAGCCGCGGCGATCACGTCGCCACGACTGATATCGACTTCGTCGGTCAAGGTGAGCGTGATCGATTGTCCGGCGACGGCCTGCTCCAGATCGCCATCGTGAGTGACGATGCGAGCGACCTTGCTGGTGCGTCCCGATGGCAACGCGCGAATCGTGTCGCCCTTGCGGATCGAGCCGCTGGCGATCGTGCCGGCGAAACCGCGGAAGTCCTGATTCGGGCGATTCACCCATTGCACGGGCAGACGGAACGGCCGCTGCTGCAAGTCGTCGTCGATCTCGACGGTCTCGAGATACTCCATGAGCGTCGGGCCCTGATACCAGTTGGTCGCGGAGCTGCGCTCGAGCATGTTGTCGCCGCGCAGGGCCGAGAGCGGTACGGGCACGATGTTCGTGAGACCGATCTGAGCCGCGAACTCGCGATACTCGGCGACGATCTTGTCGAAGGTCTGTTGCGAATAGCCGACCAGATCCATCTTGTTGATAGCCAGCACGACGTGTTTGATGCCGATCAGGGACACGATGTAGCTGTGCCGGCGTGTCTGAGTCAGCACGCCCTTGCGGGCGTCGATCAGGATCACCGCGACATCGGCGGTCGACGCGCCGGTGACCATGTTGCGCGTGTACTGTTCGTGGCCCGGCGTATCCGCGACGATGAATTTGCGTCGATCGGTCGAGAAGAAACGGTACGCGACGTCGATGGTGATGCCTTGCTCGCGCTCGGCGGCCAGGCCATCGACCAGCAATGCGAAATCCAGCTCGCCGCCCTGCGTGCCGACCTTCTTGGAATCGGCTTCAAGCACAGTGAGCTGATCCTCGAAGATCATCTTGGATTCGTACAGCAGCCGGCCGATCAGGGTCGACTTGCCGTCATCGACGCTGCCGCAGGTGATGAACCGCAGCAGGCTCTTGTGCTCGTGGGACTTCAGGTAGGCCTGAATATCGGTCGCGATGAGATCTGATTTATGAGCCATGATTCAAATTACCGAGGCTGCGCTGGGCAGCTCTGACCAGTCAGTAGTCATTAGTCACCAGTCACTTCGGTCTAGAAATAACCTTCCTGCTTCTTCTTCTCCATCGATGCGGCGCTGTCGTGATCGATCACGCGGCCCTGCCGTTCCGAACTGGTCGTCAACAGCATTTCCTGGATGATCTCGGGCAGCGTGGCTGCCTCGCTCTCGATGGCGCCGGTCAACGGATAGCAGCCGAGCGTGCGGAAACGCACCGACTTCATTTCCGGCTGCTCGCCGGGACGCAGCGGCATGCGGTCGTCATCGACCATGATCAGCGTGCCGTCGCGCCGGACCACCGGGCGCCGGGCGGCGTAATACAGCGGCACGATGGGAATGTTCTCCAGATAGATGTACTGCCAGATGTCCAGCTCGGTCCAGTTGGAGAGCGGGAACACGCGCAGGCTCTCGCCCTTGTTCTTGCGCGCGTTGTACTGGTTCCACAGCTCGGGGCGCTGACGCTTCGGGTCCCAGCGATGCTGGGCCGAGCGGAACGAGAACACCCGCTCCTTGGCGCGCGACTTTTCTTCGTCGCGACGGGCGCCGCCGAAGGCTGCGTCGAAGCCGTACTTGTCCAGCGCCTGCTTCAGGCCCTGGGTCTTCATCACGTCGGTGTGCACGGCCGAGCCGTGAGTGAACGGGCCGATGCCGCGATCCAGGCCGTCCTGATTGATATGGACCAGCAGCTGCAGCCCCAGGTCCTGGGTCAGCTTGTCCCGGAACGCGATCATGTCGCGGAACTTCCAGGTGGTGTCGACGTGAAGCAGCGGGAACGGCGGCTTGGCGGGATAGAACGCCTTCATCGCCAGGTGCAGCATCACCGCGCTGTCCTTGCCGATGGAATACAGCATCACCGGCCGCTCGCACTCGGCTACCACCTCTCGAAGGATGTGGATCGACTCGGCTTCGAGTCTTTGTAAATGGGTCAATCTGGTCATCGAAGAATTGTGCGTTAAGCGCCTTTGACTGCATATCGCAACTGGTACGGCGACGCTGCAATCTGGTTATAAGCAGGTCACCGCTCGCGCCCCCTACCGGTCGACGTAGCTAAAATCGCGGGCTTTTCAGATACATATGCTTACAATCTTTTAACACTACTTGGCCGGGGGCCGTGCTGAACTTCCATCCTGGCGCGGCAACTAACCAGCAGGCCAGCCCCTGGCCGGCCATTCGTATCGAAGGCTGGCCATCACGAATAAAGTCCTCCAGCATGCCCAGAACGCACACACAACTGCCCATGGCGGTGCCGTCGAGAACGGCACGCGGCGCCCACGTGTTCCGGTCGCTCGTGGCCGGGGCGGTCGCCGTGGCGCTCACCGGTTGTGCCGTGGGGCCGGATTATCGGCCGCCGCAGACAGTAACCCCCGACCAGTGGCACGAGTTGCCTGCCACCGGCGTCCGCGTCGAGTCGCCGGATGCGCCGTCGCTGGCGGCCTGGTGGACCACGCTCAACGACCCGCAGCTGAATGAGTTGATCGAGCGCGCGCTTGCCGACAACAAATCGGTGAAGCAGGCCTATGCTCGCGTCGTTCAGGCGCGTGCGCAACGGGCCATCTCGGGCGCCGGGTTCTGGCCGAACCTCAGTGGCTCGACCAGTGCCAGTCGCAGCGAGTCCGAATCGAATCTCAATGAGCGTGGCGAAGCGGTCAGCACGGTTGGCGAAAGCTACAGCGCCGGCTTGAGCGCGAGTTGGGAATTGGATCTGTTCGGCGGCCAGCGACGCTCGTATGAAGCGGCCACTGCACAGCTCGCCGCCACTGAAGCGCAGTTGCGCGACGTGTTGGTCGTTCTGCTCGGCGACGTGGCGTTGAGCTACGTTGGTGTGCGAACCGCGCAATCGCGGCTGGATTTCGCCGAACGCAATCTCGAATCACAGCGCGAGGCGCTCGATATCACGCGCTGGCGTGCCGACGCCGGTCTGACGACCGTGCTCGATGTCGAGTCGGCCAACACCAGCTACCAGCAGACGCGCTCGCAGATTCCGCTGTTGGAATCGAGCCTGGTCCAGAACATGAACCGGCTCGCGGTGCTGACTGGCCAGACGCCCGGCGCGCTGGAGTCGGCGCTGCAAACGCGTAAACCGATTCCAGTGGCGCCCGTTGATATCGTCGCGGGTGTGCCTGCCGATGTATTGCGGCGTCGACCGGACATTCGGAGCGCCGAACGTCAGCTGGCCGCGCAGACGGCACAGGTCGGTGTCGCGACGGCCGCGCTCTATCCGAGCTTGTCGTTGAGCGGCTCGATCTCCTGGCAGTCGTTGACTGCCAGCGATCTGCTCGACGGCTCCCGCCTCGAGCGCAGCGGCGTGTCGCTGAGCCTGCCGCTGTTCAACGGCGGCGCCTTACGACAGAACATCAAGGTTCAGAACGCGCTGGTCGATCAGGCGCTCGCTTCCTACGAGTCGGTCGTGCTGGCCGCGTATGAAGAAGTGGAGAACTCGCTGGATTCCTGGAGCAGCGAGCAACGACGCCACGTCGCGCTGATCGAGGCCGTTGGCAGCGCGCGCCGCGCGGCCGAGCTGGCGCTGGTCCAATACAACTCCGGTCTGGTCGACTTCCAGACCGTGCTCACCGCCGATCGTCAGCTGCTTTCATTGGAAGATTCGCTCGCGGTCAGCGACGGTGAGATGACTTCCAATCTGATTCGTCTGTACAAGGCGCTCGGCGGTGGCTGGTCGGTGTTCCCGACCGCGACCACCGGCAGCTGATCGCCATCTCAAGGGTCCGCATGGATACTGAAACCACCAACTCCACCGATCTCTCGCGCACTCTGAGAGAAGGGCTCCAAGGCTCGCCGTGGCAGCGCTACCTCAAGTGGGCGGCGATCGTCATCGCGATCCTCGCGGCCGGTTATTACTTTTTCGGTCGCGGCGACAGCAAGGCGGTCACGTACACGACCCAGGACGTGGTCAAAGGCGACCTGACCGTCACGGTCACGGCCACCGGCAATCTGGAACCGAGAAATCAGGTCGAGATCGGCAGTGAGCTGTCCGGCACGGTCTCGAAAGTGAATGTCGATGTGAATGCCGAGGTCAAAGCCGGCCAGGTGCTCGCGGCCCTCGACACCACGCGCTTGAAAGCACAGGTATTGCAACAGGAAAGCTCGCTCGCGTCGGCGGAAGCGCGTGTGTTGCAAGCGGATGCGAGCGCCAAGGAAGCCCGAGCGAATTACGCGCGTTTGGAGAAGGTGCGCGAGTTGAGCGGCAACAAGCTGCCTTCGCAACAGGATATGGATGTGGCGGAAGCCGCGGTCGCGCGTGCGGATGGTGAGCTGGCGGCGGCGAAGGCGGCGGTCGCTCAATCGCGCGCGAGTCTGGAAACGGTGCGCACCGATCTGGGCAAGACCGAGCTGCGCTCTCCTATCAATGGCGTGATCCTGGTTCGCTCGGTCGAGCCGGGTCAGACGGTCGCCGCGTCGTTGCAGGCGCCGGTGCTGTTCATCATGGCGGAAGATCTGAAGAAGATGGAGTTGCATGTGTCGGTGGACGAGGCCGACGTGGGTTCGGTCCAGGTCGGGCAGGAAGCGTCGTTCACGGTCGATGCCTATCCGAACCGTCGTTTCTCGGCGCGCATCACGCAGGTTCACTTCGCGTCCAGCAACACCAAGGCGAGTTCTTCTTCCAGCAGCTCCAGCCAGGCGAGCGCGACGTCCACCGGTGTGGTGACTTACGAGACCGTGCTCGAGGTCGACAATCCGGAGCTGCTGCTGCGTCCGGGCATGACCGCCACGGCCGAAATCGTCACGACGAACATCGAAGACGCCGTGTTGGTGCCGAACGCAGCGCTGCGTTTCTCGCCAGAAGCGGCAGCTCCGTCCGGCCCGCAAGCGGGCGGCGGTCCGCTGTCGGCGATCATGCCGAGAATGCGATTCGGCGGTCCTCGCCAACAACAGAAGGGCACGGGTCGCCGCTTGGGTCGCGCTTACATCATGGAGAATGGCAAGCCGGCGTTGGTGATGTTTCGCGCGGGCGCGACCGACGGTCGCATGACTCAAGTGCTGCCGTTCGAGCGTCCGCCCAATGCGGAAGGCAACCGTCCCGCGGGTGGTAACGGCAACGTGCCTCCCGGCGTGGATCCGGAAGAAATGCGCAAAGCGTTCGAGCGCAAGCTCGAGCCTGGCACCAAGGTCATCACCGATTCCTCCGGAGCGTCGGCACCGTGACCGGGATGCCTTCGGCACCCACGCCCATCATCGATCTGTCGCAAGTGACCAAGATCTACGGTCACGGCGCAGGCGAGGTGCGCGCGCTGCGTGGTATCGATTTGCGCATCAACGCGGGTGAGTTCATCGCGGTGATGGGCCCCAGCGGCTCGGGCAAGTCGACGTGCATGAACGTGCTCGGTTGCCTCGACACGCCGACCGGTGGAACTTATAAGTTCCTCGGCGTGCCGGTCGGCAACATGAGCCCCGATCAACGCGCGCTGCTGCGTCGGAATTATCTCGGCTTCGTGTTCCAGGGCTTCAACCTGCTGAGTCGCACGACCGCGTTGGAGAACGTCGAGTTGCCGCTGGTGTATCGACATGTTCCCAAAGAACAGCGTCGTGCCCTGGCGCGCAAAGCGTTGCAGGAAGTCGGGCTCGGTGGACGTGAAACTCATGTGCCGAGTCAGCTGTCCGGTGGTCAGCAGCAACGCGTCGCGATTGCGCGTGCCATCGTGACTCAGCCGCAAGTGCTGTTCGCCGACGAGCCGACCGGCAATCTGGATACGGCCACCAGCGTCGAAATCATGAAGCTGCTGACCAGCTTGAACGAGCAGCGTGGCATCACGATCGCAATGGTCACGCACGAGCCCGACATCGCCGGCTGGACCCGTCGCATCGTGCGTTTCCGCGACGGTTACATCGAAAGCGATCAGATCAACGAGCCGGTGCGGGAACTGTAATGTTCGGCAATGCCATCATCCTCGCCTTGCGCGAGATCCGCCGCAACGTACTGCGCTCGACGCTGACCATTCTCGGCATCGTCATCGGCGTCGGCGCCGTCATCACCATGGTCACCATCGGTGAAGGCGCGACCGCCCAGGTGCAGCAGGACATTCAGAAGCTCGGCTCGAATCTGCTCCAGGTATTTCGCGGCCAGGGCTTCGGCGGTGGCGGTGGCGCACGCTCGTCGGCACCGCCGTTCTCGATGGAAGACGTCAACGCGATCAAGAACGAGGTCGCCGGCGTGCGTGCTGTGGCGCCGACCATCGGCACGGGGACGCAGGCCATCTATGGAAATTCCAATTGGTCGACTCAGGTGCAAGGCACCGACGATCAATACATCTCGGTGCGTGACTGGCCACTCGCGAGCGGACGCAATTTTTCCGAGTCGGAGCTGCGTGCCGGCGCTGCGGTCTGCATTCTCGGCGCCACCGTTCAACGCGAGCTGTTCGGCTCGGAAGATCCGCTGGGTGCCAACGTTCGTCTGGGCAAGCTGTCCTGTCAGGTCATCGGCACGCTGACCTCGAAGGGTCAATCCGGCTTCGGTCAGGATCAGGACGATCTGGTGGTCCTGCCGCTGCGAACCGTGCAACGACGCATCGTGGGCAACGCCGACGTCAATTCCATCATGGTATCGGCGCGCGACGGTGTGTCGACTGAAAAAGTACAAGCCGATCTGGAATCGTTATTGCGCGAGCGACGCAAGGTCCGTCCCGGCGCCGATCCCGATTTCAACGTGCGTGATCTCAAGGAGATCAGTAGTGCGATGACCCAGACGACGCGCGTGCTCACCAGTCTGCTCGCGGCCGTCGCCGCGGTGAGTTTGCTGGTCGGCGGCGTCGGCATCATGAATATCATGCTCGTGTCCGTGACCGAACGAACGCGCGAGATCGGCACGCGTCTGGCGGTCGGCGCCATGGCGCGAGATGTACTACTTCAATTCCTGATCGAAGCGGTCACGCTAGCGGCGTTCGGCGGCATCATTGGTATCGCGTTGGGCCTGTCGGCCGGCGCGCTTGCGACTCACGCGTTTCATGTGCCGTTTGTTTTGAACGTGGGCATCGTCATGCTGTCCTTCGCGTTCTCGGCGGCGGTCGGCATCATCTTCGGCTATTTCCCTGCACGGCGCGCCGCGCAGCTCGACCCCATCGAGGCGTTGCGGCACGAGTAGCAGGAATGTGAGGGTCTGTGCCATCACGCTCCGCGATCGTCTTGTGCGCGTTGTTGCTGTCCGGATGTGCCACGTTGCCGGACGGCAAGGGTTGGGGTGAACAGGCGACGGTGGCGCCTGGCTGGGAACGCGTGCGCGAATCCGCTGTGAATGCCGCGAAGGACCCCTGGACCTGGGGGCCGTTGCTCGGTGCGGCGGCATTTCAGATCGACGACTTCGATCGGCGCACCTCCGATTGGGCTCGCGATCACACCCCGGTCTTCGGCTCACAACACAGCGCCGAACAGTGGAGCGACGACCTGCGCTCCGCGTCCAGCATCGCCAACTACATCACTATCCTGGCGACTCCCAGCGGCGATGAGCCCGGCGAGTGGCTGCTCAACAAACTCAAAGGAACATTGGTGAACGTGGCCGCGGTGAGTGCGACGGGCCAGATCACCAATTTCATGAAGGACGCCGCCGGTCGCGAGCGACCGAACGGTGCCGATGACAAGAGCTTTCCTTCCGGCCACACCTCATCGTCCGCGGTGCATACCCGACTGGCTTCGCGCCAGCTGGAATCGATAGACATGTCGGACGGCACGCGAACCGCGCTCGACGTTGGCTTGCATGCGCTCACGATCGGCACCTCGTGGGCCCGCATCGAAGCTGGCTGGCACTATCCGTCGGACACGCTCTTCAGCATGGCGCTCGGCAATTTCATCGCGTCCTTCGTCAACGATACCTTCATGGGGTTGTCGCCGTCGCAGCCGGCACTGACGGTGCAGGTCGTCGACCACGGCGCGGTCATCGGGTGGCACGTGCGCTTCTAGGCGGGTGGCGCGACTTCGCCCGAAGGAGGACAATCCCAGGCCCCCAATCAATAACACCAGCACCGCCATGAAAACCCGTGCCGCCGTCGCCCTTGCCGCTGGCAAGCCCCTCGAAGTCATGACCCTGGACCTGGACGGGCCGCGCGATGGTGAAGTGCTGGTGGAGATCAAAGCGTCGGGCGTCTGTCATACCGACGAATTCACCCGCTCGGGCGCCGATCCGGAAGGCCTGTTCCCGGCCATCTTCGGTCACGAAGGCGCCGGTGTGGTGGTCGACGTCGGTCGCGGCGTGACCACGTTGAAGAAGGGCGATCATGTCATTCCGCTGTACACGCCGGAATGTCGGCAATGTAAGTCGTGC
Source organism: Peristeroidobacter soli (assembly GCF_004138485.1). Classification (GTDB taxonomy): domain Bacteria; phylum Pseudomonadota; class Gammaproteobacteria; order Steroidobacterales; family Steroidobacteraceae; genus Steroidobacter; species Steroidobacter soli. The sequence continues at coordinate 104,227 of NZ_RYEV01000012.1, forward strand.
CTGTCCCAAAAGACCAACTTATGCACGGCGATCCGCGCCACCCAGGGCAAGGGCGTGATGCCGGATGGAACCAGCCGCTTTTCCATCGGCAAGGACATGGTCCATCACTACATGGGCTGTTCCACGTTCTCCAACTTCACCGTGATGCCGGAGATCGCGCTGGCGAAGATCCGCGAGGACGCGCCGTTCGATAAGGTTTGCTACATCGGCTGCGGTGTGACGACGGGCATCGGTGCCGTCATCAACACGGCCAAAGTCCGGCCCGGCGACAACGTCGTGGTGTTCGGTCTGGGCGGCATCGGCTTGAATGTGATTCAGGGCGCGCGCCTCGCCGGCGCCAACAAGATCGTGGGCGTGGACATCAATCCCGCTCGCAAGGCGCTCGCCGAGGAGTTCGGCATGACTCACTTCGTCAACCCGAAGGAAGTGCAGGGCGAGCTGGTGCCGTATCTGGTGGCGTTGACCGATGGCGGCGCCGACTACAGTTTCGAGTGCGTCGGCAACGTCGACCTGATGCGTCAGGCGCTCGAGTGCTGTCATCGCGGTTGGGGTGAATCGATCATCATCGGCGTCGCCGGCGCCGGTCAGGAGATCAAGACGCGGCCGTTCCAGCTGGTGACGGGCCGCGTGTGGAAGGGCACGGCTTTCGGTGGCGCGCGCGGCCGCACCGACGTGCCAAAGATCGTCGACTGGTACATGGATGGCAAGATCAAGATCGACGAACTGATCACCCACCAGATGCCGCTCGACGACATCAACAAAGCCTTCGACCTGATGCACTCGGGCGAGTCGATCCGCTCCGTGGTGGTTTACTGATTCAACCTCTCAGCTTTGGAGGGCACCGGTCATGACGCTCAATCTGGTTTCGGAGCACGCCTGTTTCGGTGGCTCGATGCGTTTCTATTCGCACGAGTCGCGCGAGTGTCGCACGGAAATGCGCTTTTCCGTGTACCTGCCGCCGCAAGTGAAGAAAGTCAAAGTGCCGGTGCTGTATTACCTCGCCGGCCTCACCTGCACCGAAGAAACATTCATGGTGAAGGGCGGCGCACAGCGTCTGGCCGCCGAGCTGGGATTGGTGTTGGTGGCGCCGGACACCAGCCCGCGCAAGGCGCGGCAGCCGGGCGATGATGCGAATTGGGATTTCGGGCTGGGCGCCGGGTTCTATGTCGATTCGACGCAAGAGCCCTGGTCGCAGAACTATCGCATGTACAGCTACGTGACCCAGGAGCTGCCGCAGATCGTGCAGTCGCTCGGCTCGGGGCTTGCGGATCGCCAGGGAATTTTCGGTCACTCGATGGGTGGGCATGGCGCGCTCGTGTGCGCGCTGCGTAACCGTGAGCAGTATCTGTCCGTGTCGGCGTTCGCGCCGATCTCGGCGCCGATGCAATGTCCGTGGGGGCTCAAGGCGTTCGGCGGCTATTTGGGCGAGGACCGCGAGCAGTGGAAGCAATATGACGCCAGCGAGCTGATTCGCGCGCAGCGTTATCCGCGGCCCATCCTGATCGATCAGGGCGACAGCGATAAATTCCTGGTCGAGCAGCTGAAGCCGGAGCTCTTCGCCGCCGCCGCGCGTGAGTCGGGCAGCGAGCTGCGCTATACCTTGCGGCCGGGCTACGACCACGGTTATTACTTCATCTCCACGTTCATGGAAGATCATCTGCGACATCACGCGAGGCTACTGATTCCTTCGTGAGTCGATCGCGTCGATTACCCGTCTGGCTGATTCTGATCGCTGCGATGACCGCCGTCGGGCCGGTCTCGATCGATATGTATTTGCCTGGCTTTCCTGCGATCGAGCAGGAGTTCGGCACGCGCGGTGTCGAAATCACCATGGCGGCGTTCATCATCGGTCTGGCGGTCGGCCAACTGTTCTATGGACCGATCAGCGACCGCTTCGGCCGCAAGCCGCCGCTGTACGTCGGGTTCGCCGTCTACATGATCGGTGCGCTGGGCTGTGCGCTGGCCGTCAACATGACCATGCTGACGGTGATGCGTGTCGTGCAGGCGCTTGGCTGCTGCGCGGGGCTGGTGATTGGTCGAGCGGTCGTTCGCGATCGCTGTGAGCCGCATGAGGCGGCTCGTGCCTTTACCACGCTCACCATGATCGTTGCACTCGGGCCGGTGCTCGCACCGGCGGTGGGTGGTGTCGTCGTTACTTACTTCGGCTGGCGCGCGACATTTGTTGTGCAGGCGGTGCTGGGGTTGACGCTGATGGTCACCATGCATCGTGTGCTCACGGAGTCCAATGTGACTCGTGCTGCCGGCGTGAGCTTCGCCGATGTTCTTCGCAACTATGCGCGTTTGAGTTGCGATCGCCAGTTCATGGCGTTTTCTTTGCTGCTCGGGTTCTCGATGGGGTCGATGTTCTGTTATGTGACTGGCGCGCCCAAGGTCATCATCCAGAACTATGGATTGTCCGCCCAGCAGTTCGGCGCGCTGATCGGCTTGAACGGCCTGGCGTTCATGTCGGCCAGCATCCTGAACATGCGTGCGCTGCGGACGATGACGCCTCGTGAAGTGCTCGGCCGGTATATCTGGGCTTCGCCGCTGCTCGGGCTCGCTCTGTTTACGTTGAGCCTGTTGTTTGCCTTGCCGCTCTACGTGGTGGTGGGCTTGCAGCTGCTCTTCTTCCTCTCCGTCGGCCGCGTCAGCCCCAACGTCTCCGCCCTCGCTCTCGCCCCTCACGGCCGCGCCGCCGGCACCGCCTCCGCACTGATGGGCGCCACCCAGTCCGCGTTGACGACCTGCGCCGGCGTCGCCGTCGCCATCTTTAACGACGGCACCGTCCACACCCTCGCCGCCATCATGGCTAGCGGCGCTTCGCTGGCGCTGCTGTGTTATCTGTGGATCAGGCAAACCCTGACGAAGCCGGGTTAATTCGTTTCTTAGCCGCAAAGTTCAGGTCACGGCCTGAGCGAACTTCGTCCTAAGGTTCGCCCATGCCATCACAACAACACGAAGTCTTGGTTGATCTCTTTCGCAGTCGCCCGCAGCTTGCGCCGCAGCTGATGCGAGAAGTGTTGGACGTGCCCCTGCCTCCCTACACTGATGTGGAAGTCGGCTCCGCAGATTTGACCGAGGTGCAGCCCACGGAGTACCGCGCGGATCTGGTTCTGTCGCTATCCAACGAGGCATCTCAGTTCAGCATCATCGTCGAAGTGCAACTGTCCCGTGACGATAGGAAACGTTTTGCCTGGCCGGCGTACGTTGCCAACTTGCGCGCCCGCCGGCGTTGCCCGGTTTGTTTGCTGGTCGTTTGTCCGGACTCGGCGGTGGCTGAGTGGGCGGCAAAGCCTGTCTCGCTCGGCTGCAAGAATCTCTTTGCTCCCCGTGTGCTCGATTCGCATGCGGTGCCCAAGATTGTCGACAGCGCTGATGCAGCAAAAAATCCAGACCTTTCCATCTTGTCGGCGTTAGCGCACGGACATGACCCCGATGCGAAGTTGGCGGCGCAGATTGCCGCTGTTGCACAGGGGGCCAGCATGAGGCTCGACGAAGACCGGGCCCAGCTGTATTTTGATTTGATCCTGAATTCACTTAGCGAGGCGGCCCGCGAGGTGCTGTTGGAGACCATGCGTCCATTCAAATACGAATATCAAAGTGACTTCGTCAAAGGTTACGTCGCCCAGGGTCGAGCGGAAGGTCGAGTGGAAGGTCGGGCGGAAGGTCGGGCGGAGGGCCGAGTCGCCATCCTCACGCGTCAGCTGACAGCGCGATTTGGTTCATTGAGCGATGAGGCGAAGGCGTATATCGCGTCCAAGTCCATCGAGGAACTGGATGCGGTTGCTGATCGCTTGCTGACCGCCGCGAGCTTGGAAGAAGCGCTGGACCCGAAAAACTAATGACGCATGTCGATGAGTCGGAGTTTCCAACGGGTGCAAGGATTGCCTCGGCCGCGCTGGGCGCCATCATGGGGTTCGATGCTGATCGAGCCAAGGTGTACTGCGATCTGATTCTGAGCTCATTGAGTGAGTCGAATCTCGCGGCGCTGCAGGAGATGCCCTCATTCAAAGATAAATATCGGAATTATTTCGCCAGCCTCTATGTGGCGGAGGGATACATGCAGGGATACATGGAGGGATACGTGGTGACCATTGCGCAGCAGTTGGCGAGGCGTTTCGGTCCGCTGAGTGCGGAGGCCATGACGAAAGTCGCGTCCAGCTCCATCGAGGAGCTGAATCTAATGGGTGAGAGGTTACTGACTGCCGTGAGCTTGGAAGCAGCGTTAGCCCCGACGAGCTAACGCCAGCGGCTCAAGTCCAGCCTTCCAGCTTCGTCTCCATCGTAATCTCCGCCTTGAGCAGGCGAGAGATCGGGCAGCCGGCTTTCGCGGCTTCGGCGGCTTTCTGGAAATCGGGCGGCGTGGCGCCAGGGACTTTGGCGCGAACTTTCAGGTGGACGGCGGTGATGGTGAAGCCCGCGTCGGTTTTCAGCAAAGTAACCGCCGCCTCGGTCTCGATCTTCTCGGCGGTTTTGTTTTCAGTGCCGAGCTGAGCGGACAGGGCCATGCTGAAACATCCAGCATGAGCCGCGGCGATCAACTCTTCCGGGTTGGTCCCCTTGCCTTCCTCGAAGCGAGTGGCAAAGGAATATTGAGTGTCGCTGAGCACGCCGCTTTCGGTGGAGATCGAACCCTTGCCGTCTTTCAGGCCGCCTTTCCAGACGGCGGAAGCTGTGCGTTTCATTCCGTTGCTCCTGTGGAAGTGGGTTGAGACTCGACGAGTGTGATGGTGTGCGTTATCTCGGCCGTCTTGGCGATGATGGCGCTGGCCGAGCAGTATTTCTCGGCCGACAGCGCCACCGCGCGCTCGACCTTCTTGCTGTCGAGCGCGTGGCCAGTCACGGTGTAGTGCATCTGGATTTTGGTGAACACTTTCGGATCGGTGGTGGCGCGCTCGGCTTCGATGTCGACGACGCAATCGGTCACCGCCTCACGGCCGCGCTTCAAGATCAGCATGACGTCGAAAGCGGAGCAGCCGCCCAGGCCGAGCAGCAGCATCTCCATGGGGCGCACGCCGAGATTCCGGCCGCCGGCGTCGGGTGCGCCATCCATGACGACGGAATGTCCCGAGCCGGACTCGCCGACGAACATCACATCTTGAACCCATTTGATCCGTGCTTTCATCAGCCGATCCCGCCGATGCACAGGTACTTGATCTCGAGATAATCCTCGATGCCGTACTTCGAGCCTTCCCGGCCGATGCCGCTTTCCTTCACGCCGCCGAACGGCGCGACTTCGGTGGAAATGATGCCTTCATTGATGCCGACGATGCCGCTCTCCAGCGCCTCGGCCACGCGCCACACACGGGCGATGTCACGAGAGTAGAAATAAGAAGCCAGGCCGAACTCAGTGGAGTTGGCCAGCCGGATGACTTCCTCTTCAGTGTCGAACTTCATCAGCGGCGCCACCGGGCCGAATGTTTCCTCGCGCATGGCGAGCATGTCGGCCTTCACGCCGGTCAGCACCGTCGGCACGTAGAAGTGACCGCCACCTTCGACGCGCTTGCCGCCGACCAGCACCTTCGCGCCCTTGCTCACAGCATCGCGCACGTGCTCCTCGACTTTGGCGACGGCCTTCTCTTCGATCAGCGGGCCGATGATCGTGCCCTGATCCAAGCCGTTGCCCACCTTCATCGCCGACACCTTCTCCGCGAGGCGCGCGGCGAAGCGGTCATAGATGCCGCTCTGAACGTAGATGCGATTGGCGCAGACGCAGGTCTGACCGGCATTGCGATACTTCGATGCGATCGCGCCGTTGACCGCCGGCTCCAGGTCGGCGTCGTCGAACACGATGAACGGCGCGTTGCCGCCCAGCTCCAACGACACCTTCTTCACCGTGCCCGCGCACTGAGACATCAGCAGCTTGCCGACCGGCGTGGAGCCCGTGAAAGTCAGCTTGCGCACGAGAGGATTGCTCGTGAACTCGCCGCCGATGGGCTTCGGATCGCCCGGCACGACGGAGATGATGCCGGGAGGCAAGCCCGCCTTCTCGGCGAGCACGCACAAAGCGAGCGCCGAGTACGGCGTCAGCTCGGAAGGTTTGATGACCATCGTGCAACCAGCGGCGAGCGCTGGGGCAACCTTGCGCGTGATCATCGCGGTCGGGAAGTTCCAAGGCGTGATCGCGGCACAGACACCGATGGGCTGCTTCAGCACGACGATGCGCTTGTCCTGGCCGTGACTCGGAATCACATCACCGTAAACGCGCTTGGCTTCTTCCGCGAACCATTCGATGAAGGAGGCGGCATAGGCGATCTCGCCGCGGCTTTCCACCAGCGGCTTGCCCTGCTCGACGGTCATGAGCACGGCGAGATCTTCCTGATTCGCCATGATCAGATCGAACCATTTCCGCATCAGCTGCGCGCGCGCCTTCGCGGTCCGCGAGCGCCAATCGGCCAGCGCTTTATCGGCGGCTTCGATGGCTTCGCGCGCTTCCTTGACGCCGCAATTCGGTACGGTGCCGATGAGTTGCCCATTGGCGGGGTTGAGGACTTGCTTCACTTCGCCGCTGGCTGCATCCACCCAGCGCCCACCGACGAAGGCTTGCTGGCGAAACAGACTGGGGTCGCGAAGAGAAAGCGTGCTCTGGGGGGCGGCGGCCATGAAATGCTCCGAGGATAAGAAGTCAGCGTCGATCGATCAGTCGTCGACCAGCTGCTGACCAGGAAACAAAGCTTCGTTGAAACCAAAACTGCGCAGGTCGCGGATGCGCATGGGATAGAGGATGCCGTGCAGATGGTCGACTTCGTGTTGCACGACGCGCGCGTGAAAGCCTTCCACCGTGCGATCGATGGGCTGGCCCTTGGGGTCGAAGCCGCGGTAGCGCAGCTTGGTATAGCGCGGCACCAGGCCGCGCATGCCCGGTACCGACAGACAACCTTCCCAGCCTTCTTCCATCGTCTCGGTCTGCGGCTCCAGCACCGGGTTGATCAGCTCGGTGTACGGCACTTCTTCGGCCTGCGGATAGCGGGGATTCTTGCCCACGCCAAAGATCACGACTTGGAGAGACGTGCCGATCTGTGGGGCCGCGATGCCGGCGCCGTTCAGCGCGGCCATGGTGTCCTTCATATCCTGCAGCAGGGCGTGCAGCTCGGGCGTATCGAAGCGCTCCACGGGCTTGGCCACCTGCAGGAGCACCGGATCGCCCATTCTCAAGACCGGCCGGACCGACATGTCGATAATCGTCGTGAAGAGAGCTGATGAGATACCAGTATAGTATCGCCCCAGCCAAACCCAAGAACTTGACCTCGAACGTCTGTCATCCAACTGTCTCTATGTCGTCGCCACCTCATGTTCTGGTCCTGGCCGCCGGCGCCTCGCGGCGTCTGGGGCAGCCCAAGCAACTGGTGAAGCTGGCCGGCCGGCCGGCGCTACATATTGTGGTGTCGAACGCGGTGGCGGTCGCGGGTCATGCGGTTACCGTCGTGGTCGGAGCGCACGCGCGCGAGTTGACGCACTTGTTGGCCCACTCGCCCGCCTCGGTCATCGTGAATCGTCAATGGGAAGAGGGCATGGCATCCTCGCTGCGCTTCGGCGTCGCTTCGCTACCGCCCGGATGCCAGGCAGTGATGGTGCTACTCGGCGATCAAGTGGCCGTGACCGCCGACGATCTGAAGCGTCTGGTGAGCGCCTGGAAAGGTGAGGAGAGCATGATCGCCGCCAGCGTCTACGAGCAGCGCGTCGGTGTGCCCGCAATCTTTCCACGCTTGAGTTTCAGCGAGCTCGCCGAGCTGCGCGGCGATCAAGGCGCGCGCAGGGTGCTCGAACGTAACAATTACCGTCTGGTCCGCGTGCCCATGGCGAACGCGGCCATCGATCTGGACACGCCGGAAGACCTTGCCGCGCTGAACGAACGTTTTCAGCGGACGGAATCGACCTACAACCCCGAGAACTAAACGCTTGCGCGTCGTCATCATCCTGCTGCTCATCGCGTTCGTGATTGCCGTCATCTGGCTGCGAGCCAAGCGCAAGCGCTGAAACATCGGCCGCCGCTCGGTCGTTACTCCTGCGACTGTCGTCGCGGAGGGTTGCGTCATGCAGGAGTTTTTCCAACAGCATCTGGTCGCCATGGTGATATTGCTTGCGCTGGCGATCGCGCTGACCATTTTCGTGTTCCGTAAACGGAAGTTCGAACCCGGCTATCGCAAGGGCGAGGCGGCCGATCCGCAGCGGGTGAAGGAACAGAACCGGCCCGACGAGTGGAGCCGGAGTCATTGACGCTGGCGGTCAGTCCTGAGGTGACGGCGCGGGTACGCCGAGCGAGGCGAGCGCGCCGATCAACATGGACGCGGTGTAGGGCTTCACCAGAACCCCGATGCGCTGATCCGCGGCGAACTTGTCTTTGAGCTCGCGCTCACTGCGGCCGCTGGCGATCAGGATAGGCAGGTTGTGTAGCTTGGCGCGCATCTCGGCGGCGAGCTGGTCGCCGGGGCGGTCGGGCAGACCCATGTCCACGATGACCGCCGAGATATCCAGCGCGCCGGTCAGAGCCGAACTCGCTTCCGCGGCGTCGCCTGCCTGCAACACGTGAAAGCCGGCATCTTCGAGGGCATCCACGGCAAACATGCGGACGAGCATTTCGTCTTCGACGATGAGTACCCGCGCTGGTCCCGATTGCTGATCTGTCATGGGGGTGTTGGTTGTTACTGGTTGCCGCCATGGCGACCTTGAGCGTTGCGCGGCGGAGTGTACTGCAGTCCCTGGGTCGTGCGTATAACGTACGGTAAAACTTGGGAAAAGTACGTCATAACGCACCTTAGGTAAGTTTTTCAAGGACAAAATGGCAGCTTGTGACGCGGCGACGCGGAACTTTCTACAAGAGCGGCGCATTGGTTGGTCTGCGCCGCGATCTGACTCGAAACAACGACATATTCTCAAGGTGCCGCGAGTTCGGGTGCAGTACAGGCGTGGCCGCCTGCCGACGGCCCGCTTTGGCGCAACACTATTCCGGAGTAGCGGCGCGGTGGACGAGCTCATCGCATGCAAATGAATTCCGATCCCCCCGCAACGCCCGACACCGCGCGCGCATTGCGCGTATTGATCGTCGAGGACGAATCGCTGGTCAGTCTGTTCCTGCAGGGCGTACTGCGGGACCTGGGCCATGAAGTCAGCGGTATCGCCCCTTCTTTGAGAACTGCCCTGGCTTTTGCCGCAGGCACGCCAACGGACTTGGCCATCGTGGATGTCGGCTTGGCCGGCGACGGTGGTGACGGCATCGATGCAGCCGTTGCCCTGCGCGCCCGTCATGGAATTCCCGCCCTGCTGATGACGGGAGCCCCATTGGCCTCCCTGGGTGAACGGGTCAAGGATGCCCAACCTCTCGGCTTCCTCGCGAAGCCCTATACCGAAGCGGATGTGGAGCGAGCATTGATCGCGGCGGTGGCGCAGCTACCGCTACAGATCTGATCGGAAGGCTGCGCCAGCAGGCGCGCGGCTGAGCGAATCCCGCGGGAACAGCCCGCTCCCGCCCTGGACCATCGACGGGTGAGCAATGGCCCAAGCTGTAATCGATACGACATCGTCACTGGAACGTGGCGACATCCTCAAAGCCCTGCGCTTGCTGAAGCGCGGCGACTTTTCGGTGCGCATGCCGATGGACCTGGCGGGCATCGATGGCGAAATCGCCACGGCCTTCAACGACGTGGTCGAGCTCAACGACTCCATGACCCGCGAGTTCGCGCGCCTGCGCGAAATGATCGGGCGCGAGGGCCGCATCTCCGAGCGCGCCCGCCTCAACACCGCCAGCGGCAGCTGGTCCCAGTGTATCGACTCGGTGAACGGCCTCGTCGGCGAGATGGCGTATCCGGTGTCTGAGGTGGCACGCGTGATCGGCGCGGTTGCCAACGGCAACCTGTCGCAATCCATGAATCTCGAAGTCGACGGCCGGCCGATGCGCGGCGAATACCTGCGCATCAGTACCGTCGTGAACACGATGGTGGATCAGCTCGCATCGTTCGCGTCGGAAGTGACGCGCGTGGCGCGTGAAGTCGGCACCGACGGCAAGCTCGGCGGTCAGGCGCACGTGAAGGGCGTCGCCGGTACCTGGAAGGATCTCACCGATTCCGTGAATCACATGGCCGCGAACCTCACCGGCCAAGTGCGAAACATCGCTGAAGTCACCACCGCGGTGGCGAGCGGCAATCTGTCCAAGAAAATCACGGTGGACGTGAAGGGCGAAATGCTGGAGCTGAAGAACACCGTCAACACGATGGTCGACCAGCTCAACTCCTTCGCCTCCGAAGTGACGCGCGTGGCGCGCGAGGTGGGTACCGAAGGCAAGCTCGGCGGCCAGGCGAAAGTGGAAGGCGTCGCCGGTACCTGGAAGGACCTCACCGACAACGTGAATCACATGGCCGCGAACCTCACCGGCCAGGTGCGAAACATCGCTGAAGTCACCACCGCGGTGGCGAGCGGCAATCTGTCCAAGAAAATCACCGTGGACGCGCGCGGCGAAATTCTGGAGCTCAAGAGCACCGTCAACACGATGGTGGACCAGCTCAATTCGTTCGCCTCCGAAGTGACGCGCGTGGCGCGCGAGGTGGGTACCGAAGGCAAGCTCGGCGGCCAGGCGAAAGTGGAAGGCGTCGCCGGTACCTGGAAGGACCTCACCGACAACGTGAACCACATGGCCGCGAACCTGACCGGCCAGGTTCGAAACATCGCCGAAGTCGTGACTTCGGTGGCCGACGGCGACCTCAAACGCAAGCTGGTCGTGGAAGCGAAAGGCGAGATCGCCGCGCTCGCCAACACCATCAACGGCATGATCGACACGCTGGCCACGTTCGCCGACCAGGTGACCAACGTGGCGCGCGAAGTGGGCACCGAAGGCAAGCTCGGCGGTCAGGCGAGCGTGCCGGGCGCCGCGGGCTTGTGGCGCGACCTCACGGACAACGTGAATCAGCTCGCCGCGAACCTCACGACGCAGGTGCGCGCCATCGCCGAAGTCGCGACCGCCGTGACCAAGGGCGATCTCACACGATTCATCACGGTGGAAGCCTCGGGCGAAGTGGCCGCGCTCAAGGACAACATCAATGAGATGATTCGCAACCTCAAGGACACGACCCAGAAGAACAACGAGCAGGACTGGCTGAAGACCAACATCGCGCGCTTCAATCGACTGCTGCAGGGCCAGCGCGATATCCGTCACGTGTCGAATCTGATCCTGTCCCAGTTGGTGCCGCTGGTGAACGCGCAGCAGGCGCTGTTCTATCTCACTCGCCAGGACGGTGGCGAAAACATTCTGGAACTGGTGGCGAGTTACGCCGCGCCGAGCCGTCGCCGGCCGCCGCAGCGACTCGGGTTGGGCGACGGCCTCATCGGTCAGTGCGCCATCGAGAAGCGCTCGATGCTGTTGACCGACGCGCCTCACGACTACATGCGAGTGACCTCGGGTCTGGGCGAGGCGAAGCCGTCGACCGTGATCGTGTTGCCCGCGCTGTTCGAAGGCGAAGTCAAAGCGGTGCTGGAGCTCGGCTCGTTCGAGCGCTTCAGCACCATTCATACCCTGTTCCTCGATCAGCTGATGGAAAGTATCGGCATCGTGCTCAACACGCTGGCCGCGAACATGCAGACCGAGGCGCTGCTCGCCCAGTCGCAACTGCTGACCGGCGAGCTGCAGAGCCAGCAGGAAGAGTTGAAGAAGACCAACGATCGTCTGGAGCAGCAGGCGACCACCCTGCAACGTTCCGAAGACCTGCTGCGCTCCCAGCAGGAAGAGTTGCGCGGCAAGAACGAGGAACTGGTCGAAAAGGCCAATCTGCTGTCGTGGCAGAACAAGCAGGTGGAAGCCAAGAATCAGGAGGTGGAGCGCGCCAAGGAGATGCTCGAGGAAAAAGCCGAGCAGCTGGCGCTCACCTCCAAGTACAAGTCCGAGTTCCTGGCGAACATGTCGCACGAGCTGCGCACGCCGCTCAACAGCTTGCTGATTCTTTCCAAGCTGCTCGCCGACAACGCCGACTCGAACCTCACCGGCAAGCAGATCGAGTTCGCGCAGACCATCAATCGCGCCGGCACCGAGCTGCTGGCGCTGATCAATGACATTCTCGACCTGTCGAAGATCGAGTCCGGCACGGTCACGCTCGACGTGAGCACCGTGCACTTCGGCGAAGTGGTCGACAACCTGCAGCGCAGCTTCGAGCAGGTGGCCAGCGACCGGAAACTGCAGCTCAAGATCGAGCTGGATCCGTCGTTGCCGCGGACCATGATCACCGACGAGAAACGCCTGCAGCAGATCCTGAAGAACCTGCTGTCGAACGCGTTCAAGTTCACGCACGACGGCGGCGTCGAGCTGTCCATCTATCGCGCCAGCAACGGCTGGAATCCCGCCAATCAATCGCTCAATTCAGCGTCGTCCGTGGTTGCGTACTCCGTCCATGACACCGGCATCGGTATCGCGGCCGATAAGCTGCGCGTGATCTTCGAAGCGTTCCAGCAGGCCGACGGCACGACCAGTCGCAAGTACGGCGGCACGGGCCTCGGTCTGTCGATCAGCCGTGAAATCTGCCGACTGTTGGGTGGCGAGATCATGGTGGAGAGCAAGCCGGGCGTCGGCAGCACGTTCACGCTGTACTTGCCGATGACGCATGACTTCACGAAGGCGACGGTCTCGCACACGACGGCGCCTCAGCCGTCACAAATCGTCGTGAGTCGCGAGTCGACGCCGCTGCTGGTGGCGTCCGAGCTCACCGACGATCGACAGAATATCCAGCCCGGCGACCGCGTGCTGCTGATCATCGAGGACGATGCGAAGTTTGGCCGCATTCTGCTCGACCTCGCGCACGATCGCGGCTTCAAGGCGGTCGTGTCCGCCACGGGCAGTGGCGCGTTGCCGCTGGTGCGACGGTTCAATCCGTCCGTCATCACGCTGGACATCAACTTGCCGGACATGGATGGCTGGCGGCTGCTCGATATTCTCAAGCGCAGCGCCGAGACGCGGCACATCCCCATTCACATCATCTCCGTGGACGACCCACGCGAGCGTGGTCTGCAGATGGGGGCGTTCTCGGTGTTGGAAAAGCCGGTGGATCACGCGACTCTGCAACAGGCGCTGGCTCGCACCGAAGAGTTCATTGCGCGCAAAGTGAAAGAATTGCTGCTGGTCGAGGACGACGACTTGCAGAGTGGCGAAATCAAGAGAGTCATCGGCAATGGCGATGTGCATCTCACGCGGGTCACGACCGGTCGCGAAGCCCTGGAAGCACTGAAGACCAGGCAGTGGGACTGCGTCGTGCTGGATCTGGTGTTGCCGGATATGGACGGGGTGCAGTTGATCGAAACCATTCGTCGCGACACCTCGCGGCGCCTGCCCGTGATCATTCACACCGCCAAGGATTTGAATCCGGCCGACGAGGCCAAGCTGCGCAATCTGGTCGAGTCGTTCATTCTGAAAGGGCCGGAGTCGCATGAGCAGCTGTTCGACGAGACCGCGCTGTTCCTGCATCGCTTCATCGAGCGCATGCCCGAGGATCGACGCCAGATCATCGAGAAAGCGCGCCGTCGCGAGCCCGGCCTGGCGGGACGCAAAGTGCTGATCGTCGACGACGATATCCGCAATATCTTTTCGCTGACCGGCGTGCTCGAACAGCACGACATCGAAGTGCTGCACGCCGAGAGCGGCCGGGATGGCATTGCCATGTTGAACGAAACGCCCAGCATCGACATGGTGCTGATGGATGTGATGATGCCGGACATGGACGGTTACGAAACCATGCGACAGATCCGACGCAACGAACGTTTCCGCAAGCTGCCGATGATCGCGATCACTGCCAAGGCCATGAAGGGCGATCGCGAGAAATGCATCGAGGCCGGCGCCTCCGAGTACATTTCCAAGCCGGTTGATGTCGATCAACTGGTGTCGATGATGCGCGTGTGGCTGCGGCGGGTTTGAACAAAGGCATGCAGGCCCTGGGCCCGCGGATCGCTGACACCGACGAAGAGGTGCCGGCGGTGGACGCTACTGGCACTTTGCCGGCGCTGCCGATGCGCGCGACCATTCTCATCGTCGATGACGAGCCCAACAATCGGTTCGCGCTGGCGCAGGTGCTGGCCGAGCTGGAGGAAACCGTCGTCGAGGCGGCCTCCGGCGAGGACGCGTTACGTTTTTTGCTTCGCGAGGAATGTGCGCTCATCCTGCTCGACGCCAACATGCCGGGCCTCGACGGTTACACCACCGCCGAGCTGATCCGTCGTCGCGAACGCTCGCGCCACATTCCCATCATTTTCGTCAGCGCCATCGATCGCGACGACGAGCACATCGCGCGGGCCTATTCGATGGGCGCCGTCGACTATGTGTTCAAGCCCGTGGATCCGGTGATCCTGCGCTCCAAGGTCGCGGTGCTCGTCGATCTGTATCGCAAGAGCGCGGAAGTCGAGCGCAAGGTCGCGCTCGAACGTTTCCTACAGGAAGAGAACCTGCGCATCCGTCAGGAGAAGCTCGAAGCCGAGCGACAGTTGCGGCAGGTCGAGGAACGGCAAGCCGCCATCGTCCGCTCGCTGCCCATCGCGCTGTACAGCGCGGCGATCGACTCGAAATTCGCCGGCCCGCGTTTCATCAGCGACGTCATCGCCGATTCGATCGGGTTCTCGCCCGGTCTGTTCATCGACTACCCGCAACTGTGGGTCGACAACATTCATCCCGACGATCGCGAGCGGGTGTTGAACGAAGTCGAGTCGATCCCGACCCTCGGCGGCATGTCGACCGAATACCGCTGGGTCTGCGCCGACGGCTCGCATCGCTGGTTCCTGGACCGTGCGGTGTTGATCCGCCAGGACGGCCGGCCGTTTGAGATCTTCGGCAGCTGCCTGGATATCACCGATCGCCGCAGCGTCGAGCAACAGCTCATCCAGTCGCAGAAGATGGAAGCCGTTGGCCAGCTCACCGGCGGCATCGCGCACGACTTCAACAACATGCTCACCGTCGTGATCGGCAACCTCGATTCGCTGGCCCGGGCACTGAAAGGCACGGGACGCAATTTCGATCGCGCGCAGATGGCGCTTACCGGCGCACTCAGCTGTGCCGAGTTGACGCGTCGCATGCTGGCATTCGCACGTCGTCAGCCGTTACAGCCGAGCGCGGTGAATCTGGGCGAGGTCAGCCGGAATATCACCAAACTGTTGGGCCGGACCTTGGGTGAGCGTGTCCAGATCGATGTGCTGGTCCAGGAAGAGTTGTGGAACGTGCTGGCCGATCCGGCGCAGGTCGAGTCGTCGCTCATCAATCTGGCGGTCAATGCCCGGGACGCCATGCATGAGGGCGGCACGCTGACCATCGAAACGCGCAACATCGGTCGAAATGAACGCGATGCGGATTTGCCGGAGGGCGAGTTCGTGTTGCTATCGGTGACTGACACGGGCGCTGGCATGACGCCCGATGTGTTGGAGCGCGCGCTCGAGCCGTTCTTCACCACGAAGCGCATGGGGCACGGCACGGGCCTCGGCCTCAGCATGGTGTACGGTTTCGTCAAACAATCGGGCGGCCACGTGAAGATCATCAGCACGCCAGGTCGCGGCACCAGCGTGAGAATCTATCTGCCGCGCACCGATGCGGCACCGAGCATCACTTCGGCGAGCGGCGAAGACTTGTCGCTATCGGGTCAGGATCGAACCATCCTGCTGGTCGAAGACGACGCGGGCGTTCGCGCTGTGACGGCAGCGATGCTGAAGGAACTGCAGTTCAACGTCATCGAGGCGGACAACGGTGCCCGCGCACTGGACATCGTCGATCGAGAATCGACCATTGATTTGTTGTTCACCGACATCGTCATGCCCGGCGGAATGAATGGATTCGAGCTCGGCCGCCTGGCTCGCGAGCGGCGTCCTCAACTGCCTGTCCTCTATGCCACCGGATACTCGGCTTCATACGCGGCACCCGAGAAGGGCGCCGACATGCTCGCCAAGCCGTATCGCGAAGCGGATTTGCGTAGCAAGCTGCGCGGGCTCTTGCCTGTTCGCGCCAGGGCGTGAGATTTACTTCGCGCCGCTTCGCCGTTCCTGGCGTCGCCGGGAGGCGATAGAGCACTCCCGGCGACGCAGGCCATCAAGGCCTCTTAGTTCCCTTTCAGCTCCAAGGTTCGCAGCTCCTTGTCCGCTGTGATCTCAGCTTCAGTGAACGGCAACTTCAGCCACTGACTCTTCGAATACAACTTCGTCTGGTCCGCCGAGTACGGCGAATCCTCTTCTTCCGATTGCGAGTACGACAGGATGCCGTGCGCGTTCACCTCGCCCGTATCGGTCCAGGTCACCACTTGCATCCAGCTGTTGCCGGTGACGATGGGCGAATAGCCTTTGCCCGGGGTGAGCTTGCCGACCAGGACGCTGAATACGCCGGCGCCGTGCGTGCCGCCCGGCAGGCCGATCCTCTCACCATTGCGTTCGGTGAATTGCACATCGCCCCACAGCGCATCCAAAGGAATTTGCGCGTCGGTGAGTTTCTGGGTCGCGGTCGCGAGCGCCTGCATGACCGCCTTGCGAATCCTGGCGTCGCCGACCTTGATCTGGCGCGGCGTGTTCACCGCGTCCTTGGCATCGAACGGCACTTGCCACAAATCCGGAATCGCGGTGATCAGCGGCAGCGCTTCGGTCCAGATGTGCGCGCCACGGCTCGTGACATCGTGCCTGCGATCCCAGCCGGCCAGCACTTCGCACGACTTGGTCACGTCCACGCTGTTCTTTTCCAGCTTCACCGTCTTCGGCTCGCGCTTGCAGATCGCCAGCACTTCATCGAGCACGAGCTCGGCGCCGTAGCTGCGATGATTGAAGAGCAGGTCCTGCAGACGCTGCGCGTCGAAGCGATTGCGTTCCTTGGCGTTCAACACTTCATTGACCATGACCAAGCCGGCACGGGTGCGCAACGAGCGCTCGGTGCTCTCGGCGCCGATGATGGGCGAGAAGCCCTCCAGCGGCTGCGCGGGATTCGACAGCCAGTAACTGTCGTTGGAGTTGGTGACGTAGTCGTCACGGATCAGATGCGGCATCTGTTGCGGCGGCAGAATGCCCGGCTGCTGAGCGCGTTCGTCGATGCGCCATTCGCATTCCGGTGCACCCCGCAGCACTACGACTCGCCACGCGCCCCAGCGTCCTTCTCGTTCACCGGCGCAGGTCTTGATCAGCGCTGCATCGACGTTCGGCACCACCGACATGTCGGCATACAACGCCTTGCCATCGCGATCGGCGGCGATGGTGTTCACCCAGGCCGTGCCTTGCGACGTTTGCAGCGATGTGAGGATGTCGTCGACGTTCTTGGCGCGAGCGAACTTCAGATACTGCTCGGTCGCGCGATTGTTATCGAGGTTGGAATCGCGAACCGCGTAGGCCCGCTCGCGGGTCCACGGCAGATCCTTGTCCTCGATGATCGGGCCGAAATGACTGAAATACGTCGTGCGCTCCTCGGTCTTCAGTGTGCCGTCGGGCTGGCGCACTTCGACGCTCACTGTGTGCGCGGTGAGCTTGCGAGTCTCGTTGCCGTAGCGATACGACAGCGGATCGTTCGGATCGAGCGTCAATTCATACAGCGTGGAACGCAGGCTGCTCGATACCGTGTGCGACCACGCGATGTCGTGATTGAAACCGATGCTGATGAACGGCGTGGAAATCAGGCCCACGCCCATCACATCGACTTGATCCGGAATCGTGAGATGCGCCATGTGGAAGCGACTCGAGCCCCACCAGGGATAGTGTGGATTGCCCAACACCATGCCGCGACCGTTTGTCGTGGCGGCCTTGCCGAGCGCGATGGCATTCGAACCCATCATCGTCGCGTCTTCCGGCGCGGGTGGCGCCACTCGGGACGTCTTTTCATCCTTGCTCGGAGGCGCGGCGTTGGCGATCGCGGCCGGCGAACGGCCTACGCCATAACGAATGCCGACACCGATGCCGACGCGCGCCATATCCACGGCATCGATCGGGCGCACCCACGGTTGATTGCGACAGCTCGCCGGAAGTTGCTCACCGGTATGGTCCGCGAGATAGCGGTTGTAGCCGGCGATGTAGCCCTTGGTCATCTCGACAATTTCGGGCGGCGTGCGGCTACTGGCGTGCGCGAGTGACTCATTGGTGATCACCGACTTGTGGAAGACATCGCTTTCGAGCCGACCTTCCTCGGGGCCGAAGAACTTGGCCTGTTCGCCCCGCACGGTGACGAACTCGCGAGCCAGCGTGCACACCGAATCGGTGGCGACGGCGTAGGCGAGACCATATCCGAGACCCGCCCAATCGTTGGCTTTGACGTGCGGCACGCCGTGAGCGGTCCAGCGCACGGTCGCGTTGTAGCGCTCCTTGCTCGCCGCCTCGTTCGAGGGCGGTTTACTGCAGCCGACGGTGATTGCGGCACACGCCAGCAGCAGCGTCGTGCTTCGAAGGGTTCGATGGCTTCGCGAAGTCATACTCGTTTTGTCTCCAGAGTCGCGGATCGATAGCGCAAAGTTACAGCGCGACAGGCTGCCGCGCCTTCGCGTTCAAGACGGGCGAACGTCGCAATTCGGGCCCGGCACCCCTCTTGATGTCGGACAATCCGGCCAAATATCCGGCCCAAAGCGCCACTCTGCGGAATTGAAGCTCGTCAAACCGGCCCGATCCAGGTAGAGTGCGTAACTTCTCAGCCGCCATCCGGTCGGCTTCACCCCTCGGGTTCGTCGGCCCCGCATCGTTAATTCTGGGCCCGCCTCGATTTATCTCCCGCCTCACTGGATCCGAAACGCAAGTTTCTGCAGGCTGGTTGAGGGTTTGTTTCCATGCCTTTTGCTGCTCTCGGGCTCATCCCCGAACTGACGCGCGCGCTCGCCGATCGTGGCTACACCGCGCCCACTCCCGTGCAAGCGCGAGTGATTCCTGAAATTCTCGCCGGCCATGATGTGCTCGCGGGTGCCCAGACCGGCACCGGCAAGACCGCCGGTTTCACGCTGCCATTATTGCAACGTCTGCAAGACGGTGCTGCTTCGAAAGCGCCCCGTGTGCTGATCCTCGTGCCGACGCGTGAGCTCGCGTCGCAGGTGAACGAAAGCATCCAGAGCTACGGCAAGTATCTGCGTCATCGCAGCCTGGTGATCTTTGGCGGCGTGAGCATCAATCCGCAGATCGAAAATCTGCGTCGTGGCGCCGAGATCCTGGTCGCGACGCCGGGCCGGTTGCTGGATCACGTTCAACAGCGGACCGTCGATTTGTCGCGCATCGAAATCTTCGTGCTCGATGAAGCCGATCGTATGCTCGACATGGGCTTCATCGCCGACATCCGTCGGGTCATCAAGCTGCTGCCGAAACAGCGGCAGAACCTGCTGTTCTCCGCGACCTATTCGGATGACATTCGAAAACTCGCCCAGGGCCTGCTGCACAACCCGGTGGAGATCGAAGTCGCCAAGCGCAATGCCGCCGTCGATACGGTCGAGCAGCGGGCGTATTTCACCGGTAAGGAGCAGAAGCGCGCGTTGCTGTCGCATCTGATCCAAGACGGCGATTGGCAGCAGGTGCTGGTGTTCACGCGTACCAAACACGGCGCGAACCGCCTGGCCAAGCAGTTGGAACAGGACGGCATCGAGGCCGCGGCGATTCACGGCAACAAGAGCCAGAACGCCCGCACGGCCGCGCTTTCGGACTTCAAGAACTTTCGCATTCGTGCGCTGGTCGCCACCGAAGTGGCGTCACGCGGTCTGGATATCAAAGAGCTGCCGCATGTCGTGAATTACGAGCTGCCCAATGTGCCCGAAGACTACGTGCACCGAATCGGCCGCACGGGCCGCGCGGGTGCGACGGGATTGGCGGTGTCGCTGGTTTCTTCCGATGAGTCGGGATTGCTGAAGGACATCGAACGTCTGCTGCGCAAGCCGGTGCCGAAGGCGGATGTGCCGCATTTCAAGCCAGCCCCGCCGCCGGTGCGTGGCGAGGAATCACAGGAACGATCGTCACAGCCGCGTCAGTCGCAATCCGAGCTGGCTCGGTCTCAAGCCCAGCAAGGCCGACCGCAAGGTCAGCAGGGCCGACCCTCTCAACAACGGCACAGCGGTGCCTCGCGCCCCGCCGGTGAAGGTGGCGGCCGTCGTCGCAAACGCCGCGGCGGTGGTGGCGGTCAGCCGCAAGGTCAGCAATCACCTCAGTCTCAGGGCCAGCCGCGTCACGCGCAGGGTCAGCGACCGCAGCGGTCGCATGGTCACGGGCAAGGACAGGGCGGCGGTCACGGCCAAGGTCGCGCGAATCAGCAGCGCAGCTCGTCGCGTGGACATCGCGGCGGAAATCGAACGGTTTAGTCCCGCCAACGGGGATCGCTGCTCCACACTCGCGACATGCGCTAGACACTCCGACGGCCGCTCCTGCGGCCGAACGATGCCGCTCAGCCGGCACCCGTCTTCGGGTGATCGGCTGCAGCGGTGTTGGGCAGCAGGCTGCATGCCGGTTAGGTTTCATTCGCTGCACCACAGTGCTTGCACTTGGAAACGTTGAGAGGAAACCAGATCTGCGCGAAGGCCCGTTCTCCGCATCGGTAGCACCTCATCGACACGATTCGTTCGCGCAGATACATGAAGATGCCGAACCACACAGCGAGCGCAAGCATTGGGGCCAGCGATAATTTGTCAGAGGGCAGAATCGCTTTAAAGAGAGCGACCAGCACAAGTCCCACAACGAGCCACGCCGGAATCCACAGCAGTACGTGATTGCGCCGTCGCTTCGCTTCCAGCCAAAACCCTTCGCGATCCATTCTGAAACCTAACGCTGCCGCTGTGCCGCGAGCAACGGCGCTTCGCCGGTGCGAGTCGGAACCAGCGGCTTGTTAGGCTGCTCGAATCGCGATACGACAGCGCAGTCCATACGATGTAACTATCAACAGGGGGCACATCAGCCTATCGAACCGACGGAACATTAGCGCCATCTGGTAGCCACGCAGCGCCAGCGACCCCACTTGGGACACGGTCCTGCAGGAGTGCGTCCTCAGTGTCCGCGCAAAGGGCACAAAGAGGCTGGAGATTGATCGAAGCTGCAGCGTTAGCAACAGAACTACCAGCTCGAAACCGAGAAAGTCCGCGAACAGCACTAGGACCCGAAGCTCGGGATTTACGATCATGACGAGAAGCACGAGAACAACGAGCACATGAACGATGTGACGGACCGGGATCTTGTTCGGGATGCTCATGAGTGGTTGCCGATGTTAGACGGCATTGCGGTAACCGCTCATCGAGGCCATGCGTATGCGTGCGCCGCCTCGAGTTCGCGAGCCCAAAGTGCATCACGTGCATTGGGCGTCCTGGGATCTTGAACATTTCGAAGCCGCTGCAGAGCCTCAAAGAAACCGGGGCCAGGTCGATTCGTTTCAACCGCGACAACGACTGCCGTGCGAAACGGCCTTTGCGCTGCTGTGTCTTGTTGATCGAGCACCTCAAAGATGCCGGCGAGCGGGTGCGCCGCCCAAATGCCATCAAACGGAGGCAGGCCGAATCGTTCGGCAATGCGCCCATAATTCGTTAGATCCTGGGCACGAGCTACACCCTCGAGCATCGTGCCAACGAGGTTTGGATCGACCGGTGCGTTTGCGTTCACGTGCGAACCTCGAATGCCGTCTAACTATAATGTAGACGACCTAAGTGACGTAATCCAACCCGGCTGGCGTAGCGCTGCATCCACCTATCTCAACTTTTTCCCCCGACTTGTAGCGCGCTTCTGCTCCGATATCGAGCCATGATAGGCAGCCGCTGGATTGGAGCCGCCTATCGGCGTCGGACTGTTCTTTGCAGGCCCACCGCACCGTTGTCTCAGATATTGTCTAGCGGGCTTACCTGCGAGAGTTCGCTTGACATCCTCGCGCGTGAGCACGACTGGTAGATGCTTCGGGCGCTTCGCGCGATGGACATTCTCCAGCCAGGGAAGCGTTATCTTGAGTACATCCCGATACAGGAACAGGATGGCATTCAGCGCCTGGTTTTCGGTGGAGGCCGATATCTTCGCCGTGATCGCAAGAGAACTCAGGAATGCACTCACCTCTGTCGCGCCCACCGATACAGAATGTACCTCCTGACCCACTGCATGTAGGCTTGTTCCGTGCGTAAGCTGTAATGTTTGATCCGAATGATCTCCCTGACTTGGTCCAGCAATCGAGGCGACGAGGTACTCGGCGATGGTTGCGACAAGATGCCCTCCAGAAATTCCGGCTGGATGGATGGGAATCGGCATCGCCGAACTCACCGATCCTGATGCCGTCTATTCTGCGGAGCACGGGAGCTATAAATCGGGCGCAATCTGATGAATATCGGGGGTAATCGGTGGAGAGAGATCGGTGCAGATGTGATATATCGCGTCAGTCAGGTCGTCTACATAATAGTTAGGCATCCCATGGAAGATACGGAATCGCAGTCCAAACTGCTTGTTGCGCTCGCCTGCTACGATGAGCAAACGCGCGCGAAGCGGGTAGAACGAATCGAGTGGCTGTCTCAACATATCGGAGAGCCGGTGGCCGTTATGGGTGATATGACTGTCCTGCATATGAAGGAGGAGGCGAGAGATTGCTTCATTAGTGGCCACTTCATTGGTGCTATCTTGCTTGCCACATCGTTCGTCGAGCAGACGCTGAGCGAAGAACTTGAGCGTGTGACGACTGCGCAAGAACGGCGAACATTCGAACTCATGATCAAATCAGCCCGGCAGCACTTGAGCCTCCCAGACGATCTGCTTGATCGCACCGACCGCCTCCGTGAGCTACGCAATCCATTTACTCATCGCAAGGCACCAGGTCACTCTCATGCTTTGGGCGAGCGATTCCTATCTGAAAAGCGACACCCCAGGAGTATCCTTGAAGAGGACGCGAAGCTGGCGATGGGAGTTATGTATGAGTGGTTCCATAGGACGTTGCGCGCCTAACAGCACGCTGGTTCCGACTCGCAACGGTGAAGAGCCGTTGCTCGCGGCATGGCGTGAGCGTTAGAGATCAAAGAACAATGGCAGCTCTGGGGCGACAAGACAGAAGCGGACGGCTGACGGAATCAAGAGGCGGGGCATGGGCCAGTTCCTCTCAAGATTATGTGCGCCTCGCACATTTGCTTTTCGAGCAGTCCTCTTCCTGCGCAAGAGCTCTCGACGGAAACTGCTCAATTTATCCACTTGCCGGCATCCCCGTTTTGTGCTCTGCCCTGCGAGCTCTGCTCATTGAAGCTAACTCGGGAATGTACGGTGCTGGCGAAAGCCGCGACCTGATGAAGAAGCTCGCGAGCGCCGCGAATGAGCTCTCGATATTTTCGGAAAAGTATGCCGTTCCACAGTTGCTGCGCGAAAAGCTTGCACTGTTGTATGAGGTAAGAAATGAAATCGTTCATCCAGCACACATGCCAGCCGGGACGACTCATGGGACGCCGGCTTATCTCCTGCCTTTGAGAGACGCCGGTCTTTTGCAGAGCACGAAGCGTGACAATAGCGATTACACTTGGATGGCACAGCTCCAGTCGCACCGCCTCTTTGCGCACGCATTCGAAACGATCGAATCGTCGGCCTCAATAATTCTGGAGCGGCATCATGTTTCCGCAGAATCCAGATCCCTGCATCTTGAGTCTTATGCGCGGTACAAGGCGGTTGATCTCTAACAGCACGCTGGTTCCGACTCGCAAAAGCGAGGTGCTTTTGCTCGCGGCTCATCGCTAGCGTTATGCGCTTTCGATCGTCAGTCGCACTCCTGCTCTTGGTGAGCTTCCAGGTATCGCTATGCCTTGGGGCTACCGGAAAGACCGACAGCTTGCCGATATGTGACCCGACTCCGAAAATCGTTTCAACGGGCCATAAGTATCATAGGAGGGTCCCGCCACCGACCGGGACCGTGTCGTGGAGGTCACCATAGACGTCTCCGGTCGTGTTTCGGCGGTCCGACTCGTGAGGTCTTCTAATCCCAAACTAAATGAGCAAGCGCTCAACGACGCTCAACAATGGGTGTTTGAGTCACCCATCGCGGCGTGCCGCGCTGAGATCTCAATCGACTACAGGCTCAGTGGCGAAGCTGCGACCTCGCATAACAATTCGCTGGAGCCGACGCCGGCGAGAAACGCACCTTCACTCAGCGTCGGCAGCGGCGCGGCTCAGTTCGGTCGTTGGGCTTCATACCACCACCTCTCCTCTTCTTTTCTTCCCGGAATTTAACAGTTGGGACTCCACAGGGCGCGACGGGTGGAGGAAGCGGCCGAACGTGCTAGGGGCACCAAGGCCGGCGACGTTTCTGCTGAACCGTCTGTTTCTGCAGGTCAGCCTCTCCTGAGCATGCTCGTCATTGCGAGCCAGAAGACGAATATCAAAGAGAGCAGTCCGGCGGCCGCTGCCGTGAACAGCCACACAATCGACCAGCCCCATCCTTGTTCTCCAGAGAAAAGATGTACGCCGGAGCTTCTGAGCACGAGGTCGAGCAGCCACAGCACAGCAGGCGCAGACGCCAACGCGATTACTGCTCCAGTCAACACGCACGCCGCCGCTGAAAGAATGCCTGCTCCAGCGTCCAGGACATTGCGCGCGCTGCTATGGAACGATAACGCCAGCGTTGCTGCCGCAAGTGCCAGCCACCACGCCATGATGCCACCTTCGATGTTCAGCGACCTGAACAGGCATCTTCCACCGGTAGCGAAGCTCACGCATTCCGACCGGGTCATCGCCCAGCTCAACGCCACGGCACCTGCCATTGCGAATGCGCATACAGCAGCGCGAGTTTTCGCCACCAATCTTTCATCGGCTAACGCTTGAGTTCGGGCGCGCGAGCGCGGAACTGGGCATAGAGCTTGTCCGGCGGCGACTCGAAATACTTCAGCAGCGCGGGACACAGCCAACCCTCCATGCCAAGCGCCTGGCTGCGATACCAATTGCCGCTCATATCCGCCCGGACCCACTCCAGCTCGAGCTGATAACCGGGAAACGCGCCTCCGGAGAAGAGCAGAGTGAATCCATCTCTCGCATTGGGTATGTCCGCGACCATGCGTCAATGATGACGTCCGCGCCGGAAATGAAAGGCTCCTCGCGCAGCCCCGCCGCGGCGTCGTCGAACACCCAGACTCCCTGGGTCATGTAGGGATGAATCGCGATGATGGAGTTCATAAGCTTGCCGCCTTCCGGCGCAGGTTCGGTTCGTAACAGGTATCGTGCGTGCAAAGCTCCACGAATGCCAGGGCCTCGCCTTCAGACATGCGATACTTCGAGCGCAAGGTTCGTCCAGTGTTCGTGGCTCCAGAGGCCTCATGAAGAAACCATCACGTTTCATGCCGCCGGTCGAGCGACAGCCAACGCCGGTCATGGGGTGGATGCTACTGGCGGTAGTTGGCGCGTATGTCCTGTTCGTGATCTGGCAGTATCCTTTCGCCTGCGTCGCATTCATCGCGCTCGTCGTCGGGTGGAGTATTGTCTCCAATCGAAACGACCGCACTCATCTACAATCGTTGGCTGCAGCGAGGTCGGGTGAGTCAATATGTCACTTCGCTCGCGAAGTGAACT
Source organism: Peristeroidobacter soli (assembly GCF_004138485.1). Lineage (GTDB taxonomy): Bacteria > Pseudomonadota > Gammaproteobacteria > Steroidobacterales > Steroidobacteraceae > Steroidobacter > Steroidobacter soli. Next base: position 129,652 of record NZ_RYEV01000012.1, read on the forward strand.
GCCGGGAAGTGGATACTTGGATCGTTCGAGCCGCCTACGAAGAGATTCAGGGGCATCTGTCCCGGCTTCTGCCAGACTTCCCGGTCCGCAGCAGCGACAGATTCATTGAAGACCTGCGGATCGATCCCGACGACCTGGACGACCTTTTGGCGGTCGACATGGCCGAACGCGCACGCCGGGATCTGACGGAGGCGGAAAAGAACCCATACTTCGGTAAGGTCAGGACTGTGCGCGACCTGATGATGTTCCTGCAGGAACAACCGAGGCTGCCAGGATGATCGCGATTCACGGTCCGTCGCATCTTCATTGAGCCGCAGCGATACTAGCCCAGATGATCAGGTTCCATGACAACGGCGCGTACGACGCTAACTTTCAGCGCGAGGTGGCTGTGTGCTGCCCTCGATGCAAGGGTCGCGCGTATGTCTTCAGTGACGACAATGGATGGCGAGCCAAGAACGCGGCACTTTCATGCAGTTCCTGTGGCTACAGCGCGCAATGGAATCGTGCGAACCCCAAGGGCCCATCCGTAGGCGTCGTTAAACGCCGATGCCGATACTGCGGACGGTGGCTCGAGAGAAAGTACTTCGGCTTACCCCACGCCCACCTGGCGCGCCTCAGGTGTGCGGGCTGCAACACGGAAATGCGAGAGCCCATCACTTGGTCGCGACGCGGGCAGGTCGACGCATGTGATCCGTATTTTGGGTATCCGCTGTGGTTGGTTGGCGAAGTGAAGGGAAAGGTATTCTGGGCCTACAACTCAGCGCATCTCTCCTTCATCAGAAACTACGTGCAGGCTACGATTCGAGTCCGCGAGCCGAACCGGAATTCCTCGCTGGCGAGCAGGCTTCCTCACTTCCTGCTGGACCGGAAGAATCGCAGCGCCGTCTTGAAAGAGATTGCCCAGCTGGAAAGAAAGTGAGGCGGCCGACAAGCGGGCGGTGTCAAGGGAACAACCATGCGGATAGCTCAGATCGGTCCAGGGTTACAGAGACATGCCACGCATTGAACACGTCGCGCTGTGGGCGCGTGACCTCGACAACCTGTGTTCCTTCTATGCCCGGGCGTTTGGCGCGGCAGGCGGTTCTCTGTACGAGAACAAAGCCAAGGGCTTCAAATCAAGATTCTTGACCTTCCAGTCCGGTGCACGGTTGGAGATCATGGCCACTTCTCAACTTCAGCCCGTGGAGCACGAGCCTGGGGCCCAACTCATGGGGCTCACACACCTCGCGTTCTCGCTCGGTTCGGAGGCTGCGGTAGATGAACTGACCGAAAAGCTGAGGGACGCAGGGGCGTCGGTCCTTGACGGCCCGCGCCGCACCGGCGACGGATATTACGAAAGCGTCGTGCACGATTTCCTCCGTTGAGACCCACCCAGTTTCCTGGGTTGGGGACCACCTGATTTCCTGAGTTCGGGACCACCCGATTTCCTCGGTTGGGGACCACCTGGCGGAGCGCTTTTCGAGGCGCCGCC
>NZ_RYEV01000013.1 GCF_004138485.1 Peristeroidobacter soli
CAAGGCCCGGAAACTTGCCAGCAAGAAACACGTCGCGTAAGAATCGCCCACTTCTGCTCCGCCAGTGACCTCACAAGGTGATCCCCAACTCGGGAAATCGGGTGGTCCTCAACTGGGAAATCGCGCACTGTGGCGATCTATCGGCCGGAGGGTAGAATCTGAGGACGGCTCAACTGGGCAAGATCAAGTCCCGCTCTCCGTGCGGTCATCAATCGAAGGCCACCGCCGAGAGCGTTCAGGCCTCAAAAATAAGCCGCAATGACGCGAATCGCTCGTTCGGACTAAGATCGCAAAGTTCAGATTGCGCGGTCGCAGCTGCATCTTCTAATGAATGCATCGTTAAATCCGAGCGTGCCGAAATACAAGGAGGAGTCAAATGGGACGACGAGTTGTACGAGTCACTCGCAAGGGCGGGGGCGGCGTCCTCTTGGCATTGGAGGCGCTATGGGTCGGATTCATCGTGGGCACGTTGCTCCATCAATCGTTTCCGAAGATGCACCTCGCTTTAATTGTAACGCTCGGCATTCTCACCGGCATCGTACTTTTTGTGCCGGTACTGAAGTTCGCGATGATCTTCTGGCTTTGGACCGCGACGCTTCCCGGAGGCATCGGCTATAGCATTCTGCGGGATGTCCAAGATAAGGGATGGGCTATGTTTTGGGCGGCGGTCACCGTGCTACTCATTGTCGGACTACGTCTGAACTCGAGGAACCCGCCGGCGGACCGAGCCGAGTTTCTGGTTGAGGATAGTGATCCTTCCAGTCCGTAGCCTGTGAGGCTATTCCGAGAGGGTGACACGATCCATGGTTCGAACTCGGAAAGTTCAACCAGTTTTAGTTGCGCGCATGTTCCTCGAGTTTCCTTCAGCGCCGGACAGTGGTGACTGGCTCTGCGGCATCGGATTGCAGCAACAACTGATGTGGCGCGGTTGTGCTTCTAGATCGATGGGCACATCGGTTCTTTGGATTCTTGCGCCACCGGTGAACCTCAGTTCGTCCTGAAGATGATCATGAGACTCCTGCGCTACGATCGACCATTTCGATTGGCAGCCTCTCGCCTCCACCCACGTCATGGTGACGAGCGCTATCCGGCAGGTGCATCGCGCACTGAGTTGAGCCAGCCGACGAAGTACTTGGTCCGGCTGCGCTCGATCCCAACGAGCCACTCGAACTTGCGCTCGTGGATGATCACGGCCGGGATGTTGCCGACCAGAGTTCGCTTGGCATGCCCGACGGCCAAGCCATCCCGCTCTAACGAAACAAAGCCCCCCTGCTGCAGAATCGCCTCTGCACCTTCCCCGCACAGTTCGAGCCAATACAGATAGTCCGTGAACAGCGCGGCATGAAGCCGCTTGTCAGCGAATGCAGCATTGACGCGGGATGCAAGCTCGAGCTCATCGTCAACGGGGCACTGAACCAACCAAGCGCGAGGCGTGAGCCAAATGGCCGAGCAGCGAGGGCCTCGGCTGATCGAGCCCGGCCGTGCCGGTAATTGCACGCCGAGGGCTTCATTCCCGCCCTCGATGACCTCCGCCGCATTGACCGCCGCATTGAGGAACACACACCCCACATCGGCTCGTTCGCGCAACGCCATCCCATTGGGCAGGCCACCGGCCTCGTTCGGTGCCGCATCGAGATCCACCCCGAGCGAGGACTGCAGTTGAAGCTTCACGCTTGGAGCCTCTGATTCGTTGGATCGTAGAAAATCGGGTTCGAGATCCGGCAGCTGATGGGTGTGCCGCCGCAGAACACCTTCACCACCTCCCCGTCACGCGTATGTCCTCGCTGAATGAGTGCGAGCCCGATGGACTCTCCCACTGAAGGACTGAAGCACGCGGAGGTAACATAGCCTTCCGTGGGACACGGCACCTGCGTATGCCCCCGCGATAGGATCCGACCGCCAACCTCCAAGGATCCATCGAGCGCTCTCAAGCCGACGAGCTGCTCGCGCTCCGAGCTCGTCGCAAATGCCAACTTGAGCGACCGCTTACCGATGAAATCGTCCTGGCGCTTGGCGACGATGCCGCCCATGCCAATATCGAGCGGTGTCGTGCGTCCATTGGTATCCGAGCCCACGTGCAGATACCCCTTTTCGAGCCGCAGGCGTAGCCAAGCCTCAAGCCCCACCGGGCGCGGCTCGAGGTCCCCCTCAGCCGTAAGAACGGTGCTCAACAACGAGGAGGCGTAGCGTGCCTGCACGGAGACCTCGAATTGCAGTTCGCCCGTGAAACTGATTCGTGCCACCCGGGCCGAGACACCACCAACGGTCCCCTCGCGGATTTGCATGTGGGGAAATGCGTCATTTGAAATGTCGAAGTCCGGTTGCAGGCGCGCCAACAATGCGCGCGCAAGGGGTCCCGCGAGGGCGATCGATGTCCAATTGGCGGTGACGGGCGAGATCGCCACCTGCATCGTCGGCCACTCCGTCTGACGCCATCGTTCGAACCACGCAGCGACCGCCTCGGCATTGCCAGACGTGGGGCTCGCCAGAAAATGGTTGTCCGAAAGACAGGACACGACGCCATCATCGAAGATGACCCCATCTTCCTTTAGCATCACGGAGTAGCGCACCCGCTCCGGCTTGAGCGTCATTAGGTTCGATACGTAGAAGCGGCTCAAGAACTTCGCGGCATCCGGCCCCGTGACTTCGATCTTTCCGAGGGAAGATGCATCGAACACCCCCACGTGATTGCGTACCGCGGCCATTTCGAGCGCGACCGCCGCTTCCCTTTCGTTAGCATTACTACGATACCAATCCGGTCGCTCCCACCCGAAATCCTCGAACACCGCTGAGCGATTTTCGTGAACACCATGCGTTGGAAACAATCGTCGAGGTTTGAAGAGATCGCCACGACGAGCATTCGCGATCGTTCCAAGACGTATTGCGGTGTACGGCGGCCGGAACGTCGTCGTGCCGACCTCACTCAACGTCCGGTTCGTCAGTGCCGCCAGGAGTGACAATCCCACGACATTCGAGGTCCGCCCCTGATCCGTCCCCATCCCGAGGGTGGTGTAGCGTTTCAAGTGCTCGATGGCGACATAGCCCTCACGAGCCGCAAGCTCGATATCGGAGGCTTTCACATCGTTCTGAAAGTCCACCCACATCCGAGACGACGAACCTACACTAGGCTGCGTGGGGATTGCACCCGTTCCCAACGAGAGCACATCAACTCGGGGACTGTGTGCTGATCCCAAGCCGCCGCGTCCCGCTCGAATGGTGTGTGCAACGGCCCCGGCGTCGGCAAACGTTGCTGATAGATCGAGCGTTGCCTTGACGCCGCCGACCACGTGCCACCTCTCCGGCACGTCACCCGGCACGAAGGCCCCGCACGTGGGATCGTAGACCGGCTTGCTGCCTCGATGTCCCGCAAGATGAACGCAGGGAGAAAATCCACCAGACACCGCAAGACCATCACACGCGATCTTGGTGACGGCGCTCACCTGCCGAACCGTGATCGTCGCTAGCCGCCGATAGCCGGCGGTCGCTTGGATCTGTGCATCGAAGAGGCATGGGATGCCCATCTCCTTGCTGAGCGTTGCATGCATGGCAGCCTCGGCGGAGCGAGTATCGACCACCGCGGCGATGGCCATGCCCGCGCGGTACGCTGCGAGTGCAGTGAGATAGCCACTGTCGTTGTTCGTATAGATGGCCATCCGCCGAGCAGGCGCCACACCGAACTCGTTGATCATCCGGCGCACCGTGCCCGAGAGCATGATGCCCGGTCGGTCATTGTCTGGGAACAATAACGGACGTTCGATCATGCCGGTCGCCAGCACGACGTGATGCGCACGCAGTTTCCAGAGGCATTCCGTGTGGACGCCGCGATCATCCCAGAAAGATTGCACCAGCACGAAATGATCGTTCTCGTAGGCCCCCGTGACCGTGGTGGAGGTGAGAATCGTCGTATGCGAATCCTCTGCGAGCGTGCGCGCCATCGACGCTGCCCAGGCTGATCCCGACTGACCGTCGATGAGCGCGGCCTCCCAGTTCAGCGATCCCCCGAGCTGGGGTTGATCCTCAGCCAGAAAGACCCTCAGGCCGCTGCCGATCAGCGAACGAGCGGTCGCTAATCCTGCAGGACCACCACCGACGATCAGCACATCGTACGTGGCATGACGATGATGAACCTTGCGGTTTTCATCCACGGCCTGCGGGCAACCGAAGCCAGTCGCCCGTCGAATCCACGGTTCGAACCAAGACCACGACGGCCACTTGAACGTCTTGTAGTAAAAGCCCGCATTGAGCAAACCAGATACCAGCTGCACGCCGCCACCAACATCAAACACCGCAGACGGCCAGCCTCGCACCGACCACGCTTGCATTCCATCGCCCAAGCGCACTTGGCCTGCGCGAAGCGCCGGCTCGTAACCATACGCATCCCGCACGGCCACCATGGAGTTGGGGTCTTCAACGCCCGCACCATAGAGACCACGAGGCCGGCGATACTTGAAGCTGCGACCGATGATATCGACGCCATTCGCCATCAATGCCGAGGCCAGGGTATCTCCTGGATGACCTGAGAGCCTTCGTCCGTTGAACTCGAATGCGATCGTCCGCGTACGATCGATCCGTCCTCCGGAGGGCAATCGGTAACCGTGCGTCGTCATGCGACCTCTTCTGCGGCCTGCGAGACTTCCTCGAACTTCCACACATCCAGGATTCTGTGACTCACCGTATCGCGCACGACCTTGAACCATTGCCCGCACCCGGCCGAGCAACACCACTGCTCCTGATGAATGCCCTTCGGATTGGTCCTCATGAAGAGATAGTCTGTCCATGCTTCGTCCGAGACGGTCTCGGCGGGGCGAGCGATGTTTGCTTCGCCCCCGTAGGTGAGCTCATCTTCAGTCCGCAACTCGCCGCAATAGGGACATCGAATCAGTATCACGATCGCTTACCCTCAGTGCGCGATGCCCGCGGCGGCGCCTTCGTCGACCAAGCGGTTACTTCGAAAACGATCGAGGCCAAATGGTTGAGCCATTGGATGCGTGCTGCCGGTGGCGAGCGAATGAGCTAGCATTAAGCCGCCAGCGGGAATAGCTTTGAATCCTCCTGTACCCCACCCACAGTTGATAAACAAATTGCGAACAGGCGTCGGACCGAGAATTGGTGAACTGTCAGGCACGATGTCCACCGCACCGCCCCAGTGACGCATCAATCGCAGCTGGCCGAAACTTGGAAACATTTCCACAACCGCGCTCAGCACCTTTTCGATCGTCGGAAAGTTACCCCGCTGAGCGTAGGACTGATACAGGTCGAGCATGCCCCCCATCACCAACTCGCCCTTCTGTGTTTGATTAACGTAGACGCCGGTCGCCGGAGAGATGACGACGTGATTTAGCACAGGACGAATTGGCTCTGACACCATGGCCTGCAAGGTGTGGGTTGTCAAAGGCAAGCGAAATCCAGCCATGGCCGCTAACGCGGTCGACTGCCCCGCCACCGCCATACCAACCCGCTCACAGTGGATGCGGCCATGAGTCGTGTGCACTGATGTGATCTTGTCTGCGCTCTTCTCGAAGCCCACGACTTCACAGTTCTGGATGATATCGACACCCAAGCGGTCCGCAGCTCGCGCATAGCCCCAAGCAACGGCATCATGCCGGATGGTCCCACCACGTCGTTGAAGGAACGCGCCGAGCACGGGATTCCGTGCATCACGACCCATATTAAAATGGGGCAGCATGCCTCGAACTACAGCTCGATCAATGATCTCACCGTCCACGCCATTGCACTTCAGCCAATTAAGCTTATGTGCGGCGAGTTCCATCTGGTGCTGATTGTGAATCAGAGTAAGCCATCCGCGCTGGGAGAGCATGATGTTGAAATTTAGTTCACGGGCGAGATCTTCATACAATCGTAGCGCCAAGTCGTAGATCGCGGCGCTCTCTGGAAACAGATAATCAGACCGAACGTTGGTTGTATTGCGTCCGGTATTGCCTCCACCGATCCAGCCCTTCTCGAGCAATGCTATGCGAGTGACACCATGATGCTTCGCAAGGTAAAAAGCGGTCGCCAAGCCGTGACCGCCGCCGCCGACGATCACTACGTCATAGGACGACTTTGGCTGCGGAGTGCGCCACGCGGGCGGCCAATCTCGATGCCCCTGTAAGGCACACAGTGCTAGCGCGCGCAAAGAGTATTGGCGGATTTTCACCGAACTGCCGACACCCTTGCGAGCCTATCGAGTTCCCGAACAACCGCGAATACCAAGCAGCGAGTAGAGCCCCTCTCAGCGGCAACACCAACGTAACGCTCCAAGGCACGCTGACACATATTCAAGTCAACCTCCTGATCGCTCTGCGCCATCTTCTCAGGCGCAGCCTCGGACTGAGGCAAATCCGGTGCTCTCTTGCCAAAGAGGCAATCACTGCTTGAACTACAAGCTCCGCTTCAAACTCTCTCAAGATCCTCTCCGATGAAAGTCACTCGCCGATAGCGGATCCACGACTCGCGACAATCGCGCTGCAATCTATGCGATTTCTAGATCGATACGCTGCACATTGAACCCATAGTACGGCATGAACTTCCGCATCATTTTCGCGTTCTCTATGACATCGCCCTCGCTAATCTGGTTTGCGCTCGCCTTGCGTTCGTACTCTGCCCAGAAACGCTTCAGTTCCTCATTAGTCGCGCCCTGAAAGTCCGTCCACACGAGCCAGAATGATCTCCCATCGGCGGCTATCCATTTTGGGGCGATTTGAGGCTGGTAAGCTCTCGCGTTCACGTCTCCCGCTGGGCGCCAAGAGGTGTCCTCATGAATCTGCATCCATGGCCCCCATGGATCGGATGCTACCCAAAAGCCAAGATAGCTGGGTTTGCTAAACCATACGCCTTCCGGCGTACATCCCGTCGCCCAGTTTGCCATCATGTACAGCCCTAGTGGGTCGTTGTAGACGACACTTGGCTGCCACGCGTAGGGATGGACCAACTTATTGACCCAACCGCGAGGGAATGTATGCACGACCGCTCGCGACTCAATGTCTCTCGTCCATCTAGCCGCACCACCGTCTTGGCGCCCCGCGAAGTACTCGTAGAAGTGTCGATCGAGTAACCGTGCCTTTGGCACCCGGAACATTACAAGCTCGTTCATCGAGCCTTCCGTGTTCCCGTTGGGCGCATAAACATAGACGTAACCATCACGGTTGAAACCGTAGTTTCTCCCCATCTGAAGGACACTGAGTAGAGAGAAAGCCTCCTGATCCTCCTCAAAGAAGACCATCGTATCGCGTGAACGCCGATCCCAAGAATCCCAGACGATCGGCGTCGAGCCATCTTGATTGTGCCAAGTACGTCCTTGATCCGGCGAATATATGAGCTTGACCCCATTGAATCGCATGACATCACTAGACGCTTTGCTTCTCAAGTTATCGACGTGAAATGGTCGATTAAATGTACTCATGAACTGATAGAGAAATCCGTCAAGTGCAAGCGTGCCAAATCCATAGTACCGAGTGTCGCTGGCGGTCTGCGAGGGCGCCGCGAGATTTGGGTAGCCAGGCAGATCGTGAAACCTGGGATCCCTGGCCCCATCGCTAACGGAAATCATACGAGTGTTGTAGGACAAGCTCAGTTGACCTGAGAAGCCTACCCCATCACACATGCTCACATATTGACGATTGTCAGCGGCCCAACTCATATGCCAGTTGTCACCATGCCCGCCGTGTCGCAGCACCTCTGTCTCTTGAGGTGTCACTGAGAGGATGCGTGGATGTCGCCGCGAGACTCTCGATCTCCCCAACGACGCTCCGCATGCCCTGGCGCCTGCAGTACTCGTCCCATACGCGATTACAGTTGCTGCACCAACCTGCTTCAGGAATTGACGGCGTGTAGTCACAGGCACTCCCTACTCAGAATCGCTGAGTGCAGGCAGCATATGATCGAACAAAAGAACGTGGACGCCGGCTCTTCATCTCCCGGAAAGAGTGGCAAGAGCAACTGCACCGATGATCCGCCCCGGGCAGGTCAGGAGTCGCCCTCGCGTGCCAATCACGGGCTAGCTGCGCAATCCTATCCTTCGTAGACCACCCGAACGTCGTGTCTATCCCCTGAAGAACATCGAAGGTTCCACGTGACTCAAGAACAGCAGCTAGCGCCTGACCTATCTTCAGAAACTCTTAAGCCCGCAGATGGCACAAGACAGTGGCGAATCCATCAGCGGAGATGCGTGAGCCAGAGCGAATAGCGATCAGGACGTACTCACTACATCTCGGGGAACTCTGCGTCCGTATGGGCCAACGCCCATGTCGCGATGCATCTCAATGCCGCTCCGGCTCATCGCAGTGAAACCTGCAATCTCCAACGACCGACCCGATACGTATAGGTGCCGTGGTCAAGCCATTCAATTCTCGGGGCCTTCCCTGAGTTTTTTCCACGCATGTCGACTGTTCAGCCACAGGTGACGACTCCGCTTACTCATCTTCCCTACCGCCCGGCCCGGCGCATCCCATCTCCGGATTGCGCAAGGTGAACAACCGTCACCCGAGAGCAGTATCATCTCCACCGGAAAACAGGATCTCAACTGCCGCTCGTCACGGGCCTCCCCAAGGATTCACACGTGTTCACTTGGAACACTCGATCATCGCCAGTGAAGCTCTCGATCTGCATTACAACCTTCAATCGCGCGCAATTCATCGGTACCACGCTTGAAAGCATCCTTGTGCAACTTACCGAGGAATGCGAGTTAGTCGTCCTCGACGGCGCATCAACTGACGACACTGAACGCGTTGTTTCCGATTACTCAAAACGATTTGATCAATTGCGCTATTTTAGACAAAAAACAAACCAGGGCATCGATCGTGATTACGACTGCGTAGTTCAACTCGCGCGAGGCGAATATTGCTGGCTAATGTCGGACGACGATATCCTGAAGCCGCATGCTATCGCCACCGTTCTACACGCACTTGAGGTAGACCTCAGCCTCATCATTGTCAACGTTGAATACCGAAGTCTTGACATGTCGAAAGCTCTCTCGCGTCGGTGGGTCAATATTTCATCCGACCGCGCCTATCCTCCATCGGAAATGGATCGTCTATTCTCAGAACTTGGCGATCTATTAAAGTACATAGGCTGCATCATCATCAAACGCTCGATCTGGCTGACTCGAGAACGACAGAGGTACTACGGATCATCGATGACGTATTTCGGGGTAATTTTTCAGGACCGGCTTCCGCTGGAATCCCGGATGATCGCGACACCGCTGATCAGCTATCGTGGAGGCAATACACACGCTTGGTCGACAGAAATGATCGAGATTATTTTCCACCGATGGCCATCACTTGTAGAGTCACTACCCATCTCCGAATCTGCGAAGAGCCACGTTGCCAGCAGTCAACCCTGGAAGCACATGCAATGGCTGTTGCTGCTACGAGGAGCAGGCTTCTACTCATTCAGTGAGTACAGGAAGTATGTCTGTCCAAAACTTGCCTCACGCATGCGACGAACAATGTCTGCTCTGATTGCCATACTCCCCGGGAGGTTAGTGAACGCAGCGTTTATCCTTTTCTACAATCTCACACCCCTCCACTTCCGCGAGGTGTGGCTACTCACAATGCGTCAAAGCCGGTTCTATTTTCTCAGGCGCGTGCCATAACTCTGAGAGACCTGTCCGCCCCCCGTGAGCCTTCACCATTGTGTACGAATGGCTTGCCGATTTCGAGCCGCGGCCTGCCTGGCAGCGTGCATTACGGCGCTCATCCCGACCACCGACTCTTCAAGACAACACAGAATCCAGACGCGCCCCCGTCCCCCCCCATCAGTTCAATTGAGCGTCCGTTCTCACCGCTGCGGCCCAATCCCGAAGAGCTGTTTGGAAGGATTCTCGTTGTGATGGAACCCACATGGGCGCGTCGAAAGAGAACACGACCTGCCCAGGCTCAATCCGAACACATCCCGAGATCGGCTCTGTGACAACATATGTCCACCCCTCCCAACCCCCTCGAAGGTCCAGTTCACCTATCGCATGGAGATGCGACGACGCCCACTGGTGCATCTCGCTACATGACGCTCCATGGGGCACTGTAAACTCTATCGGACGCAGATCTGGAAGAGGAATCAGCACCGGCACAATGATTGTCGTTTTTCCATTGGTCGCTCCGAACTGTAGTCTAGCAACCTCCTTCTGTACGATCGCTCTCACCGCAGAAACTGCCTCCGATCGATCATAGCCAATCGCCTGAGTTACTAGATTATCCGTGAGGATTGCTATCGACTCCACCATGCCCGTCTCCGCCACGTGAAGCCTGTATACGACGGTTCCTTGCACGTCCTTGTAACCCCGGATGCGCTCATGAATCTCCGGGAGCACCCCCTTGACAGTCCTGCGTGCATCTTCCGGTGCGATACTTCCATCGACCATGGGCGAGGTGGCTCGGATGTGACCTACCAACGCAATACGCCCCTCGACGGGATCCATGCTGCCTTCGATGACTGGGGTTCCGTGTACAATCCTATCGTCAAAAATCAGCAGCTGATTGAAGTTCGCTGGCACCAATTCATAGAGCACTTCTCCGTGCACATGATGTCTCTTGTAGCTCGGCACGCCATCCCGCAGCAGGAGCGTCTCACCGCCTGAGAACTTCCTGCGATCCCACCGCGTCAGCGAGTAGACATACCCCCAGACTCCGTTGTGAAAATCGCTATGCAGTCCCAACCTGCATCCGTTGACCATCAAATGCAGCGAAGGCACATCGGCGGGCACCAGCCCGAGGTTTTCCAAGCACCAATCCCTAAGATGCCGAGTAAATCGGTCCAAAACTGAGGCGGGTAGCACTCCTTGCGGCGCTGTTCTGAGATACGCGTACATACCCGGGTGACAGAAGTACCGCCAATTTATGCTGTGGGTATAGGGATCTCTAAAGCACAGATCCAGCGCGTCCCGCATCTCGTTGGCGCCGTCGAAAAAGTCTCGCACCACGTGCTGCCGCTTGAACATTTCACTTCTCCGTGAGAATTTCCCGACCGGAAGACGGGATCGCCTGCCACCTACCTCTCATGCTGAGCGACGATCATTTCGCAACTTCAGCACTCCGGGAGCACGACCTCCTGCACCTTTCTCTCGGGCTGCTCAACCAAGGCATTTAGATAGACGAGAAATGCCTGCGCGAGGCGTTCCATTGATTCAACAGTGAATTGGCCCAATGGGAACTGAAAGTTTCCAATCACTTCATCGTCGGCATCGTAGAGCAACATGACCGGCTCGTAATCCAGCTCCAACTGCTTCAATGTCGGATGGGTGAACCCTACAGATGATAGGCTGATCTCATCTGCCGACCCGGCCAGCCTCGACACATCAATCTTTGACCCTTGCGGTACCCAGTTGAAAGTTGTGTTTCTCGTGAATCCCTCGACATCGTCTTTGGCAGATAAATATGAGAAGTCTGCGTGTTCGTATGCCTGACAGTACTCCTGAGTAACTCGATTCAATAGATCCACAAAGCTATCGGCTTCTAGCACAGATATTCTCAGGTACAGCACTGTCGCAAAGAACCCTATCGTGTCTTGCACGCTTGGGCTCACTCTCCCGTCGGATTGATACTGAACTACAGACTCTGACGTGCCACACCAGCGCATGACGAGTGCGACATACGCAGTAAATATGCTCATCACAAGAGTGGTCTTCCTAGTGCGGCTCCAGTCTCGCAACGCAGCCTTCAACCGTCGATTGATTGAAAAGTGCACCGTACCCCAGCCCGGCCGCGCTCTGCACTGCAACCCTCTACGGTTCGGGAATCTCTGTCGATGGCAACCGGCTAAGCGCTGAGTCCAATATGCTTCATGCTCTTCTTTCCACGCCTCAAGCCCCCTCCGTTGACACACGGCATAATCGGCGTACTGAAGTGGCATAGGGGGCAGGGAAATAGAGCCCTCGCCGATCGCTTGCACGTACGCTGCAAAAGTATCCCGCAACAGAATGTTCATGGAGTACGCATCAGAAATCATGTGATCCATCACGACCACTATCACATGCTCGTCCTCAAGGATCTTTAGCAGCCTCATCTCGAACAGTGGGCCCACGGCTATGTCAATTGGCTCGAGGACCAACCGATCAATCGTTTCTTGAACCGCCATGTCACGAACGTCCTTCGATCGCCCTGTCCAATCCTCAACCCGTACCTGACGGACTCCTTCACTAGACATTTCCTGGGTTGGCACGCCGTTGGCCACGACGATGACAGTTCGTAGTGCGTCGCTTCGGCGTACAATCTCAGAAGCACTTCTCTTGAATAGCTCTACGTTGAAGTGTCCGACTACGCGCGTCGCGGATGCGATTTGCCGTATCGCCCGCCGCTCACTTAAGCGATAGGCATGCCAATGAGCCAATTGGGCAAACGTCAAAGGGGCCCGCCGGACCTGCTCGTGCACCAGTACAGGGGCGCCTTCGCGCGGCTCTTCGAACGCCAAGAGAAGATCTATTACCGTCCTCTTAGATGCCCTTAGCCTGTCAATATCCTCCTGAGTGAGGGCTCCCACAGGCGCCTTGTAGCGGAGCTGATCTCCCTCCAGCCACAGTCTAACCCCCCTTTCACGGAGAGATGAAAGAACATCCGCAATATTATCCATGGCACTTTTATCCTTGCGCGGATTACCACCGCAGATCGTCCCTATCTCGCACGCGACCTCACCTCGACGTCCATGCTCTCAAACGGCAGTACCGGCAGACCTTCGATGAGACACTGCCTATACGGCAGCGGAAGTCGAGGCATCTCGTCTCGATGTCCACCCGAACGGATCCTTTAGGGATTTGCGACCGCAAATCGTCATCTCCGTTCGATTTCAACCCTATATTGTTCCCTCCTCGGATTGCTCCGGGATACTGTCAAGTGGCCGCTGATCAGTCGCTCGGAGCGACTCAACTGCCCTCGCCATTCGAGCTATCGTGGGATGCTGGAACATCGCAATACCACTCAGTCGCACCGAGAAACGCGCGGATACTCGCGCAATCAGCCGCATACCGTGAAGCGAGTGGCCACCGAGTTCAAAGAAGTTATCGGCTCGCCCGATGCGCTTCACACCGAGCAACTCCTGCCAAATTTCCGCCACGGCTTGCTCGATCTCGCCTTGGGGCGCTTCGTACGTCTCAACTGCGTAAGCTCCCATCTCTGGGATGGGCAGCGCTCGCCGATCCAGCTTCCCGCTTGGGGTAAGCGGCAAGCTTTCCAAAATCACAAATGCGCTTGGCACCATGTGCTCGGGCACCAACGCTCTCAAGTGTGCGCGCAAATCCTCAACGCCCAGGCCAACCTCATCACGCCGCGTGACATATGCCACCAGTCGCTTCTCGCCTGGCACATCCTCGCGAACAATGGCTGCCACCTCCTTCACCTGCGCATGCGTTGACAGCTGCGCCTCGATCTCGCCCAGCTCAATACGATATCCACGGATTTTTACCTGATCGTCGTTTCGCCCCAGATATTCCAATGTTCCATCGGCCCGCCACCGCCCCAGATCTCCGGTCCTGTACAGACGCCTTCCTGCATCGGCACTGAACGGGTCCGCGATGAAGCGCTGCGCAGTCACCCCCGGACGCTTACAATACTCGCGCGCAACATTTGCCCCACCAATATAGATTTCTCCGGCTACGCCTATCGGCGCCGGCTGCCACCCTCCGTCGAGAATGTAGATCTGTGTGTTTGACAGAGGCCGTCCTATGCTCGGCAGAACCGGCCAATCATCGGGACTGCCCGCTAAGGTCAGTGCCGTGACCACATGTGATTCAGTCGGGCCATAGTGGTTATGCAGCCGACAGCCCCTAAGCCGCTTGAAGAAGTTTGATATCTCCGCACTTACGCGCAGCTGCTCCCCTGCTGTGATCACATCTTGCAGACTGGTTGGAACCGCGCCGCTATCCTTGAAGGACTCCGCCAAACTTTGTAGCATCAGCGGTGGCAGGAACAGCCTTTCAACCGACTGCTCGATCAGCAACTCCATCAACGCTCGAGCATCTCGACGTAACCACTCATCCAACAATACCAACGTATCGCCCATGCACAGCGTCGAGAAAATCTCCTGAAATGCCACATCAAAGCTGAGCGCAGAGAATTGCAGAACACGCTTCCCTTCAGTTGCCGAGAACACCCGACGATGCCATTCAATCAGATTGACCATCGCTGCATGCGTCATCGCCGTGCCCTTCGGCAGCCCCGTCGAACCGGAGGTGTAGATCACGTACACCCGGCTCTGCCAGTTCAATCCAAGCTCTGTCGCAGAGCTGGCTTTCTCGGTACACCTCGATATCGCCGCCCATCGCGTATCGAGCGTAATGACTGTCTCCTGCTCCGCCGGCAACTTTGACCTCAACCTCTCCTGCGTCAACACGACCTTCGGCGCCGCATCCTCCAGCATGTACTGCAGCCGCTCGGTGGGGTAGTTTGGGTCCAAAGGCGCATAGGCCCCTCCCGCCTTCAGCGTTCCCAACACAGCCACCACCATCTCGACACTGCGCTCGACGCATATCGCCACTAACTGATCCGGCCCTACCCCCAGCGCTCTTAGATAGCGCGCCAAGCAGCTCGCTCGCTCGCTCAGTTCGGCGTACGTCACGTGCTGCTGATCATGCAACACCGCAATCCTGTCCGGCGTGCGCCGGGCTTGCTCCTCGAATTGCTCATGAATCAGAAGGCTCTGTGAGCAGGGCGCCGCTGTTTCGTTCCACTCCAACAGCCGTCGCTTCTCGGCATTTCCAAGCATTGCCAGCCGACTGATCGGTCGGCCGGGGTACGCTAGTATCTCTCCTAACAGAGTATTGAAATGCACAGCCATCCTTTCAATCGTCTCTCTGTCGAACAAATCCGTTGCGTACTCAAATATTCCCAATAAGCCCTTGTTGGTTTCCGCCAAGTGCAACGTCAGATCGAAATGCGTGATTGCGCATTCTGGATCGGCCCACGTCCACGTCAACCCCGCCAACTCAAAGCGCTGCTCTGGATAGTTCTGCAACGCAAGCATTACCTGGAAGATGGGTTGGCGGCTCAGACTTCGATCAGGGCGCAGTTCCGCGACGAGGGCCTCAAACGGCAGATCCTGATGCGCATACGCACTGAGCGTCACGTCTCTTACGCGCCCCAACAGCTGCAGAAACGTCGGATCTCCAGAAACATCCGTGCGCAGCACTAATGTATTCACAAAGAACCCAATCAGCCCTTCCACTTCCTTGTGACGCCGCCCGGCCACCGGCGTGCCTACGACAACATCGTGTTGTCCACTCCATCGCGACAACACTATTTGAAAGGCGGTCAGGACCACCATGAACAACGTGACCCGCTCACGTATCGCCAGGTCCTTGAGTGCTCGAGTGATAGCTGCAGAGACTTCAAACTTCAGCTCCGACCCTCGAAAGCTCTCAACTGCAGGCCTCGGACGATCTGTCGGTAGATCGAGTTCCGGTGGGGCTCCACTCAGCCTCTCCCGCCAATACTGTAGATGCTCCTCCAGCACTTCTCCCTGCAGCCATTGTCGCTGCCAGCGTGCATAATCGCGATAGTGCACTTTCGGTTCCGGCAAGGGAGAGGCTAAGTCGCTGCAATATGCTTCATATAACGCACCTAGTTCACGGAACAGGATCCCCCACGACCACCCATCGGTTACAACATGATGTAACGTGAGCAAGAGAACGTGCTCTCGCGCCGCCAACTTCAAGACACTGGCCCGCATCAAGGGACCCTTGGCCACATCAAAGCGACGCTCTGCTTCTTCACGAATCAACCGATCCAGTCCTGACTTTCTCTCCGGCTCCTTCAATTCCGTCAGATCGACTGCCTTCAATACGAAGGCCTCAGGAGCGCTAACCACTTGATATGGATTTCCTCCGACCGATTCAAATCGCGTGCGCAAGCTCTCATGCCGACGAATCAGCTCGGATATGCTTCGCTCCAAGGCCGTGCCGTTCAGCTCACCCTGCAGCCTCATCGACATTAGAGCGTTATACGCCGAGCCGACCAAACCGAGCTGCTCCAAGAACCATAGCCGCTCCTGCGCATAGGAGAGCGGCGAAGGGCCACTATGCTCGTATGGCACCAGCGGTGGCATTCGTGCCCGGCGTTTGCCTCCCACTGAACCTTTGTTTACGTCCGCCCTCCGAGTTACGCCCGGTTGATCGAGCCGATTCTGCGCCTGCATTTTACCGAGCGATTCCGTCATAGCGCCTCCGCCGATACGTCCACGCCAATCTCCTCCGCAATCCAGTCACTCATCCCTTCAATCGTCGGCCTCTCGAAGAGGACGTGAAGTGGAAGCTCAACATCGAAAAGGTGGCGGATGTGCGCAATCACACGAGTTCCGAGAAGCGAGTGGCCACCGAGTTCGAAGAAGTTATCCGCTCGTCCGATGCGCTCCACGCCCAGCAACTCCTGCCAAATTTCCGCCACCGCTTGCTCGATCTCTCCTTGGGGCGCTTCGTACGCCTCAAGTGCGTAAGCCCCCATTTCTGGGATGGGCAGCGCTCGCCGATCCAGCTTCCCGCTTGGGGTAAGCGGCAAGCTTTCCAAAATCACAAATGCGCTTGGCACCATGTGTTCGGGCACCAACGCTCTCAGGTGTGCGCGCAAATCCTCAACGCCCAGGCCTACCTCATCACGTCGCGTGACATACGCCACCAGTCGCTTCTCGCCTGGCACGTCCTCGCGAACAATGGCCGCCACCTCTCTCACCTGCGCATGCGTTGACAGCCGCGCTTCGATCTCACCCAGCTCAATGCGATATCCACGGATTTTTACCTGATCATCGTTTCGCCCCAGATATTCCAATGTTCCATCCGCTCGCCACCGCCCCAGATCTCCGGTCCTGTACAGACGCCTTCCTGCATCGGCACAGAACGGGTCGGCGATGAAACGCTGCGCAGTCAACGCCGGACGCTTAAAATACTCGCGCGCAACATTTGCCCCGCCAATATAGATCTCTCCGGCTACGCCTATCGGCGCTGGCTGCCAGCCTCCGTCGAGAATGTAGATCTGCGTGTTCGACAGAGGCCGCCCTATGCTCGGCAGTACCGGCCAATCATCGGGACTACCCGATAAGGTCAGCGCCGTGACTACATGAGACTCAGTCGGCCCATAGTGGTTATGCAGCCGACAGCCCCTAAGCCGCTTGAAGAAGCTCGATATCTCTGCACTTACGCGCAGTTGCTCCCCTGCTGTGATCACATCTTGCAGACTGGTTGGAACCGCGCCGCTGTCCTTAAAGGACTCCGCCAAGCTTTGTAGCATCAGCGGAGGCAGGAACAGCCTTTCAACCGACTGCTCGATCAGCAACTCCATCAACGCTCGAGCATCTCGACGCAACCACTCATCCAACAGTACCAACGTATCGCCCATGCACAGCGTCGAGAAAATCTCCTGAAATGCCACATCAAAGCTAAGCGCAGAGAACTGCAGAACACGCTTCCCTTCAGCTGCCGAGAACACCCGACGATGCCATTCAATCAGATTCACCATCGCTGCATGCGTCATGGCCGTGCCCTTCGGCATCCCCGTCGAACCGGAGGTGTAGATCACGTACACCCGGCTCTGCCAGTTCAATCCAAGCTCTGTCGCAGAGCTGGCTTTCTCGGTACACCTCGATATCGCCGCCCATCGCGTATCGAGCGTAATGACTGTCTCCTGCTCCGCCGGCAACTTTGACCTCAACCTCTCCTGCGTCAACACGACCTTCGGCGCCGCATCCTCCAGCATGTACTGCAGCCGCTCGGTGGGGTAGTTTGGGTCCAAAGGCGCATAGGCCCCTCCCGCCTTCAGCGTTCCCAACACAGCCACCACCATCTCGACACTGCGCTCGACGCATATCGCCACTAACTGATCCGGCCCTACCCCCAGCGCTCTTAGATAGCGCGCCAAGCAGCTCGCTCGCTCGCTCAGTTCGGCGTACGTCACGTGCTGCTGATCATGCAACACCGCAATCCTGTCCGGCGTGCGCCGGGCTTGCTCCTCGAATTGCTCATGAATCAGAAGGCTCTGTGGATGCTGGACCGTCAAACCATTGAACGAACTGACGACCCTGTGTCGCTCATCCTTCGGTAAGATCGTCAAGTCGCCTATGCGTCCACCGGCCCCTCGGATCATCGACCGCAACAGCTCTCCGAAACAAGCCATCCAACGCTCAATGGTCGTTTGATCAAACAAGGCTACAGCGTAGTTCACATTAGCAACGATCTCGTCTCCTCGCTCCTCTAGCGATACAAACAAGTCAAACATCGCTGGCTCGTCCTCTCCGTCCTCCAACGTCAGCGTCAGACCCGCGAGATTGAGCTCTGCCTTGGGGGCGTTCTGCAGCGCCAACATTGTCTGGAAAATTGGATTCCGATTCCTACTTCGCTCCGGCTGAAGCATCTCAACGATGCGCTCGAACGGAACATCCTGATTCTCATACGCCCCCAGAGTGACGGCCTTTACTTGTTCAAGGAATGCTTCGAGTTCAGAATCGGCCTGTACCGCCACTCGAAGCACGAGTGTGTTCACGAAGAATCCGATCAAACTCTCGAGCTCTGGACGTTGGCGATTGGCGATCGGCGTGCCAATGACAACATCTTCCTGATTGCTGATCCTGGATAGCAATATCGCCCACGCAGCGTATAACACCATGAAGACAGTCATCCTATGACGCTGCGCAAATGCGCGAACGTTCGAGCACGTCTCCGAATCGAAGACTATCCAAATGTTTCTACCCTCGAAGCTGTGCGTGGATGGCCGCCCCCTGTCCGTTGGAAGCTGCAACTCCGGTGCTGCGCCTTCCAACCGGCTCCGCCAATAGTTGAGCTGCCGAGCCAGTACCTCGCTGTGAAGCCACTGCCGCTGCCATTGTGCGTAGTCTGCATACTGGATGGGTAGTGCCTCGAGTGCGCTGTTGCGTCCTGCGCAGTGCGCCGCGTACAGCTCTCCCAGTTCCCGAAAGAAGACACCCATTGACCACCCATCGGATATGATGTGATGCATCGTGATGAGCAACAGGTGCTCTTGATCACGTACTCTGAGCAAGCGGCCGCGAATCAGAGGTCCCGCGCTCAGATCAAATTTCTCATGAACCTCCTCCCTCTTCTGCTTGTGCTCATGAGCGCTTCGTTCGGACGCATCGTAGCCACTCAGATCGATCTCTTTCAAATCGAAGCTGTGTACCTCTCCGATTCTTTGCATCGGGTGTCCATCGACATTCGTGAACGTTGTTCGCAATGACTCGTGCCGCGTGATGAGCCTGTCCAATGCCAGCTTAAGCGGTTGACGATGCAATGATCCTATGATCCTGACTGCGATTGCGATGTTGTATGCCGCACAGCCGCACTCCATCTGATCGACGAACCAGAGACGCTGCTGCGCCCAGGATGGCGTCATCACCGCATGATCAACGCGCGGAAGCGCTTCGATCGTTCTAGAGTGATCGGATTGTTGTTTGCGGAGCAACTCGAGAAGGTCGCGCCTATCCTGCGACAATGCATGGAGCCTTTCCGTAGCAGAAGGAGAATGGTCCATACCTCACCTATCGCGCAAACTGCGCATCAGCTCCTGCACTTCGTTGTCCGGCATGGTCGATACCCGTTCCAAAATTTTCTCCATCTCTTCCCCTCCCGCTTCGATCGCTTTCAGCAAGCTCGCTCTCCGCAGTTCATCCACTTTCGTTGCCAGCTGCTGCACAGTCGGGAACTCAAACAGCAGTCTCATTGGAATCTCTATTGCGAACGAAGACTGAATTCTCACCGCCAGCTGAGTGGCCAACAGCGAATGCCCCCCGAGCTCAAAGAAGTTGTCTTGTATTCCGACCTGATCGATTCGCAGCAGCTGTGCCCAGATCTCCACAAGCGCACGTTCCAATTCCGTACGAGGCGCAACATACTCACCCAGCTCCTCGCCGCGACGCTGAGGTGCAGGGAACGCTCCTCGGTCCAGCTTCCCATTCACCGTGAGCGGAAACTGTTTCAGAGTCACCCAAGCTGCAGGGACCATGTAGTTTGGCACCCGCTCCCTGAGATACTCTCGCAGCTGAGGGATAAGTTGCATTCGATAGCCGTTTCCCAGCGGGTCATTAGCAAATGCGCTCAACGGCTTTGACGCAACATGTGCGGGCACTTCGAATGACGCGCCCTGGGAGCGATCCAAGAACAGCACCTCAAAGCTCCCGAGACATTCCGGCGAACTCCAACGGATCGCGACCTTGTAGTGATAGGCGTGCCCTAGTTGCCAGAGGTCCTCCGGATCAACTCCATCGAGGGAGTTGGTAGTCAATTGCCGCCGCAGCGCGCTCGCCTCTTGCTCGCCCTCACCGCCCTCGATCAATCGCTGAGCCAGCAACTCTCGAGCGAGCCTGGCGTTCGGGATCGACCTCACACACCAACTTCCGCCCGCTCTGCCTCGCAGCAATGCCTGCAGTTCTTCCACAGAGTCGATGTCGGCACCCCATTCGAAGACATCGCAATCCGGTTTGGCGTCGGCAATCTCCTCTGTGTATAAGACCACGTCATAACGATAACGCGTCAGTTCGTTCGCTCCTTTACCGCGCTTCAGCAGCACCTCCGCGGCGCTGATGCCTGCCAAGCGGTGCGGTAAAACGTAGAAGAGGAGCGGATCAATCACCAGTTCCTTCTCCTGCTCTACCGCCCGAACCACTCGCTTCCTCAGCTGATTTGCCCTGACTGTGGCATTTGCCTTGTTCAGTTGAACCGCCGCATGAAACACGCCTAGCAATGGCAGATGGCGCACGTCTCCTATAAAGATCTTTCCACCTGGGCTCAGCAGGCGGACGCACTCGCCTATCACCGCCACCAAGTAATCAATGGTGGGGAAATACTGCACCACTGAGTTCAACACCACCGTATCGTAGGAGCCCGCTTTGAGATCGGAGAGTTCCATCGCCGATCGATGCAATAGCTCGACCTGTTGTAGGTCTGCGCGGCGGTCTATCCACAGGCGCAGGCTCGACAGGGCAGCACGTGAGAGATCGGTTGCCGTATACCTCTCACAATGCGGCGCTAAGCGTTGCAGCACCAACCCCACGCCGCATCCCACCTCGAGGACTCTCCTTGGATGGAGAGACTTGATGCGATCGATCGTGTATTCCAGCCATTCCTGCATTTCATACTCGGGAATCGGCTGACCCGTGTAGCTGCTATTCCATCCGACGAAGCTCGGACCCGACGCCTGCGCTCCATACGTTTCGTCGTAAAGTGCCTCCCACTGCGCCACAATTTCGTCATCCACACCCTCTTCACTGGCGACCACTTGTTGATCGTGCACTCGCTCGCGATCCGGCACGATGTACGCCACCAATCGCCTCTCCCCGGGATCATCCTCGCGCACAATGACCGCCGCTTCGTGGACCTGAGGATGACGCGCGAGCTGCCGCTCAATCTCTCCCAGCTCGATGCGATAACCTCGAATCTTGACTTGAGAGTCATTACGTCCCAGATACTCAATGTCACCATCGGCGCACCAACGACCAAGATCTCCGGTTCTGTATAGGCGCCCGCCCGAATCAGCAGAGAACGAATCCGGCGTAAACCGCTGCGCGGTCAATCCCGGTCTCGCAAGGTATCCGCGAGCAACTCCGGCCCCTCCCACGTAAATCTCCCCTGCGGCTCCAATCGGCACAGGTTGCCTGCGTTGATCGAGTATGTAGATTTGAAGATCGGGGATGGGCCTTCCAATTACGCTGGCTCGATCCAGCTCGATTTCGGCCCTCGTCAACGGACGGTAAGTGACATGAACCGTCGTCTCCGTAATCCCATACATGTTCACCAGCTGAGGCCTTTCTGCTCCGTTCCGGGCCACCCAAGGCCGCAACATACGTAAATCGAGCCGCTCACCACCAAAGATGACCAGACGCAATGAGCTCTTTGATGTGCTCCGGACTTGCGAGTCGATCAGCTGAGCGAATGCGCTTGGCGTCTGATTCAGCACGGTTACGCACTCTTCACACAGCAGGCGATAGAACTCATCCGAGGAACGTGCCGTGAGGTATGGAACCACGACAACGCGCCCGCCATACAGAAGAGCCCCCCAGAGTTCCCAAACAGAGAAATCAAAAGCCACAGAGTGAAACAGCGTCCATACATCACGTTGGTCGAAGCCAAACCACGCATGGGTCGCGATGAACAGTCTGGCGACATTCCGATGCTCAACTGCGACACCCTTTGGGTCCCCCGTAGATCCGGAGGTATAGATGACGTACGCCAAGCGCCCGGCCGAAAGTTCATTACGCGTCGAAACCAAGTCGCTAGTCTCTCTGGCTGCAATCGCCTCCCACTCCGCATCCATCGCAACCACTTCGACCAACTCACTCGGCAACCTTCCCCGAACACCTTCTTCGGTCAGCACCAACGCGGGCACCGCATCCCTCAGCATGTACGCCAGCCTTTCCGGAGGATAGGCGGGATCCATTGGCACGTACGCCCCGCCGGCCTTTAGAATGGCAAGAATCGCCACAACCATATTCAATCCGCGGTCCATACAAAGGCCTACTAGCTGATCCGGCCCTACCCCTTTACCCTTCAGAAACCGCGCAAGTTGGTTTGCTTTCCGATTCAGTTCAGCATATGTCAATCTATTGTCTTCAAAGGTGACCGCAATAGAGTCTGGCGCACGCTCCACCTGTGCCTCGAAAAGCTCGTGAAGCAATGCTCCCTTCGAAGAGGGGTCACCTGACCGGCTGAACGACCCAATGATCTGCTGACGCTCGGCGTCGGGCAGAATCGATAGACCTAGAGAGGGCGCCTGCAATTCGGACTCCAGTGCGCCAACGAGCGACTGCACCGCTGTAGCGAGATAGGAAATGACCCTCCTCGGATCGATGCGCAAAGCCGTTTGCGCCGTCAATCCGAAACCCAAACCTAAGTCGTCCACAGTCATAGTAATCGGGTAGCTCGTACGATATTGACTGGCCAGCAGCTCAACTCCCGGAGCTCGCGCCCACTCCGTGCCAGGGTCTACTTCATTGTGCCGATAGTTCAACACTGCGCTGAAGAGCGGAGGCGATCCCACAATACCGCTACAACGCTGCGCCACCGCCAACGACGACTGCTCGTGGCTCAACAGCTCTCCAAGTTCCTGGTGTACTTGCCGCAGCAGCGCCTGCGCTGCGACATCGCGAAGTTTCACTCGCAAAGGAAGCGTGTTGATGAACATTCCAATCATCGGGCGCGCTCCTACACCTCCCTGGAACCTCCCCAACAGCACCGTTCCGAACACGACATCATCTCGGCTGGAGCTGTGGGCGACCACCATTGCCCAGGCCGCATGAAAGAGAACCGCGGCCCCTACACCGAAGTGCTTCGCCTGAACTCGCACACGCTGGGCTAAAGAGGATTCCAAGTGGCTGCGCGCCTCTTCAATGCCGCTACCATCTCCGTGAACATCGAGCAACCCAAAAGGCGCGGTCGTCTCCGAGATATCCCCCAGCTTTCTCGAGAAGAACGCCTCAGCCGCGCGACCATCCGAACGCGACAACACTCTCCAGACGTGCTCGCGATATGCACTCGGGCTCGGCAGTTCCATTGCTGGGCCTGCAAAGCAGCTCACAGCCTCAGAAATCAGAATTTTTAGAGATGCTTCATCGTCGATCATGTGATGCATCTGGAGCAGCACAAGGCACCCGCCGCCACGCGGGTCTTGAGCGAACTGCAAACTCAGGAGAGGTGGTTTCCGCAGATCCATTCGACGACCGCTGACACTCATCCATTCGTCTATGAAGTCAGCCACCGGCCGATCTGAACCAATCGCGACCTCCTCCACGTTCAGCGCAGCTCGTCGGAGGACGACCTGTACTGGTTGCTCCAACTGCTCCCACAGAATCGAAGTTCGTAGAATGTCGTGCCGATCGATCACTCGCTGCAGTGCTGAGACCAATCGGTACACCTGCTCGCTAGACCGCAGCGACAGCAATGTAAGCTGCACGTATGCATCGCCCGCTTGTTCGTCGAGCAGATGATGGAACAGCATTCCCTCCTGCAGCGGGAGCAACGGGTAGATATCCTTGATATTTGCCGCACCGCCCGGCACGATTCTCACGATCGCCTCTACGTGCGCCGCCGTCAATGCAATCATCGGCAGCATCTCGGGCGTAATGAAGCCACACTCTTCCGGAATTCTGTTTGGCGGCACCTCAACGGGTATCACCGGCTCCTCGCTTATAACTGACGCGAGATCGGATAGAACTGGATGCGCGTAGACACGGGAAACTGGGATGACCCGATTCTCTTCGCGCAGGCGCTCCATCATCTCTGCAATCATCAGCGAGTGACCGCCCAGTTCAAAGAAATTGTCGTGGCGGGATATCTTCGCAATGCCCAACAACTCACGCCAAACCCTTGCGATGACCCGCTCCGCCTCCCCTTGCGGCTCTTCAAACGCACTGCTTACATATGCCTCTCGCTCCGGCTTCGGAAGACGGTATCGATCCAATTTTCCGCTCGGCGTGCGCGGAAAGCTCTTCAGAACAGTAATTGAACTTGGAACCATGTGCTCCGGCAACGCAGTCCGCAAGTTCAAGCGCAATTCCTCGACGGCTTTGTCGTTATCATCGCGCAGAGTCACGTACGCCATCAGCTGCGCTCCAATCGGTGTCCCACCGTCGTGCATAACTACCGCCGCTTCACGAACTTTCATATTTCTCAGTATCTGTGCTTCGATCTCACCCAATTCGATTCGAGCCCCACGGACCTTGACTTGACGGTCTTTGCGCCCCAAATACTCGATAGTTCCATCCTTGCGCCATCGCCCCCGATCTCCGCTCCTATAAATGCGACCTCCGCCTTCTGTGCAGAATGGATCGGCTATGAAGCATTCCGCAGTTGCCCCCCCCCGATTCAGGTATCCACGCGCGACGCCCACACCTCCAATGTATAACTCTCCAACGACCCCCACCGGCGACGGCCGGAGTAGGCGATCAAGGATGTAAACCTTCGAGTTTGCTATCGGCCTACCAATCGATGGACGCGATCCTTCTGAATTTTTGACCAGGTAATAGGTGGCATCCGCCGCCACCTCCGATGACCCATATATATTTACAAAGCTGCACGATGGGAATCGCGCCTCCATCTCGCTGAGCAACTGTTCGGGCAGTTCCTCCCCGCTGAAAGTCCAGCTCCGCACACCACGGAGGAAAACTTCAGACTGAGCACAATCGACCAGAGACCTCGCTAGAGAAGGCACAGTTATGAGGCGCGTGACGCGCTCGCGCTCGATCAATCGTGCCACTGACGGAATATCGCGAGCTGCGCCCGCCGGAGCTATCACCAGCGGGCGGCCGTGCGATAGTGGTCCGAAGATTTCGAAGATGGCATCCACAAAGCCGATCGAGGTCTTGTGGATACAAATGTCATCGTCCCGGAAGGCGCCGATCGCCTCTTGTGCCGAGATTCGATTGACCATGCCACGGTGCTCCCCTAGCACCCCTTTCGGCTTTCCAGACGACCCAGAGGTATAGATTACATATGCAAGATTCCTCGGGGTCACCTGCACCAGGCCTCGGCCGAGGTTCTCGTGCTCGCCGTCTATCAGCGCCGACGATCCACTCTGTAACAACACAACATCGCGCGCCACGTCTGCCAGCGTGCTCAACAGTCGCTCCTGCGTCAGCAGCACGCAAGGATCCGCATCTTCAATCATTGATCGAAGGCGCGCGTTTGGGTAGCCCGGATCTAGAGGCAGATAGGCTCCTCCCGCCTTCAAAACTGCGAGCAATGCGACTACCAACGCCGCACCCGGCTCGATACATACACCGACAATTCTATCTGGGCCTACCCCCCGCGCCCTCAGCTGCAATGCAAAATGATTTGCTAATCTGTTGAGTCTTGTGTACGTGATCTCCTCCCCTTCAAACTTCAGTGCAATCGCATTCGGCACACGATCCACTTGCTCCTCGAAGAGCTCGTGTACTAGCGATTGCTGCCGATAGCTCATTTCAGTATTGTTGAACTCCGATGTTACTTTATCCCTCTCGGCCTCAGCTAAAGTTGCCAGATCGCAGATCCTCTTTTCCGGATACTGAGCAAGCTCCTCCAGCATTACGCCCAACGATTCGGCAATTCGATCGACCATTTCCTTTCCAGCGCGCCCGTTCAAGTTCCCTAGTGATATCTTCGCTCTTTCCGCCTCCCCCTCCAATGACATCCACAATATATTCTCTCCATCTCCGCGCTCGTGACCACTTCCTTCTGACACGCTCACTCTCATTCGATCGATCAGGTCCGATACGGTTAGCTCATCCACACTCTCAAGCGCATTGATGCTGGCTAGCGCAGAGAGTTGTTGTTCATCTCTCCTACTTTCATTTCCAATGCCAGCAGCCGATGCTTGCTCTATGTTCTCTCCCCATGTGCTCAGAAGGCCTATCAACAGGCTATGCACTACCATTACCGAGGGTACGCCATGCGCTCCCGCCAACTCTCGCATTCGCTGCGTAACTTGCGAGGAGACCGTAAACTCCGACCGCCCTTCCGAAAGCCGAAGCCTCACCTGATACGATTCCCGCACCAATGCATCTCGACCCGAGAACTCGGGGGAAATTTGTGTGCTCACCATTGTGCTCCAACAAGCAGGGCGACGCGTTCCGATAGAGGAGGAGTTACTCGGCTTTCGCCGCCCGAACGATCTTATGTTCGGCCCTGTTATCGTCGTCAACCAAAACGACAATCGGTTGATATGCCTTCATCTCTTCTGATTCATAGCTTGAGTACGCGCAGATGATCAGATGATCTCCGATTGCAGCTTTGCGGGCTGCGGCACCATTGAGACAAATCTCACCGCTTCCTCGACGCGACTTTATTGCATAAGTCGTGAATCGCTCCCCATTCTCTACGTTATAAATCTCTAAGTGCTGGAACTCGCGTATTCCAGATCGCTCTAGCAGGTCATCGTCGATACCGCATGAGCCTTCGTAATGTAGATCCGCTCGTGTGACGCGCACGCGATGTAGTTTTGCTTGCAGCAGGGTTATCCGCATAGGTATACCTCAAGAGAAGTAGGCAGCGTCGGCCAGGCTAGTCGCTCGGTAACGGGCATCTGTGACTCTCACCCTGGAATTCCGTCTCAACTGACGACACCGCGAGCTAAGGCTATGAGACACATGACATGACCAACCCGATAAGCGTACTTGAGTGCGTGATTCTGGATATGTCGGCAGACGATATCGTCCTAACTTGTTGACTTTTGTATCTATCACAGAGGTTTCCGAGCATCGCTTATTCACTTGTTCTCTTGTCCGCTGAACATTGGCCCTTCTTCTGACATGCTCGGCTTGTTGATGGCTGTCAGGAACCGCCTGTTTTTGGCGATGGCGCGTGTGTATTCCGCCTGATGTCGGCCCCTGATTCCGCTGCATGCCGGCTCCCGATTCCGCGGCATGCCGGCCCCCTCCCAAGGGCCGGCTGGAGGCTGTGGATAAACGCTGGGCCGGCCTAGAATTTCCTTGGACACCATTTTGGGCCAAAGTAGTGGCTGGAGGAGTGTCCGATGGCAAAGAAGAATTCCGGTGTGAATGAGGTAGAGCGTGGCCGCTGGTCGGCCAGGAAGAAGTCGGAGGCGGTGCTGCGACTTCTGAAGGGCGAGGATCTGGATACGTTGTCGCGGGAGCTGAAGGTGAATGCGGCGACGTTGTCCGGCTGGCGCGATGTCTTTCTGGAGAATGGCCTGGCGGGATTGAAGAGCCGCGAGGTGGATTCGCGCGACGAGAAGATCGCGCAGTTGCAGAAGGCGCTTGGCGCGACGACGTTACGACTTGAGGTCGCTCGTGAAGTGATCGACGTGTATGAGAGGAAAGCGGGCCCTTTAGCGCCTGGGAAGTCGAAGCTGTGAGAGCCGCGATTTCGATTTCCCGCAATGAACGCTGCGGTTTGGGTGTGGTGTGTGAGGTGGCCGGCGTGGCGCGTTCCAGCGTGTACGCGCAGCGTCGAGCCAAGGCGACGGTGTCGAGCGTGCGTCGCGGACCAAGAACACCCTGGAGCGATGAGGAGCTGGTGGAACGGATTCGCACGCAGTTGAGCAGTTCGCCCTTCCTGGGCGAGGGCTATCGCAAGGTGTGGGCGAAGCTGCGCTTCGCCGGCATTCGCACCAGCAAGCCGCGCGTGCTGCGGTTGATGCGTGAGCACAGCCTGCAGGCGCCGACACGATGCGGCGGGCCGCGCGGACCGCAGAGCCATGAGGGTACGATCATTCCGGACGCGCCGGATCTGCGCTGAGGCACCGATCTGACGACGACCTTCACGCTCGAGGAAGGTCAGGCCTCGGTGTTGCTCGCCGTGGATCACTAACCGCGGAAATCGTGGGTATCCACGCTGTCAAGCGTGCGACGCGTTGGGAGGCGCTGGAACCGATCCGCCAGGGCGTACGCAAACACTTCGGGGCGATCGCACGCAACGTCGCCACCGGCCTGGAGTTGCGGCACGACCATGGCAGCCAGTACATGAGCGACGCGTTCCAGCAGGAGATCGCCTTCCTCGGCATCCAGTCGAGCCCTTCGTTCGTGCGCGCGCCCGAAGGCAACGGCTGCGCCGAGCGCGCCATTCGCACGCTAAAGGAACAGCTGCTGTGGATCCGATCGTTTGCGACGATCGAGGAACTGCGTCGCGCGCTCATCGACTGGGCGGAGCTCTACAATGAGCGCTGGATGATCGAACGGCATCAGCATCGGTCACCGGCTCACGTGCGTCGAGCGTACTACGGCGCCAATACCAGATTGGCGGCCTGAGAGAATCGAATTACCTGCAACCGTGTGTCCAAGAAATCCTTGACCGCTTAACAGGCCACGAGTGCAAGCGCTCCCATCTGTAGCAAGTGCGCCGAACGAACGCTGGGCGACGGACTTGTGCCGCGTGTGGAGCGGCCATGATAGGTGGGCCGTTTTCGCTCTCGTCAGGCTGCTGCACTCCAGAGTTGCTGGGTTGCATCCGGAGCAGCCCTGAAAGACAGGCACACAAGCGGCAACGGATCGATGCACTCGCAATTGCCAATTGAGCCCTCCCGGCAGGCTATATTGTCAATAAATTGTGTGCACGCAGAGTTTCCTGCACTCGAGAGTGCGGGAGACACGGAACGTAAAGACCATTCACGCCCTCTGCAGCGTCTGATGCCACCAGTGCATTGAGTATGGCTTCCTCTGTCGCGTCGATCGCCGCCTCGAACAGAGCTGTCAGTGCCAGATTAGGATGCATTCTGACATTGTATGGATCGATGCACGCGGGGGCCGGAAACTCGCCAACAACCTCACCCAGATCGGCATTCGCTGTCGAGAACGCAAGAAACAGGTCGCCAGAGAGTGTGGTACCAATGCCGCCAATTCTAGCCATACCTAGCGCCGGACGTTTCGCAAGCCGTCTGAGCTGATGTGGCAGCAAAGGTGCGTCAGTTGCAACAATGACAATGATAGAACCTTCAACGACACCCTTTGTACACCAGGATGCGTACCTCCGCTTCAGATCATCGGGAAGGACTCCTGGATCAAGATAGCGAGGCATATCCCCTGTCAGAGCTTCCCCGATTCGAATGCCGGCGATGCGCAAGTGTCTCCGCGCGCCATAGTTCGATTGCACCAGCACGCCCACGGTATAGCCCCCTTCTTTCTCCGGAAGTCGGCGTGACGACGTGCCTGTCCCTCCTTTGTATGCGTAACTGATCATACCCGCCCCACCGCCAACATTACCCTCCGCGATCGGACCGCCCCTGGCGCTGTCCAACGCCTCAAATACGTGTGCTGATTCAATGTGACCGCCGTCGATATCGTTGAAGAATCCGTCGAAGGTTTCCCCAACCATCGGGACCACGTACTCGATCAATCGGGGCCATCGTCTGGCACGCATCCATTGAATTGCCGCATCACGCACGAGCCCAAGGCTATGCGTGTTAGTGATCAACACTGGCCCTTCAAAGATGCCGCGCTCTTCTAGCCAGGTGAAGCCCGTGAACTCCCCGCCAGCGTTCAGAGCAAAGGACCCACCTAGGCAAGGTCTCGCATCCAGACGGCCTCGAGGAAGGATCGCAGTCACGCCAGTTCGCACGGGGCCCTCACCCACTTTGAGGATTCCACTCCCCGACCACAGCGTCGAATATCCAACCTCAACACCAGGAACGTCGGTAATTGCGTTCAGAGTTCCGGGTGTACCAGAAAAAGGTATGCCTAGCTCGCGAGCGCGCATTGGGGCAGCCATCACTGTCATTGCCTTAACCTGCTCTCATATGGGATTCAACGCTGGCATATGCTCTAGAAACCAAGCGACGACTCGTGCTGAGTAGTCCAGCAAGGCTGGAAACTTTCGTACTCCATGACCTTCCTCCGGATAGGTAACCAATACCGATCTGACGCGGTTCTCCAATAGGGCTCTATGGAACTGCGCAGCCTCCTCGGGTGGTGTACACCGATCCAACAAACCACAGACATTCAGCGTGGGCGTTTTCACTCGATTAGCATATATAATTGGGCTGCGGCGGAAGTATTTTCCACCGGGGTTGTTGTACGAATCGGCTAAGAACAGGTCGACGAACTCTGGAATGTTCGAGAGCAATCGCTGCGTAACGTGATTGGTAGTGGGCGCCACGGCTACTGCCGCGGCAAAGCACTGCCTTTGTGTGATCAGCCAAGCAGTCATGAAGCCACCATAGCTGATTCCCGTAACGCCCAACCGAGTGGGATCTGCGACCCCTGCCGCACAGAGATGATCCAGTCCCGACATATAGTCACATGTATCAGCCCCACCCATATCGCCAACCACATACCGGGCGAAGCGGTGACCACGACCTGAGCTACCACGCGGATTCGGAAGAAAGACCGCAAAGCCGCGGTTGATTAACATCAGAATCCAGCACAGCCGACGCCCTAACCACGCTTGGCGCCAATGCCACACCGGTCCGCCATGTATATTCATCACCATCGGAAACGGCCCCTTTCCTTGCGGTGTCAATAGCCAACCTTGAATCTGAAGACCCTCTGTCGATTGCCAGCTCACGGTCTCAATTGATCCGATCGTACTAACCTCCTTCGTATAGCCGTTATCGAATGACTTAACTCGCCGATACGTGCCATTGCAAATCAGTGCAATCTCCGGCGCGCGCGCAAACCCCTCGCCAACTAACACGCAGTCACCATTAGGATTCGTGCTCGCGACTGTGACATACACGCCGCCCGTCGAAATTTCGCAGCTGCGCCACACATCCCGGTACGCTCCGATTCGGGGATCAAAGTGGCCGACAACTGTTTCCAGTCCTCTATGACCCGCGAGTAACAAGCGCGTCTCGGAACACCATTCGAGATATGCGACATCGACATCGCCCGTCGGCACGTAACGACACTCACCCGTCTCAGAATCAATCAGTAGCAGCACTCCGGCGACCAGACCTCGGTCACTGCAAATCGCCTCTACGACGGCTACAGATCTTCCTGATGGCGAACATGCAGGGCACCCCAGTTGCTCCTTGGGGACGTACAGCGTTTTAACCTCGCCGCTCTGAACATCGATCAGGCTTAGCCGTGCGCTATACCATAGCCCCTCACTAGGGCCGTAGGACGTAACAGCTGTGAGGGTTCGATTCCCACACCATACGGCCTCCCAAGTGTTGCATCCAACTGGGCTCACTCGACGCACACGATCGTTGTCTAGATCATAAACCCATGTACTGCGCCAGCGATTGTCACCAACTCCATCATCAACGGTGGGCATCCACGAGAGACAGGATTCGGCATCCCGCTTGCTTGTAACCGCGCCGTTCACGCCGGAAACATCCGCGCCGTGACCAGCCACGCCGAGTAGTATCTGCCGACCGTCGGGTGACCAGTGAAAGTACTCGACCCAACCATCCACAGAGGGAGCCGACAGCACGGTACGACTCGCGAGCCTGATGAAATGAAGTTGGAAGTTTCCAATGCCATTGCGATCCGACAGGAAAGCGATCACCTGACCGTCCGGCGAACATTTCGGTAGTCGATCTGTGTGAGGCCCCAGGCTCAACAGCTGAGTCTCCGCCGAGCCCAGATCGATCTGGAAGATTCCAGTTCTTGGGAGGCCCTCCAACGTCCCCATCACGGCGCCTGCAAAAACAGCACTTTGCCCGCCCGGTACTACTTGAACTTCCCTTACGTCACAAATCTCCCCGCTTCCCGGCCTCCATATCTCGGTGTGCATTCGCTCGGCTTCTCGATACAAGGCCTCATAGGAAGGGTCATCTTCCATCGTATCTCCCCTTGATCACCCGTCGCTCAATGGGTTCGTGCACGTTTCTTCAATGTCGTGGGTTCGTCCTGCGAGAAGGCAGCCGGCGCAAGATTCAGATCTTCGTTGATCGTTTCGCTGGCCTTCCACAAATGCCAAGCGCCCCACAGGTAGCCAGGGGATAAGGCCAGCAGCGCATATCGTAACGACTCCCCGCCAACGATCGGTTGAAAGGCATCGCTCAGCATCCCTGCTACTAGTGGCCCAAGCCCCATTCCTATTAGATTAGCGAACAGATATATCAGCGATATCGCCATCGCCCGCATGCGTTCTGGAATCAGCGTTTGGATGGTCGCGAAGAACGGTCCGTTGGCGGTAGTGATACCAATCGCGGAAATTCCCATCAACGTCAATGCTAGATAGAGGCTTTGTGATAGGTACATGCAGGTCGATAGAGCGCCGAAACCACAGTACACAACCGCCAAGGCTTTCAGTTGCAATGACTCATTGTGAGGCGCGTGGCGAGATGCGAGCTCTCCACCTAGCAATGTCCCCAGCAATCCACCACCACCCCAAATAATGGCGAACCAAGTTCCGAGTTCGCCCGTCTGCAGTCCATAGGTACGTACGAAGAATGCGGGTTGCCATTGCCAGATCCCGTACCCAAAGAAAGAGAGGACGGACCAACCCACCAGCAGGTGACGGAAAGTCCGATTCGCCCAAAGGGTCATGCACACTGCACGCACGTTGGGATGCTGAGGCGATGTCCGTGTATCGAACATCTGTGACTGCAATGAATCAGCCGCGGGAGAACTACCGCACCGCGGTTCTCGCAACGTTGCCCACGAGAGCGCGGCGAGGAACAACCCAGGCATGCCAAGTATCATGAACGTCGTCCGCCACCCGAACAGCTCGTTCATCCATCCCGCAAAGAAGAACCCCCCCACCATGCTCAAAGGAATTCCCAGCATGTAGATTGCAACCGCACGAGGGCGCTCCGCGCGGGAAAAATGATCAGCGATCAACGAATACGCAGGAGGAAAGCACCCCGCCTCTCCCACTGCCACACCCACGCGAATGCACATGAGCTGAATGAAGGTGCCGGCAGTTCCACATAGCGCCACCGTCACGCTCCAAAGAGCCGTGGTCGCTGCAATGATTGTTACCCGGTTTCCTCGATCCGCCCATCGCGCGATCGGTATGCCCATCACAGCGTAAAACAAAGCAAACGCTATCCCGCTCAGAAGACCAAGCTGCGTGTCACTCATCCCCAGATCATTCTTAATGTTCTGCAGTAGCAGCCCCAATGCAATCCGATCTAAGTAGTTGCACGCTAAGATTAGGACGAGAACGCAGAGCAGATAGTTCTTATATCGAAACATGCGCAACACTACTCTCTGCCGTTCCTGCGGGCATCGAACATACCTAATACTCACTCGCGACAGATCACTGGATATCTCTAAAACGCCCCGATATCATTGGTTGTGCCAGGTAAGCGTGCCAGTCTCATGTAGAAGATTCAGAGTCTCTCATCGGCAGACACGTCACCTGCCGCTCATGATTCAACCATCGATCGGCTCAGCGCGGAACGCACATCGGACACATTGGAAATCCACTTCGACCGATATGACGGTGAGCTCGATAGTCCAATACTTCCTCTGTCGGTGGGTCAAGAGGGCGCGTCAACACAGGGTTCGTCGGCAGTGAACTGCGGTCGACGACCACACCATCTTTGAGCACCATGTGGATGCTGCGGTAGTTTTCAGCCGACGTTAGAGGATTCCGGTCTAGAATGACCATGTCAGCGATCTTTCCCGGCTCCAGTGTTCCCAGATCCTTTTCTTTGCCGTAGGCAACAGCGATGTTGCGTGTCGCGGCGCGCAGTAGCTCCATTGCCGGGGTTCCTTTTTCCTCCATTGCCTTTAGCCAGACAAAGTGCCCCTGGTCGAGCGGGTTCAGATTGTCATCCCCGGGAGCGCTCCAGTATGTACTGAGCAATGGATCAGCTGCCTGACTTGGCCCCCACTGCGTACCATCGTTGGCGAGCAACAGCATCGCTCCTGCGCGGAGAAGATTTCGACAGTTCACGTCTGACGTCGAGAAGTACGCACGATCAATCTCACAGTTTCCCATGATCCAATCGAATCGCTGTTGCGTGAATGGGAACACGACTGCCCCAGTTCTTCTTTCCACCATCAATTTGAGCGTCTCCTCCGGAATGGGGAATGGCCCTGTGATATTGCAGTGTTGAATGAGATCGCAGCCCGCTTCAACTGCTGCTCTCAATCCCTCTACGGAGGACGTATGGGCCTGCACCGTGACTCCCGAGCGATGAGCTTCCTCGACAATTGCGGCCTGCGCTCGAGGAGAAAACACAAGTGATGTCGTTGCGTCACCCCATCGATGTTCGTTGGCGGCATACTTTATGAAGTCGACCCCTTTTCCGATATACCTACGAATCTCCTTGGCAACTTGCTCAGGTGTCATCCAAGATAACGCGGGCCCCACATTCTCGGCGCATTGAGCGTTGATGTATTCGACTATGGTCTTGTCGAGTACCGGGGCGGCGTTTGGATTGAAGTCAAGGGAGAAGATTCCGTCAAGCCCGACAATCCAACCGGCGCAGAATATGCGGCTACCTACTAACTCGCCCGCGTTAATTCGCTCACGCACCGCAATGAGCGGTTTCCGGGCACCCATCGTGTCGAACACGGTGGTGAGTCCATTTTTTAGTGCAACTTGCGCCGCCTCGGCGACAACGTCTTGGGCCCGATCGTTATATCGAAGAAGATCACCGAGAGGAAATATTCCAAGCCATAGATGAACATTTGCATTCATCAGACCGGGGATCAGGTATTTGTCTCGAGCATCGATAGTCTGCGTTCCCGGGGGTATCCTCAAGTTCTCGTACCGATCGATTGCCCGAATTCGATTCCCTTCGATCCAGACTGCGCAGCCTTGAATCGGACGATCTTCCACACCATCAATAATAGTTGCACCGGAAATCAGGAGTGACGAACCGCTTCCAAGTGTAGTTGACAAGTGCACAGCCCGCCTCGCTAGAAATCGTATCCGAGACGAACGCCAACGGTGCGCGGCCGAAGTCTGTAGCCACCGCCGATCCCACCGGCGTTAAGAGTCAATGCATCCTCGTTTGTCAAATTTCGAACGAAGAGGTCCAAAGTCAAACTCGCGAACGTCATCCGTGCTGCAAGATCAACCTTCACATATCCGCCAGGCCCTTCCGCGGCGGCTACTTGTCTTGGAGCGACCGGAAAGGACTCGACATATATGGTATCCGCGCGGAGCGAAGTGGCGTGACCAGCGAAATCTAGCGCGTATTGAAGACTAAGACTCCCGTTCACCTTCGGTGACCCTGGCAATGGATCACCGGAGAACAGCCCCTGCGCTGGCACGTCCTCGGTTAGATGTGCGTCAATGTATGCCCCTCCAAGGTCCACTCGGAATGAATTCGTCAATTGAAATTGCGCCTGAACCTCGACGCCTTCTGAAAGAGCCGTGCCGCCATTTACGTCAAAGCCCCAATTACAGGCGGAGGGATTGATTGCTCGGGGATTGGAGTTGACCGGGATATCAGACCACTCCGTCCGAAAGACAGTCGCGTCTATCGTGAGGCGTCGGTCCAAGAGCGCAAACTTGCTACCCACCTCGTAGTTCTCGAGACTGTCTGAGTTAACAAATTTGGACGATTCGATCGTGATGGCGGTTCCATCGATAACTCCGTCACCATCGTGGTCGCACAAGGCAGAAGGTGCTACGGGTTGAGGCTTACCGAGACGAAACCCCTCGGCCCATCCGGCATATACCAGTGCACTTTCATTCGGTTTGTAGCTCAAGTTTCCGCGGAAGGTCGTGCCTGAGGCATCGATGCCCCCCTTTTCCGATGCGCCGCCACCATGGATATCCCCTGTCGAGACACTCTGAATCTTGCGTTCATACTCATAGGCACGCACGCCCCCCGTCAGGGTAAATTTGGGTGAGAACTTCCAGGAGGCTTCACCAAACACTGCCGTCTGCGTCCGATCGCGCTGATCAAAGTACGTCCCCAGGTCTCGCGTTCCCGATGGGAAAAAATTGGTTGCTGGATCACCATGCCATAGCCAGTTGTATGAATAGTCGTCATAGACGTCCTCTGCGTAGAGCCCGACGAGGAAGTTCCACGCCCCGTCGAGTCGCGTCGCCAGACGGATCTCTCCTACGTTCTGGCGGTTATGACTCGTTGTCGAAAACGATACCGGCCAGGGCAGATTCAGGTAGGTCGCGGGGACGATCACTGGCGCTCCCCCCTCAAGGTATGAATAGGTTCCCAGAAGGTCCGCCCAGCCCAGGTCATACTCCACCACTGCGTTTGCAATTTCGAGGTTCGAATCGGCCAACCCGCCAGTCTGCCCACGGCGAACGTGTTCCGGTGCGACCTGCAGCAACTGCTGATCGAAGGCGACTCCATTCGAAGTTATCGGAAATCCATCCGTTTCAGTCTCCTGATTGAGGTAGCTGAAGGTGAACCGCAGCTTCTCGGTGGCTTGGAACAGCGCCGCCACGCGCGCACCCCAAACAAAGAACTGTCCAACTTCCTTCTCATCGCGAGCGAACGCCTGCGCGCCATAAGGTATGACCGCAGCTGCTTGGAAAGCCGCATCAGAACCTGCGCGATTTCGATAATAGCCGCTGTCTTGATACTGATACGCGGTCGCGCGAATCGCCAGCTTGTCCGTGATGATGGGAAGATTGCCCACAGCCTGAATTTCGTAGTTGTCCCCACCAGTCCCTGAAGTGACCGAATAACCTGCCGCTACTTTGCCCTCAATTCGATCTAGCCTTGGGGCCACTGGAATAGTCCGTATGGCGCCGCCCATCGAAGAAGTACCAAAGGCGGTGCCTTGCGGCCCGCGCAATACCTCGACCCGTTCGATGTCTGCCAACTTCGTGTCCACGTTTGAACCACCCGTTACTCCCCCAGAGTTTGTGGTTGGCGTCTCCCCAAAGTACGTAGCGACCGTCGGCCCCGATCCATAGTTCTGGAACGAGGTAGTGTCGACAATTCCCCGGATAATGATTGCAGGCCCCCCAAAAGCACCGTTGGTTTGACTTACCGCGGGGATTCCCCGCAGGTAATCCTCCGCGTTGACGATGCCCCGCTCCTCGATGTCAACGGCTGTAACCACCGCAACGCTCATTGGAACATTCTGTAGAAGCTCAGACCGCTTGGTCGCTGTTACAATAACCTCCTCTATGCTCCTGCGTTTGCGCTGACCATCAGTGGCGCCGCTCTCATTGGAAGTGCCGCTCACCACGTTTCCGCTCTCTTCCTCTTTCAGCATCACCAGCTTGAAGCTCGTTGTTTTGGCAACCGCCTGTCCACTGTTCTCATCGACAACTGGTTCATGGTCGACATCCGGATTGCGAGTATTGTCAGCTGCCTTACCCAGTGTCGGAATCGCAAGACACACGGCGAGTGGTACTAGACCACGATTAATAGTTTTCATTTGTATCTCCGCAGAGCGACCCGAGACGCACGTGATCGACCAAACACCTTGAATAGATCGATCCGGTCTTATCCTTGACCCCTTGCTTATGATTGAAATGACGCTGGAGGACATCATTGAAGCCGGACATGTTGCGGCTAACGAAGAAATGGCGTGCCAAAGGCAGGCGAGACCGGCTCACTCCCCGTCGTCGCTCAGTGAATCGAACAGACACAGTGATTCAGTTCCGCACCTCTGAACTTTTGGCGAGCTAACGTCCGCCATCAATTCGGGTGCAGTAAATTGGCGTCGGCGAACCAGTTCCGCGGCTTTCGGCACAAGCTCAGCCCCAGTACCGGCACGGATGTCTACATAGTCACGCTTGAAGATCCTTCTGGAGTTGCCTCTACGAACAGGACGGACAGGTATATTGAATTTGTCGTGTCTGACCTCATTCCGGCAAACGATACTTCAACGCTCGATTCGAATGGCCGAGATTGTAGTAGGCGAACCCGGTCGGGCAGCTCTTTCAGCAGGACCTCTCAGCGAGAGTTGCGGCGCGAATGGCCACATAGTCGCGCTCGAAGGTTCAGGAAGAATTCGGCTGCCGTTGCTTTGAGGTGACCGATGAAGTATCCGCCCCGGGATGGAGCCGTTTTTCTTCAGGGAATGGCCGAGTTTTCACGAGCCATATATATACCGAACCGCTGTCGATTGGCCACTCAGCGACTCAGTTGCTCCGGCGCAAGACCAAAGCGTTCCAACAGCATCTGTACCATCGCGTGGCCGATAAGCTCTCCGCGGATTCCGCCGGTAGTGGTTGCGAATTGAATGGCTTGGCGGTCGCAGCAGTCCAGACGGAAGGCGACACGAACCTGTCGCCATTGTCACAGCGGATTTCGAAGCCATCTGAGCAATAGCGCTGATCGCCGCGCTCCACCGCGACGGTACCCTTGTGCGCCAAGCCGCACGAAGGCTCACCGGCATGCCGCTAGAGCAGCAGCTGATGCGCCTTCGCGAGTCGATAGACCCGCTTGGCGCCTATTCGGGATTGGCCACGAGCAGCACGAAGCCGACGTGGCAATGCCCACCATCTGCGGTAGCGATAGGTCGGCCGCTGAGTCGCGAGCTCTCTCAATTGCCCCGATGAACTCCGGATCATTGACGGGGCGGAGCGTCCGCGCCGATTACGCAACGTCGATCCGCGTGAACGTCGTTCGATTACGTCGATCGTGCGACAGCAAGTACTATCCGTTCCCCAGCGCATATCGGGCGCCGGCGAGATGATCGTTCCGTCGTGAGAGCGTGGCCCCTTCAGTGCACCGAAGTTTACCGGCGCTCGCAGGTTGTGCTCACGCATCAGACGCATCACCCGCCCGGGGCTCGTGCGAATGCCAGCAAAGCGCAGCTTCCCCCAAACCTTGCGATAACCTTCGCCGAGGAACGGCGTCGCGGCCAGGACCTGACATAGCGTGCCGCTCTGGCAAGCCACTCTAGACATTGGCCCAGAGACCCGGAAGTTTGCGAGAATACGAGACCTATACAAACCTGAGGACCGTCTTCGCACTCAACCGGACCGAACTCATTCGCATACCATGAGATGATGGACTGTCCGCGCAAGTCGTTGCGCTCGCCCCCCTCAATCAGTGCAAGTCGTCAGGGCGACTGCTGAGACAAGGCACGAATGGACTCGCTCTCAAGCCTACCGTCTGAGATATTCCTCGATGCGATTAGCAGTTTCCTCGCCTCCAGGCTCACGACGAGTTATGCCACTCAGCAGTTTCATTCTGTCGAAGAATTCCTTCTGCTGAAGCATCTGGTAGGTTGCAGTTCGCAGCCTTGCGGCACTAATTTCTCCTCGAAGATGTAGTCCCATACCCAATCGTTCTGCATTCTCTGCGTAGGACTCCGGGTCGATGTCGCCGTGCGTTATCATTAACATCGGCACCCCATGATACATAGCTTCTGCCGCCGAGGCTGGACCTGCTTTGCAAATGAACAAATCGACGTAGGGCATTACCTTGACCTGCGGAATACCCTGAACGACCTCGAAGTTTGGGGGCAGTACACCCAGCACATTGGCGTCCATCCGGTCTCCGATCGACAAGATGACATGACCCTGAAGTTCGGACAGCGCTTCAATACACATCTTGAAGTACTGCGGACCTGGTATATATGCCGTCGACGTGGCCACCAATACTGTTGGCCCCCGTCGCTCCCATTTCGGCTGCCAATTTGCCCAACATGGCAACTCGGCAGCACACCGCCCGGCATAGAAATCCCTCTCATCGAAGACGCTTCCTGCGACCTGATATATCCGCGGATATAAATGTATGTTCAAATCTTCTTTGTGAAAAAATGTATTAGCGTTTTCAATCCCACGCTGGGTCATGAAGACATCTCTCTCTTTATGAGACATCATAAGAACATCGCGCCATTTCCTGGCGGATTCACCCAGAACCTCCGGGTTTGCCAGTTCGAATGCAAGGACTGATGTGCTCGTCGCCGCTTGTGTACCCCACCGCCGTGCGAGCAGCCGTCCCGCTAGGCATGCCCGGTCGTAGATGACCAGATCTGGTCTATTTCCTTCGTAAAAAGCAGCGACAGTATCAATCGTTTGATCCGTGAGAGCAAAGAGATCAGTGCATATTGGCCTGCCGTTGCCCGACATGTTGATAAATCGTGGGCTTATAACTGCGTGAGCCCCCGCCTCCTTCACCCTTACCTCGAATATATCCGGCGCAACGTAAGTGACCCGATACCCTCGCCTGGCTAGTGCCGAGACAAAGGCAAGCGTTGGAAGTATGTGTGGATGATGCGGAAACGGAAAGAACGCGATGTGCTTAGGACTCATTTATTACTCCACGTTGGGGGAAAAGACCGGCAGTCTTGGCTTCCCATCCGATCGCATTTTCGGCAGTACAAGGACTGCATCATCACTCGACGAGAGCGTCAACAACGCCAGCCCATTTGCCCTGACAAGATCGACTCTAATGCGTGCAGACTCGGAATTTGGCGCGATCCACTCAGTGCGTACCCGTCATGAACAAAGTGTCACGTATTGGCATCTTAGTTATTGAGAATCTCGATACCGCTTTACATCGCGTGAACAATTGTTTCGAAATCAGAAAGTAGCCAACAATCCTTGCTCGTCGGCGTAACGACAATTCAGTAACGTAATCGATCAAACAACCGCATCTTGCGGTTGCCGGCTCAGCGTGTTTAATCCGCGGTTTCTGTGTACAGGCACGAATTTTCCCGGAACCCAGACCTCCGGCCATCAACCTAACGATTCAGGCGACGCACGCCGGCTCAGCCGGCGCAGTCGGCCGAGGATATCGACAAGACCTCCAAAGCTTGCGAGCTGATGAGCTATTGACCTGCTAGTCGAATTTCGGAACAGTTCCAGCTTTGTGAGATGATCGCTCCTCGGATCGAGAAGCAAGATGAAGAAGAGTCGATTCACAGAAGATGGTATGGACGCCTCCCACCCGACATGACGGAGAAATGGAGGCGCTGCTCAACATCTCCGGGAGGCTTCTGTGCAACGTATCATTGGGCTACCGGCGGTGGGAAAAGCGCCTGTAGCGCTCGATGCGTCGCCTGGCCATAACGCTCGGCGTACTCTTCCCACGGCAGTTGCAGCGTCACGTGCCGGTGGCGTTTGAGCTCGTTGTGGATCCACGCGCAATCCGGCGCCACTAGCGCGCCGGTCGTCGCCGTCGTCGTCGTCCCGAAGAGGCGCAGCTCTAACTCGACCTCCGACAGAGATTCGGCGTCGGCTGGGCTGATTCCGGCCGCGCGCACCGCTCGCAGGTACTTTGAGACCGCTCCAATCGACAGATCCAGGGCACGCGCCAGCGCCCGCACGCTCAAATTGCTCGATTGCAGCCCGATCAGCTGCTTCAACTTCGACATGGAGATCCTCTCGTTCGGCATCGACTACGGCTCCGCGGGGCAAAACCCGCAAGATTACGCAGTTCGCGTCTCGATCAATCTCCAGCCGCCGACGACTTTCCACGCATCGTGAACGCTTTTCCACGATCGTGAACACCTTTCCACGCCCCGCGCATTGCCTCATAAGTAATGTTACCGAGCAGGGATCGTTGCCTCACCTAAGATGTTACCGGTGATCATCACTGGCACCATGCTTGTCTCCCACTAACTCAGAGGCAAGCTATGGGCACCACGATGACACATACGGCGCGGGCTGAGCTGACCCACGTGGTTCGTCGCCGATATGGCGCGGCATCCGGTGCTGAGAAGCGCAAGATCCTCGATGAGTTCATTGCTGCGACCGGCTATCACGAGAAGTCGGCGATTCGGGCACTCAACGCTAAGCCCACCACGAAGAGGCGACAGACCCGCAGCCGACCATCGCTGTACGACGAAGCAGCGGGCGCCGTGCTGATCGTGCTGTGGGAGGCATCCGATCGCGTGTGTGGGAAGCGCCTGCGGGCACTGCTGCCGATCTTGTTGCCCGCCTTAGAGCGGAACGGACATTTGCATTTAGGCGAGGCGATGCGCCAAAAAATTCTGGCCATGAGCGCCTCGACCATTGATCGGCTGTTGCGAGTACCGCGTAGCGCGACACGCTTGAAGAAG
Organism: Peristeroidobacter soli; assembly: GCF_004138485.1. Taxonomy (GTDB): domain Bacteria; phylum Pseudomonadota; class Gammaproteobacteria; order Steroidobacterales; family Steroidobacteraceae; genus Steroidobacter; species Steroidobacter soli. Next base: position 42,202 of record NZ_RYEV01000013.1, read on the forward strand.
GCCCGCCGTGCGATGCCTGCGGCACGCCGGCGGGTACCGGTACGAACGTTTGCGGACTGGAACGAGCCGCCGCCGGGGAGCATGGAGATGGACCTCGTTGCACACTGCGGAGATGCCAACTGCGGAAGTTACGTCAACAGCCTTGTGATGACTGACATTGCCAGCGGTTGGACCGAGGCTGCACCGCTGGTGGTTCGCGAGAGTGGCTTGGTTGTTGAGACACTCGACTGCATTCGCCAGGCACTACTGTTCGCACTTCGTGCGCTGGACGTTGATAATGGCAGCGAGTTTGTGAACGAGTCTCTGATCAAGTACTGCCTCAGCCAGGGGATCGAGCTCACTCGCTCGCGGCCTTGGAGAAAGAACGACCAGGCCTGGATCGAGCAGAAGAATGGCGCTGTTGTGCGCAAGCTCCTCGGCTACCGTCGCTTCCAGGGGATCGCCGCCGCGCAGGTCATCACTCGACTGTACGGTGCCGCCCGTCTGTTCGTGAACTTCTTCCAACCCTCCTTCAAGCTCGCGGAGAAGCATCGCCAGGGCGCTCAGGTGTCCAAGCGGTACCATCCTCCGCAGACCCCTTGCGAACGGCTGCTGCAGGCAGAGAACCTTTCTGAGACTGCCAAAGCCAAGCTGCGGGAAGTGGCCGGCGCTTTAGATCCGTTGAAGCTGCTAGAGGAGATACGCGCGGTCCAAGCGCATCTGGTGACACTCGCTGATGGAGGCCACCTTCCCAGCACAATGCCCGAACCACCCGATCTTGCCGGCTTCGTTGCGAGTCTTTCCAGTGCGTGGCGCGCTGGCGAGATTCGCCCGACATTTTCCGTAGAAGCCAAACCGCGCTATCTGCGCAGTCTGCAGACCGTGGCGCTACCCGTTGGCGCCCAAACGCCGAAGAACGCAGCGGCGGCCGCGACTGTGATACAGCCGCTCGTCCAGACTCCGCCAGCTATTTCACCCAAGCCTATTCTTAAACGACCTCAGTTGATCTACGCCGAACCCGGCAAGCCCGTCTACCGTGCATTCACAATGATCTGGCCACTGGTGTGTCGCCGTCTCGAAGGCTTCCCGAATATCACTTCCGCGCAATTATTCGACGAGCTGTGTGTCCAGTTTCCCGGTCGATTTCATCCGAAGCACGTGAATCGTCTAGCAAAGTTGGTGAAACAGTGGCGCCAGGACGCACGGGCTCGAGGCGTCATGATCCCGCGCCCTAAGTATCGCCGCTTCAGCAATAACCCTCGCGGACGTGGCCGTACTATGCAGAGCTGCACAGCTCACTGGTCTGAAATGCTTCAGTGGATGGAGGAACATCCAGATCAAACCGCAGCAGAACTGCTCGTCGAATTCCAAGCGCGTTATCCGGGGCTCTACAACCGCAGCCATCTGCGCACGCTGAGGCGTCGCCTACAGATCTGGCGTCGAGAAGCGATTCAGCGGTTGATCTGCGGGATGCAGGACCATACACAGGACGTGAGTTCCGCAGCGGCGGTGTGATGAATCATGACCAATGTAGACGCAGCTTCTGCTCACGTCGGGTGTCACCCTGGGCTTTGCTTTACAGGTGGGCAAACGCCGTTCAAATCCACGAGACCGAGCCAAGCCGGTAACATCATTGGTGAGGCATCCGGTAACAAAATTACGTGACGCAATACGCGGGTCACGCACCCCACCCAAGTGTTCACGATGCCGTGGAATCGTGTTCACGTTGCCGTGGATTTGGTGTTCACCATCCCGTGGAAACCCTGTTCACGATCGCGTGGAATAGTCACTATGGGCTCCGACAGGAGTTCATCACGCCGCACTCGCCGGAGCAGAACGGCATGGTCGAGCGCGTGATCCGCACGCTCAAGACCAATGCGTGCACCGCCATCGCTTCGAGACCTTGCAGCACGCCAGTCGGGTGATCGGCGACTGGATCCGCTTCTACAACAACGGCAGACCTCATCAGTCGCTGGAGATGAGAACGCCGGCTGAGGCTTTCAAATTAGCGGCATGACCTGAGCAGGATTCGCCGGGTCATTACATGGGCGCAGTGGGCCCGATTCGAAACGCAGCGGCGATGCCAGCTGGCATGCTCGCAGCCCTTGTGCGTCGGCAAGGTGAAACGCTGCCGCAGAGGACGTATCAGATTTTCTGTGTTCGAGGCGGGTTGCGTTAACTCGCGTGACTGACGAAGCGATCTCCGTACAGCACAGCGAACTGATTCATCGCCGGCTGCGCGATTTCCCAGTTGAGGACCACCCGATTTCCCGAGTTGGGGATCACCTTGTGAGGTCACTGGCGGAGCAGAAGTGGGCGATTCTTACGCGACGTGTTTCTTGCTGGCAAGTTTCCGGGCCTTG
>NZ_RYEV01000014.1 GCF_004138485.1 Peristeroidobacter soli
CACAGGGACGGGGCCGCAACAGCAGGGCTCACCATGGACGTGCGCCAAGGAGCGCACTGCGCGACGGGCGGCGCCCGGTGCCGGGACGAGGTAGGTCACTCCCGGCGACGCAGACCACAGACGCCTCCGAACTCCGGCAACGCCCGAAGTAAACATCCCCCGGCGACGCGAACCACCGACGCCTCCGAATCCGACGGCAACGGCCGAAGTAAACATCCCCCGCGACGCGGACCACCGCGCTTCCGGCAGCAACAGTGGAAGTAGACAGACCGCTGCGACGCAGACCACCAACGCCTCAGAACAACGCTGGAAGTAGACACCACGGACCGCCGAATCAGCTCTTATCCTGCCCCCGCAAATACTCGACGATCGCCTTCCGATGCTCCGCATCAGGCACCCCGGGGAACGCCATCGACGTCCCGGGCACGACAGCCGCGGGCTGCGCTAGAAACTTATCGAGGCGCTCCGCATCCCACTCTCCTGCCTGCGCCTTCATCGCCACCGAATATTCGTCGTAGCCCTTGGCATCGGCAATGCGCCGCCCGACGACCCCAAACAAATCCGGCCCGATCCGATGCGTCATTCCATCCGTCACGGTATGACATCCCAGACACTGGGTCGCAAACAAACTCGCGCCATTCTGCGTAGTCGCCGGCTCCAGCGTCGTGAGGGCCCAGTCATCGCTCCAGATCATGATTCGACCATCCGGCATCTGCAGGATGTCACGCACTCGCTTGTCCAGCGCGATCGGTTCCTGCACGACGACCCGGTCCTCGACCACCACCAGTCGATAGAGCGAGCGGCTCGACAGCGAGCCCACCAGCAGGTTGTCCTGCCAGATCGGGAACAGCTCGCCATTGAGAGCGGCAATGTCACAGACGCCAATACTGGGCACCCACGCCATCGTCGGCTGTTGATAGCCGACGTGCTGGCCTTGATGTTGGTTGCGGGGCCAGAGGTTCGTGCCGTACTCGGTACCGTAAGTCACATTGGGCCAGCCGTAGTTGGTCTGGTCCTGTAACAGATTGAGCTCGTCGCCGCCCTGCTCGCCGTGCTCCGTCAGCCACAGCTTGCCATCGCGTGAGCGCGTGATCCCTTGCGGATTGCGGTGACCCATGGAGAAGACTCGATGCTGGCGCGTGGCCAGATCGATCAGGATCGTCTTGCCGAAATCCGTCGCCGGGTCCTGCGCGAAGATCTGGGTCGATTCGATGCCGGAGAAACCCGAGTCGCCCACCGTCAGCAGCAGTTTGTTTCCTTCCAGCAGCAACAACTCGCCACCGATCTCCTCGCCTCGGAACGGATTCTTGCCTCGCTTACGATCCGGCCCCTTGAGCGGCACACAGGGCGTCGTCTCGAACACGGTCGACCACTGCGCCTTGGCGACGCTCTGCTCGAAAGTGGCCAGCGGCGCCGTCAGCTCCGACACGCGCGCGACGAAACATTCGTCCTTCGCATTCCAATAGTGATGCGAAGCGAAGACGTGCACATTGTCGCCCTCCACGCCCGCGACCACATCAGCCACGCGGAAGCGCCACGTTTGCACTTTCGGCGGACCGGCCTCGCGCCAGTCCATGGACCGCTTCGGTTGTCTCGACGAGCCGCCCATCGCCTTCGCGAACTCTTCACGATTCGCCGGCACCTGAGTCGCGAGCTCAGTGACTTTGAAACCATCGCGCGCAGCGGGCGCGTCGATGAGATAGAGATGTCCGTCGCCAGTACCGAGCAGCACCCGATCGCCAACCAGGGTCAAGCCGCCGCCGCGCGTGGCAGGCTCGGGAATCCAGCCTTCTCTGATGGTCGCGCGCAGTGGATAGAACGCCGTTGAGAAGTACGCCTCGCGCGTGGTGTGAGCGACCTCGGCCGGGTTATCGACATTGCCGAATGCGTAAACCGCCAGCGCACCGACGGCAACGGCGATCGCCGCCACGGGAATTCGCCGCAGGTTCAGCGGGCTGATCGCCAGTGGCACGGCGACGGCCAGGACCACGACCAGGGGAATCAGCAAAAAGCGCGGCAGGGAAATGGATACGGCGGCCGCGGCGATCAGAAACAAACTCAACACCGCGAACGAGCGGATCAGCGCCTTGCCGGCGGTCGGCCAGCTGGCGATGCGATCCAGCAACAGCGACAGCAAACACGCCGTGCCAAACGCGCCGAGCGCCACCAGCAGCGCCAGCTTTTGCGGCCGTTGCAGCGATCCCCACAACTCCGCGTACTTCAACACGGGGAGCAACAGCAAAACGAGCGCGCCACAGGCGTACCACGCCAGGCGCTGCCACAGAGGCGGATGCGCGTCGCTCAATCGAGTCCCCGTCCCTCGCTTGTTATAAGAAGCGGCTCAGGGCGTAACGCGAGCGGTGCGGCCGGAGATCCCCCGCGACAGGAAAATTATCACGGCGGCCGCGGCCGCCTGATCAAAGGTTGGCGTCGAACCAGGCGAGTACGCGGGTCAGCACATCCTTGTGGTGCTCGTATTCGTGCATCCAATGCGGCTCGCGGGGATAGCGGATCATGGTCACCGGCTTGTTCAGGTAGCGCATGCCCACATACATCTGTTCGCCCAGGTCGATGGGCACGCGGGTGTCCTGTTCGCCGTGGAGAATCAGGACGGCGCCCTGGACCTTGTCCAGGAAGCGGATGGGGGAGTGGGCGTCGAGCTGCGCGTGATTGGCGAAGGGGTCGCCGAAGTAGCCGGTGATGAAGTCGGGGGTATCGGTCGTCAAGCCCATGGCGGCCACGTCGAGCGGCGCCGCGCCGACGATGGCAGCCTTGAAGCGATCGCCATGAGTGACCGCCCAGGCGGACATGAAGCCGCCATAACTCCAGCCGCCAATGCCCAGACGCGATGGCTCGACGATCCGCTGTTTGATCAACGCATCGACGCCATCGATCACATCCTGATAATCGCCGCCGCCCCAATCGCCCTTGGCGGCTTTGGCAAATGCAGTGCCCTGCCCATCGGAGCCGCGTGGATTCGGCAGGAACACGGCGTAGCCGTGGGACGCCAGCATCTGTGCCCATTCATGCCACGAACCGAGCCAGCCCGACCACCACGCCCACTCGGGGCCGCCGTGAATCTGCACGACCGTCTTCACCGGCGTTCCTTGCACGTAGCCCGGCGGTGTGACGAGCACGCCATAAATCGCTTTGCCGTCGGTCGTCGCGGTCCAGGAGATCTCACGCGCCTCGCCGAGCTGCCACGATGCGGTCTGCGGGTTGGTTCTCGTAACAGCCTTCTGCGTCTTGCCCGACATGACCCACACTTCGGGCGGCTGATGGAAGGCGCTGCCAACGTATGCGATGGTTTTTCCATCCGCGCTCGCGCTGAAGCCATACGGGCCGACGTAGAGCGCGTCGGCGACATGTTTGATTTCGCAGTTGCTCGCGTCGAGCTGGGCGAAGCCGGTGCGTGTGTTCTCGAACTTGTGAACGAGTAATGCTCGTCCGTCGTTGTTCCACCGCATCTCGCCCAGCAAACCGGGATAGCTCTCGCCGCAGTTCGTGACTTTGCCAGAACGGAAGTCATGGATACGCGGCTCGGCGCCGATGCCGTCGTCGTAAATCTCCGAGTAAGCGAGTCGTTGCCCATCCGGCGACCACGCCGGCGCGATAGCAGCGGCGCGCCTGGCGATCGGCGGGTTCAAACGTTTCTCGGCGAGATCGAGAATCGCCAGATCGGAGCGATACCAATGCGCATTGATGTCAGGGGTCTGAGCGGTGCGCAGTGCCAGCCGGGCGCCATCTGGCGACCACGACAGCATGCTCACATGAATGTTTTCTGGAGTGACCCGCTCTGCCGCACGCGAGCTCAAATCGTAGATCCACACGCGCTGCCTCTGTGGATTGGCATCGACTTCGATCGCATCCTGACGAAGCGCAATCCGCGCGCGAACATCGGTAGAGAGCGAATCCGCCGCAAGGAAGGCAATGCGTCGACCATCGGGCGACCAGCGGAAGTCGGCGATGTCGCCGTCGATCTTGGTCAGCGGCTGAGCTTCGCCGCCGTCGAGAGAAAGCAACCACAATTGTCGACTGTGCTTGCCCGGGTCCAGTGGACTCGCGCGACTGGAGAGAAACGCGATTCGTCGGCTGTCGGGCGCCCAGCGCGCGTTGCCCGACTCGCCTGCGCCGATGACCAGCGCGCGTTCCGGTTTGCTGCCATCGGCCGGCACCAGCCACAGACTCGTATCGTCGTGTTCCGCACCGGACACCCGGCGCAGCACCGAGTACACGATCGATTTGCCGTCGGGTGAGATCTGCGGATCGGTGACTTCGCGCAGATCGACGATGTCGACCGGCTCGATACGTTGCGGAGCCGCCGACGGCGATGCGGCTTGCGCAACCGCCGTCAGCAGTACCGATAGCCCGACGACGCGAACCAATGAGTTCACGGGCTCAGCGCATCTTCCAGTCGAGCGACACACCGATGGTGCGCGGACGAATGATGAAGTCCTGCACGCCCAGGCCGAAGTCGTCATAACCGAACGTTACCCCGCGCTTGTCGGTCACATTGTTTACGAACGCAGTCACACCGACGCTCGCGAACTGACCGCTGAGGCGCAGATCCGTCTGACCGTAGCCGTTGATGCGCAGGTCCGGCGTCTGCAGCGACTGCGGCGCGTCCGAGAGATAACGATGCGCCAACGTGATCGTCGGCTCCCACGAGGCCGGCAAGCGTGCAATCGCCATCGCCGAGATCTGCCACTCGGACGAACCCGGCAACTGTTGACCGTCTCGCAGAATTACGTTGGGGACCTGCTGGCCGTTCACGGTGGTATAGCTGATGACGGTCTGCGTGAGCCTCGCATCCAGGTGCGTGAGATTCAGTGAGAGATCGAATGCATCCGTCACGCGCCACAGCCCGCTGAATTCCTGGCCGACGTTGCGCGCCTTACCCGCGTTGGTGCCGTAGGTGAAATTGTCCGGACGGTACAGGCGCACCTGCAGATCGCTCCAGTCGATCACGAACGCCGTGAGGTCCAGTTGCAAACGGCGATCGAACGCGCTGGCGCGCACGCCGACTTCGTAGTTCCACAATGAATCGGTCTTCCAGCCGGCCGGCGTATTGAAGCCCTCCAGCGGAGCGTTCGTATTCGGGTTGCCGAAGCGATAACCCTTCGACGCGAGGCCGTATACCATCAGGTCGTCATCGCGGCGCCACGCCAGCGACAGCTTTGGCGCAAAACCGTCCTGAGTCTGATGGCCGTGCGGCAGGGAGAACGAGCCGGGATACAACACACCGTAGTAGGTCGCGTCGCTGCTGACCTCAGTGTCGAACCAGCGGCCGCCGAAGGTCAGCGTCCACTGCTCGGCGAACCGATAGTTGGCTTCGCCGAAGATGGCCTTTTCCTCGCCCTCGATCTTGCTGACGCCCCAGTAGAACATGTCGCCACGCAGATCCGACTGAGCGCGACGGACCGAGAGGATTTCGTACGACCCTTCGGAAGTGATGTAGTCCTTGAAGGTCTTGTCCGTCGATGTGCCCATCACGCCGATGAGATAATCGAACTTCTCGCCCTTCGGCGACGCCAGACGCAGCTCGTAGCTGCGGTTCAGGCTTTTGCCGGTGTCCTGATACGGCGTCGGGTTCGGCAGTACTTCACCCGGCGTATCGGCGTCGATCCGCGGCAATACGCTGTAGAAGGTGGTGAAATCGTTGGTCAGGTTGCGCTTCTTTTCGCTGTAGCCCACCAGCGCGGTCAGCGTCGCGAAGCCGACATCCTGGTCGACGCGCAGGCTGTGCAACTGCAGCTCGTATTCCACAGGCTCGTTAATCAGCGTGTCGCGCGTGAACTCGCCGAGATCCGGATAACGATAGCCGAAGTCGGGCGTGCGGTTCTTGTCGTAGAGGCTGAGCAGCGAGATCTTGCTGCCCTCGGCCGGCATCCACACCGCGGAGAATCGTCCGCCCTTGTCGCTCTGTTCGTTGGTCGCTTTACGACCGGTGCCGATATTGTCGAGGTAGCCCGCGTCGGTTCGATAGTAAGCCACGCCGCGAATCGCAAACGAATCGCTCAGCGGCACATTGAGCATGCCCTTCGCGGAATAGTTGGTGTTGCCATCGCTGTGATGCGTGCTGCCGGCGGACGTTTGGACCGCCGCGTCGAAACCATCGGTGCTCGCTTCGCGGGCCACGTAGTTGATCGCGCCACCCAGTGCCGAGGAACCGAACAACGTGCCCTGCGGCCCGCGCAAGACTTCAACACGCTCCACATCGAACGAGTCGACGTCAGGAATCGCGATGGCATAGCCCGGCTCGGTCAGCGGAATTTCGTTGATGTAATAACCGGTGGGGCCCTGACCCTGATCCTTGCCCACCGACGTGCCGACGCCGCGAATGATGGCGGTCGAGTCACCGAGCGGACCGGCGTTGAACACCACGCCCGGCGTGCGGGACAGATAGTCCTGGAAGCTCTGCGCGCCGATCGCTTCGAGCTGCTGGCCCGACATCGCGGACACCGAGCCTGCGATGTCACGAGCACGCTCGGGACGTTTGGTCGCGGTGACGATCACTTCGTAGAGTGATTCGGTAGGTTCGGCGGCACCACCAGGACCAGACGCCGCAGCAGTGCTGCGAGCGGGCGCGGGCGGCGGCTCGGCCTGAGCAAGCATCAGACGAACAGCAGGGCCGCTCGGCGAATCGGACGTCGGACGCGATGTCACATTCGACATGTCGCGCACCAGGATCGCGTTGGAATCCGTGACGCTGTAAGTCAGACCCGTATCGGCCAGAATTTTCTTCAGCGCATCCAGGTCGTCGAAGCGGCCGACCACGCCATGGGTCAGCTTGCCCTGGGTCAACTCGGGCGCGAAAAAGATTTCGCGATTGCTCTGGAACGCGAACGCCTTGAGCGCGCTGCCCAGGTCCTGCGCTTCGATATTGAAAGTGCGCGGCTCGACGCGGTTCGCGGCCACGGCCTGCGACAGGCTCGGGGCACCGCCTGCGGCGGCCAGCACGCAAGCAATGATAGCCTTCAGATGCGGACGAGCCGCAGCCTTGATCTGCATGAACCTACTCCCCTTTCTGGTGTTGTGTAACCAGTAAGACGCAGGCCGCTGCAAAAGTGTTAAGCGGGAATGTCCACGGGGTTACTGCGCGCCCCTCAGCAGGATGCGAGTGTCGTCGCGGCTGGCGATCCGCAATGGGTAATGACCGGTGACGGTCTCGACGAAGCTCTCGCTGTATCCCGCCTTGAACACGCCGCTGACGCGCAGTTGTCCCAGCGCCGGGTCGGCCAGCTCGATGCGCGTCGCAGAGTAACGATTGATTTCGGCGATGGCTGCTTCGAGCGTGTCGTTGTCGAACACGACCTGGCCTTGACGCCAGCTCAGCACCTTCGCCACGTCCGCCTTACGCTTCTCGGCAGGCGCATCGTCCGAGGAGATCAATGCTTCACCGGCCACGAGCAGCTCCGGCATCGGCGGCGTGCTGATCAATCGCGCCAGCGGCGACAGAATGGGCTCGACCGACACCTTACCTTCAGCCAGCGTGACCTGCACCGAATCGCGACTGTCGAGCCGCACATCGAACGCGGTGCCCAGCGCAGTCACGCGACGATTGCCGGCTTCCACCACGAACGGACGGTTGGGATTCTTCGCAACCTGAAACCACGCCTGGCCCGCGAGCAGCCGCACGTTGCGCTGTTCCGGCGTGAAGCGGATTTCGACCCGGCTGTTGGTATTCAACACCACGGAGGAACCATCCGACAGCGTGATATTTGAGCGTTCGCCGACAGCAGTACGAAACGCGCCGCCCTCGGTCGTCGTGCCCATGATGCTGGCCGGACGCGCAGCGGGGTCATCCTTGAACAAAGGATTGACCAGATACGCAATTGCGACTGCCACGCCGACTACCGCAGCAGCCGCAGCGAATCGGAAGAAGCGCACGCGGTGAGTCGCGCTCAACGCCTCACGACGCAGTTTCAAGACGCGCGCATCCACGCGGGCCGACGCAAGCGCGCCCCACGAGCGCTCGACAGCCTCGAACGCCGCTTTGTTACGCGGATCAGCCGCGACCCATGCGTCGAACTCGGCGTAAGCCTGCGCCGAATCGTCCTCATCCAGACGAGTGTGCCAATCCGCGGCCGCGGCGTATGCATCGTCGTGGAGCGGTTCCGTGCTCACTTGTCCAACCCCCGCGCCATGTGTTCCTTGGCACGCCGCAAATGAAAACGCACTGTCTCGACACTGATCTGCAGGCTGGCTGCGATCTCCTCCTGTTTCATACCTTCGTACAGACGTAACACGAACACCTGGCGGGTGCGCGCCGGCAGCTCGAGCAAGGAGCCGAGCGCCCGATCGAGCAGCTGCCTGCCCTGTAAGACGCGCTCCGGCGAAAAATCGTTAGTGGGAAGGTCGCAATGGTCGATCGGATCGTGATCCGAGGCATGCCGCACGGCCCGGCGACGGACCCGGTCGCGAATCACATTGGCCGCGACCTGGAAGACATAACCCTCCAGATACTCGATGTCCGAGAAGTTGGGCCGGTGCGCCAGCCGGATAAAGACTTCCTGCACCAGGTCGTCGATGTCGTAGCTTTCGCGAATGCGCTTTTCGAAATAGCTGGTCAAGGGACGGCGATAGCGCCGGTCCAGGTGCACCAGGAATTGCACCGAATCGCCCGCGTCGGAGGCAGCGGGATCGGCAACAGCGACTTGTTTGCGCCAGCGAAACATCGAGGCCAGGAAAAGCTTTCGGCGATAGTTTGGCGCCGAGCTTAGAGCCGCGGCTGGCTCGGGAGCAAGCGCGCCGCTCAGTCCGCCAGCTCGATCCAGGTGGGCGCGTGATCGCTCGGCTTCTCCCAGCCGCGCACGTCGCGATCGACCCCGCCGGCCTTGAGCCGCTGCAATGCCGGCGCGTTCAACAGCAGATGATCGATGCGCAGACCGGCGTCGCGGCCGTAGGCGTTCCGGAAATAATCCCAGAAGGTATAAATCGTTGCGTCCGGATGCAGATGCCGGATCGCATCCACCCAGCCTTGCTCGACGATGCGGCCGAACGCCTCGCGCGTCTCGACCCGGAACAGCGCGTCGTCGACCCAGCGCTCGGGCTTGTAAACATCGTTGCCGGTGGGAATGACGTTGTAGTCGCCGGCCAGCACGACGGCATTGCCGCTGCCGATCAGCTCGGCGGCATGCACTCGCAGGCGCTCGAGCCAGCGCAGTTTGTAATCGAACTTCTCGCCCGGCGCCGGATTGCCGTTGGGCAGATACAAACATCCGATGACCACGTCGCGCACCACCGCCTCGATATAACGGCTGTGCGAATCTTCCGGATCGCCCGGCAACGCGCGCCGGATCTCGGTGGGCTCGCAGCCTTTGCTGAGAATGGCCACGCCGTTGTAACTCTTCTGACCGTGCCAGATCACGCCGTAGCCCAGCTCACGAATGGCCGCTTCGGGGAATTTCTCCGACGGCGTCTTCAGCTCCTGCAGACAGGCCACGTCGGGCGATGTTTCCTGCAGCCAGCGCTGCAGGCTGGGCAAGCGGGCATGAACGCTGTTGACGTTATAAGTGGCAATCCGCATGTCTGTGTTCTCTCATCGAAAGCGGCCGAGGCCCTTTCGAAATCAACCCTTCGCAATGAACGCGTCGATGTTACGTGCCAGAACCACCATCGGCACGTCGCCGCCCATCACCACCGCGTCATTGAACTTGCGGAAGTCGAACTTGTTGCCGAGCGACGCCTGCGCCTTCTTGCGCAGCCGGTTGATCTCGCTGTGACCCACTTTGTAACCGCAGGCCTGTCCCGGCCACGCGCAATAACGATCGACCTCGCTGGAGACTTCGTCGATCCCCGAGCCGTTGGTGCGCGCAAACCACTCGATGGCTTGCTGTCGCGTCCAGCGTTTCGCATGCAAGCCAGTATCGACCACCAGACGACACGCACGAAATGCGATGGACTGCAGATAACCCAGCCGGCCGAACGGATCGTTGTCGTAAACGCCGAGCTCCGACGCCAGCTGTTCGGCGTATAGCGCCCAACCCTCGGCGAACGCATTGAACGCCAGCAGTGAGCGGAACAGCGGCAGCTTGAATGTATATTCGCCCTGCCACACGTGACCGGGAATGGACTCGTGATACGTCAGCGTCGGCAACGCATATGTGGTCCACAGCTTGGTCGTGTGCAGATTGATCCAGAACTTGCCCGGCACCTTGCCGTCGATCGTGCCGGCGCCGCCGTAGGCACCCGGCGCGCCCGGCTCCACTTCCGGCGCCATGCGCTGGATCTCGAGATTGCCCGGCACCAGCGTTGCGAAGGCGCGCGGCAATCGCTTGCGCATGTCCGCCACGCGATCGTGAAGCAGCGTCATGATCTGCTCGCGACCCTTGTCGTTGTCCGGGAACAGGAAACGTTCCTGCTTGCCGAGCGCGGTCATGCGCTCGCCGACGGTTCCTTGGGTGAGGCCCTGTGCTTTCAGGATCACATCCATTTCGGACTGCAGCGCGCGCAATTCTTCCTGGCCGAGTTGATGAATCTGCTCCGGCGTCATGCGCGTCGTCGTGCCCGCGCTCAACGCCCAAGCGTAGTACTCATCACCGCGTGGCAGCTTCCACACGCCTGCGTCGCTGGTGGCCTTCTTGCGCTGAGCTTCCAGTTCGGTGAGCTGACGCTGGAGCGCGGGCTGGATCTTGTCTTTCGCGATCTTCGTGGCCTTGGCCGCGTAGTCGCCTTTCATGGCCTTGGCCCGGTTCGCCAGCGACGTGACCAGCGACCATTCGGCAATGTTGCCACCGCCGGCCATGCGCAATTGCTTGAGCGTCTTGTCCAGCAGGAAGTCCGGTGCGATCACGCCTTGCGCGGCGGCCGAGTGCAACCGGCCGGTCTCGCCTTCGATCTGTCCCGCATAGGCTTCGAGCCGGGACAGATAGGCATCGGCATCCGCCGGCGATTCCACCGTGTGGCGCGTGTCCAGCAGACTCGGGATTTCCAGGAACGCACCGGTGTTCTGCGCGACCACATAAGGCGCGTTCCGGTACGACCAGTTCTGATTCAGGGTGGCAACATCGCCATAAGGAAAGGCGAAGCCTTCGCTGGCGAACTCATGCGAGGTGCGCATGACGTCCACATCGACGCGAGTCGCGTCGCTCAGAGTCGAAGTGTCGATGGCCTTCAGCCGCTGCAAGCGTTTCGCGACCCGTTGCGCGATGGCGCGCTGACCCTCGGCCGAGCGATCCGTCAGCTTCGACTTCAGCGGCGCGCGCGGCCCGCTATCGATGCCCAGGCCCGTCGCGCTTTCGGGATAGTCGACCATCAGCTCTTCGGCCAGCTCGGCGAGCAGCGCCTCGGCGGCCTGGTCGGCGCTGGACGCAGCGTTGGCCCGAACGCTCGCGGGCAGATTGGCCAAGGCCAGAGCGGCACCGGTCCCCACTAGAAAATCGCGACGGCTGGCGGTCATCGGCAGACTATCCCTCTGACAAAATAAAGCTGGCCTGCGGCGGCGAGCGCCGTAAGGCTTGCGGCAGGGTGAGGTGTGCTTATGGCCCAGGCGCCGTCGGGCGAGCGCCCGACGGGCTGGAATCTGGAGCGGGCGACGGGTCTCGAACCCGCGACCTCAAGTTTGGGAAACTTGTGCTCTACCAACTGAGCTACACCCGCGTTGGCTCGATTCTAGGGGGTGCGCCCGCCCCGATCAATTGGCGCGGGCGGTATACTGCCGCCCCTCATTCATCCCCCGCCGTTGCCGTCCGTGGCTCTGAGATTCGATTTACGTGACCTGGAATTGTTCGTGGCCGTCGCCGACGCGGGCAGCATCGCGCGGGCTGCCGAACGTTCGCACACCGTCGCTTCGGCGGTGAGCAAGCGGGTCTCCGACCTGGAAGACAATCTGGGCTGCCCGCTGCTGCTGCGCGGGGCGAAAGGCGTCGAACTGACCGCGGCCGGCCATGCGCTGCTGGCAAGAGCCCGGGTCCTGTTGCATCAGGCGGCGCAGCTGGACGATGAGATGCGCCGTCATGCCTCGGGCACGCGCGGCTACGTGCGGATGTTTGCAAACATCTCCGCCATCGTTGAGTTCCTGCCGGACGCGCTGGCCTCGTTCGCGAAACGGCATCCCGACATTCACGTGCATCTCGAAGAGCACGTGAGCTCGGCGATCGCCGCGGCGGTCGCCGACAACTCCGCCGATCTCGGCATCGTGAGCGAGCTGCCCGCCATCGACGGCCTCACCACCCTGCCCTTCAGAAACGACGATCTGGTGGTGGTGTTGAAACCCGACCACCCGTTGGCGAAGCGCAGCTCGCTGTCGTTCGTGGAGCTGATCGATCAACCGTTCGTCGGCCTGCACGCCGGCAGCTCGTTGCATCGTTTGCTGACGCGCGCGGCAACCGAAGCCGACCGCTCGCTGAACTGGCGCGTGCAGGTGACGAGTTTCGACGCCGCCTGCGCAATGGTTGCGTCCGGGCTCGGTGTCAGCATCGTGCCCCGGGCCGCAACCAGTGTTTATATCCGCTCGCTGTCCCTCACCTCGGTGCCGCTCACCGATCCGTGGGCGCACCGGCAATTGTTTCTTTGTATTCGCACCGGGGCGCCGCTGCACTCCGCTGCCAAATCGCTTTACGACCATTTGCAAGCTCACGCCGTCCAGAAATGACTCCGGAAGATAGAGAAGGCCCGTCCGAAGACAGCCCGGCGGCATCGCCGTCGCGTCGAAGCATCCGTAGCTTTGTGATCCGCGGCGGCCGTCAAACCGTCGCTCAAGAGCGCGCCATGGCCGAGCTGTGGCCGCGCTATGGCGTGGAGTTCAGTGCGCAGCCGGTTGATCTGGATCAAACGTTCGGCCGTCAGGCACCGCGCATGCTCGAGATCGGCTTCGGCGCAGGCGAAGCGTTGCTGGCGTTTGCGCAGGCGCATCCCGAGCTGGATTGCATCGGCGTGGAAGTCCACAAACCCGGCGTCGGTCACTTGTTGCTCGGCGCCGAGCATGCCGGGCTGAAGAATCTGCGGGTCATCTGTCACGACGCCGTCGAGGTGTTACAACAACAGCTGCCACCCGGCGCCATCCAGCTGATCCATATTTTCTTTCCCGATCCCTGGCACAAGAAACGTCATCACAAGCGTCGCCTGATCCAGCCCGAGCTGGTGGAATTGCTGGCGCGAGTGCTGGCAACGGGCGGCAAACTGAGGCTGGCCACCGATTGGGAACATTACGCCCTGCAGATGCGCGAGGTCATCGATGCCTCGACGTCGTTCATCAACGACGCTCCCGATACCGGTTTCGTCGAGCGTAACGAGGAGCGCCCGCTCACACGCTTCGAGCGGCGCGGCCATCGGCTGGGCCACGGTGTCTGGGACCTGAGCTACACACGCGTTGGCTCACCATCACAATAAAGTCACATTCGTATCGCCAGCAAAAAATTCACGTTGCTCACAAAACACCACGCGCTCGTGAGGGTGACTTGGTTGATGCCTTGCAGAAAAAATCCCACTTGAATCCAGCGCGGCGCAGGACTAAAAGAAACCTCGACATTTACGCGCTTGTCTGCCGACGCATGGATGCTTCCGCAAGGATGCTCCCCACTCCTGCTGGAGGATGGTCAATGACTTCGCCGAGCCCCGTGGTGGGTGACTGGTATCGCCGCTTCAATGGCACCTTGATCGAAGTGGTCGCGGTGGATCGCGACGATGGCACTGTGGAAGTACAGCACTTCGACGGCACCCTGGAAGAATTCGATCTGGAAGCTTGGGAAGAACAGGACTTCGAAGAGGCACAGGCGCCCGAAGACTGGACCGGCTCGGTCGATGTCGAGCCCGAGGACTATGACTCCGAGCGGGAGATCACCGCGACCGGTTCCTGGACCGATCCGCTGATGAGCCTGGATCGCTCGGAAGCCTCGGGTTATTCCGAGTGGCCGTCGCCGCGCGATCTCTGATCCGACGCCTCGAGATGTTTCTTATGCAGCCCGCGCTCACGCGCGGGGCTGATCCAGCAGTTTGATCTTCTCGCGCATCAGCCACACCAGCACCAGGCCAGGCAACGCCAGCAGCACGCTGATGACGTAGTACATGGGCCAACCGGCATGTTCCGCCAGATAGCCGGCCGGGCCGCCGAGCAAATATCGCGGCGTCATCGCGATTGCCGACAACAGCGCATATTGAAACGCGCTGTAGCGCACGTCACACAGCGCCATGATGAGCGCGACCGACGCGATGTTGCCCATCGCTCCGGCGACGTTGTCGATGCTCACCGCCGCGATCATCAGCGGGTAGCTTTTACCCGTCAGGGCCAACGCGTAGTACAGGAAGTTCGACGCCGCCTGCAGCGCGCCGAAGATCAGCATCGATTTCAGCAATCCCAGCCGCACCATCGCGACGCCGCCGAGAATCGCGCCGATCACTGCACTGGCCGTGAACAGCGCCTTCAACACCAGCGCGATCTCGGTCTTGCTGAATCCCACATCCATCATGAACGGCGTGAACAGCCGCAGCGCGAACGCGTCGCCGACCTTGAACAGCACCACCAGGAAGATGAAACCGATCGCGCTCGGCGTGCCGAGCAGCTCTCGCAACGGGACGACCAGCGATTCTTTCAGTGTGCGCGGGGGCTGATGTTCATAGTGCGGCTCGGGTGCGAGCAGCGTGCCGAAACAGAACGCTGCCATCACGACAGCGAGAATCAGAAACGCCGGCTTCCATCCGAAGTAGTCCGCGACCACCAGCGCGAAGGCCGCCGCGAGCCAGGCAGAAGTTCGATAACCCAGGTTATTGGCCGCGGCCGCCAGCCCACGCTCATTCGGTTGCGCGACGTCGGTCCGATAAGCGTCGATGGCGATGTCCTGAGTCGCCGAGAAGAACACGATGGCGAGCGCGCACACCGCGATCGGCATCAGCGAGACCGACGGGTCCTGCAACGCGAACAGTGCGATCGCCAGCGCCAGCAAGAGCTGCATGAGGACGACCCAGCCGCGCCGGCGGCCGAGCAAGGGCAGCGGATAGCGATCGATGGCCGGTGCCCACAGAAACTTGAGCAGATAAGGCAGTGCGACGTAGGAGGCGAGACCGATGTCGGTCAGGCTCGCGCCGCTGTCCTTCAGCCAGGCTTGCAGCGCGCTCTCGGTGATCTGATTCGGAAACCCCGAAGCGGCGCCGAGCACCATGATGGCGACCATCTTCGGACTGGCCAGAATGTCGCGCCACTTCGGTTTCGCCGCCGCCGGCGCCTGTGCTGAACTCGCTGCCACTGTGCTCATGGCGGGCGATTATAGAAGGCCCACGCCGTACGTTGACCGCATGAGTCACGAAATCAGGCGTATCCGTGTCCGATGTCGAACGCAAATCGACTACCATCTTTCGCATGCGTTCATTCATCGACCTCTGCCTGCAGCTCGGCGTGCTCCGCTTCGGCGAATTCAAGCTCAAATCCGGCCGGGTGAGTCCGTACTTCTTCAACTCCGGCCTGTTCAACTCGGGGCGGGCACTGGCGGAGATGGGGCGGGCCTACGCGCAGGCGATTCACAGCGCCGGCATCGAGTTCGACGTGCTGTTCGGCCCCGCCTACAAAGGCATTCCGCTGGTGGCAACCACGGCGGTCGCGCTCAATGACCAGCACGGTCGCGATGTTCCCTGGGCCTTCAACCGCAAGGAAGCCAAGGCCCACGGCGAAGGCGGCAATATCGTGGGGGCGCCGTTGCGCGGCCGGGTGCTGATCGTCGATGACGTAATCACGGCGGGCACGGCGATCCGCGAAGCTATCGATATCATCCGCGGCGCCGGGGCGCAGCCCGTCGGGGTCATGCTCGCCCTGGACCGGCAGGAGCGTGGCCAGGGTGCGCTGTCCGCCGTTCAGGAAGTGGAACAGACATTGCAGCTACCGGTCAGCAGCATCCTGCGCTTGACCGATCTGATCGAGTATCTGAAAAGCAGCGGAGATGCGACACAGCTGGCGGCAATCGAGCGTTACCGCAACGAATATGGCATTTCCGACTGAGGTGATACGTGGTCTTACGCTGTGACCAGAATTGTCCAAAGTTGACCCAACGGTGCCCTCCGGCACAATAACCATTCAGGCTCAGGGGAAAAATTCACACCGATGCGCGGGATTCGCATACTGATGATCATCGCGGCGACGCTCGCATCGGTTACCGCTTTCGCCGCGCAAAAGCAAAAGCACAAGGAGAGCGACGCCTACTACCGTTGCAAGGACGCGCAGGGGCAACAGCTCTACGGCGACAGCATGCCGCCGGGCTGCGTCGGCCAGGACACCGAGGTGCTGAGCTCCAGCGGCAATGTCACCCGGGTCATCGAGGGCGACCGGTCCAAAGCGGCCCGGCTGGCGCGCGAAGTCTCCGAAGGCAACGAACGAAAGCTGAAAGCCGAGCGCGATCTGCGCGATCGCATGCTGCTGGAAACCTACCTGGGCGTGGAAGACATCGAGCGGCTGCGCGATCAACGCCTCGATATGCTGGTGGCGCAGAACCGCGCCACCGAGCAGACGATCGCCAACTTGCGCGAACGTCAGAGCCGGCTCGAAACCCAGATCGCGCGCTTCAAGCCTTACAACGAAAAACCCAACGCGCTGCCGTTGCCCGACCACCTCGCCGAGGAGATGGTCAACACGGTGAACAGCATGAAGGTGTATCAGGAATCCATGGCGAAGAACCTGGCCGAGCAGGCCCAGCTCAAGTCCAGCTTCAGCGCCGACATCAAGCGCTTCAAGGAACTGAAAGGGATTCGTTGATGCCGGGCGGCTAGCCGCGGCCGGAGCTGCCGAAGCCGCCGGCGCCACGCTCGGTGGCGACGAATTCGTTCACCACGTCGAACTCGACCTGCACCACGGGCACCACTACCAGCTGCGCGATGCGCTCGCCCGGCTGAATCGTGAAAGTGCTCTGGCCGCGATTCCAGCACGACACGAAGATCTGCCCCTGATAGTCCGAGTCGATCAGGCCCACCAGATTGCCCAGCACGATACCGTGCTTGTGACCCAGCCCCGAACGCGGCAGCACGATGGCCGCATAGCCCGGATCCTGCAGGTAAATCGCGATCCCCGAGGGAATGAGCTGCGTATCGCCCGGCTTCAGTTCCAGCGGCGCATCGACACAGGCGCGCAGGTCCACACCCGCCGAACCCGAGGTCGCGTACTGAGGCAAGGGATAGTCGCGACCGATCCGGGGATCGAGCACACGAATCTGCAAGCGACGGCAGGCGCCATCGCCGGAAGTTCCATCAGCGGGCATGAGCGGCAGTTAAAGCAGGCGTTGAGTTCTGGTTTTGAGTTTCGCCGCGCGCCCGATAGCGCTCGGCGATCAGTTCCACCAGCTGACGCGCCAGGGCCGCCTTGCTGGTGAGCGACAGCTCGCGTTTGCCGTCCTTCCAATACACCGTCAGCGCGTTGTCGTCCTTGTCGAACGCCAGGCCGTCGCCGACTTTGTTGGCGGCAATCATGTCGAGGTTCTTGTTGGCGAGCTTGGTCAGCGCGTTGCGCTCGACGTGCTCGGTCTCGGCCGCGAAGCCGACCAGGAACGGACGCGATTCGTTACGAGACACCGTGGCCAGCACATCGGGTGCCCGGGCCAGCGCGAGATTCAGCGTGTCGCTGGTCTTCTTGATCTTCTCGCAGGCAATCTCACGACATCGATAGTCCGAAACCGCGGCCGCGGCGATGAAAATATCCGCGCCGGCGACGTTGGTCTGAACCGCGCTCAACATTTGTTCGGCGCTTTCCACATCGACGCGCTCGACACCGCGCGGCGTCGGGATCTGCACGGGACCACTCACCAATACGACGTGAGCGCCCGCTTCGCGGGCCGCTTCGGCGACCGCATAACCCATCTTGCCGGAGCTGCGGTTGCTGATGAATCGCACCGGATCGATCTTTTCACGCGTCGGACCCGCGGTGACCACGACCCGCAGGCCTTGCAACGGACCGGCCCCACCACGCGTCGTGAAAACTTCGGCCGCGATCTGCGTCGGCTCGAGCATTCGCCCGACACCCACTTCACCGCACGCCTGCTCGCCGCTTGCCGGGCCGAGCACGCGCACGCCGCGCTCTTTCAATATGCGAACGTTGGCTTGAGTGGCGGGATTCGCCCACATCTGACGATTCATGGCCGGCGCGATGGTGATCGGCGCGGTCGTGGCCAGACACAGCGTCGTCAGCAGGTCTTCGGCGAATCCATGAGTGAGCTTGGCAATGAAATCCGCCGTGGCCGGCGCGATCACGACCTCGTCGGCCCAGCGCGCCAGCTCGATGTGCCCCATCGCCGCTTCGCCGCTCTCGTCCCACAAGTCATCGCGCACCGGTCTGCCGGAGACGGCTTGGAAGGTGAGCGCCGTGACGAATTGCTGAGCCCCGCGTGACATCACGACCTGGACCTCCGCGCCCTGGTCGATCAGCCGGCGCACCAGATCCGGGCTCTTGTAGGCCGCGATACCGCCCGTGACACCCAGAAGAATTTTGCGAGGCTGCGAGCTCATGGACCCGATTATGGGGGCGACCCGGGAGCCCGGCAAACGCCGCTGTCGCATAGAGCCATTCCGCGCGGGTATAGCGCGCCGGCGGCCTGCCTAGCGCAACTTGCCCGCCAGAAGTCGGGTATTTCGGGCCAAAGAGCCCCCAATTCGCCAGCACTCGGGGCGGCCGGCGGCGGCCAGACTGGCCCACCCCGGGCGCGGTGCCCGGATCGTTGGCGGAGATCAGGAAATGTCGATACGCGACTGGCCGGAGCACGATCGGCCGAGAGAAAAACTGTTGGCCATCGGGGCCCCGGCGCTGAGCGAGACGGAATTGCTGGCCATCCTTTTAGGCGCGGGAGTGCGCGGCCGGAGTGCGCTGGACGTGGCGCGCGATCTGCTGGCTGATTTCGGCTCATTGCGCGGCTTTTTGACCGCCGACCGGGATAAGGTCTGCAAGACCCGCGGCTTCGGTACGGCCCGCTACGTGGTGCTCCAGGCAGCGCTGGAACTGACCCGCCGGCACTACCAGGAACTGATGACGGTCGGCTCGGCCCTGCAAAATCCGCAGGCAATCCGGGAGTTTGTGCAAATCAGGCTGCGGGACCTGCCCTATGAGGTGTTCTGTTGCCTGCTTCTGGACTGTCGCTACCGGGTGCTGAGCTTCGAGGAGCTGTTCCGCGGGACCATCGACGGCGCGATCGTTCATCCTCGGGAGGTGCTTCGGTTGGCCCTGTCGCGCAACGCTGCCGCGCTTATCCTGGTGCACAACCATCCGAGCGGCATCGCCGAGCCCAGCCCGTCGGACCGGAACATTACGGTGCGGCTCAAGGACGCGCTGGCGCTGGTGGATATCAAGGTTTTGGACCATCTGGTGGTCGGGGACGGGGTATGCGAGTCGTTTGCCGAGCGTGGCTGGCTGTAACGAAACGCCTTTCAGGCATTTTCGGGGCGCCGACGGCTTCCCTAAGCCCGCGCCGGCTGGTATAAAGCGCGACTCGTTTTTAGGCCCCCGGCCCCAGAGTAGTCATGGGTACCGGTTCGGCTTCAGATTAGGTACTCCGCCATGTCCAGAGTCTGTCAGATCACCGGCAAAGGGCCGATGACCGGTAACACCGTGTCACACGCCAACAACAAGCGTCGCCGCCGCTTCCTCCCCAACCTGCACGTGCAGCGTTTCTGGGTCGAGAGCGAGCGCAAGTTCGTCAGCCTCCGCGTGTCCACCCGCGGCCTGCGCACCATCGAGAAGAAGGGCATCGAAGTCGTCGTTGCCGAACTGCGCGCCAAAGGCGTCGCGGTCTAACCGGTAGGAGCCAGCCATGCGCGAAAAGATCAAGCTCGTGTCCACTGCCGGCACCGGCCACTACTACACCACCACCAAGAACAAGCGCCTGCATCCGGACAAGATGGAAGTGCGCAAGTTCGACCCGAAGGCCCGCAAGCACGTGGCCTACAAGGAAGCGAAGATCAAGTAAGCGCGTCGGTCCGCTGGCGGCGGGCCACAGCTTTCGAATCGGCGAAGGCCCACCTCTGGTGGGCCTTTTGCTTTTGGGCGCACAAAATAAAAGCCCGCCATGCGGCGGGCTCTAAAGGTTGGCGGCAGGAGCCGGTCAGGCGGCGTGAGGCTGCAGCGGCATCGAGTAGCTGCGCAGGGTGCTGGCGAAGTCCTGGAGCACCTTGATACGGCTGGCCTCGGCCTGCGCGATCAGCTCCCGCAGGTGCTGAATGAGCTTCTCGTTGCTCATGTTCGCCCCGCTCCACATCACGGCCAGGCGCTCGCGGAATTCGTGGACGGTCTTGAGCGTCTGGTTGGCCGCCAGCACTTCGCTCAAGTGTGACTTCGCATTCACGTCCAGCAAGGCGGGCTCACGGACCATCAACTTGCGGACCCGGCTGCTCAACGCGCCACCGGCATTACGCAGCTCCTCGCGGAACACCGGCAACGTCACGTGGCGGGTGTAATCACGCAGCACGTGCATGCGATTCACGATCACCGCACGGACGTTCTCCAAATCGATATGCACGCGCGGCTCGACCTTCACCGGCTCCGGCGCGGTCCGCAGCACGCGAGCCAGACCCAGCGCCTTGAACACGCTGATGTAGAGCCAGCCGATATCGAACTCCCAGCGCTGCACCGAGAACTTCGCCGAGCTCGGGAACGCATGATGATTGTTGTGGAGCTCTTCGCCGGCCAGCAGGACGCCCCAGGGCATCACGTTGCGGGCCGCGTCGGCGCACTCGAAATTGCGATAGCCGTAGTAGTGACCCACGCCGTTGACGACGCCGGCCGCGAGCAGCGGATTGGCCATCAACTGCGCCGCCATGATGATGATGCCCGGCACACCGAACAGCACCAGATCGGTGATCACCAGCAGCACGATGCCGCCGTTGCGGTACTTGAAGTAGACGTTGCGCTCCATCCAGTCGTCGGGCGTGCCGCGACCGAACTTCTCCGTCACTTGCGGATCGCGGGCCGCCGCCTGATACAGCTCGGCGCCTTCCAGCAGCACTTTCTTCAAGCCGAAGATGACCGGGCTGTGCGGATCGTCCGGGGTCTCGCAGCGGGCGTGATGCTTGCGATGCACGGCCACCCATTCCTTGGTGACGATGCCTGAGGTGAACCACAGCCAGAAGCGGAAGAACTGGCGCAGCGCCGGATGCAGATCGAGGCTGCGATGACAGGCATCCCGGTGCAGATACAGGGTCACGCCCATGAACGTGATCTGGATCAGCACGAAGGTCACCAGCACATAACCCCAGAAGCTGAGGTTGAAAACACCGTACAGGAAATCTAGGTTCACGGGTGCCCCTGCAAAGGCCACAAAGCTTATAGGATTGGAAAAATACGCCGCCGGACTATAACGGAGCCCGAAAGCCCCCACAAATGAGCAAATCCCTGAGCGGCGACGGCGTGCCGGCTACCGCTAAGGTGATGCTGAATGGGCACCTTTCAAGACTGTCATGCCTGAACTGCCTGAAGTAGAAACCACCCGCCGAGGCATCGAATCCTCGGTCGTGGGACACGTCATCAAGAAAGTCATCGTGCGAGAGCCACGATTGCGCTGGCGGATACCGAAACAGCTGCCTGAACTGGCGGCCGGCCAGCGCGTGGTTCAGCTGCGACGACGCGCCAAGTATCTGGTGTTCGATCTCGAGCGCGGCAGCATGATCCTGCATCTCGGCATGTCAGGGAGCCTGCGAGTGCTGCCCGCCACCACGCCGCCGTCGACCCACGATCACGTCGACATCGTGATCGATACCGGGCAGTGCCTGCGCTTCAACGATCCGCGACGTTTTGGCAGCCTGCTGTGGGCCGATGGCGATCCGCTCGACCACAAGCTGCTGAAACCGCTGGCGCCTGAACCGCTCTCGGAGGAGTTCAGTGGCGAGTATCTGGCGCGGGCCGCGAAGGGGCGCAGTGTCGCCATCAAACAGCTGATCATGAATGGCCAGGTAGTTGTCGGCGTGGGCAACATCTACGCGAGCGAAGCGCTGTTTCGCGCCGGCGTGCGCCCGCGCCGAGCCGCGGGGCGACTGAAACGGCCCGAGTTCGATGCGTTGGTGAAATCGATCAAAGATGTATTGAGCGACGCGATCCGGGCCGGCGGCACCACACTGCGCGATTACATCAACCCCGAGGGGAATCCCGGGTACTTCCGCCAGAAGTTGTATGTGTACGAGAGGACGAAAGATCCGTGTCGAGTGTGCAAGACGCCGATCAAACACTTCGTGCAGGGGCAGCGCTCGACGTACTTCTGTCCTCAGTGCCAGAAATAGCGCTTGGGTCTCTGACGGGACCGCGCCTGCAAGCGAATCCCCGTGAATCAAACTCGATCAGTCTCTACTTGCAGGGGAGTCCGATGGGTTTTGTTTTATGCGTGGCGCCGTATTTCTTCAGCGTTGTCTGCCGGCATTGAACGTCTCACGCCTGGCGACGATGCCGCCGCGAGCGCGGTCGACGTCGAACGGCCTTTGACGACGCGCGCAACGGCGAGACGACTACTGCTGCGCGCGGCGCTTGGCCCAGGCGCGCTGCAGGGCGGCCTCGACTTTGGGATGAACGAACTGCGCGACGTTGCCGCCGAGACTGGCGATCTCGCGCACCAGGGTGGAAGAAATGAAATTGAACTGCTCGGTGGGCGTCAGGAACACATAGTCCACCTTATCCGACAGATGCCGGCTCATGGTCGCGAGCTGAAATTCGAACTCGAAGTCCGACACCGCCCGCAAGCCACGCACCACCACGCCCAAGCCATGCTGTCGAGCGAACTCGACCGTGAGCCCGGAGTAACCGGTGATCTCGACATTGGGAATATCGTGCAGCACTTCGCGCGCCAGCTCGACGCGCTCTTCCAGCGTGAACAACGGGGCCTTGCCCGGATTGGCGGCGACCGCGACCACGACGCGATCGAAAATGCCGGCGGCTCGACGCACCAGGTCGTAGTGGCCATTGGTGATCGGGTCGAAGGTGCCGGGATACATGGCGCCGGTCATGGCAAAACCTCTTCAGCGGAACGGATGCGAGCCGTCGTGACTCGCAGCAGATGATAGCCGACCTGACCGGCCTGCTTGGAACGGTACACGGACCAGCCTGGCGCCAACGGCGGAATCGGGCTGTCAGCGGGGCATTCGACGTAGATGTGCGCTTCGGGCGCCAGCCAACCTTGCGGTAATTTGCTGAATACCGCCTGCAACAGCGTCGAAGCGAACGGCGGATCCAGAAAAATCAGCTCGAAGGGCTGCGGCGTTCGCTCCAGGAAACGGGTCGCGTCCTCGGTCTGCACCGTCGCGCCGGTTGCGCCGAGTCGCTCCAGGGTTTGTGTCAAATGACGGCCGACCCTCGGCTCGCGGTCTACAAATGTCACCGCCGAGGCGCCGCGCGACAGCGCTTCGATGCCCAAAGCGCCGCTGCCGGCGAACAAATCCAGGCAGCGCGCGCCTGAGATGTCCTGCTGCAACCAGTTGAAGAGTGTTTCGCGGACCCGATCCGGCGACGGACGGATCGCATCGATGGCTGGAAAGTCGATCACCCTGCCGCGCCAGCGCCCACCGACGATGCGCAGGCGGTTCGGCGGCGAGTTGCCCGCCGGGGCGGTGGATTTGCCGACGGGGCGGCGATTGCTGGGGGCTCTGGCCATGTGCGCGGCGGATGATAGCCCCGGCGGGCGCCGCCAGTGCTGGTAGAATTGCGCGCCCCGCCCCCGGACCCTGTCAGCGCACGAATGTTCGGTTTCAAGAAGGACAAGCCAGCCGCTCCCCCGCCGCCGCCCGCCGCTCCTGTCGAAGAGCCGGGCAGCCTGTTCACGCGCCTGCGCGCCAAGTTGAACCGGGGCGACTCGTGGCTGACCTACGATCTGGCGAACCTGATCCCCGGCGGCAAGATCGACGACACCGTGCTCGACGAGCTGGAGATGCGCCTGATCACCGCCGATGTCGGCGTGGACACCAGCGAACGCATTCTGACGGCGCTGCGTAAGAAAGTGGCGCGTCACGAGCTGGACAATCTGGACGCGCTGCTCGAAGCGCTGCGCGAGCAGCTGATGGACATCGTGCGCCCGGTGCAGGGCCAGATGGAGATCGACAGCAAATACATTCCGTTCGTGGTGCTGGTCGTCGGGGTGAATGGCGCCGGCAAGACCACGACGATCGGCAAGCTCGCTCGCATCATCAAAGCGGCCGACATGAAAGTGATGCTGGCGGCGGGCGATACCTTCCGCGCCGCTGCGGTCGAGCAGTTGCAGGTGTGGGGTCAGCGCAATGACGTGCCGGTGATCGCGCAAGCCACGGGCGCCGATCCCGCCGCTGTCGCCTTCGACGCCTTGCAGTCCGCGCAGGCCCGCAAGTTCGACGTGTTGATCGCCGACACCGCCGGTCGTCTGCACACGCAGTCGAACCTGATGGACGAGCTCAAGAAAGTGAAGCGCGTGATGGGTCGTCTCGATCCCGCCGCTCCACACGAAGTGTTGCTGGTGCTGGACGCGAGCCAAGGGCAGAACGCGCTCCAGCAGGCCAAGTTGTTTCATGAAGCGCTGGGCGTCACGGGCATCGTGCTCACCAAGCTCGACGGCACCGCCAAGGGCGGCATCGTGTTCGCCATCGCCAGCGAATTAAAACTGCCGATCCGCTATCTCGGCGTCGGCGAGAGTGTCGAAGACTTCGTCGGCTTCGAGGCCGCGGCCTTCGTCGATGCGTTGCTCAAGCGGGACTGACCCGATCCGCATGATTCGTTTCGATCACGTTTTCAAGCGCTATCCGAACGGGCGCGAGGCACTGAGCGATCTGTCACTGGACATCGACAGTGGCGAGATCGTATTCCTCACCGGTCATTCCGGGGCGGGCAAATCCAGCCTGCTCAAATTGATTTCGTTGATCGAGCGCCCGACCCGCGGCCAGCTCGTCATCAACGGCCAGAACGTCAGCGGCGTGAAGCGCTCCAAAGTGCCGGCCTTCCGTCGCCAGATCGGCATGGTGTTTCAGGATCACAAACTGCTGCACGATCGCACCATCTTCGACAACGTCGCGCTGCCGCTGATCATCGCGGGCGTCGGCACGAAGGAAATCGGCAAGCGCGTGCGCGCGGCGCTGGATCAAGTGGGCCTGCTCGGACGCGAGAACAGCGTGCCGCTCGAACTGTCGACGGGCGAACAACAACGCGTCGGTATCGCGCGAGCCGTGGTGAGTAAGCCGCCGGTGCTCATTGCGGACGAACCGACCGGAAATCTGGATCCCGAGCTGTCGGTGGAAGTAATGAATATCTTCCGTCGCTTCAACGAAGTCGGCGTCACGGTGCTGGTCGCGAGCCACGATCTGTATCTGCTCGAGCACTTCCCGGTGCGTCGCGTGCGACTCGAGGGTGGCCGCGTCGTCGACGACATGCCCGCGGGCGTCAGTGCTGGCGAGAAACTCGTCGATCCCGCCAAGCTGATCACCGGCTCCGAGGCAGCGCTGCGATGACCGCGTGGCTGACTCGACATGCTCAAACCATGATCGGCTCGCTGGGTCGATTGTCGAAACAGAAACTCGCCACACTGTTGACGGTGCTGGTCATCGGCATCGCGCTGGCATTGCCCGCTTGTTTGCATCTGCTGATCAGCAACGCGCAGAACGCGACCGGCAATTGGAACAAGGCCGTCGATCTCACGGTGTTCCTCAAGCGCCCGACTTCCGCCGAAGAAGCGACTCGCACCGCCGGGCGCATCAAACAGCGACGGGACGTGAGCAATGTCGAAGTCATCACCGCGGACGAGGCGCTGAAAGAATTCCGCCACGACTCGGGATTCGGCCCGGCCATCGACGCGCTGAACGAAAACCCGTTGCCGCACACGTTGGTGGTGACCCCCTCGGCGGATTTCTCGACGGCGGCCAATCTGGACAGCCTCGCGGCCGACCTGCGCGCCATGCCGTCAGTGGAAATCGTGCAGCTCGATACGGCGTGGGTGAACCGGCTCAACGCCATTCTCGACACCGTGCGCCGGGGCCTGGTCGTGGCGGCCGCGCTGCTGGCCCTGGGCGTCATGGTCATCGTCGGCAACACGATCCGGCTCGATATCCAGAATCGCCGCGCCGAGATCGAGGTGACCAAGCTGGTCGGCGGCAGCGACGCCTTCGTGCGCCGGCCCTTCCTGTACAACGGCATCTGGTACGGCCTGGGCGGCGGCATCACCGCCTGGATCATCACCGCCGCCGTCATCGGCATCCTGCGTGAGCCCATCGGCCGCCTCGCCGGCCTGTACGGCAGCGCCTTCCAGCTCGGCGGCCTGGACCCGCGAGCCACCCTGGCCCTGCTGGGCGGCGGGATCGTTCTGGGCTGGCTGGGGTCTTACCTTGCAGCCACCCGCCATCTCCGCGCCATCGAACCCACCTAGGCCGGCCTGAGGGCAGCCCAATCCGCATGCTCAGTCACGGCATTCGTGACTGGCTTTCACGGGCGCCGCGACGGTCAAAATACCTCAGCGTTATCAACGGTTTAGCCAAGCGTAAAGCGTTCGGAACCTATGGGCGCCGCCGGAACTTTCAAGTCGACTTAGCACTCCAACATCGCGATTGCTAAACTTCCAACCACTGACTGGAGGGGAATCTTCGACATGACATCTACTGCGCTTGTTCGCTCTAGTACCGAACTCGCCGCCAGCCCGTACTCGATGCTGGCCGGTCCGGTCGGCAGCCTGGATTCGTACATCGACCGTGTGTCGCGTATTCCGGTGTTGTCGCGGGAAGAGGAGCTGGACCTGGCTCGTCGCCTGCGTAACGAGGAAGACCTGGACGCGGCCCGCCAGCTCGTGCTGTCTCACTTGCGCTTCGTGGTTCACATCGCCCGCGGCTACAGCGGCTATGGCCTGCCCGTTGGCGATCTGATTCAGGAAGGCAATGTCGGCTTGATGAAGGCGGTGAAGCGGTTCGATCCGGATGTAGGCGTGCGACTGGTGTCGTTCGCGGTTCACTGGATCCGCGCCGAGATCCACGAGTATGTGTTGCGTAACTGGCGGCTGGTGAAAATCGCCACCACCAAGGCGCAGCGCAAGCTGTTCTTCAACCTGCGCAAGTTCAAGAAGAACCTGGGCTGGCTGACGGACGTGGAAACCAAGGCGATTGCCCGCGACCTCGGCGTGACCACCGCCGAAGTGACCGACATGGAACAGCGGTTGAGCTCGCGCGACCTGTCCTTCGATCCGGCCCCGGATGCGGATGACGAGGATGGTTCGTACTCGCCCTCGGCCTACTTGCAGCACCCGGAATCCGATCCGTCGGTTGCCGTGGAACGCGAACAGTGGGACGAAGACACCGCGGAGCGGTTGTCTCAGGCGCTGGAAACGCTGGACGATCGTAGTCAGCACATCCTGCGCAGCCGCTGGATGCAGGAAGAGAAATCGACCCTGCATGAGCTGGCCGACAAGTACGGCGTGTCCGCGGAACGCATTCGCCAGATCGAGGCGAACGCGATCAAGAAACTGCGCGGCCTGGTGGCCGACGCCGCATGAGCGAACTGATGGACTGAACCCAACCCTATGGACCCTGTAAACCAAAGGGCCGGACTCGTGAAGAGCCGGCCCTTTTTGTTTACGCCCCTCTCATAACGCCGCAACGTTATTTTTGCCCTGCGGGCCGCACGCCCGGAAATACAGGCAGCGTCAAACTCCCAGCGTCGCGGAAATCGCCGCCCCGAAATACGGTTCCCTTCCGAGCCGGCGAGCAGCGTCAACAAGCAAAAGTGGCTGCGTTATGCTCAGCCCTTGGTGATAGGAACGATCGTCATTTCGACTCGACGATTCTGCGCACGACCTGCTTCCGTATCGTTCGACGCCACCGGTCGCGACTCGCCGGCACCGACCGTCAGCAAGCGCTGCTGGGTAATGCCCTGGCCCACCAGATAATTTGCCACCGACGAAGCGCGACGCTCCGAGAGCTGCTGGTTGTATTGATCGCTGCCCGTGCTGTCGGTGTGACCGGCCACTTCGATGACCGTCTTGTTGTATTCCTTCAGCACCATCGCCACGCCGCCCAGCGCGTTATAAAACTGCCCATTCAGATCCGCGCTGTTGGTCGCGAACGTGATGCTGCTCGGCATGTTCAACGTGATGTTGTCACCGATGCGGGTGACGCTCACGCCCGTGCCCTCGAGCTTCTGCCGCAGCTTGGCTTCCTGCACGTCCATGTAATAACCCACGCCACCACCGGCCAGCGCTCCCACGCCAGCGCCGATCAGCGCGTTCTGCAGCTTGTCGCCTTTCGTCAGCAAGCCAACCACCGCGCCCGCGGCCGCACCGATGCCCGCGCCCTTGGCAGCGCTGCTGGTTTGCGATTCACGCGTATACGGATTGACCGTGGTGCAGCCCGCGAGCAGGCCGGCAACAACGACGCCGACACCGGCGAGCCTGGAAAAACGATGGACCATGGGTTTCCTCTCCGCTGAAAAAATCGCGCGGCACTATGCACCCGCGCATGCTTCAGGATCAGCCTGGAAAAAACGGACTGAACCGCTACTGAATCCGTGAGTGTCCGCCGCAGCCGATGGCTGAAGCTAGTAAGGGATTCGCAGTTTTCGATAGATGAAGCTGAGCAACCATAGCGGACCGATCATCAGAAACTGAATGTCTTTGAAAAACGACGGCCGCTTGCCCTCGTAATGATGTCCGATGAACTGACCGATCCACGCCACCACGAACAGCGCGATGCACGCGCTCCACAACGGCCACGGCAGATTCTGCAAACCGATGATGGACAACATCACCAGGCTGGCAAACACCGCCATGCCGACGGCGAGCGACCACGACATCGACAGGTAATACACCACGCCCGCGAACAGAAACAGCGAGCCCCAGTTCAGCAGCGGCGATATCTGCTGCCAGCTCGACGGCGCGGGCAGCGACCACAACAGCCCGATCAGGCTGACGACGATGACGGGCACGCACACCCAGTGCAACGTCTTGTTGGTGGCGTTACGGTGACTCTCGCCATATTCCTCCAGCCATTGCTCCACGGTGCGCATCGTTCCCCCAGCTCATCGTGATCGTATGGGTTGCGGTAACCGCCATACACGCTACGCCGGTCAGCGGCCACCGACAAGAATTGTAGGCTGGCCGCGCACCCAGTGACTATCGGGCGGCTGCGCTATTATTCGAGCCGACCAGGAGAGCCCCATGTCAGCCCATCCCAAAGCATCGTCGGCCGCGGCCACCGAGCTCGATCCGCTCGATCTCTACAACGTCCGCGCCATGCTCAGCGAAGAAGAGCGCCTGGTACAGGACTCGGTCGCGAAATTCGTCGACGACCAGGTCATTCCCATCATGGGCGACTGCTTCGAGCACGAACGTTTCCCGCGCGAGCTGGTCACCGGCGTCGCCGAGCTCGGCCTGCTGGGCAGTTCCATCCACGGTTATGGCTGCGCCGGCTTGAACAGCGTGTCGTACGGCTTGATCTGCCAGGAACTGGAGCGAGGCGATTCGGGCCTGCGCAGCTTCGTGTCGGTGCAGTCCAGCCTGTGCATGTATCCAATCTACGCATTCGGCAGCGAGGAACAGAAACAACGCTGGCTGCCAAGCATGGCCAAGGGTGAAACCATCGCCTGCTTCGGCCTCACCGAACCTCACGGCGGCTCCGACCCCGCCAACATGAAGACGCATGCGAAACGCCAAGGCAAGGACTGGGTGTTGAACGGCGCAAAGATGTGGATCACCAACGCACCGATCGCCGACGTGGCAGTGGTATGGGCCCGCACCGACGACGGCATCCGCGGCTTCCTGGTGGAGAAAGACTTCAAAGGCTTCACCACCGCCACGATCAAACACAAGATGAGCTTGCGAGCGTCGCTGACGGGCAGCCTGTTCTTCGACAACGTCGTGGTGCCGGAAGCAAACATGCTGCCAGGTGTGGTTGGCTTGAAGGGCCCGCTGTCGTGTTTGACTCAAGCCCGCTATGGCATTTGCTGGGGCGTGACCGGCGCGGCTCAGGCGTGCTTGAAGGACGTCATCGATTACACGAAGACACGCATTCTGTTCGGCAAGCCGCTGGCGGCGACCCAGGCAATTCAAATTCGCCTGGCGGAGATGGCGAGGAAGATCACCACGTCGCAGCTGTTGTCATTGCAGCTCGGTCGTTTGAAAGATCAAGGTCTCATGCAGCCGACACAAGTGTCCGTTGCGAAGTGGCACAACGCCCGGGCTGCCATTGAAGTGGCACGCGATGCTCGTGATGTTTTGGGTGGGGCGGGTATCAGCGTTGAGTATTCGCCGATCCGGCACGCGCTGAATTTGGAAAGCGTGATTACTTATGAGGGGACGGAGACGGTTCATCAGTTGACCGTTGGCCGGGCGCTGACGGGGATCAGCGCGTTCTGATTCTTTGCTCGGTCGGTTTGAATTGCCACCGGTGCCGGATGCGGAGACGTCGGTGGTCCGGCGTCGCCAGGGTGGGGGATCTCCTCCCCGGCACCGCGACACACCTGCGCACGCTTCGCTCCCGCTGTCGCGGGCGCCCTGCTGCACATTGCCCTGCGCAGTCCTGCTCCGGGCAAGCCCAGGGTGTACATCCATGTACACCCGCTCGGCGGAGCGAAGCCGTGCTTCGCCGAAAGGCCCCGCCGAGCCCTTGTGGCTGCTATCGGACCGCCATCCCTGGCGGATCCAATTGCCGGGGAGGAGATCCCCCACCCTGACGCCGCCCGATGCGTCAACTGCGCGTTGCGCGTGACGCTGCTCCGACCGTGCGACCGTCAGTTGTGAATTTGAGCGTGCACGTTGTGGAGCTGGCGTTGCGGCCGCGCTTGAGCGCAGCCGCCGCTGTCGCTGCTATAACGATCGAGCTCAATTCAACAGCTAACCTCGGTCACTGCTACATCGATCGAGCTCAGCCCAACAGCTAGACCTCGATCGCCGCTTCAACGATCGATCTCAACCCAAACGCTAACCTCAGTCGCTGCTACATCGATCGAGCCTCAATTCACAAGCTAACCCCGGAAGAGCGGCCGCGCCCAAACGCGGCCGCAACGCCAGCTCGGCAACGAGCAAACGCGAAGGTACCCGCCGACGGTCGCAGGGTCGGAGAAGAGTCACGCGCGAATGCGCCAGTGACGTATCGGCGGCGGCGGGAGTGACCTACCTCGTCCCGGCAGCTTTGCGGCACAGGGACGGGGCCGCAACAGCAGGGCTCACCATGGACGTGCGCCAAGGAGCGCACTGCGCGACGGGCGGCGCCCGGTGCCG
>NZ_RYEV01000015.1 GCF_004138485.1 Peristeroidobacter soli
CCGGACGGCAATCTCTACGGAGCCAGCCAGGGCGGTGGTGAGAATGATCTGGGCACCGTATTCATGATCACGCCCGACGGCACGCAGACCGTGCTCCATTCATTCAGCGGCGACTCCGACGGCGAATATCCGGACGGCGGTCTCACTCTCGGCCGCGACGGCAACTTTTACGGAACGACGAGCGGCGGCGGCGAGTACTGGGGAGGCACCGCTTTCAGGATCACGCCGACCGGCACGAAAACCGTGCTCTGGTCGTTCGGTGCCGACTACCGGGACGGCAGTGCACCCTACGGCAAGCTGCTGCAGGCGAGCGATGGCAACTTCTACGGAGTGACTTCTCTAGGCGGCGACAATGGCGAGGGCACGATCTACCGCCTCACTCCATCCGGAACCGAAACGGTCGTGCACGTCTTCGACCGCCTCGTCGGCTACCGAGGTTCGATTGCAAGCGGCGGGCTCATCGAGGGCAAAGATGGCGCGCTCTACGGGGTCATCGGCCAGCAACCCACAGCTCCTGCATTCGGGACGATCTTCAGGATGGCGCTCGACGGCACCGTGACGACGCTGTGGACATTCGAAGATGCCGATGGCATCTATCCGATCGGCCAGCTTCTGCAGGCAAGCGACGGCAATTTCTATGGAGTAACCCAGTATGGCGGTGCCGCTGGTCAGGGAACCATCTACCAATTGACTCCCGACGGTGGCTTCTCGGTACTGTATTCGTTCGACCAGGGAACGGCTCAACGTCCGTCGGACGGGCTCATCGAGGGCAGTGACGGCAACCTCTACGGAATGACGAAGGTGGCCTGGGCTCCCGGCCAGGGCTCACTGTTTCGAATCACGCCGACGGGCACGCTCACCACGCTGTATTCGTTCGCGGAGGCATCCACGTATGGCTCTCCCTATGACGTTCTCCTCAAGGCTGCCGACGGCGCGCTGTACGGCATCTCGCTTTCCGGAGGCGCGAATGGCGCCGGCAGCGTGATTCAGCTCAAGTGATGGAGCTGAAGGCGCGGCCGAACGGCAACGGCGCCGTGGTCAGATCAACCGCCTGCGTGTGCGGCACTTTCTGGATCTGCATGGAGAGTGTCGCGAGCACGTGGCTCTGCTCCCGCTCGTCGAGTGAGGCGATGTCCCCAAGCACGTCACGCCAGTTCTCTGAAGCGGGGACGCGCAGCGCACACTGCATCAGTCCGAGAGTGTTGTGATCCATTTGCGAGAGCGAGTCGAGAGCCGACTGCAAGCCCGCCATGCGCTTTGCACCCCGCGCTGCTGATCTGTTTCGTTCCATCTCCGCGGATCAGATGAATCCCAATCGTGCGGAGCGTGAGTCAGCGGCTCGTGCGCGCCAAGGCGCCAAACGGGGTGAGCGGTGAGGGAGCGCGATACGAATTGAGGGAACAGTCCTAGGCGCATCACATCAGACGCCCGGCCGGAACCTTTTTTCGTCATGCGTTACCGATGCGCTCGACGACTCGCTCCAACTCGCATCCGTCCATACCGCGCACACCACGCTCACGACATTGGAACGTTACTCATGAACAGGTCCCTCTCTTGGCTCGGCGCCATTCCACTCACACTCCTGCTCGCGGCGTGTGGAGGCGGCGACGGCGACAGTGCCAGCGCCCCCGCGAACACCGATGGTGGTAGCACCGCGAACAACGGCGGCAACACCCCTGTCGACACTTTTTCCATCGGTGGAACGGTTTCCGGACTCCCCGATGGCACTCAGCTCTCCCTTCTCGACAATGGCGCGAACGCTCAGTCGATCACCAGCAATGGTCCCTTCACGCTGACGGAAAAACTCTCTGCTGGCAGCGCTTACAGCGTCACGCTGGGCGCGAAGCCGACGGGTTATCAGTGCAATGTCACCGGCGGTGCCGGCACCATGCCCGCAAGCAACATCACGGATGTCGCCATCGCTTGCACTCGGATCACCGTCACTGTCGGCGGCTCGATCACCGGCCTCAATGCTGACGGCCTGACGATCACCAACGGCAACGACACACTGGAGATCCCGGCCAACGCGACAACGTTCACGCTGCCGACAGCACTTGCGATTGGCACCCCGTACAACATTGCCGTCAGTCACATCCCGACTGCCGTGCATTGCGACGTGAGCAATGCATCGGGAACGGCCGGTGACACGCCGGTCGACAACGTGAGTGTTTCGTGCGGCCCCGCTACTCTGTCGACGGTCTACTTCTTTTCGGAGACAGATTCTCCTTCTACCGCAGTAACTCCGGGTCGGGACGGGAATCTCTACGGGATCTCAGTCGGCGTATGGCCAAACCCGGGCCCCGACACCATTTACAAGATCACTCCCGATGGATCCAGGACCGTTCTCTGGAAGCTAGACACGGGCTTCGATGGGAGCGAACCGAGCAGTCCGCTGTTAGAAGGCAACGACGGCAACTTTTACGGCATGACGGACCAGGGGGGCACCTACGGAG
This sequence comes from Peristeroidobacter soli, assembly GCF_004138485.1. Lineage (GTDB taxonomy): Bacteria > Pseudomonadota > Gammaproteobacteria > Steroidobacterales > Steroidobacteraceae > Steroidobacter > Steroidobacter soli. The sequence goes on from NZ_RYEV01000015.1 coordinate 2,454, forward strand.
AAGGCACGGTGTACCGGATCACCCCCGCGGGAGCCGAAACGGTGCTCTGGTCATTCGGCGGCCCGGGTGATGGCTGGGCTCCGACGGGCCAGCTGCTTCAGGCGAGCGACGGGAATTTCTATGGCATCACCTGGGACGGTGGTCCCGGAACCAGGGGAGCGATCTTCCGGCTCACTCCCAACGGCGAGGAGCGCGTAATGCTATTCCTGGGCGACTATGATCTGGACGCCAACTGGTACAGCGGCTTGATCCAGGGTCGCGACGGCAATCTGTACGGTCAGGCCGAAATGGCTCTCTTCAAAATGACGCTCGACGGAACCTTGTCGATCGTGAGCTCGTACGCCGGTCGCGAACACGACATCGGCAATTCCCCCGTCGGGAGCCTCATTCAAGCGAACGATGGCAACTTCTACGGTGTCATGAGCCAGGGCGGCGCCTATGGCGCAGGAACCCTCTTCCGGGTGAGTCCCTCGGGTGCGACCACCGTGCTGCACGCCTTTGGCGGCGATGTCGATCCCGACCAGGACTACGGGGATTCGCCAACCGGTGCGCCCTTCCAGGCGGCCGACGGCAACCTGTATGGGGTCAGCGAGGACGCTCTTTACAGCGTCACACTCGACGGTACCTACACCGTACTGCATTCGTTCCAGGATGACGATGAGACGCAGGGATACTCCCCGATAGACACGATCTCCCAGGGTGCCGATGGCACTTTGTATGGCGTGACGACAGGCGGCGGTCCGAACGACCACGGAAGCGTGTTCAAGCTCAATTGAGGTGAGGTCGTCGAGACAGGCCGCGCGAGAAGGAATCTTGCGCGGCCTGTTTTCGTTTCACCATCGCGAAATACGCCGCTTCCAGGTCGCGCGTGAAGTACATCGTGTCGAACAACGGACACGTCATCCTGCTTCGTGCCAGTCCACGGGTACATCACATATCAGACGCCCGGCCGGAACCTTTTTCCGTCATGCGTTACCGATGCGCTCGACGACTCGCTCCAACTCGCATCCGTCCATAACCGCGCACACCACGCTCACGACATTGGAACGTTACTCATGAACAGGTCCCTCTCTTGGCTCAGCGTCATTCCACTCACAGTCCTGCTCGCGGCGTGTGGAGGCGGCGACGGCGACAGTGCCAGCGCCCCCGCGAACACCGATGGTGGTAGCACCGCGAACAATGGCGGCAACACAGCGAACAACGGCGGCAACACCCCTGTCGATGACACCTATTCCATCGGTGGAACGGTTTCCGGACTCCCCGATGGCGCTCAGCTCTCCCTTCTCGACAATGGCGCGAACGCTCAGTCGATCACCAGCAATGGTCCCTTCACGCTGACGGAAAAACTCTCTGCTGGCAGTGCTTACAGCGTCACGCTGGGCGCGAAGCCGACGGGTTATCAATGCAATGTCACCGGCGCTGCCGGCACCATGCCCGCAAGCAACATCACGGATGTTGCCATCGCTTGCACTCAGGTCAGCGTCACTGTCGGCGGCTCGATCACCGGCCTCGATGCTGACGGCCTGGCGATCACCAACGGCAACGACACACTGGAGATCCCGGCCAATGCGACAACGTTCACGCTGCCGACAGCCGTTGCGGGCGGCACGCTCTACAACATTGCCGTCAGTCACATCCCGACTGCCGTGCATTGCGACGTGAGCAATGCATCGGGAACGGCCGATGACACGCCGGTCGACAACGTGCGTATCTCGTGCGGGCCCGCTACTCTATCGACGGTCTACTCCTTCCAGGGATCAGAGTCCCCTGCTGCCGCCGCAGTCACTCCGGGTCGAGACGGGAATCTCTACGGTGTTACAGACGCCGGCCAAGACAATACCGGCACCGTATACAAGATCACTCCCGATGGATCCAAGACCGTCCTCTGGACGTTCGGCACGGGCTCCGATGGGTGGGAACCGTGGCTAAGTCCGCTGTTGGAAGGCAACGACGGCAACTTCTACGGCATCACGGAGCAGGGGGGCACCTACGGAAGCGGTACGGTGTACAGGATCACCCCTGCGGGAGCCGAATCGGTGCTCTGGTCATTCGGTGGCCCGGGCGATGGCTGGGCTCCAACGGGCAAGCTGCTTCAGGCGAGCGACGGGAATTTCTATGGCGTGACCCAGCAGGGTGGTCCGCAAAGCCGTGGAACGATCTTCCGGCTCACTCCCGACGGCGAGGAGCGCGTGATGCTATTCCTGGGCGACTATGATCTGGACGCCAACCGGTACAGCGGCTTGATCCAGGGGCGCGACGGCAATCTGTACGGTCAGGCACAAACGGCTCTCTTCAAAATGACGCTCGACGGAACCTTGTCGATCGTGAGCTCGTACGACAACATCAGCAATTTCCCCCTCGGGAGCATCATTCAAGCCAACGATGGCAACTTCTACGGTGTTACACAAGGTCTTATGAGCTGCTGCGCCTATGGCGCAGCAACCCTCTTCCGGGTGACTCCCTCGGGTGCGATCACCGTGCTGCACACCTTTGGCAGCGATACCGATCCCGACTACGGCTACCTGTATCCGCCAACCGGTGCACCCTTCCAGGCGGCCGACGGCAAACTATATGGGCTCACTAATGCCGCTCTTTACAGCGTCACGCTCGACGGTACCTACACCGTACTGCATACGTTCCAGGATGAGGATGAGACGAAGGAATACTACCCGATAGACACGATCACCCAGGGTGCCGATGGCACTTTGTATGGCGTGACGAAACGCGGCGGTCCGAACGACAACGGAAGCGTGTTCAAGCTCAATTGAGGTGATGCCATCGAGACAGGCCGCGCGAGAAGGATTCTTGCGCGGCCTGTTTTCGTTTCACCATCATGAATTACGCCGCTTCCAGGTCGCGCGTGAAGCAACGCCTCACACCTACCATCGTTTCGCACACTCGACGATCGATGACTTCGAGTCCGTCGAGGGCTCGGTACTTTTTCGCTCAACTTCGCATTTGAGAGCGGTTCTGTCGGCGGGAATCAAACCAGAGGCAGCGCTCGCATCCTGGGTCATGTCGCCAGTCCCAAAGATGCGATCGCCTGATTTCGGGGAACTCTCTGACGGAGCTCTGTCACTCATCCGACCGGCGCGAGGAGCGTTGATGTCAAGAGAGCCCGCCGGAAGGAATCATGAAGTTCGCCATTCAGTCACCATCCAGGTCTGGTCTGATGACAGCCGTTGTGCTGTGTGCGCTAGTCGCGCTCGCCGGATGCCACGACCACAAACAGGTCGCGCAAGCCACCGCCGCCACGCTGCAGTCGATCGAGATCACCCCCCCGAGCCCCAAGGTGGCCGTGGGTACGTCGGTTCAACTTACCGCCACGGGGATCTGGAGTAACAACCAACACTCTGACCTCACCGGCTTGGCAACGTGGAACTCCTCGAATCCCGCGAACGCCAGCGTCGGGGCGAGCACGGGCTCGGTTCACACCTTCACAGTAGGGACTGCAGCCATCTCGGTGTCCTACGGTGGGCAAAGCGCGACAGCGAACCTCACCGTGACGCCGGGCGTGTTGATGTCGGTTGCGGTGACACCTGCCGCGACGACGCTGGCGGTGGGTACCAGCGAACAACTCATCGCCACCGGGACTTTCTCCGACGGGACGACCCAAGATGTCTCCGCCGATATGACTTGGAGCTCCTCGGCATCCGCTATTGCGACCGTGAGCAGCTCCGGCCTGGAGCACGCGCTCGCCGTCGGTCCAGAGACCATTACGGCAACATGCTCCGTGCCCAGCTTATGCGGCACCCTCTCGGGTAGCAGCGCTGTTACGGTGACCGCGGCAGTACTGCAATCGATTCAGGTGACACCGACCTCTGCGCGTGCGGTCCCAGGACTTACACAACAGTTTACCGCCACCGGACTCTTCGACGACGGCACTCGCCAGGATCTGACGAACAGCGTCACATGGGCCTCGGACAACCCCGCGGTGGTCACGATCAGCAACGCGATGGGCAGACAAGGCCTTGCGAGCTCCACCAAGGTTGGAACGGCAAACATCACCGCTGCATCGGGAGACCTGGTCTCAAGCGCCATCCCGTTGACCGTCACCGGCGCCTCTCTGGCGTCACTCGATATTGTGCCTGCCACCCCGAGCATTCCCGCCGGGACAACACAACAGTTCACGGTGACCGGCACCTACAGCGATCATACGACCCATGACCTTACCGACACCGTCGTCTGGTCCTCCAACGCCCCTGACGTGGCGACGATCAGCAACGCGCCGCCTTTTGGACTGGCCACGTCATCGGGTGCGGGCAACAGCACGATCACCGCGGCTTCGGGTGATGTTCGAGCTTCAGTCAGTCTGACGGTGACGCCAGCCATTCTCGAGTCCATTCAAGTGAGCCCCAGCCTGCCCAGCGTGGCGCTGGGTCTCACGCAACCGTTCATCGCTACAGGTTTCTACAGCGACGGCACACACCGGGACATCACAAACAACGTGACTTGGGCCTCCGATACACCCAGCGTTGCCACGATCAGCAACGCGATCGGCAGCAATGGGCTGGTGACCACCGCGGGCGTCGGAATCACACGCATTACCGCCACTTCGGGGAACATTGTCTCGAGCCAGGTCTCCTTCACTGTGGCGGCCGCCACATTGTCGTCGATCGCAATTGCACCTTCTGCGCCGAGCATACCGCTCGGCACGACGCAGCCGTTCACGGCTACGGGCACCTACACCGACGGTACGACCCACGATCTGACGAGCGTGGTGGTCTGGTCCTCGAGCGACCCCCAGGTCGCCACAATCAGCAACGCGACTCCATTTGGCCTGGCCACCGCGAAGGGTGTTGGCCAAGCCACGATCACCGCCGCCGCACAAGGCATAGAGGCCTCGGTGCCCCTGGTCGTGGGTGACGCGACCCTGCAGTCGATCCAGGTCAGCGCAGACTCCGCGAGCGTTCCGCTAGGTCTCACTAAACAATTCACCGCCACCGGCATCTACACCGATGGCACGACTCACGACCTGACGAGCAGCGTGACCTGGACTTCGGATACTCCCTCCGTCGCCACGATCAGCAACGCGGCGGGAAGTTGGGGACTCGCGAGCCCTCTGCAACTGGGCTCCGCGACCATTACAGCGACCTCCGCCACCACCTCGATCGTTTCACAGGGAGTGACTCTCGACGTCACGCCCGCGCTGCTCACGTCGATCGAGATCACGCCCTCGACACCCATCACGCTCTTTTCCGGCACTGTGCAACAACTCAGCGCGACAGGCTCGTACAGTGATGGGACCACGCAGGACCTGACGCACTCAGCTGCTCTCACTTGGAGTAGCACCACCGACAACGTCACCGTCCTCGACGGGCTGGTCACCGCGATCAGCGTTGGGACGGCAACCCTTTCCGCCAACGTGCGGGAAGTTGTCTCCAACAACGTCGTTGTGACGGTCAACGCGCTCACGTCACCCGCCAATTTGAGCTATACGACCATGGCGATTGTTTACCTGCAAAATCAGCCTATCACGCCGAATCTGCCCAGCAGCTCAGGCGGGCCGATCAAGAGCTACAGCGTATCGCCAGCATTGCCCGCCGGCCTGGATATGGACACTGGCACAGGCGTGATCAGCGGCACACCAACGGAGATAGTAGCGCAAGCGCCATACACGGTGACCGCAAGCAACGATATCGGCAGCATATCTACTACTCTGCAGATCAAAGTCGCAGCCGCGTCGGCCGCCGGTCCCTATGTGCCCACCTTTACTGTCGGTCATGCTCAGGTGGTGCCAACGCCGCATGTGTCGGGGGTCGACACGAACGCATTCAATGACAGCGTGTTCCCGTTCCTGCCGAGCCAGGATGGATCGACCATGATCCTGTTTTGGGGGGATGGTTGGGCGCATCGCTACGCCGGTCCCGACCTGATGCATATGCAACCGGCGCCAGGAACTCTGGTAACTCGCACGCGGGCACCTGGAGTCCCATCGGGTCCAAACGCCTACGACTATAACGGCGACTGGATGAACGAAGCGCACCGTATGGCAGACGGCTCGCTGGTTGCATTCGTACACGCGGAGAACCACATTTTCTCCGATGGAGTCTACGGTGAGCAGAACTCCACGGGCCTGTGGATTTCGACGGACGATGGTTACTCCTGGACGGACTACGGTCAGGTCGTCGGTTCACTGAAGCCCGCCAATGGCGGGGGCTATCACGGATCGAACCTGAACGTCGGACCTATCTGGGACGAAAAAAATAGCCGCTGGCTCGGCTACGACGGGCAAGTACCCTATGTGTCGAAGGACCCGCATGGCATGCCCGGTACGTGGTTTGCGAAGGATTCGAACGAGCAGTTCACGATTCCTGTGGATCCGACCGTTTCGCATATCGGTGCTACCGCCGTCGACAGCCTGCCGGCTAAGACCAACGGCGGCAATCTTTCCTTCAACTCATACTTGAACGAGTTCGTCATGGTCTATCAGTGCAATGGCGACAATACCAATGTCCACATTTCGTTCAGCAAAGATGGTTTGAATTGGGGTGGCAACACGATTCTGGCGTGGGAGTCCTCTCCCGGTACTGCATCGTACCCACAACTCATTGGCACGACCGACCAGGCTGGCGGCCAGGACATGCAACTCGTCTATGAGCGCACGCCCCCAACCGGGCACAATCGCAAGGACATCGTCACTCGTCCCGTACACTTTAATTGAGCGCCCATGCGCTTCTTGACGCGTGGTGTGCCGGTATTACATCCGCAGGCATCGAAAAAGGCATCGTCCTTCTGAACCCCGTGGGCAACGGTCCACGTTGAGCCACGCTAGAAGCGGGGCTCGCGAAGACCCAGCGCACGCAGGCTCCGGCCGTCAGTGACCGCACTGCCGTGCGCAAAGTGACGCTGAAGGAACGAAATGGAATCGTGTTTTCGCGCGCTTCCATTGACCACCAGAAACAGTCCACGAAGCGCAGATGTCGCAGGTTCGAAAGCTGTCACCTCAACCCCCAACTCCGCTTCTCTCCGGCGAGAGTCTTCAGGGCAGATGTTTCGACAGCCCTGCGCGCCGATGATGGCGATCGTCTGCCGGATTCGGCTTGGTAGTCCTCTACCAAGCAACTTCAGCGCACCGAGGCCTGCTGCCTGCTGCTCATCCAACGCGCGAATCAACTCTCTTACGGAAACGATCGCCCCCTAACCAGACATGTGACGAAGTTCCGCGCGCTCCGAGAGCGAATGCCGGCCAGGCAGGTGGCGCAATCGCCTGCCTCACGTGAGTTGTGCCCCCGCACGGATACCCACCTGACACGACGCCTCATCCCACCTGTTCGGTCGGTTCGATTTCGTGAGGTGCCAACGGATCATGCCCTTCATGTCCGGGTGCGTCCGGTCGTCGTCCGTCAGCAGTACAGGAAACTCACTGATGAAAGCGTCTCTTCCCGGGCTCGGCCTTCTGGTGCTCACGGTCGCGCTCGCTGCGTGCGGTGGTGGTGGCGGTAGCAACGGCAGTGGCGCTGACGCCGGAAACAACGGCGGCAACAATGACGCCCCTCCTCCGACCTTCGCCGTCGGCGGCACCGTCTCCGGTCTGCCCGATGGTGCGCAACTTTCTGTGACCGACAACGGCGAGAGTGCGCAGACGATCTCCACCAATGGGCCATTCACCCTGAATACGAAAGTGCCCAGCGGTACTTCGTACAGCATCTCTGTTGGCACACAGCCCGCCGGCTATCAGTGCGCAATCACTGAGGGCTCAGGCACGGTGGCAGCGAGCGACATCGCGAATGTCGCGATTGCCTGCACGCAAATAACGGCAACCGTCGGCGGCTCGGTCGATGGGCTGATCTCCACCGGGCTGGTCCTCGCGAACGGCAACGACACATTGAATGTGCCCGCCAACGCAACGACGTTCACGATGCCGACGGCTGTCGCCAGCGGTGCCGATTACAACATTGTTGTTCGCAGCAGCCCCACAGGGTCGCGCTGCACGGTGAACAACGGCTCCGGAACGGGCGGCGACACGCCGGCAAGCAACTCGAAAGTTTCATGTGAGCCGGCGACCGCCTCGGAGCTCTACGCTTTCGGAAGTCCGCCGGGCGCATCGTACCCGGCCGGAGCTCTGGTCGAGGGCCCGGACGGCAATCTCTACGGAGCCAGCCAGGGCGGTGGTGAGAATGATCTGGGCACCGTATTCATGATCACGCCCGACGGCACGCAGACCGTGCTCCATTCATTCAGCGGCGACTCCGA
>NZ_RYEV01000016.1 GCF_004138485.1 Peristeroidobacter soli
TGTCACCGACCGGCATATTGGAGCCATCTAGTGATCGGCATATAGGAGCCAGTGGATGATCGGCGTAATGGAGCCACGGCGTGATCGCCATAATGGAGCCACTGGCTGATCGGCGTATTGGAGCCACATTGAGGGGCAAGACGGGCATTTCGAACTGATATCGGCGGCTATTCTGCAGGCTTTTTGCCGGCGGGAGGGCCAGTGGGCCGACGGAGATTCGAGATGTTTCAGTATCGACAAGTCTTGGTTCGATTGCGCCAGGGCGATTCTGATCGCGACATTGCCCGCGCCCGGCTGATGGGACGACCCAAGGTCGCTGCCTTTCGAGTGCTAGCGACTGCGCAAGGCTGGCTGGCACCGGAGGCCGCACTGCCGGATGACGCTGCGATCAGCGCAGTCGTGGGCCAGGCACGTCGGGCGAGCAGCACGATTTCCACTGTTGAGCCGCATCGAGCGCAAGTCGAACGCTGGGTCGGCGAAGGCGTCGGCGGCATCGCCATCCACGCAGCCCTATGCCGCGAGCATGGTTATCGCGGGAGCTACTCCGCTGTGCGTCGCATGCTCGCGGGTATTCGCGCCAGCTTGCCACCGGATGTCACGGTGCCGCTGCTGTTCGCGCCGGCGGATGCCGCACAAGTCGACTTCGGCGCCGGTCCGCTGCTGGTCGACCCCGCTCGCGGCGAACCACGACGCACCTGGTGTTTTGTGATGACGATGTGCTTCTCCCGGCACCAGTACATCGAGTTCGTGTTTGATCAGTCTGTGATGACATGGCTCGGTTGTCATCGACGTGCGTTCGAGTGGTTCGCCGCCGTGCCCACCCGCATCATCATCGACAACCCGAAGTGCGCGATCACGCGCGCCTGCGCTCGCGATCCACTGGTTCAGCGAGCGTACGCTGAGTGCGCCGAAGGCTACGGATTCAAGATCGACCCATGCCCGCCGGCAGATCCGCAGAAGAAGGGGATCGTTGAGTCCGGAGTGAAGTACGTCAAGGGCAACTTCCTGCCGACGCGCAGCTTCCGCGATCTGTCCGATCTGAACGAGCAAGCGCGTCGTTGGGTGCTGGAGGAAGCCGGCGTTCGCATTCACGGCACCACGCGCCAGCAACCGCTCGAACGTTTTCTGCTCGAGAAGCCGTTGATGCGCAGCTTGCCCTCCGTCGCACCGGATCTCGGCTCCTGGCATCGCGTCGTGCTTCATCGAGATTGCCACGTGAAGTTCGACTACGTGCTGTATTCAGCGCCGTTCACGTTGGTCGGGCAGACCTTGTGGCTGCGCGCCACAGACATATCCATCTCGATCTTCCAGGACTATCGACTGGTCGCCAGTCACGCGCGCTCGCGTCGGCCCGGCGATCGGCGCACGGTGCTGGATCATCTGCCGCCGGAAGCGCGGGCATTCTTCGCCAAAGATCGGCAATGGTGCCTGCAACAGGCGCACGCCATCGGTCCCGCGTGTGCCGAGCTCATCGATCAGTTGCTCGGCGATCGCATCGTCGAACGACTGCGCGGTGCCCAAGGTGTCCTCGGATTTGCAGAGACCTTCGGTGCTGCTCGTTTGGAAGCGGCCTGTCAACGCGCACTCGCGCACGCAAGTCCTGCATACCGCACGGTCAAGTCCATCCTCATCGGCGGATTCGATCGACTGCCGCTTGAGGCTGCTCCACGTGACAGCTCGGACGTCTACGGCAGCAACGCTCGTTTCGCTCGCGATGCTCGAACGCTGTTCGACACGAAGGAGGACACAAGGCACTAAACCCATTCTCGCCTACGCTCGGGCGCCTCGCTCGATTCTTTCCAATGCCTATCTCACCTTACTTAGAGTAATCATGAACCCGATTCCCGAACTCGCCCCACAACTCAAACAGCTGCGCCTGTCCGGCATCCTCGATTCGCTTGAGGCCCGCAACCGGCAAGCGATCGATGCAAAGCTTGCGTACACCGAGTTTCTAGCACTGCTGATTCAAGATGAAGTCGCTCGCCGTGAGCAGAAGAAGTTCACCTTGCGTCAGCGCCGCGCTACGTTCCGCTCAACCAAGACGCTGGATCAGTTCGACTTCGATCGCTTGCCCAAGCTCAATCGTGCACTCGTGCATGATCTGGCAACGGGGCGTTATCTCAGTGAGCACGCGCCTGTGCTCATCGTCGGGCAGGTCGGCGTCGGCAAGAGCCATCTCGCGCAGGCACTCGGCCACTGCGCGATCCGCCAGGGCATCGATGTGTTGTTCACGCCGTGTGCGCAGCTCACCGCCAGCCTCAACGCGGCGCGCGCCGCCGGTGCCTACGAGCGCAAGCTCGCTACGCTGGCACGCATTCCATTGCTCATCATCGATGATTTCGGTCTCAAACCTCTACGTCCACCTGCCGACGAAGATCTTCATGATCTCATCGCCGAGCGCTACGAGCAGGCCACCACCATCGTCACCAGCAATCTCGACTTCCACGAATGGGATCAGGCGTTCCCTAGCAATCGGCTGCTTGCCTCGGCGACCGTCGATCGGCTGCGTCACAACGCCTACTGCCTCGTGCTCGACGGTCCTTCCGGTCGCAATCCCAAAATCGCGCCGCCGACGGGACACTCAGCCCTTGCCAACACCAGCAAAGCCACACATTCTTAACCCCTCTGGGATGTCCGTTTTCCTCACCTGAGATTGGCTCCATTACGCCGATCATGGCCGGCTCCTTTATGCCGGTCGGTGACA
>NZ_RYEV01000017.1 GCF_004138485.1 Peristeroidobacter soli
CACCTTGTGAGGTCACTGGCGGAGCAGAAGTGGGCGATTCTTACGCGACGTGTTTCTTGCTGGCAAGTTTCCGGGCCTTGACCCCGCGATAGCTCTCGCCGGTGATGTCGATCGTGAGCGCGGCATGCTCGAGGCGATCGCGGATCGCATCGCTGATGACAGGATCGGCGATCACCTCTGCCCAGTGCGCGAGGGGCAGCTGCGTCGTGAACATCGTGGACTTGCCGAGCGAGCGCTCTTCGAGGATCTCGCACAGATCCTGCGCTTCGGTGGAGGACAGCTTGCGCATCCCGAAGTCATCGAGGATGAGTAAGTCGGGTCGGGCGAGCTTGTCACGATAGCGGAGATATGTTCCGCTCGAGCGGGCGAGCGCGAGATTCTCCAGCCACGTCGTGACCGTCATATACAGCACCGACTTGCCGCACGCGCAGGCGTGAAGCCCGGCGGCCTGCGCGATGAAGGTCTTCCCAACACCGGTCTGCCCGATCAGTAACACCGGTCGTCCTTCGCTCATCCACTGCAGGCTGTACAGCTCTTTGATCTGCGCCTTGCTGATCGAGCGGCTGGCCGTGAAGTCGATGTCTTCAAAGGCGGGCCGCAAGGTGAACTTGGCGGCCTTGATGCGGTAGCCGGCCTTGCGCTCTTGTCGATAATCGGCTTCGGCCTGCAGCAGGGCATCGATGAACTCGGTGTAGCTGACTTGGTCGCGAGTGGCGGAAGCCACAGTGTCGTCGAACGCGCCGAACATGCCGAGCAGCTTCATCTCGGCCATGAGGTTCTTGGCGATAGCAGTACTCATACGATTCATTTCTCCTGGATTGAGTCGGACGGAACAGCAGCGAAGATGTCGACGGGCCGATCGGCGCCGGCGGCATATCGCAGCATGGGGTTGCCTGGGCGGCGCACGATCTCGCGTGACTCGCCCGTTACAGTGGTTGTTTGTTTTCTGGCTTGCGCAAGCAGCGCCTGGAAGTACGGTACGCGGTACTTGTCGTAGCGACGCATGGTGACGATCGCAGCGGCGATGCGCTGGCTGGCCACTTCGTGTCCGGCGGTGTTGATTTCCTTCGTGCAGCTGCGAACGAAGCCCTGTGCGCGTCGCAGGTTGCCGTAGACATCGTCATTGAACAGCTCGACGAACAGCCGGTGCAGCTCGGGATGGATGAAGCGCGACTGTGACAACAGTCGCTGCGGCGTGGCTTCGTAATACGCCTGGGACGCCGGCGGGAAGTGCGCATCGATCTTGATACGCCGGCCATCGCGATGACGGCTGCGCGGATGGATCGCGAGGCGCTCCAGGTTCAGGAAGATCTCGACGTGGTTCTCGGTGAGCTTGATGCGTAGCTTCTTGTGACGATGGATATGCGGGGCGCTGTACAGCACGGCTTCCACCAGCACGTAGCAATCAGGATGCAGCGTTGCGGTCAGCCATTCGCCCGTGTCCACGTCGTGGACGGGTAACGCCTTGAGCGCGGCCCGTTCCAGTGCCTCGAAGCGCTCGCGTCGCGAGACGCCGAAGCGACTGTGGCGTCGTGCATTGATGCGCTGGGCGCACTCGCTGAGTGCCTGGTTGATCTGATGCAACGACGTGAAGCGCGTGCGCCGATGACGGAAGCGCACATAGCGCATTAGTATCTTTACCAGTCCCTCGACGATCGCTTTGTCGCGCGGATGATCGGGACGCGCCGGCACCACCGCGGTGGAGAAGTCCCGAGCGAGCTGTGCATAGCCGGGGTTCAGATCCGGATCGTACAGGTGACATTTGAGCACGCCCTGCTTCAAGCAGTCCGGGACAGTCACGTGCGGCACGCCGCCGTAAAACGCATACATGCGCCGGTGCGCGCCGAGCCAGTTGCGACTCTTCATGTCTTCGGCGGCCCAGGCGAAGAGCAACTGGCTGAAGCCGAGACCGGCGACGAAGATGTACGCCTTGCGGATTTCGCCGGTGGCAAGTTCGATCCACTCGATCGGATCGCCAGCGTAATCCACTTCCACGCGCTCGCCGGCGGCGAACTCACGTGCGGTGATATCCGCCTGCCGGTGCTGTGGGAACTTGCGGTAAAACTGTTTCCAGAAGTTGGAATACGTGGTCAGTGCTTGCGCTTTCTCTTCCCAGATGAACTTCAGCGGATGACCCAGCCCCAACTCGTGGACGACGGTCGCCCAATCGACTTGCCGCATCCATAACGGATCCTTGCCGATCTTCGGCGCCGCCGGAGACTGCCGCAGACCATCACGCACCTCACGCACGGTATCGCGCGAGCAGCCCAATGCCCGGGCGATCTCGCGCACGCCGCGCCCATCGGCCAGCCGGCGACGGATCTCCTCAAAACGCTCAACGGTGACACTGCGTAAACCCATTCCGTCCTCCCCATCGCGATCGGCGGGGAAGGTAGCGGTGGAATCGGGCTCGGTGGGATGAGCCTGTGCGACAGGCTCGGACGGATCGACTCTGGACATCGGCGGGCCACTCCTCGGCGCCGGCGGCGCCTCGAAAAGCGCTCCGCCAGGTGGTCCCCAACCGAGGAAATCGGGTGGTCCCGAACTCAGGAAATCAGGTGGTCCCCAACCCAGGAAACTGGGTGGGTCTCAACGGAGGAAATCGTGCA
>NZ_RYEV01000018.1 GCF_004138485.1 Peristeroidobacter soli
GAACAATTGTTTGCAACCAAGGGCGCGCTCGCCTCCTCGCTCTACGCCAGCAATTTTTATTTCATGACGCTGCTGGCCGACTACTTCGCCCCCGAAAGCGCCTCGAATCCGTTTCTGCACACCTGGTCGCTGTCGGTCGAGGAACAGTTCTATCTGATCTGGCCCACGCTGTTGCTCCTCGTGTGGCGCTGGCGACCGACAGTGCGCGTCATGGCCGGCACGATCGGTGCGCTCTCGGTGCTCTCCTTCGCGCTGTGCCTGTGGCTCAGCTATCGCAAACAAGATTGGGCGTTCTACGCCTCCCCCACCCGCGCCTGGGAATTCGGGATCGGCGCGCTGTGTGCCTTGAAGCCCGTGACGGACTGGGCACGTCGCTTCCGGGGTGCTGCGCTACTGGGATGGTTGGGCCTCGCCGGGTTGATCGCAACGTTCTTCGGGTTGACGGAGGAAGCGCGCTTTCCGGGTTGGATTGCTCTGGTGCCCGTCGCCGCGACGGCCGCAGTGCTCGTCAGTGGAGCAAGCGGACAATCCGGCAGTCCCGCCACGCTCCTCAAACTGCCCGTGATGCAATGGTTGGGCAAACACTCCTACTCGCTTTATCTGTGGCACTGGCCCATCGTGGTGTACGCGACGATCTTGAACGTCGAAGATCCGCTGCAGCGAATCTTCGTCTGCAGCGTGTTGACGCTGGCGTGTGCCGCCGCGGGATTCAAATTGCTGGAGCATCCTGTCCGGGCCAGCACGTGGCTCGCCGCGCGACCGATGCGTTCGGTCGGTCTCGGCGCGACGCTGACCATCGCAGGCGGCGTGATCGCCTTGGGCACCGGGCAGGCGGCGCTTCGTGCCTCATCGCACCCCATGCAGCGCTCGTTGTCCCAGTCGATCGCGGAGGAACCCGTCGCGAGCGGCAGCGGCCGGAATTGTTTGATCGGCTTCACCGACGTGGCGCCCGTGAAATGCATCTTTGGCGCGAGCGATGCCGCCAAGACCGTGGTGCTGTTCGGGGATTCGCACGCCGATCAGTGGTCCACCCCA